>CAXXNI010000002.1:0-2298447 GCA_963663285.2 Candidatus Limiplasma sp. | reverse complement strand
ACTTGATCGTCACCACGGAATTCCCCTACGATGCGCTGGTGCATGCCGTGCCCTTGCAGGCGGACAAAATTGTCCGGGTCACGCTGGATTTGGATGTTGAGGACGCTTTTGAACTGTCGATGATTCAAAAAGGCCAAAACGTGATGATGTACGGCGCGGAAAAGATATTTGTGGATACGGTGCACGAGCAGCTGGATTTATCCACCAATTTGGAAAACTGCAAGTATTACGCCCGCAGCGCGCCGGGCTTGCAGGAGGCGCTGGCACAGGCCGAGGTGCTGATTTTGCCGGACCTGACGTATTTAACGGATCAGAATGATTTGCAAAAAGCGGCCAAGGCCTTTGAACAGCAAGGTAAACCCGTGCTTTACGTCGCTTACCACATGGACCGTGGCAGCGTGATTCATTTTGAATCGGAAGTAAAGCATTGTTGGATCAGCAAATGCCGTACCGGCATCACCCACATTGCCCAAATGCCGGAGTACCACAAAACGGTGAAAATCAAACGGACGGAGCCGCGGTTTTAAGGCTGCGGTGCGGCGATCAAACATAGTGCTTAAACAAGTTAAGCCCTTGAAACAAAATGTTTCAAGGGCTTTTTTCTGCGTATTTATTAATACCTCACGTCTTTTTTACAGCAATGTGTTTGCCGCCGTTCAGCAGCGCGACGCCCATTACGAGGAGCGCGCCGGTCATGATGATGTAAAGCGTCCGGTTGTCGATGGAGGATTTATCCAGCGCGAATTCCACCCAGATGAGCATGCCCGCTATGAGGGCAAAAAGCACGCAGCGTACGATCTGCCATGTTGGCGGGCTGCCTGCGCGCACCCTGCGTACCACGCTGCGAAGGAGGATAAATAAGAGCACGATCACAGCGGCGACCTGATTGAGGTGCACAAATCCGAAACGGATGTATTCATCCTGCCGCCAGCTATCCAGCAAAATCTGGGTCAGGCACAGCAGCGTTACAAATGTAACCGCCGTGGTGCCGGGCTGTGCGCGGGATAAAAGCAGTATGCAGATCAAAGCGATCAGCAGGGCGGCGAAGGCTTCGTAGAGGAATACGGGCATCGCCCAGTAGCCGTATGCGTCCTGCACGGCAAAGGGGAAACGCTGCAGGGCTTCGTCCTCCATGTACAAGCCCAAGCCTTGCGTGGTAAAGGCTTCCGCAAGACGAACAATCATCATAAACAATGCCGCGCCCGGCGCGAGAATATCCAAAAGCTGCGCAAGCGGCTTTTTCGTGGTGTGCGCGTACAGGGTTACGCCCAGCAGGCTGCCGAGAACGCCGCCAAACAGTGTATAGCCGCCTTCCCATAACCGGGGGATGAATGCCAGCCCAAAATCCATCGAAATGGCTTCGTACATCGTCAGGCAGTACAAGGTACGCGCGCCCAGCACTGCGCCGACGGTGGCCCAGATCGCCACATCCAGCGAGACATGAGGCCGAATATGGCGGCGGGAACCCAGGAAAACCGTAACCAGCGCCGCCAGCACCGTGCCAAGGGCGACGCACAGGCCGTAAGCGGTGATGAGGAAGGGGCCGAGGGCTGCCAGCACGACTCTGCTTTGCATCATTTTACACCGCCCTTTCCACGGAAACCGTGGGGATCGCCGCGGTACCCTCGCCGATGGCTACGGGTGTGGAGGACGGAACCAGCAAGATCAACAGGATGAACAGAAGCGCCAGTATCAGAATCCGTATGGCTGTTTTGCCCATTTTGCTTTTCTCCTTGCTATACTCAATGGCTTATTATAATGCCGGGAATATCGTTATGTCAAAATAATGAAAAGCGCATTGACAAGGAATATGCTAATCGGTATCATATTGCGTAGAATGCATATTATAATAGGTCGGGGGCTCAATACCGTGCGTAAATTCATAACGATTCTGATGCTGCTACTTTTCATTTTTCCCATCCGCGCGACAGCAGAAAACGAAACCTATGCGCCGCTTCCCTTGGGGGGCGCTGCGCCGTATGCTCCGGTGACGGATGCATTTTCAGCCGATGGCATGAACTATGACGACGGCACAATGACCGTACATATCGAGCAGGGCGTAGCCTATGATACGAATATTTATTATGTGTATATTACCATCACCGACCCAAGCCAAATCCGCACGGCGCTGGCGGGGCCTTACCCGTCCAAGGTAACGCGGAATGTGGAGGTGCTGGCGGAGCAGAATAACGCGGTGTTGGCGATCAACGGCGATTATTTTGCATACCACTCCAGAGGATATGTGGTGCGCGGGGGGCAGGTGCTTCGCAATAACCCCACATCCGGACGCGATACGCTGATTGTGGATGAAAACGGAGATATGTCCATTCTGGTGTCGCCGTCGGCGGAATCCGTGGCGGCGTTTCCCCACGAGATTCGCGAGGCGTTCAGCTTCGGCCCCGGATTGATTGTGGATGGCGAAGTGCAGGTATTTAATTATAAAGAAAAAACATCCTGCGGCTACCCCACCAAAGCGCAGCGCATCGCGATTTGCCAAATGGATACCCTGTCCTATTTGATTGTGGTCACCGAAGGCCCTGAGCAGGAGAATCAGGCGGGGCTGTCCATACCGGAGCTGACGGAACTGCTGGTAAGCAAGGGCGTTCCGCTGGCGTACAATCTGGACGGCGGCAGCTCGTGCACGATTATGTTTGGCGGTAAAAAGATTAACGCCAGCGAAAGCAAGCTGCGGGCTGTGGGCGACATTATCTATTTTGCAACGCTCCGGGCGCAATAAACCCGCGGCAAAGGTGAAACCGAATGATAATGGATATGTTTGGAGGAATCACTTTGAAAGGCTTTTTACGAATTGTATCGTTTGTAATGGTATTGCTGCTGTTACCGCTGCCGCTGGCGGGTGCTGAAACGGCTGCTGCGGCGCAGCGACTGGATGTTACCTATTTAAACAGCAGCAACCACGAAGTGGACGCCGAACCGCTTTTGGACGGCAGTGACGAAACGGGCCTGTCCCTGAAAAAAGGGAAAAGCGCGGAAATGGTTGTTATGCTGCCGGAGGATACGGACTGCTATAATGTATATATGCGGCTGGATGTGCGTGCGGCCAGCGCTACCCTCCAGCAATTGAATACGGATATCCGTAAATATGAAACGATCGCTGCCATTGACAACCCCGGCGCCGAGTTTGTATTTGCCCTCTCCCAGCCCGCTGCGGGCAAACTGCGGGTACAGCTTACGTTTGATGGTAAGCTGGCCTGCACGGTAACGGAACTGTACTGTTACGGCGGCGGCGACCTGCCGCAGGGCTTGCATAACTGGATTGCCGGACAAAATGATGTGGATGTGCTGTTGGCGGTGGATTCGCTGGAAACGGTCGATCTGGCGCTGGTGAGCGCGATACTGGACGGCGGGCACAGCCTTGCTGTTTGCGCGCTGGCGGCGGGGGAGGAAACTCCGGCCGCGGTCACCGACCGGCTATGGGATGCCGGAGTGCGTTTGCTGCCCTGCGTGGCGGATACGAAGGACAGCGTGCTTGCGCTGGCAACGTGGATACGGGTATACCGCCCCATGCTGCTGGTGCGGGAGGATGCCTTGGCCGATGCGGCGGCAGAGGCGGTGACGCAGGCGGCGGATTATAATTACGAGGTGAAACAGGCCGCCGAAACCGGCCTGTGGGTTGTGCCGGATACCTGCGCAGTGGGCGATGACGCAATCGTAAAAGCAGCGGCTATTGGCGGGCGGAACAACGATTTGATCCGCGCGCTTTGCGCGGATGCTTTCAGTGATGCGCAGTATGCGGATACGGCGCTGATACCCTACCCCGACGGGCGTGATGAGGACGGCTATTTGCCGGAAGGCGAATTTTTATACGAAAACGAAACCGACGGGCTGTGGGCGTATCTGTCCTCAAGCGTACAGGTGCAAATTGTTCGCTATACCCAGCCGGATGTACCGTCGCTGTGGTATCAGGTAGATTTGCAATTCAATACGGAAACGGAACAGTTTAAGCAGCATATCTATGAAAACGCTTCCTTTTCGGGGCAGCAAACCTACCCCGAAAAGCTGGCGCAGACGGATAAGCTGGTCTTTGGCATCAACGGCGATTATTATCCCTACCGCATCGGTAAAAAGGTGGATACGGGCAACATTATCCGTAACCGTACGGTGCTGTACAATATCATCAACAAAAAAGCCGGATATCCGAATCTGGATACGCTGGCTTTGCGGGACGACGGCAGCCTTTCCGTTTTCGCGGGCAGCGAAATCACCGCGGATGAACTGCTGGCGCAGGGCGATGTACACGATGCGCTGTCTTTCGGCCCCTATCTGGTGCGGGACGGCGAACTGCGCGTGTACGACGGCATGAGCTGGGATGTGCACGAACCTCGCATGTCCATCGGCATGATCGAGCCGGGCCATTACTGCATTATTATGGTGGAAGGTAAAATGCCCAAGGGGCAGGAGCAGGGCATGGACTTGAACCAGATCGCGCAGCTGATGTACGCGCAGGGCGTAACAGAAGCGTTCAATCTGGATGGCGGCAGCACCGCGGTGCTGATTTTCATGGGGACGAAGCTCAACCGCACCGGCAAAGCCAGCAGCGTCGGCAAGCCGCGCAATCAGGCGGAGCTGTTCGGCGTGGGCACTTCCGATTTGGTGCATACGGACGCGCTGGAATAAACAACCGCTATTATGTGCCTGCGGTGTAGAAATGGTGCGGTGCATACCGGGCAGACAACCCGCCGCCGCAGCGCGGCGCGAGAAGATAGCCGGATGTAAACCCGCCAAACGATAAACGAACAGCCGGAAAGCCCGTTTTCCGCAAGCGCTCACAAACCGAACTGTCCAAGCCGATGGGAGGCATCAAAATGCAAAAACTGAGATTACCGCTCTGCCTGCTGTTGATCGTGCTGCTTCTGCCGGCCGGCGTTGCGCTGGCAAACGTAAAAAAGCTGGAAATCGATACGACAGCTGTGCATCTGGATCTGAGCGAGCTGAAAAACATGAGCTCGACCGAGGTAAGCACTCTGGCCGAAATGCTGAACGCATGCCCGGATTTGCAAACCTGCGATATGTCCGGGGTAAGTATGCTGCTGGTGACCATGGCGAATTTAACGGAGGCGTGCCCGCAAATCGAGTTTCATTTCACCATCCCGGTGGATGATAAAAAAGTGGATGGCTTTACCGAAATCTTTGATTTTGACGGCCTGCACCGTTCTAGCAAAGTCAAATTCTCTGCGTTTAAGCGCATGATGTCATGCCTGCCGAAGGTGAGCCACGTTATAATGTACAGCGCGCCGTACAGCTTGGAGCATATGGAGGAGCTGCTGGCGCTCTACCCCGATGTAACGTTTGAATGGACCCTGCGCTTTAACGGCATTAAGCTGAAAAACACAGCAACCGCCTATTCCACACTGAAAGGGCGGCAGGACCCACGCTATACGGCGGAGGATTTAGCGCCGCTGGTGCAGTACTGCCCGGATTTGCTGGGGCTGGACGTGGGGCACAACAATGTTAGCGACCTTTCGCTGCTGACCAACTGGCCGCATCTCCGCTGGCTGATCGATATTGATTCCAAAGTGCCCGTAACCGATTTGTCCCCGCTTGCCGGGCTTGAAGAACTGGAATATGTGGAGCTGTTTATGCAAAACATAACGGACCTTTCGCCGCTGGCCAATAAGACGCATTTGCTGGATCTAAACCTGTGCTATAACGATATTACCGATTTATCCCCACTGTACTCCTGCGTAAATCTGGAGCGTTTGCATATATCCCACAACCCGAACCTGACGCAGGAAGAGGTGGATAAGCTGCAGGCGGTGCTGCCGGACTGCGTAATCGAAACGGAAACAAAGCAGTCCACCGGAGCGGGCTGGCGGGAACATGACCGCTATTTTGTGATTTATGAAGGCTTTACCACGGGGGTATACATACCTTTTGAATAGGAGATTGATGATGCTTCTTCCAAGCGGAGCCCGTAACAAACGAAACCATAAGTCCCTATGGATGCTGGCGATCCTTTTTTCCCTTGTGCTGCTAACCCTCTGCACTGCGGCGCAGGCAAGCGCGGCTATGCAGGCTGAGGATATCACGCAGGAATGCCTGTTTGACGGTAAGGGCGGCAAATTCCAGCGCATCTGCGATCATAAACTGTTCACGGTGTGGAGCTGTGCTAAACAGGACGATGCTTTTTGCCTCACCATAACCGCGCCGGAAGGGAAAACAGTCGGCGGCGTGATGATCCACTGGCCGGAAACATCGGTGGCGATCGATGTGCAGGCACAAACCGAATCCGGAGGCTGGGAGACCGTAGCGGGCTGCGACGCGGATTTTCTGGTGCAGTATATCGCTGTTCCTTCGCTTGCTCAGTGCCGGCTGGTAGCTCGCGACGATCCTTCGCAGCCGTTACGGATGGCTGAAATTGCCGTTTGCACGCCCGGTACGCCCCCTGCGGATTTTCAGGTATGGGAAAAACCCGGCGATAAGGTGGATATGATGCTGCTGGTGGCCCACCCCGACGATGAGGTGCTGTGGTTTGGCGGGATGATCCCCTACTATGCGGGCGAGCAGGATAAAAAAATTCTCGTCGTATGTGCGACAACCAAGCAGCTGTACCGGCGGCTGGAACTGCTGGACAGCCTGTGGACCTGCGGCGACCGTGTATACCCCATCCTGTTTGATTTGCCCGATTATGTGGGCAGCAAAGGGGTAGAAGGCTTGCTGGAGGATTGGGGACGCGACGAACTGGTGCAAAACTATACCGAACTGTTCCGGCGGTACAAGCCGGATGTGGTAATGCTGCATGATATAAAAGGGGAAACCGGGCATACGGCGCATAAGGCGATGAACTATCTTGGCCGCATGTGCGCCCAGCTGGCGGCGGACCCCGCGCAGTACCCCGAATCGGCTGCCGCTTACGGCATTTGGGATACGCCCAAGATATACATACACCTATATGAGGAAAACACGATTTATATGGATTGGAACACACCGCTTACGGCCTTTGGCGGTATGACCGCGCAGGATGTGGCGCGCGCCGGATTCGAAAAGCAAGTCTCCCAGGCGGTAAACCATAAGCTGAAGGACGGCGGCGAGTGCGACAATTCCTGCTTTGGGCTATACTATACGCTGGTCGGGCCGGATGTAGCGAAAAACGACTTGTTTGAGCATATTCCATAACGGCCAAATGAATAAAAATGTATATTTCCTTGCAGACGGGCGGAAAGGCAAACGGGTTGCAGCGTTTGGTTTACCGCCTGTCTGCTGGGTTTTCCGCCTGGCTGTTTGGTTGACATAATCCCGTGGATTGTGTATGATTATCACCACAATGCAAGGGTATAAGCAAGCGATTTACTGATGGACGACATTTGACTTGAGGAACATGTATGGCTATATTGCAAAACATTCTGTTACTCTCCTCTTGCCTGCTCTTAATCGCTCTGACTGTGCGCACGGGAAGACATATGAAAGTCGTGGGAATGCCCGCGCTTTTTTTGCTGATCGTTGCCTATCTGGTTTGGGTGGTCGGGGATTTGATAGAGGCAAATTCAGTGGATTACCAGTGGATGCTGTGGGGCAGAAACATACAACAGATCGGCGTTTTTTTAGCGCCGCTTTTTTCTTTGTATTTCAGCGTGGATTATACGGCCAACAGCGGCTTGAAGAAGCTGGCGCATGTCTTTACCGCCGTGCAAATTGTTGCAGTCTTACTCATTTTTACCGACCAGTCCCACCATATTATGCGGCAAAGCGTTAGCCTCGTGCCGGACGCGGTGTTTGGGCGCGCGTTGGTGGTGCAATCGACCCAGATTGGTTCCGCTCTGATTGCCGTCAACTTTTGTTTGCTGCTGATGGCTGTGGTGAATTTAATTATATTTGCGCGCAAGGTAACCGCAAAGCTGAAACGGCCGCTTTGGATCATCATCATCAGTATGGGCGCAACATTCTTTTTTACATTGATGCAGGCTGCGGTACTGGAGGACCTGGGCATTATCGTGCCGATTCCGGTGTGGAACCTGCCGTGTGTGGTGTTGTTTTCCTATGCGGTGCTTCGCAACGGTTTTACCGGGGTGGCGCCAACGGCGTATAACAAAGTGTTTGAAGTGATCGAGCAGGGCATCATCATCATTGACGAATACGGCGATGTGATCGAGTTTAACCGCCGCGCTTCCGAGCTGATGGCGGATATGGATACAACCCTTGCGCTGGCTGTTGGCACGGCTATTACGCCGTATCTGCTGCAAGGGCAAGCCGCAACGGAGAAATTTACAGCCGGCGGCATTCCCGGCGAGCTGAGAAACCGGCGGCGCAGCCGGTATCTTTCGGTTGCGTGCCATGCGCTGGAAGCGCACAAGGGAAAACTGCTGGGGTATGTGATTGTGCTTACGGATATTACCCTGCTTAAAATCCGCGCGGAAATTGACTCCCTCACCGGCAGCTTTAACCGGGAAGGGCTCACCAGTGCCTTTACGGATTTGCAAAAGGACGAAGCGCATTTTCCATACCTTTCCGCGTTGATTATCGACATGGATGATTTTAAGGGTATCAACGATACCTACGGCCATTTTGAAGGCGATATGATTCTGCGGGATTTTGTGGGCGTCGCCAAAGATATGCTGCCTGCGAAGCACTTTTTGGGCCGGTTGGGGGGCGATGAATTTGTCGCGATTCTCCCGGTGGAACGGCAGGCGGCTGCCGCAATGGCGGACGCGCTGCGCGTGCGGATCGCCGAGCGTTCCGTGCAGCATGAGAACCATACGATACAATATACCATCAGCGTGGGTATCGCGTCGTGCGCAAACGGCGAATGTACACTATCCGAGCTTTTGCATAAAGCGGATATTGCCCTGTATGAGGCCAAGCATCAAGGGAAAAACACTATCAGCGTGGAAGCTGCCGACAACTAGAACAGCAAGGGCTGGCTGAAGAGGGGCCGTCTGGCGGGGGTTGGCGTAATTACAACTGAAAACAATACAGGCAAATGAAAAAGCGGCGCCGCCGCTTTTTTGGTATCGCTTTTTCATAGGGGTAAGGGCAACCGGCAGGCGGAGGGTACGATGGCAGCTAACCTATACGAAAAGCGCAGCCGTGTCTATGCGCCTTACCCCACAGCTGCGCCGATGCCAGGAGAATCCGTTGCGACCATGCTTTATGGGGTTTTGCCGGGAGCAGCCCACAAATCGTGCCACGGGGCGCTGGCGGGCAGGGAGGCGAAATCCTCCCGGGCGTATACGGCTTCCACCTTGCCATCCTTCACGCGAATCAACCGGTCGGCCAGCGCCAGCGAATCCGCCAGATTCACAGCCAGTATCAAAACCGAAATCCCCTTGGCCAGCAGCCGCTCCATCAGTTTCCAAATCTGCATACGCTGCTGCACATCCGCGCCCATGAAGGGCTGCACACACACCGCCACCTTGGGGCGCTGCAGCAGGATACGGGTAAATACCAGTTCGTATTTTTCCGGCCGCGTCAGCGCCTCCACAGGCAGGTCGAACACCCGCGCGCCAAGCTGTGCCTCAAACTCGCGCCGTATGCTTGCGCGGGGCGCTCTGCGCAGCCAAATATCTGTAATGCGGTGGTCCAGCGAAAAGCAAAGGTTATCCATATAGCTTAGTTCCGGAAACAGCATGGTCTGTGTGGGCTGCTGTTGGATTACGGCAATATCGCGGCTTTTTACGCCGCGCAGGCGTTTGCCCGCTACGCGGATTTCGCCGCCGTCCGGCTTCGCCTCGCCGCTGAGCAGAGCGATCAGGCTGCTGATGATATGGTTATTCAAATCCTGCAATACCACGCACTCGCCCTGCGCGATGCGAAGGCTGAGCGAGGTGATGCTGCCGAATTTCAGCTCTTGTAACAACAGCGCGGGCGGCGCATCCGGGGGAACAGGCGCTCCGCGCTCCTGCCGCTGCACCATCTGCGTATAGGCTTCCACGCCGAAGCATTGCATTACCTCCGGCGGGGTATCGGCGGTGGAGACGACCTTGGCAATCTGCCCGTTGACCATAATAGCCGCGCGGTTGCAAATTTGCCGCGCTTCCTCGTAATGGCGGCTTACATAGAGAAACGAAAAACCCTTGGAGGCGTAATGCCGCAGGATGCGCTGCAAGCTATCCAGCCGCGCATCGCTGATGACGCTGCCCGGCTCCATCAGCACAATCAACCGGCAGCCCGCGACGACCGCTTTCACCAGCTCCGTAATAAAACGGGGGAACGCGGTCAGGTCCCGCGCACACATATCCGCGGACAGGTTTACGCCGGTCTCCTGCAAAAACGGCTCCAGCTGTTTATTGAGCACGCTGCGGCGGATCAGCCACTTTTTAAAGCCCTGCCGGAGAACAAACACATTATCCGCCACGGTTAAATCATCCGCCAGACCGCTGCGGCTTTCGATAACGGCGATGCGGTTTTCGCTGTAATCCGATTGCTGCCAGTGGTTAACCAGCTTGCCCCGGTAATACACGTAGCCGTAGTGCAGCGGCAGATTCTGGCGCAACAGCCGGATTACCGCATCCAGCCCCGTATCGTTAATGGGGATCAGCCCTACGATCTCCCCGGCGTCGATATCCAGACAGAAATGGTTGAGCTCCGTAATGCCCTGCTCCCGGTAGGCAACGCGGTCCATGCGGAGCACTTCTTCTTTCATGGCAGTACCTCGCCGGACAGCAAAGCGCGGTTGCTGGTAATCATCGGCAGGGTGATGCGCACATCGGTGCCCGCCATGGGGATGGAGAACACGTGCAGCCCGTATTCCTCGCCGAACAGCAGGTGGATGCGGTTGTTCACGTTCATCAGCGCCACGCCGCCGTGCTGCTCCTCCTTATCCTCCTGAAAGGCGCGGCCGCTTTTATCCAGCTGTTCGTTCAGGCGTGAGAGCGCCTGCTCGTCCATGCCGATGCCGTCGTCCGATACCAGTATGGTCAGCAGTTTTTCAGTGCATTCCAGCTTTACGGTCAGCTTGCCCGCGCCGATTTTAAATTCCGTACCGTGGATGATGCTGTTTTCCAGTATCGGCTGCAGCGTCAGCTTGGGGATGCGGCAGCGGTAGATGGCTTCCCGGTCCTCGGGTGCGCACTCGATGTTCAGGCTTAATCGCGGACCGAAGCGGTACTGCTGTATGCGAAAGTAAGTATCGCAATTTTGCAGCTCTTCTTCCACCGAAACCAGGTTTTCCACCTTGCTGATGGTGTAGCGGAAGAATACGGCCAGCGCCTCGGTCATATCGGCGACGCTGCTCAGCCCCGCGACCAGCGCTTCGCTGCGGATGCTCTCCAGCGTGTTATATAAAAAGTGAGGGTTGATCTGGTTTTGCAGGGCACGGTACTGCGCCTGCCGTTTGCTGAGCTTGAGCAGGCTGGTAGCGTTGAATTCTTCTTTTACATAGCGGGTGAGGCGCTCGGTAACGGGGCTCAGGCTCACGTCGCTGTTTTCCAGACTGGAAAGAGAATAGCCCTCCAAAAACAGGCCGATCATCCGCTCGGTGCGGCGGTAGGGGCGCACCACGCCGAAGTAGCAGAAAATGCAAACGCCGATTTCCAGTACCAGCCCAACGGTGACCAGCCACGGCCACGCGCCGTGGCGGCTGGCCAGCAGGCAGCCCACCGCCATCAGCAGGACGATGGCGACCTGCGCGATGCCCAGCACCAGCACAGTGTGGCTTAAATAGCGGGATTTCCATTTCATGCCGCATCCTCCCTTCAGCCGTACAGCTTACGGTACTCGCTGGGGGTGAGGCCGTTTTCCGCCTTAAAGGTGCGCGTAAAATGTTTGAGGTCGCTATAGCCCACGCTTTGGCAAATTTTTGCGATCGGGTGGTTGGTGTCCCGCAGCAGGGAACGCGCCTCGTCCATGCGCACGTGGGTCACATACTTGGCAAAGCCCTCGCCGGTTTCCTTTTTAAACAGAGTGCTGAAGTAGTTGACGCTGAACCCGATGGCCGCGCTCACCTCTTCCAGCGTGATGGGGCTGGCAAAATGCTTTTGGATATACAGCTTCGCACTGCGGATGGGCTGTGCGTCCCGGTCGTTCAAGCGGACGCGGGTTTTGGCGATCTGCTCGCGCTGCAATGCGCGCAGGCTGGCAAAAAGCGCCGTGGCGGCTGCGCAGTGCGCGCAGCGGTGATCAAAATCAACCAAAGTCGCCGCGCTATCCTCCGCGCCCAAGCGGTTTACAAACATCTGCCCCGCCATGCGTACCAGCGCCGCCAGCTCCCAGCCGCGCACGCCGGGGACGGAAACGGCTTCTTCCAGCACGGCGACAGCCGCGTCCGCCTCGGCCTCGTCCAGCACGTCGATGGCGTGCGTGGCTGCCAGCGTATAGCGTGCCTGAAAATCCATATCCAGCAGGCCGGAGGCGACCGCGCTGCCCTCCAGCAGGAGTCCGGCGCCCTCGGTCAGCCGTTCCGCCAGCAGGCGGAAGGCTTCCGGCGCGGATGCGCTAAGCGCTGTAAAGGTCGTGCAGGGCGCGCCCAGCGCTGCCGAAAATTCAATCTCCCCAAACAGGTTTTTTTCCGCAACCAACCGGTTTAAACCCGCGCGCAGCTGGGAGCGAAGCGCCTCCTGATGCTCGCGCGGATAATTGAGCACGCCCACCAGGCAGGTATCGTGCACGTCCAGCACCGCCTCGGTGCACTGCGCCGAGAGAACCGGCTCAAAAACGCTTGTCATTTTCTCCAGTACGATAGAAAGGGAGGGAATGCCAAAGCGGTCCGGGTCGTAATCCGGCTTGACCAGCAATAGCTGCAATACGCCGTCTTTTGCCGTAAAGTGGTACGTGCGGGCAATGCTTTGCGCATCCTCTGCGGTCAGGCGCCCCGATAGCAGATCGGCAATCAATTTGGCGCGCAGCAGCTGGCGGTCGTCCTCGCGGCGTTCGCGCAGAAATTCCATATCCGTTTGCTGGCGCATGCGCGCGGTGCAGCGCTCCGCCATTTTGGCGAGCGAGCGGTTAAGCGCCTCCCGGTTGATGGGCTTGAGCAGGTATTCGCCTACGCCGAAGCGGATAGCGGTTTGTGCATAATCAAACTGAGCGTAGCCGCTGATGACGATGACCTCCAACTCCGGGATCAGCTTATGCGCTTCCTCTACCAGCTTCAGGCCGTCGCAGCCGGGCATGCGGATGTCCGTAATCAAAATATCCGGCGTCAGCTCGCGCACCAGTTCCAGTGCGGCAGGCCCGTTTTCCGCGGTGCCAACCACCTCCAGCCCGAGCTTTTGCCACTCGCCCAGCGCCAGTATCAACTGGCAAATGCGTTCTTCGTCATCTGCGATTATCACGCGCAGCATGGTTTTCCCTCCAATATCATCAGGCAACCGCCGGAATGGGCTTGCGTTTGCACCTTCCAAAGCTTCGCGGCGCAGGTGCAAAGGGGCTGTATGCGGCGGTTTCATCGTACGAACAGTATAGCACACGGGGGGTAAATGAAAAAGTCCCGGCTGTGCCTGCGCCAGCACCGTGCCGGGCGGGAGCGCGTGTGCTTGTGCGCTCCTGCCCCTTGCGGGCGTGGTATGCGGCCAGCCGGGGTTTGCAGGCTGGGTAAGCCCGCTGTTGTTACCGTTTGTTTATTCCGCTTTGGTCAGTACGCTTACGCCGGTATCGGTGACAGCGCCGCCCAAATCCTGGCCTTCGAGGGTTTCAACTGCGGCGTCAACGCCCAGTTTGCCCATCACGTCGGGGTTCTGCGCCATGGTGGCCAGCAGGTAACCGTCGTCGATCAGGTTCAGGATCGCGTCGGACTTATCAAAGCCCACGCCTACGATATCCAAACCGGAAGCCTTGATGGCGTTGCCGGTGCCGGTGGTGGAACCTTCGTTGCAGCCGAAGATGCCCACAACGCCCTGGGTGATGTAGTTTTCAGCGATGGTCTGGCTTTTGGCTGCGTCGCCTTCGCCGTACTGGGTCTCCAGCAGTGTGAAGGCGGTGCCTTCAAACGCGGAGCGGAAGCCAGCTTCCCGTTTCACGGTGGAATCGGTGGCGGCATTTACGTTCACAATACCGATGGAGCCTTCGGTGATGCCCTTTTCGGTCAAAGCGGCGAGCATGGTTTCACCGGCGGTTTTGCCGGCGGCCTGGTTGTCGGTGGAGAAGGTGGCGACGGCTTCCACGTTGGCGGGAGAGTCAACATAGACGATCTTCACGCCGGCAGCCTGCGCCTCTTTCAAAGCGGAGGAGATGGCGTCGGGGCCGTTAGCCGCAACGATGATGGCGTTATAGCCGCCTGCGACGGCGTTGTTGACGCACTCGATCTGCTGGGCGTCATCCTTGGTGTTGGGGGACATAAAGGTGACTTCAACACCGACAGCCGCGGCTTCCGCCTGGGCGCCTTCGTTGAGTTTCACCCAGTGCTGGTCGATGGAGTCCATCGTAATCAGAGCGATTTTCCAGGCTTGGGAAGCCGTAACGGCGCTTTCGGCAACGGCCGAGAACGCGGTCAGGCACAGGCAAAGAGCTACGAGAATGGCAAGCGTTTTTTTCATGGTATTCCCTCCTGATTTATTTTCTCTATAAGCGGCGACTGTTGCCGCCTACAAATTCGATTGGACAGGGCAGCCGGCGGGGAGGCGGATCAATTTAGCGCTCATGCCCCGCGAAGCGCCGGGTTACTTGGCGTGTTTGCGCGCCCCTCTGCGGACGACCACGTCCAGCAGCACCGCGAACACAACAATTACGCCGATGACGATGCGCTGCAGGCCAACCTGCGCGCCGATCATATTCAGGCCGTTTTCCAGCGTCTGCCACACAGCGGCGCCTGCGAAGGTGCCCAGCAACAGGCCAGTGCCGCCCAGCGGGGAGATGCCGCCGATAACGCCCGCGGCTACGGCATACATTTCGTACATATTACCGGCTTCCATGTTGCCCATGCTGGCCTGTGCGCAGAGGATGAGGCCGACCATGGCCGAGCAGAACGCCGAGACCATATAGGCTTTGGTGGTGGTGGCAAACACGCTTACGCCGGACAGCTTAGCCGCGTCGGGGTTGGAGCCGATGGCGTAAATGTGGCGGCCCGTGCGGGTTTTGGAGAGGAGGAAGAAAAAGATGAGAAACACCACCACAGCGACCAAAAACGTATTATACACGCCAAGGCTTTTGCCGTAGTAGAAAAAGTTTTGGAAACTGTCGCCCGCTTCCTTGCCGATGCCGGAGGCGATGGCGTCGGTGTTGCGGTTGCCGTTGACCATGTAGGCGATGCCGCGTGCTACGAACATGGTGCCCAGCGTTGCGATGAACGGCGGCAGCGATGCTTTGCCGACCAGCAGGCCGTTGATCAGCCCGATCATCAGGCAGCAGGCCAGCGAGATCAGCGCCGCCAGAATCGGGGTGACGCCGTGGGTCATCATCGTGGCGGAGATCATGGCGCTCATGCCGACTACGGAACCGATGGAAAGGTCGATGTTGCCGGTAATGAGAATATAGCTTTGGCCGATGCCGATGATGAGATATTTGCTCATGGAGCGCAAAAGGTTTTGCACGTTGGCCGAGGAGAACACATTGGGTTCTTTCAGGCCGAACACGATGTAGATAACAATCAGCGCCGCAAAAGCGATCATCGCCGATGCCATGCCGCGGATGGCCAGGAACCGGCGGAAAGGGTTAAGACGTTTGATTTGCATTCGTTAATCCTCCTTATTCGTTTGCGACGGCGACTTTCTTTTCAAAGCGCGTTGCGAGCGTTAAAATCTTTTCCTGCGTGGCTTCTTCGGCGCTCATTTCGCCGGTGATGCGTCCGTCGCACATGACGATGATGCGGTCCGAAACCCCCATGATCTCGGGCATTTCGGAGGAAACGAACATCACTGCAATGCCCTGCTGCTTCAGCCGGTTCATCAGGTGGTAAATTTCCACCTTGGCCGCCACGTCGATGCCGCGGGTCGGCTCGTCAAACATGACCACGCGGGAGTTGCGCGCCAGCCACTTGGCGACGACCACCTTTTGCTGGTTGCCGCCCGAAAGCGTGGCAACGTCTTTTTCCACCGACGGGGTTTTAATGCGCAGGTTTTCCACCGCCTGGTCGCACATGGCGGTTTCGCGGTCGCGGCGTACCACGCCGAGGCGGTCGCATACCGTGTCCAGATTGGGCAGCGCGATGTTATGCCGTATGGAAAGCTTGGTGCAAAGCCCGTCCTTTTTGCGATCCTCCGGCGCCAGCACAATGCCCGCGCGAATCGCATCCGACACTTTGGCGATGCGTACCGGGTGCCCGTCCAGCAGGATTTCGCCGCTGTCCTTGGTATCCGCGCCGAAGATGGCGCGCGTGGTTTCCGTGCGGCCCGCGCCCATGAGGCCCGCAAAGCCGACGATTTCGCCTTCGTATAATTCGAAATTGATGTCACGCACCATCCGCCCGGCGTTGAGGTGCTTTACCTCAAAAACACGCTTGCCCTTCTGGCACGTTACACGCGGGAATTTTTCCTTGATCTCGCGGCCCACCATGTGGGTGATGATCTCGTTCATGCCCGTGTCTTTAAAATGCATGGCGGTGATGTATTGCCCATCCCGCATGATGGTGACGCGGTCAACGATATATTGCAGCTCTTCCAGCCGGTGGGAGATGTATACGATGCCGCAGCCCTTCTCCTTCAGCGTGCGGATAATGCGGAACAAATCGTCTATCTCGCGGGAAGTCAGCGAGGAGGTCGGCTCGTCCATAATCAGCACGCGCGCGTTGGTAGAGAGCGCTTTGGCGATTTCCACCATCTGCTGTTTGGAAACCGGCAGCTCGCCCACCACCTTGTGCGGGTCTAGGTCTATTTTCAGCTCACCGAGGATTTTACGGGCTTCCGCTTCCATTTCGCGGTTGGACAGGGTGCCCAGTTTGGTTTTTTCCCGCCCGAGAAAGATGTTTTCGGCAACGGAGAGGTGGCGGCACATGTTCAGCTCCTGGTGGATAATCGCCACACCCAGCTCCTGCGCCTGCTTGGGGGTTAAATCGCCCTGCTCCTGGCCGAAAATAACCATTTCACCGGAATCGCGTGTGTAGACGCCGCTGAGGATTTTCATCAGCGTGCTTTTACCCGCGCCGTTTTCGCCCAGCAGCGCCATCACCTCGCCGGAACAAAGCTCGAAATGCACATCGTCCAGCGCTTTCACACCCGGAAAGGTCTTGTTGATGTGCTCCATTTTTACGATCACTTCGCCCATAGGTTTTGATCACCGTCTTTCAAACGCTCTTCTTGCAATAAGTATATCATTGGCGTTTACGCTGTAAAGGACGGAAAATTCCGATCTGGGGGGGCAAAATACCTGTATTTTATGGGAGAGAGTTGACCGGATGTGAATGGTTTACCAAAATATACCATCGGTTGGGTTGAGCCGGGAGGGCGTTTGCGCGTAAAAAAACCCGCTCTTCCGGCGGGCGTGGCCTGAATAAAAACCCAAGTTTCGTGGCCGGCTGCGGGAGTGCAGAGGGGCGCTTACCAGCGGGTAAGCGTACTCCCTTGACATCCCTGCTTTTTGCCATATCGGACTTTGAAACGACTGGTAGCGTGGATGCAAAACGAAGTTTGATACCCCTGACTCCGCCTTTTTGGCGGGGCCGGGGGATCAGTGGCATGGTGTTAAACGGTTTACGCCTGCTCCTGCGCCTGTTTCGCCAGTGCCAGCGCCGCATAATCGCCAATCTGGTCACCGAGCTTCGCCGGAAGAATCTGCACCGCCGCCAGCGCACGGGGGATCGCATCCGCCGCCAGCGCCTTGCGCATGGATGGCTCCAGCAAATCGCCGCTGCGGGCGTAGATGGAACCCAGCACGATGCGCTCGGGGTTGAGCAGGTCGATCACCAGCGCAAGCCCGCGGCCCAGCGCAGTACCGGCATGCTCGTATACCTCCAGCGCGGCGGGGTCGCCTGCACGCGCGGCCAACGCGACGCTTTTGGCGCTGATGGGATCATCCGGCCAGTAGGCGGGGGTTTCGCCCCGCTGGTAGTAGGCTTCGCCCACGGCAATCGCCAGCCGCCGGATGCCGCCGCCGGAGCAGTAGCCCTCAAACGAACCGAGCTTGCCGTATCCGGCGGGGCCGTAATCCGTCAGCCGCCAATGGCCTGCCTCGCCCGCGTCGCCCGTTGCGCCGCGGTAGAGTTGATTGTTCAGTATCAGGCCTGCGCCAAAGCCCGTGCCGAAGGTGAAAAAAGCCATGGAGCGCGCGCCCTGCCCCGCGCCCCAGCGCCATTCCGCCAGTGCGCAGGCGTTGGCGTCGTTTTCCAGCACGCAGGGGGCGTGCAGCCGCTGCTGTACAAGCCGGGTGAGCGATACGCCTTTCCACCCCGGCAGGTTGGGCGGGTTTTGCAGCTCGCCGCTTTCGCTGTCCAGCGGGCCGCCCGCGCTGATGCCGACACCCGCGATGTGCTGCCCCCGGCATAGCGTTTCCGCGGTTTGGCAAAACCAGTCCATGGCTGTTTGCTGCTGCGCGGGGGTCTGGATCTCCTCGCGGGCGGTAATGCGAAAGCCGTCCGCCGTTTGTGTGCCGAGGCTTACGGCGCATTTGGTGCCGCCAATATCCATGCCGACATATATGCTCATGCTTTTTCTCCCTTGCCGAACAGGGTTTCTTCCAGCGCGATGCACAGCGCGTGGTATATGGGCAAATGCAACTCCTGCACGCGGTAGGTTTCCGCCGCGGGCGCTTTTATGCACACATCGCAAAGCGCCGCCAGCTTGCCGCCGCCCTCTCCGGTCAGGCTGATAACGCCCGCACCCTTGGCCTTAGCGGCGATGGCTGCCGCGTATACGTTTTTCGCATTGCCGGAGGTGGAAATGCCCAGCAGCACATCCCCGGGGCGGGCATAAGCGAACGCCTGCTGCGCGTAGGTCAGCTCGCCCTCCACGTCGTTGGCAAAAGCGGTGCTCATACCGTTTAGATTGCTTAGCACAATCACCGGCAGCGCGCGCTGCAGCCGCGCGGCGATGCGCCCGTCGTCGCCCGCGATGGCAAGGCTCGTTTTCTCCGCCTGTGTCAGCGGACGCTGTAATAAAAAGCCTTTCATCAGCTCGCCCGCGATGTGTTCGCAATCGCAGGCGCTGCCGCCGTTGCCGCACAGCAGCAGCTTGCCGCCGTTTTGAAAACAGGTCAGCAACAGATTATACGCAGCCTGCAATTCGTCTATCATGCTGTTCAGGGCAGGGCGCTCCAAAGCCAGCGCCCGAAATGCGGGATGATATTCGCTCATGATATGAATCGATCCTTTCACGGGGCGGTGCGCCCCCTGTTATTCGTTCATGGTATTTCCCCGCGAAAAGCGGAATCCCTTTTTACGTATTTTTATAAAGGCGGAATATTACGTTTTCAAGCGTGCCGTACCCTGTGCTGGAAACGGGACGGGGTAAGGGGTTGCGCGGCGGCTGTAACTGCGAAAAAATTTTCTGCGGTTCGGCCTGCGGCTTGGCCGGGCGGGGAAAGTGAAAACCGCGGCGGCATATCCGCTCCTTTCGGGAGGGTAAAAAAATTCCGGCTGTTGGGTGAAAGAAGCGGCCATGTGGCGCAAGCCTTTGCCACAGCGCAAAAACTCCGGTATGATAGTGCCTGCGGGATGCCCGCAAAGTATGGCAGGAAACGGAGCAATGCACATGAATCTTACTTTTCGGTACGCGGAAAAATCCGACGCCGCGTTGATACTGCAATTTATTAAAGGGTTAGCCGAATACGAAAAAATGCTGGATCAGGTAATCGCCACCGAGGAACTGTTGACCGAATGGCTCTTTGCGCAGCGTAAGGCGGAAGTACTCTTTGCACTGGAGGATGGCAGGGAGGTCGGCTTTGCGCTGTTCTTCCACAATTTTTCAACGTTTCTGGGGCGCTCCGGACTGTATTTGGAGGACTTGTTTGTGCTGCCCGATTGCCGGGGGCGCGGCTATGGCAAGGCCATATTGCAAAAGCTGGCGCAGATCGCCGTGGAGCGGGGTTGCGGGCGGCTGGAATGGTGGTGCCTTGATTGGAACCAGCCGAGTATCGACTTTTATCTGTCGCTTGGCGCACAGCCAATGCGGGATTGGACTGTGTATCGCCTGACTGGCGATACGCTGAGGCAGCTTGCTGAAAAAGACCCATCTGCGGTGTCAACTGCGGGATAACAAGGGAAATCACAGCTTGCTGAAAAAAACCTATCTGCTTTGTCAACTACGGGTGGCAAGGGGAATCACGTGCGCACGAGTAAGCTCATCCCCTTGCTACCCTTGTTTCCTGGTATCTAAGCCTTTTTGAGCAAGCTGCAGTAGCCTATTCCGAAGCGGCTTGCTGAAAAAGACCCATCTGCGGTGTCAACTGCGCCTTTTTAAACAGGCGGACTACATTTTTGCAAGATGGAGCTTTTGGGGCAGACTGAAAAGAGCGGCAAAGCCGCTCTTTTCATTTGGTATTTTACCTTGGCCAGCGCATCGGCGCGGAGGGCAGCACCGGAAATGCGCCATGCGGTTCGGTCTGGTACCAGTAGGCGACCGAGCAAACGTCGTCCTGCCGCTCAAACAGCCCCAGCTCGCTCACACCGATTTGCTGTATCTCCACCCGTAAATCCTGCTGAAACAGCACCGGATCGGGGATATGCCAGCGGTAAAAGCTGCGCATGGGTGGGCAATCGCGGTTGAAATACTCGTTGTGAAAATCGTCGTCCCGGGAGTAGAACGGGTAGCCCATAAAGGGCGTGCAATATGTTTTTTCCAGCATATGGCCGCGCTCGTCCGTCTCACCGCCAAACGACCACGCCCCGCCGAAGTAATCCTCCGTGCCGGTGGAGCACTGGCTGGGGTAGGGATCGTCCCCGTCGATATAAAATTTCATTTCGCCCTCGCCCCACCAGTACCGCTCCAGCGCGGCAATGCCAAGGTAGGTGCCTATGTAGTGGCCGCGTCCTTTTACGCCGTCCAGCAGCACATAATCCTTTTGCAGGGCGGTCAGGCGCTCCCGCCGCCACTGCGCGTGGAAACTGGCGGTATCGGCGGGCAGATCGTCGGTGAGCACATAATCGATCTGGTAGAAAAACGCGGGCAGGTCGCCGGCGTGCTGGTTTTCCAACGTAATGCGGGCATGGGTGCGAAACGGCATGGGAATAAAGCAGTTCATCGCACCCTTGGGGTTAACCGCCACCAGCAACGAGTTTACATCGTAGGCGCGGGCAAACCCGTTTAAGAAAAAGTCGCCCAGAGGGCATTCGACCGAAGGGGTTTCCTCCTCATCCCAATACATACGCAGTACCAGATCGCGCAGCACAAAACGGCCATGCTCGGTGCGGTTGGGGATGGTGCACCAAATGTGCTGGATGACGCCGCTGCCCGCAATATCGCCCAGCACCACGGTTTCACCCGCTGGCAGGGTTTTCAGGCAGGGCATCCCCTTGCGGGACGGGCCCAGCGCGCTGGCAGCTTTGCAGGCTTCGCCCTTGCCGCCCGTGCGGTTTTCCCCGTTGATGGAGCAGGAGCGCCCGCCGCGCAGCAGGGGTAAACCGCCGAATAGAAACCCGTTGTACATGTGTAAAACCTCCCTTTCGTGAGGTCGGCTACTGTTTTACGCCGCCGGCCATAATGCCTTCCATAATCTTTTTTTCAAACACCAGAACGAAAATCACAATCGGCAGGATGATGATGCAGCCGATCGCGGAAATCATATCCCACGGCACATCGTACGTGTTGCGGCGCGGCACCGTGGTAATGCCGACACTGAGCACATCGATGCGGTTGGCGAAGAACAGGGGCGTAAACAAATCGTTCAGGCAGGTGATGAAGTTAATGATCGCGATGGTCGCGATGGCCGGGGTCATCAGCGGCAGGATGATTTGAAACAGCTTCTGCACAAAGTTCGCGCCGTCCACCTCGGCTGCTTCCTCAATGGAATAGGGCATTTGCTGTACGAAGTTCATCAGTATCAGCACTGAAAACGGAATCAGCGCGCTGGTGTATAGAATAATCAGCCCCGGATAGGTATCCACCAGCTTGAGGACGCGGAAAAAATCGTACGCGGTTCGGGCGGTCACGATGCCCGGAATCAGCATGGAAAACAGCAGCGCCAGGTAAGATACCTTCATACCGATACTGTCAAACCGCGCAAAGGCGTAGGCAGCCGTCATGCCGAACAGGATGGAAAACGCCAGCGCGAACGCGGTAATGAGCAGGGTGTTGTATATTTTATTGGCGATGCCCATATCACTGAAGGCGCGTACGTAGTTTTCAAACGTCGGGTGCAGCGGAATGTAGTTGATGGGGCTGGTGTACAGCTCTGAGGATGGAGTGATGGAGGAAATAAAAATCCACCACAGCGGCAGCAGAATGATAAAGCAGATCAAGGCCGTCAGGCTCCAGCGCAGGATACTTACGCCTATTTTGCCGCGGGACAGGCGACGCTTCGGGGCCGCCTTCGGGTTGGTTACAGCGGTTAACATACTCAGGTCACCTTCCTTACTGATCGATACGGGAGATTACGTATACGTTGATCATGCTCAGCACCACCATGACGCCGAACAGGAATACGGCAATGGCGCTTGCATACCCCAGATTCAGCATGGAGAACGCCTCCATGGAGATGCGGTACGCCAGCAGGGATGTAGCGTCCGCCGGGCCGCCCGCCGTCATGGAATACACAATATCAAAGCTGGTCAGCCGCCACATGGTAAAGAAGATGGACAGCGTAAGCAGGTTGCGGGTGATCAGCGGCAGGGTGATGGTAAAAAAGCTGCGCACGAAGCCTGCGCCGTCCACACGGGCGGATTCGTAGATTTCCCCGGGAATGAACTGCAAACCGGAGAGCACCAGTATGGCGAAAAACGGCACGTCCTTCCACAAATCCACCGCGACCACCGCCATACGCGCCGTATCGGAATGCACCAGCCAATCGTAATGAAAGTTGGGGCTGAACCAGCAAATAATATCGTTAATCAAACCGTACTGCCCGTTAAACGCCCAGCGGGCGGCAATGCCCACAACTACCATCGGCATGGCCCAGGGCATCAGCGTTACGGTGCGCAGCAGCTTTTTGCCCTTGAATTTCTGGTTTAATATCAGCGCCAGCGCAACGCCCAGCAGCACGTGAAACACCATGGATACGATGGTGAACATCGCCGTAAACTCCAGCGATTTTAAAAATTTCGCGTCGGAGAACATATCCACAAAGTTTTGAACGCCGATAAAAGCGTTGCTGCTGCGCTTGAACATACTCAGGTTAAACAGGCTGTTGTAAAACGTCATCAAAAACGGGTATAACGTGGTAAAAGCACGTATCAGCAGCGCCGGCGCCGCCAACACCCACGCGATCCAGTACTTCTGCCTGCGGCCGGAGCGGGCGACCAGCATTTTTTGCGCCGCGCCCGCGGTGCGCGCATCTGTCCTTTGCATTTGCCAAACCTCCTACGGGGACAATATGGGCGCAGGCGGCTTCGCGCAGCCGCCCGCACCATGAAAAGGGAGGAGGATGGCGAGCCATCCTCCCGGAGTATGGGTTGCCGTGGTTATTTCATTTCTTCGTAGTATGCCAGCTGCTGCTGCCCAATTTCGTCCAGCGTCAGCTCGCCCAGAATGTACTGCTGGAACAGCGTGCCGATCGCGGTGATGTATTCCATCGTGGCGGGCACCATGGGACGGCCGCGCATGGTCGAGTTTTCATGGTAGAGCGACAGGTTGCCCAGCAAATCGCTATATGCGCTGTACTCGGCGGTTTGCACGGTTTCGCCGTTAAGCACGTCGGTACGCGCGGGCGGCTGGTTGGCAAGGCGCAGGTACGCAAGCTCGAAATCCGGGCTGGCGATGTAGTCCAATACCTTTTTGGCTTCTTCGTAGTTCTGGCTGCTCTGGTTGAGCACGTAGTACCACGCATCCATAAAGGCGGAGGAGGTTTCAAACGTCGGCATGGCGATCATGTGTACTTCGTCCTCGCCGTACATGCCCGCATCCTTGGCCAAGCCTTCCATCCAGCCGCACCATTGCAGGATGATGCCGTATTTCTTGTCAAAGAATTTCTGGTTCATCGGTTCGTACTGCTCGCTGAGCTGCGCAAGCGAGGTGCACTGCCAGGTGTTGGCCATGTCGTACATAAATTGCAGGGCTTCGCGGCTCTTTTCGTTGGTCCAGTCGAAGTTGTCTCCGCCGAACAGGTTTACAAACGTGCCGATTTCGTTGAAGCTGTAGGTGGCTTCCCATGCGCCGCCGTAGCCGTATATGCCTTCTTCGGGATTGCTCATGGCCTTGATGGCGGCGATGAACTCTTCCTTATTGGTCGGCACGGGCACGCCCGCCGCATCCAGCATGTCCTGGTTTACCCACATGGTCAGCGCGCCGTTGTAGGTAGGCACGGCGTAAATGTGCCCATCCATCATGTAGCGGTCAGCCATGAAGTTCGCATCGAAATTCGCGGCGACTTCGGGGGACATTACGTCGCCATCCAGCGGGGCGAGGAAACCGGCTGCCATGTACTGGGTTACCATCTCGTCGTTGATGTTGAAAAGATCGACCGAGCTGTCACCCGAGGCCAAAATGGTGGTAAATTTGGATACGCGGTCATCCGGGTTGGAAGGCGAGGTGATGGCTTCGATCTGCACCCCGGACCCTTCCTCGATCAGCGCCTCCAGCTCCGGCCACCAATCGTTGGTCGTGTCGTTGGTCATCAGCGTAACTTCCGCCATTGCCGAAGAGGCGATCAGCGTGAGCGCGAGCGTTGCTGCCAACAGCGTTTTCCACATTTTCTTCATGTTCTAGGGCTCCCCTTTCAAATTGTTCTGCTGCCATTTCCCTGGCGTCTGATCAAAGTATGACAAATGCAAGCGGGTTTGAAAATATAATTCTTTGCGCTTCGCCTACGGATTTTTGCGCATTTCTGGTAAGTATATTGTCAAATCAGACAGGCGTATATTATGATGATGCTGGGGGATTGGCACTTGGCGGATGCGGCGGTTTCCCCGCCCGCAAGCACCCTCTGATTATCTACTATTATACCGGAATCCCGTTGCTTTTGCGCCGCGTTTTTTGGCGGGCAGGCAGCGGAATGGGCCGCAATACGGATGGGAAGAAGGCGGTATTTTGCCCAAACGCACGCTGATACAGTTTATCCGGCACCCAAGCTATTACCAAAAGCTGCTCCTGAGCCATTTAACGGTGCTGCTGCTGACCGTGAGCATTATGGCGGGGTTTAACTACGCCTTTTCGCGCGACCAGCAAAGCCAGAAGATGCTGGCGGTGCTCAGCTATTCCGGCCGGCAGGTGGCTACCAGCATCGAAGCCCGGTTTGAGCAGATGCAAAACGTGAGCGAAATTGTGCGTTATACCCTGCAGCAAACGCTGAACGAATCGCTGTATAAAACCCCGAAGCCGCAAACGGACGCCAGCGCGATCAGCACCATACAAACCCTGCGGGACTGGTTTGGGTTTACGGATATTTCCGCGTGGTTCCCGCCGGACTTTTTTTCGGCGAACGAAGGCATTACCTTTTTTGATATTACTCTGCCCCATGGCCGCGCACAGCAGCCGGAGGTGCTGGGTGCGCCGTATAACAAGCTGTGCTGGATGGTGCTGACGGATTACGAGTATCCGTTTATGCGGTTTTCCTCCTACCGCAGCTATAACCTGATGACCTGCTTTATGCGCGTGAGCATGCTCAGCGAATCCAGCTCGTTTTGCTTTTTCATTGATATTGACGAGCGCCAGATTGCCGCCATTTTGGAAGAACCGGACGCGACCCCCGTGGAGCAGTACGTAATCGACGCAAGCGGGCGCATCATCTCCCACCCGGACAGCCACCGCTTAGGCGAGGCGCTGCCGGAGGAACTGGTGCTTTCGCTGCAATCGTCACAGGCGGAGGACCCTGTGCGCTACGGCGGCAAGGCATATATCCGCTATCCGCTGGACACGACCGACTGGACCATGCTCATCTCCGTGCCGGAAAGCTATTTAACCTCCGTTTCGCTGACCAGTACCAACGGTTTGCTTTTGGCGGTGGCGATTTCCTCGGGCGTTGCGCTGCTGGTATCGCTGCTCATTTCGCGGCAGCTGATGCACAAATTGCTGATTATGAGCAATGTTGTAAAATCCATCGAGCCCAACACCCACCCGGAGGATGAAAACGATGCGATGATCTCCGTGAAAATGCCCCCGCCGCCCAGCGGCAAGCCGCCGGATATGCTGGACGAGTTTGCGCTGGTCTTTAACAAGCTGGTCGACCGAGTGAACGGTTCGGTGCAAAACGCTGTAAACTATTCGCTTGCGCAGGAAAAGCTGCGCTACCAGCTGCTGCGCGCGAAGATTAACCCCCACTTTTTATATAACATGCTGGATTCCATCAAAATCTGCAATACGCTGGGGCGCGTGGAGGATGCAAACCGGATGCTCTCTCGGCTGGCGTCGTTCTACCGGCTGATATTGCGCAAGAACAATCAGGATATTATCACCATCGGCGAAGAGCTGGAAATTGTGCGGCTGTATCTGGAGATGGAAGTAATCAGCCACGAAAACGCCTTTACTTACACGCTGGAAACCGACCCGGATGTGGAACTGTTTTGGATACCCCGCTTCGTTTTGCAGCCGCTGGTGGAAAACTGCGTAACCCACGGCCTGCCCGGCGACGCCAAACACATGACCATCGATATTTCCCTGCGCTATGCCGACAGCGGTATCCGCATTGAAATACGGGATGACGGGCTGGGGATGGATGAAGCGATGATGAAGCAATTGCTCAGTGTGGTGCGCGGGGAAAGCGCGCCTGCGGGGGCGGGCAGCAGCACCGCGTTTTACGGGCTGAGCAACGTATCGGCACGGCTGAAGCCCTACGTGGTGGAGGAGACGGAAACGATCCACTACACATCGGAATTGGGCAAGGGCACGGTGGTGCAGATCAACCTGAAACAGCTGCTGGTGGACGCACCGGACGAAAGCGGAACCTGAAGGAGGAATGGGATGTATAAAGTTATATTGGCGGACGACAGCGCGCTGTCGCTGAAAGGACTGGAAAAAAATTTGGACTTTGCCGCCATGGGCGCAGAGCTGGTCCGCTCATTTTTAAGCGGCATGGATGTGCTGGGCTATTTGCAGGAGCATCCCGATATCGACCTGCTCATCAGTGATATCCGTATGCCGCATATAACGGGGCTGGAGCTGGCGCGCAAGGCGCTGACCCATAACCGGATGATGAAAATCATCCTCATCAGCGCCTATGACGATTTTGAGTATGCGCAGGAGGCGCTTCGCATCGGTGTGACGGATTATGTGCAAAAGCCCATACAGTATGATGAGTTGAGCGCGACCATCCAAAAGGCGCTGCAAAAGCTGGAGGAGGAGCGCACGGTGCTGCGGCGGCTGGAGGCGGCGCAGCCGCAACTGCGCGAGCGCTTTTACCAAAACCTTACGCGCAGCCGTCCGCTGCTGGCGGCGCGCACCCTGACGCGGGAGGCGGACTATCTGGGCATTGCGGTGCAGGGCGGCAGCTTTATCTGCGTGGCTGCCGCGGGCGAGGAAGCGCGCGAGGATGCGCCGGTGGATACGGAAGCGATGCTGCTTGGCTCCATTATGCAGACCGATGCATTGCAGGCGTGGTTTGGCGCGCAGCTGGATTGCCACTTGATTGCGGAACAGGACGATACGCTTTTGATCCTGCACGCGCCGCTGCTGACCACGGGCGAACTGGCGCTGAAAGCGCAGGCTTTGTGCGAGGGGTTTGCGGCCGGGCATAAAGGCGGCAATACGGTTTATTTTGGCGTGGGCACGCCGCAAAAGCAGCTGTGGCAGATCGGCCAGTCGATCGCGGCGGCGCGGCGGGCGGTGAACCGCCGCTTTGTGTACAGCGATCAGGCGGTGTTTTGCCACGCGCAGGACGAGGCGGATGTGCTGCCGTTTTTAACCCACATTACGGAAACGCAGGGGGAAATGGTACAGTTGCTGCTGCGCCGCGATGGAGCGGCGCTGGAGATGATGGCCGGGCGGCTGGCACGCGACGCGATTGTGAACCTGAAGGAGCAAAACCTGATTATTCCGTATCTGGTGGTGCTGCTTTCGGGCGTGATTGGGCAGATACGCCAAAACGATGTGGATTTGTCGGGGGCGGAGCACATCATCAGCACATTTGGCGCAAAGAACCGCCACCCGGTAAGCGGCGGTGAAATAGAGGAGATGCTGCAGGGCTTTTTCCGCACGGCTGCCGCGGCGCTGGACCAGTCCCAGCAGACCTACCGGCAAAAACTGCTGGCGGGGGTAAAGGAGTACATCGCCGCGCATTTGCCGGACAGTCAGCTTAGGCTGGAAAGCATTGCCGATGAGGCCCATGTGACCTACTCGCATTTAAGCCGCGTGTTCAAGCAGGCGGAAGGGATAAACGTAAGCGAGTACATTACCAATAAGCGTATCGAAAAAGCCATGCAGCTTTTACGTATGACGACGGACCCCATATCGCTGGTGAGCGATCAGGTGGGGTACGCATCGCCCTATTATTTCAGCGCCTGTTTTAAGCGGATTGCCGGGGTAACGCCCAGCGAGTACCGCAAGGGGCAGCCCGGCGAGGCCGGGCCGGTATAAGCCAAGAGGCTGAAAAACGCTGTGTTTTTGTAATTTATATCCACGAGCGCAAGGGAAAACCCTTGTTTCCGGCGAAAAGAGAATAATGACAATCGTCCGCATGACACACCCGCATACGTACCCGGTGCCGCGTTTGCCGGAAAGCCCAATGGCTTTGCAGGCGCGTGCCCGTGTTTTCCTGCCGGTACAGGCGGCTGTTTGGCGTTCCCGGAAAACGCGGCGCAGGCGGAAAGCGGCCCGGCGGTGACGTGCGGCCTACCCCCTTGGACCCACAGGAGGCTGCCATGCTGCATCAAGGTTATGTACCCCCGCAAGAGCCTGAAAAAGAAGAAACGGACGCCACGCTGGATACGTCCGCCCCGGAAGGGGGCACTGCCGCGCCCGATGGGCTGCGCAAGCCTTCGCGGTGCCGTACGCTGCTGGTGGTTATCGGCGTAACCGCCGTGGTGCTGGCGTTTTTATGGATTCCCTACATCCGCACGCTGCTGTTCAGCGGAATTGATTTTCGCACGGCACTGTCCGCTGTGATTGCGTACGCGGGGCTGCCGCATCTGCTTTTGGGTACGGCGGCGTTTGTGTTTACGCTGCTGGGATGGATGTATTATTGCGACTGGTGCGTGCTTACGGCGGCGCTGCTGTTTACCGTGGCCGCGGTGCTGATACCGCGCAGCAGCATCGAATTTATTGCGCAGGGCGTTACGTGCTTTGTCGTATACGGGCTGATGCAGCGGGATAAGGCTGCCGCCGGGAAACCTGCGCAACCGCCGGTGAAATAAAGAAGCGGGAAGGTGTAAACCAACCGTCTTTGGCTGATACATATAGCGCGCCTGCGCCTTTGGATAACTGCGCCGGAAATGGATTGCGGCGCGGCGCTTTGGCTGTTCCGGGGGGATTGTGCGTAAAATAGACGTATACTTTTTCGGGTATGGGATAGATAAAATTTGAGTTAAATTCATCGAACTCCTACTTGTCAAGTGCGGTTGTGCGTGCTATGATAAGAGTACGAAGGAATCATCCGCGGATCGAATAATCGCCATTGAAAAGCAAAATGAAAATGACCGGAAGATGTTTTTGGTCTGCGCTAATGACCCGAAATGGGGCTAAGGAGATGCAGTTTCATGGACGACACAACGAAAAAGTACATACACATGAACGAGTATGCCGAAGAGCATGACCGAACCCCGTCGATCATCCGCCACCGTATCGAAATCGGCCTGCACCCGGAGGCCATGAAGGTGGAGGACGACCAATGGCTGCTGCCTAAGGATGCGCCGTACCGGGACGCAAGATTCAAAAGGAATCCCAAGGAATAAAACGGTTGCAGCCTGCCGGGAAACGGCTTTAGCCGCGCGGCAGCGGAGGAAAACCGGAAGAGACAATCAACCTGCCTTATAAAATATCGCCGACAGCCATGGCACAAAAAGGCGGTCATGTACACGAATGTACGTGACCGCCTTTTTGGCTTTGTAAAGGAATGCGAAAACAATAGCGGCTTTCCGTGTTATGCTTTCATCCGGCGGGGTTGACCTGTCCCACCGATGTAGACTATCATAAGCACGTGCCCTACATGTTCACAGGACGGGAAGTTGGTTGATTTGAAGCAAACCTTCAGAATTTACTGGAAGCTGTTCAGCGTAACCCTGTATTTAAGCGCGGTTACCTTTGGGGGCGGCTTTGCCATTATCCCTTTTATGAAACGGAAATTTGTGGACGACCTGCATTGGATTGAGGAGGAAGAAATGCTCAATCTGGTGGCGATTGCCCAATCCTCGCCCGGCGCGGTCGCGGTGAACGCCTCTATTTTGCTGGGGTATAAGGTAAAGGGATTGCCGGGCGCGGTAACGACGGTGTTTGGCACCATTTTGCCGCCGTTGGTGATTATTTCGATTATCTCGGTGTTTTATACGCAGTTCCGCCAAAACGTTGTGGTTAACGCCGTTCTCAAAGGCATGCAGGCCGGGGTGGCGGCGGTCATCATCGATGTGGTGCTGACGCTGGGGCGGAAAGTGACGCAGGAACGGGAAATCAGCTCCATCCTCATCATGATCGGCGCTTTTATTGCAACGTTTGTTTTTAAAGTCAACGTAGTCTTGATTATTCTGCTTTGCGGCGTGTATGGCGTGGCGAAGTTTTTCTGGTATGAGCATAAGCATAAAGCAGTTGGAGGTGAGGAGCCGTAATGCTGCTGCTTTTGTTTTGGAGCTTTGTGCAGGTGGGGCTGTTCAGCATCGGCGGCGGGATGGCTGCCATTCCGCTGATACAGCACCAGGTGGTGGAACTGCACGGCTGGCTGTCGCTGACGGAGTTTACGGACTTGATTACCATTGCGCAGATGACGCCGGGGCCGATCGCCATCAATTCCGCGACGTTTGTCGGCATTAAAATTGCAGGCACATGGGGCGCGATCGTGGCGACGCTGGGGTGCATATTGCCGTCCTGCATTATCGTATCGGCGCTGGCGTGGGTGTATTTCCGCTATAAAAATCTGGGGGTCATCCGGGGGGCGCTGTCCGGGCTGCGGGTAGCCGTCGTGGCGCTGATTGCCTCGGCCGGGCTTACAATACTCATTTTAGCCATTTGGGGCGAGCAGGGCTTTACGGTGGATTGGCATGCGATCAACTGGATTTGCATTCTCCTGTTCGGCAGCGCGCTGTTCATACTGCGCAAGTGGAAGCCAAATCCGATTTATGTCATGCTGGGTTCCGGCGTGATCGGCGGTATTTTATACCTGCTTTTTTAGCCCGCCGCATTTTTAACGCGGCGCGCCCCGTTTCGGCAGGAATCACCGTAAACGGAGCGAAGCTATTGTGTAAATAACGTTCGCGAAAAACCGCATGTTTGATTACGGGCACGAACGCAAGGAGAAGAAGATGGAGCAATCGCAATTGCCGCAAACGGAAGATACTTTTGCCATTCGCGGAGTGATCGAAGGGTATTACGGAAAGCCGTGGACGTTCGGGCAGCGCTGCGAGCTGTTGACGCGCCTGCATGTGCTGGGCATGAACAGCTATTTTTACGCCGCCAAGTTTGATGCGTATCACCGCGAGCGCTGGGCGGAGCTGTACCAGCCGGAGGACTGCGGTGAGCTGGAACGCCTGATCCGGCTGGCGCGCAGCGAACAAATCGACTTTTGGTACTGCATCGCGCCGGGGTTGACGCTGTGCTATTCCAGCCCCGAGGATTTGGACCGTCTGCTGGCGAAAACCGAGCAGATCTACAACCTTGGCGTACGGCACTTCGGCCTGTTTTTGGATGATATTCCCGCGCAGCTGCAATACCCGGAGGATGAGCAGCATTACGGTACGCTGGTCAAGGCGCACATCAGCTTTATTGAACGGTACGCATCCATCCTGAAAGCGCGGCTGCCGGAGGCTGTGCAGCTTTGCGTGTGCCCGTGGCAGTACTGCGGCACCGGCGAGGAGCCGTATATTACGGAGCTGGGAAAGAATCTGCCCGCGGAAATCCGCCTTTTTTGGACGGGGCCCAAAGTATGCTCCGAAACGCTGGATACCCGGCAGGCCAAGCGCTTTATCAAGGCAACGGGGCACCGCCCCACCTACTGGGATAACTACCCCGTCAACGACGGCTGGATGTACCGGGAAATGCACCTGGGGCCGCTGATGGGGCGGGATGCGGCGCTGGGCATGTACTCCGGCGGTTATGTGGCCAACGGCATGGAAAGCTTTGAATGCACCAAAATCGTTTTGCACACCATTGCCGATTACCTGCGCGATCCGGCGCAATACGACCCCGAAGCATCGTGGCTTTCGGCGCTGCAAAGCGAATTGCAGGAGGAGGCTATGCCCTTCCGCCTGTTTGCCGATAATATGCGCCATTCCTGCGTGCAGGATTCCAACTCGTTCATCCTGCACGGGGTGATGTTTGAACTGCGCAAAACGCTGATGGTGCGCGGCAGCGAGGAAGCGGCCGAACTGCTGGCAAAATACGTTGCCAAACTGGATATACTGGAAAACCGCATTGCCGGCGGCCGTGTGCCTGCGCTGCTGCTGACCGAGCTGGAGCCATGGCTGCAAAAACACCGCAAAATGCACCGGGTGCTGCACCTGACCACGCAATACCTGCTGCATCCTTCGGCTACGCTGGCGCGCTGGATATGGGACGAGCTGGACGCGATGAAGCAGATGACCGTAGACTACGGTGACAGCACACTGGAGCTTACGGTCGGGGAAATACTTAGGAAAATCCCCCCGAACGCCTGACGGCATTCGATTGTATGTTTTGGAATGCCATGGTTGCGTGGAGAACACCGGTTGATTTTTGCCTGAAAGCCCACGGCTATACCGGAGATAAAAAGTTTTATAGCGGCCTGCCTGCAATGTATATTGCGGCGGGCCGTTTTAAGTATCTGAATAATCGGCTGGCGAAGAAAAGCCCGCCTGCGGAAGCCCGCTTTCTTGGCTGGCTCCTCCCGCGCGCTCCGCGGATATTTCCGGCCCCACTCGAACCATTTGCGGCGGACGGCTTTGTTTTACTGTAATTATCTGGATAATTTGCGCGTTTTACCGTTAAGGATTTTACGAGAGTTTAAAAATTCTCTGCTGATCGCATTTAAAATTGAAAACGAAAATGCCCTATGCTATAGTGCAATCAAGGTCGAGACCAAAATATTGAACAAGGAGAGAAAACAATGAAAAAACTGATTGCTCTGGTTACCGTTCTTATGATGTGCGTAAGCTTCGGTATCGTCGGCGCTGTGGCAGAGGCCGATGCCGTAAAAGGCGACATCAACGGCGACGGCGTTTTCCGCGTTGGTTTTTCGGAACTGGCGATCGACGGCGCATGGCGTATCACACAGGTGGAAAGCATGGAATCGGAAGCCGAGTCTCGCGGCTACGAATTTATCATGACCAACGCCGAGTTGGATACGGAAAAACAAATCTCCGACGTGGAAGATTTGCTGGCACAGGCGGTAGATTTTCTGATTATCGCCCCCATTAACATGGATACCATCGTGCCCGCGCTGGACGCCGCCAAAGCAGCCGGCGTGCCTGTAATCCTGATTGACCGTCAAGCTGACGGTGTTTGGGGCGAAGATTGGCTGACCACCATCATTGCCGATTACATCAAACAGGGCGAAATGTGCGGCCAGTGGCTGGTGGACAACATGGGCGATCAGGAAATGAAGATCGTCGAGATCACCGGTAAAGTGGGCGGCTCCGATGTGCGTGACCGCGCGCAGGGCATCCGCAACATCGTAGACCAGTATGACAATATGGAAATTGTTGTTTCCCAGTGCGGTGAATGGTCACGTGCCACCACCCAGAGCGTTATGGAAAACATCATCCAGTCTACCGGCGGCGATTTTAACGTCGTATACTGCCACAACGACGAAATGGCGCTGGGCGCTGTGCTGGCCCTCAAAGCCGCAGGCCTCAACCCCGGCAAAGACATCAAAGTGATCGCGATCGACGGCCAGGCGGAAGCCGTAGAGTCCATCATCGCGGGCGAAATGAACGCTATTGCCACCTGCAGCCCCCGTTTTGGCCCCGCCGCGTTTGACGCGATGGAGAAGTATTTGAACGGCGAAGCGCTGCCGGAGTTCATTATCAACGCTGAGACACTGATCACCGTTGAAAACGCGGAAGAGCAGCTGCCGCTGGCTTTCTAAGCGGAAAGCGTAACTGCATACAACCGAGGGATACACTCGCTGGAAGGTCGCGCTGACGATTCAGCGCGGCCTTCCACAATTCAGAATGATAATCACCCAAATCAAATTGGAAGGTGAGCGGTATGGAATACATTTTAGAAATGGAGGGAATCCAAAAATCCTTCCCGGGCGTGCTCGCGCTGGATAATGTGGATTTTAAGGTGAAACCCGGAGAAATCCACTCGCTGATGGGAGAAAACGGAGCGGGCAAATCCACGCTGATCAAAATACTGACGGGTGTTTATGCCAAGGATGCCGGCAAGATCATTCTGGAAGGCCGGGAGATGAACATTCACAGTACGATTGAGGCACAGCATCTGGGCATCAGCACGGTGTATCAGGAGCTGAACATGATCCCGCACCTGAGCGTAGCGGAGAATATTTACCTCGGCCGTTACCCACACACCAAATCCGGTATGATCGATTGGAAAAAGATGTTTTCCAACGCCCAGGAATTACTCAACAGCATGGGCTTGAAAATAAACGCCCGCAAGGTGCTCAACAGCTACGGCACCGCGACGCAGCAAATGGTGTCCATTATGCGCGCCATCAGCCTGCACTGTAAAATCATCGTTTTGGACGAGCCTACCTCGTCTTTGGATACGGCGGAGGTGGACATGCTGTTCAGCTTTATTCGCAAGCTGAAGCAGCAAAACATTTCTATCATCTTTATTTCCCACCGGCTGGACGAAGTGTTCCTGATCAGCGACCGGATAACGGTGCTCAAGGACGGAAAGTACGAAGGCACTTTTGAAACATCCGAGCTGACGCAGCAGGAGCTGATCAAGCTGATGGTGGGCCACAATGTGGAAAGGGAAACCAAATCGCAGCGCGGCTATTCGGGCGAAGGCAAGGAAAGCGTAATTTCACTGGACAACGTTTTTTGCAGCCCCAAGCTTAAGGATATTACGCTGCACATACAAAAGGGAGAAATCGTCGGCCTGGCCGGCTTACTGGGCTCCGGACGCACGGAAACCGCGCAGGTGATTTTCGGCTACCAAACGGTAGACCAGGGTACGCTTTGTATCCACGGGGAAGATTGTAAACTGCATTCCCCCAAGGACGGGCGCAACCACCGCCTGGCTTTCTGCACGGAAAACCGCCGGGAAGAGGGCATTGTGCCCAATATGAGCGTTCGGGATAATATATTGCTTTCCAGTTACCAGACGCTGCAAAAGCACGGCATGATCGACCGTAAGGCGGGCGATCAAATCGTGCAGGAATACATTGACCGCTTCCGCATTAAAACCCCTTCGGCCATGCAGAGCCTGAAAAACCTTTCCGGCGGTAACCAGCAAAAGGTGATACTGGCCCGCTGGCTGGCAACCAATCCGGATTTCATCATTTTTGACGAACCAACCCGCGGCATCGATGTTGGCGCCAAACGGGAAGTGGAGTCGCTGATTGCAAAAATTGCCGATATGGGGATCAGCGTACTGTTCATCTCCTCGGAAATGTCCGAGATGGTGGCTAACTGCGACCGGATCTATGTGATGCGGGACGGACGGCTTATCGGCGAGATCAGCGGCGATGCAATATCCCAGGAGAATATCACCAATATGATCGCGCGCGGGAAAGCGCAGTAAGGCGGGGGATAGTATGCAACAAGTGCAGGAGATGCAGCGAAAAAAGTTTGACCTGTCTAATGCTTTCAGCAAGCATGGGGCGCTGATCGCCTTTGTGATTCTGTTTGCGGTCAATTCGCTGTTTACCAATAACTTTTTCAGGATGCAAACGGTATGGAATCTGCTGACCCAGTCGTGTACCACGGTGCTGCTTTCTTTGGGTATGACCGTGGTTATCGCTACGGCGGGCATTGATATTTCAGTCGGCTCTGCGATGGCGCTGGCGGCGATGGTGGCGGCGAAGTTCATTATGAACGGCAACATCTTCGTCGGCCTTGTGCTGGGACTGATGTGCGTGGTGTTTTTCGGCTACATTACCGGCATGATCGTTATCAAATTCGGCGTGCAATCCATGATTGTCAGCCTGTCGATGATGTTCGTGCTGCGCGGCATAGCCAAGCTTCTAAACGACGGGCGCATCCTTTCCTACCGCAACAAGGCGTTTACGGATTTCTTTTACACGCAGGTGTTCGGGGTCATCCCCATCAGGATTGTCATTTGGGTCGCCATGGCGGTGATACTGTGGATACTGATGTCCAAAACCCGTTTCGGCATCTACATTGAGGCCTACGGCGACAATGCGGAAACCACCCGCATTTCGGGCATCGGGGTGGTATCGGTTATTACGGCGGCGTATATGATCTGCGCGTTCTTTGCGGGCACCGCCGGCATCATCGAGGCGGGCTACTCCACAACGGTGGACCCGGCCAACATTGGGCTAACCAAGGAGATGGACGCCATCGCCGCCACGGTGGTTGGCGGCACCTCCATCAGCGGCGGCAAACCGCGCATATGGGGTACGGTTTTCGGCGCGCTGGTGCTGCAATTGATCACCATTATGGTCAACATGAACAACATCCCCGTGCCGTACGCCCGCATTATCAAGGCGGCGATTATCGTAATAGCGATTTACCTGCAAAAGACCAAGAAAAATTGATTCGCGCTTATGGGCAGCCGCATGTGCGGCAAGCGGATCAAAGGAGGCATCCGAATGAACGACAAAACATTTTTCAAGCGGGCGCTGCGTGCCGTAGGCGATAACAGCTGTATTCTCGGACTGCTGTTTATGATCGTGGTCGCTACGATGATCAACCCCCTGTTTCTTACCTCTGGCAACATCAGCAACGTGCTCAGGCAAATGTCCACCAACAGCATCATCGCGCTGGGTATGGCGGTGGTAATCATCAGTGGCTCTATTGATTTATCCGTCGGCTCCATGTATTGCCTGTGCGCGACGGTAGCCTTGTATTTCTGCCAGTACAGCCTGGTTCTCGGGCTGGTGATGACGCTGCTCATCGGCGTTGCCATCGGTACGATCAACGGTCTGCTGATTATCAAGGTGCATATCCACCCGTGGATCGCCACCCTTTCGATGATGCTGGCGCTGCGCGGGCTGGTGCTGATTATTTCCAATCAGAATACTTACCGTCCGGAGATTACCAACGAAGCGTTTATCTCCATCAGCCGCGTCAGCTTTCTGGGCGTACTGAACTGGCCGATCGTGATTATGATTGCGTTCACCATCATCACATATATGTTCATGAAATACACCGGCACGGGACGCAGTGTATATGCCTGCGGCGGCAACAACGAAGCGGCGCGCATGATGGGCATTAAAACCGACCGCATTTTGCTGATCGCGCATATGTACAGCGGGTTTACAACCGCCGTGGCGGCGATTATCCTGGCATCTCGTATTGGCTCCATGTCCCCGCTGGCGGGTGACGGCGGCGAAATGTACGCCATTGCGGCGTGCGTGGTTGGCGGCGTACACCTGGCGGGCGGGCGCGGGCGCATCCCCAATGTGTTTGTAGGCGCGGCGATTATCGGCATGCTTACCAACGTGTTTAATATGCAGGATGCACTGTCCACCTTCTGGGAAAGCGTCATCACGGGCGCGCTGGTGCTGATAGTAGTGTTGATACAGCAGATTACGGCATTGCGTGAAGAACGGAAAAAGAAAGTGACCGAAGCGATTTAACGTACGGTACTCCCGCCGCTTGGCGGCATAAAGCCCGGCGGGATAACCGGAACGGAAAACAGGCGGGTAACAGGGGGAATGGAACATGAACATCCACCTTGCCATCGATCTGGGCTCGGAAAGCGGGCGCGCGATCGTGGGCTATGTGGAAAACGGAGAGCTGCACACGGAGGAGATATACCGTTTCCGTACGCAGTTTATGCAGATTCACGGAAAAAGCGTACGCAACTTCTACCGTTACCATGAGGAAATTGTGCGCGCCATGCAGATATGTGCGCAGCGCTACGGGCCAGCCCTGTACAGCATCGGCGTGGACGCATGGGGCGGGGACTTCGTTTTGCTCAACCGTACTGGCGATATTTGCCGGATGCCCAAATCGTACCGGTCGCAGGCGGTATCCGCCGATGCGGCGGCGCTGATTAACGAAAAAATCGGCGAATGGGAAATTTACAAGAAAAACGGCAACATGAAAATGCCGACCGATACGCTCAGCCAACTGGTGCGCTTGCGTGAAAAGCGCGATCCATCTATGGACGACCCTCGTGGGCTGCTGTTTGTGGCGGACGCCTTCCATTACTTTCTGGGGGCAGAGCCGTGCTGCGAGCACTCACTGGCCAGCTACGGGCGTTTCTTCAACCGCGCTGCGGATATCTGGGATACGGAAATACTGGCTGCGCTGGATATACCCCAAAGTATTTGCGGCAAAATCGTACGGGCGGGCGATACCATCGGCATCGTGGACCCGCACCTGTGCCGGGAAGCAGGTCTTTGCGAAGGGGTGCGTATTATCACCCCCTGCTCCCACGATACGGCCTGCGCTGCGCTTGCCGTGCCGGACATGGGCAGCGACTGGGCATTCATCAGCAGCGGCACGTGGTCGCTGCTGGGGATGGAAACGGATGCGCCTGTGCTGAACCGCGCCGCGTTTGAAGCCAACCTGAGCAACTCCACCATGCCGCTGATGACCAACATGTTTAAAAAGAACATCACCGGCACGTGGATTATCCAGCAGTGCAAAAGCGTATGGGGGCAGTACTCCTACGATGATCTGGTTAATCTGGCCGAACAGGCGCCGGAGGAGGATTTGCTGGTCGACGTGAACGCCACGCGCTTTTATGCTCCGGAGGATATGACAAAAGCTGTCGCCGGCGCCGTTTGGGATAACTTTGGCGTAGCGGTAGACCCGCGAGACGCGGGCCGCGTTTCCCGTATTGTATTCCAAAGTATGGCGATGCGCTACCGCTACTATCTGGACCGGCTGCTGCAGGCTTGCGGAAAGAAGATTACAAAAATCTACATTCTGGGTGGCGGCAGCAAGAACAGGCTGATCAACAGCTTCACCGCCTCGGCGACCGGTTATCCGGTCTACACAGGCGTTTGCGAAGCCAGCAGTACGGGCAACCTGCTGCTGCAGGCATATGGCAGCGGAGAACTGAAGGACAAGGCACAAATGCGGGAGGTGGTTTGCAAGTCGCACCAGAGCCGGTATTTCCCTGTGGAACAACCGGAGAAATGGAAACGAAAATACGAAATCTTCCTTACGAAAGCAGCGAAACAAAATCAGTGGTAAAATAGGAGCAACAGGATTCGCTTTGGATACCGGACCCCACTTTTTACCACTGATACGGAAAAGTAGATATTTGTTTTCTACCATGAAAAGCTGTGAGGGAGAGAGCGCAATGATGAAATTGTTAATCGTGGATGACGAACGCGTACCCCGTGAAGGAATGGTAACGCTGATTCCCTGGGCGGACTACGGCATTCAGGTTATGGATACCGCCGCCGACGGATTGGATGCGCTGGCAAAGATTGAGCGGGAAACACCGGACATCGTTTTGACGGACATCAAAATGCCGCAGATGGACGGTATCGAGCTACTGAAAACCCTGCACCGGGAACGGCCGGAGATCGATTCGCTGATCATCAGCGGATACGATGAGTTTGAGTACGCGCAAAAAGCGATTAACTACGGGGCAAAGGGCTATATCCTCAAGCCGCTGGACCCTACGGAACTGCTAAACGCCGTATTGAGCATTGTGCAGCAGCGCAAATGCGGGGCGGCGGGGCAGGACCCCAAAAGCGATGTGGATACGTACCTGCGCAACCTGATCTACGCCTGTTACACACCCGAGCAGTTGGAGGAAGCAACGGACAGCTTTGCCGCCATTCGCGGGTATTGGTTCCGTATTATCATTATGCAGCTGGAAAATATACGCGACGCGCTGCAGGAACAGCCCGGCAGCCTGTACCGCAGCCTGATGGCCTGCGTAGAACAATACCGCCAGGAGAACGAAGCGCTCCACATAGTGGAAAAAAGCCCGAACCATATGATTTTTGTTCTGGCCGACCCGGAAAAACAGGCTGTGACCGACCAGACCAAAACCCTGCTGGAGACGATGGTGGCCCAGATGCAGCAGGCACGGTATACCGAGTTTGTCATCGGGGTCAGCGGCTACTGCGCGACAATTGATCAACTGGCGGAGAAATACTTGGGCACGCTTAGAATTGTCAATATGAAATACATTTATGGCAGCGGGCGCGCCTACTATGTGGGTAAGGATTATGCGCTTTCAGGGCTGGAAAGTAAACCGGCAAGCATGACAAAGCAGTTGGTGGAAGCGACGTTCCGGCATGAACTGGACGCTGTGGATCAACTGATGACGGAGCGTTACCGCGCTTTCCACAAGGATAAAACCTGCTTGAGCGACGTGCAGCAGTTTGCGCGGAATCTATTGCATGCCCTGGTGGAACAGGCGGGCGAAATGGATTTGAATATGGAGGATGTATACAGGGATTCCAAAAGCATTATCTTCTCCATATGCACTTCCAACAGCCGCCGGGAAATTATGGCGCGGCTGACGGAGTTTATGAAGGCGGTCAGCCGATACATGCAGCAATACCGCGGAGGCTCGGCTGAGCAGGTGTGCCGGAACGTGAAGGATTATATCCGTACCCATTACGATAATCCGGGTATGTCTACCCGTACCATTGCCGAAGCGTTCCACTTCAATCCCAATTACCTCTCAAGCGTCTTCAGTGTCACCTGCCATACGACGGTAACCAATTTTATCAACGCGATCCGGATGGAGCAGGCCTGCGTATTCCTGAAAGCGTCGGATATGAAGATAAACCAGATTGCCGAACGGGTCGGTTTTGTGCACCCCACGTATTTTTGCACGGTGTTTAAACGGGAAATTGGCGTATCGCCGACCGATTACCGCACGGTTAAACGGGCGTAGGGCGGGAGGCGAGCGTGATGAAACGGCTGGATAGGGTTTTACGTAAACGGTTCATCCTCCTGTCGCTGATTCCCATTTGCATGATCACGCTGATTTTTTCAGCCGTCATGCTGTACAGCACCCGTGCCCGCACCGAAGGCTCGCTGGAAAGCGCTACGCTGTATAGCAGCCAGCTGCTGCAGGAACTGATTAACGAAGCCGTGGGCTTGCATACGTGGATTTCCTCCAATACGGACGTGCAGGAGATGCTGCGGGAATTTCCCGGGGAATTTACGGATATGTACAAGCAGCGCCTGTTGATCAACGGATACCTGATGACGCTGCAAAACTATAACGTGAAGTACATCGATGCCTGTTACATCCTATTGGATGACGGACGCAGCTTCAAATCTACCAATTTCCCGCTGCTGAAAACGGACTTTACGCAGCAAAGCTGGTACCGGGAAATGCGGGATACGCAGGGAGATACCTGGCTGTATGCGTATGGTGAATCCCATGTTGCCAATAACATGCGCAGCGGGTATGTGGCGGTGGGCTCGCCGCTGATTAACCTGAAAAGCGGCGAGACGGAAGGCATTGTGCTGGTGGAAATCCGCACGGATATGATTACCGGCATTATTGAAAGCGGTTTGACGATGAAACAGGTGCGCGCATCCATTTCCGATGCGGACGGAAATGTCGTGATCGGCAGCGACACGCCTGCACAGAGGCAGGATGTGGCTTCCAGCGTGGTAATGAGCAACGGATGGACGCTTACGTTTACCTGTAACCTGCTGGGGCTGATGTATTCGGAAATCATGCTGATCTTTATCATCGTAATGGTTTTGTTGATTTGCGTCATCGTTGCCGCCTTCGTGATCGGCCACCGGACATCGCAGTTTGTTTCCCAGCCGATACACCAGCTGCTGGATGAAATGGGCAGCCCCGACAACTTCCGTAATAAAAAGCCCGTGGCGGTGCGTACCCAGATCGACGAAATCAACAGCCTCATGATCAACTATAACCGGATGATCACACGTATACAGGAGCTGTTTACGGAACTGGAAAAGAAACAGAAGTACATTCGCAAGTCGGAGTACGCAGCACTGCAGGCACAGATTAACCCCCATTTTCTGTATAACACGCTGGATAACATCTCCTGGCAGATACGCAGCAACCGCTACGAGCAGGCGCTGCAATCCCTGATCGATTTTGGCAAGTATTTCCGGCTTTCACTCAGCCGCGGGGCGAGCATGGTATCCATCGCGACCGAAATACACCATGCCCAGCTCTACCTGGATATTCAATGTACGCGTTTTTCGGATGTGCTGAACTACGCCATTATCAACCGGCTGGAAAACGAAGACATGGAAAAGAACTATGTGCCGAAACTGATTTTGCAGCCGCTGATTGAAAACGCGATCAACCACGGTATCCAGTATAAAAAGGACGGCGGAACCATCACCGTTACGCTGTGGCGGGAAGAGCAGACCATTTATTTTGAGGTATACGATAACGGCGCCGGAATCGACAAGCAGGAATTGGACACGATTAACCAATCGCTCGCCCGCCGCAGGCTGGGCACGGATGCACAGCTGGAACGCGGATACGGTATTTACAATGTAAATCTGCGGCTGAAAAACATATTCGGCGGTGAATACGGCTTGTTTATCCAAAGCGAGCAAGGCAGCTACACCCGGTCGGTGATTAAAGTGCCGCCGAACAGCAACCCGAAATTGGACGAACTGTTTTTAGAAAATTTGGCGTAACGGGAAAGGGGGTACGCGCTTTGACAGGAGGAAAAACGTAGCCTCGTCGCGCCCCCCTGAAACTTATTTTTAATGAAACAAAGGAGTGGAGAACATGTACCCGACAGATCAGGAAGCGAAAGACTTAATACTCACCATGGGGCAGAAAATGGTGCAGGCCAGCTATGTTACCGCCAATGACGGCAACATATCCATTCGTGTGGCGGACAACGCCGTATGGGCTACGCCGACCGGCGTCAATAAAGGCGACCTGACGGCCAAGCATTTGATTAAGGTTGCCATCGACAGCGGCAAGGTGCTGGAAGGCGAGTGGAAACCCACCACGGAAATGGAAATGCACCTGAATGTATACCGTACGGATAATGAAATTATGTCTACCGTGCATGCGCACCCGGAAAACCTTTCGGTGCTTGCCTGCGCAGGCATTGAGCTGGATTTGCCCACCACACCGGCGGCCTGCGCTATCAGCGGCCGTGTGCCGGTGGTGCCGTTCTGCTGTCCCGGTTCCAAAGCACTGGCGGAATCTGTGATTCCCTACGTGAAGGATTATAACGTGGTCAATCTGGCCAACCACGGCCCGATGGCCTGGGGCCGCCTGCCGCACGAAGCATGGTTCCGACTGGAAGATGCCGAGGCATCCGCACGGCTGGCGCTGCGGCTATTGGAAATTGGCCGCTTCCGCCCCATCAGTGCAGAACAGGTGCAGGAAGTGTTCCGTTTCCACCATATCCGTATGTCGGATGTAGCAACGGTTTGCGCCTGCCCGACGACCACCAACCAGAGCAAGGGTGTACCGCTGTCCTCGCTGCTGGCCGGGCAGGCCGCTAAGGAAGCGTAATCTCCCCGCCGGGGAAAACGAATATAGCGTGACTAACAAGAGCAATAGCCAGTTACCAGGGACCCCTCCTAAACACTCCCCATGCGGCTGCGTGGGGAGTCGTTTTTTGCTGTGAAATGCCGTGATGATTTTCGACGCGTCAACCTTGCGCCTGATCCAGATCGACAATGCGGGTGCACACCCGGGCGAGGAACGCGCGGTCGTGCTCCACCAGCAGCATGGCGGGCTGGAACTGCAAAATCAGGGTTTCCAGCTGCATACGGCTGAAAATATCGATGTAGTTCAGGGGTTCGTCCCACACGTACAGGTGCGCAGGCACGCAAAGGCTGCGCGCCAGCAGGAGCTTCTTTTTTTGGCCTTCGCTGTACCCTTCAATGGTTTTATCAAATTGCTGGCGGCCAAAATCCATATTACGCAGAATAGCCTTAAACAGCGTTTCATCCACGCCGTTTTCGGCGATGAAATCCCGCAGGCTGCCGTGCAGATCGCCCACGGACTGGGGCACATAGCTGATGGTGATCCCGCTTTGCACGGTTACCGCGCCGGTGAGCGATGCGGATAACCCGCATATAGTTTTGAGAATGCTGCTTTTCCCCGCGCCGTTGCGGCCGGTCAGCGCGATGCGCTCGCCGCGTTCCAATGTGAAGGTAACGCCCTCGCATACGGTACGCCCGCCGTAGCGTACACTCGCGTCCCGGATGTCGATCAGCCGTGGTTTGGGTGCGGCAAGCGGAGAAAGCTTCAGCGTGCCGACGGTTTCCACATCCTGCAGCAGCTCTTTCTTTTCTTCGGCAGCCTGCAAAAGCCGCTCCTGCGTGTGCAGCGAGCGCTTCATCAGCGCGGCGGCGCGTGCGCCTACATAGCCCCGGTCTACGGCGGCTACTTCGCTGGGGGCAACGTTATACTTGCCTTTTTCGCACTGGCGGCTCCAGTCCGCCTGCTTGCGCGCGCTCTGGGTCAGGCGGGTAATATCCTTTTTCAGCTGTTCGTTGCGGGCTTGTTCGCTCTCGTTCTTCCGCTCCCATTCGCGCGCCCATACGTCGAAATTGCCCTGCTGCACGGTTACGCTGCTGCGGTTGAGCGCCAGCATATGATCGGTGCAGCGGTTGAGAAACGCCCGGTCATGGCTGACCAGTAAAAAGCCGCCACGCCCGGCTAAGTACTCCGCCGTCAGCTCGCGCCCCAGCAAATCCAGGTGGGTGGTCGGTTCGTCGATCAGGGGGTAGCTATCGTCGCGCGCAAACAGCGCGGCCAGCTGCGCCTTGGTCTGCTCGCCGCGGCTGAGGGTTGCATACGGCCGCCACAGCACATCCCCGGTAACGCCCAGCCGGTTTAACTCCTGCGAAAGCCGCCACGCGGGCACATCCGGCGCGCAATCCGCAAGGGCGTCCGTTGTCAAATACTCCGGGTGGGGAACGGGGAAGGGGAATAAGGCTGGTTTGAGCGGCATGTCGATGCTGCCGTGTGCGTGTAATTCTCCCGCGAGCAGCCTGAGCAGCGTCGTTTTACCGCGCCCGTTGCGGCCGATCAGCCCCAGATGCCAGCGGGTATCCAGCCGGCAGGAAAAGTGGGTAAAAATGTCGTCGTAACTGCCATCGTAGGCAAAGGTGATATCCGTCAGTTGTATCATGGCCATGCTGTGTTCTCCAATCTTTCAGGAAAGGGGGACAGCAAAAAAGCGCAAACAAAAACAGAGCCTTCCGGCTGCGCGATTCTGCCACAACAAGGCAAGCCGTATTGCACGGGGCAAACGGGCCTTGCTCTCCCTTTATAAGGAATAAGCGGCAGAATTATTTGCGCATCTTTTCAGCTCCGTTTCATCATATTTCCAGTTCGGCATTATGCTACCATACGGGTTTATGTTTGTCAATCGCGCCGGGCGGCGGTGTGACGCCGGGCACACATCAGCAATTGCCGGTGTATACATGCAGCAGGTGCTGCTTGGCAACTTCGCGCAGGCGGTAGATGGTTTCCACCGGGGTGGGCGGCTTATCCAGCAGGTGGTAGTGGGGGAAGAACCGGCTGATATGCAGCGGCAGATCCGTCCGCAGGGAGGCCAGCCACTGCGCCTCCAAGTCCATCTCTGTTTCGCTGTCGTTTAAACCGGGAATGATCAGCGTGGTCACTTCCACATGGCACTTCTCGGCGGACAGGCGGATGGCGGTTTTTACCGCTTCCAAATCGCCGCCGACAAAATCGTAAAACCGCTGGGTAAACCCTTTCAGGTCGATGTTCATCGCGTCGATCAACGGCAGTATTTGCAGCAGCGGCTCTTCGCAGATCATCCCGTTGGTCACCAGCACGTTGTACAGCCCCGCTTCGTGTGCCAGCTTTGCGCAGTCGCGCACAAACTCGTACCCGATGAGCGGCTCGTTATAGGTGTACGCAATGCCGATGTTGCCATCCGCTTTCAGCGAGACGGCCTTGTCCACAAGCTCCTGCGGCGTTACATCCGTCGTTCGGATGGCTGCGCCCGCCATGCTGATGTCGCTGTTCTGGCAGAAGGGGCAGCGCAGGTTGCACCCGAAACTGCCCACTGACAGGATGCTGGTGCCGGGGTGAAAGCGCATGAGCGGTTTTTTTTCGATTGGGTCCAGCGCCAGTGCGGTCAGCCTGCCGTAATTGATGCAGGTGATCACGCCGTCCACGTTGGCGCGCGCGCGGCAGCGGCCGTTTTGCCCCGGCGCAAGGTTACAGTGATGCGGGCATATATTACAGATCAATGGTGCCTCACCACCTCAAAACGGAACAATTGCACTGTTTCATCCGCGAGGATGCCGGCTTTCTGCTTGGCGATGCCAATTTGCTTATCTACCGTATCCACGCCTTCCAGATCGGGCAAAAGCAAACCCCGCCGGTAACCGCTTTGTACGATTACGCCGTAGCGCTTGGGGTCCAGCGCAGCCTTGGAATCCACGGGTTCGGCCTGCCCCAGCACATCCACGCTGTACACCAGCTCTTTTAGCTCGTCCGCCGTTACGGGGTCAAAGCGCGGGTCGTGCGTACCGGCGGAAACAGCGTTTTGCAGTATTTCGGCGGCCAGCGACGGCGCGGTCGGCTCGGTAGTGCCGATGCAGCCGCGCAGCTGCCCATCCTTTTTCAGCGTTACGAACGCTCCGGCGCGTGCCTGCGTCAGTTCCGGGGGCAGCTCTTTTGGCAGAGCGGCGTGTTTGCCGGTGCGCACATAGGTTTCCAGACTTAAACGGGCGAGCTGCACGTATGCGTCCTCATCGTGCTGTATGTGGTGCAGGGCTTCCTGCCGGGCACGCTGGTACTGATCGCCAAAGTCACGAGCCGGGTCATCCCCGGTGACTTCAAAGGCGGCAACGCCGTACCCGACGCCAAATGGCCCCTCATAGGAGAGCAGCTCGTGCGTAACGGCTTTGCGGTCAAGTGTGCCCGCCATAATCTGGAACGAGCGCCAGCCGCATTCGGCGGCGGACTCGGCTACGGCGGGCGGAATGGACAGCAGTGCGCCAAAATCGCCCGCGGCAAAGGCGGCGGTAAGTGACTTGTCAAACACGGGGCCTTCTGCGGCATAGCCGTAAGGCCCGTCCGCCTTGAGCTTGTGGGATAGATCGCCGCTGGCGATGAACACGGCACGGCGGCCGAGGATATCCGCCGCTTCGGCGATGCACCGGCCAAAGCGGTAGTGCATCAGCGGGCTTAGGCCGCTCAGCCCGATACGGATGATGGGGCAGGCGTACTTTTCGTTTTTCAGAAACAGCAATGGAATCAGCGTGGCGTGATCCAGCGACGGGTCGCGCTCGCCCAAGGGCCCGGCGGGAATATCGTTTTCCATAGCCAGATTCTCGATAGCGGTGCACAGCTCCGTATCGTACGTTACGGTGAGGGTGGTATCCTCCCCGCGGAAGCGCGACAGGTCGCCCGAAGCTTCCTTGCCGGGGGAGATGTGGAAATAGTCCGCGTACATGACGCAGTGCGGACTGGTGACAATGATCACATCCGGCTCATGGGCGGCGGTGCGGCGCATCACCTCGGCATAGGCTTCGGCGGTCATGGCGATTTTCTTTTCTTCTCCGCGGCCAACCTGCGGAATGATGATGGGCGGGTGGGGTACGGCATACGCGGCGATGATCGGCATAGAATCAGCTTCTTTCTGCTGCCGGAGGGAAGGAAGGGTTGAACATACAGAGCTGCAAACGGGTTGCGGCTGGGCGGGTGGTAGAAAGCGGATGGATGTAAGCATATTGACGGGCGCGAGAACGCCGGTTGTCGCAGGAGGAGTGATAGGGACGACTCCGTTTTCTATATTATACCACAACAACCCGAGTTGTGATGGATATGGATGGGAGGTTTGCAGAGCTTACGGTAAAAACGGGATAAAATTTCGCCGCGGGAAAAACCGAGTGGCGGAAGGAGATGCTGAGGCGGTGTTTGGCTGGAGAGCGAGACATGTTCGGCAATGGGTTTCCTTTCTGGAAATGCGCTTGTTTTCGACTGGATTTTACGCGGTTTTTAAAGGTTACAGGCTGTTATTTGTGCTATAATCGATGTGCAAAGGTTGTACGCAAGGAGAAACGCAGCAATGGATATTGTCTTTACGGATGGTACCGATCCGCGGTTTGTAGAAATTTGCAACGAGCTGGACGATTATTTGAACCTGCTGGCGGGCGGAGAAGAAAACCGCAAGCAGTATGTGCAGTACAATACGCTGGAGCATGTGCATGATGTGGTGTTGATTGTGGAAAACGGCGTGGCGGCGGCTTGCGGCGGATTCCGGGATTATCTGCCGGGAATGGCGGAAATGAAGCGCGTGTTTACCCGGCCGCAATACCGGCGGCGCGGCTATGCCAAAACCGTGATTGCGCATTTGGAGCAACGCGCCAAAGCCAAAGGCTACGGTAAGGTGGTTTTGGAAACAGGCGCCCATATGCAAAGCGCCATTGCGATGTATCAAAGCCAGGGCTACCGCATCATCCCCAACTATGGGCAGTATGTAGGTATGTCCGAATCCGTATGCTTGGAAAAACAAATGTAAGCCTGGCGGCTGATGCTTACCTGCCTGAAGGACGGGATACGCCTTGCCCATAGCGGGCTGGAAGCGGAAATGCAAAAGGTTGAGAAGACGGAAATGCATAAATAAAAGCACGGCAATTGCCGTGCGTGTTAAACTGTAAGCTGCTGTTGATATAAGCAGAAAGGTAAGATGCGGATATGCAACGTTTATTGAGCATTGTAAAATGGATAGCCGTTGTTCTTTTTGCGCTCATCATTGCGTTTCTTGCAATTCACAGCCTGTTTTTCACCTCCGAAATGAAGAGCACCGAAACCATCCGGAATCTGGCGGATCAACCGCTGGTGCATCTGGCAACGATCGGGCTGATAGTCATCGCCGCGGTGGTATGGCTGCGCCGCGGTGACAGGTTGACGGAAAAAACCGAATCCCGCCTGAACTTGCTGGTAATGTTTCTGCTGCTGGCAGGGTCTTCTTTTTGCGTGTTGGTTTCCAAATCCATCCCGATTTTCGATCAGCATTTGTGTATATCCGCCGCCAATGCACTGGCGAGGGGGGATTACTCCCAAAGCCTGCAATACTATTATTTGAATTATTTCCCGTTCCAATTGCCGCTTATACTGTTTCTTTCGCTGTTTTCGCTACTGGGCGGTGCGCAGAATGTAATGGTTTTCCAGTTTGCCAATGTGGCGGCTAATTTGGTTAGCGTATGGGCGCTGGGCGAATGCGGCGTTTTAATTTTCCATGACCGGAAAATGCGGCTATATGTACGGGTAAGCGCGCTGCTGTTCCTGCCGCTTTCGCTGTATGTACCATTCGTATACGGAAACCTGTTCGGGCTGTGCTTTATGCTGTTGGGGGCCAGAGCGCTGCTGCTGTACCTGGAAAAACCCAAAGCACGGCACTTGGCGGCGGTGGTTGTTTTTTTTGCGCTGGCCTGCCTGATGAAGAAGAATTATATAATCGCGTCCTGCGCGGCACTGCTTCTGCTGCTATGGCATGCGGCAAACCATAAACGTATGGCTTCGGCACTGGCCGCATTGCTGGTGGCGGTAACCGGCTATTTTGGCGGCGGTGCTGTGCAGGCGGTAACCAGCGCGGTGACGGGAATACAATTGGCGGAAGGCTTTCCCATGAGTTCGTGGGTGATGCTGGGATTGCAGGAAGAAGAGGGGCACGAACCCGGATGGTATAACGAAAACGGATATGCGTATTACCGCGCGTCCGGGTTGGATACCCAAGCGACCCGTGAACGCGCATTGCAAAGCATCCGGGAGCGGCTTGCCATTTTTCGGGAAGACCCCGCCTATGCCGCATCGTTTTTATACCGTAAAACCATCTCCCAGTGGGAAGAACCCAGCTTCCAATCCCTTTGGGTCAATGAAATGGCGCGAAACCCGCAGCGCGGATGGTTTGCGCTCAGCTTGTATGAGCGGGGTAAAATCGGGAACGCCGCACTCTGGTGGATGAACCAGTACCATAGCATCGTGCTGATGGGCGCACTGCTATGGGTGCTGCTGTGTATGAAAAAGCACGCTTTTGTTTCGTTGTTTTTTCCGCTGTACTTTATTGGTGGTTTTCTATTCCACCTCGTATGGGAAGCGAAAGGGCAGTATACCCTGTTCTACTTTTTCGGCCTGCTTCCGTATGCCGTAACCGGATATTTGGCGCTGGCGCGCCTCGTTAACGGCGCGCTGAACCGTGTTTGGCGAAAGCGCCGGCTGCATTCACTGCCGCCGCAGGCGGATGTGTAATCCCTGACCATACTTGCATAAGCCGCCTGCTTCTTTCAGCAGGCGGCTTGCATATGGTGCCGGAAGCTTCCGCGAGCATAGAGAATATTGTTGATAATGGATTGCTTTGCGCATGGCAAATCCCTTACAATAGAAAAAAAGGGATATGCTGGAATGGCGGAGGCGAAAAAGATGAAAAAGAGCCTGTATTTGTTGACCGGCGCTACGGGATTGCTGGGCAGTAACCTGATTCGGATCCTGCTGGGTAAAGGATACCCCGTTCGCGTATTGGTACTGCCGGGCGATCCGGCGGGGGATGCGCTGCCGCCCGAAGTGGAGAAAACACAGGGGGACGTATGCGATGTGGATTCCCTGACCCGCTTTTTTGCCGTGCCGCCGGATACCGGCCGGGTGGTGATTCACGCTGCCGCCATTGTTACGCTGGACCCAAACCCCAACGAAAAGGTCCGGCGGGTGAATGTGGAAGACACTAAAAACATGGTGGATATGTGTGTGCGCTACGGCGTGGAAAAGCTGGTATACATCAGCTCCACCAGTGCGATTCCCGAGCCGCCCCGCGGGCAAAAGATACGGGAAACGGAGCACTTTGACCCGGAAAAGGTAACCGGATATTACGCGAAAACCAAGGCGATGGCTTCGGCGCTGGTGATGCATGCCGTAGAGGAGCAGGGGCTGAACGCGTCGCTGGTTTTGCCCAGCGGCATCTTCGGCCCGTACGATTCGGGCTTCGGGATGATTACCAGCAGCGTTAAAATGGTTGCGGAAGGACGGATGCCCGTTTCCATCGGCGGTACGTTCAGCGCCGTGGATGTGCGGGATTTGGCGGCGGGTATTGTGGCTTGCGCCGAAAAAGGGGGTAAGGGGAAAAGCTACATCATGGCAGGCAGCCAGTTTACTTTTCAGGAGCTGGTGCAAACCATCTGCCGCAATGCGTGCATACAGGCGCCGGGCGTTTCGCTGCCACTGTGGCTATTGCGCCCGTTTGCCGGGATTGGGTCTTTGTATACGCGGATTACCAACAGACCGGCGTGGTTCAGCCGTTTTACGGTGTATAATTTGGAGCGGAATAACGATTTTGACGCCACAAGGGCGAAAACAGAGCTGGGATTTACCTGCCGCCCCATGGAGGAGACCGTTGCGGATACCATTACTTGGCTGCGGGAAACCGGTAACCTCCGTATGGGAACAAACCAGACGGCGCGGTAGCATTACCGCGCCGTCTTTATGTACGCTTAAGTGGACGATTTAAGAGCGAAGAGAACCCGGCTATGCCAGGGAAACGCAGGAAGCTTTTGTTTCAAAGGTTGGGAACCGGCATTTCTGGTTTAGTGGCTCCGATGGGACACCGTGGGAAAGAATGCGAAACGGATACAAGAATACAAATAAAGACAATCGAAGAAGATGCAATGGCAAACCAGACAAATAGGTAAGAATATATGGAGCCACTTACGGGTAAAGCCGGTGAACAATGATGGGAATGAGTATCTAAGGGCTTGTCTGGAAACGCTTTGCGGTTGTCCAATCTTTCGATGCGTTTACAAGCAGTGCCGGTAACGGGCGCTTTTTGGACTGGCGTAAACTACCGGCCGAGCCGGTGGTGATGCTTGGCGCGGTTTTATCGTAAGAGCGCGGCGTGCGTACCTTCTTATCATATCTGTCAAACCGAATGTAAAATGGAACTGGTACGAAGGGTGCGTCATCCTTTAGGGTCAACGGGAGACAGCCGTGTTTTGGCGAAGAGGCGTCATCCCGGCAACATCAGGGAGCCAGCCACTCCTCGGGATGATTCATGGAGTGCTGTAAACGTTCAAAGAATACCTTCAGGCCGTAACCGTCCATGGTGGCATGGGGCACGGTTACGGACAGCGGCATGAGGATGCGTCCGTTGGTATCCTGAAATCCGCCTGCTTCAAAGGAAGGGAAAAAGTAATCCTGTATGCCGTGGTTGTGCAGCGAAAAGCTATTGAATGTAAACCATGGTATGCAGGAGATAATGTATGTGCTGGCCGGGGGAAGACCCTTGGCGGAGAGAATGCCGTGGCTTGCTCCATACTGCCGGGTATCTTCTAAATAATCGTGATAAAAGTCCATAAAATCGGGGCTGTATTCTGTCCACAACAGGGACGTGGTGTGATCGTCCTCGTGAAATTGCGGATAAGCGGGCGTGAGCGTATCCCAGAGGCCAAGAACCCCGTCCCGTTTGGCGATGCGCAGCTCCGGCTGCTTTTGGATAGCACTGGTTACAAGGTATAAATAGGCTGGGAAAAACTTCATGCCCCGGTTTTTCAGTGTGTTTCGCAGGGTGGTCACGTCCATAGATACGTTTACGGTGTAGGTGGTCGGAGCCATTTGAGTATAGTAGGTAAACATCTGGGTCAAGGGCCATGTTTGCAGGTCAATCGGGGTAAATAGGTTGGGTTTCATCTTTCATCACCATATTTCTAAGATAGGTTATCTGTCGGTTGATCAGGGTTTCGGATAGCGGCAGGGAGGCGGAGGAGGTAACAAGGCTGTCCCGGCAAAACGTGATGTGCGCCGCGACGGTGAGAGCGTCAAAGTGTTTGTATTCTCCGGTTTGCTGGCCATAGCGCAGCAGTGCGGAAAGCATGGTAACCGCGCTTTCAAAGCGGCTTTGCAGGTAACCGCTTTGCGATGGCTCGATAAAAGCGAACTCGTGAACGGCAAAAGAGAAACGGTTTTCGCCGCTTTTTATATCGGCTTTAATGTTTTGCAAAAAGATATCCAAAAGCTGTGCGGCGGGAATGCCTTTTTGCATCGCGCGCTCCAGCGATTCCTGTGCCCGGGCCTTATCCGCCGCAAGGATGGCAAGCATCATCTCCCGCGTGGAGCTGTAATGGCGGTAGAGCCCACCGCGGCTCAGCCCGATTTCGTCGCAAATATCCTTCATGGTGACGACTGCGTAACCTTTTTGGGAAAACAGCTGCTTAGCGGTGGACAGTATCAATTGTCTGGTTTGTTCTCCTTTGGACGGCATTTTCTTACTCCTCTCGTTAGATTCTAAAAAGCGACACGGATGTCGCTATTCAATATACGACAGGTGTGTCGCTTTGTCAAGGCGATGTACGCGTAAAAAACACGGTTCCGCCAAATAGGCGAAACCGTGCTGCTTTGTTTAATGGAATGGGAAGGCTTACTGCTCCTTTTTGCCGGCGTAAGCCGCGATCAGCGCGAGGGCCAGAACCGCGCCCTTTACTGCGGGGAGTACGTAGTAGGATACGGCGCAGATGGTCAGGCCGTTTTCCAGCGTGGACACCAGCATGGCGCCCATGAGCGTGCCCAGTGCGTTCGGTTTTTCCGCACCGCCGACCGAGCGGCCAACGAATACGGCGGCCAACGACTGCATCAGGTAGTTATCGGCGCCCATAACCTGCGCCGAGCTGCCGCGGGAAGCAACCAGAATGCCGCCGATGGCGATGAACACAGCGGTAATCATGCCTGCCAGGTAACGGTAGCCTTTTACGTTGATGCCGGACAGCTTCGCCGCCTGGCGGTTGCCGCCCATAGCGTAAATGAAGCGGCCGTGCTTGGTGTATTCCAGGAAGATAAAGGCGGCCAGTACGCAGGCCAGCATGATGATGATGATCCACGGCGCGCGGCCGATGGCGGAGAAGGAAGCTTCCAGCGAGGTACGGACGGGGGAGTTGCCGTTGGGCAAGCGCATGCCGGTGGAAACCGCGCCGCCGCCGATGTACCACTGGCCCAGGCCCTGATGCACAAACATCAGCGCAAGTGTTGCCAGCATGTCGGGGATTTTGCAAACGAGGATGAGGAACATGGTCAGCTGGTACATGACCATGGTGGCCAGAATGGTGATCACGATGCACAGCCACAGCGGCAGGCCATACCACAGGTACATGCTCACGAATACGTAGGATGAACAACTTGCCAGCGTACATGCGGACAAATCGAAACCATCGGGCGCCATCGTCACCGTTGCCGCGATGCCGAATACCGTTGTGATGGACATGGCGCGCAGAATATTGATCATATTATTCTGCGACATAAAGCTGCTGCCCTTAATGAGGGTAAAAATACCGAAACAGAGCACCAATGTAATAATGACGGCCCAATCCAGCAGGAACCGGAGTACTCTTTTGCCGGATCCCGTTGTGTTTTTGCCCAACGCAGCTTGCATGGTGGATCTCCTCCTGTTACTTTAGTCTATTTTCCGGGGATTTTAAGCATATTTAGCGCTGCTGCCCACTGCGTAATGCATAATCTCGTCTTCGTTGGTATCTGCGGTGTTTAACTCCGCCATCACATGGCCGTCATACAGCACATAGATGCGATCCGTAATCGAGAGCAACTCGCCGTTTTCACAGGAGGCGTAGATTACGCAGTTCCCCTGCTTGCTGATTTCGTTGATTAATCGGAATATATCCTGTTTTGCGCCGACGTCCACACCTTTGGTAGGCTCGTCGAAAATATATACGTCGCAATCCGCCGCCAGCCATTTGCCTACGACGACCTTTTGCTGGTTGCCGCCGGACAGGTTGCGTACATATTGCTTGATGCTGGGCGTTGCGATGCCCAGATCATCCACAAAGTGCGTTGCGTTTGCGGCGGTTTTTTTTCTTGTTAATAAAGGAGAGTGTACAAAACCGGCCTAAACAGGCGGCCGAAAGGTTAAAGTTTACGGTTTCGTGCACCAGCACACCTTCCTTGCGCCGTTCCTCCGGTACGAGGGCAAAGCGGTTTTTTACGGCGTGTGTGGGGGTGTCTATTTTGAGCGGTTTCCCGTTCAGGGTAATGGTTCCGGCAGTTTTCCTATACGCGCCAAACAGTGTTTTGCACAGCTCGGATTTGCCTGCGCCCACCAGACCCGCAATGCCGATAATCTCGCCCCGGCGAACATTCAGGGAAACGTCGTTTACCTTGCCATCCGCACCGGACAGGTGGGATACTTCCAGCGCGACTTCGCCTATCTCGGCTTCTTCCTTGGAGAAAATCTCTTCAAACGTACGGCCGAGCATTTTCTCGACGATTTCCTTGGTAGAGGTTTCGGGGGTGATGGGGCACGTGTCCACGATTTCGCCATTGCGCATGACGGTGTAATGGTCGCAGATTTGCAGTACTTCGTTGATGCGGTGCGATATAAAAACGATCGCGATGTTCTCGGTGGCCTGCAGGTGCTTGACCAGGTCAAACAGCTCCGCGGTTTCCGTATCGCTCAGGGGTGCGGTCGGCTCATCCAGAATCAGAAAATTGCACTCCGAGGCGATAGCCTTGGCGATCAGCACCATCTGTTTTTGTGCCAGGGAAAGGTTTTGCACCAGTTTCTTAACGTTTACATCGATGTGCAGGCGTTTTAAAATCTCCTGCGCGTCGCGGCGCAGTTTGGGCCAGTTGACGATGGTATTGTGCGAATCCATCACCAAGTTGTTGAGCATTACGTTTTCCGCAACGGAAAGAGTGGGCACCAGCGCCGTATCGACCTCCTGATACACAATCTGAATACCGTGCTTCTTGGCTGCCATGGTGGTGCGCAGGTCGATAACTTTATTGTTCAGGTACACTTCGCCCGTATAATCGGGGTTTGCGCCTGCTAGAATCTTCATCAGGGTGGATTTCCCGGCTCCGTTGGCGCCGACTACCGCGCGGATCTCGCCGGTGCTGACCTCAAAGTTGACGTCCGTCAACGCCTTAACGCCGGGAAATTCAATGGATACATTTCGTGTACCTAGCGTAAGTTTGTCCATGGATTTCCCTCTCTTTTTTCAGAGCGACGTTTTTGAAGAAGGAAGCGTCGGAGCAAATACTCCGACGCCTCCTTGTCAAGTAACATTGCTCAAATGGCTGTTAGGTTATGGCTTAGTGAATCAGTTCTGCGGGCATCCAATCGGCAACGGACAGGTAAGAGAGGTTGCCGTAGGTATCGGGTGCTACGTTGCCAAGATTCTCAACCGTGGAATCGGCCTGCAGATCGGAAGCCAGAATCGCGGAGCCAGGAACTTCTACAACGTCCACACCGTATTCGCCGGAAGCGGGATCGTAGATCTTGTCATATTCGCCGGCCAGTTCCAACAGCAGCAAGCGCATTGCGATTTCGCCGTTCAGGGTCCAGTCGGTGGTGCCGGCCGCGGTCCAGATGTCCGGGCGGGTGAGCATGTTGGTTACGTCAACGGGATCGATGTCTACGGAAGCCATCGGCAGCGCAGCGCCGACATTGCCGTTGAAGTTATCGTTTTCGATGATTGCATTGTAAACGCCCTGACCGTATGCATCATAGTATACCACGATGCCGTCCACGTCGTCACGGCTCAAGCCTTGCAGATAAGCGGCGGATACGACGTTAGCGGAATCAACGGTATCCTGCAGAGGCTGGATTTCGCCGACGGTCACGATCTTGCCGGCTGCTTCATATTCTTCCCAACCGACTTCGCGGCGGTCAAACGGGCTGTTGTAGTTCGGGCCGCGCCATACTTTAACAAGACGCACGCCTTCGCCGAAATCAGCAACGAATTTGTCCAGAAGAACGGTAACGAGGCTCTTATCCTGCTGGAAGAGCTGGGTTACGCCAGGCAGCTTCTGGTATTCGCCGTCTGCATAGAACTGGGTGTCGAAGCAAACGAGCTTCATATCGGGGTACTGTTCCGTAATGCCTTTGAGGAACACATACGAACCATCTTTATTACCGTGGCTGACGATCAAGCCGTCATATCCGGCGGCGGCGCAGCTGGCAATGGTATCCTGCCATTTGTTGATATCATTATCGCAGAAGAAGAAGTCAAACTGCACACCCAGCGCAGCGGCCAAGTCGGAGCAGGAATCTTTCCACATCTGGAAAATGGTGGAGGAAGACAGCCACATTACGTAAGCAACCTTCTTTCCCTCAACGGGATTGGCAGTCTCGGCAACGGACGTGGTGCACAAGGCAAACACCATTACGAGAGCTAAAACCAGAGATACGATCTTTTTCATGGTAAACCTCCTATTAAATTCATTGGGGCTTCAGTTGACGTGACCCCCTTGTTGACCACAGTATATCACCTTTTATTCCTAAAGGCAAGTAAAAGTTTAAAATTATTTTAGTAATTTTTCTAAACAGAATAAAACGGGTAAAACCGTTGAAAAATAAAGAAAATGTGCTCATATAGCATATAAACGTGTTTAGTATTTAGCGGTTTTCAGTATGAACATTTTGGAAAGATAGTGTTGACATCAGTACATGATACACTTATAATATTGAATGTAGTTTAGATGGGTTGTTTATGTATAAACAATACTGAACACAAATTCCACAGGGCGTTTATTATAATGAAAGATTACAGGTGATGAACATGCGCGGTATTAGCAAATACCCTACGGATGAAGCGGCTAAAAAGCTGATTGTGGAAATCGGCAGGCGGATGTATACCAAAAACTTTGTGGCAGCCAACGACGGTAACATCAGCTGTAAGGTGGACGATGATATTATCTGGACCACGCCCACCGGCGTATCCAAGGGCTTCATGAGCGAGGATCAGCTGGTGAAGATGCGTCTGGACGGCACTGTGCTCTCCCAGGGCGAGCGCGGCCCTTCCAGCGAGGTGAAAATGCACATCCGTATCTATCTGGAAAATCCGGAGGCAATGGGCGTGTGCCACGCGCATCCGCCGATCAGCACATCGTTTGCCATTGCGGGCATCGGCCTTGACAAGGCTATTTATCCCGAAGCGCTTGTAAACCTGGGCACTGTGCCCTGCGTACACTACGAAGCGCCCGGCTCCCAGGGCATCCCGGATTCTATCGCCCCTTATGCAAAAGATTATAACGCGCTGCTGCTGGCCAACCACGGCGCGGTGGCGTGGGGCCCGACGCTGATGGATGCGTGGTACCGGCTGGAATCGACCGAGCACTACGCCATGGTCATCATGTACACGGGCAATATTATTGGTAAGGCAAACGTGCTTAGCTGCGAACAGGTAAACGAGCTGATTGAGATTCGCAACAAGCTGGGCATCTCCTCCGGCGGCATTCCGCCCTGCTCGGCCAAACCCACCAACACGCAGGATGTGATTGCCGGCAATTCGCCGGTGGGCGCTTCTCCGCTGCTGAACCAGAGCTGCGGCTGCGCGGCGGACAAGGGACAAAGCGAAGTGGACGTGCAGGCGATTACGCAGGCCGTAATTGCGCGCCTGCAGGGGCTGAACCGCTAAACAAAGTGTTTGCAGCTGCGGCGGCAACGAAAACTGCGAGGGTGAAACATGAAAGCGATTGTTCTGGGCGGCGTGGCGGCGGGCATGAGTGCGGCTTCCAAGCTGAAACGGGAAAAGCCGGATACGGACGTGGTAGTGTACGAGCGGGGGAACTTCCTCTCCTACGGCGCATGCGGCTTGCCCTACTTTATCGGCGGTTTCAACACCGACCCGAATAAGCTGATAGCCCGCACGCGCGAGCAGTATGACAAAATGGGTATCCGCACATTTCTCAGGCATGAGGCTGTGCAGGTGGATGTACCCGGTAAACGCGTACAGGTGAAAAACCACGACAGCGGCGAGCTGTTTTGGGATCATTACGATACCCTGATGATCGGCGTGGGCTGCGAAACGGTGATGCCCAACGTGCCGGGTGCGGATTTACCCTCGGTATTCTATGTGAAAACCATGGAGGACGGCCTCCTGTTTGAAAAAATCGCCCAGCTGCAGGGCATTGGCGAAGTGGTGATCGTCGGGGGCGGCTACATCGGCGTGGAAATGGCCGAGGCAATGCTGCACCTGGGAAAAAAGGTAACGCTGATTGAAGCGTCCGACCGGCTGCTGACGCCGTTTGAGCCGGAATTTTCCGAAATGGCCGCGCAGGAGCTGGAACGCAAGGGCGTTACACTGAAACTGCGGGAACGCGTTGCTTCCTTTACAGAGGAGACGGATCACCGGTTGGTGCATACCGATCAGGCACAGTACCGCGCGGACGTGGTGCTTGTCGCCATCGGCGTCGTGCCTGCCACGGGCTTTTTAAAGGGCACGGGGCTGGATATGGCCCGCAACGGTGCGATTCAGGTGGATCGCGAGCAGCGTACCAACCTGCCGGATATTTTCTCCGCGGGCGACTGCGCCGTTTGCTGGCACCGTGTAGCCGAGGAAAATTATTTTCTGCCACTGGGCACGGTAGCCAATAAATGCGGCCGTATCGCCGGAGCGAATATGGCCGGCGCACACGAAGTATTTAAAGGCGCGCTGGGCACTGCCGCTATTAAAGTATGCGATTTGGAAATGGCTCGGACTGGGCTTAGCGAAGCCGACGCGCAACGCAAAAATCTGGATTATGCGACCAAGCTGGTTACTGCGTATGATCATCCGGGGTATTACCCGGGGCAGACGAAGCTGATTATTAAGCTGCTGTACGAAAAGCGCACTTTGCGCCTGCTGGGCGCCAACATCGCCGGGGAAAAGGGTGCGGTGCTGCGCGGCGACATTTTTGCCACCGCCATCCACGCGGGGCTGTCCACTGCTGAAATCGGCATGGTCGACCTGGCGTACGCGCCTCCCTTCGCCACCGTGTGGGATGCGGTACACATCGCCGCCAACGCCGCCAAGTAGCGGCACATCCCGGAAACTGTATATGGAAACGAGGCGGACCCAATGAGCAAGCTGACCGGTTTAACCCAGGCGGTGCAGAGCATCCCGGATGGAGCGCTGCTTGGTTTGGGCGGAAACACCCTCAACCGCGCGCCCATGGCCGCCGTAATGGAACTGGCAAGGCAGCGCAAGCAGGGCCTGCGGCTGGTGAAAACCGCCGGGGGCATGGATGTGGATCTGCTCTGCTTTGCGGGCTGCGTTGCCAGCGTGGACGCGGGCTTTATCAGTTACGAAACCGAGTATTCCCTGTGCCAGCACTACCGCAAGGCGGTACAGGGCGGCACGGTGCAGGCGAACGAACATGCCTGTTATACGGTTATTTCCGCCTTGCGCGCCGCCAGCTACGGCATTCCGTTTATGCCGGTGCGCGGGCTAAAGATCAGCGATCTGGTAACGGTGAACGATTATTTTGCGCCCGTTGCCGACCCCTTTACGGGAGAAACACTCAACGCCGTCAAGGCGATGCGTCCCAATGTGAGTATTTTGCATGTGCAGCTGGCCGATGAAAACGGCAACGCACTGATTGAAGGCCCCAAGTATGACGACGTACTGCTCTCCCGCGCTTCCGAAACGGTCATCATCACGGCGGAGCGCATTGTTAGCGAGGATTATTTTGCCGCAAGCCCCGTAAAGGCAGACATTCCGCATTTTATGGTCAGCGCGGTGGTGCATCAGCCACGCGGGGCAGCGCCCTGTGCCTGCTCCGGCGCGTACGGCGTAGCGGATGACGCCATCCGTTCGTTCCTAGGGCTTTCCACGCCCGACGAGCTGAGCGCCTGGCTGCAAAGGAGGGTGTAACATGCTAAGACCCTGCGATATGATGGCCGTCAGCATGGCGCGCCTCCTGCAAGACCGCGAGACTGTGTTCCACGGCGTCAGCTCCCATTTGCCGATGATTGCCGTGTTGCTGGCTAAGGCGACGCACGCGCCGCAATTGGTGCACCTGAACATCCCCGGCGGCGTAGATCCGCATAAACCTCGTCTGCAAAGCTTTACCAGCGCGGGCGATGAGCTGTGGCAGACTGCCGAGGCGGCGTTCCCCCTGATGGAAGTGTTCGACCTGAGCATGCGTGGCGGGCTGGACGTAGCATTTTTGAGCGGCGTGCAGTTTGATAACCACGGCAGCGTCAACGCCAGCGTGATTGGGGATTATCACAAGCCAAAGGTTCGCCTGCCGGGCGGCGCGGGCAGCGCCGTGCTGATCCCCACAGCCAAGCGCGCCATCATCTGGCGTACCAAGCATGATAAGCGCACCTTTTGCCCTAAGACCGATTTTATTACCGCACGCGGCAACGTGAGCGATATTGTTACCCCGCTTTGCGTGTTTACCATGTACGGCGGTGAATTGATCTTAAAATCCGTCCATCCCACCTCCAGCATTGAGGAGGTAGCCGAAAACACCGGTTTCCCCATCCGCTACCTGGCGCTGGAAACCACACCCCCGCCAACCGAGGCGGAGATGCATGCCCTTGCGGAAATCGACCCGCTGGATTACCGGAACCTGGAGTTCCGCTGATCCCCCTGCAGCCGAAACGATATGTACACAATAAACAACGAAAAGGAAGGAAGTATTGACCATGTCCCGCTTTGACACCTATTTTCTGATGAAAACCCCAGACGTACTTGATTACGTCAAGGAGAAGGGCTATATGCCCGCGGACGCCGAGTTGACCGCCAAGGAGATCGGCGATGGGAACCTCAACTACGTTTTCCGCGTAGTGGACGAAAAAACCGGAAAAAGCGTGATCGTGAAGCAGGCGGGCGTGTCGCTGCGTATCTCCGCCGAAATGAAGGTATCCACCGACCGTAACCGCATCGAAAGTGAGATTCTGCAAATCCAGTGGAAATACGCCCCCGGTCTGGTGCCGCAGATTTTCGGCTACGATACCGTGATGAGTGCCTGTGTAATGGAAGACCTGTCCGATCATGCGCTGATGCGGTACGCGCTGATGCGGCACGAGACGTTCCCGCGCTTTGCGGAAGATATTGCGACTTACATGGTGAACACGCTGCTTAAAACCACCGACGTCGCCATGGAACACAAAGCCAAGAAGGACATGGTCAAACGCTTTATTAACCCCGAGCTTTGTGAGATCACCGAGGATCTGGTGCTGACCGAGCCGTATAACGATTGCAACCACCGTAACCTCGTTTTTGAAAAGAACGCCGATTTTGTAAAACGTGAGCTGTATGACGATGTGAAACTGCATCTGGAAATCGCCAAGATCAAGTTCGACTTTATGAACAACGCGCAGGCGCTGATTCACGGCGATCTGCACACCGGCTCCATTTTCGTTAAGCAGGACAGCACCCGTGTGTTCGACCCCGAATTTGCCTTCTATGGCCCCATGGGCTACGATATCGGCAATGTAGTCGCTAACCTGATTTTCGCTTACGATAACGGCGTAGCGGCGGGCGCGACGGAATTCTGCGATTGGACGCTCAAGGCGATTGAAGAAAGCCTGAACCTCTTTAGTGAAAAGTTCCTGAAGGTCTTTGACGAGTGCGCGACCGACCTGATGGCACTGACCCCCGGCTTTAAAGAGTGGTATCTCTCCAGCATTATGGCGGACACTGCCGCTTACGCCGGCACCGAGCTGATCCGCCGCACGGTGGGCATGGCGCAGGTGAAGGATGTAACCACCATCGCCGATGCGGACAAGCGTGCCTACGCCGAGCGCGTAAACATCCTGTGCGCGAAAGACTATATTATGAACCGTACCGCCTTCCAAAAAGGCGAGGATTTTGTGGCAGCCGTGCATAAAGCGTCTCAAGCTGCCAAGTAATGCAAAGGCGGGCGGCCGGGTAGGCGCCCAGCCGCTGCCGCCGCCCCTGCCGGCGCAGGAAAAATGATGATGTAAAGGGTGATGAACCATGGCTGACAAGAACATTATGAGCTATGAAACCGTCTCGCTGGACGACGAAAAAAGCGCGCTGGTCATTATCGACCAGACCCGCCTGCCCTATGAGGTGGAAATTTTACACCTGACCGGGCAGAAGGAAATTTGGGAAGCGATTTACCTGCTCAAGGTGCGCGGCGCGCCCGCCATTGGCGTTGCGGCTGGTTTTGGCATCTATCTGGCTGCCAAGCAGATGCAGGCTGATAGCTACGAGGACTTCTATAAACAGTTCAAAGCCGCAAAGGAATATTTGGATTCCGCACGCCCCACGGCGGTCAACCTGTCCTGGGCGCTCAACCGCATGGAAGGCGTTGTGCTGGCGGGCAAAGATAAGTCCATCCCCGAGCTGAAGGAACTGCTGCACAAGGAATGCGTTGCCATTAAGGATGAGGATGTGTGGATGTGCCGCCAGATCGGCGAATACGGCCTGAGCCTGATTGAAGATGGATGCGGCATTTTGACGCACTGCAACGCCGGTCAGCTGGCGACCTCCAAGTACGGCACGGCGCTTGCGCCTATCCACTTGGGCCGGGAACGCGGCATGAACTTTAAAGTCTTTACCGATGAAACCCGCCCGCTTTTGCAAGGCGCGCGCCTGTCCGCGTTCGAGCTGTTCGCCGACGGTGTGGATACCACTGTTATCTGTGATAACATGGCTTCCCAGGTAATGAAAAACGGCTGGGTGCAGGCGATTTTCGTCGGTTGCGACCGCGTGGCCGCCAACGGCGACGCGTGCAACAAAATCGGCACAAGCGGCGTGGCGATTCTGGCCAAGTACTACGGCATTCCCTTCTACGTCTGCGGTCCCACATCCACCATTGACATGTCCATCGAAAAGGGCGAGGATATTACCATTGAGCAGCGCCCCGCCGAAGAAGTGACCGAGATGTGGTATAAAAAGCGCATGGCACCCGAAGGCGTAAATGTGTACAACCCCGCCTTCGACTTTGCGGATAACGAGCTGATTACCGCCATCATTACCGAGTACGGTATTGCCCGCCCGCCTTACACCGAAAGTCTGAAGGAGATTTTCCGCAAAAAGCAGGAAGCGCAGAAGAAATAAAATGAACGAGAAAGAGCTGCAAGGCATTGTGCTCCGTATCGTACTTACGGAGCTGGCAAAAACAGGCGAACGCTTTGTGCCGGTTTCGTCCTCCAACCGCCATATCCATTTAAGCCAGGCGGATGTGGAGCGGCTCTTCGGCGCGGGCTATCAGCTGACCAACATGCGCGATCTGGCGCAGCCCGGGCAGTTTGCCTGCAACGAAAGCGTCACCATGGAAGGCCCCAAAGGCAAGCTGACGCTGCGTGTGGTAGGCCCGGCGCGTAAGGAAACGCAGATCGAGCTGAGCACGACCGATTGCTACAAGGTCGGCATTAAACCCGTACTGCGCATGTCCGGCGATACGGTAAACACTCCCGGCTGCGCGCTGGTGAACGGTGACAAACGCATCACCATCGACCATGGCGTTGTGGTGGCGGCCCGGCATTTGCATATGTCGCCCGCAGAAGCGACCGGTTATGGCTTAAAGGATGGCGACGTCGTCGCCCTGCAAGTAGAAGGCCCCCGCGCCACGGTGCTGGAAAACCTGGTGGTGCGCAGCGGCGAAGCCCATAGCTTGGAAGCACACATCGACAAGGACGAGGCAAACGCCTGCATGGTGAAGGATGGGCAGCTGTGCCGCATCCTGTGCGCACCCAAAGCGGTAAGCGCACCGCCTCCCGCAGCGGTAACGCCCGCGGCAAGCGCCCCGGAGCTGAAAACCTATGTGCCCAAGGCCGCGCCCAAGCCGCCCGCCGCACCGGAGCCAGTTACCTACACACCACAAAAACCCATCGAAATTAAAACTACCATGTTGGATCTTTCGCTGGAACCCCACCGTTTTCTCTCCGAGGATGATGTGCTGGCTGCCGTTCGCGACGGGTACAAGCTGATCCGGTTGGGGAAGGACGCGATTGTAACCCCGTTGGCGCGGGACGCGGCCGCCGCGAAGGGCATAGAGCTGATCGACGTAAGATAAGGAGCCGAGTACTATGGCATTGACAGAACAGGATATCCGGCAGATTACGGATGAAATCGTCAAAAGCCTTTCCGGTGCGCTGAAAACTGCCGCACCCGCCGCCATTCCGGCGGCACAGGGCGGCAGCGGCCGCTGGCTTTGCGACACTGCCGAGGAGGCTGTGCAAAACGCGAAGCTTTCGCAGCTGAAACTGGCGGAGATGACGCTGGAAAAACGCGGCGAGATGATTGAAGCCATGCGCAAAGCCGCGATTGAAAACGCGGAACCACTGGCGAAACTCGCCAACGAGGAAACCGGCTACGGCCGCGTGGCCGACAAAATTCAAAAAAACCTGCTGGTCGCCCGCCGCACCCCCGGCATTGAGGATTTATCCACCTATTGCAAAACCGGGGATAACGGCATGATGCTCATCGAGCAGGCGCCCTTCGGCGTCATCGGGTCGATTACACCGTCCACCAACCCGACCAGCACCATCATCAACAACTCCATCAGCATGATCGCGGCGGGCAACGCCGTGGTGTTCAACCCCCACCCTGCCGCCAAGCGCGCTTCGCAGGAAGCCATGCGTTTGATGGTGGAAGCCATCGTATCTGTGGGCGGACCGGAAACGCTGATTACCACGCCCAAAGAGCCTACGCTGGAAACCGGACAGGTGATTATGACCCACCCGGATGTGGCGATTCTCTCCATCACCGGCGGCGAAGCCGTGGTGTCGGTCGCCATGAAACTCGGTAAAAAGTGCATCGCGGCCGGGCCGGGCAACCCGCCTGTCATCGTGGACGATACCGCCGATATTGAAAAGGCGGGCAAGGACATTGTGGATGGCGCGAGCTTTGATAACAACGTGCTGTGCATCGCCGAAAAAGAAGTGTTCGTGTTCGCGTCCGTGGCCGACCGCCTGATGGCTGCCATGGAGCGCAATGGCGCATTCCGCGTTTCCGGCGCGGACATCGACAAGATCGTAAACACCGTGCTGATTCCCAAAAACGGTAAATATGTGATCAACCGCAAGTACGTCGGCCGCAACGCCGCCGTGATTCTGCGGGACAGCGGCGTAAGCTTTACGGGCGATCCCCGGCTGGTCATTGCCGATGTGGACCGGAACCATCCCTTTGTGATGACGGAGATGCTGATGCCGGTACTGGGCATCGTGCGCGTACGCGATATTGACGAGGCGATTGCCGAAGCATTCCGCGCCGAGCAAAACTGCAAGCACTCCGCCATGATCCATTCCACCAATGTGCATAACATGTCCAAAGCCGCGCGGAAGATGAACACCACCATTTTTGTAAAGAATGCGCCCAGTTACTCCGGTTTGGGCTTTAACGGCGAAGGATACACTACCATGACCATCGCCACGCCGACCGGCGAAGGCGTCACCAGCGCGCGTACCTTTACACGTTTGCGCCGCTGCGTACTCTACGGGGATTTCCGCATCAGCTAAGACAGGAGCCGTACTATGGATGTAATTGAAGCCATTCGCAGCGCCGGTGTGGTCGGCGCGGGAGGCGCGGGGTTCCCCACCCACGTAAAGCTGGCCGTAACCGCCGAACGGGTGATTATAAACGGCGCGGAGTGTGAGCCGCTTTTACGGGTGGATCAGCTGGCGATGCAGCGGCAGGCGGACAAAGTGGTTCGCGGCCTAACGCTGGCGATGGAGGCGGCGCATGCGCCCGAGGGCGTGATCGCCACCAAGGAGCATTATGAGGAGGCCGTGGCAGCGCTGAACCGCGCGATCGCCGGCAAGCCCAACCTGCGCCTGCACCTGATGGAAAGCTACTATCCCTCCGGGGATGAAAAGAATGTGATTTACGAAATCACCGGGCAGGTGGTGCCTACCGGCAAACTGCCCATCGATGTGGGCTGCGTGGTCATCAATGTCGGCACCGCCATGAACATTGCCGACGCCGTGGACGGCGTGCCCGTAACCGAAAAAAGCGTGACCCTTTGCGGCGAGGTGCCAAACCCCATGACGGTTTCGGTGCCCATCGGCGTCAGTTACCGGGAAACGCTGCGGCTTGCCGGCTTTACGGGAGACGAACAGGAATATGCCCTTATCGTAGGCGGCCCCTGCATGGGTGCGCTTGCCGAAAACTGGGATGATCCCGTTACCAAAACCACCGGCGGCCTGCTGGTGCTCAAGCGCTCCCACCCGCAAATCCAGCGCCGCAGCATTACGGTAGAGCAGCAGGCGCGGCTGGCAAGAGCCATCTGCTGCCAATGCAACCGCTGCACGCAGCTTTGCCCACGGCATTCCATGGGCTTACCTGTGGAACCGCACAAGGCGATGCGCGCCATCTCCACCGGAAACGCGGAGCTGCTGGGCAACGCGGCGGGCGTGCTGGCCTGCTCCAGCTGCGGGCTGTGTACCAACTACGCCTGCGAAATGGGGCTTACCCCGTCCGTGGTGATGACCATGCTCAAGCAGGAGCTGGGCAAAGCGGGCATTCGCCCCACGCCGGAAGCGGAAATTGTGACCGATCCGTGGCTTACGATTAAGGAAGTGCCGGTGGGACGGTTGATTGAGCGGATGCATCTGGGGCAGTATGACCGCCCCGCGCCGCAAAGCGATGCGACCGTGACCCCCAAAACCGTATGTTTGCCGCTTCGGCAGCATGTGGGCAAACCGGCCGAGCCGGTTGTGAAAGCAGGGGATACGGTGGCCAAAGGCCAGTTGATCGCGCGCATTCCGGAAAAATCGCTGGGCGCGGCGGTACACGCCTCCATCAGCGGCACAGTCAGCACGGTGAACGACCGGATGATCGTTCTGACCGGCAAGTAAGCGGGAGGGAGAAACAACCATGACAGCAATCGGTGTGGTGGAATCCAACAGTATCCCGCTTGGGATTCTTGCGGGCGACGCGATGGTAAAATCCGCGGATGTGGAGCTGGTAACGGCGCAAACCGCCTGCGCTGGCAAGTACATTGTGCTCGTCAGCGGCGATGTAGCCGCCGTACGCGCAGCAGTTGCTGCGGGTAAGGAAAGTGCGGGCGCAGCGCTGGTGGACAGCCTGATTATTCCCAATATCGACGAGCGCGTGATTATCGCCATGGCAGGCGCACCTGCTGTGGATACGGCACAGGCCGTCGGCGTAATCGAAACCTTTTCCCTCGCCAGTTCTATCGGCGCCGCGGATATCGCGGTAAAAACCGCCGAAGTGGAGCTGATCGAAGTTCGGCTGGGGCGCGGCATGGGCGGCAAATCCTTCCTGGTGTTTACCGGTGAGGTCGCCGCGGTGCAAGCTGCTGCCAAGGCCATCGAAAACAACGAAGACTCCAAGGGGCTTATCGGGTCCAGCGTCGTGATACCCTCGCCCCATATGGATATGGTGAAAGCACTGCTCTAAACTCAATATAGTAAGGAGAAACCACTATGCAAGAAGCTTTGGGTATGATTGAGACCCGCGGTCTGGTAGGTTCCATTGAGGCGGCGGACGCAATGGTGAAGGCTGCCAACGTACACCTGATTGGCAAAGAACATGTAGGCGGCGGTCTGGTGACCGTGATGGTTCGCGGCGACGTGGGCGCGGTGAAGGCGGCTGTGGAAGCCGGCGGCGCTGCAGCCAAGCGCGTGGGCGAGCTGATCAGCGTACACGTTATCCCCCGTCCCCACGGCGATGTGGAAGCCGTATTGCCCTCCGCGGAAGCCCCTTCCGCGCCCAAAACAACCAAAACCACAAAGGCGTAACCCGCCTCGAAAGGAGTACTCACCATGGAAAAGCAAGCTCTCGGTATGGTAGAAACCAAAGGTCTGGTAGGTTCCATTGAGGCGGCGGACGCAATGGTCAAGGCTGCCAACGTACACTTAATCGGCAAGGAACACGTAGGCGGCGGTCTGGTGACCGTAATGGTTCGCGGCGACGTAGGCGCGGTGAAGGCGGCTGTGGAAGCCGGCGGCGCTGCGGCTAAGCGCGTGGGCGAACTGATTAGCGTACACGTGATTCCCCGTCCCCACGACGATGTGGAAGGGATTCTGCCCAAGCTGTAAGGAGGCGAAAACCAATGCTCAAAGGGATTTCCCCCCTTCTTTCCCCGGAACTGCTGAAAATTCTGGCTGAAATGGGCCATGGCGACGAACTGGTCATCGGCGATGCGAACTTCCCCGCGCAAAGCATGGGGCAGCGCTGCGTACGCGAGGATGGCCATGGCGGCGTGGAATTGCTGGATGCGATTTTGAGCCTTTTGCCGCTGGATACGTTTGTGGACGCGCCTGTCACCCTGATGCAGGTTGTGCCCGGCACCATGGACGGCGAGCCCCCTGTGTGGGAAAAGTTTCAGGCAACGGTGGAAAAACACCAGCCCGGTACAAAACTGGGACAGATTGAGCGGTTTGCGTTCTACGACCGTGCACGCAAGGCGTATGCCTGTGTGGCGACGGGCGAACGCTCGCTGTATGCATGTATCATTCTCAAAAAAGGCGTTCTGTAAGGGCGACTGCGGTTCCGCCGCGCTAAGCGGCGCGGCGGAACCCGGCCCTGTTTGCCTCCCGCATGGCGCCCCGGTGATTCACCGAGTCGGCAGGGCATTGTGCGGGCGCGGCGAGAGTGCCCCGGAGAAAGGAACATGACCATGAAGAAAATTATCAACACCGCGGAACAATTTATTCCGGAAATGCTTACCGGTATCTATGCGGCGCATCCGGGGGAGCTTTCGTACGTGAACGGCGATCTGCACTGCCTTGTAAACGCCCGCAGCCACGATGGCAAAGTGGGGCTGGCTACCGGCGGCGGCTCCGGCCACCTGCCGCTGTTTCTGGGCTTTGTCGGCGAAGGCATGCTGGATGGCTGCGCCATCGGCGATGTGTTCCAGTCCCCCAGTGCCGAGCAGATGCTGGCGGTCACCCGGCATATCGACCAGGGCAAGGGCGTGCTGTACATTTACGGTAACTATAACGGCGATATTTTCAACTTTGACAGCGCTGCTGAAATGGCTGACTTCGAGGACGATATTCGTGTGCTCAGCTGTGTGGCTGGCGAGGATGTGGCAGGGCCTGCCCCCGCGCCGGGCGAGGATAACAAGCGCCGCGGTGTAGCGGGTATTTTCTTCGTGTTCAAGTGTGCGGGTGCTGCTGCAGCTGCCGGGCTGGACTTGGACGAGGTAAAGCGTGTGGCCGACAAGGTATGTGCCAACGTGCGCACCATGGGTGTGGCGCTGTCCAGCTGTACGGTGCCGCGCGTAGGCCGCCCCAGCTTTGAAATTGGCGAGGATGAAATGGAAATCGGCATGGGCATCCATGGCGAGCCGGGCATCCGCCGCGGCAAGCTGCAGTCCGCCGACGAAATTGTGGATGAGATGCTCGCCCCCGTACTTTCCGACCTACCCTATCAAAGCGGCGACGAAGTGGCTGTGCTGATCAATGGCCTTGGCGCCACCCCGCTGGAGGAGCTGTACGTAATGTTCCGCCGCGTAAAGGAAACGCTTACGGAGCGCGGCATTAAAGTGTTCCACGCCTATGTGGGCGAGTTTGCCACTTCCATGGAAATGGCGGGCGCGTCGATATCGCTGCTCAAGGTGGACGATGAGCTGAAGAACTATCTGGGTTCGGCTGCTAACACCCCGTTCTTCAAACAGTTTGCGTTTTAAGGAGTGGGCAGTATGGCGGATATCAAAGTATTGCTGAAAAACTGGGCGGAACTGATGCTTGCAAACAAGGAACGGCTGATTGAGCTGGACGGCGCGGTGGGGGACAGCGATCTGGGCCTGACCATGACGGACGGCTTCCGTGCGGCGTACGAAGCCGTGAAGGACAGCCCGGAAACCGATGTGGGAAAACTTGCGTATTTTGCCGGAAAAGCAATGGGTTCAGCTGTTCCCTCCACCATGGGTACGCTCATGGCGAGCGGCTTGATGAATGCAGGAAAAGAACTGAAAGGCGTCGAAAACGAAATGGATGACGCTCTGTGGCCCAAATTTTTCCAGTCGTATTTCGACGGCGTACAACACCGCGGCAAAGCGCAGGTTGGCGATAAAACGTTTTTGGACGGCTTGTACCCTGCTGTGCAAGCGCTTCACAATAATCCCGGAGACATGCAAACGGCCGCTCCCCTTGCGGCCAAAGCGGCGGAGGATGCATTCCAGGCGACACGGGGTATGCTGGCAAAGCATGGCCGTATGGCGATTCGCGGCGAGCAGTCGCGGGAGTATCTGGACCCCGGCGCGGCCGTTGCCGCCTTGCTGATGGAAGGCTTCTCCAAGACCATTTTGAGATAGGACGGATTACCATATGACGATCAGGGAAATTGCGAATCTGGCAGGGGTATCTCCGGCAGCTGTTTCGCTGGTTATCAATAATAAAAAAGGCGTCAGCGAAGAAACGCGCCGGCGGGTGCTGGCTGTGATTGAGGAGAACAACTACATTGTTCCCAAGCAGAAGCGCCGCACTTACAAACCCAAGCGCTTCCGTCTGTGTGTGATCAAGTTTCGCACGCACGGCATTGCGCTGGAGGAAAATCAGGGCTTTATTGCTTCCATTATCGACCAGATTGAGAGCGAGTGCCGCCATTACGGGTACGATCTGGCAATGGTCAACTGTGAGGTAAGCACCGCCGAGGAAACCCTGAAAGAGGTTATGAACACCCCGCCCGACGGCGTAATCCTGATTGGCACGGAATTGCGCGAGAATAATTACGGTATCCTGGATATTCTCACCATTCCCACCATCGTGCTGGATAACAGTATGCGCAATCTGCACCACGACAGTGTGGTCATGGATAACGAAATCATCAGTGCCGAGGCAGTGCGCTACTTGTATGAGCTGGGTCACCGGGAAATCGGCTACCTGCGTTTCAGCATACCGATTATCAACTGCGAAGAACGCTACGAAGGCTACCTGCGCCAGATGGACGTGTTCGGCCTTACGCCGTCCGAGCCGATTATGATTACCCCTACGCTCAACGGCTCCTTTAAAGACATGAAACGGATGCTGGAAACCGACGGGTTTGTGCCCCGCGGCGCGTATGTGGCCGATAACGATACCGTCGCTATCGGCGTGATGAAGGCCATCCGCGAGGCGGGTTACCGTATCCCCGAAGATGTTTCCATCATCGGCGTAGACGACATCCCGTTCAGCGCGATGACCATGCCCGCGTTGACCACCATGCGCATTTCCCGCTCGGCCATGGGCACCCTCGCGGTGGATATGCTGCGCAAGCGCATAAAGTACCCCAAATGGCCCAGCATGCATATGCGGCTGTCCTCGCGCCTTGTGGTGCGCGGCAGCACCACGCAGGCAAACGGCAAATAAACCGGTTTTGTTACCCAAAGTGCAGGGCCTGTGCACGGCTTCTTTGACAGGCGCGCAGGCTCGCCGCTATTTTTAACGATACCACGGGGAGGGACACCATGCTCGTAGGCCGCGTTACCGGGAATGTGGTCAGCACCTACAAAGTGCCGACGCTGACCGGCGCCAAACTGCTGATTGTGCAGCCTGTGGCGCTGGATACCCTGAAAATGAAGGACGATTATATTATCTGCGTGGACGATGTGGGCGCAGGCGAAGGCGATCTGGTTTTTTGCGCCTACGGCAGCTCCTCCCGGCAGACGGAAACCTCCAAAAAACTGGCTTCCGATTACACCATTTACGGGATACTCGATTCCATCGACATTCGCGGACAGCGAACCTACGACAAGGCAAAGGAGACGGACGCATGCAGCTGGCAAGAGTGATTGGCTCCGTTGTGAGCACGCGCAAATCCGACCGGCTGGAAGGCCTGAAACTGCTGGTGGCGATCCCCATTGATATGGATACCATGCAGGAGAAGGGCTCGCCGTTTGTCACCGTTGATACGGTGGGCGCGGGTGAAGGCGAAATCGTCATGTGGGCGGGTGGCAGCTCATCCCGCCAGACGGATTATACCACCGGAAAGCCCGTGGACAGCACCATCATCGGCATTGTGGATTATGTGGATGTGCTGGGAATGCGCAAGTACGATAAGTTTAAGGCGGAAAACGGCTTATGAAACTGGGGCGCGTAACAGGCACGGTGGTATCCACCGTGAAATACGATAAGTACCGCGGTTTGAAGCTGCTCAAAGTGCGGCCGCTGGATTTGCAATTAAACGAAGCCGGTGAAGAGGTGGTGGCGCTGGACGCTGCCAACGCGGGCATCGGCGATATTGTGCTGGTCAACAACGACGGCGGATCGGCACAGATGGTTATGGAGGATAAAACGCTGATCGCCAGCGTAACCATTTGCGGCATTATTGATTCGTTTACCTGTCAGGGAAAAACGACGCATTGTCACGGTTAAGGGGGTCGGCGGTTTGAACATGGGCAAAGTGGTGGGCACAGTGGTGTGCTCCATAAAAACGCCGACGCTGGAAGGCATTAAACTGATGGTGGTTCGCCAGCTGGTAAACGGCGAGGAAAAAGGGCTGGTAATCGCCTGCGACTATACCCGGCAGGCAGGCATCGGCGATACCGTCTATATGATCGGCCGGGCCGAAGCGGCGCTGATGATCAGCCGCGAAGCGCCCCCGCCCAGCGACCTGTCCATTGCCGGGATTATTGACCCGGAAACATTGTAGCTTGCACAGCTTGCTGAAAAAGACCTATCTGCGGTATCAACCACGGGCGGCAAGAGGAATCACGTGCGTACGAGCACGCTCATCCTCTTGCCACCCTTGTTTCCTCGCATCTAGGCCTTTTTGAGCAAGCTGGGGTTGGGTGTTTCCCGCACAGGTAAAAGTATCCCTTGCCTTTGCTATCCCATTCATCCGGCCAAGCCAACGAATATGGTAAACCCATCATTATCCATCTCATTATCCGTGTGAAGCGCGGATCAATCGGGTCAAGGGCAGTGCCCTTGCCGGGAATGTGGGGGTGGGACCCCCGCGTCAGCTTGCTGAAAAAGACCTATCTGCGCTATCAACTCCGGGTGGCAAGAGGAATCACGTGCGCACGGGCACGCTCATCCTCTTGCCACCCTTGTTTCCTCGCATCTAGGCCTTTTTGAGCAAGCTACGCTTCGCGCGTCAGCCTCTGGAAATTTTTCCGCATCTGCGGTATGATAAGAACAGATATCCCACCATGGCTATGCTGCCGTACCGGCGCGGCGTCTGCCGCCGCGCAGTAAGGAGGGGACTTATGGCGAAAAATGAAGAGACCGAGTTAAAACTGCGCCTTATCCAGCCCGATGCCTACGACCGTATAGTGGCGGATCAGGCGCTTATGGATTTATCCATACAGGAGGGCGGAGAAGTGCTGTCGCTGGACAACACTTACTACGATACCGCCGACCACCGCTTGCTGGATGCGTTGCTTACGCTGCGGCTGCGTGACACCGGGGAGGAACGAATCGCGACGGTGAAGAACGCGGGCACGATAACCGGCGGGCTGTTCAGCCGCGGGGAATGGAACCTGACGCTGGATGAACAGCCCCTGACGGCGCATACCTTTTCCGGTACCGCTATCGGTGCGGCGCTTGCGGAAGCGGTGGGCGACCGGGAACTGCTGCCGATTTGTAAGACGGATTTTCAGCGGATTACGCGCATGCTCCATGTGGGCGACGCGCGGATTGAGTTTGCCGCCGACCGGGGCGAGATAACCGCAGGCGATAAACGTGAACTGTTGTGTGAAGTCGAGCTGGAACTAAAGGACGGCGACGTAAACGGCTTGCTGCAAACCGGCTCCTGGCTGGCGGAGCGTTACCCGCTGCTGGTGGAAAAGAAAAGTAAGTTTGAACGTGGGCTGCGGCTGGCCGGGTTGGCGCGGGAGTATCCCGCTGTGCAGGCAGCGGATGTGCAGAACCAAACGATCCGGCAGGCGCTGACAGACGGTTTATTAGCCCTTTTGGACAAGGCTTTTGGGGCGTTTGAGGGTTTTGTGCTGTCACCGCAGGAGCCGGAAGCGGTGCATAAGCTGCGGGTAGCGCTTCGCCGCTTGCGGGCGGTGCTATCCTACGCCAAGCCCGTAATGGAGCCGGACGCCTATCGGGATATTATCAGCCGGATCAAGACTGTGGCGGATGAGACGGGCTACATCCGCGAGCTGGATGTGCTGCTGGAAAAATGGCGCGGCATGGAAAAAGAACCGCAGCCGCAGCCTTTGCCGGGGATGACGCTGGAAGCTTTATTGGCGGAGCGGCGGCAAACCGCCCTGCAAACGCTGCTTGCGCGGTATGAAGAACTGCGCCCGACCGCCGCGCTGTTGTATGTTTGGAGCCTGTTGCTGGGAGAAGCGTGGAGCCCCAAAGCCGACGCGCCGTACCTGCCGTTTGCGCAGAAACGGCTGAAAAAGTGGAAAGATAACGTATCGGCGGGCGCGGAAAAGAAGCTGGAGAAGGATTTGACCAAGGCGCACCAGTTGCGTATACGCGGTAAAAAAGTGCGTTATGTACAGGAGATGCAACTTGCGGGCGGCATGGAGCCGGACGAAATGGAACCTGAGAAACTGCGCGGCATGCTGACCCGGCTGGGCACGCTGCATGATGCAGACCGGAATATTGTAATCGTTCGCGAGCTGCTGCAAACCACTGGTTCCAAACAGGCGCATTGGGAAGGCAAATGCTTTATCCGGCAAGAAAAACAGACGTTAAAAGCCCTGCGAAAACAAAAGCCAATGGATGCGTAACATACCGCAGGGCAGGCAGTTGCCTGTTCAATGGTAAACCCCGTTTCCGATGATTGCGGACTGCTGAAAACCCATACGCCTGCAAGCGAAAGTATGCGGGTGGGTGCAAAATAGAAACAAATCGACCGGTACCGGAAGAAAGGGAGGAAACTTGCGATGGGTAAATCGAAAAACGCATCTACGGCTGCTGTATATGGACTGGGCTTCATCGGGGCTGTTATCTACTACATCTCCATTGCCGCCACCTTCTGGATGGGCGTGCTGGGCGTACTCAAAGCGTTGATTTGGCCTGTGTTTGCCGTATACGGGCTGCTCAAATTCCTGGGGATGCAATAAAGCAATCATGCAAGCAAACCGGCGCGCAGGACACCCCGCGGAAAAATCCGCGGGGTGTCCTGCTATACTTTGCAGTTGTATAGGTTGAATCGAAAAACGGAATGGAAAGAAGCATGCGGCGTAAGGGTTTATCCGCGGTCGCCGCTGCGGCGCTTCATTTTGGCTTTGTCCTGATATAGCTTAGCATCCGCTTCGGCATACAGGGCATCCAGCCCGCTCATGGTTTGGCTCCATTGCGCAACGCCCGCGCTGATGGACAGCGAAAACGGCAGTTTCATTGAAAGGCAATAGTCCGCAAGCCACCGGTTAAGCCGCTGTGGCAGCAGGCACAGCGTTTCCATGTCGCAGCCCAGCGCGCAGATGACAAATTCATCGCCTCCGTAGCGGCTGAAAAACGTTCGCTTATCGCATTCGGCGCGCATGGCCGATGCAAGAATGCGCAAAGCCTGATCGCCCTTTAAATGGCCAAATTCGTCGTTGATGCGTTTAAAGTTATCCACGTCGATCATCATCAGGCAGAGGCGGTCATAACCCAAATTGGATTGCAGCAGATTTTGCAGGTAAATATCCGTTTGCTTTCGGTTGTACAGCCCCGTAAGCGGATCGGTAGATATTTCTACGTTTTGCTCGTTAATAAACAGCACCAGCAGCGCAAGCACCGTGCTGAGCCATACTACCGTTACGTAGGCGTAGTGAACCTGTAAAATGCCGCCCACCAGCGGTATCAGCGGAAAAATCTCCAGCGCGCACATGCCGCGTTTGCCGGGAATAATAGCAGTGTTATAGGACCACTTTTTGGCCTTGCGAAGCTTCCAGTTGCTACGCAATACCCGTACCAGCGCCACGCCCAGCAACAGATAGGAAAGCAGAAACGACAGCCATAAAAACGGTGCGCGGGCGTACGTGTTATCCGCGTTGACACGGAATAGAATTCCATAACGGATGCTCAGCAGTGCCAGCACCAGATTGATCAGCACCGGCAGGCTGTACCACAGGATCAGCCGCCTGCGCTTTGCAATGGGAACACCCAGTTTGATATCGCAGTAAATTATATACAACAGCGACATGACCGGGTCCAGAATATAAAACGAAGTGGTGCAGAAAAGGTTCAGCGCGTGCGCGCCGTAAAAGGTGGTGCCGTTGAGCACCCATGTGCCCGCGTCCATGAGCAGTATCAGCATATTGGTAATGAGCATCCATTGGAACAGCGTTTGATCCGTCAGCTGGAAGCGTCGGTATTTACCGGTGGCGTTGAAAAACATGATCAGCAAAACAATTAAGGCGAAGGTATTGGTAATGACCGCGGTAATCCAAGGCTGCGTCATGCTATTCCCCGCTCTCTGTTTTGGTTTGTAGGCCTATTATAGCATAGAATTTACACAGTTTGCGGGGACTATGGAAATTCGTTCCAAAAAAGTTACATTCTCCGGGCGCTTTGCCGGAAACAAAATAACCCCCGTATCTCCGCACGTGCAATACGGCAGAAATACGGGGGTGGTTGGCTGATAGGTTAGATGAACAGGTTCACGTTGCTCTCTTCCGCGTCGCCCAGATAGGCGCCTACGCCGCCAAGCTCTACGCCGTCGACCAACTCTTCGGCACGGATGCCCATAACATCCATGCTCATGGTGCAGGCAACCAGCTTAACGCCGGCTTTCTTGGCTTTTTCCATGAGAGACTCCAGCGAATCCACATTCTTTTGCTTCATGATGGATTTCATCATCTTGGTGCCCATGCCCATCATGTTCATGTTGGAAAGCTTCAGCTTGCCGGTGCCGCGGGGCAGCATACCGCCAAACATCTTTTCAATGAAGGTCTTTTTCACCTTAACCTTGTTGGGGCGGCGGAGCACCGTAAGTCCCCAGAAGGTGAAGAACATCGTAACCGGGCGGCCCATGGCGGCTGCGCCGTTGGCGATGATGAAGCTGGCCAGTACCTTATCCAAATCATTGGAGAATACGATCAGCGTTTTGCCTTCGGGCGTTTCATGCACTTCGGTGGGCTTGGGCACGCCGCCCTTGCGTACCAGCGCTACGTAATCGTCGCCCTGGCGCTCGTTGGACAAAAGCGTATTGCCCGTGCGGCGGCACCACGCGCCGATATCGCGCGCAAAGCCGGGGTCGGAAGCCGAAACCTCCATGACTTCGCCGGGTTTCATGGCCTGCATGGTTTCAAACACCTTCATGATCGGGCCCGGGCACTGCATGCCGGAGCAATCGATGCGCATGGAGGCGGAAGGCTCATCCAGATCGGCGGTACGGCCGCTATCGGCCACGGCGGCGTTTGCGGAGGTATCGGTTTCCACTTCTTCAAAGTGCGTGGCCTGGTAGAACCGCGCGCCGCCCGGATAGACGAGCACGTTGGCAAAGCCATGCTGCTTTAGAATGCGCGCGCCGTTGTAAGCGCGAACGCCGATGGCGCAGAATACAATCACTTCCTTGCTCGCGTCCAGCTCGCCCAGCCGGTCGCGTAGCTGCCCAAGCGGAATGTGCTTGGCGCCCGGTACGGAGAAGGCCATAACCTCCACGTCTTCGCGCACGTCCAGCAGTACCGCGTCTTTATGGGTTTCGGGTGCATCCCACGTAGCGACGCCCACCAAGCCGTCCAGCACGTTACGGGCGACAAAGCCCGCCATGTTGACCGGGTCTTTGGCCGAGGAGAACGGCGGCGCATAGGCCAGCTCCAACTCGGACAGATCCACTACGCTGCCACCCAGACGCTGGGTGGTGGCAATGGTATCAATACGCTTATCCACACCCTCGCGCCCGACGATCTGCGCGCCGAAGATTTTACTGCCGTCCGGTGCGAACAGCAGTTTCAGGGTCATGGGCGTAGCGCCGGGGTAATACCCGGCATGCGAGTTCTGGGTAATGGTGATGGTTTTATAATCCTTGTCGCGCTCCATGCCGCGATTTTGCAGGGTGCGCTCGTTCGCGCCCGTGCTGGCGGCGGTAAGGTCAAACACCTTGAGCACCGATGTGCCCTGCGAGCCCTTGTAAGGCTCCGAAGCGCCCGCGATGTTGTTGGCGGCAATACGGCCCTGCTTGTTGGCGGGTCCGGCCAGCGGAATCATCGTGCGGTCTTTGAAAACGTAATCGGTCACCTCGATCACGTCGCCGACAGCGTAAATGCTGGGGTCGCTGGTATGCAGCGTATCATCCACCACGATGCCGCCGCGGGGGTTGATTTCCAGCCCGGCATCCTTGGCGATTTGGCTGTTGGCGCGTACGCCGATGGCCAGCACTACCAAACCGGCGGTGAGCTGCTTGCCGCTTTTCAGCTTAACGGTTACATCGTCGCCGGCGGGTACGAAGGAATCTACGCCGTCGCCCAGCTGCAATTCCACGCCGTTTTGGCGGATGTTTTCGTGCAGGAGCTGCGCCATCTCATAATCCAGCGGCGCCATCACCTGGTTGAGCATTTCAACCAGCGTAACCTTGAGCCCCGCATGGCGGAGGTTTTCGGCCATTTCAACGCCGATAAAGCCGCCGCCTACCACAACGGCGGAATTTACGCCCTCTTCGGTAATCAGTGTGCGGATATCGTCGGCATCCGGCACGGTCCACAGTGAACGGATGCGGGGGTGGTCGATGCCGGGAATCGGTGGGCGCAGCGGGGAAGAGCCGGTGGAAATAACCAGCGTATCGTATGCTTCCTCATAGGTTTCGCCTGTGTCTACGCGCTTTACAGTTACGGTTTTGGCTTCGCGGTCAATAGACATGACCTCGTTTTTAACCCGCACGTCCACCTTAAACTTCTGTTTCATGGCTTCCGGCGTCTGCAAAAGCAGGGCGCTGCGGGATTTGATGACGTCGCCGACGTGATAGGGCAAACCGCAATTGGCGTAGGAAATGTACGCGCCGCGCTCCAACAATACGATTTGCGCGTCCTCGTCCAGCCTGCGCAGGCGTGCCGCACAGCTCGCGCCGCCGGCTACACCGCCGATGATGACTACCTTTTTACTCATGGTACGCTCCTTTGTGTATGCAAAAGTCTGACAGGAAAGGGGTTTCGCTTCCCGGTAGAAATGGCGCTGCCCCGGGAGACGATAGAACAGGAAAATGCCGCCTACCCAAAACGACTGCGCCGCTTAGGGAAAAACGCACGCTGCGCCACCCTCTTTTGAGGGTGGCGCTACGTGCGGATGCACGTGAATACGGATTACACGTCCGTCTTCCACAGGCCGTGGAGGTTGCAGTAAGCATAAGCCGCAACAGCTTTATCGCCGCCCAGCGCAAACACCGCTTTGGGTTCGTCGCCGGGTTTCAAGCATTTGCGCTGTCCGCCCTTCTCGGTTTGCAGGTATACCCACTGGATGGAGTGTTCCTCCGTCATCGGGTGGGGCACGGAACCGATGCTGACGGTTACGGTATCGCCGGATACGGTAACAACGGGAACGTGCTTTTCTTTGCTGGCGTCTACGCTGCCGGGGATCAATTCGGTCATATGCTCGCCGCAGCAGGTAAGGGGTGCGCCGGAATCGTTAATCATACCGACCAGATTGCCACAATGTTTGCAAACGAAGAAACGAGTTTTACACATTACTTTTTCCTCCTGTCGAATCAGTTATTTTGGTTGAGGCTGTTCTATTTTGCCACCGGCTGCATGCGCCGATTGGTACATACGAGCCGTTTGCGTTTGAGGCGGCGGCAGGTTGGCTGCGCCTCTGTGCAACGATGCCTGTCAATTTTTACTATACCCGCATTATAGCACGGTTGAAACCGATTTTTCAAAAAAATTGATAAAAGTAAGGCAATCTTTTGTAAAATGAAAAAGCCGGAGCGGCAAACTCCGGATAAATGCGATTTTATAAGGTTTTCATGGCTTTATACGGAATGAGATTTGGGCTTTTATAAACGAGCTCGCCATAACCTGTGTTGGGGGATGGGCGGAGTACTTAAACACCGGTAAAGCTCGCTCACCTCTGCTTCCCGCCGGTTTGATCGTCGCACAGGGCACTGCCGTGCGCTGTGCTTGTGAAACCGGCCACCTCCGGCTTGCTCGCGGCATGACCGCGGCATCCACCGGATGCACGCTCACCTCTGCTTCCCGCCGGTTTGATCGTCGCACAGGGCACTGCCGTGCGCTGTGCTTGTGAAACCGGCCACCTCCGGCTTGCTCGCGGCATGACCGCGGCATCCACCGGATGCACGCTCACCTCTGCTTCCCGCCGGTTTGATCGTCGCACAGGGCACTGCTGTGCGCTGTGCTTGTGAAACCGGCCACCTCCGGCTTGCTCGCGGCATGACCGCGGCATCCACCGGATGCACGCTCACCTCTGCTTCCCGCCGGTTTGATCGTCGCACAGGGCACTGCCGTGCGCTGTGCTTGTGAAACCGGCCACCTCCGGCTTGCTCGCGGCATGACCGCGGCATCCACCGGATGCACGCTCACCTCTGCTTCCCGCCGGTTTGATCGTCGCACAGGGCACTGCCGTGCGCTGTGCTTGTGAAACCGGCCACCCCCGGTTTGCTCGCGGCATGGCCGCGGCATCCACCGGATGCACGCTCACCTCTGGTGCCAACCTCCCAGTAAATCCTCCATCCAGCCGTGTACATCCATGCCGTACACCTGCGAAAGGTGTGCGGGGGACAGCGCATACGCCGTTTCTCCCAGCGCGGCAGTGTGGCCGCCGGACAGCAGCAGCGCGTGCGTACCGTATTTCAGCGCCAGCGATAAATCATGCACGACGGATACGGCCGCGCGCCCCGGTGTAGCCAGCCACTGGCGAATCAACTCGAAGGTCTGCTTTTGATAGGCTAAATCCAGGTGGTTAGTCGGCTCATCCAGCAGCAGTAAATCCGGCTCCTGCGCGAAAAGCTGCGCCAGAAATGTGCGCTGCAATTCGCCGCCGGATAGGGTGAGCACCGAATGCCTGCGGTAGGGCGCCATGCCTGTAACGCGCAGGGCTTCCTCCACGGCGTCGGCATCCTTTTGGCTGCCGCCTTTCAGCGCGCCGGTATAAGCATACCGCCCGAGGTGCACGATTTCTTCCACCGTAAAGGCGTAGTTGACAGCATGGCGCTGGCTTAACACCCCGATGCGCCTTGCCCGTGCGCGCGGCTTCATATGGCGCACATCCTGCCCACCCAGCAGCACCGTTCCTTCGTAGGGTATGCCCTGCGCGACGGCGGAAAGCAGCGTGCTCTTGCCCGCACCGTTGGGCCCGGCTATCATCAGCCATTCGCCCTCGCGCACCGAAAAGCTTACGCCGTGTACCGCATCCAGCGTGCCATACCGTACGGACAGATCCTTTACGTCAAGCATGGGCTGCCTCCTTGCGGGAACGGTAAAAAATGAGGATGAACGCCACCGCGCCGATCAGCGAGGTGACCACACCGATGGGCAGCTCGATCGGGCTGAGCAGCGTTCGCGCGACCAAATCGGATAGCAGCAGGAAGATCGCGCCCCCAAACAGCGAAGCAGGCAGCAGCCGTTTGTGGTTGGGCCCGACGATCAGCCGCAGCATGTGCGGCGTAACCAGCCCGACAAAGCCAATCGCGCCGCCGATGGACACGCACACGCCAATGAGCGCCGAAACGCAAATCAGCAGCACCAGTTTGACGCGCCTTACATTCACGCCGATAGCGCGCGCATTGTCTTCCCCCAGCGAAAAGGCGTTCAGCTCGCGGCTGAGGCTGATGATGACTGTGCCGCATACCAAAAGCGCGATTGCCAGAAAAAGCGCACTGGTCATATCGCTGCCCTGCAGGCTCCCCATGGTCCAAAAGGTGATGCTGCGCATCCGCTCACTGCGGAAGGTGACGATGAGGTTGATGATGCTGGAGGCAAACATGGAAAACACCACACCCACCAAAATGATGGTATTGGTGGATAGCGAGCCGTCCAGCCGGTAGGCCAGCGACAGGATGATAAGCAGCGATAAAAACCCGAATGCCATAGCCGTCAGCATCGTACCCGCCAGCGGCAGTGCCGGAAACGTGATGCCAAATGCGATGGCGATCACCGCGCCCAGCGATGCGCCGGAAGCCACACCCAAAGTGGAGCCATCCGCCAGCGGGTTGCGCAGCAAACCCTGCATTGCGCCGCCGCAAAGTGCCAGCGAAGAGCCTGTGAGCGCCACGCACACCGCGCGGGGCAGCCGCACCGACAGCACAATCGCCGGGGCGATGCCGTCCGGCATGGGCAGGCTCCACAGCGCGCTCCACAGCACGCGCACGGTATCGCCGAAGGGCAGCGTAACACTGCCAAGGCAAATGCATAACAGCAGGGTGAAAAGCGTCGCGGCCACAAGCCCCGCAATGGCCCAGGGGTGGAAGCCTTCGCGCGTTGTTTTCACAGGGAATCCTCCTTATGGAATGGGATAGGGGTGGCAGGAGAAGGAAGGGAAAAGCTACCTTCGACTCTGCTTTCGTACAGAAAATGAAGGGTGCGGGAGCCGAAAGCGGAAGCCCGCTTTTTCGCGGGGCTTCGCCTCCGGCATCCCGGCTGGAAAAATGAATGCGGGGATAAACCCAGCTTGTTACGCGGCGGGCACATCCGCTGCTGATTCCGCAATGAAATCATTGAGCATCTGCGCGCCTTCAATCAGGCGCGGGCCGGGGCGGGTCAGCTGATTATCAGGCAAGTTGAGGATCGCCTCGTTTTGCACGGCGGCAATATCCGCCCAGCCGTCGCGGTTTAGAATTTCTTCCACGGGGGTCGGGCCCTCGCCGTAGTACATGGAAATGGTTACGATGTAGTCCGGGTTGCGCTCGATCACTTGCTCCTGTGATACTTCCGCCCAGCCGTCCACATCGGCGAAAATGTTGGTAAGTCCCAGCATGGAGGCGATTTCGTCCATAAAGGTGCCGCTGCCCGCCGTCCACAGGCCGTATTGCAGGGGGGATACTTCAAAGTAGACGCTCTTGCCCTCGCCAGCGTTGCTTTGCATAAGCGTATCAAAGCCCGCCTGCATACCGGCGGTCAGTTCATCTGCTTCGGCGGTTTTGCCGGTCAGGGCGCCGATCATGCCGATGGCGGTGTACACGCCCGCAATGTCGGACGCATCGCTGACGACGACGCGGATGCCCGCATCCTCCAGCTGCTGCACCTGCTGCTCGGTCTGCGCCATGGTGCCCATCAGCAGCACCTGCGGCGCAAGCGCGATAATCTGCTCCAGATTGGTTTCCATGCCGGATTGCACTGCTGGCACCTCCAGTACGGAGGCGGGATAATCGCAGTATTCGCCGCGGCCTACCAGCGTATCCCCTGCGCCCAGCGCATTGAGAATTTCGCAGTCGGCGGCGGTCAGGGCGACCACGCGGGTGGCGGGCGCGGCCAGCGTTACGGTGCGGCCCGTCATATCGGTTACAGTTACGGTGGTGTCTTCCGCCAGTCCGCAGCCGGCGGGAAGGGCGATGAGCAGCATCAGTGCTGCCAGGAGGGAAAGGATTTTCCGGATTGCCATGGATGGTTTCTCCCCTTTCTTTTGCCGCGGGCGCTGTGCGCCGCGGTGAACCGTGCAGGCATGGCAAAGGGCTGCCCTCTGGACAGCCCAAGAAACGCACGCCGTAAAGGCGCGTGTGTATTGCCCAATCCCAGAGGATTGCGCGCGAACAGGTCTCCCGGCTTGGCCTCATCCTACTCAAGCGCCTTCCCATCTTGCGACAGTGGCTTTGCTGCTTTTTCGTCCGCTTCACGGTTACTGGGATAGCCCGGAATTTTCATCCGCAATTCCCTCGGCGTTTCCGCCGGCGCTTTGGGCGCATTCGCGTGCCTGATTCGGTTGTATTGCCAGTATAGCCGCGCAGGGCCGGGTTGTCAAACCCTGAAAAAGGGCAGAGAAAAACCCCGGCGGGGCGTTACGCGTTGCCTGCCGGGGTATATAATGTGTGGAATCGTTAGGTGCAAAATCCGCCGGATTACTCGTCCTTCTTATCGACGACTTTGCATTCCAGCGTTTGATCGCCGGTCATTTTGCATTGCAGTTCTTTGCCGTCGCCGCTGCTGAGCTGCTGCTCCAGGCTGTCCAGCTCGTCGCCCTGCGTGCTCAATTGCTGCTCGATCTTATCCAGCTCTTCCGCACGGTTGAAATCCTGCACCAGCGTACTGGGCGCGCCGGGGATTTCCACGGATTTTTCGCGGTTGAAAACGATTTTCAACAATATTGGCGTAATGATGGTGGTAACGATAACGATGATGATCGTCGGCCCGAAGAACACGCTGCTCATCAGCCCCAATGCGCTGCCCTTGTTGGCCACGATCAGCGCGACCTCGCCGCGGGAGATCATGCCTACGCCGATCTGCGTGGATTCGCTCTTGGAGTAGCCGCACATTTTAGCGCCCAAACCGCAGCCTGCGATTTTGGTGATGATGGCGACAACCAGCAGGAGTACGGAGAACAGAATCAGCTTCATCGTCATGTTGGGCAGCTCTACCCCGATGCCGATACTGGCAAAGAAGATGGGGGAGAGCAGGATGTAGGATAGCGTTTCAAAACGCGATGCGATGTAGTTGGATTTGCTGGTATTGCAGATGATTAACCCCGCGAAGTACGCGCCGGTAATATCCGCTACGCCGAAGAAGTGCTCGGCGGTGTAGGACATCAGCAAACAGAACACGAAAGCCACGATCACGTACCTTCGCAAATCCCGGCCGTTTTTGTTGACCGCGATGGTGAACAGCTTGTAGAAAATGACCCCCGCGATGCCTGCGAACACGAAGAACAGCAGGATCTTCAGCAGTACGATGCCGATTTGCACGCTGGGATCGGCAAAGCTGGAGATGACGGTGAGGGCGATGATGCCCAGAATATCATCGATCAGCGCGGCGCCGAGGATGGCGCTGCCCGCGCGGGTATCCAGCTTGCCCAGCTCTTTAAGCGTTTCTACCGTGATGCTAACCGACGTTGCCGTGAGGATAACGCCGATGAACATGTTTTGCAAAAACGCGCTGGTGTTGCCCTGCAGCAGATCGCCGCGGTTAAAGAAGTACGCAACGCCAAAACCGCCGGCCAGCGGTAGCAGAACACCAATAAGTGCGATAACAAACGAGGCTTTGCCGGCTTTTTTCAGCTCCGTGATGTTGGTTTCCAGACCGGCGTTGAACATGAGGATGATAACGCCCAGTTCCGAGACCTGTTTGATAAAGTTGGTTTCGTTGAGGATATTGAGCACTGACGGACCGAGAATAACACCGGCCAGCAGTGCGCCGACGACCTGCGGCATCTGAAGCCTGCGGGTGAAAAGCCCGAGGAACTTAGTGAACAGCAGGATCAGCGCAATATCCAACAGATAATGATACGACAGCATACGAACCACTCCTGTTTGTAATAAGACGGTAGGAAGCACATGCGCCCGACCAAGGGTATGCATGGACAAACGAACAGCCTGCAATACCGGTCGCCCGAAAGCAAAAACACCATATGCAAGCAGCGCCCATTGTATCACAGCAGGCGTTGCGGCGCAAGGATTTATACTGTTTTTTCTGTGTGTAAAGAAGGTAAAATATAGGATATGACTTTGATAAAAAGGAACAAGCAGGCCGGGAAACTACGGAAGATGGGGGCGATAGGCAACGCGCAGCGCTGGATAAGGGCAAACCATTGGATTGTAAGGCTTGCGGGTAAAAAGTGCAGGCAGATGCTTTTTAGCAGTTCCATGTACTGTTTAACCGAAGCAGCAAGGCGGGATGATATACAAACGGCTTAGAAAACGATTTTTCACAAACAGGCAGGACACGCCTGCAATCGACCCTTTTCGTAAACGGGCGTATCCTGCCGGAAGAGTGGGAACAGAATCAGGCTTGCGGCAGCGCGCCGACGATTTTGTGCGGCACATACGGCTCTTCCAAATAAGCGATGTCTTCCGCGGTCAGGGGCACGTTAAACGCGCCTGCGGCGTCGTCGAAGTATTTGGGTTTGGTCGCGCCGATGATGGGTGCGGCTACCCCCTTGGCCAGCTGCCAGGCCAGCGCGACTTGCGCCATGGTTGCACCATAGCGCTGCGCAATCTCGTTGACGCGCAGCACAATGCCGTAATCGGCTTCCTGTGTGCTGTCGTACTTGGCGTGTGCGGTTTGATCGGTCTGGCTGCGCAGGGTATCGGTTTTCCACTCCATGCGCGCCAGCCGTCCGGCAGCCAGCGGGCTGTACGGGGTGAGGGCAACGTTTTGCTGTCTGCAAATGGGAATCAGCTCCCGCTCGTCCTCGCGGTAGAGCAGATTGTAATGGTTTTGCATGGAGGTAAAGCGTGTCCAGCCGTTGCGTTCCGCGGCAAGCTGCATATTGTGGAACTGGTAGCCGAACATGGCGGATGCGCCCAGCGCGCGGACTTTTCCGGCCTTCACCAGACTGTCCAGCGCCTCCATGGTTTCTTCCACAGGGGTGCCGTAATCGAAACGGTGGATGATGTACAAATCGACATAGTCTGTTTGCAGGCGTTTGAGCGAACCGTCGATTTCCCGCAGAATGGCGGCTTTGGACAGGTGCCCTTCGTTAAAATAGACCTTTGTGGCGAAAACAACCTTGTCGCGGGGAACAAATTTTTTCAGGGCGCGGGCGAGGTACTCCTCGCTGGTGCCTGCGGAATAGACGTTAGCCGTATCAAAGAAGGTAATGCCCAAGTCCAGCGCGCGTTTGATGATCGTTTCGCTTTCCTGCGGGTTCAGCGTCCACGCGTGCATTTTGCTGGCGGGGTCGCCAAAGCTCATGCAGCCTACGCATAAACGGGATGCTTCAATGCCGGAATGACCCAGTTGAGTATATTGCATGGTATCATCCTCCTGATGGGACGGTGGGGGAATGGAAACGGGAAAGCGCAAACAGGCTTGTGTTGCAAGCAGTCTGGTACGCTACGGGAAAAGCATAGCACCTGGAGCCGGCTCCAAGTCAAGAGGGCGGTTGTACTTTTATTGTCAGGAAGTGGGAGGGAGAGCGGACAAGTAAAAAGAAGTGGTTTGCGGCAGAAGGAAAACCATAGGGAGTGCGTGTATAGCCTTCTTGAAAGACTAAGCGCCAGGTGTGTGTGTGTTACGGTGTTTGTTGCTTGCGGTACTGGTTGGGGGTTACGCCGTAATACCGGCCGAATACATGCGTAAAATGCTTGGCGGAATAGAAGCCAACCGCGCGGCTGATGTCGTATATTTTTGCGTCCGGTTCGGCGAGGATGCGCCGCGCCGCTTCCTCCATGCGCAACTGGAGTAAATACTGCGAGTAGCTTTTCCCCATTTCGCGGTGGAAAAGCGAGCTGAGGTAGGCCGCCGTAACGCCGAAGTGCTCCGCCAGCGCCGACAGGCTGATGGATTCGGCAAAATGCAGCTGTAAATAATCTCGCGCGCGCCGCACCAGTTGCGATACGGTATCACCGTCCGTCTTTTGCCCGGCAAACAGCAGTGCCAGCGCATCGGTAAAAACGGCGGTTGCTTCGCCGCCCTTCAGCCGGGCCAGCGCGCCTGCGCAGATACCGGCGTCCGCATCGCAGGTGGAAAGCAGCGATACCGCGACGGTTACGCGGGCTTTGGCGGGAAATGCCGCCAGCATGGCGGTAAGAGCAGACTGCCGCTCCTGCGTCAGCGCGCCCTGCGCAAGCGCCTCGTTCAGGGTTTGCAGCATGGTTTGCAGTTGCTGGTGAGCGGTGCGCTGCTCATACATCCAATCGGCGGATTGTAAAGGTACATCCAGCGCCAGTGCCAGATGCAGGGCAGGCAGCGCCTTTTGCAGCGCGCCGGACACGCCCCCCGTGCCTACGGCGGCATACCCGCAGCGGCAATCGGGGTGGGTCTGCACAAACCGTTGCAATACGCCCCGGCATACGGTTTCAGTCAGCCCTTCGCTCTGAGTAGGGATCAGAATGGCTGTGTACTCCGATTGTCCCACGCAAAGCGGCGCAAATCCGGTAAGCGCTTCATCCGCAAGGGTTTGCAGGCGGCTGCCGCGTTCCGTATCGGCGGGTTGGTAGGCGGGCGCGAGCAAGGCCAGCGCGCAGGGTGAATGCTGCAGCAGCAATGTGCGTTCCGCCTCCGCATCCCCCTGCAAAGCGGCGGCCAGCAGCGGACTGCCTGCCGCGGCGCGGCGGGCGGAAGCCTGCTCCGCCATAGCGCTGAGGGCGGAGGCAAGCTCGTCCTCGTTGAGGGGCTTAAGCAGATAATCAAACACATTCAGGCGTACGGCGGCGCGCGCATAATCGAACTCGTCATACCCGGACAGAATTAAAATCGGCATTTGGGCATCGCTGCGGCGAATGTAGCGCGCCAGCTCCAGCCCATCCATGCCGGGCATGCGGATGTCCGTAATGACCGCGTCAAAACGCTCGTGTGCCAGCTTTTCCACCGCCTCCATCCCGTCGGCGGCGGTAGCGGCGGCTTCCCACTCCGGGCACAGATCGCCCAGCTTCTCGGCCAGATAGACGCGCATTAAATCTTCATCTTCCACAATCAGGGCTTTATACATGGTTTTCTCCTTTAGGGGCGGGGGTGCAGGCAGGGCAATGGGGATCAGGGCTGTTCGCCCGGCAGGGGCAGGTGCAGCGTGACTGTGGTGCCTTCGCCCTCGCGGGAGTCTATGGTCAGCCCGTACGCCATGCCAAAGCGCAGCTTTACGCGGCGGGCGATGTTAACCAGCCCGATGCCGGTATCGCTCTGCGTGGGCTCCACGGTGCCCTCGGCCAATGCGGCGCGCAGCGCGGCCAGCTTTTCCCCGTTCATACCCATGCCGTTGTCCGCAACGGTGATGATCAGCTCGCCGTTTTCTTCGGTTATTGTAATGGCAATGTGGGTATTGCCGCGCTTGGGCTCGCAGCCGTGCACCAGCGCGTTTTCCACCAATGGCTGCAAGGTGAGCGCGGGCAGCAGGTAATCGCCCCGCGCGCCTGCGTCCGGCAGAGTGTAGCTCAGGCTGCTGTAGCGCTTTTGCTGCAATACCAGATAGCTTTCCACAAATTTCAGCTCCGCCCGCAGGGTGATTTCGCGGTCGGTGCTTACCATGCCGCGCAGGAGGGTCGCCAGCATATCGATGCACTGTACGGCCTCGTCGGAGCGGTTGGTTTTAATGAGTACATGAATGGTGTTGAGCGCGTTGAACAGAAAATGTGGGCGGATCTGGTTGCAAAGCGCCGCGTATTGCGCCTCTTTCTCCAAATAGCGCGCTTCGTACACCTGCCGGGTCAGCAGGGTGTTGCGCTCGGTTTCGGCGTGGATTTGCGCAAGCATGTCGTTAAACGACCGTGCCAGATACGCCAGCTCCCCGCGCCCTTCGGCGGGCGCGCGCACGGTCATATCGCCATCCTGCGCGGCGCGCATCAGCCCCGTGATGCTGAAAATGGGCTTGAGGAAGCGCTTGACCAGCGGCACCGAAATAAGCACACCCAGCACCGCACACAAAAACGCCAGAAAAATCGCCTTGCGCAGCGCACTTGTCGCCGCGGCGGTAAGAGACCGCATGGAATGCACGTCGATAATGCGCCAGTCCGATACCAGCAGGGATTGTACCGATACCACATAGGTTTCCCGGTCAAGTGCGAAGGTAAAAGCGGTATCGCCCTCGTGCTGCGCAAGCGCCTGCGTCAGGGCGGCGCGCAGGTCGGCGCCGCTTTGATCGTCCCGGTAAATCACGTTACCGGAGCTATCCAAAAGCAGCAGGGCGCTGCCTGCGGTGGTACCTGCGCGGTCGCACACGGCTTTGATGCCGCTGTAATCTGCGTCCACGCGAATCACGCCCAGCACCTTGCCGCTGTCGTTCATGCTGTTGATGCGCTGGGCTACGCCGAAAACAGAAAGTGTCGTTTTACCCTGCGTTTCGGTATGCGCAGGCAAAAACACGGCGTCCGTGGTGGCAAGCGCCTGCATGTACCAGCTTTCCTGCTGGTAGTCGCTGGCAATGTCCGCGCCGTAGCGGGTTTTGCTGCTGGAGTAGATTTCATCGCTCAGGATGTGCGCGCGCAGAATGTCGCTGCGGGGCACGGTCATCACGCCGGTTAAATAGTTTTCAATGGTGCGGCGCTTTTCCAATTTTTCCGCGGCGGTAACGGGCGTTTGCTCCAGCTGTTCCATCACATTTTTGTTATAATAAGGCGACAGGCACAGGCGAAAAAGCTCATCCAAATAGGTATCCACGTTCATGGCGACCTGTTCCAGCAGCTTGCGCGTTTCCTGCGTGCTCTGGCTTACCAGATCGGCGCGGTAATTGGTATAGGTGAGCACGGTAACCGAAATCACCGCGATAAGAATCAATGCGGAGATCATGGTCAGCAATTTCTGTTTTATATTGGCTTTCACGGCGCCCACCCCTTTTCCGTTTCTTATTATAGCGTGCGACAAACCCCGTTGCAACGGGCGCGGTGCCTGACCTAAAGAATGCGACCCCGAATCGAAAAACCGCGGTATTTTCAATTGCAAAATCCGCTTTATAATAAAAGCATCAGAACTGGCCCGTGAAGGCCGGAAATAGAGGAGGAACCACGCATGAAGAAAGCATTGGCGCTTTTGCTGGCGTTGACGCTGTGCCTTACGACGGCGTCGGCATTGGCCGATACCCAGGTCAGCTTTTTCACCGGCAAGATTGAAACCATCGATTTACTCAACGAAATCATTGACGGTTTCAATGCCGAAAACCCGGGCATCGTTGTGGAACAGGAATACCAGAGCGACGCAAGTTCCATCATCAAGGTCAAATTCGCCAGCGGCGAAGTGCCCGACGTGATGACCACCTACGAGCAGGAGTTTGTAGACCAGGGCAAATATCTGGACCTGAGCGGCATGAACGAGTGGTGGGACCGGTTGATCCCCTCCATGCGCGAAAGCTGCACGGATTTGAAAACCGGCAACCAGTACCGCGTTTGCACCAACGTGACCATGGCGGGTTTCTTCTATAACAAAGAAATCTACGCTGAGCTGGGCCTCACCCCCGCCACCACGTGGGACGAGTTTGTTTCCAACCTGACCACCATTAAAGAGCAGATGCCCGATGTGACCCCGTGGTTCATCTTCGGCAAGGAAGCCTGGCATCTGGGCCATTTGATCGAGTTTATCCCGCACGGCTACCTCAAGCAATCGCTGGGCGCGCTGGAATGCAAAACCGCGATGCTCAATAACGACAGCGCACTGCTCAACTTCGGCGCGGCGGACGGCTGCATGGCTGTGTTCGCCCAGAACCTGCTGGATCTGCAGGCTAACGGCCTGATTAACGAGGATGTGCTGACCGCCACCAGCGACAACTGCGTGCAGGCGTTCGTGACCGGCAAAGCCGCCATGTTCTCCAACGGCATGTGGGCGCTCTCCGGCATACTGGAAGCCAACCCCGACATGGCTGATAAAATTGGCTTTGCGCCCTACCCGGCCTACATGCCGGACAGCCAGCCTGTGGTGCTTTGCGCCGAGGACAGCGGCTACTCCATCTCCGCCACCAGCGAGAACGTGGATGCCGCCAAAGCGTTCCTGACCTACCTGTTCAGCGCCGAGAACCAGAAAAAGTACAGCGAAGCCCTCGGTTCTCCCAGTGCCTTTACCGATGTGCAGGCAGACTGGGCACCGGCCGCCTTCGCCGCGGAAGTAAGCGATGTGCTCAACTCCGCCGTGAACATCGGCTTCACCAATGAAAAACCCGCCGGTTTCAGCGGGGATGATGCGGGCCGCATGGTGCAGGATCTGCTGGCAGGCACCTACGATGCGCAGAGCTTCGCCAAAGCCTACGAACAGGCCTGGAACGACGGCTTCTCCAACTAAGAAGGGTAACGTCAAGCGATTCTCCCGCACGCGGCCGGGCGTGTTTCCACCATCTTACGCTTTTGGAACCCTTGCCGTAGCGCTGCTACTGCTTCGGCTTACGCAAGCGCAATCTGCAGAAAACCCGCTCCGGTATCGCGCAGATTCCTCACTTGCCCTTACCCTTGGGAACGCCAAGTGAGCCAACCAAAATTTATACCTTGGTAATATACTTCACTTCGGGGTGCGGGGAGCATGTCCCCGTACCCCGATTCTATGATTAAAGGATGATGATCGTGAAAGCCAGGCGGAGGGATTATACCCAGCTGATGTCGCTGCCCGCGCTGCTGCTGTTCAGCCTGTTCTTTGTCTACCCGCTCATCCGGGGCATCGGCATGAGCCTGACGGACTGGGATGGCATGGGCGAGGCGAAGTTTATCGGGCTTGCCAACTTTGCGCGCTTTTTTCAGGACTCGCGCGCCATGGGCGATATTCGCACAACGCTGATTTTTGCGGCGGGCAGTGCGCTGCTGCTGAACCTGATGGGGCTTGTATACGCCCTGCTGATGGAAAAACCCTTTCACGGCCGCAGCGTGGCACGGGTGATGATTTACCTGCCCGCCATTATCAGCCCGTTGATTATGGGCTACATCTGGTACTTTTTATTGCAGCCGGGGCGCGGGTTTTTGTACTACGCGCTGGAGCAGCTGGGCGCGCCGTTCCAGCTGGGCAACTGGATGAGCGATTATCCGGTGACGATTACCGTGCTGATCCTGGTAAACGTATGGCAGTTTGCCGGCATGACGATGATTATTTATCTGGCGGGGCTGCAAAGCATCTCCGCAGATTTGAAGGAAGCCGCGCTGATCGACGGGGCAGGCACATGGCAGCGCTTCACGCGGGTGACGCTGCCGCTGCTGATGCCCGCCATCCGCATTAACGTGGTCACCAATATTATCGGCTCCCTGTCCGTTTTCGACGTAATTATGTCCCTCACCGAGGGCGGCCCCGGCTACGCGACCGAGAGCCTGAGTATTTATATTATGCGTATGTGCTACGGCAGCCGCACGGGGTATTCCACCGCCGTAGCGATGATCCTGTTTTTCATTATCCTTGTGCCGGTGCTGGTTTCCATGCGCCTGACGCGCGGGAAAGAGTGAGGAGGCGCGAAGATGAAAGAAAGCATTGTGTTTAAAACCGTTCGCATCGTGCTGATCGCTTGCATCTGCCTGATGTGCCTCATTCCGTTTTACGTGCTTATTGTGCTGTCGCTCAACGCGCCCTCGCGCGTGTTTTACGAGGGTAACATGTTCGTGCCTACCTTCGCGTGGCAAAACTATGCCGATGCGTGGCAAAAAAGCCGTGTAGGCACCGCAATGGTTAACAGCGGCATCATTACCTTTGGCACGCTGGCGCTTACGATTCTGTTCGGCGGCATGGCAGGCTACGCCATCGCGCGCCGGTATACCCTGTATAACAAAATGGTCTTTTCGCTGCTCATCGGCTGTATGATGATTCCCGGCATCATCAACACCGTGCCGCTGTACACGCTCATGCGCGGCATCGGCGCGGTCAACACCCTGTGGGGCATGGTGCTGGTATGCTCCACGCTGGCGCTGCCCTCGGCGGTGTTCATTTTCACCACGTTTGTCAGGGCGTTGCCCCGCGAGCTGGATGAAGCTGCCGAAATCGACGGCTGCACGGGGTTTGATGCGTTCTGGCGCATCATTTTCCCGGTGCTCAAGCCCGCGACGGCCAGCTTTGTGATTCTCAACGGCTTTGGTGTTTGGAACAACTACGCGCAGGCGGTGTTCTTTCTGCAAAGCCGCAGCAAGCAGAACATACCGCAGGCATTGTCGGTATTCTTTCAGCAGTTCGGGGGCGCAAAGTGGCATTTGATGTCCGCCACGGCGGTGATTGCCATCCTGCCCGTTATTGTAATCTTTCTGGTGTTTCAGCGCCAGTTTATCGCCGGGCTGACGGAAGGAGCGGTGAAGGGATGATGGAGCTGGTAACCTGCAAAGGCCGCTATTTGCCCGGTGAACCGGTCGGGATGCTGCTGCGCTGCGATGAAGCCGCCGATATGGCTGAAATCACCGTTACGCTGCTGGCGGAGCCGGTATGGAACGCTACGCTGCCCCTGACCCCGCCGGAAACGGCGATCAGCCTGCCGCCGCTGGCGCAGGGCGGGTACGGCGTTACCGCGCGGCTGATGCACGGCGGGGAACCTGTTGCCACCGTGACCGGCGCGGCCAACGTGGGCGGCGATATGGTACGCTACGGCTTTCTGTGTGATTTTCTGCCGCATGATGACAGCGATGTGGATTGCCTTGCAAAGTACCACATCGACCATGTGCAGTATTACGATTGGTCGTACCGGCACGATACGCTGGTCGCGCCCACCGAAGAATTTACCGATATGATGGGCAAACGCAACAGCCTGCCTGTGATACGGCAGAAAATTGCCGCCTGCCGCGCACGCGGTATGAAGAGCATGGCGTATACCGCCGTGTATGCCGCCTGCCGCGCTTTTTGGCAGCAGCACCCGCAGTGGGGGCTGTATGCGGGGGCGGATCGGCCCATGACCTTTATTGATACCTTTTATTATATGGATATTGAAAGCCCGTGGCGGGAGCATCTGTTTGCCCAGTACGTGGAGGCGGTGCAAAAGGTGGGCTTTGACGGCTTCCACATGGATACCTATGGCGAGCCGAAACGCGCCCTGACTAAGGCGGGCGAAGCCCGCGCGCTGGAAGCAGCTCTGCCCGCGATGATTCGGGATGCGGACGCGGCGCTGCGTAAGGCGGATATCCCCCCGCATTTGATTTTCAACAACGTGGGCGCGTGGCCGGTGGCTGCCACCTGCACAGCCCCGCAGGATGCGGTGTATATGGAGCTGTGGCCGCCGATGGACCGCTACCGCCACCTGAAACAGGCGGTAATGCAGGCGCTGCCCGGCGGCAAGCCGGTGGTGCTGGCGGCTTATCCCGCGCCGTTTCGCACCGATACGCCGCAGCGCGCGCTGCAAAGCGAGCTGTTTTTATCCTTCGCCATTGCGCTGGCCGGGGCGACGCAGCTGTTCATGGGCGAGGAAGAAGCGGTGGTGACGCAGGGCTACTATGCCGATTATACGCGCCTTGCCCCGTGGCAGGGGGAGCGGATGAAGGCGTATCAGGATTTTACCGTCCGCTTTCAGGACTTGTTGTTTGACCGGGCGCTAACGGATGTATCCATGACCCATGCGCAGTGGGATAACCGCGAATACGGCTGTAACGTGCCCTACTCGCTGGAGGGGGAGCCGGGCAAGCTGTGGCTGACCCTGCGGGAAAGCGGGAACCGCAAGCTGATCGGGCTGATCAATTTGCATGGCGTGCAGGACGATTGCTGGAACACCGGCAAAGAGACGCCAACGCCGCTTACGGAGTTTGTGTTGCAGGTGCTGGTGCTGCGCCCGGTGCAAAAAGTATGGTTTGCAACCCCTGATGCGGCAGGAGGAGAGGCCGTCGCGCTGGAATGGAATACTACGCAGACAGATTACGGCCTGAACGTGGAAATCCGGGTGCCGGAGCTTACGCAGTGCGGGCTTGTCTGGCTGGAATGTGAATGATACGGCGTGAAAGCCGTATACAGGGGGACGCGGGATGGACTATCAGGTAACCGGCAATGAATTTCTCTCTTTGCCCACCATTCGGGAAAGCGACGGCGCGGTGGAAGGCGTAACGTTTATCCTGATGGGGCAAAAAGGGCTGATGGAAATCCACAGCGGGCGGGGCGTCATCCGCCCGCGGTTTACGGTAAACGGGAAGGCAGCGGTGCTTTCGCCGGTGTGGACGCGTGAACACTATTGGATTCCCTCGTTTCGCGCGGCGTTTACGGATGTAGCGCTGTCCTGCACCTACCTTACCCCGGTCGGCGAGCGGGCGTTTGCGATGCACCTTACGGTGGAAAACACCGGCGCGCAGGCGGCGGCGGTATCCTTCGGCATGGAGGGCGACTGGGAAAGCACCCTGCACGAGATTAACGAAACCACGGAGATTGCGCAGGGGCGCGAGGTGATCCGCTCCGGTTGGAACGATATGTTCATCTGGGTGCAAAAGCCGGGCGTGCCTCTGTTTGCCTTTGCCCCGTGCATGGGGGACCATCAGGCATACAGCGAGTTCGATCAGGGCGCGGAATGGTCGCAGGATGGGTTTACCTACGATATCCACAAAAGCGTAACCCTCGCCCCGGGCGAAACGGCGACGCTGGATGTGTTTTTTGGCGTCGGGTTTGAAAGCGTCGCCGCGGCGACCAGCGCCAAGGAATTACTGCGGCAGGGGTACGATGCCCTGCACAGCCGCACGTGCAAGTGGCTGGCCGCGCGGGAAAAGACAGCGGCGGATGCGCAGGTGCAAACCCTGCTGAACACCAACCTGTTTTTCGCCTTTTTCTACGCCTCGGGGCGCAGCGTGGATACCGAGGAGTTGTGTTTAATGACCAGCCGCAGCCCGCGCTACTACGTAAGCGCCGCGTACTGGGACCGGGACAGCCTGCTTTGGGCGTTTCCGGCCATCCTCTCGGCGGATGCCGCGTATGCGCGGGAAATACTGACCTATGTGTTTACCCGGCAGGCGCGCAATTTTGGCGTGCACAGCCGGTATATCGACGGTACTATGTTGGAGCCGGGTTTTGAGCTGGACGAGTTGTGCGCCCCGGTGATCGCGCTGGAGCGCTATCTGCTGGCGACGGATGATACGGCCTTTGCGGATCAATCCTTTGTGCAAAACGCGCTGCGCGGGATGCTGGCAAAATTAGAAAGTAAAAAGCACCCCGATACGGCGTTGCATGAAACGTTTTTACAGCCGACAGATGACATGCACAATTACCCGTATTTAACGTACGATAACGCGCTGGTCTGGCGTGCTTACCACGCGCTGGCAAAACTGTTGCACGATTCCACGTTGGCGGGCCGCGCCGAAGCCGTGCGTGCCGCCATATACGAGCAATGCGTGTTCCAACGCGATGGCAAGCCGTTCTTTGCCTGGTCGGTTGATTTGCAAGGGCACTACGACGTGTACGACGAGCCGCCGGGAAGCCTGCAACTGCTCCCGTTTTACGGCTTTTGCAGCAAAAGCGACGAAGTGTGGCAAAACACTGTTGCCATGATACGTGATACCAGCTATGCGCTGTCCTTTGCGGATGCGCCTATTGCGGAAATCGGTTGCAAGCACGCGCCGCACCCGTGGATCCTCTCCATTTGCAACAGCCTGTTGAGCTGGCACGCGGCGGAGGCGCTGACGCACCTGAAACGTACCCGCATGGATAACGGCATCGCGTGCGAAAGCGTAAACGAGCACACCGGCTGCTGCGAAACAGGGGAAGCGTTTGCCACCTGCGCGGGCTTTTTGGCCTATGCGCTGGAGCAAAGCGTGGCGCAGGCAGAGTGAAGTGCTGTTTGCAAACCTTGGCGTCAACAAGAGAATCAACACACCGCCGGAAGCGAGAATGCTTCCGGCGGTGTGTATTATAATGCTTTTTCAAGTATATATCTACTTATTTCGTGTTCTTCAATACTCTCTAATGAATGGAATAACAGCCTACTTATACTTTCTGATTTGTGGATGATTCGTGGAAAAAGGGTTAGAGTTACTTTTTGTTCGGGTGTAATCGTATCGAATAATTGTTGTGCCTCCGACAGGGAAAGATTGTTAATGTGAGTATTGCTTATTGCGTTCGTTTCAAGTTATAATTCCATAATGGAGGACAGAGGAATGACGGAAATCAAAAACAAAATCGTTTACAAAGAAGTGCTGGACGGCAACGTGGAAGTATGCCGGGAGCTTTGCAATGCCTTAATGGAACACCAGGCAAGGGTAGGGGTTATTCATCCGGAAGTGTTAGGGGCTATGAACTTTGATAACAGGCTGAAACCCAGCTTTGAAGGGTCGGATGAAAAACAACTGATAGTGGCGTATAACAATGGCAAACCGGTCGGATATATTTTCTCTTCGGCAAACCGGGAAACGGAGACATCCAAATCTGCGAGGCCGGCATGGGCGGCGGCCCTGGCAAGCCAACCGGGAACGACAGGCCTTTATCCCGATTGGCTGCCTGTGCCGGGAATAGTCGGCTGTTTAAACAATCTTTACGTATTGCCGGAATACCGGGGTATGCATATTGCGTCCGATTTATGTGCCCGGGCGATGCGCTGGCTTTGCAACTTGCCGGATATTAGATACATTTTTGTATATATCTCCAACGGCAATGACAGTGTGATAGATTTTTATAAGAAAAGCGGATTTGTGTTCAGCCACGAGGTTTTTGGCGGGTTTATCCATGCTTATTACCAGAAGGCAAATGCGTGTGATTCCCCGGAAGGTATCTTGTAAGCTCAGGACAGAAGGCTTGATTGGAGCGCAGTTCAATTTCCGCGCGATACCGCCCGGAGTTTTTTGCCATTCCAGCTTGCAACCATTGCAAAAGCACAGTAAAAGAGACGGCGGAGGGGTCGGCGCGCTGTTGCGTACGCCCTGTTTATACCTAGGCTGATTCTTGTGGACTGGCAACAGGCGCTTGCGCAGTGTTTTCATGGGAAACAGCGACAATGATCAAATGATATTGATGACTTAAGGAAGTCTGCATAATGAAAAAAGGGTTGTTTCTCTATGGCGTCAATTGCACATCGGCTATATGGAACGGCGTGAGGGACGCATTTCGGAATATGGATGTAACCTATGTGGAATACCCGCATGAAATTACCCGAAGCGCAACCAGCATAGCCGGTATCACAAAATGGGTTTACGAGACTTATGGAAACGAACACTATGGTTTTATCATCGGTCATAGCATGGGGGGACTCATCGCCCTTGAGTTGGTTGCCATGTATAAAGTCCAATGTGATAGCGTCCTTTTGATCGAATCGAATTTGCGCCCTGCCAAAGCGTTTTACCGCAACCTGATGCTGCCGGAGAACATGGTGAAATACGGGGACGAAATGAAAAAGATGTTTGCGGACGAAGCCCCTTTTTATACGGATACATTGAAAACCTCGCTGCGGCAGGGTTTTGATTTTACGCCGTCTGTGCTGGCGGTAAAAAGCCCTGTCTTCGGCATCTATGGCGACAGGGGTGTAGAAAATTATGCCGGGCGAATAGCTGATTTGTGCTTGCCCAAAGATGTGCGGGAAAAGATTACTTTCCGGTTTGTGAAAAACGCATGCCATTTGCCGATGATTGAGAACCCGCAGGGAGTAACGGATATGCTTCTGGAGTGCATCCAAAGCGCCGGGTCAGGCCATGAACGACTTACTGATTGCCTGACGTAATGGATATGACTAGGGTATTGCTGTAATAGACCGGGTTGCCGTAACTTGGAGAATGAGGAAGCCGGTAAATCACTGAAACGGTAAACAGCGAAAAGTTTATCCTTTCTCATTTGTGTATGCTTTGCAAACCGTCGGCTGGTTGTTTATTCTGCTGTTATGTAAGCGCAAGCCGTTCGCCGGATGCGGCGGATGGGGTGCGCTTCTTTAGATGGCAATAAGAGCGCAGGGATTGGATTTTGGCTGCGGGGAGCAGTGGCGAACCTGAAAATGCTTCTTGCGGGACTCAAAAACATCTACGCCTATATTCGTGTCGATATTTTCCTTTTCGTTGATTTTTATACTTGTTTTCATTCCTGGTTGGCACTATTCTTAAACGAGAACATTTTGTGATGGAAAAGGAGCCTGAATATGCCGGTTATTTTTAATAAAGAGCGTATGACATTTCACCTGCAAGGGAAAACATACAGCTATATTCTAAAAATCTCCGAAGGAGAATTGTTGAACCTTTACTGGGGCGCCATCGTACCGGATGGTAACTTCGACACTTATTTATCGGCCTATTATGAAGGGGCTTCTTTTGAACTGCTTACAGGCCGCTTGCCGTATGAGGTGCCCACAAGGGGACGGGGATGGTATGGTACGCCCGCTGTGAATGCGCTCAATGCTCAGGGAAACGACCTTACGGTGTTTACCTATACAGCGCATGAGATTGTGGCAGGCAAACCAGCCCTGCCCGGCTTACCCGCCTCCTACGTGCAAAGCGATGCGGAAGCACAAACGCTGAAAATTACGCTGACGGACACACTGACCGGTTTACAGGCCGTATTATCCTATACCGTATTTGAGGAGTACGACGTGCTGGCGCGCAGCATGACACTTATGAACACATCGGGCGATCCTGTTACTCTGCGCGCCATGCAAAGTGCGTCCGTACCCCTGTTTGGACGGGAGTACTCGCTGATGCACCTGAAAGGCGCATGGACCAGAGAACGTGCTGTTATCCGTACGCCGCTGGGGCAGGGAATGCAAACCATTGAGAGCCAATGCGGGGCGTCAAGCCATGGCGAAAACCCCTTTATTGCCCTGACAACGCCAGAAACCACCGAACACAGCGGCACAGTATACGCGATGGCGCTGGTTTATTCCGGTTCGTTTCGGGCCAATGCGGAAGTTGACGGTTTTGACAATACGCGGTTGAGCATCGGCTTGAACCCGGATGTTTGCCAGTGGCAGCTGGAAAGCGGCGCATCTTTTACGACCCCCGAAGCATTGCTGGTATTCTCCGCGGAGGGATTAAACGGCATGTCCCGGCGCTTTCATAAAATCATGCAGAAGCGCGTTTGCCGGGGTGTGTGGCGGGATCGGGAACGGCCGATTTTAATCAACAACTGGGAAGCTACTTATATGGATTTTAACGCGGAGCGGATTTTATCCATCGCAAAGCAGGCGCAAAAAATCGGCGTTGAACTATTTGTGCTGGACGACGGCTGGTTTGGCCATCGGGATGATGATACCAGCTCGTTGGGCGATTGGGTTGTGGATAAAAGAAAACTGCCGGAGGGGCTGGGCAGCCTCGCGCGGGATATTGAAGCGCTGGGGATGAAATTCGGCTTGTGGTTTGAACCGGAGATGATATCGCCCGACAGCAATCTGTATCAGGCGCATCCGGATTGGTGCCTGCATGTAGATGGGCGCGCCCGCACGCAGGCACGGCAGCAGCTGATACTGGATTTATCCAGGCAAGAGGTGCAAGACTATATCATTGACAGTGTGTCTGCTGTTTTGCGCAGTGCGCCGGTTTCGTACGTAAAATGGGATATGAACCGCAACATGACCGAGCCTTTCAGCGGCGCGCAGACGCCACAGCGGCAAATGGAAACGCAGCATCGCTATATGCTGGGTTTGTACCATGTGCTGGAGACGATTACATCGATGTTTCCGGACATTCTGTTTGAATCCTGTTCCGGCGGCGGCGGCAGGTTTGACGCCGGCATGCTATATTACATGCCCCAAACCTGGACCAGCGATGATACCGATCCGCTGGAACGGTTGAATATTCAATACGGCACCAGTATGGTGTATCCGCCAAGTACGATGTGCGCGCATGTCAGCGCGAGCCCCAACCACCAAACGGGGCGTGTGACCGGTTTTGACTTTCGCTGTAAAGTGGCGCTCAGCGGCAATTACGGGTTCGAGCTGGATCTGAACACGCTGACGCCAGAAGAGATGGCGATAGCGCGGGACAGCGTTACGCAGGTCAAGGCTTTGCGGAAGATAACCCAAAATGGCGAATTTACACGCCTGTTAAGCCCGTTTCATGGGAATGTGGCTGCCTGGCAGTTCCTGTCCGGCGATCAAAAACATATTGTGCTTTGCGTGTTTCAAAAAATGCGGCGCCCGAATCCGATACCCTGCCGCGTGCGCCTGAATGGCCTGTGTAACGAACAGGTGTATTGCGAGCAATCTTCCGGGATACGGTATTCTGGGGCGGCGCTGATGAATTTGGGTATTGTAGTGCCGCCGGTCGCCCATGATTATTCCGCTTTTGTGATGCAACTTGATGTGATATAAAATTCAAACATACGGCTGCAAACCACCGGGATGGACCGGCAGGCGTACAGCGTAACTCAAATTATCATATTTGTAATCTCTTCAGGGATTGTATAAGACTTGCGCTGTGCGGGGTGGAACGGCGCTGCCGTAAGCTGTGTTTGGTTCAAACGTTAACCGTTTCCGGGCCAAAGATCGGTTTGCCGTATATAACCGCTCAACCCGGAGCCGGCAAACCACACGTGATACCATTCTTCTCCGGCGATCCCCATAATGCACAGGCCAAAATCGTTTGTGGTTACGGTGGCAAACGGCTTCGCATCCTGCGGATGCCGGTATAGGCTTGCGGTATACGATTTTGTGGTGTAGTAAAGCGAGGCGGGGGAGACGCTGTTCATCGCTTGCCCATAAACCAGATACTTTTTCATCATATACCCCTGAACGCCCAAAACGCTTACCTTATCCCAGGTATCGCCGCTTTGCAGTACCTGCACGGCGGTTCCGTTATAATACTTGCCCAGCGAAACCGCGCTTTGATCCGGCTTTACGCGCAGATGCAGCCGGTCTGCCGGGTTTGGGTTGTTCACCACGGCCCAGCCGGCCGGGTCTATCTTTTGCACAGCATCCTGAAGGTGCAGGGGAAGGGCGCCCCAGTCTATGGCGGTGATATCGCTCCATGGATGTGAACCATAATAACGGGTTTGGGGCAACCAAGTATTGTCCGCAATCCAGTTTTGCCCCAGAAAGATCATCTCTTTTGGGGTGCCGTCCTCCGGGAAGGAATATATATAGCTGACGCCCCAGACGCCGTTGGCAAACAGGTTCATATTTACCAGCAGTTTGTTTGGAAAACACAGAGAACTGGTGAAATTTTCGCACCCATACACAGTATCGGCTGGCAGCGGGGTGCTTTCCGTTACGACCCATCCTTGGGTATCGTTATAGTTAACCCCTGCAAACACCTTGGAACCGTCCGGTTTTTGCATGAGGAACTCAAATGAACCGCTATTGAGGGTTCCCCCTAAAAACGTATAGTCCGGCATTAGCTGCTCCGCAGCGCTTTGGCGGATAAACGTGTTGGTCCAATCCTGAATGTAAATAAAATTGCCGGGAAATTTCTCGGTGTCAAAAGAAGCTAAACTGGCATAGGGAGCCAGACTTTCAGCAGGAATGGGGATATCGGTTGCTGTATAAAGAAGATTTTCATTTTCATCCTGAACGCATATCGTTTTGGTAATCACCTTTCCGTGAACGGTTGGGCCGTAGGCAATCAGGCTTTCAACGCCGGAGCCGTTGGCAAAGGTGTTAAGATGCCGAAGTGCCACCGTTCCCCATACGCCGTTTGCCTTTTCCGAGCGGTATTCTGTAAAATTATCATTATCGCGATAACGCCAGTATAAAACGGTATCCGTATCCATGAGCAGAGATGGAAGGTCTCCCCATTGCCGCAGAGCAGACGGGTTATCGATGGTGACGGTCCAGCGGCCGTTTTGCTTTTCAGCAACGCAAAGGATACGCTGTGCATCTGCCGTTACAACCGCGGCAGCTGTACCGCCCCATTGGGATTGTGCGGCGATTATGCAGCCGGGATGCGCCGCAAGAATTGCTTCGGCGGCGGCACCGTCAATGATTGTTGATTCCGCACATGCGGCAGAAACAAACAGGAGCAGCGCGAGACCCAGCAGAATTGTCAGGGTTCTTTTTGTGGTTGTTCTATGAAGAAGTGCCATGGTAAAGCTGCCTCCTTCTTCTTAACTCAATTTCATTCTGGGCGCGTGTGTACACTTTGCTGCTTACTGTGTGCGTGGTATCTATAATTCCGTTGGGCGGCGGATCGTTTGCTGACATTGCACAATAATGTATGGAGCAGCTGTCAAAAAAATATACTGCATGCTATGCCCGACGGTTTTTAAACCCTTAGGAGCATAGGGGAAAGTGCGAATTGCTCCAAACGAAAGCATTTTCCATATATTTTGTTAACGAACAGCAATTATATTTTATTCCCGTATCAGGAAGAGTTGAAAGGAAAAAAGTAAGGATGAAAAAGAAAACAGCCTCCCTTCCAAAAGGGAAGCGGCTTTGTTTGTGGCGTTAATGCAAGCTTAAAAACAAACGCCCTATATTGTTTATTAGCATGAGCCTTTTCCGCTGTAAAATGTAGTTATTGATGACTACCAATGCCAACGCCTGCTCATGATAAACACGGCTATATTGATTTGCACATTCCCAATGGGATTCTCTATGTCGAGCATCTGTCCACATCTTCCGTTGCCCGGCAACTGTTGCAATGAAGCCATCCCATTCTTCAGAGGGTGCTTGTACTGATTAACAAGTTTTTTATATGCGTCTTATGCCGGGGTGCGGATGCTTTCCTTTGCTTACCGAATGCACGATTTTAAAAAAGCAAATCGTTATTTTGTATGGGATAGGATGATAACACTAAGAACCCGGCTGTACAGCCGGGTTCTTTTGTGAATGCACGTCAAGATCGGTGCTTCTGGGGAAGGGGGCAATCGGCAGCGTTCCGCCTTCCCATACGCCAACGCTTACGGGGTTGGGGTTCTGCTTGAAGTTGACAAACTGCATATTGATTCATCCCGTTCCTTGACGTTGCAGCGTGTTCCTGATGGCATGCTCTGCTAAAACTTGCTCAGGTCGATTCTCGCTTCTTGAAGCTTCTTGCCTATTGCTGCCATATAAGGCTCGGGCCCTTCCTTGAACGGGCCGTGGATTCCGATGGCTACATCAAGGAAGTCATTGTACTCTGGGCTGACGTGGGTTTCCCAGCGGATGACATCTCCATACTGATTGGTTTCCACAAAACCGTAAGCATAGAAATCCATCATTTTTCCGGTCTGATCGTGCCCGCCAAAGTGGCTTTGCATGGTAAACCCGTTGTCGGAAGGCCAGCATTTAAAGGCCAGCGGCCCCCAATCGGGGAAGGTCAACGAATAGGTCAAAGCTTCCATAGTAGCCGATTGTTGGACGCTTATCGGGTTCCGCTTCAGATCGATCACATTGTCACCGAAGTAGGGCGACCAATAAAGCGCACCATCGTCAAACACCCACTCGTCGTAGGTCGCACCTTCTTTGACTGCCTTTTTCAGATAGGCTGCATGATAGCTTTCCGCCATTTTGCGGTGGTGCTCAATGCGTTCCTCTAAGGTTAAAATCTTCTTTTCATCCATCATAGATCGTCCTTTTGTTGATTGTGGTTCCCCAGTCGGGCGCGATTGCCCCCTGATTTGCATTTGCAAGTGAATAAATTTATCCGCCGTTGCTGCATTTCCGTGGCGCTTGACCGCTCTTTTACTGGGGGCTTTTATGTGTAATGATCAATGTTTCTCGGAAAGGGGGCTGTCGGACAGCGCCCAGCCTTCTACCACACGGACGCCAATGGGATCGGCGTTCTGCTTGAAGTTGACAAACTCCATGGTGTGCTGTAGCACTTCTTCGCCGGTATGCAGGTTTTTGATCTTTACCGTGTAGCGGATCGCGCACCAATCGTCCCGAATGATCATGTTGTCGAATTCACCCAGCTCCATGGTGTAGTGCTCGAACAACTGGCCCATCATGTCCTTGTACTGCTGGAGGGTCATGCGCTTGCCATATACATTGTAGTGAGCATCCGGCTCATACAGCGTGTTGCACCACTCCAGCCAGCCGTCATAGCCGCCGTTCCAGTTCTTGAAGCCATTGATCAACCTGTCTCGAATTGCCTGTTCCATTATCTCATTTGTCATGAATGTATCCTCTTTTCTATCGGTGTACCGATTAATTTATCAGTGATCTCTCATCTGATGGGGCAATTGTATCGTGGCGATATTTCCGGGATGTTTGAAAATTGTTTAGAATGTATTAATGCGCCGGGTAATGCGGCAGCTTGCTTGGAGTCCGCATTTGCGTGAAGATAGGATTGATTTTCTGTTTTGGTTTCATTTTGCCAAATTGAAAACCCATTGCGGTGATTATGGCGTACTCTCCCCAAAACACCGGAAGGGGGATGGTAAACCGTTGCTTTGGGACACCTCCGGCGGTGCAATTGCGAGCAGATACTCTCTGACAAGGGCAGGTTCGTGTCTGGCATTTTGTAATTATGGGGATTGGAAAGCATCCGCCATGAATATATTACATGGTTTATAAATACACAAAGCCATATGTTTAACCGTTTTCAGGCATAAGAAAAACCGCCTGTTGATAAAAACACCTTTATCAACAGGCGGTACTTGATTTGGCGGAGGAGGTGGGATTCGAACCCACGGAGGCTTGCACCTCAACTGATTTCGAGTCAGTCCCGTTATGACCACTTCGATACTCCTCCATAATAGAAGCCAAGCGATAGTATACCAAAGCGCCGTCCAGCCGTCAAGCCGGATACGGCTTGTTTTATGGAAGAAGCGGCAGCAGGCGCGCGGGGGCCAATTAGCCCGGAAAGTCGGGAAATGATTGCAATTTCACCGCTTTTCGGATATGATATTGGTGTATATCGACTACAACGTAAAGGATAGATGAAAATGAAGCAAAATTATATCCTCAGTTGCTGCTCTACGGCCGACCTGTCAGCGGAGCACTTTACAGACCGGGATATCCATTATATATGCTTCCATTACAGTCTGGACGGCGTGCAGCTGCCGGATGATCTGGGGCAGTCCATGCCGTTTGAAACCTTCTACCAGAAAATGGCCGACGGCGCGGAAACCAGCACCTCGCAGGTGAATGCAGACGAGTTTGAGGCATATTTTACACCGTTTCTGGAAGCCGGGCAGGATATTTTGCATGTCACGCTTTCTTCCGGCATTTCCGGGGTCATCAACTCCGCGGTAATTGCGCAGGAAACGCTGCAAGCCAAATACCCGGATCGGAAAATCTACATTGTGGATTCGCTGGGCGCTTCATCCGGCTATGGCTTACTGATGGATAAGCTGGCCGACCTGCGCGATGAAGGCATGAATATTGATGATCTGTACCAGTGGACGCTCTCGCACCGGCTGTATCTGCACCACTGGTTCTTCTCCACCGATTTGAGCTTTTACATCAAGGGCGGCCGCATCTCGAAAACCGCCGGTATGTTTGGAAAGCTGCTTAACATCTGCCCCTTGCTGAATATGGATGATCAGGGGCGGCTGATTCCCCGGGCGAAGGTGCGCACCAAACACCGCGTGATTAAGGAAATTGTAGACCGCATGATCGAACACGCGGAAAACGGGCTGGATTATAGCGGCAAATGCTTTATCTCGCATTCGGCCTGTTTGGAGGACGCGAAAGCTGTTGCCACACTGGTGGAGGCGACTTTCCCCAAGCTGAACGGGAAAGTGCTGATCAACTCCATCGGCACGACCATTGGCAGCCATACCGGCCCCGGTACGGTGGCGCTGTTCTTCTGGGGCGATATCCGCACGGCGTAAAGCTGTGTAAAGGCGCAGGAGAAACCAATTACATAGTCAACGCAACCGCCAGGGTGAAAGCCTTGGCGGTTCTTTTGTGGTTTACTGTGATGAACGCAATTGGTTAACCGGCGTATAGGATTCGTTGTTCTGCAATCAAACGGAGCGTAGTGGTGGCCGATGCCTGGGTTTGGTGGCGTCAGTTTTTATAATCGCTGGGCGGTGACCGGCCGGGCATCCTGTGCCTGTATTTTTCAACGCATCATATTTTTTATAAGGCAGTCGGCGGCTCTGCATGCAGACAGGAGTGCTTTGCCAAATCCGCCAACGAACAGCTTCGTTTTTCGGAGTTGTTGTTGTTTGCCGTTATTTTGCAGTAGGAGGATCGTGTGATCAAGATGGACACGGGCTAGCCGTTGCCTGCTTTGAAGGCAGGGGAAGGCATTTACGGGCGAATATCGCTGTGAATTGCGGTTTGGGGGAGAGCGGCTGAAAGGATAAAGAAAAGCCGCTTTGGATTTTTCCAAAGCGGCTGTAAGTTTATGTTAGGGTGGTTTTACTTGCACAGCGCCGGCCATTTGGTCTTGGCGAATGCATAGGCTTCTTTAATGCTCGCCTGATGGTCGGAGTCCACTTCGCCCGCTACGTGGGTTTCGCTGTTAACAAAGTGCACGCACATCATGCCGTAGTAGTTGTTGCTGGCAGCATAGGCATCGCAAGTGCTGTAATCGCCGTAACCGTGAGGCACGCCGTAGATGCTGACGCAGTATACATGCCCGTCCACGTTCAGCAGCGCCGGTCTGCGCAGCCATTCGTTGCCCACGCTCTTGGCGATGGTGGTCAGGTGGCCGTACCAATCCGGCCAGCCGTAGAACGGATTGCTGGTGGTATTTTTAATCAGGGTAATCTGGCTGCTGGTCGGGTGGCTGCTGTTATACTCAAAACCAACAATATCGCACATGGTTTTGGTATCGGCGGCAGTCAGCGGTACGCAGTCGGCGTGGTAGGCGCCGGACCAGCGCTTGACGGTGAATACCATCTGGGTTTCCACATCCATCACGGTTGCCGTGGAGCTCTTGGGGAAGATATCCGCGCCAGCGTTATCAAAATCCCAGGCCGTCATGGTGATGTCGATAATGCTGCCGAAATCGGATGTATCGCTGTTTCCGGTGCCGGTCAGTGCAGCCAATGCTTTTACGTACAGCACCGCGCTGGTTTCCGGCCCGCAGGAGCCATCGACCGTCAGGTCGTAATTGCGTTGGAAGTTGCGTACGCCGGTGGTGGTGCCGCTGCCGAAATTGCCATCCAGCGCGCCGGTGTAATACCCCAGTATCGTCAGCGCGTATTGCAGGCTGTGTACGTAAATATCACCCGTCAGATCAAGGCTTTCCTTCAAGGTTTTAATGTAGCCCTGCGGCCATAACGTATCGGTAATGTAAGCCGTAAGCTCCGAGGAGGTCATAATATCGCCGGATACATCGGCATATACGCAGTTATATTTGCTGTTGTTGTAGTACAGGCTGCAATATACTACGCTGTTTATGGTGTAGGTTTCGGTGCTCACCATTTGCAGTACCGTGCCGGAGGAAATGGTAACCGCGCCGGTAGAGCTTTGCTCCTCGCTGGTGAACAGCGTTACATCGGAGGAAAGCTGCACATAGGATTTGGTGGTCGAAGGCGTTACGCCTGTGCTGGCGTCATAGCTTACGGAGGAATAATCCGCGCGCACATACCCTACAACCCCGTTGGACAGCTTAATATAATACCAGGTATACCCACCGGAAATAACCGGCGTGGAAAGCAGCGTCGCTGTGCTGCCTTTGGAGAGCAGGTAACCTGTGCGGGAACCTCCGGCTGTTTTACGGACTACCACGTTGGAGGTGGCGGTTACCGTGCCGATTCCGGTAGAAGTGGACGAACCGGAGGAGGAAGAGCCGCTTGCGCTGACATAGGTACCCATCAGCCAGCCGCTGATGCTGTTGTAAGTAACGTAGTACCATGTTACGCCGCTGGACGAGGTGGTTTTGCTGTAGCTGAGCGTCGTGCTCTTGGGCACGACTGCCAGCCGGACGGATTTGGTGGAGTAGGATTTACGCAGGTTCAAATTGACGGTGGTAGTCAGCGTGCCGACGGATGTGCCGCCGGAGGACGTACCGGTAATGGTGATGTATGTGCCCATCAGCCAGCCGCTGGTGCTATTGTACGTAACATAGTACCAGATGACGCCGTTGGTTGTGTGGGTGGTTGTATAGGTAAGCGAAGTGCTTTTGGGCACCACATCCAGCCGTGCGGACGAGGTGGTATAAGACTTGCGCAAATTCAGGTTTACATTGGTTGTCAGCGTGCCCGCCGTGGTGGTGGTGCTGGAGGAAGAACTGCCGTCGTAAGCGGCCAGTGCCAGCGGATAAAGCACCTTTTGGGTAATGGGACCGGCGTAGCCGTCCACCTCCAAGCCGTATGCTTTTTGGAAGGCTTTTACGGCGGCGGTGGTATAGGTGCCGTATTCGCCGTCCAGGGTGGAGGAATAATACCCCAGTGTGCGCAGTGCATATTGCAGCCCGTATACGGATACATTGCCCAGCAGGTTGAGCGTGGACTTGAGGCTGACATAGGTTGTTGCGGTCCACAGCGTACCTGTGATGTAGCTCACCACAGCCGTTGCTGTCATAATATCGCTGCTGACATCGCTCCAAAGCACGTTGTAGCGGGCGTTATTGTAATACAAACAGCCGTATTCGTTGCTGTCGATGGTGTAGGTATCGGTGGATACCAGCATCAGCACCGTGCCGCTGGCTACGGTGGTGTAGCCGATTGTCGGCGTTGTATCCGTTGTGAAGATATTTACATCACTGCTCAGCTTCACAAAGCTTTTTGTGCTGGAATCGGTAATATCCGATGGGGTTGTATTCGCTGCCGTGGCGGCGGATAGCGGAACAAGCGCTATCAGCAAACAAACGATTAGCAGGAGCGAAGTGCTTCTACGCAGAGTACCTCCTACAGGTTGCCGCTTAAACGCCATGATCGCATCTCTCCATTTCCCGCAAGAATTGCTACTTCTAGTCATAACAATTTTATGCCTATTAAACAAGCCTATAATATTACAAAAATATTACGTTGTCAAGCAAGTTCCTGCAAAATATTGCTTTTCCATCACATAACGATCAACAAATGGAAAAGCTTCCGCCATAGTCAGAAAATTATACATTATTTTCATGCGCTGAGAGCCTTTATATGGCATGCCCCGCACCGCGCGCGGGGCATGCCATACAGCAGCGAAAACCGCTTTTTCACCCTGTGTAAAAGGTGTTTACAGCGCCTGAACCGCTTCGAGCAGCGCCTGTACATTAGCCTCGTTTGTTGTGGCGCCGGCGCAGAAACGCACGGCGGTATGGGCGTCGTCTACCGCCGTCCAGTAGGCAAAGCTGAAACGTTCGCTGAGCGTTTGGTAAACGGCGTTGGGCAAGACGGGGAAAACCTGATTGGTAATCGTGTCATTGAGCATGGGAAAGCCTTTTTTCATAAAAGCGGCTTTCACCTGCTGCGCCAGCGCGTTGGCTTTTTGACCCAGCGCCTGATAGTGGTTATCTGCCATCAGAGCCTCAAATTGCACGCCAAGCAGCCGCCCTTTGGCCAGCAAGCCACCGTGTTGTTTAATATAGTAGCGAAAGTACGGCCACGCTGACGGGTTCGTCAGCACCAGTGCTTCGCCAAACAGCGCCCCGCACTTGGTGCCGCCCAGTGTAAAGGCATCACAGTTTTGCGCTAAAAACGCCAGATCGACCTGCGGATCGGCTGCCAGCCCATAGGCTAACCGTGCGCCGTCTATATACAGCCGCAGGCCGTATTCACGGGTGACGGCGCGCAGCTGGATGAGCTCGTCCTTCGTATACAGGGTGCCCAGCTCCGTAGGATGGCTGATGTACACCATGCCGGGGCGTACCATATGCTCGTGTGTAACATCCTCAATGTGGGCCAGAAACGCTTCCCGTACCTGTGCGGCGGAGATTTTACCGGCGCTGCCGGGCAGTGCGAGCACCTTATGGCCGGTTGCCTCGATTGCGCCGGATTCGTGCACGTTAATGTGGCCGCTGTCGGCGCACAGCACACCTTCGATGGGGCGCAGCGCTGCTGCGATCACCGTCAGGTTTACCTGCGTACCACCGGAGAAAAAGTGTACGCCATCCGCCGAAACGCCGCACAGCGCTGCAATCTGTGCCCGGGCGCTATAGCAATGCGCATCCTCGCCGTAGCCGGGGTTCTGCTCTTCGTTCGTGCGGCATAGCGCCGCCAGCACCTGCGCGTCCGCGCCCTCCAGATAGTCACATTCAAACCGTTGCATCGTCAGCATTCTCCTTTATCGGTTGAGTCTTCGGGTGTTCCTGGCCGGATAGAAAGCCTTGCGGCTCTTTGCTTTTCAACTGCCCGGCCGCCTACCAGCGGAATAGTGCGTATACCACTGCCGGTATACACGCCAGCCTGCTGAAAAAGTCCAATCTGCGTTGTCAGCTGCAGGATGCCAAGGGGAATCACTTACACACGGGTAAGCTTATCCCCTTGCCACCCTTGCTTTCTGACATCTCGGACTTTTTGATCAAGCCTCCAGCCTGCTGAAAAAGCCCAATCTGCGTTGTCAGCTGCGGGATGCCAAGGGGAATCACTTACACACGGGTAAGCTTATCCCCTTGCCACCCTTGCTTTCTAGCATCTCGGGCTTTTTGATCAGGCTGGTCGTATGGCGGTAAAACGAGGTTTATCGCCATTGTAGACCGCTTTAGCGGCGGCGGAAGGTTTCGCTGCGCTTGGGGCCGGTGGAGAGCATGTTGATGGGCACGCCCACCTGCTCCTCTAAAAAGTCAACATATTTCCGACAGTTCTCCGGCAGCTCGTCAAAGCTGGTTACACCGCGCACGTCGCTCTTCCAACCGGGCATCATGGTATAAACGGGTTTGCAGCGTAAAAGCGTAGGCGTGCTGGGGAAGTCGGTAATCTGCTTGCCATCCACCTCGTAAGCGGTGCAAACGGGGATTTCGTCCAGATAGCCCAGAACATCCAGATTGGTCAGTACGCACTCGGTCGCGCCTTGCACCATGCAGCCGTAGCGGGTGGCTACCGCGTCAAACCAGCCAACCCGGCGGGGGCGGCCTGTGGTTGCGCCGTATTCGCCCGCGTCGCCGCCGCGGTTGCGCAGCTCGGTAGCGGCGTCGTCAAACAATTCGGTGGTGAAGGGGCCTGCGCCCACACAGCTGGAATAGGCTTTGGTAACGCAGAAAATATCGGTAATCGCGCCCGCAGGCACACCCGCGCCGACCGTGCCGAAACCGGCCAGCGGCGAGGAGGACGTGGTGTACGGGTAAATGCCGTGGTCCGGGTCGCGCAGGCTTCCCAGCTGGCCTTCCAGTAAAATGGTTTTGTTTTCTTTGAGCGCCTTGTGCAGGAACACGGTGGTGTCAATCACCATCGGGCGGATACGCTCGGCCTGCGCAAGCAGTTTATCCATCAGCGCGTCCACGTCGATGGCAGGCTTGCCGTACAGGGATTTGAGCTGCGCGTTTTTCTGCTCGGCAACGCCGTCCAGACGCTTACGCAGCAAATCCGGGTCATACAGCTGGCACACCTGAATGCCGATCTTGAGGTACTTATCGCCGTAGAACGGCGCGATGCCGCTTTTGGTGGAGCCGAAGCTGGCTTTACCCAGCCGCTCTTCCTCAAAACGGTCGAAATCGACATGATAAGGCATCATCACCTGTGCGCGGTCGCTGATGTACAGCACCGGCTTGGGAATGCCGCGTGTGACGACATCGTCATACTCCTTGAGCAGTTTATCAATATCCAGCGCAACGCCCGGGCCGATCACATTTGCGATGCGGGAGTGGAAAACGCCCGAGGGCAGCAGGTGCAGGGCAAATTTACCGTAGTCGTTAATAATGGTATGTCCCGCGTTTGCTCCGCCTTGAAAACGGACGACGACATCGCTGTCTTCCGCCAGTACATCGGTGATCTTTCCCTTGCCTTCGTCGCCCCAGTTGGCGCCAACGATCGCTCGAACCATGGTGTCGATCCCCTTTCCTTTGCTAAAGTCGGTAAAACACCAATAATCATTATCCTATACGGCGCTGGGAATGTCAATACTTCATCCGGGCAAAGCGCGCCCAAGCCCCGAAAATGAAGCGCGTTTTGCCTGTGTGCCCTTGCTTTTCGCGCCCCGCTGTGATACAACTTACACATCGGCACCATGCCGGTACCAGAAGGAGGCACCATGGCCCAACCGATTACGCAAGAGGCAAAACTCCGCCGGATGACGGAGACGCCGATTGCAAAGCTCATGTTTACCCTTTCCGCGCCGACCATCGCCAGTATGTTGATTTCCGCGCTGTACAGCATTGCCGATACGTTTTTTGTCGGCAAAATCGGCAGCGAAAGCGCTACGGGTGCGGTGGGCGTTTGCCTGCCGCTGATGGCGATTATCCAGGCTGTGGGGTTTTTGTTCGGGCAGGGCTCGGGAGTATTCATCTCCCGTGCGCTGGGTTCGCGGGATGTGGAAAACGCGCAGAAGATGGCGGCGACCGGTTTTTTTTCGGCGCTGGCAGCCGGAGTGCTGATGGGAGGCACCGGGCTTTTGTTGCTGCGGCCGCTGGTGGGCTGGCTGGGCTCCACGCCGACGATTGCACCTTATGCGGTGGATTATGCCCGCTACATTTTAATCGGCGCGCCGTGGCTGTTGACCAGTTTAGTGCTCAATAACCAGCTGCGCTTTCAGGGTAATGCGTTTTTCTCCATGATCGGGGTCATGTCCGGCGCGGTGCTGAACATTGCGCTGGACCCGCTGTTCATTTTCAAACTCGGCATGGGGGTTTCGGGCGCGGCGCTGGCGACGGCCATCAGTCAGTTTGTCGGCTTTTGGCTTTTGCTGTCGGGTACGCGCCGGGGCGGGACGATTCGCATCCACCCCAAACACTTTACGTTCTCCCTTGCCGTATATAAGGAAATCTTTTTGGGCGGCGTACCCTCGCTGCTGCGGCAGGGGCTCAACAGCATTGCAACCATCGCGCTCAACTTTTCCGCCGGGGGTTACGGCGATGCGGCCGTCGCGGCTATGAGCATCGTCGGGCGCATCATCTTCTTTTGCATTTCGACCGTTATCGGCTTTGGGCAGGGCTTCCAGCCGATCTGCGGGTTTAACTATGGGGCCAAACGGTACGACCGTGTACGCAAGGCGTTCTGGTTTTCCGTGAAGGTTTCCTTTTTCCTGCTGCTGGGCATTTGTCTTTTGGCGCAGCTGTTCGCCCCGCAGATTGTGGAGCTGTTCCTGAAGGGCAACACGCAGGTGACCAATATCGGCGCGCTGGCGCTGCGGCTGCAGTGCATTCTGCTGCCGCTGAGCGGATTTATGATTATTAGCAATATGATGCTGCAGGTAATGGGGCTGGCGCGCGAGGCATCGCTGGTGGCGGCGTCGCGGCAGGGGCTATTCTTCCTGCCGGCCGTGCTGCTGCTGCCCCTTGTGCTTGGTCTGCTGGGTGTGCAGATGGCGCAAACCGTATCCGATTTTTGCTCCATGCTGCTCACCGTACCCCTGACGCTCCGTGTACTGAAGGACCTGAAACGAAAGGAGGACGGGCTTGCCGAGGAAGGCTGGCCCGCACAAGCGGATGTACCGGTATAATACCGTCCTGTTCGATTTGGATGGCACTTTGCTCAATACCCTGGATGATCTGGCCGATGCCGTAAACCATACGCTCCGGCGCTTAAAGCTGCCTACGAAAACAAAAGAGGAAGTACGCCTAAGCGTGGGCAACGGCGTGCGCAAGCTGGTGGAACGCGTTTTGCCCGGCGGCGCTGCCGACCCCAACATGGAAACCGCGCTTGCGGAGTTTAAGCATTACTATACCGAACACAGCAACATACGCACCCACCCGTACGAGGGGATTTTGGAAGCCCTCACCGCGCTTAGAGAAGCCGGAATCCGGCTGGGCGTGGTATCCAACAAGAACCACGAAGCCGTACAGGTGCTGACCGACCAGTACTTCGGTAGCTTGGTGGAGGTAGCCATCGGCGGCAGCGACAGCGTGCCGCGCAAACCCGCGCCGAACATGCCGCTGAAAGCGCTGGAAGCATTGGATTCCGTACCGGAACATGCCCTGTATGTGGGCGACAGCGACGTGGACGTACAAACGGCACTGAATGCGGGCATGGATTGTATGCTGGTAACCTGGGGCTTTCGCAATGCCGCCGAGCTGGAAGGGCTTACGACAGAATATCGCGTATACGACGCGGCGGAAATACCCGTGGTGATTTTGCAGGCGTTTGCCGAAGAACCCTGAACCTACTGACCGACAAGGAGGGCGTATGAACCCTTTTTTCGCTTATTTAAACCGCCTCAAGCTGATCCGCCGCTGGGGGCTGATGCGTAACACCGTGCCGGAAAACGATATGGAGCACAGCATGCAGTGCGCCTTTATTGCCCACGGGCTGGCGGTAATCGCCAAAGAGCGCTATAACAAGGATGTTAACCCCGAATCGGTCTTGTCCCTTGCGCTGTACCACGATGTGGGCGAGGTGATTACGGGGGATTTGCCAACGCCGGTGAAATATAAAAATCCGGAAATCAAGGGCGCGTACAAGCGCATCGAATCCATGGCGAACGCGCAGCTGCTGGCGATGCTGCCGCAGGATTTGCGCGGCAGCTACACCCCCTACATTTCGCCGGACGAGCATACCTACGAGTGGAAGCTCGTCAAATCGGCCGACCGCATCTGCGCCTACATCAAGTGCATTGAGGAGCAGAACCTGGGCAACCGCGAATTTGACCAGGCGCGCGCCTATGTGCTGGAAAGCATCCGCAATTCCGACCTGCCCGAGGTAGCCGCCTTTATGCAGGAGTTTGCGCCCAGCTTTGAACTGTCGCTGGATGAATTGAGCAAGCTGTAAACCTGTTACAGTTTGACGATACGGCATCCGCCGCATCCGGGAAGCGTATGAAGGTTGTTGCCGGGTCTGGGCGGATGTAAAAAAGCTTCGCAGTAAGCACCGGAGCCTGATAAACCGCTTGGGATGCAATATAAAAACCCTTCCGAAGCCGGAAGGGTTTTGTGTTGCCTGCCTTATTTTCCGTAGGGGTGCTCCAGCGCGTAATCCAGATCGTTCCATATATCGGGCAGCATATCGTTGACGAAGGTCAGGTAGGACGAGCTGATTTCCTCGCCGTGGATGCCGCGGTTGGCAATGCGTACGATTTGAATCATCACATCTACGGTTACGCTGTCGAGTATCTCATTTTGGCACAGGTAACGCAGCATTTGCGTTATGCTTTGCGCATCTTCGCACCCGCATTTGACGCATAGGGTTTTCAGCTTGGTTTCCAGCGCGTAGCGGATGTTAAAGAGCTTCTTGGCGGTTTCCGATACGGTAAATTCTGTGACGCCGCCGCCGTTTTCCTCCGGCAGATCCGGCATTTCAATGTACGCGCCCCCGCCGGATGTGCCGCCGCCCTCCGAATCATCCCCCGGCGTTTTATCCATGGGGATAAGGGTTTGCATTGCCGGCATATAAGCTGTTTTCGGAATCAGGAGTGTTTTGGGAAATTTGAAGTCCTTCGCCAACAGCAAACTGCGCGCGGGCTGCAAGGTGCGCTTTTTCTCGCTGAGGGCATCCAGCTCCTGCTGGCTGGGCAGAGATGCGTAATGCACATGAAATTCGCTGCTGGAGGAGTTGCGAACGTTCATGATTTGCATTTTCAATTCTCCGGCTGCCTTTTGCACTTCCTGCTTTACTTTTTCCACTTCCTTTTTCAGCTTGACGCCGAGAAGCTCCATTTCGGAAAACAGCGGATAGATCAGCAGGATGACCCAAAACAGGAAGATGAATGTAACTACGTTGAACGGATCGAAGGAAAACAAATCGAAGCGGTGAAACCACAGGAAAACAGAGCTTGCGATGAGCAGTACGAAGTACCATATGGTTCGCCTGTGCTTGAAAACCGAGGTAAAGAAACCTTGTTGTGCCGGTTCCTGGCTTGCGGCCTCGCCGTTTTGCGGCTGCATTACGGGCAAAGCGGCGGTATCTTCTGTTTTTTTCATGGCATACCCTTGCTTTCTTTCTGGCGGTGTTTTGGAAAACAGCATACAAAAAAGCGTGTAGTATTCTCTCGTAATATCTACACGCATTATAGAGGGTTCTGCTTCGTTTGTCAAATAAATAACAATATTGTGATTCGCCTAAAAGACTGGGTTACCGCCCAATGAGACGGCGGCGGTTATCATCCAGGAATTTACCCAGATCAGCCAGATTTTCAATGGCTTTGCCGCAGCCGATGACCACGTTGGTCTGCGGGTCCTCCGCGACGGAGCAGGGCACTTTCAGCGCGTCGGCAATCACTTCGCACAGGCCGAACATTTCCGCCCCGCCGCCGGTAAGCATGATGCCGTATTCGAAAATATCCGCCGCCAGCTCCGCGGGGGTATGCTCCAGCACGCCGTGGATGCTCTCGATTAACTGCTGCAGCGGTTCGTCGATGGCTTCGGTCACGTCGTCGCTGGTGATGCGCATGGTTTTGGGAAGCCCCGTGATGAGGTTGCGGCCCGTGACCTCCATATACAGCTGATCGTTACGCGGTATGGCCGAGCCGATGTTGATTTTCAGCTCCTCGGCCGTACGCTCGCCGATGAGCAGGTTATGCTTGCGCCGCAGGTGGCGGATGATGGCATCGTCCAGCTTGTCGCCGCCGATTTTGCACGTATCGCTGACGACCACCTTGCCCAGCGACAGCACCGCAATATCGCTGACGCCCGCGGAAATATCCACAATCATGGTGCCGTAGGCTTCATCAATGGGCAGACCTGCGCCCAGCGCCGCCGCAATGGTGCGGTCCAGCAGCTGTGTGCGGCGCATGCCCGCATCAAACATGGTGGAGATAATGGAACGCTTTTCCATCTCGTTTACGCCGGTGGGCAGCGCCAGCACCGCGCGCGGACGCGCAAACATATGCTTGCCGATGGCTTTGAGTACAAAGCCTTTCAACATAAAGCTGACCAGCTCATAATCCGCAATGACGCCCTCGCGCAGAGGCCGCAGGGCTAAAATATTGCTGGGGGTGCGGCCGATCATGCGGCGGGCTTCCTCGCCAAAGGCAAGCACCTCGCGCGTGTCCCGGTCGATGGCGACCACCGTCGGTTCCCGCAGGATGATGCCTTTGCCCTTCATATAGATCAGGATATTGGATGTACCCAGATCAATCCCCAAATCGTTAACGCTCGCCATGATAAACCCCTTTACAGTGCTCTAGCGGCATAAACATGCCGAATGAACCGCTCCCGGGCGGTTCATGTACCTTACTTGTTGTCGCATTGGAACATTCGCCGCACAGGGGCGAAATCCTCTTTTATCCCGCTGTGGCGCGCCTAGGGCAGGTCGTAAAACACCTGCACAAGCTCCAGCCCTTGTGGGGGTGCGGTAGGGCCCAGCAGCAGCCGGTCGCCGGTGGCGAGCGCCTTTGCAAAGCAATCCGCGGGCAGTTTGCCCTTGCCCACGGCAATCACCGTACCGGCGATAATGCGAACCATGTTGTATAAAAACGCGTTTCCGCGCAGGGTAAGGGTCAGTTCGCTGCCTTCCCGAAACAGGGTTACCGTATCCAGTGTGCGCACGGTGGTTTTGGCCGTGCCGCCGCTGGCCTGGAAGGCGGCAAAATCGTGCGTGCCCAGCAGTGCGGGCAGTGCGATGCGCATAGCGCCTTCGTTGAGCGGCACAGGCACATGTACGGCTTCACGCCAGTGCAGGGCGCTGGCATGGGGCGCGTTGTGGATGCGATAGACATATTGCTTGCCCTTGGCGTCAAAACGCGCGTGGAAAGCGGCGGGCACTTCCCGACCGGCCAGCACGCGTATATCGGGCGGCAGGCAGGCGTTGAGCGCGTAGGGGTAGCGATCCGGCGGGATGCGGCTCTTCGTATCGAAATGCGCGCATTGCCCCAGCGCGTGTACGCCCGCATCGGTACGGCTGGCCCCGGTAATGGGGGTGCGCGTGCCGGTGAGGGTTTGCAGGGCTTCTTCCAGCCGCTGCTGCACGGTCATGGCGTTTAACTGGCGCTGCCAGCCGCCGTAGGCTGTGCCGTCGTAGCTGACGGTGAGCAAAATGCGACGGTAGCCGCCGCCGGCCGACAGCCCTTCGCGGTTGACCCAGTCGCCATCTATACCAGCGGCTTTGGCTGCGTCGATCTCCGGCTGTGCTTCCTTGCGCATATGCTCCCGCCTTTCCGGTGTTACCAGATGCTCCTGCCGGCGATAACCAGCGCCAGTGCCAGCGCGGATACGATAAACGCGCCAATGTCATCCTTTGTAAAACGGAGAACCCGAAGCCGTGTGCGGCCTTCGCCACCGTGGTAACAGCGCGCCTCCATCGCCATCGCCAGCTCGCCCGCACGGCGGAAGGCGCTGACGAACAGCGGCACCAGCAGCGGAACCATCGCTTTGGCGCGCGCAATTAAATTGCCGCTTTCAAAATCCGCGCCGCGTGCCTGCTGGGCTTTCATAATCTTGTCGGTTTCCTCAATCAGCGTGGGGATGAACCGCAGGGCGATGGTCATCATCATCGCCAGCTCGTGGGCGGGGAAACGCACCACTTTCAAGGGCTTGAGCAGTATCTCGATGCCGTCGCTGAGCGCTACGGGCGAGGTGGTCAGCGTGAGGATGGAGGTACCCACGACTAAAAAGACCAGCCGCATGCTGAAATGAATCGCTAGCAGCAACCCTTCTTGGGCAATGGTGAGAAAGCCCCACTGCACCAATATGGTGGTGCCGCCGGAGAAGAACAGGTTAAGCACAAAGGTGAGCACAAGCAGGATGCGCAGGGGCTTGACGGATTTGAGCAACTGCCCGAACGAAAGCCCGGCCAGCCGCGACGCCAGCGCCACATACAGTGCGGGGATTACGTACCACACGGGGCTGGATACCATAAAAATCATTACGATGTACAGCGTGGTGAGCACAATTTTCGTACGCGGGTCCAGCCGGTGCACGATGGTGTTGCCGGGCATGTACTGGCCGAGGGTAATATCCTTAAGCATGGGGCGCGGCCTCCTCTCCGGCGGGGCGCTCTGCCGCTGCGCTGCCGTGCACCAGCGCCAGCACGGCGCTGCGCACCTCCGGCAGGGTATATAACCCCTCCGGCAGGGGGTAGCCCGCCTCGCGCAGGCGGTAGCAAAGCTCCGCGCCCTGCGGTACGCCAAGGCCGATGGCCTTCAGTTCGTCGCGATGGCGGAATACCTCGCGCGGGGTGCCGGTCATCACCAGTTCACCGCGGCTCATCACAATCAGTCGGGTCGCCAGCGGGGCAATATCATCCATGCTGTGGCTGACCATGACGACCGTCATTCCGGTATCGGCATGCAGGCGCTTGATCATCGCAAGGATGGCGGTACGTCCGCGCGGGTCCAGCCCGGCGGTCGGCTCATCCAGAATCAGGATTTTCGGACGCATCGCCAGCACGCCCGCAATGGCGACGCGGCGCATCTGCCCGCCGGACAGCTCAAAGGGGGAAGCATCCGAAACCTCCTGCGGGTCCAGCTCCACCTGTGCAAGCGCCCAGAGCACGCGCTCCTGAATTTCCTCTTTGGAAAGACCCATGTTTTTGGGACCGAAAGCCACATCTTTGGCTACGGTCTCTTCAAACAACTGGTATTCGGGGTACTGGAATACCAGCCCCACTTTTTTCCGTACGTCCAAGAGGCTTACGCCTTTTTGGGTAATATCCGTGCCGTCCACCAGCACGCGGCCTTCGGTGGGCTTGAGCAGGCCGTTCAAATGTTGTACAAACGTGGTTTTGCCCGAGCCTGTATGCCCGAGTACGCCGATAAACTCGCCGTCCTCCACCGTGAGGGTCAAATCGTGAATGGCGGTGGACGAAAAGGGGCTGCCGGGCATATAGGTGTGGGTCAGGTGTTCTACCTGGATAGGCATGCCTTCAGCTCCTTTTCCATATCGCTAACGGTCAGTATGCCGGGGGGCAGTGCCAGACCGTCCTCGCGCAGCATTCCGGCCAGCTCCGCCATGGGCGGCACATCCAGCCCGAGGGCTTTGATTTCGGCTACATGGGTGAATATTTCCCGCGGCGCGCCATCCATGGCGATTTTACCGTGATCCAGCACGATCACGCGGTCGCTGCGGGCAGCCTCCACCATGAAGTGGGTAATCCACACGACGGTAATGCCTTTTTCGGCATTGAGCTTGCGCACAGTGGAAAAAACCTCTTCGCGCCCGGCGGGGTCCAGCATGGCGGTGGCTTCGTCCAATATCATCACATCGGGCTGCATAGCCAAAACGCCCGCTACGGCGACGCGCTGCTTCTGCCCGCCGCTGAGCATGTGGGGCGCGGCGGCGGCAAACTCGGTCATGTGCACGGCAGAAAGCGCATCATCAATGCGCGGGATCATCTCCGGCTGGGGTACGCCCATGTTTTCCAGTCCGAAGGCCACATCCTCGCGCACGACGGTCGCGACGATCTGGTTGTCCGGGTTTTGGAAAACCATACCCGCGTGCCTGCGAACATCCCAAATGTGTTCTTCCTGCGCGGTATCCAGCCCGCACACCAGCACACGGCCTTCAGTGGGCATGTACAGGGCGTTCATCAGCTTCGCCAGCGTGCTCTTGCCCGAGCCGTTATGCCCGAGCACCGTAACGAAGGAACCCTCTTCAATGCTTAGAGATACGTGATCCACCGCCTGGGGGCTGTCGTCCTCATAGCGGAAAGTGGCGTCCTGTATTTCAACGGGGTGTTTGCAGCTCATGGTTTCTCCTTTTTCCATGTTGCGTGTTTGGGGGGCTGTGGGGGAATCGGCGCGTTGATGGCGATCCAGGCATGCGCGCGGGTTTCATCGGCAGCCAGCTGCGCCTTGAGCGCGTCAAGGCTGCCAAAACGCATCTCCGGGCGTAAAAAGTGTACATACGTCAACGTAAGCTCCTGCCCGTACAGGTCGCCGCCGTCATACCCCAGCAGGTGGGTCTCGATGGTGGCGTGGCCTTCCGGCGCGGTAGGGTGGCGGCCCTGGTTGAGAATGGCCGGGTACCGTGTGCCGCCTAGGAGCGCCCAAGCCACATATACCCCGTCTGGCGGCAATTGGCTTTCCGGCGGATAGGTGAGGTTTGCCGTGGGAAACCCCAGTTCCGTACCCAGCCGCTTGCCGTGCACGGTGCGGCCGCAGATGGTAAACGGCAGGGAAACACTCATCCGCCCGATTCCTCCTCCGGCTGCGCGGCAGCGGTATACTGTGCGTAAGTTGCGGGTACGGCGGCAAAGCCAGCCGTAATTATGAATTATACAACAGCCGAACGTATGCGTCAAACCGCCTGTGTCCGGCTAATACGGGAAAAACATGCGTTGGAGACCGTAGTAGATTTGAGGGGAGTTCTGTGCAATATAATCGCGCTCGTTATCAAACAGCATCCCAAAGCCAACCAGCAGCGAGAAGGCGCACAGCAGCGCGCAGACGGCGGCAATGGCGCGGCGTTCCGGCGTGTCGGCACGGGTCAGCAGCGCCATGGCGGCAAGACAGCCCGTAAGGGCGTAGAACAGGCGAAAATCGCATGTATAGCGCAATATGGCGCCCGCGATATTATAGGAAAGAAGCATCAGTGGCAGGGAGACCAGCAGCGGCAGAAACAACGCCAGTTTCCGTTCCTGCGCAAGGGTTTTGGCGGGGAAGCGCGCCGCCGCCAGCGGGTAGAAGAGAACCGCCCACGTAACGGGGTATGCCAGCACCCCGGTACTGGACAGCGCAAACACGTACCGGCCTGCGGCAGGCAGGACGTGATAGCTGACGGTAAGGTAGGGGAAACGGTTGGTCCACCCCAGCGGCTCCAGCAGGTAATGGTACAGCGCCTGCGGCCATTCCTGCAGGCGCAAGGTTTGCCAGCGCATGTCCGTTACCGTCAGTTGGTGGGCAGCGCCAAAATCGAAGATGCTGCCAAAGCGCGCCGCGTTATACCATAGCAGCGCGCCCACCCCCAGCAGCGCGGGCACGAGAAAAGCGGCGGCATCCGCAAGGTGCGCGTGTTTGTGAATCAGCAGGGCGATAAACACGGGCGCGAGCATTGCCGCGACCTGCAAAACGGCACTGGGGCGGCTCATGGCCGCCAGTGCAAAGCATACGCCGGAAAGCAGGTATTGTGTGTGCCGCAGCCACCGCCGTGCTTGCAGGGAGGCATGCAGCCCAAACCCGATGCTGCCCGCGGCAAAAGCCACAAAGCTCAGCTCCGCGAGATAATAGAAATCCGCGGAAGCGAGCAGAAACATCGCACCGGAGGAAAAAACGGCTACCGGCCCCCCCAAGGCCATCGCCCATACGCCTACGCCGGGCAGGTAGCGGCGCGCCAGCCCGCACACCGCCCATCCGATCAGCGCGATGGCGAGCCAGCCCATGAGCAGCGTCGCATCCCGCGAGGTGGGCACGCGCCCGGTGAGCAGGTGATACGGCGCGTAGAGGGTCAATACCGGGGCAACGCCGTAATAAATGTAGTATTCGCCGTTGTAATAGGCGTAATCAAAGGCGAAATTGATGCCCTTGCTGACCCGCTCGGTTTGATCGTAGGGGTTTTCCAGCGCGGAAAGCGCATCGCCGGGTTCGCGGGGAACCGAGAGCCGCCCGCTGCGCAGGGTTTCATATAAAACGGCATAGGTATCGGTACGGCTTTGCGCGGCCAGCTCGTCCGTAATGCCGGTAAACAACGGGGTATCCGGCGCAATCCACCCGGACAGCACCAGCGCGAAAACCATCAGCCCGGTTAGCGGGATAACCACGATGGCCCGGTGACTGATTTTTTCCGGTTGGTATGCCGTGCTCACGCCGCGCAGGAAAAGCGCGCACAGCAGCGCAAGCGCCGCGGCAAACGAAAGCGCCATACGAAACGGCTGCAAGGTAAATGGTACGGGGAGATTCAAGACAATCTGCGTTACGGTGAACGCATCGTCACTTTGGGGCATCAGCCGGATCATCAAGCTGCCTGCAACGCCCGCACTGTGTACCGTTGCTACGCACGTGCCAAGCGCCTCGCCTGCGGGAAGCAGGGTAACACTGTACACCTGCTTGTAGCCGTAGGCGCTTGCCTCGTCCGTAACAAAAAATGCCGCGCGTACCACACCGCCGCCTGTAAGCGTAAGACTTGCGGTTTCCAGCGCGGTTTGCGGGTCGTTCCAGATAAAATCAACGCTATGGCTTGCCGCGTCGGAAATGTGCACGCCGTTTTCATCCGAAAAAACGCTGGTTAAATCGGTGGTGTAGGGCAGCTGCTGCGCGGGCAGCACTGCAGGCGTAAGGCCGCGAGTGGCAAGTGCCCGCGTGTTGCAAAGCAGCTCGCAAAGAAGCATGCAAAAAAGCGCTGCGCCGGTTAGCCACAGAAGTTTTCCGCCGGTCTGCTTTTTTGCCCACCACTGTTTCAGCCGCACGCACATCCGCCCTTTATAGCCTGATACGGTCATGATAAGCGCGGGGGCGGCGGTTGTCAATGCGGGGGCAATGCACGCCGGTTCGTATAAAGACCATAACGGGTGAAAATCTTTCTGCAAGGGGTGCTTTTGGAACGAAGCCGCAGTTTGCCTCCCAAGCCCAATCTGCGTTATCAACTACGGGATGCCGTGGGATCACGTGCAAGCGAGTAAGCTCACCGTCTCGCCTCTCCCTTGGCTTTTTAGCGTATAGGACTTTTTAAACGGGTATAAGTGTGTTGTGTTTATTACACAAAAAGGCCGCGCCCACAGGGGCGCGGCCGAAGAAATACAGGGTGCTTATCAGGCGTTTTTCGCCTTGGCCTTGGCAGTCTTTTTGTGGCCTTTGAACTTCTCTTCCAGGAACGCCCACACATAGCCGCACAGCAGGTTGGAGCTGTACAGACCAGCCAGAATGCCGATGATGATCGGCAGGCTGAACTCGCGGATGGAGGCAACGCCCATCACATACAGTGACACGATGGTGAACAGCGTCGTCAGTGTTGTGTTGATGGTACGGCCCAGCGTTTCGTAGATGGAGATGTTTACCACTTCTTCGCGGGGCAGCCGGGAATATTCCACCTTGTTGTGGTTTTCACGGATACGGTCGAAGATAACGATGGTGTTGTTGATGGAGTAACCGACGATGGTCAGCATCGCCGCGATGAACGAGCTGTTCATCTGGATAAAGCTGCGCAGGATGACCATGAAGCTGAACATAATCAGCATATCGTGCAGCAGGCCGAACACGGCGGCAATACCGCTGTTTACGTCAAACCGGATGGCGATATAGGCCAGCATCAGCACGGAGGCGATGAGTACGCTCCAGATGGCGTTGCTTACCAGCGTTGCGCCGGCGGTGGGGCCAACGTAGCTTGTGGCGGCGTTGCTTGCGTCCATCGCCGGGTATTTGGCGAGCAACTCGGTTTCCAGACCGCTTTGCAGGGTTTGGATTTCCGCATCGCTTTCCAGCTGCGGAATGCGGATGTTCAGCGTGTATCCGTCCTCGCCGGTGGTGGTGACTTTAAAATCGGTTAAGCCCTGGTTGCGAAGCGCGGTTTCCACATCCGCCTGGTCAAAGGTGGAATTCATGTTGTACTCAATTTTCAAACCGCCCGCAAAGTCAATGCCGTAGTTGATGCCATAGCCCAGCAGGGACATGACGATCGCAATCAGAAGAACCCCGGCGGCAATCAGCAGAAAAATTTTGGAATGATTTTTGATGGTGATTTTCATCTTACTTCGCCTCCTCAATGGCGGCTTGCGCCAGATGTTTTTCCACCCCGGAAACATAAAGCTCAGGGTTTTTGAAAATGGTTACCGTACGGGTGAGCAGGAAGCGCGTAACGATGATGGCCGTCAGCATGCTGGCGATAACGCCCAGCAGCAACGTAGCCGCGAAGCCCTGCACCGAGCCGGTACCGAAGAACAACAATACGATGGCGGCGATAATGGTGGTTACGTTGGCGTCCAGTACGGCGCTCATGGCGTTTTTAAAGCCGATGCGCACGGAGTGGATCATCGGGCGGCCGAGGTATACTTCCTCTTTCACACGCTCAAAGATAATAACATTGGCATCTACCGCCATACCTATACCCAGTATGATACCGGCGATACCGGGCAGCGTAAGCTGGATGCCGGGCACGATGGCGATAAGCAGGAACAGCAGGATGATGTACACACACAGCGCCCAGCTGGCCAAAAGACCCGACAGGCGGTAGCGCAGCACCATAAAGAGCATCACCAGCAGAATACCGATCATGGCGGCGTTGACGGAGGTCGTCAGCGCGTTGTCGCCCAGCGTGGCGGATACGGTATCCAGTTTATCCTGCCGCAAATCCAGAGGCAGAGCGCCGCTTTGCAGCTGCAATGCGTAGGTTTGGGCTTCGTCCGCGGTAAAGGAGCCGGTTACCAGGATGTTGCCGCCGTAAATGGCTTCGTTTACGGTGGGGCTCATCAGAACCGTACCATCCAGCTGAATGGTAATTTCTTTACCGATGCTGGCGGCGGTCATGTCACCGAAGATCTTCGCGCCTTCACTGGTGAGTGAAAAGCTGATGGCAGGTTTGCTGTCTTCATCGGTCGTGGCCAGAGCGGTTTTCAGCTCGCGGCCTTCCATAAACACATTGCCGTCCGAATCGAGGAACTCCAGCTTGGCGGGCGAACCGATCAAATCCAGCACGGCTTCGGGGTCGGTAACATCCGGAATTTCCACACGGATGCCGGCTGTACCCAGCTTGCTGACGGTGGCTTCGGTATAGCCCTTGTCGCTCAAGCGGCGGGCGATAATATCAATGGTGTTTTCCCATAGAGTGTTGAAGTTATAGCCATCGGCTTTTAGTTCGTCGCTCATAGTGGCTTCGTATTCTACGAACACGCCGCCCTGCAAATCCAAACCAAGGGCAATGGACTGGGGCCAGGTATCCTTGGTTACGTTCGCTTTAGGAATCCAGGGAAGCATCTTGTACAGGCCGCGGTTATCCAGCCATATCCCGTTGAGGCCGATATATCCCACAAAGATGGTTACCACCAGCGCAATGCTCAGCGCAATGATGGCTGCCGTGCGTTTCTTCATTTTCACACGGCGGCGATTGTTGACTTTCATGCTTGTCAACCGTCCTTTCCTGATGTTTGATTTTTCTGGATCAATCCCATGAAAAAACGCCCGAAAAGACACACGCCTCCTCTTGCTTGCGGCGCGCACAGGCAACGCAGGCATAGGTGCGTATCCATTTTCAGGCGGTAAATCGCTTAGCCGCAGGCTAACTCCTGCTTAAATAACGGATGAAAACTGCGCGCATAGCGCCGTTTGCGCAATACGCGGCCATTGGCGTCCCGGCCCGCAACGGGCAGGGGGAGCACCAGTGCAAGGCAAGCCCAGAAGGCAACGGATAAAAAGCCTGTGTCCATCCCGCGGGCTTCCGGGGCGGATTCGTGTGTCGGCAATACGGCGGGCGCCAGCACGGTGCCCGTCAGGGTATGGCTGGCTGTCGCGTCCGCAGGTGCGGCGGTTTGGGCGGGCGCTTCTATAAGAGCGGAGAGCAGCACAAGCAGCACAAAGGTGCACAGCAAAAGCCCCAGTAAAACAAAACCGCGGCGGTGTATCCCTTTACGCACTGCTAGCCCCCCTTTCCCAAACCGAAATAAACGGTATCCCGCGAGAGAATTCCCCGCGGCCGGATGCTATGAAAACGAATGATCGCGATCTCGCGCGAAGCTTTTGTTATTATAGCGTGACGGCGGGGGTTCGTCAAGGGAAAAATAGTGTACGGGCGCCGCACCGTGGTAATCCAGAGGTGTTGAATGCCAGCTTGTTTGCCGTGCCAAAAGGGGAATGATAGCCAATGGTACGGGAGAAAGCGCTTTGCAATGAAGCATTATTTTCCGCTACGCAGGGGGAAGCCCCGTAAGGACAGCCGCCATACAGGCGCACCATTCCTCCGCTGCTGCGGAAAAACCGTAAAGGGGGTTACAGCCGCGCATAAGTACAACGCCGACAAGCCGGAAGCGCTTTTCCCGTCATTGCCGGATTATACCTCTTGCAGCGCCGCCTTCATCTCGCGTACGTAAGCGGCTACATGCGCCGGGGCTTCGTGGCCGTACTGCGCAATCAGCTTCACGATGGCCGAACCGACGATCACCCCGTCGGCCACCTTTGCCATGTCCACTGCCTGCTGCGGCGTGGAAATGCCAAAGCCCACCGCAGCCGGGACATCCGTAACAGCGTGAATGCGGTCCACCATATCGGCAATGTTGGTGGAAATTTGGCTGCGCACGCCCGTAACTCCCAGCGAGGATACACAGTAGATGAAGCCTTCCGCTTCTGTAGCAATCATCGTTACACGCTCGTGTGAGGTGGGGGCAACCAGCGAAATAAAATCGATACCCGCTTCGCGGCAGGCGGGGGTGAACTCCGCTTTCTCCTCGTAGGGGACATCCGGTAAAATCAAACCATTGATGCCCGCATCGGCAGCGGCATGTAAAAAGCGCTGGGTGCCGTAGGAGAAAACAACGTTGGCATACGTCATAATCGCGAGCGCGGCATGAATTTGCGGACGGATGCGGCGCACCATATCCAGCACCATGCCGGTGGTTACACCGCCCGCCAGCGCGCGTTGGTTGGCCGCCTGTATCACCGGCCCTTCCGCTGTGGGATCGGAAAACGGAATACCCAGCTCAATTATATCCGCGCCCGCTTCGTCCATGGCGCGAATCAGTTCCTCCGTGGTGTTTAGGTCGGGGTCGCCGCAGGTGATAAAAGTAATAAACGCCTTATGCCCCGCAAAGGCTTCCTGTATCTTGCTCATTCCTGTATCTCCTCTCCGCGGTAGCGTGCGATGGCGGCGCAGTCCTTATCCCCGCGCCCGGACAGGTTGATGACGAGAATCTTGTCCTTATCCATCGCAGGCGCGATCTTCATGGCGTGGGCGACGGCGTGCGCGCTTTCAATGGCGGGGATGATGCCCTCCGTGCGCGAAAGATATTCAAACGCATCTACCGCTTCATCATCCGTTACGGCGACGTACTCGGCGCGTCCGCTGTCGTACAAAGCGGCGTGCTCGGGGCCGACGCCCGGATAATCCAGCCCGGCGGAAATGGAATATACCGGGGCAATCTGCCCGTTTTCATCCTGGCAGAAATACGATTTCATGCCGTGGAAAATGCCCAGATGGCCGGTGGTCAGTGTTGCGGCGGTTTCAAACGTGTCTACGCCGCGCCCGGCAGCCTCGCAGCCGATCAGCCGAACGGAAGGATCGTTTAGGAAATGGTAAAACGCACCGATGGCGTTGCTGCCCCCGCCTACGCAGGCGAGTACTGCATCGGGCAGTTTAGCTGTCATGGCCAGTATTTGCTGCCGGATTTCCTTGGAGATTACGGCCTGAAAATCCCTAACGATGATGGGAAAGGGATGCGGCCCCATGACCGAACCGAGTACGTAATGCGTATCGGCAATGCGGCTGGTCCACTCGCGCATGGTTTCGGATACGGCGTCCTTGAGCGTTGCGGTGCCGCTGGATACCGGGTGCACCTGCGCGCCCAGCAGCCGCATTTTATATACGTTCAGCGCTTGCCGCCGGGTATCTTCCTCGCCCATGAAAATTTCGCACGAAAGGCCCATCAGGGCGGCGGCGGTGGCTGTGGCTACGCCATGCTGCCCCGCGCCGGTTTCTGCGATCACGCGGGTCTTGCCCATTTTTTTCGCCAGCAGGGTTTGTCCCAGTACGTTGTTGATTTTATGCGCGCCGGTGTGGTTTAAATCCTCGCGCTTCAGGTAAATCTGCGCGCCGCCCAGATCGGCGGTCATTTTTTTGGCGTGGTACAAAAGGGAAGGCCGCCCCGCGTAATTGCGGAACAGGTCCTCCAGTTCGCTGGTAAATTCCGGGTCGTCTTTGTAGTGGTTATAGGCTTCTTCCAATTCCAGAACAGCGTTCATCAGCGTTTCGGGTATGTATTGCCCGCCGTGAATGCCGAAACGTCCTTTGCTCATGGGGTAACCCTCCTTGCGGCTTGCACTGCCGCCATCATTTTTACCGGGTCTTTGAGGCCGCCGGTTTCTATGCCGGAGCTGATATCCACCCCGTAGGGGTGCAGCTGCGCGATTGCGTCCGGTATGTTTTCCGGGGTCAGGCCGCCCGCCAGCAGGTAGGGGCGCGGAAAGCCCGATAGCAGCGACCAGTCAAAGGTTTGGCCTGTGCCTGCGCCGCTGTCCAGCAGCACCAGATCCGCCGGGCTATCCGCGGCTGCTTGCGCATCGCCGGCGGTTTTGATTTGAAAAGCCTGCCATATCGTAAGCCCGGGAGCCAGCGCGCGCAGGGCGGCGATATAAGCGGGTTCTTCCTGCCCGTGCAGTTGGGCAATGGAGATGATGCCGTATTCGTACGGCTGGGTAATCTCCGCCAGCGGTGCGTTGACGAATACGCCTACCGTGCGGATGGTTGGCGAGAGGATGGCGCGCATCTGCGTTGCCAGCCCCGTATCCACATAGCGGCGGCTTTTTTCGTAAAACACAAAGCCTGCATAGTCCGGCGCAAGCAGGTTTGCCGCCTCGGCATCCTCCAGGCGGAACAGGCCGCACAGTTTGATTTTCGTTTTACTCATGAGACAGCCTCCTTAAAAGCAGCCAGCATAGAGCCGATATTTTCCGCGCGCATCAGCGCTTCGCCGATCAACGCGGCATCCGCGCCTGCTTTGCGCAGGGCGGCGGCATCGGCCGGGGTTTGCACGCCGGATTCGGCTACGAACACCGCCGACGGGGGAACCAGCGCGCGCAGCTTTGCGGCGTTGGAAAAATCAACGGTAAAGTTTTTCAGGTTGCGGTTGTTAACGCCGATCACCCTTGCCCCGGCACTGACGGCGGAGTGAATTTCCGCCTCGTCGTGCGTTTCCACCAGCGCGCTGATGCCCAGCTGATCGCAAATTTCGAGATACCGGGCGATGGTACGCGTCGGCAGCAGTGTGCAGATCAGCAGTACCGCGTCCGCGCCCATGCGCTTGGCTTCGTAAAGCTGGTATTCATCTACGGTAAAATCCTTGCGCAGCATCGGCAGGCTTACCTGTGTGCGAATGTCGGTAAAAATTTGATCGGAGCCAAGAAACCACTTCGGCTCCGTAAGGCAGGAAATGCAATCCGCGCCTGCTGACTCGTACGCTTTGGCGATGGAGAGATAGGGGAAATCCGGCGAAATAACGCCCTTGGAGGGCGAGGCTTTTTTGACTTCGCAAATCAGAGCCATACTATCGGTTTGCAAAGCCTGCTCAAAGCGAAAATCCCCTTTGGGCAGTGCCAGCGCCGCCTGCCGCATGGCTTCGGGCGGAATGCTCTTTTTGGCTTTTGCCACCCGCGCGGCGGCATAGGCGGCCAGTTCGTCCAGTATCACGCGCAGCCCTCCCGGCGATTGGATTGTTCAATAAAGTCCAGCAGCTTTTTCATGGCGGCTCCGTTATCAATCAGTTCTGCGGCTAAAGCCACGCCACCTGCCAGTGTATCCGCCTTGCCGCCGATGTACAGCCCCGCGCCCGCGTTCAGCAGTACCGCGTCGCGCCGGGGGCCTTTGGCGCCGCCCAGTATTTCCAGCGTGATGGCGGCGTTTTCGGCTGGCGTGCCGCCTTCCAGATCCATCTTACGGCAGCGCTGCAGCCCAAAATCCTCCGGCTTGATAACATAAGTGTTGAAAACCCCGTCGTTGAACTCGCAAACGGTTGTCGGGGCGGACAGGGAAATTTCGTCCAATTTATCCTGCCCGAATACCACCATGCCGCGCGTGACTCCAAGGTTGGCCAGCACATGCGCCATCGGCTCCACCAGCGCTTCGGCATATACGCCCAGCACCTGCAGCGTGGCTGCGGCCGGGTTGGTGAGCGGCCCCAGCAGGTTAAACACGGTGCGCACGCCCATTTCCCTGCGTACGGGTGCGACGTGCTTCATGGAGGCGTGGTATTGCTGGGCGAAGAAGAAGCAGATGTTGATATCGCGCAGCAGCTGCACGCACTGCGCAGGCGACAGGTTAATGTTTACGCCCAGCGCCTCCAGACAGTCCGCCGCACCGCTGCGGCTGGAGGACGCGCGGTTGCCGTGCTTGGCAACCTTGATGCCGGACGCTGCGATGACCAGCGAGGATGTGGTGGAAATGTTAAAGCTGTGTGCTCCGTCGCCGCCGGTGCCGACAATTTCGAGCAGTTCCATATTGTGCGTTACGGGTTTTGCGTGCGCGCGCATACCGACGGCGCAGGCGGTAATTTCTTCAATGGTTTCGCCCTTGGCGGCCAGTGCCCCCAGAAACGCCGCCATCTGTACCGGAGAAGGCTCGCCGGACATGATTTCGTCCATCACGGCGTTGGCTTCCTGATAGGTTAAATCTTTGTGGCTCATTAATTTTGCGGTGGCTTCCTTAATCATAATCTGGCTCCTTTCATGCGGACAGAAAATTTTTGATGATGTGTGCGCCCTCCGGCGTGAGGATGGATTCCGGGTGGAATTGCAGCCCGAAGATGGGGTACTTCGTATGCTGCACAGCCATCACTTCGCCGTCGTCGCTTTCGGCGGTCACTTGCAGTTCGTCCGGCAGGGTGTCCCGCAGGGCAGCCAGCGAGTGGTAGCGCCCTGCCTGTATCTGCCCCGGCAGCCTGGCAAACAGCGGGCAATTTCCATTGAGGGTTACGGGGGATTGCCGCCCGTGCATCAGCTCCTTGGCGTGGGTTACGGTCGCCCCGAATGCCTCGCAGATGGATTGGTGCCCCAGGCAAACGCCCAGCAGCCGGGTTGTTTTACCGAGTTCTTTAGCAGCCTGCACACATACGCCCGCGTCCTTGGGGTAGCCGGGCCCGGGGGAGAGGATGACGTGGCTTGGGTGCAGCGCGGCAATTTGCGAAACGGTCAGCTCGTCGTTTCGCACCACGCGGATATCCGGGTTGAGCATCCCGACCAGCTGGTACAGGTTGTAGGAAAAGCTATCGTAATTATCAATCAGCACAATCATGGTCGATTCCCTCCTGCGCAATTTCCAGCGCCCGCACCACGGCTTTGGCCTTGTTGATGCATTCCTGATACTCGCTTTCCGGCACGCTGTCGGCTACGATGCCCGCGCCCGAGCGTATGAACACCTTGCCGTTTTTGGTGAACGCGATGCGGATGGCGATGCACGTATCCAGATTGCCGGTAAAATCGATATAGCCGATGGCCCCGCCGTACAGGCCGCGCTTGTTGTTTTCCAGCTCGTTGATGATTTCGCAGGCACGTATTTTAGGCGCGCCGCTAAGTGTGCCTGCGGGAAGTACCGCCTCCACGGCGCTGAGCGCGTCCTGACCCTCACGTAGCTGCCCGCGCACGGTGGAGCCGATGTGCATTACGTGGGAAAACCGCTCAATGCTCAGGTATTTTTCCACTTCCACACTGCCGAACTTACTGATCTTGCCCAGATCGTTACGGCCTAAATCCACCAGCATGTTATGCTCGGCCAGCTCCTTGCGGTCGGAAAGCAGTTCTTTTTCCAGCCGTATATCTTCCTCGTCCGTTTCGCCGCGCGGTCGGGTGCCGGCCAGCGGGAAGGTGTGTAGCTCGCCGTTTTCCAGCTTCACCAGTGTTTCCGGCGAAGCTCCGGCAATTTCAAGGTCGTTGCTGGAGAAATAGAACATATAAGGCGAAGGGTTGGTCGTACGCAGCACGCGGTAGGTATCCAAAAGACTCCCTTCAAAATCAGCTTCCAGCCGGTTGGACAGCACCACCTGAAAAATATCGCCCTCGTAAATATATTGCTTGGCCTTGCGCACCATATCGCAATAGCCGTCCTTGTCAAACAGGGTGCGCACGGGGGAGCGAAGTTTACCTGGCTTGTCCGCGCACGGCGCGCCGGAGAGAATCAGCCGCCGCATATTGTCCAGTTCCATTTCGCCGCGCCGGTACTCGGTTTCGAGGTTTTCGCACTTCACGTTCACGATCAGGATGATTTTGTTGCGGTAGTTATCAAAGGCGATTACCCGGTCAAACAGCATCAGGTCGACGTCCTTAAAATTTTCCTGATCTTCCGCATCCAGCACAAGGGTCGGTTCGGCGTATTGGATATAATCATAGGCGAAATAGCCCACCAACCCGCCGGTAAAGGGCGGCAGGTACGAAAGGCGCGGGCTGCGGTAATCCTTCAGCACCCGGCGGATGAGGGCGCTTGGGTTTTCCGCTGTTTCCACCACCGACGCCCCCGTGGTCAGGGTCGCTTTGCCGCGCGTACACGTAAGCGCCAGCCGCGGGTCGTACCCGAGGAATGTATAGCGGCCCCACTTTTCCTGATTTTCCACGCTCTCCAGCAGATAGCTGTGGGAGCTTACGTTTTTCAGCCGCCGAAGCGCCTGTATGGCGGTGACGGAATCGGAATAAAGTTCGCAGCTCATCGGCAGGATGGTATAGCTGCCGGTTTGCGCCAGTTTTTTGGCTTCGCTGAGGGATGGCCTTGCCATGGGTGGATCACGCCTTTCTGTTCCAAATGGGTTTGCTGACAGCTTTGGGAAACGTTATGCGCGGCGCTTGTTGGTGCGTAGACGCTGATTCCATAAGGCTGTCAGCCTGCAGAGGCGGAGGGAACCAAAAAAGCCCGCCCCTGACAATACTGTCAAGGACGAGCTGTAAAACTCGCGGTGCCACCCTGATTCACGATAGAACTATCGTGCTCTTTGCGGGATACCAACATATCCCCGGCAACTGACGTATGCCCACACGTCGTGGAATACTCGGCAAAAGCCTTTCCCCACGCCCTCAGCGGTCCATTTGATGATCTGTTTTCTGCCCGATTCTCAGCACCCGGGCTCTCTGGAAGAGCATAATCACCGTTATCTCCGCTTCAGCGGTTTGCTATGAAATTGGATACAGCGTATCATACAACGGCAAGGCTGTCAACTCTTTTTCCAAAAGATACCGTAAAAGCCATGTTGAGTGTGTTAAGGGCCTGTCCGGTTTGATTATGCTTATTCGGGAGACGGGAAAAGGACCCCTGTTACCGGTGGCGCAAAGGCGTTTGCGTGCCCTTCCCCAAGCGGCTTGGCTAATCGAACATGGTTTCCCAGCTTGGGCTTTGATAAGCGGCAAAGCACATCTCCACCTGCTCGCGCGTGGTTTTGTGCGCGTCCAGCTCCGGCAGCGCGTTAAGCGCAAAGTAGCCGCTCGCGGTAGTTTCGATGTTGGGCTGAAAGCTGCCGCCCAGCACCCGGCACAGCACGAACACCTTGCAAATACCGTAGGCGTATTGGGGGTGGTTATGCTTGTTGCGGTCCTGCAGCGCGATGATTTTCACCGGCGTCACATCCAGCCCGGCTTCTTCCTTCACTTCTTTCACGGTGTTGGACGCGACGGATTCGTTGTAATCAATCCAGCCGCCGGGCAGCGCCCATAAGCCACGTTCTTTGACAAGTAATATTTGATCGTCTGCAAACACCACGCCCCGCGTTTCGATTTTCGGGGTCTGGTAGCCGGTTTCGTTGCAAAAAACATCCTTGACCTGCGCAATGGGAAGCCCCGTTTTACGGCTCATGATCTGCGCGGAGATGTCCCGCACGCGTGCAAAGCGCTCCTTGTCGTAGGGGTCTTTGGTATAGGTGAGGCCGTTTTGGGCGATGGATTGCAGCTCCATCGCCAGCTGCACCAAAGCATCCAGCTCATTTTCCGGCGTCAACGGATACACCGCCTTTCCATGTTGTACAGGGTGGGAACAGGGGAGCGGGATAAACGGGGCACCTGCCGCGCATATCGTTTGCGGAACATAGGGATTGCTTATCTGTTTCTCTGTCCAATAGCGGTTTCCTGCCCGCGTATAGGTATCGCACAGGGCGGCAAAGAAACCGTGCAGCTATGCCTAAGATATGTTAAATAGCGTGGGGAAGGGCACCTGACAGGTGGACGCTTAAGAAGCCTGTGGCTATTTTGGTAAAACAGGGGGAACGCTGTCTGCGGGGTCAGGAGTTACTTGTGAGTTTATTGGGTTGCAATACTTGCTGCTTTGGAGAACATCGCGTATGGTTGCCGGACAACTGGTACTTTACACGATACCCCCATACCCTTAGCGACTTACAAAGTAAAAGGCAACCGCTTTGCGGCATAGTAAAGCGCCCCGCTTTCGCAAGAAAGCGGGGCGCTGAATTACAATTGCGTTGCCAAGTAAATCACTTGTCTTTGCCGCGATGATAAGGCGGCATGGCATTTATGCTGGCAGACTGGAGAAACGGTGAAGCCTTGGCTGACTTACCGGTCGCAGGGCATGCTTTCGTCGCCCTCCGCGCCCTTTACCAGCTCTTCGCCGCGAATCCACGCTTCGGTAACCACCACATACTTTACCTGCTTGCGCGTGCCCCAGCTGTATGCGCAGTGGATGGCGCCGTCCGCGCCCTGCATCATCACGGGGTATTCGTAGCGGCGGTTGTTCACGTCGTTCCACGGACCTACAAAGCCCTCGCCGGGCTCCACCACGCGCCGCCACGGCCATGTAACGCCGCCGTCCTCGCTGATGGCGAGGGTTACGGGGCAGCGCTGCCGGGGCCATACCGTACGGGATGTATCGGTATTAAAGCTTACGTCGTTATAGATCAGCCCGATCGCTCCGCTCTGCAGCTGGATGGCGGAGATGCTGCTGTTGTTATTGCGCAAAATGGTGCGTACCGGCTCGGACCACGTTTCGCCGTTATCTTCGGAAAAGGAACGGTAAACATTGTCGGCAAAACGGCTGCGCAGCAGGCATACCAGCTTGCCGGGGGCAAACTCCAGCACATTTGCGTGCACGCGTCCCGCGCTGTTTGGCATTTCGACTGTACGCCATGTTTTACCCTGATCGTCGCTGAGCTGGAACACGGTAATATCGCTGCCGTTGCGGGTGTTATCGGGGAAGCAGATCCAGTTGCCGAAAATCCAGCGGCCGCTGGAAAGCACCTGTATCTTCTGGCGGCAGAAGGAGCCGCTGCGCGTAAACATCGCCTCGGTCTTGCCCCAGGTATAGCCGTTATCGGTGGAGATTTTCCGCCTGATTTCGGCGGTGTATTGCAGGTTGAAATTCACGGGCGTTTCCGGTGTGCGCGCGGTCTGCGCGGTGTACATCACCCACACTTCGCCGTTGGGCGCAAGGAAAAGGCTGGGGTTTTGCTCCGAACGGGTGGAATCGTCGGAGATGATAACGGGCGTCGTCCATTGACTTTCGCCCGCGTTGAGGCGCGAAAGCGCGATGCTGATATCCGCATTGCCCTCGTCGCTGCCCGCAAACCAGCAGCACAGAACATCGCCGTTAGGCAGTTCCAGCAAATCGGCGGCGTGGCAGCTGGTGAAGGGGTTGGGAATCAGCGCCTCCACGGTGTTCAACAGATTGTTGTGATATAGCTTTCCTTCGTTTCCCAGAACCGGCAGTTCAATCAGGGTTCGCATGGAAGGTCTCCTCTCTTACTGGTGATCAGCCCTTGACTGAGCCGATCAGGATGCCTTTGCGGAAATATTTCTGCACGATGGGGTATACGCAGACGATTGGGAGCATGGCGATGAAAATAGCCGTAGCCTTCAGGTTTTGCTGGTTCAGCACCGTGCCGTCGATGGTTACGTTTTTAAATGTCGTGCCGGAGGTATTATCAGTAATAACCACGTCTTTCAGTACCTGCTGTATGGTTTTCAGCTCGTTGCTCTTTAAGTAAATCTGCGGAATCAGGTATTGGTTCCAAATGCTGACGGCATAAAACACGGAAAGCGTCGCCAGTATTGTGGTGGCAAGCGGCATATAAATCCGGAACAGGATGGTGTAGTCGTTGGCGCCGTCCACAAAAGCGGCTTCTTCCAGCTCCTTGGGGATACCGTCCAAAAACGCCTTGGCGATAATCAAAAACTGTGTGTTGATCGCGCCGGGAATAATCATAACCCAAATGCTGTCCACAAAGCCGAAGTTATTGTAGATGATGTACTGGGGAATAATGCCTGCGTCAAACACCCATGTGATGATGAACAGCGACATAATCCAATACCGGTGCACAAAGCGCTGCCGGGACAGTACAAACGCCGTAACAAAGGTGACGACTACGCCGACCAGCGTACCGAGGATGGTGTAAAAAAACGAGTTGAGCATGCCGGTGCCCACGTTGATGCGCGGCATGGTGAGGATGTAGGAATAAGCCTTGAGCTGAAAACCCTTGGGTAAAAACGTTACCTCGCCCAGCGCCAGAAAGGTGCCGTCGCTGGCGGAAACGAAAAACACGTACAAAAACGGGTATACGCATACCAGCGCAACCAGCAGCAGCAGGCCGCTGTTGACAAAATCAAAAGCGCTGTTTTTATTCTTTCTCATCGCGTACTCCCTCCTTCCTAAAACAGCCGCGCGCCCGCAACTTTATCCGCAATGCGGTTTACGCCTGTAACCAGTATAAAGGCGATGACGGACTTTAGCATGTTGACCGCCGTTGCGTAGCTGTAATCGGGGAACCCGGTGGATTGGAATACGATGCGGTATACATAAGTTTGTATCACGTCTGCCGTTGAATAGACGCTTTGGTTATACATCAGCAGGATACGGTCCAGGTTGACCGTGAAAATATTGCCTACGCTGATGATGAGCATCACAATGATGGAGGTGGAAATGCCGGGCAGCGTAATGTGCCACATTTTTTTCCACCGGTCGGCGCCATCTACCTCGGCAGCCTCGTACAGGGCGGGGTCGATGGCGGTAATAGCGGCGATATAGATAATAGCGGAATAGCCGAAGGTTTGCCAAACCTCCAAAATAACATACAGGGGCCTGAACCACTGTGGTTTGGCCATAAAGTTGATGGCCTTGCCCCCGGCTGCTGTTATCAGGTTGTTCACCAGTCCGGAACTGCGCGAAAGCAGCGTAGCCAGAATACTGACCATAACGGCTGCGGAAATAAAGTACGGCAGGAAGCTAAGCGACTGCACAAGGCTTTTCACCTTTTTGTTGTGCACTTCGTTGAGGAAAAGCGAAAATAAAATGGGAATCGGGAACGCAATCACAATGGATAAAAACGCAAGGATCACCGTATTGCGTACGATAGAGATAATATAGGCGTCGTGGAAAATGCGGGTGAAATTATCCAGCCCGACCCAGGCGCTGTGCAAAATACCCTTGGCGGCGCTGAAGTCCTGAAAGGCGATGCACATGGCCCCCACGGGTCCGATTTTGAAGAACAGCAGTACTAAAAAGCCGGGCAGTATCAGCCAGTAAAGGCGGTGGTTTTTGGCCAGATCCTTCCTCATCCGTTGCACAAGCGTGGGACGCTGCCGTGCCGGTAATGCTGTTGTGGAGGTCTTGTCCATGGGGGACGCTCCTTTCTGTTACAAGGGCACCCGACGCCGCCGGGCGGCGCCGGGTGCAATAGACTTTGGGGTGAATTACATACCGTAGGTGGCCTGATAGGCAGCCAGCTGAATTTCTTCAATGCGGCTGAGGCCCAGACCGTTCATTTCATCCTGGAAAGCAGCCCATTCATCGGCGGTCAACTCACGGTCGCCGTTGATGAAGCTTACGATACCGGCTATCTGCGCGTCGAATACAGCCGCAACCAGATTGCTCAGCTCTTTGGACTGGTCATCGGTGAATTTGAGAACGTAGGAGGTCATCATGTTTTCCGGCACGAAGAGGCGGCCTGTAGCTTCCGCGATCAACGGGGCATTCCACTTAAAGAACGCTACGTTATCAACGGGTTTGCAAACCGTCAAACGGTCGGAGAGGAAGCTCCAGCGTTTTTCGCCCGCGGGGGTGCTTTCCTCGGTGTCGTAGTCCACGATGAAGTACTTGGAGCCGTCTTCGGCAACCGCGTAGCTTTCGCCTTCCACACCGTAGTTAGCCAGAATCATGCCTTCTTCGCTGTAGAAGTAATCGATGAAGGTCAGGATAGTCTTGATGGTTTCTTCGGAAGCGTTGGCATTTACTGCAGTGCATGCTTCGTCGTTGTACTTCAACGGCGTGGTCATTTGCAGGATATTGCCATCCTCATCCTTCAGGAAGTTAAGAACCGCCATCTGGTAATCGGGGTCGTTGTCCGGGCCGCCGTTGTTCATGAACCACTGGGCACGGTTGTAGTAATCATAGAAGATGGAGCCGTTGCCGTTGAGCATGGTTGCTTCCCAATCAGCTTCGCCCATGGTGCCGGCGATCCAGTCGGGATTGATGAGACCTTCATCATACCATACTTTCATGACTTCCGTCATCGTGTAGGCACCGTCATTCATGATATCGAAGGAGCCGTCTTTGTAGTGGCCGCTCACATAGATGCCGTTGGACTCGGTGGAAGAAATGTTGCTCGCGGCGGCAAACCAAGCTGCAAAGCGGATGGGCGTGTCACGGCCGCAGAGAGGATAGTAGTTCTTGTTGTCCGCGCCGTAGTAGGCTTTCAGCGTACGCATTGCGTTGGTGAAGTCTTCCACAGTCACGATGGAATCCGGATCGATGCCCGCTTTGGCGAAATGGTCGGCGCGATAGCCAATCAAATCGGCAAAGATGGGGGTTTCTTTAGCCAGCGCGTAGATGGCGCCGTCCGCGCTGGTGACAAGCGCTTTGTAGGTGGGGTTAGCATCGATGTACGCCTGAATGTTAGGCGCATACTTGGCGATGTAGGGGGCCAAATCGGCAAAAACGCCTTGCGGGCCATACACTTTCGTCTGCGCCAGTTTGGTCATTACGGCGTCGGGCAGCGTATTGCTGATGATGCGCTGGTCGACCTCGGAGTAAACATCGCTGAACTCCTCGGGTCCGTAAATGTAGTCAACCGTGATGCCTGTACGCTCTTCGGCAACATCGTACCATTTCAGTTCTTTGATCCAGTCGATGTAGGTGGAGCGCATAAACATCGAGTAGGTGCCGTTTTCACCCGCCGCAGAAGCGGTAGCGGTGAAGCCGACAAGCATGCCGACGACCATCGTCAGCGTCAGCAACAGGGATGCCAGTCTTTTCAGGTTACGCATGGGTTTTCCTCCTTTGTTTTGGTTGTTCTTATGTATTAGGATCGGTTTTGTGCCTGGACTGCGCAAAACTGATCGCATAATCCACTGAATTCAGCAGGCTCAGTTCGCTGGCTGTGCCCAGCCCTGCCTGGTCGAAGGCTGTGCCGTGATCCACCGATACGCGGATAATCGGCAACCCGAGTGTGATGTTGACCCCGCTGACGGCTTTCCATTTCTGTGCCGAAGGGTCGTACTCAAACCCCAGCACTTTCAGCGGAATGTGCCCCTGATCGTGGTACATGGCAACGACGATGTCGTACATGCCGCCGCGTGCGCGGGAGAACACCGTATCCGGCGGCATGGGGCCGATGGCATTGATTCCCTCCGCCTGCGCTTGTGCAATAGCGGGGGTGATCTCCTCTATTTCCTCCTGCCCGAACAGGCCGTTTTCGCCGCTGTGGGGGTTCAGCCCCGCAACCGCGATGCGCGGGTTTTCAATACCCATATCCCGGCAGGCTTTCTGCGAAAGGCGTATCACTTCCAGTACGCGCGCCTTTGTAACCAGATCACAGGCTTTGCGCAGGCTTACGTGGGTGGAAACGTGGGTAACGCGTACATTCTCGTGTGCCAGCATCATGGTGTAGCGGGCGGTGTGCGTATACTCGGCGTAAATTTCCGTATGGCCGGAGTAGTGATGCCCGGCGGCATTGATGGCTTCCTTGCTCAGAGCGTTGGTCACGGTGGCGTCTACCTGCCCGGCCATGGCCAGCTCAATTACCTTTACCACGTAGCGGAAAGCCGCTTCGCCGCCCGCCGCGGAAACCTGGCCCATTTCGATGGGCGCTTTGGCTGCGTTGACGTTGAGCACATCCACGGTGCCGGGGGTGAAAAGTGCGTCCGCGACGCTATCAACGGGATGAATAGCCAGCTTGGGCATATCCGGAAAGGTAAGCGCCTTTTCCATGACCCACGCGTCTCCGACGACAAGGGGACGGCAGCGGGCATATACCTCGGCACGTGCCAGTGTTTTCAGCGTAATTTCCGGGCCGATGCTGGCGGGATCGCCCATGGTGATGCCGATAATCGGTCTTTCCATCAGCGCACGCCCTTTCCGTGCGCGTCGTCCAGCGCCGCCTTTACGGCCTGCACGCCCTGCGGGGAGAGGGAAGCGAACGGTTTGCGGCATGCACCCACATCGTACCCCAGCAGCCCTACGGCTGTTTTTACGATGGTGTTGGGATTGCCGAAGGTAAAGCAGTTGCGGAAACCGCGTATCGCGTCCTGATGCGCGCGCGCCGCCGCCAGATCGCCGGCTTTGAAGCTTTCGTAAATGGCGACCATATTGTGGGGGAACACATTCGCGCAGCCTGCAATGCCGCCCGCGCCGCCTGCCAGCAGATTCCACAAAATCAGGGAATCGTTGCCGGAGAGGATGCGGAAATCCCCGCTGTCCCGCGTAAGCTCAATGTACTTGAGCATGTTGTCAAAATTGCCGCTGCTGTCCTTGGCGCCAACGATGTTATCAATCTCGCTGAGGCGTTTGACCGTCGCGGGCGCCAGCGCATTACCTGTACGGGCGGGAATGTTGTACAGGATGATCGGCAGGTCCACAGCGTTTGCGACTGCCGTGTAATGCTCGGTTAAATCATCCTGGCTGGCGGCGGCGAACCATGGCGTGATAATGGATAGAAAATCCGCGCCCGCCGCTTTGGCCTTCTTACTGAGAGTAATCGTATCCTTGGTGCTTACGCAGCCCGTACCCGCGTATACCGGCACGCGGCCGTTCACGTGCGCCGCGCCAGCCTCCAGCGTGCGCAGCTTCTCCTCGTCGGAGAGGATGTATCCTTCCCCGTTGGTGCCGAAGAAGAAGATGCCGTGTACGCCCGCGTCAATCATGCGGTCGATCTGCACATACAGCTGTGCAAGATTCACGCTTTCATCTGCGTTCATCGGGGTTAGAATCGGTACGATGATGCCTTCAACCTTTTGCATTGTAGGCCTCCTTATAAAACTTCACGGTACAGGCGGCGAGCATCTTCGGCAGTCAGGGGGCGGGGATTGTTGACCAACAGCCGTGTAACGGCCATGCCCGCCTCCACCAGCGCGTCCAAATCCTGCTCGCCTACGTTGTAAGCGCTCAGCGAGGTGGGAATGCCAAGCCGGGTCAGCATGCCCTGCATTAATTCCAGCAGTTTCTGCGCCTTGTCGTGCTCGTTTTGCGCCGCCGCAGGTGCGACTGCGTCCAGCACGCGGGCGAAGGCTGCGGGGCAGGCCGGGGCGTTAAAGCGCATGACCGGCATAAGCATGATGGCGTTGGCTACGCCATGCGGTATGTGGTAGCGGCCGCCCAACGGGTAGCTGAGTGCGTGCACCGCCGTGGTGCCGGAAGCCGTAATGGCGACTCCGCCGTAGAACGCGGCCAGCAGCATGGCGCTTTTTGCCTCGGAAGCGTCCGCGTCGGTGCAGGCTTTTTCCAGATGGGTAAAAATCAGCCGCAGGGCTTCCATGGCGAACAGGTCGCTCATGGGCGTCGCCTTATTAGAAGTATAACACTCAATCGCGTGGCACAGCGCATCCACGCCGGTCGCGGCGGCGATGCGAGGGGGCAGCGCGGCGGTCATATCGCTGTCCAGCAATACCAGATCGGCAATCATCGCTTCGTTTACAATGCCGACCTTCAACGCTTTTTCCGGTACGGCAACAATGGCGTTGGGGGTAGCTTCGGCGCCGGTGCCGGCGGTGGAGGGGATCATAACCGCCGGCACCAGCTTTTGCCCAAGCTGGGGATGATCCAGTAAATCGCGCACGGTATAGGCGTCCGTGGCGGCGATGGATGCAAGCTTGGCAATATCCATTACGCTGCCGCCGCCGATGGCGACAATCAGCTTCGCGCCGGATTTGGCAAAGGCGTCAACTGCCGCCTGCGCCTGGTGATAATCCGGTTCGGGCTTCAAATCGTCAATCCGGGTTACGGCGCAGCCCGCGTTCGTAAGGGCGGTCAGCATTTTCTGCGCGCCGGGGGTGCCGCTGACGACCGGATCGGTAAATACGCATACGCTGCCGTAGGGGGCGGCAAATTCCATCAGCTTTGTCTGGCAGTCGTTACCGCAGTATACCTGCTTAGGCATTTTCAGGGCATAGCCCATTTTCTTCACTCCTTTGGCGAATCCGGCCGGCCATACGGTTGAGCAATTCGCTGTCGCCGAAACTGCCGGATTTGCTGATCATCCGTGTTGCAGTGCCTGCAAAAGTCACGGAGAATAACACCACGCCGGGTTCGATTTCCCGCTCGATGGTGATGTTGGGGGAGGAAAGCTGCCGCATAATGCCAAGCAGCGTATCCCCGCCGATAATCATGGGGGTATAGGGCAGCGGGTGCATGAATAATGTATGTAGGATTTCCCCGAGCCGGGTGGCGATTAGCTGCCCGATCTTCTGCTTTTCCGCTTCGTCTGACTGGCGGAAGGTCTCGGCGACAGCGTGGGGGATTTCCTCGGTTTCCAAAATCACGTGTGTTTTTCCGTCCAGCGCGGCGGAAAGTGCGCTCAGCAGCCGCTTGCCCTCGGCTGTTTCGGCGTAGGGGGTGCCCAGCTCCTGCGTCGGGGTGAGGGTGATACGAACAAAGCCTTGCGCCTGCGCGCTCTCCAGCTGGCGGCGGGTAATGGGGTTGAGGCTGCCGCACAGTACGAGCAGCGGCTTTGCGGGTAAATCGCCGAGTATTTTGCGGCTTTCCATGCCCAGCATGGCGGGCAGTACGGAAGCGAAGGCCGCGCAGCCGGCCAGCAGCTTCAAATAGTCCTGACGCTTCAAATGCTGCGCTATGCGCCGAAAATCCGCGTTGTCCCCCACATCGAAAATACCGATGGTGGGCGCGGGGACCGCCGTAGGGTAATCCGCGTCCCGCGGGTACTCCTGCACATCTGCGTGGTAGGGCTGAAACAGCTCCGCTACGCGGGATGTTTTGACCGGCTCAAACGGGTCCTGCCCAAACGGGCTTTCGTGTACCGGTGTGGTTCCATTATATTGGATGCCGCCCAGCGTATAACGCTGCATATCCGGAAAGGCGGGGGCGAAAGCCAGAAAGGAGAATCCCGTGGCTTGCAGCGCTGCGGTGAGGGATGCGCCTACGTTACCGCGTAAACCGGAATCCGTTTTCATATACAAATGGGGCACATTGGCCTTGCAGGCCAGAGTGACCAACCGCGTTACTATGGCGGCGGCGCGGGCGGGAGCACAATGCCTTGTTTCCGCATCCACAACCAGCACGTCCACGTTTTCGCTCTTTTCAATCGCCTCTTCCGCAGAGGCGCCAATCGCAATTTGAATGGATACGTTGTAGGGCGCAAACTGTACGCCAACATCCAACGCACCGGTAAAGTCGTCCGCAATGATTAACAATCGCATGTGATACACTCCCGACAGATGTTCATTAATGAAACATAACAATGGGATAAAGCTTTCGTTTCGTTCGTAAATGTTCCATTAGTGTTCCACCACGGTCATAATAACATCGTGATGGCGAATATTCAACCGCTATCAACAAGGAAAAAGGCACATAACTGTTTAGATTTGAAATTTATGCTCTTTTCATTTTGCAATATTCGTGCTATAATTTCAGAAGAGAACGATTAAATCCGGAAGGGCAGGGAACTATGCGCATGAAAAAAACACGCATTTTGGGCATTGCGCCGTACGAGGGAATGCTGCAGCTGATGCAGCTGGCCGCCGCCAAGCGGGATGATATTACACTGACCGCTTTTGTAGGCGATTTGCAAACCGGCGCGGCGATTGCTCAGCGCTATGGCACCGATGATTTTGACGTGATTCTTTCCCGCGGCGGCACCGCCGATTTGATCCGGCGGCAAAGCAGCCTGCCTGTGGTGGAAATATCCCTTTCCGCTTACGATATTCTGCGCTCCATCCGCCTGGCCAATACCGGCAGCGGAAAATACGCCATTGTCGGTTTCCCCGCCATTACGCGCAATGCCCGCTTCCTTTGCGATATGCTGCAATACCATCTGGACATCTTTACCATTAATAACGAGGAAGAAGTTCGCCAGCTGATGCAGCGTCTCAGCCGTGAAGGATACGCCATGGTGATGTGCGATATGATCGTTAGCTCCATTGCCCGCAGTTACGGCATCCCCGCGATGCTGATCAACTCTAGTCTGGAAAGCGTGGAGGTGGCGCTGGAATCGGCAGTACAGACCAGCCGCACCTACCGCCAGCTGAAGGAAAAGATGAAGTTTTACCGCAGCGTAGCGGAAACACAGCCCCGGCGCCTGCTGGTGATGGACGCCGAAGGGAACCTGCAATATTCCTCCCGTGTGGAGCCGCTGCCCCAGCCGGTGATGGACAAAGTGACCAACATGCTGGAATCGGTACGTGCGGACGGCTACAAACGCTTCACCTGCGAAACGGCAGGTAAGCATTACAACATTATGGGCAGTACGATGGATGTAAACGAGCAGACGTACGTGCTCTACTCGCTCAGCACTACCAAGGCATCCTTTTCGCTGGAGAAATACGGCATTCATACGGTGGATAAAGAAGAAGCGACCGACCGTTTTTTCAGCAGTTTTTATGGCATTACCCGCTCCACTTCGGCCGATGGGGTGGATATTGACCGCTACGCGCAAAGCCGCGAAGCGGTGGTGGTAGTGGGGGAACTGGGCACCGGGAAGGATCAGATGGTGCGGCTCTTATACACCAGAAGCCGCCTGAGCAATGCGCCGCTGGTGATCATAGATTGTGCACAGCTGCATACCCGCGGCTGGACATACCTGATGGAAAACAAATACTCTCCGCTGACGGATTCAGATATTACCATTCATTTTAAGAATATCAGCGCGTTGACGGATGAACAGTTTTTAGCATTGTTTATGATGATTAAGGATATGCACGTACACCAGCGCAACCGCCTCATCTTCGGGGCTTCGCTCAGCGCCGGGCAGGCTGTGAAAGAGCGGATGCGCAGGATTGTAGACTGGTTTTCCTGCCTGGTAATCGATATGCCCTCACTGCGCAGCCATAAGGAGTCTATACCCCAGCTGGCGAGTTTGTACATCAGCACCCTGAACATGCAATACGCCAAGGAAATTACCGGACTGGAGCCGGAAGGCGTGCAGATGCTGCAATCCTACCGCTGGCCGAACAACTACGACCAGTTTAAACGGATTCTCAACGAACTGGTGCTGGAGGCCGATACGCCCTACATTACGGCGGATAGTATCCGCAGGCTTTTAAAGCGTGAAATTCGTATGTTTGGAGAGGACACAAGCGAAGAAACGGTATTCTCCAAGGATATGACGCTGGAGCAGATGAACCTGATTATGCTCAAGCAAGTGCTGGCGCAGGAGCATGGCAACCAGAGCATTGCGGCCAAGCGGCTGGGCATCAGCCGTACCACGCTGTGGCGGATGCTGCAAAAATGTGTGGATGTAAACCTGCAGCCGGATGCTTCGGCTGCGCAAAACGAACAGGCGTAAACCAGACGCCGCAAAGCGTTTGGATCAACTGAATAAAGCTAAGAAAAACCGGCAAGTCATCCCGCTACGGGAACCTTGCCGGTTTGTTGTATTTGGTTGTCCAGCCTGCTCCAAAAACCCAATGGGCGTTGGCGGCTGTGGGATGGCATGGGATTATATCCCACGCGGTGTTACTTGACCTCGAACATCAGGAACAGATCCAGCTTGGGCAGTCTAATGCGGGTATTACCGCCGCATACTTCTACAGGCAGGGCTTCTCCGCCGGGCAGCAGCGCCGCGGTGTGGCCTTCGCCGGGGAGATCCACCCATACGTCGTACATGGGTACGATGGGGCTTTCCTCCTGCTGGTTAATGACGGCGAAATAGCTGTGCCCGTCCTTCTCCCAGTTGATCACTTCCACGAACTTCGGCGCGTTGGAGGTGAAGGTGGGAACGTCCACCAACGATTTTATCAGGTTGCATACCGCGCGGCGGCTCATGTGCGGGCGCTCCGTCTCGATGGCGGCGGCAGCCCAGATGATCGCGCCTTTGCCCAGCGGTCGTTTGAGCACGCAGGGCTCGATGGTGTGGATGCCCGGGGGATTGGAGTGGATCGCCGCAAACTGGTCGGTATCGGTCGGTGTATAGGGTAAAGTACGGGTAGCCAGCACCGTAAGCCCCTCGGGGTTGGTAATCTCCGCCTGATACTGCGCCCGCGCTACGGTAAGCGGCGCCAGCTTGGAGAAACCGGCGAAAATATCGCTGCCTGCGGCGGTGGGATCCATATACGTAAAGTTATGCTGCGTCATCCCCGTTACTTTGGCGCCCAGCAACTTTTCCAGCTTGGCGTGGCCGATAGGGCCGGAGATGTACAGGCTGCCGCCGCCCTGTACGTAGGCTTCCAGCGCGTCCATCTCCTCATCGCGGATGTGAGGTACATTGCAGATCAGGATGGCTTTGCCCTTGTAGTCGCGGATGTTCTTGGTAGCAAGCACTTCAAAGGGAATGTTATTCTCGCGCAGGATGGACGCCATTTTGGTATACGCGTCCATAAACGAGCTGGAGTCGAAGGTTTTCTCCGTCGTATCCAGCCCGGTTTCGGCGGGGTCGTACTTGGCGTGGCTGGCAAACCAAATGCCCACGTCGGTGTTGAACTTACCGCTTACGTACGGCTCGTACTGCTTGGTGTTGGCGTAGATGCCCTTCATTAAATTGTGGTACACGGCGGGCACAATGCTGCCGTCCGGGTTGATGGCGTCCACCAGCAGGAACGCGCCGTTGTGCACCAGCGCCGTAATCACGTGCAGGGTCAGCTCTTCGGGCGTTTTAGTGGTGGTGTGCATGTTCAGCTCCGGGTCGCACCGGCCCGTGTGGTAGATGAAGGGCAGGTTCGGAGAGGCGTTTTTATAGTATTTGTTGATAAAGGTCTGCTGTAAAAAGCCGCCGTAGTAGTCGCCGCCGGAATAATCCACCGCCTCGGTCAGCATTTCGGAGCTGCCGTGGAACCAGGTGGATGTAATCATGGAAAATTGATGCTCAATCGTCACATCAGGCTTGATTTCCTTTACACAGGCAGTGGCAAACTTGGCGTAATCCGCCATCCACACATCCAGCGTGTAGGCATACCGGCGGAAGTTTTCATCCGTCCAGTCGATCTTGCGGGGCAGTTCCATGCCCGTTTCCTCAAACCAGCGCTTGCGGCAGTGCGGGCAATAGCAAATGTCCGGCCAGAAGGTCATATCTAAAAACATACCTTCAAAATCGTACTTGCGGTTCAATTCCTGCAAATTCGTTTTCACATAGGCGCGATAATCGGGGTTGTTGGGGCAAACGATGCCGTAGCGGCCGTTGCGGAACTGGTCGCGGTGGCGGTATTCGCGGAAGGTCTTGCCGTCCGGCGCGACCAGCCGCCAATCCGGATGGTTATCGTACGCCCAGTTATCAAAAATCTGCGTGAAATACGCAATCACGGCAATGTCGTGATTGTGGCATTTTTCAATCATCTCGCCCAGAAAATCCTTGCCCTTCAGTCCCTTATGCATACGGCCCGTATCGCACGGCCAGTAGCAAAGGCCCGTGTGCGGCTTGGCTTTAACCATGGCGGCCTGCACGCCCGCATCAGCCAGCGCTTCCACATACTCGTCGCAGTTGATTTTGGAAAGAAACTCCTCGTTCCAGTCGTCGATGTGCATATCCATCAGGTTCCTGCGGTAATTGTTCTCAATCCACATATAGATTGCCCTCCTGTTGCTGCCCGCTCAACATTATCTTCCGTACGGCTGCGGCCAAAGCGCGCCCTTGCCGTGAAAAGAATCAACCCTTGATAGCGCCCGCCATCATACCTTCCATGATCTTGTTATAAAACGCCAGATAGATCAGGATGACCGGCAGCGTCGCCATAGACAGCGCAGCCATGAGCAGCGTGTAATCGGTCGAGTGGTCGGTGGTGAAATACGTCAGCCCGACCGGTATGGTTTTCAGCTCCTTGCTGGATACCAGTATCTGCGCAAAGGGGAATTCGTTCCACACATGCATAAACGTGAGAATGATGACCGTAGCCATCACGGGTTTACAAATCGGCATGATAATGCTGAACATCGTTCGCAGCATGCCCGCCCCGTCGATGGAAGCGGCATCCTCCATGTCGGTGGATACCCCTTTTAAGTAACTGTCGATTAAAAAGACGGAAACCGGGATTTCAAAGGCTACATACACCGGGATGAGCGTAAACCATTTGTTGAGCGCGCCCAGCCCCTTGAACTGGATAAACAGCGGCACCATCAGCGCGTGTACGGGAATCATAATTCCGGCCATCAGCACCAGATACACCAGATTGCGCCCGCGAAAGCGGTAGCGCGAGATCAGGTAGCCCATTACAAAGGAAATAATCACAACGATGATCAGCGACAGGAATCCGTTTTTGGCGCTGTTAAACACAAACGTGCCGAAATTGGCGGTGGCAAACGCCTCGGCATAGTTGCTGAAATGCAGCTGCGTGGGCAGCGACAGCGAGGAAACGGCAAATTCCTGCTGGGATTTCAACGAAGAGTATACCAGCCACACCACCGGAAAAATACAGCTGATGGATAAAAGCCAAACCGGTATGTTGATGAGCAATCTGGAAAGAAAACTACGCACGGAGAAATGCTTACGCGTCGTCATATCTTCTTCCTCCCCATGATGAATTGCACCAGCACGCCGATGATCAGCGCGATGATCAGGATGACGACGGCAATGGCTGCGCCGTACCCGAACTTGCCGAATTTAAAGGTGTTCTGGTAAGCGTATACCGCCATCGACATGGAGGAGCGGCCCGGTCCGCCGCCGGTCAGCACATAAATGTGATCGTAAATCTTCATTGTGCCCGACGCAACCAGAATGATAACGATCTTCAGCGTATCCCAGATCATCGGCAAGGTGATGTAGAAGGATTTTTTAATGCCGTCCGCACCGTCCAGCTCGGCGCATTCGTATACCTCGGTGGGAATGCTGGTAATGGCGCTGAGCAGCATGACCATATACAGGCCGATGTATTGCCAGATAACAGGGACCGAAACGGAGCCAAGCACAATATTGACATCATCCAGCCAGAAGTGGATGAGGTTTTCCATACCCAGAGCCGACAAAATGGTGTTAATAAAACCATAATCGGCGTTATATGCGATTTTCCACACAAAACCGACGACAACCGGCGCCATGACGACCGGGAAAAAGATGACGGCGCGGTGGAAAGCGCGAAGGATCAGTTTTTTCCCTGTCAGCAGCAACGAAATAACCAGCGCGATGCCGACCTGCCCGATTGTGCAGTACAGGGAGTAGACCAAAGTGTTTTTGACTACGAGCCAGAAATTGCTGTCTTTATAAAGTTTTAAATAGTTAGCAAAGCCTACGAATTTGGGGTCGCCGATGCCCTTCCAGGTGCACAGGCTGTAATAGACGGAGGTTCCCAACGGAACGATGAGGATATAGCAGAACAGTAAAAACGGTATCAGAACCAACGAATATACGAGTACCTTTTGTCTCGTGTTGTTAAGTTCCCTAATGTTCATTTGCTCCTCCTGTGTTCTGATACGTTATGGACACAACATATCGTTACTCAAAAACAAGCGGACTGCTGCGGCGGGCAGAAGGCTGGCCCTCTTCCGGATTTCCGAACCGCAGCAGCCCGAATGGATACACTTTGGGCGGCAAACGGCGCGGATGCGCCGTTTGCCGCGGAAGGGATGTTACTGGGCAGCTTCCCAGGCATCCTGCAAACGCTGCGCCATATCAGTGGGCGAAACAGCGTTGATCAGCAGTTCCTGCGTGCTGGCGTAGTATTCGCCGGAGCCGAAGGAGGCGGGCAGAACTACGTCCCAGATGGGCAGGAAGTTCATGGTTTCTTCCAGTTTCCAGTACTCAACGAAGATCGGATCCAGTGCGGATTCGTCCACTTCGCCGGTGGTGGCAGCGGAGAAGAAGCCCATGGAAAGTGCGTTGTTGGCATAATCACCTGTGGTGATCGCCTTGAGGAAAGCCTGTACGGCGTCATAGTTGTCGCCGGTGACGGACTTGTTAACCGTCCAGCCCCAGCCGGCGCCGCCGGCGGTGTTGCTGGTGCCGCCCAAGCCGCCTTCAACCGCGGGCATCAGTGCAACGTGGGTGCTGGCACGCAGTTCTTCGGGGCAATTGGTGGTCATTTCGCCGATCATCCATGCGCCATTGATAATCATAGCGCATTTCTGGTTGTAATAGAGCTGATACATGCCGTCCTGATCCAACGAGTTCATATCCTCGTTGAAAGCACCGGCCAGCGCGAGGTTCTGGAAATCGGTGAGCGCGTTTACGATCGCGTCGTCCGTCCAGGCAGCGCCTTCACCGTTGCGCAGGCTGCTGAACCACGTGTCATCCACGTAGCGGTAGCAGAAGGTGTTCAGCAGGCAGGAGGGCGCGAGCCACTGGCCGCCGTTGCCCAGACCGATGGGGGTGTAGCCTTTTTCCAGGAACTTCGGAATATCCGCAAGCAGTTCGTCGTAGGTGGCGGGGAAGCTGTCCACGCCGCACTCGTCGAAGATCGCCTGGTTGTAAACGACTACGCAGTTGGCCTGCACCTGGAAAGGCACAGTGTAGCCGGAGCCGTCGGAGAAAGCGCCGGGCACGTACTGGGCGTACCAATCGGCATCTTCCTGAATGATGGACTCTTCAGGGTAGATGATATCGGCATCCGCCATGGTGGACACCAGATCGCCCTTGATGAGGTACACATCGGGCAGGCTGTCGCCGGCCATCAGGGTGTTGATGTACGCTTCGTAATCATCGTGGGCTACGAACTCGTAGTTGATGGTTACGCCGGGATTGGCGGCTTCAAACGCTTTGGCTGCCTGCCAGAAGCCGTACGAAGTGCCGGCCGTGTCGGCCTCGTTGTTGAAATGAAGTACGGTGAACTCGCCGGTTAGGCCGCTGTCCTCAGCGCTGGCGAAAGCGAGACCCAGGGTGAAAACCAACGTAATGGTAAGCAGTAAGGAAATTACCTTTTTCATACCTACACTCCTTTGCAGATGAACTGGATTACTGGTTGCTTTATTTTATGTTCCCGGAGATCTGGCCAGCATTTCCGGAAACATTAAACCATAGATAAGGAAAGTTTCGGCTTGGCGAACAGGTGGTCAAACACAAGCAGACACCCGCCCAGCGCGTATTCCGCCTCCGGCAGGCGGCCGGGGGTGAGCGATACCGAAACATCCAGGCTGTCGGTAAGGTATTGTTTCATGGATGCTTCCGCGGCCTTGAGCAGCACGCTGCCGCAGAGCGCGGGGCTGCCGCCGACAACGACGCGGGCGATCTCCACGGTTTTGATGATGTTGGCAATCGCGATGCCCAGGTAAAACCCGGCTTCGCGAAGCACTTTTTCAGCCAGCTTATCGCCCTGTGCGGACAAGGCTACCAGCTGGTCGAAATCCGGCTCGGTATCGCCAGACAGCGGATTGCCCGCTTCGCTGCGCTCCTGCGCGTAGCGTTCGGCGATGGAGAGCTTGCTGGCATATACGTCCAGACAGCCGCGGCTGCCGCAGCAGCAGGCGGGGCCGGTGGGGTTGAGTGTCGTATGGCCGATGAACCCCGCATTGCCTTTTTCCCCGCGCATGGGGCGGCCCTGCTGGTAGGTGATGCTGCCGATACCGGAGCGAAAGCCGATATAAATAAAATCCTTCACCTCATCGCCCAGATACAGGCGTTTTTCCACCAATCCCATCAGGTGCACGTCGTTTTTAATGTATACAGGCATTTGCAAATGCTCTTCCAGCCCATGCTGTATGCTTACATCGTGCCAGCCGTGGATACGCTCAATGTTCATGGATACGCCGTTTACGGTGTCGATTACGCCGGGCAGGCCGATGCCTGCGCCATCGATGTCCGCCCGGTCAATGCCGGAGGTATCAATAAACCGGTTTAGTTCCTGGTAAAGGTTTTGCAGCAAGGCATCCTTTTGAATGCTTTGGGGGTAGGCGATGGTTTTAGCGGCCAATATTTCGCTTTTCATATTGGCAATCACCATGCGTACCTTGGGAAATTCAAAATCGATCCCCAGCGCCAGATGCCGGGTGCCGTTTAGGCCCCACAACGCGGCGGCGCGCCCGCCGCTGGATTCCGAGAAGCCGGTTTTAACGATCAGTTGATCGTCCAGCAAATCCCGCATCACATTCAACACCGTCGGGCGGCTGAGGTTGGTGCGCTTAACAATATCCTCGGTGGATACCGGGGCGCATTTGATGATGCACTGCATGATGAGATATTTATTGGCTTCCTTAACCAGCTTGATATTATTCCCTTTTCCGCTGCGTGAGGATTCGCTTGTCATTGCCGTCCCCTCCCCAATTTCAAAATCATTATAGCAGGGCTTCAGACTTTTGTAAAGATATATTCTAAATTAGTTTTACAAAATTATTGAATTATCTCTCCGCTATGGTATAATTGTAGGGAGCAAACACACGCAGCAACAACGGCCATCACCGCAAAACCTTACGGGATGGCGCGTTTTTCGCGTTTGCTGCCTGAATTTTCCGTGATCCTGTCGTCTGGAGGAGAAAAGAATGGGAAAGACCTACCGACTTGGCATAGACATCGGCGGTACCAAAGTGAACATGGGCATCATCGGCGAGGATGGCGCCATTGTGGACTGTGAGTCCATTGCGTCCCGGGAGGCGGGCGGCGCGCAAAAGCTGGTGGCGGAAATTTGCCGCCGCGTGGAAACGTGCCTTGCACGCAACGCCCTGACGATGGAAGACATCCACCATGTGGGCGTGGGCATTCCCGGTACCGCGGACTACCGCGAAGGCATTGTGCGGTACAGCTCCAACCTCTTTGGGGAAAACGTGCCGCTGGCGGATTATTTTCAGGAGCACTGGGCGCGCAGGGTGACCGTAGTGCAGGATTCCTGGGCAGCAGCGTGGGCGGAATACCTGTTTGGGCAGCAAAAAAAGTGGGACAGTATGTTGTGCCTCACGCTGGGAACCGGCATTGGCTGCGGCGTGATTTTAAACGGGCATGTATACGGCGGTCCGATGAATACGGCCGGGGAGATCGGCCATACCATGGTGGTACCGGACGGGCGGGCCTGCAGCTGCGGCCGCCGCGGCTGTTTGGAAACCTATGCCTCCGGCACCGGCATACTGGAACAGGCGATGGAGCTGTTTCCCGATCACTTTGCGGGCAGGCCGCAAAAGAGCGAGACCGTTTTTGAAATGGCTTACGAAGGCGACGACGCGGCTATGGGCTTGATTCAGGACAGCGTGGATAAGCTGGCGCGGGGACTGGCAATGATGATGAACATACTTTCCGTGCGCATTATCACCATCAGCGGCGGTATGTGTACGCACGAAAAGCTGATGATCGATCCCCTGCCCGCGAAAATCCGCGGCTATGGCTACCCCGCATGGGCTAACCATTACGAGCCGGTGGTAATGCGCGCTAAGCTGGGCAGTTATGCGCCGATGGTAGGCGCGGCCTTTTTAAGTCGCGAAAACATTATATAAATAAGAAAAGACAGCAAAGAAGGGGTTTTTTCAATGTGCTTGTATTTTACCAAGCCCGTACCGCGTCCCGCCATTTGGGGCGGCACGAAACTGGCTGATTATTTTGGTTATCAGGATATGCCGGGCACGATTGGGCAGGCGTGGGCATTCAGCTGCCAGCAGGGGGACGAGAGCGAACTGGTTAATTTTCCCGGCACACTGGGCGATCTGTGGCGTAATCAGCCCAATCTATTCAAGAGCCGGTATCAGGCGTTTCCGTACATCATCTCGCTGATCGCGCCGGTGAGTGATTTGAGTATTCAAATTCATCCCGGCGATGAAATTGCCAGGAGAAGCGGTTTTGCCAGCGGAAAAAACGAGGCGTGGGCTTTTATGCAGGTGCCCGACAGCGGCGAAATTATCTATGGGCAAAAAACCGCAGATGAAAGCGAGCTGCGCCGGAAAATCAGCGCGGACCAGTGGGATGATATTATGGGTCATCTGCCGGTGAAAAAGGATGATTTTGTCTACATCCCCGCCGGAACGCTGCACGCGCTGCGGGGTGGCGCGGTCGCCTACGAGGTGCAGCAGGCGACCGATGTAACCTACCGTTTTTATGATTATCACCGCAAGGATGCGCAGGGCAACGAGCGCCCGCTGCATGTGGATCAGGCTGTGGAATGTGTAGATTTTTCCGTAAAACCCGGCAATGCCGCACCGCATGCGCAGTGTATCAGCACCCCGGATGCGGATATTACCACCTACATCCAAAACGACAGCTTCTGTATCCGCAAGCTGGTGATTCACGGCCGCCAGATGCTCCGCTTCCCCGGCTACCAGCTGGTCAGCGTGGTGGATGGCTCCGGTATTGCGGGCGGGCAGGATGTAAAGCGGGGCGATAATTTCCTGCTGCCTGCGGATGAAACCCTGACGGTGGTCGGCAATGTAACCCTGATGACCACTTGCGAATAGGAGAAAAAGCGATGAAAAGTGAAATTTCCGCCTCCATTATGTGCGCGGATCTGCTGGAACTGGGCAAAGACCTGCGCGCGCTGAAAGACAGCGGCGTAGCCTACCTGCACTGCGATGTGATGGACGGGCATTTTGTACCTAACTTGATGCTGAGCACAGCGGCCATCAAAGCCGTAAAAAAAGCCGATGTGCTGCCGCTGGATATTCACCTGATGGTGGAACAGCCGGAAAAAATGCTGGATTGGTTTGCCTTTGGCGCGGGGGATATCGTATCCTTCCATTTGGAAGCGACGGAAAAGCCGCAGGAAGTGATCGACCGTATTGCGGCGCGCGGGGGCATCCCGGCGCTGGCGATCAACCCCGCGACGCCGGTGGAAACGGTGCTGCCGTACCTGCCGAAACTCGGTATGCTGCTGGTGATGACCGTGCAGCCGGGATTTGCCGGGCAGAAGATGACCCCCGATTCCCTGCGGAAGATTACGCAGGCGCGGGAGCTGATGGACGCAAACGGCTTTGCGGCAATGCCGCTGGAGGTGGATGGCAATTGCTCCTTTGAAAACGTACCGAAAATGAAGGATGCGGGCGCGAACATCTTCGTGGCCGGAACCAGCAGCATTTTCAACCCTTCTATGACGTTTCAGCAGGGTATGCAGCGCTTGATGGAGAGCCTTGGCGAAGCGTGAATGGCCACAGAGGATAGAAACAAAGGATAATATGCAACCGCCGACCCGCAATCACCGGGTTGGCGGTTGTTGTGTATAGCTGTGTAGGAAAAAAGACCTGACAGTTAAACGGATGGTGGGCTCATTTTCCGGTTGGCGGTTGATGATGGCATCACTTTTTGCTGACGGTTTCTCTATATTATTCCGCATTGCTTTTGCGAAGCGTTTTGGATGCACATTGTAATGAACGGCAAGCAATGGCAAAGGCTGCCGACTGCCGGATAACGTGCCGTATGGATTGGGTGCAACAGCCGGGCAGGCGTAAAAAACAAATAAGCTTGCGAATACTGACCTTTGGCTGCAGGGCTTGCACCGGGCAAATCAGGATACGGGAACGTGCTTGCAGTAAACGCTTTCCTTCGCAGACAAACAATGATGATCTTGTTGTTTTTTGCTTTCTCCGTTATAATAAAGGCGTAGGGTTCTCACCGTAAGAAAAGTAAGTACGTCCGCTTGCCGCAATCCGTTTGCGGCTGTCCAAGTACCGTTTGCCAAGTGCGCCGGTATGTATAGGCAAACCCCCGCCGCTCTTGCGGCTGTGTTTCCTAACCGCCCGGCGCGACCGGATAAGGAGGATTGCCATGCTGTACCTTCCGTATGAACAGGTCAAAAAAGAGCTATACCAGCTGCTGTGTTCGCGGGGCTGTAATGAGCGGGACGCTGAAACCGTCGCCCGCGAAATGACGCGCAATTCGCTGGAGGGTGTATATTCGCACGGGATCAACCGGTTTTCCCGGCTGATGCGCAATATTGACCAGGGTATTGTAAAACTGAATGTGACCCCGGAAACGGTGAACGGCTTTGGCGCGATTGAGAATATGGATGGACGGCAGGGGCTTGGCGTGGTAAACGCGCTCGCGGCGATGGAACGCGCCATTGCGCTGGCGCGGGAGCACGGCGTAGGGCTGGTGGCGCTGCGCAACACCAACCATTGGATGCGCGCTGCCACCTACGGCTATCAGGCTTGCGATGCGGGCATGGCGGCTATCTGCTTTACCAACACGGTTCCCAACATGCCCGCGTGGGGCGCGACCGAAGCGCGGCTGGGCAACAACCCGCTGGTATTTGCGATGCCGCGCGGCAAAGGGCATATCGTGCTGGACATGGCAACCAGCCAGTTTTCCTACGGCGCGCTGGAAATGGCGCGCATGGAAGGGCGGCAAATGCCGATTGAAGCAGGGTTTGATGAAGAAGGCAGGCTGACGCGCGATCCGGACGCGGTGCTGCGCTCCAAGCGTATTCTGCCTGCCGGTTACTGGAAGGGCGCAGGGCTTTCCTTCCTGCTGGATCTGTTTGCAGGGTGCATCTCGCTGGGCAATACCACGCTTGGCATCGCCCGTCTGCCGGGGGATGAGCATGGCCTTTCGCAAATGTTTATTGCGGTGGATTACTGCAAAATCGCCCCCAAAGAGCAAAGCGACAAGATTGCCGAAGACACGCTGACCTATCTGCTCCAGTCCGCGACGGAAGGAGACGCGACGCAGATTCGCTGGCCCGGCAGCCGTGTGATGGAAATACGCAAGCAAAATCTGGCAAACGGCATCCCGGTGGAAGATTATGTGTGGGAAAAAATCATAGCCTTTAAAAGATAAATCACCAGCGCTGACGGCGCATGGAAGAGACAAAGCAGGCGCATTCCGTCATACTGCCGGAATGCGCCTGCTTGCTTGTGGGTTTACTGTAATGGTATTGATTCGGCGTTGACGCCGAAAGGAATGACAATGGCGTAAAACAGGGCATGGCAGCAGAAAAATCAGCGGCGCAATTATCCGTGCGGTATGAAAAGGATGGTTACGCTTTTGCCCTGTTTCACCAATTTTACTGTATACATTCATTTAGCTATTGCAATCAAATTGACGCTTCTGCTATGATGGCTCGGGGTCTTTTGGATGGAGGCGCGATGGAACAGCCTCACTTTGTCCAAAACAGCAAAGAGGGATTCCGGTATGAAAAATAGGATTGCCATCAAAGGGAACCTGATTATCCTGATTACGGCGCTTCTGTGGAGCACCGGCGGCGTACTGATTAAGTTCATTCCATGGGGCGCGCTTTCCATTGCATCTCTGCGCGGGCTGATCAGCGTGGTGATTTTACTGGCGCTGCGCAGACTGCGCCAAGGCAAAGGCGAAAAAACGCCGGTTCGCTTGACCAAGTATAATCTTGCAGCAGGCGCGGCCATGTTTCTGACGTCGGTCTTTTTTCTGGCAGCCAATAAGCTGACGACGGCGGCAAACGCAATTGTGCTGCAATATATCGCGCCGATACTCATTTTGCTATATACGTCGCTGGTACAAAAACGCAAACCGACCAAGGCGGAAATACTGCTTACGATACTGGTGTTCTTTGGCTGTGTGCTGGCGTTTTCGGATAAAATGGACCGCACCAGCACGCTGGGCGACTGCGTTGCTATTCTTTCCGGCGTCTGTTTTGCCACGCTGATTTTACTGAGCCGCAAAGAGGAAACACAGGCCGAGGATGGGCAGATCATCGGCTGTGCCATGGGCTTTCTGTTTGGGCTGCCTTTTCTGCTGACCGATCAAAGCGTTACGTACGACCCGGCCAGTATCGGCGCAATGCTGGCGCTGGGCGTGCTGCAATACAGTTTGGCTGCCTACCTGTTTGCCATCGGGATTAAGCTGACCCACCCTGTGGCTGCATCCATTATTTTGACGGTGGAACCCATCGCCAATCCAATCTGGGTATTCCTGTTTTTAGGGGAATTGCCCGGCACCCGCGCGATTATCGGCTTTGTGCTGGTGATTTCGGCGGTGACGCTGCAATCGTTGATTCCGCTTCTGATTAAGCCCCGGCCGGGAGATGTGCAGCCGAATTTACCGCAATCATAAAGAAAACCGCCTTCCTTATGTAAGGAGAGGCGGTTATTTTTGTCCCGGCTGAAAAACGTCCTCAATCCAATTGAGCAGCCGGAAGATGAATTTCTTGCTGTTTTTCACCGCGATGGCCGCATCCAGCGCGCCCGCGCGGTACTGGTTGTTGTTCGGCTCCCTGCGGATCGCCTCGCGGTAGCTTTGGTGAGCCGTCTGGTATTGCCTAAGCCCCATTAAAATGTTGCCCTGTAAATAATACCATTCCGCATCCCGGCTGTCGGCGCGGTTCAGCTGCCGCAGCGCACTTTCCAGGTTGCCCTGCTCCACCAGCCGGCTGGCGAAGTGCTTGGCCTCCTCCTGCGATACGAGGTTGAAGCCGACGCGACGCTGGGAGCATTGCTTTAGCGCTTCTTCGTATGCCAGATTCAGCTCGATCAGCTTCTCCTGCGCCGCTTTTTGCTTTTCCGGGTCCTGGTATTGATCGGGATGGCAGGCTTTTACACGTTTGCGGTACGCCGCACGCACCTGCGCCGCTTCCGCGCTTGGGGGAAGCCCCAGCACCTCGAAGGGTTTTTGTTCGTACAAAGGCTCACCCCCTTACAGGCAAGGCCCGCGCCGTGGCCGGTTCAGCGCCGCGAAACCGAAAAAAATACACGTCGCGGCGCTATGGCGACGCGTGGGTTAATACTCGATCTGTTCGCGCCGGATATCCGCGCCCAGCGAGCGCAGTTTTTCCTCGATGCGCTCATAACCGCGGTCGATATAGCCGGTTTCGTAAATTTCCGTCAGGCCCTTGGCCATCAGCCCCGCCACGACCAGCGCCGCACCTGCGCGCAGATCGGTAACGGCAACGGGCGCGCCGTACAATTCCTGCACGCCTTCGATTAAAACGGTGCGGTCCACCAGCTTGATGTGCGCGCCCATGCGGCGCAGCTCATCCAGATGTTTAAAGCGCTGCTCAAAAATGGTTTCGCACACCGTGGAGGTGCCGTTGGCCATACACAACAGTGCGGTCATCGGCTGCTGCAAATCGGTGGGGAAGCCCGGATACACCTGTGTTTTCACGTTTACGGCGCGCTGCTCGTACTGGGGACGGACGCGGATGGAATCGTCATTTTCGGTCACGCGTACGCCCATTTCCAGCAGCTTGGCAGTCAGGCTTTCCATATGCGTGGGGATGCAGCCGCGTATGGTAACGTCCCCGCGGGTGGCTGCCGCTGCGATCATCAGGGTGCCGGTTTCAATTTGGTCGGGAATAACAGTATAGGTAGTGCCGTGCAGTTCGGGCTTGCCGGTAATGCGGATTACATCCGTACCGGCGCCTTTGATGCGCGCACCCATGGAGTTTAAAAAGTTTGCCAGATCAACGATGTGCGGCTCTTTTGCCGCGTTGTAAATCATGGTGGTGCCTGCCGCGCGGACAGCCGCGAGCATTACGTTGATCGTCGCGCCGACGGTAACCATGTCAAAAAACACATCCGCGCCCACCAGCTTATCCGCCTTGGCATGCACCATGCCGCCGCGCTCGTCAATGGACGCGCCCAGCGCGTCAAAACCCTTTAAGTGCTGGTCAATCGGACGGCTGCCGATTTCGCACCCGCCCGGATAAGCCACTTCGGCCTTGCCGGAACGCCCCAGCAGCGCCCCCAGCAGGTAGTAGCTGGCACGCAGCCGTTTGGTAAAATCAAACGGAACCTGGTAGCCGTTTGCGCCCTCCGGATATACTTTTAAATAGCGGTCGGGTACGTACTCGGTACGCGCGCCCAACAGCTGTAAAATTTCAATCAGAGCATGAACGTCCTCAATATCCGGCAGATTTTCGATGGTACTGGGTTCGTTGGTGAGCAGTGTTGCCGGGATCACCGCAACAGCGGTGTTCTTCCCGCCGCTGACGGAGATTTCGCCCATCAGGGGTTTACCACCCGTAATCAGCATTTTGTCCTTACCGCAATACACCGGTCATCCACCCCCTTTGGTCAGGAATTCGTTATACAAACCATTCTTCATTATACACAAAGCAACGCGGCTTTTCAAGCGCGGCGCGCCTTGCCCGGCTGCGCGCCCTTACATGCAGCCGGGCAGAGGAAAAAGTTTTTACAAACGGCTTTGGAAAGCCGTTAGCTGCGGGCCATATTGTCCATGCGTTGATGCAGCCAGCTTTTAATTTCCGGGTTCCAGGTTTCCTGCCAGCTTTTGGGGTAGCGCATGGCGCGGGCGTTTTGGTAGCGCGCGTCCAAATTCTCCGCCTGTACGGCGGCGCGGGCGATGGTTTCCAGCACGGCTTCCAGTTCGACGTCGCTGGAGAGAATGTTGGCGGATACCTCGTTAAAGTACGCCTGCGTTTTATTCAGAAAATTGTTGGTCACCACCACACAACCCGAGCCTGCCAAATCAAACGGCAGCATGCTGGGGTGCGGCGAGGCCATAAAGGTAATGGCTAAATCAAACTGGGGTACGGTATCCAGATACTCTTTCAGATTCATGCGCGGCATTTGCCGCAGGGTAACGCCTTCCTTCAGTTGTACGGTACCGTTGCCAAGCCCGATGCCGATAAACTCCCACTCGCTTTCCGGTAAAATGCCGCGGCGCACCGCCTCGGACAACGCATAAGCGCCAAACTCGTACATGTTGCGGTTGACGACGGGACGGGAGTAGAAAACCAGCTTGCGCTTTTTGGCTGCCGCATGTATGCGTAAAAAGGTTTCTTTATCGGGCAAGCGGCAGGAGCATGCGTTTTCGTAATGGATATAACTGCGCTCCTGCGCGGAGAAACCGGAAATTTGGTATTGTGTAAAGAACGTTTGCAGGGCAGCGGTGGAGAACAGGGCATGGTAATTGAACTGGTACGTCTGGTTAGCCAGCAGCGCGTTGGAGGAACCGGGATAGAATAACGTTTCATAGTCCTGTATCAGGTAGAAAAAGGGGTTTCCGCAGGTGGCAGCCTGTATTTTTCGCGCCAGATAAGCGGAATACCACACCGTGGCAAGGGACGTATCATACGGCGATACGCAAAGCGGCGCTTTCCGATCGCCGATGTAGATAAACTCCAACTCGTCAAAAAGTGTTTCCAGTCCGGGGTAATTTTTCAATTTTTCACGTGCGCGGGCGGCGTTAAAATCGAACCGGTCAAACAATACCAGCCGGGTATGGTAGCCTTCCCGGGCAAACAGCAGCGCGGTTTGAAATACGCCGAAAAACCCCGCGGAAATCGAATCAAAACTGAACGCAGGCACAAGAATATTGATGGTAAAAGGCCGCGAAGGATCGACGGCAACTTCCGGCAGGGTATGCACACGGTTCATCGCCGCCTGCAAATCATCCGGCTGGATAGCGGGCCCCGCCGCCGCCGGAACAACATCTTGCATTTGCGCAAAATAGGCTATTTTACGTTTTACACCGGCAAAACCTTCGCGGCGGATGAGCCGGATGGCTTTTTTCGTGATAGGAATGAGGTACCGAATCAAATCATCACCTCCGTATAAACAGGATAAAGCGTGCCAACGGCCGTTTATAGCGATCTGCCAAAAAGCGATCCGTTCGATGTTTTAAGAGATGAGGATACTATAAACTGTTTCTTTTCACCTGAAAATGATTCGACGTATTTTACGAAAAGCCTTCACTGCCTTTTCGGCGGCTGTGCCGCCGTGCTTTTTCGGCAGGCGGGGGAAGGAGAATGAAAACGGATCGTGAATATGGAGAGCAAAAGGAACAATAAGGTAAGCACGCCGTATAAGCCGGATTTTCCCGCAGGCAAAGATTACGTTGACTGTCTCTATACCGCAGCCGCATACCCGGAGCGGCAGTGCGGCTGACAAAAAAATACGTCAAATGGAAGAAAGGAACGGTGAAAATGAAACGTTTTAGCGGTTTTCTGTTGGTTGTGATATTGCTGGTTTGCGGTATTGGCCCGGGCTTTGCTACGGAAACACGAGGGTTTGCCACGCCGGATGCGTGCGTGCAGGCGGTGACGGACGCGCTGATACAGGCTGATACGGATGCGCTGCTGGACTGCTATGCCATTGGCGAAGCGGCACGGGCGTATGATTTTAAGGTTGCGCTGGAACGGCTGCAGGCGGTACAAATCGGCAATACGCTGCTGCCGCCTGCCAGTGCGCTGAACATCCGTTATAATGAGGCACGGCTGACTTATGATTTGGTCAACCGCATGTTTGGCGCCGCCTTCCTTCTGGCCAATGAAGACGCGCATGCCCTGTGGGGGCGTACGACCATGCTGAAGCAAAGCAGCGTGGAAGAATTAACCGCAATGGCGAACTGCAGCGATGTGCTGACGAAGCTTTCGTTGCAAGGGCAAATAGAACCGACCACGCTGCATGAAAAGTATGAAATGGCATTGGAAAAACAACTGCCGTTTTATCAGGCGCTGTATGGCGGGGATGAATGGCAGGAAACGGTTGTGGTGCTTGATTTGTCGGGGCGCACCATATACATGCCGCTCGCGCTTGTACGCTATGGGGACACATGGCTGGCCGTGCCGGTTTCTCCGGTCATCGCATCGCTGCTCGGTATACCTCACTATACACTTTTGTTCGCTGCGGATATGCTGTGAAAACGGATGGGCTTGCTGGAAGCTGTGTACTCTGGGCGAATGGCGAAAAGCACAGAGCTTGGAGCACAACCGGAAAGGCTGCCGCAGCAAACAGAAAAACGACCGATTAATACCGGTTGATGTGCTTGCGAAAATAGGTGTTACGGAACAACACCGGCGTAGTCCCTTCAAATTGGCGGAAGATGCGGATAAAGTATTTACTGTCGTTATACCCCACCTGCGCCGCGATGGACAGGATGGACTGGTTCGTATCCAGCAGCAGCGTTTTGGCTGCGGCAATGCGGGTTTGGTTGATGTAATGCACCAGCGATTGTCCGGTTGCCTTTTTGTAGACACTGGAAAGATAATTGGGGTTGTAGCCGAATATTTCCGCCAGGCGGGGCACCGAAAGGGTCTCGGCATAGCTGCCCCGCACATATTCCTGTATGTCCGCCATGCGGCAGTAAGCCGGGTTCGGCGGCGCGGGCCTTTCGTTTTGCCGTAAACACTCCTGTGTTAAATCCATCGCAAGCAGGCTGAGGGCATAATCCACCATGGCGGAGGAATAAAGGCTTTGCAGCGAAAAATCGATTACCTGCCGGCACTCAAGCGTAATGCGGCTGGTGTTGATATATGCGCCCTGTTCCGGCAGAAGGTAAATGTCCCGTTTCGTTCCATTTGGATGTAGGGATTGCAGGTACTCCGATACGCCCGGTTCGTCCAGCAGCTGATAATCGTCCGGTGCGGTAAAATGGAACCAAAAATAAGAAAGCATGCCTTCGGACCGGCGGTAGCCCCCATGCTGATAGCCGGGCGGCAGCAACAGGAACTGGCCGGGGCCAAGGGTAAGAGGCTGACCATCCTGCGAGATGTACAGGGTACCTTCGACCCCGACCAGAAGTACAAAGTAGTCCAGACAACGCGTGGAATGCACAAAGCTGTCGCCGCTGACCAGATTGCCGGATATGATGTGCCGCAGTGGATTTTTATTGGATGCTTTCAGAAACAACATATGTGAAAAATGCACCTTTCATTAGGATTCTCTGTTGTTTCCCCAACAATGATATGCTAGAATCGTTGCGCTGGGAAACTTGTTTATGAAATATGGCGGATGCCTACGTATTGCGCCTGCATGAGAATGGGTCGGAGCAGAGGGGTTTGTTTACCGCATCGCCGGCAAGGAAACGGCCTTTGTAAAAAGCCGTATATAGACGGATAAAGCGCTTGCTGAATATAAGAATATTCCACTGGTAAATGTTTGTCAACCGCCACAGCGCGCCAAGCGCAAGGCGTTTTCGCATGTACGTACAAATATTGTAAAAAGACGATGGGAAAGAGGGAAGAATATGCAACAACAGTCTGCCGATTTTCGGAAAATCCATCTGAAGGACGCGTGTTGGGATACGGTGATTAGCCTGATACAGGACACGATGATCCCCTACCAGTGGGAAGTGCTGCACGACCATTTGGAGGGCGTGGAGCCCAGCCATGTGATACACAACTTTCAGATTGCCGCGGGCCTGCGGCAGGGCGAATTTGGCGGCATGGTGTTTCAGGACAGCGATTTATCCAAATGGCTGGAAGCGGCCAGCTACAGCCTGCAACTGCGCCCAGATGCCGAGCTGGAAAGCCGTATGGACGAGGCGATAGCGCTGCTGGGACAGGCGCAGCGGCCGGACGGTTATTTGGATACGTATTATATGATCAAAGAGCCCGATAAGCGTTGGACAAACCTGCTGCATGGGCACGAGCTGTATTGCGCGGGACATATGATCGAGGCGGGAGTCGCGCATTATCTGGCGACGGGTAAAAAAACGCTGCTGGACATTGTTTGTAAATTTGCGGATTACATCGACACGGTTTTCGGGCGGGAACCCGGTAAACTCCGCGGCTATCCGGGGCATCCGGAAGTCGAGCTGGCGCTGGTGCGGCTGTATGATGTGACGGGGGAACGTAAATACCTAAGCCTTGCGGAATATTTTGTGAACGAGCGCGGCACAGCGCCGCAGTACTTTGACGCGGAGTGGGAGCGCAACGGACATTTCAATATCTGGCTTAACACAACGACCGAAACGCCGCAGGCCGCGTACGGCGAAGTGGATTACCGCGAGTATGCGCAGTACCACAAACCGGTGCGGGAGCAGAAAAAGGCGACCGGGCACGCAGTGCGCGCCCTGTACCTGTACACCGGCATGGCGGAGGTGGCGGCCAGAACGGGCGATGAAACGCTCAAACAGGCATGCCGCACTTTGTGGGATGACGTGGTAAACGCGCAGCTGTACATTACAGGCGGCGTTGGCTCCACCGCCGTAGGCGAAGCGTTCACCTTTGATTATGATTTGCCCAATGATACCGTATACGCCGAAACCTGCGCTTCGGTCGCGCTGATCTTTTTCGCGCGCGCCATGTTCCAGATGGAGGCTGACTCCACCTATTTTGATGTTGCGGAGAAGGCGCTGTATAACCTGCTGCCCGCATCCATGCAGCGGGATGGCAAACACTATTACTACACCAATCCCATGGAGGTTTGGCCGCAGCGCAACACCCATTCCCAGATTGTGGACCACATCAAGCCCGTGCGGCAAAAGTGGTTTGCCTGTGCCTGCTGCCCGCCCAATCTGGCGCGCACCATCATGTCGTTGGGGCGGTACCTGTTTGCCACCAGCGAAGACAAGCTGTATGTAAACCTGTTTGTCGGCTGCGAAGCCGATGTGACCGTGGGCGATCTGCCTGTGCGGCTGACCCTGCAAAGCCGGTACCCGCAGGATGGCAACATTACCCTTACGGTGCACCCGCAGCAAAAGAGCGCCTTTACCCTGTGCGTACGTAAACCGGGCTGGTGCAGGCAGGCTGCGCTGCTGGTGAACGGGCAGCCCGCGGCGGCGCAGCTTGTGAATGGTTACTGGCAGGTGGAGCGGGAATGGGCAGACGGCGATGTGGTAACCGTACAGCTGGAAATGAATAGTACCTTCATGCAGGCTAACCCCAAAGTACGCGCGGACGCCGGGAAACTGTGCCTGATGCGCGGACCGTTGGTATACTGTTTGGAGCAGATGGATAACGGCGAAAATCTGGCCGCACTGCGCGCCCTGCCCGGTCAGCCTGTGGAGGAAATCGCTTTGCCCGGCTTGCCGGACGGCACTGTCGCCCTGCAATTTGCCGGCATGCGCACGAAGATGGCGGAGGACGCGCTGTACACCCCGTACCAACCGGCGGAGGAACCCGTAACGATGGTTGCCGTGCCCTACGCCAACTGGGGCAACCGCGTACCGGGCGAAATGACGGTTTGGATGCGGGCATAAAACGGAGCAGATTACCAAATAAAATCATTTAAAAAGCAGACACTTGTTTTTATGCAAGTGCCTGCTTTTTTCATTCACTATGAAGCTGGTAACAAGGAAAGTTAACTCATACTACCTTCCCGGGATTTAAAATTCCGTTTGGATCGAACGTCTGCTTAATGCCCTGCATCAGGCGGATTTGGGTGTCGCCCAGCGACTGGCGCAGAAAGTCCCGCTTGGCGTGGCCTACGCCGTGCTCGCCGCTTACCTCGCCGCTCAGCTGCTGGGCGGAGGTGTACAGCTCGTCCATTACGGTTTGCACCTTGGTCTGCCAGTCTGCGTCCGTCAGGTTATCCCGGCAGGCGTAAATGTGCAGGTTACCGTCGCCCGCATGCCCGAAGGAACAGATGCGTACGCCCTGCTCTTTGCCGATTTGCATGCTCTTTTCCACAAACGCGGCAATCCGGTCGCGGGGTACGACCACGTCGCACTCGTCCATGCCGGTCGTGCCGTTCTTGATCGCCTCCAGAAATGCGCCGCGCGCATTCCAGATGCTCTCCTTGCGCTCGTCGGTATCCGCCAGCAGCACATCCTGCGCGCCTACGGACAGGCACAGCTCCGTTAACGTGTCTACGGCGGGCTGCAGGGCTTCGGCACTGGCGCCGTCCAGCCGCACCAGCAGGTACGCATCCGCGCTGGTATCCGGGAACTGCTTGCCAAGGTAGGTTTCCGATGCGGCGATTACCGCGCGCTCCATAAATTCCACAGCCGTCGGCTCGCATCCGCAGCCCAGCACCGCGGGCACCGCCTCGATGCACTTGTCCAGATCGTCAAAGGGAATCAGCAGGGAGAGGTTGGTTTTCGGCTCGGGAATCAGCTTAACGGTCAGCTTGGTTAAAAAGCCCAGCGTACCTTCGCTGCCGACCATTAAATCCACCAGGCTGTAGCCGCTGGAACACTTCACATTCTTGCCGCCGAGGGTGAGCACCTCGCCGCTGGCCAGCACTACTTCCATACCCAGCACATAATCCCGCGTTACGCCGTAGCGTACCGCGCGCATGCCGCCCGCGTTGGTCATGGCGTTGCCGCCCATGGTGGCGGTTTTCTCGCCGGGATCGGGCGGGTAGAAAAGCCCTGTGCCTTCCAGCGCCTTGGGAAACTCCATCAGCAGTACGCCCGGCTCCACCGTGGCGGTCATGTTCTTTTCATCCACTTCCAGCACTTTTTTCATCTTCTCGGTGGAGAGGATTACGCCGCCCTGCGTGGCTACGCACCCGCCGCACAGGCCGGTGCCCGCCCCGCGCGGGGTCACGGCGATGTTATGCTGGTTGCAATAGGCCAGCACACCCGACACATCCTCCGTGCTCAGCGCCTGCAATACCACATCCGGCTGGAAGTGCCCGTATTCGGTCATCTCGTCATGGTCGTAATCCTCGCTGATCGCGTCCCCGGAAAACACACGTCCGGGCAGCAGTGCTTCAAAATACGCGAGGTCGGCCGCGTCTACCTGCTTAAATGGTTTCATGCCGCGCCCTCCTTCAGTTTGGCAATCAAGCCCCGCACAATGGGGTACAGATCGCCCACGATGGCTACGTGCGCCACGTCGAAAATCGGCGCGTTCGCATCGGTATTGATGGCGATAATATGGTCGCTGCAATTCATGCAGCTGGCGAACTGGATCGCGCCGCTGACCCCGCAGGTAATGATGAGCCGCGGGCGTACCGTACGGCCGGAAAGCCCGATCTGCCGCCCGTTATCCGCCCAGCCTTTTTCCACCAGCGGGCGGCTGACCGCCCAGTCCCCGCCGAGTGATGCCGCCAACTCTTTCACCAGCTGCAAATCCGCTTCCTTTTGCAGTCCGCGGCCGCCCACCACGAGGATTTCCGCATCCGATATAGTCTTGCCCGCGGGCACCGGCACGGTGCGCACATGGGTGACCGGGGAGGCGGCTACGCCTTTGGGGATTTTCCGCGTTACGATGGTACCTGCTGCTTCCTCCTGCCGTGTCGGTGCGTCCATCACCTTATAGCGCACGGTGGCGAACTGCGGGCGGGTATTGGTGGTAACGATCTGCGCCATAATATTGCCGCCGAATGCCGGGCGGATCTGCACCAGATCGGTATTCTCCCGTAGCTCCAGACACGTGCAGTCCGCGGTGAGGCCGGTATGGAAGCGTGTGGACAGCCGCGGCGCAAGGCTGCGCCCCAGCGAGGTTGCGCCCACCAGCACTACGCTGGGCTTGAGCGCTTTAATCGCGTCCTCCGCGCAGGCAGCAAACGCGTCCGCGCGGAAGTAGGCAAGCTGCGGATCATCGTAGGTATACACATGCTGTACGCCGTAATGGCGCAGCTCCTCGGCATCCTGTTCAATGTTATTTCCAATCAGCACGGCGTTTACCGCAAACCCGACCGGCGCCGCCAATTGCCGCGCCTTGCCGATCAGCTCCAGGCTCACGGGGTGCAGGCCGTGCGCGCCGGTTTCCGCGAACACGAGGATATCCTTCCACAGGCTTTTATCCACGCTGTCCACCTTGGTTTCCAGCCGGATGATCGCTTGTTTGGGGCAGGCTTTCACGCACACGCCGCATACCCTGCACGCGGCGTTCAATTCGGGTTTCCCGTCTTTCATGCCAATCGCGCCAAAGGGACAGGCGGCAATGCACGCGCCGCAGCCGTCGCACTTGCGCTCCAGTATTGCTATTTGTGCCATGCCGTCGCCTCCCCGCCGATAAACTTCCACTTGGTGAGCGTTTCATGCAGTCTTTCTGCGCAGTCCTCACCCGTCCACACTTCTTTGTCCGCGCCGCAGGGCGGCGGGAAGATACGCTCCACCTGTGTGGGGCTGCCGGAGAGGCCGTAATGGCCGGGGTCGGTATCCGGAAACGCGTCCAGCCCGATGATGTGCACGGGCTTATCCTTGACCGCCTTGGCCGCCTTGAGCGAAGGCAGGCGCGGCATGTAAATATCCTTTTCCACGGTTATCAGGCAGGGAAAGGGCATATGCACGGTTTCCACCACGTCCTGCAGCTGCTGTTCCACATCCACGCCGCTATCCCGCACGGTCACGCCGGACACCCACGCCGCGTGGGGAATACCCATGTGCTCGGCAATGGCGGGGCCGACCTGCGCGGTATCCCCGTCGGTGGTCTGTTTGCCGCAGAGGATGAGGTCAAAATCGCCCACGCTCTGGATGGCCTGGGAAAGCGTATAACTGGTAGCCAGCACATCCGCGCCGCCAAGGCGCCGGTCGGAGAACACATAGCCCTCGTCCGCGCCCATCCAGTAGGCTTCCTTCACAATCGCCTGCGCCTGCGGCGGGCCCATGGTGCCGACCGTCACCGTGCCGCCGTGCAGCTCCCTAAGCCGCAGCGCCGCCTCCAGCGCATACAGATCGTACGGGTTCATTTTGCTGGCAACACCCGCGCGCTTGAGCACCCCGGTCTGCTCGTCCACTTGCACCTTGCTTGTGGCTGGTACTTGTTTGATGCATACGAAAAAACGCATTGGTTCGGTCTCCTTATCTTCATTCCAAACAAAAAATCAAGGGAAAGAAAATCCGTATTCAGTCTTTTTGCATATATGCAAGGCGCGCCATCAGCGCCGCGCCGTAAGCCGCGTCGTGCAACGGCTCAATAAAGCGCAGCTCCGGATAGGCACGCAGCAAGTTTTGCATTGTCTCGGCGCGAATGCCTTCAAAATGGGTGAGGATGCTGCCGCTTAACGCTACCTGCGCTTGTGGCATCCCCAGTGTTCGTACTACGGTTGCGCAAAGCCCGGTAAGCTCCGTGGCGGCTTTGTGTGCAATCGCCAGCGCCGCGGGGTCTTCGCCTGCCTGTTTCAGCAGCGGAGCCAGCGCCGCCACGCGGGATTTATCCGTTTCGCTGGTGTACAGCGTATGCATAATCGTGGGGATATCCCGCCATTTCTCATCGGCATATACCAGCGCGGAAAGCGCGGTGGGGGCGTTTCGACCATCAAAAGAACGGATGACCGCGGTGAGAATATCGCGCCCGATGGCGTAGCCGCTGCCCTCGTCATCCACCAGATAGCCGTACCCGCCGCATCGCGCGGTTTCACCTGCTTCGTTGCGTCCGTAGCAAATGGAGCCGGTACCGGCTACCAGCACCACGCCGACACCCTCCACTGCGCCAAACAGCGCGGCTTCCTGATCGCCGTGCATTTCGTAGGGCCCTGTATATCCCGCATCCCGCAGTGCGCGCGATACCAGTTGCTGCGCAGCGGGGTTGCTGGTGCCTGCCGTGGCGATAGCCATACCCAGACACCTGCCGGGAATACTGTTGATAAAGGATACAGCCTGCGAGACACAGGAGAAAATTTCCCGTTCGCTGGCGCCGTTGATGTTCAGCGCGCCGAAGGTGCGGCGCTCGAAAACCTTGCCGTCCGGCGACATGCAGACAACGCAGGTTTTAGTGCCGCCGCCGTCCCAGCCCGCCACAAAATCGTGCATGGTGCTTCTTCCTTTCCATGGTTGCATTCCGGCGGTGCGGCACGGTGAAACGCCGCTAAAATGCCGGAATGCGTGAAAATATACCGGAAATGATTACAGACGGTACATCCGGTAGGGGACGCTTTCGCGCTCCGCCGTATAGCGGCTCTGGCGCATGCAATCAAACGACGCTTGCAGCTCCCGCCGCTCAAACAACTCGGTAATGCCCAGCGCTTTGGCTTCCTGTTCAAAGGCGTCGATACGCTCTGTCCGCCCCGGCGCGTCCAGCGGGGCGCGGGCCAGCAGGGCGTAAGTAAAGCTGAGCCTTTCCCGCCGGATGCGGATACGGTGCGCCTCGTCCGCTGTTTGCGCAAGGGCGCGCGCAAGCGCCTCATCCGCACGCGTCAGCAACTCTTCCGACAGGTAATCGGCCGTCGGCGGGTCGAAAATACCCATATGAAAACGTGCGGCTTCTTCTTCGATCAGCGCAAGGCATTTGATTATCTCCGGTTGTGCTGTCATCCCATAATATCCTTCCACAAAAGAGCGTGTCAATTCCTCTGCGTCTGCATCTGCGTCCCATAAAAGTTTTCCCAGCAGGTATATTTTCAGCGGCGCAAAAGCGCTGGTTTCACCGGGGGAGTAGTTGCCCTGTTCAAACACACCCTGAACGCCGCAGCTGCGGAAGAACCGCAGATTTGGCTTCAGCACCTGCAGGTTGGGAAACGGCTGCAGGTAGTTGCTGAAATTGGTGGTGTAATCCCATAGATACAGATGCTTGCAACACTTGGACCAGGCAGTTAAATCCTCTGCGAAACCGTGTTTGCTGACTGCAAAATGCTGCGCAGCTCCCTGCTCTACGTTAATCTGGTCGATCGCCTGATTGCAGGTGCCGATCGGGTGACTGAAGCAGCACTCGATATCGCACAAACGGATAATCACATTATCGCGCGGGCGCAAGGTGCGCGGGGGCTTACGGCTGTACAGGTATGCGAAGGTGTGCAGCATCACGTTAGGATGCTCCGGGGCAATCGCGTCCGCAATGGCATTGACAAACGCGATCAGGCTTCCGGCAGGGCTGCCCTCCCGCTGGTCTATGGCGCGGCAATTTTCACACTCGCAGTTGCCGTACCAGTCGTTTTGCGCGACCGAAAAAATGCGGCAATCGGGGTTTTCCGCAATCCAGCGTTTCACCCCCGCAATGCAGAGGTGCAAAACATCCGGGTTGGTCAGGCAGAGCTGGCTGTGCTCCCGCCTGCGCTTGCCGCCAACCAGGCTGAAATATTCGGGATGTGTGTCAAACCACTTCTCGGGGGGCACCAGCACCTCGAACGTGTGGCTGTAATTATAAAACATGGTTTTGCCGCCCATTTCGGGCGTAATAGCAGCCCGGGCGGAGTTTAATCGGGATTGCAGGGCAAAGCGGCCATCAGTTGCGCCGCGCCAGTAGACCTCGCGATAGGTAAAATCCGGCGAGGAGGACTGCTGCCCCAAAGTGAGTTCGGTATCCGGTGCAAATGGAATTGTTTCGCAATCCACCGCAAGGAAGCGGCAGGAAAACTGCCACTCTAAAAACGCGTACACGCCGTATGCTACGCCGCGCAGACAGGGACTTTGGATATGAGCGCCTTCCGGCGTTACGCAAAGGTGAAACGCCTCGCCTTCGCCGCCCGTGGCTTCCAGCGTAAAGGGGTATCCGGTTTCTCCCGCATCGCGCCCCGTAATCCGGTGCAGGTATCCGGCCAGCTCCCGCATCGCGTAGGGGGCGTTGCCGCGTATGGTAAAGGCCTGTGGCAGCCGCATAGCGATCCCTTCCCTTAAAAAGCGAGGGCTTGGCTTTCGCCAAGCCCTCGATGCCTGTGAGTGGTAATTAGTTGCCGCTGATCAACGCATAAGCGGCGGTGCCTTCGTCGATGATTTCCTGCAAGCCCTGGGCTTTCAGGCTCTCGTACTTGGCGGAGAACTCGTCCATGGTCATCTGGCCCGCGATGGTCTGGTCACGCAGCGTGCAAACGCCGGTGGTGATCAACTCGGCGCGGTACTCAACATACGCGTCGGTTTCCATCGTCTGGGGCATCGGATAGTAGTAGCCGTTGTTCACAATCGCCAAGCCGTTGTAGAACGAGGCGGAAGGCGCATCCAGATCATCCACCGTCGCGCCGGAGAACAGGCACTGCATGAAAGCGTTGGTCTGCCACCAGCCGCCGAAGGGCTCAAACTCCATGCCCAGCAGGCGGTAGCCTACAAAGCCGTTAGCAACAACTTCGGGTTTGAGTACGGCAACGCCGTCGACCATATCGTAGGTCTCGCCTTCGATGCCATAGTTGTACAGGTTCAGACCTTCTTCGCTGTAGTTCCAGTTGAACAGGCGCAGAATATCTTCCACCTTGCCGGCTTCTTCAGCTGCCGGAGTGATGCACCATACGGACGTTACGGCTTTGCGCTCCTGCGTCATCTGATCGCCGTAAGGACCGGTGATGGGGGGTAACACAGGTCCACAGCGCATCTTCGTCGCCGGCTTCCTGGTTGGAGTAGCTGGAAAGTTTGGCGCGCTCGGCCCAAGTCATGGTGGAGCCGACCAAGCCGTTATCCATTACGGTGAAGAGTTCGGCCTGCGTGCGGGTTGCGAACTCGGGGTCGATCAAACCTTCGGCGTACAGATCCTGCACAGCCTGGAGGAACTCAAGATAACGGGGATGTTCGTACACCATGGTGTAGGTGCCGTCTTCCAATACGCAGAACTGGCAATCGTTGGACGCTTTGATGCCGAAAGCGTTGAGCAGGCTGGCCATGCAGCGCTCGCCGTTTTCGCCCTGTTCCAACGCCAGCGGGATTTCATCGGTCGTATCGCCGTTGCCGTTCATGTCGTTTTCTTTGAAGGCACGCCACATGGCAACCCACTCGTCCCACGTGGTGGGGGGCAGCCATGCCCAGCTGATCCAGCCAATCCTGACGGATCATTACGGACTGGGAACCGGGAACGTTAACGATGGTGGGGATGGTGTAGATGTGGCCGTCAGCCTGACGCCAGCTTGCCATACGGTCTTCGCCGACCGCCGCAACGATGTTGGGGATCAGGTCGATGTAATCGTCCAGCGCAATCGCAGCGCCTTCGCTGACGAGGTTCATTACGCCGCTGCCGCCAACACCGGGTACGATGATGTCGGGCAGAACGCCGGAAGCCAGCGTAGTTGCCAGCTGCGTGGAGTAGTTATCCGCCACGCGCCAGTCGATGTTGATGGTCGCGTTGGTCAGCGCCTGAATGGCGGGGAAGTAGTAGCAGCCGTCAAACTCGGTGGGGTAGTTATTGAAATGGATGCCCATGCCTGTAATTTCCAGGCCGTTGTCGAAGTATAGGTTTTCGCTCTTGGGCAACTGAGCGGCGGATTCCGCGGTCGCCAATGCTGCCGTAGCGGTACACAGCAGGCAAAGCGCCAAGATGGTAGCCAGGACTTTCTTCATGATTTTCCCTCCTCAAGCTAATGCGTTATCAGAACGAAGCATACCTGCCTCGTCGTAACCATATCAACCCTTCACCGAACCCAGCATGATGCCGCTTACAAAGTAGCGCTGAACGAAGGGGTACAGGATGACCATCGGGATCATGGCGACCACAAGCACTGCGTTGCGAACCTTGCTGACCCAGCGCTACCGCGCCGCCCGTGCTGACCGTGGAGGACATGCTGATGTTGTAGATGGAGGAATCGGCGTTGAGCACCAACTCTTTCAAAACCAACTGCAGGGTTGTAGTTCTCTTTGCTGGAGATAAAGAGCAAGGCGTTGAGGTAATCGTTCCAGTGGCCGACGATGACCCACAGTGCGACGGTGGCGAGCACCGGCTTGCTCAGCGGCAGGATCAGCTGAAAGAGAATCTTAAAATCGTTCGCGCCGTCAATGCGCGCGCTTTCCACCACGGAGATGGGAATGGAGCTGAAGTAACTGCGCACAATCACCACGTAATACGCCGAAACCATGCTGTTGAAAATCAGGGACCAGAGCGAATCGTACAGCCCCAGCTGCATGATGGTTAAGAACGTGGGGATGATGCCGCCGTTGAACCACATGGTGAACAGGATTAAAAAGGTGTAGATTTTCTTGCCGTAAAACTTTGCAAACGCAAGGGGATAGGCAGCCAGAGACAGCATGACCAGACTGCTGACACAGCCGACCAGGGCGACGAAAAGGCTATTGGCGACCGAGCGCCACAGCTCCTGCGTTTGAAAAATCATTTCGTATGCCTGGGGATTAAAACCGATGGGGAAAAAGGTAACCTCTGCCCGTAAGACAGCGTATTCGTTGCTGCAGGAAATGGAGAGCATGTTCAGCAGCGGATACAGGAAAAAGCAAAGCAGCAGGATCATCAAGAACAGATTGACGCCGCCGAAAATCTTTTCTCCACGGGAACGGCGGATAAAATCGCCATTTTTCTTATGCTTCGGTTGACTGGCATTATAACTTGGAACCATGCGTTTTATCCTCCTTTTCTAGAATAGCGACGTATCGGATATACCTTCCGGCTGACCGTATTGGCGACCAGTACCAGAATGACGCTGCAAACGGAGTTGAACAGGCCTGCGGCAGTCGCGTAGCCGTAGTTGTGGCTTTCCATACCCGTTTTGTACACAAAGGTGGGCAGCATTTCGGATGCGGAAAGATTCAATGTATTTTGCAGCAGATAAATCTTTTCAAAGTTAACGTTCAGCAGCTGGCCAACCTGCATGATCAGCAGCAGTACGAAACGTTGTGGACAGCCCCGGCAGCGTTACGTGCAGGGTTTGGCTGCCAGCGGTTGGCGCCGTCGATGCGGGCCGCCTCGTACAGGCCGCGGTCGATGCCTGCCAGCGTTGCCACGTAGATGACCGCGCTCCAGCCTACCGATTGCCAGAAACCGGAAATAACGTTGATCGGCACGAAATATTCCGGAATACTCAGGTAGTTGATCGGCGTATTTCCAAACGCTTTGGCAAGCGCCGCAAGGCTGCCGTAGCTGGGGGAGATGAGGGTGGAGATCATGGAGACTAAAACAACGGTGGAAACGAAGTGGGGCAGGTAGGAGATGGTCTGCACAAACTTCATAAAATGGCTGTTGCGCAGTTCGTTGAGCATAATGGCAAAAATCAGCGGAGCCGGAAACAGGAAAATCAGCGCGCTGAAATTGAGGACCAAGGTATTGCGGATGTAACCCATTAAATTGGGATTGGTAAACAACCGGATAAAGTATTTCAGCCCGACGAATTTGGAACCGTCAAAACCCTTGAGCAGTTTGTAATCGTAAAACGCACTGCGCAGGAACCACATGGGCAAATACTTGAGCAGGATAAAGTACAGCAGCACCGGCAATATCATTAAGTAGATGTAACGATTACGCCAGATGCGCAGACCAACGAGTTTGCGCGTCCGGGCAGAGGTGAAAATATTCCCCTGGTTTACCGCACCAACCCTTGCGGCGTTTTTTGATTGCATTGGATCATCCTCCTTTTTGCCGACAATAAAAACGGTATGCCGAAACTATCTGCAAACTGGAAGCACCAGATATAAACATCTTTGTTTCGTCCAGTATAGCAGTAATCCGGCATCACGTCAAGACTAGTTCATGGAATATTGAATATTTTCCAAACTAGTTCTATCCGTTGTAAAAAACGACCCTAAAAATAGGTGTGTTCGTACCGCTGCGACCCGGCAAGCGGAATGGACATGACCGCGAAACGCGCTACGATCCGCAAACCTGCGCGCAGGTAAATTCTCTGTGCGGGGTTATCCCGGCCGGTAAACAGGGTGCAGAAATCAGCCCCCTGCGCGATAAACTCCTCCAGCAGGAGAGCAAACAGCACCGATGCGATGCCCTTGCCGGAATACTGCGGGTCGGTACAGATGCCTGTAAACCAGCCGCGTCCGCTTTTTTGCCGGGCGACGGGGCCTGTAAACCCTACAATGTGGCCGTTTACCGTAGCCGTCAGCAGCGTGCGGGGACCCTTGGGGCATATGCCGTCGGGCCAGAATTGCGGATCGTCATTGGGGCGGTTTTCCCGCCATGCGGCCAGCTCGCTGCGCAGTACGCTGCGCCAGTACTCGCTGCCCACACGGTCGCACATTTCGTCAAACTCCGTGCCCAGAGACAGGTCATACCGCCCGGTGCGGATGCCCTGTGCAAGCAGCGCTTCCTGCTTTTGCGTAATCGCTTCTGGTCGTTGGTAGTCTTTCAGCGCCATATACATGGCGATTTCATGAAAATCACAGCCAAAGCCCAGATGGCTTAAAAACGCAAAGCCCATACCGCTTTCTTCCACGCCGGGCGCGTTGTTGTGGTCGTGCCCGGGTGTGCCGGGGATGAGCCAGGACAGGTGCACCGGGTTATCCCCGGAGCAGACGAGCGTCTGTTTACCCTCGGCGCGGTACGCGTCCATCAGTGCTGTGAGCAATGCGCGGCCTACGCCCTGCCTGCGGCAGTCTTTTTGCACCAATACCGTGGTCAGGTACGCGGGGGTGTTTGCCGCGTCTTCGCCCGGTAAAAAGGTCTGCTTTGCTGTTCCATGTATCCAGCCGATCAATCTTCCGTCCCGTTTGGCGGCGAATGCGTGCATGCCTTCGCCCGCGAAAGGAAGCGTACCCGGATGAAGCGGACGGTACAGGGTTTCGCCGTCGGATGCGATTTGGTTCCACAGCGCCTCGGCGGATGGGTAATCGGCAGGCGCCAAGGGGACAACCGTATGGTTCACGCGCCCCTACCCCCTTCTGTGGGTTTTAGTACAACAGATAAGGTTTTGCTTTTTGGGTGAAGGCTTCCACCAGCGGGCGGTGATGGCTGATCAATTCCTGTGCCGTCCGTTTGCCTTCGCGGTATTCGGAGGTTCCCAATAAATAATCGATGGAAGGACGGCTGTTTTCGTTCCAACGGACGAAAACAAACTCCTGCGGATACAACTCGCGAATCGTATCCATCAGCATCAGTCCATCAATAAACGCGTCGTACTGTTCCCGGTCCAGCACATGCATTTGCACGCCGTGGCACAGCTTGCCTGCATGTTTGCTGAAGGTGGGGCAAAAAGAGGTGCGGCGGAAATGAACGCCCGGCAAATGCAGCTGGCCCATGCGTTTTTCCAGCAGGGCGCTATCCACCCACGGAGCGCCAATGACCTCAAAGGGCAGCGTAGTGCCGCGGCCTTCGCTTAAATTGCTGCCCTCAAATACGCAGGTGCCAACGTAGCACAGCGCCGCCGATAGGCTGGGGCAGTTGGGTGAAGGGGCAACCCACGGCAAATCCGTATCGTCCAGATACATGCCGCGTTCCCAGCCGGAAAGGGGCACAACCGTAAGCGCTACGTCCAAATGCAGGTAATCCTTTACATAGCGGGCATACTCGCCGATGGTCATGCCGTATTGCGTAGGCAGTTCGTAATCCCCAATAAAAGAGCGGCAGGACAAATCCAGTACGGTGCCGGAGTGGTGCACGCCGCCGATAGGGTTGATGCGATCCAGCACCACCATGGGTTTACCGGCGCGGGCGCAGGCTTCCATAGCGTAGGAAAGCGAATAAAGATAGGTATAAAACCGGACGCCGACGTCTTGTATATCAAACACAAGCACATCGAACGCATCCAGCATTTCATCGGTAAAATGGTCGTTGTCGCCAAAAGCGCTGTACACGGTCACGCCGGTGGACGGGTCCACGTAGGTATCCACCTTTTCCCCGGCCTGTATATCCCCGCGGATGCCATGCTCCACGCCAAACAGCGCCGTAAGCCGGTACTGTCCGTGGATCAGGTCGATGCCGCTGCGCAGCTGATGGTCAATGCCGGTGGGCGTCGTCATCAGGCCTACGCGTTTGTCCTGCAGCAGATCATCGACAGTATGGATGCGATCCAACCCGCTCAATACATGTGCTTTCATAACGACCTGTCCCTTTCTGTGCCGCTACTTTCTGCGGCGCTTGGCAATTTCCGTATTGCGTTTGGCAATCTCCTGTATGCGGTCGCTCATATGGCTGGCCAGGCAGGCGAACAACACGTCCACCATGGTCAGCGTGCTCAGGCGGGAGCTCATGGCCGTAACACGCGCCAATGATTCGTTGCTGGCAACAAACAGCGGAATATCCGCCAGATCACTGATGGGGTTATTGCCGTAGCGCGTTACGGAAATGACCTTCGCGCCCATGGCACGGCTCAGTTCCACCGCCTCGATCATATCCTTGGTACGGCCGTTGTAAGAGAACACAACCACTACACTCCGCTCGTTGAGCGAAGAGGTCTCCAGCATCTGGCAGTGTGTATCCTGCGTATAACGGGCGTTAATGCCGATACGGGTAAGCTTGTTGTATAAATCCAGCGCCGCTACGCCGCTGCCGCCAACGCCGAACAGCTGTATCAGCTCTGCCTTGCTCATCCAATCCACTGCTTTGGTGATGGCGTCCGTGTCGATGATTGCTTCGGTATCCTGTATGGAGCGCAGCTCCGCGCGGATGGTGATTTGGCAAATTTGCGAAACGGTGCAGCCGGGGTGAATATCCTCGTAAACCGCTTCCTGCGTATGCTCCGCAATGGCCTGCTCCACCAAAAGCTGGCTGCTCAGGTCCTTGTAGCCTTTGAAACCGGCGGTTTTGCAAAGCTGTACTACCATGGACTTGCTGGTTTCACATTCTTCCGCAATGGTGCTGATGGACAGATCCGGCAGCTCCGCACTGTGCTGGAGAATGTACTCGGCAATGCGTTTTTCCGTAGCGGAGAAGTTGGATTCCCGTAGTTTGGCAAAAGCGCTCATGGTTTGGTTTCCCCCTATCCGTTGCGGGATACGGCTGTCACATCCTGATGGGTGCAGAAAACGGATATGCCGCGTATCGCCGCATTATCGATGTGGGTGGCGGCCATAACGGGTACGGTTAGCGCCTTTTGCGTTTCCGGCAAAAACAGCGCCGCGGAACGGGCAATTTGCCCGCCGATGACCACAAGATCACAAGCCGCGTCCAGATAGATGCGCAGTACACTGCCCAGCAGCGCGCCGGTTTCCCGGAAGGCTGCCAACGCCTCTGGCTCGCCTGCGGATGCCTGTGCGGCGATAGCCTGCACATCAGGCGCTTCCGTAAGACCGCGATTGTCGCCATAGCGTTTGCGAATGGCGCGTCTGGATACGTAATCTTCAACGGTGCCGTCCCGGTAGGGTAAACGCCACAGCCGCACCAGCGGCGAAAGCGTTTCATCCAGGCAGACGCGGCGGTTTTTCATAAACGCGTAGCCAATGCCTGTGCCCAGCATGACCCCGGCAGGGTTTTGCGCCGCGCCTGCCGCGCCTGCGAAAGCCTCGCCCAGCATAAAGGCAGTCGAGTCGTGCAGAAACGACAGGGGGACGCCCGGAAACACCTCCGCGACCACCGGCTTTAGCGGTACCCCGCGGATGCCCGCCCACTTGTGGGTCATCAGGCTAACACCGTGGAAAAAGTCGAACGGTCCCGGGCAGGCAATGCCCACATGCGCGATGCGGCAGCCGAGGCGCTCCGCCCCGGCCTGCCCCGTCAGCAGCGCTTTGCGAAAGGCAGTGAGCAGCGCATCCTTCGTATCGCCCTCAAAGGCGACGGCGGTGCCTCCTGCAGGCTCCTTACCGCTTTCCACCAGCGACAGTTTTATGCTCGTGCCGCCCGCGTCCAGCGCAAGGATGGCTTCACGCATGGGTAAACCCTTTCTTCAGCGTCGTCTTATGCACGGTTACGGGGCCTTCCCCTTCGTTGATCAGCTTGTACGCGCCAAAATCCGCAGGAACGACGATCACGTCCAGATAACGGGCTACAAAGAAGCGGCTTTCATCCTGTGCGGATACGATGCGCACCTGCTCGCCCTCGGTCAAAGCCAGCACATGGAAGCAATGGTCGGTATCCTCTTGCATTTCATGTTCAAAGGTCAGGGTATGCAGCGCAAAATAGAGCATATCGTGCTCGCCTACGGTCACTTCGCGCCAGTCCTTGCCTTGACGTACCACGCCGCCGTGGTTGACCAGATTTTGTTCCACCCACTCGGAGGTACGTTCGCCGTGAATCACCTTTTTGCCTGCTTTCAGGTGAATGGGGCGGGGCAGACCCGTTTGCGGATCGGTGCGTTGATAATCGTACAGTTTATAGGTGTAGGAACCGACGGTAAGGCTGCCGATTTCCAGAATCACCTGGTTTTGGCCGGAAGCGTGTATGGTGCCCGCGGGAATCATGACCTGCGTGCCGGGCACGGAAGGCACCGCGTGCACATACTGCTTGTAATCGATCAGCTCGCCCGTCTCCTGTGCTTTTTCCGCGGCTTTAAAGAACGCTTCGCAGCTGTTTTCCTCCTTGAAACCCAGATAGGTGCAGGCGTTTTCGCCCGCTACGCATACGTAGTAGCTTTCATCCTGACGGCCCAGTTCACCGTGGTTACTGGTTACGTAGGCCTCGTCCGGATGGCACTGGATGGACATGTTTCCGCTGGAATGGAAGGTATCGTCGTAATTGAAGCGTACCGGGAAATATCCGCCGAAAGCGCCGAAGGCTTTTGCGCCCAGCAGCTTTTCACCCTGCTGCTGCACAAAGGTGAAGAACGGTACTTCCAGTTCGTGGCCATCCCAGCTGGCTGCCAGTGAAACCTCCATGGGAATCATATCGAAAATCCACGCGCAGTTGCGCATCTCATCCGGCAGGTGGCGCAGGCGCTTTAAGTAGAAACCGCCCCAAACGCCTTCCAGATATACCGGACGGCAGCGCAGCGGGCGCGTGCGCAGATCGTCAAATAATTTGCATAGGTCGGCAAACGGAATCAGCGCCAGCTTGCCAGGGTCGTCTGCGGTGCAGTACCAATCCAGCTCGCTGCTGCGGATCAACTGCCAGCGCAGGGCGACCGCCATTTCAAAATCAACGTAATAGTTACGGCGCATCATCGCGCCAAAGGGCAGGGCGTCCGGTTCGCCCAAATTATGCGCCTTGCCGTACTTAAAATTCAGCGCGGCGGTGCGGGGCGTAATATCCACCCAGATGCGCAGGTCGCAGCGCGCGCGAAGCGTATCGCACAGCGCACCCTGACCGATGACGACCAGCGGTTGCTGCGTATCCGCAGTCAGCGCGGCCAGCTTTTCCGCGTCCAGCAAATCCTCATATTTCCGCTCAATGCGTACCCCGTAAAGCAGCACGGGGGTCCATTTCGCGGTCTTCCGGCAGGGAAGGGGCAAGCAAGTCCCGCAAGGTTTGCGCTGGTTTCAACAGCTCTTCTACGGGCACGATGCGCGCGTTCAGCGGCGAAAGCTGCGCCGCCAGCAACTGGCGGATAACCGTAAACTCCACGCCTGCGTAACCATCGATACAAACAAACTTTTTACCGTCCCGTACCGCCTGGGCGATGCGCTTTGCCACGGGCAGCGCACCGAAAACAACGGTTTCCTCCTGAATGGGGTTTACCGGGTTGACTGCATTTTTATCAACATAAGGATAAGGGTGGAACATAAAACTCATAAAACTACATTTCCTTTCCGATCCGATTTCTACAGTTCGTGGTAAGAAAAGCCCAGCATCATTGCCAAATCGGCAACCTCCGGCAGCCAGTCGCCGCCAGCCAGACCATAGTGCTGGGTTACGCCCAGCCGCAAGAGTTTCTCAAACAGCTGCGGCGCGCTTTGCCCCACCGGGCGGAACAGTCCGTGGGAATAGGTGGCTAAAAACGGCTCGCAGGGCAGGCAATCCAGCTGGGTGGCCGCGAACAGGAACTGCCCGCTGTGCTGGGAGCAGTGCAGCATGGTTTTGCGCCCTTCCGGGAACACATGCCACGCAAACGGCGCGCCTGCGTACTTCCACTTGGATTTGGCAAAGCGCACATCCCGCGCCACAAGCGTTTTTCCGGCGGGATCGGTGTAATCGTTGGGGCCTGCGTGCCCGGCGGCAAAGTTTTGATTGGGCAAATCGATGTGGAATGGTTCGATAAAGTTCACATGCCCGCCGGATAAAAGCCGCAGCGCATAGGTAGCGATGCCCCCGCCAATGTCGCCCTCCGGTACGATTACCAGATCGCCGCAGCGCGGCGTGGGGTAAAAGCCGGGACGCAGGCCGATTTTCTGGAAAAGAACGGTATCAATATCGTTGAGTACCAGCAAATCCAGCCCCTTCGATGCAGCCAGCCGTTCCATCGCCAGCGACGCGCGCACGCTGGCGACAAACTTGCCGCGCTCCACATCCGGCCGTACCGAATACCGGGCGGCGATTTCATCGGATACTTCGCCTGCTTCCTGCTCGGAAACGGCTTCAACAAAATCCGCCAGCTCCGCAATGGAGAGGAAGGTAAGCTCCGGACCGACCTTGGCAAATAAGTCGTAAGGGTGCACATAGGTGCTCCACATCGCTTCGTTATAACAGGCCAAAAGCCCTACGCGGCTATCGCGCAGCAGGGCGCGGGCCCGCGCGGCGTTGCCAAACACCTTGGCGCGGGTGATAATTTGCGGCCATGTGCCCAGTGCTGTTTCCATCATGGGCCGGGCGTAATTGGCGTTATCACCGCTGGCTTCCTGTGCGCCGACCAGACCGCCGCAGCACAGGTATTCCGTAAATTCGTCGTCGTCATGCGTGTCGTGCAGGTTAATCTCCTCGCGCATGCAATGGGCAAACAGCACCGGCACGGGCGGCATATCGCGCAGGAAACGAATCCACGCAAAATCCTCTGCCCAGCTTAAGTACACGGCCAGCACAAAATCAACCTTTGCCAGTGTAAACGCGTCGATGGCGCGCTTTACATCCGCCGTGTTCCACACGATGCCGGGGAACGTAACATCCGCAAAAAGGCCGCAGTCTTCCGCCATGCGGGCTGCATCGGCGATTTTACGCTCCTGGTATGTACCACGCGCCGTGCCCTCGCCCAGCGTACGGAAACGTTCGGGCGATAACAGCAAAAGGCCCATGCGCGGCTTGCGAAGTGTGTTAATCATATAAGATTCCCTCTCTCTCAGGGTAACTACGGCTATTATAAAAGGCGGTTTTGGTTTTGTCAAGCACTAGTTCATAAATTATTTAAAAATTAAAGAACTAGTTCTTGACAACGTTGCGGAATCGTAGTACAGTAGGGTCAAACAATAGGATGTACCATTGGAAAGGAAAACAGCCATGAGCTATTCGATTGTCAAGGGTGTGCTGCACCACGACGGCAAGCCGCAGTTTGCGCTGGGTCAATCCTACTACCCTTCCTACCATACACAAAAAGTGCCTGTGCTGGAAGATGGCGACCGCATCGGCGAAATGAAAAAAGACCTGCGGATGATGAAAGAGGCCGGATTTAACCTCGTCCGCATGGCCGCGCTTGGGCAGCTGGAGATGGACGGGGACGATGTGAACGTACGCTTCGATCTGCCGGACGCCTTCTGCCGGGAGTGCGAAACGCAGGATTTGGCTGCAATGATCCGGTTGCAGGGATATAGTATGAACCTGCGCGGGTTTGACGATGCGACCATGCTGAATGAGAAGGGCGAAAAAATGCCCTTTAATTGGGGCTGGTTTGTGCGCAACAGTCTGAACCACCCCGGCATTTATGAGGATAACGTACGCGGCACTGTGGCGTCGGCGCGGCATTTTGCGGGTTTCCCCTCTGTAACGTCGTTCCAGATTTACAACGAGCCCGCCTATCCCACGGAAGGGTTTTACGATTATCACCCCTATACGCTGGAAGCGTTTGCGGCGTGGTGCCGGCAAAAGGGCTTGCCAGCATACGAAGCGCCACGTAAGCGCCCCGCTGCGGGGGAAGACCCCGCGCCGTGGGTGTACTGGCGGCTTTTCCAGCAGGAGCGACTCAATGCTTTCCTGTGCGACATGGGCGAACAGGCGCGCAAGGGTTACCCTGCGCCCGCAAACCTGACCTGCCATATGGGCTGCCCCGTAACGCCCGGCGCGGCCATGCGCGGGGAGGATTACTTTGCCACCGCCGAGGGAATGGACATTCTCGGCATTACCGCTTACAATGTCAACCGCGGCCCAAGCTACCATCAGGCGGCGATGGTGCTGGACGCGTGCGAAAGCGCCGCGGCGACGTTTGATAAGCATGCCTGGCTGATTGAGTACAACGCCCGTACCGATATGCCCCCGCAGGAGTGGCCGCGGGAAACCTACGCTGCCGTGGGACGGGGCTTTAAAGGGATATTGTATTACCAGTGGCGCGCGGATTTCCCCTTTGCGGACGGCCCTGAACCGGAGGGCTTCGGCATGCTGTTTAACGATGGGCGAAAGGCGAGCAGCCACGACATCGGCATCGCCACCAACCGTATTGTGGAAAAGCTTTCCACGCAGCTGGCTACGATGCGTAAGCTCCGCGACGGTGTGGGCATCCTCTACTCCAACTACGCCAACGCCCTATCCGACGCGACGGAAAACGGCGCGGCAAACAGCGTGGAGGCATACCATGAACGCAGCATTCTGGCGACGCGCCGCTGTTATACGCTATTGAACCAGCGGAGTATGACGGTGGATTTCGCGCGTGCCTGCGACCTGAAGCAAAACAAGCTGGGCATTCGCGTATTGCTGGTGCCTTTTGCGCAGGGGTTAAGTGATATAGAGCTTGATCAACTGGAGGCGTTTGAAAAGGCGGGCGGGCATGTGTACCGCTATATGGATGAAAGCCTTGGCTTTGAGCGGTTTACCCGCGTGCCCGCGAAAGTGTTGCACGGTGTGGTGTACGACCAGTACGATGTGGACGCGCTGCTGACGCTGGAAGCGCTGGCGCCGCGTGCACAGCTGGAGGGTGCTGCCTGTGCCGATGCGAGACTGTCGCAGGGGGACGGTTTTTATACGGCGGTGCTGACCAACTACGACCCGCTGGAAAGGCCGATCAGCGGCGCAAGGCTGCACGTACCCGGCATCGGGTTTACGCAGGCCACCGCGTATGCGACCGATTTGCCCGACCAAGGCGAAGCGCTGCAGGTACAGGGGGATACGATTTTCCTGCCGGAGCTGCGCTGGGGCGGCATTGTAATGATCTCATAGGAAAGGGAATGAGCCCATGGACATCAACAACCTGGAAACAGAACAACCCAATCAGGCTTCCGCGCACATAGACCGCGCATCGACTGAGGAGATCGTGCGGATTATTAACAGCGAAGATCAAAAGGTTGCGCCTGCCGTTGAGAAGGTTCTGCCACAGATTGCACAGGCCGTGGATGTTGTGTACCATCAATTGCATGCGGGCGGACGGCTGATTTACGTAGGCTGCGGAACCTCCGGACGGCTGGGTGTGCTGGATGCGGTGGAGTGCCCGCCGACGTATGGCGTTTCTCCCGAGCTGGTCATGGGATTGATGGCCGGGGGCACACAGGCCTTTGTAAAGGCCGTGGAAGGCGCGGAGGACGACCGCGATATGGGCGTAAGCGATTTGAAAGCCATCGGTTTTTCCGCCGCGGATGCGCTGGTGGGTATTGCCGCCAGCGGACGCACGCCGTACGTGCTTGGGGCGATGGAATACGCAAACGAGCTGGGCGCGCCCGTTATTGCGCTTACGTGCAGCAGCCGGTCCGAAATGAGTCCGCTTGCGCAAATCACCATTAACCCGGTGTGCGGCCCGGAAGTGATTACCGGCTCCACCCGCATGAAGAGCGGAACCGCGCAAAAGATGGTGCTGAACATGCTCTCCACCGCTGTTATGGTGAAGCTGGGCAAGGTATACGGCAACCTGATGGTGGATTTGAAGGCAACCAATGAAAAGCTGGCCGTGCGCTCCGTGGGCATTGTTTGCCAGTCTACCGGGGCGAGCGAGGAGCAGGCCAAGGAAGCCATTAAGCGCTGTGGCGGTTCCTGCAAAACAGCAATCGTGATGCTGCTGTGCGGCCTGACCCCGCAGCAGGCGGAAGCCGCGCTGAGCAAGGCGGACGGACATATTGCCAAAGTGCTGGAACCATAAAAATGGGGTACCGCGAGTAACCATATAGAGCAACCAGAAGCGCCGGACGATCATCGTCCGGCGCTTCACCCTGTTGAAAAGCCCAATTTGCGCTGCCAGCCGTGGGATGGCAGAGAAGAACGCTGATAAAAAAGTATACTCACCCTCTTCTTTTGACCCGCTTGCATCCAAGCATTCGGGAATTATGGAACGGGCTGGCTGCGCGCCTGAAACGACCGAAAAAGGATATTTATACTGCACCCATGCCGCAACGGGCGGAAACGGCTCTTTGTGTGCAATCCGGCTTGTATACGGATTGGTTCGCACCGTTTCAAAGCGGTTGTTTTTTATGCTGGCTGCCAACAGCAAAGCCGCCGGACGAAAATAGTCCGGCGGTTTTCTGTGATGCGTTGTTACCTTTGTACGCGGCCGGTGGCGTTGCCGCCTGCCAATGCCAGCACTTCTTTTTCGGATACGTGGTTATAATCCTGTTCGATGGTCTGCTTCAGGCAGCTGGCCGCAACCGCAAAGTCGATGGCGGCTTGCGGTGTAAACCCGCTGATCAGTGCGTGGATCAGTCCGCCGCCGAAGCTGTCGCCCCCGCCGATGCGGTCCACAATGTGGATACGGTAAGTGGTGGAGAAGTACGCTTCGCCGCCATGGTACAGCATACCCGCCCAATCGTTATCGTTTGCGGAGAGGCTGCCGCGCAGGGTGATGGCGACGGTATCAAACCCGAAACGCGATTGCAGCTGGCGGGCGACATCCACATACCCAGCATGATCCAGCTTGCCGCTCTGCACGTTGGTATTGGCCGCGCGGATGCCGAAAACATCAGCCGCATCTTCCTCATTGGCGATGCAAACATTCACATAGGGCATCAGGGCGGCCATGACCTCCCCGGCTTTTTCCCGGCTCCACAGTTTACCCCGGTAGTTCAGGTCGCAGGAGGTTTTTACGCCCTTGGCGCGGCAGGTTTTCAGCGCATCCAGACAAATCTGCGGCAATTCGCCGCCCAGCGCGGGAGTGATGCCGGTAAAGTGGAACCAGTCCACGCCGTCCAGAATCGCATCCCAATCAAAATCCTCCTGTTTTGCCAGCGCGATGGAGGAACCGGCCCGGTCGTAAATCACTTTGCTGCCGCGCTGGGACGCGCCTTTTTCCACAAAGTAAATGCCTAGCCGCGGGCCGCCGCGCACGATTTGGTCTGTGCCTACGCCGTAGCGGCGCAGGGCGTTCACCGCGCACTGGCCGATATCCGTATCGGGCAGTTTGGTTACAAAACCAGCGCTGTGCCCGTAATTGGCAAGCGATACGGCTACGTTGGCTTCGCCGCCCGCGTAGCTGGCCTCAAAATGCTCCGCCTGCACAAACCGCAGGTAGGCGGCGGGGTTAAGGCGCATCATAATTTCGCCGAAGGTGATGATTTTTGCCATGGGGATTCCTCCTTACTGCGCAAGCGCCTGCATAAACGTGCGGGCAAGCGCCTCGATTTTGCCAAACTCTCCGTTGGCTATCCACTGCTTGTTAACCAAACTGCCGCCCACGCCGACGCCCACGCATCCGGCGGCAATAAAATCGGCACAGTTTTGTGCGTCCACACCGCCTACCGCCAACAGCGGTACGTGGGAAAGCGGCGCGCGAACCGCCTTGATGTAACCGGAGCCGAAATCGCCCGCCGGAAACACCTTTACCGCATCTGCGCCCGCGTGGTAGGCCGCCATGATCTCCGTTGGCGTCAGTGCGCCGGGGAGCGATACAAGGCCCAGCCGTTTGGTTTCGTGGATAACGGCCACGTCAACGTTGGGGGAGATGATGTATTTCGCTCCCGCGTCCGCTGCCATTTTTAATTGTCCCAACGTAAGCACAGTACCCGCGCCAGCAAGCATCCGCCCTTCGTACCGCTCGCTGATGCGGCGTATGGAATCCGCTGTGTCCTGCCAGGTAGCCGGTTTTGCCTGGTTAAAGGTTACCTCCATCATCCGTACGCCCCCGGCAAAAAGCGCGTCCGCCAAAGCCTCCATCGGCTCGGGGCCGAGGCTGCGGACAATGGTGATGAGCTTGTTTTGCAATATCCAATCCATGGTGGTCATAACGCACGCCTCCCGTGTTGTTCTCACTGGTTTCAGTATAGCGTTGCGTAAAATGGCTTGTCGAAGGGAAAAGCCTGGTGTTATACCTGCAAAATTTTGTATTGCGAATCGCAAATTTTATGATAGACTTAAAGTTTACGAAAATCGTATTTCGTTCTTACGGATGATGCGTACCATGGGTGAACAGTGACAATAGAATAAGGTGAATAACTGTTCCGCTCCGGACGGTAAAACCCCCCTGCGCTATGCGTGCAGGGGGAAGAGTGCCGGAGTATGGAAGCTTTTTTACTATGACAGGCACAATAATGAAAATGGCTGCTGCTGCCCGTATAAACCGCCAGACCGAATTTTAGATAGACAAAGTTTATAGTGCCCCAGCGGCCAGTTCTGCGGCAAAAAGGATAAACACGCCGCCAAAGCACCGCTGCATCAGGACGATGCGGGCGGGAAAGCGGACGAACCACCGCTTTGCCGCCGCTGCCAGCAGCCCGTACCCGGAAAAAACAAGCAGCGTAAGCAGCATAAAAACCAGCCCCAGCAGCACGTATTGCCAAACGTAGTTTTGCGCGTTCGCGCTTGCGTACTGCGGCAGAAACGAGAAAAAGAAAAGTGTAAGCTTGGGGTTGAGCAGGTTGATCAATACACTCCGTCGGATGACCGCCATGGGCTTTTGCGCTGCCGACGCATCCTGAAAAGCTGGTTGCTTCTTGATGAGCAGCATCCCCACGCCGAGGTAGAGCAGGTACCCTGCGCCAAGCAGCCGCAGCCCTGTAAATACCGGCGGGTCAAGCCGCATTAGGATAGAGGAAAAAGCAATGCTGATTCCCAGATGCGGCACAATGCCGGCTGTGCAGCCCAGCGCCGCCAACAAGCCCGCCCTTCTGCCGCCGGTGACGCCCGCCGATACGGTGTAGATGGCGCCTGTGCCCGGCAACAGGATAATGATCAACGAGGATGCAAGAAAAGCAAAAAGGCTCACGGGGAACCCCCGCCGTCTTGATAACGCAAAACCATTCGAGAGGTGACCGTGACTTCCGGGGCAAAGGTGCGCACATAGCCAAGCAGCGTATCCAGCCCGTTTTCGACCTGCGCAGTGGTCAGCCCGGGAGACGCCGTCAATCAGGTACAGCACATCCTCCGTCGCATCGGTGATGCGGGTTTGCTCATCCTGTCCATACAGAATGCTGAGAATGAAACCGTTTTGATCCCTAAGGCAAATATCGGCAGGCTTTACGGCAACAGCTCTGCCGCCCGAGCCTTCGTAGGTTTCGCCGCCTGCTGCGGGCAGTATGGTCAGCGGCGGGCAGCACTTACGCAAATCGTGCCCGGCAATGAGCAGCGATGTTTTCAGCTCCGCCATAAACAAGGCCTGTATCAGGGGCAGGGTATCCGGGAAGGGTTTTCCGTTTAAAATGGATTCCAGCTGCGGCAGAACGTGATAGGTCTTTTTATAGCGCTTATAATACCGTATATACGCACTCATCGCCGTATCCGTTTGGCAAAAGGCTTTGCGCTCATAGCCTGCGCATGATTCGCGAAGAGCTTCAATTTCCTGCTGGAGCAAAGCGGCGAAGGCCGCCTGCGATTGGGCGTCTGTATGTACGCCGTGTAAAAGCAAAATACCAAACGGGGCGTCGGAATAGCGCAGGCTCATGCTGGGGTGTAAATCAATCATCGTGGCCTCCTGTTGTAGGGGTTTGTTGTTTTCTGCTATACTGTAACATATCGAAGTGGTATGGGTAAGTACCACATAGAAGGGGAACTATAAGAACCACTTTGCAGGAGGGACGGCCATGGTGTATTTGCAGCTGGACCGGACGGTGAAAACGCCGCTTGCCGTGCAGTTGTTCCAGGCGATACGGGCGGCTATTCTCGCAGGGACGATTCAACCGGGCGAAAAGCTGCCATCCACAAGGGAGCTGAGCAAAACCCTGAACGTTGCCCGAAACGTTGTGATCGAATGTTACGAGCAGCTGACGGCGGAGGGATATGCCCAGCCCCGCAAAGGTTCCGGTACTTACATTTGCCAAGGGGTGCAAATACGGCAAGCTGCGGTGGAAACGGCAGAAAAGCCGAGAACTGCCGCGCCAAAGCCGCCTGTTTATGCGGCGGTTTTCCGCACCGGCGTGCCGGAACTGGACGCTATTCCCCTGCGGCAGTGGGCGCGGCTGTATCAGCGTGTAGCGGCGGACACTCCGCCGGAACAGCTGGATTACCAAAGCCCGTATGGCGATGCGCGCCTGCGAGAGCAGTTGGCGCAGTACCTGAGCCGCGCACGGGGCGTGGCAACAACGGCGGAGAACATCATCATTACCAACGGTGCGGCGCAATCCTTCAGCTTGCTGTGCCAACTGGTTGATCGGAACGAGTATGCGCTGGTGGAAGACCCGGTGAGCGACGGCTTTTTGCATACGCTGACGGCCAGCCATGTGAAGATCCTGCCGATGCCTGTTGACGAGCAGGGTATGGTAACGGAGACATGGCCGATCAAACCGCCCAAGCTGATCTTTACCACGCCCAGCCACCAGTTTCCCACAGGTGTTGTACTGCCTGCCGGGCGGAGGATTGAGATGATCCGCTATGCCCGGCAAAACGGCGCGCTGATCGTGGAGGACGATTATGACAGCGAATTCCGTTTCGACGGCAGCCCGATTCAATCCATGCAATCGCTGGCGCCCGAAAGCGTAATCTATGTCGGCACCTTTTCCAAAACGCTGATGCCCGCCCTGCGCATCGGCTATATGGTGTTGCCGCCGCAGCTGTGCGAAAGGATGCGGAAGGCAAAATACACGGCGGATGTGCATTCTCCGGTACTGGAGCAGCGGACGCTGGCGGAGTTTTTAGCAAGCGGTTCTTTCGAGCGCCACATCCGCAGAATGAGAAAGCGGTATCTGCAAAAAAGAAACGCCCTGACCGGCAGTTTACGGCGGGCTTTCGGGGAGCATGTGTCCATTAGCGGGGCGGAGGCGGGGCTGCATCTGGTGGTAACGTTTGACGGCGTTACCTTTACACCGGAGGTGATGGCGCGGATGGCTGAAAAAGGCGTGCAAATCAATGCGCTGCGGCAGTATTGCCTTACGCCGGAAGCTGCCGCGCGCTATGCACACAGCCTGCTTTTCGGCTACGGCAACGTTACGGTGGAAGCGATGGAGAAAGGCGTTCGGCTGCTGGCTTCCGCACTGCCGGAGGCACAGGGGTAGAGCGGCGCGAAAGCTGGAAAAACAAGGATGAAAGGTATCTTTGCTGGTGTAACGTTTACGGCGCTACCGATTCTTCTGCCCCATCAACAGGCCGGAAATCATATTTTTCGGTTGTAGGAATATTTACACGATGGTTTGCTGTGAATTGGATAGGGATAAACAACGCCCGCCAAATCATTGGCGGCGTCAGCCTGCTGAAAAAGCCCAATCTGCGTTGTCAGCCGCGGGATGGCAAGGGGAATCACTTACAAGCGGGTAAGCTCATCTCCTTGCCACCCTTGCTTCCTGGCATCTCGGGCTTTTGGAACAGGCTGACGACATTCTTGCATAATAGCTTTTTTTAACACACAAACGCCCGCCAAACCATTGGCGGGCGTTTGCTGTGCCCGATTATGGGCAATGTTGTTTTGGGTTATGGCATCTGCTTGTGCGCCTTGCAAGCGACATAGGGGAATCCGGCGGTGCAAGCGTGAAAAACTGCCGATCAGTCGCTGTCCCTTTCTCCGTCCGGCTCGCTCTCCATCGGCGCGCCCAGCTCCTCGGCGTCCGCGAAGGGGTTGCCCTCGCCCAGATGGCGGTGGATAAGGGTTTCAAATTCCTGCCGGGTTTTTACGTCCGCATCGGCAAACATCTTGTTCAGCCGGTACCGCAGCGTGCTGCTGCTGATGTAAAGTCGGTCGGCAATTTCCTCGTAGCTGTTGCCGGTCATCAGCTCGCTCATGATATGGAAATCGATCCGGTCGCGCTGGGAAATGCAGTTTTCGATGCTCACCAGTACGCTGATGGTGGGATTCATGTAAAAACGATCTTCCTGCAGGGTGGGCATCATCAGGCTCGGGTCGTTGCCGATGGTTTTTTCGGCGGTGCTCTCCCGTACCAATATACGGCTGGGTACGGTTATTTTCAGCGCCGTCTCCTGCGAATCCTCATTGGCGGTTAAAAAACGGCAGGCGTTGAAAGCCTGCTTGCCCACCGCGAGCATATCCATCGTCATCGTGGTGACGGACGGGCGGTAGAAACGCCCGACGTTCATATTGCCAAAGGAGGCGACGTACAAATCCTCCGGTACGCGGATGCCGTGGGCTTTGCAGCTGTCGATAAAGAAGATAGCCATAATATCGTTGGGGCAAATCACCGCGTCGTAGCGGTCGGCTACGTCCAAAAACGCCTCAAAACTCGCACGCGGGTCGCGCTGCCACAGCCAGACATCAGTTTCCGCAAGGGGCTTGCCCCAGGCGGCGACGGCGCTCATGGCGGCGTGATAGCGGAAATTATCGTTGATGGAATTGCGCCCGAAACCCACCAGCGCAATGCGCTCCTTGCCGCAGTTGTACAGGTAGTTGACCAGCTGCTGTGTTTCGGCCCGGCGCGATGGGGTGGCGCAGGATATATCGTGCCCGAATTGCTCGCTGTCCATCCCGGCCAGCACCACCCGGCGGTTGACGGCTCGCAGCTGCCGGATAACCGAGAGCACGAAGGGCATGGATGCGCTGCTGATGATCGCCACGGAGGGCAAATCGTTAAAATTCAGCGTCTCAATGGCTTCCTCGGACAGTGGCTGCATCTTTACGCCGCTGTGCGTTGCCGCCGTGCGGATGCCTTGCAGGGTGTTGCTGTACTGCGTGGATGCGGCGGATTTTTCATCGTAAAAAACCGGAATAATGCGGTCGCGCATGTGCTACCTCCGAAGGTTCAATTGTCGCTGCTGTTTCTTAAAACTTAACTATAAACCCTTTTTTGCAATAAATCAAGATGAAATCTTCGGCGGCCGGGTTTTGTTTCTTCACGTTGAGCCGCAAATTGCGCCCCGCTATAATTAAGGCACAGTTCACAAGGGATGTGAAAGGCTTTGGAAACATTTGAGCGGGTGGCGGACCATGTATACCGGCTGCGTGTGCCCTTTCCGGGCAGTTGGACGGGCGTAACGCTGGTGCGGGGCGATGTGAACATACTGGTGGACAGCGGCGGCTGCGCTGAAACGGTGGACAGCGCCATCCTGCCCGCGCTGGAACGGCTGGGCATGTCCCTTGCGGATATCGGCTGGCTGGCGCTTACGCATATCCACGGCGACCACGTGGGCGGCTGCGCAAGGCTCAAGGCGCTTTCGCCGGAATTGAAAATCGCGGCGTATGTGGATTCGTCGGCAAGGCTTTGCGATCCGCTGGCATACAGCAGGCAAATCCGCGCCCGTTTCCCGGATCACAGCCCCGCAGCCCCTGCCGTGCTTGACGGCGTAAAGATGGACAGGGCTTTGCGGGATGGTCAGTCCCTTGGCCCGCTGCGGCTTTTACACACGCCGGGGCACGATACGGACAGCTGCAGCTATCTGGATACACGCACCCAAACGCTGATTACCGGGGATTCGCTGCAGCTCAACGGCACGGCATCGCAGGGCTGCGCACTGCTGATGGATGTGCCCGCCTACCGCGCTACGCTGGAAAGGCTTATGGCGCTGCCGGTGGAGTGCATCGTATGCGGGCACCATTACCTGCCGCTGGGCGATAGCGCTGTGGGGCGGGGAAATGTTCGGCGGTTCCTTGCGGAGTGCCTTGCCTGCTTTGCGCAGGACCGCGGCTTTGTCGCGGGGATGGCGGCGGCAGGCGAAACGGACCCCGCGGCAATCGCCAGAGCGCTGATCCAACACATCGGCGGTACGATGCCGGATTACTTGTTTTTACCCATGTATACCGTTTCGGGTTACCTCGCTTTGGGCGCGGCCCGGCAGGAGTGAAACCATTAGAGTAAGGAGACAGGACCTATGCGAAAATCGGTGCTCATCACGGGCTCGTCGATGGGAATCGGCGCTGCGTGCGCCATCGCGTTTGCCAAAGAAGGGTACGACGTCGGCGTGAATTACTACATGTCCCCCCGGGAGGCGGAAGGTGTTGCCCAGCAATGCCGGGCGGCGGGGGCGGACGCGCAGATCTATCAGGCGGACGTATCCGACCGGGCACAGTGCGAAAAAATGCTCACATCGTTCATTGGGCATTTCGGTAAGATCGATGTGCTGGTAAACAACGCGGGCGGCGCGCAAAGCATGCCCAAGGGCAGTTTTATGGACATGCCTATGGAGTACTGGGATAAGCAGATCGACCTGAACCTGAACGCAGCGGCCTATTGCGCCCGCGTTGCCGCCAAGGACATGGTGGATAAAGGTACGCAGGGGGCGATTATTAACATTTCCTCCATCCATAGCGAGGTTACGTGGGTGCGCCGCAAGGCACTGCCGTACTCCGCGGGCAAGGCGGGCCTGAACATGTTTACCAAGTCCGTCGGCGTGGAGCTGATCAAATACGGCATCAACGTCAACGGTGTTGCGCCGGGGCTGATTTACACCCACATTATGGAGCGCTACTCGGATAAGAACGTGGAGGGCTTCAACCGCAAAATCCCCGCCGGGTACGGCGGCGTGCCGGACGATATTACCCCGATGGTGCTGTTTCTGGCGGATAAGCGCAAGAGCCGCTTCATCGTGGGGCAGACGATTTTTATCGACGGCGGACAATCCATCGACGGCTCGATAGACAATATGCTGGACGAACCATTTTAAAAAAGGAGAACATGGGAATGAAAAAGACGTACAAGGACATGCGCAGCAACTGGGAATTCGGCGAGGCTTCGGAGTGCCGCCGCGGACTGATGCTTGGAATGGGTTATACCGAGGAAGAACTGCACCGCCCGCTGATTGCCGTGGTCAACAGCTGGAACGAGTATAACCCAGGCCATGTACATTTAAAGGAACTGGCCGAACGTGTGAAGCAGGGCGTGCGCGAAGCGGGCGGTTTGCCTTTGGAAGTGATGACCACTGCCATTTGCGACGGCATGGTGCTTAAAGACCCCAAATATATTGAAATCCCCAGCCGCAACTCCATCGCCGATCAGATTGAGCTGACGGTGGACGGTAACTTTTTTGACGGCATGGTGATGCTGTGCACCTGCGATTCCATTGTGCCCGGCCATTTAATGGGCGCGGCGCGGCTGGATATACCCACCATCGTGGTGACCGGCGGCTACATGCCCCACGGGCAGTTCCGCGGGAAGGAAGTGGTGCACATTCGTGCGCAGGACAAGGTAGGCACCGCTGCCGAGGGCAAAATGGATATGGACGAGTACAACGGCCTCATCGCCAACAGCTGGGCGCCCTGCGGCGCTTGCACCTCCATGACCACTGCCAACTCCATGTGCATGATGGCCGAAGCCATGGGCATGACCCTGCCCGGCAACAGCAACATGAGCGCCGTATCCAGCGGTTTGCGCAAACTATCCTACGAGGCGGGTCTGCGGATTATGAAGCTGGTGGAAGAGGGCATTACCGCGCGTCAGATTATGACGGTGGAAGCTATTAAAAACGCCATCGCTGTGGATATGGCGGTAGCCGGTTCCTCCAACCTTATTTTGCACATGCCCGCCATCGCGCACGAGGCAGGGTACGATTTGCCTTGGTGGAAGTATTTTGACGAGGCTTCCAACAAGGTTCCGCTGCTGAGCGATTTAATGCCCGGCGGTGAATACTCCGTGAAGGATTTTGACTTGGCGGGCGGTATGCCCGGCCTGATGAAAAACCTTCTGCCGCTGCTCAAAGGCGACTGCATGACCGTAAACGGCCACACCGTGGAAGAGAACGTGCGGGATGTGGTGATTTACAATGACGATTGTATCCGTACGCTGGATAACCCTGTCGCCAGCGAGCCGGGTTTGGGCGTTTTGTACGGCAACCTCGCCCCCGAAGGGTCGATTTTGAAAATTGCCGCCGTACCCAAGCAGCTGATGCACTTCAAAGGCATCGCCAAGTGCTATGACAGCCTGCACGACGGGCTGGATGCGCTGCGCGCGGGGCAGATCCACGAAGGCGACGCGATCGTGCTGCGCTTTATGGGCCTGAAGGGCCGTTTTGGTACCACCGCCTTCACCTTCCAGGAAGAGCTGAAGGGCAAACCGGCGCTGTATAACTCCTGCGCCATCATTACCGACGGGCGTTTCTCCGGCGGCACGAGCGGGCTCAGCATCGGCTACGTCAGCCCCGAAGCGGCCTTGGGCAGCCCGCTTGCGATTGTGCAAAACGGCGATGAGATCGTTATTGACGTACCGGCCCGTAAGATGGATCTGGTCTTGAGCGATGCGGAAATCGCCGCGCGTATTGCCAAGTTCGAGTGGGAATTCCCCGGCAGTAACTATCCGCGCTTCCTGCGGCTGTTCTCCCGCAACATCGGGTCGATGGCTAAAGGCGGCATTTGGGAAGCGTAACATGAAAACCGTGATGACGGATTGCATCGTCATTGGCGGCGGTCTCGCGGGCTGGATGGCGGCCCGCGAGGCCGTGCGCGCGGGCTGCCGCGTCGCGCTGCTTCGGGACGGGCAGGGCGCGTCCCCTTGGGTGCATGGGGTGAACATTCCCGCGCATCCCAGTGATTCGGTAGAAACCTTTTTGGCGGATACCTACCGCAGCGGGCAGGGGCTTTGCAAGCCGGAACTGGCTGCCGCACTGTGCGGCGATGCGCCGGAAATGCTTTGTGAAATTGAAAAGATGGGGCTCTCCTTTAACCGGGATGGGGAGGGCTATCAGTTTTTACAGCCGCTGGGCGCAAGCTGGCCGCGGGTCATGTCCGTCGGCAACGAAACGGGCGTAGCGATACTCAAAGCCGTGCAGGCGGAACTGGCGGGCAAGGTGCAGGTGTTTTCGGATGCGCGTGCCGTACGCCTGCTTACGCAAGCGGACTCAGTAGTGGGCGCGCTTGCATTTGACCGGAAAACGGAAACGTGGTTTACGCTGCGCGGCAGCGCGACGGTACTGGCCTGCGGCGGTTTTTGCGGCATTTACCCATTTACCACCAACAAGCGGGATTCCGGCGGCGACGGTGTGGCAATGGCGTTTCTGGCGGGTGCGCAGCTGTGTGATATGGAATTTATCCAGTTTGAGCCCAGCGGCGCAGTGTGGCCGGAAAGCCTGCGCGGCACCAGCATGATTACGACGATGTTTTACGAGGGCGCAGTGCTTCGCAACAGGGCGGGCGAGCGCTTTATGCTGCGTTATGGGCCGGAGGGCGAACGCGTAAATAAGGATAAACTGGCGATGTGCATCGCCACGGAAATCCGCGGCGGGCGGGGCACGGAGCACGGCGGCGTGTATTTTGATGCGACCGCACTGGGGGAAGAACGCCTGCAAAACCGCTACGAAATCTATGTGAAACGGTACCGCCGTGTGGGGATCGACCTTGCGCGGGAGTGGATAGAGCTGGCACCGGCGGCGCATACGTCGCTGGGCGGGGTAACGGTGGATGCAAACGGCGCGGCGAGTATGCCGGGGTTGTATGCCTGCGGCGAGGTTACCGGGGGTTTACACGGCGCCAACCGCATCGGCGGCAGCGCGGGGCTGGAAACGCTGGTATTCGGCCGCCGGGCCGGGCGCGCGGCTGCGGCACATGCCGGGGTGCACGCAGCGGCGGAACCTTCGGATGCGGTAGAAAGCTTAAACGAATATCCCGAAACTGCCGCAACAGGCGGCGAAAGTATTGCAAAATCCCTTTCGCAACTGCGCAAAGAATTGCAGGCGGCGCTGGCTGGCGGCGCGGGCGTACTGCGGGACGGGGATGCATTGGCGGCGGCGTTGGTTCGGCTGAACGCGGCGCGAAGCGCGTTGCAGAATCTGCACGGCGCAGACGCGGGCGAAGCATTTGCGCGTGTGCGGCTGGAGAATGATGTCATCGCCGCGATGCTTTTATGTACCGCGGCGCTTCAGCGGGAGGACAGCACGGGCTGCCATGTGCGTACCGACAGGCCGCAGCAGGCGGTGAGTCCGTACCATGTAACGCTGCGCAGCGCCGAAACCGGCGCGGTGCAGGTGGGGCGGGAGCCGGTAGCCGCTTCGTGAAGCGCGGCACACCCGCAAGAACAGGAGGACAGGAAAAGATGAAGAAAGTCTTTGTGGTGAAAAACCGTTATGTGGACTCCGTAACCCTGATGGGCGCCGCCGAAAAGCTGGCGGAGCTGCCGGGAGTGACCGGGGCGGAAAGCGGGATGGGCACGCCCGCGAATAGAGAACTGCTGACGGATTTAGGCTATGCCGTGCCGGAGGATACCGGCAAGTACGATTTGATGATTGCCGTAGACGCGCGGGACGAAGCGTTGCTGGACGACGCTTTTGCGGCGGGGCTTTCCGTGCTGAATCATCGCGGCGGACAAAAACAACGGGTCTACCACGACTTAAGCGAACTGGAACCCGGCGCGTACGACATTGCGCAGATTTCCCTGCCGGGGGAATACGCGGCGGCAGAAATACGCAAGGCCATTGAGCTGGGTATGGATGTTTTTGTGTTCAGCGATAATGTGCCGCTTGCGCAGGAACGCGAACTCAAGGAATTGGGCCGCGCCCGTGGACGGCTTGTCATGGGGCCGGACGCGGGCGTAGGGCTCATTGGCGGGGTCGCGCTCGCCGCTGGCAGCATCGTGCGCCCCGGCGCGGTGGGCATCGTCGGCGCCAGCGGCAGCGGCGCGCAGGAGGTTGCCTGTTTAATCGAGCGCATGGGCGCGGGCGTAAGCGAAATCATCGGTACCGGCGGTCACGACCTGCTGCCGGAAATCGGCGGTATTACCATGCGTATGGGCATGGAGCGGCTCAACCGCGACCCGGCAACGAAGATCATCTGTCTGGTCAGCAAATTGGCCAGCGAAGCGGTCATGGCCAGCGTGCTGGACGATGCCGACAAGCTGGATAAACCTGTGGTGGCTGTGTTTCTGGGTGGGGGCGAAACGTTGTTTGCGGGCCGCCGTGTAAAAGGCGCGGAGAGTCTGGAGGCGGCGGCGGAGCTATGCTGCCGGCTGCTGACGAGCGAGGAGAAAAAGCTGGGCTGGACGCAGGAAGAATTCGACGCTTTGGCGCAACAGCAGCTGCTGCGCATCGCGCCGGAGCGCAAATACTTCCGTGGGCTGTACTGCGGCGGTACGTTTACCGAGGAAGCGCTGATTCTCTTTGACACCCAAAACCCGCAGGTGCCGCTGTATTCCAATTTGCATACCCCCTATGCCCGCAAGCTGGAAACGCACCGTAAAAGCGAGGGCAACGCTATCTTGGATATGGGCGCGGAGGATTTTACCGCCGAAGCCCCGCACCCGATTTTCGATCCTACGCTGCGTATCCGCAGGCTGGAAGCGGAACTTGCGGACCCGCAGGTCGCCGTGGTGCTTTTGGACTTTATCACCGGCCCCGGCATGAACCGTAACCCCATTCTCCCGTTTGCTCCGGTTTTCCGGCGGCATCCCGAGGTTGTGTTTATTGCAAGCATTTGCGGCGCAAAGGGAGACCCCCAGAATATTGAAGAAGGCCGCAGAGCGCTCTTGGACGCCGGTGTGATCGTAGCGGATTCCAACCGCCAGAGCGCGCGGCTCGCCGCTGCCCTGATGGCCGGACTGGACAGGAGGAATCGCCGTGGATAACGCTAGCAACCAAACCCAAAAACCCCGTATCGTTAACCTTGGCATCCAGACGTTTTACGAAGCGCTGCTGGCGCAGGATGTGGAGTGCGTGCAGATCGAGTGGACGCCGCCCATAAAGCAGGACGCTGAGATGGAAAACCTGCTGGATCAATATCTGTAAGGGAAGAAGGCAAACCGGCTATGGAGATTCGCGAGAAAATCAACGCCGCAAATGAAGCGGCGGTACACAGCATTATCGATTCCGATCCGTACTGGGTGGATGTGCAGCCAGCGGGTGAGTGCGTAAACGGCCTGACCGACCATATGATTTTGCATTCCGGCCCGCCGGTTGCGTATGAGGATATGGTGATGCTGCACAAACGCGGTATGGTCAGTGCCATGCTGTTTGAAGGCTGGGGCGAAGGATGAACAGGAAGCCGTTGACCGCATCCGCGCGGGAGAGGTGAAAATCGAGTCGGCGCTGGACCACAACACGGTAGGCGCGGGTACGGGCATTATTACCCAATCGGTGATGATGAACGTGGTGGAAGACCGCAAAAGCGGCAAGCGCGCAGCCACCTTCCCGGCGGAAGGGCCGTTTCAGGGCGGCTTTTGCGGCTGGGGGCTGTACAGCGAAGGCATTGCCGAAAACCTGCGTATGATGCGGGAGGAACTTTTTCCCGTTATCCGTGAAATGCTGGTAAAGCGCGGCGGGTTGGCGATTAAACCGATTCTTGCCGAGGGCATGCAAATGGGGGACGAGAACCATACCCGCCAGACAGCGGCGGATTTGCTGTTTGACAAGCAGATTCTGCCCGATCTGTTTGCTATGGATATCCCCAAGGAACAGATGATGAAAGTGGTGCGCTACATTGTGGAAACGCCGCGTTTTTTCCACTGCTACGGGCAGGGCGCATCCCGCGCGGCGCTGCTGGCGGCGGAGGGAACGGCGTACTCCACCATGGTAACGGCGGTTTGCGGCAACGGCGTGGATTTTGGCATTAAGGTCGCGGGAATGCCGGGGCAGTGGTTCCTCGCGCCTGCGCCGATGATGAAAGGGCGCTATACCTCCACCAAGTTTACCGAAAAAGACCAGCTCCCGTGGATCGGCGACAGCTGTGTGGTAGAGTGCGCGGGCATGGGCGGGTTTGCCGCGGCGGCCAGCCCCATTACCTGCAACCTGCGCGGAATGACGCTGGGCGAATCCATTGCGCAAACCCGGGAGATGGAGCGCATCTCCATTGCGAAAAACCCCAACTTCCCCATCCCGAATTTGGACTTTGATTTTCTGCCCGTGGGCATCGATATCCGGCTGGTGTTGAAAACCGGGGTTTGTCCGGCTATTCACGGCGGCATGTTCAACTACGAGGGCGGCTTGATGGGAGCGGGTATGGCGCGGGTGCCGATGGCGTGTTTTCAGCAGGCGATGAAGGCATTCGCGGCGCAGTACCCGGCCTGAACAAACAGCGAAACCAGTACGACCGTAACGCGGGCATTGCGTTACGGCCTTTTACACAGGAGGTGGACGGGCATGGATACCAAACGGCTGATGGTACTCAACCTTGGCTCGACCAGTTTTAAATTCTCCCTGTACGTTATGGGCGAGCGGGAAACCCTGCTGGCGTCCGGCGGGGTGGAAAGCGTAGGCGGCGAAGGCGCGTATGCCTTGCAGGTGGGTACGCAAAAACAGGAAGGCCGCTGCACGTGTAAAACGCACATGGACGCGTTGGAACTGTGCCTGCAATTGGGCGGCGAACTGGGGATGCCCGCCGATTTGGGGGCGTTGGACGCGATAGGGTATAAAGCCGTGCACGGCGGTGAAATCAGCGGGGCGCAGGTAGTGGATGGCGCGCTGATGGCACAGATGGATAAGATGGTTTCGCTTGCCCCGGCGCATAACCCCGTATATCTTGCGATGATGCGCGCAGTAGCCGGGCAGTACCCCGGCGTATTGCAGATCGCCTGTTTTGAAACCGCCTTTCATGCCACCATGCCGCTGGAACGCGCGGTATACGGCGTGCCCTACGAGTGGGTGGAGCGCTACGGCATACGGCGATATGGCTTTCATGGGTCCAGCCACAGCTATATCGCATGGAAGATCGGGCGGGAAGCGCCCGGGGCAAAGCGTGTGGTGAGTGTGCATCTGGGCGGGTCCAGCTCCATCTGTGCGATTTTGGAGGGGAGAAGTGTGTACTGCTCCATGGGCGCCACGCCGCAAAGCGGACTGTTCCACAACAATCGTGTCGGCGATTTGGATGCGTTTGTGCTGCCTGCGCTGGTGGAAGAACTGGGCAGTCTGGATACGGTAATGCATACCCTGTCCACCCGCGGCGGATTTTTAGGGCTTTCCGGGGTCAGCAACGACCTGCGGGAGGTGGAAAGCGCGGCGGCGGAGGGAAATGCCCGCGCGGCGCTGGCGGTAAGTGCGTTTGAGGATGAAATTGTCGGCTACATCGGCATGTGCGCGGCTTATCTTGGCGGGCTGGATGCGCTGGCGTTCACCGGCGGCATCGGCATGAACGATACGGGGCTGCGCGCACGGGTCGTGAAACGGCTGGGCTGGCTGGGCGCACAGATTGAAGAAAGTAAAAACCTACGCCGGTATGAAGGCTGCATCAGTACGGCGGACAGCCGCGTATCCGTTTGGTCGCTGGAAACCAACGAAGGGTTGATGGTGGCACGCGGCTGTATGCGGGTGCTGGGAACGTTGGAGGCGAAACATGGGAACCGCATGGCTGACCCCCGCCTTTAACACGGCGGAAGCGTACACAGGGCAGGTACACTCGGTTTTTGACCGGGTGGTCAATTTAGCACTGCATTGCCGCGGGGAAACGCGCCTGTTTACGCTTTGCGCGCCGGGGCTTGCGCGCCTGCCGGATGCCGCGCGGGTACCGCCGGGGTGGCTGGACGGCCTTGCCCCCGGCATGCCCGCCCGGTTATGCTGTGGCGGTCTCACCGTTGGTACGCAAACACTGCGCCTTACCCGCTCGCATTGGCGGGGGGAAATACCTGTATATGGCAAAATCAACGAAAATCAATACAAACGCCTGGAAGCCGCAAGCCTGAAATACGCAGGGGGATTATACCGCCTGCCGCAGGATGCGCGTTTCCGGGCGTTTTGCGCGATCCGGGCAGGGGACGCAGGGCATTTGCTGGGGCTTGGGCCGGGGCTGACCCCCGCGTTTGACGATGCGTGCGTAGGCGCGATGGCGGCGCGGCGCGCGCTGGGTGCAGCCGCTCCTTTCCGGCTGAACAGCCTTGCGGACACCACGGATGTAAGCGCACGGTATTTGCAGCTGGCGGCGGAAGGCTACTTTGGCCAGCCGCTGTGCGATCTATTGGCAGCCGTATACGGCGCAGGGAATTTTGAATGCGCGCTGCAAAGCTTGCTGGCGGTAGGTGCAACCTCCGGGCGGGATATGCTGGCGGGCGTGTGGCTGGCAATGGGAAAGGCGATGAATACGGAATTCCGGCTTGACCCATAAACCTGTTTTGTTGTAGGGTATTCAAGAGAGATGAATGGAGAATAAGGCCGAAAAATTATCAAAAATGATAAACTATTAGTATACCATTTTTCTATGGAAATGCAATACTATTTTCGCACTTTCGACTATGGGTGAATTCATCTAGATATTTCCCGGTAAACTGACTATGATGGGAGTAAAGGAGAAGGGGCTCACACTCTTCCAATCGAATATCATATGAAAGGTGGATTACTCAATGAAGAAGCTTCTTGCACTCGTCCTGACGGCAGCCATGCTGTGCACCTTATGTCTCTCTATGGCTAGCGCCGAGGATGGAGTCACCATCGGGTGGACCAGCTGGGCTTTGGCGGAAGAAAGACTCGTTCCGATCTATGGCGGATCGGCGGATGCTTTCATGGCCGACAACCCCGGTATTACCATTGATTATTCCCAATCCAACCCCTATGCTTCCTATCTGGATCAATTGCTTACAGCCGCCAGCGCGGGCAACGCCCCGTACGTGGCGCACATTAAAGCCGAATGGCTGCCGCAGTTCCTGGAGCTGGGCGTGCTGAAAGACCTGAGCCCGTACATCAGTGAAGATGTGATCAGCGATTACAGCGCATCCGCTATCGAAGGCGTTACTGTAGATGGCCAGATGGTTGCGATTCCGTGGTTTGGCAACACCTATGCCATGTACTACAACAAGGCGCTTCTGGCGCAGGCCGGCATCGAGACCCTGCCGCAGTCCTGGAGCGAGCTGATTGAGGACGCGTACAAGGTATCCGCACTGGGCGACGATATCTACGGCCTTGCCTTCCCCAACTCCAACGGCGTAGAAGCCGGTGAAGGCTACAATGTATTCCCGGCGCTGTGGGCACACGGCGGCACCTATCAGGATGCGGACGGCATGATCTCGCTGGCAAACGAAGCGGGCATCGAAACCTTTGCCGAGATTCAAAAGCTGATTCTGGACAAGGTATCCCCCACCGTCGGCAACAGCTTTAAAGACCTGCGCAACCTCTTTGGGCAGGGCAAAATCGGCTTCTATTGGGATTTGGAAGCGACCGTTGGCACAGCAGCCGCTGCCGCCGCGGACGAAGCGGAATTCTATGAGAATTTTGGCTGCATGGTCATCCCGGGCATGGATACACCTGATGGCAGCGGCTACATCATCAACCACTATCTGGTCGTGCTCAACAGCTGCCCCGATGAGTTGATGCCGCAAGTTGCGACCTTCCTGGAATACATGAGCGGCGAAAAAGTTATCCAGATTTTCAAAGATGGAAATCAGGGTAAAATGAGCAGCCGTGCCTCCGTAATGGAGAAGGTGTTTGTGGACGTAAGCGATACCACCGCTGTATACGTAAAGGCGATGGAAACCGCCCGTGCGCTGCCTGTGGCCGGCCTGCACTTTATGGACGCCGACAAAGAGATCGTCAAGGCTCTTACGCGCCTTTCGCAGGGCGAGGATGTAACGGCCGTGATGACCGATTGTCAGGACATTATTCAGGAAATGTATGACGAAGAGTAACCTGTAAACGGACGCCGATTCTTTCTCGGCTCTTGCCGTCCTTTCCACCGACCGGCGGGAGGGACGGCAGGTTTTTGTAACGACATGAACGACAATATCATTCCACGGGGATCAACGCCCGTCGGAAAGGAGAGCCTGAACCATGGAAGCGAAGCGTGATAAGGTGGTAAATCGTCTCACCCCGCGGCAGCGATCCGACAGCTGGTTTGGCTTCGCGTTGGTGGTTCCCGCGCTGCTGGTGCTGCTGATTGTGATTGCGCTGCCGATACTCAAAGGGATTTATGTTAGCTTTTTTTCCTACAAACTTAAAAATATCAGCGGCTCGCTGTTTGCTTTTTCCGGGGAAAACTTTGCCGCCATCCTGCGCGGCGACGCGGACCTGTCCGTATTGAGTAATCTGAAGTGGAATAACTTAAGCAACTACATCTCCCTGTTTCGCCGCAGCGAGGTGATACAATATTTCAAAACGACCCTCATCTTTGTATTCTTCACCGTCAGCATTCAATTGATCGTGGGCATGTGTATCGCCCTGCTGCTCAATTCCAAAATCAGAGCCTGCGGTCTTTTCCGCGGTTTGATGCTGATTCCGTGGACCATTCCTTCCGTCGTGGTCGCCATCCTGTGGCGGTGGATGCTACATCAGGATTTCGGCGTGATCAACTACATGGCTTACGTTCTGGGAATCTCCCAGCAGGTGAATGTATCCTGGCAGGTATCCAACGTGCTGGCGATGGCTTCGGTCGTGCTGGCTTCGGTTTGGCGGCAGCTGCCTTATATGATGGTTATGCTGTTGGCGGGGCTGCAGAGCGTGGATTCGTCGCTGGAGGAAGCCTCCCGCATCGACGGTGCGCGCGGCTGGGATACATTTTTACACGTTACGCTGCCCTCCATCCGGCCGGTGCTTTTTACCTCGGTTTGGATTGCGGTTATGAACAACTTTCAAAGCTATACCATCATCGCCAACATGAACGGTACGGGCGCCGCCACGATGACGCTGTCCATCGCCGCTTATCAGGAAGCGTTTAAAAGCTACAATTTCGGTAAAGGTGCCGCGATTGGCGTGATGTGGCTGCTGTTGCTGTTCGTAATTACGCTGGTTACCAACCGCATTAACGAGCGCAGCGCGAGCGATTACCAGTAAGGGAGGAGGCGAAGAAGATGAATCGTGAAATAACGGGGGAAAATAAACGCTGCTCCGGCCGTGCCGGATGGTTTGGCGTGTTTGGCTTGTATGTGCTGGGTGTGGCGCTGCTGGTAACGGGTTTATGGCGTTTCACCATTTTGCTGGGCAGGCTGGAGCCGGACGCGCGCGCCTTATATGCGGGTGTTAGCGCGGTGCTGATGGTGCTGGGACTGTTTTCCGGGTTTGGCGCGCACCAATTAAGCCTGCGCACCCAGAAACGGGTCGGGTTTGCCCGTGCCAAACGTAAAACCAACCGGACGCTGAGCTATACGATTGTGATCGCACTTACGGCGATGCTGCTGTTTCCCGTACTATGGATGGCGTTTTCGTCTCTGCAGCCCAGCTACCGGCTGATGCAGATGCCGCCTGCGTTTACCCTGACCAGCGAAAGCAGCCTGAGTAATTACGTTAAAATCTTTTCCAAGCCGGAATATGTGCGCTATTTCATTAACAGCTTCATTACCGCCGGATGTACGGTGGTAACCGTACTGCTGATTTGCGTACCTGCTGGCTACTCCTTTTCGCGTTACCGCTTTAAGGGGCGCAGCATCATCCTGACGGCGATTCTTTCGGTGCAAATGTTCCCGATTGTGGTTATCCTCATTTCGTTGTATACTTTTTATATGAAATGGCACCTGCTCAATACATATGCGGGCGTGGTGCTGGCGGATACGACCTTTGCGCTGCCTTTGGCAATCACGCTGATGAAATCCTTCTTCGATACGCTGCCCCGCTCGCTGGACGAGTCTGCGCGTATCGACGGGGCAGGCCGCATACGCACCCTGATGCAGATTTTGCTGCCGCTTACGCTGCCGGGGTTGGTAGCGGTAGGTATTTATACCTTCCTGACCGCGTGGGATGACTTCCTCATGGCGATGACCATTATGCAAACCAACGCTATGAAAACGCTGCCCGTCGGTTTAGCGCAAAGCTTCCTTGGGGAATATGCACACGATTACGGCGCTTTGATGGCGTTTTCCATCGCGGGTTCGCTGCCGATTGTGCTGTTGTTCGTGTTCTTCCAAAAATATATGATCAGCGGCCTGACCGCAGGTGCTGTGAAGGGCTAAAAGAGGTACACCGTATGATGATCCGGGAAACGCAGCAGGTGCCGGTGCAGCCGGAAACCGATGTATTGGTGGTGGGCGGCGGCATCGCGGGCGTTGCCGCGGCAGTGGCGGCTGCGCGTATGGGCGCGCGTACGCTGCTGATGGAGAAAAGCGCGCTGCTGGGCGGGCTGGCGACCAACGGGCTGATCAACTGGTATGAGCCGCTTTGCGACGGGCAGGGCGAACAGATGATTTTCGGCCTGGCGGAAGAATTGCTGCGCCTGTCCATCCACTATGGCCCGGATACATTGCCAGAGGTATGGGCGAGCGAAACACGTCCCGTACCTAAAGAATTACTGCGCCCCGAAAAGCAGCACCCGGTGGGCGGGCGTTATGCCACCTTCTTTTCGCCGACGCTGTTTCAGCTGGCGATGGACGAGCTGCTGGAAAACGAAGGCGTTACCCTGCGGCTGGATATACTGGCCGTGCAGCCCAAAATGGATGAAAACCGCTGCGTTGGGGTGTTTTGCGAAAGCAAATCCGGGCGGGAGTTTTACCCCGCCAAAGTCGTGGTGGACACAACCGGCGATGCGGACTTGTTTTTCCGCGCAGGTGCGCCCTGCGTAGACGGGAAAAACTACCTGTCGGTGGTGGCGCATACCTGTGATGGCACTGCAAAGGAGAACATCATCAAACAACGCCGCTGGATGGCCAGAGGCGCGGATTTATACGGGACAGGACACCCGGAGGGATACCCCTTTCTGTCCGGCACCACAAACGAAGAGGTGACCCGTTTTTTACTGGACGGGCGGAAAATGCTGCGTAAATCCCTGCACACCGAAGAACGGAAAACGCGGGATATTGTTGCCCTGCCAATGCAGGCGCAGTTTCGCACTACGCGGCGCATCAATGGCGCGGTGACCCTGACGGAGAAAGCGCAGGGGATGCGCTGCGAAAGCTCGGTTGGCCTCGTGGGGGATTTTGAACGCCCCGGCGAATGGTACGAAATTCCCTGGGGCAGTTTATACTGCAAGGGATACCCAAACCTGCTGGCGGCTGGGCGGATGATCGCCTCAGCCGGATGGGCGTGGGATGTAACGCGTGTGATTCCCGTTTGCGCGCTGACGGGGCAAGCGGCGGGTATCGCAGCCGCTCTTGCGCTGCAAGGGCAGCAAGATGTGGAAAAAGTATCGGTAGGCACTCTGCAAAAAGAGCTGGAAGCACACAAGGTAAGGCTGCATAAAGTATAAAAAAAGAGCCGGAGGATCTTTTGATCTTCCGGCTCTTTACATATAAAAACGGTTGCGTGTTTAAATATTTTGCTCCGGCTGTGGGTTCACAAATTCGCCGTACGCCGAACGGATGCGCTGCTCAAACGCTTTGCGGGTTTTGCAGTTCAAATCGCGGTACAGCTTGGACAGGCGGTAATGCAGGGCGCTGGAGCTGATGTAGAGTTTCTCGGCCAGCGCTTCGTAGCTTACGCCCTGCATCAACCCTTCGATAATTTTCAAATCCAGCGCGTCGTGGCGGTTTAAACACCGCTCGATCTGCATCAGGTTTTGGATGCTCGGTTCGTTGTAAAACAGGTCTTTTTGCACGTCGTCCATCAGCCGCGGCTGGCGCGGCGTGGGCGCCGGCTTTTGAAAATCCGTGCTGCCCCGCACCAGCAAATGGCTGGGCGCAACGATTTTGGATACCAGCCCCTGCTCGCCCAAGGCCTGTAATTGCTGCCAGATGGAGAAGGCGTATTTGCCCACGGTGGAAAAGTCCATGGTAATGGTGGTAATGGACGGCTGGCAGAAGCGGCTGATGAGCAGGTTGGAAAAGCTGACGAGGTACAAATCCTCCGGTACACGCAAACCATGCGCCTTTAGTTGCTGTATCGCCAGCAGCGCTACATAGTCGTTGGGACAGATAACCGCATCGTAGCGGTTTGCGACCGGTAAAAAAGCGTCGAAGCATTCCTGCGGATGCCGCCGCCACATAAACACATCCTCTGTTGTGATGGTTTGCGGCTGATCCGCCGTGTAACGGGTAGCGGCGCTTACCTTAACCAGATCGTTGATGGAGTTTTTGCCGATGCCCAGCAGTGCGATGCGCTGCTTACCGCAGGCTTGCAAGTACTGAATTAATAAAATGGTCTGCTGCGAGCGGCTGTGGGTTACGCAGCTGACCTGGCTGGATAAGCTATCCGCGTCGATGCCCGCTAGCACGATGCGCTTATTCTGCGCTGTGAGCAGGCGAATGGCGCTGATGAGCGTTTGCAGGGAAAAACCGCTTACGATCACAGGGTCCGGCAAATCCTCCGCGATGCCTTCGCCTTCGCGCGGCATATCCAGCACCTGCACGGTGCGCTGGGTGGCGGAGGCGCTTTTTCGTATGCCTTTGATGATTTCGTTATGCCATTCGGAATGGGTGCATTCCGGGTCCAGCATCACCGTTACCGTACGGGCGATCATCCGCTTTCGCCTCCCTGTATGCTTTTTGCAAATAATAACTAATTATTCTATCACTTTTTTTATGCGTATGCAATATCAAATTGCGTATTCACCCGCAGGGGTCTTCGTATTGCCGGGGAGGGCCGGGGCGCTTATGCTGTAAGCAAATGAGAACGTTTTTGGAGGGATTTTGATGGGTAAAAAATATCGCCTTGCGTTAATCGGCAACGGGATGATCTGTAACGCCGCGCACCTGCCGGCACTGGCGCCGCTGCGGGAAAAGGGTATGGTAGAGGTGGTAGCCGTGGCGGATATCCGCCCCGAAGCCGCGCGGGAAACGGCGCAGCGCTATCATATCCCCGCGTGGTACGGCGATCCGCAAAAAATGCTGGATGAGCTATCGCCGGATTGGGTGAGCGTGTGTACACCCAATTGCCACCACAACTGGGCTATTCCCGCGCTGAAAGCGGGCGCGAATGTGATGTGCGAAAAGCCGTTATCGCTTTCCTACAAGGAAGCTAAAGAAATGTTTGCCGTGGCAAAGCAGCAGGGCAAGCTGCTGTTTCCCTGCCAGTCCCGCCGATGGAGCGCGGATATGGATTTTGCCGGCGATGTGGTGCGCAAGGGTCTGCTGGGCACGCCGTACTTTGCGGATTTAAGCTTTGTGCGCCGCTACGGCATCCCCACGTGGGGCATGTTCCACATGAAGCAGGAAAACGGCGGCGGACCGTTTTGCGACTTGGGCGTGCATTTTCTGGATTCGCTTTTGTGGATGACGGGCAACCCCCGCGTGGAAGCCGTATCCGGCAAGGCGTTTGATGTGCTGGCGAAAAAGGGGGAGGACGTGCTGCTCTCCATTAAAGAAAGCGGCGCGTACGCGGGCACCTTTACCCCGCGCCCTTATGCGGCGGATGAATTTAGCGTGGAGGATTGCGCGGTCGGCACCATGCGGCTGGCGGGCAATTTTGGCCTCAATTTCAAATTTACGTGGGCGCTGTTCCAGCCCACAGCCAAGCACATTGCCATCAGCGGCGATCAGGGCGGGCTGGATGTGGAGGAGATGATCCTGTACCGTAATGTGGGGGGCTATCAGGGAGAGACGAAGCTGAAGTATTTTGATAACCGCCCTTACGTGGGGCGCCCGTTTGACGCGCATTACTACATGTACGAGCATGTGTATAACGTGCTGGAAGGCAAGGAAGAACCGCGCGTAAAGCCGGAAGAGACGCTCAACGTGGTGGCTGCCATTGAGGCGTTTTACCGCTCCGCGGCGGAAAACCGCGAAGTCCGTACCGATGAATTGGAGGGGTACCAGGTATGAATACCTACCGTGTCTGCATCGTGGGGTTTGCCCACGTACACATTAACGATGTAGCGGCACATTTTGCCGAGCATCCGCAAATCGAGCTGGTTGGCTGCGCCGATGTGCCGCCGGTCCACCCGGAAATACGGCGCGGCGCGCCGTACACAAGGGAATGGAACATCAAATATTGCAGCGAGAAGTTCGGCATCCCGGTCCATACGGATTGGAAAGCGATGCTGGCAGAGCTGAACCCCGACCTGTGCGTGGTGAACAGCGAAAACTGCTACCATGTGGAAATTACGGAATACTGTGCCGCGCTGGGCATCGGCGTAAGCATCGAAAAGCCGATGGCGACCACGCTTGCGGATGGCCTGCGCATGGCGCGGGCGGCTGAGGCGCACGGTACGCTGCTGATGGTGAACTGGCCGGTAACCTGGAACGCGGGTATGCAGATGATCAAAACCATGATCGACCGCGGGGACATCGGCAAAGTGATTGAAATTAAAACCCGTATGGGACATACCGGCCCGCTGGGGCGCGGCGCGAAGCATAAGATTGAGCAGACCGCCGAACCTATGAGCGAGGTGGATAAAGCCGCTACATGGTGGCACCAGCACGCTTGCGGCGGCGGCGCGATGGCGGATTATTGCTGCTACGGCAGCGTGCTTGGCGCATGGTATGCGGGCGAGGATGCGACCGCCGCCTCCGGTATGCGCCTGAACAGCCTGACCCTGATGGGCGACGCGGAGGACAACAGCGCCATGTTTGTGCGCTTCCCCAGTTGTTATGCCGTGCTGGAAGGTACATGGACCACTGTGAACCACACCTTTAAAAGCCCGATCGTATATGGCGAGCACGGCGCGATTGTGGGGGACTATAAAACCGGCAAGGTACTCTTATACCATGAGGATAACACCGTGGAAGAGATTGAGAATACGCCCCTGCCCCCGCAGCTGAGGGATGTTGCCAGCGCGTATGTGCACTACCGGGATACTGGTGAACCGCTGCACTTTACAGCCCTGCCGGAGTTTAACCTGAAGGCGCTCGCCATTTTAGATGCGGGGCTGCGTTCGGCGGACAGCGGCAGGGTAGAACTGGTAGGCAATATTCACTGGCAAATCGGTTAATACGGAGGGCGGATGGAATGGACGAGCGGTATTTGCAGATTCTGGAGCATACAGGGGAAAACTACGCGCCAGTTTGTGCCTTTGGCGCGTGGCGCGTAGCGGTGCTCAATACCCACGCCCGTTTCCGCCGTGAAAACCTGACCCAGCTGGAACGGCATGTGCTGACGGACGAGGTGTTTGTACTGCTTAAAGGCGTAGCCGCCCTGTATGTTGCCGATGGCGATGCGGAGCACGCGGGTCATATTACCGCAGTGCCGCTGGAAACCGGCAAGGTGTATAACGTGCGCCGGGGCGTTTGGCATGCCGTGGAGACGGGGGAGGATACATCTATTTTGATTGTGGAAAACGATGATACCTCCCCCGCCAACTCCCCTAAAATTGCCGTATCGCCGGACGAACTGCCTGTTTGGCAGTCTGGCGGCATGGAAAAACCGACTCCTCACGGGGAACGATAAAGGACGATGGACATGAACGGCATCATTACCGACATACAGAAATTCAGCCTTACGGATGGCGATGGCATCCGCACAACCGTGTTTTTAAAAGGCTGTAACATGCGCTGCCCCTGGTGCCACAACCCCGAAACCCTGCATATGGAACCCCAGCAGGCCGTTTACCCGGAAAAATGTATCCACTGCGGGCATTGCGACGCTTGCCCGACGGGCGCGCGGGTTACACTTGGGCACGAAACAACGCCCGAGGCGGTGTTTGCAGAGCTGGCGTCCGACTTGCCGTACTATCAGGCATCGGGCGGCGGCGTAACCCTCTCCGGCGGCGAGCCGCTGCTGCAGGCGGATTTCTGCGCACAGCTGCTGATGCTATGTAAAGCGGCGGGCATCCATACGGCGATCGAAACCAACCTTTCCCTGCCGTTTGCGCGGATGGAACGGCTGCTGCCGTATCTGGACATTGTGTATTACGATGTGAAACTGATGGACGACGGATTGCACCGCAAATACACGGGCGTATCCAACCAAAGCGTGCTGGCAAACGCCCGCAAGCTGGCAAAAGCCGGTATGCCTGCGGAAATCCATACCCCGTTGATTCCGGGCATAACGGCGACAGCGGAGAACGTGGCGGCGGTTGCGGCGTTTGCCGCTTCGCTTGGCTATGTGCGGGCGTATGAATTGCTGAATTACAACCCGCTTGGCGAGCCGAAATATACCGCCCTTGGCATGGAGTATGCACTACACGGAGCAAAACGCCTTGCGAAGGACGAGCTGGCCGCGCTGGCCGCCGCCGCGGGCGGGTACGGCATTGCGGTGCGCTGCCGATAGGAGGGATTTGCGTGAGCCTGAAAACAATGACATTGGAAGAGAAACGCGTTTTATATACCGGCTGGATCCGGCAGCTGCGCGAAGATAAAATTGCCGAAACCCGTAAAAAAATAACGCGGTTTGGGTCTACGGATGAGGACGATTATCACTTTCTTGTTCCGCCGGAGGATTACCATTGGAAGCCGAAAGGCGATACGCTTAACGGCGATTTTCACGGCTACAAAGGCTGGTCGGAAAATTACCGGGATATGGTGGCGAGCTTTCCGCCGGTGGTGGTGCCGTATAGCGCCATGGCGGGTAATTTTTACCGCATCCTGCAAAAATTCCGCAAACTGCGCTGGCACGAAAACTGGGATTTAAGCCCCTATCAGGCGCAGATCGACCGCTACGGGCTGGATCATGGTCTGGGGCAGATGCACCACCTGTGCGGTGATGCGCGCATTGCGCTTGCGCTGGGCTGGGGTGGGCTGCGAGATAAGGTGGAGCATTACGCGGGCATCAACAACCAAACGCAGGAACAGCGGGATTTTTATCAGGCGGAAAAGCTGTTTCTGGATACGTGTATCGGCTGGATGCAGCGCACTATAGATTGCATCCGGGAAAAAGCCGAAAAGGAAACAGACCCTTACCGCAAAGAAAACCTGCAAAACATGCTGCTGGCAAACGAAGCGGTGCTGACCGGGACGCCTACAACCCTTCGCGAGGCATGCCAGCTGATCAGCTGGTACAACATTTTCGGGCGCAGCTTCAACCGCGAGGGAGCGGGCGGACAGCTGGACGAGCTTTTGCGCCCGTATTACGAGCGGGATGTTGCAGCGGGGCGGATAGACGATGAGGACGCGGTGTTTTACATCAGCGGACTGCTGATGAGCGATACGAAGTATTATCAGCTGGGCGGGCCGGACGAGGCCGGACGCGACATGGTAAGCCGTGTTTCGTGGCTGATTCTGGAGGCGGCCGACCGGCTGAACGTAGCTGCCAACCTGACCGTGCGCGTACACGACGGCCTGCCGGAGGACTTTTTCCGCCGTTGCGTGGAACTGCTGTTTGAACACCAGAACGGCTGGCCGCGCTTTTCGGGCGACCAGTCGCTGGTGGATGGATTCGTCCGCCGTGGTTTTTCGCGGGAACTGGCACGCAAACGCATTGCCGTGGGCTGTAACTGGATGGCGATACCGGGGCTGGAATATCCGCTGAACGACAGCATTAAGGTCAATATGGCTAAGGTGTTTGAAGTGGCGCTGACGGAAATGTTTTTATCCGGCGAGCGCAGCGTGGCAAGGCTTTATAATCTTTACAAACGGCATATAGGCATAGTTTTACAGCTGGTGGCGGATACGACCGATATGCACCTGCGACGCAACCATGAAAACAACCCGGAATTGTTTTTAAACCTCATGACGGTGGGGCCGATTGAAAAAGGGCGCGACGCTTCCGACCACAGCATGCAGTATTACAACATCGGCGTGGAAGGCTCCGGCATCGCGGTAGCGGCAGATAGCTTCGCCGCGCTGGAAACCTGTGTGGAAACGGAGAAACGCCTGACATGGGCGCAGGTGGAACACGCACTAAGCACCAATTACGAAGCGCCGGACGGCCCTTATATTCAGGCTGTGCTTAAAAGCGCGCCCAAGTACGGGCAATGGAACTCGCTGGGGGAACAGTGGGTGCGCAAGCTGACAAAACAGTTTACCGATGCCGTGGTTGCGCAGCCCGCCAAGGAAGGCGAAATTTTTATACCGGCGCTGTTCAGCTGGAGCAAGACCATTTTATTTGGCAAAATCGTCGGGGCGACGCCTGATGGCCGCAAGGCGGGCACGCAAATCAACCATGGCGCCAATCCCATGCCGGGCAACGTACCCAACGGCGCTATGACCACGTTGAGCGAGGCGATACTCGCCGCGCAATGTGGCATGGGTAACACCAGCCCCTTCCAGATGGAGCTGGACCCCGGCATTACCGCCGAAGAAGGCGGCGTAGACAAGGTGATCGCCCTCCTGCGCACGCATTTAAACCGTGGGGGAACGCTGATTAACGTAAACATCGTCAATGCCGATACCATCCGCGCTGCGCATAAAAACCCGGAATTGTACCCCGATCTGGTGGTGCGGGTAACGGGCTTTACCGCGTATTTTATTACACTGTCGCCGGAATTTCGCCAGTTGGTGGTGGATCGGATCGTGCAGGCGGCATCGTAATACCGCAATCACAATCGCATAGGGAATATGCCAGCAGCTGCGCCGGTTTCTCTGCGGGGAGACGGGCGTGGCTTTTTGCTTTGGGGGCGGTACAAGCAAATTCACTTGTCACCTTTTCTGGAAAGTTGTAACATTAGTGTATACCTGAGTGTAAAAATAAGGGTTACAAAGGAATGGTTTCTGCCGGGGGGCAAGGGGGTAACGTATATCTGCGGACAAACCATCCATAGCAACGAAAGGGCAGCCGCAGGATCGTCCGGTTGTTTTGGTAGCGATACCGCCCGATACCTCTGCGGGCTATAAAAACAGTAAATATTGAGGAAGGAATGTATGACGCTGTCATACCCGATAGAAAATGAGTTTTATAATTTTCGGCTTTTTCTTTGCCGCCTTGTGGCTCTTGGTGGAGCTGCTTTCCATACTGCTCAAGCTGACAGGGCTGGAGCTGAACAAGGCGCGGTTTCAGGTAATCTCCATCCTGACGCATACCGGGTTTACCACCCGCGAATCCGAGCTGATTGTGCAGCATCCCACGCGCCGGAAAATTGCCAGCGTACTGATGATTATCAGTTATGTATCGCAGGCGACGCTGATCAGCATGTTGTTTGAGGTGTTCAGCAACGACCAGAAAAGCACGCTGGAAATGTTTTTAGCGATTATCGCCGTGTTTGCTTTGATCTCGCTGGTGTCTAAAAGTAAATATATTCTGGGCCGTTTTGACCGTGTAGCGGAAAAATGGCTGTCCAAAAGCATGAAAAACCCCCGTGGGCACAAGATTGACAAAATCCTGAACCTGAGCCCGGAATTCAGCATTTACGAGTTGGTGATCGACGAAAAAAGCCCGCTTTGCAACAAAACCCTGCGGGACGCCAGTTTGAAAGAAAAATACATTCAAATCCTGAAAATAGACCGGGGAGCGGAAACGCTGGATTTTCCCACGGCGGAAACGACGATCCTGCAAGGAGACAAAATGGTGGTATACGGAAAGATTTCTGCAATTACCCAGTGCATATTAAACCAGAACCGCACTGGAAAACAGCGGGAAGATGCGCAATGCTAGAAGGTGCGTACAGTATGGAGCAGCCACAAGATGCGGGCTGCTCTTTTTTGCGCATTTCGGCAGCGGCTCAAACCTATATAGCGCAAAAATAACAAGCCGCTTTAAGCCGATGCAAACACCTAATAAGAAGAGAGTACTTCTGATCGAAGCGCATGAGCAATCAAGCGTTTCCATTACATTTGGAGGGTTTAGCCGGTGCATGGACGGTCTGCAGTCAAACCAATAGTGAAGTTATAAGAGCATAGGCTTTGTGATGGAAAGTGGATGGATGCGGCAAACCGGAATACCGGCTGTACTGCTGTATCCGTTTAAAAACCACGCCCATACAACAGCGTATGCTTTGCCGTGCCGTTTTCTGTGCGGATAATCACGCATATGACCGGGAGAGCCGTTCGGTACAGTTTACAGTATTCGTAAAATTTTCGTTAAATGTTCATTTTTCATTCAGCCACCTTTCAAACACCGCCGCTATGATAGGCGTGTACTAAGTTACAGAAAGGTTTACAGGTATGAGATTTTTAAAGCAATCATTCCGGTGGGCGATGGTGTACACGCTCGTGCTGCTGCTTGCCGCGTCGTATGTGATGCTGGATACTTTTGTGATTCCGCGCAGCCTGACGGTGACGACCGCTTCGCAAACGACCGGGGTCATCGCCACGGCGGAAGCAGCCACACTTGCGGTACAGGCGGAGGATACGGCGGCTGTGGCGGACGATACCTCTTCAGCATCGGCCGGTTCGGAAGCGGTAATTACCGATACGTCTTACACGGATGAGAATATACAGATTACGCTGGAAACCCTTTATGTGTATGATACGGCTGTGTATATCGCCGATATACAAATAGTGGATGTTTCCTATCTGGAAACGGCGCTGGCCAACGGCGTTTATGGCCGTAACATCAAGGAAACCACATCCGCTATGGCGGAGAGCAACGACGCGATTTTTGCCATCAACGGCGATTATTACGGCTTCCGCAACGATGGATACGTTATCCGCAACGGTGTTTTATACCGGGATACTTCGGGGGACAATGAAGATTTGGTAATCGATAGCAACGGCAATTTCTCCATTATTGAGGAGAGCGAAACGACCGCGCAAAGCCTGGTGGATGCCGGAGCGTGGCAGGTACTTTCTTTCGGACCGGCGCTTATCAACAATGGTGAAATCACGGTATCCGCCGGCAGCGAAGTGGGGCAATCCAAGAGCAGTAACCCCAGAACGGCAATCGGGCAGGTGGATGCACTGCACTATATTGTTATCGTATCCGACGGGCGCACAAGCGAGAGCGCCGGACTATCCCTGCTGGAGCTGGCACAGCTGTTTGCAGACCGCGGGTGCACCGTTGCCTATAACCTGGATGGCGGAGGGTCCTCCACCATGTGGTTTAACGGGCAGGTTGTCAATAACCCGACGGACGGAAGAAGCTATGGGGAAAGGAGCGTGAGCGACATTGTATATTTCAGCGTATAAGGAAAGGCAAAGCCATCAGCTGTTGAAAACGGCGCTGGTATATCTCGCCATAAGCGCGCTTTGCTTCCTGATTGATAAGATTTACGCTTTGTTTGGGCACGGCGTTTCCTCGCCCGCGATGACATGGCTGTTCCTGTATCCCCTGCTGGGCGGTGCGCTGGTTTTTATGCTCCTGCGGCTCCTTGCCCCTGTGATCGCGGCAAAGCCGCTTTACCGGATAGCGTACAACCTGTATAACTCGGGAATCGCTACGTTGATTGTGGGCAGCATGTTACAGGGCGTATTTGAAATTGCGGGTACGTCCTCCCCCTATACGATTGTTTTCTATATTGTTGGCGGCTTGATGCTCGTTGCCGGGGTGGTTGCCTTACAAATAAGCAAACAGCGAAGGTGACCTGAATCCTTTTTGATTACGCAGTCTGCCCGGCGCAGAGCGCGGGTGCTGTGTTTACCGTAAACGAACTGATACGAAGGAGGCATTCACAATGGCAGGCAGCATGGGTACATTTAAGCGGTTTGAAATGAAATACATCATGGATGCCCGGCAATACGCCGCTTTTTGCAAGGCGGTCGCGCCTTACACACAGCCGGATGAGTACGGCCAATATACGGTATGTAATATTTACTATGATACGGATAATTACGCTATCATTCGCCAATCCATCGATAAACCGGTTTACAAGGAGAAGCTGCGGGTGCGCAGCTACGGCATTCCCGGCGCTGAGGACGAAGTGTTTTTCGAGCTGAAGAAGAAGTACAAGCGGGAAGTATTCAAACGCCGTGTATCCATGCGGATGCGGGATTTGAACAGCCACCTTGCAAACGGTACGGTGCCGGATGTATCCAAACAGGTGATGAGCGAGATTGATTATTTTATGGCGCTGTATCATCCGCAGCCGAAAATCTACATCGCGTATGACCGGACTGCCCTGAAAGGGAAAGAGGATGAAAGCCTGCGCATTACATTTGACCAGAACATCCGCTTCCGGTGCGACGATCTGGATTTGACCAGCGGCGACCATGGCTGCAGGATACTGGACGATTCACAGTATGTAGTTGAAATTAAAGTGCACGGCGCAATGCCGCTGTGGCTTAGCGGTGCGTTGGACACGCAAAAAATCTACCCGGCATCATTTTCCAAGTACGGGTATTGTTACGAGCATTATATCGGGATAAACGGGGCGCAGGCCTGCCTCCCGGAAGTAAAAAAGCAAGTGGCGTAAGGGAGGACTACGATGTTTGAAAATTTTGATTTGGCAACAACGCTGGTATATACGGGTGCGGGGCTGCTGCTTGGGTTTGTGATCGCGCTGTTCTATATGTACAAGAGCACCTATAACAAGCAGTTTGTGGTTACGCTGGTGCTGCTTCCGGCCATTGTGGGGGCGGTAATTGCTATCGTCAACGGCAACGTCGGCACGGGCATCGCCGTAATGGGCGCATTCAGCCTGGTACGGTTCCGCTCCATACCGGGCACGGCTAAGGAAATTGGGTTTATCTTCTTTTCCATGGCCGTCGGGTTGGCTACGGGGATGGGCTACGTTCTCTACGCCGCGGTGTTTACCGTACTGGTCGGGGCTGTATCGATGCTGCTGTTTGCCGGTAATTTCGGCGAGCCCAAACAGACGTGCAAACAGCTGCGCATTACCATACCGGAAAGTCTGGACTATTCGGGACTGTTCGACGATTTGTTTGCCGAATTTACGACCCAGCACAAGCTGAAACGGGTGAAAACAACCAATATGGGCAGCCTGTTTCAACTATCCTATGACATTATGCTCAAGGATGAAACCCGGGAAAAGGAAATGATCGACCAACTGCGATGCCGAAACGGCAATTTGGATATTCTTTGCGGCTATTTATCGGACGCAAGCGACGTACTATAGGAGGTACAAACATGAAGAAATTTTGGGTGATTGCTGCGATTGCACTGATGCTCGTTGTAATGGTAGTTGGAGGGAGCATCCTTGGCAGTACGACATACGAAAGCGATAGCCTGTTTACTACGAACACGGTAGAAACAGCCGTGAACACGCTGCTTAGCGCCAGCGCGGCGGATAACGGCGAAACATCATCCGCATCCACAGGCATTCTATCATCTACGGACGGATCGGTGCTGGATGTTACGGAAATGTTTACAGAGCGGGATTTGCAGCAGACAGCGGAGCTGGAGGAAGCTTCGTATATCACACTTACCAGTGATGAAGATGTGCTGATTGACGAAGAAGGCGTATACGTCCTCAGCGGCAGCGCAAGCAATGTGACTGTATGGGTGGAAGCCGACGATGAAGCAAAGGTGCAGCTTGTGCTGGACGGCGTAAGCATTACCAACGAAAACGCACCCGCCATCTACGTTGTATCGGCCGACAAGGTGTTTGTAACGCTGACGGGCGACAGCAGTATGGCAGTAACGGGCGCGTATGAAACAAGCAGTCTGGATTCCGTAATCATTTCCAAATCCGACCTTACCTTGAACGGAACGGGATCGCTGACGGTTATATCGGCCAAAGGGAACGGCATCACCTCCAAGGACGATTTGAAAATCACCGGAGGAACCTACAACATTACCGCGGCGCTGGATGGTTTGGAAGCAAACGACTCCATCCGCATCTATGCAGGGGATATCAGCATTGCCTCCCAAAAGGATGCGCTGCACAGCGAAAATGATAAGGATTCCTCGCTGGGGTACATCTACATCTACAATGCAACGCTGGATATTTCCGCCGGGGATGACGGCATACAGGGCAATGCGATTGTTCAAATCGACGGCGGTACGATCAACATTAACACCAGCACGGAAGGCATCGAAGGTACATACGTCCAAATCAACGGCGGTACAATCAACATTTATGCTACCGACGACGGCATCAACGTTTCGCAGAAAAGCTCGTATGACTTGATTATGGAAATCAACGGCGGCAACATCACCATTAAAATGGCGAGCGGCGATACCGACGCGCTGGATTCCAACGGCAACCTGTACATTAACGGCGGCACCCTGAACATTACGGCGAACTCGGCGTTTGACTATAACGGCATCGGTGAGCTGAACGGCGGTGATATTACCGTAAACGGGGAAACCGTGACCGTGCTTACCCAGTCCATGATGGGCGGCTTCGGTGGAGGCGGCATGGGTGGCCGCGGCGGCAAACCGGGCAAATAAGTGAACAGACGATAAAACAAACACAAGACCGGCATGATTTGCCGGTCTTGTGCTATGGCAATGAAACAGGGGAAACGGGCGTATCCCCTGCCGTATGGCGGTTTGCTTATAATGCGGACTGCGTATCGTTTGGATCGCCGTTGCGCGCCAAATCATACTCGTTTGTCCAGTCCAGCCCGCGGTAGGCTTCGGCGCGTGCGTCGCAGCGGATAAAATCGACCAGCATATCCAGCATGCTTTCGCTCCATGTGTTTTTATCAATTTGCGCGGTTGTGAATTTGCCAAGCGTGATCATTTCAAAACCGAACATATCCTTCACCTGTGTTTTTGCGCCGCCGTCCACCACTTCGGCTACCAGATGCGGCGGTATGAACAGCACGCCGCCGCCGCAGCCGTACACAACGTCGCCCGGCAGGCATACGGCGGTATCGCGGCCGCTGCCCAGCCGCACGGGCGTGTTCATGCCAGTCATAACAAAATCGCGGATGGGGGTCGGGTCGATGCCGCGGTAGTACACCTGCACGTCCGGCACGCGCTGCATCTGTTCAATATCGCGGATGCCGCCCCAAATAACCGCGCCGCCGCTGCCGGTTTTGGAATGGATGGCGGTGGTAAGGTTGCCGCCCAAAAACGTACCCTTATAAACCTTGTCGTACATATCAATCACAACCACATCCCGGCTTTGCAGACTATCGATTACCCATTGGTTGGGCGTACCGTTAAGGCCAAGCTCCCCGGCCATAGTGAACATTGCCTCGTGATAATCGGGGCGTGTGGGGGCGTACATAGCGGTTACGGCGCGGCCGACAAGCTTGCGGTTGACAGTGCCATCCTCTTTAAATTCCGGGTGCAGGGCTTTCATGGCGATAAACTGGTTCTCATAGCCCTTCACAAAGATGGGTTTCCACAATTCTTCCAGCGTCATGGTGTAGAGTGCGTCCAAATAGTGGTCCTCCACTTGCGGGCGTCCGTCCGCAAAGCGTTTTCCCTTCCATAAGGGGGTCATCGCGATAATTTCTTCAGGGGTATATAAAAACATGGTTGTTTCCTCCTTTATCAATTGCGCCTGTTTCATCCGGCGGGATTATTCTTTCGGGATCGATTCAAAGGTGAGACGGCGGTTGATCTCGGCGGCTGCCCGCCGCAGATCACGGATGATCGGCTTATCATCCTCCAAGCCACGCGGTACAGCCATGCCCAGCGCGCCGACCGTGCCTTTGCAGTTGTGCAGTTCGCAGGCATACCCGTTTACGTCCGGCTCGTCGGTGGCGCGTACGTAACCATCCTTCCGGATGCGCGCCAGCGCTGCTTTAAGCGCTTCGGGGGTGGTGATGTCCGCCCAATCCTGCGCGCGGGGCAAACCCATGCGGGCGATATACCCGTCCAGCTCGCTTTCGCACATGTGCGCAAGCAACATGCGCCCCGTTGCGGTAAGGTATACCTGCCCCTTGATCATCTGGTGCTGGGCCGGGGAAAGCTTGCGCCGTCCTTCAACCCTGTGGATGATCAGCTTATACTCTTTGTACAGCACGGAAAGGACGACCGTTTCGCCGGTACGGTGATGGAGCCAGTTCATAATGGGGGTGCAAACCTGTATCAACTCCTGCCCAAACCGCCCGTTTTGCGTAAGGTAGTAGATGAAAGGCCCCAATTGATAGCCCTCCATACGCGACGGATGCGTAACAAAGCCCACATCGCACAAGGTGGATAAAATGTGCGCGCAAGTGCTTTTATTCAGGTGGGTTTCCCGCGCGATATCCTCCAGCATGGCAGAGCCGTCGAACCCGCCGATGATCGTGAGAATATCCGCCGCTTTTTTGACCGATTGAATCATACAAGTTCCCCCGTTACCGGACGGTTAATCCGTTTACTCGAAAAGAGAAGGCAGCCATACCGTAAGCTCCGGTATGTACGTTAGCAGAATCAATGCCACAAAAAGCATGCAGTAAAAGGGCAATAGCGCCTTTGCCGTGCGCCCGACACTCAAGCCGGATACCGCGCTGCCCACATACAGCGCCGCGCCGACCGGCGGCGTAAGCAAACCGATGCCAAGGTTGAGGACAAAAACGATGCCAAACTGGATCAGGCTTACACCCAGTGCCGTCAGGATCGGTACGAGAATGGGCGTAAGAATCAGGATGAGCGAGCTGATGGACATAATCATACCCAGACAAATCACCAGTACATTGATCATCAGCAAAATGAGATATTTGTTTTGGGTAAGCCCCAGCAGCGCCGCCGCAATCAGGTTGGGAATGCGCAGGTAGGCAACCACCCAGCCGAAGGCGTTGGCAATCGCCATCAGGATGAGAATGATCGAGAGCATTTTTACGGCGGCGGTCGCAATTTTATAATAATCCCGCAAACGGATGCCGCGGTAAATGATCCACGCGCAGATGAACGCCCAAAGCGCTGCGATGGATGCGGATTCGGTAGCCGTCATCACGCCGCCCGCTACACCAAGGATGATGATGAGAATCGTCATCATGCCAAAGAAAGCGGAGCCGCCCGCGCGCAGGGTTTCTTTGAGGGAGAATTTATCCCGGCTGCGCAAATGGCGGCGCATGGCATAGATAACGCTGTACACCATTAACACCAGCCCCAGAAATATACCCGCCGGAAGCCCGGCTAAAAACAAACCCGCTACGGACACGCTGCCGGCTGCCACCGCGTAAATCACCAGATTGTGGCTGGGCGGAATCAGCATACCCTGTATGGCGCTTGCCATGGTAAGGCCGGTGGAAAAATCGCGGTTGAACCCCTGGCTTTCCATAAGCTCAATCTCAACAGGCCCCAGAGAGGCAATGTCAGCCGGGGCAGAACCGGAAATGCCGCCGAAAAACATGGAGGCAACCACGTTTACCAGTGCTGCACCGCCGGGAATCCAGCCTACCAGCGCATTGGCAAAGCGTACCAAACGCGTACCGATGCCGCCGCGGTTGATCAGCTCGCCGCTGAGAATGAAAAACGGCACCGCTAAAAAGGTAAACACATTCGCACCGCCAACCGTATACTGCACAACAAGGCTGATGGGAAGTCCAAGGTAAGCGTAGGTGGCAACTGCCGCGATGCCCATGGAAACCGCCACATGTACCCGCAGGAATAGAAGCGTAAGGAAGGTGCCAACCAGAATGAGGATGGCGATGGTTTCGGTCGTCATGCCTCCACCCCTTTTCCGAAGCGCTTTACGCAGCGCTCAACAATAAAGCATACACAATTCAACATCAGCGCCGCGCCCCCGACGGTGGCGGATGCGTATAGCCAGCTGGTGGGTACGGAAAACCCCGTTAGTTTGATGGTAGCGGTAAGCCGCAGGATGGGCTGGCTGTAAAACATCATGATAAAGCCGAACGCACCCGTCACCAGTGCGCAAAAAATTTGAAACCAGATCACGTTTTTTTCGCCTACGATCCGGTCGATAATTTCCATTTTCACGTGAGAATCGTCGCGGATGGATAATGAAATACTCAACATGGCAAACCAAACCAGACAAAAGAGAGAAAACTGCTCCGTGCCGGGCGGCACGGCGTTGAACAAATACCGGCCGAGAACCATCACAATAATGGCGATGGTTTGCGCGGTAAGCAATATAACGCACACAAGATTGATGAACTTGTCCACCCATTCGCATAAACCAATAAACAGTTTGTACCAGCGCATGGCGAACCTCCTTGCCGAATCCTAAGCGGGGCTGCCCCGTTGGCAGCCCGCCTGAAAGAGAGCGGAGGGGGAAGCTTTTTCGGTAGAACAGCGTCCCCCCTCCAGTGTATGAGGGGATTATTTCAGGGCGTTGATGCGGGCAATGTAATCTTCCAGACCCGCGCCATACTCAGCGTAAACAGGAGCCATCGCTTCTACCCACGCTTCGCGGTCGGTAATTTCGATTACTTCCAGGCCGCTGTCCCGGAACTCCTGAATCAGCTCATCCTGATAGCTTTCAATTTCGGGGCGCATGTCAGCCAGACACTCATCCCAAGCAGTGTGCATAACGGCTTTCAACTCGTCGGAGCAGCGTGCCCATGTGGCGGAGGAGAAGAGCAGCGTAGGCATGTTGTAGGAATGCCCGTCCAGCGTGATGTATTTGCACACTTCGTAGTAGCGGTTGCTGTATATGGTGGAAAGGGGCTGTTCCGCGCCGTCCACAACGCCGCTTTGCAGCGCGCTGTACAACTCGGAGATGGATACGGGGGTAGCGGCGAAGCCCAGCGCGTTTGCCGTAGTCTGGTCGATGGCGTAGGACTGGATGCGCAGCTTTTTGCCTTTAATATCTTCGCGGCTGCGGATGGGTCCGCCCTGTTCGGTGGTAAAGTAGTGGCGTGCGCCGTCCGGGTAGTAGCCAAAGCCTACCAAGCCGATATTCGCAGCGGTTACCTTGTCCAGCAGCTCCTGCCCAATTTCACCAGTAAGCACGGACCAATAATGAGCGTAGCTGTCAAAAAGGTAGGGCAGCGACAAGACGCCCATTTCTTTTACGCCCAAATCCGCGCAGGCGGCAGGCTGCACGACGACGATGTCCAGCGCGCCAAGCTGCGTGGACTGGAGCATCTCAAGGGATGTACCGAGCACCGAGCCGGGATAGACCTCGATTTTGACGGCGCCGTCCGTCGCGGCGGATACTTTATCGCTGAAAGCTTTAAAGTACTGCACATACATTGTGCTTTCGCCGGACGTTGTGCCAAAACGCAGCGTCATGGGGGTGTAGGCCGTCTCTCCCAACGCGCCGGATACGGTCAGCACGAGGGCGAACACCAACAGGGTGCACAACAGTTTTTTCATGGGGAATACCTCCTATTCATTTGGATAACGATGGACGGATGTTTCCGTCTCCTGTGTGTACGGCACGCAAAACGCGTCCGTTACCTTTGTGAAAACACAGTACCATCCATGCGGCAGAACTGTCAAAGAATTTCGCATGGTGAAATTATGGGCGCTATGAGGGAATGGCAGGCGGCGGGGTTTTCCGCAGTAAAAAAGAGCGTTTTTCGCAAAAATACCACCGCGGAGAAAACTTGACCATATTTTCGATGAATGATATAGTACGTGTGATGTGCACACTGTGGAATAAAAACCAATAAGGGAAGCGAATGCCCTTGCTATTTTTACTGAATCGCTGCCGGGTACATTTTTTTACGGCAGGCAGCCGCAAAGCGGTAAAAACAGTGTTTACGGAAAACCGGCCGGGACCGGGCGCGTAAAACCGGAGCCGGGCGTTATGGTAAAACGGAAAACGGCATATCACTGTGCAATGGTTGATACGCGGGAGAAAAGCCCGGCGTTTCAACGGCTGCCAATTTTATTTGCGGTATACCCGCGGCGCGAAACCCGCGCGGCGGTTGCGGAGGAGAAATATGGCGCGCAAACGGAATGCGCTGGAACGGTGGCCCGTAAAATCGGGCCGCGCGTGGCGCTGTTTTATTTTATTGTCGTGGTGGTCGTCGTAACCCTATCGATCGCCGTATACCAGAACATAACGACGGAGTATGTACGCTCGCGCGTGCAGACCGCCGCAGAGCAGACGGTAACGGCCACCAAAATTAACCTGGAACTGATGCTTTCCAACATGAACGACTATTCCAAGTTGATTTTCTCCAACAGCAAATTGCAAGCGCTGCTGCGCCGCGATGCCGTTGATGAAGATTTGTTTTTGCAGTCGCGGGTGGAGGTGTACCTGTATTCGCTGATTCAGGCGGTGCCGACGATCGACTCTGTATTCGTGTTCGATTTTAACGACGGTGTATTTTCCGCCAGCCGTCAGGAGACGACGCGTTTTGAGCTGGAGCATGTGAGCGATGCGCAGTGGTACCAGAGCGTTATTGCGGGCAAGGGTCTTTACATCCTTTCCCTCAACGGCGGCGGGGCGTTCTCCTACCGTTCCGAAGGCAACATGGTTTCTATGATCCGGCTGATACGGGATGTGAACTATGCCTCCAACCTCGGCATTATGGTGATCAATATTTCCAACGAGGCTTTTGCCAATATGTTTGAGCCTTCGCTGGAAATGTATGCCCAGCGGATCGCCATTGTGGATACCGATCACCAATGTGTTGCACGGCTGGGGGATTTTAGCGGCAAGTATGAAGAGGTGCTGCAAAACCAGCTGAGTCAAACGGAGCTGGAGGGCGAGGACCTGACCGAGGAAATCGGCGGGGATGAGTTTATCGTAACCCGGCAGCAGGACGAAAGCAGCGGCTGGTACCTGATTGGCATTACTAACGTGGGCAAAGCGGTGGCGGACAACCACATTACGGGGCTGATGACGCTGCTGATTATTGTACTCAACGGTGTTGTGCTGCTGATGGCGTCCATCCTGATTTCACATATTTTCACGCGCCCCATCCGCCAGCTGCTGGACACGATGAACGGCGCGCAGTCCGGATCGTACACGATGATTGAGAAACGCGCGACAAGCGACGAGTTTGAGCATCTGTTTGCCGGTTATAACGAGATGATTACCCGCCTGCGGGAGCTGCACGAGCAGAACATTATGGAGCAGGAGGTCATCCGCAAGGCGGAGCTGAACGTGCTGCAAGCGCAGATTAAACCGCATTTTCTGTATAACACGTTGGATTCCATCGTATCTCTGGGCATGATGGGGGATCATGAAAACGTTGTGCTCATCTCCCGGGCGCTGAGCGAGTATTACCGCATGAGCGTCAGCAAAGGCCGGGATATTTTAACCGTGGGCGAGGAAATTGAAATGGTCAAAAACTATATGATCATTCAAAAAATACGCTATCAGGATCAATACCGTATCCATTACGATATAGATGAAACGTGCCTCAAAACGCCTATCCCGAAGCTGGTGATACAGCCGCTGGTGGAAAACGCCATTTACCATGGCATCCGCGCCAAGAGCACACGGGGCAATGTGTACATAGGCGTGCACCACGGCGAAGGCGGCACTGTAATTACCGTGCGGGACGACGGCATCGGCATGGAACCCCGGCAGATCAGCGCTATATTGCGTGGCGAACGCGACGGGGACGTATCCAGCTTCGGCCTGTGGGGCACCATGGAGCGGATGCGCATTTTCTGCGGCAGGGAGTGCTGCCATATTGACAGTATTCCCGGCGAAGGCACAACGATTATACTGACCATTCCGGAGGATTTGAAATGAGCGAACAGTACAAAGTGTTGATTGTGGACGATGAAAGCTTGCTGCGTAACCTGATTCGCATGTCGATTGACTGGGAAGGAAACGGCATGACGGTGGTGGGTGAGGCCGGGAGCGCGCAGGAGGCGTTCCCGCTGGTGGAAGAGCTTACGCCGGACATTATTTTTACGGATATTTGCATGCCCGTAATGGACGGCATCGACTTTGCCCGCGCCGTAATGGAAAAACATCCCCGCATCCGGATTGCGGTGGTTACGGGCTATGATGATTTTGTATATGCCCAGCGCAGCATCCACGCGGGGATTATCGGTTATTTACTCAAGCCCATTAAGGCGGCGGAGCTGCTGGAAGTGACCGCCCGCATGAAAAGCAGCCTTGCGCTGGAAGCGCGCATCGCCGCCTTGCTGGATGATCAGCGCCCCAGCCGTACGCTTCACCCGCTGGTCAGCCGCGTGGTAACCCATTTAGAGGAGAACATGGCTGACCCCGGGCTGAACCTGAATGATGTGGCGGCGCAATGCTTTGTAAGCACCGGGCATTTGGGAAGATTGATGAAGCAGGAAACGGGCATGACGTTTGTAGAGTACCTGACGAACCTGCGCATCGAGCGCGCCAAGAAGCTGCTGCTGGAGACCGATGTGGCCGCCTATGAGGTGGGGCGGCAGGTGGGCGTGGAAGACGCGCACTATTTCAGCCTCGTGTTTAAAAAGAACGTCGGCATGACCATCAGCGAATTCCGCAGGGAATAAACCGGCATCCATCGCATGCCGCGGCGCGTTACAGTAAAACGCGGCGCGGTTTTCTTTATCCATGTGCAATGTGGCCGAAAAAAGCACAATGTTGAAATTACGAACATTCGTGCAGGAATTGTGCATGGTGAAAAAAAAGAGGAGGTCTATAATAGATTCATAAACATTTGGTGACAAACCGAATAAAAAACACAAGGAGGTTTTCCCATGGCTAAAAAATGGATAGCGCTGCTTTTGACCCTTTGCATGCTCACCATGAGCATGGCTGCGCTGGCAGAAACCACGACCCGTACGGTGGCACCCCGCGAGGCTGCGAGCGAAGGCACGTCCCTGACGCCTGCATCCTACACCAACGAGCAGATCCCCGGCGTTGCAAACGTCGGTGCGATCCCCGCGCTGAAGTACAAAATCGCTTTTTCCAACGGCGATATGGCGGATAGCTGGCGCGCGGCTTTTTACAACGATATGATCAACTGCCTGGAATACCTGAATGAGGAATTCGGCATTGAGTACATCGTAGCCAACTCCGGCGCGGACAGTGCCAAGCAGATTGAGGATATCCGTTCTCTGCTGGCACAGCAGCCCGACATCCTCCTCTTCAGCCCCAACGAGAGCGCACCGCTTTCCGTAGTAAACGACATGTGCACCGAGGCGGGCGTGCCGTTCATCACCATCGACCGTGCGATTGACGCGCCGGTGGGCGAGGGCATGTACATTGCCGACATCGAAGGCGATAACTTCCGCGACGGCGTTGCGATGGGTATTTCCATTGTGGAAGTGCTCACCCAGAAAAACGGCGAACCCAAAGGCAACGTAGCCGAAATTTCCGGCGCGGTTGGCGCCAGCGTGTCCGTGTACCGCTCCGCCGGTATTCGCCGCGTGCTGGCCGACTACCCCGATATTAAAATTGTGCAGGTTGTAGACGGCGGTTACGACGATTCCATGGCGTACGAAGGCGCGCAGGACATCCTGACGGCGCATGGCGACGATTTGGACTGCATCGTTTGCGCGTTTGACACCGGCTGCGGCCAGGCGATTGAAGTTGCGGAAATGATGGGCTACAACGATCTGGTATATGTTACCTCCAACGGCAATGCCGAATTCCTGAAAGATTACCTGCTCACCGGCAAGGTGTACAGCGTAATTGAGTATCCGCCCTGCTACGGCGTAACAGCGCTGGAATATGCCATCCAATACCTGAATGGCAACGATATTCCCACCGAAGTATTGCTGGCGCAGCGCCTGTTTAACATCAACACCCCTGAAGCCAAAGCCGCGATGGAAGAGCTCAGCTCCATGTGCGAAGCTGCGGGCGACGCGTATGTGCCCGGCTCCTACGGCATGTACGACATCTTCCCCTGCTCCGGCGAAATGTGGGATAAGTACTATCCGCAAAGCTATGTGGATATGGGCGGCGTTTCCGCACTGGATCAGTGGATTCCGGAAGATCCGTTTGCACCTTTTAACGTAGACTGATTGAAACGATCAGCTTGCCAAGCGCCCGGGGACGGAGTATTCCGTCCCCGGACCGCCGCAATACAGAAAGGGTGGGACGGATGAAACTTTTAGAAGCCCGGGGAGTCAACATCTCTTTCTCCGGCACGCAGATATTGCACGACGTCGATTTTTCCATTGACGCGGGCGAGATCAACTGCCTGTGCGGCGAAAACGGCGCGGGCAAATCCACATTGGTAAAAGTCCTGTCGGGCATCAACACACACTACACGGGCGAAGTTTTAGTAGAGGGCAAACCTGTTCGCATCACCAGCCCCGCGGAAGCCGTGCGCTGCGGTATTTACGCCGTGCAGCAGCACCGCGATTTGGCGCCGACGCTCAACGCGGTAGAGAACATTTTTTTATGCAACGAGAAATATAAAAGCAACAGCCGCCAGCGCTTCGATTTTGCAGCCATGAAGGCGGAGGCGAAAGAATATATCGGCAAGTTCGGCGTGGAGATTAACCTGGATGTGCCTGTGCGCGACCTGAAGGTATCCGAGCAGGGCATTATCGCCATTTGTAAGGCGCTGGCCCGCAAGAGCCGCATTTTGCTGATCGACGAAGCATCCGCCCCGCTGGACGATAAGGAACGCGTCGCATTGTACGAAGCGCTGCAACGCCTTGCAGCAGAAGGCTGCGGTATTGTGTACATCACTCACCATTTGGATGAGGTTTTCCGCATCGGCACCTCCATTACGGTGCTGCGCGACGGGTATAACGCCGATTGGTTCCGCGTGGAGGATGCAACGCAAAAACAGCTGATTGCCAGCATGACGGGCAATGAAAACCTGTTCAGCGGGCAGCGCGGCGGGAAAAACGCGAAGCTGGGGGAAACGGCGCTGGAGGTGGAACACCTGAGCGCACCCGGGCTGTATGACGTAAGCTTTTCCGTACGCAAAGGCGAAGTGCTGGGCATCGCCGGGCTGGAAGGCTCCGGCAAAAAAATGCTGGCGCAGTGCTGCTTCGGCTTTATGCGCTATCACCAAGGCACCATCCGTAAAAACGGCAAGCCGGTCACGCTGCGTTCGCCCATCCACGCAATACAGCACAACATCGGGCTGGTACCCGACAACCGCAAAGAAGCGGGACTGGTGCTGTGCAAGGATTTGCAGGATAACGTCATCATCACCAACATCAATAAATACAAAAAGCACTTTGTCAGCATGCGGCAGGCGGAAAAGCTAACCCGCGGCTATATTAACGATATGCGCATCAAATGCTCCGGCTGCACGCAGTTTGTGGAGTATCTTTCGGGCGGCAACCAGCAAAAGGTGCTGGTCGCCAAGTGGATGAATGCCGAGGTGGACGTGCTGTTTATGATTGAGCCAACCGAGGGTATCGACGTGGGTGCGCGCGCAGACTTGTACGATATTTTCCGCCGCTATGCCGCCGAGGGAAACGCCATCGTGATCGCCACCAGCGATATTGACGAGCTGATGGAAATGAGCGACCGTATTATCACCATGGGGCAGGGGCGCATTATCAACGAATATCCAATCGAAAAGGCCGACAAGCAGCAAATCCTCACGGATATTCTGCTGGCGGCCGAAGCGTGAGCGAAAGGGAGGAGAAAGCAGTGCAGAAAGTAAAAGCGGCCCTTTCCCGTAACACGCTGGGGTTGGTGGTCGTCGTCATGTTCGCGTTTTGCAGCCTGTATAACACATCGTTTCTCAGCAAAATGAACCTCACGGGGATGCTGGTGGAAGTTTCGTATATGACGCTGCTGGCAATCGGCATGACATTTGCCATTTTAACAGGCGGCATCGACCTGTCAGTCGGCGCGGTGGCGGGACTTTCCACGGTGATTATTGCCCGTGTGATGCGGGATATGTATTTGGGCGGCGATGTGCTGACCATTCTTGTGGCGATTGTACTGGCAGTGGGAGTTTGTACGCTGATCGGGTATTTAAACGGCCTGCTGATTACCAGCATGAATATTCCGCCGCTGATTGTAACGCTGGGCATGACGTGGATTGCCACGGGGCTTGGCAATACGCTGGTCAAGGGCAAGCCGATCGCGCTGGAAGTGGCAGGCTTTAAAGACGTGCTGACCTATAAAATCGGCACGTGGATACCGGTAATGTTCATTTTCGCAATGATCGCGCTGGTCATCATTATGCAGATATTGTCGAAAACCCGGTTTGGGCGTTCGTTTTATGCGGTAGGTTCCAGCCGGTACGCCGCGCACATCAGCGGCATGAAAACCGGGCGGGTGCTGCGGCAGGCTTATATGCTGTCCGGCCTTTGCGCGGGCATCGCGGGCGTGCTGATCGCGGCTAACCTCAACTCGGGGTATCCGGCTGCGGCAAAGGATTACGAACTGTACACCATCGCAGCCGTAGTCATGGGCGGCGTATCGCTCACGGGCGGCGAGGGCACGGTGTGGAATGCCTTTCTGGGCGTTATCATCATCCGTATTTTGAAAAAGCTGGTGGTATTCACCGGGTTATCCAATATTTCAGGGTTTATGGAAGGCATCATCGTCGGCGCGCTGCTGGTGCTGGTGTTGTACTTTAATTCCCTGCGGGAAGGGGCGAAGGTAAAATGTTGACGGGCACCCGTTCCTCCATGCAGGAGTTTTTCCGCAAATACGCGGTGCTGGTTTCGGGCGCGGTGATGATACTAATTGCCACGCTGTCGACCGGCGGCACATACCTGACGACCGGAAATATGCTCAATGTCGGCGAACGCGCGGCTGCCATTGGTATTGTGGCGCTGGGGCAGATGCTGGTTATTTTAACCGGCGGTCTGGATATGAGCGTGAGCGGCATTGTGGCTGTGGGCTACTGCGTAACACACCTGCTCAGCCTGAACGAGGCAATACCCATGCCGATGGTCATTTTGCTGATGATTTTGGCGACTACGGCGTGCGGCGCGATTAACGGCTTTCTGGTGTCCCGCACCCGTGTACCGCCGTTTATGATTACGCTGGGTACCTATATGGCGTTTCAATCGCTGGCTTACGTGCTTAGCTCCGCTGCGAAGCTGAACTTTCAGGCGCAGCAGAAATGGATGATCCAGACGCTGGGTTTAAGCGGCACAGCCGGGCGGCTGTTCCCCACGATTTTGTGGATTACCATTTCCATCATCGTCATCTTTACGCTGGCTTTCTCCCGGTTTGGCAAGAATATTTTCCAAACGGGCGGGCGCGAGCTGGCGGCGAAGATGAGCGGCATCAATACGAGACGCATCAAATTTCTGGTTTACACACTGGCCGGTACACTGTGCGGTATCGCCGCGCTCACGCTGGAATTCCGGCTTCGTTTTTGCAACGTAAGCTCTACGACCAGTTTGCAGATTGCCTCCATCGCGGCGGTCATCATCGGCGGCGCGAGCCTCAAGGGCGGCGAGGGCAATGTGTACGGCACGTTTGTCGGCGCGTTCATCATGGCGTCGCTGGATAACCTGATGAATCTGGTCGGTGTGGACGTATATTCACAGGATATTGTCAAAGGCGCGGTATTACTGGGCTTCATGTGCCTTTCCACAGCGCTTTCCCGCAGGCGCGGCGCGCGTGAACTGGCCTGACCGGAGAGGAGAGGGGATTGGCTATGAAAATTGGGATGAATCTGATGCTTTGGACCGCCCACCCGAATTTTGCGGCGGACAGCCAAACCATCGATAAACTGAGCGATTTCGGTTACGACGCGTTTGAAATGACCGTTGGCGAGCTGGACGGCGCGCTGATTGCGAAATACGCCAAAAAGGCGCAGGAAAAAGGCATGACGGTGCAGGCGCTGGACCTGTTCCCCGTTACGGAGGGCGACCTGATCGGCCACGATCCGGCCATGCGCCGCGCGGCGGTGGAACGCCTGAAAGCCGGGGTACATAAAGCGCGGGATTTGGGCTCGCCGGTTTTCAGCGGCCCGTTCTTTCAAGGGCTTTGCAATACGACGCAGGTCGGCCCGACGGAGGAAGAACGCAAATGGTGCGTGGAAGGGCTGCGCGCGATTGGCGAGGAGGCGCAGAAGTGCGATATGCTCATCGCTGCCGAACCGCTGAACCGCTTTGAAATGCACATTTGCAACACGATCGCGCAGGCCTACGACCTGTGCAGTCGCACGGAACTGGACAATGTGGGCATTCTGGCGGATACCAACCATGCCAACATTGAGGAGCTGGACGTAACCAAATCGTACGTTTCTCATGCGGACCGTATTTTTAATATCCATCTTTCGGAGTGCAACCGGGGGATTCCCGGCAGCGGGCACGGCATCCCGCGCGATTTGTGCAAGGCGATGCTGACTGCGGGGTACAAGGGCAATTTTATTGTGGAGGCGTTTAACGCCAACGTGCCCGAGACCAAGCCGCTGCTGCGCCTGTGGGCGCCGCTGGCCGATACGGAGGACGAAATTGCAGTCAAGGGGCTGCAATATATAAGGGATTGTCTGCATTAAAATTTTATATAGGAGGGATTTTCCATGGATAAAGTACGTGTTGCGGTTGTGGGTCTGGGGTTCGGCGGCGAGTTTGTGCCGATCTATCAGGCGTGGGATAAAACCGAGTGTGTCGCGGTTTGCCGCCGTGACGAGGCAAAGCTTAACGCTTTTGCCGACGAGTTCGGTATTCCAAAACGCTATACCGACTTCCACGAAATGCTCAAAGACCCGGATATCGACGCCATACACATCAACTCCGACCTGCAATCCCACGGCTGGATGGCGATTGAAGCCCTGAAAGCGGGCAAGCATGTAGCCTCCACCGTAACCATGTCCATGAAACGGGAAGAGTGCGAGGAGATTGTACGCTTGGAGGAGGAAACCGGCAAGGTGTATATGATGATGGAAACATCTATCTACACCCGCGAGTTTTTGTACTTCAAGAGCTTGTATGAAAACGGCGAAATCGGCCGCCTCCAGTTCCTGCGTGGTTCACATCAGCAGAACATGTCGCTGCCGGGCTGGCCTGCTTATTGGTACGGCTTGCCGCCGATGTACTATCCCACACATGCGGTTGCGCCGCTTTCGGAGATTTTGCGCAAGCCCATTGTGCAGGTGCGCTGCATCGGCTCCGGACGCATTAACGAGGAGTACATTGCCAACTACAATTCCCCCTTTGCGGCAGAATCCGTGCAGCTGACCTTTCAGGACAGCGATGTCGGTGGCGAAGTGACCCGCACCCTGTTTGATACGATCCGGCAGTATCGCGAGAGCTTTGATTTTTACGGTACGAAAAAGTCCTTCGAGTGGGAACAGTGCATTGGCGAGCACCCGGTTGTGTTTTCCGGGTTTGAGGATGCGGCGCATGTTAAGGTGCCCGACACCGATGGAATGCTGCCCGCGCAGATTGCGCCCTTTGCGCTGGAAAACCATATTATTGACGATCAGCATGTATCCTTCCTGCAGGGCAGCGGGCACGGCGGCTCGCACCCGCATATGGTACAGGAGTTTGTGAACGCCATTCTGGAAGGCCGCAAATCACGCGTGAGTGCGCGTGTGGCAGCCAACTGGACGGTGTGTGGCATTGTCGCGCACGATTCCGCCCTGCAGGGCGGCGCAGTGCTGGATATGCCGGAGTGGGCCATTTATTAACAGATATTTATTACACAGGACGCAAAGAGCAGCGGGGCAATCCGCTGCTTTTTGCATTCTTTAGGCGGACGCTTGTATGTTCTATATGGCAGGCTGATTGCTATATGGAGTGCGTTTTATCATAGCGCTTACCCGGTGGTCAACGCATATTCCCGAATAAGCCGGACGCTTGGCGGGAGCCAAAGGGAAAGACGAATACGGAAGCGAAAAGCTGATGATTCCATCTGCGGTTGCAAAGTGTGCGCCCGGTTGGGGTACGGGCAAACGAGGCGGAGATTTGTTTGTTTGCAGTTGTCAGGGAAGAACAACCGGCGGCGGTTTGTATTGCGGCATTTCTTTTTAGAAAAATAAAAAATTCTTCTGGCGGGAAACGTAAACAGCGCCTGTATGGGCGGGCGCTCTTCAGCCTGCCGGAGTATTAAAAACTAACACGCCGGAAACAGAGTTATGCTATAATCAGTGAAACGCTGATGGAAGCGAAGGTAAAAAATGAACCGGTTGAGGCAGGAAAGTCATCCGTATAATCGTACGATGCATGGTCCATGCCGTATACCGGTAAAAGAAAGCGAGGAAACCGGAATGAACAAAGTGAACATTTTCGACATCGAAGGGATGGAATTTCCAGCGGGGCGGCGTACCCGGGTTATGGTGGGGGACAACGGCGCGGTTAGCGGCGAACACTTTTGCCAGGGGTATGTGGTTATTTATCCCGGCGGCAGCGTACCGGAGCACGAGCATGTAACGGTGGAAAGCTACACCATTCTGCAAGGGAACGGAGTAGTGACCGTGGATGGCGAAACCCAGTCCATGAAACCCGGGGATATGGTGTATATCGAAAGTGGAAAACCCCACAGCTTGCAAAATACAGGCGATACCGACATGCACATGATGTTTGTGTACGCCCCCAAAATGGTTGTGGATCATTGGGCACAGGAAAGCAGCGGAGAGCTGAAGTAAGGCAGCCGGAAGCAGGCATTTATTTTTTACTTGCTTTTGCAATCGATTTCAATTAGGATAGGAACATAAACAGGAGATACAAAAAACTGAAAAAGCGGACCCAAAGGAGGAATTGAGTGAAGGAATACGAACGGGAAATCGCTTTATGCGGCATTCTCCCCTGCGTATGTGCAGCAGATAGGGTGAAAATGGATAAAATGCTGGATGCATTGGCTGCCGAAGGGTTTCCGGCTGCCGAAGTGGATGCAACGGCCAGCACCGAAGGAGCAATAAGCGTTGCTTTTCACCGTGCGGATATCGCAACCGGTGCGCTGGTGTGCGACGCCGCACAGGCTGAAGCCATGCTTGCGCTGGGCGCAGCCTGGGTTACCCTGCCACTTACAGCGGATAACGCTGCGGCGGGGCACGGGGCAACGCATAGCATGCATGGCGCGCAGGAGGAAACCGAAAACTTGCTGTTAAGTACCGGGGATGAAACGCCGCGGATCACGCTGTGCTGCCCCGTGCAACAGGCGGAAGCACTGCTGGCGGCCTACCCCGGCGCGCGGCTGATGCTGTCGGGCTGCGAAACCCCCGAACAGGGTTGTGTATGGCTGGCCAACCCCCGCGTTACTGCGCTGCGTTTGGCTGTGAACGAAAAAGAAGCGACAGTGCAGCGGCTGAAACAGTTCTGGGCGGATACGCTGGACTTTACACTGGCGCATATCGGCATCAACAGCAGCGGCGCGGTGGAAGCAGAGGCAACAGCCAAAGCATTCTCGGCATTGCTGGGCATGCCTTACAAGCCGGGCAGCGCATCCGACTACGCGGGCACAATTATCGAAGTGATGAAGCCGGCTGGACGGGGCGCATATGGGCATATCGGCATTACCACGGCGGATCTGCAGCGCGGCATGTATTTTGCGCAGCGGGCCGGGTACGCGTTTGACCCGGAAAGCCGCAAAAACGATGCAAACGGACGCGCCATTCTGTATTACCTCAAGCAGGAATTGGCCGGGTTTGCCGTACACCTGCTACAACGATAAAGGAGAATCAAACCATGAAAACAACCGTGGCTTACTTTGCCGCATCCCGTTACTGGAACGACCGTTTGCAGTTGGATACCGTCGTTAATTTTTTGAATGAAAAACTGCAATCGATTGCTACGGAAACCAGGTTGATTGTAGACGGCGCAGGCGTGGATACACTCGCGGGTGGAGACGCGCTGGTCATCGTGCCGCTCAGCGGCGCTGTGCAAAAGGATATTCTGTCTGCCGCCCAGCGGTTTACCAGCGTAGCGCTCTATGCGGCTTACATTGAGGGTAATGTGGATGCGGATTCCGCAAGCCTGATGATGAAAAACAACGCGGCTCCGACTTTGATGGATTGCTGGAGCGTGCTGCGCAAGCAGCATCCGCGCGCGGTGCTGGCGCTGAACCAGCCGGAGCTTACGAAGAAAGTACGGCTGATGAAGGCGTATCAAAGCCTGAAAGGTGCAAAGCTATTGCTGATCGGGGAATCGGAGCCGTGGGTGATCAGCGCAAGCCGCAACCTTGATGATTACCGCCGCATGGGTATAGAAGTGCAGCAAATTGCGCAAAGTGAGGTGGCGCAGCGTTACCGCGACACAACGGAAGCAGCGGGCATGCCGTATTATGAAAAATACAGCCGGAGCGCATCCGCCTGCGTGGAACCGACACAAACGGATTTAATGAACGCTTCACGCATGACGGCGGCGCTGGTAAAACTGCTGGAGGATTACCATGCCGACGGTATGGCGATCGCCTGCTTCAACCTGCTTTCGCTTGGTACTACGTCCTGCCTTGGCGTAAGCTATATCAACGACTGTACGGATAAAATGGCGGCTTGCGAAGGCGATTTGGACAGCGCCATCACCATGCTGATGATGAAACGCCTGTCGGATACCAAACCGTGGATGGCAAACCCCGGCCTGCATCCGAAGGGCATCGTTAATTTTTCCCACTGTACCGCGCCGCTGGCGGTGGATGGCAGGCAGGAGTGCCCCTACACACTGCGCAGCCACCACGAAAGCGGTATTGGCGTTTCCCTGCAGGTGGAAATACCGGGCAGCGTGCGCCTGACGGCTTGCCGCGTATCCGGCGTATGGGGAACGTTTACAGCGCAGGGCGCGACGGGGGAACAGGGCCCGCGGGAAGAGTGCTGCCGTACGCAATTGTATGTGCGTTTTGATGATTTTGACCGTTACATTCGCACGGCGCTGGGCTGCCATCAGGTATTCTGCTTTGAGGATGTGCGGGAGAACTTCTCCACGCTGGCAAAATGGATGAATCTGAAGCCCGAAGAGGCCTGATTCGCTGTTTGCAGCTGTAAATGCGGGAAGAATGAAGAAGAACCGGCAGTGCTGCGCTTGGAACCTGCCTGCATATCCGCGTGTGGAAATGCATCAGATTCAGGCTCTGGATGGCAGCATTCTTCAGGATTACGGCTGACAAAGCTGCAAAGCGCCGGAAAGGTGTAAAAATACTGCCAATCCAGCGAAAATGCATATGCGCAAAGGCTTATGACAAAACGTTGCAATCGTTATCAATTTTTCTTGGTTTTTTGCCGGAATCCCTTGACGGAAGCAGAGGCGTATGCTATAGTGTGGCTAAAGAAACCAAAAAATTGTGTAAAACGGGTTAAAAACAGCGGTATTAGACAGGGGAAAACACCTTATTATTTACAGAAAACTGCAATCGATTGCAATTTTGTTTGTTATGCGGGGGGAAATCCCGCACAATAATAAAAAAAGTAGTGGAGGGAAAAGATCAATGAAAAAGGTATTCTCACTGATCCTCGTTCTGGCTATGCTGATGTCCGTTACGGCGGCGCTTGCGGAAAGCGAAACCATCAACATCGGTTGCCTGCAGGATATCAGCGGCCCGACTTCCAGCCTGGGCAACATGGTAACGGCAGGCGCGCAGTGGGCAGTGGACGAAATTAACGCTGCCGGCGGTGTGGACGGAAAGATGATTAATCTGATCGTTTACGACACCAAGGCAGACGTTACCGAAGCCATCAACGCCTATACCCGCGCTGTAAGCAGCGACAACGTATGCGCCATCATCGGCCCCCCGATCGCTAACATCGGTTTGGCCATCGCTCCCGAATCCGAGAACAACGATGTGCCGATTCTGGGCTTCGCCATCGATTCCAAGTGCCAGATCAAAGCGGACGGCACCACCTACAAAAACATGTTCGACTTCCAACCCAACTCCACCCAGCAGGCCACCATCATGGCGAAATACGCCTTGAAGAACGGCTTCAAAAAGTTTGGCGTTATTTATAACGAAGGCAACGCCTACTCGCTGTCCCTGCAGGCTCCCTTTATCGAGACTGTGACCGCTGATGGCGCGGAAGTTGCCAAAGTGGTTACCTATACCGCGAACGATAAAGACTTTAAAACCCTGCTGCAGCCGATCGTGAGCGCGGATGTGGATGCGGTATTCGTACCCAACTACACGCAGGAACTGATCCTGATCGCCCAGCAAATCCGTGCCCTCGGTTATGAAGGTGCGCTGATCTGCGGCCTGGACGCCTGCCCGCCCTTTAACACGCTGTTTGGTGAAGCCTGTGACAACATCTACTTCATCAACAACATCGACGGCACTGAAGCCAGCGTAGAAGCGATGGTTGCCGCGGTGAAGGAAAAGACCGGCATCGACGCGACCAACAAGTTCTTCCTTGGTTACGACGTAGCCAACATTCTCAAGGGCATCATCGAGACGGTTGGTACCGACCCCGTTGCGATTCGTGACGCTGCTGAGCAGGTTACCAACTATCAGGGCCTGACCGGTAACATCACCATCGATCCCGAAACTCATATGCCCACGGGCCTTGAAATGGTTATGTTCACCTATGACGATACGACCCCCGTCATGCTGGAGCGGTATTCCGCCGACTAATCGGCCTGAACGCTTTAAGCCAAAGGCAGCGGATGACCCTGTCCTCTGAAACGGTGCAAACCGGATGGAGCAGGGCATCCGCAACCCTTACACCCTCCCTCATCGTTCATGGCGGGGGAGGGTTTTTTCCAAAATTTTTGACTCTTTTCGCCTGACAGATGAGTCTGGATGCACAGGAGGAACGTCCATGCAGATATTGCAATATTTAATCAACGGCATTGCGCTCGGTTCCGTATATGCGTTGATTGCAACTGGATTTTCGTTGATTTTCAACGTGTTGAAGTTTTCAAACTTCTCACACGGAGCGCTGATGACGCTGAGTGCGTTCGCCGGATACTTTATCGCGGCGTCCAATGGATGGGGGCTTGTGCCTACGATTCTTGTGGCGGTCGTAACCGGCAGCGTCGTTGCCCTGCTGGGCGAGTTTGTTGCTTTTCGCCGTATTTTGATCCGCAACACATCGCCGATTTATTTCTTCGTATCTTCCATTACGCTGGGCACAATGTTTGAAGGCATTGTTGTTTTGCAGGTGGGTGCGAACTTCTTTAACTATCCCCGTTTTTTCGGTAAACCCCTGCGGCTGGGCAGCCTGATTATTTCCCAGTCGGACATCATCATTTTCTGCATCAGCGCATTTGTGCTGATTGTACTGGCAATCGTAATTCAAAAAACCCGCCTCGGGCGCGCGCTGCGCTCCGTGAGCTTCGACCGTGATACGGCAAGCCTGATGGGTATTGACGTAACGCGTTTGATTCAATTTGCGTTTATCATTTCCGGGGCGCTGGCCGGACTGGCCGGTGTGTTCCTGGGAATCAACTATACGCTGTATCCTACACTGGGTTCATTAGTTGTGAAGGGCTTTATCGCCTCGGTAATCGGCGGCCTTGGCAGCCTCCCCGGCGCTGTTATCGGCGCTATGCTGCTGGGCATTATGGAAACGACGCTGATTTCCACGGTTGGCTCCGGCTATGCGCCCGTATTTACCTTCCTGATTATGTTGGTATTCCTGCTGCTGCGCCCGCGCGGCATCGCCGGTTCCAACATTCAGGAAAAGGCATAAGGGGGGCAGACGATGGCACTTTATACACATATTCTGACGCAGATTCTGATTTCGGTAGTCAGTGTCGCCGGCGTGTTTGTCCTCACAGGTATGACGGGCATGTTCAGCCTGGGACAGGCTGCCTTTATGGCCATCGGCGCGTATACGTCCGGCCTACTGGTAACCAAACTGGGCGTATCCATTTTTCTGGCATGGCCGGCCGGCGTAGTGCTGGCGGTCATCGTAGGCTTTATTGTCGGGCTGCCGACCGTGCGCCTGCGCCGCGATTATATATCGTTGGTTACGCTGGGTTTCGGTGAGGCGATTACGGCGCTGCTCAACCGCACGACAGCCCTTACCGGCGGCGCGTCGGGCCTTACGGGCATCCCCAAGGTGACAACGCTTCCGATCGCGCTGGGTTCGGCTGTGCTGGTCATCGTGCTGATTACGCTGTTTAAGCATTCCAAGTATGGCCGGCAGTGCATCGCGGTGCGCAGCGACGAGCTGGCCGCAAAATCCATGGGCATCAACGTACCCAAGGTGAAAATGATCGCTTTCCTCATTTCGGTAGCGGTTACGGCTTACGGCGGCTGCCTGTATGCCTTCTACACCGCGTATGTGGACCCGTCCCTGTTCGGCTGGAAAAAGAGCGCCGAATGGGTGATCATGGTTTTCTTCGGCGGCGTCAACAGCCTGACCGGTTCGGTGCTTTCCACCTTTGTGCTGTCGGGTTTGCCGGAAGTATTGCGCTTTTTGCAGAACTACCGCGCGATCATCTACGCGGTGCTGGTACTGCTGATTATCAACTTTAAGCCTGCCGGTTTGCTGGGTGAGTGGGAATTGACTCCCAGAAACATCCGGCGGATCATCGCGCGTGCGCGTCGCAGCAAACAGCCCGGGGAGGTGGACTGAGTGGCCGTTTTAAAAGTAGAAAATATTTATAAAAGCTTTGGCGGCGTCAAAGCAATACAGGATTTTTCCATCGAGGCGGACCGCGGGCAGATACACGGCATCATCGGCCCCAACGGCGCCGGAAAAACGACGATCTTCAACGTAGTCTCCGGTATCTATCCGCCCGATAAAGGGCAGGTGGTGCTGGATGGAAAAACAATCACGAACATGGAGCAATACAGAATCAGCCGGGAGGGCATGGGCCGTACCTTCCAGAACATCCGCCTGTTTAAGGGCCTTTCGGTGCTGGATAATGTAATGTGTGCCTTTGACCCGCGCAGCCGTTATGGCGTGCCCGGATCGCTGCTGCCGCTTTCCAAACGCTTTGCGGAAGAGAAGCGCGGCCGCGAGATTTGCATGGAATTTTTGAAAGTGGTAGGATTAGAAAAATATGCCAGCGAGCGGCCGGAAAACATGTCCTACGGTTATCGCCGCAGGCTGGAAATTGCCCGCGCGCTGACCTGTGAGCCGAAGGTGCTCTTGCTGGACGAGCCTGCCGCCGGGCTTAACCCGGTCGAGGTGGGGGAATTGACGGATTTAATACTCAAGCTTTCAAATGACATCGGTTTTGCTATTTTGCTGATCGAGCACCGTTTGGAGCTGGTCATGAGCATTTCGCAGATCATCCATGTGCAGAACTTTGGTAAAACCATTGCATCCGGCACGCCGGACGAGGTGCGTAACAACCCCGAGGTGATCGAGGCTTATCTGGGAAAGGAGGAATGCTGACGTGGCGATGCTGGAAGTAAAGGACCTGAGTGTGAATTATGATCATGTGGTTGCGCTGAAGCATGTCTCCATCGAAGCCAACGAAGGGGAAATATACAGCATAATCGGCTCCAACGGCGCGGGGAAAACCTCGCTGCTGCGCACGATTTCCGGGTTGGTGAAGCCGGTGACCGGACATGTGGAGTTTATGGGTAAAAAGCTGCCCGGTAAACCGCACGAGATAGTCAAAAAAGGAATCGTGCATGTACCGGAAGGCCGCAAAACGTTCTCTGGACTTACGATACAGGATAATCTGCTTGTGGGTGGCTACCTGAATAAGAATGTGGAAGCGGACTTGGAAGCCCAGTATTGCCGTTTTCCTATCCTGCGCGAGCGGAAAAGCCAGTTTGCCGGTACGCTTTCCGGCGGCGAACAGCAGATGCTCGCCATTGCGCGCGGCTTGATGTCCAAACCGAAAATTATGCTGATGGATGAGCCCAGCCTTGGTTTGGCCCCCATCATCGTGAACCAGATTTTCGATTTAATCAAGGAAATACGGGATTCGGGCATTACGATTTTTCTGGTGGAACAAAACGCCCGCAAAGCGCTCTCCATTTGCGATAAAGCCTGCGTGCTGGAAAACGGTGTTGTTACCGTTTGCGGAACCGGCAAGGACCTGCTTTGCTCGGACGTGGTGAAGAAAGCCTATTTGGGCGCATAGAAAGGAATTCCTTGATATGATACGGGTATGGAATGAGGAGTCGCTCGACCACCGTAACGCGCTTTTATTTGCGATGGGTGTGGGCGAAGAGGACGTGAAGCGCCCCGTTATCGGGCTGATCAACTCCTGGAATGAAATGAACCCCGGGCATTATCCCCTGCGTGACGTGATTGAGGAAATGAAAGCGGAAATCTACGCCGCAGGCGGCTTGGCGCTGGAATTGCCAAGCCTTGGCGTGTGCGACGGCATTTGCAGCAACACGCCCGGAGACCGTTATACGCTGCCGACACGCGATCTGGTTTCCAGCGAAGTGGAAACGCTGGCGGAACTGAACATGCTGGAAGGTATGATTATCATGGCAACCTGTGATAAAATCGTACCTGGTATGCTCATGGGCGCGCTGCGCGTAAACATCCCGACGGTTATGTTTACCGGCGGCTATATGGCGCCCGGAGAACTGAACGGCAAAATGCTTACGCTGACACATACCAAGCAAGCGTATGCTGCCTATATCGGCGGGGATATCACCCGCGAGGAATACAAGGCGGTTGTTCGCCATGCCTGCCCCACGCCGGGTGCGTGCCCCTTTATGGGTACGGCCAACACCATGTGCGCAACGGCGGAAGTGCTGGGCTTCTCCCCGCACGGCAACGCAAGCGTCCGCAGCCAGACGCCGCAGTGGCACGAAATGGCCCGGCAGGCTGCTCGTACCGTGGCGCAGGCGGTGAAGGACGGCCGCCGTCCGTTGGATTTTTTAACACAAGCCAGCTTTGAAAACGTTGTGCGGTATATGATGGCTACGGGCGGTTCGACCAACAGCCTGCTGCACATTCCCGCCATCGCGCGGCAGGGCGGGTTTGATATTACGCCGGAAACGTTCGACCGCATCAGCCGCGAAGTGCCGGTAGTAAGCACCATTTACCCCAACCACCCGCGGTACACGATGGAGGATTTCTCCCGTGCGGGCGGCCTTGGCGCCGTGGTGAAGGAGCTGGCAGCGGGCGGTAAAATAGACGTTAGCGCCGGCGGTATGTTCGGTACGATTGGAGAAATGGCGAAGGCAAGCGAGAACCGCAACCCGGAGGTCATTCACCCTGTGGCGCAGCCCGTGAACGGGCAGGGTGGGCTTGCAGTGCTGAAAGGCAACATTGCAGCCGACAGCGCCATTGTAAAATTCAGCGCAGTGGAGGAAGCGGCCTGGCTGTTCTCCGGCCCTGCAAAAGTGTATAATTCACAGGATGACGCCTGGCACGCCATTTTAAAGGATGAGATTGTGGCGGGCGACGTGGTTGTGATTCGGTACGAAGGCCCCAAGGGATCGCCTGGTATGCCGCATATGGAAACCTTTATGGCGGCGGTATTGGGCAAGGGGCTGGGTACGAAGATCGCCCTGGTGAGCGACGGGCGTTTTTCCGGCGCTACCGGCGGACTGGCAATCGGCCATGTAAGTCCGGAAGCTTACGAAGGCGGCAATATCGCGCTGCTCAAAGACGGCGATGTGATCCATATTGACATCGCTGGCCGCAGCCTGACGGTGGACGTGGACGAGGAAGAGTTTGCCCGCCGCCGCGCAAGCTGGAAGCCGGTGTACAAACCCGCAACCGGCTGGCTGTCGCTCTACCGTAAAAATACAACCAGCGCCCATCGCGGGGCGACCGTGTACTGGGATTGATTTTATAAACAGGAAGGAGAACGGGCAATGGTAAGTTTGAAGGACGTGGCTGAGCAAGCCGGCGTATCCACAAGTACCGTATCCCGCGTACTTTCCAACAAGTCAGTGGTAAACATCAAGACGCGGATGCGTGTTATGGATGCCGTTCGATTGCTGGACTACCGGCCCAACGAGTTGGCTAAAAGCCTGAAACTGGGGCACAGCAACACCATCGCACTGATGGTGCCAAGCATCCAAAACCTCATCTTCCCCACCATAGCGCGGGGCGTGGAGGATACGGCACGCAAAGCAGGCTATACGGTTATCCTTTGCAACACCGACGAGGATGTGGAAGAGGAGAAGCGTTACATTACAAGGCTTCGCACGCGGTTTATCGACGGGTTTATCGTTGCGTCCATGCTGCCTGGCTCCGACCATATCCGCAAACTGTGGCAGGACGGATTCCCGGTTGTGCTGACCAGCCGTATCTATGATGATACGATCGACGCCGTGGGCATCGATAACGAAGGCGCGGCGTTTGACGCGACACAGTACCTCATCCGTTCCGGGCATAAAAGAATTGCCTTTGCTATGGGCAGGGAAGAAATACCGCTGTACAAAGACCGCTACAAGGGCTATAAGCGGGCTTTGGAAGCAAATGATATTCCCTATGACGAGCAATTGGTAATTCACGAAACCAACGGAACAGGAAGCTTCTATTATTTGATGCGGAATCTGCTGAAAAAAGACGTACAGATGGACGCGGTGCTTGCCAGCAGTGACCCCAAAGCCTTTGTTGTCATGCGCGCGCTGCACGATGCGGGCATCGCCATCCCGGATGAAATTTCCGTGATGGGGATTGATAATGTAGAAACAAGCGCGCAGATCGAGCCACCGCTTTCCACTGTTGCCCAGCCGTTGTATGAAATCGGTGCGCTGGCGGCGAGCAAGCTGATCCGGCAGATACAGCATAAGGAAAAGACGGGTAAGCTTGCGCCCCCGCAGGTGGATATATTAAGCACGGATTTGATTATCCGTAAATCGACACGATAAAAAGGAGGAGTAGCAATGGCTTCTCATGAAAAATTCAACTTCCCGACACTAGAGTCGATGCGTAATAAAATTACAGAGCTTGGCGTAAATATAACGCTTTCGGAGGATTTGTCCCCGCTGAAAAGCCCGGTAAAGGTCGGCACGAAAACCGCGCCCAACGCGATGGCGGTATTGCCGATGGAAGGGTGCGATTCTAACTCGGACGGCTCCCCCAGCGAACTGGTGGAACGCCGGTACATGCGTTTTGCAGGCGGCGGCGCCGGGCTGCTGTGGTGGGAAGCGTGCGCCGTGGTAGAAGAAGGCCGCGCCAATGAACTGCAAATGATGCTGACCAAGGGAAACCGGGCGGAGTTTGCCGGTTTGCTTGCTAAAGCCAACGCGGAAGCAGCCCGGCTGAACGGTGCGGAGCACCGGCCGGTGAATGTGCTGCAACTGACGCACTCCGGGCGTTACTCCCGCCCGCATGGGCATAAGGCAGCGCCGATCGTGCCGCAGCATGACCCGTTGCTTGATCCGCGTGTGGGGCTTGCGCCGGATGCGCCTGTAGTGACTGATATGTATTTGGACGACTTGATCGGCCGGTATGTAGCCTCCGCAAAGCTCGCCCGCGAAGTTGGCTTTGACGGTGTGGATATTAAAAGCTGCCATCGTTATTTGCTCAGCGAACTGCTGGCAAGCCACACCCGAGAGGGAAAATACGGCGGGAGTTTTGAAAACCGCACGCGCTTTTTGCGTGACACAATCGATGCGATCCGCGCGGAACTGGGTGATGATTTTATTATTGCCTGCCGTTTCAACGTGTTTGATGCACATCCCTACCCGTACGGCTTTGGCGAAGACCAAAAGGATTTTTGGAAATTCGACCCAGAGGAGCCCATGGCGCTGGTGCGGATGCTTCGGGAAAAGGGCGTTGGCTTGCTGAGCAATTCAGCGGGCAACCCGTATTACATTTACCCGCAGGTGACGCGCCCGTTCGATATTTCCAGCACCGGTATTCCCGTGCCGGACGAGCACCCGCTGGAAAGTGTAGCGCGCCTGTTTGATTTTACCCGCAGGATTCAAAGAGCGGCGGGGGACGTGCCCGTAGTCGGCAACGGCTACACGTGGCTTAGGCAGTATCTGCCCTATGCGGGTGCTGCTAACATTGCTGCGGGGGATTGCAGCTTTATGGGGCTTGGACGCTCCAGCTTTGCATACCCCGATGCGCCCCGTGATATTCTGACAAGCGGCGAAATGGACCCCAAAAAGTGCTGCACAACCTGCTCCAAATGCACGCAGATCATGCGCGATCACGGTAAAGCCGGATGCGTGATGCGCGATGCGAAGGTATACGCTCCTTTGTATAAGCAATACCACGAGGAAGCGGAAGCGAGGGAAAAGAAATGAGCGAAGCGATGATGAGCCGTGTCGGCCGCATTGTCAAAGCGGGGGAAACCGATTTTTTTACCCGTACCGTTCCGCCGCCCGCAGAAAATGAAGTGGTAATACACATCAAAGCCAGCGCGCTTTGCGGCAGTGACTTGCATATCTTTAAAGCCAAACACCCCAGCGTACCCCTGCCTGCGACGATTGGCCATGAGTTTTCCGGGGACATCGTAGCGGTGGGTAGCGACGTAAAAGACTTACACATCGGCGAGCGGGTAACGGTGGAGCCCTGCGAAGCCTGCGGCACATGCGATGCGTGCCGCCACGGCGAGTACGGCAGCTGTGATCAGCTTAGTTTTATCTACCGCAGGGGCGATGGCGCCATGGCGGATTATATTACGGTAAAGGCTTCCAGCGTATTCCCCCTGCCGGATTCCATCAGTTATGAAGCCGGCGCGCTGATCGAGCCTTTGGCTGTAGCGGTGCACGCTGTGCGCCGGGCGAATGTTCGTATGGGCGAAACTGTGCTCGTGCTTGGCGCGGGCGCTATCGGCATGCTGGCGGCAGCGCTGTGCAAGCGTTCCGGTGCGGCGGAAGTGATCGTTTCCGATTTTTCCGCATTCCGGCTGGAAATGGCCAAATCGCTGGGCGCAACCTGTACCGTCAACCCCGGTAAGGGGGACGACCTGGAAGCGACGGTGCGCAGGCTGACAGGCGGCAAAGGCGTGGACAAGGTGCTGGAATGTGTTGGCCGGCAGGAAACGTTCGTACAGGCGATGACGATGCTGCGCAAGCAGGGTCTTGCAACGGTTGTCGGCATTTTCGAGCAGACGGAAATCACCATTCCCGTTATGAAACTGGTGAATAATGAGATACGTGTTCAGGGTTCGCAGGGTTATTGCTGGGACTTCCCCGTCGCTTTGCAGATGGCGGGCGAAATTGGCATTGAAAAGCTAATCACCCACCGTTTCCCGCTGGATCAGCTTCAGCAGGCGCTTGCAACAGCGCTGGACAGCACCCAGAACACGGTTAAAGTAGTTCTGAAACCATAACAAGGGGGACTTTTCACATGAAAAAGACAGCCATCGTCACCGGCGGCAGCCGCGGCATTGGGTTGGCGGTTGCCAAACAACTCGCAAAAGATGGATACAATATTGCCGTTTTGGCCACGCGGGATGCACAGGAGTACCGGGATCACCTGCAGGAGATTGAAGCTGAGGGCGCACGGCTGCTATATATCAAAGGAAACATTGAGGTTTCGCAGGACCGGCAGCGGTTGGTGAGTGAAACCGTAAAAACCTTCGGTGCAATCCATTTGCTGGTGAACAACGCGGGCGTCGGCCCCAAAACACGCAACGATCTGCTGGAAATGACGGAAGAAAGCTGGGACAGGGTGCTGGATATTAACACCAAAAGCACGATGTTCCTGACGCAGCTGGTGGCCAAGCAGATGATTTCGCAGGAACCTGTGGGTAAAAAAAGGGGAACAATTGTCAACATCAGCTCCTGCTCTGCGGTAGTTTCCTCCATCAACCGCGGTGAGTACTGCGTATCCAAGGCTGGAGTGTCTATGCTGACTACGCTGTATGCCGACCGGCTTGCCCCGGAAGGGATTCTGGTGCACGAGGTGCGCCCGGGCGTGATCGCCACGGATATGACCAGCACGGTAAAAGCGCGCTATGATGCGTTGATTGCGGAAGGCCTTTTCCCCATTGCGCGCTGGGGAACGCCGGAGGACGTAGCGGGCGCGGTATCCGCGCTGGCGAGCGATAATTTCCTCTATTCGACCGGAAACTATATCGATGTTGACGGCGGCTTCCACATCAAGCGGCTGTAAAGAGAGGAAGACGGGCCAATGCGGGAAACCAGCATTTCTGTGGGCGCATACACGCTGCCTGTGGTAACGCTCAATACTGTGGTTGTGGGTACGGGAGCCGCGGGTTATAACGCGGCGGACCGGCTGCATGGCTACGGGCAGCGCGATATTGCCATTGTGACGGATCACGTGCGAGCGGGCACATCCCGCAATACCGGCAGTGATAAGCAAACGTATTACAAACTCACACTGTCCGGCGGCGAGCCCGACAGCGTACGGGAGATGGCGGAAACCCTTTTTGCCGGGCAGTGTGTGGACGGCGATTTAGCGCTGTGCGAAGCTTCCCTTTCCGCGCCGTGCTTTTTAAAACTGGTGGAATTGGGCGTGCCCTTTCCGCAGAACCGGTATGGAGAGTACATCGGCTATAAGACGGACCACGATCCGCGCAGGCGGGCGACGAGCGTCGGCCCCTATACGTCCAAAAAGATGACGGAATGTCTGGAAGCGTCCGTGCAGGCGAAAGGGATACGGATTTTTGACTATATGCAGGTTGTGCGCGTGCTGGGCGACGGCAAGCGAGTATTTGGGCTACTGTGCCTAAATACCGCCGCCGCGGAAGGCGTGTCTTTTGTGTTGTTCAATTGTAAAAATGTTATTTTTGCGACCGGCGGCCCGGCGGGCATGTACCGCGACAGCGCTTACCCCAATGGGCATTATGGCGCAAACGGGCTGGCCTTTGAGGCAGGCGTAGCCGGAAAAAATCTGACCGAATGGCAGTACGGGCTGGCCTCGCTGCATCCGCGGTGGAACGTATCGGGCACCTATATGCAGGTACTGCCGCGGTTTATCTCCACCGATGTGCAGGGCGGGGATGAAAAGGAATTCCTGTTTGACTTTTTTGCGGATGCGGGCGAAATGCTTACGAAAGTGTTTTTAAAGGGCTACCAGTGGCCTTTTGACGTGCGCAAAGTGGCGGAAGGTTCCTCCATTATTGATTTGCTGGTGTATCTGGAAACCGGAAAGGGGCGGAAGGTCTATCTGGATTTCCGCCAAAACCCCGGGGGAGGAGACGTGGATTTCTCCTCGCTTTCGCAGGAGGCGCGCGCGTATCTGGAAAGTGCGGGCGCGTGTTTTGGTACGCCCATCGAGCGGCTTTTGCACATGAATACGCCCGCCGTGGCGTTTTACCGGGACAAGGGTGTGGATTTGGCGAAAGAACCGCTGGAAATTGCCCTGTGCGCACAGCACAACAACGGCGGACTGGGCGTGGACTGCTGGTGGCAGACCAACTTGGAAGGATTCTTTACCGCAGGCGAAGCCGCCGCAAGCCACGGGGTATACCGGCCGGGCGGTAGCGCGTTGAATGCCGGGCAGGTGGGAAGCACGCGTGCGGCGCGCTATATTGCGGCAAAGCGTTGCGGCGACCCGCTGGAGGAATCGGATTTCCGCAATGCGGTTGCCGGGCAGGTGGAGGAGATGCTGCGCATGGCGGATGCGCTCGTCAGCGGCGCTGCGGGTGAAACCTGCGGGCAAACAGAGGAAATAAGCGCGTTATGGGACAAGGCTACGGCGCGGATGAGTGAAATTGGCGGAGCCATCCGCGATGCGCAAAGTATCCGTGGCGGACTGGAAGCAACGCGGGAGCTTTTAGCGGGTTTCCCCGGTAACGCACGGCTGGCTGCACGCGGCAATCTGGCGCAGGCATTCCGCTTGCGGGATGTGCTGATCTGTCAGGAAGTATATCTATCAGCGATGGATGATTATCTGGCTCGCGGCGGGAAAAGCCGCGGAAGCGCCATGTATACGGACAACACCGGTACAAAGCCCTTTGCTTCGCTGCCGGACCGGTTTACATTTACGCTGGATCAGGATGAATGGAAAGAGCAGATACAGGAGGTAATTCACACTTCCGGCGGCAATACGTTTTCCTGGCGGCCGGCTCGAAAGTTACCGGATGAGGACGATTTTTTTGAAAACGTCTGGCGCGCATACCGCGAAAATGGTAACATCATATAGCCTGATAGGGGAATAGACCATGTGGCGGCATATGGCTGTATCAGGCGCAACCAGCCTTTGGCTTGCGTAATCTGCGGACGGGCAAAAAGGGGATACGATTATTTCATCTGCCCGCTTTTTACAGGGAGATACGCATAGCGGCGGCAAACGAAAGGTGGAATTGATGATGGAGCAAGTGCGACTGGGCAAAACGGAGATCGTAGCGCCTAAGAACGGCTTTGGTGCGCTGCCTATCCAACGCATAAGCATGGAGGACGCAATCCGGTTGCTGCGCAAGGCGTATGATAACGGTATCCGTTTTTTTGATACCGCGCGCTGGTATTCCGACAGTGAAGAGAAGATCGGCAAAGCTTTTCAGGGGATGCGTGATCAGGTGTTTATCGCGTCCAAATCGATGGCGGTGAAAGTGGATGATTTTAATAAGGAGCTGGATACCAGCCTGAAAATGCTGGGGACAGACTATCTGGATTTATTCCAGTTCCATAATCCTGCTTTCTGCCCTGTGCCGGATGGTGAGGACGGGTTGTATCAGGCGATGCTGCAAGCAAAGCAACAGGGCAAGATACGGCATATCGGCATTACGAACCACCGCCTGTCCGTTGCGCATGAAGCGATTGCGGGCGGCTGGTATGAGACGCTTCAGTTTCCCTTCAGCTATCTGGCAACACAGGTGGAGATTGATGTTGTGCGCGCCTGCGAAAAAGCGGATATGGGCTTGTTGGCGATGAAGGCTCTTTCGGGCGGGCTGATCACTAACGCGAGGGCGGCGTATGCGTTTTTGGCGCAGTACCCCAATGTGCTACCGATCTGGGGCATTCAGCGGGAAGAAGAACTGGACGAATTTATCCAGCTCAACCAGACGCCGGCGCATATGGACGATGAACTGACCGCCGTAATGGAGGCGGACCGTACCGCGCTGGCTGGCAGTTTTTGCCGGGGCTGCGGATATTGCCTGCCTTGCCCGGCGGGAATCGAAATCAACAATTGTGCCCGGATTTCGCTGCTTTTAAGGCGGTCACCGACCGAGCAATGGTTGAGCGCAGAGAATCAAGCGAAAATGAACAAGATCGAAGACTGCCAGCACTGTGGACAGTGCGAAAGCCGCTGCCCGTATATGCTGAAAACGCAAAAGCTGTTAATGGAGAACCTCAAGGATTACCGGGAAGTGCTGGCCGGGAAGCCGCTGTAAAAAGGGGTATTTCCCCAAAGCGAAGCCGGGTGTTTTACCCCTGTAGACCACAGCTATCAAAAAGCAGAACTTCTTGGAAGTTCTGCTTTTTATTATTGTTTGCAGTATTTTGCCCTGCTAAAGCGCATGTTCTTACTGTTGCGGCAGTCCGATAGCGGCAGTGGAATTGATACCGTAAGCGTTTATTCGCAGGATAACCGACGCTGTGCCAAGGGGATGCCCCGGGCAATCACAATTGTGTACGCGTATAAGCCGCATGCTTGAAACCGGTAAACCGGCTCCTGTTATATATCCAGCGCCGCGTGATAGCCTAAATAAACCGCGTTGGTAATGGTGGAAACGCGGGAAGCATCGCCGATCACGCGCACAAAGGGTGCGGTATCGCGCAGGGCGTTGACCTCATTTGCGAGGGGGCGCTGCCCAAGGGCGCAAATAACGGTTGTTCCCGGAACCAGTATTTCGTTCCTATCCGCGTCCTCGCATAATATGCCGTCTTTGCGTACGGCTTTGCCCTTGCAGCCGGTATGAACGGTGACATATTTATCAATCTCCGCAAGCAGCAGCGGACGATGGCGCACGTTGGCGTCCGGGGCAAGCAGATCTCGCATTTCCACAAGATGAACACGTTTGCCTTGCCGCCCGAGATGAACAGCAATTTCGCAGCCCGCCAGTCCGCCGCCGAACACTACGACATCGTCGGTGATTTTATCGGCTTGCTGATAATAATCGTTGACGATCACTACGTTTTCCCCGTCCAAACCGGGGATGGGCGGTACAAGGGGCGCTGATCCGACGGCAATAATGAGCGCATCCGGATTTTCCCTTTCCACAAGGGCGGGTGTAACGGCGGTGCCGGCATGTATTTCCACACCTGCGCGTTCCGCCAGCAGCTGGTAGGTTTTCGCCAGCTCATACATTTCATGTTTGAAGGGGAGCGCCTCCTCACCCTTCAGGATGCCGCCCAAATCCCCTTCCTTTTCGTACAGAACGACCCGGTGCCCGCGTCTGGCGGCGGTATACGCCGCATATAAACCACCGGGACCGCCGCCTGCAACCAGCACCCTTTTACGAATGGGAGCGGGCTGGATTTCCTCTCCCTCCAGTTCACGCCCAATCAGGGGATTGACGGTACAACGCCGCGTAGCTGTTGCCGCGCGCTCTGCCATGCAGACAAAACACCGAAGGCAATATACAATCTCCTCGTCGCGGTTCTCCGTTACTTTTCTGGGCAGGAAAGGATCGGCCAGCAGCGCACGTGCCATATATACAATGTCTGCCTGCCCATCGGCAAGGATTTGCTCCATTTGCGCAGGGTCGTTCAAGCCGCCGATGGTTGCTACCGGCACGTTTACATGCTTTTTCATTTCTGCGGCGAGGTAAACATTTCGCCCATGAGCCTCAAACATAGAGGGATGGGTAATTCCAAAGGTTTTCTGGTAAGTGCCTGCGGTAACATGCAGAATATCGATGTGCGGTTCCAGCAGCCGGGCGATGCGAATGCCCTCCGCCTGGTCGTAACCGCCTTCGCAGCATTCCTCGCCGCTGAAACGGAACTCGATGGGGAAGGCGGGGCCAACTGCCTTCCGTACGGCTTGGATGACCTCCAAGGCAAACCGGCAGCGGTTTTCTGTGCTGCCACCGTAAGCGTCCGTACGGCGGTTGAACATGGGCGACAGGAATTGGTTGATAAGCCAGCCGTGGCCGCCGTGAATCATCAGCATTTCAAAGCCTGCCCGCTTGCACAGACCCGCCGCGTGCCCGTAGGCGGCTGTGATTTCGTGAATCATATCCTGTGTAAGGGCCTTCACTTCCACGCCGTCCGCGCGAACGCTTTCGGAGGCGCTCCACTGGCATAGCCCTTTCTGCCTGGCTTTATCGGTCATATAGGTTCCGGCATACATACCCGAATGAGAAAGCTCCATACTGGGGATGGCGCCATGCCGTCGAATTGCATCTGCCGTATAGGTTGCGCAGGCAAGCGAGTTTAAGATGCTTTCGTCCAGATGATAGGCATGGCTGCCGTCTGTGGCGGGATGCACCATCAGTTCACTCACCGTTACAGCGCCCGCACCGCCCTTTGCCCGCAGTTCGTAAAATGCCGTCGATTTTGTGCCGATGCAGCCGTCGTTGGTGATATCCGTGCCGCCCATGGGCGCGGAAAACATACGGTTGCGGAAGGTGACGTTGCCAATGGTAAGGGGCTTGCACAAATTCGGATATTTTCTTTGCATCGTAATATCTCCTGCTTAGGCTTCCTGTGTGGTTGCCGTTAAATGATGGTAAAGCGCACCGATCAGGTTGGCATCGTTGTAGTACCGGCATGCATCTATTACAGGGCTGGGCAGCTTGTGGGGGTAGACGGCGCTGTGTTGTTTTATCCCCTCCCGGAGAAGCTCCAATAATAAAGGCTGTTCGCTGATCCCGCCGCCAATGGCAATTTTCTCCGGGTCAAGCGTTGCCTGCAAATTGAGCACCTGTACCGCGATCCTTTCTGCATATGCCTGCAAAGCGGATAAATACACCCCGTTCCCGGCCAATGCTTCGCGGAAAATATCCTCGCTGGTTAATGCAGAAGGTTCCATGCCGGTTTTTGCCGCCGCAATTTCTAAAAGCGCTGACACACCGCCCTGCCTGGCAAGGAGTTTGCTGTCCTCCATGGGCTGATCGGCATTTGTCATAATATAGCTGAATTCCCCGGACATGAAATGGGCGCCCTGCAAGACTTGGTTTTCATAGACAATCGCACCGCCGATAGCCGTACCAATAATCAGGACGACGCCCAGTTTGCAGCCGGCCAGCGAGCCTTTCCAAAGCTCTGCCAGCGCCGCACACTTTGCGTCGTTTTCCACCGTCACAGCGCAACGGCAGTGTTCCTGCAGGCGAAGGACAACCGGCAGGTTTTCAATGGAGAAAATCGAGCCGCCTGTCCGCATGATTCCGCTGGCGGTGTCGATGAATCCCGGTGCGCTCAGTGCGATGCCATCCAATTCGCTTCCCGTCTCTTCCCGGACGCAGGCGCTTGCCATGTCGTAGATGTCCATCAGCATCCGCATAAAACGCTCTTGGGATGTTTTTACGGTGGGTACCTTGTCGAACTTGCGCAGAAAATCTCCGTTTTCGTTCATCACCGCAAATTTAACAAAAGTACCGCCCACATCAATCCCCAGATACCTGTTCATGGTTCCGCTCCTCTTTCAATGCAGCGCCGTTGGTGGCAATCATTTTCTTGTACCAGCCGAAGCTCTTCTTGCGATAGCGTGCCAGAGTTCCGCTGCCATCGTCGTTGCGGTCCACATAGATCATGCCGTAACGTTTGCTCATCTGCGCGGTTGAGGCGCTGACCAAATCTATACAGCCCCAAGCGGTGTAGCCCATAATGGGCACCCCGTCTGCCAGGGCTTCCTCAACCTGTAACAGATGGCTGCGCATATAGTCAATCCGGTAATCGTCCTCTACGGTTAAATTGCCGTGTGCATCCTTCACCAGCACATCCTTCGCGCCCAAGCCATTTTCTACGATGAACAGCGGCTTGCGATACAGATTCCAAAACTCGTTTAGGATATAGCGCAGGCCTTGCGGGTCAATCTGCCAGCCCCATTCGCTCGCTTGCAGATACGGGTTGGGCACGCCGCCCAGCAGATTGCCCTCGCTGCGAACGTTTTGATTCGGGTCGGCGGTTGCGCAGACGCTAACATAGTAACTAAAGGAAATAAAATCAACGGTGTTCTCCTTCAGCAGTTCTTCATCGCCGGGGGCAAAGGTGACTTGTATATTCTTTTCCTGCATCATGCGCTTCATATAGCCGGGGTATTCTCCGCGCGCGTGAATTTCCGCAAACATCTGGTTCTTCCGGTTTTCTTCCATCGCCGCAATCACATCCGAAGGTGCGGGTGTCAGGGGATAAACCGGCATGCTCAGAATCATACAGCCGATTTGCATATGATCGCAGATTTTATGGCCGATCTTCGTTGCCAGCGCGCTTGCGACCAGCTCGTGGTGTATCGCCTGATAAAGCTGCGAGGGCGTCAGCTCTTCCGCGGGGGTATTGATGCCCCCGCTCATAAACGGCGAATGCAGGATGGAGTTGATCTCGTTAAACGTAAGCCAGTATTTCACCTTATCTTTGTACCGGGTGAACACCGTACGCACATACCGCGCGTAGAAATCAATCAGCCGCCGATCCAGCCAGCCGTTATAAGCCTGCGCCAAATGCAGGGGCGTTTCATAGTGGGAGAGCGTTACAATAGGCTCGATACCGTACTTGCGGCATTCATCAAAAAGGCGGTCATAAAAGGCAAGCCCCGCTTCGTTGGGTGTTTCCTCATCCCCCATGGGAAAGATGCGGCTCCAGGCTATGGATGTGCGAAACGCCTTGAAGCCCATTTCCGCCAGCAGCCTTATATCCTGCGGGTAGCGGTGGTAGAAGTCTATTCCCGCAAGCTTCAGGTTGTCGGGCGTAGGCGCCGGAGTGCGCTCCCCCTTGAGGCCGCGCGGCATAACATCCTGTATCGACAGCCCCTTGCCGTCCTCGTTATAAGCGCCTTCGCATTGATTGGCAGCCACCGCGCCGCCCCATAGAAAAGATGCTGGAAACATAGCCATCCTCCGCATTTCTGATTCTTTTTAAAAATCCCGGCATGTAAAATGCCGGGATACTAGCTTTCACATTTTATGGTGCCGATGCCGTTAACTGCCGCTTTCGCTGCATGCGCGCATCCAGCATGTCGTATGCACAGAAGGCAATCATAAACAGGCCAAGCACGATGTTGAGCGCACTGCCCAGACTGAGCAGATTGAGCCCGTACTTGATAATGCCCACCGACAGCGCGCCCATGAGAATGCCGATGGAATCCCAGCCGAACTTCGCCAATGAAAAGCCGATAAGCACGGGGAGCAGGTTGATGAACACCTGTCCGACACTGACCAGATTGGACTGGGCGGAGATGACGTTGGTGCCCGCATAAATGGCGCTGCACAGACCCAGCAGCATCCCGGATACCAGGAAAATCAGGATTACATTTTTCCGTTCGTTGATGCCCAGGTTCACAGCCAGCTGCTGGTTATTGGCCAGGGCGTTGGCTTCATAGCCGATGATGGTGTACTTGGTTACGATGTGGTAGGTGGCAATGCAGATCACCATCAGGATATAGGCCCAGGGCGCCATGCCCCAGAAGTTGTAAGCGCCGGTGGAAATGACGTTTGCGCCGTTGCCGCCGTTGACCAGCCGCGTAACGGCCTCATACACCAGCGCCATACCGATGGTGGTTACGATGATAGGCATTTTGGTGTAGACGTATATCAATGCGGTAATCAGGCTGAATCCTGTGCAAACTACGATGCAGATCGCCATCATAGCCCAGCCGCCCAACCCAAGTTTTACCGAGAGATTTACGGCGATGATGCTTGAGGCAATCATGTTGGCGCCACAGGATAAATCCATGCGGCCGCTCTTCATGTTCAGCGCCAGCACATAGCCCATGCTTACCGTGGTTGCTGTGCCGATGAAGATCATACGCCAAGTGTACAGATCCCCGAAGGAGGTGTTCCCGGTGAATCTGGTGATGATAAAGAAAACCAGAAACGTCATAACCGGAAGGAATGCCATTCCGATGATGTTTTTGACTTTTCGCATTTTGCCCTCCCAGTCCCTTCGGACAATGTAATCGGGTATGGACCGCGGGGAGGGGATTGCCTTCCCCGCGGTCCGATGGGTTGATTCAGTCAGGCGGTTAGTTCATCGCGCTGAGCGTATCCACGTTCAGGGTGTCCAGCAGCGCAGTCAGGCTGGCGTAGGTGGCATCGGGGTTATAGGCCAGCAGGAATTGCTTGGCATCCTCGGGGGTGAGCATCAGGCGGTCATACTCGGTAAAGTCGGTGGCGTACAGGTAGGAGTGATCCTTCACGGTCTGAATGTCCTGTGCGTTGCGGAAGTAGATGATGCCGCAGCCGCGGGTTTCGGGGGTAGCGGGCTGGTCGGGATAGGCCTGCCCCTGCACCGCGTTGAAAATCAGCGCCACAGGATAGATCAGCTGTTCGATGGAGCTGGTGGAAGCCAGCACGATATTGCCGTTTTCGATGGCGGCAACGGTGTCATCATCATAGAGCATACCGGTGGAGATCAACTTGATCTTGTCGGTTAAATTCGCCTGCACAAGGGTCGGATACACGGACAGCACGCCGCCGCCGGAGCCGAACACAGCATCCATTTCGGGATAGTTGGCAAAGTAGGAAGCATCCACCTGGGTGAACCATACTTCTTCATTGGCGTACAGCTCAATTTTGTCGGCATCTGCGGCGGTCTGGTTGTATTCCTCAATCGCGCCGTAGAAGGCTTCCACCATGGTTTTCATGGGCGCCATGATGTCCAGCGGGAAGGATACGGAGCCGATGTGTTTGTAGCCGTTTTCAATGGCGATCTGTGCAGCGTAAACGCCGATGGAAGCCGTGTCGGTGGTGCCGTCCATGGCGCAGCCGACATAGTAGGGGCTGGTGTTGATTTCCGCTTTGACGCTTTCATCGGGGTCGGTCAGGTAGCAACCGACATATACGCCGGCTTCGCTGGCAGCCTCGACGATGGTCGCAAGTCCGCCGGTCTGGTTGTAAAGGATAATGCCATTGCAGCCTTGGGCAATCATCGCCTGGCAAGCGGCTACGTTAGCATCCGCGTCGGAGGAATCCAGCTGGCCAAAAACGAAAGTCAGCCCGTTGATTTCCTTTTCAAGTGCTTTGCAGTAGTTCATGGTTGCTGTCTGCTGGGGGCCGTTGTCCCAAATCATCATGGCAATTTTCACCGGGGTGATGGATTCGGAGGCCAGAGCGTTCGGTATGCCCAAGCACAGGGTGAGGATAAGCAGTACGGTAAGGATTCTCTTCATGTTTTTCATGGTGTTACCTCCTGTTATTAATTCTCTATTGTTCAAAGCTGTTGATGGCTGCAGCTTTAAGCGCATGGTTTACTTGGGCAGCAGATTGCCCTTTTCCCGGCTGGTAATGATAATCATCACGACGAAGATAACCGCCTTGGCCATATCCACCTGATTGTATTGCAGAAAAGAGGAGAGCAGCAGACCGTTTTGCAGGATGATATAAGTGAAAGAGCCAATCACTGCCGCTGAAAAGCGGGAGCGCATACCGCCGTTGAGGGACATGCCGCCCAGAATAAGCGCGATCATGACATCCATTTCATATCCCTGGCCGCTGGCACGTGTGATATTGCCCGTATTGGCCCAAATGAACGCTGCCGCGATACCGACGGTTACGCCGAGAATCATATAGCAGAGCATTTGTATCTTGAAAGGTTCGGTGCCGTTGCCCCGCGCACACTCGGCGTTTGCACCGACGCTGCGGGCGGACTTGCCGATGGCGGTGTATTTAAAGAAGTATCCCAGCACCAGCACCACAAGAATCATAACGGCAATCTTGGTGGGAACCGCTTTAAGAAAGGAAAGGTCGTATTGCGCCTTGATGCCGGAGCCGCCCGCCCGGGTGGCAATAATGGTCAGCATTCCGCGGCCGATCATCATGGTGCATACGGAAGCAAGAATGGGGGGGATTTTCAATACGCCGCTTAGTAAGCTGTTAATGGATGAAAACGCAACCGCACAGACAATGGAAACCAAAACGGCTAGCACCAGCGAGCCTGTGGCGTTCAGCGTAACCACCGCGGACAGCCCGCAAACACCCACCTCTGTACCGATGGACACGTCCATGTTGCCCAATGAGTAGATGAACATCGCTCCGCAGGCAATAATGAGAACCGGGGTTACCTGCGTAACGAAGGATTTCAGGTTATATGCGGAAAACAGGATGCCCTTACTGGTGATGCCGAATATAATCGTTACCAACACAAGACCCGCGATGGGCAGCAGGCTTTGCAGCCCGGCAGAAGCATAGAACCGTTTTGACGCCGCCTTGACGTGAACGTTTTTTACCGTCGTCATTATCCGCCCTCCTTAGATCATGTATTCGATGATGTCGCTGTCCCTTAAATCGGGCGACCGCATAAATTCCTTGTTGATCCGAAAATCCTTCATAATTTCAATACGGTCGCACATGCCGATCAGCTCGCTCAGCTCCTCGCTGATGAACAGGATCGCTTTGCCTTCCCGCTTCATTTGGGCAATCAGCTCATACATCGCCTGTTTTACGCCGATATCGACGCCGCGGGTGGGGCAGTCCATAATGATGACTTCGGAGCCTTTGGCAATCCATTTGCCGAAGGATACTTTTTGCTTGTTGCCCCCCGATAGCTCCCGTACCAGCTGCCGCCTGTTGCGGCACTTGATGGTCAGGGCACTGATTGTATTGCCGGCGAGGCGGCGTTCGGCGGCGGGGGTTGATGAAGGTGTGCCGTGTCAGGGTTTCCAGCGATGGCATTACGATGTTATCCTGAATGCTGCCGGAGAGTACCAGCGCCGCCTGATCACGGTCTTTGGAAATATAGCCCAGCCCGCGCCGGATAGCTTCCTTGGGGGAGGTTACGGGCTTACCGTTACGCTCTACGGCGCCTGCGGTTAACGGCTCCAGGCCAAAACCCATCCGGCCCACTTCGTGCATACCGTCGCCGGACAGACCGCCGAGGCCTACGATTTCGCCCTTGTGAACCTTTAGGGTAAAATCCTTGATTTTGCCAAAGCTCGCGGCGTTAAACGCCAGTGCAACCTCATCCGAGCAGGTGCTGTCATAATCCTCGCGGTAATATTTTTCGCTGATTTCGCGTCCCACCATCATCCTGCGGACAACGCGGGGGTCCATTTCTTCCTTGCGCAGCTCGCCGACTTCCTGACCGTCCCGGAGTACGGACAGTACCGTGCAAAGCTCCAGCACTTCGTCCAAATCGTGAGAGATGAAGATAACGCCGCGCCCTTCCGCAGCCATTTCCCGCACCAGATGATAGAGCAGCTGGCGGCCGTCGTGGGATAGTGCCGACGTGGTTTCATCCACCACCAGAACCTCGGGCTTGTTCTTCAGCGCCCGGACGATCTCCAAAAGCTTTCGCTGCTCAAAGCTATAGCCGTTGATGTTGTCGCTGCCGTGAAAATTCGTAAGTCCCAGCTGTTTGAACAGGGCATTGGCCGCTTTGACCATGGCACGCTTATCCACAATGCCGCCCGTGCAAAAATCCCGTTCAGAGCCGATGAATATATTCTGCGCAACACTCAGGCCGGCGATGGTGCCAGATTCTTGCAGAATCATGGAGATTCCCTGTTTCTGCGCCTCAACCACGCTCTTGGGCGCGTGTGGCTGGCCGTGATACATCATTTCGCCGCTGTCGGCTTTCAGCGCACCGCTGAGGATGGAGGTCAGCGTAGACTTGCCGCAGCCATTCTCGCCAATCAAGCCGCGAATGTCGCCGCGGCAAAGGCGGAAATTGACATGATCCAGCGCTACCGTAGGGCCAAACGCCTTGCATATCTGCGTCGCTTCCAGAATCACTTCGCCACTCATCCTATTCCTCCCGTACACAACGATGGTTGAGTTTTATTTGTATTAACTGTCCATATAATAACAAGAAATTGTCATGCTTGGAATGTCGAAACCTGCCAACCTTACTAACATATTACGACAAAATTTGCGTAGGATTATATACAATGTTCCCAATTCCGCCATCCACACGGGTCATTCCATCGGTGAATACGGCTTTGGCAAGGCAAGCATTTTTCCCCATGAAATGAAAGGGAATTTTGTCGTCCGTGCCCGCAAGTATCTCATCCGCAACGGCGGTGCAGCCCGCTGCCATTGCCTTTGGCTGAACCGCGGGCCCGTGAGAAAAAAGCGCCGTATCATACAGCCCGTCCAGAGCTAGCAGCTTTTCAAGGCTTTTCCGGTATTCCGATACGGAAGAGGCCTCATCGTCAAAGAGAAAGACCCGGCTGTTGCAGGCATCCCCGAGAATCAGCATCCGTTCCTGCCGAAGCAGCATACAGCTCATGCCCTGGGTATGCCCGGCGGCTTCAATCACTTCCACATCCAGCCCGCCCAGCGGAAACACCTGTCCGTCCTCCAAAGCCAGAAGCGTATAAGGAGCCGTGCCCAATGCGTTTTCTCGCTGGACTGTTTCCGCCATTGGGGGAGCCACAGCGCCAATGTAACCCATGCGGTTTTCAAGGGTTGCGTGCCTTTTGACCAGCGCATGATCCTTGGGGTTCAGGTATACCGAATCAAACGCCCATGCGCCTCCGGCGTGATCCACATGGCCGTGGGTCAGCACCACCTGATAAGGCAGATCCGTAAGCGTATCCACGAAGGATTTTAGGTTTCCCGCGCCTGTGCCGGTATCAATCAGCAGCGCGGAATCCGTACCCTCCACCAGAAAGCAGCGAACACCTGTAATATCAAGAATTCCGCTTACGTGTTCGCTGATTTTTTCTGCCTGATACCACATCATACTGTGCCTCCTATTCCGCGGCGTTCAATGCCTGAATTACTTTATCCAGCACCGGTTCGCTCCCCTCCGGCATAATTCCGGCCATCTTGAAAAGGGGCATTTCCCATAGCATATTCAGCATAGGGCTTGCCAGTGTGCCCGGAACATCGCGCTCAAGAATATCCCGCGCTGTTTGCTGGGTAACGACATTCTTGACCGGGGTAAACCGGCTGTACTTCAGCGGTGTCAGATCGGCATCGACGGGAATGGAAAAATGATATTTTCCCGAGCCCACCTGAAGAGTTTGCTGCAACTCGGGCAGTACGATCTCTGCAGTGGTGTTCGGCGGAATCTGCACGTCGTACACAAACATACCGTCCTTGCAGGAATAACGTGCGCTTAACGTACCATAAAGCGTTTCCAGCTTTGCCTGCACCTGACAGATGCCGGGGGTGAGCTTGGGCGCAAGGCGAATCCGCTTATAGCCCGGTTCCACGGCGTTGATGCCTGCAATCTGCGTATACATCCAATGGCCGATGGACCCATTGGCGTAGTGGTTAAGGGAATTCATGCCGTCGGGCTGAAAGCTGCCGTCCGGGTAAATGGAATCCCACCGCTCCCAGATGGTTGTCGCTCCCATATTGACCTCATAGAGCCAGGAGGGAATATCCTCGGAAAGGAACAAACGGGTGGCAATGTCGTGCCTGCCGTTATTGGACAGCACCGGGCAAATAAAGGGCGTTCCCATAAACCCGGTCGTCAGGTGCATGCCATGGTCAACAACGTTGTTGACCAGCGTTTCCACAATGCGCTCCCTGTCCTTGTTCCGTACAAGCCCGAACTGAAGGGGTAGGATGCAGCCGGTTTGTGTTTCGCTGACGATTCGGCCCGTTTCGGTGATGTACTCCTTCTGAAACGCCCGCTTAACCTCTTGGTAAAGGGAAAAATAGGTTTCAAAATCCTTCTGAATGCCCAAAGCGGTGGCGGTGCGGAACAGAATCTCCAGCGAGTGCAGGTAGAAGGCGTTTGCCGCAAGGTACTGATCCGTCATACCCCGTGGCTGCCCCTGTTCGCAATCCAGCGCCAGCCAGTCGCCGTATTGCATCCCTCTTTGCCAAAGCAGGTTGCCCCCGCTGTGCCGCTGGATATAGTCAATGTAACGCACCATGCCCGGATAGGCTTCCTCCAGAAACCGCTTATCTCCGTAAGTCTGATACATCTCCCAGGGAATCATGGTGATGCTGTCGCACCAGCCCGCGCCTGCCTCAATATTGCCAAGTACGTTGGGTACGACATGGGCGGGGCCGAATTCGTCCGTCTGCTCCGCAAGCAAATCCCGCATCCATTTTCGGAAAAACAGCGCAGTATCCATATTGAAGGCTGCTGTGCTGCTGAATACCTGAGCATCCCCTGTCCATCCCAGCCGTTCATCCCGCTGGGGGCAATCGGTCGGAATGTCCAGAAAATTATCCCGTGCGCTCCAAAAGATGTTCGATTGCAGCTGGTTGACCTTCTCATGATTGCAGCTGAAAAAGCCCGTTTGCGGCATATCCGTTGCCATAACACACGCCGTAAAGCAGCTTATATCAACATTCTGCTTCGTTCCTTCAATGGCGAGGTAGCGAAAACCGTGGAAGGTGAACCGGGGCATTACCGTACGCCCTACATCCCCGGCGGTATACACAATGGTATCCGTCGCCTTGGCCCGGCGCAGGTTTTCCGTGTAGAAGTTGCCGTCTTTATCGAGCGTCTCGGCATGCCGCAGTACCAGCTTGCCATCATCCGTATCCGGAAGGCGCACTTCCACAACACCCGTCAGGTTCTGTCCAAAATCCAGAACGACTTCGCCCCGGGGTGTAATGAACTTGCGCTTTGCGGGAATCCGCTCCACAATGCGTACGGGCAGCACCACATCGCCGGACAAGGCTCCAATCCTGCTGCCGGGTTGATAAAGAACGGCATTACCCAACGTTTCTTTCTTTGCCGTCAGGTCGATAACCTCGCCGTTGTAAATTTCGCTCTCTTGAATTTCGCTGGCCATAACCTGCCAGCTTTCATCCGTGCCCAGCCACTCATCGCCGTCCGGGTAGACAAGGTGCACGGCCAAACGCACCGCCGTGCGGTCACCATAAAAATTCGGGCGGTAGGCAAAGCCGATGATGCCATTATACCAGCCGTTGGCCACCAGCACTTCAAGCTGATTGCTGTTTGTTAGCTGCTCTGTTACATCATAGGTTTGGTACAACAGCCGGTTTTGGTATGCTGTCCAGCCCGGTGCAAAATACCGGTCGTCCACTTTGTTTCCGTTGAGTCTGATTTCGTATACACCGCAGGCCGTGGCATAAATACGGGCGGAAAGCAGCTTTTTTTGGGTGGTGAACTGTTTGGCAAACACAGGAACAGGCAAATAATCCGCTTCCATGGGGTGGGTAATCCATGAACCGGGGAAGTCTTCGCCCATCAACCCTGTTTCAAAGGCGCAATCGCCCAGATATTCGCGCCCCTGATCGTCCCATGCAATCACGTCCACACGGTACTCGGTGCAAGGCCGCAATACCTCGCCCCCATAAAGAATATGGATGGACTGATCTATTTCCATGCGGGTACTATCCCAGACCTCGCTATCCCAATCGCTGACCACGATGCGATAGGCTACCTGGCGGATGTTGTCATCCTCCGCAATGAATTTCCAGCTGATGTCCGGCTTTTTTTCGTCTATGCCCAGCGGCTTTTTTAAGTACTCCACCGTAACATCCAATCTCATCCATTTCACCGTCCGTTTCATGCGTTTTGCTCAGCGGTTCGCCTGCACTTGATTTCTGTACTCCTTGGGGGTCATGCCAAATTTCTGACTGAATTTTTGATAGAAAAAAGCCATGTTTTGATACCCGCAGTTGACCGCAATTTCAAAAATCGAGGTATCTGTATTCACCAGCATAAGCGCCACCCGATTGAGCCGCTGCTCGCTGATAAGTTCCTGAAAGGATTTGCCCATTCGCTGTTTGAGCTTCTTGGAAAGATAGGTCGCGCTGTACCCGAAGTGGTCGGCGGTGTCCTTGAGTGTGCAGGTTACGCAATGCTCGTCGATATATTGCAGCACCTGCGGGATTACGGATTTTCCGTTGTCTTCCCTGCCGGGTTCATCCTCTTCCTTAAAGTGCCGCACGCCTTCGATTAAAATCAAGCCGATGTGATAGCGAATCGCACTGGCGCTGCCTACCGTCGGTTCCAGAAATTCGCAGAAAATCTTTTCAAAAGCGTATCGAATGTCCTCGTTGCCCTCACAGTGGACGAGCCAGTATTTATCATGCGCTGTTTTTTGGGAAATGATGTTGCCCAGAAAACCTGTAACGATTTGCACGTTGATCAGTGTGGTGAGGAACGTTGTGTTGAAGTAGCGCTTTGGCATCAGGATGTTAATCATCAAATCGTTCTTTTCGGTCTTGCCCACACTGTGTACCACATCACTGTCCATAATGCAGAGATCGCCGCTGACAACGCGCATTTTCTTGCCGTTGATTACAACATCCACACTTCCTGAAAGCATATAGAGCATCTCGACAAACTCGTGGCGGTGTGGCGGCACAATGGAATAGCGGGTATGCTTGCTGACGACGACGTTTAGAAAATCGAAGTTCTTTGCAGCATCCTGATAGCCGTCCATATTCACAGGTGCGCGGTTTAACCCAGTCTCAAAAAAGACGTAGTTTTCCGCTTCTTTGCCATAGTCCGCTTCAAGAGAGCCAAGATCGGAAATTTGCCCCGCCTTTTCCCGGCACTCAAGCTCCGCCTGCGTCATGGTACGCAGCTTTTTCCGCAACTCTTCAATCTGCATTCCAGTCTCCCCTTCCCATTGATACATATAGGAAATGAGCTGCCTGTTACAGCGGCGTTGAATCACGTCGATGGACACACTCATTCTACTGTCGTGAACAGCTCTTACGTATTACGTCAAGCTCATAGTATCACGCACAGGTTCCAATATGCAATGGTGCTTCTCCGGGCAAACCTCCTTATGATTCCTCGTTGGCTGATGCTCTTTGTGCACCCTATGCCCAGAATGCAGCTTACATAAGCATCATAGCACCGCTTTTGGGCTGCGGTAATATCTACACCCGACATGATTTGTGACAAAACCAGTCATTTATGTCCGTATTTAGGGCAAAAAGAACAAACGTGTTCGTTATGGCATCTGGCCCGTATAAATAAAAAAGGAATTGAGACAAGCTCAATTCCCAAGCGGATTTCGCCCGTGCTTGCTTTTGAATGGGCGTACATTCTTTGGCGTACCAATCGCTGCAAGATAGGGGATATGGAACGCACGCGGCAACGAAACAAGCCCGCCGCAGATCTGATTCATAGCGGCGGGCTTAGGCTGGTGATGGCGCATGAAATGAAGGATGAGTTATATAACGTAATTTCCGCAAGCGGCATCCTTCATTAAATCGCTGATGCGAACGCCCTCCAGATAATCGTCTATCAACTTGTCCAGCCCCATCCACATGGAAAGCGTTCTGCAATTGGCTGCGCGGGCGCAACGATTATGGTCTTCGGCGAGGCATGCGACGGGTGCAAGGGAACCCTCGGTAAGCTTCAGCACACTGCCGACAGTGTATTCGTCCGGCAGACGGCTAAGCCGGTAACCCCCGCCTTTGCCATGGAGAGCCTGTACAAAACCCGCTTTCGATAGTACCGTCATGATGCTCTCTAAATATTTCTGCGATATATCCTGCCTTTTGGCAATATCTTTCAGCGGAATGTAATCTCCCGTATTGTGCTCTGCGAGGTCAACCATCACGCGCAAAGCGTACCGGCCTTTCGTAGATACCATCATTCCCAATACCCTCATTTTTCATTTTAACTACCATACACTCCGAATGTACGGAACGGTTGCCGTGCCTTGCGGCAACCGGAAAACAAGCTGATTAAAGCATAAACAAGACCGGGGGGAATCCCCCGCGGGTCTGTTTGCCCAGACCTTGCTCAGTCGGGAAACAAGGTGGTGGAAAGGTATCTTTCGCCTGTATCCGGAAGGAGTACAACAATCAGCTTACCTTTGTTTTCAGGCCTCTTGGCCAGCTGTGTTGCAGCGAATAACGCGGCGCCGGACGAGATGCCTACCAGCAGACCATCGGTTTTCCCGAGTTCGCGGCTGGTTTCAAATGCAGCGTCGTTTTCTACGGTGATAACCTCGTCATACACACCGGTATTGAGTGTTTGCGGAATGAACCCAGCACCGATGCCCTGTATTTTATGCGGGCCTGCTGTCCCGGCGGAGAGTACGGGCGATGCCGACGGCTCAACCGCGACGATTTGTACGGTAGGGTTTTTCGATTTCAGATATTCGCCAACCCCCGTAATAGTGCCGCCGGTGCCGACGCCTGCGACAAAAATATCCACCTTGCCAGCGGTGCCCTCCCAGATTTCCGGGCCTGTCGTTGCGCGGTGCACAGCCGGATTGGCAGGATTCACAAATTGACCGGGGATGAAAGCACCGGGAGTTTCCTTTGCTAGTTCTTCTGCTTTTTCAATAGCGCCTTTCATCCCTTTTGCACCGTCGGTCAGCACGATCTGCGCACCGTATGCTTTCATCAGTTTCCGGCGCTCTATGGACATGGTTTCCGGCATAGTGATGATGATGCGGTACCCTCTTGCCGCAGCAACGGAGGAAAGCCCAATGCCCGTATTGCCGCTGGTAGGCTCGATAATCACCGAACCTGCCTTCAGCAGGCCTTTGGCTTCTGCATCGTCGATCATTGCCTTGGCGATTCTGTCCTTTACGCTACCGCCGGGGTTGAAAAATTCCAACTTGGCGGCTACGGTCGCGTCCAGACCGTTCTTTTTTTCATAATTGGTAAGTTCCAGCAGCGGTGTATGACCAATCAACTGGTCGATCGATTTTTGAATACCAGACATAAGTAGTTCCTCCTTATTCTTTGCTTTGCTCAAAACCATGAGCAAGATCGGCAATAATATCGTCAATGTGTTCGGTGCCAATGGAAAGCCGTACCGTTGCAGGGCGGATACCGGCCCGCTCCAGTTCGACCGTATTCAATTGTGAATGGGTGGTGGATGCCGGATGAATCACCAGTGACTTGACGTCCGCTACGTTTGCCAGCAGTGAGAACAGCCGGAGGGATTCGGTAAATTTGCGCGCCTGCGCCTCGGTGCCTTTCAGCTCGAAGGTGAAGATGGAAGCTCCGCCATGGGGGTAATACCGGTCGTAAAGCTCCTTTTGCCTGCCGGTGGCAAGCGACGGGTGGTTAACCTGTGCAACCTGCGGATGGTTGTGCAGATACGTTATAACTTTCAGCGCGTTGCTGACGTGCCGTTCTACACGCAGCGAAAGCGTCTCTAACCCTTGCAGAAGCAGGAATGAATTGAACGGGCTGATCGCCGCGCCGGTATCCCGCAGCAGCGTGGTACGCAGCTTGACGATATAGGCAAGGTTGCCCGCAGCTTTTGTAAATACAATGCCATGGTAGGAGGGGTTGGGTTCGGTTAGGCCGGGGAATTTATCGTTCTGTGCCCAATCGAACGTACCGCCGTCCACAATAACGCCGCCCATTACCGTACCGTGCCCGCCGAGAAACTTGGTGGCGGAGTGAACAACAATGTCCGCACCATGCTCAAGCGGCCGAAATAGGAACGGCGTGGCGAAGGTGTTATCAACAATCACGGGGATACCGTGCCGGTGCGCAATGGCTGCGACGGCTTCCAAGTCGATGATGTCGGCATTTGGATTCCCGAGGGATTCCAAATACACCAGCTTCGTGTCGGGCTGGATTGCCGCTTCAAAGTTTGCGGGGTCGCTTCCGTTTACAAACGTGGTTTGGATGCCGAAGTCGGCCAGTGTGTTGGCAAACAGATTATAGGTTCCGCCGTACAGGGTTTCGGAGGATACGATATGATCGCCGGATTTCACGATATTCTGCACGGCGTATGTAATGGCTGCCGCACCCGAAGCCGTGGCAAGCGCGGCGGCTCCGCCTTCCAAAGCGGCGATGCGCTTTTCTAACACATCCGAGGTGGGGTTCATCAGCCGCGTGTAGATATTGCCGCTCTCGGTAAGCCCGAAACGTGCGGCAGCCTGCGCAGAATCCTGAAAAACATATGATGTCGTCGCGTAAATCGGTACCGCCCGCGCGCCTGTGGCCGCATCCGGCGTTTCCTGCCCTACGTGAAGCTGTAAAGTTTCAAATTTGTATGCCATGAATACCATCCTTTCGTCTTGAACGTTGCTTGAATGCGTGTTTTTTGCCACAAATAACACCGGCACATTCGCCCAAAACGAAAATTAGCACGCAGCAGGAGTTGAAAATATGCTTTCACGGCTACACAATCCTTTCTGTTCCTAGTACGATTATAAATATACCAACCTACTATGTCAATAGGTAAATATGATTTTGGTTCACAGATCATGATGGATACAGTTCCTAAAACAGTTTTAAGCAGGATTGAAAAGTTATGTATGGCTTTCTATGGCGATTGAAAGCGGGTTCGGCCGTGCGGGAAGATCACGGAAGTTCCAAAAATGAAGGAAAATGTTGCCGGACTCCTCGGCGGGGGAGTGCGTTATCAGTATACGCATACCCCGCGAATTTGGGTTTTTATCAATATGTAGACTGTACAAGGGAACTTTGTGTTGATGGGGTAAAGAAAATATTCAATTTGTGCCGGGGCAAAAACTTGCGGCAGGAGCGGAACGCAGGGACTCATTTCCTGCCGGATGAATAGGGCTGCTTGACATTATTTGTTGCTGCGCTTATTCTCTAATACTGAATGAAGAGAAGATACTGACAGAATAGACGCTCATTTCGTAAGCCGGGTTACTTTCTGAAATGGACTACGCAAGGTTGATGAAAATTGAAGAACATAAGCGAATTATCATGAAAAATAATTGTAAATTGGAGGCGATAAGCATGGAGAAAAAAGAGAAGTACTTGTTCTTTTATCTGATTTTGTTTTTATTGATGACAGTTGGCGCATTTGTTTGGCAGATATTTTTTCCTGATATTGCAAAAACCCCTTCAGTATGGGGGATCAACAAGGGCTGGCAAACAGAAATTGCTTTGTGGAATGTTGGGATCGATGTTGGCATAATCATCACGTTGATTAAGCGCAATACCGAATATACGAAAATTCTCACGGTGATAGCAGTCGTACTTTGTATTTTATTGGGCGGGCACCATTTTATTTATGTTATTGCAGAATCTGACGGGAATAAAACCTTACATTGGATGGGGACAATCGAGGTTCTGCTGATTGGCGGAGGCGCAGGCCTTTTTGCTTGTATCAAATCCCGCTGCTTTAGAAAACAGTAAAAACCCCCTTGCTATGTACCCGGTATTGCAATAAGCCTGAACACAATATGAAAAACATCTGGTTGTGTTTGTTGGCCTCATGAATTGCTAACATTGCGGTTACAGTGTTGTTCAGCGGTTATATAAACATACAGCATGTAAAAAGCATAACGGAAGTCCGCCTGACTTATCGAGTTTAAGCGGGCTTTTGTTATGCGGTTGGCAATATGGAACGCGGGCGGAATGTAAAGCAGATTCTGCTTAGCCTTTTACTGCGCTTGCCGCAGCCGCTGGCTTTTACCGTGCAGATGAATCCTTACGCTCCCGGCGATTAAAATAGCCTGGGTTTACCCCAGGCAAAAGGTAAGAACATTATTCGGTTTTAACCATAAACCAATATACGTTATCAACAGGGGCGTCTATCGCCGTGCGATTTTCACGCGCAAGAGCAGAATACCTGCGGCTGCAAACAGGAAAAGTATGCCGTACAGAGCCGGAGCGCTGGTATCGCCTGTCTGGGGGGGCTGATATGGCAAGATGGTAAAGATGATGCGCGCGGCTATCTTATTAAAGTTGGTACCCAAATATACCGCATCAGCAACGCCTACGGTTTTTGCATAGAGAGTTGTATAAAATGCGTCAGAAAATATAGTGATGATTTTTGGATCTGTGATTTCGGTAGTATCCGCCTGCCATGCCTGCATGCTTGCACCATTGACGGCAAGCGTTAAAACGGAGCCTCGGGAGTATATGGAGGCTAACCCCGCGGTTTCAATTTCGCCGCTTGGATTATTGAGTATCAACTTGGAAACGCCAAAACCAAAATCATTATCAGAACTGACGTGCAAACCGATAGCGCTTTTGGAACTGGTATGCATGTTAAAAATGCAATTGTTGTAGGTTGCGCTTGACGAAATTGCATAATCCCGGCCAGTGTACCACCCACGGCTTGAAAAATCCGATAAATTAAAGGTACAGCTGTTAAAAACAGCCTGAATGGAACTATAGTATGGGTTAGCCCACATACCATATAGAAAAGTGCCATCGCTGCTATCGTTGCTCATTTCCAGTACGGCATTATCCATTTGCATATCGATACCAACAATAGACGAATTGTGAACTGTTTGTGTAATGGAAATGCCGTAGAATAAAAAAGGATAATTCATCCCGGGAAGCCATTCCGTACTTGTTGCTTGCGACATATCCAAAGTATAGCTGATATTACGGAAGGAAAACGGGATGGTGGCGGAATTGGATATGGAAAGGCTGATACCATATAGAACCGGGTTCAGGCTATCGACAACGATATTACTGCGTGTGATAAGCTTATCCGTTGCAGCATCGCTTCCGTAGATGTTCAGGCCGGTATCGGCGCCTGTGATATTCAGCATTTTCAGCGCGTCTGTCGTGATAATGTTTTCTCCGACAAGGTGAATGTTCAGCACGCCATCCGTCGATTCGATGGCCCCCCCGTTATAACCGCTCAGCGTCAATTCGCCCTGCCCCCCATTGGCAGAACTTTGCCAGGACCAACCGGTTCCCGAAGGGTCGCCGCTTAAAGCGGCACTATCATACGAAGTGCCGTCGATACTCAGGGCGTTAATTGCGAAGGCTGCACATGGAACCGATACAAATAGAACCATTAGCAGGAATAAAACGAGATACTTACTCTTCATAAAAACGTACCACTTTGCTTAGTCTCACCATATTATATCAGGTAAGAGATGCATATACAATTCATATTTCCGATATTCACAGGGGCTATGAATATTCCTGATCGTCTTTAACTTTTTACACCACAGGTATTGATGGCTTATAAGGGTATTCCGAGACGGTTGGTATAGCATTTTGGTTGTATAAACAAATGGAACATATAATAGAATAAGTTGATTTCTGTATAAAAAATAGCTCTACACAAAAGATTTCTATATAACCTGAAGCAAGCCATACATGTGTATGCTAAGAGGATGAGCACAATTCCGGCAGCCGTATGAAAAGCGCGCTATAGGCAGATAGAGAGCTATCTGATGAAGCGTGGAAGAATCCGGCAGAGAAAGGATAAAGAAAGGGTGTGGTTTGATGATATATCATCTGTGATATATACTATCGATGTACAAAAAAATATTTTAGGAATCTCCAGTCGGAAACTACCCGACTCAGGTGTTTATTTGTGGCTTGAGTGCTGCCAAGCAGGCTGTAACCATAGAGGGAGTTGAGCTTTCTGAAGAACGCTGCACCGGCGCAGGAAAGTCACACGCCCATTCGCTGGCTGGTGGTCTGTGGAAACGGCGGAACCGGATCGGCGATGAACTGATAAGGATCATCTGCTTTATACCCAGCCAGGGAAAATGCTTTTGTGTAACTTTACAATGTTGAAAAAGATTAGCGTCCCCTTATAAACCATGCCGGCAAACAGCGTTATATTGCAAAGAGAATATTGAAACGGAGAGCGGATTGCAGGCATAAATGGAAAGGATTCAGCAGCGAACCGGACATAAGCGGACACAGAATGATATGGCGGGGTTCATAGGAGTTCCACAGGGTCATGTGTCGCGGCTGGAAAGGGTTCATGCACGCCGGCCATTGCAACCTTGTAAGAAGCTATGGCTGCTTTACAAGTTCCTTTGGAAATACGAATTGGCAATCAGGTAATTATGCTGCAATAAGCGGTTATAATCGCGCTGCCCCCCTATATGAATAGTTGAATGGAGAAGTGAAACAATGGAAATAAAAACAAAGCGACTCATCATTAGACCCTTTAAAGATGCGGATGGGGATGATCTTTTCGAGTTTTATAGCAATAAAAATACCTGTCGCTTTTTATTGCATGAAGTATGGACTGCATCCACGAAAAGCGATAAGTTTCTGAAAAAAGTATCCGCGAATCAGCTAACCCCAAACACAGCGATAAGTTTGGCTTGCGTGCTGGACAGCAAAGTGATCGGCGATATATCTATATGGTATACAGATATGATAGAAACAGTGGAAGTAGGCTTTGTATTTCATAATGCATATTCGGGAAAAGGCTATGCCACAGAAGCATTAGAGGCTATTATTGATTACCTGTTTAACACAGTGAAAATACATCGTATTCAAGCATGCCTTGATGCAAGAAACGTTCCATCAGCGAAGCTTTGCCAAAGAGTTGGAATGCGAGAAGAGGCGCATTTTATTGAAGATTATTGGAGTAAGGGAGAATGGACGGATAGCTTTGTTTATGGCATGCTGATATCAGATTTTCACAAGCATTATTTGAGTAAACAAGGTAAATAGTTACCATATAATATATACTTGGCAGATAAAGCTGTATTTTTCGTCGATATTTTCTTTGGATTGCAGCATGGTGGATTGCTGTGTCTACTCTGTGATTATGTAGAATGCACCGCGGACACAGTTACCGCTGAAACGCAGTTGCAGTGTGAGCGGGCAAAAGGAGGAGAGTAACTATTCGTTAAGCTTGATAAAAATGATGAAGTCATTGTCCATTCATCTTGTTAAAGCAATAGAAAGCGGCTTATGAACCCAAATTGCTGTATAGATAACGATATAATTCCATCGTTCTATGCAAACAAAACCCCTTGCAAACTGTTGATTTGCAAGGGGTTTCACTGGTCGAGGTGATACGCAACATGTTTTACCTAAGATACTGTTTTCGAATTTTTGACAATACTTGTCTTGTAAAAGCTCTGGCTCAATGGCTGGTGCTTTATAATCTGACATAAGGTGCCTCCCTTAGCAGGGGAGAAACTATTGTTCTGATATAAGGATTTTAATGCGATTTGTTGGGAGTGTGTTGGGAGTAATATGCACATAAAATATTGAACGATAAGACTCGCCATAATTCTGAAAACAGGATATCAACCTAAAATGCCATGAAGTGGATTATGAAAGCCTCCTTAATTATCATCAACTATATTTGTTTTGCCAGCCAAACGATTCACAAGATAGGGTCTAATTGAGCATACGATTATTGCATTGATTTTTCTCTGTTGTTGAGATGTGATTGAGCTTTTATCACGCTTATTGAACATTTTAATTAAAAATTCGTAGTCTTTTTCTGGATCATATCCATTATATTGATTAGCATCAAATGCACCTTCATCAAGCAAGAACTTCAGAATTTTTCTTGAGAAATACTCTGCCGATAAAAGTATACGTTCGCCATCTGACGTAGCGTGAAGTAGTCGAAATAATCGTTCCTGAATGGATGCTTCTTCATCAAGATCGGCACGTCCAAATCTTTTTATACAAGAACTTCCTATAGGAAAGAGAGATAAATCATTATATACATTGTGTATTGTAAACAGATAATATAGCCTTTCCTTGCCGCAAATACATGACTTAGATTGCTCAAAGTCTTCTTCACAGTCAACAATTTCCCATTCATTGACTGCATCTCTCCAATTATCACTTACCGATGCATCAATTACCCTGTCAGAAAGTCTTTTAAAGAAACTGTTGTGCATATATTGTACCTCAACTTATTTTTATTACCATACCTATAATTATCATAATGCGCTTCTGTATATTGCATACATATAAACTGAACTCATAAGACTGGATTAATAATTCATAAGTAATACCTCGGCTCTTTATTATGTACTCACAAACAAAGAATCAGTACATAATTCATGCTGTTCAAGATCAAGTTTAATATCTAAGCATAACTTTTCTTGCTTCAATCTGACAATCTCCCACAAAGGTATGTTCCTTTGCGCAATATCATTAATATCTTGCATGTCAATAGGAACAATAAAAGCTTTATCAGCTAAAGCAATTTTTCTACATAAACCGTTTCCATCATTCCATTTTGTTTTCCCGGTTAATCCATGCGGCGAAAACATAACGCCTGTTTTGCAATTGGATACACGCATGAGTGTGGCAAATTTTCCAACAAATGTTGCTGGGATCCTGTTTTGATAATTTTTACACTCACACAAAATTCTGTTTTGATATATTTCATCGGATAAATAGGCATAGTTTGTCTTCTTAAGCAAAACCATGTCGATTTCATGTGTGCTTGTTCTTCTATTACATGCAACAGAATAGACAGGCATATCTCGTAATAAAATCTGTATTAATTTTTCAAAAGCCCTACCTTTTTCAACGTTCAATTGTGATCTTTCTGATGCTGTACAAGCTTGATGAATAAGGTCCTCGTAGTCATTTAGTTTTCTAAGTTCATTTCTGAACTCAGCTAGTCCATTTTCGCTTAAGGAATACACATGTAAGCTTGCGCTATCATTGCCTAACATCTCATAAAGTTCACTTACGCTACAACCCAGCTGTTTTGCTATATTTGAAGCACATGTCCCATTACTCACTTTTTACTCCTTAATTAATTTGAAAATCACAATATGGTGATCAAAGCAGCTGACATCAGCCTCACAATTGATACAAACAATTGTTTCTCCCTGTACTTCAGATAAACTTCTAAACACATTACCTGTTGTACGACCACAGCTTGGACAGTAGATTTCGAGGTATGAGTCAACAATTTCGATTTTTTCAGCAGCGATTAAAGCTTTATAAACGTCTTCTATGGTGATTCCCGTCAAACGTTTCACTACTCCCGGATAAATCCAACATGTCTTTGGAATGGTGAAATGTGCCATATACTTAATGAATACATCTAGTTCGGGTGTTTGAAGAATTTTCTCTTTCATGAGATGCTGTTTTAATAGTTCCAATGTATCTGGTGACATAGCTCATTTCCTCCCCCCGAATATCATTCTTTGCATAAAAAAGGATACGACAACCGGATTGGCCGAGGTAATTGAACTCAACCTTTACCTCTGGATGTTTCTTTCCACTCAACCAACGCAAATATATACATGGTAATTCAGCATTTTGCTCCCTATCTTCAAGAAAGTTCACGAAGGCACACTTTAATATTGGAGATTTTTCAAACTCATCTTCATAATCATCTAGTAGGTTTTTTAGTTCACCTAGCAGTGGAACCACCATCGAATCTCCATTGCCTATTCGAAGAGAAGCGCTCCCTCCGTCGCCAAAAGTTAAGTTCTTCCCAGAAATATAAAAATTTCCTTCGTCTGCAATTTTACGTTCGTGAGCAACAATATAGGCTATCCCCTGTTCCATTTGTTCAGAAATAAAATCAACATTAAATATTTGTACCAACCATTGCTTAACAAAGATGATGCGATCTATATAAAATGTCGCTGAATTGTATTCTGAAGGTATTGAGTCGTATCTTAATTCAACAATTTGACAATCCGTATGGAAAATCACTAAGACAATATATTTGCACTGTAAAGCTTTCCCCTCAAAATTATAGAACTCTTCTGCGAAAGACACCTTAATCATAACGTCATGAGAGTTTATACAATAAGAAGCACTTATCTTCTTGTTTATCGATGACAAATAGTCAAAAGTGTCAGTTTTACTCTTATTAAATATTGTTATTTTACCTTCATTACTTAATTGTTCTATCTTCTCTGTTACTTCCCCTGTATAACCAAATACAAAAGAATACTTATACCCTTTAGAAAATTCATACTCTTCGAGTTTCTTTACAGCTCTGTTTGATTTTTCTACACATTCGTTAAGTTGATCGTCTTCTGCAATCCCACACAATACAACATCTTCATTAAGTAATGTTCTATCAGGTTCGCTGGTAGCAATGCCCTCATCGATTAAACTCTTTAACAATTTCTTTTTAATAGATACAGGATAGGCCGTAACATTTCCTAATAAGAATTGTCTGTAGTCATTCTCCGACATGTCTTGCACCACCTATTTGTAAGTTTATCACATCATACCATTGTTTCTTCAAATTAACAATATTTTCATGTGAATTACTGCTTCAACCAGCTCTTTATAGACCATCTATCAATGTAACAGATTATATTCATTTTCTATGGCTGCTTTCGTATCATCCATTATAAAAAGGATTGCTACCGATTTGCACTACTCCGCAGCTTCCTCTCCCGCCCCTTCCTCCCCCGTATGCCACACCAGCTCACACGCCTATCCCTTACAACACGATGATTGGAGTGAAAGGAAAGAACACTTCCACGATTACCAAACGCGCTTCTTTTTCATTTTGTGGGTCATAAAAAACCATAGAAGAATCAACACGAGGCTAAATGCTGAAACCATCAGCCCCATATAAAAGCCTACAGGTGCAAATCTCAATTCAACAGTATGTGTACCTGGCTGCAAATCAACAGCCAGCAAATCCCCATACCGGCTGGTAGTCTCGGTGGGGATACCATCCACCCATGCACTCCACCCCTCGTCATATGGTAGGGTTAGCAACAGCTGCTTTGCTTCTTCTCCGGTATCCGCCTGAATCAACAGGTGTGAATCCGTATCGTTGGTTACGGTGCAGATACTTGCGGCAAGCACGCTATACGCGCGTGTCAGCTCCTCCATGGAGAAGGAAGCCACGCAGGGAGCGGGCACATCCGTCTTGTAAATTTCCAACTTATAGGTTGTATCGGCATCCGCCACAGGCAGGAGTACGCAACCCTGAAAGCGGCTGGAATCCTCCGGTTCGCCACCGTTAATACGGTAATAGTTCCCATAAGATTGCAGATAGTACGCCTCACCTGCCTTCACAGGGACGGCGTAGCTTAGCCAATCTCCATCTTCCTGTACTGTTATATCGTCCACCAGCGTAAAAGGCGTTATTGTCTCCCCTGTTACATCGGAAAGCAACAGGTTCTGGTTGATAAAAGCGTTCTCTGCGTTCAACGCTGTTTCATCCGTCGGTACCAAGTAGGCCAGCGGCATGGCATAGGGGTTTTGGTATACTGCCGTATCCCCATTTTCCCCATAGCAGCGGGTAATCATCCGGTAATCCTGTAAGTGATGCGCTATCTGTGCGCAGAATGTACTTAACACCCAACAGGCAATCCAATACCGGGGTCGTGCTGTTCCCATATAGAATCCGGTAATAGCTGTGGTATAGCCCTATGGTGTCGGCAAAACGCTCAGTGTGGCTGTTGGGTAGCGAACTGTAATGGCTTAACCCTGTGTATCCATATACCAGCGGGTCGTTTTCACAGCGGGCATTGTTGGTTTCCAAACGATACATGCTTGAATCGGAATCCTTAACCTGCTCTACCACCGCTGCGCGGCTTTTATAGATTTGCGCGTATTCACTGGCTGTTGTCTCAATCACCGTTCCCAGACGATGATAACAAAAATATCCATTCGCAAGAATGCAGATCACCTGCATCGCGCATATTGCGGCAAGGGTTTTTCTGCCGGATTTCCCGGCGTTACCCCCAGCTGAGCGGTAAACGAGCAAGCAGGTTGATATGAAGAAAAGCACATCCATCAGCACAGTTTCGTATGTGAGATAGGTTTCTATATCATTGCGGAAAAGTACCGCCGTAAGCGCAACAAAACCTGCTCCCAGCGCAAGGGTTCTTTTTGCAAACGGGCGAGAAGGTCCTAATATAGCCTGATTAAACCCGCTATACGCCAGATCAATTAAAAGAAAAGAAAAAAGGAAGGAAAAACGAGCAGGAAGACAATTGGGTGCATCAAACCCATGCCATAGCAGATAAAAGGCCTTTATCTGAAAGCTGAGCAAGAATATACCCAGAAACACAAGAGACAACAACCGTTCACGCATAGGAATACGCGGTTGTAGAAAATACATGCCCACAAAGGCAAGTAGTGGAATCCCGATATAATAGTTTGGCAATCCATAGCGGATTTGCTCAAAGCTGATGCTTCCGGTATAAGCTTTCGTCGCTATCTGCAAAGCAGAACTTATACGGGTAAAGGAAAGGGCAGACAAACCAAACAGTGAATACCCTTGGGAAAGTGCATAATATATAGGTATTAGCAATACGGCAGCAAGCCCGGCGGCCAATAAAGATGCCGCAACAAAACGTACAAACACCTTCCAAAGATGGATATATGCCCGTTTTTCTTTGACTTCCATTATCCGAATAGCCAGTATATATATGAGGTATAGCACACTGAAAAGGCATACCATAAAACCGATATAATAATTGCACAGCAAAGTCAGGGCAAGCGCTATCGTATATAAAAAAGGCATTTTACTTGAGATTAATCGTTGAATCCCGAGTGCAACCAGCGGCAGTAGTATTACCGCATCCAACCACATGACATCCCACGCATATACAGCAACAAAACCCATAAGTGCATAGCTTGTGGAAAACAGCAGACCCATCGTGGTAACTTTGCGGGCATTACGCAGGTACACGAACATGAACAGGCCACATAGCCCAATTTTAGTTAGAATCAGTATGCTGTATGCCAATGGCATTTTTTCAGGCGAGAAAAACACCAATAGCAAATTGAACGGGCTTGCACCATAATAGGATAGCAGTCCTACCGTACTATCACCCATGGAAATGCTAAAAGAGTAAAATGCATCCGCGTTCCCCAGAAACATCTGCCGTATTGCCTGTAAAAAAGATGAGTACTGATTGTCGGCATCCCATACCAGTAATGTATTATCACCAAATGGCGTTATATGGTTTATAAGCATAACGACCGCATAAGACAGAACGGGGAGCAGAAAGGCGAAAAGATAAAGATACATTTGGAATCGTGCAATATGAACCTTCTTTTTTTTCATTAATTGATACCCGCTCTCATTAGTAGTTATCTGGAGCCGATTATAGCATTGATATGTTTTTAAAGTCAAACGAATCATTGCCTCCTGCTGAAGTATCTCAAGCAGGAGGCAATTGATTTGATACTCATTTTATTCCATTGGGAATTGCTCGTCTGCTTTCATCTTCATCGCACGCAGTGCTGGAGCCAGCACACCGTTCCACACCGCGCACGCAGCAGCGGATAGCGCCGATGAAATTAAACCGTAGAACGCGCTGACAAGCGCGTCACCGGTTAGCGAGAACAGCACCGGAACCGTAGTGGTGAACGTGCCAAATATCGCCTGCCATCCGGTTTTGATGGTTTTAATAAACACGTCTTTCCAGTTCACGGCAATAAATACGATCACCAGCTTGCCAGCAAACCCCTTCACCAGTCTTTAACACCCAAGAAAATACCTTTCATACAACTGGTACATACTGCTGGTCGGCTCTGTCATTTCACTTGTTATCTTCTCGATCTTACTGGCAATGGGCAAGTATCACCAACTGCTTCAAGAAAATATAATCTATGCTCGTCGTAGTTATGAGTATGCTATGAAGGCAAACAATCCGGCGGATGCACAGTTGGTTTATTGTAAAAAGTGCGGCAGTCATAATCCGGGCTGGCGTGTAGTTTGCGAACAATGTGGTTCGCGAATTGTTCGCTAGTTAAGTTCTCTTTTGCACGAAGAATCACCAATAGGGGGCAAAATGTTTGAAAGCTGTCATCTATGCCAGGTATTCCAGCGATAAACAAACAGAAGATAGTATAGAAGCGCAGCTTCGTGCTTGTAACGATTATGCATCGGGCAAGCATATTACGGTTGTGGGTATTTATAAAGATGAGGCTGTCAGTGGTAAAGGCTCAAAAACAGCCAGCCGGACACAATACCAAAAGATGCTTCGTGATTGTGATAAGGATCAATTCGATATTATCCTTGTTCATAAATACGATCAGATTGCCCGTAGCATGGCGGAGCATATTAATCTTGCGACACACCTGCGAAGCAAAAGGATCGACCTTATAGCGACTGCGCAGGATTTTGGCAGCAGTAACGTAGCCAAGATCATGCGGTCGCTCATGTGGGCTTTATCCGAATATTATATTGATAATCTTTCTGATGAAGTAAAAAAAGGGCATCGGGAAAATGCACTTAAAGCATTGCATAATGGCGGCTACCCACCTTTTGGCTACAACGTGGTGGATAAGCAATATGTTATTAACGAGCTTGAGGCTGGCTATGTTAAGCGCATTTTTCAGGCTGCTGCTAACCGTGAAGGCTATGTTGACATTCTTGCGGATATGGATCGCGCCGGCATCCGTGGGAAACGGGGGAAGCCTATTCGTTATACGCAGATATACGAGATGCTGCGTAACGAAAAATACACCGGTGTATATGTGTACAGCCAAAGTATGGGCAGCACACGGGAACTACGTCGGCAGAAAGTTAATGCTGTGAGAATCGAAAATGCACTAACAGTACTTATTGAAAAATCTTTATTTACGGAGGTGCAGCATATTATGAAAGAACGTAAGCAAGTAGGAAATAAAGCCAATTATCTCTGAGTGGATTGGTTTATTGTGGTGAATGCGGTGCGAAAATGCATGGCTTCGCCCCAACGCGCAAGGGTCACAAGTATTATTATTACTACTGTTCTAAAAATGTGGGGCACCTGTGATTCCCATGAAAATAGTAGATGATACGACCCTAAACTATCTGCATGATCTGTTATCAGATCAGAACCAGCAGCAAATTGCCGATGCTCTACAGATACATCAAAAAACGACACGAAGTGAAATTGATCATTTCAACGATGCTATTAACAGGAGCTGGCAGAGAAACAAAAACAATATGATACATATATGGAAAACTTAGCTTCGGGTGTGCTGCCACGGGAGATTGTTTCTGATATCGGTAAAAAGATGCAAGCCATCAAGGACGAGATGGCCGCGCTTGAAGAAACACCGCCTCCGCATGATTTTACAGTGGAACAGATTAAAGTATGGTTGGCGGCTTTGAAAGATGCTCCAGACACAAAAGCGATCCACTTACTGATCGACCGTATTGAAGTATATAATAAAACGGATGTCCGCGTATTTAGTACGCTAACATCCGTTTTAGGTGAAACTGGTCGAGGTGACAGGATTTGAACCTGCGACCTTTTGGTCCCGAACCAAACGCGCTACCAAGCTGCGCTACACCTCGACGCTGGAAAAGGCTGGAGCCAATAAAGGGACTCGAACCCTTGACCTGCAGTTTACGAAACTGCTGCTCTACCATCTGAGCTATATTGGCGCGTCAGCGTTTGATATTATAACAAAAGCATCTTGGTTTGTCCAGCATAACTTTGCAAAAATGTTGAAATGAAAGCGGATGCCCTCGTTTTATTTGTTCCCGGCGGGTTTTGGGGTGAAAAGGGAAGTAAAACAAGGCGGAGATGTTCTCTATGGAGAAAGATCATTGTATGCAAATTATATTTAATAGGATAGAATTGATGAATGTTTCCGCGGAGCTTTTGCAAGAGAAGGTTATATGGCTTGACTTGACGTTTGGACTCGGTACGTGCATGGCAGGGGAAACGCATAAAATTGGATACAAATATGAAAAAAGAATAAATTTGCACGGCTTTCATGCTGTGTTGCCGGGTTGCCGGCCGACGTATACGGCAGGCATGGAAACGGTTTCCGGCTTTTTGGCGCTTTGCTTTCCGGTATTGCCTTTATGCCCTGTTTACTTGACATTTTTCGGGCGGGTTCCTATAATGTATGGATGTTGGAGCTATCCGTTTGTTTCGGCTGCACGCCGCCGTAATGGCATGCGCAAGGACGTCTGCCCGGGTGGGTAGAGTGGCCGCGGTGCGGCCAAGGACAAACGGCTTTCAATGATACAGAATTGAAGGAGGATCAACCAATGTCGATCAAGATGACCGTTGACGGCAATACCGCCGTAAGCCATGTTGCATATGCGTTCAGCGACGTGGCGGCCATTTACCCGATCACCCCTTCCTCTCCGATGGCGGAGGTTGTGGATGAATGGGCGGCAAAAGGCCAGAAGAACCTGTTTGGCCAGACCGTACATGTACAGGAAATGCAAAGCGAGGCTGGTGCAGCCGGCGCCGTGCACGGCAGCCTTGCCGCAGGCGCGCTAACCACCACCTTTACTGCCAGCCAGGGCTTGCTGCTGATGATTCCGAACATGTACAAAATCAGTGGTGAAATGCTGCCCGGTGTATTCCACGTAAGCGCCCGCGCGCTGGCCGCCCATGCCCTGAGCATTTTTGGCGATCATGCCGACACCATGGCTTGCCGCCAGACCGGCTTTGCGATGCTGGCCAGCAACAGTGTGCAGGAAGCCGCCGATATGGCGCTGATTGCCCACCTGTCCGCGCTGGAAAGCAGCGTACCGTTCCTGCACTTCTTCGATGGTTTCCGTACCAGCCACGAAGTGCAAAAGATCGACGCGGTTGAATACAAAGATATTGAGCCCCTCGTTCCCTGGGACAAGGTGAAAGCCTTCCGTGCCCGCGGCCTGAACCCGGATCATCCCCATCAGGCAGGCACCGCCCAGAACCCGGACATCTATTTCCAGAACCGTGAAGCCGCCAACAAGTTCTATGATGCGGCTCCCGCGATTGTGGAAGATGTGATGGGCAAGGTCAGCAAGCTGGTTGGCCGCGAATACAAACCCTTCAACTATGTTGGCGCACCCGATGCGGATAAAGTAATCATCGCTATGGGCAGCGGCTGCGACACGATTGAAGAAACCATCAACTACCTCAACAGCAAGGGCGCTAAGCTGGGCCTGATCAAGGTTCGCCTGTACCGTCCGTTCTGCGCGGACCGCTTCGTTGATGCGATTCCCGCGACCTGCAAAAAGCTGGCCGTGTTGGACCGCACCAAAGAGCCCGGCGCGCTGGGCGAGCCCCTGTACACCGACGTTTGCACCGCGCTGCTTGAAAAAGGCATCTACGATGTGAAGGTTGTCGGCGGCCGCTATGGTCTGGGCAGCAAAGAGTTTACCCCGACCATGATCAAAGCTGTGTACGATAATCTGGACGGCGAAATGAAGAACCACTTCACCGTCGGTATCGAAGACGACGTAACCAACACCAGCCTGCCCATGGGCGAGCAGATTGTTACCGCCCCGGAAGGCACTATCTGCTGCAAGTTCTATGGCCTGGGCTCCGATGGTACCGTTGGCGCCAACAAGAACAGCATCAAAATCATCGGCGATCACACCGATCTGTACGCGCAGGGCTACTTCGCCTACGACTCCAAAAAGTCCGGCGGCCTCACGGTCAGCCACCTGCGTTTCGGTAAAAAGCCGATTCAAAGCACCTACCTCATCGACGCGGCCGACTTTGTGGCTTGCCACAACCCCAGCTACGTTACACACTACGATATGGTTTCCAGCCTGAAAGACGGCGGCGTGTTCCTGCTGAACAGCCCGTGGTCTGCCGAGGATATGGATGAGCATCTGCCCGCCAGCATGAAAAAGCTGCTCGCCAAGAAGCACATCCGCTTCTACAACATCGATGCGATTGAGCTGGCGGTCAAAGTAGGCATGGGCAACCGCATCAACACCATCATGCAGGCTGCGTTCTTCAAACTGGCTGAAGTGATTCCGTACGACAAGGCTGACGAGTACATGAAAGCCTATGCCAAGAAGACCTACGGCAAAAAGGGCGACGCCATTGTTAAGAAGAACTGGGATGCCATTGATATTGCCATCAGCGGTCTGAAAGAGATCACGGTTCCCGCGGAGTGGGCTACGGCCACCACCGGCGCCGAAGCTGTGAAGGTAAAAGCGAACGAGTACTTTGACAATGTTATCGAGCCGATCCTCGCGCAGGAAGGCGACAAGCTGCCTGTAAGCGCGTTCAGCCCCGATGGCTATGTGCCCACCGGCACCACCATGTATGAAAAACGTGGCATCGCCGTAATGGTACCCGAGTGGGATATCAGCAAGTGCATCCAGTGCGGCACCTGCTCGCTGGTTTGCCCGCATGCCGCCATCCGCTCCACCTATGTAACGGACGAGAAGCTGAAGGATGCTCCCGAGAACTTTAAAACCAAGAATGCTACCGGCAAAGAGTTCGCTGGTCTGCAGTTCCGTGTACAGGTGAGCCCGCTGGATTGCACCGGCTGCGGCAACTGCGCGGATACTTGCCCCGCTAAGGGCAAGGCGCTTGTCATGAAACCGCTGGAGACCCAGACCGAGCAGGAAGCCAACTGGGAATTCGCCATGACGGTTCCCGAAGTGCGGCCCGAGGAGATTAACTCCATCAAGGCCAGCCAGGCGCTCAAACCCTTGTTTGAGTTCTCCGGCGCTTGCGCGGGCTGCGGCGAGACCCCGTATGTGAAGCTTGCCACCCAGCTGTTCGGCGACCGTATGGTGATCGCCAACGCTACGGGCTGCTCCTCCATCTACGGCGGCAGCGCACCGACCTGCCCCTACACCGTGAATGACGAAGGCCACGGCCCCGCTTGGGCGAACAGCCTGTTTGAAGACAACGCTGAGTTCGGCTTCGGCATGAACCTGGCATACACCCAGCGCCGCGCCAAGCTGGCTGATACCGTGAAAGCCCTGATCGCCGTGGATTACGCCGTGGCTGAGATCAAGGAAGCCGGTAAAGAGTGGCTGGAAGGCATGGACGACGCGAAAGTTTCCAAGGCCGCCGGCGAAAAACTGCTGGCTGCCTGCAAAGACGGCATTGTAGAAGGCTGCGATTGCGAAGCTTGCACTCTGGCTCGTCTGGTTGTGGCTGATGCCGATATGCTGACCAAGAAATCCGTTTGGATTATCGGCGGCGACGGCTGGGCGTACGACATTGGATACGGCGGTGTGGACCACGTACTGGCCCAGAACCAGGATGTTAACATCCTCGTGCTGGATACCGAAGTATACTCCAACACCGGCGGCCAGGCTTCCAAGGCGACGCCGACCGGCTCCGTGGCCAAGTTCGCCGCGGCCGGCAAGCGCACCAAGAAGAAGGATCTGGGCATGATGGCCATGAGCTACGGCTACGTATACGTTGCGTCCGTCGCCATGAGCGCCAACCCGCAGCAGCTCCTCAAGGCTATGAAAGAGGCCGAGGCATACCATGGCCCGTCCCTCATCATCGCTTACTCTCCCTGCATCAACCATGGTATCAACATGGGTCTGTCGCAGGCGGAGATCAAGAAGGCCGTGGACTGCGGCTACTGGACGCTGTACCGCTACAATCCGGAAAATGCAGTTGAGGGCAAGAACCCCCTGACGCTGGACAGCAAAGAGCCTAAGGGCGGCTATCAGGATTTCCTCAAGAGCGAAATCCGTTACGCTTCTCTGTCCAAGACCTTCCCGGACGTTGCGCAGGGTCTGTTTACGCAGAACGAAGCAGACGCCATGGAGAAGTACGCCAAGTACAAGAACCTGGCGGAATAAGCAAACCTACGCTAAGCAAAGAACCTTCCGGCTTTCGCCGGAAGGTTCTTTTTACATCCCGGGTATTCAAACGCACGAAATACAAAAACAATACGATTTGCGGGGAAAGGATTCATATATCGACGTTTGTAAATCTTCACATTTCAATTTACAAGGCTGAATTTACGGTTTATGGGTTGGAATTTGTTGATATACTATGGTATAATCGTTTTTGATAGCTCTAAATATAGAGTTGTCAATATCAGATGCAGCAATCGTGTGTCGGGGGCCAGGGTCCGCCGAACGCAAGGAGGACAGAGGATTGAAAAAAACGCAGCGCGGGATGATGGGCTACGTGGTGCTCATCGCCGCATTTATACTGATTGCCGTAGTGCTTAACGGCGGGTTTGGGCAAACGGTGAATAAGCGTATCGAATATCCCGCTTTGTTGGAAAAGATTCAAAATGAGGAAGTGCAGGCGGTCGCCATCCGCGGCACGACGCTGGTGGGGCTGAACAAGAACACCACTACCGCCACAGCCGATTTCCCGGAAAGCAATTACGATTTTGAAACGACCATCGGCAGTGATTTTATCGATACCGTACGGCAGATTACGGCTACGCAGCTGGGTAAAAGCTATGATGAGGTTAGCGTGGCGGACTTCAGCTTTGCGTTGCAGTACCGTGCGCCGATCGTAACCCCGTGGTATGCGGAGTTTCTGCCGTTTATCGTGATCATCCTGATCTCGATGGGTCTTTGGTACTTCATTATCGCGCGTCAGGGCGGCGGAAACAGCAAGGTGATGAACTTTGGCAAATCCCATGCCCGTATGAGCGATCCGTCCAAGAACAAAGTGACCTTCAAGGATGTCGCGGGCGCGAATGAAGAAAAAGAAGAATTGCAGGAAATGGTTGATTTCCTGAAAAACCCCAAAGCCTATACCGATATGGGCGCGCGGATTCCCAAGGGTGTTTTGCTGGTGGGCCCTCCGGGTACCGGTAAAACGCTGCTGGCAAAAGCCGTCGCGGGCGAAGCGAACGCGCCGTTTTTCTCCATCAGCGGTTCGGACTTTGTGGAGATGTTCGTGGGCGTCGGCGCCAGTCGCGTACGCGATCTATTCGATCAGGCAAAAAAAGCCTCCCCGGCGATCGTATTCATTGATGAAATCGATGCTGTTGGCCGTCACCGCGGCGCGGGTCTCGGCGGCGGGCATGATGAGCGCGAACAAACGCTGAACCAGTTGCTGGTGGAAATGGACGGCTTCTCCATCAACGAAGGCGTTATTGTCATGGCCGCGACCAACCGCCGTGATATTTTGGATCCGGCGTTGCTGCGTCCCGGCCGGTTCGACCGGCAGGTAACGGTGAACTATCCCGATCTGGAGGGACGTGTCGCCATCCTGAAAGTGCACAGCCGCGGGAAGCCCTTGGATAACGACGTTGATTTTGAAAACGTCGCCAAGCGTATGCCGTTCTCGACCGGCGCTGATCTGGAAAACGTAATGAATGAAGCGGCGATTCTGGCCGTGCGTGACAAACGCAAGAAGATCAACCAGCAGAATCTGGTGGACGCCATCAGCCGCGTGCAGATGGGGCCGGAGAAGAAGAGCCATAAGGTTACCCCGCGCGACAAGCATACCGTGGCTTACCACGAAGCAGGGCATGCCGTTATCGCCAATCTTCTGCCGGAGTGCGACGATGTGCACTTGGTCACTATCGTACCGCGTGGTCAAGCGGGCGGTTACACGCTCAGCTTGCCTGCGGAAGAGAACGATAACCTGAGCAAGACGGCGCTGCTGGGCATCATCACTATGGCACTGGGCGGCCATGCCGCCGAGAAGGTAGCGCTGGACGACCTGTACACCGGCTCTTCCAGCGACTTGAAACGCGCGACGGAGCTTGCGCGCCGCATGGTAACGCAGTTTGGTATGAGCGAGCTGGGCACTGTATACCTGTCCAGCGATCAGGAAGTATTCGTTGGTATGGAATTTGGCCAGAGCCGCGAATACAGCGAGCAGAGTGCAGCAGCAATTGACGCGGAAGTCAAGCGGATTGTGGATATGTGCTATGTGCGCGCACAGCGTATTTTAACGGAAAACCGCCAAAAGCTGACCAACGTTGCCGAAGCGCTGCTGGAACGCGATACCCTGAGCCGCAAGGAGTTTGAAGCCGTAATGAATGGCGAACCCCTGCCGCCTGTGGAAGTAAAGCCAGCACCGAAACCCGAACCGGAAGAAACGCCGATTCCAACGCCAGCGTTTAAACCGGCTATGGACGGACCCGAACCGGAGAACGATCAGGAGCCGTTTGTTGAACCGTGACATTAATTGATTTGCACGTGCACAGCGCTTACAGCGACGGGGTTTTATCCCCGGCGGCGCTGTGCACGCTGGCATTACGTAAACAAGTACGGGTTATAGCGCTATGTGACCATGATACGACGGATGGACTTGAACCCATGCAAGCCGCTGTGGACAGCGCGAACAAAGACGGGCAGAAAATTGCTTTTCTGCCATCGCTGGAGTTGAGCGCAGGCGCCGAAGGGCGCACCCACATTTTAGGCTATGGGGCAGACCCGCAAAACGAGGCGTTGCAAGCCGTGCTGCGAAAGGTACGGGAGAACCGCCAGGAGCGGGGCAAAGCGATGCTTGCGGCGCTTGCAAAGCTGGGTATTTCCATACCGCCGGATTGGCTTCCGGCCGATGACGATGCCGGGATGGCCTGCGGGCGGCCCCATATCGCACGGGGACTGATTCGCTTAGGTGTCGTGAATACCATGGAGCAGGCCTTCGTCCGGTATTTAACCCCCGGTAAACCAGCGTATGTGCCGCTAAAGCACTTGACGGCCGCAGAAGCGGTTGCCCTGCTGAAGCAGGCTGGCGCGGTGCCGGTGTTGGCGCATCCGGTGCGGATGCAGCTACCCCCCAACCTGCTGGAAGCACTGATACAGTCGCTGCAAGCGGACGGGCTAAGCGGCATAGAGGTCTTTCATCCATCAGCATCTCGCCGGGATATCCGCTGGCTGCAAGGGATTGCCGTGCGCCGGAACCTGTTGGTTACCGGCGGAAGCGATTTTCACGGCGACCACGGAACTCGTGTTAAGCTGGGCGGGTTGCCACCCGGATGGAATACATGGGAAAGCGATTTGCAAGCGCTGACCGACGCAATGCGCGCAAACACCCGCAGAAAAGAATAATCTCTCGCAGCAGTAATATACAGAATCAAACGCTACTATAAACTAAACGATCTGATTTTGCCGATGAGGCCGCAGAAGTTACCCAAAGAATCAACCCCGCCATTTTCTAACGCAGAAGGAGCCGCGCTAATGTACACACAAGGCTATAAACCCCCGGAGAACACAACCGTCGCAAGGCAGCAGGCCGAGGACTGGCGTTACGCCATGCCAACCGGCGCACAAGCGGCCAGGGGGAAAAAAGCAAAGCAACCTGTGCGAAACTCCAAACCGGCACAGAAACCGCCGCGTAAAAGAAAATCAATGCGGTGGCAGCTGATTAAAGTATTCCTGATGCTTTTGGTGCTGGCGGGCGCGGGTACGGGCATCTATATTTGGAAAACGCAGGCGGATGTCAGGCCGTATACTTCCGTGTTTGTGGATAATATTTATGTGGACGGTATTAACCTTTCCGGCATGACGTGGGACGAAGGCTCCAGCGCCGTACAAAAGCAAATAAACGATAAACTGAACTCCTGGTATGTGCGGCTGAAAAACTCCGCAGGGGAGTACAAAGATATTACAGCTCAGACACTGGGCATCAGCAGCGATCCATCCGAAGCGCTGTTAGCTGCCTGGCAAATTGGGCATGACACCGACGCAACCGAGCGGAAAGATATTTTTGAACTGAAGGATGAGATAGAAGCCGCTAAGGCGACGACATACGCGTTCTCCAGCGTGGAGCAAAGCGGAGACACATCCGCAATCGACAGTATTCTGGTTACGCTGGCGCGGGCTGCATATGTCGCCCCGCAGGATGCCGTGATGCTGGGTTTTAACCCGGATAATACGACGCAGCCGTTTACGTTCCAGCGCGAAGTGGTGGGTAAGGAGCTGAATGTGCAGGTGCTGCGCGAGCAGATACTGCAGATGGTGGCAACCTTCACCAGCGGTGAAGTGCTGGTGGAACCGGATGATGTGCTACCGTCCGTAACTGTTGCCGACTTGCAAAAAAATTATTCGCTTCGTTTCCGTGCCGTTACGCCGATCGATAGCCATTCCACCGAAGCGCGTAACGCCAATATCGGCGTAGCCTTCTCCCATATCAACGGTATGGTATTGGCCAACGGCGATAAATTCTCCTTTAACGATGTGGTTGGCCGAAGAACGCAGAAAAACGGGTTTTATCAGGCTTTTGAATACAGCTATGGCGAACTGGTTACCGGTTGGGGCGGCGGCGTGTGCCAGGCCAGCACCACCGTGTACCTTGCCGCCGTACAGGCCGGTATGAAAATTATCGACCACACCGCACACTCTACCCCCGTATCCTACACCAATCTGGGCGAGGATGCGACGGTGAGCGACACGCGCGGACATGAGGTGGATTTCGGCTTTAAAAATACGAGCGGCGGCAATATCTACATGGCGGCGCATGTGATTACCGATCCATCCAACTCCAAGCGTTACCTGTGCGAAGTACGTATTTACGGACTGGATTTGGGAACGACCAGCTATTCGCTGGAAACGGAAGTCGTGGAAACGCTGCCCAAGCCCTCCGAGCCGGAAATCATCGAGGATACGAAGGCGAAGTACGTTACTTACACCGATGAAGAAAAAACAGTGATCGAAGCCAGCGAAGGCCATGTGGTGGACACGTATCTGGTAACGACTGTGGATGGCGTGCAAACCGAACGTACCAAAATTGCCACCAGTACTTACAAAAACCGTGCCGCGCGCATCTATGTAGGTGTAACAGTGCGCGGTGTGGAATAGAACTCCGTAGAATTTGCAAAAGCGCATTGACCCGCAGACTACGGTATAATTGTGTGGCGGTCGTGGCATTCGTGAAGTGTTTGTCACCGCAATGCTGAACGGAACAGAACCGGTAAGCGCAGGGTGATTGCGTGCGCTGCCGCGTTATAAAGCAGAGTTACGGTTTGTAAAGTAGAGCAGTAGCATCAATAAGCCGCCCGCCGGAAATGTTATTCCGGCGGGCGGCTTATTGATGCTATATAGACACTTGCGGCATCTATGGTCGAAGGCACAAGTGGTTTTTAATGAATGTAAGGATAAAACAGATTGTACGCTTGTTTATTCTTCTGGACATTCACAAGTAGTTTCAGTCTCTTCGGGAACGGCACCCTTGGTTTCTTTTTCCCATAGACTGTATTGATGATCGTTCTTAAGCGCGGAAAGCATGGTTTCCTGCAAATGTGGATAGCGTTTCGCCAGTTCCAAAAGCAGCTCTTTCATTTCTTGGCGCTTCGTATGCCCGTTGGCGGGGCAAGTACTGGCCAGAACAGGCAGATCCAGTTGCCGCTGCATGTGGATTACCTCTTTTTCCGGCATATATACCATCGGGCGGATAACGGTAATATCCGTACGGCTCATATACGTTTTGGGGTGGAAGGTGTGAAAGCGCCCCTCAAAAATCAGGCTCATCAGCAGGGTTTCCAGCACATCTTCCCGGTGATGCCCAAGTGCGAGTTTATTACAGTTCAGTTCTTTACTCATGTCGCACAGCATTGCACGGCGCATTTTGGCACACAGCGGGCAAGGACTTCTATCATTGCGCAGCTCGAAGAGAATCTGGTATAAATCGGTATAGCGTACGACGATCGGCACATCCAGCGATTGGCAGAAGGCTTCGATTGCAGCCGTGTCCGGCTCGGTTTTGCCGGTGGTAAGCATAATGGCTTGCAGTGTAAAATCGTATTTTCGCACGCGGCGGTACATTGCCAGCGCATACAGCAGCAACAGGCTATCTTTACCACCGCTGACGCCGACGGCCACCCGGTCGCCCGGATCGATTAAATGATAGTCCTGATCAGCGCGGCGGATGCGTCCAAGTGTTGTCTTCAAATGAGATTCTCCTTTATCTATAGGGGTTGAAAATGGAATAAGTGCGTTATAATCTGGTGGAATTTTGCGCGTCCTTTAGTATGGGGGAAGCAAAAAGGCTCAGCAGCCACGGCAGGGTATATACCATCGGCAGTGCGTACCGCGTGCCGATGGAAAAACCGGCGGAAAACAGGCAGATAAGCGGGGAAGTCAGAAGCACTGTGATTGTTTGTATACGCCAACTTCACGATTTCCTGAACATCGTCAATGATATTAAGATCGTCCAGAGTACATCCTCCGGAGCATTCATGAGGAAGTGTGTTATTTGTCAAATGGAAGCCCCCAGCACGTCGGCTGAGGTTTCCACCTCCTACGGATAAAGCTTTATACTCGTAAAGCGCCCCGCGTCAGCCTATCCCCGTTTCCATTCACTGTCGCGGGGGCCGAACGCGGGGCGCTTGATCAAAGACGAGTCTTAGGGCACGGGTATAACAAATTCGTTATACTTGCGCAAACAGGCGGTTCTTACGCCTTGCCGTTGCAACCGAGTACGTCTACGATCTTATGCCGTACCATGGAGCGGATGCCGTCGCGGGCATCGGTGAGGTACTGGCGGGGATCGAAATGATCGGGATGCTCGGCCAGATGCTTGCGGATTTCGCCGGTGAACGCCAGACGCAGATCGCTGTCGATGTTGATTTTGCAAACAGCCATGCTCGCAGCCTTGCGCAGCATATCCTCGGGCACGCCCTGCGCGCCGGGCATGCTGCCGCCGTACTGGTTGATCATCTCCACGTATGCGGGGATAACGCTGCTGGCGCCGTGCAGTACAATGGGGTAGCCGGGCAGACGCTTGCCGACTTCTTCCAGAATGTCGAAACGCAGCTGGGCGTCGCCCTTGAATTTATAGGCGCCGTGGCTGGTGCCGATGGCGATGGCGAGGCTGTCGCAGCCGGTGCGCCTTTACAAACTCTTCCACCTCGTCGGGATGGGTGTAGCTGCTGTCTTCGGCAGATACTTTTACGTCGTCTTCCACGCCCGCCAAACGGCCAAGCTCGGCTTCGACGGTTACGTATTTCTTCTGGCTGTGGGCGTATTCCACCACTTTTTTAGTCTGGGCAATGTTCTCTTCAAAGGTGAGGTGGCTGCCGTCGATCATCACGCTGGTAAAGCCGCCGTCAATGCAGCTTTTGCAGGTTTCAAAATCGGGGCCGTGGTCCAAATGAACCACGATGGGCAGATCGGTGTCTTCAATCGCGGCTTCGATCATCTTCATCAGATAAATGTGCTTGGCGTACGCGCGCGCACCTTTGCTGACCTGCAAAATGAGCGGAGCGTTCTCCAGCTTTGCAGCTTCCGTGATACCCTGGATGATTTCCATATTGTTGACGTTGAAAGCGCCGATAGCGTATCCGCCTTCATACGCCTTCTTAAACATCTCCTGTGTATTGACCAACGGCATAACAGGTGACCTCCTCGTATATGATATCGGTTCATTATAGCAAATTCCCACGCGGTTGGCTAGTTTTCGCAGGATTTTTCCAATTTTGGCTAGTCTGTAAATTTGCGGGGCCTCTCTCGCGTGTAAGTGGAAACTGTGCTATACTGATGGAGATTCGACTCGTAAAGGAGTGTTCGCGCTTGCGTAAACGCGCTTTGATTTTATTTTTATGCCTGCTGCTTTTTGTGCTGCCGGCAATGGCCGAGGAAATCACGGCCGGGGTTACTGCCGCCGATGAAACGGTGATCGAGGATTATGTGGAAGACGACGGCATGAGTGAAATCGTCAGCCAGAGCGATCAGGAACTGCCGAGTATCGACGGGCTTACGCCGCTGTATACCACCAAAATTAAATTGATGACCGCCACCGGCACAGCCGCCACCATGCGCGCCTGGCAGGATGACAACGCCGATTCGGTGGTTGTGATTTCCAAAGACGAAGTGATTACCATTTACAAAGTGTATCCCGCGTACGTGCTGGCAGAGTACGAAGGCCATGTGGGGTTTGTGAAGCGTACCTGCATCGATGAGAACTGCACCACCCTGAACCCGGAAACCACCGCACCTTACGGTGTTACGGTGATGAGCTATGTGGCTACCGTTACGGCGCTGGCGCAGGTGCATACGGAGCCCAATAACACCAGCGAGACCTTCCCCATTGAGGTGGGAGCGGGCAGCAAAGTGGCGATTTTTGAGTTTACAAATGGATTTGCCAAGGTGCTGTATTGGCGCAGCTATGGCTATATCGACGCGACGCTGCTGAGTGATCTGGTAGTCGTGTCTCCGACGGACGAACCGATGAGCGAGGATACCCCTATCGCAGCGTTCAGCTCGTTTTTTCGCCTACAACACCGGCTCGGATATGAATGACGGGCGTGTAAAGAATATTGTGCGTTCCTGTGAGCTGATGACCCGTGTAATGCAGCCCGGCGAACAGCTGGACTTTAACGCCCAGATCGGCCCGTATAAAAAGGCCAATGGCTATTTCCCCGCGCCGGTTTTAATAGACGGGCAGAGCCAACCGGGTTATGGCGGGGGCACCTGTCAAAGCAGCTCCACGCTGTATAACACGGTGCGCAAGCTGCCGGGGATCACCATTGTGTACCGCCGCCCCCATGGCCCCGGTTGTGCGCGTTACCTGCCCATGCACCAGGATGCCGCTGTGGGCAACACCTCTTTGAATTTCATTTTCCGAAATGATTATGATTTTCCCATTCGCATCGTAGCGGAGAGCATCGGCGAAGGCGTTATCACGATTCAGGTGTTTAAAGGCGCGGAGTAAGAGCAGCGTACTTTTCCTGTTGTTGGTTTGAAAATAACCGTTCTTTTACAACAGCCTTGTTATGTAAAATAAGCAGCGTTTGTTTGTCCACGCGGTTGCGCAGCGGGCAGAAGCGCGAAAAACGCCCGCGCCGTATGGTTTGCGGGCGTTTTACTAAATTTTTAATGCAACGGTATTGTGCGGAAATCAGCAGGTGCGAACGCAAACAGGCAAACAGGCGTAACGATTGACCGGCTTTGTCACAGGAAAAAACAGGGTGTACGGCATGCCTGAAACGGGCGCATTTTCACCTTGGAAAATTTACGATACGTTTACCCGGTTTGTAAACAGTACTTACCTTTCACGTTTATTCTGCAAGAGAACTCAATGAAAGGAAGTAGAAAAATGAAAAGGATTCTTGCACTTCTGTGCACCCTCGCGATGATGCTCGCGTTCGCGCCTGCCGCCGGTATGGCGGAGGATACCGCTTCGGCGACGATGCCCAAATATGTATTTATGTTTATCGGCGATGGTATGGGCAACCCGCAGGTAACGGCGACCCAGTATTATATGGGCGCCGTGAGCAACCCTGATGCAACCGCGCCGGTAGCCGCGCAACTGTCTTTTACCGAATTTGCGCAGGTCGGCATGATGACCACGTATGACGCGTCTTCCTTCTGCCCGGACAGCGCCTCCACCGCCACGTCGATGGCGTCCGGCAACAAAACGCTTTCCGGCGTGCTGAACTACAATGTGGATAAGACCCAGAGCTTCAAGCTCATTACCGAATACGCCAAGGAAGCCGGCAAGAAGATCGGCGTTATCTCCAGCGTATCGCTCAACCATGCTACGCCTGCCGCGTATTACGCCAAGAGCGAGAGCCGTAACAGCTATTACGACATCGGCGTGCAAGCGCTAACCGGCACCACGCTGGATTACCTCGCGGGCGGTGCTTTCCACCATATTACGGGTGATGACAAGGCTGATCCCCAGACCAGCCTGTACGATGTGGCCGCGGCCAATGGCTGGAACTATGTAAACACCAACGAGGACATTCGCGCTTTGAACAGCGAAAGCGGCCGCGTGCTGGCTGTGAACCCCGATATTCAGGATTCAGACGCTCTGACCTACGAGATCGACCGTCAGCGCCGCGTTGCAGCCGGTGAGGATATCCTCTCTCTGGCGGATTTCGTAACAGTCGGCATTAACGTGCTGGATAACGACAACGGCTTCTTCATGATGTGTGAAGGCGGCAAGATTGACTGGTCCTGCCACGGCAACGACGCCGCAACGAGCATCCACGATACCATTGCCTTCTCCGATGCGGTGCAGGTCGCGATCGACTTCGCTGCCGAGCATGCGGATGAAACCCTCATCATCGTAACGGCGGATCATGAAACCGGCGGCATGACCATCGGCTTTGCAACCACCGCGTATGCCACGCACTTTAATTACCTGACCAACCAGACCATGTCCTTCACGGATTTTGATGCGATTATCGAAGAGATGCGCACCAACGGCGCCACCTTCGAGGATGCGCTGGCGAAGATTCAGGAATACTACGGCCTCACCACTGAAGCCGATAAAGACCTGAGCCTGACCGACGCGGATGTAGCCGCTTTGAAAGCCGCCTTCGACCTGAGCATGAAAAACGTAACCAAGGATGATATGACGGACGCTGAAATGCTGCTCTACGGGGGCTACGAGCCGCTGTCTATGGCGGTAAGCCACATCGAAAACAACAAAGCGGGCCTCAGCTTCACCTCGTACTCCCACACCGGTTTGCAGGTTCCCGTGTACGCGCAGGGCGTTGGCGCCGAAGCGTTTGCCGGCCTGTATGACAACACCGCGATCTTTGCCAAGACCATGGAAGTCATGGGCCTTAGCAAGTAAGCAAAAACCGACAAAAGCACCCGGGGGCTGCCGTATCGGGCAGCCCCTTTTTGTTTGGAGGGGTACGGATGAAAAAGAAAAGACAAAGCCTTATTTTCAGCGCCGTGATGATTGTGGTTTGCGTGCTGTTGTGCCTTTTACCGGATGCACACCTGAACGAGTATTCCGCGATACCACGCCAGACAGTGCACATCGAAACCGTGGATAACAGCGACCTTTTACCCATCGGCATTGTGTATTCCGGGGTGCAGAACTGTACGATTACCGTGCTGGACGGGGAGTACAAAGGGCTGCAAGCCATTGGGTATAACTACCTGAATACGGCGCTGGATAAAGATAAACTGTTTGCGCCGGGGGATACGGCTTACGCGCTGGTGCAAATGGGTACGGATGATCAATTGAGAGTCACCCTGATCGATCATTACCGCGCGGGTACGGAACTGATGATTTTTGCGGCGCTGGCGATTGCGCTGATTGCCTTTGGCGGTATTATCGGCTCGGGTGCGCTGATTTCGCTGGCAGCCAGCGCGATCATCATCTGGAAACTGCTGATTCCGCTGCTGCTGGATGGAATTGACCCGATACTGGCGGCTTTTGTGACAGTGCTAACGCTAACGGTGCTGATTGATGTGCTGGTGGCAGGCTTCACCCGCCGCTGCGCTGTTGCGCTATTGGGTTCGCTGACCGGGACAGTGGTGACGTTTCTGCTGGCGATGCTGTTTACCCACTTGCTTAAGCTGGACGGCGGGGATATCCCTTACGTGGTGCCGCTGCTTTCCCAATCTTCCATGCAGGTGGATACACGCGCGCTGTTTATCGGCATGATGTTTATTGCCAACTCCGGCGCACTGATGGATTTAAGCATGGATGTATCGGTCGCCTGTGAGGAGATACAGCGCCAATGCCCCACGCTGGATGCGCCCGCGCTGCTGAAAAGCGGGCTGACGGTGGGGCGCGGGGTGTTGGGTACCATGGCGACAACGCTGATGCTGGCGTATTCCGGTAATTACCTGTCGATGCTGATGTATTTTGCGGGGCAGGGTACGCCGCTGCTGGATGTGATCAACCTGAAATATGTAGCCAGTCAGTTGATGAATACATTGGTTGGCAGCTTCGGGCTGGTGGCCACAGCCCCGCTTTCCGCACTGATCGCGTCGGTGCTCTATACGCGTAAAGCTGCAAATCCGGCAACGGTTACGGCTGCATTCCCCGCACAGGAGGTTTCCGCTGTGGAGTGATGCGGTGGGAACTGTGAAAAAATGGTTCAAACCTTACAAAATGCGTTATAATAAGTACAGGGTTTCCAAATCGGCGGAAACCATGCCCAAACCGTTTCGGCGGCTCGGGAGGATATTTGTTTTGTAAGTACTGCTGTACTGACGATAAACGGAGGTTGAACCTATGCGTTATGCAATTGAAAAAATCCATGGCCGTGAGATCATCGATTCACGCGGCAACCCCACGGTGGAAGCGATGGTTACGTTGGAGGGCGGCGCACGCAGCGTGGCCGCAGTACCCAGCGGAGCCTCCACCGGACAGTTCGAGGCGTTGGAACTGCGCGATCAGGACCCCAAACGCTTTGGCGGTAAAGGGGTGCTGAAGGCTGTTGAGCACATCAACGGCGAAATCGCCGATGCGCTGAAAGGCGCGGACGCGTCGCAAACCGCACTGTTGGACGAAAAAATGATACAACTGGACGGCACCAAGGATAAATCCCGCCTGGGAGCGAACGCGATTCTGGCGGTTTCGCTGGCGGCTGCCCGCGCGGCGGCCAATGAGCAGGGAGTACCGCTGTACCGGTTCCTGGGCGGTGCGGCCGCGCATGTGCTGCCCGTGCCTATGATGAACGTACTCAACGGCGGCGCGCACGCAACCAACAACATCGACATTCAGGAGTTTATGATTATGCCGGTCGGTGCGCCCACCTTCGCCGAAGGGCTGCGCTGGAGCACGGAGGTTTTCCACACGCTGGCGGGACTGCTGAAAAAGGATAAGCTGGCTACCGCGGTGGGCGACGAGGGCGGCTATGCCCCGAACCTGCAAAGCGACGAGGAAGCTATACAGTACCTGATCCGCGCTATTGAAACTGCGGGGTATAAGCCGTACAACGACTTTATGCTGGCGATCGACGCGGCCAGCAGCGAGTGGAAGGCGGACAACGGCTATCTGCTGCCCAAGCACCAGACGCGCTACACCGCGCAGGAATTGATTGCGTACTGGAAGACGATGCTGGAGAAGTACCCCATTATCTCCATTGAGGATGCACTGGACGAGGAAGACTGGGCGGGCTGGAAAGAGATGACTACCGTATTGGGCGACAAGGTACAGTTGGTAGGCGACGATCTGTTCGTTACCAATACCCAGCGGCTCAAACGCGGCATCGACAGCGGCAGTGCGAACTCCATCCTGATTAAACTCAACCAGATTGGCTCCCTGTGGGAGACGATTCAGGCGGTGCAGATGGCGCAAAAGGCCGGATACACGGCAGTGATTTCCCACCGTTCGGGCGAAACCGAGGATACGACGATTGCCGATCTGGCGGTGGCGCTGGGCGCAGGGCAGATCAAGACCGGCGCACCCAGCCGCAGCGAACGCGTAGCCAAGTATAACCGGCTGCTGCGCATTGAGGAGCACTTGGGCGGCGCGGCGGTATACCCGGGTATGGGCGCCTTTAACCGGTAAACCAATACAACTTTCATACAGCAAACCGCCGGAGGCAAAAGTGCCTCCGGCGGTTTGCTGTATGAAAAGTTTATTTGATATTCTTGCTGCCGTTAAGCGCTCAATTGCCGTATACAGGCGGTTATGTATTTGTGTTATTTCCGTTTGGAAATGGCAGGGCTTTCGATTTCTGTTCTTTCATAAGGTTAGTTACTGAATTCTCGTGCTTGCGCCACTATCCTGAAGCTGGATATATAAACGGAAAGGATGGAAAATAAATAGATTAGCGGCATTGGATTTTACAAGCATTGCAGACGCTCTTTGCATAGGCCGGTTGACAAGCTGGGTACAAAGTGAGTATACTGCACATGAAATGGTAATGATTTTGTAACAATTTCCGATCAGATTCATGTATTCTGCAAATGTAGGTAGGGGAGCAATGCTTTCCACAAGCCGGACGATGATAGGAGGAGCAGCTATGCAGAGCAGAGCCGGGCATAAATATCTGCGGCGTATCCCTGCGCTGCTGCTGGCTGTTTTTCTCGTGCTTGTTGTATGCACCGCAGGCGCTTACAGTGCGGTCAATATTCACCATCACTGCATCGGGGAGCATTGCCCGGTGTGTCTCAATATCCATGTGTTGCTCGCGCTATTGAACGGCTTTACCCAGGGATTGATCAAAATTCTGCCGGTGTGTCTGGCGGCGCTGGTTGTGCTGCGTGCGTTTGCAGCGCCGCAGCCGCGTAAAGCATGGCAGCCGACCCCTGTGCTATTATTTGACCGGATGAACGATTGAAGCTCATATATTCCTCTTTTTCGTTGAGACAAACAAACAACCGGAAGCAATCAGTGTAAATCGCCGGGCGGGACAGCGAATGTGTTCACGGACCGTTTTGGTATATGCATAGGGGCACCGGGTTGATGGGAGGAAAACTGCATATGAAAAAGTTGCAACGCACGGCCCTCTGGGGGCTGGTGCTGCTTTGCCTGTGCGGTGTGCTGTGTGCAGGCACCGGTACGGCGGAGGAGCAAGACAGTGTTACCTATGTGGCCGTGGCGGAGGTGACGACCGAGAAAGGGTCGCTGAATCTGCGCAAAAAGCCCGCTTCCAACGCGACAGTACTGGCGCGGATTCCAAACCATACCCTGATTAAGGTAATTGCGATGGAGGATGCATACTGGCAGGTGGAATACAACGGCACGACCGGGTATGTTGTAAACAGCTTTGTTACAAAAACAGATTATACTGTGGATACGATGGAGTACCGGGAGCTGTCCCGCAATCAATATGGGGATGAAGTGCTGGCACTGAAACAGCGGCTGTTGGAACTGGGCTATTACCGCTCGGGTTCCAATTTCAGCAACATCTACAATTCTACCTGCGTACAGCGTGTGAAGATGTTCCAGCGCCAAAATGGCTTGCAGGAGGACGGTATCGCGACCATTGCGACGCAGGTTGCGTTGTATGCCGATAGCGCCGTGGTGAATGCCGAAGACCTGCCTAAACCGGTAACGAGCGGGTATTTTATTGCCTCGTCATCCTCTTCGGATGATTCGTCGTCTTCCGATTCGGGCGATGATGATTATATGCAGTGGATTGCGGATCATCCCGGCGTTTGCCCCTGCTGTCAGGGGGCGGGATGCGCCTGCTGCAACTATACGGGGAAAATATAGAAGTGGAGAACAACGAACATGGCCGATAAAAAAATACCCGCATACGCGGTTTGCGGCGCGGATGCGGGGGAACGACTGGCGTTTTTTAAGCGGTTTTGCCGCAGTGAGCACCCCCTGTGGGTGCAATGGAAACAGTCGGAACCGGATACGCCGCAGGGGGTCTGCTCCCTGCCGGAGGATGTGCCGCTGCCGGAAGCGGGAGACGTGATTGCCCGGCAACTGGCGGATGGTGATTTTGATGTGGTGTGGATTTCGTGGGAGGATGAAAAGCCTATCGACCGGTTGCTTACCTTGCTGGGGCAGACGCAGCTGGTAAAAAGCTGCAAGCTGCGTAAGGTGGTACGCTGCGGCGATGGGGAAGCGGATACGGACTGCATGGGCGATTCGGCGCTGAGGCAACAGTTTGCGCAGTGCGATTTGTTCGCCGTAAGCCAGCAGCAGCGCAAAGCACTGCGGCAAATACGCCACCGCCTGCTGCCGTTGCAGCCGAATATGGAAGTGATCTCCCTTTCCGATGGGCGGGAGATAGAGGCGATATTGCAGGGGCGCAATGTGCTGCAAGGCATACGTTTTTTGTTTATTCTGGTTTCGGTAGGCGCGCTGCTGGCGGCGCTGAACCGCCTGCACTATTCCGTGCCCAATTCTATGGCGGTTTTTCTGGGCACCTATTTACAGGCGCTGCCGTTTTTGCTGCTGGGTATTTTGCTGTCCTCCGCAATTCAGGTGTTTGTGCCAGCCGATTTATTGCAGCGTATTTTCCCGAAAAAATTGTTTGGCGGTATGCTGTTCGGCGTGCTGGGTGGTTTTATACTGCCGATTTGCGACTGCGCATCCATACCGGTGTTCCGCAGTCTGGTGCGTAAGGGCGTGCCGCTGCCCGCTGCCGTCACGTTTATGATCGCGGCGCCGATTATCAACCCGGTGGTGATGCTGTCCACCTATTACGCCTTTGGCGCGAATCTTCATATTATGCTGACGCGCATGGGGTTTGGTATCGTATGTTCGGTATTGATTGGCCTATGCTTTGCGTGGGATCGGAAAAGCGTACTGCTGGCGGGCGCGGCTGCGCCGGTATGCGCCTGCTGTGTACCGCATGCGCACAGCGAAGCTTGCAGCTGCGGGCACGAACATGCAGATGAGTGCGAACATGAGCATGATCACGACCATGCTGACGAAAACGGACACGAGCACCATCATTCGCACGGGCACTACCCGCTGAAGGAGAAACTGAAGGAGCTGGTGGTGCACTTCCACCACGAGTTCTTCGAGGTGGCGCGGTTCTTATTAATTGGTATCGGGGTTTCCACCATATTGCAGCTGGTGATGGGAAATAGTTTGAACAGTATGCAGTATGACAGCCTGCTCGTCTCCATGCTGGTGATGATGGCGCTGGCCTTTTTACTGTCGCTGTGCTCATCCTCCGATGCGGTGGTCGGCAAAAACATGGGTACCTCGCTGCCGCTGGGCGCGGTGATGAGCTTTATGGTTTTCGGCCCGATGATCGACATTAAAAATATGATTCTGATGGCGTCCAGCTTTACCAAACGCTTTATGGTGAAACTGCTGATTGCGACGTTTGTCATCAGCTTCGTTACGGTATACGTTGCCTTTACGCTGGGATTGGGAGGGCTGATTGCATGACGAAAAGAGCGATCAATCCCGCGCGGCTGGCGGAGGGGTGCGTTGCGCTGGTGCTTGGGTTGGGGCTTTTGTGGCTGGCGGTAACCAAGAACTATCAGCACTACGTTACGCCGCGCACCATGCCGTACCTGTATTTTGCGGCGGCTGCGCTGGTGGTGATGGCGGTATATAATTTCAGCAAGCTGTTTGAGGTTACGCATATCCGTAACTATACACAGATGCTGGCGCTACTGATACCGCTGGTTTTGCTGGGGTCTTCCACCTATGTGGAGCAGCTTTGGGATGCGCCGCTGTTTCCCGCGGGGAATGCCGCGCTGGAAAGCCCGACCCTGCTGGATGAAACCTATACCATGACAGCAGCAGGATATGAGGGGCGCGTGCTGCATGGCTTCGACCCGGAGCATCAAACCCTGACCGTGATGGAGGATGAAACCTATTTCTGGCTTACGGAAATCTACACCGATGTAACGCCGTTTTTAGGGTTTGAGATAACCACCATGGGGCAGGTGCTTAAGGATGAGAAGTATTTCCCGGAAGGCAATACCTTCTCGCCCATCCGAAAACTGATGACCTGCTGTGTAGCCGACTTGTTTTCCATCGGCTTTAAATGCCAGTATGACGACGTAGCCGAACTCACAGCTGACGAGTGGGTTACCATTACCGGCAAGCTGCAAATGGTGGATTTGGAGGAGTATCAGGAAATGCGCATTGTGGTGGATTCTGTTACGCCCTGCTCACCGCCGGACGAGCCCTATGTGTATGCGTATTAAAGGTGTTGGTATATGCGCGGATAAAGCGAAACAGAATCGCATTGTACTGGTAAATCCAATATTAAGATGGGGATATAAAAACAGCAGCCCGCAGAACGTGGGCTGCTGTAACGTATGTTTTTCAGCAGGAAAATGAATTCGCGGATGGCAGCCGGGTATTATTGGGGCGTTTCGTAAGTGCCCGCATCTTCTGTGGCGGTTTGCACGGCGGTTTCAAGCGGCGCTTGTTGCGGCGCTTTGCTAAAAACGCGGCGCAGGGCGAATCCGGCGGTGCTTACCAGCAGTAAACCACCGGACAGCAGCCAGATGACCCGGAAATCCGTATGGCTGCTGACGATGTAGCCGCACAGCGAACCCAGCAAACCGCCGATCTGCACCAGCAGCGAAAACAGCGAGAGGATGCTCGCGCGCTGCCGGGAAGGTGCTTCCCGGTTGAGCAGGGTGCTTTCGGCAACGCTTGAGGCGCCCAGCGTAAGGTACCATAGCAGGTATGCGCCGATAAACGGCATCAGTCCGCTGGCAGCCATCAGCCCGGCAATCATCAGACCCATCAGCGCTTTGTTGACCAGCAGCAGCGTTACCCCGGCATCCGGCTTTTTGGTAAACCAATGCTCGGTCATTTTGCTGCCAAAGATCACAGCGGCGTACCCCACACTGCTTAAAACGCCCAGCAGCCACGAAGGTGGCGTGAAGGACAGCAGAGCGGGCTGCCAGTAGGTTTCCATCGATAGCATGGCAAAACCTGTGATGAGCGTTAACACGACGATCATGCGGATGGTGCCGCGCTTGGTAAGAAAAGCATAGTTGCCGCGCAGCAGCGCCGCAAGTCCGGTATGTTCCTCCGGTTCGCCGGGCGCTGCGGCTCTTGACGGTTCATGCACGGTAAACTGGGTCAACAGCAGCAATGCAGTGTTGATGGCGATAACGACAGTGATGTTGATATTATAATCAGTCCCAATGCCCGCCAATACACCGCCGAGGAGCGCGCCGACCGCGAGGCCCGCGCTTTCCAGTATGGCAAGCCGCGCCGTTACCTTGACCAACGCAGCATCGTCCTTGGTTTCATCCAGCGCGATTGCTTCCAGACTGCCGGAGGAAAAGGCACGGCCCAAACCATTGAGCACCATGGCCAGCAACAGGAGCGCCGGGGTATGGGAGAGCAGCAATAGCGTGTAGCATCCAAGCGTGAAAAGGGTAGAGATGAAAAAAGCGCGTTTCCGGCCGTACAGATCGGCGAAAACTCCGCTGGGAAATTCTACGGCAGCTACGGTGAGGGAGTAGGCGCCGATCATCAGCGATACGGTGCTGATGGTCGCGCCATGGGCGATGATCATCAGCGTGAGGACAGGGATAACAATGCCGGTGGAAAGATTCTTAAGCAGCGCGATTGCCTGCAAATTCTTACGCATGGGGTTCCTCCTTTACCGGATAGGCAATCAGCGTATATTCCCACGCGTCGCCCTGCACTTCAGATGGTTCGTGTGCTTCCAGAAACCGGTGTATGATATGGTGCAGCTTCGTAGCTTCCTGCGGTGTGAGACGGGCGATACCCCATAGCAGATCGCCCAGCGGCGGCGCAGGCAGTGAGCCATTGTTGGCCTGCCGCAAATAGCTGGCAAAACCGTTGAAAACGCCGCTGACGCCGTTTTGCATCAGCGCGATGCGTTCCTCCATATGCCCTTGCGCAGGTGGGCGGCCAATGCTGATGGTACAGGGCACCAGCCGGTAAAAATGCGCTGTAATGCCGTTGATTTTTTTCGTATGGTGCTGTGCCACAAGACCTAATGAGATCAATTTTTTCAGGTGATACTGCACTGAAGAGGGTGAAATGCCCATACGGTCTGAAAGCGTTTTGGGTGTCACGGGGCAACCCTCCAGAGCCATTACGCGCAACAGGCGCTGACGCTGGGGATTTACGTATATATCTAATTCTTTTTTACCGGTGAGGACGATGCAATGGTTACTTCTTTCTGCTCTTTCATCCATTGCAAACACCCCCTTACGAACGTTACACAAATAATAACATTACACAATATGTAATGTCAAGAAAAGAAGTTGTCTTTTGGGATGGTATGGTAAATAATGAATGGAGAAGGAAAGAAACCATACGTACCCGGCCGTGCCGGAACCAGCACAGAATGATGCCGGTTCCGGTGTTGGTTGCCTTTATGGGTGAGCTTAATTCCTGTGCGGCTCGTGCACTCATAAGAATTTGTATACGCGGGAAGCCACAGGATTTCCTGATGCATTGTCATGCACGCAGCAGAGAAAATGATATGGGAATGGTGCTTTTCAGCCTTTCAGGTGCGGTGCTTCCGCTTTTTTACGGCGTCCCGGCTTTGTTTCATGGCGTTTTTACCGCCAAACATACGGTTGATTTTATCCGCCTCCCGGCTGCGGGCGGAGAGATTTTCATACCGGGCTTCCTTACGGATTTTGTGGTAGTTTTCCAATCGCCGTGCATCCAGTTCTCCGGCTTCTACGGCAGCGAGCACCGCGCAGCCCGGCTCGACGGTATGTGTGCAATCGTGGAAACGGCATCCTGTTGCCAGCTTGTCAATATCTGCAAAGGAGCGGTTCAGGTCGGCTGCCTCCACGCCCAGTTCCCGCATGCCGGGGGTATCGATGACGATGCCGCCGCCGGGCAGCACCAGCATCTGCCGGTGGGTGGTGGTATGGTGCCCTTTTCCGCCAAGACCAATGGCGGATACCTCCATGGCGTTATCTCCGGCTAACCGGTTGATGAGCGTGGATTTTCCTACGCCGGAGGAACCCACAAACGCTGCGGTTACGCCGGGCTGCAGGTAGGTTTGCAGCAAAGCAGTGGAGGATGCGTCTCCCTCGGCGGTGAGCAGTACATCCGCGCCGCCTGCGATCGCGGTTGCCTGTGAAAGGCTTGCTTGCACATCCGCACATAGATCGGCTTTGGTAAGTACCACGACCGGGGTTGCGCCGCTGTCCCACGCTACGGCCAAATACCGTTCCAGCCTGCCTGTGTTGTAATTCTCGTTTAAGGACATACAAACAAAAGCAATGTCGATGTTGGCCGCAATAGCCTGTATGTAGGGGTTGCTGCCCGCTGCCTTGCGCACGAACAGGCTTGTGCGCGGCAGCACGCGCTGAATAATCGCGCGGCTTTGTGCCGCCGTCGTAGGGGTGATGAGCACGAAATCGCCCACAGTCGGATATTCCACAGGGGCAGCGGCTTCGTGCCGGAATTTTCCGGATACTTCGGCTTCCATTTCGCCGCTATCGGTAAGCAGGGTATACAGGGTTCGGTGCTGCGCGGCGACCCGCGCGGGGATGCAGCCGGATTCACAGCCGCATAACGAAACAAGGCGCTCGTCTGCGCCGTATAAGGCATATGGTTGCAATGTTTTCAATCCTCCATCACGTTTTTGGGAAAACCAAACGGATGGGAGGCAGAGGGGGAAGGATGGCTGTCGCAAGACCCATGAGATAAGCAAGGAAAACCTATGTTGCCAGGCAGCGCGCCTTAGTGTACCCGTACCTCCCGGGCAAGAACAATGCTTGCGTTGTGTCGCTTCATAATCACAGCAACTCCTTCCGCGTTAAAGTATCCTGATTTTACCATAGGCGACAAAATAAAACAATCGTTTCCGGTTGATTGATATTGTATTGTTATGGAGTGGAATGTCATGGTAATAACGGGCTATATATCGACCTAAAGAGCAGTTCGTGTTATCGGCTACGGGACGGCAAGGGAAATCACCCACAAGCGGGTAAGCACATCCGCCTGCCACCCTTGTTTTCAGGTATCTATACCGCCTAAACATGCTTGCATGTATCCATAAGCGAGGGTTTTTGACATATAAAAGCCGCGCACGGTTTACGTACGCGGCTTGAAAACGAGATTCTTCCGTTATTTGGTTAATCTACGCTTCCTTCTGTTACCACAGGGCCGGGCGCGGCGGGCAGCTCATCGCCAACCACCAAACGGCCTTCGGAATCCGCATCTACGGTCACTACCTGCGTTGGGAACAATTCACCCGCGACCAGTTTGCGCGCGATCAGCGTTTCCAGATGGCTCTGGATATAGCGCTTCAACGGGCGTGCGCCATAAGCGGGGTCGTAAGCCGCGTCTACAATGGCGTCCACGGCGCTGTCGGTCAGCTTCAGGTGAATGTCCTGCTGCTCCAGCCGTTTGGCCAGATGGCCTGCCTGCAAGCGCACGATCTGTTTAATCTCGTCACGCTCCAGCGGCTTGTAGAATACGATGTCATCAATACGGTTGAGGAACTCGGGGCGGAAGCTGGTTTTCAGCATCTGCATCACGCCGTTTCGGGCATCGTCGCTGATGACGCCGTTTTCCAGCCCTTCCAGCAACAGTTGACTGCCGAGGTTGCTCGTCATAATAATGATGGTGTTTTTAAAGTCCACCGTGCGTCCCTGGCTGTCGGTAATACGGCCGTCGTCCAATACCTGCAAAAGGATGTTGAACACGTCCGGGTGCGCCTTCTCAATCTCATCCAGCAGCACAACGCAGTAGGGTTTACGGCGTACGGCCTCGGTCAGCTGTCCGCCTTCGTCGTAGCCCACGTATCCCGGAGGGGCGCCGATGAGGCGGCTGACGGAGAATTTCTCCATGTATTCGCTCATGTCGATACGAACCATGTTCTTCTCATCGTCAAACAGGTTTTCAGCCAGCGCCTTGGCCAGCTCCGTTTTACCAACGCCTGTGGGGCCGAGGAACAGGAAACTGCCGATAGGACGGTTTTCATCCGCGATGCCCGCGCGGCTGCGCAGAATGGCTTCGCTGACCGTTTGTACGGCTTCATCCTGCCCTACAACGCGCCGGTGCAGCTCTTCCGGCAGACGCAGCAGTTTCTCGCGGTCGCTCTCCTTCAGCCGGGTGACAGGGATGCCCGTCCAGCGGCTGATGATGCGGTTGATCTCCTCTTCGGTTACCTTGTCGCGCAGCAGCGAGTTTTCACCGCGGTTCTTTTCGGCGGTAAACTCTTCGGCTTCCAGCTGCTTTTGCAGCTCGGGCAGACGGCCGTATTGCAACTCGGCGGCTTTGTTCAGGTCGTATTCGCGCTGCGCTTTTTGGATTTGGGCGTTGACCTGCTCAATTTCCTCGCGCAGCTTGCCAACTTTAATGATGGCTTCTTTTTCGTTTTCCCAGCGCGCCTTCATAGCGGCGAATTCCTCGCGCAGCTGGGTTAACTCGTCCTCCAGCGCCTCACGGCGGCGGGCGGTAATATCGTCCTTCTCCTTTTTCAAGCTCATCAGCTCAATTTCCAGCTGCATAATGCGGCGCTGCTTCTCGTCCAATTCGGCAGGCAGGCTGTCGATCTCGGTACGGATCATGGCGCAGGCTTCGTCCACCAAGTCGATGGCTTTGTCCGGCAGGAAACGGTCGCTGATGTAGCGGTTGGAAAGGAGGGCGGCGGCAACCAGCGCCGAGTCGGTAATTTTTACGCCGTGGAAAACCTCGTAGCGCTCTTTCAGGCCGCGCAGGATGCTGATGGTATCCTCTACGCTCGGTTCGTTGACCATTACGGGCTGGAACCGGCGCTCCAAGGCGGCGTCTTTTTCGATGTACTTGCGGTACTCATCCAGCGTCGTCGCACCGATCAGGTGCAGCTCGCCGCGCGCCAGCATGGGCTTGAGCAGGTTGCCTGCGTCCATGCTGCCTTCGGTACGGCCTGCGCCTACGATGTTATGCAGCTCGTCGATGAACAGGAGTATTTTGCCTTCGGATTTCTTGATCTCTGCCAGTACGGCCTTTAAACGCTCTTCAAACTCGCCGCGGTATTTCGCGCCTGCGATCAGCGCGCCCATGTCCAGCGAGAACAGTTTGCGGTCGCGCAGGCTTTCGGGCACATCGCCGCGCACAATGCGCAGGGCAAGGCCTTCGGCGATGGCGGTTTTACCAACGCCCGGCTCGCCGATGAGCACCGGGTTGTTCTTGGTTTTGCGCGTTAAAATACGGATAACGCTGCGAATTTCGTTATCACGGCCGATGACGGGGTCCAGCTTCTGGTTGCGCGCCATCTCCACCAGATCCTGCCCGTATTTGGTAAGCACGTCGTAGGTATCCTCGGGGGTGTCGTTGGTGACACGGGTATTGCCGCGCACGGTTTGCAGCGCGGTCAGGAACCCTTTGTCGTCAATCGCCAGATCGTGCCACAGCTGTTTGAGCGTCGGGCTGGGTTTGCGGATCAGGCCGAGGAAGAGGTGCTCCACGCTGATGAACTCGTCCTTCATCTGCTTGGCGGCATCCTGTGCGGCGAGCAGTGCACGCTCCACATCGTTGCCGATGTAGATTTTATCCGGCTCGCGGCCCGAACCCGTAACTTTGGGAATGCGGGCGATAAGCGTTTCCAGCCGCGCCTGGATACCGTCCGTATCTTTGCCCATCTTTTTGAGCAGCTGGGGGATCAGCCCCTGCGGGTCGTCCAATAAAGCGCGGGTCAAATGTTCCTGCGTAACTTCCTGATTTTGATATTCAACGGTCATTTGCTGCGCAGCCGCCAGCGCGGCGCGACTTTTTTCGGTAAATTGCTGATTTGTCATATGCATTCCTCCGTTTGCGGAAAAGTCCGCGTGGTGTTCAAAGGGCGGTGAACAGGGGCAACGTGGCAAGCGCAGTGTGACGGCGAAAAATGCTTGGAGGGGACGTGATAATCGCCTTTCCCGCGCTGCGGCGCTCGCCAGACTGCGGCGGATGCCGTCTGTGGGTTGCGACGCGCGGGGTTTAAAACCATCGAACGTTGCGAACCGCCATCAGGCCATAGTATGTTTGACTAACTTTGACCTTCGTATCCAGTATACCGCGTTCCTGAAAAATGTCAATAGAAAACCGAAGATTTTTCGCCCGGCCGGCACCAGTTTACGGACAAGCCGAATGAACGCAAAACTCAAAGAAAAATGGATGCGTCGGCAGCGGGTAAACGGGGTAATAGAATGGTTGCCGTGCAATTGCAGCAAGCCCCAAGCCGCAAATTTTGCGAGCCGCGCTTGAAGTGCAAGCCGGTTCATGCTATGATGGACGATGGATAAACAGCGAAAGGCGGTCGGTGCATGGAGGGCTTTGGATTGGCCTGTAAAACGATGAGCGCAAAGGAAGCGGAATTGAAAAATCCGTTAGCGCTGGCCTTTATTGGCGATACGGTTTGGGACTTGCTGGTGCGTGGACGCCTGCTGGGTTCCGCCGCCCGTGTGAACGCCCTGCACCGGCAGGCGACGGATATGGTAAACGCCGGCGCGCAAGCCCGCGCGCTGGAACGCATACAACCGCTGCTGAGCCAAAACGAGTGCGATATTGTCCGCCGGGGCAGTAACGCCCATTGCGGCCACAGCACCCCGCGTAACCAAAACCCGGTCGATTACCATGCCGCTACGGGGCTGGAGGCGCTGATCGGCTGGCTGTACCTATGCGGACGGGATACCCGCGTAAAGGAACTGTTTTTAGCGGCGTATCCAACCGAAGTGCCGCAGGCTGTGCAAGCCGCCAACACAGAAATGAGCGTGTAAATGCGGCGGAAGCTGCACAACGCGAAGGAGGGCACCCATGCCGGAAGTACGCCAGCGGGTAGAACTGGTGCGCCACACCCTGGACGGTGAGGAAGCGGTCGCGCTGGCCGCAAAATTATGCTATGCAGGCGGCGATTTGGATTCGCTGCTGCAAAAGATTGCCGACAACGACCAAAGCGCCTTTATTCGTAAGGTTCGGCAAATGGGGCACGAGAGCGTGCTGGAACATGCCAGCTTTACCTTCCTGATGGAGGGGGTCAGCCGCGCGCTGCTGGCGCAGCTGACGCGGCACCGCCTTGCCAGCTTCAGCGTACAAAGCCAGCGCTATGTAAGCTATGCGGGCGGCTTTGGGTATGTGGTACCCCCGACGATACACGCGCTGGGCGAGGAAGCCGTAAACGAGTTCGCCGCGCAGATGGCGCAGATGCAAACATGGTATGAGGACTGGCAGAAACGGCTGGGCGCGAACGAGGATGCACGTTTCGTGCTGCCCAATGCCTGTGAAACCCGCATACTGGTAACGATGAACGCCCGGGAACTTCGCCACTTTTTCGCCCTGCGGATGTGCGAGCGTGCGCAGTGGGAAATACGCGCGCTGGCGACGCAGATGTTTACGCTATGCTATACCGTCGCACCGGAACTGTTTGCGGACGCGGGGGCGGCTTGCCTGCGCGGCGCATGCCCGGAGGGGGAAAAGACCTGCGGCAAAGCCAAACAGGTACGCGCGCAGCGCGAGGCGTTTTTAGCAGAGCATGCAAAAGGATAACTACTGATTATGAAATGAAACAGCCGGGGGCAAAACACCCGCCGGCAGTCGCGGCAGCGAAGCGTGAAAGAGATGCGCCTGCCGCCACACAGAAAGGAAAACAAACATGCCATATTATAAGGATGTTAACGACAAACGTACACGCAGCGATAAACGCCATACCGCGGAAGGCCGCGGAGGCTTTGAAGACGAGGGCAGCATGTACAGCGGCTCGCGTTCACATGGCGGCAGCCGCGGTGGCCGCAGCGGCGGAGACGAGCAAAACCGCTACGGCAAACGGTCGGGCGATACCCGCCAGCCTTCGCGCGGCGGAGAAAGCCGGGGAACGGGCCGCGGACCGGGGCGTCCGGCAGCGCAGGGACAGGGGCGGTATTCCCGCCCCAGCGAGCGCGATGCGGAGCGCCCGTCGCAGGGACGGTATAACCGCTCCGGTGAACGCGGCGCGGAGCGCCCGGCACAGGGACGGTACAACCGCAGCGATAACCGCGGCGGAAACCGCCAGAGCCGCGATGCGGGAGAATTCCGCTTTGTGCAGACCAACCAGCCCTCTTACCGGGACCGCGGCTCGAATGTATCGCCCCGCCCGTATGACGAGCAGCGCCGGGAGCGCAGGGATGTAGCGCCGCGCGACTATAATGCCTACCGGTACGACGCGCCCGCCCGCCCGCAGCGCCCCGCCTACGAGCCGCCTGTGGAAGAAACGGTGCCGGAGGAGAACCTGCTCAGCGGCCGCAACCCGATTCGCGAGGCGCTCAAAAGCGGCCGCGACATTGAAAAGCTGATGGTCGCCCGCGGGGAGCTGAGCGGCTCCGCCCGCGAAATCGTCGCGATGGCTAAAGAGCAGCACATTCCCGTACAGGAAGTGGACCGCGTGCGTCTGGACGCGATTACACCGCACCATCAGGGGATGCTGGCCTACGCTTCGGCCTACCAGTACCACACGGTGGACGATATGCTGGCGCTGGCGCAGGAACGCGGAGAAGCCCCGTTTTTGGTTTTGCTGGACGGGATTACCGACCCGCATAACCTGGGCGCGATTATCCGCACGGCTGAATGCGCGGGTGCGCACGGCGTAATTGTGCAGGAACGCCGTGCTGTCGGCCTGACTCCCGCGGCGGTAAAAGCCAGCGCGGGCGCGGTGGAGCATATGATGGTAGCGCGTGTCGTCAACCTCGGCTCCACGATTGATATGCTCAAGCGCCGCAATGTATGGGCCTATGCGGCCGATATGTCCGGCGAGGATTATTTATCCGTCGACTTCAAGGGCGGCGTAGCGCTGGTAATCGGCGCCGAAGGCGAAGGCGTAAGCCGTCTGGTACTGGAGAAGTGCGACAAGCGCGTCGCACTGCCCATTCGCGGTAAGCTGGATAGTTTGAATGCGTCCGTAGCGGCAGGTATCCTGCTCTATGCGGTGATGCGCTCCCGCTAAACCGTGAAACCGATCTTGTTTGTGGACGGGTATAATGTCATCGGCGCGTGGCCGCAGGCGCAGCGGGCAGGCTGGCCGCTGCCGGAATCCCGCGACCGGCTTACGCACCTGCTTGAGGATTACGCAGGCTACACCGGGCAGGAAGTGGTGCTGGTGTTCGACGGGCACCACAGCCAGCGGCCGCTGGCCTCTGTGGAGCAGCTGCAAACGCTGACGCTGGTGTATACCCCGCATGGGCAAACCGCCGACCAGTACATTGAGTATGCGTGCGGGCAATTGCCCGTTTACCGCGAAGTGCGCGTAGCCACCAGCGACCATTTGGAACAGACGATGATATTGGGGCGCGGCGCGACGCGGTTATCCTCCCGCGAATTGCTGCGGGAGCTGGAACGCACCCGCGCCAGCGGGCGCAGCGTTCAGCAGGCGGGCAGTACCGGTACGCAGCGTGCCACGCTGTTTAGCGGCATTACCGATGAACAGCGCGCCGTGCTGGAAAAACTACGCCGCCAAAAGTAAAATACGCGGAAAAAAACAAAACGAGGCAGGAAAACAGCCATGACCACCCAACCCAAACGAGAACGAAAACCCCAGCGTATGTACCGCAGCGAGCATGATTCCATTGACGCCGCCGCGGAGGACATTGCCCAGCTGCTTTCGGATGACGATACAAGCCGTCAGGGTTCCGAAGCGGAAGAGGAGGATGTACAGCCTTTGGATGATCCCTCTTGGGAGGAATCCCTGAAAATCCGTTTTGGAGACAAAACCGACGAGGAGATCGTCGCCTTCGCGCAGGATGGCGACAGCATTGCGCTGGAATATTTGCTGGGGAAATATAAAAACTTTGTCCGCTCCAAGGCACGCAGTTACTTCCTCATCGGTGCAGACCACGAGGATATTGTGCAGGAGGGCATGATCGGCCTGTTCAAATCGATTCGCGATTATCAGGCCGAGCGCTTATCCAGTTTCCGCGCGTTTGCGGAACTGTGCATTACCCGCCAGATCATTACGGCTATCAAAACCGCCACACGCCAAAAGCATGTGCCGCTGAACAGCTATGTGAGCCTGAACAAGCCGATATACGATGAGGAAAGCGACCGTACGCTGATGGATGTGATCGTGGAATGCCACGCGCAAAACCCGGAGGAGCTGATTATCGGCCGGGAAGACATCATGAGCATCCGCGACCGGGTGGACGAGGTACTAAGCTCGCTGGAGCAGGAAGTGCTAAGCGCCTATCTGGACGGCAAGAGCTATCAGGAAATTGCCGATAAGCTGGGCAGGCATGTAAAATCGATCGATAACGCGCTGCAGCGCGTAAAACGCAAGCTGGAAAAGTTCATGGAGGAATCCAAAGCACAGGAAGAGGATTGACCGGGAAACGATAGCCGGGCCGCAAAGGCTTGCCGCTATCGTTTGCTGTAAAAGGGGCGGATGCCCGCCGGGCGGGCCGGACCACGCGACAGAGCCGGGAGGTGTACGGTTTGCCGGATGATGTGTACGAAGTTGTAGCGCAGGCTGCGCGCTACTGGTTTTTATTCATCATGGCGCTGATTGTTTGGCGCAGTTTCCGCTGGCTGCGCAAGGATGCGAAGAAACGGAAAAAACGCCTGAAACTGCTGCCGGATGCGGGCTATGTGGGCGAACTGGTCGTAAAAGAGGGCAGCGCAGAGCTGCCTGCCGGGCTGGCATTGCCGGTATCCAGCGAAGGGATTTTGGGCAGCGTTCGCAGCGACGATCTTTTTGTGCCCGTCAAGGGTGTTGCAAAAAAGCATTTATGGTACGAGTTTAATGAAAACGACGGACTGGCGATACACCCGTTTGGCCGGATGACGGTGGAAGCGGACGGAGAAACCATAACCGGCAGGCGTGCGCACGCTGCGCTTGCGCATGGCTCCACCCTGAAGGTGGGGGACGCGGAATTGCGGCTGCGGCTGTTTGCCGGGTTTGAATCCGCAGGCGTGCGGTATGCCGCCTATGCACGGGAGGATATGCCGCCTGCTGCTGAGGTGCAGCAGACCCCCGAACAGCCTGCGCAGGCAGCGCAGCCGACAGCTGTGCAGGGCGTAACCTTTACCCCCGAGCAGGTGGAGGTATTGCAGCAAATGCAGTGGGTTGCCGCCATGCAGGCGATGCAGGCAATGCAGCAGCCCGCCGCGCAGCCGGAAGTGATCAATACGCAGCAGGGCGCGTTTGCCCCGCCGCCGAAAATTGAAAAGACAGGTGCGATTCTGCCCGGCGACGAGGAGCCGGAGACGTGGAATGAACCTGAAGCGTATACAGATGCGGCGGATGAGTGGCAGGAGCCTCCGCGCGCGTCGGCACGGCTGCGCCGTGCCCCGCTGCCGCCGCTTGCGGCAGCGCAGCCCGATGAAGAACGGGCGGACGCGCGCATGTATGAGGAACCCGACACCTACGATGAGGACGGCTTTTACCCGCCGCTGGAAGGGGATGAACCGGATTTTGCCCCGGCTGTTTCCGTATATCCACCGGAGGATGCATATGAAGATGATAGCGAGCCGGATGCCGACCCCGACCATGCGCCTGACGATTTGTATGTGGAGCCGGACGAGGCTGCCGAGGCCAAACGGCTTTTGTGGGATAAATACTTAAAGGGGGACCGCCGCCATGAGCCGTAGAGATGCACGCCGCTCGCCGCGTATGCCGTCCCGCCGTTATCCGGATCGCAGGCTGACCTCTGCAATGATGCTGTTTTTCTTCAGCGCCTTTTTGCTGACGGCGCTTCGGGGGGAAATACGCTGGCAGGGCTTTGCGCTGGCTGTGGCGGTACCCGCGCTTATCTTTATTGCCACGCTCTGGCTGCCGCACTTTTTTCCGGCGGATAAGCTATTGCTTGCAATTGCTAATTTTTTATGCGCGCTGGGTGTTCTGGTTTTATACTCAACCGATTTGGATGCGGGCACATCCCGCGGTTTGCAGCAGGCAATCAATTACGGCGTAGGCATCGCGGTTATGCTGTTTTGCATACTGCTGGTACGCTATGTGCGCCGCTGGCGGTTTTTCAGCAAAGTGATTGCGGTTGGAGCGCTTTTTTTAATCGCGCTTCCGCTGGCGATTGGTACGGAAAAAAACGGTGCAACCAACTGGATTCAATTGGGCGGCAGCAGTTTACAGCCCAGTGAAATAGTAAAAATCGCGCTGCTCATCGTCCTCAGTTATTCTATGAGCCGCAGGCAATTTTGGCCGTGGCTGCTGTTTGCGGGCGTTTGCCTGTTGATTTTAATGCTGCAAAAGGATTTGGGCACGGCCCTTATTTATTACATTACAGCGCTGTTCATGTTCTTTGCCGCAACGGGAAACCTGCCGCTGACCGGCGTGGGGCTGCTGGGCGGCGCGGGCGCGGCTGTGGTGGGTTATAAAATGTTCAGCCACGTAAAGGTGCGTGTGGCAATATGGCGGAACCCGTGGCTGTATTACGAGAGCACCGGGTACCAGATTGCACAGGTTCTAATGGCCATCGCGTCGGGCGGGTTGTTTGGCGTCGGGCTGGGGCTGGGCGCGCCGCGCGTGATACCGGTGTACTACACGGACTGTATTTTCGCGGTTATTTGCGAACAGTTCGGCATCATTTTCGGCATTTTGGTGCTGGTGATGTACGTCATTATGATCCTGCGCGGGGCATCCATCGCTATGGGCGCTCGGCACAGCTTCCATGCGCTGCTGGCGATGGGGACGACCGTGATGCTGGGCGTGCAGACTTTCGTGATCATCGGCGGCGTGCTTAAGCTGATTCCGCTGACCGGCGTTACCATGCCCTTTGTCAGCTACGGCGGCACATCGCTCATCAGCTGTATGGGCATGATTGGCCTTTTACAGGGGGTCGCCAGCCTGAACCAGGACGATTTGAAATATGATTATGAAATCAGCCGCAGCATGCGCGAGGAAGAAAACTTGCCGCACGCGGACTGGCTGTAAGGTGAAACCGGAGCGACTGGCCCGGCGGATAAAACCGGACGGAGAAGAAGCCTGATACCAACGCGCGCACAGGGGGAGGGATGACGATTGAAACGCCTGCACACACGTTTTCGGCTGGTTACGCTGATGCTGATCGGCCTTGTGTTATTGGCCGGATTGTATGGCGCATATAGCGTAGATACCTACGGTACGCGCTGGTCCTCCAGCAGCCGCAACACCCGTTACCAGAAAGCGAAGCAAAACGTCATCGCCGGCGATATCATCGACCGCAACGGTGTAGTGCTGGCAACGACCGATGAGGATGGCGAGCGCGTATACCAAAGCAATGTCAAAGCCCGCAAGGCGATCGTTCACCTGGTGGGCGACCGGGACGGAAATGTTGCTAACGGTGTGGATTCCTTTCAATCCGCATATTTACTGGGCTTTGAAACCTCCCTCAGCGAGCGGGTGGCCGCCCTGCTCAGCGGGGAGACCCGGCACGGCGATAACGTAACCATCACTGCGGACAGCGCGCTGTGCACGCGGATTGTGAACACATTTCAAACGAACAGCAACACGCAGGGGAAAAGCGGCGCGGCGGTGGTGATGAACTACAAAACTGGCGAGGTCATGGCGCTGGTCAGCCTGCCGGTTTTCGATCCGCAAAACATCAGCCAGGACGATCAAACAAATGCGCAGCATCCGTTTTGGAACCGCGCGCTGCAAAGCACGCTTGCGCCGGGGTCTACGTTTAAAATCATCACGGCGGCGTCGGCGCTGGAAAACCTAAGCGGGATTACCAGCTATCAATTCACCTGTACCGGCGCAACGCAGGTGCTGGATCAGGTGATACATGATTATGGCAATGCCCAGCACGGCAGCCTGTCGCTGCAAAAAGCTTTTACCGTCAGTTGTAACAATGCCTTTGCCCAGTGCGCCCTGATGCTGGGGGATGACGCCCTGCGCGCTACGGCGGAGGATTTCGGGTTTAACGAGAATTTTCTGTTTCGGGATATTGTGGTGGAAAACAGTATATATCCCACCACCGGGCGCAATGCTGTGGAAATTGCGTGGAGCGGTGCGGGACAAAGCCAGATTGGCGCTACGCCCCTGCACATGTGTATGGTGGCCGCCGCTATCGCCAATGACGGCGTGATGATGGAGCCGCGACTCCTCTATCAGGTAGTCAGCCCGGCCGGGGTGGTACGCCTGCGGTATACCCAAAAGGAGTACAGCCGTGTGGTGAGCGAGGATATTGCCCAAACCCTGCAAAGCTACATGAAAAACGTTGTTACCTCCGGCACTGGCACCGCAGCGCGTGTGACGGGCCTCACCATCGCCGGCAAAACCGGCAGCGCCGAGGCGGCGGAAAACGGCGTGGATATTACCAACGCCTGGTTTGTCGGCTATATTGCGGACGATGATCTGCCGTATGCCTGCTGTGTGCTGGTGGAAGACGGCGGCAGCGGCGGCAGTGTAGCCGCGCCGATCGCCGCGACGATATTCAAGTACCTGAAAGACACATACGGTAACTAGCGCGTGGGCTACCGGAAAAGAAACGGAAAAGAAACAGCGAAGCGTCTGCTTAGATTTATGCCATGGTCTAAATAGCATTGTCGTTATCAGCACCGGAGCAAAGCAACTTTCCCGTTGCTTTACAAAGCCGCAGTAAAAGCGGTATGGAGAAAGCTTACGGGGTAATGCTTTGGGATATTACCCGCTTGAAGTATATAAGGCTTGCAAGCGAAAGACGCTTGCGGTGTTTTTAGAAAAATCAAATAACGAAAGCAGTGGCAAAGTCCAAACAACGGGCTTTGCCGCATTGACATTGTTCCTGCGCCTATGTATCATAAAACGGTAGGGTTCATCACGCGCCAAACGGCGGCGCGGACAAATGGTCCGGCGGCGCTAAGCCGTCCATGGCAGACCGAATGATAGGTGATGGATAGGCAGTGTTCAGCGATTTTCTTTTTTCCATAAAAACGGTATTTCCGCTGTTATTGATGATGCTGGTCGGGTTTGTGGCCCGGCGTTTTCATATTATCGGCGAGGAAGGCGTAAAGCAGGCGAACAAGAGCGTGTTTTATATCTTCCTACCGCTGCTTTTATGCCTGAACATCATGGATACGCCGCAAAATGTAACGCCGGATTATGTCACGCTTCTATATGCTATGGGCGCGGTGGTGGCGAGTTTTGGGGTGCTTTTTTTGCTGGCGCCCCGTATCTGTAAAAACCCCAATGCGCGCGGCGTGTTTATACAGGGTGTTGCACGCAGTAACTACGCTATTTTCGGTATCCCGCTGGTATTGATGATGTACCCCGACGCGGATACGTCCATCGCAGCGCTGATGGTTGTTGCGGTGGTGCCGATTTTTAACATAGTGGCAACCATCGTACTGTTGGTACACAGCGGAAAGGAAATCAGCGTGTGGCATATTATCCGCGGCGTACTGCTCAACCCGCTTATTATCGGCACGTTGCTGGGGTTTGCGCTGTGGCTGCTCCATTGGCATTTTCCGCCTGTATTGAATAATCCGCTTTCCCGGCTGGGGAATGTGGCTACGCCGCTGGCGTTGTTTTTACTGGGCGCGTCACTGGATTTTGCCAAGGTTCGCGCCAACTCTTCACTGCTCACGATAGGGGTGGTGTCAAGGCTGGTGCTGTTGCCGCTGGTGCTGTTGTCCATCGCGGTTGCCCTTGGCATCCGGGGCGTGAGTCTGGCTACGCTCATCGCGGTGTTTGCTTCGCCAACAGCCGTCAGCAGTTACCCCATGGCACAGCAATTGGGCGGCGATACCGATTTTGCCGCCGCACAGGTGGCGCTGACCACAGCGTTTTCAGGTTTTACCGTGTTTTTATGGATTTTTCTATTTAAATCACTGGGTATGGTGGGATAAAACAGCAAAAGCGCATCAATCGTCTTGACACTTTTGGTACAGATTCGATACAATATCAGTAATATTTGTAAACTGTTATGTTTGTGTCGCTATGTGTGTTGCGGGGAGGAAAGATGATGAAGAAAACCTTTGCGTTTCTGGTAGCTGTTGTACTGTTGCTGGGCTGTTTGCCTGTTTCAACCGCATTAGGAGCTATTGCCAATTCATCCAGAGTGCGGAAACCGGCTCTGGTATTTGAGCAAATCAAGGGATATGCCAAATGGCAAAAGAGCGGGAACAAAATCAAAATCACCTTCAATCTGGAAAATTTAGACCCCGATGCCGATATTGATGCCTTTGATATTGTGATCTACTGTAAAAATGTATACGAAGAAATTATCTATCCCGACGACTGCGGAATAGATGCATACCAAACAACCTATACCTTGGAAAAAACCGTGCGCTCCGGTAAAACGGCGTACAGCGGTTACTGTGTAATCGAAGGGCTTTCAGGGGTTAAGTACATTTACGCGGCGATTGCCAAATACCATTATACTCCCGGCAGCACACCGTCGTTTCAATACCGGGAAGCCAACAGCAACAACACGGTCACTATTCCGACATACTTGTTGGATTGGCACCAATGGACGTATAAATAGCGGATATACCCGTGCAATATGGTTTGACATTTCACCATGCCTGTGTTACCATACGGGCATCCAAACCGCCCGATTCCATCGGTGCGGAAGGCGACGGATGAACCCTGCGACAGGGCGCTGCAAAGAGAAACGTCCCACCGGCTGAAAGGACGTTCATGCGCACAGGGCAGGCCCCCGCATCCGGCAGATTCGGCTAATCCCCGACGGCAGCCGCCGTTACCGGCATGAAAGTGAAAGTATCCCGAGGGTGAGCGTCCTTCCGTATGGGCGGAGCGATCCAAAGGGCTTTAAGTCGGGTGGTACCGCGAAGGCTCCCTTCGTCCCAACGGCGGCCAATGGCCGTGCTTGGGAGCGATGGAGCCTTATTTTTCTACTCCGGCAGCAGGCGGGGATGCCACATAAGCCAAGGAAAGCGCAGCGGAAATGCGTTTGGCCCGGATGGCGTTTATGCGGCAAACAGCGCCCCTGCCAACGGCATCACGAAAGGAGAACCCGGCATGGCAAAGAAGGACGAAAAGAAATTTGTGGAGCACATTACGCCCCGCAGCGAAGATTTCTCCCAATGGTATACCGATGTTATTTTACAAAGCGAACTGGTGGATTACGCGCCGGTGCGCGGCTGCATGGTCATCCGGCCTTACGGTTACGCCATCTGGGAGCGTATCCAGCAGGAGATGGACAGTCGCTTTAAGGCGACGGGGCATGAGAATGTCTATATGCCCATGCTGATCCCCGAAAGCCTGTTGCTGAAAGAAGCCGAGCATGTGGAAGGGTTTGCGCCTGAGGTGGCGTGGGTAACGCAGGGCGGCAATGAAAAGTTGCAGGAGCGGCTGGCTATCCGCCCCACCAGCGAAACCATCTTCTGTGCCATGTACAGCAAATGGGTTGGCAGCTACCGCGACCTGCCCATGAAATATAACCAGTGGTGCTCGGTCATGCGCTGGGAAAAAAGCACCCGCCCCTTCCTGCGTACCAGCGAATTTCTGTGGCAGGAAGGCCATACCATTCACGAAACGCCCGAAGAAGCCCAGCAGGAAACCCTGCAAATGCTGGAGGTATACCGCGAGGTAGCCGAAGACGCCATGGCGCTGCCCGTGCTATGCGGCCGCAAGAGCGATAAGGAAAAATTTGCGGGCGCGCAGGCCACGTACAGCATGGAAGCCATGATGCAGGACGGCAAAGCTTTGCAAGCGGGCACCAGCCACAACTTTGGCACCAACTTTGCCGAAGCGTTCGATATTCAGTATTTGAGCCGCGAAGGCAAGCTGGAATACGTGCACGAAACCAGCTGGGGCGTCAGCACCCGGTTGATCGGTGCGATTATCATGACGCACGGCGACGAGCGTGGCTTGCGCCTGCCCCCCCGTATTGCGCCTATTCAGGTGGTCATCGTGCCGATCGCTGCGCACAAGGGCGGCGTAATGGAAAAGTGCGACGAAATTTTCGCGCAGCTCAAGGCAGCCGGATACCGCGTGAAGGTGGACGACCGTGATACCGTATCCCCTGGCTACAAGTTTAACGACTGGGAGCTGAAGGGTGTACCCGTGCGGCTTGAGATCGGCCCCCGCGACATTGAAAACGGCGTAGCGACAGTGTTCCGCCGCGATACCTGCGAAAAGGCTCCCATGGCGCTGGAGACGCTTACGGCGGATCTGCCCGCGCTGATGGACAGCATTCAGCAGGGATTGTACGATCAGGCAAAGGCGTTCCGCGATGCGCACGTTACCGAGGTGCACAACATGGAAGAGCTGGGTAAGGCCGTGGAAAGCGGTTTTGCCAAGGCCATGTGGTGCGGCGACCGTGCCTGCGAGGATGCGATTAAGGAGCAGTTCAACGCTTCCAGCCGCAATATGCCCTTTGACCAGACGGCGATTGGTGAAACTTGCGCCTGCTGCGGTAAGCCTGCCAAAAAGCTGATTTACTTCGCCAAAGCGTATTAAGATTCCCTGTTCCTATCCGGCGGGCGGATGGCGGCAAGCCTCCGGCCCGCCGGTTTCCATAATCCGGCAGTATTGATGGGTTAGCTTTTAACTGGAACTGCGGTAAGAGCCGCTATGTCGGAAAGAAGCTACTATCACTGCGAACGACTGAAAGGGATGAAATGATGCAACAGCAGGAAATTCGTCAACCGGCCACAGCGCCGCAGCTGGTGCTGTGGGATTGGAACGGAACGCTGCTCAATGATACGGAATACGCCATTGGGGTGCGCAACCGCGTGTTTCCGCACTTTGGGCTGCCTCCCGTGGAAAGCGTTGCAGCGTACCATGCACAGTTCACCTTTCCGGTTAAACTGTATTATACGCGCGCCGGGGTAACGGAGGAGCAGTTTGTGCAGGTCGCACACGCGTGGATGGCGGAATACCTGCGTGGCTGCGAGGACATCCCCCTGTTTACGGATGCGCTGGAAACGCTGGATGCTTTTCATGCGGCGGGCTGCAAACAGGCGGTGCTCTCTGCCAGCAAGCTGGATACACTGCAAATGCAGCTTGGTTATGCTGGAATCGCACAGCGGTTTGATGCGGTGCTGGGCCTTGGGCATATTTATGCTACCAGCAAAGAGGGCATTGGGCGGGAATACCTGCAAAACAGCCATGCGGATGCATCCGCATGTGTGCTGTTGGGTGATACCCTGCACGATGCGGAAGTGGCCGGGGCGCTTGGCTGCCGCTGCGTGCTGGTTGCGCGGGGACACCAAAGCCGCCAGACATTGCTTACGGCAGGGGTGCCGGTTTGCGATTCGCTTTCGCAGGCAAGCGCGCTGCTGCTTGGCAGGAAAACAGATGAGCGGTGAAGAAATGATGCATCAGAACATCACGGAAAATCGACCGGACAAGAATGAGATGAACCCGTTGCTGACCGCGTTGGCCCGGGAAGGAAGAATCGCCAAAGCCGAATTGTGCAGGCGGTTTTCGCTTTCAGACGCAGCGCTTGCGCAGGAAGTAGAAGCCTTGAAAGCGCAGGGGTATACCGTTGAACAATGCAGGGAAGACGGCGCAGATGGCGCGGTGGAACTGCTGTGCCTTACACCTACGGAAGGCAGCTTGCTGCCGGGGGATATTCTCTGCGGCCTTGATACGAAACAAATGGGGCAAGAAGTGCTGTACGCCCGGGAAATGGGCAGCACCAATACGGTGCTGAAACAAGCCGCTATGGAGCAGGCTTTGCCGCACGGTACACTGGCGGTATGCGAACGGCAAACGCAGGGCAAAGGCCGCTTGAGCCGCACGTGGGAAACAGCCGAAGCGGGTGAAGGGCTGGCGACATCGCTGCTGCTGCGCCCGAAGCTGCCGCCTGCGCAAATGCCGCTGCTTACGCTGGCAGCTGCCGTGGCTGCCGCGGATGCCATCGAAGCGATGGGCATTGCGCCGGGCATTAAATGGCCAAACGATGTGGTGATTGGCAAACGCAAGTGCGTGGGTATTCTGTGCGAAATGGTCACCGACCCGCAGGGCATCCCCTGCGTGGTGGCGGGCTTAGGGTTTAACGTAAACCAGACGGCATTTCCGGCGGAGATAGCGCATAAGGCGACGTCGCTGCGTATGGAAAGCGGAAAGTCCGTGGATCGGCGAAAGCTGCTGCAAGCCTATCTGTCCGCAATGGAAAAGGCGGTGCAAAGCCTGACGGAAAAAGGGCTAAGCGGCATCATGGAGCCGTATATCACCCGGTCGGTTACACTGGGCAGTTGGGTGGAAGTGATCGGCACGCGGGAACGCTTCACCGGGATGGCAAAAGCGATTGACGATACCGGCGCGTTGATGGTAGTGGACGACGATGGACAGGAAAGACGAGTACTCAGCGGGGACGTATCCGTAAGAGGAGTGATGGGCTATGTCTAAACCATTGTATGAAGGCTCAATTACTGATGTGCATGGCATTCGTGTTGGACAGGCGGAGAATTACGAGGCGCGCACCGGCGTTACGGTGGTGCTGTGCAGCCGCGGCGGCGGGGTGATCGGCGCGGATGTACGCGGCGCTGCGCCCGGTACGCGCGAGATTGCGTTGACCCGCAGTGAAAACACCGTAGAACGAGCCAATGCCGTGATGCTGGCAGGCGGCAGCGCCTTTGGTTTGAATGCGGCCGCGGGCGTAATGCGCTTTTTGGAGGAAGCGGATGTAGGCGTGGATACGGGCACCTACAAAGTGCCGATTGTACCCGCTGCCGTTTTGTTTGATTTAAACACGGGCAACGGCAAGGTGCGTCCGGACGCGGAAATGGGCTATGAAGCATGCCATGACGCAACAAAAGATGTAAAGCAGGGCGCGTATGGCGCGGGCACAGGCGCGACGGTGGGCAAGCTGGTGCCGGGCGCAATGCCGGTGCCCTGCGGCACCGGCACAGCCAGCCTTACGCTGGCCTGCGGCGTTACGGTAGGCGCGATTGCCTGCGTAAATGCCTGCGGGGATATTTATGACCCGCAAACGGGCAAGGTGCTGGCCTGTGGGCGGTTGACCGACGGCACACCCGTGCTGAGTGAAAATTTGCTATACGGCACCCAGCCCATGGCGGAGCCGCTGAAAATTACCCGCTCCAGCAATACAACGCTGGTGGTGGTGGCGACCGACGCAGAGTTGAGCAAACCGCAGGTGAACCGGCTGGCAACCTGCGCTCACGACGGCATGGCGCGCACCATTCGCCCGGTGCATACGCAAATGGACGGCGACACGGCTTTTGCGCTGGCGACGGGCCGTGTGGAAGTGGATGTGAACATGGTGCAGCTATGCGCCGCCGTGGCCGAAGTAACCGCGCGCGCCATCGCTAATGCGGCATGCATGGGAGGCAGACGGTGATTGGACTTGGCATCGATGTGTGCGCGATTGCGCGTATCGAAACAGCTATGCAAAAGAACGACGGGTTTCTGAACCGCTATTATACCCCGGATGAACGGGCGTACCTGCAAAGCCGCGGGCAGATGGCCGCCCACAGTGCGGCGGCGATGTTTGCCGCCAAGGAAGCGCTGCTCAAGGCGCTGGGTACGGGGCTGGGCGGCGTAGGCATGGCGGAAATCGGCGTTATGCACGATGCGCAGGGCTGCCCCGGCTATGCCCTTTCCCCCAAAGCACAGGCAGTGCTGACAAAAAAAGGTGCTGCTATCGCGCACCTGAGCCTTACACACGACGCGGGCGTGGCGGTAGCAGTGTGCATACTGGAATAAACGGCAAGGAGGAGCGCTATGCTATATACCATCCTGCCTGACGAAATGAAGCGTGTGGAACGCCGGATGATGGAGGAAACCCATACCCCGAGCCTGACCCTTATGGAGCATGCCGCCGCGCACGTGGCGGATGCGGCAAAACCCTATTTACAGGGCGGGAAACTGCTTGCGGTGTGCGGCACCGGCAATAACGGCGGCGATGGGCTCGCCGCCGCTCGTATTTTACTAACGCGGCTGCCGCAGCTGGAGGCGACTGTATGGCTTCTGCCGGGTGCGCTCTCCCCGGAGGCGGAGGAGCAGCGCCGGAAACTTGCGGTTTTTGGCAGGCGTATACAGATGGAGGTGCTGCAAAGCGAGGTTCCGGCGCTGCCGTTGGATACGGCCTGTGTGCTGGACGCGATGTTTGGCACGGGCCTGAACAGGCCGCTTGCTGGGCTTGCCCGCGAAGCGGTGCAAAGTTTGAATGCATCGGGGCTGCCGGTGATCGCGGTGGATATTCCCAGCGGACTGAGCGGGGTTACGGGCAATGCGCCTGCGTCGGGAGAAGCATCCGGCGATGCGGCGATTGTAAACGCGGTGGTGACCGTTACATTCCACCGCCCCAAACCGGGTTTGTTTATGGGTGAGGGACTGGCAGCGTGCGGCCGTGTGATTGTCGGCGACATCGGCATTGCCCCGGAGTGGGATGATGCCAATGGGCTGGCGCTGCTTACCAAAGGAGACAGGCTATTGCCCCTTCGTGGCCGGAACACGCATAAGGGGGATTACGGGCGCGTGCTGGCGCTGGTTGGCTCCTTCGGCATGGCGGGCGCAGCGGCGATTTGCGCGACGGCGGCGATGCGCAGCGGTGCTGGGCTGGTAACGGTTGCGTGTCCGGAAAGCATTGTAAATGTGGTGCAAATGTTGTGCCCATGCGCTACCTGCCTGCCGCTGCCGCTAAGTGATGCCGAAGCCGCGTGGCAGACACTGCTGCCCGCACTTTCCCGCGCGGATGCGCTGGTAGCGGGTTGTGGGCTTGGGCAAAGCGCCTATGCGAAGGCGTTGGTGGAAAAATTGATAGGCTGGTTGCAGCATAACCCGCTTTCTGCTGTGCTGGACGCAGATGCCGCTGAACCTACTGGCTGCGATGCCTGTGCAAACACCGCTGGGCGCGCAGACGGTGATTACGCCCCATGTAGGCGAAGCTGCACGCCTGCTGCAACAGCCGGCAAAACTGGTAATGGCCGATCAACTGGAAGCCGCGCGGGCACTGCGGGAGCGCTATGGCTGTGCCGTGGCGCTCAAGAGCGCTTCGACCGTGTTGGTGGATAGTGATGGGGAAGCTATCAGCCTGTTTGGTACGCCTGCCATGGCAAAGGGCGGCAGCGGGGATGCGCTGGCCGGGGTGCTGGCGGCGCTGCTGGCCGGGCAGCAGGCTTATGGGCTGCACGGCGTGCGCCTGCTGCAAACAGCTTGCGCGCTGCATGGACTGGCAGGCTCGCGTGCGGCGGAAACGACCGGAGAACGCGGGATGCTGGCAACGGATTTATGTGCGATGCTGGGCAATGTGCCGGAAATGGTAACGCGCGAAAGCGCCGCTTACCATGCGCTGAAAGCAAATCCGCTGCAGGCGGCACAGACAGGCGGACAACCGGGCAAACCGCAAGGCGGATTTGGCGGGAAACCCGCTCCGCAGCAAAAGCTGGCGCAAACCCTGCGCACAGCGCTGGGGCGGCATGTGCGCGTTACGGTAGACCGTCCCTTTGGCAGCCTGCACCCGAAAAATCAGAAGATGCGTTATGGGCTGAATTACGGGTACGTGGCGGATGTGCTGGCTGGGGATAATGAATGGCAGGATGCGTATATCTGGGGCATTGAGGAGCCGGTGGAGTTTTTCGAGGGCGTTGTGGTGGCGGTAATACACCGTTTGAACGACGTAGAGGATAAGTGGATTGTCGCTGCGGAGGGCGATGCGCCGACCGAACAGGAGATACGCGAGAAAACGGCGTTTGTGGAGCAATATTTCCAATCGGAGATTATCCTGTAAGCGACGAATGAGGCGAAGGAACTGTTTTCGGTTTGTGCTTTGACTCCGGGGTGCTTGCCTTGCATGGTTCCGGCAGGCAATGGGAGTTACACGGGATGCGCCTCCGGGTCTGTTTAAAATCCCCATAAGACTGTCTTGGTATTGTCCACTGGTGATCTCCGCAAAGGATACGCGTAAGCCATACGGGGCAAGAGATTTGATTAAACCTGATACAACGAGCGCGACATTCGAGACATGGCGCAGGTTAAAACAGTTCCGGTTTCGTTTGCGGAAGCTTTGTTAGGCGATGGGTACGCAAAACCTAAGACGGCTACTGCCACACGTGCAGTGCGCAGGGGGAAACCATCCTTTAAAATGGAAACTGTTGTTTGTACGCAAAAAGGAGCCGCTTGCTAGCGGCTCCCGATTGTCGTGAAAGGGCTAGATGAGGGTGGAAACCAACAGCCAAACGCCGTAGGCAATCATCAGTAAACCGCCGATACGGCGGAGCAGCGGTTGATGATCCCGCAGCCACGTGAACAGGTCTTTCAGCCACTGGAACAGCACCATCAATAGCAGCATCGGCAGGCTGAGCCCCAGTGCGAAAAATCGCCAGTGACAGCATTCCCTGTCCGACGGTGGCGCTGGAAGCGGCCAGCACCAGCGCGTTGGCCAGCACCGGAGTAATGCACGGCGTCCACGACAGCGCAATGACAATACCAAACAGCGCTGCCGAGAAGAACCCGTCAGGCTTGATTTTCACCTTGTCGGCCCATTTGGGAGCGCTCATGCCTTTCCAGTGCAGGAATCCGGCAGTCCATACCCCAAACAGGATTAATAGCACCCCGGTAATGATGTTGAGCAACCCGCGATCAATATTGGCAAACGCGCTGCCCAGCAGCCCGGCAGCTGCCCCCAGCAGGGTAACAGCGTGATGAAGCCAAGCATCAGCCCAAGGCTGCGGCGCACCACATCCAGCCAGGCTTTGCGTTTATCCGTGCTTCGGAACCCTCGCCAACCAGGTAGAGGGTGTATACCGGCAGCATCGGCAATACGCAGGGAGAGAGAAAAGCGACAAACCCGCCGATGAACATAGCCCACAGCGTATACTGCGGCAATGTGGAGATCAGGCTTTGTGTCATTGCGTAACCTCCGCGCCGTCGGGCGCAGCGGCATCCGCAGTGCTATCTTCGCCGGTATCCGTACGCAGGGCAACCCCCATATCCTCCAGTGCGGCGGACATGGTTTCATAGGTCATCATGCCGGGATAATAGCTGCTCAGGTAACCTTCCTTATCGATGAACAGGCTGGTGGGGAAGCCGCTCAGGCCAATCATGTTGGTCAGTGCCATTTCGTCGTCTTCCAGTAAAATCATATCCTGAAGTCCAAATTCCTCAACGACCGCTGCACTGTCGCTTGCATCCTCGCCGCTCCATACGTGCACAAGGATAATGGCTACCTCGTTGGGATCGTAAGCCTCAAACACTTCTTTCAAGTCCGGCATCTCCTGCATGCAGTAGGTGCACCAACCGGTAAAGAAGTTCAGGTACAGGGCTTTGCCTTCGTATAGGCTCACATCCAGCGGCGTACCCTCAAAGTAATTGAGCACGTAGGGCATGCCCGCATCGTTGGTGTCGGTGGTATCGGCAGTTTCACTCTCCGCCAGTGCCGAGAAGGGGAGAAGCGACAGGGCAAGAACCAGAAGAATCGTAAAAAACCGGCGTAATTGCATAGTCATGGGTATCATACCTCCTTATTTGTAGGGATAAACAGGAAAGCGGCGGTTGAAACCGCAAGTAACTTGTATACACGGGAAATTAACAGTATGGCTATAAATGCAATTTTCATGTAAAAATTATTCATTTTTTAACCGCTCTGCAAAAAAGAGCCGGATCAGCCCTTTACGACGAATAATCTTTGTGTTATAATGCAAAACGATTCACTTGGGCCGCGCTGTCATGCGGCTTTGGCACGGGTGATTTGCAAGATGCAATGGCGCATCCGCCATTTGCAGCTGTGTAAAACGAAGGCTCGCAATGGCGGGCCGTTGCAGGAGGAAATACCATGCCGCTTGGATTATCGATGAAAGCTACCAACATTGCCCCGTCCGCTACCCTCGCGATGGATACCAAAGCAAAAGCGATGAAGGCCGCCGGGGAAGACGTGATCGGCCTTGCCGCGGGCGAACCGGATTTTGACACCCCCGAGATGATCCGCGACGCGATGAAAGAAGCGTTGGATCGTGGGATGACGCGCTATGCGCCGGTGCCGGGTACGCTGGAACTGCGTAAAGCCATTGTAGACAAATTAAAACGCGATAACGGGCTTACGTATGAAACCGGGCAGATCATCGTATCCAACGGTGCGAAACACTCGCTGTACAATACGTTTTTTGCTTTGCTCAACGATGGCGACGAGGTAATCGTGCCTACGCCCTGCTGGGTGAGCTATCCGGAAATGATTCGCATGAACGGCGGCGTGCCGGTGTTTGTGCCTGCCTGTGAAAAGGATAATTTTGTGCCGACAACCGCAGCGATTGCGGCGGCAGTTACGCCCAAAACCAAGGCGTTTATGCTCACCTCGCCCAACAACCCCAACGGCTGCGTATGGCCCTTGCAGGCGCTGCAGGCGTTAGCCGATCTGGCGGTGAAGCACGATTTTTATATTATTTCCGATGAGATTTACGAAAAGTTAATTTATGGTACGCAAAAGCACGTAAGCATCGCCTCGCTTGGCGAAGCGGTGAAAGAGCGTACGATTGTAATCAACGGCGTAAGCAAGTCCTATGCGATGACGGGCTTTCGTATCGGCTATGCGGCAGGCCCGCAGGATGTAATTAAAACCATGAGCACAGCGCAGAGCCAGGCAACGTCTTCGCCGAACACGCCTGCGCAGTATGCCGCAAACCGTTGCCCTGACCATGCCGCAGGATTGTGTGGAGACCATGCGCAAAGCGTTTGAAGAACGCCGGGACGTACTGGTAAAGGGCATCAATGCCATTGAAGGTCTTAGCTGCCTGAAGCCCGAAGGTGCGTTTTACGTGATGATGAACGTAACCAAGCTGATGGGCAAACGCCTTGGCGATGTGGAAATCAACGATTGCGCCGCATTTGCCGAAGCGCTGCTGAGCGAAGGCAAAGTGGTCGTTGTTCCCGGCAACGCTTTTATGGCGGAAGGTTTTTGCCGCCTGAGCTATGCGACTTCTATGGAAAACATTCTGGAGGGGCTGCGGCGCATTGAAGCCTTTGTAAAGGCACTGCAATAAGCGACCGCTATCCACAGCCGCCCGAAAAGTTATGCACAAGTTTTCCACATAAAAACATACAAATACTGCTGTTTTCCACAAAGACTATGGATAACAGGGGAATCGCAAAGCAATTCTTCGCCCGTCCATCACTTCTTACCGCCGCTGCCGTACCGGTTTCAGGGAACCGTCGGCAAGCAATTCCATGCGGCTTACCCACAGGGAAGGAGAGAGATCTATGCTGATCTTCAGCCCCAAGACGAATCAGTTGATGCAATCGCAATATCAATATGATTTGCAGGATGTACAGGACCCCAATCTCTACCGGGAAATTTACGATTATCAATCCATTCCGAAAATTACGTTCAACAACCGCTTGGTGCCTATCAACATGCCGGAGTATATCTGGATGACGGACACCACTTTTCGCGACGGCCAGCAAAGCGTAAGTCCGTTCACCCCCCGGCAGATTGAGCATCTGTTCAAGCTGCTTTCCCGGCTGGGCGGCCCCAAGGGACTGGTGCGCCAGAGCGAGTTTTTCCTGTATACGGATAATGACCGCGAAGCGCTGGAGCGCTGTCAGGCGCTGGGGCTATCGTTCCCGGAAATTACCACATGGATTCGCGCCAACGCGGGCGATTTTAAGCTGGTCAAATCCGCCGGCGTGAAGGAAACGGGCATACTGGTTTCGTGCAGCGACTACCACATCTTCAAAAAGATGCACCTGACGCGTGCGCAGGCAATGGATAAATATCTGGGTATCGTCAAGGATGCGCTGGCGGAAGGCATACTGCCCCGCTGCCACTTTGAGGATATTACCCGCGCGGACTTCTACGGGTTTGTGCTGCCCTTTGCCGAGCAGCTGATGAAGCTGTCCAAGGAAAGCGGCGCGCCGATTAAAGTGCGCGCCTGCGACACCATGGGCTATGGGGTCAGTTATCCGGGCGCGGCACTGCCGCGAAGCGTAGCCGGTATTATCTACGGCCTTAACCACTATGCGCAAATCCCCAGCGAGCAGCTGGAATGGCACGGCCATAACGATTTCTACAAAGTGGTGAATAACGCCGGCACAGCGTGGCTGTATGGCTGCTCCAGCGTCAACTGCTCGTTGCTGGGCATTGGCGAGCGCACCGGCAACTGCCCGCTGGAAGCCATGGCGATCGAATATCAGGCGCTGCGCGGCACCACCGACGGTATGGACCTGAGCGTAGTCACCGAGATTGCCGAGTATATGGAGCAGGAAATCGGCATCGAAATCAGCCCCCGCCAACCGTTCGTCGGCAGACACTTCAACGTGACGCGCGCGGGTATCCACGCCGATGGCATGCTCAAGGACGAGGAGATTTATAACATCTTCGATACCACGAAAATCCTGAACCGCCCCGCAACAGTCGCCGTGGACAGCCATAGCGGGCTGGCAGGGGTAGCACACTGGATGAACAGCTTCTTCCGCCTGAAGGACGATAACACTGTGGATAAGCAGGATACCGTTGTAATCGCGGTTAAAGCGTTGGTAGACGCGCTGTATGCCGAGGGGCGCAACACCGTAATGGGCGATGAGGAACTGGAAACCATGGTACGCGAAGTGGATTTGGAGCGGTATCGTGATCTGTTGTTCCATAAGCACAAGCGGAGCTGACGGTTCCCGCCCCGGCCTATCCTAAAAACCCACTCTGCGTTGTCAGCTGCGGGAGATTAAGGGGAATCACTTGCAAGCGGGTAAGACCCCCTTCCTTCCTGGCATCTCAGGCTTTTTGAACAGGCTGGCAGTGCAATGATAAAATGGTTTAACACCAAAGGCGTTTGGACGATTCTTTCGTCCAAACGCCTTTGTCATTTTTATATCGAATTAAATAATCACCCTGCCCCCATTGGGGCTGATGACCTGCCCGGTGAGCAGTCCGGCTTCCTCGCTGCACAGCCAGAGCACGTAATGGGCAATTTCCACGGGTTCAGCCAAACGGCCAAGCGGAGTTTCCTGCTCAATAGTACGCAGGTCATCCTCGGTAAAGCTGGATAGCATATCGGTGTGGGTTGCGCCGGGGGCGATAGCGTTTACGGTAATGCCGCTGGGGCCTACCTCCTGCGCAAGCGCCTTGGTAAAGCCCAGCAGACCCGCCTTGGCCGCGGAGTAGGCAACTTCCATGCTGCCCCCCACAAGCCCCCAGATGCTGGATATATTCACAATACGGCCGGTTCCAAGGGAGATCATGCCCGGCAGCACCGCGCGTGTGGCGTAAAATGCGCCGGTTAAATTAATATCCATGATCGAGCGCCACTGCTCGTCGGTCGTATCCTGCAAAAGGCCCGTCAGCGATACGCCCGCGTTGTTCACCAACGCGTCGATGTGGTGAAACTCAGTCTGCGCCTCATGCACCGCTTCGTTCACCTGTTTGCTGCTGCTGACGTCGGCTTTCAGCGCAAGGGCGCCCGTTGCCGTAACGAGCGCCTTTGCTTCCGTTTCGGATGTATGGTAGAGAAACGCGACGCGCCAGCCGGCCTGTGCAAAAGCTCGCACGCAGGCCGCGCCAATCCCACGGCTTCCGCCCGTGATGATGATGGTTCGCATGCGCATTCCTCCGTATGATTAGGTCATTTTTGTCATGTCGCGGTTATGATGAATAAGGGCAGATCAGAACATCTTTTTCTTCCACAGCATGAAAATGGCGAACAGCGCCGCAACGATGCTGATGCCCACTACCAGCCAGAAACCCCATATCGTCCCCCCGAAGGGAACCGCCGTGTTCATGCCCCAATACGAAGCAAACAGCGTAGGGATGGCCATGATTACCGTTAGGCTGGTGAGGATTTTCATGACGATATTTAAGTTGTTGGAGATGATGGAAGCATAAGCGTCCATGGTGCCGCCCATAATATCGCGGTAAATGGCGCACATCTCGATGGCCTGTTTATTTTCGATAATAACGTCTTCCAGCAGTTCGCCGTCTTCCGGGTACTTACGCAGCATATCCATACGCAGCATTTTCTCCAGCACCATCTCGTTGCCTTTCAGCGATGTGCTGAAATAGACCAACGATTTTTCCAGCTGCATCATCTGGATCAGCTCGCGGTTTCGCAGGCTCTCCTGCAGGCGTTTATGCACGAAGGTGCTGGCCTTATCAATTTGTTTTAAGTAGCTCAGGTAACGGCTGGCGTTGCGGTTGAGCAACTGCAGGATAAAGCGGGTGCGTTTGAAGGTCCAAAAGCCGCGTATCCGCTCTTCGGTAAAATCGTTGATAATGGCGCTTTCGCGCGTGGCGACGGTGATAATTACATCATCCACGACGATGATGCCCATTGGAATGGTGGAATAGCTAAAGCCATTGTCTTCCGCTTCCACATAGGGAACGTCTACGATAATCAGCAACTGGTTATCATCGCGTTCAATACGGGCGCTTTCCTCTTCGTCCAGCGCCGCCATCAGGTAGGTGGGGTCCAGCGCAAAGCGTGCATTGAGCCCTTCGATCTCTTCCCGTGTGGGACTTTGAAGGTGGATCCAGCATCCCTTTTCAAAGGTGTTGATTTGGGTCAGATGATCGTCTACGGTTAGAAAAATTTTTTTCATCAAAAAACCTGCCCTTCTGCTCGCCGCGTTGGGGGCGCGGCGTTGCTTCCGAGCAGGCTATACGTATACTTTTTACAGCATGAACATGCTACCGCGCATGTCCCTTCCGTGCGGCCACTCGGAGCATATGAAATTGTTGGGTGCGGTAGGTCGAAAACATGTTTCGACTGTACGGGTCCGCGTCCACGGGCGCTCCTCCTTGCCGTTCAAATTTGAAAACGGGTAGACCGCTTTCATAAGTATCATAGCCTTTTGTCAGGGTTCTGTCAACCAAATTAGATCAACTTTTTCGGGGAGAAGCAAGGGGTACAAACATGGCTGAAACGGGAGGATTTCCGCAAGATTGTTGTAACTTTCACAAGCGAAAACGGGGTGCGAACATTGCAAACGGGGGTGGCCTGTTGTATAATGTTCCCGACTTTAAGGCGGTAATTCTGCCGCTGTTTTACACGGGAACGATGGAAAGGATGGTATTTCGGATGAAGAAATTACTGGCTGTCCTGCTTGGCGCGATGATGCTCCTCTCGCTATCCACCTTTGCGGTTGCTGAAGATGAAGAAGCAGCGCTGAAGGTTGCGGTGTGCATCTCCGAAGCGCTTGGCGACCTGGGTTTCAACGATAGCGCGGATCAGGGGCTGAAGGATCTGGTAGCGGATTACGGCGTAGTAGGCAGCATTGTGGAATGCAAAAGCGACGCCAGCAAGTACCAGACGGCACTGGTGGACGCGGCCGAAGAAAACGACGTGGTCGTGGCGGTTGGCTGGCAGTTCTGGGATGCGCTGACCGTAGTGGTGCCGGAAATGCCGGAAACACTTTTCATCTTTGTAGATAACGGTCTGGACGGCGTTGGCGACAACCTGCTTTCCATTGTCTATGCCGAAAATGAAGGCTCTTTCCTGGCGGGCTACATCGCCATGAAAACCTCCGAAAGCCAAACCATTGGCTTTGTGGGCGGCGAAGACAGCGACACCATCAACAACTTCTTTGTTGGCTACGAGCAGGGCGCGCTGTACGCAAACCCCGACGGGAAAGTGCTGGAGCCTGTATACGCGGGCGATTACGATTCTCCCGATGTTGGCAAGGAACTGGCAACCACCCTGTACAGCGGCGGTGCGGACGTAGTGTTCGCCGTTGCGGGTAAAACCGGCCTCGGCGTGTTTGAAGCCGCCAAGGAGCAAAGCAAATACGCCATCGGCGTAGACAGCGACCAGAAGTATATTGACCCCGAACACATTATCTGCTCGATGATGAAGGATATTGGCGGCAGCATTTATGAAGCGGTAGCCAACTACATCGACGACGGTATATTCAACGGCGGCACCATCTGGGCGGCGGACATGACCACCGGTTTTGTCGGCATTGGTTACGGCGACGACACCATGACCCAGCAGGTTTCCGACGAGCTCAAGGCCGAAGTGGATGCGCTGGCACAACAGATTATCGATGGGGAAATCGTAGTGGCTTCCACGCGATAGTCCATTCATAAGGGAAATTAAAACACACGCCGTCCTCCGGCTTACCGGAGGGCGGCGCTTTTTAGCAGGCAAAAGGCTTTGCGCACGTCTGCACATATGTTATAATAATAGAAGCAAATAGAGAAAACCAAATTGCATACAACCGAAAAGGAGCGATACCATGAGTGAAGCCGAGATTGGCGAGATGACCTCGGTAACCGGGGCCAAATTGGAAACGTGGACGTGGAAACCCGCGGAACAGCCGCGCGCGATTGTGCAGATCGTACATGGTATGGCCGAACATATCGCCCGTTACGACAGCACCGCCATGAGCCTGAATGAAGCGGATATATTGGTGGTAGGGCATACGATGCTGGGGCATGGCAAGCGGGCGGAAACACTGGGCTGGTTTACCGAGCAGGACGGATGGGATCACCTTGTGGAAGATATTCATGCCCTGCGGCTGAAAACACAGCAGGAATACCCCGGTGTGCCGTACTTCCTGCTGGGGCACAGCATGGGCAGCTTCCTGGTACGCACCTACTGCCTTTCGCACGAAGCGGGCCTTACGGGCGTGGTGCTTTCCGGCACAGCCCATTACGATCCGCCCCTTTTACAGGCGGCATTGCTGATCGCCAATCTGCAATGTTTGTTTGGCGGCGCGAAGAAGCCTTCCAAGCTGCTGGAGAAAATGAGTTTTGCCGGGTATAACGATGGTTGGGCGCCGCCCCGTACGGAGTATGACTGGCTCAGTAAAGACGAGGCGAATGTGGACCGCTATGTGGAGGACCCGTACTGCGGCTTCCCCTTTACCGCAAGCGGTTACCGCGATTTGTTCCACGGGCTTACCCGCCTGTACCCCAAGAATCTGGCTGCAATGGATAAATCCATCCCGGTGCGCCTGTTCTCCGGCGATAGCGATCCGGTGGGAAAAAGAGGGCAGGGCGTGAAAACCACCATGGAAGAACTGCTGGCTGCGGGTATAAGCGATGTGAGCATGAAGCTGTACGAAAACGGACGGCATGAAATGCTCAACGAAACCGAACGCGAGCTGGTTTGCAACGATCTGGTATCGTGGATTGACGATCATCTGCCGAAGGAAAAGGCAGAGGCCTGACCACTGTTTGTGGCTCCGGCGAATTGATGCCGGAGCTGTTTTGCTGCTTGCTTATGGAAAAAGGAGAGCCAGTAACGTGCGAATGATTAGCTGGCAAATTTATTAGCACTCTTTTACGTCGAGTGCTAATTTTCTATTGCATTTCGTTTTTGCATCTGCTAAAATATCCCACGAAGGCAATATGCCTGCGATGATCACACAGTTTGAATCCTGATTCTGCCGGATACAGCGGCGGGATGCGGGGTTCATATCATAACAAACCAGGGAGGTAACCATATGTCCACATCCAAGGGAAATATTTCGATCCATGCGCAAAACATCATGCCCATCATCAAGCGCTGGCTCTACTCCGATAAGGATATTTTTATCCGCGAATTAGTGTCCAACGGCTGCGACGCCATTGTGAAGCAGAAGCTGGCGCATCCCGACGCGGAGGAAGAATACCGCGTGCTGGTGACGCTGGATGAAGAAGCCGGCGAACTTCGTTTTGACGATAACGGCATCGGCATGACGAATGATGAAGTGAAAAAGTACATTAACCAGGTGGCGTTTTCCGGCGCCGAAGAATTTTTAAAGAACTATGAGGGCGAGAATAAAAGCGGTATCATCGGCCATTTTGGCTTGGGCTTCTATTCCGCTTTTATGGTTGCTGAGAATGTAACCATCCAAACCCTCAGCGGCAGCGAGGGTGCCGAACCGGTACGCTGGGACAGCAAAGACGGTATGAAATATACCATCAGCGCCGGGGACCGCACCACCCGCGGTACCACCATTACCCTGAAACTGGCGGAGGACGCCAAGGAGTTTTTGGAAGAGTACAAGGTGCGTGAAACCCTTAACCGCTATTGCGGCTTTATGGCGCAGCCCGTGTACTTTGAAGTGGTGAAACCGGAAAAAGAGGAAAAACCCGAAGCAGAAAAAACAGAGGGCGAAACCGAAGCGGTGGCGGAGACGAAGCCGCAAAACGAGCATATCAACGATTTGCCTGCCCTGTGGCTGAAACAGCCCAAGGATTGCACCGAGGAAGAGTATAAGGAGTTTTACAAGCGCGTTTTCCACGTGTACGATGAACCGCTGTTCTACGTGCACCTGAACGTCGACTATCCCTTCAACCTCAAGGGTATTTTGTACTTCCCCAAGCTGACCAACGACTTTGGCACGCGCGAGGGCGAAATCAAAATGTTCAGCGGTCAGGTGTTTGTAGCCGATAACATTAAGGAAGTCATTCCGGATTTCCTGATGCTGCTCAAAGGCGTAATCGACTGCCCGGATCTGCCCCTGAACGTGAGCCGCAGCTTCCTGCAAAACGACGGCTACGTGAAAAAGCTGTCCGCTTACATAACCCGCAAGGTGGCCGACCGTCTGGTAAGCCTGTTTAAGGGCGAGCGCGAGCAGTACGAAAAATATTGGGACGATATTCATCCCTTCGTAAAGTACGGCTGCGTACGCGACGCAAAATTCTTCGATCAGGTGAAGGATACGCTGCTGTACAAGACCACCAAGGGCGAACACCTGACGCTGAGCGAGTACCTTAGCAAAAACGAGGGCAAGCTGGGCAAGAAAGTCGTATACACCAGCGATCCCATGCGGCAGGCAGCCTCCATTGCCATGTATGAAGGCAAGGAAATTGACGTTGTCGTGCTGGATGCGCTGATTGACCTGAACTTTGTCAGCTTTATCGAATACTCCGCAGGCGTGGAGGATCTGCACTTTGTGCGCGTAGACGCCGATGCCGATACCTTTACGCAGGAGGATGGCGAAGCGGACGAAGAAACCAAAAAGGCAATCGAAGAGGATAAAGAAAAACTGAAAGCACTTTTCGCCGATGCCACCGGCAACAGCACGCTGGAAGTGAAACTGCAAACCATTACCGAGGCTGACACGTCCGCCTTGCTGGTGCAGGATGAGCAGGGCCGCCGCTACAGCGAAATGAGCAAAATTTACGGGCAAAACTTCAAACTGCCCGAACAGCACACGCTGATTTTGAACCGCTCCAATGCCATTGTACAAACGCTGCTGACCTCCGAGGATGAGGAGAAACGCAAATTGATTGCCGCGCAGCTGTATGACTTGGCGCGCATGAGCACCCGGCCGCTGGAGAAGGAAGAGATTACGGCATTCCTGAAACGCAGCAATCAACTGCTGGGAATGATCCACTAAACTCCAGCCGCCTGAAAACCCACCGTCTGCATTGTCAGCATCGCCCGGCCGGCGGGGTTAGGTACGTCCGTGTACGCGCCCCCACTGGCCGGGTTTGTTCGTGCGCAGCTTTAATCAGTCTCGTTGGCTAATAAAGCATGCCGTCTTACGCATTCAACCGACGTGAAAGAGCATCTTGAATCCGTACGCAAAATGCTGCTTGTATTATTAAGCAGGCAAATCATAGCGGAATAAGATAACAAAAACGGAATCGCCACGCGGAGAAGGCGGCGATTCCGTTTTTGTTTTGGGGGGAGGGATACGTATGTTGCTTACCCTTTTTGGGTTTCGGTAACAACCGCTTTCTTGCGGTGGGTGAAGAGGGCAAGGTTCATCTTACTGATTACGTCCAGCGCAACGGCCGCAAGCAATACCAACCCTTTCACTACACGCTGCAGGTTGGAGCTAAGGCCGAGGATAGACATACCATTGTTCAGCATGCCCATAATCAATGCGCCGATCAGCGTACCGCCAACCGTACCTACGCCGCCATAAGCGGACGCGCCGCCGATGAAGCAAGCGCCGATGGCGTCCAGCTCGAAGCCTTCGCCGGTCAGCGGGCTTGCGCTGTTAAGACGGGCTGCGAAAACCAGACCGGCTACTGCCGACAGGAAGCTCATGTTTACATAGGCAAAGAACATCAGGTGATTGGTCTTAACGCCGGAGAGCCTTGCGGCTTTTTCATTGCCGCCCAAGGCGTACAGGTGACGGCCAATAACTGTCTTGGTGGTGAAGAAGGTGTACACGATCAGCAATACACCCAGAATGACCAGTACCGTCGGGATGCCCTGATACTGGGATAGCAGTGTGAAGAACCAGATAAGCGCTGCCGAAACGATCACCAGTTTCAGCGTCAGCAGCAGCGGAGGCTCTGCCTCGTACCCTTTACGCTTGCGGCTGATGTTGTTGATCACCTGAATAACACAGAAAATCAACGCCACCGCGATACCGGTAATAAAACAGACAATGTTTACGTTTGTGCCCAGCAGCATGATTTTAGCGCCTTTGGCGATAAAACCGGTGGAGAACATCAGGTAATTATCCGGGAAAGGCGCCAGCGTAAGGCCGTTGAGCACCAACAGCGTAAGGCCGCGGAACACCAGCATGCCCGATAAGGTAACAATGAACGGCGGTATACGGACATAGGCGATCCAGAAGCCCTGCCACATACCGACCAATATACCGAGCAGAAGGCACAGGAAGATGGATAGATACACGTTCCACTTCCACTCGATAATCATCTCGCCCGCAAACGCGCTGATGAACGCGACGACGGAACCGATGGACAGGTCGATGTTGCCGCCTGTCAGGATACACAGCAGCATGCCGACAGCCAGAATTACCACATACGCGTTTTGGAACACGATGTTGGAGACGTTCATGGGCTTGAGCAAGCGCCCTTCCGTCATGATCTGGAAAAAGATAATAATTGCGACCAGGGCGATGAGCAGGCTGTACTGCTTGAGGTTGCCCTTCATTAAACTTCTTGCTTTGTTCATGCGCCGATCTCTCCCTTGCTGTCTTGCATAATGTGCCCCATAATGCTCTCCTGGGAAGCGTTTTTCCCATCAAGCTCCGCGATGATCCGGCCCTCGTTCATCACGTAAATGCGGTCGCACATGCCCAGAATTTCCGGCAGCTCGGAGGAAATCATCAACACTGCTTTCCCCTGCGCTACCAAATCATTGATGATTTGATAAATCTCATATTTTGCGCCAACGTCAATGCCGCGGGTAGGCTCATCCAGCAGCAGCACATCGGGCTGGGCGAAAATCCATTTACCGACCAATACTTTTTGCTGGTTGCCGCCGGAAAGGTTGCCGACCAGCTGTTCCACCGTCGGGGTCTTAACGTTTAGTTTCTCCCTGAGCTCCTTGGCTTTGTGCACTTCCAGGTCCTTATCCAGGACGCCTTTTTTACTGATAAACTGCGGCCGCGCCAACGTGAAATTGTGCTTGATGCTATCCGGCACGATCAGCCCGTTGCCTTTGCGGTCCTCAGTTACGTACGCCAGCCCGGAGGTGATGGCCTGGGATATAGTGTGCACTTCCAGCGGCTTATCATCCTTATACAGTTCTCCGGTGATATGCGAGCCGTATGCCCGGCCGAAAACGGACATTGCCAGTTCCGTACGGCCCGCGCCTATCAGCCCGGCCACACCGACGACTTCGCCTTTGTGAATGGTAAGCGATACGTTGTCTACCACCTTGCGGTCCGCATACAGCGGGTGATAAACTGTCCAATTTTTTATTTCCAGCGCCTTATCGCCAATGTGGTGTTCGCGCGGCGGGAAACGGTTGGTCATTTCGCGGCCGACCATGCCTTTGATGATGCGGGCTTCGGATATTTCGTCCTGCCCTTTTACAAGCGTCTCGATGGTATGGCCGTCGCGGATGATGGTGATTTTATCGGCGCAATATGCCAGCTCGTTGAGCTTGTGCGAAATTAAAATACTGGTGATGCCGCGCTCCCGCTTAAACTGCAAAAGCAAATCCAGCAGGTTTTTGGCGTCGTTTTCATTCAGGGACGAAGTGGGTTCGTCCAGAATGAGCAGTTTTACATCTTTGGCCAGTGCTTTAGCAATTTCGGCAAGCTGCTGCTTGCCCATGCCGATGTCTTTAACCAAAGTTCTGGAGTTTTCATGCAGGCCGACCATGGCCATGAAATCATTTGCTTTTTGAAAAGTTTTGTCCCAGTTGATTACACCGCCGGCGGACTGTTCGTTGCCTAAAAACATATTTTCCGCAATGCTCAGGTAGGGTACCAGCGCCAGCTCCTGATGAATGATGACGATGCCTTTGTGCTCGCTTTCCTTAATATCATGAAAGCGGCATTCCTTCCCGTGGAGAATGATGTCGCCATCATACGTGCCATAGGGATAAATGCCACTGAGCACATTCATCAATGTTGATTTTCCAGCGCCGTTTTCGCCGCAGATGGCGTGGATTTCGCCTTCTTCGACCTCGATATTCACCTGATCCAGCGCTTTGACTCCGGGGAATTCCTTGGTGATATTGTGCATTTTCAGAATCGTATTGCCCAAGTGACTTTCCTCCCGATTCTGTAAAAGGAGACGGACGAAGGATTCGTCCGTCTCCTGTCGTCAGTAGTAGTGATCCGCAAGGGTGCTGTTAGTCAGCCAGCTGCTCCGCAGTGTAGTAGCCGCTGTCGATCAGCAATTCCTGATAGTTGCTCGCATCCGCGAATACCGGCGTGCACTCGTAAGTGGGAACGTCGATGATGCCGTTAGCGTAGGTGCTGGTGGTCTCGGGCGTGTTGCCGGAGAGGATATCGGTAACCATGGTCACGGTCTGGGCAGCCAGCGTGCGCGTGTCTTTAAACACGGACATAGCCTGCAGGCCCTTCACCATGTTCTTGGTGTTGGCGATATCGCAGTCCTGACCGGTGATAACCGGGATGTTCTCGGTGGTGTAGCCGGCAGCCACGAGGCTGTTGGTTACGCCCAGAGCGGTGGAGTCGTTGGAGCACAGGCAGATATCCAAGGTCTGGCCGCCGGTGAGGGCGTCGGAGTAGTAAGCGCTCAGAATGTTATCCATACGGGCCTGGGCGGTTTCACTCTTCCAGGAAGGCGTAGCCACGGAGTCAAAGTCCAGCTGGCCGCTGAGGCAAACGAGCTTGCCGCTGTCCAGATAGGGCTGCAGGGTGTCTTTCGCGCCGTTGAAGAACAAGCCGGCGTTGTTGTCGCCCGGGTCGCCCGCGGTGAACTCGATGGTGAAGGGGCCGGTGACCGCTTCGTTGCTCAGATCAAAGGTATCTAGTACGTACTGGCCCTGAATCTGGCCGACTTTGTAGTTGTTGAACGTGGTGTAGTAATCCACGGCTTCGGTATCGGTCAGCAGACGGTCATAGGCGATAACCGGGATGCCGGCATCCTTAGCGGTCGCGAGCACCGTGCCCAGCGCACTGCCGTCGATGGAGGCAACAACCAGAATCTGCGCGCCGTTGAGAATCATGTTCTCAATCTGCGAAACCTGGGTGGCCACTTCGTTGTTGGCAAATTGAAGGTCTACTTCGTAGCCCGCAGCCTCGAGCTGCGCTTTCATGTTTTCACCATCCTGGTTCCAACGTTGCAGGCTCTGGGTAGGCATAGCCACGCCAACTTTTTCGCCCTCGGCAATAGCCATGCCGAAGACAGACAGCGTCAGAGCAAGAGCAAGGACAACCGCGAGTAACTTTTTCATGATGGGATACACTCCTTTTTTATTTTCTAGACCGGTCCTCACGTACCGGCCTGAAAAGCAAAGTAAAACGGTTTCGATAAAATTAGCGTATGAAACAAAGCGTCGATCCGTAGTAAATTTGCGTATGATATCGTTAGAAAGTGTGCGCGGGCACATTAACACTAGTCAAAGCCAACCGGCGTTCAAATTATCTGTACACATTCTACCGTACACTTTGTGTGCTGTCAATAGTATACAAAAATCTTTTTATTTCATTGAGAGATTTGTATATCAAAACCTACATATATATGGAAATATATCGAATAATGGCAAATGTGTAACAATATGCAATCATAAAGATGACTCGAATACAAGAGAGACATTATGTTTCGGTATGAAACGTTTACAAGGCTGCATCGAAAGTATAAATTGACAAAAGGGAACGCGGCGCGATAAGATGAATCCGATTTGAGGGAGCCGTATCCGGCGGTATAATCCGCGGCGGGCAATCGTGAAAGTATGCAGAGCGGCAGTGAACAAAGAAAGGAAGATTCACACGCTGCTATTATGGGAGTGTTACAATATGACGATTAAAGAAATTGCCCAGCTGTGCGGCGTCAGCCGGGGCACGGTGGACCGCGTGCTCAACCACCGGGGCAAGGTGAAGCCGGAAACCGAAGCGCTGATTATGCGCACAATCCGCAATATGGGTTATACCAAAAACATAGCGGGAAAAGCGCTGACGGTGAAAAAGGATGCGCCTGTTTTCGGCGCACTGGTCTCCAGTGAGGGCAACCCTTTTTTTGACGAGGTGATTGCCGGGCTGCGCAAAGCGGAGCAGGAACTGGCCGATTACGGGGTGACCGTGATGCTGAAAACCATGCGCGGGTACGATGTGCTCCGGCAGCTGGCCTTGATTGACGAACTGATCGAAGCGGGTATTGCGGTGCTTATCATCCAGCCCATTAACGACGTGCGCATTGAACAGCGCATCCGCGCCCTGTCGGAAAAGGGCGTACCGACCATAACCATCAACACCGATATTGAAAACAGCTGCCGCATTTGCTATGTGGGCAGCGATTATGCCGCGGGTGGGGAAACCGCCGCGGGGCTGATGCGGCTGGTTACGCGCGGACAGGCGAAGCTGGGCGTGGTGGCAGGCGTAAGCACCCTGCTGGGACACGTGCAGCGGCTGGAAGGGTTTACACGCCGCTTGAAGGAAATTTGCCCGCAGGTCGAACTGACCGACCAGGTGAGTGCTATGGACGATATGGAGCACAGTTACCATGTGACACGGGATATGCTGCTGCGCCACCCGGAGATAGACACCCTGTTTGTGGCGGCGTCGGGTACCTATGGCGCGTGCCGCGCAGTGATCGAGCTGGGGCGGGAGAAGAACATGCAAGCTGTCGCCTTTGACAGCGTACCCTCCACACAGGAGATGATGCGCCGTGGGCTGGTGCGTGCTGTGGTATGCCAGCAGCCGTTTTCGCAGGGATATCAGGCGGTAAGGGCGGCTTTTGACGTATTGCTGACCGGCGCGCCAAAGCAGGGCGAGCAGATCATTATGGAAAACCAGATCAAGATTTTAGAGAATCTGTAACCCCCCCGTTCTGCACGGGTTAGCGGTGGCGTGCCCAGGGAAAAACCGGCGGTTTTTCCCGGTGGGGCATTGACAATCCCGGCGGGTTGCAGTAAAATATCGCTGAAAATAGTGTGCTCGGGCACACGACCGACATATTACCATATAATACATCCCACACAGGGAAAGGAGCGGTTTTTCATGGCAGAAATCTTTCATAATCTTCCCCAAGTGCAGTTTGAAGGCGCCGATTCCAAAAAGGCGCTCGCGTTCAAGTACTACGATCCCGACCGTGTAATTCTCGGCAAAACGATGAGCGAACACCTGCCCTTCGCAATGGCATGGTGGCATAACCTGAACGCAACCGGTGCGGACATGTTCGGCGTTGGCACGGCGGATAAATCCTTCGGGGCAACCCCGGGCACCATGGAGCACGCAAAGGCCAAGGTGGATGCGGGCTTTGAGTTTATGACCAAGCTGGGCATCAAGTACTTCTGCTTCCACGATGTGGACCTCGTGCCTGAGGCCGCCACAATCGACGAGACCAACGCCCGTCTGGACGAGCTGACCGATTACATTCTGGAAAAAATGAAGGGCACCGATATCAAGTGCCTGTGGGGCACCGCCAACATGTTCAGCAATGCGCGCTTCATGAACGGCGCAGGCTCCTCCAACAGTGTGGATGTGTTTTGCCATGCCGCTGCGCAGATTAAGAAAGCGCTGGACTGCACGGTGAAACTGGGCGGCCGCGGCTATGTGTTCTGGGGCGGCCGTGAAGGCTACGAAACCCTGCTGAACACCGATATGAAATTTGAGCAGGAGAACATTGCCGCGCTGATGAAGATGGCGGTGGAATATGGCCGCTCAATCGGCTTTAAAGGCGATTTCTACATTGAGCCCAAGCCCAAGGAGCCCATGAAGCACCAGTACGATTTCGATGCCGCCACGGCAATCGGCTTCCTGCGGTACTATGGGCTGGATAAAGATTTCAAGATGAACATTGAAGCCAACCACGCCACGCTGGCGGGGCACACCTTCCAGCACGACCTGCGCGTGTCCGCTATCAACGGCATGCTGGGCTCGGTGGACGCCAACCAGGGCGATCTGCTGCTGGGCTGGGATACGGATGAGTTCCCCTTCAACATTTACGATACCACCCTTTGCATGTACGAAATCATCAAGGCGGGCGGCCTGACTGGCGGCTTGAACTTCGATGCGAAAAACCGCCGCCCCAGCTACACGTACGAGGATATGTTCCAGGCGTTTGTGCTGGGTATGGACAGCTTCGCGCTGGGCCTGATTAAAGCCGCCGCGATGATCGAGGACGGCCGGATCGACGAGTTTGTGAAAGAGCGTTATGCCAGCTACGCCAACACGGAAATTGGCAAGAAGATCCGCGATGGCAAAGCGACGCTGACGGAATGTGCCGCCATCGCCTCCAAGGCCGGCGCGCCCGCCCTGCCCGGCAGCGGCCGGCAGGAGTATCTGGAAGCGGTTATGAACCAGATTCTCTTTAGCTAATAACATCCATCACCGGTACGCTGCCGGGCGGATTGCGGCTGTTTGACTTTGTTTTCTCTCTCCCGGCAATGTTTGCCGAGATGGGGGATGCAGTATGCAGGCGGCAATATGCCCGGCGGCGTATCGGCATGCTTACGCAGCACTATGCTGCGCAAAAACGATGTAAAACGCAACAAAGGAGCGCAACCTATGAGTGCGAAGTATTTATTAGGCATAGACCTTGGCACCAGCGGCACCAAAACCGTTCTGTTTGCGCAGGATGGCAGCGTTGTTGCCAGCGCCACGGTGGAATATCCGCTTTCCCAGCCGCAAAACGGCTGGGCGGAGCAGGCCCCGCAGGATTGGTGGAACGCGGCGGTCACCACCCTTGGCAAAGTGGTGCGCGAAAGCGGCGTAAACCCGGATGATATTGCGGGTTTGGGCATCAGCGGCCAAATGCATGGTTTGGTAATGCTGGATGAAAACGGCGAGGTACTCCGCCCCTCCATCATCTGGTGCGATCAGCGCACCGGTGTGGAGTGCGAGGAAATCACGGAAATCATCGGCGCGGAGCGCCTGATTGAGATTACCGCCAACCCTGCGCTGACGGGCTTTACGGCGGGAAAAATCCGCTGGGTGCAAAAACACCAGCCGGAGATTTACCAAAAATGCCGCCATATCCTTTTGCCCAAGGATTACCTGCGTTATAAACTGACCGGCGATTTTGCCACCGAGGTCAGCGACGCCAGCGGCATGCAGCTGCTGGATGTGCCAAACCGCTGCTGGAGCGATGAAGTGCTGCAAAAGCTGGGCATTGACAAGAGCTATCTGGGCAAAGTATACGAAAGCTGCGATGTGACCGGCCATATCAGCAAAGAAGCAGCCGCACTGACCGGACTTTCCGAAAAGACACTGGTAGTTGGCGGTGCGGGCGATAACGCCGCGGCGGCTGTGGGCACCGGTGTTGTGGCCGACGGACGCGCGTTTACCACCATCGGCACCAGCGGCGTGGTGTTCGCCCATACCGATAAACTGGCAATCGACCCCAAAGGGCGTGTGCATACCTTCTGCTGCGCCGTACCGGGAGCGTGGCACGTAATGGGCGTAACGCAGGCAGCGGGCCTTTCCCTGAAATGGTACCGCGATAACTTTTGCCAGGCCGAAATCGATACGGCGGCGGCTATGGGGGTAGACCCGTACGAACTGATGAATCAGGAAGCGGCCAAGTGCCCCATCGGCGCCAACCGCCTGTTCTATATGCCTTACCTGATGGGCGAACGTACCCCGCATCTGGACCCGGATTGCCGCGGCGTGTTCTTTGGCCTGTCCGCCATGCACACGCGGCGTGATCTGCTGCGCGCGGTGATGGAGGGCGTTACCTACTCCCTGAAAGATTGCCTGAACGTACTGGATGAAATGGGCGTAAACCCCGCGCAGATGCTGGCAACCGGCGGCGGCGGGCGCAGCGAACTGTGGCGGCAGATGCTGGCCGATACGTTTGGCTGCCCGGTGTGCACCACACAGAGCAAAGAAGGCCCTGCGCTGGGCGTGGCGATTCTTGCGGGCGTAGGAGCGGGCCTGTATCCCAGCGTGCGTGAGGCATGCGACCAGATGATCCACATGGGTGGCGAACAGAAGCCGATAGCGGAAAATCAACCGGCATACGCTGCCTGCTACGAGCAGTACCGGCAGTTGTACCCCGCCATGAAGGACGCTTTCAAGCGGCTGTCAAAGTAAAAGCCAAAGATCAATTGGGAAATAAACAGGAAAAAGCGAGCCGTATACGGCTCGCTTTTTCGGTGGAAGGTTCTATACGCAGAGTGTACGTTTGGCAACGTTTATTGTATAGGAAGTAATAGTCTGGTGCTATTTGGCAGATTGCCGGGAGCCTGCGCGGTGATGTGGCGGTATTCCATACACAAGGGAATATAGGAAATTGAAACGGCTTGAAAAAAGCGGACGAGTATCGGGCTTGTTTCCTTATTATATTTCCCCTTTACCATCCGGCCTATCGGCGATATAATATAATCAGTTGGATGGGACGAACAATACAGTCAAAGCGCGTGGGGGGCAGCCCTGCGCACGGAAAAGTGAGGGATACCATGCGGGCATTACGCGGAGCGCTGAAACTGTTGTTAATACTGGTACTGGCCGTGGTTGTGGCAGTTGCCGGATTGTTGATTTGGCTAACGGTTGGGGAGTACCGCCCTGCTGATGTGGAAACCCTGACGGTAACCGCCGGAGCGCGGCATGATACCGCGCAGGCAAGCACGATGTACAAAATCGTAACACTAAACTGCGGTTACGGCGGTCTGGGACGGGAAGAAGATTTCTTTATGGACGGCGGCACAAAAGTGCGGCCGGACAGCAAAACAGAGGTCAGCGGCAACCTTTCCGGGTTGCTCAGCGCTTTATCCCTGCAAGACGCGGATATTTGCTTTTTACAGGAAACGGATACCGATTCGCGCCGCAGTTATTGGATTGACGAAGTGGATTACTTTACACGCGGGCTGAGCATGGGCAATGCGTTTGCCTACAACATGCGCTGCGCGTTTATTCCCTACCCGTGGCCGCCCATCGGCAAGGTGGAAAGCGGAATTACCACGCTTAATAACTTGCAGGTAACCAGCGCGTCGCGCCAAAGCCTGCCCGTACCTTTCGGCTGGCCGCTGAGAACCGCCAACCTCAAGCGCTGCCTGCTGGTAGAGCGACTGCCAATTGCCGGGAGCGAGAAGGAACTGGTGCTGGTAAACCTGCACCTGGAGGCATACAGCAGCCAGAGCGGCCGCGAGGCGCAGATGGATCATCTTTATGCCTTATTGGAGGCGGAGCAGGCGAAGGGCAACTATGTCATCGCGGGGGGCGATTTTAACCAGTCTTTCCCCGGCGCGCTGGAAAAGTACCCCTTGCCGGAGGATGCGGACTGGCTCCCCGGTCAGCTGAGCGAGGATGATTTGCCGCAGGGATTCTCCTTCGCCTGTGACCTTGGCACACCCACCTGCCGCGCATTGAATAAACCTTACGATGGGAACCGTGATACGCTGCTGACCTATGTCATCGACGGGTTTATCGTCTCCTCCAATGTAAAAGTAAATTCTGTGCAAACTGTGGATTTAAATTTCCGCAATACCGACCATCAGCCGGTTGTGATGGAGTTTACGCTGCAATAGCACCCTAGCCCATCACGATGCTCGCCGGACTGCCGCAGGCAGGATATGGGCATGCCGCCGTTGAATTAAATATGCGGGGAGCGGTGGCCGCTTTGGCGGTGCATCCGCCGGATACCCCGGCTTTGGGGATCGTTTTGACGGCGGGTTTCGATGAAGAATCACTCGGCTGACTCCCTGCCTCAAAACGGCTGTTTACGCAAGGATGCGTGCCGTATAACGGCGCGTATCCTTTATTTTAATGGTATTTGACATCGGTTGGGGCGGGATTTATAATAAGCGCAGGAGACAAAGGCTTTTGCGGGAACGCGAGGATAACCAGTGGATTACGTACTCAAGGGCAATCTCTGCTACAGTGAAAGCCCGGAATGTTTAACGACGCTTCCGGGCGGGTATCTTGTATATCAGGACGGTGTTTGTGCCGGTGTGTTTGCAGCACTTCCCGCACAGTTTGCCGCCCTGCCGCTGGTGGATTACGGCGACCGGCTGGTATTGCCCGGGTTTTGTGATTTGCATTTGCACGCACCCCAGTTTGCCTACCGCGGCCTGGGGATGGACATGGAACTGATTGAGTGGCTCAACCAGCGCGCCTTTCCCGAAGAAAGCAAGTATGACGATTTGGATTATGCGCAGCGTGCGTATGATCTGTTTGTAAAAGCAATACAGCAAAGCGCCACCACACGCCTGTGCTGTTTTGCGACCCTGCATGTACCGGCAACGCTGCTGCTGATGGAGAAATTATCATCTGCGGGGCTGCGCGGTTATGTTGGCAAGGTAAGCATGGACCGCAACGCGCCGGCTACCCTGTGCGAGCTGAACGCGGCGCAGGCCGAAGCAGACGCCGAAGTGTGGATTACGCAGGCAGCAGGCCGTTTTGATGGCATTGCGCCTATGCTGACCCCGCGCTTTATCCCCTCTTGCAGCAACGAGTTGCTGGGTGGGCTTAAACGGCTGATGCAAACCTACGGTGCGCCTGTGCAATCCCACCTGTCGGAGAACCGCGATGAAATCGAGTGGGTGCGGGAGCTTTGCCCGGATACGAAAAGCTATGCAGACGCGTACGACCGGTACGGGCTTTTAACGCCCCGCACGATCATGGCGCATGTAGTGTACCCCGAAGCGGAAGAAATAGACCTGCTCAAGCGCCGCGGCGTTACGGTGGCGCATTGCCCGGCATCCAACACCAACATCCGCTCCGGTATCGCGCCGGTGCGCAAGCTGCTCAAGGCTGGGGTAAACGTCGGCTTGGGTACTGATGTAGCGGGAGGACAAACCATTGATATGTTCCGCGCGGTGACCGATACCGTGCAGATGAGCAAACTCTACTGGCGGCTGATCGATCAGGAGGACAGCGCGCTGACGCTGGATGAAGCGTTTTATTTGGCTACGAAAGGCGGCGGCGCATTTTTTGGCAAGGTAGGCGGCTTTGAACCCGGTTACGAGCTGGATGCAATCGTACTGGACGATTCGGGCTTGCCCCATCCGCAGGAACTGACGGTACGGGAACGGCTGGAACGTGCGCTTTACCTGCCGGGCGACTGCACCATTGTACAGAAGTATGTGGCTGGGAAAGCCATTTTCCCCAACGGATAACGCATCCGCCGGACGCGGGTGATAAGGAGGTAGCCCTTTATGGGTGTCAGAGAAAGCATTAAACGCGTAGACGCGTACGATAAGGTAACCGGAGCGGCTAAATATACGGCCGATCTGCTGCCGACCGGCGCGCTTGTTGCCAAAGTGGTGCGCAGCACCATCGCCAACGGCAAAGTACTGTCCTTTGACCTGAGCGAAGCGCTTAGCGTAAAGGGCGTTGTGAAAATCGTCACCTGTTTTGATGTGCCGGATATCATGTTCGCCACAGCCGGTCACCCCTACTCGCTGGATTTGAGCAAGGGGGACGTGTATGACCGTAAGCTTCTCAATCAGCGGGTGCGTGTATATGGAGACGACATTGCCGCCGTCGTGGCGGAGGATGAAGTCGCCGCCGCACGCGCCGCACGGCTGATCAAAGTTGAATATGAAGAATATCCGCCGATTCTGAGCACAGAAGACGCGCTTAAGGAAGGCGCGATTCCCATCCACCCGGAAGTGCGCGAAACCAACCTGCTTGGCAGCAGCGGCTATGCAGTGGGCGAGGGCACCTATGACGAGGCGAAAGCGCAGGAGCCGGATGCTATTGAGGTTTCGGGCGCGTATGGCACGCAAGCGGTGCAGCACTGCCACTTGGAGCCTGTGCAATCCTATGCGTATATGGAAAACGGCCGGATTACGGTTGTTTCTTCCACGCAGATTCCGCACATTGTGCGCCGCGTGGTGGGGCAGGCACTGGGCGTGCCGTGGGCGCAGATTCGCGTTATCAAGCCCTACATCGGCGGTGGCTTTGGCAACAAGCAGGATGTTTTGTATGAGCCGCTGAACGCCTTCCTCTGCCAGCAGGTCGGCGGACGGCTGGTGAAGCTGGAGATCACCCGCGAAGAAACCATGGCCTGCACGCGTGTGCGCCACGCCATCCACGGTACGGCCAAAGTGCTGGCCCGCGCGGATGGTACGCTGGTTGCCCGCAAACTGGAAGTATACAGCGATCAGGGCGGCTATGCCTCCCATGGACATTCCATTTGCGCAAATACGATTACCATGTTTAAACAGCTCTACCACGACGAAAAAGTGACCGAAGGCAAGGGCTATACCGTATATACCAACCATACCGCCGCGGGAGCCATGCGCGCCTACGGCATTCCGCAGTCGGATTTTATTACCGAGAGCCTGATGGACGATCTGGCGATGGAACTGAAGATGGACCCGCTGGCGCTGCGCCTGAAAAACGCGATACCCGTTGGCTATGTGGACCCGGGTACGGGCATCCCCGCGTATACCAACGGCATCCGGGAGTGTGCCCTTAAAGGCAGCGAGCTGTTTGGCTGGGCGGAAAAGCGGGCGAAATATCAAAACCAGACCGGTCCGGTACGGCGCGGCGTGGGCATGGCGATGTTTACCTATAAAACAGGCGTCTATCCCATCTCGCTGGAGACGGCTGGCTGCCGCATGTTTTTAAATGAGGACGGCTCCGTAAGCCTGCAAATGGGCGCGACCGAGATCGGGCAGGGCGCGGATACCGTGTTTACCCAAATGGCAGCCGAAGCGACCGGCATTACCGAAAAGAATATTCATATTGTATCCACGCAGGATACGGATGTATCGCCGTTTGACCTGGGCGCGTACGCTTCCCGCCAGACGTATGTAAGCGGGCAGGCCGCCAAACGCACGGGCGAGCAGCTGAAACACAATATACTGGATTATGCCGCCTTCAAGCTGAAAAAACGGATTGAGGAGCTGGACATCCGCGAAGATTACATTGTCCGCAAGGCAAATGGCAAGCAGCTGCTGGCTGTAAGCGAACTGGCGATGGAAGCGCAGTACAGCCGCGAGCGCGCCGAGCGCATTTCAGCCGAGTGCAGCATCGACTGCAAAGAAAATACCATTTCCACCGGCGTCAGCTTTGCCGAGGTAGAGGTGGATATCCCCCTTGGTAAGGTTACGGTGCTCCGGCTGCTGAACGTGCACGACAGCGGCGTGATCATCAACCCTAAACTGGCTGAAGGACAGGTGCAGGGCGGCATGAGCATGAGCATGGGCTATGCGCTGTCTGAAGAACTGCTGTATAATGATAAGGGCAGGCCTTTGAACGATAACTTGCTGGATTATAAAATACCCACCTCCATGGATCAACCTGATCTGGAAGCGGCGTTTGTGGAGCTGAACGACCCGTCCGGCCCCTATGGCAACAAGTCGCTGGGCGAGCCGCCGACCGTTGCTCCCGCCCCCGCCATCCGCAATGCGGTATTGCAGGCAACCGGCGTACATTTTAACACCCTGCCGCTGAACCCGCAAAAACTGGTGGAAGGGTTTGTTGAAGCCGGGCTGATCCCCGACCGGCGGACGGAGGCATAACATAGAAAGCGCTTTATACACCGCCCGGCGGTGATGAAGGAGGTTTATAGCGATGTATGACATCGAGAAATATTATCAGGCGACCAGCGTAATGGACGCGGTGCGCGCCCTGAAACAGGATGAAAGCGCCGTCGTCATCTCCGGCGGCAGCGATGTGCTCATCCAAATCCGCGAAGGGCGCTTGGCCGGATGCTCGCTGGTGAGCATCCACGGTATTGAATCGCTAAGCGGCATCGAGGAAACGGATGACGGGGAAATCATCATCCGGGCCGCGACCTCGTTTAGCCATATTGCAAACAATCCCATCATGTTACGCACCATGCCCATGCTGGCCTACGCGGTTGATCAGGTGGGCGGGCCGCAGATTCGCAACATTGGCACCATCGGCGGCAACGTATGCAACGGCGTGACCAGCGCCGACAGCGCAAGCTCCCTCTGGGCGCTGAACGCAACGCTGGAGCTTACGGGCAGCGAAGGGACGCGCATGGTGCCTATCCGTGAGTTTTACACAGGGCCGGGTAAAACCGTACGCAAGCACGACGAAATTCTGGTCGCTATTCATGTGGCAAAGGCGGACTATGCGGATTTTGGCGGCTGCTACATAAAATACGGCAAACGCAACGCCATGGAAATTGCTACCCTCGGTTGTGCGGCCATGGTGAAGCTGACGGATGATAAAAAAGCGATTGCCGAGTTGCGGCTGGCGTACGGCGTGGCCGCGCCGACCCCGATGCGCTGTGTGAAAACCGAAGAAGCCACCAAGGGGAAACCCATTACCGCCGCGCTTTTGGATGCGATTGCCGAGGGGGCAACCGGCGAGGTAAAGCCCCGCACCAGCTGGCGTGCCAGCAAGGAGTTTCGCTTGCAGCTTGTAAGTGAGCTGGGCAAGCGCGCGGTGAAACAGGCCATCATCAATGCGGGAGGCGAAGCCGATGTTTAAAACGCTGAATATGACCGTAAACGGACGCGAGGTAAGCATACCGGTAGACGAGCGCGAGAGCCTGCTGGATGCGCTGCGCAACCGGCTGGGACTGACCAGCGTAAAAAAAGGCTGCGAAGTGGGCGAGTGCGGCGCGTGCACCGTGCTGGTGGACGGCGAAGCCATGGACAGCTGCATCTACCTTGCGTTGTGGGCAGAAGGCCGCAACATTATGACGGTTGAGGGCTTAAAAAGCCCGACCGGCGAACTGAGCCCGATTCAGCAGGCTTTTATTGATGAAGCAGCCACCCAGTGCGGCTTCTGTACGCCGGGGCTGATTATGAGCGCGGTGGAAATTGTGGGTACCGGCAAGCGGTACAGCCGCGAGGAACTGCGCAAGCTGATTTCCGGCCATCTGTGCCGTTGTACGGGTTATGAGAGCATTCTCAACGCTATGGAGCGTATTGTAGAGGAAACCTACAAGCACGTGGGCAAAGAGGAATAGGGGCGCGCTTTTTTCGCGCCCTTTGCCGGTATCAGCACAGCCGCCGGGGAAAGCGGCATTATCGCTGGGAGGAACAATACATGCAACCGATTGAATGGACAGCCAACCACTTACCCAAGTCGGATGATAAGCATCTATCCATTATGAGCCTGACCAATGTGGAGCAGGCTTTCCGCTTTCACCAGAGTTTTCCGCAGTACAGCGTAACGCCGCTGGCGAATTTGGCGGGTATGGCCAAACACCTGGGGCTGGGCGCCCTGTGCGTCAAGGACGAAAGCTACCGCTTCGGCCTGAATGCTTTCAAGGTGCTGGGCGGCTCCTATGCCATGGGGCGCTACATTGCGGGCGAGCTGGGCCGGGACATCAGCAAAGTGGATTACGCTTATCTCACATCCGATGCGCTTCGGGAGGAGTTTGGACAGGCTACCTTTTTTACCGCGACCGATGGCAACCACGGCCGCGGCGTAGCGTGGGCGGCAAAGCAATTGCACCAGAAAGCCGTGGTGCATATGCCCAAAGGCAGCGTGAAAATCCGGTTTGATAACATTGCCCGCGAGGGTGCGGATGTGACCATTGAGGATGTCAATTATGACGATTGCGTCCGCATCGCGGCTAAGGAGGCCGACGAAACACCCCACGGCGTTATGGTGCAGGACACAGCGTGGGATGGCTACGAAGATATTCCCAGCTATATCATGCAGGGCTACGGCACCATGGCGCGCGAAGCAGCCGACCAGTTTGTAACGGCAACCGGCGGCGCACCGACACATGTATTTATTCAGGCGGGCGTCGGCTCGCTGGCGGGCGCGGTGCAGGGGTATATGACCAACTTCTTCGCCGATCACCCGCCTGTGGTAACGGTGGTGGAAGCGGCAGCGGCGGATTGCATTTACCGCGGCGCGCTGGCGGGAGACGGGAAACCGCGCGTGGTGGAAGGCGATTTGCAAACCATTATGGCGGGGCTGGCCTGCGGCGAGCCTAACACGCTCTCGTGGGATATTCTGCGTAACCACACCGGCTTTTTCCTCAGCTGCCCGGATTGGGTCAGCGCGCGCGGCATGCGTATGCTGGGTGCGCCGGTGAAGGGCGACCTGCAGGTGATTTCCGGCGAAAGTGGCGCGGTCGGCATGGGCGTGGTCAGCGCCATTATGACCGATCCGGCGTATGCCCAGCTCAAAGAGCAACTCGGGCTTACGGCACAGTCCCGTGTATTGCTGTTTTCTACCGAAGGGGATACCGACCCGGAAAATTACCGGAATATCGTCTGGAACGGCGCGGTCGCGTCGCTGTAAAGAATAAGGAGTGGAATGATCATGGATTTTGCACAGGTAAAGGCATCCGCCCAAGGATACGAAAAAGCGATGACGGCGTTCCTGCGTGATTTAATCGCCATCCCCGGCGAAAGCTGCGGCGAGGAAAAGGTGATTAAACGGATTGAGCAGGAAATGAAAGCCGTTGGCTTTGATAAAGTCGAGATCGACCCGATGGGCAATGTGCTGGGCACCATGGGTACGGGCGAAAAGCTGATCGCCTATGACGCGCACATCGATACAGTGGGCATCGGCAACCGCGACAACTGGGAGTTTGACCCCTATATAGGGTTTGAGGACGACAGCGAAATCGGCGGCCGCGGCGCGAGCGACCAGCTGGGCGGCATTGTCAGCGCGGTATATGGCGCTAAAGTGATGAAGGATTTGGGGCTTTTAACCGATAAGTACCGCGTGCTGGTTACTGGCACCGTGCAGGAAGAGGATTGCGACGGCCTGTGCTGGCAGTACATTATTAACGAAGATAAGGTGCGCCCGGAATTTGTGGTGATTACCGAGCCGACGGACGGCAACATTTACCGTGGCCAGCGCGGCCGCATGGAAATCCGTGTGGAAGTACAGGGCGTCAGCTGCCATGGCTCCGCGCCGGAGCGCGGCAAGAACGCCATTTATATGATGGCCGATATTTTGCAGGAAATCCGCGAACTCAACGAACGCCTGCATTACGACCCGTTCCTTGGCAAAGGCACGGTAACGGTAAGCGAGATTTTCTATACGTCGCCCAGCCGCTGCGCTGTGGCGGACGGCTGTGCCGTTTCGCTGGACCGCCGCCTGACGGACGGCGAAACCTACCAGAGCGCGCTGGAAGAGGTGCGCGAACTGCCCAGCTGCCAGAAGTACAATGCCGAGGTAACCATGTACCAGTACAGCCGCCCCAGCTGGACCGGGCTTACGTACCCCACGGACTGCTATTTCCCCACATGGGTCATCCCCGAAGATCACGCGGCGACGCAGGCCATGGTGGAAAGCTATCGCGGCATGTTCGGTGAACCGTATGTGGATAAATGGACCTTCTCCACCAACGGCGTGAGCATCATGGGACGCGAGGGCATTCCCTGCATCGGGTTTGGCCCCGGTAAAGAAGCGCAGGCCCATGCCCCCAACGAACGCACTTGGAAAGAAGATTTGGTGCGCTGCTGTGCAGTGTACGCGGCAATGCCCACGCTGTATTGCGCCAAGTAAACCGGCGAATACCACGGTTTTGTCCGCGGGAGGCAGAATGCGCTTGTAAGCGCACCAAAGGGTTTTCCGATCGCCCTTGGGAAGCCTTCGGACCGCCTTAAAAAACGGCGGTTCGCAGAATGGGGTACCCTTGCAGTACAGGAAATTTGTCTGCCGCATCCATACAAGCTAAAAGCTGATAGCTTTTAAGAATGGCGCGTGGAAGCGCCAACCGACAGACCTGTTTCATCCTTCAAGGGAACCCGTGCGCCTCCGTAATAACAATCGCAAGCGGGAAAAGTTTAAACACGACATGAATTTTACTGTTTAATAGCCAACCCGACTTACGGATTTCACCCTGTTCGCAGGAACCCCAACGAGGCGGAGCGCGCGTGTGTCGCGCCGATGGCGTGGAGGCTTGTCGGGCACCGCAGCCGTGGGCAGCGGCGAACGACTTTCCGAAACGCCGAGAGCGGCCACCGCGCGTAGGCCGCCACCGGTGACAGCGAACCCCGAAGGATGCAGGGGCGAGCGGAAAGCCCCTGCTGTGCCCATAGGCACACACCCGTAGCCTCGCACCCGAAGGTGCGAAATCCTGTGTGCCCGCAGGCACACACCTGCGTTCTCGCGCCCGCAGGTGCGGATTACAGGAACATGCAAAGAACAGCGTTCTTCACTCGCACCTATGGTGCGACACTTTGAAAACACTCACCTGAAAGGAAGATCAACCGATGGCTGATTTGCAAAAGGCGATTGCCACCCTGAAAACCCTTGATTTTTCCAAAATGTATGAGGATAGCTTTTTCCTGACGTGGGAAAAGAGCGACGCGGAAATCCGCGCGGTATTCGAGGTTGCCGAGGCGCTGCGCGCTCTTCGCGAAAGCAACGTATCACCCAAAATTTTCGATAGCGGACTGGCGATTTCCATGTTCCGCGACAATTCCACCCGCACCCGTTTCAGCTTTGCCTCGGCCTGCAATATGCTGGGCTTGACCGTGCAGGATTTTGACGAGGGCAAAAGCCAGGTAGCCCACGGCGAAACTGTGCGCGAAACCGCCAATATGATCTCCTTTATGGCTGACGTTATCGGCATCCGGGATGACATGTACATCGGCAAGGGAAATGCCTACATGCACCAGGTCGTAGATGCGGTAACCGAAGGGTATAACGAGGGCGTGCTGGCGCAAAAACCCACACTGGTCAATTTGCAGTGCGATATCGACCATCCCACGCAGGCGATGGCGGATACCCTGCACCTGATCAACCATTTCGGCGGCGTGGAGAACCTGAAGGGCAAAAAGGTCGCCATGACCTGGGCATATTCGCCCAGCTACGGCAAGCCCCTTTCCGTGCCGCAGGGCGTTATCGGCCTGATGACCCGCTTCGGTATGGAAGTTGTGCTGGCGCATCCCGAAGGCTATGAAGTCATGCCCGAGGTGGAAGCGGTTGCCAAACGCAACGCGGTCGCAAGCGGCGGCAGCTTTGCGCGCGTAGCCAGCATGGACGAGGCGTTCAAGGATGCCGACATCGTATACCCCAAGAGTTGGGCCAGCTATGCCGCCATGGAGCGGCGCACTGCGCTGTACGGGCGCGGAGATACCGATGGTATCCGCGCGCTGGAAAAGGAACTGCTGGCGCAAAACGCGACCCATAAGGATTGGGAATGCACCGAAGAGCGCATGAGGCTGACCAAAGACGGCAAGGCCTTGTACCTGCACTGCCTGCCTGCTGATATCAGCGGCGTAAGCTGTAAAGAGGGCGAAGTAGCCGCCAGCGTGTTTGATCGTTACCGCGAGCCGCTATACCGTGAAGCTTCTTTTAAACCCTACATTATCGCCGCGATGATCTTCCTGGCCAAAGTGAAAAACCCGGTGGAAACGCTTGGCTCCATGGGCGCGCGGGAACGCCGCCTGTACGAATAACGGCGGCAGAGGTGGCAGTATGCAACGCACAGGCAAACGTCTGGTTATTGCACTGGGCGGCAACGCCCTGGGGACAACGCTGCCCGAGCAGATGGCGGCGGTCAAGCTGACCGCCAAAGCCATCGCCGATCTGGTGGAGGACGGGCACGAAATTATTCTTTCCCACGGCAACGGCCCGCAGGTGGGAATGCTGCAAACCGCAATGGCGGAATACGCCAATAAACATCAGGTTCCGCCCGCGCCCCTTTCGGTATGCGTGGCGATGAGCCAGGGATACATCGGCTACGATCTGCAAAACGCACTTCGTGAAGAGCTGATAGACCGTGATATTCACAAGGCGGTTTCCACGGTGCTTACGCAAGTGCGCGTGGACCCGGACGACCCCGCTTTTCTCCATCCCACCAAGCCGATTGGCCACTTTATGAGCAAGGCTGAAGTGGAAGAAAAGTTAAAAGAGAAGGATTGGACCATCATGGAGGATGCGGGGCGCGGTTACCGCCGCGTGGTCGCTTCGCCCATGCCGCAGGAAATCGTAGAGATTGAAACGGTAAAAGCCCTGCTGGACGCCGGGCAGATCGTGGTTGCGGCAGGCGGCGGCGGCATCCCGGTAGTGGCGCACGGCCATCACCTGAGCGGTATCGGCGCTGTGATCGATAAGGACGCGGCCAGCGCCCTGATGGCGGATACACTGCAGGCCGATACGCTGATTATTCTCACAGCGGTGGAAAAAGTGGCGATACATTTCGGCAAACCCAATCAGCAATGGCTGACCGACCTGCCCTGGCAGGAGGCGCAGCGGTATATGGAGCAGGGCGAGTTTGCCGAAGGTTCCATGAAGCCCAAGGTGGAAGCCGCGATCCGCTTCGTGCGCGGCGGGGAAGAGCGCAGCGCGCTGATTACCGAACTGCAAAAGGCGCGCGAGGGCGTGCATGGTAAAACGGGAACGCTGATTTATTAAACATCCTGCGGTTTGAAAAATGGCATCAAACAAGGCACCCTTGGAACGGATGGTTGCTGACGGATTTGGACGCCCGGTGAAACAGGTAAGGAGGCAGGTCCAATGAATATCGGTTGTGTCATACTGGCTTCCGGCGAAAGCGTGCGTTTTGGGAGTAACAAACTGCTTACGGACTTCTGCGGCAAGCCGCTGCTGGGCTGGCTGCTGGAGGCTTTACCCAAGGAGCTTTCTTCCATCGTGGTTACCCGCAGCGAAAGGGTATGCGAACTGGCCAAGAAGAGCGGCTACCGCTGCCTTTTGCATCAGGAGCCGGAAGTGCGCGATACCATCCGGTTGGGGTTGACGGCGCTGACGGGTACAGATGGATGTCTGTTCTGCGTGGGCGACCAGCCATTGTTGACGAAAGCGACGATTCAAAAAGTCATTGCTGCCTATCAGGCGGATCCGGAAAAAATGGTGCGCGCGGCGTTCGGCGGGCGCGAGGGCAACCCGGTGTTGTTCCCGCCGTCTTTATACCGTGAACTGAGCGAGCTGGGCGAGGGCGAAGCGGGCGTAACGGTGATTCACCGTTACCCGGAGCGTGTGCGCACCGTGCAGGCCGCCTTTGCCGCAGAACTGACCGATGCCGACACCCCGGAAACGCTGGAGGCGCTGGCAGCGCTGAAACGCGCAGAACAATAAAGGAGTGAATGCCCATGCTGCTGGTGGGAAACGGACGTGTCATTACACGCGATGAGCAAAATCACTATCTGTTGGACGGGTGTGTCGCCATTAAAGACGACACCATCGTAGAGGTAGGGGATACGGCTATCCTGAAAGGGACTTATCCCGGCGCTGAGTTTATTGATGCACATGGCGGTGTGATTATGCCGGGTCTGATTAACGCGCATGAGCACATCTACTCCGCTTTTGCACGGGGCATGAGCATACGCGGCTATAATCCCAAGGGTTTTTTGGATATTCTGGACGGACTTTGGTGGACGCTGGACCGCCACCTGCTGGTGAAGGATACGCGCGCCAGTGCCGATGCGACGATGATCGACTGCATTGAAAACGGCGTTACCACCGTGTTTGACCATCACGCCAGTTACGGCGAAATTGAAGGCAGCCTGTTTGCCATTGCGGACAGCGCCAAACAGTACGGTGTGCGTGTGAACCTGTGCTACGAGGTCAGCGACCGCGACGGCGTGGAAAAAATGCGTGAGGGCGTACAGGAAAATGTGGATTTTATCCGCTATGCCAAGCAGGATGATACCGGTATGCTTGCAGGGCTGTTCGGCCTGCATGCGCAGTTCACCCTGTCGGATGATACGCTGGCATACTGCCGTGAGCAGGCGCCGGACGGAACCGGCTTCCATATCCATGTGGCAGAAGGCATTGAGGATGTGTACGCCTGCCTGAAAGAACACGGCAAGCGCCCGGCATTCCGCCTGCACGATTTCGGCATTCTTGGCCCTCATTCGCTGCTGGGGCACTGCACGCACGTGAGCGAAGCGGAAATCGACCTGATACATGCGACGGAATCCAACGTTGCCCACAACCCGGAAAGCAATATGGGTAACGCGATTGGCTGCCCCCCGACGATACACATGCTGCATAAGGGCATTTGCGTGGGGTTGGGCACCGACGGTTATACCAACGACATGCTGGAAAGTTTGAAAGTGGCGAAGCTTTTGCACCAGCATAACCTGCACGATGCGACTACCGCCTGGGGCGAAGCGCCGCAAATGCTGTTTGAGAATAACGCGAAACTGGCCAGCAAAGCGTTTGGCAGGCCGATTGGCGTGCTGAAACCCGGCGCGGCGGCGGATGTGATTGCGCTGGATTATACGCCGCTGACCCCGATGGATGCCGATAACATCGGCGGGCACATCCTGTTTGGCATGGGTGGGCATAATGTGGTGCATACCATTATTGCCGGGAAAGTCAAAATGAAGGACAGGGTGCTGACCGAGGTGGATAAACAGGCGGTGCTGGCGCATTGCCGTGCGGATGCAGCCGACCTGTGGAACCGGATCAACGGGCGTTGACCGGGGCTGCCCTCTTGAGAATCGGTTTTTAACGGCGACTGGCAGTGGCGGAAAGCCGCATATGACCAAATGTTTAGCAGTACTTATGGGAGGGTTAAACCATGAGCGGCGGCGTTTGGTAATCATAAGGCGCTTTTAGTGTACAGGCATGACGTTTGTGAAGCTGCAAGGTAGTATCACAGATTGTGATGCGCGATGTGGGTTATAGAGTGCGGCTAGTCAACGGCAAAGTGCCGCGAACCGTTTTCATCTGTATTTTTCCGAATGATGACACGATTGCGTTGTTCATCCGGTATGATAGTTTCAATTGCACAACAGGTAAGGAGCGATTTATCATGAGCGACCGTATGCGTCCCATCCCTTTTGCGGAACTGATGGAACAAATCACCGCCGATTTCCGGCGCGATCAGTCGATTCTGGGCGTGCGGCTGCCCTATCGTCATGAAAGCGGCAAACGCCTCTCCCTATTTGGGGAGAAGCCGGAAACGCCTTTTGGCCCGGCGGCGGGGCCGCACACCCAACTGGCGCAGAACCTGATTGCCGCTTATGCGGGTGGCGCACGCTTTATGGAGTTGAAAACCGTACAGACGCTGGACGGCGAAGATTTGCCCGTCAGCAAGCCGTGCATTCTGGCGGAGGCGGAAGGCTACAACGTGGAGTGGAGTACGGAACTGACCGTGCAGGACGCGTTTAACGAGTATGTAAAGGCGTGGTTCGCGCTCAAGCTCATCAGCGAGGCTTTCGGCCTTGGCGCGCGCGATGGTTTCGTGTTCAACATGAGCGTCGGATACGATTTGGCAGGCATCCGCAGCGAGAAGATCGACCGTTTTATTGAAGGATTGAAGGATGCGCGGCAAACCCCCGTTTGGCAGGAGTGCGCCGCGTGGGCGAAAGAGCATCTGGCGCTGTTTGGCGAATTGACTACCGAAGCGGTGGATGCGTTTGATCCTGCGGTGTGCAAAAGCATCACGCTTTCCACGCTCCACGGCTGCCCGCCGGCGGAGATTGAGCGCATTGCTACGTACCTGATTATGGACAAGCATTTGAACACGTTTGTCAAGTGCAATCCCACGCTGCTGGGGTACAACTATGCCCGCAGCACGCTGGATGCGCTGGGGTATGAAGACGTACAGTTTGACGATCATCATTTTAAGGATGATCTGCAGTTTTCCGATGCCGTACCCATGTTTACGCGGCTGATGACGCTGGCGCAGTCGCAGGGGGTGCTGTTCGGCCTGAAGCTGAGCAATACCTTCCCGGTGGACATTGCCCACGGCGAGCTGCCGGGCGAAGAAATGTACATGAGCGGCAAGGCGCTTTGGCCGCTGACCATCCATTTGGCCGACACGCTGGAAAAAGCGTTTAACGGCACCATTCGCGTCAGCTTTTCCGGTGGTGCGGAAGCCCACAACATTGTGGAGCTGTTTGAAACGGGCATCTGGCCGATCACGCTGGCGACGACGCTGCTCAAACCCGGCGGCTACAACCGCCTGCCGCCGATTGCGCGCAAGCTGGCTGCCGCGGAATACCGTGATTTTACCAGCGTGGATATGGTAAAGCTGACTGCGATAGACGAAAGCAATCTGGAAAACCCGCGCTACCAGCGGCCGCTGAGGCCGGTTGCGCCGCATAAAAACGGCCGCAAGGTACCGCTGCTGGATTGTTCCACCGCTCCCTGCTCGGACAGCTGCCCCATTCATCAGGATATTTCCGCTTATATGGAACTGGCGGCGCAGGGGCGTTATACCGAAGCGCTGAAAGTAATTTGCGATAAAAACGCTTTACCGTCGATTACCGGAACCATTTGCAACCACCGCTGCATGAGCGGCTGCACCCGCAACCAGTACGATACCCCGGTGAACATTCGCCGGGTCAAGTTGCTGGCGGCCGAGCGGGGATTTAACCCCTATCTGGATGCGTTGGCTCCCGAGGGGGATCGGCCGGAGCGCGTTGCTGTGGTTGGCGGCGGCCCCGCCGGCATGGCGGTAGCGTTCTTTTTGGCGCGCGCAGGCGCGAAGGTAACGATTTTTGAAGCGAAGGATGCGCTGGGCGGCGTGGTGCGCCATGTGATTCCGGAATTCCGCATTCCCTGTGATGCTATTGAGCGTGATGCAGCGATGCTGAAGAAGCTGGGAGTGCAAATTATTCGTAACACCCGCGCGGAAACCGCCCAAACCCTTTTGGAGAATGGATTTACGCATGTGGCGCTATGCTGCGGAGCGCAGGCACGCAGCCATTTGGGCATTTCCGGTGAAATCAATGCCATATCATTTTTGGAGCAGGCGAAAAAATACCCCGATACGCTGGAGATTGGCAAGCATGTGATCGTAGTGGGAGCGGGTAATACCGCCATGGATGCTGCGCGCGCCGCCAAGCGCGTACCGGGCGTGGAAACTGTAACCATTGTGTACCGCCGTACCAAACGGCAGATGCCCGCCGATGCGGAAGAACTGGAATACGCGCTGAACGAAGGCATTGTGATGGAAGAACTGCTTTCGCCCATTGCGTTTGATAATGGAAAACTCAAAGTGGAAAAAATGCAGCTGGGGCAGCCGGACGAAAGCGGACGGCGCAAGCCGGAGCCGACGGGCAAGACCATTACGTTGCCCTGCACCGCGTTGATCGCTGCGCTTGGTGAAAAACCCGACACCGCGCAGCTTAATGAGAACGGCGTAAAGCTGGATGAGAAAGGCCGCCCGACAACCCGTAAACAGAGCGAACGTATTTATGTGCTGGGCGATGCGCTGCGAGGCCCCGCCACCGTTGTGGAGGCGATTGCCGATGCGCAGGCGACGGCGGAGGATATCCTCGGGTTGCATGCAGAATCGTGCCAGCCCGAAACCTCCACACAGGAGCTGCTTGCGCGCCGGGGCATTGAACAGGCGCCCGGTAAGCCACAGGATGAGTTTATCCGCTGCATGGGCTGCGATAAAGTGTGCCTGAACTGTGTGGACGTATGCCCCAACCGCGCCAACGAAACGGTCTGGCTGGAGGGACAACCGCAGATTGTGCATATCGACGGGCGCTGCAACGAGTGTGGAAACTGCGAAACCTTCTGCCCGTATAACAGCGCGCCCTATCTGGATAAGCTGACGTATTTTGCCGACGAAGCCGCCTTCCGCAACAGCAAAAATCCGGGATGGACGATGCTCAGCGGTGATAAAGCGCTGATCCGGCTGGACGGACGCGAACTGACGACGGCATTGACCGATTCGGCCTTGCCTGCGGGCGTAGCCGCGCTGATGCGTCAAACCATGGTGCAGATGCCGTGGCTTGCTAAAGCCTGAAAAATAGAAAAACCATTGCCTCCGGCACAGGGAGGCGTTACCATCCGGGAGGGAAAGCCATGTTTCAGTTTACCGTCAACGGCCAAGCCGTACAAACCGATCAGGAAAAGCCGCTGATTGATGTTCTCCGGGACGAGTTGCGCCTGACCTCCGTTAAAAACGCCTGCGGAGAAGGCGCTTGCGGCGCATGCACCGTGCTGGTGAACGGACGTAAACAGCGCGCCTGCATCCTTACGACCGCAAAGGTGGACGGTAAAAGCATCATCACCGTGGAGGGGCTTTCGCCGCGCGAGCGGGATGTGTATGCGCACAGCTTTTCCGAGGCGGGCGCCGTGCAATGCGGGTTTTGCATCCCCGGCATGGTGATGTCCGCGAAAATGCTGCTGGATGAAAACCTGACCCCGACGCGTGAGGATGTAAAAAAGGCAATTCGCGGCAATATCTGCCGCTGTACGGGTTACCAGAAAATTGAGGATGCCATTTTGATGGCTGCGGATTCCTTTCGTGAGAATACGCCGGTACCCGCCGCACGGGATGACGGGCTGCTGGGGCGCGATATGCACCGGATTGACGCGGAGGAGAAAACGCTGGGCACCGGACTGTTTACGGATGATATTATGCTGCCCGGCATGATCTACGCTAAGGCGCTGCGCAGTCCGTACCCACGCGCGCGTGTTGTGAAAATTGACATCAGCCGTGCGCAGCAGCACCCGGATGTAGTGCGGGTGCTCACCGCTAAGGATGTGCCCTTTAACAAGACCGGACATATCATACAGGATTGGGATGTGCTGATCGCCGAGGGCGACTGCACCCGTTATATCGGCGATGCGATTGTGCTGGTGGCGACCCGTCATAAGGAAACGCTGGACGAGGCGTTGTCGCTGGTGGACGTAACCTACGAGGAGCTTACGCCTGTCACCACCCCGCAGGAAGGGCTGGCCGAAGGCGCACCGCTTCTGCATGAAAACGGCAACCTGCTGACCCGCCAGCAGCTTAAACGCGGCGATGTGGAAAAGGCGCTGGCGGAAGCGGCTTACGTAGTCACGCAGCATTACTCCACCCCTATGACCGACCATGCCTTTATGGAACCGGAATGCGCTGTTGCACAGCCCGACGGCGAAGGCGGCGTAATACTGCATACCGGGTCGCAATCCGTATATGACGAGCAGCGTGAAGTTGCGCGGATGCTGAAATTACCGCCGGAGAAGGTACGCTCCGTATCCTCGTTGGTGGGCGGCGGTTTCGGCGGTAAAGAAGATATGAGCGTGCAGCACCATGCCGCGCTGATGGCTTGGCATACGGGACTGCCGGTAAAGGTGCGCTTTTCCCGACAGGAGAGCCTGAATTGCCATGTGAAACGCCATGCAATGGAGATGGATATTACTACCGCCTGCGATAAAGACGGCAACCTGACGGCTATGAAAGCCCTGCTGGTCAGCGATTGCGGCGCATATGCATCGCTGGGCGGACCGGTGCTGCAGCGTGCCTGTACGCACGCGGGAGGGCCATACCATTTTCAAAATGTGGATATCGTAGGGCTAAGTGTATATACCAATAACGTGCCGGGCGGCGCTTTCCGCGGCTTCGGGGTTACGCAAAGCTGCTTTGCTGCGGAACAGAATTTGAACCTGCTGGCGGCAAAGGTGGGCATAACCCCGTGGGAAATCCGCTACCGCAACGCGATTCGCCCCGGCGAAGTGCTGCCAAACGGACAGATCGCTTCCAAGGATACGGCTTATGCCGAATGCTTGGAAGCCGTTCATGCCGCGTACGAAAGCAGCCCATATGCGGGTATTGCAGGAGCAATGAAAAACTCCGGTCTGGGCGTAGGTGTACCGGACTATGGCCGTGTCGCTGTGGAAGTACGGGACGGCAAAGTGCATATTATGACCAGTGCCGCCTGCATGGGGCAGGGCATGGGTACCGTGTGCGTGCAAATGGTTTGCCAAACCACCGGATTTCCCCCCAGCATGATTGTGCGGGATGCGCCGGATACGGGTAACACCCCCAACTCCGGCACCTCCACGGCCAGCCGCCAGACGCTGTTTACCGGCGAAGCCGCACGCCGCGCCGCCCTGAAGCTGATGGCGGCCGTGCAGGAAAACGGCGGAAAGCTGGAGGGACTGGAAGGCCAGAGGTTTTACAGCGAGTTTACCGAGCACACCGACCCCATGGGCAGTGATAAACCCAACCCTGTCAGCCACGTTGCTTACGGCTATGCGGCGCAGGTGGTCATTTTGGATGAGAATATGCGCGTGCAGCGCGTAGTAGCGGCGCACGATGTGGGGCATGTCGTCAACCCGAAAAGCTGCGAAGGGCAAGTGGAGGGCGGCGTCGTGATGGGACTGGGATATGCCTTTACGGAGGATTTCCCCATGGAAAGCGGCTATCCTACCGCGACCTACGGCAAGCTGGGCTTATGGCGCGCCACCGACGCGCCGCCCATTGAAGTGCACTTGATTGAAAAAGGCAGCGACGACCAGTATGCGTACGGTGCCAAGGGGATTGGCGAAATTGCGACTATCCCTACCGCGCCTGCCGCGGCGCATGCCTGTATGCGGGTGGATGGGAAGCTGCGCAGCCGTTTACCCATGGAGGATACACCGTACCGCAAAACCCGGTAACCATGTTTCCAAAGGGAATGGTGAAAGCCACAGGAGGAACGATATGAGCAAAACCCCGTTGCATTATGGTATCACCCTGCGCCTGTACCGGGAGCAAAAGGTGTTCGGCCCCGGCGTGGCTGAATTGCTGGAAACGGTACGGGATACGCGCAGCCTCCGTTCGGCGGCTATGCGGATGGATATGGCGTATTCCAAGGCGTGGAAGGTGATTAAGGCGGCGGAGGAGGGTCTTGGTTTTCCGCTTTTAAACACCGTGACCGGCGGGGTGCAGGGCGGCGGCGCGACGCTGACGCCGCAGGCGGAGGATTTGCTTTCGCGTTTCCGTGCATTCGAGGCGGAATGCAGGCAGGCAACGCAATCGGCGTACGAACGCTACTTTGGCGGCTGAATCCATTTGGTGCAGTATGGCGCTGGCTCATTCGGTTTTGCGCTTCCGAGAAATGTGGTTGTTGACCGTTATATCGAGCCAATTCATACATAAAACAAACGTCCCGCTTCTTTTACGAAACGGGACGTTTTTCATGCTGTTTTCGCGGTGGCTTGCGGGTGTTACGCTTCGCCGATCACCACGATGGCTTTGGGCTTTTTAATGCGCGGCAGCACCGTTTCCGTCAGGCGGAAAACATGGTTAAGCTCGCGCTGCTCCAGATAGGCGGCTGCAAGATCCTGCCCGACGACCAGATCCATATTTTCCGGCTGGGCGTTGATCAGTACTGCCTGATCGGCGCCAAGTACGGGGGATTTGAACAGCCGGCCGTCCACCAGCCGGGATACACGGTCGATTTCCATCAGACCCGTACCGGGCTGCAGGCGTTGCATCTGTGTATACAAACTGGGGCTGACCACCAGCGTGTATGCACCGAAAACACCTTTGGAAACCAGGATTTCAATGGCGGCGGCTACATCGCTGAAGGCGTTTTCGCCGGTTGACCAATCGCCTTTAACCAGCTTATTCACGCCGGGTGCGGTGAGAATACCGTCGTACCCCAGTTGCGCATTTCCCTGAAACACCAGCTTGTCCTCGCGGATAGCGATGGCCTGCGCCGCCGTCAGCACTGCGGATAGATCCACAGGTGCTTTGGTTTTTTCGCTGATGGCGATGTCTTTGGCATACAGGGTAAAATCTTCAAACAAGGTGGGCAGTTCTTTCAAGGTACGGCCCTGTGTGGTGATGATGCCGCTCTGTACAACCTCGGCTTTCGTATCCAAGTTGTCAATGGCAATCGAGTCCGTTCCGGCTCCGAGCGGCCCGACCAGATGCAGGGCACGGCGGCCGGTAAGCACGTTCCGGGCAGTTTTTACAGTTGCTTCATCAATTTGTTTCCAAAACTCTCCTGTCAGGGGAGCAGATTCTCTGGCTAGATAATCCATTATGCGTTGCCTCCTTTGGCGTCCGCGTTTACTAACGGTTGTAGGTTTATTCTTTCAGGCTGCCGACGGTTGGCCCGTTTGCGTCCTCTTCGGCAGGGGCGGGAGCGGAGCGTAATTCCGCCATCATCTCCTGCACTTCCGCGCGCCCCGAGGCGAAGTGTTCGGCCTCCATGGGGTCCAGCGCATACAACAAGGTGAACAGCTCGCCTACGTGCGCTTTTTCCTCGTCGCGAATATCGCTGATCACTTTCTTGGCCAGCTCATTATCCGTAGCCAGCACGTGTGCGTCGTACACGTAGATGGCTTCCAGCTCTCCGGCAATGTTCAGCCGGACGGCTTGCACCAGTTCCTCCTGCGTCATCTTTCGGTTTACATTTCCCTGAAACGGATTGGCAAAACTCGGCATTTCCACATGCTCCTTTCAGTTGATCGTCTGTGGTCTACATTTACTACCTACACGTATTTTTAGGGGCTGAAACCGCTTCTTACCCGTCGGTTTCTTCCTGCCCCAGAACCGAAAAACCATCGCTGCGTACGATACTTCCATCTTTCGCTACCCATAACGCTTCCACGCCGGGAAAGTCTGCCAGCAGCGTTTGTCCGGCTTCAATATCCAGCGTAAACAGTGCGGTGGAAAGCGCATCCGCCAAACTGGAATCCTCAGTAATCACGGTGACAGCCCACAGGGTGTCGGCGGGTATCAGTGTATCGGGGTCGATAATGTGGTGGTATTGCACGCCGTCTACCGTGTAATACCTTTGGTAACTGCCGCTGGTCACCAGCGACAGGTTGGCAAGCCCCAGCGTCGTCAGGCTTTGGCTTTCCGCCGTTAAATCCGGATTTTGTACATTCACATGCCATGCGTTTCCATCCCCGCGGATGCCGATGGCGCGTACGTTACCCCCGATGCTGAGCAGCGCGCTGGTTACGCCCTGCGCTTTCATCTGCTTTGCCACCTGTTCAACCGCATACCCCTTACCAACGGCGCCGACGTCCAGCGACATGGCTGCATCCGCCAAATAGACCGTGCTGTTTTCTGTGTCGATGATTACATCGTCAATATTGGTATGCTCTGCGGCGGCCTGTAAATCAGCCAGTGGAGGGATGGCGGCGTTATCCGGGTCGGCAAGTCCGGCGGTACGGTAGTCATGCCAGATGCTGAGCACGCTGCCCATGGCGATGTTCATGCGGCCATCCGTTTGCTGCTCCATGGTCTTGGCAAAGGTGAGCAGATCGATGATGCGCTGGTCTACGGCGACGGGAGCAACGCCTGCCTGATCGTTGACGGTTTTCAAATTGTTAATGCCGTCGTAATCGTTGTAAATATCAAATAACTGATGATATGCCAGCAGTTCGTCATGCGCAGCCTGCGCCAGCTGCTGCCCGGCAGTTTCGGAATCCGCGTAGACGATGATTTCCGAATAGGTGTCGAAAACATCAAAAAAGCTGGTTTGATAACGTACAGGTTCCGACCCGGCCGTTACAAAATAAATCGAAAGCCCTGCAGCCGCCAAAGCCAGTAATATAGCGGCGGAAACAAGAAGTTTTCGCAAAAGCAGTTTCCTCCTTACGGAATGTGTTTGCATTGGGAAAGCATGGAATACTTCGCCCTACGGCTATTATTGTACCACAGGTAACCGGGCGGGAAACAACTTTTCAATGGAAAATTGTAGCGTGTAACAGCCGGTTATAATACGCTTTTGAAAGCGCGGTTCCCCAACGGGTTTTGGTTACATACCGCGATTAAGCGGGTATATGTAACATTGTAAGCTGTTTTGGCAGATGGTATAATGTTGCCGTAAACACCGCCAAGGGGGAGGGCTGCCACATGAAACGCAAGGACTGGCTGATTATTGGTATTGTGCTGGGCGTTAGCCTCCTATTGTTTTTGCTCCGCCCGCAAGCGGTGCAGACAGATGCTGAAAATGCTTACCTGCGCATCACCGCACCCGGCCAAACCTTTGATTTGATTCCGTTGACCGGGGAGCAGGAAATCGTGATCGAGCAGGAGGATGGGTCCCGCAACATCGTGGAGGTGTTTGAAGGCGGCTTTCGCATGAAGGAGTCCAACTGCGTGAATCAAAACTGCATTTTGCAAGGCGATGTAACGGTGGATAACATTGCAAGCCGGGTATTGGCTAACGAAGTAATTTGCCTGCCGCATCAGGTGGTGTTGGAACTGGTAACGGCCGACGGACAGGCGGTGGAGTAAAGCAGATGAAGAAAACGCAGAAATTGGCGCTAGCCGCGTTATTGATTGCCGTTATGCTGGTGCTGGGGTATTTGGAAAGCTTAATCCCTGTTTCATCAGTGCCGGGAATCAAACTGGGGCTTTCCAACTGTGTGCTGCTGCTGGCAGTATATTGGCTGGGGATAGGCGTAAGCTTTGAAATGATGGTCGTCAAGGTGTTGCTGCTGGGTTTTATGCTGGGCAACCCTGTAATGATCGTTTACAGCCTGGCAGGCGGCACGCTAAGCCTAGCCGCTATGGGCCTTCTGGCGGGGCGGCGCGGCGTAAGCCCGATCGGCGCGGGCATTGCCGGCGGCGTACTGCATAATATCGGGCAGGTGGCTGTAGCGATGCTGATTTTACAAACGCCGTCTCTGGTGTATTATCTGGGGCTTTTAATACCGGTAGGCGCGGGCATGGGGCTGCTAACCGGTACGATTGCGACGGTGTTGACGCATAAAATCCCTTCGCTTGCACGGCTTCGTAAACAGGAAGCCGAAAAAGAGTAATGACAGATAAGGAGTGTTTCCGTGAAGAAACATGCGTGGTTGATATTAGTTTTGATTGCCGTTGCAGCCGGGCTTGCGTTAAGCCTTGCGAATCTGGTAACGGAGGAACCGATTGCCCGGCAGAAGTTGCTGGCCAGTAATGCCGCGCGCGCTGCGGTATATCCGGACGCTGATAACTTTGCAGAGCTTACGGCAGCAGCAGACAGTAAAATCGACAGCGTCTATACCGCTATGCGCAACGGGGAGGCGATCGGTTACGTACTGCAAACAACGGTTTTCGGTTACGGCGGCCCGATAGAGATTGTGCTGGGTGTGGATAATGCCGGTACGATTACCGGCATTTCGGTCGGCGGCAGCAATTTTGCTGAAACAGCCGGACTGGGCACGCGAACCCGCGACCCGGAGTTTACCAGTCAATTCGTGGGGCTTTCCGCTACGCCTGCACTGGCCGGCAATATAGATGCGATCAGTGGCGCGACTATCAGCTCGACGGCGGTGGTAAACGGCGCGGCCCGCGGTTACCGCTACTATCTGGAGCTGACCGGGCAGACGGACGGAACGGAGCAATGGCAGGAAGATATGCCGCAAGACGCCGAATCGGCAGCTACCGCCGTAACGGGCGCAACCGAAAACGAGCAGGAATCCTCGGTGGAGATTGTAACGCTTGCCCAGCCGGATGAGAACGGCACGGTGAAATTGGTAACCGAAACGGTTATGAATTATCAGAAGCTGATGGATGTAATTGTTGGCTTGGATCAAAACGGCTCTATCGTTTCCCTCGTTATTGAGGGTGTAGATGACACCGAATCCATGTATTATGGTACGAGTTGGCATGACGGTACGTTTTTCACACAATTTACCGGTTTGAGCGGCGTACTAACCTACGGCGAGGATGTGGACACACTAACAGGCGCAACCGTCACCTCCAATGCGATACTCGCGGCGGTGAATGATGCGCTGACACGGTAACTGTTTGAGACATGCATATACAAGCGCTCCGGCAGACAGCCTGACAGGCTGCTTTGCCGGAGCGTTTGCTGATCGGTCTACTCTTTATGCACCCGCTGCAGGGTATTGCCCAGCACGCGGTAGATGGTTTCCAGACTTGTATTCAACTCTTCCAGTTCTTCGTTGCTCAGGGTCTTGGCCCAGTTGCCGACCAACGAACGTGCTTTTCTACGGATTTGCTTTAATTTGGTAGCACCTGCGGGGCAAAGGCTTACGTTCACCATACGGCGGTCTACCTCGTCGCGTTTGCGCTCTACAAACCCGTCATCCGTCAGCTTGTCGACCAGCGGGGTAATGTTCGGTTTTGCGATGCCAAGGTTCTGCGAGATTTCGCTGATGTTCATGGGTCCGTTATCCGATAGCAACCCCATGACCATCGCGTGGGAGAGCGGGAGATTGGATTCGCGCTGCAAAGCATCCATATGCAACAGACGTTTGCGGAACAGAGGGATGACAAGAAACAGGTTGCGGGCAACATCGTCGATAACACTGTCTTTCGTAGTTACAGTTTTAGGCATATTGTTCCCTCCTGTCTACGGTGGTCCAATTCATTTATGTTCTATGATGATTATAGTCCCTTTTTACATTTATGACAATATATATTTCGGTATTATTCGTAAAAGCGAAAATAATTTTTCATACAGCGCTTCGTTTTTACGGCTTTTGTGGGTGTTTACTTCCTTTTCATTTACAATGTATGAAAAAAGTGTTAAGATAATTCCCGAAAAGATCAACGCGGACGGATGGTGTACGGCATGGTGAATGAGATTATTGCCCAATTGGCAACCAAGGTTTCCGCCTCGCTGGTATACGGCGCCATTGCGCTGGTAACGTTAGTAGGCGTGCTCAAATGTATTTACCCGGTGCTTCGTAACAGCGCTCTGCTTAACCGCGCCATTATGAAGCTGGAACGCAACGCATCCGGCAACGACCGGCCCATTTGGCGGGAAGCCCGATTTTTAGGGCAGGCGCTTAGGCCGGAGTGGCAGCGCTTTTTGCTGAATGCCGGGCAGCTGGATTTGCGTGGTATGCCTTGCGATACGCAGGATTACATTAACGAAGATACGGTGATTTACAAACCCGGCCACGCGCAGCTGGCAGAGCTGATACCGGGTCTGCTTACGTCGCTGGGTATTTTAGGTACGTTTTTAGGCCTGATGGAAGGCTTGACCAATTTTGATTTGACCGACGCATCCAATACCATTAACAGCATCCCGACGCTGCTGGGCGGTATGAAATTCGCCTTTGCCACGTCCGTTACCGGTATTGCCTGCTCCCTCGTGTTTAATATGATGAACCGCATTGCCGTGGGGCACGCGTTCAAAGCGCTGGATGCTTTTGACGAAGCCTTCTACGAGTTGGCAATGCCCCGGCCGCTGGATGCCGAAGTGCAGATGATCTGCCAGAAGCAGGACGATGAAACCAATATGCAGCGGGCTGCCGACCAGATCAGCGCCCAAATGGCGGGCGCGGTGGAAATGGCCGTAAGCCGCGCCGTACACCCGCTTACGATGTCGCTGGATAATTTTATTTCCGGCACATCGCGTGGGCAGGTGGAGGGCATGCAGCATATTGTAAACCAATTTATGAAGCAGATGAACGCCACCATGAGCGGTCAGTTCTCCGCACTGGCGGATACGCTGGCGCAGATGAACCAAAACCAGTCTGCTACTTATAAAAACCTGCAGCGCACGCTGACCATTGCCGATTCGCTGGTGGAGGATGCCAAGCGCGTTGAGCAGAGCACCCGCATCGCTGCCGGGGTGGACGCGCAAAAGCGGCAGGACGAGTTGATTGCCCAACTGCGCGATCTGGCGCTGCGGCAGGCGGCGATGACCGTCGCGCTTGAAAAAACCAGCGGTTCGGTAGAAACGCTGATTACGGAAATGAAGCAAAAGGACGCAATGGCTGCGGACGGACGGCAAAGCCCCTACCGGGAGGAAGCCTGATATGGCGCGCAGAAGCAACCGCCGGGCCCGAAACGCGGACGGCGGAGCGGCGTGGATTTCCTATTCGGATATGATGGCGGCGCTTTTGCTGGTATTTGTGCTGGTGCTCGCGTATAGCGTTTACCAATACTTCGCTATGCTCGAAACCAAAACCGTGGAGCTGGACGCGCAGCAGGCCGAACTACTCAGCAAACAAAACGATTTGGATAGCGCCCTGACCTCCATCGAGGAGCAAAAGGGGCTATTGAATGTACAAACACAGACCCTGACTGATCAGGAGGCGACCATTGCCGCGGCGCAGGCAGCTTTGCAGGAGAAGGAAACGGCTTTAACAGAAGCCCAGACCGCCTTGCAGGAGAAGGAAGACGCGCTGGCGCTGGCGCAAAGCAATCTGGATCAGGCAGAATCTCTCCTGCAAACCCAGCAGACCGCCATGGACGAACAGCAGCAAAAGTTGGACGACCTGGTGGGCGTGCGTACCAAGATTATCCGCGACTTGAGCGAGGCGCTTGCGGCAGCCAACCTGAAGGCTTCGGTGGATGCCAATACCGGCGATATTATGCTGGAAAGTTCCGTGTTCTTCGACGTGGGGAAATACAATATCAAAGAGAGCGGCCAGTCGCTGCTGAACCAGTTTATTCCGCTGTATTTATCGGTACTGCTCAGCGACGAGTATGTGGATTATCTGGGCGAAATCATCATTGAAGGGCATACGGATACGCAGGGTACTTATTTGAGCAATCTGGAATTGTCCCAGCAGCGCGCGCTGACGGTGGCAACCTATTGCCTGGAAATGAACGGGCTGAGCGCGCAGCAACAGGAAAAACTGCGGCAGGTGCTGACCGCGAAAGGGCGCAGCTACTCCGATCCGGTTTATGCGGACGACGGCACCGTGGATATGGATGCGTCCCGCCGCGTGGAATTTAAGTTCCGCCTGAAGGACAGCGAAATGATCGATGAAATGCGTGATATACTTTCGACTTATGCAACAGGAGCCCAATAACAGCCGGGGAGGATGGCGGCTTTGCGGATACTGAAAATCATCATGATCGTGATGATCGTTTTGCTGGTAGCGGCGCTGGGCGTGGTGGGTTATTTTTTCACTAACGCGCAGGTGACTGTGATTGCCAGCGGAGCCTCCGGGCAGCAGGCGAACCTGAATACAGCGCTGTTTACGCAGATTAAGCAGCAGGTAGCGCAAAACAGCTTTCAGGGTACGCTTTTTGCGGCGGATGATATTGGCGATGCGGCGGATTACGCCTTTATTACCTATACGGTGCGGCTGAACAACCAGTGTCTGGTGCCTATCGATATGGTGGAGGTACAGGTGGAGCCGAACCCAAAGGATGTATTGCAAATTGGCGATATGACCGTACATTCGCTGGATGCCCGCTCACAGGGGGATATTACCGCGACCATTTTAACCAGCAAGGACGCGCACGCGGTGCGCGAGCTGATTGTAACGTATTATGTTTGGGGCGTCAGCTTTTCGATTCGGCAAACCTGCGGAGGCTAATGCCGCCTGATGGGAACGGCCCGTTTGCAGGCACAAACGGACAAAGATTTGATTTATTTTATGGAGTATAAGATGCGGAGCAGAGCTGTTTGCAAATCTATAACCGCATGCAGCCTTTCCATGCACTGGCTTCCCGGTGCTTCAGTTTTGTGATATGCACGTTTAAAATCATTGCGTTTAATCACGATAAGCCGCTGCTATACAGCGGCTTTTTTGCAAAATGCCTGTGGAAGGTCAAGATTTCGATACCTGTGAAAACCTGATCATCCTACTGTTACAGCCCGAATTGTGATGCGGGTTGCCGTAAGGCGGCGAGGATGATTCTCTATGCTTTGCGGCATAACCCATATCAGCAAGAGAAAGCGCACGTTCCGCTGCCGGATGTGCGCTTTGTGTTTTGAAACTGGCCTTCTATCAGGGTGTATTGTTCATTCTTACTGTGCCCGTTATATCAGTAACCGACACTTTCCACCGGAATCCATGCCCTTACCATACCCAACGCACAATTGAATTCGGCAAATACCCAGCCATTCTCTTCAAAAAACACTTGCAGGTCCGTACCCGCTTCGATTTGTGCTTCATCAAAGGTGTCGTATTCAAAACCGGGGCCAAACTGCGGTATCAGCCCCGCGGTGGTGTAAGCACCGGCAGAGGTAAGCGTTACTTTGGGTACGCCGTTCATGTTGTAAAATGCGTTGGTGGGGAAATAGATGACGCGCTTGCCGACAGTAAGATAATCCAGATCGACCAGCACATAGCTGCCTTCAATAAACAGAGCTTCCGCGCTGGTGACTTTGTAGGTTTTGTAAGCGCCCGCGCCGTGGTACGTGTTAGCCGGGCCGCAGCGGGATTGTACGCGCTCACTTTCGGCTTTTGGCCGGAAGGTAATGCCGATGCGGGAATAGGTTATTTCCTCCCACGGTTTTTCAGCCACGGTTGGCGCAGCGCTGCCCGCGGCGTCCGGGGATGCAGCAGCTCCGTTGGACGCGCCGGAAGGGGCGGGCGCTATATCCAATGCGTTTCCGCGAATCCAGTTGCCGCTTGCGTCCTTGGTGTAAAAATAACCGGAAAAATCATCCGTAAGGGTGATGTACAGCGTCCAGATGGTCTGGTTGCCGCTTTCTTGCTTGTCTGCCACTTCGCTGATGATTTGGTTATCATCGCCCATCAGCATTACATCGGTAACGGTTGCGTCGGTAGTAAGAGTGTACACAAACGCTTGTGTTAAGCCCGCCGCCGGTAAAGTCAACAGCAGGAGCAACAGCATATAACTTACCGCTCTTTTCATGTTTCATTCCTCCCCGCCCATTTGGGCGCGTGAATATTAGCATTGTGGGCATAAATGGGGATCAACGTCTCGGATTGCAGTTGTTCAACAGGCTCTATATGTATCTAAATTATACAGGATATGGTAACGGGCGTCAAGGCAGGAGCGCTGTTTCACTGACTTTCTCAGGTGTTTTTTCCCGGTCGAAGCGGAATGGAATTTTGTATTTGCACAATAAGTGTACGGGGCTTACCGGGAGCCTGTTGTGGTAAAACATGGAGGCAGATGAGCAGTTGAGAGCGAAAAACCCATAGCGTGCTGCGGTAAAACCGGTAACGGAGAATGCGGATTTTATACCCAGCGACAAGCGTGTTTCAAGGCGGTGCGATGGGGATTGCTTAGAGCGCAAATGCAATGGAAAACATTACCAGTAAAGGCTTCCGCACGATTTTGTTGGTACATATTTCGTATATTGCTTGCGTGGCTGCCGCTTCGATGATAAAATTTAATGGTGCATTAAAAAGCAGTTTTACGGCTGGCAAGGAGCAGAAAAATGTTTATTCGAATTACAAAGAAAATTTTTCGGATTTAGCAATTTATATGGTGTTGTTGGGCGTGCTGGTCGGCGTCGCCTTTCCTTTTTTTGTTCTGCTCTTTGGGGTGCCTAAAGCAATCGCTTTCCAACCCGTGTTCTTTGCGGCGTGCATCGCGGCCGGTATTTTGCTGGCAACGCTGAATATTGGGCTGGCACGCAGCGTAGTCGGGAGCCGCATACGGGAATTAAGCGGGCAGATGAAGCATGTCGAAGGGATTCTGGCTAACCGCTCCAAGCAGGATGAATGCGAACGATGCACGCCGGAAGCCTGCTGCATCAGGGTTGATTCCGATGATGAGCTGGGCGATGGAGCCGATTCGTTTAACCGGTTGATTTGTACGCTTTCCAATGTGCTGGAAGCGCAAACGGATTTGCAACAGTTTTCGGAACTGCAAACATCTAATTTGGAATTGGATACGCTCGCAAGCGAGACGCTGCATTATTTAATCGCGTCGCTGCGGGCTAACGGCGGCGCTATCCTGACGGAGCAGGGCGGAGAATTGCATACGGCGGCAGCTTTCGCGATCGATCAGGAAAAGAGCCTGTTAAATAATTCTATCCTCCGTTATGCTGTGGAAAAACAGAAACGCCAGCTGATTCACTTCCCCGAGGACATCGTGATGGAAGGGGTTTTGACGCAATACCGGCCAAAGGAACTGCTGTTGGAGCCGATTGTGTATAAGCAGGTAACCATCGGAATGATATTGCTGGTGAGCGTGGAGCCTTTCAGTGAGAGAGAGTTGGAAAAGCTATCCGCCTATGGCCCGATGCTTTCCATGGCGTTCAACAATGCCATTACCCATCAGCAAATGCAGCAGCTGGCTGCACTGGACGCTTTGACGGGTATTTACAACCGCCGCTTTGGGTATAACCGTTTGCAGGAAGAATTCAGCCGTGCGATCCGCTCGAGTTCTTCCCTGTCGCTGATTATGTTTGACATTGACCATTTTAAATCGATCAACGATACATACGGCCACATGGTAGGCGACAAGCTGATTGTATCCATTACGAAAAATGTGAACAGCGTGATTCGCGAAGGCGATGTAATGATCCGCTATGGCGGCGAAGAATTCCTATGCGTGCTGCCGGGAGCCAGCCAGCAGGATGCGCAGTTTGTAGCCGAGCGTATCCGGATTATTGTGCGGGATACGGTGCTGAAAAACGATGAGCAGGCAATACAGGCGACCGTCAGCTTGGGCACGGTAACGTATCCGCAGAAGGATGTAAAGGATATTCAGCAGCTGATTAAACTGGCGGACGAAGCCATGTATAACGCGAAAAAGAGCGGGCGCAACCGGGTCGTGTCGATTTAACCGCTTCTGGTATATACTGCATTTTACAGGCGGCAAGAACTGTAATATCGCTCATTAAAGAGTTTTAATCATTCCTCCAGCTTGCGTAAATAGTAGTAATTGCATGGTTTATCATCACTTTGCAATGCTTTCGTCCGGAGCCGTTAAAGGCTCCGGACGTTTTGCGTTTGGTAGGAAGGGATGAAGTGGATTATGCCTGTTTTACTGTTTCCCGCTTGCTTTTCAGGGAGAATCATATACTGTATGTGGTAACAGGATTGTGATAAACGATAACGTGACGGGCCGAGAAACAGCCCGTACCGGTTATAAACAGAGCGGGGGAGGGCTTTTGATGACGGAGGATTACGAAGGGAAGCATGCGGAGCTTTCTGTGGATGATCCCCAACGGCTATATAAAATTGCGCATGCGCTGGCGGCGCCGGTCCGTATCGATGTCATCCGGGCGCTGGGCAAATCCAGCATGAACGTGGGCGAGGTGTCCGAACAATTGGGCATTCCCATGTCGTCCGCTGCACAAGCCATCAAAGTGCTGGAGGAAGCGGGGCTAATATTGTCGGAAACACAGCCCGGCCAGCGCGGCACCATGAAAATCTGCAGCCGGAAACTGGATTCGTTTTCCGTGCGGCTGGAACCCGCTTGGGGTTCACCGGATACCAATGTGATTACGCTGGAAATGCCGCTTGGCGGATACAGCAAAGCAGGCAATATTAAAAACACCTGCGGGTTGGCCAGCGATCAGGTATTTGTTGGCGAAATGGATAACGTCGCATCGTTCTACCTGCCGCAGCGCTTTGACGCGCAGATCATCTGGTTTCGGGAAGGCTATCTGGATTATGATTTTTCACTGCTTTCCATCAAACGTATCGTGGTGGAATGGCTGGAAATCTCGTTTGAAGCTTGCTCCGAGGCCCCCATGTACCGCGATCCGTGGAAAAGCGATATCGTTGTATCCATTAACGGGCACCGTCTGGGGGTATGGACCAGCCCATGCGATTGCGGCGGCCGCCATGGCAAGCTGACCCCTGCGTGGTGGAGCGATTTTTCCACACAGTACGGTTTTCTCAAAACGTGGCGCGTGGATCATGCGGGCAGCTATTTGGAGAATGTACCCATCAGCGATGTAACGCTGCAAACTTTGCAGCTTCATGAATCCGACCATATCTCCGTACGTATCGAGGTGCCGGGGGATGCGCAGCATGTGGGTGGCATCAATCTGTTTGGCGAAAAGTTCGGCGATTATGCACAGTCCATCGTGATGCGCGTAGGGTACCGCCTGCGGGACGAAGCGCACATGGAAGAATAATAAAAAATAAGATTTGCAAAGCACCCGCCGGCAGTATTTGCCGGCGGGTGCTTTGCGCAAGAACGAAATATTTCGTGCAAAAAATGTGAAGTTTTCAGCGGGTAAGCTATTTTTTTAATGGAATAATCCAAAAATGTTGACATAAATAAGGGCCGGTGTTATTGTATCAATGTAAGAAACGGGTAATAAACAGCGATAACCTTCCATTAATGTTGCCATTTTTAAGAATAAGGTACAAGAATCGTGTAACATAAAGAAGCGCTGATCCGTCGTATTATCCAGTAATTCTTGGAGGAATTGTATGAGCGCCACACCGATCGCTTCCATCCCGCGCCCCGAACATCCCCGTCCCGACATGATGCGGAATTCATTTGTAAACTTAAACGGCGAATGGTCCTTTGCTTTTGATGATGAGGACGCCGGGCTCCGGCAGGGTTGGGAACAACCGGGCCAAACTTTTGACAAAACCATTACGGTGCCTTTTTGTTACCAGTCCGCGGCAAGCGGCATCGGCCCCACGGATGAAATACATCCTGTGTTGTGGTACCGCCGTGCGTTTGCCCTGCCGGCAGAAATGCAGAATAAACGCGTGTGGCTGCGCTTCGGCGCGGTGGACTATGCGTGCGCAGTATACGTAAACGGCCGAATGGCCGGAACCCACCGGGGCGGGTACACACCGTTCGCGCTGGATATTACGTTGCTTCTGTGCGAAGGTGAAAACGACCTGTGCCTGCGCGTACAGGATCAGCCGGATTGCACCCAGCCGCGTGGAAAGCAGTATTGGCAGCGCGGATTGATGGGCTGCTGGTATACACCGGTCAGCGGCATCTGGCAGACGGTGTATCTGGAGGCGACGGGTGAGTACGCAATGGAACACATCCATATTACGCCGGATATTGACCGGCATATGTTTACCGCCGAGATCGCGCTGGATGTGACGCCGAAAACTTCCTTAACGGCGGAGATAACGGTGTCCTTTCAAGACCGCGTAAAACGGGTGGTGACCGCCACGGTTTCCGGACGCACAACCCATATCCCGGTTGAGATGATTACCCATGCCGATCTGGAGCCCGTCCGCCTCTGGTCTCCGGGCAGCCCCGATTTGTACGATGTGCAAGTGCGGCTGGTAAATGGAGATACGGTGGTAGACGATGTACGCACCTACTTCGGGATGCGCAAAGTGGAAGTGCGAAACAGCCGCGTATACCTGAACAATTGCCTGATTTACCAGCGCCTGATACTGGATCAGGGGTATTGGCCGCAGTCCCTTTTAACGCCACCCAGCGATGAGGCGATTCAAAAGGATATTGAGCTGACCAAGGCTTTTGGTTACAACGGCGCCCGTAAACACCAGAAGCTGGAGGACCCGCGCTACTATTACTGGGCTGACCGGATGGGCCTGCTGGTGTGGGAAGAACTGCCCAGCGCTTATGAGTTTACCGACGAAAGCGTCCGTAATCTAACCCATACGCTGGAGGGCGGAATCGAGCGGGATTTCAACCACCCATCGGTGATTGCCTGGGTAACGCTGAACGAAAGCTGGGGTACGCCCCAGATTTATACCGATCCCAGGCAGCAGGCAACGGGGCGGATGCTCTATCACTTGGTAAAAGCGCTGGACGGTACGCGCCTGTGCTCGGCTAACGACGGTTGGGAGCAAACCACCACCGACATTTGCGCTCTGCACGATTACACTGCGGACGTGCCCACCATGAATGCGCATTTCAAAAGCCGCGACCATGTGGAAACCCATGCCTGCGACCTGCGCCCCTGCTATGCGCAAACGGAAACCCCGACTGGCAAGGAAGCCTTTATGGTCACGGAATATGGCGGCATTGCCTTTGCTGAATTGGGCGATCAGGGGGAAATGGGCGGCATGGCAACCTGGGGCTATCACGATAAAGTAAAGGACGAAGCGCAGTTTTATAACCGCTTTCAGGGCTTGACGGATGCGATACGGGATATTCCCTATTGCTGCGGCTACTGTTACACACAGCTGACCGATGTAATGCAGGAGATTAACGGGCTGGTAACACCGAACCGTGTGCCGAAGGTGAATCCGGACAAAATAAAAGCCATTAACCGTAACCCGGAAGCACAATCCAATTAATCTGCGTATAGAGGATGATTTATCACCGCTTATGCTTTAAGCGGTATAAATAGAATTGATAGGAGGGTTTCATGATGAAAAGGTATCTGGGTATTGCTTTGTGTTTGAGTATGCTGCTAACGCTGTGTGCGGTTCCAGCCGCGCTTGCCGAGCCGGTGCAGATTGATTACTGGTCGGTTTTCACCGGTGCGGACGGCGCGACCATGCAGGGTATGGTGGACGAGTTCAACGCTTCGCAGGATGAAGTGTTTGTAAACCATACACCCATGACAGCCGATGACCTGTACCAGAAGATTCCCATGACGGTACAAACCGGAACCGGTGTGCCGGATGTGACGATTGTCCACATTGAGCGGATTCCCGATTTTGTGGAAAACGATATGCTGTACGCTTATGATACGGATTTGCTTGCGGAAGCGGGCGTGCAGGCGGCAAACTACAACAGTGCGGCGTGGGAGCGCTCCGATATCGATGGCGAGCACTACGGCATTCCGCTGGATGTGCACTCCTACGTGACGTACTACAACAAAGATTTGTTTGACAAGTATGACCTGAACAGCTATGTGGAAGACGGCTATATCACCTTTGACGAGATCAAGGAAATTGGCGATAAAGCCCGAGCCGCCGGTTGGGAAGGCGAAATCTTCGATCTGGGCTGGATGCGCGCACAGCTGCTGGGCTATTACGCACAGCTGGACCCCAATTGCACCCTCAGCGAAGATGGCACAACCCCCTGCATCAACAATGCGAACATGAAGCAGGTTTTCCAGACGATGAAAGACCTGTGGGAAGGCGGCTACACCACCGTTAAAAACACCGACTATTCTTCCAAGTTCTACAGCGGCGAGCTGCTGGTATGGTCCGAAGGCATTTGGATGAAAGCGGCTGTTGTGGATGCGGGCATTAACTTCGGGATGGTTCCCAGCGTATGCTACGATCCTTCCACCTGCAAAAACTGGACTTCTTCCCACAACTTCGTGCAGTTTGCCGATGAAAACCGTACCGAAGAAGAAGATCTGGCGGTAGCGAAGTTTGTTAACTGGATGGGCGAGCATTCCCTGACATGGGCCAAGAATGCCGGTATGTGCCCCGCGCATCTGTCCATCAATAATTATGCCGAGTTCCTGGATATGCCGCAGGCTTTCCTGGCGGACCCGGAGCGCGCGGATGAACTGGCCATCTACTCCTATAAATACTGGGGCCTGTTCGATACTGCTTTCAGCCGCGTTGGCTGGGATTTCGTAGACGATACCATTTCTATCGACGATGCGCTGGCGCAGATCGATCAGGAGATTAACGACGCGATTTCCGCGAAATAAACACTGTAAATAACAGCCTCCTCACAGAGGCGGGAGCTGTTGCCTCTCCCGCCTCTGATTACCTGGACAGCGCCGCGCAAAGCCTTGTTGGCTTTGCGCGACGCTCCGGTATATGCCTTGCCGGCTTGCCCGCAGTACAAAGCGGTGCGGACAGGCGAGCCTATGGATGATTCCTGATAGAAAAGAGGTGTCCTATGACACGTTCAAAAACAGCCGCAGTGATCGCGCTTGCATTCCTCGTTCTGTTTTGCCTGTCCGGGCTGGGGGCGACCTCGACCGTGAAGGATACGACGGTCACAGCCCAGATGTCGCTGGTACAGGTGTTGTTTTCACTTTCCAGTGCGAGCACGCTGCTTTTACCCCTGTCGCTGTGCGCGATGTTGATTGCTATTATCGCGCTGCTGAAAAAACAGGATAGCGTAGGTATGTTATTTGCAGGGGTGTCCTTTGTTTGTTTTGGACTGTTCCTGCTGTTTTTCACCACTGAAAAAGCGAACGCAACGCTATATACGCCTATCAGCGCAGCGCTGAAAGAGGCAGGCGTGAAATTTAAAAAACGCGATGTAAAAGAAATCAGCATTTTGTTTGACCCGCTGGCATACTTTGCGTTGGCCTGCGCGGGTCTTGCGGCGTTTATGGCGCGCCCGGATATGAAAACGGACCTTGCGCGCCACCGGATGCGCAAGGAATTACTGCCGTATGCGTATATCGGCCCGCATTTATTTTTCTTTATTATTTTCTTTGTAACCCCGGCAATTTACGGCGTATATGCCGCATTTACGCGCTGGGATTTATTCAACGAACCTGTGTTTACAGGGCTGGATAATTTTCGCACGCTCTTGTTTGATTCGTCCAACACCTATTACCGGCAGCTGCGAAACGGCCTTTGGAACACGGTGAAATTTGTGCTCTACTCGGTGCCGTTTTGCATTGCCATACCGCTGATGCTGGCGGTTTCGCTGCAAACCAAGTGCCGCGGCAACAAATTTTATCAGGCGCTGTATTATTTGCCAAGTTTGATGTCTATTACGACCGTTACACTTACATGGCGCTATATGTTCAATGTGGATTACGGCGTTGTAAATAAATTTCTGGGTTCTTCGGCCAACTGGTTTACGCCGCCGTACACATGGGTGGTGCTGGTGGTGGTTACCGTATGGTGGTGCGCAGGGTTTAACATGGTGATTTACCAAAGTGCGCTGGCGTCCATCCCGCGGGATCATTTTGAAGCGGCGGCGGTGGATGGCGCGAATGGCTGGCAGCGCTTTTGGCATATTGTAATTCCCGGCATGCGTTACCCGCTGATGTATACGCTGGTCATGTCGGTGGTGGCGCAGTTTAACGTATACGGCCAGCCGTTGATTTTAACCGGCTTTACCAATCAGGAAGCCAATGCTGTTGTGTTGATGTACGTATACGAAAACGCTGTGAAAAAACAGGTGGCCGGTATGTCCGCCGCAATGGCGCTGATACTGGGTCTGTGCATTATGGTGGTATCTTACGTGCAGCTGCGCCTGATGCGCGCCAACACCCCGGACTGAGGAAAGGAGAGCGATACGATGAGAACTTCCAAAGCCGGAAAGCGCATGGGTTTCACTTTCCTGTTCCTGCTGGGGATCGCCTGGCTTTTGCCGGTGCTGTGGTTGATTTTGAACTCCTTTAAATATGATTCGGATTTTATCACCTCCTTTGCCAACTTGAAGGGACCGTGGGACTACCTGACCCGGTTATTCCCCCGGGAGTGGACGGTAAGCAACTATGTGGAGATGTTCGTAGGCGGCGCGGGTACCAACACCACGGCGAACCTGCTGGCGATGTTTAAAAACTCGTTCATCGTTGCCATTGCGCAAACAGTGTGCATCGTGTTTATTACATCGCTTTCCGCTTATGCGTACGAACGGCTGCATTTTAAAGGCGGCAACGCGATTTTCTGGACGCTGATGTACATGAGCATGTTCCCGAATGTGGTGGCAATATTACCGCTGTTTCGCATTTCCAACGCGCTGGGCTGGATTAACAACCTGAATGCGCTCATCTGGCCTGCAATGGCAGGCGTGTTTAACATCTTTTTGATCCGAAACTTCCTTAAAAGTGTGCCCAAGGCGCTGGATGAGGCCGCGCTGATCGATGGGGCCAACAGCTTTCAAGTGTATTCCCGCATCATTATCCCGTCCATCGCGCCGGTGATGATCGTCGTCGGGCTGTTTACCTTCAACGCGGCGTGGAACGACTTCTTATGGCCGACCATTGTCATGACCGATGTGGATAACCAAACCCTGACCGCCGGGCTTCGTCTGCTGATGGGGCAGTACGAGCAGAAATGGGCGCACCTGATCGCCTCCTGTCTGGTTTCGATGGTGCCGCCGTTTGTGCTGTATCTGGGTGCGCAGAAATACTTTCTCAAAGGTATTTCCGTACAGGCGGGTATCAAGGGTTAATGATCCTGCAGGGAGCAGCGGTATAGGAATCGTGCTACGGTTGCATCGCAACTTGCCAGTCCTGTTTACCATCGGCATGCAAAGCCGGATGCTTGTATTGTTTAAGGTTTCTGCTGCTATACGGTGCTTGCCGCCGGTTTTGTAAAACGGTGGAAAGAGGGATAATGCTCAAGTATTTTCCATAAAATTGATAATAGAACAGCCAAAGAGCGAACGTATACGGGTATGTATGCGTTCGCTCTTTGGCTGTTATCGTAATTTCTTTGTTTGGCAAAACAATCAATATGCTGGTATAAACAAAAGAGAGGCAGGATGACGGCGGGTATTATACATCCTTGTGCGGTTCGGTCTTATTCGGCTACGCCATCGGCGCCGTTTTCGCCGATTTTGGCGCGCCACGCCACAAAAAGATTACCCAGCGAGAACGTTGCCGCCATGAAGAAAACCCACTGCGGGCCCCAGATCGTCCATATCAATCCGCTCAGCTGTGCCGCCAGAATCGACACAACATGGTCCAGACTGGTACCGGTAGACAGCGTAGCGGTGATTTCCTCTTTGGTTACCGAGATGGATTTGAGGTATACCGACTTTACCACGCCGATTTGCATGGAAAGCCGGTCCATAATGAAAAGGATGTAGATCAGCAGCACAGGCCAGCCGATGCCCGGCAGCGTCTGGCTGTATACGCCCCAGACGACAAAACCGTAGATTATATAGACGAAAATAAACGTCAGCGCATCCACATACATCATGCGTTTAATGCCAAAACGGTCGATCCAGCGGCCGATGACCCGCATAAAGAAGATGCTGATAAAGCTGGCCGTAATGAGCAGTAGGGACATGGTATCCGCCTTTTTCAGCAGCAGATCAACAATGACCCAGGAGCCGAAAACATACGCGATTTGCTTTTGTACGCCGTTTAGCATGGTGAGCAAATAATAATACCGGTACCGCTTGCGAAACACCAGCGTTGCCCGCTTGCGCGCGCCCAGCACGGGTACATGCTGCTTTATCAGCAGTGCTGCCGCAACGGCCGCGACTAAAAAACAGACGGCGCCGATGATAAACAACAGGTTGACCGGTTTATCAAAGGAAAAAGCGCCGAAGCGGAAACCAAGAAATACTGTAATGCCTGCGATGAAGCCAAACAGCATTTTCATGCTTGCGTATTGCCCCATGCGCCGCCCTACCTGTCCCGGCTCGGCCAGCGCCATGCCCATGGAATCGGACAGGGGCATAAACAGGTGCATGCCCATCGAGTTGATAAACAAAAAAATGAGCATCACCCCGAAAGAGGGTGAAAAAACACCCATTGCCATAAGCCCAATGCTTGCACAAAGCTGGGCAATCAGGCTGATTTTCGCGTCCCCGAGCATGGAAAGCGACGCGATAACCAATGCGCACAGCAAGCCCGGTAATTCCCGTGGGAACTCAATAAAAGCGCGTTGTGTAGCGCTGACGTTAAAAGCTTCTTTAAAATAATTGGAGTATACGGAGTTGCTGAGCCCATCGCCCAGCGCCGCCGCGGAAATCATGATGAAGAATAACAGCAGGTCCTTCCTCAGCAGCCTCTTGCTCATCGTTTATAGGTTCCTCCACTTTTTATGCCCCAACATCATACCATTCCCCAACATACACAGCAAGCGTTGTTTTGTGGAAACGGTATCGGCGGGCCGGATGCTGGATTGCATATGGCAATGGGTTGCTTAGCTGGCGGGGATCAAAAGGGCGCAAGTGCGGCACGGAAAAGGCCCGCTCTTATACGGAAGGCAGGCGATAAACCGCTGTATTTGCCACGCTGGAGAGGACACGAGTTGTTGGCTGTTGCCGTATCTGTCCGAATGAAAGCCAATACAGACGGCTTCCGGAATCCGCCTGTATGGCGTAGCCGGATAGGAGTATGCTTGCCAGTTATAAAATTCCACTATTTTCGGTTGACTATGGATGCCTTGATACCCTTATATTATAAGGGATACACGCATCTAACAGAACGGATTTCGCTGCGTGATTCTGCTTTTGGTTTAAAAATCTCCAACCAATATGTCCCCCAAAAAACTTTACATGTGATTGTGTATGTATATACTGGTGGTAAAGAAGCTACATTGTTCCATGCGGTGGGACATGTGCGCAAGCGGGTAAGAATAACAGGAAAATCAAGAAGCAAACCCTGCATAAGCAGAGCGTGAATCGGATTTTCCACAAGTTTGTCAGCGGAAAAATTCCAGGGGTAAAGGCGGCAGGGAGACGCTTGCACCGGCTGGATATAAGTTGCATATGCCAATCAGAAATAGCGGACAAGGAGGAAAACACATGGCAATTCTGGTTCGAGAGGGAAACCGGCTCCTACGCAGGGAAGATTCTGAAAAGCTTTGGATCGAGCCTTGGGGGAACAATGCACTTCGTGTGCGCGCAACGCATCAGGCAAAGATGCCCGAGGAAAATTGGGCGCTGCTGGAACAGCCCGCAGCCGGTGATGTTGAAATTACGATTACGGGGCAAAAGGCAACCGTGCGTAACGGCAACATTACGGTGCAGGTCAGCGATGGCGGCGGACTGACCTTTTACAACCAAAAAGGAGAACTGCTGCTGGAGGAGCAATGGCGCACCCGTTCGCCCGGGCATACGTCTGTAAGCTCGCTGGAAATTGCGGCGCGCGAACTGCGCCCTATCATCGGCGGAGATTACGAGCTGTTCATGCGCTTTGAATCCAGCGCGGATGAGAAGATTTTTGGCATGGGGCAGTATCAGGATGGATGCCTGGATAAAAAGGGATGCGTGCTGGAACTGGCGCACCGCAATTCGCAGGCGAGCGTACCGTTTGCCGTATCTACTAAAGGCTACGGATTTTTATGGAACAACCCGGCGATCGGGCGTGTATCCTTCGGTAAAAATATGACGGAGTGGCACGCGCGCAGCACCAAGGCTTTGGATTACTGGATTTGCGCCGATGAAAACCCCGCGGGTATCGCTGCCTCCTACGCCGATGTAACGGGGCACTCGCCGATGATGCCGGATTATGCCATGGGCTTTTGGCAGTGCAAACTGCGCTACCGTACGCAGGAGGAACTACTGGCGGTTGCCCGCGAGCATAAGCGGCGCGGCTTGCCGATGTCCGTGATCGTGGTGGACTTTTTCCACTGGCCGTATCAGGGGGATTGGCGGTTTGACGAGCGCGAATATCCCGATCCGGATGCGATGATCAAGGAACTGAAGGAACTGGGTATCGAGCTGATGGTCTCCATCTGGCCGTTTGTAGACATCAAGAGCGAAAACTACGAGGAGATGCTGGAAAAAGGCTACCTCATCCGCACCGAGCGCGGCGTGCGCATCGGCACGGATTACTGCGGTAACACCATCGCGTATGATCCCACCAACCCCGAAGCGCGGGAGTACGTATGGAGCGTCGTAAAGAAGAATTATTATGATAAGGGCATTCGCATCTTCTGGCTGGATGAGGCGGAACCGGAATACCGGGTGTACGATTTTGATAATTACCGTTACCACCTGGGCAGCAACCTGCAAATCGGCAACCTGTACCCGGCACTGTATGCGAAGAACTTCTACGATGGCATGAAAGCGGCTGGACAGGAAAATCCGCTGAACCTGCTGCGGTGTGCGTGGGCAGGCAGCCAACGCTACGGCGCGCTGGTATGGTCGGGTGATATTGATACCACCTTCCGTACGCTGCGGGAGCAGTTTGCCATTGGCCTTTCCATGGCGATGGCGGGCATTCCGTGGTGGACGACGGATATCGGCGGTTTCCATGGCGGCGATCAGGATGATCCCGATTACCGCGAGCTGCTGATTCGCTGGTTCCAGTTCGGCGTATTCTGCCCGGTGTTCCGGCTGCATGGCTACCGCCTGCACGGCGAACCCAGCCTGATTGAAAGCAAGGCGGATACCGGCGGCCCCAACGAAGTATGGAGCTATGGCGAGGAAGCCTACGAAATCCTGAAACACTACCTCTTCCTGCGTGAAGACCTGCTGCCCTATATTGAGCGCCTGATGCGCGAAACCCACGAAATGGGCGCGCCGGTGATGCGCCCGCTGTTCTACGATTTCCCGCAGGATAAGGCGGCCAGCGAAGTGGAAGATGCGTACATGTTCGGGCCGGATCTGCTCATCGCGCCTGTGATGGAGCTGGGTGTTCGCAGCCGCGCCGTATACCTGCCTGCGGGCTGCCGCTGGGTGGAAGCCCATACCGGCAAGAGCTACGATGGCGGGCAAACCGTACAGGCGGAAGCGCCTCTTGCTACCATACCGGTATTCGTGCGTGCGGATGCTGTACTTACGGTGAATGTATAATTACGCAACAAAAGCATAAATATGCTTTTTGAGAATGCATAAGGGTTTACTGCCTTTTCCGGCGTATATTTTTCAACGAAACATGCGCCGGATATCCGGCTGTAATACCGGCCGTTTATGCCAATGGTATTGCACTGCAATCATAAGGATATACGTAAATGCGTTGCCGTATATAGGTTTATACGCAAGATTCTGTTGAAAAGCAATGCGATACGTTGGCATAGGAGCTTCCATATCATACAGCGCCAGCCAGCGGTGAGGGGGAACCCTGACCGCTGGCTGGCATGTTTTGTATCCATTATGACGTGTGATATGGTGGAATATTAACCAATTACAACAAGAATGTCCACCATTTTGCCTCCAACTGGATTGACTTTTTATGCGTAATATTTTATGCTGTTTGTAACAAAGCAATCCGAGCGTTTGGGATTGCTGAAAAAGTGAAGGAGGATACCCTATGAAGAAGTTACTAGCCCTGTTGCTTGCGACCTGTATGCTGCTTTCCATCGTCAGCGTATCGGCTGTGGCGGACGACAAAATCGAGTTGACCCTGTGGCACTACTTCGGCATTGATTATGACTACTCGGATGGTTCCGTATTCCAAAGAGACATCGATAACTTCAATGCGATGCAAGACCGTATCCATATCTCGTATGAATATGTTTCCCGCGAAGACCTGATGCGTCAGTATCAGATGGGCGCCATCTCCGGCGAGCTGCCCGACATCGGTATGGTGGACAACCCCGATATGGCTTCCTACATCCAGATGGGCGTTTTCGCCGATATTACGGATCAGCTCAATGCGTGGGGCGAACTGGACCAGTTCTTTACGGCCCGCTGAACAGCTGCATTCAGAACGACCGTATTTACGGTTTGCCGCATAACAGCAACTGCCTGTGCCTGTTCTACGATAAGGACGCATTGGCGGAAGCCGGCCTGGAAGTACCGACCAACTGGACCGAGCTGCGCGCTGCGGCTAAAGCCCTGACCAATCCCGATACGGGCCGTTACGGCTTTGCGATCTCCGCTGTGAAGAACGAGGAAGGCTGCTTCCAGTTCATTCCGTGGTTCCTGTCCTCCGGCGGCAAGCTGGAAGAGCTCAACGGCGAAGGCTGTGTAGAAGCGCTGGGCTTCCTCAACAGCTTGATCGAAGATGGTTCCATGCCCAAAGATATCATCAACTGGACGCAGGGCGACTGCAACAACCAGTTTATCTCCGGCGGCGTTGCCATGCAAATCAACGGCCCCTGGAACGTGGCCTCCATCAACAGCATGGCGCCGGATAAAAACTGGGGCGTAGCGCTGATTCCGCATGCGGATAACGGCGTGAACGCATCTGTGCTCGGCGGCGAAAACTTCGGTATTACCACGGCTTGCGAAAATGTTGACGCGGCTCTGGAATTCCTGGAGTACCTGATGAGCAAAGAAGTATCGGCGAACTTCTGCGAAGCCGGCGGTAAGTTCTCTCCTCGTAAAGACTCCAGCGAATCCAAAGAAATTTGGGTCAGCGATCCCATTTTCAGCGTATTTGCCGAGAACATGAACTATGCCATGCCGCGTGGACCGCATCCGCGTTGGCCGGAAATCTCCACCGCGATCTCGACGGCTGAACATGAAGTGTTCACCGGTTCCATGGACGTGCAAACGGCTTTGGACGAAGCGGCTGCCAGTGTATCCGCGATCTTGGCGGAATAATGCACTAACCTGCTTGAAGGACGTTCCGGTGGAAATCGGAACGTCCTTCATTCCAAGACGGGAGGGTATGCAATGGCTAAGTTTTATAAACGCTACCGGGACCGCATAACGGGGCTGTTTTTCGTTCTGCCGGCAGTGCTTTATATGATGATCATGATGATCTATCCCCTGGTATATAACTTTATTCTTTCCTTCCGGGATTTGAACGTAATGACCTTTAAAGGCAATACGTCGGTTTTCGTCGGGTTCAGCAAATTATGCAACGATTTTGCAGGACCCGGATTTTATACAGGCCTTTTGGCAAACGTTGTGGTTTACCTGCGCGTGTATTGTAGTGCAGTTTACGCTGGGCATTGTGCTGGCAGGCGTTCTTCAATGGAAAATTCGCATTGGCCGGACCGGTGCGTGGTGTTGCTGCTGGTTGCCTGGATGATGCCTGTGGCGGTTACCGGTCTTCTTTTTAAATATATGTTCCTCACGGAGGGCGGGGTAATCAATACCCTTTTGCATATGTTCGGGCTGATGCGTGGCGAGCCGCTGGGCTGGCTGATCGACCCGAAGCTGGCAATGTGGGCTGTTATTATAGCCAACTGCTGGGTGGGCGTTCCGTTTAATATGCTTTTATTGGCAACGGGTATGAGCAACATCCCCCCGGATGTGTACGAAAGCGCCGCGATTGACGGCTGTAACGTAATTCAGCGCTTTTTCCGTATCACCATTCCGCTGCTCAAAACGTCCATTCTTTCCGTACTGATGCTGGGCTTCATCTATACGTTTAAAGTTTTCGATCTTATCTTTATGATGACCAAGGGTGGGCCGCTAAACGCTACGGAAGTGCTGTCCACTTACAGTTACCGGCAAAGCTTCTCACTTTTCAATTTCTCCATGGGCTCGGCCAGCGCGGTATTGCTGTTCGTATGCCTGATGATGGTGGGCGTGTTCTACCTCCGCCTGATCCGTAAAGATGAGGTGATGTGACATGACGCAGACACAAACCCAGAAAATGCGCGTCAACTCCGGCAAGATCATCGCGCGCCGCTTGACGATGGATCTGATTGCACTGCTCATTCTTGTCGCGTTCCTGTTTCCATTATATTGGATATTGATCTCCTCGTTTAAAACGGATGTGGAAATATTTGATAAGAACATTGCGTTCTGGCCGCGCAACTTTACGGTTAGCCCATGGGTTCACCAGTTGACGGATAACGATTTTCTATATTCGCTGCGCAACAGCTTTGTAATCGCGTTTATGAACATGGTGCTGTCCACGGTGTTTGGCTGCACGGCGGCTTACGGCCTTGCCCGTTTCCGCACGCCCGGGAAAAGATTGATCATGCTGCTGTTTCTGGTAACGCAGATGATGCCCGGCAGCTTGCTGCTGACGCCGCTGTACCTGATGTTTAACAGCGTAAAGATGCTCAATACCTATCAGGCGCCGGTACTGGCTATCGCCACCGGATCGATACCGTTTATCGTGGTCACGCTCAGGCCGTTTTTCCTAAGCCTGCCCAAATCGCTGGATGAGGCGGCTAGAATCGACGGCTGCAACGCGTTTACCTCCTTCATCAGGATTATGATTCCGATTGCGCGGGTCGGCTTGGTAACGTGCTTTGTATTCACATTCCTTAACGGCTGGAACGATCTGGTGTATTCCATGACGTTCAATATCAAGGCATCCATGCGTCCGCTGACTGCCAACATCTATAAATTTATGGATAAATACGGCACGAAGTGGAATGAAATCATGGCATATGGTATGATACTGGTAATCCCTGTCGTCCTGATCTTCGTTGGACTGCAGAAGTACATTGTTGGAGGATTAACCAGTGGCGCCGTGAAGGAATAAAGCGGGTCAAGGGTTAGAAACGTCATGAAAAGAATGATTCGTTATGGCAATAAGCTGCTACCGTAGCAGCTTATTGCCTCAATTTATTTCGCTGGCGGGTAGTCACATCCATTCTTTTTGTGTTGGTTTCACAATTGATCACCAGCAATTACTTTCATTCCTCCCTGCACCAGGTGATTGATGCGGTGGAAAGCGACACGATTGTGATGCAGGCGCAAAATATCGAGCGGTATGTACACGACGAGGTGACCCGCGTATATGAAATCGTAATCGACCGCGAAATTTACAGTGCGGTGGATGAGCTGTGGAACAGTCAGGCTTCCCAGCGGGCTATGCTGAGCCTGAAACTGCGGCAGCTGATTGAGGATTATGCCGATGACAATGTGGAGTGTATAACGGTTGTGCTGCCCAACCGGCAGGTTGTTTTTTACAGCCGCCTGTATGGAACATGGGTCGGGCTGCCGTGGCTGAGCAACCAGTTGCTGGCAGCCGGGAATGATAATGAATTGTTTGCGTTGTATGACCAGACAATGGCAAGCCGGGAACTGACGGTATGGCTGCGGCCCAACTACTACAAACCAACGGAGACGTACCTGTTCCATTTGTCTTACCCGGTAATCGATTTGCTGACGAAAGAAAGCATAGGCGTCGTTATCGTAACGTTTAATACGGATGCCTTGCGCGCGATGGTGAATCCACTGGTGAAAGACAGCGATACGATTGGCTTATCCTATAATATTCTGACCGGAAGGGACGGCACTATACTGGCGCATCCGGATGAAACGAAGATCGGGCAAAAGCTATGCCCGGAGGACACGGATGAAGAAGACCAGATTGAGGATCAGGTTTATTTTACAAAGGCTGATTATGTCATCAACCGCCCTATCGGCAGGCTGGGTCTTCAGCTGTATTCAGTGACGGACAAGGGTATTACCACCCGGCAGGCGCGGGGGTATACTTCCTCACTGTTCATTATTATCAGCGCGATTACGCTGCTTCAGCTGGCAGTATTTTATGGCAATGCTCCGCCGGATGATGCGCTCGATCCGCGCGCTGCAAAAAGGGTTGGAAACCGTGCAGGGCGGACAGCTGGATGTATATGTGGAGACCCGTGAACAGCATGAGGTAGCGCAAAGCATCCATGCCTTTAACGACATGGCGGTGCGGCTGAAACAGGCAGAGCAGCAGTCGCAGGAGCAATCCAAACGGACAATTGAAGCGCTGGAACGGCAGCGCATCGCGGAAATTAAAACGTTGGAAAACCAGATCAACAGCCATTTTCTGTACAATACGCTGAACTCCATTAATTATACAGCTATCCGGGATGGTAATTTAATGGTATCGCGGCAGATTAAACATCTGGCCCAAGTGCTGCGTTATACGTTTGAAAGAAGCGACGGGCAGGTGACGGGTTGCGCAGGAGGCGGACTGGCTGAAGGAATATCTGATGCTGCAAAAACTGCGTTTTGGCCATATGTTCGATTTGTCCATACAGGTAGACCGTGCGGTACGGGACTGGCCCATGCGCAAGCTGATTATTCAGCCATTTGTGGAAAACAGCATATTGCACGGGTTTGAGGGCTATACCTACGGGCGGCTGCTGACGATCCATTTTTCGCTGTTCGATGAGGACCGGATGCGGATCACCATCCGAGATAAACGGGCATGGGATGCCCAAAGAGAAATTGAAGATATTGCAGGAACGCTTTCAAAATTGCGGACCGATTGGCGAAATTTGCGGCATTGGCATCGAAAATGCCTGCCAGCGTATCTGTTCGTATTACGGTGGTAATGCGCGTATCTACCTGCGCAGCTGGGTCGAGGTGGGCACAACCGTAGTTTTAATTCTGCCCAGATTGCTAAAGACGGACAGCGGCGTGCAGGAAGAACCGCCGGCTATTGAAGACCGATAGGGTTAATAAACGGAGCCCAAACTGTTTATAGTACGATTAAACCGGCTAGGATCGGGAGCTGTATACCAGCTGCCCGGCTCTAGCCGGTTTGTTGTTTTGGGATTAAGATGTGGGTTAATTTTCCGCCGACATATCCTCTTCGTCGCTGCGGCGCATTACGCTGGATGGCGCTTGCCCTGTCACGTTGCGAAACACACGGCAAAAGTATTTGGCATCGGAAAATCCTACGGCAGAGGCGATTTCATAAATCTTCATATCGCTGTCCTGTAAAAGCTGCTTGGCTTTTTCAATTCGGTACTGGCGAAGGTAGGTAACAAAGTTAATGCCGGTATCGCGCTTAAACAGGTAGCTTAGGTATTCCGGTGTAATTTGCAGCTGCTCGCTGATGCTTTCCAAACTGATATGGCATTGATATTGATTTGCGATCATTTTCAATGTGCGCGTGATCATCGGGTGCTGCACGTCAAACTCTTCTATGTAGTTGTCGCGGCTTTGTTCGGCTGCGGCGCGCTGCAGCACGTTTTCCACGTCCTCCACAATAAAGGGCTTCACCAAATAATCCAGCGCGCCTTGAATCAACGCTTTTCTTGCATACGAAAAATCGGCATATGCGCTCACCATAATAAAGGTGCTGCTGCATCCTTCCTCTTTCGCCTTGCTGACCATGGTCAGTCCATCCATGCCGGGCATGCAAATGTCCACAAAGGCGACGTTGGGTTTTAAAGCGCGCAGCTTCTCCAGCCCTTCTTTACCGTTTGCCGCCATGCCGACGACCTGGTTCTGCGGGCTGATGCTTTGTAAAAGGTTCATTAAACCACGGCGGGAAGCGGCTTCATCTTCGACAATTAAAATTCGCATTCTTTTTACCTCTCGAGATGTGACTCGGCATCCGTCAGCGAAAAGGAGCATCAAATACTCCGGATTGCATCCGCAACGTTCTGCGGATGAGCTTACTACGGGTGTTAAACGCACAGTTGTCTGTACCTATTAATATAGCGTTTATCGGCCCGCACGTCAATGTGCAAATCGGTAACGCTGTTATATATTCAAGGAAAATACAGGGATGAAGGCCGCAAACGCTTACATTGACAGGCAAACCACGTCAGCCTATAATATTTGTTAGATAAACAAGCAGTACTTATAGGACAATGATGATGGATTACCGGACGTGTTTCGTAAAATGAAATGAAAAATGAAAGCTGTGAACTGCAGGATGGAATTGCTGCAAAAAGAAATTTCCATTGGCATTATCGGTCTTGGCGCGATGGGAAAAGGGCTTGTATACCAAGCGATGATAACGCCGCAAACCAATACGGTCGCCGTATGCGATACGGATACGGACAAAGCGTGCAGGATTTTGCGGGATTTTAACCTGGCGTTTGAACTGGCGGAGGATGCCGCGCAGGGAGACGCGATTATCCGCAGAGGAAAGATTGCAGTTGTAAAGGACGGCTGTATACTTGCACAGCTCAAGGGGATGGACGCTGTTTTTGAGGCGACGGGCACCGTGATAGCGGGCGGCCGATATGCAAAAGCGGTGCTATCTGCGGGGAAACACCTGATCCTTATGAACTCAGAAATCGACTTGATCTTTGGTCCGTACCTTAGCCGTCTGGCCCGGGAGAACCGTGTGGTGTGCACAAGCTGTGACGGCGACCAATACGGAATACTGAAGCACTTGATCGACGAGCTGACGGATTGGGGCTTTCAACTGGTGATGGCGGGAAACATGAAGGGGTTTCTAGATCGGTACGCAAATCCGCAATCCATCATCGCTGAAGCGGATAAGCGCATGCTGGATTACAAAGCCTGTACATCCTATACGGATGGAACCAAGCTGAACATTGAAATGGCGATTATCGCCAATGCAATTGGCTTAAAAACAGCCCGGCCCGGAATGTACGGCCCGGTCTGCGACGATATCGATCATGTGCAAAAAGCTTTTGATTTTGGCGCGCTCTGGCAGGCGAAAACGCCCATGGTAGATTATTTGCTGGGCGCCGCGCCGGGCGGTGGTATCTTCGCCATCGGATACTGCGATGATCCCTACCAGCAAAGCATGCTTCGGTACTATAAAATGGGAGATGGCCCGTTTTACACGTTTTACCGTCCCTATCACCTGTGCCACATCGAGGCGATGCACACCGCGATAGAAGCTGTTTGCAGCCATACGACGTTTTTGGAACCGGCTTGCGGCTTTGTAACCAACGTATATGCCTATGCTAAAAAGGATCTGCATGTGGGCGACGAGCTGGACGGCATCGGCGGATATGCGTGCTATGGGATGATTGAAAACACGGATCAGCAGTCAAAGCCGGGCATCCCTATCTGCCTGACTGATCAGGTGCACCTGAAAAGAGACGTGAAGAGAGACGAAAAAATCACACTGGAAGATGTGGATTATAATGCGGACAGGCTGGACTTCCAAATGTTTGCGTTGGCGGGAGGAAACCTGTAATGCCTCAAAATCCTATGGTCAGCGTTCGGATACCGGCTTATAACCACGAAAAGTATATTCACGCCTGTATTAGCAGCATCTTACATCAAACCTTTCAGGATTTTGAAATCGTGATTGTGGATGATGGTTCCACGGATGGTACGGTAGATGTGATACGGCAGTTTACTGATCCGCGCATCAAGCTGGAGGTTCTGGCAAGAAACGGGGGCATGAATGTCGCCGTCGAGCATTGCATGCGGCGCTGCACCGGACAATATATCGCCAATATGTGCAGCGACGATATATGGGTGCCGGATAAGCTGGAAAAGCAGGTGGCGTACTTGCAGCAGCACCCGGATGTGGACGCTGTGTTCACCCGGGTTTTGTTTGTGGGGGAAAACGGAGAAGAACTTAGCGCAGCCAATTATCCGAATGCCCGTATTTTTGACTGTCAAAACCGCGAGCCACAGCAATGGCTCCGGCATTTTTTCTTTCATTGCAATTGCTTGTGCAACCCCAGCGTACTTATCCGGCGGCAGGTATACGAGGAGTATCATTATCAGGATAAGCGGTTTTTATCGCTTTCGGATTTTGACTTGTGGGTTAAGCTATCCTTTTCGCACCGCCTTTGGATACTCGATGAAAAGCTGACGTGTTTCCGGATTCGGGAGCATCAGAAAAACGCAAGCGCGGCGACGCCTGCAAACCTGAACCGGCTGGCGTTTGAGTATAAGCAAATCTTAGATCACTATCTGCAAATACAAAGCCCGGCAATGCTGACGCAGATGTTTCCGGAAGCGCTGGCGTATGGCAAACCCACAGTCGAAACCATCCCCTATTTTCTGGGCAGGCTGGCGTTGGATACGGGTACGCCTTACCACACCCTGTGGGGCTTGGAAAAAATATATACCCTGTTGGAAAATGAAAGCGCCTGCGCGTATCTGGCGGAGGAATGCAATTTCAGGTATGTAGATTTTATTGGATTAACGGCGAAAACCAATGTGTTTTACCATGGCGGCCGTGCTACGTTTTGGGAAAAGGTGAAAAGGCGTTTGCGCCGCGTTCGCCGCTTTGCCGTGCGCTGGAAACGCCCGGCAAATCAATAAGGAAAAGCAGGCAGCGGCAGTATCATAACGGATAAATCAAAAACCCCCGGAAAATCCGGGGGTTTGGTAATGCTTGTCGGGTTATTAGCGCCGGCGGGGGCTTTGCTGTTCAAAGCAGTCGCGGCAATATACAGGGCGGTCGTCACGCGGCTGGAAAGGAACTTGCGTAGGCTTGCCGCAGTTGGCACAAACGACGTCATACATTTGCCGTTCGGTACGGAAACCACCACGACGATCATTCCGGCCGCCGCCGGCGTTACGCCGCTCGGCACGGCAGGCGGGACAACGGGTCGGTTCGTTCGTGAAGCCTTTTTCTGCAAAAAAAGCTTGTTCAGAAGCGGTAAAGGTGAATTCGGCGCCGCAATCACGGCAGGTGAGAGTTTTGTCTGTGTACATAGAAATACCTCCTGATCATATTCGATCACATCGATGTGTGCTTCTTGTTATAGCAAATGGTTTCACAATCGGTCACTCGACGAATCTTAACCAAAAGGTACACTTGATACAACTAAAGTAGTTACGGCTCATTGTATCATGGATTTAGTGAAAGTAAACAGCATTATAAAAAAATATTTTTGGAACCGCGAAACCAAAGGGGAGTAGGAGGAATTGTGTTGCGCATTTCTTTGAAAAACAGCCTTCGCGAGCGTTTATATACCAGGTATCCAAAGAATCAAAAAGTATGCGCAGCTGATATAGCATTTGGAAGGGGCACAATAGTTATGGAATTTAAATGATTGCAAAATCTATGGTTTTATGGGCGAAAAATCAAAAAGCGCTATAAAGTGTGGTATGATGAGGATGGTAGGGAACATATGGATATACTTTTTAATTGCGCAGCGGCAGAAATGGAATGCTATGCGGTGTTGAAATCTTACACAGGTTGAAAGCGAAAAGCCTGACGGGATTTACCTGGGAAAGAGGCAAACAGGCAACCCACACTGTACCTTGCATTGATGCGGCGATAATATACGCTAAACGGATAGAATGCCGCGCACGCAGCGGCTGCCGATATGCCCGGTTTGTTCCTCATCATTAAGCGTTGGAGAAATCGGGATAAGGGGAGAAAGCATGAAAATACTGATCGACGCGGACGGCTGCCCTGTGGTGGATATTACACTTGCCTGTGCCCGCCAAAGAGAGCTGCCTGTGTTGTTGATTTGCGACAGTGCGCATGAATTTCAACGGGAAGGCGCACAAACGATCACCGTATCCAAAGGGGCGGACAGTGCGGACTTTCGCCTTGTGAACATGATAAATAAAGGCGATATCGTAATTACGCAGGATTATGGGCTGGCTGCCATGGCGCTGGCCAAACAGGCGTATGTGCTGCACCAAAACGGCATGCGGTACAGCGATGAGAATATTGATTCTCTCTTGCTGGCACGGCATACCGCCCGTAAAATCCGTAGGAGCGGAGGCCGCCTGAAAGGCCCGGCCAAAACGTACCCGGGAACAGGATGATGCCTTCCGCGCCGCCTTGTGCGGTGTGCTGGACGGGAACGCCGTATAAGCAAAGCCTTTTCGCTATATTGCCTGCTGGGTCGTGACCGAAAATAACACGGATTATCGGTTACGGCGATAACAGGGGAAAAATATCCTTTTCGGCCTATAAACTGACGGGCGCAAAAGAACCATAAACGGGAGACACCGCTATGTGCCGCTTGAAACCGGAGGGCATAGCCATCAATCATGATGGATGGTGTAAGCAGATGAGCAGAAAAAAAGCCACGCCTAAAAAGGCGAAGCGCGATGGGAAAAAGCGCAGCCGAAAACCGAATACCGGTAAAGTGTCGGCGTTTGAAAGCTACCGGCAATCGCTGAGCAGCGAAGATGCCGAAGCATTGAATGCATTTTTCACGGATTATCAACAGCATAATTTTTTGCGCGGCAGCGAAAAAACCCTGATGCGCAAGGATTTTGAGCACGCGATTTTGCAGTATCGCGCCATGGGCGTTACGCTTGCGGATGCGCTGGGCCGGTTGAGCATAGAAAATCTTGGAAGTTTCTACGCCAGACCGCCGCTGCGCTGGTTTCCGCTGGATGACGCCGCAAAAATCTATCCGCTTTCCATGGAGCATGGCAGAATGTCGGTGTTTCGGCTTTCGGTATACCTGAAGGAAGCTATTATTCCGGAAGTGCTGCAAATGGCGCTCACGTTCACGATTAAACGCTTTCCCAGCTTTGCCACAACGGTGAAGAAGGGGTTTTTCTGGCACTATCTGGATACGTCTAAACGGCGGTTTTCCATAGAGCCTGAGGTCAGCATTCCGTGCCGTCCGCTGGGTGTTGCCCGCAGCGGCTCACAATCCTTCCGGATTACATACTACCAAAACCGCATCAGCGCGGAGTTTTTCCATGTACTGACGGATGGGTATGGCGGGACGGTATTTTTAAAAACCCTGACAGCAGAGTATCTGCGGCTGCTGGGGATTCCATGCGGTAAAGACAGTACCACGCTTGATGTGAACGACGCACCGACCCCCAGCGAGTTTACCAATGAATTTGCATCGGTGCCCAAAACGCAAAAGGCATCCGGGTTTGTGGATAAATCGGCTGTGCAGATGAGCGGGAAACTATCCAGGCAGCGACCATGCCGGGTATTACATTTCAATATGCAGGCGGATTCGCTCAAAAAAGCGGCCGTTCGTTACGATGCGACCATTACCTCGTACCTGCTTGCACTGCTCTTCCGGGCGGGGAAAGATGCGACGGATGAAATAGAAGGCTCGCTGAACATTCAAGTGCCTGTGAATATGCGTAAATTTTACCCGTCGGAGACGCTTAGAAACTTTTCCATGTATTGCGGCATCAAATTGCCGATACAGCAAATTGGGGATACGCAGTCCGTGATAGGCGAGATTTCCAGCCAGCTTACGCAAAAAGCGTCCCAGAGTGTTATGAGCGAAATGGTTACAGCGGCGGTACGGCTGGTTGGCGCGCTGCGGTATATACCGCTTGCGGTGAAGGCGCCGATTGCCAAGCTGGTACACGGCATATTGAGCGACCGGGTGTTCAGCAATACGCTGTCCAACCTTGGCGTGGTCAGCCTGCCGCCGGAGCTTGCCGAACATGTGCTGAGTATGGATTTTGTACTCGGTACGCCCGTAACCAACCGCGCAAGCTGCGCCCTGATAACGTTTGATAATATTGCGACGCTTTCGATCACCAAGGCGACGGCTGACCCGTCTTTTGAAGAAAAATTGTATGGCTTGCTGCTGGCAGACGATGTAACCCTGACTGTCGAGGGGAGCGCGCTTTATGAAGATTAACGTTATTTATCCCGGCCGCACCAAGAAAACCCTGCAGCGGAGCCGGATGCTGAAGCTGATTCAGGGGCCGATGCTGCTGGCTGCTTACCTGTGCCCGATTGTGAACCTGTATACCGGGGGCAGGGCATGGAGCCTCGTGGTGCTTTGGGGGCTTTGGATGGCATGGTCGCTGGCGCTGTCGCCCGATCTGGTGGAGTATAACCGCATCAGCCAGACGATCAAACTGGTGGAATACTCCTGCATTATGATGATCCTGATTGATGTGCTGCTTGCGCCCGGCTGGGCCATTGAGGTGGTTTTCATCGTCTGTTTTTCCGAATTGATTTTAACGGCCATTTTGTTTTTCACCGATTTGGAAAAACAGAAGCAGAACATGCAGCCGATGATTTTGCTGATCACCATTTCCATTGCCGCGTCGATTATCGGGCTTACGGTATGGAAGGGGCCGGATCAATGGGCGGCGATGCTGGCAGGCGTGTTGGCGCTTGCATTGGCGCTGGCGTGCTTCTTCGTGTTGGGGCGGGAGTTTTTGCTGGAGTTTAAAAAGCGTTTCCACACCAAATAAGTAAACTGCTATTTCATGAAGCGTTCCCACAGCGTGCCGGAATCGGTGATGCCATAGCAAGACCGGAGAAGGAATCCAGCTTGATTCTGTCTGCCCGGATGCTGCCATGCGAGCCGGGCAGAGTTGAAACCGCCTACACACCTACTTGGCTGGCAGGCACGGTTGAACAACTGCCAGTTAAAAAATTATAGCTAAAAGCCGGAGCCTCCATGTTGCGTATGGAAGCTCCGGCTCTCATTTGCACGATTATAATAGGGGGTAATCGTATCCGAAGAATCGGGAAAACAAGTTGTATTATAAGCCGAGAAAGGATTTAAATAGTGTAACGCACTGCAGGGCATCGTTTTCGTGGGGCATTTCGGCACACATGCGTAGCAGCGGTTCGGTGCCGGAAAAACGGCAGATGACCCAGCCGCCGTTTACAAAATACACTTTGCAGCCGTCGGTATAGGAAATATGGTCAATAGCAAAGGGGAATTCCGGCAGCGCTTTTTGCCCGAAAATCTTTTGCATCAGCTGCTGTTTATGGGTTTGCGACATAATGGCATTATCCTCATACATAAACAGCTCGCCGTATTTTTGCGTAATCTCCTCATACATCCGGGAAAAACTCTTACCGGTTTTGGCTTTCATCTCCACCAGCAAAGCGGCGGCATAAATGCCATCCTTCCCGGGGATGTGGCCGCGCACCGTAAGCCCGCCGGAGGATTCGCCGCCGATAAGCGCGTTGGTCTGCTGCATTTTGGCGGAGATATGCTTAAACCCGACGGGTACTTCGTAACAGCGTTCGTGAAAATCATCGGCAATGCGATCCAGCAGGTGCGTTGTCGAATTGTTGCGCACCGCCGCCCCGCGCCAGCCCTTATACGCAAGCAGGTAATAATACAGCATCACCAGTATTTTATTGGGGTGGATAAACGCACCGTTTTGGTCGATGATGCCGATGCGGTCGGCGTCTCCGTCGGTTGCGATGCCAAGATCGCAATTTTGCTCCTCCACAAAGCGCGAAAGCGAACCGAGGGTTTGCAGGCTGGGGGAAGGGAGGCGGCCGCCAAACAGCGTATCATGCCGGTCGTGGATTACCTCCACTTCGCACCGGGCTGTCAGCAAAATTACTTGCAGGCTGGTACGCCCAACGCCGTACATCGGATCCAGCGCGATTTTCAGACGAGCGTTTTTCACCGCGTCCAGATCGGTCAGGTGTAAAATACCGTCAATGTATTCATTGAAAGCGTCAAATTCCCGAATCTTGCCTTGCGCAATCCCCTGCTCATAGGGAATGGTAGGCACCGGGGTTTGCGTGTTTTTGATTTTTTGAATATTTTCCTCGATATTATCGGTAACAGCTTCGGCTGCGTCCCGCCCGCCCCGCGTGAATACCTTGATGCCGTTATAGATGGCGGGGTTGTGGCTGGCGGTAATCGCTAAACCATAGGGCAGGTTTAAATTGCGAACGGTAAACATAATCAGCGGGGTCGGTGCTTCCCTATCCAGCACGAGGCAGGGGATGTTACAGCCCGCAAAGACTTCTGCTGCCCAGCGGGAGGATTGTTTGGATAAAAACCTGCGGTCATACCCGATGCAAATGCCCTGATCCTGCACGCCCTGCTGTTGCATCAAGCCGCACAGGGCAAAGCAGAGCAACTGGATATTTTCCTTGGTAAATTCTTCGCCGATGATGGCGCGCCAGCCGCCGGTGCCAAATTTAATCATGATTCTATCATCCCCATTTCCACATCGACCATACATATCGAGCCTTCGGGCAATATAGGCAGCTTATCCACTTTTACGCCATTTGCGATGATGGCGGCAACGCCGCGCTGAACGCCCGCCGGATTGCGCACGGTAATCTCGTACAGGGCTCCGCGCCAACTGCGCCGGACATGGAAACAAGACCAGGCTGCGGGTATGCAGGGGTCAATGGCTAAACCGTCAAAATCAGGTTTGATCCCCAGTATATATTGTGTAGCCGCGAAGTATGCCCAGCCTGCGCTGCCCGTCATAAACGGATGGCGCGCGCGGCCAAAGGCGGTATGCGCCTTGCCCATGATGAACTGGCAGTAGGAGTAGGGTTCGGCTTGCCGGATTTCGATTTTATTGTTTTGGTAGTACGGGCAAAGCGCGTTATAAAGCTCCTGCGCCTGCTCGCCGCGCCCCAACATACAATCCGCCGCCCATGCCCACGGGTTGGGGTGGGAGAAAATGGAGCCGTTTTCTTTTACGCCGGGATAAACACGCGTAACAAAGCCGATGCCGTCATCCGGGTGGGTATAGGGTGGCGCGTTGAGCATAAGGCCGTATTCCGTAAACAGGTACTTCATCACCGAAGCCATGGCCTTTTCGCCGTGCTCTTTGCTGGCAGCGCCCGAGAGCACCGCCCATGCGTTGCTCTCCAAATGAACCTTGCCTTCTTCGTCTGTATGGGTGCCGATCTTCCGTCCGTCGGCTGTAATGCCGCGTATATACCATTCGCCGTCCCATAAAACAGCTTCGCATGTGGCGCGCGTTCGCTCCGCAATAGCGGCATAATGCTCCGCATCCCCGCTGTGGCCTAAAAATGCGGCAAGCTCGATAAACTGGCGAAGCGCCCAATAGTGTAAAAAGCTGACCATCGCGCTTTCGCCGCCGCCGAGGTTAAGACAATCGTTCCAATCGGCGCGCAGCCCTTTGCAGATGCCGTGGCTGCCGGTTTGAACGGCGGAAAAATCCAAAATGCGGCGCATATGCTCATACACGGTTCCGCTGCCGCCGTCGGCATAGGTAATCACTTCGTCGGCAAATCCCGTTTCGCCGGTTTCTTTGATGTAATTCACAATCGCCCCGATCAGCCACAGGGCATCGTCCGCGCACGCATCCTCAAGCCCGTGCACCATATCTGCCCGGCTTGGCGTGGGGATGACCGTGGGAGATTTAAATGGCTTTGCTTGCGGCTCTGGCGCAAACCAACGGGGCTCAAACAGGTGCAGGCCGTACCCGGCTGTGGTAAGGGCGCGTAATAGTTCCACAATCCGCTGCCTGCACTTGGCCGGGTTGGAATGGGGAATACACATCGCGTCCTGCGCCGTATCCCGATACCCCAGCCCAGTACGGCCGCCCACTTCAATAAACGAAGAGAAGCGGGAGAAGATGACATTAATTTCGCTTTGGTACAGCGTCCATTGGTTGATCAGCGTGTTCATCCCCTGGTTGGGGGTGCTGATTTCAAAACGGCTGCATTTTTCATCCCAGAAGGCGCGCAGCTTGGCAAACTGCGCATCCACAGCGCTTTCGCTGGCGTACTTTGCGCGCATTTGCTGCCCGGCAGCTACGCCGCCCTCGCCCAGCAGGTAGATCAGGCGCACGGTTTCGCCGGGCTGCAAAATCAGTTTTTTATGCAGGCAGCCGCAGTGGTTGCCGCCTTTTTCAAAGCTGGAAGAGCAACTGCCTTCTTCCACAGTAAGCGGGTTATGCTCCGAACGGTATGGGCCGATAAAGGCATCCCGCAGGCAATCAAAGCCATCCGGGGTAAAATTGGAGGTGAAAAATTGATAACCGTCCTCCTCGTAAAACAAATCGTGCTCGATTACGCCATCCTCATAGCGGGAACCGGCGGCGTACAGGCTCATTTGAAAATTGCGGTTATCCATATCAATGTGGTGAAAGGAAAATTCCATGTAGGAAAACGCGCTGATGGAGCGTGCGCGTCCGCTGGTGTTTGTAAGGGTGACATCCCATATCTCTACCGGATCATCACAGGCGACAAACAGGGTTTGTTCCGCTTCGATGCCCTGATAGGCGCAGCGGTATTTGCTGTACGAAAAGCCGTGACGGCAGGAATAAGTAGCTTCTTCCAGCGGTTTACCGACAGGCTGCCAGGAGATGCTCCAGTAATCGCCGGTTTCATCATCGCGCAGGTATACATAATGCCCCGGCTGATCCATGGGCACTCCGTTAGGGCGGAAGCGTGTGATGCGGTGATACTCCGGCGAGCCGCAAAATAAATAGCCGCCCGCCGTATGGTTAAAAACGCCGCACATATCGCGGGTGCCGATGTAGTTGGTCCACGAAACGGGCACATCCACCCGCTGAATTACATATTCCCGGTTCTTTTCGTCAAAGTAGCCGTATTGCATATCGTCATACCTCTCGATTGTTCTGCTTAGATTATAGTAAAAAGAATGTGGAGGCTTAATGGACAGAAATGCATCTTCTTGTTTCTCCTTGTGCTGATGCAGGATTTTGGCACTCATTGTAACTGCTGTACTTCCGGGGGAACAGAGCGGCGCCGCAAATGGCAACGATAGGCTGCGGAAAACGTACGGTATTTCTTATGTGATGCTGGTTGCTCTACCCTTATTGGAAGTGTGATGCAAAACCAATTAACGGCATGCACGAAACGGATTCAAGCGCTACGGCTTCTTTGGATCAAAGAGGCGGAAAGCAGGATTGCAAGCGAAACAACCAAACAATTTCCACCGCATAGCGTATGGGCGCTCTCTGCCTAATAAAAGGTGTTATAATAGCAATGTGCGCGGGTGAAGGATGCGTGGCTTTTCCGGATGCAATACCTTTACCGAAATAGCAGTATTCCGCGTGGAATACCAAGCAAACTGCGCCGCGGCCGGTTTACGGATAAAGGGGATAGAGAAGCGATGGAAGAAGCCAATTTATCAATGCTTTGCGATTTCTACGAATTTACCATGGGAAACGGATACTTAAAAAGCGGGCATGGTCAGCGGATTGCCTATTTTGATCTGTTTTACCGCACAGTGCCGGACGGCGGAGGGTTTGTGATCGCCGCCGGGCTGGAGCAGGTAATCGACTATATTAACAACCTGCATTTTGACGAGAGGGATATTCGGTATTTCCGTTCTAAAAATATTTTTGACGAGCGTTTTCTGGCGTATCTGCAAAATCTCCGTTTTACGGGGGATATTTTTGCCGTACCGGAAGGGACCTGCGTGTTTCCCAACGAACCGATTCTCACCGTTCGCGCGCCGATTATCGAAGCGCAGCTGCTGGAAACATTTCTGCTGATGACAATCAATCATCAGTCTTTAATTGCGACCAAAGCCAACCGTATCGTGCGCGCCGCGCAGGGACGAACGGTGCTGGAGTTTGGCTCGCGCAGGGCGCAGGGCGTACAGGGCGCTGTAAAAGGTGCGCGCGCCGCCTACATCGGCGGCTGCGCGGGCACGGCCTGCACCCTAACGGACGAGCTGTACGGCGTTCCGGCGGGCGGAACCATGGCGCACTCGTGGGTGCAGGTGTTTGATACGGAGTATGAAGCCTTCCGCACCTACTGCGAGATGTACCCGACCAATGCCGTTTTGCTGGTGGATACGTATAATGTGCTGCAAAGCGGTATCCCCAATGCGATTCGCGCCTTTCGGGAGGTGCTGCTTCCGCGTGGCATTACCGATTGCGGTATTCGGATTGATTCGGGCGATATTGCCTATTTAACGAAAAAAGCCAGAAAAATGCTGGATGAAGCTGGACTGGCCAACTGCAAAATTGTCGTATCCAACTCGCTGGATGAATACCTGATTGAGGATGTACTTACGCAGGGCGCCTGCATCGATACGTTTGGCGTGGGCGAACGGATGATCACCGCCAAAAGCTCCGCCGTGCTGGACGGGGTATATAAGCTGGTAGCGGTGGAAGACGAGGACGGCGCATTGCAGCCGCGCATCAAAATCAGTGAAGATACCGGAAAAATTATCAACCCGCATTATAAAAAGGCTTACCGCTTTTACGACCATGCAAGCGGTAAGGCAATGGCGGATTTGCTTTGTATGCACGATGAAGTGATTGCCGGTAACGGACCGTATACAATTTTCGATCCCGAGGCAACGTGGAAAACCAAAACCTTAAATGATTTTTCGGTTAAGCAGCTGTTGCAACCGATTTTCCAAAGCGGCAAACAGGTGTACCAGTCACCGCCTGTCGGGGAAATTCGCACCTACTGCATGGAACAGGTGGCTTCCCTCTGGGATGAAGTGAAGCGCTTTGAAAACCCGCACCGGTACTATGTGGATTTATCCCGGAGGCTGTGGGAACTGAAAACGGAAATGTGTGCGCGCGCGTCGGCGGGGAAAAGCCTGTAAAAAGTGAAGGCAAGCAAGCGGGTATGTCGAATCTCGATATGATTACACTGTGAGCTGCGTAATTTTTATCATCGTTATATAGACCAGCCGTGGATGGCGTTGGCGCATGGTGAGCCTTGCTGGCTCAAGCCCTGCAAGGGAACAGTGCGTTGATGCCGACGGCTGGTTTTCTGCATTCTTCAGGCTCTCAACGGACTGTTGAAACCGCCTGTGAAAAGTGAAAATTGCAATGATACAAGGTGAAAAGCAACGCGGTTGATGGTTGCCTGCTTTTGGCAAGACAAGCGAGCGGGCAGGGATATATGCAGTGCATTAAGCAGAGGGGTTCTTTGCTGTATCAACCGGAAGGGCAATACACTTTCGGATTCCTTTTGTGCACAAAAAAAGAGAAAATTCCACATCAACAGGTAAGGAAATATATAATAAAAAATGATACGATAAGCATATGGAATATTGCGCGCGATTTGCGCCGTGAAAGAATAGAGGCAAAACCGTCACGGAAACGGAGGCAGGGGCATGAGAAAGAACAAGGGGCGCTCCTTGAAATGGAGTTTGCTGATCATTATTGCGATTTGCTGGCTGGTGCCGTTCAGCGTCATTTTGCTGTATGCCAGAGACTCGCTTAGCAATACGGTGCGCGAAAAGATGGAAAGCACCATCACCAACAGCGTGGAAAACGCGGTGAGCCATACCAAGGAGCAGCTGGAAAGCGCCATGGACGCTTCCCGCGCCAGTACGTACGACGATACCATTAAAACGGCTTATGCGAAGTACGCCGCCAATAACGACGAAGTCATGCTGTATGATACGGTGAACCAATACCTGTTGCAGCAATACGGATATAATAACCTTTTTAACGCCACCTTCCTCTTTTTTACCCGCCATCCGGAAACAATCTATTACGAGAGTAACCGCCTGGATGCGGGAGAAATCGTCAATTTGCAGGATTATAAGGATCAGGCGCATGAGCAGATTACAGCGCTGCATGAGGCATTGGGCACCGGCATCGGTTTTTACCGCTTTGGGGACGCGCTGTATATGGTGCGCAACATTGTGGACAGTAGCTTTCAGCCTTTTGCGGTGATCGTGATGGAATGCAATGAAGATACCATTTTTGAAGGAATCGACACCATCGTATGGCTGCAAGCTGCCCAAATTGAGATTGACCAAAACGTGACGGTTCAGTATACGGGCGAAAACGGTATGGTAAAACGAATCACCGGCGGCGCTTCCGGGGCAGAACCCTACGATCGCACCCAAACGGTAAAAGCATCCGGTCACACCGTGCTGTTCTCCATCGCCACAGACAACAGCGCGCTGGAAAACGATATGGTGGGAGTAGGAAAAACCTACTTTTTAATGGGCATTTTGATGATACCCATGCTGGTTTTTGCGCTCTGGGCATATTACCATTTTGTATCGCGGCCGATGGACGCCTTGTTGGAAGCAACGGAGCATATGGAGGCAGGCGAACGGGGCTATACCGTTGCCAAAATGCCTGCCAGCCGGGAGTTTTATGATTTAACGGACCGGTTTAACAGCATGTCCAAGCAGATTGAGAGCCAGTTTAACCATATCTATCAGGAGCAGATTGCGCTGCAGGATGCGCGCGTGCAGGCGCTGCGTTCGCAGATCAACCCGCATTTTTTAAACAATACGCTGGAGGCGGTTGCGTGGGAAGCCCGTATGGGCAACAGTGATAAGGTAGTCCGGATGATCGAAGCGCTATCCGTCATGCTGGATGCGGCTACCGCGCGGGGTGGCTTAGCCCGGGGTACCATGCAGCAGGAACTGGTGTATGTGGATGCGTATCTGTATATCCTTTCCGAGCGGCTGGGCGACCGGCTGACGGTAACCAAAGAAATGGACGATCAAATCATGCGGGCATTGGTACCCTGCCTGATATTACAGCCCTTGGTGGAAAATGCTTACGAGCACGGCATTGCACAGCGGCAGCACGGCGAAATCAAACTGCGCGGGTGGATGGAAGGCAGCGATCTGGTGATCGAAGTGGAGAACACCGGCACGCTAACGGATAAAGACCGGGCCAGAATCCGCGAGGCGCTGACGTGGAACGGTGACAGCCTGCAGGAGAATAACACCCAAAGCTATATTGGCATCCGGAATGTGTACCGGAGACTGAAAATTCTGTGCGGCCAGCGGGGGAGCCTTGAGATATTTGAAACCAGGCACGATACCGTAATCGCCCGCATCCTCCTGCCGGATATTGCGTTTGCCGTGTTGGATACGGATGGCAAGATGAGCCAACGATAAGCAATAAAAACCAATTGTATCTATTGGGATGATATTTATACATATTGTATACTTTGAACATAGTCAATGATGACTTGGCTTCCTGAATAATAAAATATGGAGGGAATACTTATGAAAAAGGCACTTGCTCTGCTTACTGCGATTGCGTTGGTGCTGTCGGCTTTTGCCGGCTGCGCGGCGGCTGAATCTTCCGCGGTGGAAATCACCGTTGTTACATCCTACGGCGGGGACGATGGCAACCGCTCCAATTACGAAACAGCGCTCGCCGGGTACGAAGCGGCAACCGGCAATACCGTGCTGGATGCTTCCGCTACATCCAACGAAGAATGGAAGGCGAAGGTGCTTACGGACTTTGAAGCCGGCACCGAGCCTGATGTGTTATTCTACTTCCTTGGTTCCGATGCCAACACGATCGTACAGGCGGGCAAAGTGGTTTCGCTGGCGGAAATCCGCGAAGTGTACCCCGAATATGCCGATAACATGAAGGAAGATATGTTGGTAGCCTCCCCTGCGGATGGTCAGGTATACGCTATTCCTTCCAGCGGCTATTGGGAAAGCCTGTTTGTGAATAAAAAGGTGCTGGAAGCAGCCGGTGTGGCAATGCCCGGCACGGACTATACGTGGGATCAATTCCTGACGGATTGCCAGAAGGTCAAGGATGCCGGTTACACCCCGGTCGCCGTATCCCTGCAGGAAGTGCCGCATTACTGGTTTGAGTTCGCCGTTTACAACAACGGCAACACCGCGAACCATCTCGACGTGCCCGCCGCTGCCGACGACGCGACCGCACAGAAATGGGCAGCCGGTTTTGAGGACATCAAACAGCTTTACGATATGGGCTACCTGCCCAAGAACACACTGACCGCGACCGATGCCGAAACGGTGCAGCTGCTGGCCGACGGCGAAGCCGCTTTCCTGATTGACGGTTCCTGGAAAGTGGGTTACTTCACCGAGAACTGCGCCGATACGCTGGACGATTTTGCCATCTCCTATGTACCGGGCAAGGGCGAAAGAAGCGCGACCGACATTATCGGCGGTATCTCCATGGGGTATTACATCACCCGGCAGGCATGGGAAGATGAAACCAAGCGCGATGCCGCGATCCAGTTCATCGAGTACATGACCAGCGACGAAGTATTGTCCACCTTCGTTACCACCGAAGTCACGGCGCTGAAGAACGGCGCGGCTCCCGCCAACCTGAACGCTCTGCAGCAGTCCGCGGCTGAAATGGCCGGCGGCGTAACCAGCATCGTTGGTGCTGTGCAGGATTCGCTTACCTCTGAAGCACGTGCGGACTTGTTCGCAAACGTGAAGAACATCGTCACCGGCGGCATGACCGCGATGGACGCGATTGCTTCCGCACTGGCGATCCAGCTGAACTAAAAGGAAATCTCGCTCTGATCAAAGGGGCTGCGCTTTGTAGCCCCTTTGATCTTTGAAAAGGGGATAAAGCCATGAATTCCTCAATTTACCGCAACAAAACTCCGCTGCTCATTTTCCTGACGCCCGCGTTTCTGTTTTTGGGCATTTTTCTGTACTACCCGTTTGTGCAGAACATCATCAACAGTATGATGAACATTTCGGGGCTGGGTACGGCTGCGGAGGGGCTGAACCAACCGTGGTACGCCAATTACAGCAGAATGTTTCAGGATGCGCATATGCTGACGGCGCTGAAAAACACGCTGATTTTAACGCTGACGACGATCGTGTTTCAGGTGGGCATCGCACTTCTGCTCTCCCTGCTGGTAGACAACATTACCGTAGGCGCGCAGTTTTTCAGAACCGTGTACTTTTTCCCCATTGTTATCAGCGCAACGGCGCTTGGGCTGATGTTTAACCTCATTTTCCTGTATAACGGCGGCATGCTGAACCAACTTTTGAAAAACTTGTTTGGGTTGACGGAAAACATAGACTGGAAGGATCTGGACCATTACTTAGTAACGATGCTAGCGCCTGTGATGTGGCAATATGTCGGTTTTTACTTTGTCATTCTGGTTACAGGCTTAAACAATATATCCCCTGATATTTATGAAGCCGCAAAAATCGACGGCGCGACCGGCCTCCAGCTGACAACGCATATCAAACTGCCGCTGATCCGCAATGTGTTGTATACCTGCCTGGTGCTGGCCATTACCGGTGCGCTCAAGGTGTTCGATCTGCCATGGGTCATGATGGGCGCGGGCATCCCGCTGGACAAATCCTGGCTAACCGGAACCTATATGTACAATCAGGCGTTTTTAAAGGGCGACGTGGACTATTCTTCCGCCATTGCGGTTTTGATTGTTGTGCTTGGCGTGGTGCTTGCGTTGATCGCGAACAACCTGTTTAAGCAGGAGGAGTATTAAGGGCATGCAAATGAACAGCGTCATGTTGAAAACCAATGCACACCCCCGGCGTAAAGGTTCGCTTTCACGCTTTTTCACATACCTGCTGCTGACTGTGTGGGGCATTACGACGGTGTATCCGTTTATCTGGGTCGTTTTAAATTCGTTCCGTAAAAAAGGAGAAATCCGTTCCGATTCCTTCTCCATTCCATGGCCGTGGACGGGCAGCTTTACCATGGATAATTATCATACCGCCATGGAGCGTTCCAACTTTTTTAACGCGTACACCAACAGCTTTATCATCTCGGTAACGGTAACGGTGCTGGTGGTAATGCTGGCAGGGCTGGCCGCGTATGGACTGGTGCGGTATTCCTTTAAAGGGAAAAAGGGCATCTACAGCCTTGTGGTCGCCAGTATGATGTTTCCGGTGTTTTCTACGATTATCCCGGTGTTCCGTATGGAGGTTGTGCTGGGTATTGCCAGCTCCGGCAACCGCTGGGCATCGCTGTTGTCGGTTATCCTGCCGCAAATTGCGGGCAATTTGTCGTTTGCGATCATCGTGCTCATGGGTTTTATCCGGGCAGTGCCTGTTGATTTGGAAGAATCAGCCTATCTGGATGGCTGCAGGGTATTGCAGATTTATACGAAGATCATCATTCCGGTTGCCAAACCATCTTTTGCAACGGTGGCAATCTTCTCCTTTCTATGGTCGTACAACGATTTGTTTACGCAGATGTTTATGCTGCGCTATCCCAAGGAAAAAACAATTACCCTGTTGCTCAACGAGATCAGCTCACAGGCGGGCGTAAACTATGGTCTTATGGCTGCTGCTGTTGTGCTGGTGGTGTTTCCGGTGCTGATCGTCTACATCTTTTTGCAAAAAAACATCATAAAGGGGCTGACGGTTGGTGCCATCAAAGGCTGAACTGTGATATGATGGGGAAAAGACCATCCTTGGAGGCGCTATGTACAAGGTCGTTTTGATTGATGATGAAAGCATTATCGTAGAAGGGCTTAAAAAAGTAGTCAACTGGCAAAAGTATGGCTGCTCGGTTGTTGCGACGGCGTTTAATGCCGAAACCGGAGCCAAGGCGATTCGTTTGCATGCCCCCGATATTGTTTTTACGGACATTAAAATGCCCGACGCGGATGGTCTGACCATGCTGGCCGGGCTGAAAAGCGAGTTTCCCCGTTTGCAGGTAACGGTACTTACCGGGTACCGGGATTTTAAATACGCGCAGGAAGCGATACGGCTGGGTGTTATGCGTCTGTTGCTGAAACCGTCGCGTATGAATGAAATCGACGAAGCGCTGACCAGCATGGTAGAGCATCTTTCGCAGGAGGGGAAGAACGGGGAAGCACAGGCGGCGGACAGCGAGGAGCAAAACGCAGGTTCCTTCATCGTCCGGCAGGCTATTGAATATATACACGAAAAATATGGCGGGAAACTGACCTTGCAGGATCTTGCTGATCACTGCTACGTTTCACAGTGGCATTTATCCAAGTTACTCAATAAACATACCGGAAAAAGCTTTTACGAATTGCTGAACGACACAAGAATCCAAACCGCGAAACGATTGCTGGCGGACCCTGCCTTGAAGATTGGCGAAATCTGTGAAATGGTTGGGTATACGGACGCCGGGCATTTCTCGCGGGTGTTTAAAAAGACTGAGGGAGTTACGGCAAACGAATACCGAAACTCCCATTTGGTGTAACCAAACGGGTAGGAAGTAAGCGAAAAGCAGAAATATTTTTCAGACTGCCGTGGTTGCAAATGCGCCTCAATGGTGCTTGTTAAGCACGCGATACAGCGCAATCATGACTGCCAAATTTATCCATATAATATCATAGAGATAAGTTAAAAGCGCTTTTTATATGGTTCTGCCGCTGTTACTCATGGCAGCGCCGCTGCTTGCACAGGCGCCGCCGGAGCCGCCGCGGGCCTGTTTTTTTGTTGTTCACAATGCGTTTATACTTGTATCTTTATCAGGCGCAGGGTGTTGTGTTAGTTGCTTTTGCGCTGTTTTACATGTATAATGATGGAAACGCTCAATAAGTGAGGAGCTAGAAAACAGATGACTGAACCGGCTGTTGAAAAAGGGACGCCCAATGACCTGTATCGTGCCCTGCTGTTGAAGCTTCCGGATGTATTTGCCGCTAATATCCTCATGGATGACGATGATAATGTGCGCGAAGTGCACATTGTAGCCGGGCTGAGCCGCAACCCCAAGCTGATCAGCCGGGATGTGCAAAGCGCGTTGCTGGCGGCGTTTGACCTGCGGGTGGATCACCGGGTAATCAGCATCGCACAACTGGCGGATAACCCGTTTGAACCGCGGGAGCAAACCGAAAATGCCGAAACGGGCAAACGCATCCAGTGCATGGAAGTATCCACACGTATGGAAGAGCGGCATTATCATGTCCGTGTACGTCTTCGCCACGGGGAACAGGATTTTTGGGGGGAAGCAGTCAGCCGGAATACCTCTACCCAGTGCATGCGCGCGGCTGTGCAGGCTACGCTGAATGCGGTGCACGGCTTTTTGGGCGTTGATGATTTATTTACCCTTGTAGCAACGCAATCCACTACTGTCGGCAGCATCGCCATAGCCCTGACGTTGCTGGAGTACTCCTTTGCCAAGGAGGACCGCCTGTTAATCGGCTCGGCACAGCAGGGCGAGGATGTGGCGATCGGCTTTGTAAAAAGCGCTTTGGACGCCATGAACCGCAGCCTGTCCATTGTGGCAGGATGCCAATCAATCTGAAAGGAAGCGGGACGGACGGGCTTTCTTCAAGCGTAGCGGAATATAGCATGCCCGATAGCGAACGGCATAGCCTATAAATAGGAGGCTATATTCTAATGAAGAAGGCGAAGATCATGGCTGCTTTGATGGCACTGGCTTCTTTCGTTCTCTCCGCGGGCGCTTATGTGACCTGGAGATAACATCTAACATCACATGGAATTCAACCGCCCGTTCATCCCGCTTTCCCCATAAATAATCGGTGGGTTTGCCTTTTTTTCAAGTGAGAGGATGCCTATGAACAAAAGAGCCCGTGCGTACGTTGTGATCGTGAGTATTGTCGGAATGGCGATGGCCTTCGTCAGTACACGCCAGTTTATCCTTGGCCTTGAGGGAGTTCCCTTTTCCGAGTATGGCTGGAACATTCTGTTTTTAATCGGGCTATGCGCAGTCTGCCGATCGTTTCCCATAATTATGAAAAATGATCAACAATTGGATTTGTCCGTCATTGCTGTTCTGGCGGCTTTTTTGTTGCATGGTATGGAAGTGGCGGTATTTGTGTACCTCACCAGCTCTCTGATTACATTTGAAAGAGATAACGGCAAGGTAAGGTGCATCTACAATACGCCACTAAGTAAAACCCTGTTCAACCTGAGTGATATTGTAATCGCGATTGTCATTCCGGGGCTGCTGTGCCGTTTGCTGCCCTGGCAGCCGGGGGTATTCAGTTTCCCGATGGTGCTGCTGCCTACGCTGATTTTCTCTGTGCTTACGTTTGTATTTAACTATCAAGTATTGCTCATGCTTTTCTGGATCAACGGGGATATTGTGTCCCGGGAGATGGGCAAGGAACTGGCAGGCCTTACCTTCAATGTGCTGGCGGCTATGCCGCTGGGGCTGATTATCAGCCTGATGCTCTCCCGTCCCACCGGCATCTGGCTGACACTGGTGATGATGTGCCCACTGCTTTTGGCGCGGTATGCATGGAAGCTCTATCTGGATGCGACGCGCTATCAGGAAAAACTGCTGGACGCGTTTGTATCCAGCATGGAAGCGCGTGACCGCTATACACAGGGCCATAGCCAGCGCGTAGGGGAATACGCTATACGTATCGCCCGCCAGATGCGCTGCTCAACACAGCAGCTTGATTCGATCCGTGAAGGCGCGGTGCTGCACGATATTGGTAAAATCGGCGTGAGCGATTTGATTTTGCATAAACCCGGCCCGCTGACACCGGAGGAACGGGAGATTATGCAACAGCACCCTGCCATCGGCGTAAATATCGTCGGGCAAGTTGGGCTTTCGGATACGGTGCTTGAGATGATTCGCAGCCACCATGAACGCTGCGATGGCAAGGGTTATCCGGATGGGTGCTTTTCGGGTGAATTGCGCCTGTCAACACGTATACTGGCGGTAGCGGACGCGTATGACGCTATGACCAGTGACCGCCCCTACCGTAAAAGCCTGTCGCAGGAACAGGCACGTGCGGAACTGCTGCGCGGTAAAGGAACACAGTTTGACGCTGAAGTGGTGGAAGCCATGCTGGCGTTGATGGACGCAGAGGAGCGTAAAGCATGATACTCGTCTATCTGCTGGCGGTAGCGGTTGTTATTGGCTATTTACGCGGCGGACGGCTGAGCGGCTATATGCGAAAACCGCTCAAAGGCATACTGCTGCCGGTGATCGGCCTTCTGCTGGAAAGCAGCTTCGCGTGGCTGCCACGCGTTATAGCTGCACCGCCACTGCGTTGGCTATGGCTGGTTGTGGTAGCAGAATACTTGTGCTTATTCACGTTTTTATTCTTAAACAGGGATGAACGGGCGATGTGGCTGGTAGCGCTGGGAACAGCGGCGAACTTTGCAGCGATGGCTTTCCATCAGATGCGTATGCCTGTAAGCCCGGTTATTTTTGATTTTCCTTCCTTGGCGAGCTTTGTGGAACGCGTGCAAAGCGGCGAACTGATTGAGTATGTACTTGTAGGGTGGAATGCGCCGCTTTGGTGGCTTGGGGATTGCATTCCCATTCCATGGCTTGTGCCCGGCGTCGCCAGCGTGGGCGATTTCCTGATGGGATCGGGGCTGTTTTGGTGGGTGCAGCGGATGATGATGCGCAAACAGTGATTATGCTTCGGTTTTATACAGCTGTAAAATAAACTGATGTCGGCGTAAAACACCCTGCTGAAGAGCAGGTGTACGCCGGTGCAACATACGCAAACCCGCGGCAAATGAAGAAAGAACCCCCCTGAAACCAGTTGGTTTCAGGGGGGTTGCATTTAATAGGGAGGCAGACGGAATTATTCCCCGCTGCTCACAATCGAACGTTCCAATACGGTACCCAGCGTATCGGGAATTCTGAAATTGTCGGCGGAGCCGGCGGAGCCGGAAAGATCGATCCAGTGCATAATAAAGGCTTTCACTGCTTTTTCCATACCCATCATCAACTGAATGTAGTTGATCTTCGGGTTCGAAGCCAGCGTTTCGGCCAGGTAATCACGGCAGCAATTGCCGACATCCGTAGCTACGTTGATTTTATTGATGCCTGCTGCAACTGCCTTTTTGATGTTCTCATCACCCGAGCCGGAGCCGCCGTGCAGCGCAAGGGGCATACCATTCGTCGCTTCTTTAATCTCCCGAATGCGGTCAAAATTGATATGGGGGATATAGCCCTTTTCATATTCGCCGTGCGCAGTGCCAACAGCAACGGCCAGACTGTCCACTTTCGTCTGCTCGACGAAGTAAGCGGCATCCGCAGGGTCCGTATACAGGGATTCGTTTTTGTCGTCATTGTTGGCAGCCTGTCCAACATGACCCAGCTCACCCTCAACACCAATACCGTGCATGTGGCACAGCTTGACGACTTCTTTTGTTTTCTGGATGTTTTCATCCATCGGCAGGGCCGAGCCGTCAAACATAATGGAGGAATACCCCACGCGGAAAGCGTACGTAATGCGTTCGTACTTGCTGCCGTGATCCAGCATCATCGCAACCGGAGACTGGGTTTTGCTGGCCATGGTTTTAATCATGCCCACCAGCAGCTCGCCGTTGGCATGCTGCAAACTGGAGTTCTGCCCCGAAATGAAAATGAGCGGAGCTTTCTTTTCGTTTGCCGCCGCAATTGCGCCGCGTACGACCTCCATATTGACAGGCAGGCAAGCGATTACACCGTAGTGATTTGCTGCAGCGTCTCGTAAAATCGTTCCAATATCAGTATACATAGAAACTCCTCTTTCCTTGCGTATAAACCGCGTCACTGGTGATTTTGGCTATTTTGCAGCCTGATCGGAAAAACCAATCCGTGATTCATACAATATTTGATACAGCTGTCATTATGGATGGGCTCCAATGCTCAGCTGATACCAGCCATGATACCTTTTACATAGGCAACGGCGCTTTTCACATCTTCGTCCGTGCCTTCGCTGCGCATATCCCGCCAGATACACATAGAATCGGAGATGTTTGCATAGGGAATGGTGAAACTCTCCATGGTGAGAAAAGACGAATAACCGGCGTCGGAGAGAGCCTGCAATATTGCGCCCCAATCCATGTGCCCGCGTCCCGGAAGTTTCCGGTTGTTCTCGGCCAGATGAACATGCGCGATCCTTTTTCCGGCGCGCTTGATGGCGGCGGGTAAATCATCCTCTTCGATGTTCATGTGGAAAGTATCCACAACCGCCTGCACCCAGGGACTATCAACACGATCCAAAAAAGCAAGCTCTTCATCCACCGTGTTAATGGTTTCGCTTTCAAAGCGGTTTACAGGCTCATCGGCAAGCACGACTCCGCAGGCTTCGGCAACTTTTGCCATCTCCCGAACAGATTCTGCAGCGTTTGCAAGGCGGTGTTCCTTTTGGGCAAGTTCTCCGGCCCGTGGCAAATGGTTGTGGCCATGGAACATACCGCCGAGAACGTGCCCGCCCATTTGCTGCACAAGGCGAATGTTGTCCGCAATGAAACGGATCCCGTTCCTGCGCTGTGCTTCATCGTCCGAGCTGGTATCGCAGCCGCATGGCAGGCCGGTTGTAAAGCTTAGCTGCAGGCCGGCCTCGTTCGCCACTTTCTTAATACGGTCCTGCACGCTTGTGCTTTCCCGTACCAAACGCATAGTAGAAACCTCTATGCTGTCAGCGCCGGCAGCTGCCGCGCGGCGAATACAGTTTTCCCACGCTACGGCATCTTCAAACGGATAGTATGAGTAGAAAATCCCTACCGGGTTGTTCATTCCCAACGCCTGCTTTCTGTTTAGCAGCTCTCTGCCGGTTATTTCGCCAAAGCGCGTACGGCAATTGTTTCTTCCGGGGTCAATGAATACAGATCGCTATTCTCCATGCTTGTAGAGACGTCCTCGATCAGAATCATTTTGGTATCCTTCCGGGTGATCGTATTATGCCATAACGTCCGCGGAATGGTGTACAAACGATAGGGTTCCATCTCAACTGCGTCAAAGGCCAAATTGCCGTCCTGCTCGTTGGCAAACACAAGGGTGCAGCGCCCGGAAAGTAAAACGAAAAGCTCATCAGTTGCGTTATGACGTTCCAGCCCGTTAATATCGGTCACATCATTGCCGGGTTTCCAGTTTTTAATGCCGACGGTCCATTTGTCGTTTTCGTATACCCGTTTCATACCTTCACCGCTAAAGGCGGACGATTCAATCTTCATAAAACTCACCTCATTATTCATTATGCCAAACCGTTACTCCAATGAACGCAATTGGTCAAGTGAACCCTGATAGGCATTTTGCCCGGCCATATCTTGCCAATATGCCGTGGAAAGCCCCTCGGCTTTCAGCTTTGCCGGTGCGGAAGCGATGAACGTATCAAGCTCCGTAACCGGCACCGTGCAATCTGTCGTTTCATACGATTCGATGCACCGCAGCGCGTTTGCGGTTGCGATGTTCAGCGCGTATGCCGGTTCATCGCTGCGTAAAAATCCGGCGAGGAAACCCGCAATCGCATTATCCCCGGCACCGGTCGTGGAACGGATACACTTTGGTTGATAAGGCATACAAAGCAGCTCACGGTTGACCCACTGCTCAATATTGTCCGGCACTGCGCGGCCGATGCTTTGCAGCTTCTCCAAAGATGCGGTACGCAGGTACAGCCCCTTCTTGCCGAGTTTCAGCAGCACAACACTCGCGCCCATATCCAGCAGTTCCTGCGCCAGCGCAGGGATCATATCAAAATCGACGACATCAATTAAATCCGCGCCGTTGCTCATTTGTGTAAATTTGTCAAACAAATCGCGGTGAAGCATGAACAGCAGTTCTTCAAGGCTGGGCATAAACAAATCGATATAGGGGAGCGCCTTTTTCAGAACGGTTTTCCAGTCCACCCGGCCGGGCTCGCTGTTGGGATCCGGCTGAGACATATCAATCGATATGGTGATACCGCTTTTTTTAGCGCGCTGAAGCAGCTTGATAAACTCTTCGCCAACGTTGGCATAGAGGTGCTTCATCGCGGTTGGGTAGGCGAAATGCAGCAAATCCGATGCAGACAGCATGCCCTCATCCAAATCGCCGGACCGGAACGTTTGGGAAGCGCCCCGGCTGTGAAGCAGTATGCGGTCCGCGCCGGGAGGAGCGACAACAACGGTCGAGGAAGAAGGACAATCGTCAACCGTCTCGATTGCGATTTGTACATTCTGCTGCGCAAGAATCATGCGGATGACCGAGCCGATCAAATCGTTACCCACTTTGCTGACCAGGGTAACAGGAACGCCCAGTTTATGCATGGCAATTCCCGTATTGCCCACGCATCCGCCCAGATACAGGCGTGTTCCCTGCATATCGGTGAATTTTCCCTGCGCTAAAATGTTTTTCACATCTTTTGCCGTGTTCTCTCCAAAGATCGGGATGATATCCAAGCCAATCGATCCGGCAATAATTGCCTTTTTCATATCCACCATCATTATCCTTTACTTGATTGAATGTCGACGACTGCTTTGTAAAGGCGGTATCTCCGTGAAAAAGAAAAGACGGAGGCGTTCGCCAGCACTGCCTTTTCTTTACGGGTAGCTTACTTGACAGGTTCGTCCGGTACAAGATACTTGCGTAATATGCGGTTGTAGCGCTGAATCAGAAATATACAGCCGGGGAAAATAAACATCAGCAGCAGCACAGCTGAAAGCTGCCGGTTGAATACCCCGATAATCCCGTTGATGAAGAAGATAAACGCGCAGGTCATCCACATAGAGCAATTTTCTTGATTATAAGCGCGTACATTGCTAAGCTTTTCCGGCTTAATCTTGATCCAGGGCCAAAACTGCGCAGGGGTTACCCGCTTTACGTCAAAGATGGCCGTACAGAGGAACAGAAAAGCCAATACCCAGCTTACGACCAGCCATGCGGAAATCCGCAGCAGGTCAGACATTCAACATCGTCTCCTTTGCTATAACCGCTACTTCACAGGGTTCATCGGCGTGTGGAACCAGTACATCATAAGCGGTTCGGCGTCGCTGCTGCACTTTACGCAATGGCGTACGCCAGCCGGTGCAACAAAACAGGTGTCCTTTTCCAACGCAAATTCCTCATCGCCGACTTTCGCCCAGCCAGAGCCGGAAAGCACAAGAAAAGCTTCCATGTCATCGTGTACTTCCCATGGGCGGTACTCCACGGATTTATAAAAGCTGATCGCGCTGTATACCCCCGGAGCACAGCCGTTATGCTCATCCAGCATAGGCCACGAGCCGTGGTCAAGCTCCGCATGCCTTGGCTGAACATCCTGTTTTCTTACGTAGTACGCCATATCAATACTCCTGAATTTGCTTATTTGCGAACAGCCGCAACAATTTCGAGCGCTTTCTCGCATTGTCTGGTAATCTCGTCCCAGTTTTCCGATAGGATTAACGCGTCCGGGCAAGGATAAATCCCGGCACAGGCGGCCACGTGGGGGTTGGCGGCGTAATCGGACAAGGTTGGGAAGCCAACGCCGTTGGTCGGGATAAACTTGATGCCCGGAAACGGCGCGGATAATGCGTTAATAGCGGCAGTGCCGCCCAGCAAACCGGCGGGGAAGAGCTTCACCAGCGAAACGCCGTGCTTTACACAAAGCTGCACATCGCTCGCCGTGGCGCAGCCGGGGATGGGCAAAACGTTCTTGGCCAGGCAATCGTCGATTAATTCGGCATCCGTGCCCGGGCTGAGCATGAAGGCCGCGCCCGCTTGAATGGCCAAATCGATCTGTTCTGTGGTTAGCACGGTGCCTGCTCCAATTGTAATTTCCGGGTAGGCATCTTTCATACGGGCAATGACCTGATCGGCTCCTTTTGTGCGGAAAACAACTTCCGCAACGGCCATGCCTGCTTTTTGAAATGCTTTTGCCAAATGTGCGGCGTTTTCTATTTTCTCCAGTTTAACAATCGGCAATACACCATACTGCTCTATTTTCTGCGCAGTGGTAAGGGTATTCATATCATTTTACCTCGCTATGTTTGCGTCGTTCTTGCTAAATACGTCCTGCTTACATGGCTGGGAAGCGCGTGATATCAGCGCCCTCAACCCGGTCTGGGGATCAAGCGCCATAGACCATATTCGGCAGGAAGAGTGTGAGCTGAGGCACAAAAGCGATAATCAGCAGACTGATGATGAGACAAATGTAGAATGGCAGCTCTGCCTTGATAAACTCCTTTGTACTGACGCCTGTGATGTTGCATACGGTAAACATAACGGTGCCAAGCGGCGGCGTTAAGGTGCCGATAGCGGATGTGAAGATGTAAACAATACCGAAATGCACAGGGTTAAGGCCCAATGCACGCGCCGCGGGGATGAGGAGCGGTACGAGTATAACCTGAAGCGCGCCGCCGTCCATAAAACAGCCTGCAATCAGCAGCATACCCATGACGGCAACCAGAAAGATGTTCGGATTATTGATGTTGGCAATAACCCAGTCGCTGATCAATTGGGGAATGCGCTCGTTGGTGATAAACCAGGAAAACGCCGTAGCCGATGCAAAGATGATGGCAACGTTGGTGGTTGACACCACGGTCTCACGCATCGCCTGAACCATCGATTTGAACTTGAGGCTCTTGTAAAAGAGGAACCCTACGACGGTCGCATAAACAATCGCGACAGCACCGGCTTCCGTGGCCGAGAAAAGGCCAAGCCGGATACCACCGATAATGATCAACGGCATGATGATGGCGGATACGGCAGACTTGCTGGAATGCCCGATTTCGCGAAGGGAAGCCCTTTTTTCTAAAATCGGCAAGTAGCCTTTTTTAAGCGAAAGGAAGTGGACGAAAATCATCATGACAATACAAATGGTAATGCCGGGAACAATACCGGCCATAAACAGGCGGCCTACCGATACATTGCCCAAAAAACCGAAGGTAATCAAACCGATTCCCGGCGGGATAATAGGCGTGATCAGCGAAGAAGCCGCCGTAACAGCAGCAGAAAACGGTGGATCATAGCCACCCTTGATCATTTGCGGAAATACCATTTTAGACTGCATGGCAGCATCGGCGATGTTGGAGCCGGACATACCGCCCATCAGCGTACTGAGCAAAACGTTTACCTGTGCCAGAGCACCGGGCAGACGCCCCAGAACAACCTTACAAAAATCAAAAAGGCGGTCTGCAATACCGCTGGAATTCATTAGGATTCCTGCGAAGATGAAAAAAGGGATGGCAAGCAGCGTTGTGCTTTCAAGCCCTCGGGCCATCTTCTGGACCATGATAATAACATTTACATCTGAGTTTACGAAGTAGTCCAATGCTGATGCAAGCAATGATGCATAGACTGGCACATTCATGAACATCAGAACAAATAGCAATATAATTGCTGAGGCAACAAGCATCGTCTGATCCTCCAAATTCTGTGTATAGTAAGCGCTGCTCAAACGTAGATATACAATTGAAGTTATTCTTTAGGAGACGTCGATTATTTCTTCATCTTTTTTGATATAAGCAGTATTGTTGATAATGGTAGTCATGCGGTAGATTAACTGTACAACATTAAAAAAGCCGCTGACGGGAATGAACCAGTAAATAATATGGTAAGGGATCAAAAGGTAAGGTGTCGCACTCGATCTGGTGATAAGCGCCAGCTTGGCACCCAGTACGATCATGACAATCCAAAGCACCATGGTTAAGGCTGTTGAGAAAATATCAAATGCCTTGCGGCCCTTTTGCGGCAGAATACTGACGATAATATCCACACCTACAGCCGAACCTGTCTTGTGCGTGCCGCTCAGGCCAAAGAACACCATGAATGTGTATAACAATGCGCTGATTTCTTCTGCCCAACCCAAAGGAGCTGAAAAGACATAGCGTAACACAGCATTGCCAAACGTGAGAATGACAACAGCGCCAAGACAAAAAACTGCGATTGGCTCGCATACCTTGTCCAATACTGCATAGACGCTTTTACAGCATTTTTTAAACATTATTGTTCCTTCCTGCCTTGATTCCAGCCAGAACGCGGCTGTGCCGCATTCTGGCTGGAACGTTAGTAAATATCAAGCTTTACAAAACTTTAGATTGCTTAGCGCAGTGCATCCATCTGGGCGTATACTTCTTCACGTACGCCGGTGTAGTTGAACTTTTCATACACGGGAGAGGTCGCCTCTTTGAAAGCGGGGATGTCAACATCGTCAACCACGGTAACACCCTTGTCCTTCAGAGTCTGAAGGGCAGCTTCGTTCGCGGCGCCGTTGATGGAGTTGAAGTAGTCGGCAGCTGCTTTCGCAGAAGTCATCAGGTAGTTCTGATCCTGCTCGCTGAGAGAATCAAACACGCTTGCGGACATAACATACCAGGAAATGGTGATCTGGTGTCCGGTCAGGGACAGGTAATCGCAAACTTCCCACATGCTGTTGTCGATGTGCGTGGCGAACGGGTTTTCCATACCGTCGATAACGCCCTGCTGAATGGAGGAATATACTTCAGACAGGCTCATCGGCGTGGCAACGCCGCCCATGTTTTCCATCATGGAGATGGACAGATCGTTGTTGGGTACGCGGATTTTTACGCCTTTCAGATCGGCGGGTACGCGTACGGGCACTTTCGCCATGATATGGCGCGCGCCGTAGATCATTTCAGCGGACAGAACTTTGATGCCGGCATTGTAGAGAATTTCGCACTGATCGGCAAACCACTGGGTCTGGAAGATCAGAGAAGCTTCTTCTTCGCTCTCAAACATGTAGGGGCATTCCAGAATACCAAGGTTGGGAGCCCAGGCTTTCAGAGCGCCTGCGTCGGTGGAAACCGCAACGGTTTCGCCCATTAACAACTGCTCCAGCATTTCGCTAACGGAACCGAGCTGGCCGTTGGGGTAAAGCACGATAGCCAGCGACGTTTCGCCAGCGGCGCGCGCCGCTTCCGTATCCTCGCCCCACTTTGTTACGGTCATACCATGCGGGGTCGTAGCGGAGTTAGACATTGCAAAACGGATCGTTGTAGAGGCTTCCGGGGCGGCTTCGGCAAAAGAGCCAACCGCTACACAGAGCATTACCAGAGAAAGAAAGATAGCAACCAGTTTTTTAGACATTCCATTTTCCTCCTGTCGTTTTTTGATATATGTATTCCTACATATAATCCTTATAAGAATGAAAACTTTTCATTCTGTATAATCAAAATGAAGCAGCGTATTCCCCTGACCGGCGTAAGCCTGAAACAGCGCGTTGAAACGGTTGGTATACACTTCTGTTTGGGGCACGTTCAGTATTTTATCAAACATAACGGCGGGCAGCGTAACGGCCTTCGCGCCGGCCAGCCCGGCCTGGCTTACCTGGCTTTCGTTGGAAAAACCTGCACCCAGAATTTCCGTGCTAAAGCCGTATTGGTCATACAATGCTTTGCCTTCTTTGATAACCTGAATACCGTCCCCGCCATGCGCAAAAATCGGCGTGATGTAGGGAGCGGCGAAAGATGCGCCTACCTTGCCGGCTATGAGAATTTGAACGCTGGTGAAAATACCGGTGGCTGTAAATTGAATGCCGAGTTGACGCAGCCTCATCATGGCTGCGACGCCCTCATGATTGACAGGAACTTTAATGTACAGGGAATCTTCCCGCAAAGCATTTGTGCCGTTGGTAAGAACTTTGCGTATATGCAGGGCCTCTTCCACCATGCCATCGGCGCTTTTGGAAACCACTTGAATATGGAAGGCTTCAAGCTGGGGCACTTCGGCATGAATCCGGCGGTATAGATCCAGCGGATGGGTTTTTTCGCGCGCAATAATATCCGGATTGGTTGTCATTCCCCATAACGGAAATTCGGAAGCGTATTTTTTAATGTCCGTAATGTTGCCCGAATCAATGAGAAAGCGCATGATGGTAACCCTCCAAACAAATGTAAGCGTTTACATAGAAGTCAAAAAAATATTCCGAAAAATTACTAAAATTCATGGGAAATGATACGCTAATATACAAATATTTACAGGTTCAAAACCGAGGGAAAAACGTTGCTGAATATATACATCATATTGAAACAAACCGAAATTCGCTGTGTACAATAGTGAATTCCAAATTGATATTATTCAAACAATAAGTGTAAGCACATACAATTATACTTGGTTCTTTCCGTTTGTCAATAAAAAAATCTCAGTTATCAATAATTTGTGTTTTTTTACAAAAATAAAGAATGGTAAATGTTGGCAAATAAAACATAATGATCCCAAATACCTTTGTTAAGAGACAAAACAAAAAGTGGATAATAGCAGGCAGCCAAGTTAAGTTAATCTTGATAACACAAAGAATAGCACCCTCCTTTCTCACTTTCAGGCTTAAAGGGCTTGCAAAGAAAAGGCGGGTAAAAGATAAGGAATACCCGAAGGGGAGAGAAGGATAATTTTTTACTGTTTGTATCGTGATTGGAAGGCTGCTTAACAGGAAAACCAATTCTGTGAAATATGCCCAATGGTTAACCGGCGCAATGGTAATTGCGTTGGTTAAAGATAACCCTTTTGGGCTATAAAACAATCATCAGAATAGCGGGAGAACAATAAAAAACCGGAAGTTGCCCTGCCGCTCACTGGGCGATGCTGGCAGCAAAAGCGGCAATCGTACTGTTTTTAAGGTAGGCAGTTAAACAATTCAGCCTGAAAAGTCAGGTTATTTCCGGCTCCAATAGGCGGCAAACGTATCCAAACTGCGGATGGCGGAACGGATATCGCTGAAAACGGGTAAACCGTTTTCCTCCAAATAATGTACCAGTGCCTGATAGTGACGTCCCGCATTTACCGATACGACGACCGGCTTTTGTGTTTTGCGGAAGGCTTCTACCAGTAACGGCCCGATCGCGTCCTCATCCAGATAGTTTTCATCAACGGTTTTCAGCGAATCTACATGTGGCACGATGCCCACAAAAAGACAATCCACACCCGGGTCTGATAAAACGGCCTCGATAAAGCGAATGTAAAGCGGATCATCCGTCATGGGGGTGAGGTCCAGAAATGGCGTTTCCACATTGACCAGTCCATACGTATTGAGCGTTCGAAGCTTTTCCACCGTTTCGGGCGCAAGGGAGGCGGGCGTAAGCTCGTTGAGAATATCGGCGCCCATCGTGGCTTCCAGCCCTGCGTTAACCACGCCCGCGACCCGGCAGCCATGCGCCCGGTGCTGGGAGAGCACGGCAAAAGCCTTAGTGTAATTATAAAAATCGTCCAGTTCTTCCGTAAGGATGCAGCCGCCCTGCAAACAGGCTGCGCGGAATACCTCGTAGCTGCCGCTTAGCGCAGCTGTGTGGGACGCGGCTGCTTTCGCGCCCGCTTCGGTGCGGCCTGACTTGTAGACGATCACAGGTTTTTTCGACGCTTGCAGAAGGTTATAGAGCTGCCTGCCTTCGCCGATGCTGACCCCTTCGGCGTAAATGGCGATGACATCGATTTTCGGATCGTCGTTGAAATACGCCATTAAATCGGGTATGTTTACGTCCACCTTGTTGCCGAAACTGACGATGTTACGGAAAATGCCGGTTTGCTGATTACGCTCGATAAAGGTGATGCTCATCGCGCCGCTTTGGGTGAGCAGCGCCGTGTTGCTGCGCTCACTCAGCGGAATGGATAGGCGGTCTTCCTCTATGAACAGCGTATTCACCCCGGGCTGATCTTTGCCTGGAGTCGCAAAGATACCCATGCAATTGGGGCCGATCACCCGTACACCGGGCTTGCGCGCACGGGTGATTTCGCCTGCAAACTGGCGGTAGTCCATATCGGCTGGAATGCCGGAGATGAGGATGACGCTTTTACCATCAGGAACTGACTGTACAAAGGGGATAGAGTACTGCCCCGGAGCCGCGTACACTAAAAGATCAAAGGAGTCCTTGATGTCCTGAATGCTTTGGTATAAGGGAAATGTACGCCCTCCGATGACGGTTTCCCCGCCTTTGGGATTGACGCAGTAAATGTCGCTGCGGCCAAGATCCAAAAGCAGGCTTACGATATTGCGGGCCATGTTGTACTTGTGCGGGTCTGTCGATACCCCCGTAACTACGATTCCTCTGGGCTCAAAAAAGCGCGACAGGCCTTGTTGATTGGGCTGTATGTTCACGCTGCCGCTTTCGGTAACGGGCGCAAATTCGGCATAGCCATCCACGGCGACGAAACGTCCGTCCTTTGAAAAGACGATGGGATTCAAATCCATCGCTTTGAAGTTGAAGGCTGAATGTTCAGGGGTGAACATGGAATAGGCAAGCCCCAGTTCGGACAGCCGGGAAACCGCCAGCGCAATCTGATCAAGGCGCTGCGGACATCCCATCTCGTTAAATTTATGCCTTACTTTCAGGCGGTTGAGCAGCCCTTTGGCGTTATCCAAGGTAACAGGCGCGAGCATAATATTGGCCGGATCGTAATATTTAGCGAAAAATTCTGCGTCATCGCCGCCCTTGGAGAGCGTGACCACCGTGCCGAAGGCGGGGTCTTCGCGAAAGCCAATCATAATTTCATCGCCGATGGCTTGCGTGAAGTGGATAAACTCAATCAGTAAAAAGCCGTCAATACTTGGCTTTTGACTGTCTTCAAAGTGGGAGAGTACATCCTTTCGCATATGGCTGAGCACATACCGGATAAAAAGGGGGTCGGCAATGCTCACCTTTTGGATTCCGCCAAAACGCTGTTTGTGTGCCAGATTGCGCGATACGATTTTAGCCATCATTTCCTTGCCGCCAAAAGGCGCAATCAGCTCGTCCGTTACTTGCTCGGGTTTGGTGATGAAGCGATACAACGGAATCTGAAACCCGAGCAGCTTGAGAAGCTCGTACACCTCATGCTCATATAGCGTTTGGCGGCCGTCTGCATAGGCGGTGCCAAGGATTGCGTTTACCTGATCCAAAGTCTGTTTTTGCATGCCGTATCGCCTCCGGTTATGCTTTTTTTGTGAAACCAAGTACATGGAATAGATCAACCCGCTGTACACACTGGTGCGTGACGGGGATGGGGGACTTGAACGGTTCGTTTTTATAGGATTATCATATCATGAATAAGCAGGATTGAAAAGGTAAAACCTGATTGCAAAGGGTTTTCCCAACAGGGATCGCCTGCTTTTACCGCAAGGAAATACGGAAATGGGAAACCAGTACCGCAGCTAGGTTCATCCGTTTTTTTCAGGCAAGAGAATAACAGCAAGAAACCAGTCCTCTGCAACGGATGGTTACTGAGGGCTGTAGGAGCGGGCGGCTATCTACAGCCGACCCAATGTACTTTCATTACAGCAAACTATTTTGCAGGCGCGTAATATGCGATGTACGTATCCAGCGCTTTCATGGCGGAGCGGATATCGCCGTATACTGGTAAGCCGCCCTGCTCGAACACCTTGGCAAACTCCTTGTAATAATCTCCGCCGTTTACGCTTACCACAACCGGTTTTTGGTACTTCGCAGCCATCGCGGAGATGAGGTTGGCCATACTGTCCGGATCGTGGCAGGAAACGGGGTCGGATTTCAGCACGTTTGCGTGCGGAACCGCGGCAACGAAAACGCAATCGACGCCCTCGTCCTGTAAAAGCGTTTCCACAAAACCTGCAAATACTTTGTCGCCGGAGGAGGGGGTAATATCCAAAAACGAAGTGGACAGGTCGACCAGACCATGCTCGTCCAGCGCTTTCAGTTTTGCAAGCGTTGCGGGCGCAAGCTTTGCCTGCGTCAGATGGTTCAGCTCATCCGCGCCGACGGTAGACTCAAAACCGGCGTTCAGCACCCCGGCAACCCGGTTGCCGTTTACCGTCTTTCCAGCCAGCAGCGAAAAAATCTTGAGATACGCTTCAAACTCTTCCAGTGTTTCGCCCAGAATGACCCCGGACTGGATGCAGGCGGCTTTGAAAACCTCGTAACTGCCCGACATGGACGCTGTATGCGATGCGGCGGCCTTTGCGCCCGCTTCGGTTTTACCGGATTTGTAAACGAGGATGGGCTTTTGTGTTTTCCGCGCCAGCTCAAAGAAGCTGCGGCCTTCGTTGTGCGCCATACCCTCCACATAGAGGGCAATCAACTGAATGCCGGGTTGGCTGTTGAAGTAGGCGATCAAATCCGGAATCTTTACATCGTATTTGTTACCGATGCTAACAACGGAGCGAAACAGCCTGCTTTCTTTCATTTTATCAATAACCGATATCGCCAACGCGCCGCTTTGGGTAATCAGGGCTGTGTTGCTGTGCTTGGCGTAGAGAATTTGCAGCCTCTCCTTGCTGATGAATATGGAGTTGACGCCTTTGCCCTGCGCATCAGGCGCGTGAAAGACGCCGACGCAGTTGGGGCCGATAATGCGGGTGTCGGGCGGCAGCACCTGATCGATCTGCGTTTTAAACTCGGGATAGCTCATATCCGAGGGGATTCCGGAGATGACGATAATGGATTTGGGGCCTTCCGGCGGCAGATTTTTGAGAAAATCCACAAAATACCGTGCGGGCGCGGCGTAAATAGCCAGTTCCGGCACGGGTTGAATCTCTGCAACACTGGTATAAATGTTGTAATGCGTATCGTCAAACTGCAGGTTTCCGCCTTTGGCGTTAACCAGATAAACATCTTTCCGGCCAAGATCGTGCAGCAACCGGGCTATTTCCCGACCCATACTGTCTTTATCCAGATTGGAAGATACACCGACAACCGCAACCCCTTTGGGCTTAAAAAACGGCGTCAGGTTCTGTGTGTTGGGCGTGCAGGAGGAGGGCTGTGTGTGGCCGGACGGCTCAAACCGGGCGAAACCATCCACAGCCACAAACTTACCCTGTCCGGTAATCACAAACGGGTTAATGTCCATCTCGGTCACGATATAGGCGGGCTTTTCCGGCGCGATGGCGGAATAGTCGTAGGCAAAACGGCTAAGCGCCATCACTGCCTGTGTAAACAGCCCAATGTACTCTGCGTGCCCGATATTTTCAAACTTGTGGCGTATGTTCATTGCGCTCACAAATGCCAGCGCCTGCTCTTCCTCCAGCGGAGGCATAATCAGGTTGGCGGGGTCGTAGTATTTGGCGAAGAACTCCGCATCGTCCCCGCCCTTGCTGACGGTGAGCAAGGGGCCGAACGCGGGATCACTTTTGATGCCCATCAGCGTTTCATAGCCAATGCCCTGCGCGAAAGACAAAAATTCGGTCAGTAAAAAACCCTTGATTGCGGGCTGTGTATCATCGGGATAGTGCGAGCGTATATCCGCTTCCATTTTACGCATGGCGGTTTGTACTGTTTCTACGGTGGGATTCTTTACAATTTGTACGCCGCCCACTTTTTGTTTGTGGGCAATATCCGGGGAAATCACCTTGAGTACCAGTCGATCGCCAAATGGCACAAGCGCAGTATCCGTTACTGCGTCAGGGCCGGCCGCTACGCAGTAGGCGGGTACGGAAAGGCCAAGACTTTGAAGGATTTCATAGACTTCGTATTCATAAAGGGTCTGCCGTTGCTCGGCTATGGCTCCGGCGAAAACGGCGTTGATTTTCCGCTGCACATCGTTTGTTAGTAACATTGCTTTCTCTCCCGTCGGCTTACGGTTGCCTCGTATTTGGCAGGATGCCGCGCGTTGGGAAATGGAGTTTCCCGCGGTATCCCTGATGGGATAAATCTACCACAATATTGTACTTTTGTAACTATTTTTATCAAAGGGGATATAGAGGGGGAGCGGCTGGCAATGGGAAACACAGGGAAAAAACAAGAAATAATCAAATTAAAAGTAAAATTTATGTTGACAATTCGTTGAATTTCTAATATGTTTAGAGCGTAATCTTCTTGTTAAATCAGAACGCCATGGAAAGCTGGTGTTAATCGTTGGATAAAAAAGAAGCATACGCCTTCCTATATAAGCTGGCGGAAGGCATCGCGGTCATGTTTGGCCCGAACTGTGAAACGGTCATCCACGAAATGAGCGGGCAGCATATTCATAACCTTGCAATTTTTAACGGCCATGTTACCGGCCGAAAAGCCGGTTCCACCCTGAGCATTTACGGAAACGATACAGCTGTCAGCGTTGAAAGCGGACAGAATTTAGAATTGAACTATATTAATCAGCAGGTGCTGCTGGATGGCAAGCAGATTAAATCCACAACGGTGCATATGCGCGGCGAAGGATATCACTTTGCGATGGGTATCAACTTGGATGTAACGGTAATGAGTCAGATGCGTGTAATTCTGGATAACCTGACGGATTTTGAAGGAGACCTGATGGATCGCCTCAACAGCGATGCACAGCCGGCGATCGACGAGCTGTTCGACAGCTGCCTGAAGGTTGTGAACCGGCCCATCGAAAGCATGAAAAAAGCAGAGAGGCTCAGCCTGGTACGTCTGTTGAAAGAGAAGGGCGCATTCCAGATGCAGCGCAGTGTTCCGTATGTGGCGGAGCGGCTGGGCGTAACCAAGTTTACCGTATATAACTACTTAAATGAGCTGGAATAAGGGGGAAAAGGAACGATGCGGATTGTGGAAGCGGCGGAAGTACGGCAGAAGCTGACCCCCGGGGTGTGCATTCCCTTGATGCGGCAGGCGCTTGTGGCGCTGGAATCGGGCGCGGCTAACCAGCCCCTGCGCAGCGTAATCAAACTGCCGGATGGCGAAGCGTTCGGCTTTATGCCCGCTTATCTGGGAGCGGATGATTATTTCGGCGCGAAGGTGCTGACGGCGTTCCATAAAAACATCGGTACGGAGTATCCCTCGCACATCGGCTATGTTATGTTGTTTGAGTCTGTTCACGGCAGTTTTGTCGGCATGGCGGATGCAACGGTGATTACTGAAATGCGCACCGGTGCTGTATCCGCCGTTGCGACGGATTTGCTGGCACGCAAGGATGCAAGCCGGTTAGCACTGATTGGCGCGGGGGCGCAGGCGAGGAGCCACTTGGCGTCCATCCGCTGTGTACGCAATATTACCGAAGCGGCGGTGTTTGACATTAACCCCGCCAGTGCAGCGCGTTTTGCCCGGGAAATGACGCAGGCGCACGGCCTGCCGGTAACGGTTGCGGACAGTGCGCAGGCGTGCGTGAAGAATGCCGATATCATTTGCACGCTGACCCCCAGCAAAGAACCATTCCTGCAAAAGGAGTGGGTTGCCAAAGGTACGCATATCAATGCCGTGGGTACCTTTACCCCCGCCACGCGGGAGGTTACCAGCGGGCTTGTTGCGGCGGCAAAACTGTATGCGGATTATGTGCCCGCGCTGCTGGCGGAATCCGGCGAATATCTGGTTCCGCTTCAGGAAGGGTTGATCGGTCCGGAGCATGTGGTGGGCTCCATCGGCGAGGTGCTGATGGGCAAAGCGCCCGCGCGGGAGAATGAAGAGGAGATTACCCTCTTTGACGCGCTGGGGCTTGCGGTTGAGGATATCGTGTGCGCAAAGTATTTGTGCACTGGTATAGAATAAACGGATAAGTGAGGGGAACAGGTATGAAAAAAGCACTTGCCATTGTCTTGGCACTGGTACTGCTGCTCAGCGTCAGCGCGCAGGCTGTTGCAGCAGGCGAGGATTTCACCATGGCGTACAACGGCATTGTCACGCTGAACCCGTTGATGAGCCAGTCTTCCAATGACCACAACATTTTTTACCTTACGCAGCTGCAGCTGATCCGCAACTTCGGCGCCAGCATCCAATTGGACGGTGCGGAAAGCTACGAGTTAAGCGACGACGCCACCCAGTACACTTTCCACCTGCGCGACGGGCTGAAATGGTCCGACGGTGTAGACCTGACGGCGTATGATTTTGAGTACTCCATGCAATGCATACTGGACCCCGTAGCGGGTTCGCCTGCGGCAGGCAGCTGGTATGCCATTAAAAATGCCGAAGCGTATGCCTCCGGTGAGGAAATGGCGTGGGAAGATGTCGGCGTAAAAGCGCTGGACGAAAAAACCCTCCAGTTTACGCTGGAATATCCCCTGGCCACGTTTGATGCGACCATCGCGCGCAAGCACATTTATCCGCTGCGTCAGGACTTTGTAGAGTCCGTGGGCGCCGATAAACTGGGCTCCTCAGTGGATACCATGCTGTATTCCGGCCCGTACGTGATGACCGATTGGGTGCTGGAAAGCTCCATGGACCTGACCAAGAACGATTTGTATTGGGATGCGGCTAATTCCTTTCCGACGAAAAACCTGCACTTCCTGGAGATTGAAGATGCCAACACCGAAGTCGCCATGTTTGAAAGCGGCGAAGTGGACGCTATCGAGGTGATCTCCAGCCAGTACTACGATTACCTGAAAGATTACCAGTACAAGACACTCGGCGGCGGTTTCATGTTCCTGTGGATGAACCAGAACGGCAACACCGAGGAAACCGGCAAGGTAATGGCGAATGAAAACTTCCGCCAGGCACTGAGCTACGGCTTCAACCGTGAGGCGACCTGCCAGGCGGTAAACTCCGCGACCAGCGCGGCTACCCGTTTGGTTGACCCCAGCTTTGCGGGCACCAGCGGCGGCACCTTTGTGGATGAATATCCCATCGAATCCGTGCCTGCGGCCGGCGATGTAGAAAAGGCCAAGGAATACCTTGCCAAGGCGCTGGAAGAACTGGGCTATGCTGATGTGTCCGAGCTGCCCGAAATGAAGCTGGTCACATGGGATTCCACCGAGCAGAAGCTGCTGTGCGAAACCATTATCGACCAGTGGAAGCAGAACCTCGGCATTACCTCCATTCAGCTGAACCAGTACGTGATCGGTACGGCGATCGGCACCTTCTTCGACCTGTCCTACGACATCTTCGTTATCACATGGGAGTCCGACGTGCTGCCCACCGACATCATGGAAAGCATGATGACCGGCGGCGAGTGCAATGCCGGTATCTGGTCCGATCCCGCGTTTGACGAGCTGGTGGAAGCTGCAGTACAGGAGCTTGATCCGGTAAAGAAAGCGGAACTGACCCAGCAGGCCGAGCAGATATTCATGGACGATGCGGGCATTATCCCCATCTACCTGCAGGGCACCATCCACGTTGTACAGGATTATGTGGACGGTTTCCAGATTTCTGCTGCGGACGGCTTCGAGTTCAACAATCTGGTGGTAAACAAATAAGTATGTTATCCTGCAAAGGGGCGGAGGGCGGCTCGCTCTTCGCTCCTTTGGCAATGATGTAAACACAGCGGGAGGTACGCCTTGAAGAAGTACACGATTCGGCGATTGGTAATCTCACTGGTTACCATCTGGTTAATTGCAACCAGCAGCTTTTTTCTCCTGCGCACGCTGCCCGGCAACCCCTTTGGCACTACGCAGATGCTGAGCTTGGAAATGCAGCAGCGCATGATGGCGTATTACGGGCTGAACCGTCCGCTGATGGAGCAGTATTTTACGTTTATGAAAAACCTCCTGCAGGGGGATTTCGGCTATTCGCTGAAATATGTGGGGCAATCTGTAAACGGCATTATCGCCAGCAAATTTCCGGCGTCGGCGCAGCTTGGGCTGCAGGCGTATTTGCTGTCTTTCCCCATTGGCATTCTGTTCGGCATTGTCGCGGCACGCCGCCGCGGCCGCGCGATCGATTATTCACTGGTTGCCTTTTCAGTGCTGGGGGTATCGGTGCCGGTTTTTATACTGGCTTCGCTTCTCCAATACGTGTTTGCCATCAAACTGGGCATTTTCCCCGTGGCGCGGTGGACGAGTTTTGCGCACACCGTGCTGCCGACCATTACGCTGGCGATTGGTTCTATCGCGATTAAAACCCGTATGATGCGCACATTAATGCTGGAAGTGATTACCGAGGACTATGTAAAAACCGCAAAAGCCAAGGGACTTCCGACGTGGCGCATTGTGTGGAACCACCAAATACGAAATGCGATTATTCCCATGATTCCTTCCATGGGTATGGAGATTGTTTCCATCCTCATGGGTTCTTTCGTGGTGGAGCAGATATTTGCCATTCCCGGTATCGGCGCTTTTTTCGTAACCTCGGTGCAAAGCCTGGACTATACCATGACGCTGGGGCTTACGGTGTTTTTCGGCGTATTTGTCGTTGCCGCCAACTTTATTATAGATTTGATTTACGGCCTTGCGGACCCGCGCATCCGTATTGCGAAGTGAGGAGGCTGAAACTATGTCGGAATTAACACAATTAAAGTTTACGCCTTTACAGCGGGAGCAGGGCATGGCGGACGTTATTGTCCGGCCGTCGGTCAGCTACTGGGCGGATGTTTTCCGCCGCATCCGGGCGGATAAAGTGGCGGTTATCAGCTTTATTGTTATTGTGATCATCTCGTTGTTTGCGGTTTTTGCGCCTGTCTTTTCCAAATACAGCTACGAAACCACCAATATGCTTGCGACCAATCAGGCGCCAAATGCCGAGCATTGGTTCGGTACCGATTCGGTCGGCAGGGATTTGTGGGCGCGGGTATGGATGGGCGCGCGGGTATCGCTGCTGATCGGCGTATTCGGCGCGATTGTGCCGCAGTTGATCGGCATTTTTCTGGGCGGTATCTCCGGTTACTTCGGCGGCTGGGTGGATATGGTTATCATGCGCGTGATTGATGTGGGCGTGTGCATCCCTTCGCTGATATATGTAACGTTGATTATGCTGCTCATGGGCTCCGGCCCGGTGGCGATAATCATCACCATCGCCATGACGGGGTGGATGAGCTCCGCTCGTGTGGTGCGCGGCCGGATATTGCAATTTAAGAACCGCGAGTTTGTGCTGGCTGCGCGGGTGCAGGGCGCAACGCCGTTTCGCGTGATTTTCCGCCACATTCTGCCCAACATTCTGGGCCAGCAGGTGGTCAGCATTTCGTCTTCCATTCCGGGCGCGATTTTTCTGGAAGCGTATCTATCCTTTATCGGGTTGGGCATTAAATCGCCGATGACATCCTGGGGCCAGCTGTGCGAAACCGGCTCTGCTTTCTACCGGCTTTATCCCTATCAGTTGTTTATTCCCGGCTTGTTCATCAGCGTGACCATACTGGCGTTCTACCTGTTTGGCAATTGTCTGCGCGACGCGCTGGACCCCCATTTGAGAGACTAGGAGGGCACGGAATTGAAAGAGCATTTGCTGGACGTGCGCAACTTGCGAGTCTCCTTTGATACCTACGCGGGCGAGGTGCAGGCGGTGCGCGGCGTAAGCTTCTATCTGGACCGGGGGGAAACGCTGGCGATTGTCGGTGAATCGGGCTGCGGAAAAAGCGTGAGCATGCAAACGCTCATGAAGCTGCTGCCTTCGCCGCCGGTACGGCTGAAAGACGGAGAAATATTCTTTTTAGGGCAAAACATCGCAACATGGACGGACAAGCAAATGGAAAGCCTGCGCGGCAGTGAGCTTGCCATGATTTTTCAGGATTCCATGACCAGCCTGAACCCGACCATGCGCGTGGGTAAGCAGATGTGCGAAGGCATTGTGCGCCACCAGAAGGTGAGTAAAGCCGAGGCCAGAAAAATTGCTATCGATATGCTCACGCAGGTGGGTCTTCCGGATCCGTCTAAGGCGTTTGCCCGCTACCCGCACACCATGTCCGGCGGGCAAAGGCAGCGCGTGATGATTGCTATTGCTTTGGCTTGCGACCCGAAAGTGCTGATTGCCGACGAGCCAACCACAGCGCTGGACGTAACCATGCAGGCACAGATACTGGATATTATGAAGCAACTGCAAAAGGCGCATGATACGGCGATTATCATCATCACACATGATTTGGGCGTGGTGGCGAAAATGGCGGACCGCATCGCGGTGATGTACGCCGGGGAGATTGTGGAGGCGGGCACCGCGCGGCAGGTGTTTTACCAGCCCGCGCACCCCTACACATGGGGGCTGCTGGGTTCCATGCCAAGCCTTTTGCAGGAAGTAGGCAGCGATTTGTTTACCATTCCCGGCACCCCGCCGGATTTGTACGCGCCGCCGAAAGGGTGCGCGTTTACGGCGCGCTGCCCCTATGCCATGGAATGCTGCCAGCAGGCGGAACCGCCCATGTACGATTGCGGAGACGGGCATACCAGCCGCTGCTGGCTTCGGGATGAGCGCGCCCCGAAGGTGGAGCCGCCAGAGGGTATCCTCCGTGCGGATAAGGAGGGCGCAGCCAATGAGTGAGAAACTTTTGCAGGTCTCCGGCCTGAAGATGTACTTTCATGTAGGCAAGGGGCAGGTGCTCAAGGCCGTGGACGATGTGTCCTTCTCGATTGAAAAGGGCAAAACACTCGGGCTGGTGGGCGAGAGCGGCTGCGGCAAAACGACTGTCGGGCGCACGCTTCTGCGTATATACGAGCCGGAAGGCGGCAAGATACTCTTTGACGGGCAGGATATCAGCTGCGTGACCAAAAAGCAGTCCCGGGAACTGACGCGCCGTATGCAAATGATTTTTCAGGACCCATACGCATCGCTGAATCCGTTTTTCACCGTCAGCGAAATTATTGCCGAGGGGCTGGAAATCCATAAAACGTATAAAACCGCTGCGGAGAAAAAGGAGCGGGTGAACGAATTGCTCCATCTGGTAGGGCTTAGTAAAGACCACGCCAACCGTTTTCCGCATGAGTTTTCCGGCGGGCAGCGCCAGCGCGTGGGCATTGCGCGCGCCCTTGCGCTCAACCCCGAATTTATTGTATGCGACGAAGCCATATCCGCGCTGGATGTATCCATACAGGCACAGGTGGTAAACATGCTTATGCGCTTCCAGCGGGAGATGGGGCTTACATACCTGTTTATCGCGCATGATTTGAGCATGGTGCGCCACATTGCCGATCAAACTGCGGTAATGTACCTTGGCACCATTGTGGAATACGGCGATACGCGCAAGGTGTATGCGCAGCCCGCGCACCCTTATACGCAGGGGCTGCTTTCCGCCGTGCCGGTGGCTGATCCGGATTATGAACGCACGCACGAGCGTATCCCTATGGACGGAGAAGTGCAAAGTCCTATCAATCCCAAGCCGGGTTGCCGCTTTTTAAGCCGCTGCCGCAAAGCAACCGCCATTTGCGCACAGGAGTCGCCATGCCTGCGGGATATTGGCGATGGGCAGATGGTTGCCTGCCATAACGTTTGAGGAGGGCAAACGATGCTGAATACACAGGAAATGGTCAAAATCGCACTGGATATGGTGGGCTACGGCGAGCTGCCCATCGACTCGGAACTGACCGTGCCGGGGGAGAACATCCAGCGTGTGCTGGCGGGGATCGATATGGGCACGCCGGAACTGCTGCTGGCCAAACAGCTGGGGTACGATTGTGTGGCGCGTCATCACAACCTGGTGCCGCGGCTTGGGCGGCTGGGCGAGCTGGTGGCGGAAGACCACACCGAAAAGATGATTCGCAATGGCGTACCGGTGAACGTGGCGCAAAAGCTGATGGAGCGCAGCAAGCGGGATGTTGCCATATTGTTTCATGACAAGAATTTTGCCGCCGCCGGGCAGTGCGCTAAACTTTTAAATATGCCGTTTTTGGGGCTGCATACGCCCGCCGACCTGCTGGGGGAACGCGCAGTAGAAGATAAACTGAGGGAAGTGTACACCGCCAAAACGCGCCCGACCGTGGGCGATTTGATGGAAGCCATCATGACCATCCGCGAATACGCACAGGCGCCGGAAGGACAGCGCCCGCAAATTTGGGTCGGCTCCGAGCAAAGCTACGCAGGGAAGGTGAACGTGGCGTTCGCGGGCGGACTTGGCGAAGAACTGGATGAGTGCAAGGCGCTGATCGACGCGGGCGTGGGCACCTTTGTGTGTATGGCGATGGACGCGCCGCTGATTAAAGCGTTGCAGGAGGATAACCGCTGCAACGTGATTGCCTGCGGGCACATGGCTTCGGACTCCATCGGCATGAACATGATTTTGGACGCGTGGGAACGCATCGGCGGGATTGAAACCACACGCATCGGCGGCATTGTGTAATGGAGGGGAATGCGTTGACACCCATTCTGCTGAAAAAGGGCATCGTGGTGGACGGCAGTGGAGCCAAGCCTTATCAGGCGGATGTGCTGCTTACGGGCGGCCGGATTGCGCAGATCGGGCAGGGGCTGCACGCGCCGGAGGCGTTGTGTGTGGATGCTGCCGGTAAATGGGTTACGCCCGGATTTATCCACATGCACTCACACGCGGATTGTTCCGCGCCGATGTACCCGAATATGGAAAGTACGCTGGGGCAGGGCATTACCACGGAATTTGCCGGACATTGCGGCCTTGGCATTGCGCCTGTGCGGGACAACTGGCTGTACATGTTCCCCGAAAAGCGTGCCTTTACCAAGGTGATGCCCGAACCGATCGGCGGCATTAACCCATACCATTTCTACACCGTGCCCACCGCGCTGTTACGCCCCGCTTTTGCGCAGGCGTATGGCGAAGAGCTGGACTGGGAAAGCTATGGCGAATACATTGCGCATTTGCGTAAATACGGTATCGGGGCGAACATGGCGCTGGTGGCGGGGCAGGCCAATATCCGCCTGCAGGCTATGGGGCTGGATTTTAAACGCGGCGCGACCGATGCGGAGATCGCTGCGATGGAGGAAAGCCTGACCGAGGCGATGGATGGCGGCGCACTGGGGCTTAGTCTGGGGCTGGATTATCAGCCGGGATTGTATGCCTCTCACGAAGAGCTTGTGCGATTGATGCGGTTGGTAGCGGCGCGGGACGGCATTGTGACTGCGCATGTACGCTCCCGTTCGCACCCCTCCTACGAGAAGGAGATTACCTATCGGGACGGCCTTGTGGAGTTTTTGGCGCTGGGATTGGAAACCGGCGCGCACATCCACGTAAGCCACATCCAGAATTGCTTTGACGTATCGCCCGAAAATGACGCGCTCCTGCGCGCGGGCGCTGAACAGACGCTGGCATTGGTGGATGAATACCGCAAGCGCGGTGCGTACGTTACATGGGATGTGATTCCCACACATGCCTTCGGACCGTTCCATTATCCTATGGCGGCATCCATGTTCCAGCCATATGTGGAGCAGTGCGGCGGGGTTGAGGCCTTTGCCAGACAGCTGACCATCGGCAATTACCGCGATGTAGTGGAAAACGAAATCCGCGTCGGTAACCATGCATCCCGTGGAGTCTTTACTGCCTTTAACCCGAAAGTGAACCCGGCTTGGGATACGGCACGGCGATTTACGAAAGCGGCGGATACTTCGCTGGTGGGTAAAACCATTCGGGAAGCGGCAAACGGGAAGGACAGCCTTACATTTCTGTTGGATTTGCTTTCGCAAGACCCGACCGCGTGTGTGATTCCGCTGGGCAGACGGCCGGAACACACGCCGGACCGGGATGCTTTTGCAGCGCAGGCGGAAGCCAGTATCGGGCTGGATACGTGGACGTTTAATTATAATGCGCACCTGAATTCCGATGAAATGCCCTTGGAGTGCGGTTCACCCTCCACATACAGCGGCATGACGGTTTTTTTAAAGGAACAGTGGAACCGCCCGGCGGAGGAAACCATACGTAAGCTGACCGGCAATGCCGCAACGTGCATCGGGCTTCGTGACCGCGGCCTGCTGCGGGAGGGATACAGCGCAGATGTGCTGGTGATCGACCCATTGCGCTTCAGCCCGGAGGAATGCCTTGCGGACCCGCGGCGCGGCGCGCAGGGGCTGGATTATGTGATTGTAAACGGCGAGATTGCCGTACAGGACGGAGCGCACACACATGTGCGCAGCGGCCGGATCATTTCACAGGGAATTGGGGTACAACATGAAATTTGATTTTGAAACGATAGCAGATAGCATTGATTTTGGCTTTGGTACGGATTTCCGCGAGGATTATACCATGATGGCAGGCGCACAGCTGCATGTAAAAACCGCGCCCTGCATCGTGGATGCGCTGATAAGGCTTTCACAGGCGGGCTTGTATGGCTGGACACGCTCGGACGATGCACAGTATCTGGACGCGATTGAAAACTGGATGCGCACCATCCGTGGTTGGAACATCCGCCGGGAATGGATTGTGCCTTCCTACGGCATTTTACAGGGCATCAGCGCCTGCATCCGTGCCTTTACCCAGCCGGGGGATGGTATTATTGTGCAGCAGCCTGTTTACCTGTTGTATGCACGCACCATTGCTAACTGCGGCCGTGTGCTGGTGGATAATACTCTGCGTCTTACGGATGGCCGGTACAGCATGGATTTTTCTGATCTGGAAGCGAAAATGCGCGACCCTCATAACAAGCTGATGATTCTGTGTAACCCGCATAACCCGATTATGGATGTGTGGGATCAGCAAGCGCTTGGCGAAGTGGCGCGGCTTGCCAAACAGAACGGCGTACTGGTGGTGGCGGATGAGATTTTCGCCGAGCATGTCACTCTGCCGGAAGGCATTACGCCGTATGGAAGCATCAAGGATGCGCGGGACAATTGCGTAATTTGCACAAGTCTTGGCAAGGCGTTTAACTTCACCGGCACCAGCCATTCCAATGTGATTATTCCAAACGAAAGCATCCGACGGCGGTACGTTGCCCAGCGCGACAGCGACCATTACGGCAGCCTGAGCCCGTTTATGCGCATCGCTACACTGGCGGCCTATACGGCGCAGGGGAAGGAATGGATTGATGCACTGATGGCGTTCACCGCGGAAAATGAGCGCCTTCTCCGTATGTTTCTTGCGGAGCACTTGCCAAAGGCGTACCTTTGCCGCCATAACGCGGGAACGCTGGTTTGGGTGGATTTCCGGGCGGAAGGCACGGAGGAGGAAATGCAGGAGCTGTTTATCGCGGCGGGTATTGAGCCTGACCTTGGCAGCAAGTACGGCGAACCGGGGCGGGGCTTTATGCGGCTGCAAATCGGCATGCCGCGGCGGGAGCTGACCGGTGCGCTGGAGCGGCTGGCGGCAGTGATACATAAAAAGTGAAAAGCAAAACGCCCGCCAATGAAAGGCGGGCGTTTCCATCCGTTGGATGCCACCGTTTACCCATATGCAATCTCCTTGTGCTTGTATATACAACCAGGCAGTTCGGATGATTTCGCAAAGATGTTTTTATAAAGACGGTTCCACCAGATCAATCCAATATACCTGTACAGTGCGCCCATCAGTATGGATAAACGTCCGCGTTAGCTGCCCGCCACAGCGCTGGATGGTGCGCCACGAACCTTCGTTATCTGCATAACAGGCGACCATCACCCGCGTCAGGCCGATGGTTTCTTTCGCGTATTGCAGCGCAAGGCGGAGTATCCCGGTCGCATAGCCCTTACGCCGTTCGCTGGGGCGCACCCCGTACCCGATGTGCCCGCCGTAGGCGGCTAGAAAATCATTCAAGGTATGGCGTATATCTACCATACCGACGATGCGGTTATCAGATGCGCGAACCACAAAAAAAGTATCGGCCACAACCCAGTTGGGGTTTGCGGTGGAAGGGCTGCGATTGGCATCCACCATCGAAAGCCATGCAGTGTACGCAAGCTTCTCCAGCAAGGCGCCGCCGTGCAGTTCCTCTTCACCGGCGAGAAAGTGCTCGGCCTTATACTCCATAGCCTGCGCTTCCAGTGCGGGAGAGGGTATGCACAGTTTCAAAGAATCCATAGGAATCATTCCTTTGCAGTATGCTGATGGAGCAAACTGATTATCGTGCGCAGATGGGCGCCATTCACGGTTCTATACAGGGGGAGCGAACAGCCTCTTACAATATAGCAAAGTAAGCATATAAAATCAAAGATATATGGCTGGGATTTCATTTCACGCAGAATACGCGCGGACAAAGGAACTCCATTTGTGGAGGCCAGCACTAGGATTTAAGCAATCATTTGTCACGTTGTGTGCTTTGAATACATTAGTTGCTGATATTGTAATTAAGTCCAGAAAACGATGCACCCAATCGGGGTTTAATATGTTTTAAAACCATACCTATGGAGCGTATTGATAATACGGGTTGGGTTTGACTTTCCACTTGGATGCATTATAATGTAAATAAATTCAGGAGAGGAGTATAAAAATGATCAAAAAACTATTGGTTTCTCTGATGGCTCTGGTGCTGCTGTTCTCCATATGCAATTTGGCCGTGGCAGAAAGTATTACTTACCCCTCCCGTAATGTACAGGTACCCGCGACGGTTGAAATTCCCGATGGGGACGGCCCTTTCCCGATGGTGGTACTGGCGCACGGACATGGTGGCAGCAAGGACGAAAACATTGGCTTTGGAGCTATTGCTGAGGCTTTGAAAGCCGAAGGCATTGCCTCCATCCGTATGGATTTTTCCGGCTGCGGTGAAAGCACAGAAAGCTTTCAACTGAACACCCTTACCAATATGAAACAGGACGTTCTAAACGCTGTTGCCTACCTGACTGATAACTATGCTATTGATACTGCTAATGTAGGTCTATTCGGGTATAGCATGGGCGGCCGCGTGGCGCTGGAACTGCTGGGCGAAAACGCCTATCCTTTTACAGCCGTTGCACTGTTGGCGCCTGCAAATTCTACGGAAGATTTAAAGAAATTGTTTGGCGGCACGGAAAACTGGGAAGTGTTGAAAGCGACCGCGGAGGAGAACGGCTATGCCGATTTCACCACGATCTACGGACAACAGCAGCAGCTGAGCAAAGAGTGGTTTGAGGATCTGGATAAGGTTTCCGATCCTGCGGCTACCGCAGCTGAAAATTATTCCGGCCCCGCACTGGTAATCTATGCGAAGGACGACGAAGCAGTATCGCCTTCCGTATCGGCCGGTGTAGCCGCGGAACTGCTGGCTGAAGTGGTACAGGCGACTGGCGATAGCCACAGCTATGGCTTTTATAGTGATAAGACAGATGTGCTAAATACCGTGGTGAATGGTGTGGCCTCCTTCTTCCTCAAGACGCTGAAGTAACAAAAGCTATATGCCGGCGCCACAGGGCAAGCGTTACCGTGTTGCTTCCTGTACAAATGCATAGGCAAAGACGAGATAACACTGGTAATGGTAGCGCTGTAATGGGGGATATGATTCGTAACTCAAACTGAATAACCACAAGAACCCCTTGAACCGTTACGGTTTAGGGGGTTCTTTTGTGGGCTTTTGCAATAGGCGCTTTTTGGTACACAACAAAGGATGATGCAGTTGTAACTGCATCATCCTTTTTTTTATACGAATACTCCTGAAGTCACGCTTTGTTTTGCACTGAATTCATACCACAGTCAGCGAGACAGTTTCATCAATTGGATAGTTTAAAGCTCGCGTAGTCATACAATTGACCATCCATGTAGATTTCGAAAGTATATTCTCCCGTTGGAATGGAGCCGAAGTCTTCCTCAACTTGTACAAGCCAATCGTTCATTAAAGAGAAAGTTACATACGTATATTCATACTTGTTCTCAAAGGTGAAAACGTCATAGTAGATCACCCTGCTTGCATACCCATAGGGGGTGTTCAGCACAAGTTTCGCGGCGTACTCTCGCGAATTTTTCAGCCTTGGCCAGCTCACCTGTACTTCAAACGTCATTGTCGGTTTCTTCTCCATCTCAGACAAGGAGAACTTTTCCATTGTAAGGTTCAGATATTTGCCGCCGGTACTGTACTCGGTATAAATCGGTTTTGGTACGGTATAGGTTAGCGTAGTGTCCGATACTCCGTTAGAAACGTAAACATAATAGGTAACGCCAGGAATCAAGTACTCCAAAAGCACCCGTTTTCCGGTGATGGAGTCGCTACCATAAGTGGAGTTCCAGTACTCCGTTGTATACGCAACCGTGTACGATGAAGCAGATGAGCTGTCATTCCATTCAACAAGGATATCACCATTACTCTGGGGTGAAAACGTCACGTTTGTAATCGTGCTCGTAGTTGTACTTGTGTTTGTTGCGTTTGTTTCCGGTTTCTTTGTACCGCAATTCGAGCAAAAATTCCCATCGTTCACCGTGCCACATTCAGGGCATGTCCAGCTTTCAGCAAAAGCAACGTTCCCTACCATACAGACAACCACAAGGATGGCAAGCAAGAAAGACAGTTTCCGACTCATAAGACAACCTCCTTGTTCGTCGATCACATAAGAAATTATGCAAAATGTGCAACTTTTAATGTTGTTACTTGTACCCCATATACAATATTGTACATAATATTGCGCTTAACGTCAAGAATCCCTATGCATAGATGTATTTTAACGAATGTACCGGAAACAGCATTAGGAGGGAAATGGTAAAATAATAATAGAGGAAGATGAGAAAAGAGAGGCAGACCAATTACACGGCAGAAGGAATCAGCTTGCAGCGCTACATCATAATAAAGGATGACACGTAAACCATATGAGCGGAACAACTATAATGGAATAAGGGGTTAGCCGGCCTAAAACCACAGCGCAAACAGAGAAACGAGCGGCGCGGCGATGGAAGAGGAATCCTTTGCGAAGGACATATCAAAATTACTTATCAGGCTGTGTTTTTTGGGAGATGATCAGGGTGCCTATTAAAAATGTATTATCTGTCCTTTTCCTAGCACTGCTGCTGATAGTGTGTGTGTCAGGAAACGCCAGTGAGGCGTTTACGGTAGCGCAGGTGAGATTTGAACAACTGGAAATTCCAGATAACGAAGCGCTGGATTGCACACAAAAGCTCAGCATTGGCTGGAATCTGGGAAATACATTTGATGCTGTAAACTGCTACTGGCTTACCAATAAACTGGATTACGAATCCGCCTGGGTGGGTGTGAAAACGACCCCGCGGCTTTTTGAAACCCTGAAGGAAGCGGGGTTTACCTCGGTGCGTATCCCGGTATCCTGGCACAACCACGTCAGCGGTGAAAACGATACTATTGATTCGGACTGGCTGGCTCGCATCAAAGAAGTGGTTGGCTATGCGCTGGATCAGGGTTTGTATGTGATTCTCAACACGCATCATGACATCGGGAAAGAGTACATTTATCCTGACGAAGAACATCTTGAGAGTTCCATATTCTATTTAACTAACCTCTGGAAGCAAATTGCAGAGGAATTTCGGGATGTAAACGACCATCTGCTTTTTGAATCGATGAATGAACCACGCTTAGTGGGAACAAACATTGAGTGGTGGCTGGACCCGCGAGATCCGATGAGCACAGAGGCAGTGCAATGCATCAATCAGCTGAATCAGGCGTTTGTGGATACTGTGCGTTTAACAGGCGGTGAAAACGCAACGCGCTATCTGCTGGTGCCGGGGTATAACGCATCTGTGGAAGGTGTACTGCATAGCCGGTTTGAACTGCCGATGGATATGGTGGATAACCGGTTGATTGTTTCGGTGCACGCGTATACGCCGTATGCTTTTGCATTGCAGGATCTGTCTGCAAGCAGCAGCACAAACACATTCGATCCGACCAGTCAGAAGGATTGCCAAGGCATTAATAGCCTAATGAAAAATCTGTATAGCAATTTCATCCGGCGTGGTATTCCGGTGGTGCTGGGTGAATTTGGGGCTCGGGATAAGAACAACCTCCAAGCTCGTGCTGATTATACCGCTTACTATGTAGCGATTGCCAGCGCGCACGGCATCCCATGTTTTTACTGGGACAATAACGCCTTTACAGGCAATGGTGTGCTGCTTGGGCTACTAGACCGTAAAACCAATACCTTTGTATATCCGGACATTCTAGACAGTATGATGGTATACGCACTTAAACAGAGCGCAGAATAGAATTTCTATACTTTTAGATTGATGCAGCTGGGTTGTGCTAAGGGACAACCAAATGTAGATAAAAACGTCTGTAAAACGTTAATAGGTGCGTGAAGTTATAAGGAGGATCATTTACTTGTTCAATGGCCCCAAGAAGTGTGTATCTTGCAAAACGTTAATCATAATCCGATAAACGCTGTGCCACACGGTGGATTTATATACAGGATCAGTGCAAACAAAAAGATAAAATAGCGATCAGGGTGTAATGTGCATTTGGGAAAGCTGTAATGGGAAACCATTGTAACATTCGACCGCTGCGGTTGAGCGCAGTAAAACGGCGGAGGCGATTCATCTTTTGCAAGATAATCAACATATAAAAATAGCTGCTCAGCTTGAGCAGCTATATGATAATTATACGACGCGGTGGTAAGAATGATTTTCCCCAAGTCGTGATAGTGCAAAATCAAGGGAAGAAGAGTGCATGAGATTATCAAACTCCGATTTGGTTACGTTCGTACATTCGAAGATTTTCCCATTGTAGAACTGGACCTCCAGAATGTTATGGCTCCATCCTAACGTTGCGATATTCGGGGATTCAACTAGTGACCTACGCATCAAATCATCTCCTTCCATCACATTGTACTACAAAATGAGCGTTTTGAATCACAATTGTATACTGTATACAATAAAAATACATTTTCATAGAATAACATCGTTCCGGAAAACTCAACCATAATTACGTGGTGAAGATTCTACAGTAGTAACAGATGGGAGCTAGAGCCCTTATTATCAGCGAGATTAAGGAATAGTGGCTCACGGAACAGAGGGAAGAAAGGCCTGAAAAACCTTCTTGCTTGCGGTTTGCCTGAAGCTTTTACGGCCTGTACATATTATTGTAAGGATTTAATTGACTTAATCTCCATTCGCAAAGGATTCTAAAGGAATGATTTTCCATGAAAGAGATGGTCAAGCTCCGTGTAGCAACGCTAACCTTTATACTGCTGGAGAGGTTCTGTTCGTATAGGTTATATCAGATTTTCAGTGTTAAGCGTGCGGATTAAAGGTCATGCAATCATGGCCGGCACGCCTAGCGGAGCCCTTTGAAATAGAAAACAGAGTCGTCTTTGGGGCGAATATCAGTAAGCGTGCCTGTATAGTGACGAAGATTACGTGGGGTGTAGGGGCGGCTAAGCACCGCATCCTCGTTAACTTCTATACCCAAACCGGGCTTCGTGGGAATGAGAATCTCCCCGTTTTCGTACTCTACTTCCTCGTTGGTGATATCAAAGCGGAAAGAACCATCCGTCAGCATGATTTCGTGAATCAGGAAGTTTGGTACACACGCGGCCAGTTGTAAAATAGCTGCGTTGGAAATGGGGCCGGAAGGGTTATGGAAGGATACTGGAATGTGATCGGCTTCGCACATGGCCGCAATCTTTTTGCTTTCCAGTATGCCTCCGGTGTGAAAAATATCGGGCTGCGCAATATCCAGCGTGTTCTTATACAGCGCTTCGCGGAACATGTATTTGCTGTAGATACGCTCCCCGGCGGCAATCGGTACCAATGAGCGGGCGTGTACATGAGCCAGCGAATCCAGATTGTCGGGCGGTACGGGTTCTTCCATTAGCATCGGGTGGAAAGGCGCAAGCTGACGGCTGACCTCTATGGCGGTATAGGGATTAAAACGTCCATGGCATTCAATCAACAACTGTATATGGTTACCTACAGCTTCGCGAACCATGCCGACGCAGGCAACAGCTTGTTCCATTTCCTGTGGCGTCAGTGTCATATGAGCCTTGCCGAAGGGGTCCCACTTCAGCGCTTTAATGCCCAAAGCAACGGTTTCCTTTGCCTTTACGGCAAAATCTTTCGGAGTACGTGCCCCGGTAAACCAGGCATTTGCATACATAGTTACCCGCTCCCGTACGCGCCCGCCAAGCAGGTTGCAAACAGGAGCGTTATAAAACTTGCCTGCGATGTCCCAAAGAGCAATTTCTATACCGCTGAGCGCGGATAGGAACACAGCGCCGCCTTTCCAGTAAGAATCGCGGTATACTTCAAACAGCATTTTCTCAATATCAATAGGATTGCGCCCAATCACATGGCGTTTCAAATCCTCCACGCAGCCTTCCAGTGCCTTTTCGCGCGTGCCAAGGCTGGCTTCTCCCCATCCGTACAGCCCTTCATCCGTCTCAACTTTGATAAAGGTCCAATTGGTACGAAAGGCATCCATCGTAAAAGTTTTCACATCAGTAATTTTCATGTTTACTCCCCCTTAACGAAGACGAACTGCGTCTACGTGCATTTTCGCAAGCGTCGCAATACCTTCGTAATCTTGTTTCGCAACCAAATCCGGACGTAATATGGTAATACCAGTGCCTACAGCTGCAACACCGAGTTCTAGGAATTTTGGAATGGTAACGGGGTTTACCCCGCCGGTGGTAAGAAGCGGTATATGCGGGAGCGGGCCGCGGATGTTTTGAATGTAATGAAACCCTACATCATCCGCAGGGAACAGTTTCACAATATCGGCGCCGGTATCCCAGGCCGTGCAGATTTCGGTAGGTGTAACCGCACCGGGGATGGAGACCATGCCCAGCTTTTTAGAGCGTTTAATAACGCTGGGATTGGTATTGGGGGCGAGGATGTAGCTTGCGCCCGCATCAAAGGCAGCCTGCGCTTCATCCTCGCTGAGTACGGTGCCGGCGCCAATGAGAAGCTTTTCACCGAAGGCTTTACGAAGCGCCTTGATCTTTGCGGCGTTATCAGCCAGTGGATCCTTTATGCGGTGATCAAACGTGGTTTCCAGCAGATGTACGCCTGCGCCTGTTATGGCCTGTGTGGCGCGGAGAAGAATATCCAGTGGAATACCTCTTGCAATAACGATTAGTTTTTCCTTGAGAATTTCATCCAAACAACTACACATGCCGGTTCCACTCCCTATTATATGGCAGCAGGCAAATGCTGATGCCAGAATCTACCGTCAGTTCCGTACCGGTAATGGACCCATTCTGCGGCGAAGCGAGGAATGCGGAGGCACTAGCAATTTCCTCCGGCGTGGATTCGCGGCCTGTGGGATATTTTAAACGCCGTTGAGTAGTTTGCTCTCCGGTTTGCGCCGCCCAACGCTCAGTCCAAATGGCGCCTGCGATTATGCTGTTAACACGGATGCCGCGATTGGCCAGTTCCAACGCGAGTGAGCGCATCATGCCGCCCAATGCTGCTTTTGACGTGGAATATACGATGCGTTCCACGATGGAAGCATTGGCGTGAACGCTGCTAATAAAGATGATGGATCCGCCAGGGGCCATGAGAGGATAAGCTTGCTGACAGCAAAAAAAAGCGGCGCGGACGTTAGCGTTCATCACGCGATCCCATTCAACAGGCGTGGTGTTATAGATACTTAACCCTACAGCTAAATCGGCCGCATTGGCGATAAAAACATCTAACCGGCCAAATGTTTCTTTGATACGCGCAAATGCGGCTTCTATCTGTCCAATGTCGCTTTGCTCCATAGCAATGCCTAGCACGCGTACCGCAGGAAACTCCTTTTGCAGTTTGCTGGAGGCGGCTTCCACGCTTTCTATGCTGCGGCTTGAGATGCATAGGTCATAACCGTCTTGTGCGAACCGCTGCGCAATGGCGTAGCCCGTGTTTCGCGCGGCACCTGTGACGAAAACCACACGATGCATATATATCCTCTCCTTTATTCCATATGGTACAATCTATTTGCATCATAACGTTTCAGGGCAGATTTGCAATAGATTTCAAGCAAGTTGGAATAATTGTATATGTTTTTGTGAATTCCCTATATGTTTTCTACGGTAGAAAATCCCTATAATAAAAACAACAAGCGGAATGACCGCTCTATGTTCGATTAACTTCATATAAAGGAGGATTCCCATGAAAAGGATCATCGTCTTGCTTCTCGCACTCTGCCTGATGCTGGGTATGGTATCGTTCGCAACGGCGGAGGAAGAACCTGTAACCATCACCATTCTGCACTATATGGGCAACGAAGTGAAAATCAACGCGTTCAACGCCATTCTGGAAGGATATATGGCGGAGCATCCGAACGTAACGTTCGATTCGCAGGCACTCAGCCAGAACGAATATATTACACAGCTTCGCACCCGTATCGGCGCCGGAGATGCGCCGGATATCATGATGGGTCAGCCAGCGCAATACAGCGATATTATCGAAGCCGGCTACGTAATGGATTTAAGCGATAACGAGCTGATTACAACGCTAGGGCTTACGGAAGCGGACATTGGGGACTGTTCCTATAATGGCAAAGTGTACGCGCTTCCTCTGGACTTTAAAACATATGCAGTGATCTATAACAAGGCGATTTTCGCTGAATATGGATTGAGCGAACCTACTACGCAGGACGAGCTGGACACTATCTGCAAAACACTCGCTGATAATGGAATTGACCCGTGGATTCGCAACTATTCCAATGTTACGTATCCTGATATTGAAGTGCGTGCTATCCTCTGGCCGCTGCTGATGGAAAATGGCAAATATGATGCTTTTGAGAAATTGATGAGCGGAGAGGCACAATTTGCGGATTATCCCGAGTTTGCCAAGGCATTGGAGCTTTGGGGGCGGCGTATGGAATACAGCCGTTTGGATGACATGAGTAATGATACTACTATGGCACGGCAGGCGATGGCGGCTGGCGAAGCAGCTATGATTTATGACGGTACGTGGGCATATGCACAGATTCAGGGGTTCAACCCGGATCAGGAATATGGTATGTTCGCAGTGCCACGTGATGATGGTGTTGCAAACAGCTATTGCGTACAGCTGGATCAGATCTTTATGGTCAACGGTCAAAGCGACCACGTGGATGAAGCCCTCAGCTTTATGGATTATCTGCTCTCACCGGACGTAGCCGGACAATGGAGCGCCGCTACGTACAACCCGTCTGTGGTGCCGGGCGTTACCGTGGAAATGCCTGAGGTGATCAGCGTGGCCATGAAAGCCAAGGAAACCAACAATATTGCACATGCTGGCAACTTCACCGCTCAGCTCAGCGGGGAATACCTCACCAACTGGCGCGCAGTGCTTCAGTCTTTCGCTGCGGACCGCGCGCTGACGGTTGATGATATTGTGGAAGAAATGCAGGCTGCCTTTGACGAGATCAATGCCAGTAAATAAATATTGGTAAACACAGCAAAGTGTGAGGCGGGTTCGTTCGTTATTTCGGTTCGAATCCGCCTCTATCTTTATAGGGAAAGGGGCAAATATATGCAATCCCGTCGCGTTACCCTGCCGCGTAACAGTTATAGCAGAAGCCGTAGAATTACCCATATTTATTTTGTCGCACCCGCGTTGGTGCTGTATCTGCTTACCGTCGTCCTGCCATTTTTACAAGGGATTCCCTATTCACTTACCAATTGGAATCTGGTATCCTCCCAATCGGATTTTGTGGGTTTTAAAAACTATATTAGTCTTTTCAATTCATCGGTTTTCTGGAAATCGATACAGAATACTTTTCAATTTGCGTTGTACTATGTCGTGCTTTCCAACGTGCTGGGGTTGTTGATCGCATTGCTGATTTATCAGTCCTCCAAGCTCAATAACCTGAGCCGAACACTGATTTTTATGCCGTATGTTATTAGTATGCTCACGGCGGCGTTTGTTTGGAAATATATTTTCAATACCGTATATTCTCCGCTTTTTAATGTTGCCAGTCCGCTTGGGGTGAAAAGCCAGGCAATGTTTGGCATTGCGGTTATTTCCGTATGGCGTACCAGTGGTTATTGCATGCTCATCTATATCGCTGCGCTGCAGGGTGTGCCGCGGGAGTATTACGAAGCTGCCAGTGTAGAGGGTGCCAATGGACTGCAGAAATTTTTCCGCATCACTGCGCCGATGATTGTTCCGGCATTTTCGGTAAACGTATCGCTGCTGTTGGCGTGGGGACTTAAGGTTTTTGATGCTGTAATGGCAACCACCAACGGTGGACCTGGACGCAACACAACGCTGACAATGGCCATCTTCATTTATAATAATATTTTTGGTAACAGCAAAGCGGGCTACGGACAGGCTGCAGCCGTTTTGATGACGTTGATCCTGTTGGTGCTTTCTTTCCTTATCTCCAAGTTTTTCCGTTCGAAGGGAGTGGATGCATAATGACTACGGCTCAAACCCCGCCCCGTCATCTTGTTCAATCTGTTGCCGCAAAGCGCAAAGCTGCGAGCGTGCTGCGCGTAATTTGTGTAGTAGTAATCACACTTCTGTTTGTATCTCCGTTATATATCAGCTTCGTATACGCTATGAAAACACCAGCGGAAATGGGCACTAGCGCGCCGCTCTCTTTGCCAAAGAGCTTTTATTTGGGGAATTTTCGTGATGTTATTTTCAAAAACAGTGATTTTCAAACCGGTTTTATTAACAGCCTTATTACAACGTTTACCATTGTTGCCGTGCTTACGGTTATCACGCCTATGGCGTCCTACACCCTTGCGCGTAGTCGGCGTAAAGCATATAATATCATATACTATGTGTTTTTAATGGGCATATTGATACCGTTTCAGTGCATCATGTTTCCCACATATGTCAATCTGAAAAATATGGGACTCATGAATACGCTGCCAGGATTTATCATCGTACGAACAGGATTCCAGATCGGGATATGCGTGTTGATCATTACGGACTTTGTACGTACAGTGCCTGCGGAACTGGAGGAAGCGGCCAATATCGATGGGGCTTCTATTTTTTCAACGTTCTGGCGGGTGGTTTTCCCACTCATGAAACCAATAAATGTAACGATGCTGGTGCTTAATACGCTGTTTTCCTGGAACGACTTTTATGTATCGGTTACAATTTTGCAGTCGTCAAGCAACCGTACGCTTCCGCTTGCTCAGTTTGTATACCGCAGCGAATCAGGGGTGGATGTGAACCTGGCGTTTGCGTTCTTCACTCTGTGTATGCTTCCGGTTTTAATACTATACCTGTTCGCGCAGCGTTATATTGTAAGCGGAATTATGTCGGGGGCGGTGAAGGGGTAGCAGGGGGGATTCTGTTTGTATTCGGTCGTGATTATGGACGATAACCGGGCAACAGCAGACATGCTGGCTACGACAATTGCATGGGAAGGCATTCAATGTTACGTCGAAGGCGTGGTATATGACGGCGTGCGCGGACGTATGTTGATAGTGCAGAAAAAACCGGACATTATTATTGCCGACATTCGTATGCCCGGCATGGATGGCCTACAAATGTTTGAACTCACGCGAAAGATTTCACCGCACAGCAAAATAATCTACATCAGTGCATATGATGATTTTAGCTATGTAAAAAAGGCACTGGATTTGCGTGCCTTTGACTATCTGCTAAAACCCTTTGATAACGAAAAGCTGATCCGCGTTGTTCGGCGGGTGATTGAGGAGATGGAGGCACCGGATAACGAGTTGTCCGGTGATATAGAAGGAGGATCACTCATTACGACCCGCATCCTCAACTATATCCGGGATAATCCGGGCGCCCAGCTTTCCCTGCAGGCGCTTTCCCTTCATTTCGAGTTATCACCATCCTATATTTCCACACTCATCAAAAAAAACTCCGGGCGCAACTATCTGGAGTGGGTTATCGAATCACGCATGCTTCTGGCAAAAAGCCTGCTTCGCGATCCCACCTGCCGGATTGAAGAAATCGCGTCTGTGGTTGGCTACAAGAACTACGTTTCTTTTTACAAGGTGTTTGTTAAAGCTGTGGGCGTTTCACCGAGTGATTTCCGCAACGGAACGGGGAACAAAGCATGAAACTTCGTGTTAAAATGCTGATTACGTACCTGGTGGCTTCTGGTATGGTGCTTTTGATGATTGGAATTTATGGCGGCACGGTTCTTCGACAAACGGTGCTTACCGATAAAACAGAAGGCTATCATACCTACACGCGACAGCTTTGCACCAGCACAAAGCTTGTGATGGCAGATATCGAGCAAAGCCTTTTTAACCTATATCAAAGTGTAGCTTTAGCAGAAACACTGGATTCGGATATGGCTGTGCAAATAAAAAGGCTGGAGGTGGAGCAGCAGTTACGCACAATGTGTCAAAACAATTCTTATTTCACAAGCATTGTTGCGGCAGATCTATCGGGAACCGTTTATTTCGGCACACGAAGCGTGACGGAAAGCTCCAAACCGATGAGCACATGGGTTCAGAAGCGTATGAACAAACTGAATGAGGAGTTCACCCTATGGTTGGCAGATGAGAATGGAGATATTTATTTAAAGAAAACGGTTTGCGATTTATCGCCGCTGAAAGATACCGGACTATTGGTGGCATGGGTGGATAGCACCCAACTGAAATCCACATTAGGATTGGATGCGGAAACCGATGGCGGTACCGGCATACTAACCAAGCAGGGAAACCTGCTTCTAACGGTTGGGGTTCTTAAGGAAGTACAGGTTCAGCTGATAAAAGAGAATATTGGGGACACATACCTGCCCATCAGCCGTGAAATTGAGCTGGAGGGGGAGCGCTACTGGCTGACGGTCAACAGCGATAACCGTTATGGCTGGCGCATTGTGCATTTGGTACCGCTTGCGGAAATGCTGGCAGTTTCGAACGCGGTTGCAAAGGCCTGCGTGATCAGCGGGATTATCGCGGCGCTTATTGCTGTAATTCTTGGATTTTTAATGACACATACGTTAACCAGCAACGTACGAAGACTGCTTGCCGCAATGACCGAAGTAAGCGCCGGCAATTTTGATGTAGAAAGCGGCGTACACGAAAATGACGAAATCGGCGAGCTGGCGGATCGTTTCCGCTGGATGCAGGGGAGACTGCGTGAGAGTACGGCGCAAATCGTACAGCGTGCCACTGAAAAGCAACAAGCGGAATATGAAATGCTTGAGCTTAAATACCGCTCTCTTCAAGCACAGATTAGCCCACACTTTATATGTAATATACTGGCATCCATTAACTCTCTGGCATTGATGGGTAAGGGACAGGATGTCAGTCGTTTATCTGTGGATGCAAGCCAGTATCTCAGGGATAATATGGGTGGCGCGGAGAAAAAGTATACCAGCCTTAGGGCTGAAATTAGCTATGTGAATGAATATATTTCTATTTATCGCGCGGTGTATGGTGATGAGAATTCACTTACCCTAGATGTGCCCCAAGAATTACTGGATGGGCGGGTGCCCAACATGCTTCTGCAGCCACTAGTGGAAAATGCGCTGGTTCATGGAGGCAACGAGGAAGCGCGGAGTATTGGTATATCCGCACGCCGTGTAGAGGATCGGCTGGTGCTTTCTGTTACGGACAATGGTGGAGTTATCAGCCCACAGGTAATTGAGGCAATCCGGCAGGCGAACATCAACTATACACTGACAAGAAAAATGAAAGGCTTTGGACTCCGATGTGTGCTGCAGCGTCTGCGGCTTCTTTATGCAGAAGATCAATCGCTGGAAATACAATGTATACCGGGAAAAGAAAGCCGCATACAGATAGATATTCCATGGCAGTGCTACGTATGTAAGGAGAATGAGCCATAATATGGATTTTATCGTTGGAACACTAACGCGGCTGGGCGGCCCCGGTATTGCACGGATTCGCCTTACTAACGATTCACTTACTTGTTTATGGACGGATAGTAGGTATACCGATCCAAACTGGCTGGTATTTGGGCCAAACGGACACCTTTTTGCGGTAAGCAGTGATGCAAAAGGAGAACCAAAAGGCTGTATTAATGAGCTTGAGGTGTGTGCCGGCGGCCTTCGTCTGCTTGCCCGGCAGGAAACGGGTGGAAGTGCGCCATGCCATATTACGTTTTCACAGGAGGGGCGTTTTCTGCTGGCAACCAATTATGGTTCTGGGTCGCTTGTCGTATATCCACTTAGTAAGGGAGTGCTGGAACCACGCATACAATTGGTTCAATGTAAGGGGAATAGTGTTCATCAGGTGCGGCAGACTGCGCCGCACCTGCACCAGATTACCCGAATTCCTTCGCTTTCAGGATACTTCTGCGCAGCTGATCTGGGCACGGACAATCTGATTGTCTTTCAACAAGATGCAGATACAGGTTTGCTGATGGAGTGCTACCGCTTGCAAACGCCAGCGGGTGAAGGCCCGCGACACTTAACACACGGAGCGGATGGGCGAAGCTGGCTTGTTACTGAATTGGGCAATAAACTCTATCCTGTCGAGTTTTACCCGACGGAAGCAGTACTTGGATGTGGCGTTGCAACAACGGAAACAGACTGTGAAAATGCAGCTGCCGCAATTCGTTTGTCTATGGATGAGCGTCGCGCGTTTGTTTCAAACCGCGGGGAGGACAGCATCGCTGTGTTCTCGCTGTCACCATTTAAAAAAACCGAAGGCTGGCGGAAGGTGGGGAAAACTCCTCGTGATTTCGTTTTGCTTGCGCAAGACCGAATCCTTGCGGCATGTCAGGGAGAAGGAGTAGTGCTATTGGAAAAGGGACGCCGAATCGATATGTTGCCAATGCCGGGCGCCGTTTGTGTGTTGCCCGTACCACAACGGATTATGAAAACTCCGCAGTAGGAGAGATGATACGGTTTTCAAAGACATGAAAAGTGTTAAGAGTTTTATCTTTATTTCATGTTTATATATATATTGGATATGAAGGCGATGGACATAACATAATGATTTGTTGAGGAGCAATGGTTAAAGATTATAAAATAACCTTTAATAAGGGAGGATATTTTTCGTTTTGATCAAGAAACCTAATGAAGCCTATCCAGTTGGTATGCCTGTAGTTTTCACTATTTCCAGAAGGCTACCGATAGTATAGATGATTAGTTCATACGGCGCTTGCACTACAGACCCATTGATGATTATGATATGGTGTCAAGCGTACCCCTTGATGCAATCCGATATCGAAGCATACCGGATTGGTTTTGACTACTGCACAGCATGATATTATTGACGCTTTGGCTGAAGCTGGTTGTGAGAAAATAAGTCATACACTGCTGGCAGGTGAAGCCATGGAAACTATGGCTGAATCATCCGCAGAAGAATAACCATCGGAGCAGAGACGTAAAAGCTGCGTCCAGAACAACGCATGTCTTTGTTTAAAAGGCTTGTGGAATACCCTTACGCCTTTTTGTATATCTAAAACCCCCTCAAACCGTTACGGTTCAAGGGGGGTTCACTTTGGTGGGATTAGTAGGGCTCGAACCTATGACCTCCACGATGTCAACGTGGCGCTCTAACCAACTGAGCTATAATCCCATTCTGCTCTTTAGCGGCGAGAATGATTATAGCATATTCACATGCCTTTGACAAGCGAAAAACGGGGGAATAAATCAATTTCCCCGTTTTTCGCTTATTACAAGGCTGTGTTACAGCTGCTTTTCCATTAAGTAAAATAAACCTTTGCGCCATATAGCTTCGCCGCGCTTTTGATAGCCTAGCCGATCATACATGCGCAGTGCGTACGGGTTTTGCGAAAAGGCGTCCAGCCGGATATTTACATACCCGTTTGAACGTGCCCATTCTTCCACAGCCAGCATGGTAGTGCGGCCGACACCCTTGTTTTGCACATGGGGCGATACACACAGCCTGTGCACTAATACGTAAGGGCTCGACCCCTGCCATTGGGCGGCTTCGTAATCAGCGCGGCAATCGTCATTGCATACATTATTGAGTACGACAGCGGCGGCAACAGTACCATCCTCCAGCTCAGTTACAAATAATTCTCCGTTTGCCAGATCGGCATCCAATACGGCCGGGTTTGGGTATATGTCATCCCACTGGGGGATTCCGTTTTGATTCATGGTATCAATAGCGTCATGAAATATTGCGTAAACTGCTTCCATATCGTTTGCGGCGGCGTGTCTCAGCTGCATTATGTTCTCCCTCCAGCAATGGTTATTAATAGCGCGGGATATGCCTTGATGTGCGAAGAAGCGGCATTGCCGCTTCTAAAGTTGCATCTATGTATATGCAAGAAGAATTTTTACTTAGAACCCGGCGGAAAGGTGTCTTTCCGCCGGGTGTTTGTTTTAGAAATTCTCAACCAGATCAATATCCTTGTACCGCTTCATGCCGGTTCCGGCAGGAATCAGCTTGCCGATAATAACATTCTCCTTGAGGCCCAGCAGCGGGTCCACCTTGCCCTTGATAGCGGCGTCGGTGAGCACGCGTGTCGTTTCCTGGAAGGAGGCGGCGGAAAGGAAGCTCTCTGTGGCCAGCGAAGCCTTGGTGATGCCCAGCAGAATGCGCTTGGCGATGGCGGGACGGCCATCTCTCTCCATAGTTTCGCGGTTGGCTTCCTCAAAGCGGAAGATATCCACCAGCGAACCGGGGAGCAGCGTGGTATCGCCGCTGTCTTCAACGCGAACCTTGCGCAGCATCTGGCGTACGATAATCTCGATGTGCTTATCGCTGATGTTAACGCCCTGCTGGCGGTATACGCTGAGCACTTCGCGCAGCAGATAATCCTGTACGGCTTTCACGCCGAGAATACGCAGCAGATCGTGCGGGTTGATGGAACCCTCGATCAGCTCCTGACCGGCTTCTACCATCTGGCCTTCGGTGACCTTCATGCGGCTGCCGTAGTTGATGGAGTAGCTCTTCTGCTCGTGACCGTCCTCGTCGCCGGTGACGGTAATTTCGCGCTTTTTCTTATTCTCGCCGATGGTTACGCGGCCGTTGATTTCACTGAGAATCGCATCGCGCTTAGGCTTGCGGGCTTCAAACAGTTCCTCAACGCGGGGAAGACCCTGTGTAATATCGTCGCCGCCGGCAACGCCGCCGGTATGGAAGGTACGCATAGTCAGCTGTGTACCGGGCTCGCCGATAGCCTGCGCGGCTACGATACCCACGGCTTCACCGATGTCTACCGGTTCGCCGGTAGCCAGGTTGGCGCCGTAGCAGCGGGCGCATACACCCGTTTCATTGCGGCAGGTAAGCACGCTGCGCACCTGCGCCTTTTTCAGGCCGGAGGCGGCAATTTCGCGCGCTTTCTGGTGTGTGATGGTTTCATTCAGCGCTACGATGATTTCGCCCGTTTCGGGGTGGAGGATATCCTCGGCGGCGACACGGCCGATGAGGCGGTCTTCCAAGCTCTCAATCACCTGATTGCCAATGGTAATTTCGGAAAGCGTAATGCCGCGAACCTTTTCACCGCGCATGGCGAAGCAATCGGTTTCGCGTACTATCACTTCCTGCGACACGTCAACCAGACGGCGGGTCAGATAACCCGAGTCGGCGGTACGCAGCGCCGTATCAGCCAGCGATTTGCGGCTGCCGTGGGAAGAAAGGAAGAACTCAAGCACGGAGAGGCCTTCGCGGAAATTAGCGCGAATCGGCAGCTCGATGGTTTTACCGGATGGCGAAGCCATCAGGCCGCGCATACCGGCAAGCTGCGCCACCTGCGATGCGCTACCACGGGCACCGGAATCGGTCATCATCCGGATCGGGTTACGCTCGTCCAACTCCGGCAGTATCATGCCGCGCAGCTTGTTGGTGGTGCTGGACCAGATTTCGATAACTTCTTTATAGCGCTCATCTTCGCTGAGCATACCCATGTTAAACATGTCGTTGACTTCTTTAACGTGAGCATCCGCTTCCGCCAGCATGGCTGGTTTTTCGGGCGGCACTTTAATATCGTCCACCGATACAGTTACTGCGCCGCGCGTGGAGTATTTAAAGCCAAGCGACTTAATAGCGTCCAGCACCAGCGCGGTGTCGTGAATGCCATGCTTCTGGTATACCTGGTCGACGATCTTGCCCAGATCCTTCTTGCCGCACAGGGTATCCACTTCCAAAGCGAACATTTCGTCCATCGTGTTGCGGGGTTTGCGGCCAATATCCTGAGGAATAATCTCGTTAAAGATCATCATACCCAGCGTGCAGTCGATAATGCGGGTGCCGGTCTGCCCTTCAAACGAACGCGATACGCGCACACGGATAGGCTGCTGCAGGGTAATATTGCCTGTCTGGTAAGCCATCATGGCTTCGTTGTAATTGGAGAAAACTTTAATCTCGCCGGGCTTCATCTTTTCGCGGGCGGGATAGGTCATGGTGAGGTAGTAGCAGCCGATAACCATGTCCTGCGAGGGAGACATAACCGGTTTTCCATCCTGAGGCTTCAAAATGTTGTTATGTGCCAGCATCAGGAAACGGGATTCGGCCTGCGCTTCCATGGAAAGCGGTACGTGTACGGCCATCTGGTCACCGTCAAAGTCGGCGTTGTAGGCAGTACATACCAGCGGATGGAGCTTGATGGCGCGGCCTTCGACCAGAATCGGTTCAAAAGCCTGAATGCCCAAACGGTGCAGCGTAGGCGCACGGTTCAGCAGTACCGGGTGCTCCTTGATAACGCTCTCCAAAATATCCCATACTTCGGACTTGCCTTTTTCCACCATGCGCTTGGCGTTCTTGCCGTGATGCGCGTATTTCAGCGCAACCAGACGCTCAATAACGAAAGGCTTGAACAGCTCCAGTGCCATTTCCTTGGGCAGGCCGCACTGGTACAGTTTCAGCTCCGGACCAACTACGATAACCGAACGACCGGAATAGTCAACACGCTTACCCAGCAGGTTCTGGCGGAAACGGCCTTGTTTACCGCGCAGCAGGTCGGACAGGGATTTCAGCGCGCGGTTACCGGGGCCTGTGACCGCGCGACCGCGGCGGCCGTTATCGATCAACGCGTCCACAGCTTCCTGCAGCATGCGTTTTTCGTTACGTACAATAATATCCGGTGCACCCAACTCCAACAAGCGCTTTAAGCGGTTGTTGCGGTTGATCACGCGGCGGTACAAATCGTTAAGGTCGCTCGTGGCGAAACGGCCGCCGTCCAGCTGCACCATGGGGCGCAAATCGGGCGGGATGACCGGAATTACGTCCAGAATCATCCACTCGGGCAGGTTGCCGCTCTGGCGGAAAGCTTCCACCACTTCCAGACGTTTCACGGCACGCGCGCGCTTTTGGCCTTCGCTTTCCCGCTCACGCTCTTTCTCGGCCAGTTCGCTGATTTCTTTTTTCAGCTTCTCGCTGATATCGTCCAAATCAAGGTCGAGCAGCATTTCCTTTACGGCTTCCGCGCCCATGCCGGCACGGAAGGAGCCGCGGCCATGCTGGGCTTCCAGTTCGCGGTACTTCGCATCGGTAATCAACTCGTGCTTTTTCAGGCCGGTTACTTTCGCATCGCCCGGATCCAGCACGATGAAGTTGGCAAAATACAGTACTTTTTCAAGTGCGCGGGGGCTGATGTCCAGCAGCATGCCCATGCGGCTGGGAATACCCTTAAAATACCAGATGTGGCTTACGGGAGCCGCCAGCTGGATGTGGCCCATGCGCTCGCGCCGTACTTTTGCACGGGTAACCTGCACGCCGCACTTGTCGCAGATTTTATTTTTATCCTTGAACTTGATGCGTTTATATTTACCGCAGTTACACTCCCAGTCCTTTGTGGGTCCGAAAATTCTTTCGCAGAAAAGACCGTCGCGTTCGGGTTTCAGGGTGCGGTAGTTAATGGTTTCGGGTTTGGAAACTTCACCGAAGCTCCACTCCAGAATTTTCTCCGGCGATGCCATGCCGATCTGGATGGAATCAAGGTTCGTCAGTTCAAACAAAGTTGGCACTCCTTTCGGGCGTTGGACAGCGATAGGAAACTTGATTGGTCCGCCGGCCAAAAGCGCGGTAACCGCGCTTTTGGCATAACAGACATTGTTACAAGCAGGGGTTACTCGTCCTTATCTTCAGGTTCGGTGTCCCCGTCCTCATCATCGTCCAGATCAATACCCAAATCATCGCTAAGGTCCATATTGAAATCGTCCAGATCGTCGTCTTCCAGATTGAAATCCAGTTCCAGCGATTCGCTGTCAACGTCGATATCGGGGGTTTCTTCTTCGGCGGCCTGCGGTTCCTCGGCTGCCTCTTCCAGCTCATAGCGGTCGCTGGTGGGCGTTTCGTCCATATCCTCATCGTCCAGTTCGCGAATGATGATCTGGTTTTTCTCCGCATCCAGCACGCGTACGTCCAGCGCAAGGGACTGCAATTCTTTCAGCAGAACCTTGAAGCTTTCCGGCACACCGGGCGCGGGGATATTGGTGCCCTTCACGATGGCTTCATATGTTTTTACGCGGCCGACAATATCATCCGACTTAACCGTCAGGATTTCCTGCAGCGTATTGGCGGCGCCGTAGGCTTCCAGCGCCCACACTTCCATTTCACCGAAACGCTGGCCGCCGAACTGGGCTTTACCACCCAGCGGCTGCTGCGTAACCAGCGAATACGGGCCGACTGAACGCGCGTGCATCTTATCGTCTACCAAGTGGTGGAGTTTTAAGAAGTACATGATGCCGACGGTGACGCGGTTTTCAAACGCTTCGCCTGTACGGCCGTCATACAGCACGGTTTTACCGTCTGTGTCCATGCCCGCTTTGGTCAGCGTTTCCTTGATCTCCTCGAAGGTTGCGCCGTCAAATACCGGGGTGGCTACATGCCAGCCCAGTGCGCGGGCAGCCATGCCGAGGTGAACCTCCAGCACCTGCCCGATATTCATACGGGAAGGCACGCCCATGGGGTTCAGTACGATTTGCAGAGGAGTGCCGTCCGGCATGAAAGGCATATCCTCTTCACGCAGGATGCGGGACACAACGCCCTTGTTACCGTGGCGGCCGGCCATTTTATCGCCGACGCTGATTTTACGCTTCTGGGCGATATATACGCGAACCATCATGTTCACGCCGGGGCTGAGCTCATCTTTGTTCTCGCGGGTGAAGATTTTCACGTCAACCACGATGCCGCCCTCACCATGGGGCACACGCAGCGAGGTATCGCGTACTTCACGTGCTTTTTCGCCGAAGATGGCGCGCAGCAGGCGCTCTTCCGCGGTTAGATCCGTTTCGCCCTTGGGCGTTACTTTACCAACCAGAATATCGCCGGCGTGCACTTCCGCACCAATGCGGATGATGCCTTCCTCGTCCAAATCCTTCACGGCGTCATCGCCGATGTTGGGAATATCGCGGGTGATCTCTTCCGGTCCCAGCTTGGTTTCGCGGGCTTCGGATTCAAACTCCTCAATATGAATGGAAGTATAAAAATCTTCTTTAACCAGCTTTTCGCTGATCAGTACGGCATCCTCGTAGTTATAACCTTCCCAGGTCATAAACCCGATCAGCACGTTACGGCCAAGGCCGATTTCGCCCATCTCGGTGGAAGGACCGTCTGCAATCAGATCGCCTTTATCAATCGGGTCGCCCGCTTTCACGCGGGGACGCTGGTTAATGCAGGTACCCTGGTTGCTTCGCGCAAACTTCTGCAAGTGGTAGTGATGACGTTCCTTCACCTTATCCATTACGACAACTTCGTTGCCGGATACGGATTCGACAGTACCGTTGTGTTTGGATATCACTACGGCGCCGCTATCCTGCGCGGCTTTGAACTCCATGCCCGTACCGATAATGGGCGCTTCGGGTACCAGCAGCGGCACGGCCTGGCGCTGCATGTTGGAACCCATCAGCGCGCGGTTGGCATCGTCGTTTTCCAAGAAGGGGATCATGGCCGTAGCAACCGATACCACCTGCCGCGGGCTTACGTCGATAAAGTCAACCTGTTCGGCAGGGATTTCGATAATTTCCGCCCTGTCACGAACGGTGATGCGGTCGTGTACGAAAGTGCCGTCTTCATTTAAGGCTTCGTTGGCCTGTGCGACTTTGTAAAAGTCTTCTTCATCGGCGGTCATGTACACGATTTCTTCGGTCACGCGGCGGTTTTTCTTATCCACGCGGCGGTAAGGCGCTTCGATAAAGCCGTATTCGTTGATGCGGGCATACGTTGCCAGAGAACCAATCAGGCCGATGTTCGGGCCTTCAGGCGTTTCAATGGGGCAGATGCGCGCGTAGTGGCTGTAATGCACGTCGCGGACCTCGAACGAGGCGCGATCGCGGTTAAGACCGCCGGGGCCAAGAGCCGACAGACGGCGTTTGTTGGTCAGTTCTGCCAGCGGGTTAGGCTGATCCATGAACTGGCTTAGCTGGGAAGAACCGAAGAACTCCTTAATGGCGGCGCTGACGGGGCGGATGTTGATCAATTCGCCCGGACGTACGTCATTGGCGTCCTGAATGGCCATACGCTCGCGCACCACGCGCTCCAAACGGGAAAGGCCGATACGGATCTGGTTTTGCAGCAGCTCGCCCACGCGGCGCAGACGGCGGTTGCCCAGATGGTCGATGTCATCGGTGGTGCCGATGCCGTAAGGCAGTCCCAGCAGGTAGCTGATGGAGGCTACGATATCGTCGGTCAGGATGTGCTTGGGCGCGAGGCTGTGTGCATTGTCGCACACGGCTTGCCGAAGCTGCGCTTCGTCATCGCCGCAGGCATCCAGAATGGCTTTCAGCGTGGGGTAGTGCACCATTTCCAACACGCCGCAGTCCTTGGGGCTGAACGGCAGGAACTTGGAGGCATCCACAAAGTGGTTACCAACGATTTTATGGGTTTGTTCGTCCACCAAAACGTTCACGGCGTTAATACCGCTGTTCTGAATGGCGCGGGCGGTAGTGATGTCGATCTTATCGCCGGCTTTCACCATCAGTTTGCCGTTTTGGGGATTGGTAATGTCCTGCGCGGCGATCTGTCCCTGAATACGGGTCGCCAGCGACAGTTTCTTATTGAACTTGTAGCGGCCCACGCGCATCAGATCATAGCGCTTGGGATCAAAGAACAACGAGTTAAGCAGGCTCTGGGCGCTGTCCCGCGTAGGCGGCTCGCCCGGCTTCTGCCGTTTGTAGATTTCAATTAAGCCCTCTTCTTGCGTAGCAGCGTTATCGCCGCGCAGCAGGGTGGCTTTCAGGCGTTCGTCCTCGCCCAGTAGGGTTACGATTTCTTCGTCCGTGCCAAATCCCAACGCGCGCAGAATGACTGTGATCGGCAGCTTGCGGGCGCGGTCGATACGCACCCAGAGCACATCGTTGGAATCCGTTTCGTATTCCAGCCACGCGCCCCGGTTGGGGATTACAGTGGTGGAATAAAGGTGTTTCCCTGTTTTATCGATGGCGTCGCCGTAGTATACGCCCGGCGAACGCACCAACTGGCTAACAATAACGCGTTCCGCACCATTGATGATGAACGTGCCATGCTCGGTCATGAGGGGGAAATCGCCCATGAAGACATCGCTTTCCTTGATTTCGCCTGTTTCCCGGTTTTTCAGGCGGGCGAAAACTTTCAGCGGAGCCGCATAGGTCATGTCGCGTTCTTTGCAGCGTTCCACACTATTTTTCGGCTCGTCAAGGGAGTAATCGACAAACTCCAGTACCAGATTGTCGGTGTAGTCGGTGATCGGCGAAACGTCGGCAAGCACTTCGCGAAGGTCTTCCTTCAGGAAATGCTCGTAGCTGTTCTTCTGCACCTCGATAAGATCGGGCATATCCAATACTTCGTCGATGCGGGAAAAGCTCATACGTTTCCTCAGTTTCCCCATTTGAACCTCATGCACCATATATGCTATCACCCCTTATGTTCTCGCACCGCAGCGCTCCCATCAAAGCCCCCAGAAACAACAAGAAAGTTTCCTGTTGCATTTTTCCCGTTCAGCATGTACAATACGTGGTAACGGGTGGGCATGGCTCCGCATAGTAACGATACTGATGCAAGTTTATATTTTAGCACTCGTGGCGTGCGGTGTCAAGCACTACGCCGCATTTTGGCGCAACAATTGACGCGCCTTTTTCCGATAGATGTAAGGGAGCGGTTATCATGACGAAATTTGGGCAAGTATATAAGTATAATGCGGACAAGCACATTGCTTCCGTCCGTTTTGACAGGCCGGAAGCCTGCAAAAAATGCGGCGCCTGCGGCGTAACATCCCAAAAGGGCAGCATTGACCTCAAAGGCGAGTGCAAAGTTGGCGATTGGGTGCGGGTGGAGTTTCCGGAGAGCCGCTTTTTAGAGGCGACGGCGATTACGTACATCATCCCGTTATGCGGTTTGCTGGGCGGCATCGGGCTGGGTTGGCTGCTGGGCGGCGGCGGGGACGTCGGCATGCTGCTGGGCGCTTTGGGCGGCATCGGTCTTTCAGTTGGCGTGCTTTACATGGTGGAGCGCAAGGTATCCGGCAAACCCGAGTGGACCCCGCACATCACAGCCGTGTACGACGAACTGCCTACGGCTGAGGACATCGGCTGCAATGTAGGCTGAAAACCCTGTTTGCATACCGCTTTGTGTATGGCGGCAGGCAGTTTGAGCCTCGCCGTGCGTAACAATGGCCGGATCATTGTATACAACGCGGAGGCCACAGCCCAGATGGCACATGGTGGTGTTTGTCCAAGTTTTCGCCAATGGTGCCATGCAGAGCTGAAAGGCCTTGCTGTGTTTGCTTTTGCGCTTTTTAAGCGACGCCGGGAAATGAAAAAGTTATACACCATTTTTCTGGTCAAACGCTGTCATATGTGATATAATATATCAGATGTAAGGATCGTTAAACGTTATCGTGCGAATAAAGCGCTCCCCTTTCGGGAGTGCCAAGGTGAAATTGCCAATCGGCACGAGGCTGCCGGTTGTTGCGTGATATACCCTGAATTTTTCGTTCAGGAAAAGCATAGCTTATGCTTTTCACCATTTATACGACCTGAATCACGTGCGCCGCTTTGCGTCGCCGTAACTTGGAAGGAGGTCCTCCAATGGCAGAAATTGAACAGCCAAAGCTGCGCATCATCCCGCTGGGTGGTGTGGACGAGTTCGGCAAGAATATTACCGCTGTGGAATGCGGAGATGATATTCTGGTCGTCGATTGCGGTTCCATCTTCCCGGAAGCGGATATGCTGGGTGTGGATTTGGTTATTCCGGATGTTACTTATCTCATTCAAAATAAGGATCGCCTGCGCGGCTTGCTGCTGACGCATGGACATGAAGACCACATCGGAGCAACACCGTATGTGCTCCGGCAAGTGCCCATGCCCCTGTACGGAACCAAGCTTACCTTGGCGCTGGTGGATCTTAAATTAAAAGAACACCGTATCTCCGGCATTCCCTTAAATGTGATTAAGCCGGGCGATGTAATTACGATCGGGTGTTTCACGGTGGAGTTCATCCATGTGAACCACTCTATTGCGGGGGCGGTATCCATGGCGATTACTTGCCCTGCGGGCACGCTGGTGGTCAGCGGCGACTTCAAGATTGACTATACGCCCATTGAGGGACAGGTAACCGACCTTGCGGAGTTTGCTACCATCGGCAAAAAGGGCGTGCTGGCTTTCCTGTGCGAGTCGACCAATATCGACCGTAAAGGGCAAACGATGAGCGAGACCAAAATTGGCCAGACGTTCATCGACCTGTTCCAGCAGGCCAAGGGCCGCGTGATTACGGCCATGTTCGCCAGCAACGTTCATCGTGTGCAGATGGTGGTGGATTCGGCCGCAATGTATGGCCGCAAGGTATGCTTTATCGGGCGCAGTATGGTCAATGTAACCCGCGTAGCCATGTCCATCGGCGAGCTGAAAATACCGCCTGACGGGTTGGTTGATATCGACGATATTGATAATTACCCGGACGACGAAGTGCTGGTGGTTACCACCGGCAGTCAGGGCGAGGCGATGGCGGGACTGACGCGCATGGCGTACGGCGAGCACCGCAAGCTGCGCATTAAACCCAGCGATATGGTCATTATCTCTGCCAACCCCATTCCCGGCAACGAAAAGCCCATCAGCCGCGTGATCAACCAACTGTACCGCTGCGGCGCGAACGTGATCTATGGGCAGATTGCTGAAGTGCACGTATCCGGACACGCCTGCCAGGAAGAGATTAAACTTCTGCACGTGCTGGTAAAGCCACAGTACTTTATTCCCTATCACGGTGAATACAGCAAGCTATGGCAGCACGCGGAACTGGCCGAATCACTGGGCACGCCCAGCCAGAACATCGTCATTCCGGAGCTTGGACAAGTGATAGAAATGTCCAAGGACAGCCTGGCGATTACCGGCGTAGTACCGACCGGAGGCGTACTGGTAGACGGCCTTGGCATCGGCGATGTAGGCAACGTGGTGCTGCGCGACCGCAAACACTTGAGTCAGGATGGCCTGATTATCGTAGTAATGGCGATCGACCGCGACAACGGTACGCTGGTCAGCGGGCCGGATATTATCAGCCGCGGCTTTGTGTACGTGCGTGAGAACGAGGATATCATCGAAAGCAGCCGCGATCTGGCACGCAATATCATCATGAGCTATGGCCGCATCGACGGCAGCGAATGGCAGAACATGAAAAACCGCATCAAGGATGAGCTGCACCGCTACATCTTCGATAAAATCAAGCGCAACCCCATGGTGTTGCCGATCATTATGGAAATCTAACGGAAGCGCGAACAGAATAACAGTATTCCAGGCGGAACGATAGAATCGTTCCGCCTGTTTTGTGTGGATGGGTTTAGGGTTATTTAAGTACCAACGGCGTTGGTGGGGGTAAAGATATTTAAAAACTAGAATTTTCTTTATTATCTAATGTATTGTCTAACAAGCTGGATAAAAGAAATAGAAGGATCATTGCTTATAACTACTCAGTAATTGTATCCCTTCATCTAACGTAGCCGCATGATCCAGCAACAACCGTACTGCCGTTGTCGTTGTCAGGCCCGTTTTCGGTATGCTGGTCAATTGCCGCAGCATCCTGAATCATATTGACTGCAACGCAGAATCCTTTTTCATTCATGCCGTCAAGTAGGGCATATATAGAGCCAATTACCAGAACCTCTTCGAGCAAAAATGTAGTTACAATACCGGCGCCCTGCCGGAAGAAATCCATTTTTACAGTAGAAACAGACCGATACCCGTTAGGCGGATACGCCACAACCACCATAAATTTTCGACGACTCCAATCAAAGCTGCGTCCGAATGAATAACTGTCTTTAGCAGTCTGTTCTTATACAGTACAGCATCCCAAAATGCCCGTAGTAAATTGCAAATGATCTGCTTTGGGCAAAAAACCAGAAGTCAGGAACCGGAGTATATCGCTGTCCTTTTCTGCACTGTCCTGTGTTAAGAGCGTCTTAAACGTGTAACTTCCATTTTTCTGGCAGTGCAATAATCATCCCTAAGTTCCATGATGGCTGCTTTTGGTGAAACTAAATAAGTATCCGAGACGGCACTGTCCTGTAAAATCGTATCATCCGAAACCGCATCAAACCCTGTTGCGCATTCTGTAGCAAGAAACGCATACGCAATCATTATTATGCCAATGGCCGCCATTTGATTCATTTTAAATCTTGCTCCATTGTATCCATGTCATAGTATACAAATGCCAGGACGTTTGCTATCACCTTCCAACGCCCTGGCATTTGCAGTTTAAACCTGTTCAGCAATCATGCTGTGGTTATGCATAGTGTTCCATTAGTCTCGCTTGCTCCTTGCTCCCATGACCATTTTAATCATAGAACCCAGGCTCATCTTACCGCCAAATACCGGCATTATGCTGGCATCGCCATAATCTTTGATACGCTCAACAGCTTTCAGCGTTTCCATGTCCTCATCGGAAATCGCAAAATCCACATCCGCATTACTCTTCATATGCGTTGGATTTGCCGTTTTGGGCAGGGGCAGCAACCCTAATTGCAAATCATACCGGATGCTGAGCTGCGGGATTGATACGTTGTATTTTTCTGCAATGGCCGCAACCTCTTTGTTTTTCAAAAGTTCGCCGTGCGCAATCGGCGAGTAGGCTTCGACCAGAATGCCCCGATCCTGCGAATATTTGATCAGATCAAGCGGAGTATTGCTGATATGCGCCAAAACCTGATTGACCATAGGAATCTCCGTACCGTTTTTCAGGAGATTATCCAGATCCTCTTTTTCAAAATTCGATACGCCGATCGCGCGCAGCTTGCCTGCTTTATAGGCTTCTTCCAGCGCTCTCCACGCTTCCAGATTCCCTTCAAAAAAGTGTTCGCCCTGACGAAATTTTGTCCACGGCTGAGGGCTGTGGATAATCATCATGTCAATGTAATCCAGCCCCATCACCTGCAGTGATTTGTAGATGTCCGAAGCTGCTTTTTTATAAGACTTGGCTTCCGCGGCAAGTTTTGTTGTCACGAATATATCATCACGTTTTACACCGCAGGTTTTTACGCCTTCGCCCACGCCTTTCTCGTTTCTATACGCTTGAGCGGTGTCAATATGGCGATACCCGAGTTTTACCGCATCCTTTACCGCTTGTGCAGCGGCTTCATTATTGAGAAACCATGTTCCCAGGCCCATTTTAGGGATAGCGATACCATTGGACAGTTCATACGTTTCTTGTAGAATCATCATCAATTCCTCCATTTTGCTTTATTGTACCAGTGATAAGGTGATGGTCACATTTCCGTTTCCAAGGATCTCCATGAGGTCGTCCTGCGTGGCATCATTGATATGCCCTAGCCTGGTGAAGTTCCAGTGGTTTGGGTTGTAGTAGATAACAAATGAGCTTCCCATATACAGGATCAGATCGCCGGGTTGGACAGATAAATTTTCATTATTGGTCGGCAAACCCTTCCAGAGCATGCCTACCTTTTCCATCCCGCCATAATCCCGCATATTTACGGTTCTGGGTCCACGCTCCAGCAATCGTTTTAATGCCTGTGCTGATGTGTTATTTTCCATTGAAGCAGTCAGCTCACGGTCGCCTATGGTCAGCTTCATTTGGTATTCGCCGTCCAGCGTAAGATTAGTAAACCCAAATGGTGAAAACAGATACAGTATTGCTAATACGGCCAGTACCAGTATGCCAATCAATACAATTCCCAAAGGCTTCACCTTCCTTCGTTCTCTTTTCATAGAGCCGGCCTTACCGCAGATTGTTGTATTGGTCTTCTGCAACTGCTTCCAGCCATTCAACACTGCTGTCTTCTCCCGGTATTTCAATGGAAAGATGGCTGAACCATTCGTTTTTCTTTGCACCGTGCCAGTGCTTCACACCGGCGGGCACATACACGGTTTTCCCGGGTTTGAGCGCAATCGCCTTTTTGCCCGCCTGCTGATACCAGCCTTCCCCTGCCGTACAAACCAGTATCTGTCCTCCGCCGGATGATGCTTTATGAATATGCCAATGATTCCGGCAGCCGGGTTCGAAGGTTACATTTGCCACAAAAGGCCTGCCTGTTTCAGGCGTGAACATGGGGTTGAGATAGCTATTGCCGGTAAAATACGGTGCAAACATCTCATTGGGCATTCCCTGCCCAAAGACATTCTCTTGTTCAAACGCCGTATTCGCCTGATTATTTTTTTCGGGAGCATTGTCATGCAATTTGTTATACTCATCGTCAGTTACCGGGCGGATAAATTCGTTCTTAATATTCGTTCCGCCGATTTCTACAGCAATATGGCTGAACCATGAATCCTTTTTCGCGCCGTGCCAATGCAGAAGATCGGTTGGAATATTTACTACGGTACCCGGCACCAGAGAGATCGGGGCTTTTCCCTCTTCCTGATACCAGCCCTCGCCTGCCGTACAAAGCAATATTTGTCCCCCGCCCGTTGTGCTTCTATGAACATGCCAAAAACAACGAGCTCCCGGTGCAAAACTAACGTTTGCCAGCATCATTGCACGGCCGGCCATTTTCACCGGCCGAATATACGTTTTGCCGGTCATATTCTTTGCAAGCATAAAGTTTGGGATGCCCGTTCCAAAATAGTTTGCATTTCGAAATGCTTCTTTGCTTGAATATTTCAAGTTTCATGCTTCCTTTCGTTTGCAGCGGGTACTGCGAATGTGGTCATGCCTGATACGCTTCTTCAGTTCTGCCACAGTATCAGTATAACATTAAACTGAAGTTCAAGGTAAACGTGTGTGATTGTTAAATTTTAATTACATAACAGAAATGAATGGCATCCAGCTAAGGCCGGATGCCATTCATTTCTGTGGGTATTAAAAGGTGTACTCAAGCAGAGATACCCGGCATATTACCCATACTTTTTCCAATAATTTTTTTTCTTTTGTTTTGACGTTAGGTTATGTTTCTATGATTGAAGATATTCCATACGTAAATAGTTTACCGGAGAGAGCGATTAATTCCTCCAGCGGAATGTTCTTTTTGTCTTCAATCCATTTTCGATAAATATTGATAGAAGTCATTCCTAAAAAAGTATTGATAATGTTTTGCTCGGCTTGTGTATACGCCGCATACGGATTATAACGGCTTCGGTTGTGACCCAGCATAGACATAAACAGCTTGTCCGCAAATTCCCGATAGCTGAAAGAGCAAACAATTTTCTCCATGTAGGGTTCTTGTTCCGCCATAAACGTGAAAAAAACACGATTTACGTCTATGAAAGGTGCATCCGGCTGAAGCCGATCAATTTCCTCATAATACTGCTGTGATAATTCTTGAAGAATATCTTCATACAATGCCTCTATCGTTGTGTAATGAAGATAAAATGTTTTTCGATGGATCATAGCCCGCTCCGTCAACTCTTTTACTGTAATCTTCGGGGCATCCATTTCCATCACCATTTCTTTAAACGTTTTTCGAATAGCGTTCCTTGTTTTAATCACACGCAGATCGGTTTTCCTCTCGAATGGCATGGTAACCGCTCCTTTTCTATAAGGTTTGCAATGCGTTAACACCCAAATTTTAAAAAGTGTGGCGTAAACAACATGGCATCAATATTGGAAATTGAATTCTCGTTCCACCTATATCATAATGCAATTGTGTTTATTAAGCAACACGTGGATATTATTTAAGGAGGAGCTTAACATGGCAGAGAAAATTGTGCAGACAGCAGGAAGAAAAGCGCTGGGGGACTTTGCCCCGGATTTTGCGCACTATAACGATGACGTTCTTTTCGGTGAGAATTGGAATAATCAGGATATCGACCTGAAAACCCGTTGCATTATCACCATCGTCGCCCTTATATCTTCGGGCATCACGGACAGTTCCTTGAAATACCATTTGATGAATGCGAAAAACAACGGTGTTTCTCAAAAGGAAATGGCGGCGATCATTACCCATATTGCCTTTTACATTGGCTGGCCGAAAGCATGGGCGGTTTTTAATATGGCCAAGGAATTATATGCCGAGGCATAATAGCCATATGACAAAGATAAATATCACAAACGGAACGACTGTTATACGTGCCGTATTAAATGAAACCGTTGCTGCAAAAGGCTTTCTAAAAAGACTTCCCTTCAAGTGCTGTGGCTATGATTCCGGCATTGATTACTGTTGTACGGCTGCAAGCGGTGTGTTCGATCCACTGGAAATGCAATCCGGTTGGAAAAACGGCGATCTCTCACTCGGCGGCGGCTGGTTTGCGCTGCTATACGGCGGAGAAGAAAACTCATCCTCGTATCGTAACATGATGATCATCGGACACATATTGGAAGACGATCTGCATAAAATTCAAACGTTGCCACAGCGAGTGAATTTCACCATTGTTGTGGCAGAATAACCATCCATCACTGCTGCAAAGGAGATTAAACAATATGAAGTATCAAGACAAGGCCGCGTTTGACAAAGCTAATGATTTTGGAACCGGCATACCTAACGACATGTTCGCCAAGTATTTCATTGGCAATTCCTTCCTGAATCCCCTCGTGGAGTTTGGCAAAGCGCCTCTCTTTTTAGCCAATGTAACCTTCGAACCGGGTTGCCGCAATAACTGGCACATCCATCACGCAGATAAAGGCGGCGGTCAGGTTCTGGTCTGCACCGCTGGCGAAGGCTGGTATCAGGAAGAAGGAAAAGATGCCGTTGAACTGCTTCCGGGCAAAGTGATTGTGATTCCAGCCGGCGTAAAGCACTGGCACGGAGCAAAGCAGGACAGTTGGTTTGCGCACATTTCTATTGAAGTTCCCGGTGAGAATAGCTCCAACGAATGGCTGGAGCCGGTAACCGATGAACAGTATAAAAGCCTGTAACACAGGCATCCGATCAGTTATAAAGGAGTAACCACCATGAAAAACCAAGAATTGGTATTAACCCAAGAATGGGACAAAACTTTTCCTAAAAGCGAAAAAGTAAACCATAGCAAAGTAACTTTCCATAACCGTTATGGAATCACATTGGCTGCCGATATGTACACTCCCAAAGGTACACAGGGTAAGTTACCTGCCATCGCTGTCGCCGGCCCGTTTGGCGCAGTGAAGGAACAGGCTTCCGGTCTTTACGCGCAGACAATGGCGGAGAGAGGCTTTCTAACCATTGCCTTCGATCCGTCCTACACTGGTGAAAGTGGCGGCGAACCCCGATATGTAGCTTCGCCCGACATTAACACCGAAGATTTCAGTGCCGCAGTGGATTTCCTATCCGTACAGGATAATGTTGATCCCGAGAGAATTGGCATTATTGGTGTGTGCGGCTGGGGCGGTATGGCCTTGAATACAGCTGCAATGGATACACGCATCAAAGCAACCGTCACATCTACCATGTATGACATGAGCCGGGTAACGGCAAATGGTTACTTTGATTCCTTGGACGAAGATGGGCGCTATCAATTAAGAGAGCAGCTTAACGCACAGCGGACTGTTGATTACCGTAATGGCACCTATGCATTAGCCGGTGGTGTTCCGCAGGAACTTCCGGACAATGTTCCTTTCTTCCTCAAAGACTATCGCGACTATTACAAAAAGGAACGCGGTTATCATCCCCGCTCCTTGAACTCCAATGGCGGGTGGAATGTAACGTCGTCCCTCTCCTTCCTGAATATGCCCATTCACAGTTACGCAAGTGAAATCCGCAATGCGGTTTTAATCATTCATGGTGAAAAAGCGCACTCCTGCTATTTTAGCAAGGATGCATTCGCCAAACTGAAGGGGGATAACAAGGAACTGTTGATTATTCCCGGTGCGGTTCATACAGACCTATACGACAATCTGGATGTGATCCCATTCGATAAGATCGAGAGCTTCATGAACACCTATCTGAAATAACAACCTCCTACAACAACAGCCGGGTGAAAAGGCGATTGCCTTACACCCGGCTGTTATAAAATGAGGAGTTCCTCTACGGCAAAGTGGATTCAACCAGCCTTGCGGTTTAGCGAGCGCCTGCATAAAAAACGGCAATCAGAAACAAGCGTGGTAAGCAGCTTGAACCTGTGCATGCTGTTATCAACGGATTCGCTTATTCTTGGATACAGTATTTACAAATTTACCATTAAACATATCCCGCATAATATTTTCAAACGCGTTGACAGATAGCTTCTCGGTATCTTTCATCCAATGGATAATCATGCTGGTCATGCCGCCCGTAAGAAAAGCAATCTGATACGCGTAAATGTTAGGATCGCTGAATTCCGGCTCTCTTTGGAGCCGCCTTTTTATAATTTCTGCAACTTCGTCATATAGAATAGAATCCAGTTCGTGCGCAATGATAATTTCAAAAAACCTCCTATTAGTCTCGAATATATGGAAATATCTGCTTCCGATTTCCTTTGATAAATCTCTTTGTTTTGTGTCCGGATTTTCCGACCAAATTGTGCCAAGATATTTTCTAAGGTAATAATGAATTATGTCCTCTTTTCCTTCAAAGAAATTATAGAATGTCTGTCTGGAAAGGTTCGCCTTATCACATAAATCCTTTATAGTAATAGTTTTATAAGGCTTTTGCTCCATCAGCGATATAAGGGCATTTTTAAGCCCCTCGATTGATTGTATTGCTGTTGGATTATCCCCCGTATACATAGAATGATCTCCTTTATATAATCTTGACTATATCTCAAATCCGTCCTCAAACGTTGACATTATCGATATTATGTACATCTTGTTCACATATTATTGACGTATGTCAATGTTATGATACCATTTGAATCGCGAATTGAAAAGGATTAGGAGAAAATATGTCATTAGCTAAAGTTTCAGAAACAAATCATCCAAACATTGATGCGCATGGAAGCCTATTTAATAAAACATTTTTATTGGTTACTATTCTGACCGGTTCATTTATCGCTGTTTTAAATCAAACAATACTCAGTACGGCATTGCCACAACTCATAACGTATTTCCAAATCAATACCAGCCAAGTGCAATGGGTAACCACGGCTTATATGCTTACTAACGGTATTATGATACCTATGACAGCCTTGCTGCTTGAGAAAATATCAACTCGGAAACTATTTATATTTGCCATGACTGTATTTGGACTGGGAACCACACTATGCGCAATATGCCCTAATTACGAAATCCTTCTTTTGGGCAGAGTATGCCAAGCTATTGGAGCCGGTATCCTTATGCCTTTGGTAAATACCGTTATTGTTCTTGTTTTCCCTGTCGAAAAAAGAGGTATGGCAATGGGGTTTTATGGCTTGGTAATCAGCTTTGGACCAGCGATTGGCCCGATCATTGCTGGCTTTGTTATTGATTATTGGAATTGGCATTATCTATTTTATTGCCTGCTCCCTATTGTTGCTCTGAATATTCTTTTTGCGTTCTTCTTTATGAAAGATATTATTCCAACCAAAAAAGTCAAACTGGACATTATCTCCATTATGCTCTCATCCCTGGGTTTTGGCCTTTTGCTTTTTGGGTTCAGCAGTGCTGGCAGCAAGGGATGGTCAAATCCAATCACATTGGGTTCGATCGTGCTGGGTTTCGCAATCAGCGTTGCGTTTGTTATTAGGCAATATAGATCCGTCAATCCTATGCTTCAGTTAAAAGTATTCAAGTCAAAAGCCTTTTCAATAACCACAATTGTTGGCAGTGTCCTGAATATTACCCATGTAGGTGCTACGGTGATGCTGCCGATTTTCATTCAAAGTGTTCTTGGGGAAACCGCATTAACGACAGGCCTTGTACTGCTTCCGGGCGCAGTCATTATGTCGGTTATTATGCTGTTAGCTGGACAAATTTATGATAAATATGGAGCAAGATGCCTAGTTATACCCGGTATTATTCTCATCATTGTTTCTTCAATACGTTTTGCAACGCTCAGTATGGATGCCAGCATTATGAGCCTTACAATTTTCAATGCTTTGCGTTTTATGGGCCTAGGCTTGGTATTCATGACACTGCAGACAGCGGGTATAAATGCACTAAGCAATGATTTGGTACATCATGCTTCAGCAGTGGTCAATACAACACGACAAATAATGGGCGCTATTGGTACCGCTATTCTAATCACAATTATGACTAGCGTTGAAAATTCTAATGCACCGGTTATGGCCGAAAGTGATTTGCGTTTTCAGGGTGAATTGCTGAATGCTACAATCCATGGAATAAATGCTGCATTTCTATGTATTATTGGAGTTGGAGTATTTGCGCTGATTGTTTCTTTTTTCTTGGAAGAGAAGAAAAAACATCTCGTAAGGCAACCGAGAGAAATCCTTATGGACATGGAGTAAAACAACTCGCTTCAGTAGTCGGTCGGGATCTATTTGATCCTGTTTTTGTTGTGCCCCAACGCTTCCCGGTTTCGTTGACATCGTGGAGGTCATAGGTTCGAGCCCTACTATTCCCACCATAGTGAAACCCCCTTGAACCGTAACGGTTTGAGGGGGGTGTATTTGTCATGCAGCAAGCCCAGGGGACATATAATGCTTGAAAAGGACGAGGAATGCAGGCTGAATACATGGATGGTAGCCTTAAACACAAAACCGGCAAGCAAGACAGGTTTACTCCTGTCCTGCTTGCCGGTTACCACTTTACGATTTAATTACGAAAGAATAAACGGCGCCAGCGGCAGCCCGTTTTCACTGAAGACAGATACTACCGCATAGTTTTTCCAGGCATACCGTGCCGCTTCCGGCTGGCTTACACCCGGGGCGGATAGCCGCAAATGCGTATTAGTTAAAACAGCTTTGGCGGGTGCAAACACCCCCTGTTCTCCGGCAATTTCAAACAATATGGCTTCGCCGTTGCTGTGCACGGGCGTGGATAGCGCAATGACCAAATCGGTTCCGTCGCGGTAAGCATACAACGCGCGGGGGCTTTCCGGTACATCGGTTTTTCCGTACACGACTTTCAGAGCTTGCTGGTATAAGCGCTCGCCAACGGGCTGCTTATCGGTGGGATGGATGTTATCCAGTTCGCCTAAATCAATGGTAACGGCCAACCCGGTGTTGCGGGTGGCAAGGTACGCCATCTCCTGCGTCTGCCGGAGCTGCGGCCAATGATAATCCTCCTCCTCACTGCTGCTGCGGTACATCGGCAGCTGTACAAACAGGAATGGAAGCAAAGGGTTATGGAACAGCTTGCGCCAGAAAGCAATGAGCGATTGCATCAGCGCGAGGTATAAACCGGATTGTTTGGTATCCTCCTCGCCCTGATAGTAGAGTATGCCGGTTAACGTATAGGGGGCTACGCGCTTAACCATCGTTTCGGATAGTCCGGCGGGGCGGAAAAAGCTTTTGCGGGATGCCGGAGGATTCCAAGGGCAGGGCTCGACACGGCTGGCGACCTCCGGCCATGTTAATTCCGGATGCGCGGTACGCAGATCGTCCACGCTTTTATTCCAGCGGTCCATTTTCTCGTCGTGGATGCGGACATCCTCGTCGCATTCAGCCTGCGTTTTCCCTGCGACGCTGGCGTTAAATTCGGTTAGTAGTGCGGTGCCTTCCGCGGTAGCGCGCAGGGCGGTTTCGTCCATCCAGCAGGCGATGGAGGTGCCTCCCCAATAGCAATCGATAATCCCAACGGGTACGTTTAACTCCGCTTGCAGCCGCGTGGCAAAATGGTAGGCGACAGCGCTCATTTCTCCTCCGTTACCAGGGGTCAGCGTGCGCCAACAGGTTTGCTGCTCTGCAAGCAAAAGTGCTTCATCGTCAATAGCTATTTTGGGCACGTTATAATACCGTATCTGCGGTTGGTTTGATTCGGCGGTCAGCGTATCGCCGTGCAGCGAATCCTTCAGCTCCATTTCCATGTTGCTTTGACCGCCCGCCAGATAGACCTCGCCGATCAGCACATCCGTATAGCGAAGCGTCACAGTGCCGTCCGACAGTGTCAGCTCATAGGGGCCGCCTGCCGCCATGGGTGGGAATGACAGCGAAAAACGACCATAGCGTGCTGTGGCACAGGCGCTGTGGCCATTCAACTGCGCGGTGATTTTCGTGCCATCCGTCGCTGTACCAAATACCGCAATGGGGAGCTTCTGGCACAGCACCATGTGGTCGCCAAACACTGCTGCCGGACGAAAGGTGCCGCTCATGCCTGTTCACGCTCCATCCATGTCAAATTTTTCTTGATCAATTCACAGCGTTGGGCGACGCAGTCAAACGAGCGCATCGCATCCTTCGGCGTGTTGAACGCATAATCCCGTAAACGCTCCAGATCGGTACGGGTTACGTACAGGCGCGTATCGCTCGCGCCGTAGTAGATGTACACATCCCCATTTTCGGTGACCACCGCTCCGTTGGTGAACAGCACATTGCTCACGTCGCCGACGCGTTCGTGACCCAACGGGCCCATCATCAAGCCGCCGGGTTCGGCAATCACGCGGGAGGGGTCCTCCAGTGAAGTGACAAACAGGTAGAGCACATACCGCAGCCCCGCCGCGGTGTTGCGCACACCGTGGGCGATGTGGAACCAGCCGTATGGGGTTTTAATGGGCACTGCTCCGGCACCGTTTTTCGATTCTGTAATCGTATGGTATCGCCGCGGAGAGATGATCTTCTCCTCTTCGATCACGGCATGGGTGATATCCTTGCAGAGGCCATAGCCGATGCCGCCGCCCGAGCCTGTTTCGATAAATCCATCCATCGGGCGGGTATAGAAAGCGTAACAATCGTCTACAAATTCGGGATGTAGTACGACGTTGCGCTGCTGCGGGGAGTGAAGCGTAACCAGATTGGGCAGCCGCTCCCATGTTTTTAAATCGTGGGTACGTACTATGCCGGCTTCGGCAACGGCGGCAGATAAATCTGGATTGCCGGGGTCCTTGCTTTCGGAGCAAAAGATGCCGTAAATCCAGCCGTCTTCATGCTGGGTCAGCCGCATATCGTAAACATTGGTTTCCTCCGGCTTTCCGTCCGGCAGACGGACGGGATAATCCCAGTAGCGGAAACCCTGTATGGGGTTATCGCTTTCGGCTACGGCAAAAAAACTTTTCCGATCCGCGCCTTCTACACGCGCTACCAGATAGTATTTGCCGTTGAGGTAGATTGCGCCGCTGTTGAACGCGCCGTTTACACCCAGCCGTTGCATCATATAGGGGTTATCGCCGGGGTTGAAATCGTACATCCAAAAGGGCGGTGTGTGCTCCCGGGTAAGTACGGGGTTGCAATAGCGTTCCAGCAGGCCGTTGTAAAAATGATCATCGATTTGGTTGGGCAGGCTTATGAACGCCTCATATTCAGTCATCAGTTCCTGAAACGGTTTTATGTTCATAAATGGCATATTCTCCTTCGTTTTCAGCGAATGCCAAGTTCGGTATCGGATTGGGACAGGTCGCTGTGCGTTTGAATGTAATCCACAATCAGGTTTACCCGGGTGAAAGCCAGCCCTACGTACGTATCCGCAGTGCCGTAGTACAGCGCGATCCGCCCGGTATCCCGGTCTTGCAGGGTGGCGCAGGGGAAGCATACGTTGGGCACGAAGCCCCGCTCCTCATATTCTTCTTCCGGCGTCAGCAGGAAGTTGCGGCAGCGGTATAAAACGCGGCTGGGCTCATCCCGGTCCAGGATCGCACCGCCTATGGAATAGACATAGCCGTTGCAGGTGTTGCTGACGCCGTGGTAAAACAGCAGCCAGCCTACGCTGGTTTCAATGGGCGCCGCTCCGCCTCCGATTTTCAGGTTTTCCCACCATGCGCTGCCTTTACTCATAACATGGCGGTGCCTTCCCCAATAAACCATATCGGGGCTTTCGGAAACGAAGATATCGCCAAACGGCGTGTGGCCGCTGTCGCTGGGACGGCTGAGCATTTTATACATGCCGCCAATTTTACGCGGGAACAGCACGGCGTTGCGGTTAAAAGGGATAAACGGATTTTCGATCCGGATAAAATGCTTGAAATCGGTGGTTTTCGCCACGCCGATGGATGCGCCGTAAAAATCGGTGCACCAGAGAATGTAATACGTATCCTCGACCTTTACCAACCGCGGATCGTACGCGTAACCGGGTATAAACGGGCGGCCTTCTTCATCCACAAAGGCAATTCTTTCCGGGTTGATCGACCAGTGGATACCATCGTCGCTGTGCCCCATGTAAATCTGGGGAACACCATCAACCTGCTCCCCACGGAGTACGGCGATATAACCGTTTCCAAAGGGAGCGACAGCGCTGTTGAAAATGCGCGCTACGCCCGGTGCGGGATTACGGCCGATGATGGGATTATGGTTGTAGCGCCACAATGGCGCGTGATGAGAATCGGTTTGCGGGCGTTCCTGCCAGGGGATGTTCGGCAGGGAGTCGCCGGTAAGCAGGGTTGCGGCTGTGCTCATATGGATTCTCCTTTATGTGCGTTCCTGAGAAAATGAAAAATCATACGCATCCTCGCAACAGCCTGCTTTCTCCCCTGCGTTGTGGCGCAGGTCCAGCACGCTTTCGCGGTAGATGGTTTTACCGCCTGTAATTACGCGGCCGCGGCGCTCGCTGCCACCCTGCATTTTGGCGGTAATCATTTCCGCTGCTTCGCGTGCCATCGTATCCTGATCGACGGCGAAGGTGGTTAAGGCAGGTTTCATAGCAGGCATATCGATATAATCATCAAAACCGACGATGGAAACATCCTCGGGTATCCGCAGCCCAAGCCCCTTGAGGCGACCCATCAGGCGAAGGGCGGTTTGGTCGCAGTTGCAGACAAATGCGGTCGGCAGGGGATCGGGCAGCGGAAAATCCTGATAAAAACCATGCTCATTGCGATCCTGTACGATCCAACTGGGATCAATGGGTAAATCGTGCAGCAGCATACTGCGGTAGTACCCCAGATAACGATCCATAATAGAGCTGGTGGCTTTAATGGAACCGACAAATCCGATGCGTGTGTGTCCCCAGTGGATCAGGTGGCTGGTCAGGCGGTAACCACCATATAAACCATCGCTGACCACTGCGTCCGCGTTGGAACGTTCATCGTAAAAATCCAGACAGATGTAGGGCACGTTCATGCCGGAGGTTTCCAGCATTTGAATATAGCTGCGCTGTACCTGCCCCAGAATCACCAGCCCCTTGACGTGATCGTTGTTTAAAATATCCGGATACGCGCCGCTGAGCTCGTCTTCCTCACTGAGGATGCCCAAAACGCCGTAGCAATTGAGCTTGCCCAGCTGCTGTACCAGCTTTTTACACATTGACGCATAAAAACTGGTGCCTTGATCCATAAAATGATCGGCAATGAGGATGCCGACGTCGCCCCGGGTTTCGGCGGAAAGGCGCGGGGGCTGATCATACCGGTAGCCTAACGCCTCCGCTTTTTGCACAATCTGTTCCCGTACGGCTTTGCTGACGCCGCTGCGGCCTGCGAGTGCTTTGCTCACCGTAACCGTGCTAACGCCGACTGCCTGGCCGATGTCTCTCATGCTGACTTTTCGTTTCATGTCACACACTCCGATTTAAATTCTACTTCCGGTTTACGCCGGGGTATGGATACCGGCTGCACTAAACTGCTGTGCCCGCTGCCATGCACCATGCGACTTGCAGTTGCGCGGTGGGCTTGCTAGAGGCGGGTCATCAGTTCCATACACATCCGGCCGTTGTGATAGGGGCATTTCCATGGTTCGACAATTGGCTTTTCGCATACAGTGCCATCGCCGCTGATACACCAGTACCACTCGGCGTTGCCGCGAGGGTCAACCATATGGTTTTGAATGTATTGCCACTGGGCCTGCATAGCGTCCATCCACTGTGCATCGCCTGTTTTTTGCCATAGATTGGCCAGGCCGACCATTGTCTCCGCCTGTACCCACCAAACGCGGGTGGGATCGTCCTCGCCTTCCGTGTTTTCATTAAGCAGGCTTCCGTTCCGGAAGGCACGCTGCATTACCCCGCGGGTGAGCTCCGTAGTCCAGCGGCGGGTCTGTTCACAGCTGGGCGCGTCCAGTGCGGTTTCGGCGGCCAGATCGATCAGCCAGGAAGCTTCAATATCGTGCCCGTAACTTTGCATATCAAAGATGGAATGCAGGTCTGTATCGAAGAACACTTCCAAACGATTTTCCTGTCGATTATACACCTTGGTTTCAAATACAAGCAATAGCTTGCGCAGGCTCGCCAGTACGCGCGGGTCGTGCCCGGTTTGGTACAAAAGTGTGTATGCTTCCAGAATGTGCAGCAGGGTGTTCATCGTTTTCCGGGCAAAAACGCCCCTTTGGACAAGTTTTGGGTTATCGCTCAGCTTATCGTTCGTAAGCGGCTGAAAATCACGGGAGAATGACTCCAGATAGCCGTTTTCGTCGGTCATGCGAGCTTCGATCAGCGTATAGAGCTCCATAGCCTTATCCAGCGCTTCGCTTTCGCCGGTGGCGGAGGCGTATGCGGCGAGCCCATAAATGGCAAACGCCTGCGCGTAGGTATGCTTTGCTGTGTCCAGCGGCGTACCATCGCTGGTGACCGACCAGTACAATCCGCCGTTTTCCGCATCGGTAAAGCGCGGGAGAAACGCATAGGCGTGGCGGGCATAGGTAAGCAGTTTCTCATCCTGCAGCAGTTGATAAGCACGGGAGAAAAAACACAGAATGCGGCTGTTTAAAATACAGCCCTTCATCGCGTCCGGGTCGGGTGTTAAATGAAAATCCACATAACCGTAAAAACCGCCGTTGCGTTCGTCCCGCAGGTTTGCCCAAAAGGGAAGCAGCTTCTGCTGTAAATGTTCGCGTGCGGCTTGCTTTAAATCCATATCGGTCGTTCGTCCTTTCCGCTACAATGGGTAAGTTCGCTCCGTTTTCCGGTTATCCCTTCACAGCGCCGTTAGTCATGCCGTTATACACCTCGCGCTGGAACAGCAGAAAGATGATTAATATCGGCAGGATGCATATCAGCACGCCCGCGCAGATCATTTCATACTGGCTCTTGGTGGGGCCGAGGTACACATACAGCGCGGTGGAAACAGTTTTAAACTGGTCTTTACTTTGCAGGTACAGGTTGGCGTTGTAATATTCGTTGTATATGGTAACGCCTTTTAGAATCATACAGGTGACCACCGCAGGTTTGAGCAGCGGAAACAAAATTTTGAAAAACACACCGTAATAGGTACACCCTTCTAAAATTGCGGATTCATCCAGCGAAACGGAAAGGTTTTCAAAGTATTGTAATAGGATATAAATGGAGATAACGTCCGTGCCGGTTTGTAATATGATATAGCCAATTAATGTATTCACCAGCTTTAAGGTTACCATCAACTTGTAAATCGTTACCTGCATGGTAATGGTCGGAACCAGCGCAGCCAGCAAAAAGCCGTTGCGGATCAGCTTATTGCCGGGAAAGGTAAAGCGGTTGAGAACGTAAGCTAGCATGGAGCCCATCATAACCGACAGGATAATAACGATCACCATCACAAAAATGGAGGTAGCAAACCCTTGCCCGATACCGCTCTCATTCCAGAATTTGACGAAGTTATCAAAATTGCCCCAGTTTTGCGGCATGGCAATCTTGCTGCTGGTGGCAAACTCCTCCTTGGTCTTAAATGCGCCGATTACACAGGAAGCCACAGGAATGATACAGACAAACGACATGAATAAAAGCGACAAGTGCTTAAAAAACTTTAGAAGATAGTCTTTTGGCGAATGTTCGACGCCCATTTAAGCTGCCTCCTTCGCCGCGCGTTTTGCAGGCCGTGCCACACCGTCGGTGTTGGCGTCGCGGAACAGATATTTAAATAGAAGCTTCTGCACAACAGTCACAAGGATGATGATGAGAATCAGCACTACCGCCATAGCTGAAGCCAGCCCTACTTTATGCAGCGTATGTGCGGTTTCGTGCATTTTGATAAAGTAAGTGGCTGTGCCGTTGCCACCCATGGAGGTGATGACGTACGGCGGTTCAAACGCGCTGAGAGAACCGGTAATGGAAAGAATTACGTTGAGCACCAGTACGGTAGATATGCTGGGTAAAATGATGTGAATAAACTGATCCCATTTATTTGCACCGTCGATGGCGGCGGCTTCATACAGATTCGGATCGACGCTCATAATCGCGCCGGAGAATAATACCATATTCTGCCCCATGTACTTCCAAACGGAGGTGCCGGCCAGCGACCAGTTATTGATGCTTTGATCGCGCAGCCAATAAGGCAGGCTTTCCAGAGGGATACCAAAAATACCGAGAATGGAGTCCAACACATACCCACGGGTATAAAAGAATTTAAAAATAAAACCGATGGCAATACCGTTAATTAAATAAGGAAAGAACATTGCGCCCTTGTAGAAACCACTTCCCCGTGTTTTAAAGCTGAGCACTGTGGCAAAATAAAGTGCAAGAGCAATTTGCACCATTGCACCCGCCATGTAATACAGACTGATGCGGAAAGTGGCCAGCAGCTCCGGCTTGCTAAAAATATCCTTGTAGTTCTTCAGCCCGATAAAGCCCTTTACTTTTGTGTAGCTCATGTTAAAAAAGCTGTATTGAACCATTTTGGCAAAGGGGTAATAGGTAAACAAAATCAACAGAAAAACCGGGATGACCGCGAATGTAAAAATCACCAACCGCTTTTGGGTTGCCGGTCTGCGAAACCACTCGTTCAGCGTACTTACATGCGGGTCTGCGGGGGTGGCGGGGTTAACCGTTTTCATATCCAGGCGCTCCTTTCCTACCTGCTTTTACAAACAGGCCAAGGGGAAACCCCTTGGCCTGTTTGCCTGCAGGCACGTTTACTCGGCTACGGTTACGCCCAGGCCATCCTGTGCGTCGCTCCAAAGCTCGTTCCAGGAAGCCATAATATCATCAAAGCTCATATCGTTGTTGAAAGCATGCTCGATGATCTTCTGAATCTTTTCGTTGCCGCTCTTGGCGAACATGAGCGTGGAATCCGCGTTCATATCGTCCACCAGCTGCGCCTGGTCACCATCGACCATGGTATCGGCGATCATGGTTACGCCTTCAAAGGAGGATGCGAAATCCGGGAAGGATTCGCCGATCAACACGGGGGAACCGCCTTCGTTGGTGTTAAAGCCGCTCTTTTCCACCATGAACTTCACAAACAACATGGAGGCAATCTGGTGGTCAACATCGGTTTTGGCGTTGATGCCGTAGCAGTAATCCGCCGCGGACAGTGCGTACTGCTGGCCATCGACCGATACGGGGAAGGGCATGTAGGCTACATCTTCGGGATGCTCGCCGCCAACAGCGTCACGCATTTGCACATAGGCCCAGGAGCCCAGCATCATGGTGGCGATTTGACCGTTGTTCAGCATCGGCTTGCAGCCTTCCCAGTCTGTGGTGGTGTAGTCGTCCTCGATCAAGCCCATTTGGGTCGCATCGTAGAGGATTTTGTATACCGCGTAGGGGCCGGCGCCGTCTTCGCGGGCTGCGAAGGGGTCTTTCATGGAGATCATATCAATATTCACGAAGTCCGCATCCCCGGTCGCACCGGCGCCAGCGTAGAAATCCCACGCGCCCATGGTCCAGCCGGCGGCATAGTTGGTGTACAGCGGAATCGCATCGGTATTGTCTTTTACCATTTGCAGTGCAGCCAGGAAATCTTCGGGTGTGCGCGGAATTTCGGTGACGCCGGCAGCTTCAAAGACGGCTTTATTATACAGCACGCCCTGGAAGTTGGCAGTGGTCGGAATGCCATAGCACTGGCCGTCAAACTGTTTGGTGTCGGCAAAGTTGATATAGGCGCTCATATCTTCCACGCTGCCGTAGGGCAGGAAGAAGGTGCCAAGTTCGCTGGCTTCTACTTGCGGAATATTCATCACGTCGCCCCAGTCATCCGAACCGGTCAGGCGGACCAGCGAGTCCTGCGCATAATCGGTAACAGCTTCCAGCTCAACGGTGATGTTGGGATAGAGTTTGTTAAACTCATCGATGTACTTCTCCTGAAAAACATTGCTGTTTTGCACGGGAGTCAGATCGGTACGATGGGTGAGGTACTTAATAGTAACCGTCAGATCGGTATAATCCGTGCCAAGCTGAAGGTCCATAAAGCTGGGCAGCGACGCCTGCTCTGCGGCTGCAAATGTCGCAACGGACAAAAGCAGCGCTACACTCAGTAGAATAGCCAGTAACTTCTTCATGATTTTCCCTCCGTGTTAATTTTATTAAGCTCAACGTTAGCTTTACTATTATTATCGCGATTGCTAACAAATTGTCAATAGGTTTTTGGAAATTTCATGTATATTTTGTAAAAATGGATGCCTGATTGTAGATGAATAGTGGCGTATTCGCCTTAATATAAGGCATGAAACAATTGGATTATCGGAGAAATTAAGCGGTATGAAGCATGAATAACGCAGGGGAACACACAAATAAAGCACAGAAAACTACTTAACATAAAGTAATAGTTAGTTAATTTTGCATAACAAAGAAAACAACGGGGGATAACGATACGATCGTTATCCCCTGTTGTAAAGCAGTTCTTTGGATTACACTTCCGCTAAAATGGTCTGTTGTTTTTCTTCGCGGAACTGGTTGGTGTACAAATCGTGATAGTAGCCCGGCTTGGATAGAAGCTCCCGGTGTGTTCCGGCTTGAATAATCTCGCCCTGATGCAGCACCAGAATCCGGTCGGCGTTGCGGATGGTGGACAGGCGATGGGCGATGATAAAGCTGGTTCTGCCCGACAGCGCTGTTTGGATGGCAGATTGGATTTGCTGCTCGGTTTCTGTATCGACCGAACTGGTAGCTTCGTCCAGAATGAAGATGGCAGGATTGGCAATCAGGGCGCGGGCAAAGGAGATGAGCTGTTTCTGACCGGTGGAAAGGCGGTTGCCGCCTTCGCCAACGTCGGTATCGTACCCGTCTTCCAAGGCCAGTATAAAATCTTCGGCGTCTACCAGCTGCGCGGCCGCCTCCACCTCCTCATCGGTCGCATCCAGACGGCCGTAGCGGATGTTCTCGCGGATGGTGCCGGAGAAAAGGTGAGGTGTTTGCAGTACGTACCCCAGATTGGACTGTAACCAAAGCTGGGAGCGCTGTTTGTAATTCACGCCGTCGATGAGTATTTCACCTTCCGTAGGCTCGTAGAACCGGCAAATCAGGTTGACGATGGTGGATTTTCCGCTGCCGGTTTCCCCGACGATGGCGATGTTTTCTCCGGCCTTTACGTCCAGGTTGAAGTTGCTGAGCACTTTTTCGCCGTTTGCGTATTGGAAAGTAACATTCCGGAAGGAAACGTCCCCCTTGATAGCGGGCCAGTTCTCCTTTTTAGGGTGAAAACAGTCTCCGTATTCTTCCGTCACTTCCGGTGTGTCGGCAATGTCCGGTTCGGTTTCCAGTAAGGTCATTACGCGCTCGGCGGCAGCCTGTGCCTGCTGCATTTCGGCAAACTGGCGGGCAATATTGCTGATGGGTTCAAAGATTTGGGTTGCGTAGCTCATAAACGCAGTCAGCGTACCGATGGAGGTGGTGCCCAGCGCGAAAACCTGATAGCCGCCGCGGTAGAGCACAAACGCTGTGGCGAAACCGCCCAACGAAATCACGATGGGCAGGAAGGTGGCCGACATCAGCGCCGCGTGGATGGATGATTTGCGCATATCGCTGGTGAGCACGGTAAACTCCGCCGCGTTAGCTTCCTCGCGTACCAGCGTTTTGGTGGTTTTCGCACCCATAATGCCCTCGTTAAACGCGCCGGTGATTTTGGAGTTGACTTTACGCACTTCGCGGTAGCTGGCCAGAATACGCTTTTGGAAGTACATAGCGATAACGGCGATCAGCGGAACGACCGACAGTACCAGCAGCGCCAGCTTCCAGTTGATAACCAGCATGGTAACGGATACGATGATAATGTAAGCGAAGGACCACATAAAGTCCATCAGGCTCCAGGCGACGGTATCGCCAAGGCGCTGCGTATCGCTGGTCATGCGGGCGATCAGGTAGCCGACAGGGGTTTTATCGTAATACGAGAAGGGAAGCACCTGCAGGTGTTTGAATGCGATTTTACGAATCAGCCGGCAAAGGCCGACCTCTACTTTCCCGCAGAGATTGATGAAAACCAGAATACAAAGGGAGATGCCAAGCACGGCTCCAATGTAAATGGCGATAAAACCGCCCAAACCGTTTAAGTTGCCTACGGCGGCGAACTGATCAATCGCGTGCTGGTTCAGCAGGGGAAAAGTAACGTCGAACACGGCGGTGACGGACATAATGATGAGAATGGATATAATGTGTTTATGAAACGGTTTGGCGATTCGCAGGAGTTTTTTCCATACGGACAGATCGAACCTTTTGGTATAATCATGCTCTTCGTAATACTGCATGGGCGGGCGCCTCCTTTGCGCCGTTTTTGTCTTTCATTTCATCCGCCAGGGTGGATTGTATCTGGTAGATGCGCCTGTACAGCCCATCCTGCTGAATCAGATGGTCGTGTGAACCCAGCTGTACAATTTCACCCTGCTGCATCACGGCGATCACATCGGCTTCCGCCAGCGTGGTCAGCCGGTGGGAGATGATAAACGTCGTGGCGTGGCGCGTGCCTTCGGCCCGTTCCACTTGCAGCGCTTCCCGGATGGCGCGGTCGGTTTCCGTATCCACGGCGGACAGGGAATCGTCAAAGATAAGAATATCGTTTTTCTTGAGCAGCGTACGCGCAATGGCGATGCGCTGTTTCTGCCCGCCGGACAGGGTTACGCCGCGCTCGCCGACCATGGTGTCGTACCCTTTATCAAACCCTTTAATGAAATCGTGCGCGCTGGCAACCTGCGCGGCGGAAAACACCATATCGTCCGTAAAGTGTTTGCGCGCAATGCCGATGTTGTTACGTACGCTGCGGGAATACAGGAAGGGCTCCTGCAATACCAGCCCGACACGGGAGCGCAGGTGTTCCTTACGGATGTCGTTGATGTTGACCCCGCCGATCAGAATTTCACCACGGGTGACGTTATACAGGTGTTGCAATAAGTGCATCAAAGTGGATTTGCCGCTGCCTGTTGCGCCAAGCAGCGCGACGGTTTGCCCCTGTTTGACGGTTAAGTTGATGTCCTTTAAGATTTCGTGATTGTCATCGTAGGCAAAGCCGACGTGGCGGAATTCAATATCCCGGTCAATGGGGTAGTCCTGCGCGCCGGGTAAATCCGTCTCGGGTTCGGTTTCCAGTATTTCGCTGATACGGCCGAAGGAAACCATAGCCTTGCCCAGATCCGAAAGGATACGGCCTAACTGGCGAATAGGCCAAAGCAGCATGGAAACGTAGCTTACGAATACGACCATTTCGCCAAGGGATAACTGCTCCGGCGCAGTGGCGACGATGAATACGCCGCATACGACGGTCAGGCAGGTTTGCAGCAGGGACATACAGTCCGATCCGCTCCAATAGATGGAAAGGAGACGCACCAGCTTCATGGATTTCTTATAATAATCCTCGTTGGTGGCGTCGAACTTATCATCTTCAAACTGCGCGCGCCCGAACGCGCGTACAACACGCACGCCTGTGAGGTTTTCCTGCAATACCGCGCTCATTTTGCCTTCGGCTTCATCCGCCAGTTTGAAGTATTTGCGTACCATGTTGAAGAAACCGAATGCGAACAGGAACAACGGCGGTACCAGCACCATGGAATATAAGGTCATACGGACGTTGATGTTCAGCAGAACGACCAGCGAGATAGCGACCATTGCGATCGCACGGAAGATTTCCACCAATTCGGCGGAAAGGAATTTGCGGATTGTATCCACATCCGATGTGCAGCGCTGGATCAGGTCGCCGGTCTGGGCTTTTACGTGGTAATCATAGCTCAGATGCTGCAAGTGGCTGTAAAGCCGGTCCCGCAGGGATTTGGCAAACTGTTCGCTGGCTTGCGCCGTCCAGCGGCCCCGCAGGTACTGGAACAAGCTGCCTACAATGTAGAGCACAATCAGGATACCTGCAATAATCCATAGATGATTCAGAAGGTAAGGGATACCGCCCTGTGCTGTGAACCACGTGCCTACCGGGCCGGGCAGGTCGATGGCTGCATCCATGTGTTGGTTGGCGGCGCTGGCCAGTGCGTCGATGGTACCGGCGAGCATCAGCGGAGGGATGAATCCTACGCCTGTGCCCGCGATCATCGCGCCGATGGCGCCCAGATACTTGAGCTTATTTCCTTTCATCAGGGAAGAGAGAATCCGCTTTCGTTGTGTTGTCATATTACCCTCCAGAAGATCACAAAAAAACAGGCTTTCGGTGCCGGCACCGAAAGCCTGTTTTATCGTCAAGCGATATGCTGTGTTTTAGGTTAAAACACAGAAAAACAGACAGACGGCCACACAAAATGATAGACTGCATACTGAATTGCAGACAGAATCATTCCGTTGCACGGCAAAGTAAATGCATTCAATGCACGCACTTTAGCGATTTTACTCATTTTGTGGACCCCCCTTTTCATATTTATTACAAAAGTCGTGTCTAAGTATAATCAATCGATTATGAGATGTCAAGAACTGTTTTTTGGTTTTCACCGCGAAAATCCGTACTTTTAGAATATTTAACCACATCATAAAAAATCCTTGCTTTTTAGTGCGGTCCATGATACAATCAACCTTGCGATTTATGAACATCAAGGAGGTGAACAACGTTGCCGAATATCAAATCCGCCATGAAACGCGTAAAGGTAAGCGAAAAGAAGAACCTTCGCAACCGCATCGTGAAGACCAAGGTGAAAAGCGCGATCAAGAAGTTTGACGCGGAGCTTGCGGCTGATCCCGCGAATGCCGCTGCGCAGTACAGCGTAACCACCTCCGCTATCGATAAGGCTGCCGCTAAAGGCATCATCAACAAAAAGACCGCGAACCGGAAAAAGGCTCGTATGGCCAAGCAGATGCTCAAAGCTGCGCAGTAACTGGCGCAAAAGAGTAACCAAAAGTCGGAAGGCGATTGCCTTCCGTTTTTTATTATCCATAAAATACAGGAATTCTAAAAAACCGTTGTCATACGGCGGCACACGCAGATGGAAAGGACAGGGAGATGGAACAGTGCGTATTGGTAAAGCCCGACGAAAGCTACAAACAGGAAGTGCTTGCCTATCTCGAAGAAATGGTGGCAAGCGGAAGCTCCATGGACGGCATGGCAGCGCTGCGCAACATGATAAGCTTTGAAGAATGGCTGCAAAAAAACCGCGATATGGAAAGCACGGAAACCTTGCCGGAAGGGCTGGTTACCGCCGAACAGTACCTGTATGTACGCAAGGAGGACGGCAAGGTGCTCGGTATGATCAACTTCCGGCATTACCTGAATGACCGGCTTGCCGAGTTTGGCGGACATATTGGCTATTCGGTGCGCCCATCGGAGCGCCGCAAAGGATATGCCAAACGGATGCTGGCCGATTGCCTGCCGTTGTGCCGCGCACGGGGCCTGAACCGCGTTATGGTGAGCTGCAGAGCCGCCAACGAGGGAAGCCGGCGTACAATTCTTGGTAACGGCGGTGTGCTGGAAAACGCGGTTTTTGTTGCGGCAGAAAACGATACGTTTGAACGCTATTGGATTACGCTGTAAAGGCTCAACAGCGCCGTTTATTGCGTTACCGGGATTGGTGGCATAGAATGCTTTGTTTATCATCCGCCAATAAAAGCAAAATCATACACCGGAACTAGGAAGCGCTATAGATTTGGAATACATTGTGAGAAATCTGTACTGTCTGCAAACCATACTGCATGGATACAGGCATGGAACAACAGATTCACGACCTTGTGTTATCGACGTGATTGGATTTGTGCAATGCCTGAACGCCAAAGCACATGCATTCACATCCGCTTTGATTGGAAACCAATATTGCTACACATTGAAACAGCAACCGCTCCGTGCATCGCGCTGAAACGGTTGCTGTTTTATTGGTTGGTATGCTCTTAGGCTTACGATTCTTCCGGCACTTCTGCCGGTTCACCGGGCAGCGGCGTTATGCCTGTTACTACGTCATCCAGTATCGCCATTACGCAGGCTTTGCCTTTGTCCTGCTTGCCTTGCGGTCGTACTTCGCTCGTAGGCAGCACGGTTGGTGCGCTGCGCTTTTGGGTAATCAGCACATCGCCCGGTTCGGCGCCCAGCGTCTGCGCCCCGGCGATGTAGGTGCCGTTGGAACCGGATTTATTAAAATAGAAGGCTTTTACGCCCTTACCGCCGCGGGCTTGCGGCTCAAAATCCATATACAGGATTCGTTTAGCATAGCCGCGTTCACTTACCAGCAGTAATTGGTCGCTGGGCTGGAACTGCGAGGCGTAAATCACTTCATCGCCATCCTCCAGCATAATGCCGCGTACACCTGCGGTGGTGCGCCCCATGACAGATATTTTATCCGTATGGATGCGGATACTCATACCGTGCTTGGTCAGCAGCAGCATGTCCAGCGCGGTATCGATGGGCAAAACCGTAAGCAGACTATCGCCTGCGCGCAGGTTGACGGCGGCAAATTTTTGCCTGCGAACGTCATATTCCTTGGCTGGGGTGCGCTTCAATTGCCCCTGCCGGGTAATAAACAGCAGATCGGGCAGAGCGGACAGCTCTTCGGAGGTATGGCACAACATTTGTACCGGTGCTTCCTCCGGCTCGATACCGGAGATAACGCCGGTGAGCAGCGACCCGCGCTGCGCGGGCTTGTTGCTTTCTGGAAGCGCCTCTACGCCAAGCTGGTAACAGTTGCCCAGATTGGTGAACAGGTAGAGGGTGCGGTCGGTATCGGTATCAAATTGCCACAGGGGCAAATCGTCCCAATTGTTGTTTTCAGCGTTCACGGGCGGAAGCTTTTGGTAAAACTTCGGGTACATCCGCCGCAGGTAGCCCGCGCGGGTAAAGGTGACGGCGGCAATTTCCGCTATGTGCTCCTGAGAAATGGACACGGCCTCCACAACGTTGTTGGGATGCTCGATGGTCGTACGCCGGTCATCGCCGTATTTCTGGGCAACTTCGAGCAGCTCGTTTTTAACGACCTTCATCAACTTTTTGGGGTCGGCCAGAATCGCCTCCAGCTTCTCGATGGTTTTCAGCAATTCGGCGTACTCTTTTCGCAGAGTTTCAATTTCCAAACCCGTCAGGCGCTGCAGACGCAGATCCAATACGGCTTGCGCCTGTATATCGTCCAGACCGAAGTTTTCGATCAGCCCAGCTTTCGCTTCTTTGGGGGTTTTGCTTTGCCGGATCAACATAATAATCGCGTCCAGATTGTCTACCGCGATCATCAAGCCGGCTAAAATGTGCGCCCGGGCTTTGGCTTTATCCAGTTCATACTGGGTGCGTGCGTACACGACGTTGCGCTGGTGCTTGCTGTAATAGCGAAGCACGCGGCGCAGGCTCATCAGCCGGGGCTTGCCATCGGCAATGGCGACCATATTGACGCCGAAGGTGACTTGCAAATCGCTGTACTTAAACAGATATCCAAGCACGGTGTCGACATCCGCGTCCTTACGTACTTCCACCACTGCGCGCATACCGGTGCGGTCGCTTTCGTCACGGATGTCGTAAATACCGCCAAGCGCCGCCTTTTTTTCTTCGCTGAGCTTGAGTATTTTCTCCAGCATGGCGGCTTTGTTGACCTGATAGGGGACTTCAGTAATCACGATCAATTTCCGCCCTGCAGAACCGTTTTCAATGTGGGTGCGGGCGCGGAGAGTCAGCTTGCCTCGTCCTGTCGTGTAGGCGTTTTTAATTTCTTCCGTATCCAGCAGCACCCCGCCCGTGGGAAAATCCGGCGCGGGGAGGATTTCCATCAGCTCTTCGGTCGTAATGTCCGGGTTATCGATCTGCGCGATCACAGCATTAACGCATTCCCGCAGGTTGTGAGGTGGAATGTTGGTCGCAAGGCCAATAGCGATGCCGCTGGCGCCGTTGACCAGCAGGTTGGGGAAACGCGCGGGCAGCATATCCGGCTCTTTGAGCGTATCGTCAAAATTCAGGCGGAAAGCAACGGTATCTTTATCAATATCGCGCAGCATTTGGGTAGCCAGGGGCGCCATACGCGCCTCGGTATAACGCATGGCGGCAGCGGAATCGCCATCGATGGAGCCGAAGTTGCCATGACCGTCCACCAGCTGGCCGCGCATGGAAAAATCCTGTGCCATACGTACCAGCGCATCGTACACACTGCTGTCGCCGTGCGGGTGGTATTTACCAAGGCAGTCGCCCACAATGCGCGCACATTTGCGGTGCGGATTTTCGGGTTGCAAATTCAGTTCCATCATCGTGTACAGAATGCGTCGCTGCACGGGTTTCAGCCCGTCCTCCACGCGGGGGATGGCGCGTTCCATAATAATATGTTCGGCATAAGGGATCATGCTGTTGTGCATAACCTCTTCCATGGGCATTTGGATGATTTCCGGCGTTATCTGATCAGGCACGATCGTCCCTCGCTTTCAGGGTTTCGCTCAGCTCGGTAAAGCTGTCGGCGCGGTTGAAGTTGGCGTATTGGCTGATGTACTCGCGCCGCGGTTCCACCTTGTCGCCCATCAGGACGGTAACGCGCTTTTCCACCTGCGCCGCATCCTCGATGGTGACCTGCAGCAGCTTGCGGCAGGCCGGGTCCATGGTGGTGGACCAAAGCTGTTCCGGATTCATCTCGCCAAGCCCTTTATAGCGCTGGATAGTGTAATTCTTAGAGCCTTTGGTAAGGGTTTTCAACTCCGCATCGTCGTACGCATACTGTATTTTTGCGCCGCGCGCCACACGGTACAGCGGCGGCATGCCGATGTATACATGCCCCTCGGTAATCAGCTCGCGCATGTAGCGGTAGAAGAACGTGAGAAGAATCGCGCGGATGTGCGCCCCATCCTGATCGGCGTCGCTTAAAATGATAACCTTGTTGTATTTAAGCCCCTTGAGGCTGAAGCTCTCGTCGATATTTGTGCCCAGCGCTGTGATAACGGAGCGGAATTCCTCGTTGGACAGCACCTGATCCAGCCGCTTCTTTTCGGCATTTAAGGGTTTACCGCGCAGCGGCAGAATAGCCTGAAACCGCCGCGGTCGCGCCCCTGCTTGGCGCTGCCGCCTGCGCTGTCGCCCTCAACGATGAACAGCTCGTTTTGCTCCGCTTTGCGCCCGGTGCAGCTGGATAGTTTGCCAACCAGCGGCGCGGCTTCCAGTGCGGATTTGGTGCGCGCCACATCCCGCGCTTTGCGGGCGGCTTCACGCACATGTGCGGCACGGACGGCTTTTTCAATCAGCTGCTGCGCCAATTCCTGATGTTTCAAATCCTCGAAATAAGCGGTCAGCTGTTGGGTTAAAATAGCTTCCACGGCAGGCCGCACTTCGGTATTGCCCAGCTTGCCCTTGGTTTGGCCCTCAAACTGCGGGTTTTTCACCATGGACAGCATAACGGCGGTCATGCCCTCGCGGTAATCATCGCCCGAAAGGTTATTGTCCTTATCTTTCAATATGCCCAATCGGCGGGCAAAATCGTTCATTACTTTGGTAAACGCGGCGCGAAAGCCGGTTTCATGCGTGCCGCCTTCGCTGGTGGGGATATTGTTTACATAGGAAAATACATTTTCCGTATAGCTGTCCGTGTATTGGATGGCGACGCGGAAGAGAATATCGTCCTTTCCGCCTTCCAGATAGATGGGCTCCTCAAACAACAGGGTTTTATCGGCATTGAGGTAACGCACATAATCGGCGATGCCGCCTTCAAAACAAAAGGTTTGTGTGCCGGCATGGGTTTCTGTTGCGGTTTCGGCGGTCTGCACCTCGTCCTCGTCCGTCTCGTCCTCATCCGCGGCGTCACGTACCGCTTCGGCAGGCGCACTGGCGCGCTCATCCGTAAAGGTAATGCTTACGCCCCGGTTAAGGTAAGCCAGCTCCCGCAGGCGGCGCGCGACGGCTTCGCCATTGAACACCGTAGTTTCAAAAACGCGCTCATCCGGCATAAAGCGTACCAGCGTGCCGCGTTTACGCGTGTTGCTTACGGTTTCCAGCGGGGTTACAGGGCGGCCGGCGACGACTTTTTTCAGCGCCGGGTCAAACGTGCTTTCAAACCGCATGCGGTAGTGGCGAAACTCCCGTATACATCCACCGTCAGCCAGGAGGAAAGCGCGTTGACAACACTGGCGCCTACGCCGTGCAAACCGCCGGAGTAACTGTAATTGTCATTGTTGAACTTGCCGCCCGCGTGCAGCTTGGTGTAAATTACCTCTACACCGGATACTTTCAGCGTCGGGTGATTATCTACCGGTACGCCGCGGCCATCGTCAAATACGCTGGCGGAACCATCCTTATGCAGCGTTACCTCAATATGCTGGGCAAAGCCGCCCATGGCCTCGTCCACGGCATTATCCACAATTTCCCAGAGCATGTGGTGCAGCCCGCGCGAGCCGGTGGAACCGATATACATGCCCGGACGCATGCGCACCGCGTCCAGCCCTTCCAGCACTTGTATGTTTTGTGCGCCGTAGGTCAAACGAATCTCTCCTTTTTCAGGTCTAAACGACCGACAGCAAAGTATAGCATATTTTGAAAAGGTCCATCAAGCGTCAAGTGAACTTGCATGCCAAACCGCCCGCGGCGCGCCGCCCTTGCCGCGGACATTAGCGCATGGTATACTATTACGGTTTGTAACCGGGCATGCCATGCGTGCCGATGGAAACGTTTTTGAATGTGAAGAGGGCAGAGCTATGAACGCTTCGTTGCTGGATCAAAAGAGAAAAGCCGGTTGGCTGACTATAGCCGCGTGGGCGCTGCTTGTGCTTTCGCCGTTTGTGCTGCTTGCGGTGGTTTCGCTGCTGGTAGGGCAGAATGCGCTTTTTAGCAACCCGGTTTGGACCGACGAGCTGGATTACTGGCGCAGTGTGTACAGCTGGATGCATACAGGCGGCGCGGCGGGCTATTCCGGCGTAGGGGAGCAGGCGCCGCTTTTAGGCTCGCTGAGCGTTCACGGGGTGACTCCGCTGCTTTTATATGGCGGCTATGCAATGCTCTTTGGCTGGAACTTTAACAGTATTGTACTTTGCAATGCGTTGTGGATTTCGGCCGGTGCGCTGGTGTTTTGCCTGCTCAACCGCCCAAAGGGCGGCGTGGCGCTGAGCATGGCGGCGGTGTTGATGGTATACAGCCCGGTGGTTTTATACTGCACAACCTCCATGACAGAGTTGGCAAACTACGGTTTGTTGCTTTTCTACCTTGCTTTTATTACGCGGCTGTACCGCGTACGCAGAGCCGCAACTAAAAAGAAAACGGAACTGCCGCCTGTAACGGCCGGGCTCCTGTGGCTGGTACTGGCAGGCGTTACGGTGCTGCTGTGCTGTGCGTACCGTATTACTTACCTTGGATTGTTCATCCCGCTGGTGGTGGTTGCAAGCGACGGCGTATGGTCCGGTAAAATGCTGCTCGGGTTTTTAATGGCGCTTTTATTTTCGCTGTTTGTGTATTACATCACGGTGTTGTATGCCAGCCCGTTTACGAGTGGGTTTTTGTATAATTTCCTCCGGGCCGATACCGTTGGTCTGGGGATTAAAATGTTTTTAAGCCATGCCAAGGCCAATGTGTTGGATTATTTTATCAATCAGCCGGGGAACCGCATGGAAGCGGTACAGCGCTGGCTATACTGCGGCGTGGGAGTATTGACGCTGCTTGGGTCTTTCATCCGCGGGTCGCAAAAGCACGGCAGGCCCCGTATTAGGCTGGGCATCAATGGTTTTTCACTGCTCATGTTTATAACGCTGTTTCTACCCTTCGCCATTGTAATTTGCGCGTATGAAACCAACGACTGGAGCGATTACCGCACGTTGGCGCCATTTTTATGGCTGGTGGTAACAGCTTATCTGGTTCGCGGCCGCAAACTGATCCCGCTTGTGTATCTGACCGGGTGCGTTGCGGCGCTGGTGATACTATTCTCCGGCGCGCCCGTAGGCGCTTACGGGGATGAGAACCGGTACGCTGCCAAACCCTTCACGCAGGATACACAGGCGTTATGCCAGGCGGTTACCTATGATGCGGATGCGGAGAACCCGTATGCAAATTCCGTGCGTACCGACTTATTTACGCTGGAAACCGTCGCGCTTTTGGAACCCGGTATCGGGCTGCAAACCGGCTGGCTTACGGAGAATACGGTTGGCAAAAGCCGCTGGATATTGACCGACCACCTGAAGATACCGCTGGAAGGGTATGAATTGGTACTCAAAAACGATAGTGGCAGCGTATACCGGCGGATTGCCGATTATTAATCCCGGTTGGGATGCTTGTAAGAATGGAGCAAGACATGGCAAAACGGAGTGATTGGATAAAATGGCTGGCAGCGGCATTGATGCTGGTGCTTGCTTATACGGTGTTTTATGCGCTGGTGCAAAGACCGTCCAGCGACATCAGTATTCACGCGGCGTGGGCTTCCGAGGGTAAGTTTACAAACTTAAAATCCTTCGTGCACCACGCGGCGCATCCGCTGTGGCATATGCTGGTTTCAGCGTTGATGTTGACCGGACTTTCGCTGAACGTAAGTGCAGCCGCGGTAACCGCGATTTGGAAAGCGGCAGAAACATGGCTGTTGATTGAGCTTTCCGCGCGGTTGATTGGCCGCCGGGGCTGGATGGCGGCACTCTGCGGGTTAATGCTCAGCCTGGTATCGGCCATTTTGATTCCGTGGCTGAACCCAACGGTCTACCTGGGAGCGGGATCACCAAACACCTGGCACAGCCCGACGCAGATAGCCGTATTGGTGACGATGCTGCTGATTGTACCGCTGGTAAGCGACAAGGTAACCGTCCTGCGGGAACGGCAGGCGCTGCAAGGCGCTAAGGCTAATATTACCTGGCGCGAGGCGGCGGTGCTTGCGGTTTTGCTGGGCGTGAGCCTGCTGGCAAAACCCACGTTCATGCAAGCTTTTTTACCGGCAGCCTGCTTGTATTTCCTCGTTTTATGGATTCGTAACCCCAAGAACAGCCCGTTTTTCCTGCGTATGATACTGGCGGTGCTGCCGTCGGCTTTGCTGATGGGCCTGCAATACCTATATTACTTCACCATTGCGCCGGATGTGGGGGCGGCGGTTACGCTTAACTGGCAAAAGGTTGGGGACGTGACCGTGCAGGTTGTATTGACGCGCGCCTTCCCGATCTTCGTGCTGGCTACGTGCATGACGCGCGAAGCTTGGAAAAAACCGCTGTACCAATTAACGCTGCTGATGGATGTGGTCAGCATACTGGAAATGCTGCTGCTTAGCGAGACGGGACGGCGTGCTGCGGATGGTAATTTCGGCTGGGCAATGATGGGATCGTCGTTGATGCTGTGGGCGGTCACCCTGCCGGTGTTTATGAAGAAGCTGGCGTTGTGGTGCAGGAGGAGGAAAGCAGCTGCGGCCGGACAGCCCTATTTGGAAGACAAACCGCGAGCCGAGGTGTTGAAACTGAGTGCTGGCAGCGCTTTGCTGTTGTGGCACTTGGCATCCGGTGTATATTATATTGTTTACCTGCTGACGACCAACAGCTCCCTGTGACGGGCACGGAAGAACAGCAGAAAGAACCGCCCGCATATCTGTTTTTTCAGATGTGCGGGCGGTTTTGAATGCTAAACATTTAGGGTTGTCTCTGCGCAAGAAAGGCTGTTAAGCGGATCCGGGGAAGCCCCGGTAACAGGGGCACGTTTGGGACGGTTGACCGGTACAGGCAAAAATTTCCCTGTTTCCTTGAGCGAAACAGGGAAATTGGTAGGGTTAGAATTTCACCATTTTGTAATAAGTTTTGGCTGTTTTCAGGTAGAACAATCCATACAGCGCCATGATGATAAAAGCCGACATGAAAGTATTCAGGGCGATGTATGGCACATCTGTAAGCCCGAAAATTCGCAGCATCAGCACCATCATGTGCAGAGAGCCGGCCACATGGCAAACGGCGACCAGCAGCGGCAGAAAGAATACCAGTAAAATCTGGCTGCCGACCGTGCGGCGCACCTCCTGCGGGCTCATACCGACTTTCTGCATGATAATGAAACGGTCATGATCCTGATACCCTTCGCTGATCTGCTTAAAGTAGATGATCATCGCTGAACCCATGAGGAACACAATTCCCAGGAAGATGCCGACAAACAGCAGCCCGCCGTACATGGTGTACCAGTCTTGCTTTTGCGCGGCCTTCAGGCGCAGGCCGGTTTCGCCCCATGCCGTATCGCTGTGGACTAAGGCATAATATGCATCCAGTTGTTCACTGCTGCCTTCCACATTCCACTGGGTTATATATGCCATGGTGTCCGCCGCATTCAGCGAAGCGGCGATGGCGGAGGCACCGGCTTCATCCGCAGCGACCAGCACGGTCTGGTGAACAATGGAGCCGCCGTTGGTATCCACCTTGAACGGCAGCGTTGGAATGGTTTGCAGGGGGTAGACGGTATTGCCGATGGTGAGCGTGCCGGTCAGCTCTTTGGCATCGCTGTAACAACCCAGTTCACCTGGCGCAAGGGCAAGGGGAGTGCCTTGCATTTGCGCATACATATCGTTGGTGAGCACCAGCGTATCCTGCAATTTATCATAATCATTGACGGAAGATTCCTCAACATAGTCGGATGGATATAAGGTTCCCTCGTCCAGTATAAACAAATCGTTATAACCATGGTACGCATTGAATTGCGACAAGGTCACACCCGTTTGCGCCGCCAAGCGGTCGTTAAGGGGCTGAATAGCCGCCTGTGTTTCCAAATCCTCCGAAGAAACCAGCGCATCGTATGGGTAGTATACGTTCAGCATCTTTTCCGATCCCATATACAGGGCGGTGGTGGTGCCAAGGGTAATCATCGCCATTGTGCAGAGAATCGCAATACTTGCCAGCCCGGCAGCGTTTTGCTTCATCCGGTACAGCATACCGGAAACGGTGATAAAGTGTCTGGAACGGTAATAGTAGCGTTTGCTTCGTTTGAGCATTTTCAGCAGCGCGATACTGCCGCATAAAAACAGCAGATAGGTGCCGACAATGACCAATAATACCGCGACAAAGAACAGCGCAATCGCTGCCATGGGGTTATCCACACTTTGAGCCAGCCAATACCCGGCTCCTGTGCATGCTACCCCCAGCACAGCCAGAATAACCCGGGCCTTGGGTTCGCGTTCGCCGGTCTGGCCGCCGCGCAGCAGCTCCATAGGGCTTACGATACGCACCTGAAACGCGTTATACAGGAAAAGCAGTATAAACAGCGCGGCAAACGCCACAAGCGTTGCGGCCAGCGCCTGCGGGTTGAATGCGCCGCTGAGCGGAACCTCCACATGAATAGCCAGTCGGATCAGTAAAAACAATAACCGCGAAAGCAGCACTCCGGCACCCAGACCCAGCAGCATGCTCATCCACCAGGTAAGGCTCAGCTCGTGCATCAGCACGCGGGCGATGTGCTTTTTCTCCATGCCCAGAATGCTGTAAAGGCCCATTTCCTTTTTACGGCGTTTGATCAAAAACCCATTGGCGTAGAACAGAAAGATGGCTGTAAACAGCCCCACGACGAAAACGCCGAAATTAAGAACAACGAGAAACTGGGCGCCGCCGTGCATGGAGGACATACCGGGATTGAAAGTAATCATGAGAAAACTGTACAGGGTAAAGGTAAGCAGGGTCGAAGCCAACAGAAAGGGGAGATAGGTTTGTTTGTTTTTCCGCAGGTTGTTTACAGCCAAACGGAAATAGAGGCATTTAGTCACCCATCACACCTCCGTCGGTCAGCGCGGTCAGCGTGGCGATGATTTGCTGGTAAAAGCGTTCGCGCGTTGCGTCCCCGCGATACAGCTGGTTGTACACCTGCCCGTCCTTGATAAACAACACGCGGGATGCATACCCGGCGGCTTGTGCGCTGTGGGTAACCATAACCAGCGTTTGCCCGGCGTTATGTACGCCTTCAAACATCTTCATCAGCCGCGCGGAGGCTTTGCTGTCCAGCGCGCCGGTCGGCTCGTCGGCCAAAAGCAGGCGCGGCTGGGTAATCAACGCGCGGGCTACTGCGGTACGCTGCTTTTGCCCGCCGGAGATTTCATAAGGGTATTTTTGCTCCAGCCCCGAAAGTCCCAGATGGCTGACCAGCGGGGTCAGCTTGGCTTCCATTTCCCGCAGGGGGAGGTTTTGCAATACCAGCGGCAATAAAATGTTATCTTTTACAGAGAAGGTGTCCAGCAAATTAAAATCCTGAAACACAAACCCCAGATGGTCGCGCCGGAACGCGGCTTTTTCAGATTCTTTTACGTCGGCCAGCGGTTTGCCCTCCAGCAGTACCTGCCCGGCTGTGGGCCGGTCCAGCGCGGCGAGAATATTCAGCAGCGTGGTTTTACCGCTGCCGCTTTCACCCATAATGGCGACGAATTCGCCTGCGTCCACTGAAAAGGTGACGCCGCTTAATGCCTGCACCTTTTGTGCGCCAAAACGCGTGGTGTATATTTTTTGTAGATTTTGCACTTCCAGTAATGCCATGTTGTCCATCCTTTCCCGCTCGTAAAGAGCCAACCGCCACGCTATGCATCCATAACCGGCGTACACACAGCATAGCGGTTCGCCGTCCGTCTTGCCATCGCGGGAACTTACGGGCGGCTTACATTTTTGCAAGGATGCCCCGGAAGGGCTAATTTTCGCGCAAAAAAAACGAGCAGTGTCCACAACCGGCACGGGGAGCGGATGTACCGTCATCGTGCTGAGCTTAAACATCCGTATCAGGAATAACTTTCAAACGCTTCCCGCCGCAAATCAAACGTTACGGTGGTGCCTTCACCCTCGGTGGATGCGATGCTTACGGTATGCCCCAGCCGGTCGCATGCCTGTTTGCACAGGTACAGGCCAATGCCTGTGCTTTTTTCTCCGCTGCGATCCGCCCGCCCCAGCCGCCCGGTGAAGCCAAGATCAAAAACACGCGGCAAATCACCCGCGGCAATCCCTGCGCCTGTATCGGCAATGGTAAGCACCTGCGGCGACGGCAGGGCGATGGTAATGCTGCCGCCGGGCTGCGTATACTTCAGTGCGTTGGTAAGTACCTGGCCAAGCGCCATGCCCAGCCATTTGGTATCGGTCAGCACTTTGGAGGTAAACGGCTCCATATGCAGCGTAATTTTACGATATAAAAAGATGGGGCGCAGCCCGCGCACAACGCTGCAGCAAAGCGGATAAAGCGCCACTTCGTCCAGCCCCAGATCGCTGTGCAGGCTTTGCAGCCGTTGAAAGGTCAGCGCCGCGTCCGCGTATTGCCCGATTTTTATCACTTCCTGCCGGAGCAAATTTCGGTCAACTGGATCGCCGCTCTGCGCCATTAAATCCAGTGCGGAAATGGGGGTTTTTACCTGATGTACCCACAGCGTAAAATAATTCAGCCGCTCCCTTTCTGCTTCAGCTGCGCTTTGCAGTTGTTGGTCGCGCTGCTGCCGGTAGGTATCAGCCAGCGTGCGGTAGCTTTCTTCCATATCGTTCCGTGCCGGCGGGATGCCTGCGCTTTCCACCGGCGGGTAGGACAGCGCTTCATCCAGCATCCGTTTTCGCGCCAGATAACGGGTCAGGGAAAAAACACCCGCGATGAGGGCGCCTGTACCAATCAGCAGCAAAGCATAGCCGAGTTCCTGTACCTTGCCGCCACCCAGCAGGTGTATGCTTACAAAAATCCCTGCGGCTAGCACAACGGCCCCTAAAGTGTATTTAATGGTGGAATACCACCCGGCAAGCAGGCTGATTAACGACGGTTTCTTCATGATTCCTCCGTACTGCGGGTTCTCACGGGCGGTTCTTGTCCGCCCTGTGTCCAGACGATCGGGGTATCAAGATGCATTATGGATCGGCAATCATATACCCCTGGCCCTTACGGGTTGCAATAAAATCCGTAAGGCCAAACTCGTCCAGCTTTTTTCGCAGCCTGGCGACGTTGACAGTCAGGGTATTGTCGTCGATAAAGCAATCGCTGTCCCATAATCTCTGCATAAGCGTATCCCGGCCGACGATCGTGCCTTTATGCTCCATCAATGTCAGCAAAATCCGGCACTCGTTTTTGGTTAGCTCCAATTTTTGATCTTGATACAGCAGTACGCTTTGCCCGGCGTCCAGCGTTGCGCCGCGGTGGGCTGCGGCGGTTTGCGCTGCTGCAAAATCATATGTTCTGCGCAGCAGCGCCCCGATTTTGGCAACGACGACATCCATATCAAACGGTTTTGGTAATAAAATCATCCCCGCCCATGGACATGGCCATCACCATATCCATACTGCCGGTATTGGAGGAGATGAAAACTATCGGTGCTGTGGAAATGCGGCGGATTTTTTCGCACCAGTAATAACCGCTGAAATAGGGCAGGGTGCAATCCATCAGCGTCAGGTGGGGACTGTTTTGAGTAAACGCACCTTCCACATCACGCAGATCGCTGCAAATAAAAGCGTCGTATCCCCACTTGCGCAAGCCTGCCGCAAGCAGCCGGGCAATGGTGGGATCGTCTTCCACAATCATGATTTTAAACATTCTGGCCTCCTTATGGGGAGGGTCCCCCAACCCAGATTATACCGACAGGTGTTTTCTTTCGCAATACGACTTGTCGAAAAAACAAATTTCGGGTAAAATAAGAATGTTTGGTAAATAATCACAAGGGATTGATGCGAAATGAAGAAGTTTTTGCAGGATTTCAAAGCATTCATCACCCGTGGTAATGTGCTGGATCTTGCTGTCGGCGTAATGATCGGCGGCGCGTTCAGCAGTATTGTCAGCTCGCTTGTCAATGACATTTTAATGCCGGTGATCGGTATGATCATTGGTGGTTTTAATGTGTCCGGCGCTTATATTTCGCTGGACGGCAATGTGTATGCCTCGCAGGAAGCGGCTGCGGCTGCCGGTGCGGGCACGCTGAACTACGGAATGTTTCTGCAAAAAATTATCGATTTTCTCATCATGGCTTTCTGTGTGTTCTTGGTGGTGCGTTTCATGGCTAAGCTGTTACCTAAAAAACCGGCTAAGCCGCAGCGCAAGTGCCCCTACTGCCTGCAACCGATTGAAGAACAGGCGACTCGCTGCCCGCATTGCACAAGCGAGTTAGAGGCTGCCGCGGAACAAGGCTGATAAGCCGGCGCCATTGGAAAGACGCACCGCGGATAAACACCGCAGGAGCGTCTTTTTCAATTGGAATCAAACATGCGCCAAAGTAGTGCAGGCGACTCTTTACCACTGCACCGCACGGACGTGGAAAAACGTTTGTATCCAATGGTTATTCCTTGCATGGGGGCAGAAAGTATGGTATAGTTAACAGTACTTTAAAAAATGTGTCATTGCATATCCACCGGCATCGTTTTCCGGTTGGAATTGAGGAGTTGAGGTTATGGACACAGTCGTTAAAACCGACAGAAAGAGGAAAATGCTGATAACGCTGGCAGTATTTGCGGTCTGCTTTTTGCTGGCGTTGTTATTTTTAACTATTCTGTTGGAAAAGATTCTGGTTGGTGTAATTCTGGTTCTTCTCTCGGGAATGCTTTTCATGTCTAATGATACGGGCCGCTACATTTGCAAGCGTGTACTGCTTGCATTATTAACCGTATTCATCATTGCGGCCATCACGTTCTTCACCATGAACGCGATTCCCGGCGGTCCCTTCTCCAAGGAAAAAGCACCCAGCGCATCCGTACAGGCGGTGCTGGAAGAGCGTTTCCACTTGGATAAACCGGTAATTGAACAGTTTGAACTGTACCTGCAGGGAATCATGCAGGGCGATTTTGGTATTTCCACCAAAACCGGGCGTGATATCAGCACGACGATTTTTGATAAGTTTTCTATTTCTGCAACGCTGGGCGGGTGGGCAGTTATTACGGCGCTCGCGTTTGGCCTTGTTTTTGGCTCCATCGCTGCGCTGAATCGAAATAAATTAGCGGATCGAACTATCATATTCTTTACGACGCTGTTTGTGGCGGTACCCAGTTTTATACTGGCAACGCTCCTGCTGCTCGTTTTTTGTTTGCAGCTTGGCTGGTTTGGCGTATGGAGCACAACCAACCAAAGCTATATCCTGCCTGTGATTTCATTGGCGCTGTACCCCATGAGCTATATTACAAGGCTTACCAAAACCAGCATGCTGGATGTGTTGGGGCAGGATTACATTCGCACGGCGCGCGCAAAGGGCGTAAAGGAGCGCAAGGTTATCTACAAACATGCGCTTAAAAACGCACTGATTCCCGTAATTACATACGTCGGACCGTTGACCGCTTATATTCTTACCGGCAGTATGGTGGTTGAAACGGTATTTACCGTTGGCGGCCTTGGCACAGAGTTTGTCAAGAGTATCTCCAACCGTGACTATCCGATGATCATGGGTACAACTATTTTCCTGGCGACGCTTATGGTGACCATGACGCTGATTAGCGACTTGATCTACAAAGTGGTCGACCCGAAAATTACATTTGATTGACGAGGGATAGCGATGAGTGATTATTCTGCCGATATGATTCCCAAGAAGCGGCTGCTAAGCATGCAGCTGGATGTAAGCAAATTTGAAAGAGCCTCCGATGCGGAAAAAGAACAGCATGAAACCATGCGCGAGTCCACCACGTTCTTTCGCGACGGCATGCGTAAACTTTTCAAAAATCCGCTGGCGGTAGGCAGCCTGATTGTGCTGGTACTGATTATTCTGGTCATTGTATTTGCGCCGATGTTCGTACCGTACCATTACAGCGAAATGATTTCCATTAACGGAAAACGCGATAGATCCGCGAAAAACCTTGCGCCCTTTACCTACTCGGTCAATGAACAGGCGGCTATCGAGGAAGGGCAGGACCTTTTCCCGCATATTTTCGGCACCGACGAACTATGCCGTGATTACTTCATCCGTGTGGTATACGGCGCGCGCGTGTCGCTGTCGGTTGGCTTTTTTGCCAGCATCATCGTGTTGATTATCGGTCTTTTATACGGCAGTATAGCCGGTTATATGGGCGGTAAAGTCGACTTGATTATGATGCGAATCGTAGACGTTATTTACTCCCTGCCGGATATACTGATGGTTATTTTACTGTCGGTGGTGCTGGACCAGGTGTTGGGGAAGTCGCTGCAAAATTCGCTGTTGGCGGCACTGGGCACCAATATGATCAGTTTGTTCATCGTATTCGGGTTGCTCTACTGGGTAGGTATGGCCCGGTTGGTGCGCGGCCAGATTCTTACGATTAAGACAAACGAATACGTGCTCGCGGCGCGCGCGATGGGTGCGAAGCCCAACCGCATCATCCGCAAGCATATTTTACCGAACTGCATGAGCGTTATCATCATCTCCACAGCGCTGCAAATTCCCAGTGCGATCTTTACGGAGAGTTTCCTGAGCTTTATCGGTCTTGGCGTACAAGCTCCGATGCCCAGCCTTGGCTCGCTGGCAAATGCTGCACGCCAGGCACTGCAGGTTTATCCCTACAAGCTTTTGTTCCCTGCGATGGGCATTTGCTTGATCGTGTTGTCCTTCAACCTTTTGGGCGATGGCCTGCGCGATGCTTTCGACCCGAAGTTGAGGAGATGAGCATATGAGTGAAACGACATTACTGCAGGTAAAAGACCTGCATACCTCCTTTTTTACCGATTCGGGAGAAGTAAAAGCGGTAAACGGTATCTCCTTTAATTTGGAACGCGGCAAGGTGCTGGGCATCGTGGGTGAGAGCGGCAGCGGTAAAAGCGTATCCGCTTACTCCCTTATGCGTATCCTGACCGATCCCGGCAAAGTTACCGCCGGACAGGTGCTCTTTAACGGCGAGGATGTGCTGAAGTACTCCGAACAGAAAATGCACTCTTTCCGCGGCAGCCGGATCAGCATGATTTTTCAGGACCCGATGACGAGCCTGAACCCTGTCTATACAGTTGGGAACCAGTTGGGCGAAGCAATTCGCATTCACACCAACCGTAACCATGCGCAGGTGAAGGAACGCGCACTGGAAATGCTGAAACTGGTCGGCGTAAACGAGCCGGAGAAGCGGCTGAAACAGTACCCGCATGAGTTATCCGGCGGCATGCGCCAGCGCGTAATGATCGCGATGGCGTTGGCCTGTGAACCGGACATCCTAATTGCGGATGAACCGACGACCGCGCTGGATGTGACGATTCAAGCACAAATTTTGGAACTCATGCAGGAATTACAGCATAAAATGGGAATGTCTATTATCATGATTACGCACGATTTGGGCGTTATCGCCGATATCTGTGACGAGATCATCGTTATGTACGCCGGCCGTGTTTGCGAACGCGGAACGGCGGATGAGATTTTCTACAATCCCTGCCATGAATATACGAAGGGGCTTATCCGCTCCATTCCTAAATTTGGCGACGTACACGGCAAACTGGTGCCGATTGCCGGCAACCCGGTCGATTTGCTTAATCTGCCTGCGGGCTGCGCGTTTGCATCGCGCTGTGATAAAGCAATGAAAATTTGCCTTACGGAACATCCCCAAGAAATCCGCATCAATGCGGATCATTTGGCGGGGTGCTGGATGAACGTGAAAAAAGTATATGACGAAGCAAAGGAGGGCGGAGAGCTGTGAGCGAGAACAACCATCCTTTGGTAGATGTTCGTCACCTGAAACAGTATTTCACGGTGAAAGCCGATATGATTACCAAGCTGAAGCTCAAAGCCGTTGACGATGTATCCTTCACAATTGATGAAGGGGAAACGCTGGGGCTTGTGGGGGAAAGCGGCTGCGGTAAAACCACAGTAGGCCGCACACTGCTGCGGCTGTATAAGCCAACCGGCGGTGAGGTTTATTTTGACGGAAAATTGATTACGGATCATAATATTAACCAGTACCGCAAAGATATGCAGATCGTTTTTCAGGATCCGTATTCTTCGCTGAATCCGCGCATGACTATGGGCGACATCGTCGGCGAGCCGTTGGATATTCACCATTTGTATTCATCCAAAGGGGAGCGCAGGGATAAAATTGCCGAACTGTTACAGCTGGTTGGCCTTAACAGTGAGCATGCTCGCCGTTATGCGCATGAATTCTCCGGCGGCCAGCGCCAGCGTGTCGGTATTGCCCGCGCTTTGGCGGTAAATCCGCGTTTCATTGTCTGCGATGAGCCGGTTTCGGCATTGGATGTTTCCATCCAAGCGCAGATTATTAACACCTTTGAAGAATTGCAGGAAAAACTGGGAATCGCCTACCTGTTTATCGCACACGATCTGCTGGTAGTGCAGCATATGAGCCGCCGCATTGCGGTAATGTATTTGGGCAAAATTGTGGAAATCGCATCAGCGGATGAGATTATTTCACACCCGATGCACCCGTATACGCAATCGCTGATTTCCGCGATACCGCTGCCGGATCCTAAATCGGCTCGCGAGCGCCACCGTATTATTTTGCAGGGCGACGTTCCCAGCCCCCTGCATATGCCCAAAGGCTGCCCGTTCCGTTCCCGCTGCCGCTATGCGACGGAAGAATGTGCGCAGCAGTGCCCGAGTCTGGATGAAGTTGCATCCGGACACCGCGTGGCCTGTTTCCATCCCCAAGGCTGACGATATCAAACGGCTTGACCGTTGATATAATTAATTCGAGGAGGAAAAACCATGAAAAAGTTGCTTGCCCTGCTACTGTCGATCACGATGGTTCTGTCCTTCGGCGCTGTTGCGCTTGCGGACGAAGGCTCTGAGCCGGATTGGTCCGGGTACGACGCGCTGATTGCGCAGATCAAATCCACCACCGATTTCGCCGATCGTGTAACTTTGATGCACGAAGCGGAGGATATCCTGATGGATACCGGCGCTCTTTGCCCGATCTACTACTACAATGACCTGTATATGGCCAAAGAAGGACTGTCGGGCTTCTACGCCAATGCGTACGGCACCAAGTTCTTTATGTATTCCGATTACGGCGACAACACCACGTTGAAGCTCTGCTTGGCTTCCGAGCCCGATAAGCTCGACCCGGCGCTGAACTCTTCCGTGGACGGCGCTTGCCTGGCTGCCAACAGCTTCGCGGGTCTGTACACCTATGACGCCGCCGGCGAACTGGCCCCCAACCTGGCTACCGGCTACGATGTCAGCGATGACGGCCTCACCTACACCTTCCACATCCGTGAAGGCCTCAAGTGGAGCGACGGCACCGACCTGACCGCCAAAGACTTTGAATACAGCTGGAAGCGCGCTGCCAGCGATGCGACTGCCGCTGACTACAGCTACATGTTCAATGGCATTGCCGGCTATCCCAACGATCTGAACGTGACCGCCTCTGAAGACGGCACCGCATTGACCGTTGTTATGCTTGCGCCTTGCGCTTACATGCTCGACCTGGCTGCGTTCCCCACCTTCTTCCCCGTTCAGCAGGCTACAGTTGAAGCGGCTCCCGACAACGCCACCAATCCTGGCGCTTGGGCGCTGGAAGCCGGCTTTGTATCCAGCGGTGCTTACACCCTGGAAAGCTGGGATCATGGCCAGAGCATGGTTTATGTGAAGAACCCCTACTACTGGGATGCCGAGAACGTAAAGATCGAGCGTCTTGAGTTCATGCTCAGCGACGACGATACCGCGATCTACAGCGCATACCAGAACGGCGATCTGGACTTCATCGACACCGTTCCCACCGATCAGATTGCCAGCCTGAAATCCAATCCTGATTTCTACGTTGTTGGCCAGCTGGGCACGTACTACATGTGCTTCAACGTAAAGAGCAGCCTCTTTGACGGCAAGACCGTTGAGCAGGCCGCCGACATGCGTAAAGCTTTCGCCAAACTGATCGATCGTCAGTACATCATCGACACCGTTGCCCAGACCGAGCAGCAGGCGGCTACCTCGTTCATTCCCGCCGGCATGTTGGATGGTAACGGCGGCGTCTTCAAAGATGCTTCCGCTTGGGCGTATCCCAATGGCGCTGATGGCTACTTCTCCGAAGAAGTGGATGTTGACGGTGCTATCGAACTGTTGAAGGCTGCTGGCTTTGAGTTTGACGATAACGGCATGCTCAGCGCCAACACCCCGATCAGCTTTGAGTACCTGACCAACAACACCTCCGGTCACGTTGCTATCGCTGAGTGTATGCAGCAGGATCTGGCTGTGGTTGGCATCAACATGACCATCAAGTCCATCGACTGGGCCGTGTTCCTGGACGAGCGTAAAGCCGGCAACTTCGACATTTGCCGTAACGGCTGGCTCGCCGACTTCAACGATCCGATCAACATGCTCGAAATGTGGACCACCGAAAGCGGCAACAACGACGCGCAGCTCGGCAAATAAGCATTTCTGGTTTTCGTTCCTTCGCCGCCGGACCTTCGGGTCCGGCGGTTTTCTCTATTTCTTCGGATATAGGTAAATTGCAAAGAAACGATGCTCGCTTTGTTTCGGTGCGGATACAAAGTGTTGAAAAGCTATCTCAAGGTAAACGCAGCAGCGGTAAATTACTGTATGAGGGTTGATGCATTGCGGCAGTGTATCCGGCGTGCTATAATACATGCATTAAGGATGGGAGGCCAAACATGGCAACGGTTGTATTGCACCCGGGGAAAGAAAAACGAGTGTATGGTGGACACCCATGGGTGTTTCGCAGTGATATTGCCCGTGTGGACGGAGAAAATGCCGAGGGAAAAGTTGTGCGTGTGGAGAGCGCGCGCGGCAAATTTTTAGCAATGGCGGTTTACAATCCGCGTTCGCAGATTTCGCTGCGAATATTATCCCGGAAGGAAGAGCCGATTGACCGGGAATTTATCTTTGGTCGTGTGAAACGCGCACTGGAGTATCGTCGTAAATTTGCGGATTTTCGTAGCTGTCGCCTGCTTTTTGCCGAAAGCGATGGCTTGCCTGCGGTGATTGCCGACGCTTTTAGCAATGTTATCGTACTGCAGATACTGTGCCTGGGCATGGAAGCATTTAAGCAGGATATTGTGGATGCATTGGTGCAGGAACTTGAGCCTGCGGGCATCTATGAACGAAACGATGTGCCTGTGCGCGAGCTGGAAGGCATGACACAGCAAACGGGACTGCTATACGGGAATGTGCCGGATCGTGTAGAAATGGTGGAAAACGGCGTTCATTTTTGGGTGGATGTAAAGCAGGGGCAAAAGACCGGCTTCTTTCTGGATCAAAAAGAGAACCGTGCCGCCATCGCGCCGTTTGCCAATGGAGCGCGCGTGCTGGATTGTTTTACGCATACCGGCAGCTTTGCCTTGCACGCGGCGCATTTTGGCGCGAGCGAGGTGACAGGTGTGGACATCAGCCAATATGCCTGTGACTTTGCTGCGGAAAACGCGCGTCTGAACAGCGTGGAGGAACGGGTACGCTTTGTGTGTGCCAATGCGTTTGATTTTCTGCGGTCGGCGCAGGATCGCCATGAAAGTTATGATATGGTCGTGCTGGACCCGCCTGCGTTTACCAAGACGCGTTCGGCGGTATCCGGTGCACTGCGGGGATATAAGGAGATCAATCTGCGCGGGATGAAGCTGGTTCGTGACGGTGGTTATCTGGTTACCTGCTCGTGCAGCCAGCATGTGCTGCCACAAATGTTTCAGCAGATGCTGCTGGATGCCGGGCAGGATGCGCGGGTACAACTAAGGCAAATCGAGTTTCGTACACAGGGAAGGGATCATCCCATCCTGCCGTCCTCACCGGAAACGCAGTATTTGAAGTGTGGTATTTACCAGGTGTTCAAATAAGTGAAGAAATAATAGATACGCAAAGCGGCGATGCAGAAAGCATCGCCGCTTTTATACCGGTTGATATGGGTAGTAAAGGGCCGCAAACGCGACAGGGTTGCAGGCAACGTATGGGGTTAAATCGTGGCACAGTCCACGAACAGATTGATAAACGACAAAAAAGTGCCGCAGCAAAACAAATAATGATGATGAAAGCAATAAATATTTTATCTATGAAAATTGAGAACAATGAATAGGAATGTTCGGAGCAGAAAGATATTAACCGGCCTATAAGAATGCGGTGTAAAGTGTATAACCTGATCCTTAGGACATTGCCGGATATTTTTGAAGCGGATCGCGTACCATCAGGCGGTCATTCAGGCCATAGAAGCCTTCTTTGGCGTAAAGCCCGGCGGCTGTTTGCGTTAACAGCATTCCTTTGCCGCGGCAGACATCCGTATCAGAAAGGGCATAGCGCACCAACGCAAGCCCCAGCCCCTTGCCGCGTTCTTCCTCCGCTACGATAACATCAGCGATGTAGTACACGGTTGCTTTGTCGCTGGTGATACGCAAAAACCCAACGAGCTTATGTTCGGCGTTAAAAACGCCGAAGGGGTAGGAATGTTTCAGTGCTTTTTTAGACGTATCCGCATCGCGGTTTTTGGCCCAATACGTCAGCTTTAGCAACGTCATCACCTCGTTCAGCTTAAACTTACGGCGTTTGCAACTGAGCGTATACCCGTTGAATTGTTGGTCTTTCATGCTTCCATGCTCCTTTAAAAAGTGTTGTGGGTTATCAAACCCGTTACTGCGTAACAAGCGTTACAGCATACCCCTGCGATTGCAGATAGAAAACAATGCTGTCTTCCGGTAATACCAGGTGTAATAGGCCAACCGTAACAAAATAGTTACCACCGTCTTCAAGCATGGCCGCCAACGCAGCTCCCATGCTTTCATTGCGCAGGGTAATCAGCTTGGTGTGATACTCTGCTCCTGCTGCCTCGTAGCCCGGCGTAAGATAACTGCTTTGGTATTGGGCGGCAAACGCGTCCACATTTCCGCTTTTCCACCACTGCGGCCAACTGGCAATGGTAGCGTCCATACCGGTTGCATTTTGCGGGTTGAGAATCGTATCGCATTCTGTTTGCAATAAATACTGCTTCAGTTCCGGACTGAACCCCTCCAGTATATCCGTTTGTCCGGCAGCGGTTTCCAGATAGGCGGTTTGTTTATTGTGCTTGGCGGCATAAGCCTGCACTTGTTTCTCCACACCCAGGGAAAGCGCCTGATTGATGTTTTTCGTTCCCAGTTCCGCGGCGGTAGAGTACACAGCAAGCGTATTGATGACAGCCCAAGGCTTTTGACGATTCAGCGTTTCCAGCGATAATGACAGCAGATCGCAAACCTCTGTAAGCTGTGCAAATAGCGGATCACCGATGATTGTCTGCAGGGTTTGCCCTTCCGGCAGCGCCATACGGCTTCGCAAACCGGCAAGGGCTTCGTCCGAAGTGGTATCACACTCATATACAAAGGTGTTCGCTTCTTCCATCGCCTGCCGGATAGAATCTCCAAAGGGGTACATATCCTGATTGCCAATATGGATGGACCCAAGCAAGTACATATCGCCGGCACCGCCGGTAATATGGTATAGCACTCCCTGACTGCCCGCCTTGAGGTGGGTATAGACCCATCCGGCGGTTCCGGCCAGTATAACAACCAATGCGAGAATAGCCCATAACCAATGCTTTTTCCTCATAGGTCCTCCAACTTTCGCAGGTTGGCCGCGGCTTGCTCAATATTTTCATTGGTCAGGCGCCATTCCGGCGGCAACAGGCGTATATAACCCGGTTCGTAATAACGTTCGTCCACCAATACGACGATTCCTTTATCTGTTTCCGTGCGGATAACGCGTCCGGCAGCTTGCAGCACTTTTTGCATGGCGGGAATCATCCATGCGTAGAGAAAACCATCGCCGAATTGTGCCTGATAGTAGCGCTGCAACGTACGAAGCTGCAGAGAGGGCGTAGGCAAACCCACACCGACGATCAATACCCCGATGAGCTGCTCGCCGGGCAAATCGATTCCCTCGGCAAACAAACCTCCTAAAACACAAAGCCCAAGGATTGAACCTTTATCCTGTGTAAAAGTTGCCAAAAAACGGGCGCGCGCATCCTCACCCATATCGTTCTCCTGCACCAGCAGCGGAGGCAGCGGTAAGGCGGAAAGCGGCTCCAGTACTAAACGCAAATAGGCGTAACTGGGAAAGTATACGATATATTTACCCGGTCGCGTTTGCACCATATCGGCGATGCTTTGCGCTACGGCGGCAGCGCTGCTTTCCCGCAGAGTATAGCGGGTAGGGATGCGCTTGCGTACCACAGCCAACCGTTCGGGTGAAAATGGAGACGGCAGTGAGAATACCGCGTCATCCTCTGTGCCGCCCAGAAGTGCCCGCATCGCGGGGAGCGGCGACAGGGTTGCCGAAAAGAACACACTTCCGCGCAGCCCCTTGGTCGTTGCCGCGATAGATTCCGCCGGAGAGAGGCAAAACAGTTCCAACACGCGCTCACGGCCGTGCTGTTCGACCAATGTAGCATACCGCTCGCCATAATGTTCGGCGGCGTAAGAAAAAGTGCATAGCGTGCGCAGCAGGGTGCCTGCGTCATGGCGGCATTCGGCGGACGGCAGTTTGTTCATCAGCAATTCCATCGTAGCTTGGATGAGGGTTTCCACCAAAGGCGCAATTTCGTCCAGTGGATTGGGCAAACTGCGTTCTATCATTCGGAAGGGCTGCCGGGTTGCAGTGGCTGTGGGATGACCCGAGGATAAATGATTGTGCGTGCTTATACCTTCAACTTGCGTAGCATCTTCATTGCCTTCTATTTGCCCGTCCGGCGATGCTGCCATGCAATTTTCCGTATCCTCCGGGTTGTTCCCGATGGCGCGTAGCGCGTTAATCATTGCGGTGAGTTGTTTGTAATAGAGGTGTTTGCGCCCCAGCGCTTTACCAAAAGCGGTGCGATAGGTGCGTAGCTCGCGGCTGTCCAGCGTGCCGGAAAGGCTGTCCCGCACGCGGGAAAGCAAATGGTGGGCTTCATCCACAAGCAATGTAAAATCCCGGCGCTGTTTAAACAGCCGTGCGATCTGTACAAATGGATCAAACGCGTAATTGACATCCATCAAAACAACATCCGCAAGCTCGGTTAATACCAGACCCAGTTCAAAGGGGCAGAGCTGGTATTCGTCTGCGATGGAGGTAATCACCGCTTCATCCCAGATAGCGTCTATTTGCAGCAGCTTTTGGATGGCATCGGGCTGCCGCAAATAGTGTCCCTTGGCACGTGGACAATCGTCTGGGTGGCAGCGGGTCGGCGAGGGACATAGCTTCTCCTTTGCCAGCAGCGTGGATACGCGCACGCGCATTCCCTGCCCGCGTAGCTTCTCCAGTGTGTTCATCGGGCTTTGGCGGGCTGTGGTACGCGCCGTGATGTAGAGAATTTTGCGGGTTTTTCCTTCGCCCAGTGCTTTCAGGGCGGGAAAGAGCACCGCGGCGCTTTTGCCGGTTCCGGTCGGCAGCGAAGCAAACAGGCGTTTTTTACGCGTAATGGCAGTATACACCTGTACCGCCAGTTCCCGCTGCCCTTTGCGATAGGCGGTGAAAGGGAAAGCAAGCGAACGCAGGCTTTCGTTCCGTGCTTGCCGGTGCGCCCGTTCGGCAACGGCAAAGGTGAGCCAAGGAGCCAGCAGGGAGGTGAGTTCGTCTGTCAGGGTTTCGGCCGGAAGTATCTCGGTAAAAACGCGCTGAGGTTCTCCCCCGGCATTGACGTACACAACGCGCAGCTCGACAAGGGATACGCCTTGGGAAAGCGCCAGCATCGCGCCGTAAAGCCGTGCCTGCGCGATGTGATCTGGCAGTGGCGCTGCGGGTGCTTCGCGGCATAGTTTTATCTCTTCCACGCAGGGTGGCTCGCCATCCTGAAATGCATCCATACGGCCAAAAACGGTCACGGTTTCTCCGGCTTGCGTCACATCGCAGCGCAAAGGCTTTTCAACCTCGAATTCGGCCTCCTGCGCGGCTTCGCGCGCCTGATGCGCTTTCGTACCGGCCAGCATATCCGCCATGTTACCGCCGGGCACAATATCCGGCGAAAAATAGGAAAAGGAGACCAGCTCGCGAACCGATACCCGAAGCATCTCGTCCACGGCGGTCACCCTCCTCTACGGTACGATGGAAATACGGGGAAAGAACGCGTGCGATGCACAGGCGGCATCGCACGCGGGGAAAACAAAGCCCGGACTAATCCCGGCGGCTGCGGGATAACAGCAGCAGGCGCAATAGCTGCAAAAGGCTGCTGATGGCAGCGGCTACATACGTAAGCGCTGCTGCGCTGAGCACCGCGCGAACGCCATCCAGCTCATCCTGTGTTACATAGTTACCCTGCGCCAACGCGTCCATCGCGCGCCTGCTGGCGTTAAACTCCACTGGCAGCGTGATGAGCGAAAAAAGGAAGGTTAGCGCAAAACACACAATACCGATAGTAATTAACGGCTCCCATGAAAAGATAAACCCGAGGATGAAGATCGGGAAATACAGGGTACTGCCGATGTTGACGACGGGCACAAAGGCGGAACGCAGTTTGAGCGGCCCGTAATCATGCTGCTTTTGCATGGCATGGCCACACTCGTGTGCGGCAATTCCAATAGCGGCGATGCTGTTGCTTCCGTAAACGCCCTGGGAAAGATGAAGGACGTTGGAACGGGGGTCGTAGTTATCGGTCAACTCCCCGGAAACAGGCTGAATAGAAACATACTGGTTGCCGTCGCGTGTCAATAAGTCCGTGGCTACCTGATCGGCGGTAACGCCACGACGGGTGCCGATTTTGCCGTACTTGGCGTAAGCCGACTTTACTTTATACTGTGCCCATAGCCCCAGCAGCAGACCGGGGAGCAATAAAATCATGGTCCAATCCCAATAAAACATGCCAATACCTCCACAAATGGCAGCGAATGTGCTATGATGGTGCAGTAGAGAACTGCTACAATAGCATACACTATTCTGGCGGAAATTCAAGCCGGACCGTCCGCACTGTCGGGCGGAGGGTCTGAATGCCACACGACGAAAAGGAGTGTTGAGCCATGCATGATGTACCGGTGAACGAAGTGGCAAACATCATTGCCGGACAAATGAAAAACGGCGGCGTATTTCTGTGCACCAGAGCCGACGGACAAGATAATGTAATGACGATTGGCTGGGGCGGATTGACGGTTTTCTTTGGAGCAGACTGTTTTCTGGTTCCGGTGCGAACCAGCCGCTATACGTATGGAATGCTGCAAAAAAACGGGGAGTTTACGGTAAGTATTCCGCTGCATGATATGCGCAGGGAACTGGGCGTAGCGGGTAGTAAAAGCGCCCGGGATGTGGATAAATTCTCCGGCTTTGGTATGACGGCAGTGCCTGCGCAGCAAGTGGATGCGCCCATCGTGAGCGAATGTGAATTGCAAATCGAATGTACGCCGCTGGGAAGCGTAACGCAGACAGCCGAGCAATTAAACCAGGACGTGCTGGACCGCTTCTATGCCAGCCGCGATATGCATACGTTCTTCCTGGGTAAAATTGTCCGGTGCTACTACAAAGACTGAATAAACCAGTAAAACCGCAGGCACGGCGCGAAGCGCTGCTCCTGCGGTTTATGCGTAGAGGACTGATGCTGAAAACGCCGCGCGAAGACGCTGGAAGAACAGGATGGACGCTATAAAAAAGCGCTGCTTGAAAACGAGGAGGAGTTGCAATGGCGATGAATATGCCCGTTAACATTCTGCATAGTTACCTGCGGGACGTTTACTTCTTCTGCGGTACAGCCGGTGGGGGAAAATCGACCATTTCGCGGGCTTTTGCTGAAAAGTACGATTTTCATTGGCTTAGCGAAAGTGTGATCAACGATAAGTATCAGTCGATTGCAGATCCGAATTATCAGCCTGCGCAGTACGACCGCCCCGTGGACTGGACCGAGTATTTTCTCCGCCCGGTAGAGGAATACTGGCGCTGGCTGATGCGGATTGCACAGGAGCAGACGCCGCTGATGCTGCTGGAGGCAATTCGTCTTTCCGCAACCAAGCCGGTGGCGTTTGACTGCGCGATGCCGCCAAGCCTCGCGTTTGAGCTGTGCCCGCCTGATCGTGTGGTGTTTCTGGCGGTGGAACCGGAGCGCGCCGCGCGCGAAAACCTGATTCGGCCGGATCACCAAAGCCTGAACAGCTTTATTGAAAGCTTGCCGCGCTCCGAAGAGATTAAGGAAAACATCCATAACCTGTTTGTATACGGCAATACCCGGGTGCTGGAGGATATACGGCGCAGCGGAAGACTGTGCATTATGCGCGACGACAGCAGCACCGTGGAAAAGACGCTTTCGGCGGTGGAGTATCACTTCGGCTTTGGCGCCTAACCTTACGCCCAGTTGAAATGGAAGGTCGTACCCTTGCCGGTTTCGCTTTCCACCGTAACTTCCATGTGATGCCGCTGTGCAATCTGCTTGGCAATCGCCAATCCCAGCCCGCTGCCTTGTTTGTTTTCTTCGCTTCGGGTTTTATGGAACCGGTCAAAAATTAATGGCAAATCCTCCGCGGAGATACCCACGCCCTCATCCTGTATGGCAATGCTGTGCGGGGTGAGGGTTACGGTTACGGTGCTGTTTTCCGGGGAGAACTTAACGGCGTTGTCCAATATAATTAGGAACATTTGCTTGAGCCGCCCGTAATCGCCATTGTAAGGGACAGCCTCCTGCGGGAATTGACGCGTAAGGGTAATTTGCTTTTGCCGTGCCAGCTGCCCGGCGCTGTGCAGCGCATCGCTGAGGATGTCGTTCAAGTTGACAGGAGCATCCTCAATAGGGAAATCCACATTCTGTAAGCGGGCCAGATCCATTAAATCGTTGACCAGCCGCTGCAGCGATAAAGTCTCTTTCAGCATCTGGTCGTGATATTCCGACACCTGCTCCGACGCGGTAACCACGCCTTCGCATAACGCTTCCAGCGAGCCGCGCAGCACGGTGACGGGTGTGCGCAGTTCGTGGGATACGTTAGAAAGAAAATCCCTGCGCAGTTTTTCCTGCCGGGCGGCAGCCTGTTCGGCTTCTAATAACCGGTCGCTTAGGCCGTCCATTGCGGTCGCTAACTTGCCGATCTCATCCTTCTGGGCAACGCCCGTTTTGGCAGTATAATCGCCTGCCGTCAGCTTGAGCGCGGTCGCTTTCATCCGGTCCAGCGGTCGGGCGAAAGAAAGGCTTAGCAACACCGCCAGCAGCGCTGCGGATACCAGCGCCGCCGCACCGCTGATCGCCATAATGCGCATACCCTGCGCCGTTGCAGAAGTGATGCCCGAAACCGCGTCGTGTAACAAAAGCGCGCCTGCGACCGTATCGCCATCGTAAATCGGCACGCCCACGGTCAGTGTCGGGGCACCGAGTAAATCGCTGAATCCTTCGCTGAAAGGGGTTTCCCCGGCAAACACTGCCTGCACCAGCGCGTCGGCGTCGGCAGGCAGATCACTATACGTGAGCGTATTGCCGATGCTGTGCCCGGCGGTTAAGAAATCCAAATTCTCATCAAGCACCCATACGTCGGTTTCCAGCAGGCTCATCAGCCGCAGGTAAGCACCATAGCCCGCGCCCTGCCCGGCGGCACCGTTACCTTCGAGTACGCCGGAAAGGGTATTGGCCAGCGTACCCGCGTGTTCCAGCATTTCCGCCTTCTTGGCCTCTACGGTTTGGCGCGTGAACAGCGCTTGGAACAGGATGCCGCTGATCAGCGCCATTACGCACAACGCGGCGGCAAAGTACCCCAGCAGGCGAAGCGCGATTCTACTTTTCACCGTCTGTCACCTCAAACTTATAGCCAACGCCCCAGATGGTTTTAATCTCCCAGCCCTTGGCTTCATATGCGTCCAATTTGGCGCGCAGCCGCTTAATGTGGGAATCCACCGTCCGGGTATCGCCGAAATAATCGTATCCCCACAGGCTTTCCAACAGGTTGTCTCGGGAGAATACTTTGCCGGGGTGGGAAGCGAGGGTATAGAGTATCTCCAGCTCCTTTTTCGTCAGGGTAACGGGGCTGCCGCCGATTTGCGCCTGATAATCGTCCAGGGTGACGGTCAGGTTTCCGCGCGAGATGCGCTGTTGGGCGGCGGAAGATTCCCGCCCGATGCGGCGCAGTACGGCGCGTAGACGCGCCATCACCTCGCCGGGGGAAAAAGGCTTGACAATGTAATCATCCGCGCCGATATCAAGCCCCATGATTCTTTCAAAATCCTCGCCGCGCGCTGTGATCATAATGACGGGAACGGTGGAAGTTTTGCGGATTTCGCGGCAAACGGCAAAACCATCCAGCTTGGGCATCATCACGTCCAATAACACAGCGTCGGGTTTCAGGCGATCAAACAAAGCAAGCGCTTCTTCGCCGTCGGCGGCAACCGCTGGCGTGTGCCCTTCTTTTTTCACGTATTCCTCAAGGATGGATGCGATTTGCCGGTTGTCATCGGCGATCAGTATAGTAGCCATGTGTGCCTCCTATGCAAAATTAGGTTCAAAATGCCATAAAACTGCTTGGGAAATGACAAACTTTTGCCATAACTCGGGGTTATCCTTTAATCACAGCAAGGGATTGCTGAATAAAACAAACGAGGTGCTTTAACAATGAAGCTCAAGAAGATAATGGCTACCCTGATGACTTTGACCCTGCTGGCGATGGCGCCTGTACTGTCTCTGGCGGAAGAAACCACCGGTTCCGCCGCTTTAACTGCCGGAACGACCTATACACTGGAACAGATGCTGACATACGCGATTCAGGATGAATACGCGGCACAGGCAGAGTACGAAAAGATTCTGGCAGCTTATGGTGAAGATAATGCGTTTGGCAACATCGTCGGCGCGGAAGGAACCCACATCGCCTTGCTGCAAACCTTGTTTACCACCTATGGCTTTGCGCTTCCTGTGAACAATGCCGCTAACACCGTAACCCTTCCGGAAAGCCTGGATACGGCTTATGTAACGGGGATTGCCGCTGAAAATGCCAACATCGCGATGTACGATGCGTTCCTTGCGCAAAACGATTTGCCCGCTGATGTACGCGCCGCTTTTACCGCGTTGCAAAGCGCTTCCCAGAGTCATCTGAGCGCCTTTACCCAGAATGCGGAAAACGCCGGGTTGGGCTTGCAGGATGGCCAGGGCATGCAGTATGGTCAGAATGATGAAAATGGCAACGGTAACGGCAACGGTTTGCAGGATGGCAGTGGAACCCAGAACGGTGATACCGGCGCTACGCAGAATAAAAATCAGCGTGACGATGGTATGGGCCAGGGCAAAAACAGCCGTTACAATGAGAACAATAACAATTGTGTCTCTGGCGACTGCGACGGAAACGGCGAGTGCGATGGTGACTGTGACGGAACTTGCGTTGTAGACGGCACAGAAAACCAGAATGGCGGCCAGAACCGCCGGAACAACACGACCGGCGCCTGACAAACTACAGATACCGTAGATTACAATAATTGAAACGAATCCCGATAGCCAACGCGGCGGAGAAAACTCCGCTGTGTTGGTTTTTTCATATATGGACGATTAATGCAACTACATTGAAAGAGCACTGGCACAAGACGTGAGTTACCTTCATACACAAGCATTGTGATTCATAAGTAAAGCGTGCTTTTATTTCTGTGATACGAGTGCTTACTGCTTAATCAATTTTCTGAATAATATTACTTTTCGCCCACAAAATAAAAGAAAACATAACTTGCTCAGGGGGAGGTTGGGAGGGGGACAGCGTCCCCTTCCCAAAGGGAGCCTTGGCGACCGCCCCAAAGGGAGCTTCAACGACCGTGGCGACCGCTATGCCCCGGCGGCAATTTTCCGTCTGTGTAGCATAGCGTCATTTCCGACAGGGAAAGGTATGTGCTCATGGGCGAGACTTGCGCAATGCGTGCAATGTCCGCGCTTAAGGTTTGCGAAAACGCGCCGCACGCTTCCTGAGTAGCTGCACCAAGTACCCGAACGTCGCAAAAGGCGCAGTCACCCGCGCCCTCACCCTTGGTAAGGGCTTGCCCGTCCAATAGGTGCACCATAACATGCTGCTTGTTCTTACCCAGCAATTCCGCAGCGTTTAAGGCGCAGGCTTTCAGCTCGCTTTTTTCGGCGGCGGTTAAGATGCGGCTGGTGGCAATTTGAATATAGGGCATATGAAAACCTCCCGGTGAAAACAGACTATGATAACAAGATACTTCGCCCAAGCGCTTTCTTCCTGCCAAAGATTGTGCTATATTGAGGATTGGTACAGAAAACTGGGAAACGATCGGTTTCTCCATGAAGATCAGGGGATGCGCTATGGAACAGCAATTTACATTCGGGTATGGCGAAAAAAAGATTTCGCTGAACGTTAAAGCAGGGCAGATTGACGTAGTGGACGCGGTAACCCCGCCGCCCCTTGGCGATTTGCGGGAGAGCTTCCGCGCAGCGGTGGAAGAAAATGTGATCGGCGGCAAACCGCTGAAAGATACGGTAAACGCCTCGGATGAGGTAACCATCATCATCAGCGATCTAACGCGCGCTTGGATGCATCAGGAGCGGATTTGCCCGCTGCTTGTGGATTATTTACATGATGTGATCGATATGCCCTATCAGAACATGGTGTTTTTAGTGGCGCTGGGTACGCACAGGCAGGAAACCGAGGCGGAACTGCGTCGGCTGGTGACCGACGCGGTGTTTGAAAAGGTGCGTGTGGTGGATCACCGTGCGGATGAACCGCTTGTGGACTTTGGCACCACCTCGCGTGGCACACGTGTGCTGCTTAACCCGTTGGTTTCCGGCCGCAAGGTGATATTGATGGGCGGTACGGTACACCATTTACTGGCGGGCTACGGCGGCGGACGCAAAAGCCTGGTGCCCGGCGTGGCAGGGGGGCTGACGATTAAGCAAAACCACATCCACGCCCTGCACCCCACAGAGCCGCGTTCCAGCGACGAGGTGGGCAGCGGCCGCACCACAGGCAATCCTGTGCATGAGGACATGATGGAGGCTGCCGCAATGGTGAGGCCTGTGTTCGGCATTAACCTTGTGGTAGATGGAAACGGCGACCAGATCGCCTTGCCCTGTGGGGATTATATCGCGGCTTGGGAAGCAAGCTGCCGTCTGGTAGACCGTTATAACGGTGTGCCGATTGCGGGCAAGGCGGATGCGGTGGTGGTCAGCTGTGGCGGATTTCCCAAGGATATCAATCTGTATCAATCCTCCAAAACGATGATTAACGCTTATCAGGCGGTTAAAGAGGGCGGCACGCTGATTTTCATCAGCGAGTGCAGGGAAGGCGGCGGCCCGGCGGCATTTTTCGATTGGAGCCAGTATCAGAAAACCGGTACGCTGGATGCGGAACTGCGGAAAAATTTTACCATCGCCGGTTATATTTTTTATGTGTGCTGTGAGATCGCCGCGCATACGAATATGCACATGCTGACGGCTATTGGGGCGGATACCCTTGCGCCCATGCGGATTACCGGGCACAATGACTCCGCCGAGCTGCAAAAGCTGATGGATTTTGGCGGCCAGCGTGTGATTGTGATGCCGCACGGCAGCAGCACGGTGCCAATGGTGTCAAAATAACACGGGAGCATCCGGAATATTTTCCGGCGTTTACCGGTTCCGCCGAATTTGAAAGCACCGGAAAAAGAACCCTGTGAACCTTGCGGAAACGGTAGTGGAAATCTTCATTTACTGCGGCCCATGGCACACCGGGAGGAAGTTTACGCGGCTGCTACCCGGCGGATTGCCGGACAGAAAAAACGAAATTTGTTGTTTTTGGGGGTTGACAAATTCACAAACGCCATGTTTTAATAATAAAAACCGTTGAAGCGGAGATAACGTCGAAAGCGCACTTACAGAGAGCCGGGATTGCTGGGAACCGGCAGGGAGCGGATCGGCAAATGGACCGTGGAGGGTGCGTTGAAAGAATGCTTGCATTCGAGTATAGCGCAACGTATCGCCAACGTTATCGGGCGTAGAGTGTGTCGGCACTTGAACGAGGCGGACGGGAAACCGTCAAGCAAGGTGGTACCGCAGATGAATTCAAACGCATCTGTCCTTGGAAAAGGACAGGTGCGTTTTTGTGTATATCTCCGGTTCATCCGGGAGATACAGCAATAACCGCGGCGCCGCAATGGCAAACCGACAGTACATTTTCCCCGGTTATACCCGGAAAAAGAAAGGATGGTTTTCCATGAAAAAATTGATCGCTTTGGTTTCCGCCCTCGTACTCGTACTGACTTTTGCTGTTACCGCCGGTGCGGAAAGCGCTAAAACCTACAATGTTGGCATTATTGAAATGGTAGACAACGGTGCTTTCACCGATATGCGCGAAGGGTATATCGCCCGGATGCGCGAACTGGGCTACACCGAAGATGTAATGACCTTTAACTATCAAAACGCGCAGGGCGATATGACCAACCTGGCTTCGATCTGCCAGGCGATGATCAACGACGGCGTGGACTACGTAGTTACGATCGCGACGCCGCCTTCGCAAGCGTTTTTGAATATGGACAGCGGTATCCCGATGTTCTTCATCTCCGTTTCCAATCCCGTGGGCGCGGGCATCATCACCGAAATGGCGCACCCGGATAAGAATGCGACCGGCACCAGTAACGCTATTCCTGTGGATGAAATGTTCAAACTCAGCGATCAGCTGACCCCGGGCTGCGAAACCTACGGCCTGATCTATTGCACCAGTGAGATCAACTCCGTTACCACCATTGAAAACGCCAAAGCGTATATGGATGCGAACGGCCTGAAATACAAAGAAGCGGTGGTTACCAACTCCGGCGAAGTGCAGCAGGCGGCCGAATCGCTGGTTGGGCAGGTGGACGCGATGTTCATTCCCAACGATAGCGTAGTGCAGACAGCGCTGACCACGGTAGCGGAAGTTGCTAAGGAAGCGAAGATTCCCGTATACGGTTCGTCTGCGGTTATGGTAGCCTCCGGCGCGTTTGCGACCATCTCCATCAGCGATACGGATATTGGCCGTATGACGGCTGATATGAGCGACCAGTTCCTGCAGGGCACTGCCATTGCGGACATCCCCGCAATCACGGTGAGCGACTTTACCATGGTTATCAACACCACCACTGCCGCTGCCATCGGCGTAACGTTAAGCGACGACGTGCTGGCACAGGCAACCATTATAGAATAACCAACCGGAAAGACCTTTTCCGGAAGGGTTTTCAGCAGTAGACAGTAACCCGCCAACGTAAACCTCCTTGCTTTCCCGCGGCACTGATAGCGCACGGGAAAACCGAAGGGAAAGGGGACGATCCTCCTTTCCCTTCGGGGGGCGGCGGCCGAAAAGAGGACAGGACATGACTTTATTTCTGGGATCGCTGCAATTGGGCCTGATGTACGGGCTGCTGGCGATGGGCATTTTCATCAGCTTCCGTATCCTGAATATTCCCGATCTGACGGCCGAGGGCAGCTTTACCCTCGGCGTAGCCGTATCCGCCATGGTTACACTGGCGGGCGCGCCGTACCTGGGGCTGCTGGCAGCCTTTCTCTGCGGCATGGTGGCGGGCACGGTGACGGGGCTTTTGCAAACCCGTGTAGGTGTTCACCCGATTCTGGCGGGCATCCTGACCATGAGCGCCTTGTATACCATTAATCTGGCGATAATGGGCGCACGTTCCAACGTGACACTGATTGGCATGGATACGCTGTTTCAGCAGCTGTACAAGCAGCTGGCACCTATGAGCAAGGACCTGGTGAAACTGATGATCGGCGCGGGGCTTGCGATATTGACGCTCTTATTGCTGGTATGGTTCTTTAAAACCCATTTGGGTTTATGTATCCGCGCGACCGGCAATAACGAGGCGATGGTGCGCTCGTCCTCCATTAATGCATCGGGTATGAAAGTGGTCGGGCTGGCGGTTTCCAACGGCTGTATTGCGCTGTCCGGCGCGATTGTGGCACAATATCAGGGCTACGCGGATATTTCCAGCGGCATTGGTATTCTGGTAGTCGGCTTGGCTTCGGTGATTATCGGCGAGGCATTCTTTGGCCGCCGCAGCGTTACGCTGGGGTTGCTTTCGGCGATTGTCGGCTCGGTGCTCTACCGCATCATCGTATCGCTGGCACTTTCCACCAGCATTTTCCCCGCGTATTTCCTCAAGCTGATTTCCGCGGTCATCGTAGCGGTGGCGCTGAGCATACCGACAGTAAAAGAGAGTATGCAAAAGCAGCGGATTCGCAGGGAGGGTCGTAACGATGCTTGAACTAAAGCATGTCTGTAAAACCTTTGGCAAAGGCACGGTGAATGAACATACCGCGCTGAATAAGATTGATTTTTGCCTCCGGGACGGAGATTTTACCACTATACTCGGTTCCAACGGCGCAGGGAAAAGCACGCTGTTTGGGGCGATTGCGGGAGCTTTTTGGCCGGATCAGGGGCAGATACTGCTGGATGGGGAAAACATTACCTATCAGCCGGAGCACCGCCGCGCCCGTAAAATCGGTATTTTATTTCAGGACCCGATGAAGGGCACCTCGCCGGATATGACGATTGCCGAGAATCTGGTGCTGGCGTATACGCATGGCAGGCGCTTCCCGCTGGCCCGAGCGCTGCGCAAGAAGGATATAGAGGAATTGCAGGGCATGCTGGCTGCGTTTGGTATGGGGCTGGAAGACCGCATGAAAATGAAGGTCGGTCTTTTATCCGGCGGACAACGGCAAGCGATGACGCTGCTGATGGCGACCATCGCCAAACCACGCCTGTTGCTGCTGGACGAGCATACAGCGGCATTGGACCCCGCAACGGCGGAAAAAGTACTGGCGATTACCGTACAAATTGTAAAAGAACAGAAAGTTCCTACCATGATGATTACGCACAACATGGCCAGCGCACTGGCGCTGGGGAACCGTACCATCATGATGGAGAACGGTGAAATTATACTGGATATTGATGGCGAAGAACGTGCGCAGATGCAGGTGGAAGATCTGCTGCGGCGTTATTCCGGCCGGCAGGGTAAGCGGCTGGATAACGACCGGATGCTGTTAAGCCGCTAGACTGTCCCGGTAACACGGACAAGGCAGGGTCCCTCCTCCTGCCGCCTGGCGGATGTGGCAACAGAAAAACCAACCGGTATGCGCGCTCCATATAGGGGCGACAGCCCCTCCACAGACGAAAAACCGTACGATGTGCAAGCGGAGTGATGCTACACATCGTACGGTTTTTGCGTGGGAAAGGGCAGCTATCTGCAAAGGAGGAGGGAGTATACTCGCAAACGGGCATCAAGTTCAGCTGCTTAACGCCTCGTTTGGAAGCATCAACGGGAGCCAACACATTTGGCACAAGGGGTACGGCCAAGGTACAGGGCTTCTTCCAAAGTGACGGGAACGCCATGTTTACAGTACGTACATTGCGGGGAGGAATGGTAATGCTCATCTCCGATTTCAAAATATACGATTTCACTGTTATCGGGGAAAGAAATGCTTTCACTGGCAATAAACAATTCGTCGGGATGGCACCTGCCACAGGCAGTATATCCAAGGCGGCAAGCTTCCTCCAGCGAAATCAGATAAGCGGTTTGGGTGTTGCCGCAGTCGTCGATACGGTGGTAGCGTTTGCCGGTTTGGGTAATATAAACCAGCTGTGAACCTTGTAAATAGTAGGGAATTTCATCGATTGCAGCCGTATCTGAAGCTGCGGCAGAGGTATCAATTGGAGATAGCAAACAGACCCCTGCAGAAAACGCGAGGAGTATGCATAATAAAAAGGCAAAAACCCGTTTCATTTGGCGGGTCAAAACAACGCCCCCTTTACAAGAAAGGCGGAGCCATGGGCGTAATCCAAACCATTAGAATTAATATACCATATGTGGAATAATATGGCAAATTATTTTTACGTCGAATACAGTGGCTATACGGTTATATTTTCGCGCCGCAGCTACCGCGGCAAACCAACCGCACCGAAAACACAACGTGCTTGGCGGGGGTGCTGTCTCCGGCGATGCGGCTAATCAAAATATCGTAAGCTGCTCTGGCAAGCGCGTGCATCTGTCCATCTATGGTACAGAGCGAAGAAGGGAAACTGATAACGCTTTGTATATTGTCAAAACCGACAAGCGCAAAATCATCGCACATCCCGGCGGACTCAATGCAGGTTGCCAGCTGCCAGGCTTCGATATCGCAAAAGGCAAAAATGCCGGTAACACCCTCGGCCTTCCATTGCTTTAGTATTGCACCAATTTGCGATGGGTCCGGCCTGTGCGTAATATACACGTCTTCATCGGGGATGCCGGCTTCGCGTGTCGCGCGTAAAAGACCGTTGGTGCGATGCTCGCTGCTGTAGGTAACCTCCATCACGTAGTAAAACGCGATCTTGCGATGCCCGGCTTCGATTAAGTGCTTCCCGGCCAGGTAGCCACCCGTTTCTTCGTCGCAGACGACATAGTCATAATCAGGATGATCCGTATAACGGCTGGCCATCACAAAAGGAATGCCGGCCTGCCGCATAAGCGGAATGGTCTGTGCAGCATAATTGCTGGGGAACAGTAAAATGCCGTCTACCTGATGGCTGATAGCGGTGATAATCGCCTTTTGCTCCTGCTGCGCATCATCCCGGGAACAAAGAGAAATCACCGTATAGCCGGTTTCTTCAGCAAAACCGTGGATACTATCAATCATGGTAGCGTAAAAAGGGTTAGACGCTTCGCCTACGATGACCGCAATGGTTCGGCTGCGGCCGGAGCGCAGGGAACTGGCGAGATTATTGCGTACGTAACCCATTTTATCCGCTACTTCCTGAATATAAGCGCAGGTGCTTTTAGCAATATCGCTTTTGTTTTGCAGCGCGCGGGAAACGGTGTTGACTGTATATCCCGTTTCGTTTGCGATGTCCTGTAACACGACCCGCTTTTGTCCTTTGGTTGCACGCATGCTATCATCTTTCCAATCCGATTTTTTTCGATACTATCATAAGTCCGTACTTTTGTCAATTTAGTGTTGACAAATGAATTTGAATGTGATATATTGCAGTTACGAGTTACATTAACGTTAATGATTCCAAAATTGCGAGGGTAATTTTGGTGCAATGGTATATTTCGCGTGCGTTCAACCCTTGTGAGGAATCATTTGTATGTACAAATCCCGGTTGATTTTGTATCTGAAGCGTACGGTCGCTTCCAAAATATAAGGAGGGAAAACCATGAAAAAACTACTTGCTCTGACCCTTGCTGTTTGCATGCTTCTTAGCTTGACAAGCATCACCGCTACGGCGGAATCCGCTGCAACAAAATTAACGCTGTGGACATTCATCAGCCAACACGATGCGTATTACTACAGTTTGGCGGATGCGTGGAATGCCGAACATCCCGACCAGCAGATCGAGCTGGAGTGCGTAACACTCGGTTATGACGAAATGCATAACAAACTGAAGGTCGCTCTGCAGTCCGGCGAAGGCGCCCCCGACCTTTGCGATGTAGAAGTTGGACAGTTCCCCAACATTCTTGCTTACAGCGATCACCTGGTTGAGCTGGAAAGCTACATGGGCGATTATATGAACGAGCTGGTAAAATCCCGCCTCGACATTTACTCCAAGGGCGGCCACCTCTACGGCATCCCCTACCACATTGGCGCGACTGTTACGTTCTACAATGTGCCGATGCTGGAAGCTGCCGGTATCGATTATACCACCATCAAGACATGGGACGATTGGTATAATGCAGGCTTGAAACTCAAAGAGAGCAATCCCGATGTGTACATGGGCAACGTAGAAACCAGTACCGCTTGGCAGACCTCTTTGATGATCACCCAGCTCGGCAGCGAGTTTGTGGATATCACGGATGAAGAGAATCCCGTAGCCACCATTAACACCGATGCGATGCTCAAGGCAATTGAGACCCAGCAGAGCTGGCTGGATGCCGGAATCGCTATGGTTTGCCCGGGCGGCCAGGTTGATACCGAAGAAGGCAAGGCATGGGTTGCCAGCAATGTGTGCGCTTCCGTTACCATGCCGCTGTGGTACATGAGCCGCTTCACCGATGAAATCGGCGATGCTTGCAAAGGCGAATATGCCATCTCCACCTGCCCCGTGTTTGAAGAAGGCCAGAGCCAGTCTGTTGGCTTGGGCGGCACCGGCACCGTGGTTGTGAAGGACAACGAAAACTACGATCTCGCCGCTCAGTTCGACGTATATGCCAAAGCCACCAAAGCCGCTGCCGTGAAGATCTGGAGCGAGCTGGGCTTTGATCCCTGCAACATGGAAGTTTGGACCGATACTGCGGTCACGCATGATCCGGACAACAAGTTCAACCAGTATTTCCTGACCAACGCTTTTGATACGCTGCTTGCGATTAACGAAATCAAGGGTGTTGCCTCTACCTCCATCACCCCGACCATCAACACCTACCTGAACACCACCCTGTGGAACGAAGTGTACGTGGACGGCGCGGATGCCGCTACCGCACTGGAAGAAGCACAGACGGCCATTGAGGACGAGTTGTTCTAAGTATACCCTAAACGGGCCGGGGGGAGGGAAGCCTCTCCCCGGCTATTCTAATGATTGTGATTGCGGGTGATTATGGTGAGCACGGCATTTCTGGCGATGCAGAATCGAACCAAGCAAAAAAAGACGCTTTTCATCTTCCTCATCGGTCTGGTAGTGCTGGTTATCGGCGTAGCCGCGCTGTTCAGCCTTGGCGGTAAGGGAAACAAATTTGACTCGGCTTATGATACGAACGGCAATATCAGCGCCTATTTGTTCACCTCCGTCGCGGAGGGACAAAGCTTTAACGTGATGCAAAGTATTTGGCTGTTTGCGGCACGCTTTCGCAACGCGCTTATGTTGTGTGGCCTGCTGTTGATGGTCGCCTATGTACTGATTAATAAAACGTTGCTTTATTCACAGAAAATTGCACCCTATGTATTTGTACTGCCCTTTATTTTAACGTTTGCAATCTTTTTTATCTATCCATTAATTTCTACGACAATTATGAGTTTCCAGTCGATAAAATCCTCCACAACGGAATGGATCGGCTTTACAAATTATCAAAATTTATTTGCTAATAAGACATTCTATACGGCGGTAACCAACTCCCTTCGATATACGTTTATCACCTGTGCGCTGCTCATTCCTTTCCCGTTGCTGTTCGCGTATATGATTAACTCCAAATCCATGAAGTTTGACGGAATGTACAAAGCGATTCTCTTTATCCCGGTGCTTAGCTCCGTCGTGGTTGCCGGTATTGTTTTCCGTATGATGTTCAGCGAACTGGACGGTGCGTTGATGAATCAGGTACGCAGTCTGTTTGGGTTGGAACCGATCATCTGGCTTAAAGGTGAATGGACAGCCATGTTCGCAATGGTGCTGCTTTGCAGTTGGCGCTGGACAGGAATGAATATTCTCTATTACATGGCTGGTTTGAAATCCATCCCTAATGAACTGTATGAAGCGGCTGATATTGACGGCGCCAACGCCGTGCAAAAGTTCAGGCATATCGGCTGGCCGCTGCTCAAACCGACGACGATCTATGTACTGACCATTTCCATTTATGCGGGCCTTTCGATGTTTACTGAAAGCTACATGATTTTCGGTAACAATTCATCTCCCAAGAACTACGGTTTGACGATTGTCGGTTACCTGTACCGCTATGGCTTTGAAAAGGTCGACAAGTTCGGCTTTGCCTCCGCGGTTGGGCTGGTACTGCTGCTGGGCGCGATGATTATTAATCTGGCACAGCTGCGCATTACCGGTGTTATCGGCAGAAGAAAGGGGGATTGAGCATGACGAACCAGAACGTGCAAAACTTTGCCGGAGGCGCGAAGAAGTCCAAACTGGGGTACAGCACTTCCGCGCGTGTGGCACTTACCATTTTCTTCACCCTTCTTTCCGTCGTTGTGTTGATTCCACTATATGCATTGGTGTTGGGTACCTTTAAAGGCGGATCACAGCTGTTTATCAGCGGATTGAACCTGTCGCTGGATTTCAGCAAACTGCATCTGCTGTCTTGGCGGTACCTGTTTACAGGGGTCATGAGCGATGGCGTTTATGAGCCGCATGATTACTTTATCTGGTACGGAAACAGCCTGTATATCGTACTTGTGCAGGGTTCGCTTACGCTTTTGGTTTCCTCTTTTGTTGCCTACGGCTTTGCAATGTATAAGTTTAAGGGTAAAAACCTGCTGTTTTTCTGCGTGCTGCTCGTGATGATGATTCCCTTTGAAATCCTGATGCTCCCGATGTATACGCAGATCAACGCTATGGGCATGCGCAACACGTACTGGGCAATCATCCTTCCGTTTTTAGCCAACATGTCGTCCATCTTCTTTTTCAGGCAATTCCTAACGGGGGTACCGCATGACCTGCTGGATGCAGGACGCGTGGACGGCTGTACCGAATATGGTATTTTCGTGCGCATTATCATGCCGATTCTCAAACCCGCATACGCTTCCATGGCGGTGCTGGTGGGGATGGCGGCGTGGAATAACCTGTTATGGCCGATGCTGGTGATCAGCGATATGAAAAAATACACCGTTCCTATCGGCCTGAATACCCTATGGTCGCCTTATGGCAATAACTATGACCTGATGATTACCGGTTCATGCTTCGCCATTTTACCGCTGTTAATTCTTTTCCTGGTGGCGCAAAAGTTCATTATTGATGGTATGACAGCTGGCTCGGTGAAGGGCTGATACAGAGCTACAAGAAAACGCGAGGAGAGATACCATGAAAACCGCAACGATGATTTTGGATAGGGATTATGCTATTGCTACGATTGATAAGCGGATTTACGGGTCGTTTATTGAGCATTTGGGGCGCGCCGTATACGGCGGCATCTACGAGCCAGGCCATCCGACGGCGGATGAAAACGGCTTCCGCCGCGACGTGGCGGATATGGTACGCAAGCTAGGCGTGCCAGTGATTCGTTATCCCGGCGGCAACTTCGTGTCCGGCTTTAATTGGGAGGACAGCGTAGGCCCGCGCGACCAGCGACCCAAACGGTTGGATTTGGCGTGGTTTACCACCGAAACGAACGAAGTGGGTCTGCATGAGTTTGCCGATTGGATGAAGCAGGTTGATTCCGAAATGATGTATGCCGTTAACCTCGGCACACGCGGCGCGGATGCTGCCCGCAATATCGTAGAGTACGCCAATCATCCGTCCGGCAGCTATTACAGCGATATGCGCATTCAAAACGGCGCGAAAGACCCGTTCGGCATTAAACTATGGTGTTTGGGCAACGAAATGGACGGCCCGTGGCAGATTTGCCATAAAACGGCTTATGAATACGGCCGCGTTGCCAACGAAGCCGGAAAGCTGATGAAGTGGGTCGATCCGAGCATCGAGCTGGTGGCTTGCGGTTCTTCCGCGCATGATATGCCCACCTATGGTGCATGGGAATATGAAATGCTCACCGAGTGCTACGACCAGATTGACTATGTCAGCCTGCACCGTTATTATGGCAACCAGTCTAACGATACGCCCGCTTTCCTCGCCCGCAGCATGGATTTGGACGCGTTTATCCGCGAAGTCGTATCCATCTGCGATGCGGTGGGCGCTAAAAAGCACAGCAAGAAAAAGCTGGGGCTGTCTTTTGACGAATGGAACGTCTGGTACCACTCCAACGAGCAGGACAAGGAAATTGTGAAGGCCGATAAGTGGAACCGCGCGCTGCCGCTGCTGGAGGATGTGTATAATTTCGAGGATGCGCTGCTGGTTGGCGCCATGCTGATTACCTTCCTGCGCAATGCAGACCGTGTAAAAATTGCGTGCATGGCACAGCTGGTAAACGTAATTGCACCGATCATGACGCGCAATGGCGGCGGCGTGTGGGCGCAAACCATTTACTGGCCGCTGATGCAGGCATCGCGTTACGGCCGCGGCACGGCGCTGCGCCCGATCGTGCAAAGCCCGGTGTACGACTGTGCGGATTACGACGCCGTTCCGCTGATGGATGCGACCGCAACCATGGGAGAGGACGGATCGGTCACCATATTTGCCATCAACCGCGATATGCAGGATGATATTACCCTGTCCGTAGATCTGCGTGCGTTTGGCAATTTGCGCGTTGAAGAACACAGCGTGTTGCACCATAACGATGTGAAGGCGGTAAATACAGAGGACGCGCCGGATACCGTTGTTCCTGTGAACGGCGAACTGGGCGTGATAGACGGCGGTAAGCTGACGATCACGCTGCCCAGCCTGAGCTGGAACATGATCCGGTTGGTAAAGGCATAAGCTGAAACCGGAAGTGCAACCATTCGGAAAGAATCATTATAAAAAACAAAGGGCGGCTTCCTTCGGGAAGCTGCCCTTGCTTGTTATAAAGTGAGGATGGTAAGGGGGAACCGCAATATAAACGGATGGCTGATGATCCTGCAGGGGTCCGCATCAGGGTCAGGCTTCCACTGTGCCGCCGTGGAAATAGCACTCGTACACCTGCTTGCCGCGATACTGTATTTCCTCGTACCCCTGAAACCATTCTGGAGACCCGCCGACCTGACTGCAATAGGCGTAGTCGCCCTCCCGATAGACGGCGGGGCCTCGATATGGCGCGCTTTCCGGCACGCGCAGCAGTGCCTGTTTCAAAAAATCACCGCTGAACGGGGCGCCGGTGACCCGGCCGCAGTAGTTCATCGCCCAGCGGGGAATCCCCTGTATCCAAAGGGCTTCCTCTCCGGCAAACTGGCTGCCGCCTACGTAGGTGTCTATGTAGAGCATCTCGCCTTCGCGATACTGTAAGTCATGCGATTCGGGGCGGGTGGCTGGGGATTGCGCACCTTTGCCCGCATATGTCTTTTGCTTGGCCCGGCATAGAAATTCTACCCATTCCGTTTGCATGGCAAACTGCCTCCTGTGTCAAAGAAATCGCCGGTAACAGTATAGCACAGGGACTGAAGGAAAAATAGGGAATGAAATTTGCTGCCTTTTGCGTTATACTGATGGGGAACCGTCAAGCGGCACTGCGCCGTATGGCGGGAAAGAATACCTACATCCAAGACCAATGCAAGGAGAGTAACCGATGATTGATAACGACGCGATCCGCACCGCGACAGAGCAGTTAGCCGCCGCGATACGCCAGAGCGATGAATATAAGCAGTATAAAGCGCTCAAGGATTCCATCAATGAAAACGAAACTACCCGGACGCTTTTAAAGCAATATATGAGCGTGCAGACCAAATTGCAAATGGCTGCCGTCTCCGGGCGTGATGCGGACAGCGAGGATGTGGAGCGGTTTAACAAGCTCTCGGGATTGCTGTACATGCAAAACGAGGTGGCGCAGTACCTGATGGCGCAAATGCGTATGCAGCAGGTTACGGGCGAAGTCATCCAGCGTGTAGCCAATGCGGCTGAGCTGGAACTGCCCGGCATGTAGGAGGGCGCGGCATGGCAAAATGGGAACAGCCATACGATCACGAATCTTTGCGAAACGAGCGGCAATACGGTTTTTACTGGTATAGCGGGTTATGGCATTTGCTGCGCCCGATACTGGTGTTGCTGACTTCGCTGGTGATTCTGTTCGGGCTCCTGTCTTCACTGTACGGGGTAATCGACGATCATTTCTTAAGCGCGGTCGACCCGGCTGATACAACCGAAATTCCCTTTACTGTTTCCAGCGGGCAAAGCCTGACCCGTGTGGCGAACAATCTGGAAGAAGCGGGCATTATTAAAAACCGGACAGTCTTTAAATATTACTGTGATTTTGCCGGCATGGGGCAAAAGATACAGGCAGGCGATTATATGCTGATGAAGAGCATGAGCATTTTTGCAATCGCCGAAAAGCTGACCACAGGCGACGGTAAGCCGCTGACGATGGATATCACCATTATCCCCGGCTGGAGCGTAGAGGATATAGCCGCCTACTTGGTAGAGCAAAAGGTGTTTACGAATTCGACCGAGTTTTTAAACCTCTGCAAAACCGGCACAGGCTTTACCGGATACTACTTCATCCAGTCCGAGCTGGAAACCAACCGCGTAACAGAACGTAAATATCTGCTGGAAGGGTATTTGGCACCCAATACGTATGAAATCTATACCAGCGCGTCCGCGTCGGACATTATCAGTAAGCTGCTAAGCCAGACGGACGTTGTGTTAAGCTATGAGTGGCAGGAACGTGCCAATACCATCGGTATGAGTCTGGATGAGGTGCTCACCATGGCGTCGCTGATTGAAAAAGAGGCGAAAACCGCAGATTTTGCCAAGGTGTCCGCTGTGTTCCACAACCGCCTGAAAGCTAACATGCCGCTGGGAAGCGACGTAACCATTCACTATATTACCGGCGTAAGGCGTATGTCGCTGCGAAACAGCGACCTGTCCATCGATTCGCCGTATAATACCTACCTGTATAAGGGGCTGCCGCTTGGTCCGATTTGCAACCCCTCGGCGGATGCGATACAGGCGGCGCTGTACCCGGATGAGAGTTTTATAGCGGAAAATTATCTGTATTTCTGCAGCAAGGACCCCAACACGGGCGAGTTGGCATTCAGCAAAACATTGGAAGAGCACAACGCGGCTGTGGCGATATACGCGCCGCTGTGGCAAAAATTTGATGAGGAGCGCGGGCTGGAATGAGTAAACGCAATCAGCCGTTCGCTGCCCCGGAATTACTGGCGCCGGTTGGCGGAATGGATCAGCTGACCGCGGCGCTCCGGTTTGGTGCGGACGCCGTATACGGCGGCATGACACGGTACGGTCTGCGTGCCGGGGCATCCAATTTTTCGCCGGAACAGCTGCCTTTAGCCGTAGCGCAAGCACACCAGCAGGGGAAACGCTTTTACGTTACCATGAACCTGCTGCCCTTTGACCGGGATATGGACGGGTTTTTACAATCGGCGCGGGAAGCGGCGGAAGCCGGAGCGGACGCGGTTATCGTGAGTGATTTGGGCGCGGCGCTGATGCTGCACGAGGAATTGCCGCAGCTAGCCCTGCACATCAGTACGCAAGCCAATGTTTTAAATACCCGTACAGCGCTGCATTTTCATGAAGCAGTGGGAGCCGAACGGATTGTTTTATCGCGGGAAATGAACCTTGAGGATATACAGGCTATGCGGGCGCAGTTGCCCGAAACCGTCGAATTGGAAGCCTTTGTGCACGGCGCGATGTGCGTGGCGTACAGCGGGCGCTGCCTGCTGAGTACCGCGCTTACGGGACGCAGCGGTAACCGCGGCGAATGCGCGCAGCCTTGCCGCTGGCATTACGTCGTCGCAGAGGAGAAACGCCCCGGCGAATGGATGCCGGTTGCGGCGGAGGAACGCGGCACGGCTTTGTTTTCATCCTATGATTTATGTATGCTGCCTTACCTACCCAAGCTATTTCAGGCGGGCATTGCCAGCCTGAAAATAGAAGGCCGCATGAAATCGGCTTACTACGTGGCTACGGTAGTATCAGCCTATCGAAGGGCGCTGGATACGCTGCTGATGCAGGGAGAGGATGCCTATAACGCGATGGTGCCATCGCTGCTTGCAGAACTTACAAAAACCAGCCATCGCGCCTCCAACACCGGGTTCTATTTCGGTGCGCCAAACCCAGTGGCAGGCGCGGAGGGTTTCTCCCAATCGATGGAATTTGTGGGGCGGGTACTCTGCGGTGCGCAGGCTGGTGAACCGGCTGTGGTGGAGCTGAAGAACCGTTTTTATGTCGGCGATGCGCTGGAGGCACTGACCCCCGCGGGCAGTTTGCCTTTTACCGTAGCCGGAATGACCTTGACGGAGACAGGCGAAGCCGTGCAGACCGTCGGTGTTGCGGGCACGCAAATCACCATGTGCTTTCCGTTTGCCGTGGATCAGGGGGATTTGCTGCGCGGGCCGAACCGGAATCACCTCCCGGCAGGGAAATGATCGGTGTATTCCCAACGCATTACGGGGTAGATTTTTCTCATCTAAAGCCCGCAAAATCCTCGACGTAGCGCTACTACTTCGGCTACCCAAAAAAATCTGCGAAAAATCTAACTCGACATTACGCGGAGCCTCTCAACCTCATTTCTCTGCTATAGGGAATAAATAAACGGTATAGATACCTGTAAAGTTAATTTTATATTGCTGAATATTGACTGGCATGTTAATGAAGCATTAATCATTAAAAACCGCCGGAGTACGTTATTACATACTCCGGCGGTTGATTGTGTTGGTTATGAAAATGAGTCGGTAAATGGATAGGAAAAAGGGAATTAGTTTTGTTTCTGCTCTTGATTCTCAAGGGCGGCGCCGACAAACTCGCGGAACAGCGGATGCGGGCGGTTGGGGCGGCTCTTGAGTTCCGGGTGGAACTGTACGCCTACAAAGAAGGGGTGCGTGGGGATTTCGACAATCTCCACCAGGTTACGATCCGGGTTACGGCCCGCGATCACCATGCCGCCTGCCATAAAGCGCTCCAGATACTCGTTGTTAAACTCGTAACGGTGGCGGTGACGCTCCCAAATATCGTTAGTGCCGTACGCACGCTCACTCACGGTGCCGGGGGCGATCAGGCAGCGGTACTTGCCAAGGCGCATCGTGCCGCCCAGATTTTTCAAATCCTGATCGGCCATTAAATCGATAACCGGGTAAGTGGTGTGCGGGTCTACTTCGCTGGTGTGCGCATCGCGCATTTCCAGTACGTGGCGGGCAAACTCGATGACCGCCATCTGCATGCCCAGGCACAGGCCGAGGAAAGGCACATTGTTTTCACGGGCGAACTGGATGGCAGTCATTTTGCCCTCCAGCCCACGTGCGCCAAAGCCGCCCGGTACGATGATTCCGCTTACGTCGGATAGTTCCGCCTCAACATTTTCGGGGGTCACGTCCTCGGCGGGTACCCATTTAATGTTTACTTTCACGCCGTGGTGAATGCCGCCGTGGGTTAGCGCCTCAACAACGCTCAGGTATGCGTCGGGCAACTCCACATATTTACCGACCAGCGCAACGGTAATGTTGGTTTTGCTGTTCATCTGGCGCTCCACCATGGCGCGCCATTCGGTTAAATCGGCTTCTTTTTCGGTTAGGTTGAGGGTTTTTACTACTTGCGCATCCAGCCCCTCGTTGTGCAAAAGCAAAGGCACTTCGTACAGGCTGCGCGCGTTTAAGTTCTGGAAAACACGCTCCACCGGCAGGTTACAGAACATGCTGATTTTGGCGCGTACCTCGTAAGGCAGTTCGTGATCGGCGCGGCACACCAGTATATCCGGTGCAATGCCGATGCCGCTAAGTTCTTTTACGCTATGCTGGGTCGGCTTGGTTTTCAGCTCGCCCGCGGCGTTCAGGTAAGGCACAAGGGTTACATGCAGGTACAGGCAGTTTTCCCGTCCTACCTCCGCACGCATTTGGCGGATGGCCTCCAAAAACGGGAGGCTTTCAATATCGCCCACGGTACCGCCGATTTCCGTAATCACTACGTCCGGGGCGTTTTCCGTGCGGCTGACTGCCAGTATGTTGCGTTTGATTTCGTTAGTAATGTGCGGAATTACCTGTATGGTTGCCCCCAGGTATTCGCCGCGGCGTTCACGGTCAATGACTGTTTTATACACTCGACCGCTGGTTACGTTGCTGGCCTGCGTAAGACTTTCGTCAATAAAGCGCTCATAATGGCCAAGGTCCAAGTCGGTCTCTGCGCCGTCGTCGGTCACGAATACTTCCCCGTGTTGGTAGGGGTTCATCGTACCGGGGTCTACGTTGAGATAGGGATCAAATTTCTGAATGGATACCCTGAGCCCCCGGCATTTTAACAACCTGCCCAGCGATGCTGCCGTGATACCTTTGCCCAGCGAAGAAACCACGCCGCCCGTAACAAAAATAAATTTAGTGTCCATGACCGAAGTTCCGCCTCCTTCGTGAAATCAAACAAATTTGATTTTACCAAATGGCCTGTGGTTCGTCAAGGTTGAATGGAGGATTTTTCCGAACCTTTGTAAAGCCTATTTTACATGGCGTTCTGCTTGCTGTGTGTGGAAATGGGCTGTAAAGTCACCAGATGCAACACAAGTTTTTTTTGCTTTCCGATGCGTTTCATAGTATGATGAAGAAGCTGAAAATGAATGAGAAACAAGAGGGAAGCGCATGGAGGCAAAGGCTTTTTTGCAGGGACTTTCACGGTTACAGGTGGATTTTTATACCGGCGTGCCGGATTCGCTGTTAAAACCCCTTGGGGATACGCTTTTTGAAATGTATGGTCTTACAGGGCGGCATGTGGTGGCGGCCAACGAAGGCGGTGCAATCGGGCTGGCAGCGGGTCACTATATCGCAACGGGGCATCCGGCGATGGTATATTTGCAAAACAGCGGTCTTGGCAATGCAGTCAACCCTGTGGTATCGCTGCTGAGCGAGCGGGTTTACGGCATTCCCTGTGTGCTGGTTGTCGGCTGGCGCGGCGAGCCGGGCACGAAGGATGAGCCGCAGCACATGTTTCAAGGGGAGATTACACCTGAAACACTTAAATTGCTGGGGCTTACGGTATTTACGGTAAACGCCGGGACGGACGGTGAAGCGTTCGCCACAATGGTGGATGCCGCAGCGCCGAAACTGGCGGCTGGGCAAAGCGTTGCTTTTCTGGTTGCTAAAGGCGGTTTGATCGGCAATGCAGCGGTAACGGCTCCCCAGCCGGGGATCCTGATGCGGGAGGACGCGCTGCAGGCGCTGCTGTCGGCTTGTGATGATAATGATTATTTTGTCGCCACAACGGGAAAAACCTCCCGGGAAGTGTTTGAACTTCGAGAAAAATTACAGCAAAAGCACGATCATGACTTTTTAACAGTCGGCTCCATGGGTCACGCGGGGATGATTGCACTGGGCATCGCGAAAGCGAAGCCGGGTGCGACGGTGTGGTGTCTGGACGGGGACGGCGCAGCGCTGATGCACATGGGCGCGCTTGCGGTGGAAGCACAGCAAAATTGCCACAATCTGATACACGTCGTATTAAACAACGGCGCGCATGAAAGTGTGGGCGGTATGCCGGTAGCAGGGGGAACACTGCGGTATGCTCCGGTCATGCAGGCGCTGGGATTTGCCGTAACCACCTGCGAAACGCAGGCGGAGATTGCGGCGCTGCCGGGCGCATTCCGCCAGCATGCCACGGCTCCCCGCTTTGTGGAAATACTGCTGCGCCAAGGCTCGCGGGCGGACTTGGGCCGTCCGACGATCAGCCCGCGGGATAATCTGACGGCGCTGATGCGCTCTCTTGACGGGGAGGAAGATGCATGAAGGCGCTGCTGCTAAACTCTGGTATCGGGCGGCGCATGGGCGCCTTTACGCAGGACCGGCCGAAATGTATGGTGGAGATCGGCGGCGGATATACTATCCTCAGCCGCCAACTTACGCAGCTTGCGCAAAACGGCATTACGGATGTGGTGATCACCACCGGGCCGTATGCCGATGAATTGAGAAAATACGTTGCGGGGCTTCGGCTGCCGCTTTCGGTACAATATGCGCATAATGCAGTCTATGCGGATACGAACTACATCGTCAGTATGCACAAAGCCGCGCCTTTGCTGCGGGATGATGATATTTTGCTGTTGCACGGCGATTTGGTGCTGGAAAACAGCGTGCTGGCAGAATTGATTCGCAGCCCGCAAAGCATGATGGCGGTGGATAGTACCTTGCCGCTGCCGGAGAAGGATTTTAAGGCGAAGCTGGATGGCGGCCGGATTGTAGCGGTTGGCGTAGGTTTTTTCGGAGCGGACTGCGTAGCCTGCCAGCCCGCTTACCATTGGCGCAAAGAAGACTTTGCAGCGTGGCTTTCCGAAATCGGTGTATTTATAAGTCGAGGCGAAACAGGTGTATATGCCGAAAACGCGTTTAACGCTTTACACGGTGCGCTTACGCTGATGCCGCTGGAGATGGGCGGCAGGCTGTGTGCTGAAATTGATAATGCGGACGATCTGCAAAGCGTAGGCGCACGCTTCCGGCAGACGCTCCAAACGGATTCCGGCAATTTATATAATCCCGAAAAGGCGGTGCATCAACCATGAAGACCGTATATATGTGTTTCAGTACCGATATTCTGCATAGTGGGCATATTGCAATTATCCGCCGTGCAGCGGCGCTGGGGGAGTTGACCGTCGGCGTGCTGACCGATGAGGCGATTGCCACCTATAAGCGGTATCCGCTGATTCCGCTGGAGGAGCGTATACACCTGGTGGAAAGCATCTCCGGCGTTGCGGGGGTGGTGGTGCAAAATACGCTTAGCTACCGGCAGGCGATTTTAGAACGCAAGCCCGATATTGTGGTGCATGGCGATGATTGGCGCACCGGGGTGCAAAGCGGCGTGCGTGCAGAGGTGGTGGAGCTGCTTTCCGCATACGGCGGCGAGCTGGTGGAGTTCCCATACACGCACTGCGTAACCGAGGAAGCGCTGACCGCGCTGGATTCCCGCTTGAATATGCCGGAGATCCGGCGGGCACGGCTAAAACACCTGATGCAGCTAAAACCGTGTCTGAGCGTGATGGAAGCGCATAACGGCCTGACAGGGTTGATTGTGGAAAAGGCCCGTGTTGACCAGGACGGCTGTGTGAAAACCTTTGACGCCATGTGGATTAGCAGCCTGTGTGATTCCACTGCAAAGGGAAAACCAGATATTGAACTGGTGGATTGGACCAGCCGTATTCAAACGGTGGAAGAAATTATGGAAGTCACCACCAAACCCGTGATTCTGGACGGGGATACGGGCGGGCAGACCGAGCATTTTATTTACAATTTGCGTACACTGGAGCGGCTGGGCGTAAGCGCTGTGATTATAGAGGATAAAGTGGGGCTGAAGCGCAATTCACTTTTCGGAACGGCAGCCAAACAAACGCAGGACTCGATTGCATCGTTCTGCGCCAAGATCAGCGCCGGGAAAAAGGCGCAGCGCAGCAAGGATTTTATGATATTCGCCCGCTGCGAAAGCCTGATTTTGGAGCAGGGCATGGAGGATGCGCTGGAACGCTGCCGCGCATATACGCAGGCAGGCGCGGACGGTGTGATGATCCACAGCCGCCGGAAAACGCCTGATGAAATCTATGAATTTATGCAAAAATTCCGGCAAACCAACCCCGTAACGCCGATTATCGTCGTGCCGACGACCTATTCGCACGTTACGGTGAGTGAATTAGGCGCGCATGGCGCTAATATCGTTATTTATGCCAATCATTTACTGCGCAGTGCTTTCCCTGCTATGACAGAGGTAGCGCGCCGAACGTTGGCGGAGGGACGCACGCCGGATGAGCTATGTATGCCAATCAAGGAAATATTAACACTCATTCCAGAAGAACGCTAACCGGGTTTTATTTCTGTTATTTTTTATAAAACAGTTCAACAATGTAGAAAATAGTATACGCTTTGTTCATGCCTATAGCAAGGCGCTGCAAGCAGAAGTACAAAGGAGGAACGATTATGTTTCAACCGCTTTGCCCTGTAGATGTGCGGGTAACAACTGAAGCAGACGGACGCCGTGCGATACGGGATATGCTTTCCGGACCACAGCGGCTGTTGGTATTGGCATCCCGTTCCCGGTGCGCCGATATTAGCCTTACCTCTTTTTTGACAGCATTACAGGGAGATGGGCATGCCATACAGCTGATTACGACGGTTCCCCCTAACCCGGACGTGGATGCGGTTGCGGCGCTATTGAACCGGCTGAAAGAACAACCCTTTGAGCCGACGGCAGTACTGGCAATTGGCGGGGGTAGCTGCATCGATCTGGGGAAAGCGGTCTGCGCGCTGCAAACGTTGCTGCCTGCGCCTACGGCGGAAGCGGTGCGAAACGCCATCGTGGATAAAGCGTATACCGCGGCACATGAAATATTGCCGCTGCTGGCGATGCCAACAACGGCTGGTACAGGAAGCGAAGTAACGCGCTGGGCTACGATTTGGGACCCGCAGGAAAAGCGGAAACTATCGATTGACCATGCGCAAGGTTACCCGAAGGCGGCGGTGATTATTCCCGCGTGGACGGAGGGCATGCCCGCCGCGCTTACCCTTTCTACCGGGCTGGATGCGTTGACCCACGCGATGGAAGCGTACTGGTCCGTGCGGCGCAACCCTGTTTCGCAGGCGATGGCGCTGCAGGCCGCAGAGAAAATCCGCGATGCGCTGCCCGCCGCGCTTAGGAACGCCGCAGACGCACAAGCCCGGCAGGCGATGGCCATTGGGTCGCTTATGGCAGGGCTGGCATTTGCCCAAACAAGAACCACTGCCTGCCACAGTATCAGCTATCCGCTTACTCTGTTGCATGGTATTCCACATGGGTATGCTGCGGCGATCACCCTGTCATCCGTATTTAAACGCAACGCAAAAGTAGTGCCGGAGTTGGAAGCGCTGCAAGCCGTGTTTGATGAGGCGGAGGGCTTTGATGCATGGCTGGAGGACACGGCGGGGCGGGTGCAGATGCTGCGGCTTTCGGCTTTTGGCGTAACGGAAGCGGATTTGCCCGCGATTGCCGAAGCGGCTTTTACACAGGGGCGGATGGACAATAACCCCATTGTTTTTACGCCGCAAGAAGTAATGGAGATTTTATTGGAGAATCTGTAAGAGAAGAACTCTTAATCGTGATAATTATTGTTGTTAAATATAACGGATACGGGAAAGCGGAAAATCCCGGACCTGTAAGAATGGTTATGTGAAATGGGAAAGGACGGATGATTATGACGGCGCAGGAACGCGCACAAATCTGGGCGAGTTGCCCTTGTTTTGATGAAAAAACCCGTAAGAAATCCGAGCGGATTGCAAAAGATACCGATGAGCTGGAACGTGCATTTGGGCATGAACTGCAGTTTGGCACAGGCGGATTGCGCGGGGTGCTGGGTGTGGGAACGAACCGCATGAATCCTTATACCGTTGCAAAAGCAACAGCGGGGCTGGCGGCGTATTTGCTAGAAACCGGCGGTAAGCGGGTAGCCATCTCCCATGATTCGCGCCACGGCTCGCGGGAATTTGCACTGGTTACGGCCGGCGTGCTGGCTAAGCATGGCATCCATGCCGATCTGTTTGATACGTTGATGCCTACGCCCATGCTCTCCTTTGCCGTGCGCGAGCTGAACGCGGATGCTGGCGTCATGGTGACCGCAAGCCATAATCCGGCGGAGTATAACGGGTATAAGGTGTACGGCGCGGACGGCTGCCAGATTACTGAGGAAGCGGCGCAGGCGATCACCGATAAGATAGAAAAGCAGCAATATGAGGATGTCAGTTGGTATACGCAGGAGGAAGCGCGGGAAAAACAGTTGTTGGCTGCGATTCCCCAAACGGTGCAGGAGCGTTACTATGCCCTTACGCTGGCCTGCCGTGTCCACCCCGATACGCACACGCCTGTGAAGGTTTGCTACACTCCGTTAAACGGCGCTGGGCTTGTGCCGGTAAGGACCATCCTGGCGGCGATGCCGGGGGTTACTGTGGTGGAGGTGCAGGCGCAAACTGCGCCGGACGGGGATTTTCCCACATGCCCAAAGCCGAACCCGGAGATGAAACCGACGCTCGCTCTCGCCATTGAAACCGCAAAAGCAAGCGGTGCGGGACTGGTGGTAGCGACCGACCCGGATAGCGACCGGCTGGGTGTAGCGGTACAAAATGATACGGGCGATTTTACGATATTGACCGGGAACGAAGTTGGACTTCTCCTGCTGGAGGCGATTGTTGCGGCGAAGAAAGAAAGCGCAACCATGCCGGAGAAAGCCGAGGCTGTTAAGACCATCGTAACCAGCGATTTAGCTTTTGCGATTGCCAAAACTTACGGCATCATGGTGAAAGAAACGTTAACCGGGTTTAAGTACATCGGCGAAGAAATTGGCAGATTGGAGAAAGCCGGACATGCGGATGCGTACCTGTTCGGCTTTGAGGAAAGCTGCGGCTATTTGGCCGGAACCCATGTACGCGATAAGGACGGCGTGCTTGCGGCTATGCTGGTTTGCGAGCTGGCGCAATATGCTGCATCGCAGGGGAAAACACTGTTGCATTTGCGGGATGAGCTGTACCGCAAGTATGGCTATCTGGAAACGCGGCTGCTGAATTTTGATATTACAGGCGTAGACCCCATGGCGGTAATGCGCACAAGTATGGAAAAGCTGCGTTTGCAGCCACCGGAAACGCTTGCGGGACTACCGATTACCACAAAGAAGGATTATGTAAACGGCATCGAAGGGCTGCCGGGAAGCGACGTGCTTACCTTTGCCAACGCTTACGGCAAGGCGATTGTACGCCCGTCCGGTACCGAACCCAAGGTAAAAGCCTACCTGTCTGCACCGGGTAAAACAGCACAGGAGGCGGTGCAGGCGCTGGACCGTATGGAGCAGGACGTGCGCGGCTGGCTTGCGCTGTAACGCGCTGGATAAGTACCGAATGTGTTGTGCTTCCACGGAAAGAGTATTATAGTTGGGATGCTTGTTCCATAACAGGGCTGCTGGTAAACACAATCATGATTGATGTTATAGCATTGCGATAGGCACTTTTACGGGCGAATCAAGTCTCGTCGTAAAAGTGCCTGTGATATTGTATGGATAATTATTGAAAAGAAAGCCGCTTACTTACGCATAAAAGTGTTTCACGATGTATAACTGTAATGCACTTTATAAGGATGAGAACAATCACGATGAGCAATTTGCGGTATTCAGATAATGGGAAGAACGGAGGGATAACTGCATATCAATGTACCGTATGCAATTTGACTACTCTTTGCATACGTTTGTAAAAGTGCTATTACTGTTTGCATGGGAGGAATAGCACACTTATCAAAGGCATACGAAAATCCAGTAGAAGCGCATGGTTGCTATGCCGTCTGTGATACAACATCATTTTCCAGATAACAAAAAGCAGGGTATACGGGACTTTTTTAAAAAAGCCTGTAACCCTGCCTGCTTGTGTTTGTAAAACGGTTCAGCGCCGAATCATCACGACGGCGATGTCATTTAGGTTGGTACCGGTCGGTCCGGTAATCAGCAGGCCTCCGGCGGCGGACAGCGCGTGGTAGCTGTCGTTATTCTGGAGCATCGCATGGAAATCCAGATTGGCGTTACGCAGGCGGCCCGCAGTGCGGTGATCCACATATCCGCCCGCGGCATCGGTTTTGCCGTCAATCCCATCGCTGCCTAAGCTGAAGAGCGCCGTATCCCGTAAACCATCCAGCGCAGGCACGGCGGCAAGCGCCAGCTCCTGATTGCGTCCGCCAACGCCGCTGCCGGTAACATGCACCACGGTCTCCCCGCCTACCAAATAAGCGACAGAACGGTCATCCCGCTGATGGGTAAGCGCAATGGAGCCTAAAAACCTGCCCGCCTCCCGAGCCTCGCAATTGAGCTGATCGGTCAGAATATGGGTTTCGTACCCTAAATGCCGCAGCTCTTTAGCGGCGGAATGCACCAGCATTTTCACATTGCCGATGACGTGCGTCTCGGCATTCGGGAGCGCCTTGGGGGTCTCCCTGCGCATGAGAGAGCGGATAATCGGCGGTGCGTCGGGGAAAATCCGGTTCAAGGTTTGTTCCGCCTCTGCCGCTGTCACGGGATCGGGCGATATCGGGCCGGAAGCAATGGTTTCTGCGGCATCGCCCAATACGTCGGATAAAAGCAAGCCGACGACTCCCGCCGGGGCGCAGTGCTGGGCAAAGCGTCCGCCCTTAACGGCAGATAGGCGCTTGCGGATAATATTCATTTCGGTAATATCAGCACCACTGTTGAGCAGGGCGTTGATGGTAGTCGCATATAGCGGCAGGGGAATCAAAGGACGTTCAAACAGGGCGGAACCGCCCCCGGAAATCAGCATCAGCACCGTATCTTCCACATCCAGCCCCTGTACCAGCGAGATGGCAGCTTGCGTAGCACGGATGCTGTTGTCGTCTGTAACGGGATGCCCGGCTTCCATAACGGAGAATCGCCGCAGGGGACCGCGTGAATAGCCGTAGGGGGTGATAATCAAGCCTTGCTCAATTTGGTCGCCCAGGCTTTCCAGCGCGGCTTCCGCCATGCGCCATGCAGCTTTGCCAATAGCCAGCACACGAAGCCGCCCACCGTACAAGTGTAAGTGGGAAAGCCCCTTTTGTACCGCTCTTTTCGGTTGTGCAGCTTCCAGAGCCGCCTCGATCACACACCGTGCATCTTCCCGAAGAGTGCTCAAGGCGCTGCCTCCTTTTATGAATGATGGATAGACTATATGGCTATATTCTGCACAGATTGTTATAGTTCCTTTTTTCGTTGTGCCTATTGGGGTGAAATATGTTTTCATTGAGTATAAAAATGAAAAAAGGTATTGACATTTGCCTAAATATGAGTATATTAGAATATGCTAATATATAAGCAAGCGCCGCCATCGCTTATTCGGTAGAAAGCGTGAAACGGCGGGAAGGAGGAAACGCTTTGCAGGATGAAACCAAAAAGATTGCCCGTATGCTGAAAATGCTCTCCAATGAACACAGGCTGTTAATTCTGTGCGAGTTGATCAGCGGTCCCAAATCGGTAAGCGTACTGGGTGATAAGGTTAGCGATATTTCCCAATCCGCACTGTCGCAGCATTTGGCACTGCTAAAAGCACACGGTGTGGTGGACGATGTTAAAACCGGGCAGAGCGTAACCTACTCCATCGCCGATTCCCGCGTGGAAGTACTCATCGCAACACTCAAAGAGCATTATTGCGATTGGACAGCCGTACCGGATGGCAGCGAAGACGAAATTTGCGCGGATACACGCGCGTGAAGCAGAAAGCAGGAGGAATCAGCCCATGAATGAAACCGCAAAAGTGACCATCAACCCCAGAAGATGCCCTCAAAACCACCGTTGCCCAGCTATTTCGGTATGCCCGAAAAAGGCAATCACCCAGCGCGGCTTTTTTTCGCTGCCTGTGGTAGACGATGAAAAGTGCATCTCCTGCGGGAAATGCGTACACTATTGCCCGATGGGCGCTATCCAGATGAAGTAAGCATCAGCTTGCTGTTTCATAAGCGCCGGTTTACAGCAAACATTTGGTCAGCCTGGTGTAAGACTATGTTCCTAGCGGATCGTAGCCTCATACCGGGCTGATTATTTTCCAGTTGCAAATGATAACGCCGTTTTGTTGAAAATAGGGTATGATAAAACTATGAGAGACCATCTCCTCATATTGCGTGCTTTTTTATGGCGTGCAGTTGTTTTTAGGGCAGGATAGTCTATATAAATTCGTATATCGCGGAATGTAAAGGCGGATACGTTAGGATAAGTAAACAGCAGGGCGCCGGATAACATCCGGTTCCCTGCTGTTTATATAGTGTTACGTTGGCTGTTTCTTATTCGATACCGGTAAAGGTAAGCAGGCTCTGGGGCGGGAAATCGGCAATGAAGGTTTTACCGCGCGTGAGTTGCAGCTCGTTGCCCTGATCATCATAATATACGGTCGGGCCCTCGGTGGATTCACGTACCCAGTAACCGGGAATGTAGCGGCCGCCGATAAAGATATCCGCATTGCCTTTGCCTACGCTCTGCATAACCGGCATGATCTTGCTGTTGTTGGTGTACTCGTAATCAACGCGCTGAATAATAACGTTGGCAAAGCTCATCCAGATCGAGTTGGTATCATCCAGCTTCCCGGATTCTGCTGAGCTTAAGTAGGTCATATAGGGCGCATCGTTGGAGTAGCGGTAGTAGAGGTTTTCCATTTCATCATACACGAAGTGCGAAATGTATTTATCGTGGCCCCAATCCAGATTGATGTTATACGCAAGATCGTATCCATCCGTATAGGGGGAGGCATCGGAGAAGAGGAAAGCGTGGGCGCTGGCGGAATAATTGGTGGGGATCTGATCGCGCAGGCCGACGACATTCACATCCAGATTGTCCGGATTTTTCAGGCCGGATACGCGCTGGCGGTAATCGTTCCATTTGTTGGTGAGCAAGTCAAACAATACGCCTTTATCGCTGGCACCCAGTTCTTCAAACATCGCGGCGATGTTGTTTTCTTCTTTGCGCGGGCCGCCTGCGTAGATAAAGCCGCTCTGCCACTCTTCACGCAGTAATACGTGGCCGATACGGGCCGAACGAACCGGGCCGACCGAGGTGGGTACGCCGTTGTCCAGCGAATCGCTGAACAGGAAGGAGATACGGGTTTCACCGGTACGGTACAAAATTCCTTCGTACACAATATCGGCATACTGTGCGCCCCAGGGAGCACGGTTGCCAACGCCGGCGGACTTGATTTTCGTGCCGTTGTAGGTTACGGTGCCCTGCGGATTGCTGATCTGCACCAGCATCGGCAGGTATACGCCGCTCCAATCCAAACCCGTCGTCGGGCTTATGCCGGGGATGATCGGGTTACGCTCCGCGGGCGTTTTATTTTCAATTTTACGATCTTCCTGATTTTGCAGTACAGTGCCTTCCAGCGGCAGGCTGTATGTGTTCTCCTTGGTTGCCGCGCTGGCGGAAACAACCAGGCCGAACGTAAGGACAAGCGCCATGAGTACGCTGACGATCTTCTTCACGATGTACCCTCCCATAGTTTGTTAATTGTTGCAACATCATACGAAGCACGCGATTTTCGCATGTTGGTTGATTATAACACTTCCCAAAAAGCAGTGTCAATTGAATGCCACCGTAACATATGACAAAACTGTGACCGGATGGCGGCTATACAAGGCGCGGCTTATGCTGCCGGCGCAGCAGTGGGCGTAGCCGTCGGGGTTGGGGACGGTGTGGGTGTGGGTGTGGGGGTTGGCGTCGGTGTGGCGGTGGCCAATACATCCGTATAAATAGCGGTCAGGGTTTTTTCGTCCGCATCGCCGCTGGGATAGATGTCGTTGGCCTTTTGGAATGCCTTCACCGCATTCCGCGTGCCGTTGAGGTATGTGCCGGTAACGGTGCCCTCATAATAGCCCAGTTCTTTCAGCTTCATTTGCAGCCAGAACACGGCTTCACCCTGACTGCCTTTTTTTAGTTTGGTAAACGGCTGGGGCGGCATGCCGGTGCTGGAGTAGGCAGGCGTCGGGGTCGGCTCCGGTGTGGTTATGGGCTCGTTGTTTTTATCCAGCGGCGCAGGTTCCAGCGCAGCCTGCAGTTCCGGGTCTTCCGGCAGATCTTCGGTAATGGTTACGGTTACGCCTTCGCCAACGTTATCATAAACCCATTTGGCATCCTCCACCAGCAAGCGGATGCAACCGTGAGAAGCGCGCGAACCTAACCGTTTATAACTGGTTATCTTCATCGCGTCGTAATCCACCTCGGCATAAATCACGGAATGGAAGGCAATAGAATCGTTGATTTTTGTCCAGTACTGTGCATAACTGCCATATAAGCTGAAGAAGCACCAGCGCGCTTTACGGCCGGTAAGTACCCAATCGCCTACGTCGCTGGGTGTGGCTTCTTTACCGGTAGAGCAGATCATCTGGCGGACAATATCGGTATAATTGCCGTTTTCGTCGCGCCCGTACACCGTAGTCACTTGATTGGTCACGTCCACAGTCAGTGCGTAGGGGATGGGCGTGGGTACGGGTGTGGGGCGCGGCGTAGCGCTGGCATTGAGCGCCTGCGAATCGTCAAATAATATGTTCCATGTATCCTCGCCCGTTACCCCGTCCACTTTCAAACCGTTGTTGGTCTGGAAAGCCTTCACGGCGGCGGTGGTTTGGTTCATATAGTATCCGCTGATAGGGCCGTCAAAGTAGCCTAGCTCGGTCAGACGCCGCTGTACCTGCTTTACCACTTCGCCTTCCGAACCCCGCGATAGCTTGCGGGTATAGTCCGCGTTCAGCGCGGAGGTGTCGGCATCGCCATCGGCGGCAAAGACGATATCGTTCGTATCGCCCAAATCGCCGTTGGGACCGGGGGTTGTATCCGGCGCATCCTCGGACAAAGCGGACGCGCTGAAAAGCAGCCGCTGAGTTTGAATGTCCGCGGTGCCGGTTGCGTCCTGTCCGTTTTTCTCCTGAAAATTACGGATACCGGCGGTTGTGCCTTCTAAATAATCGCCGCTGAGCTTCCCCTTATAGTAGCCCATCACCTGCAACGCTTCCTGCAGGCGCTTCACATCGTCCCCGCTGTCGCCGGTCGTCAGCACCCTATATTCGGCGTTCATCAACGTGGCTTCGGTTTCCCCGTCCACGATGCCGGTAACCTCCAGCCCGTAATCAGTCTGGAATTCGCGTACGGCTGCACGTGTGCCATCCAGGAAATTGCCGCTGACCTTGCCGCTGTAATAGCCAAGGTCTTTCAGGCGCTGTTGTACGGCGGTAACGTCATCGCCGCTATCGCCGTACTGCATGGGGGTATAGCCTTCATCCTCGGCGGACGCGGCAGGTGCAGGCAGCTGCGCGGTTACGATCAACGCAAGCGCAAGTGCGAGCGTGAGCAACAAGGGTAACAATCGTTTCATAACGCACACCTCATCTGTCCCAATAACGCGGTTTTCGCCCGGCAAAGGGGGAAACCCTTCCCGGTCGGAGCAGGATGCAACAAAATTTACAGATATTCGTTCATGGCGGATAAGCGGTCAAAAATCAAATCCGGTTGGTATTGCGATGTTTTCAGGTCTTGCATGGAAGCTTCGCCCGTGAGAACGAGGATACTCGTCATCCCAAAGCGTACGCCGGTAGCAATATCGGTATAGAGCCGGTCACCCACCATGGCCAGTTCTTCCTTTTTAAGTCCTGTTTTACGCAGCGCTTCCTGCACAATGCCTTCGTTCGGCTTGCCGATAATGCTGTCGGGCCTGCGGCCTGTGCTGGCTTCAATAAAAGCGATAATCGCACCGATATCCGGGGCAAAGCCTGTTTCGGTAGGACAATTAAAATCCGGATGGGTAGCGATATACGGCAGCCCCGTGCGGACAAAATCGCAAACCTGCGTCATTTTAGCGTAATCAAGTGTCGTATCATAACCGATCAACACATAATCCGGATGCTCCTGATCAATCAACACACCCATACGTTCCAGTTCGGTGCGTAGCATATCGTTACCCAATAAAAATGCGCGCTGTCCGGAGAAATGCGATAGTACATAGCTTCCGGCGGCCTGCCCGGAGGTAAGAACCTGTAAAAACGGTTCGGTAACGCCAAGCCGTTTCAGTTTTTGCACATATACTTCGGCGGATTTGCTGGAATTGTTGGTTAAAAACAGAGCGCTGCGGCCAGTTTGACGCAGCTTTTCCAGAAAAGCCAGAGAGCCTTCCAGCATCTTATCGCCCAGGTATACTGTACCGTCCATATCCAGTAAAAATCCTTTAATCGGCGCCAGCCGCTTGCGATAGTCCATATCCTTCCTCCTCATCCGACATCCTGCTCATTGTATCACAGGACGGCGTGTTTTAGAAGAAAGAACTGGGAAAAGGCGGCAAAGGAAATAAAAAAGCAATAGGGGGAATCCCCATTGCTGAAAGATGAAGGGCTACTGCTTTATTCGGATGCCGACTCCAGATAACGGCTTTGCCCCAGCTGATAAAAATCATTGCCAAGGGAATCGATGGCAACGGTCAGGGGAAGGTCGCGTACGGTCAAACGCTTGATAGACTCGGTGCCCAGATCGTCATAGGCGACCACTTCAACGTTGGTAATACACGATGCCATATAAGCGGCGCAACCCCCAATAGCAGCGAAGTATACCGCGTTGTTTTCGGCGAAAGCCCTGCGAACTGGCTCGCTGCGGTCGCCTTTGCCGATGATGGCCCGTACGCCGTAGCGGAGAAGCTGCGGTGTAAAGGGGTCCATCCGTACGCTGGTGGTGGGGCCGATCGCGCCGGATGCGCGGCCCGGCGGGGTAGGGGTAGGCCCGGCGTAAAACACCGTTTGTCCGCGTAAATCTACCGGAAGCGGCTGCCTCGCATCCAACGCGGCGAAAAGGCGGGCGTGGGCTGCATCCCGCGCGGTATAGACGATGCCGCTGATGAAAACGCGGTCACCCGCGCGCAAATTAGACAGGGTGCTTGCTTCAAACGGAGTGGAAATTGCTATCGGCATAGGGTATCATCCTTTCGCAAAAGGTGTGCTATCAGATGTATAAGAGAAAAATGAACAATAAACAGGCATGGTCCCGTTGCTTAACGGCGCAGGGATTATAGCGTTTCGCTGGCGTGCCGGGTAACGTGGCAGCCGACGTTGACCGCAACCGGAAGCCCGGCAATATGCGTAGGCGCGGTTTTAATGCGTACCGAAAGTGCGGTGGTCAGTCCCCCGAAGCCCTGCGGCCCGATACCGATGCGGTTGATCTGTGCAAGCAGTTCATCTTCCAGTGACGCATAGTACGGATCCGGGTGCGGGCCTTGCCGCATCTCCACCAGTGCTTCTTTTGCCAATAGCGCCACCTGCTCAAACGTACCGCCGATGCCGACCCCCAACATAATGGGCGGGCATGGGTTGGCGCCTGCCGTACGCACAGTTTCCAACACAAACTCCTTTACGCCTGCAAGTCCGTCGGCAGGGGTAAGCATCGCTAAACGGCTCATGTTTTCGCTGCCGAACCCTTTAGGCGATACTGTCAGTTTAATTTGGTCGCCCGGTACCAGTTGCACATGCAGCACGGCGGGTGTATTGTCGCCTGTATTACCGCGCCGGATAGGATCGGCTACGACGGACTTGCGCAGCCATCCTTCGGTATAGCCGCGCGCGACACCCTCATTTACAGCGTTTTGCAGGGTGTCGCCTGCAATGTGAACATCCTGTCCGACATCCGCAAATACGACGGCCATCCCCGTATCCTGGCAGATCGGTGTTGGGGCAGCGGCTGCAATTTCCGCGTTTTGGCCGATCAAGGCCAACGTTTCTTTCGCGGGGGCGAAGGTTTCAGCCTGCTCCGCGCTATGCAGCAGCGTTTTGACGGGAGACGGTAATACCGTGCATGCACGGATGCAAAGCCGCGCGACACTGGCGGCGATTTCCTCACTGGAAATAGTACGTATGGTAGCCATGGGGTATACCTCCTGTTTTACCGCAAGTGCGATGGTCTGCATTAATCCAGCTCAATCAGTAGTACCTCGCAGGGGTTGTGGATGCGGGGCATGCAGGAGGGATTACTCGCGCCTGCGCTCACGATCATTTTATCATCGATCACACCGCGTGTATATCTGGGGAACAGCCCTTGCCCCGGCGCGTACAAGCCCTGCTGCCCGATGCGGATCTGCCCGCCGTGCGCGTGACCGGCCAGCACCAAATCTACATTGGCTTTCCGCAGGTGGTGCATATAATCTTCCGGCCGGTGGCAAAGCAGTATTTTTACGCCCGGCTCTTTTTCCATTGCTGTCAGCATATCCTTATGCCCATAATGATAGGGGCGGTACCAGCAGCCGATCACCAAATCCTGATAGCGCGTATAGCGATTAAAAAGAAGCTTGGCATCCGTTTTAGCTATCGCCTTACGAAATTGAGGAAACCGGGTCATCCGCATTTCGTGGTTGCCGATTCCGGCGAAAGTTGGCAGTATTTGAGAGGCTTTTGTTACAAACGAAAGGGCATTTTGATACTCCTGCCGGTAGCGGTTTACCATGTCCCCGGGCAACAGCAGCACATCGGCCTGCGGCAACAGGGGAAGCAGATCGTCGAATTTTGCATTATGCAGGTCGCTGATGACCAGCAAGCGAACGGGCTGGGCCAGCTTTCCGGTATGCCAGGTATAACGCGTCAGAATCCGCTGCATAGGCTCACCCTTTCCATTGAATTCTCCGGCATTGTACCATACCCACGCATGCTTGACAAACGCGAGTGGTATTAAAAAACGGAGGCAGCCTGTAAAAGCTGCCTCCGTATGGAATAAAGAGATTAGTCGGTCAGGCGATCCTTGTATACTTTAGCGTTTGCGTCCGTCACCCACTGGCTGACGGTGGTGTTGTACAGATCGTCCTGCTTAGTGCTGAGCAGATCGGCGCTGATGGTATCTTTCACATCATCCAGTGCGACTACGCCTTCTGCAACATCGCTAATATACTTCACAATGTGGATACCGTAGCTGGTGCGGAACGGTGCGGATACGTCGCCCACGTTTGCAAGCGCCATTGAAGCTGTGGTGAATTCCTCCACCCAGTTGGTATCGCCTTCGCAAACCGGATAACCATTTGTTTTGGCCGGTTCGCTCTGCATGCCGGTATCTTCGCCGTAGGTTTCCATCAACGTATCGAAGTCCTCGCCCGCGTCCAGCTTGGCGACAATTTCGTCGATCTTGGGCTGGATGTTTGCGTAAGCTGCTTCGGTAGCAGTTTCCAGCTGGCTGTTCAAATCGCTCAACTGGGCTTCCAGCTCGGTCTGTGTGGCAATCAGCGCGGCACGGCTTTGCGCCTGCTCTTCGGTATCGGTAGTCGCGTCCTCCGGCAGAGCTGCCTGCGAGGTGGTGTTGGTATCCAGACTGCTTTGTACATCGGCAATCTGGCTGTTCAAATCGCTGATGGCAGTGTTATCATCATCCGTTAGTTTGACCAGAATATTCTTTACATAACGGTAACCGGCCGGACGGTAGTAGATGGTGGAACCGTTGCTGATGTCGGAACCAAACTGGGATAGATCATCCGCATAGCTGCTCTTGGCAGCTTCCACGCGGCTGTCGTACTCGGTTTGGATTTCGTCCTCCGTTACGGCGACGTCTTTGACCACATAGTCCTTCAGCTTTTCATCGGACTTGCTGGTCTTCTGATCCTTCAGCAGAGCGTCTGTATCAGGGTAGCCCAGCTCAGCCATCTTTGCGGCGATCGCCGCATCCAGCTCGTCACCGGTCAGCTCCGTATCGGCGAAATAGTAGGTTTTCACACTGTCCAGATAACCGTTATAGGTTTCATCTACAGAGGCCTGCATTTCACTGATCTCTTCATCCGTAAACTGGTCAAGACCCAGTTCGGCAATTTTCTGGTCGATCACGGCCTGTTGAATCAGCGCGTCGATAGCAGAATCCTGTGCATCGGCGATGTTATCCGCATCGGTCGTGTCGTAGGTGTAGCCGTACATGTTGTAGAGATAAGACTGATAACTCAGCGTATTTTCAACGGCCTGTTGTACTTCCGCCTTGGTGATCGTTTGTCCTGCAACTTCGATAACGGTGGTCTGGGCATCCACTTCCGCATCCTTAACAATGAGGCTGCAACTCGTGCTCAGCACCAGTGCCGCGACCATCAGAACCGCCAGAAATATACGCTTGCGCATGGTAGGTCTCCCCTTATCATTCCTATTTAGTAGCGTTTGAAGCTTCGCTCATTATAACCGATTCTGTTTTAATGGGCAAGGTTTTTTGCAAGGATTCATGCTTTGTTCACGGGAGCGGCACTATTGCTTAAACGAAGAGGATAGGGGTATAATAAGCCGGAAGTGACGATTAAAGGCGTGATAGTGATGAGTGACCCGCAAATACGGGATTTTACCGGGAAAAAAGTGCATATGATCGGCATCGGCGGCAGCAGCATGAGCGGACTGGCGCGGATGCTTTTAGCGCGGGGCTGCAAGCTAACCGGCAGCGATAATCTGGAAACCTATGCCACCAAAGCCCTCCGGGATGCGGGCGTGCCGGTGACCATTGGCCACCGGGCGGAAAACGTGCATGGGGCGGATTTGGTTGTCTATACCGTTGCAATTTTACCGGATAATCCCGAACGGGTGGAAGCCGGACGTCTAAACCTGCCTGTCATCGAGCGCGCAACGCTGCTGGGGCAGCTGATGGAAGGCAGCAGTGCGGCGATCGGCGTATGTGGCACTCACGGTAAAACATCCACAACATCAATGCTGGCGCAGGCGCTGGTGGACGCGGGCGTAGACCCGACGGTGCACATCGGGGGATCGCTGGATTATATCGGCGGCAGTACCCGTATCGGCAGCGGAGACGTGTTTTTAACCGAAGCCTGCGAGTTTAACGCAAGCTTCCTGCATCTTCGCCCCACGATAGCGGTAATTACGAATATAGAAGAAGACCATCTGGATTTTTATCGTGATATTGAGGATATTCAGCAAACATTCGGTAAGTTTCTTGCCCTGTTGCCCGAGGATGGTTATGCGATTGGCAACGGGGATGACGAGCGTGTTGTGACGCTACTAAACAGCCTAAGCTGCCATACCGTAACCTATGGCATGGGGGAAAACTGCGACTGGCAGCCTTTGAACCTTACCTATGATGAGCAGGGTTACGCTACGTTTACTCCTGCGCTGCATGGAAAGCCATACGGACGGGTAACGTTGAAAGTAGCTGGGTTTTTCCATGTATACAACGCCTTGGCAACCATTGCCTGCGCATATGTGCAGGGTGCGCAGGCAGACAAGGTTTGCGCGGCGCTGGGGGCGTTTGTGGGTGCACACCGCCGGTTTGAACTGACCGGAGTGATCGACGGGGTAAAACTGTACCATGATTACGGCCATAATCCCACTGAAATGCGCAACGCTCTTTCTGTGGCAAAAATGCAGCCGCATCACCGCTTGTGGGCAGTTATGCAGCCGCATACCTTCAGCCGCGTTAAGCGTCTGTTTGCCGATTACCTTACCTGTACAGGCGATGCAGATATTACGCTGGTGACCGATATTTATGCCGCCCGCGAGAAAGACCCGGGCGATATTAAAGCGGAACAGATCGTACAGGGGATGCTGAATAACGGCATACAGGCCATGCATACTCCGACGTTTGACGATACCGAACGGTATTTGCGCACACACTGGCAGCCTGGGGATCTGGTGCTGACCATGGGCTGCGGCAATATTAACCAGCTGAATGAACAGATGAACGAACACGAAGCAGAAAAAACGCATTAAATCATAGATTATGCAAGCGGTATTCTGGCTTTGCCGGCATCGGGTGCGAAACTTTACCGCTTCATGCAGTACGTACATGTGACAGTTTTAGGCAATTTTCGGGTGTTCAAACCCGGTTGAATGCGCTATAATGAAAAAACAGACTTTTAAGGGGCTACATACCCCTTATATACCGGGAGGGTGTGCCATGTTCAAACGGGTGGTTAGCCTGCTGTGCTGCGCCGCGCTTTTAATGCTGATACCGCTGGGCGCGCTGGCAGACGCAACCTATACGATGGCTGGTTTTGATGGGGACGACAGCGAACATACGTGGGAAAATAACGCCTTTTTTACCCGTATGCAGTCGCGGACCGGCATCCAGTTTATGTATAACGAGTTTACGGATTACGATAAGTGGCAGGAAGCGAAGGCTGCGATGCTGGCCTCCGGCGATCTGCCGGATGTGCTGTTTAAAGCGGATCTTACAACCGCAGAACAAATGGCATATGCCGACGCGGGTGTGCTGATAGACTTAAAACCTCTGCTGGCGGAATATGCGCCGAATCTTTGGGCGCTGCTGGAAGTGCACCCGGATTGGCTGCAGGCTGTTACACTGCCGGATGGTAAAATTGTTGCGCTGCCGAATATAAACGAACTTTCACCGCAAAATGCCATGTGGATCAATCAGGATTGGCTGACAAAATTGGGACTTGCGATGCCGACGGATTGGGACAGCTTTGTTACCGTTTTACAGGCGTTTCAAACCGGCGATCCCAACGAAAACGGAAAGTCCGATGAAATACCGCTGTCCTACCTCGGCCCGTGGGATCTGAAATTTCTTGCGCATTCCGTCGGGCTGGTCGCTAACGATTACAACATCTATCTGGACGACGGCACGGTGTGCTTTATGCCTGATCAGGATGAGTACATTACTTTGCTGCAAAACCTGTCGTCGTTGTATGCCGCAGGGCTGATGGATACCGATGGGTTTTATACGGCCGATACCCTGCGCACTGTAAGCGACAGCGACGCGGATGCGACGTATGGTGTTTTCTTTGGGCCTAACCCGATGAATCTGCTGACTTATGATCTGGCTACGCAGTATGCTTTGTTGATGCCGCTTGCCTATAACGGAACGCAGATATATAGAGATTTTGACAGTTCCATTATGCGGGGTGCTTTTGCCATTACCTCCGCCTGTGACGACCCCGCGGCGCTGCTTGGTTGGGTGGATGTACTCTACACCGAGGAAGGCGCAACCGAGGCGATGGCAGGCATCGCCGGGGAAGATTATATCGTAGACGAGGACGGTACTTGGAATTATGCCAACGCCGAAGCTAACTCTTCCTATATACTTTATGATTTAACAATTTACGATTCGGGCACCATGCCATGGCGTTTCCCGCTGAAGTTTTACCGCAGCTATGAAAACAAAGAACTGACGTCCATCAGCCAACAGCTGACGGAACTACAAAAGTATTTGGTTACGCCTTTCCCAACGGCGTACACGCTTACCCCCGCGCAGGAAGCGGAAATCGATCCGCTGCAGGATGCGCTGGGGCGTTATGTGGATGAGAGCCTGGCTCGTTTTGTGCTGGGCGAGTGGGACGTGCAGGATGCTGATACAATCGCTGCCTACAAGGCGGGGCTCAGGGAAAATGGAATGGATGCGTTCCTTGCTTTCTGGCAGGGAATTGCCGATACGCTGGAGCAGTAACACAGGGACATACCCCAACTGAAAGGGAAGGACGGCGGAGGGCACATGAGTAATCAATACGCGCATATGATCCGGCAATTAAAAACCCCCGATGTGATGAAACGGCTTACGCATCTGTACGGGCAGCGGGGCGGCATGATGGTGACGCAGACCATGCGTTACACCCATATGCTGAAAAAGCATGAAGATAATTTTAATGTGGACGGACCCGTTTACATGGTCAGTGCGCCGGGGCGTACGGAGATCGGCGGTAACCATACCGATCATAACTGCGGCAAGGTTCTGGCCGCGGCGGTGAATCTGGATACGCTGGCAGCCGTCAGCAAGCGCAAGGATCAGTTTGTACATATCCACAGCGACGGATATGAACCCCTGACCCTTTCACTGGACGATCTGATTCCGCATGAAGAGGAAAAGGGCACCACCGCCGGGCTGGTGCGCGGCGTTGCCGCAAAGCTGAAGAGCGAGGGTTTTGCGATCGGCGGGTTTGACGCGGCTGTTTCCTCCACGGTACGCTCGGGCAGCGGGCTGAGTTCGTCCGCCGCGTTTGAGGTAATGATATGCGCCATTTTTGATACGCTTTATAATGGCTGGCGGATCGACGCGGTAAAGCGCGCCAAGGTTTCGCAATATGCTGAAAACGAGTATTTCGGCAAGCCCAGCGGATTGATGGATCAAGCGGCATCCAGTCTGGGCGGGTTGACGTGCATCGATTTTAAGAATGAAGAGCCGAAGATTGACCGGATCACATATGATTTTGCCGCGAAAGGATATGCGCTGGTCGTGGTAAACACCGGCGGCAGCCATGACGATCTGACGCCGGCTTACGCCGCCATCCCCAAAGAGATGAGGCAGGTGGCTGATTGCTTCGGTGAAAAATGCCTGCGGCGGGTACGCCCCGACCAGTTTATGCAAAACATTCCTATGGTTCGTGAAAAGCTGGGAGCGGGCAAGGGTGACCGTGCGATTTTACGCGCCGCGCACTTTTTTGAAGAAAACCGCCGTGTAACCGATATGACGGAAGCTTTGCAGGCAGATAACCTGCCGCTGTTTTTGGAGAATATTATCGAATCCGGACGCAGCAGCGCGATGTACCTGCAAAACATTTTTGCCAGCAGCGATGCGGAGGAGATTGCTCTGGCGCTGATGCTGGCGGACAGTAAGCTGAAAGGCAAAGGTGCATGGCGTGTGCACGGCGGCGGCTTTGCGGGTACAACGCTGAACTTTGTGCCGCAAAAAGATCTGGACAGCTTTGTGAAAGACATGAGCAACGTATTTGGCGAAAACAGCTGCGAAATTCTGGATATCCGCCCCGAAGGCGCGGCAGTGCTAAACCTGTTGGACGTGTAAGAACGAAACGCCTTGACAGCATTGACAAGCAAGCTGTCCCGTGCTATGATGCACGCGAGAAACCATTTCATTTTTGCCTGTGCGGCATAAATGGAATGAAACCCAACGATGGCTTCTTCGGGGCAGGGTGGAAATCCCTACCGGCGGTACAGCCCGCGAACTCCGTACTTTGGTACTGGAGCCGATTCGGTGAAATTCCGAAGCCGACGGTGAACGGCGTAAGCCGTGTAGTCCGGATGAGAGAAGAGCAGCCTCCCTTAGTGAGTGGTTGCCCCTGATGCTGAAACCATCAGGGGCAATTTATGTAGACACGGAGGGATTTTTCATGACACAAAACAAACCGTTTCGTTTCACGACCCAGACCATTTCCATGATTGCGATTCTGGCCGCGATTGCTAGCCTGCTGTTTTTGGTGGAAATACCGGTGGTGCTGTTTTATAAGCTGGATTTCAGCAATTTGCCGGTGTTGCTGGGCACTTTTTCAATGGGGCCGGTTGCCGGGGTGATCATACTGGCAATCAAAAGCTTGATTGGCCTTTTGCATACATCCTCGCAGGGTGTGGGGGAGCTGGCGGATTTTCTGATTGGGGCTGCCATGGTGGTACCGGCCGGGCTGATTTATTACAATAAGAAAGCCCGCGGCGGCGCGCTACTCGGTATGCTGGTGGGTAGCCTGTGTGCTACGGTTACCGGGGTGCTGGCGAACGTTTATTTGCTGATTCCCTTTTACGGAGCGGCTTACGGCATGCCGGTTGAGCAGATTATTGCAATGGGGCAAACGGTCATTCCCAGCCTGGATACGGTATGGAAATTTGTTTTTGCTATTACGGCTCCGTTCAATTTGTTGAAATGGGGCGTACTCAGCCTGCTGGGTTTTGTGATTTATAAACCTCTCTCGCCGATTTTGCATGGTCGCCAGCATATGGCGGGCAGCGCGAACGGCAGGCCCCGACGCTAAGGGCTGAACCGTCGGGTATGCTTGCTATAACAAAGGCAAGGCGGTTAATCGGGTAGCCCGAAAAACGGTGTATTGGAAAGAAGATGAACCATGATCGAGCTGAGAACCGGCAGCGCAGCGGAAACCCGCGTGCTGGGGCAGCGGATTGCCGGACAATTGCAGGCTGGGGATGTGATACTGCTGGAAGGGGATTTGGGCGCCGGAAAAAGCGAGTTTACGCGCGGCATAGCGCAAGGGCTTGGCGTTACGGGCTATATCCCCAGCCCCAGTTTTACCATATTGCAGGTGTACAATACCGGCCGCCTGCCTCTTTTCCACTTCGATTGGTATCGTGTGGGCAGCTCGGAAGAACTGTACGAAATGGCGATGGACGAGTACCTGTATGACGATGGTGTCGCGGTGGTGGAATGGCCCAGCGCCGCGGAGGACGCCTTGCCGGAAACGCGCCTGCGCATCGTTATCCGTGCGCTGGACGAAAATATACGCAGCTTTACGCTGATCCCCGAAGGCGGGTTTCACGCGTTGGATGCGCTTGCGTTGGAGGATAAAGCATGAGAATTTTGGCGCTGGATACGTCCGGCCCGGTCTGCGGCGTTGCGGTAACACAGGATGGCCGCGTGCTGTACGAGGGCGCGGCGGTGAATAAACGCACCCATTCGGTCAACCTGATGCCCATGGTGGATGAAGCGCTGATGCGCGCGGGGCTCACGGTAGACCAAATGGATTTGCTGGCCGCCGTTGTCGGACCCGGTTCGTTTACCGGGGTGCGCATCGGCGTAAGTACCGTAAAAGGCATGGCGCACGGCTTGAACATTCCCTGCGTGGGGATCGATGCGCTGGAGGCGCTGGCAGCAGGCTGCGGCCAGACAGATATGCTCCTGTGCCCTGTGCAGGATGCGCGCGCCGGGCAGGTGTATGGCGCGGCGTTTACCCCCGGTATGCCCCCGGTGCGGATGATCGTGGATGAAGCCGCAAAACTGAATGACTTTTTAGATCACGCTTTGGCTGTGGCAAAGCCGGAACAAAAGCTTTGCTTTGCCGGCGACGGCGCGGCGCCAAGCCGCGAGGCGATTGTAGCGCGGCTTGGCGATAGGGCGGTATTTCCGCCTGCGCACATGAGCTATCTGCGGCCGGCAGCGGTGGCGCTGCTGGCGGAGGCACATGCGGACGAACAAGTGGATTATTTGACTCTGATGCCGAAGTATCTGCGCGCGCCGCAAGCGGAGCGGGCGCGTATGGCGAAACTGAAGGCGGCGCACTCATGACCATTCGACGGATGACGCTGGAGGATGTGACTGCCGTACACGCGATTGAACAGGCGACGTTCTCTACGCCGTGGTCGCGCCAGAGCTTTTTGGATGAGATGCAGCGCAATGCCTGCGCGCGCTACCTTGTGGCGGAAGAAAATGGGGAGATTATCGGCTACGGCGGTGCGTGGATGATCTTTGAAGAAGGGCACATTACCAATGTGGCGGTGCGCAAGGAACATCGCGGCAAAGGCATTGGGCGGGCTTTAATGCAGGCGCTGATGCAGTACGCCGCCAACTTGGGCGTGCAGTATATGACGCTGGAAGTGCGAAAAAGCAACGAACCGGCGCTCAATTTATACAAAAGCCTTGGCTTTCTCAAACTGGGCGTTCGTAAACAGTATTATGAGGACAACGGCGAGGACGCACTGCTGCTGGTATGCGACCAAATGCCCCCCATGGAAGCGGATTTTTCGGAGCAGGATTGATTTGCCATCCGGTTTTATGGATAAGAAATCTCTGATAAATACTTAAAAGAGCGGAGGGATTCCACTCTTTTCATACACAAAAGTCCGGGCTGGAACTCAAGCGGGTTCCGGCCCGGACTTTTGCACATAGTCTTCGCAAAAATCCATGAACGTCTGCATCGCCCGGGTGATGAATTTGTTTTTATGGTAGATCACCTGAAAGGTGCGGGTGAAGCGCAGCGAGTGTACCGGTACCGCGCACAGCAGTCCGGCAGTCAAATCCCGTGCGACCGAAAGACGGGAGATTACCGATATGCCGATGTTGTTCTCAACAGCCATGCGGATGGAATCGGCGTTGTTACAGACCCACGCGGCATGCCAGGGAAGCCCGCTCATGCCTTTTTCAAAAGTCTCCCGTGTACCGCTGCCCTCTTCGCGGATGATGAAATCCTCGCCGGAGAGTGCTTCCGGCGCTACTTCCGGCATGCCTGCGAAACGATGACACGGGGCGCAGACCAGCACCATTTCATCCTCCATCAGCGGGTGGGCGAGCACATCCGGGGAGGATGTGGCGCCCTCGACGATGCCGAAATCCAGCTGATCTGCCAAAATCATTTGCTCAATCCGCCGGGTGTTGTTCTCCGTCACTTCGATGCGCGTCCCTGTCGCCTGCGACCGGAAAGCCGCCGCAAGCTGGGGCAGCAGGCAGCTCCCTACGGTCAGGCTCGCGCCAATGCGCAGGGTTTCGTTTTCACCCAGCGCCCGGAGTTCATGGTCGGCTTCTGCGCTCATGCGCAGCAGCGGACGCGCGTAACCGAGTAGCTTTTCGCCCGCCCCGGTCAGATAAAGCTTTTTGGAAAGCCGCTCGAAAAGCCTTACACCGTATTGTTTTTCCAACTCGGCAATCGACTGGCTTACCGCCGATTGGGACATGAAGAGGGCTTGCGCTGCCGCTGTCATATTCATGGTATCGCAAACCGCGACGAAAACACGGAAATGGCGCAGGGTCATAGCAATCCCTCACAATCGAAAAACTTATGATATTGATAAGATAATAATATTTTACTTATTCATTGTCAAACGGTATACTGACCAGCGGGAGATGAAGAAGTTGAAGAATTTCTGGCAAAAGGTACCCGGAATTCTGCTTGCGGGTTTAATTGCAGTTCCCGCGTGGTTCATTGGTTCGGCGGTGCCGGTAATCGGCAGTCCGGTACTCGGTATTCTGTTCGGCATGCTGCTGGCGTTTTGGAAGCGTCCGGTGGCGTTGGATGCCGGCATCCGGTTTACCTCAAGGATATTGCTGCAATATTCCATTATTTTGCTTGGGTTCAGCATGAACCTGTACAGTGTCGTACATGCGGGCGCGAAGACCCTGGAGCTGATGGCTTTCACCCTTACAGCGACATTCGTGACCGCTTATATCGTCGGCAGGGCATTGAAAATAGACGGCAATACGAAAATCCTGATCGGCGTGGGCACTGCCATATGCGGCGGATCGGCTATCGCGGCTACAGCCCCTGTGATCGGCGCCGATGATGAGGATGTAGCCCACTCGATCTCCACAATTTTCCTGTTCAACGTGATCGCGGCATTCCTGTTTCCGGCGCTCGGGCACCTGTTTGGCATGAGCAACCAGCATTTTGGTATATGGGCGGGCACGGCGATCAACGATACGTCCTCCGTGGTGGCGGCGGGCTACACCTACAGCGCGGCGGCGGGCGACCTCGCCGTGATCGTGAAACTGACCCGTACGCTGATGATCATCCCGGTTACGCTGGCACTGGCACTGTATAAGGCGCGTAGGGCGGGGGTCGACGAAAAACGTGTGTATCACTTCGGAAAAATTTTTCCGTGGTTCGTGCTGGGTTTCCTGCTGGCGTCGGTGCTGAACACCTTCGTTTCGCTGCCCCCGGCGCTGACGCATTGGCTTTCGCAGGCCGGTAAATTCATGATTGTGATGGCTATGGCCGCCATTGGCTTGAATACGAACCTCGTAAACCTTGTTAAGAAAGGCGGAAGGCCAATCCTGATGGGGCTGATCTGCTGGATTGTGCTTTCGGCAACGTCGCTGATCGTCCAATATACGCTGCTCTAAAAGAATCAACGAAAAATGCCGGTCGTTATAACTGCGACCGGCATTTTTCGTTGATGGGGAACCTATGGTTACAGAGCGGTTACAGCGTCAGCTCCCAATATTCTTCTATAACGTCCGGCCCCCAATCAGCTTGGGGAAACAAGCGGGTCAGCTGGAACCCCAGCCGTTTGTAAATGGAGCGGGCGGTTGTAAGCAGGTTGATCGTTTCCAGAAAAACATGGGTATACCCAACTTTGCGGCAAAACGCAATGGCGCTTTCAGCCAGCCGCAACCCAAGCCCGTAACCCCGGGCTTCCGGCTCTAATAAAAAGAAGCGGAGTTGGGCATTTTGCGCGTCGACTCGTGCAATGGCGATGCTGCCCATGGGGCGGCTGTTCACCTCGGCAATCAGCACGCATTCGTTGCTTGGGTCAAGGTGATCGGTCAGATGATGCACGGTCTTGTGTACGTACCCAGCAAATGCTTCGTTCAGGCCATACTCGTTCAGGTACAGCTCACGATGCCGCCGGATTATATATTCCTCATCGCCGGGCAGATAGTTGCGAATCACCGCCGGGAAGACCGCGCGGGAAAACTGGCTGCGGATTAACGCCATGGCATCCAGCACGGATTGCAGTTCCTCCGGCGAGAGCGCATCGGTGAGCGAGCGCACCTGCGCGTCCGAACGCTCGCTCAGCCGCTCCAGTGCGAAAAGCCCTTCGGCCGTTGATGTAATCACTTTGCTGCGGCTGTCCGTAGGGGAGGGCGTTTGGGTAATCAAAGAGCGGGCTTCAAAACCCCGCAGCATCCGGCTCATATAGCTGGGGTCAATTTTCAGGCGCTCGGTCAGCTTGCGGGCGGTGGTGCCGTTTTCTTTGCTGATTTCCAACAGTACCCGCGCTTCGGTCAGCGAAAAATCGGAATCCAATATATGCCGGTCCAACAGTCCCAACAAGTGGGTATAAAAGCGGTTGAAACTGCGTATTTTTTGCGTGGCTTCGTTTTGTGTAGTCATCGGCTTTCCCTCCTAAAGAATAATGGACTCCGTCCAGTAAAAATAGCATACTACATTTATTGGACGGAGTCAACTATATCTTAATGGGCATATTGCGTTTTACATAGAGGAATTCGGGGTCATCGTCGCCCCATCCCGTATGGAAGTAAAAATTCGGCTTTGCTAAAGCAATAAAATCGATACGTGAGTTGAAAGTATTTCTGTACGACGTACGGAACAGAGGGCGAATGCCGTTTGCAATGAAAATGGAGCCAAGCAGCGCTTGACTCCATCACTTTTCGTTTAGAAAAGGAAGAACTCACACTCCAGACGCCCGTTGTACAGCCTGCGTTTGCGCTGGGCACGGCGGCCGAAATACCGCTCAAATGCCGGATCGGACGCAATAACCCCCATTTTCCATGTAGGATGACGTTTGAGCAGCAACCCCAGCTCCCGGTACAGGGCACGGCAACTTTCCTGATCGCCCAACCGCTCGCCATAGGGAGGGTTGCAGATGAAAAAACCGTTTTCCTGCGGCAATTGCAGCGTACGCAAATCCTGTACTTCTACAGGAATACGGTAGTCGTAGCCTGCTTGACGGATGTGTTTTTCACACAGGGCAATCGCGTCGGGATCTACATCACTGCCGCCAATGTCAAACGGCGTTTCCGGGGTATATGCGGCTTCGGCTTCCTGCCGGAGCGCATCAATATCTGCTTTGGGCATAAAGGGATACTGCTCGCAGGCAAAAGTGCGCTTCAGCCCCGGCGCGCGGTGGGTTGCGCGCATGGCGGCTTCGACCAGCAATGTGCCGGTGCCGCAGCAGGGGTCATACAGCGGCTGCTGCGGCCGCCATGGGGAAATTTGCAGCAGTGCCGCGGCTAACGTTTCCCGCAAAGGGGCTTCGCCGTTCCATGTGCGGTAGCCACGCCGGTTGAGCGCCTCGCCGCTCATATCCAGCGTTACGCGCAGCTGATCCTGCCGGATGGCAATATCAATGGGGTAAGCTGTGCCGGTTTCCGGCAGGGTGGAAACATGCAGCTTGTCCATCAGGCGCTTGACGATAGCCTTTTTTGCTACGGCTTGACAATCGCGCACGCTCATCAGCGTACTGCGCACGCACTTGCCGCTGACGTTTATCGCCGCATTGCGCGGCATCAGTTTTTCCCATTCGATGGCATAAACCGCTTGAAATAAATCCTCAAAAGTAACGGCTTCGCGTTCGCAAAGCACCAACAGCACACGGTCTGCCGTACGCAGCCAAAGATTGGCGCGCATAGCGTCTATCCATTCTCCGGTAAAGCGCGCGCCGCCTGCTTCCGCCCGTGCGTCTATATCCAAATGCCTAAGCTCCGCAGCGGCGACACCTTCCAGCCCAAAAGCCGCGGCAGCGATAAAAGTTTGTTGCATGGTTACCTCCTCCTGACGTGTCTATTGTACGGAGATGGACGCGAAATGTAAATAAGAACATCGCATCCGGTGCGGTGTATGTATAGGATATAACGGATGCGTACACTCCGTAAGCTAAGCCCCGGAAGCTGACGCAGACTTGGTAAAATAAAATGGGTGGCGCCGGAAACGCTTTTCTTTCTTGCTTTTTTCGTGTAAAATAATAACGGATTTCCAAAGGAGGAATGAAAGATGAAAAGGTTGTTTCTGATCGTGCTGGACAGTGTAGGCGCCGGTGCGCTGCCGGATGCAAAGCAGTATGGCGATGTTGGCGCTAGCACGCTGGAACATACCATTAAGACCGCGCATCCCAAACTGCCTAATTTAGAGAAAATGGGGTTTGGGTATATCCCCAACGTGCCCTGCGAACGTCCGGCGGACGCTGTGGGTGCAGTTGGGCGCGCCATAGAGCGCAGCGCAGGCAAGGATACGACAACCGGGCACTGGGAAATGAGCGGCGTTACGCTTACACAGGCTTTCCCCACCTACCCGAACGGTTTTCCCGCGGAGGTGATCGACGCGTTTGAAAAGGCCATTGGCCGGAAAACGCTTGGTAATTACGCCTCCAGCGGCACTGTGATTCTGGACGAACTGGGCGAAGAGCACCTGCGCACCGGGTACCCGATTGTGTATACCTCGGCGGACAGTGTATTCCAGATTGCGGCGAACGAGCAGATCGTGCCGGTGGAAACACTGTATGAGTGGTGCCGCATTGCGCGGAAGATTTTGCAGGGTGAGCACGCGGTTGGCCGGGTGATTGCGCGGCCGTTTATCGGCTCGGAAAAAGGAAAGTTTACTCGTACGCCCCGGCGGGAGGATTTCAGTCTGGAGCCGACAGGCCGCACGATACTGGATGCGCTTACAGAGAAGGGCATTTTCACCATGGGCATCGGCAAAATCGGGGATATCTTCTGCATGCGTGGCTTGGCCGAGAGCGTCCATTCCATGGGAAACCCCGCCTGTATTGATGTTTGGCTGGATACGATGAAGCGCGATTTTACCGGGCTGGTGTTTGTGAATCTGGTCGATTTTGATATGGTGTACGGCCATCGCCGCGACGCGCAGGGTTATGCCGATGCGCTGGTCGCGTTTGACGAAAAGCTGGGCGAAGCGATGAAGCTGGCGCAGCCGGGCGACCTGATCCTCATCGATGCCGATCACGGGTGTGACCCCACCTTCCATGGTACCGACCATACCCGCGAATACATCCCCATTGTGGCGTGGACTCCGGAGATGACGGGGCTTACGCAGCTGGGAACCCGTAAAACCTATGCGGATATCGCCGCGACTATTGCGGAGCTATTTGGCTTAAACGACCGTTTTGGCGCGGAATCGTTCGCATCTGCCCTGGAGTAAAAACGGCAGTGTAAAACGGGTTGTATTACACTAATAAATAAAAGCGGGACGGACAGCCAAAGCAATTTGCTTTGCGGCTTTCACCGCGCAACGAAGAGACACCAAACGTTGTGGACGATTACGATAAAGGAGGCAACCAGTATGGGAAAGAAAAATCATTTGAAGAGAATCAAGAGCGCGGCCAAGGCGATTGAAAAAGTCTGCGGCACAGCGGAAATCGCCGTGGTGCTGGGCAGCGGCCTCGGCGATTATGTGGAGGCGTTGGAAGACGCTAAATACATGGATTACAAGGACATCCCCAATTTCCCCGTATCGACGGTGCCGGGGCATAAAGGCCGTTGGTACACGGGCACGCTGCATGGCAAGCGCGTATGTATGATGCAGGGGCGCTTTCACGCCTATGAGGGGTACGATCTGCTGGATGTGACCATGCCGGTACGTGTGATGCAAAAACTCGGTGTAAAAACCCTGATTGTCACCAACGCCGCCGGCGGCGTAAACATGGAGTTCCACGCCGGGGACTTGATGCTGATTAACGACGTGCTGAACCTGACCGGGAAAAACCCGTTGATCGGCCCGAACTTGGACGAGTTTGGCCCGCGGTTCCCGGACATGAGCTACGCGCTGGACCGGGAGCTGCGCGCGCTGGCGGTGGAAACGGCGCAGAAGATGAACATTCCCCTGCAACAGGGGGTATACTGCTGGCTGAACGGGCCGACGTACGAAACGCCTGCCGAAATCCGCATGCTGCGCACGCTGGGCGCGGACGCCGTGGGGATGAGTACGGTTCCGGAAATCATCGTGGCGCGCCACGGCGGGATGCGGGTGCTGGGCCTCAGCTGTATTACCAATATGGCGGCAGGGGTGATGGACGCGCCGCTGAACCATGAAGAAGTAATGGAGATGGGCAACAAGGTGAAAGGCACATTCCGCCAATTGCTGGACGGTGTCATCGAAGCCCTGTAATACACGGCAGGCCGCCATCCCAAGCGGATTGGCGGCCTGCTTGTATTTTGGATGCGGTCACGCTATAATACTATTTCAACCCATACGGTGTGGCAGATGGCGGCGCAATGGCCGCGCAATAGCCGCGTTGCTATATTGTATAGGGGGAAAGAAAACAGTACGCTTGCCCGGCAAGCGCAGGAAACGAGGTTATACTGTGGGCATTTTTTCCCGTTTACAAGCTTGGGGGTCGTGGCTGACCACGGATCCTGTTGGTTTCATCATATACATGCTCTATTTTGCCGTGGCCGTACTGCTAACACTGATGCTGCACGAAATTGCCCATGGCTATGTGGCGTACCGCTGCGGTGATCCCACGGCGAAAATGCTGGGCCGTCTTACGCTGGATCCACGTAAGCATTTGGACCCGTTTGGCACGATCAGTTTAGTGTTGCTTGGCTTTGGCTGGGCAAAACCTGTGCCGGTGAATCCGCGCAATTTTCACGGTAATCAACGAAGAGCGGATTTTCTGGTTTCCATTGCAGGCGTGGCCACCAACCTGACGCTGTTCATCGTGTCGACTTTTCTGGCTACGATTATCAACCCGCTATTGTGGCGGGCAAATGTAATTGCCGCGAACGGAGGCGCGATGGAATTCCTGTCCTCCAGCGGTGTTGGTTATTCCATTTTGCTCAGCGGTTCCGGTGCGGACTTCAGCCAGTATATGCTGCACCCGTGGCTGATGCATGTACAGCGCTTTTTGCTGCTGTTCTCGACCATGAATCTAACAATTGCAGTGTTTAACCTGATTCCGATTCCGCCGCTGGACGGCTTCCATGTGCTCAACGATTTGGTGCTCAAGGGTAAACTGACCATGAACCACCAATTTTTTCAGATTGCGCAGATTATTTTACTGGTGTTGGTGTTCTCCGGCGCGCTTATTTCGGTGCTTACCGCTGTGACCGGCGTAGTCGAAAGCGGCGTGCTGCACCTGTTTTTACAGCTGGAGGGCGCGGCGTAATGGCACTGTATATCCGGCTGAAGCAGTTTGACGGGCCGCTGGATTTGCTGCTGCACTTGATTGGTAAAGCGAAGATTGATATTAAGGATATTTTCGTAAGCCAGATTACCGAGCAGTTTATTGAGGCGGTGCAAACCGCGCCGGATTTTGACCCGGACGAGGCCAGCGAGTTTATCGCGATGGCGGCGATGCTGGTGGAGATTAAAAGCCGGGCGCTGCTGCCCAAACCGCCCAAACCCGAGGAAGAAGACCCCGAGCAGGCGTTGATTGCGCAGTTGACTGCTTATAAACAATTCAAAGAAAGCGCCGTCAACATGGCGGCGTTTGAAAAAAGCGCGATGGATGTGTTTGGCAAGCTGCCGGAGGAAATCCCCCTGCCGCCGCCGACACTGGAAATAGACGGACTGACGCTGGATGCGCTGTGGTCGGCGCTGCAGCGTGTGGCCAGCCGCGCCCCGCGCGAGGAGCCGGAAGCGGCTTTTATACCGCGGGATATCCGCCGGGACAGCTATACGGTGGAAGGCTGTATGAAAGCCATTCAAAACCGGCTGCGTGGCGGTGCAACCCGTTTTGATGAGCTGTTTCAGGTGCGGCCGGAGCGCGAAGAAGTGGTAACGCTGTTTATCGCACTGTTGGAATTGCTCAAGCTGGGCAAAGCACATGTAACCCAGAGCGGCACGTTTGATACCATCATGCTGCATCCGGGGAGGAGGAAAGCCGTTGCAGCCGAATGAGGCAACCAACGCCATTGAGGCGATTTTATTTGTATCGGGCGACGCGATCAGTGTACCCGAGCTTTCGCTTGCGCTGGAAATGAGCGAGATGGAAACCATGCATGCTGTGGAGCTGCTGCAAAAGGAGTATGAAAGCACCAGCCGTGGCATCACCCTGAAACGCTATGGCGATCACCTGAAGCTGGAAACCCGCCCGGAGTATGCCCCCTATGTGGAACGAATGCTCCAGCCGGTACAGCGGCAGAGCCTTTCGCAGGCGGCGTTGGAAACGTTGGCGGTAATCGCTTACCGCCAGCCGGCCACCAAAGGCATGGTGGAGCAGGTGCGCGGCGTAAAGTGTGATTATTCCGTACAATCCCTGCTGCATAAAGGGCTGATACAGGAGGTAGGGCGTAAGGAAGCGCTGGGCCGCCCTATACTGTACGCCACGACGGATAAATTTTTGGAGCATTTCGGTATCAGCGATGTGCGGGAGCTGCCGCCCCTGCCGGAACCGCTTGCCGATGCAAAGCAGAGCGATTCGGAAGAACCGCCGCTGATCCCATAACTGGGAAGTATAAAGGATGTACCGGAGGGATTGTAGACCCTGCCAGTACATCCTTTTTAATATGCATTAAAGGATGTACCGGAGTGATGAAACTCTGCCTGTACATCCTTTTTTCAATGCTTTTGTGGACAGGGATTGTCATGCTGCTTCGGTAAAGGCAGCGATACAGGCTTGCGGTATTACAGAATCACCACTTGCTGCCGGTACATCAGCCCGGCTGGCAGCCCTGCGCCCAAAGCCCAAAGGTCGTATGCGCGCACGTCCAGTGCGTACAGTGGGTCGGCGGGGTCGCCATCCGCCGCCTTGGCAATGACGGGAATTTGGCTTTCCGGAAAATGAGCCAGCAAATCGCGGCTTTCTTTGCGAAAGCCCAGCAGCCGGACGGTTTCCGGTAGGGAGTGCTGTGTAAGCAGCTCCTGCTGCACGCCTAAGAGTGCATGGGCTAACAGCCGGTTCAGGCGCGTGTAGGCATAGCGGCGGGTTTTCAGTAATGCAAGCAATTCCGCGCGCGTGGTAGCCTGCCGCGCGGCGGCCAGCAGCCGGTTTTCCAGCCCCTCGCTGCAATCCGGCAGGGCGCGCAGCTCCCCGGCGGTGGCGGAACGCAGGCGGTTAAGCAGCACGGTATCCAGTGCGTCGGGGCGATGGGCGGGAATGTTCTGGAGCGGATACCCACACGCCTCCTGCGCGGCGGCGATATCGCCCGACAGCCAGGCTTTGCGTACGGCGGTAGCTGATGGATACGGGTTTTCAGCGAGGGTTTGCGCATGGTATGAACCTTGCCGCAATACGGGTAGCGGTGTAAGAGGGCTGTGCAGCCGCCGGAGCGCGCGCAGGTAGCAAATGCCCAGAATGTTGTTGGGCTGCGAAAGCAGTTGAGCTGCTGTTTCGGCCGAAAGAATACTGCCGGTGCCTGCTTGGCAAGGTGCCTCCTGTAGCGCGGTTGCAACCGCTTCGGCCTGCGCCGCGGCGAAGGGAATACCGCGCGCCAGCGCTTTACGCAGTGCTGCGGTAAAAGCCGGAGTCGGCGCTTCCAGCAGCGCGGCGATGCTTTGCAGCGGGGTAAGGTCCTCCGTTTCCAGCCCAAAAGAAAGATGCGTTACAAACCCAAGCCGGGTTAGGATGCTTACCGCACCCAGCGCAAAATTTTCCGCGTCTCGTACGGCAAAGGCGCAGGGCAGCTCCAGCACAATATCCGCGCCGGCGCGCAGAGCAGCCTCCGCCCGGAAAGCGGGCGGGAACAGCGCAGGCATGCCGCGCTGGGTAAAACAGCCGCTCATGACGCACACAATACGTGCCTGCGGATAGCGGCACCGGATCAGGGCAAACTGGCGCGCATGCCCACGGTGAAACGGATCGTATTCACAAATAATACCAACAGTAGGCTTCATATGGCTCCTTGTAACGGCATTTTGGCAACTGCGGTGCGAAAATAAACGGCTTCGAGCGAAAACTTTGTGTTTTTCGTGTATAAGCTCTCGTTTTTCCGTGTTTCTATTTCATTTCAGCGCGAAAAGGTGTATAATAACTCGGTTGTATACAGATACAAACCTGTTTGTATTCTATCACATAAGGGAGGAAACCGCCATGTCCATTATTGACAAAATCAAAGCGAAGGCGAAACAGGACGTCAAGCATATCGTGCTGGCCGAAGGGTCCGAGCCGCGCACAGTGCAGGCAGCCCGCCTGATTACCGATCAGGGGATTGCCAAGGTGACGTTGCTGGGCAATACGGAGGATATTGCTAAAGTCGCAGCCGAAACCGGTACCAATGTTGAGGGGATTGAGCAGATCGACCCCAAGAAGTCCGAAAAGTCGCAGGCTTATGCCGATTTGCTTTTTGAACTGCGTAAAGCCAAAGGAATGACGCCCGAGCAGGCCATGGAATTGGTAACGGGCAATACGTTGTTCTACGGTGCGGTGATGGTGAAGACCGGCGATGCGGACGGTATGGTGGCGGGCGCCATCAACTCCACCGGCAATGTGCTGCGGCCTGCGCTGCAGATTATCAAGACGGCGCCTGGCATTAAAGTAGTCAGTGGCGCTTTTATTATGGAAGTACCCAACAAGCAGTATGGCGACGATGGCGTGCTGATCTTCGGCGATTGCGCGGTTATCCCCGATCCTTCTGCGGATGAGTTGGCAGCGATTGCTATAACCAGCGCGCAGACCGGTAAGCAGCTGACCGGGATGGACCCGAAGGTTGCCATGCTCTCTTTCTCCACCAAGGGCAGCGCCAAGCACGACAACGTAACCAAGGTGCAGGAAGCGACCGCCAAGGTGCACGAGCTGGCACCCGAGCTGGAATGCGATGGCGAACTGCAGGCGGATGCCGCGCTGGTGGAAAGCGTCGGCGCGCTCAAGGCGCCCGGCAGCCAGGTGGCGGGTCATGCCAATGTACTTATTTTCCCCGATTTGCAGGCGGGCAACATCGGCTATAAACTGGTGCAGCGTTTTGCGGGCGCTACGGCGGTCGGCCCCATTGTGCAGGGTTTGGCTAAGCCGGTGAACGATTTGAGCCGCGGCTGCTCGGTAGAGGACATTGTAAGCGTTGTGGCGATTACCGCCGTTAAGGCGCAGGCCTAAGGGACGATATAAGGAGTTGTACTGATGAAAATTCTCATTCTCAACGCGGGTTCTTCCTCCCTGAAATACCAGTTGATCGATATGGACGGCGAAAAGCTGCTGGCAAAAGGCCTGGTGGAACGCATCGGCATTGAGGGCAGCCACATTAACCAGAAGGCGGACGGCAAAGTTTTCGACGCTGTCGCCCCCATGAAAACCCATACCGAGGGCATCCAGTGGATGCTGAAAGCTCTGACCGATCCCGAAAAGGGCGCGGTAAAGAGCATGGATGAAATCGGCGCGGTAGGCCACCGCGTGCTGCACGGCGGCGAGCGCTTCACCGCCAGTGTGAAGGTAAACGAGGAAGTGAAGGATGCCATCCGGGAAAACATCCCGCTGGGCCCGCTGCATAACCCCGCAAACCTGATGGGCATTGAAGCCTGTGAAAAGGTAATGCCGACCACCCCCAACGTGGCGGTATTCGACACGGCTTTCCACCAGACAATGCCCAAGAAAGCTTATCTCTACGGCGTACCCATGGAATATTATAAAAAGCTGCATGTGCGCCGCTATGGCTTCCATGGCACCAGCCACCGCTATGTAAGCAAGCGCGCTTGCGAGTTTTTAGGGCTGGACCGTAAAAACAGCCGCATCATCACCTGCCATCTGGGCAATGGTTCCAGCCTGGCCGCTGTGCTCAACGGCAAATGCCTGGATACCAGCATGGGCATTACCCCGCTGGAAGGCGTACTGATGGGTACCCGCTCCGGCAACCTGGACCCGGCGGTAGTGCAGTACATTGCCAATAACGAAAAGATGACTGTGGACGAAGTGCTTTCCCTGCTGAATAAGAAAAGCGGCTTGCTGGGCGTAAGCGGTATCTCCAGTGATATGCGCGATATCGACGCTGCCTGTGACCGTGGTGAGGAAAATGCTATTATCGCCCGCGATATGCTGGTGTGGGGCATTAAAAAGTACATCGGCGCTTACGCTGCGGAAATGAACGGCGTAGACGCGATTGTCTTTACGGCCGGTATCGGCGAAAATAACAGCAACCTGCGCGCCATGGTTATGAAAGATTTTGATTATCTGGGCGCGAAGATTGATCTGGAAAAGAACAATACCCGCGAAGAAGCGATTATTTCTACCGACGACAGCACTGTAAAGGTGTGCGTGATCCCCACTGACGAAGAACACGTAATTGCGTGCGATACGCTGGCAATCGTCGAAGGCCGCGAAATCGTGGACTAATACGGGAAGACGGAGCAAGCCCGCGGTGTAAATGCTATACCGCTGTCCGCTCCGGCTGCCGGGGAAAACCCGGCTTCGCATCCTGCGGTAAATACAGTGCAAACAGCGTGTCTCCGTACGCTTTTCGTATAAAAATTGTATTTGACAAGCGGAAGAACAAGGCTTATAATACAGCTTGTTCACATTGGAGGAGGCTGCTATGGAGCTGGATGTTACAAAGGCTTTGCTTGCGCCCGGGACGGAGCATCCGTTTTCGGTGCAGGAAACGCTGCCGCCTCAGGATGTATATGGCGAAGAGATCGCCTTCGATACGGTGTCGTTAGCCGGTGTGTTTACCGCGATTGATGGCGCCGTACAGTTGAGGGGTGAAATGACCACCACGGCTCACGCGACTTGCGCGATGTGCCTTGGCCCCGCTACTGTGCCGCTTGCCGTTCCGTTTGAGGAGATGTTCCGCAAGGACGCCAACGAACTGGAGGACGAAGCGTTTCCATTCGAAGGAAATAAGATTTCGCTGACTCAACTCGCGCTTACGCTGGTAATGCTCAATCTGCCCATGCGCATTGTGTGCAGGGAAGATTGCCCGGGAAGCAATGCCTACCGTACGCTTAAAGAGGAGAATTCCAAAAGCTCAAGCCAGGAAGAGACGCAACGTCCTTTTGAAGCATTACAGAGCTTGCTAAACGATGAGGCTGACAAAGCCGATTGACCGCCAAACCTGCCCGGCAGGTGATGGATGTAGAAACCGGCAAGGCCGACCAGCCATGCGTTTGCATCGCGAACGACTGGCGAAGCCGCTATAAACCGCAAGGATTACGGCGGCTGAAGAAGGAGGTGTAGACCATGGCTCTTCCGAAAGGAAAAGTATCCCGTGCCCGCGGCCGTAGCCGTCGTACTCACTGGAAGCTGAGCCTGCCCGGCATCGTGGAATGCCCGCAGTGCCACCAGAAGAAGCTCGCCCACCGTGTGTGCAAGCATTGCGGTTATTACAATGGCAAGCAAGTCATTGACATGACCGAGGATAAGAAACAAAACGCCTAACGATCGGGAGGAGTACGCCAGCGCACCCGCCAGAGAGAACGGTTCATCGGCTGAAAGACTGTTCATGGGAAAGCGCTGCGGAAAGTCGCCCGTAAAGGTGCGTAATGAAGCGTTTGCAGGTTTCTGTACGTTAGTTGCGCCGGTCGCGCCCGATACAGCGCATAGAGGCGGCGGATTTTCCGCCGCGAAACAAGGTGGTACCACGGAGCTGCTCCGTCCTTTGGACGTGTGCGGCTTTTTCTTTTTTACCGAAAGGATGGCGGATATGTCGTATTGGCATGGCGTGCTTTCCCGGCTGAGCATACCGGGGATTGCGCTGCTCCTTGTGGGCGCGCTGCTTGGTTATGGCGCACCGGCGCTTTGCCGCCGTTTTGGCAAACAGGGAGGCGAGCGGGCGATATTGCCCTTGAAGGTCGCCGGATTGCTGCTGGCGCTGCTGGGCGCGATGATCCTGTTGGATGTGTTTCCGAATTTATAATGGAGGTTTGCAAAGATGAGCCCCAACACAGAATTTGAAATGGAAAAAGTGTATAATCCACAAGAGATTGAGGATAAACTATATCATATGTGGGAAGAATCCGGCGCGTTCCGCGCCAAGCGTGTGGAGGGCAAAAAGCCGTACACCATTGTGATGCCGCCGCCAAACATTACCGGGCAGCTGCACATGGGTCATGCGATGGATTGCCTTTTACAGGATGCTCCCATCCGCTACCACCGCATGAAGGGCGATCCCACCCTGTGGCTGCCGGGCACCGACCATGCATCCATCGCGACTGAGGTGAAAATCGTTGAGCAAATGCGCAGCGAAGGATTAACCAAGGAGGATGTGGGCCGCGAGGAGTTCCTGCGGCGCGCTTGGAAGTGGAAAGAAGAATACGGCGGACGTATCAACAAACAGCAGCGCCGCTTGGGCGCGAGCTGCGATTGGGAGCGCGAACGCTTTACCATGGACGATGGCTGCAGCGAAGCCGTGCGCGAAGTGTTTGTAAACCTGTACAATAAAGGGCTGATCTACCGCGGCAACCGCATCATCAACTGGTGCCCGGTGTGTAAAACCGCACTTTCCGACGCGGAAGTGGAATACGAAGAGCAGCAAAGCCATCTGTGGCATGTGCATTACCCCGGCGCAGACGGCGGCAAGGGCGTAACGGTTGCTACCACGCGCCCCGAAACCATGCTGGGCGATACCGCCGTGGCTGTGAACCCCAAGGACGAGCGTTATAAGGACCTTGTGGGCAAAATGGTGATTCTGCCGGTGATGAACAAGCCCATCCCCGTGGTGGCGGACGATTATGTGGATATGGCGTTTGGCACCGGCGCGGTGAAAATCACCCCGGCGCATGACCCCAATGACTTTGAAGTGGCCATGCGCCACAATCTGCCGATCATCCGCGTAACCAACGACGATGGCACCATGAACGACAAAGCCGGTAAATTCGCCGGCATGCATGAGTATGAATGCCGCAAGGCCATCGTAAAAGAGCTGGAAGAAAGCGGGAACCTGGTAAAGGTAGAAGACTACGCCCATAACGTGGGTACCTGCTACCGCTGCCACACCACCGTGGACCCTGTGACCAGCCTGCAATGGTTTGTGAAAATGGAGCCGCTGGCAAAGCCCGCCCTTGAGGTGGTGCGTAACGGGCAAACCAAGTTTGTGCCGGAGCGGTTTGCAAAAACCTATTATAACTGGATGGAAAACATCCGCGATTGGTGCATCAGCCGCCAGCTGTGGTGGGGGCACCGTATTCCCGCATGGTATTGCGAGGACTGCGGTGAAACCATCGTATCCAAAACCGATCCTGATACGTGCCCCAAGTGTGGAGGCAAACACCTGCATCAGGACGAGGATGTGCTGGATACGTGGTTTTCCTCCGCATTATGGCCGTTCAGCACACTCGGCTGGCCGCGCGAAACCGAGGACTTGAAGTATTTCTACCCCACTGATATGCTGGTAACCGGGTACGATATCATCTTCTTCTGGGTGGCGCGCATGATCTTCAGCGGTATTGAGCAGATGGGCGTGACCCCGTTCCACACGGTGCTTATCCATGGTTTGGTGCGCGATGCGCAGGGCCGTAAAATGAGCAAAAGCCTCGGCAACGGCGTAGACCCACTGGAAATTATCGATACCTATGGCGCAGACGCGCTGCGCTTTTCGCTGGCGATGGGCATCAGCCCCGGCAATGATACCCGCTATTCGACCGAGAAGGTGGAATCTGCCCGTAACTTCGCCAACAAGGTGTGGAACGCCAGCCGTTTCGTGCTGATGAACATGGACACGCATGAAACCATCGACGAAAGCGCACTCACCCTGCCGGACAAGTGGATCCTCTCCCGGCTGCAAAAGGCGATTGCCGAAGTGAGCGACCATATGGAGGACGGCGATTTTGGCTTGTCCGCCAACAAGATTTACGAATTTACGTGGAATGAGTTTTGCGATTGGTACATTGAACTGGCTAAAGGCCGCCTGATGGGCGAGGACGAAGCGCAGAAAAAGAATGTGCGCGCTGTGCTCTACACCGTGCTGGAAAGCCTGCTCAAGCTGCTGCATCCGTTTATGCCGTTCCTGACCGAGGAGGTTTACCAGCACCTGCCGCAGTCCGAAGGCATGCTGATTCTGGCAGACTGGCCGCAGGTGAACACTGCCTATCAGTTTGAAGAGGATGAACGCCGCATGGAAGGGCTGATGGAGATCATCCGCACCATCCGCAACCTGCGCGCGGAAATGAAGGTAGTACCCAGCAAGCGTACGCGCATTACGCTGATTCCCGAGACTGGTTGGGAAGAAACCCTTGCGGAGGCGGAACCGTACCTGCAGCGCCTCGCGGGCGCTAGCGCCGTGACCCTTGCCGCCAAGGAAAGCGCCAGTGGTGAAAAAACCGTCAGCGCCGTGTGCGCGCCGGCGGAGATTCGGATTCCGCTGGGCGAACTGGTGGACATCGGCAAAGAGATCGAGCGCCTTACCAAAGAACTGGGTAAGTTGGAAAGCGAAATTTCCCGTGCGTCCGCACGCCTTTCCAACCCCGGCTTTACCGGCAAAGCACCTGCCGCGCTGGTGGAGCAGGAAAAGGAAAAGCTGGTGACGAATCAGGGAATGCTGGATTCGCTGCAAAAGCGGATTGAAGAACTGAAAACAAACCTGTAAAATAAGAACGAGACGGAAGTACCGGCATTTGCGCTATACCTATACGTGCAAATGCCGGTACCCTTGCCTTGCGGAGCACGATGAAAGGAGCGTACGCCATGAGCGCAGAACCCAAAGCGTTTTATCACCTGCCCGTACTGTTTGACGCTGTCATGGAGTGGATGCAGCCCAAGCCAGACGGCGTCTATATGGATGGTACACTGGGCGGAGGCGGCCACAGCGAAGGCATTTTGCGCATGGCGGGCGAAGGTGCGGTGCTCTACGGTATCGACCGTGACCCGGAGGCCATCGCCGCCGCAACCGAGCGGCTTAAGGCCTATCCGGGCTTTCATGCGCTGCGCGGTAACTTTCACGATGCGAAAGCTTTACTGGCTGAGGTGGGCGCACCGCCGCTTTCCGGCGCATTGGTTGATTTGGGCGTAAGCAGCTATCAGCTGGATAATGCCGAACGTGGCTTTAGCTATCACGAGGATGCGCCGCTGGATATGCGCATGGACCCCACACAGGGGGAGAGTGCCGCGGAGTATATGGCACATGTTACGCCGGAGGAATTGCGCCGCATTTTAACCGATTATGGCGAAGAAAAATGGGCTGCGCGTATCGCGCAGGTGTTTGTGGAAAAACGCGCTCAAAAGCCGATACTCACAACGCTGGATTTGGTGGCCGTGGTCGATGCGGCGATCCCCAAAGCTGTCCGCCGTAAGGACGAAGGGCATCCCGCCCGGCGTACGTTTCAGGCAGTGCGCATTGCCGTAAACGACGAGCTGGCTCCGCTGGAGCAGGCGCTTTGCGATATGGTTGATCTGCTGATGCCCGGCGGACGCCTGCTGGTGATTACCTTCCACTCGCTGGAAGACCGGATTGTGAAAAACACGTTCCGCCGTCTGCAAAATCCGTGCACCTGCCCGCCCAAAGCGCCTATCTGCACCTGCGGGAAAAAGCCGCTTGGTAAAGTGCTGGGCGGCGGTGTTATTAAACCAACGGCAGAGGAGACTGCGCAGAACCCACGTGCGCGAAGCGCAAAATTAAGGGTGTTTGAGCGGCGGTAACGAAGTTGGCATTAGTCGGACATCCTCGGCTTGCGCCGGAAACACCCGGCTTGAAGCGGCTGTTTTAGTTGAACCCTTCGTGACTGCGCCAAAGAATGCAAGATGTGAATGACGGGGCATATCCTTTCCCAAACAATTTGGGGCAGGGAGAAGGATATAAGCATACCATTAGGATTACCAAAACATTCATCAATCGAAATCAAACGACGGAGATATGGAGAGGAGGCCTGTTATGCCTACGCTGTACATTGTGGCTACGCCCATCGGGAATCTTGGCGATATGAGCACGCGGGCGATCGAAACGCTCAAAAGCGTTTCCTTGATTGCGGCGGAGGATACGCGGGTAACGCAGAAGCTGCTGGCCGCCTTTGCCATTCATACACCGCTGACCAGCTGCCACGAACATAACGAGCGGGCGAAAGCTGTGCAAATCGTGCAGCGCATGCTGGATGAGGGCATCGACGTTGCACTGACGACGGATGCGGGTACGCCCTGCATCAGTGATCCGGGCAGCGTGGTCGCAGCCGAAGCGATACGGCAGGGCATTCCGGTATTAGCGGTGGCAGGCCCGACTGCGATGGCCGCGTGTCTTAGCGTAAGTGGCCTCCCGATTGAAGAGTTCACCTTTTACGGGTTTTTACCACGTAAAAAAAGCGAGCTGACCGAAAAGCTGCTGGATATGGCGCAAAAATCCAAAATTGCGGTGGTTCACGAATCGCCGCACCGGGTGATGGCGCTGCTGGAAGCGGTGCAAGCCGTACTGCCGCATACGTATGTAAGCGCCAGTTGTGACTTGACTAAAAAGTTTGAGGCTACGGTACGTGGAGAAGTGGGGGACGTACTGGCACAGCTGCGCGATAACCCCAAAGCTGAAAAGGGCGAGTACTGTCTGGCCCTTGCGTGGCGGGATGAGATTGCGCCGCCCGCGTCGCCCAGTACGCTTACACTGGAAGCCCAGCTGTTTGATGGTATTGTGCAGGGGAAAACGCTTCGGGGAAGTATGCAGGCGCTGGTGGATGCAGGCGAGCGCAAAAACGCTGTTTATGCTGCCAGCTTACGTATAAAAGCAATACTGAAGGACGAAGACGAATAAAGTATGGTTTTTCAACCAATCCACAATAAACCCGGCTCGGGTGCTTGCGAACATATGCAAGCCGCCTGAACCGGGTTGTTCTTTATAAAGTCATCGCGTTATGTGGGATGCGGTACGGATGCGTCTGCCTGCATAGTTGATGCGCGGTTTGGTACCACCAAGCGCCTTGCTTTGTTCGATAGTGAATGGTACTCGGTATGGTTTGTGTTCCCGGATGATTGCGGCCGTAAATCATGGCAGCATCTCAATGGTGCCGCTGCGCAGCGTGTGGCGGTTTCCATCGTCCGTTTGTACAATTAACGCGCCGTTGTCGTCAATATCAAGGGCTTTCCCTTCCAGACTTTGTTCGCCCTGTACCCAGCGCAGCCGGGCGCCCAGCGTAAGCGAACGGGCGCGGTACGCTGCCCAATAGTTGCCGTTTTCGGGCGGGTATGCCATGAGTCCTTTGGCTATGGCAGCTGCGAGCTGGTTTTTCACCGGTGTACCGCTGCTTAAAAAGCCGATGGTGGTTTGCAGTTCCGCCGGTACGTCGCTTGCCCGCAGGTTGATCCCGATGCCCACCAGCAGCGCTTCCAGCGTGCCGCTTTCAAAATCGGTCACGGCTTCGGTAAGGATGCCGCAAACCTTTTTTCCATTCAGATACAGGTCGTTGACCCATTTGATCAGCAAATGATCCCCTGTATATCTTTCTACCGCTTCCGCCACGCAGACTGCAGCGTAGGCGGTAATACCAAGCGCGCTTTGCACAGTGTGCCCGGGGGCGAGTGCAAGGGTCATATAAAGCCCGGTATCCTTGGGGGAATAAAAGCTGCGTCCCAACCGGCCGCGGCCTGCGGTTTGTTCCTCGGCGGCAATGAGAAAAGGGCCTTTCTCCCCGCCTGCCAACCGGCGGCGAGCCTCGTTGTTGGTGGAATCCAATGTATCGAAGCAGTATACCGGAAGCTCTGTAAGTTCAGCGCTTAGCGTGCCTGCGGACAGGCGGTCGCATTCCGGCGCGAGCCGGTACCCCTTGTTGGGGGTGGATTCAATGGCGTACCCCTCGGTACGCAAAGCATTCACCGCTTTCCATACGGCATTGCGGCTCACGCCAAAGCGTTTGGCAAGTTCCTGTCCGGAAAGTGCTGCCTGCCGGTGTGCTTCCAGTTCGGTTAGCAGCGAATTTTTCAGCGACATGGTGCCTCCTGACCTGTCTTGTAATTGGCTTTCACAGGCCTTGCTATGATTATAGCAGGATGTTTTCCGGCAAACAAGCAAAGCCCGTACCGGAACGGGGATTGGGCGGATGGATTTTATGGTTGGCAGTGATCATTGTAAAATCCAGCGAAAAAAGAACGAAAAAAGTTGAAAAACCCCGAAACGGCCAATACGGTGTTTTTACGCAATACAAGGCGAGATAAGCGTTTTACGTTGGTTTCCGTGCCGATGCATACGATTGCGAAACCTGTATAATTTTGTTATAATTGTAAATGGAGATTTCGTTACAGTTACACAACCGAGTCATAAGGAGGAACGAACATGAGAAAAAGTCTTTCCATCCTGCTGGCACTGGCACTGCTGTTGTGCTGCTTTACCCCCGCTGCAATGGCGGAGCAAAGCGTGGACCTCAGCGGCAAGCTGGTGATCGTGCATACCAATGACATCCACGGTTACGCTGTCACCGATCCGTCCGAACCCTGCGTAGGCTATGCGCAGATTAAGCAATATCGCGAAGACGCGGCTGCTCTGGGTGCGGATACGTTGCTGCTTGATGACGGCGACGCTTCGCAGGGCCAGCCGATCGTAAACCTCAGCATGGGCGCCAACGCAATTGCTTTCATGAACGCGACCGGCTACGATGCCATGGCTCCCGGTAACCACGAGTTCGACTGGGGTGTTGACCAATTCCTGCAAAACGCGGAAACGGCCGATTTCCCCATCCTGTGCGCCAATATGCTGCGCTCGTCGGACAACACCCTGTATTTCGACCCGTATAAAATCTTCGAAACCGGGAATTACAAAGTTGGCGTTATCGGCATTGATACGCCGGAAACCCTGACCAAAGCCAACCCTGCTTTAATGCAGAACGTAACCTTCCTGATGAATGAAGACCTGTACGCCTGCGTACAGCAGTATGTGGACGAACTGATGGCGCAGGATTGCGACCTGATCGTCGTACTGGGCCATCTGGGCATTGACGATGAAAGCACGGGCAACCGTTCCATCGATGTAATCGCCAATACAACGGGTATCGATCTGTTCATCGACGGCCACAGCCACACTGTGCTTAACGAAGAAGTGCAGCAGATGCACGAAGAGGGCGCCGAGGATGTGCCTACGACGCTTCTGGTTAGCACCGGCAGCTATGGCGAAAACATCGGCGAGGTCGTATTTGACGGCGAAAACCTCTCCGCTTCGCTGTTCATGGCGCAATCCACGCAGGTCAGTGCCGCATACGGCGACGCGGAAGTCAGCGCGATGATCGGCGCGATCAACGATGAGATCGACGCGCAGCTCTCCGCTACGTTCGCCTCCACCACCGTGCTGCTCAACGGCGAGCGTTCGCCCGGCGTGCGTACGGAAGAAACCAACCTTGGTGATTTCTGCACCGATGCGATGCTCTGGCAAGCCAATCAGGCATACAGCCAGCCGGTGGTAGCCGCATTCAACAACGGCGGCGGCATCCGCGCCAGCATCCAGATCGGCGATATTACCATGAAGGATATGAAAACCGTATTCCCGTTTGGCAATACGTTGCAGATCATGACGCTCAAGGGCAGCGAGCTGCTGGAGCTGCTGGAAGCATCCAGCTATTGCACGCCGGAAGCATTGGGCGGCTTTATGCAGGTTTCCGGTATCGTGATGACCATCGACACCACCGTACCATATGAAAATGGCGACCAGTATCCCGATTCCACCTATTTCGCGCCTGCCAACCCCGGCGGCCGTGTCACCATCGAGACCGTCGGCGGCGAGCCGTTCGATCTGGAAGCGGAGTATGTAATCGCCACCAACGACTTCTCCGCCGCAGGCGGCGACCAGTGCTATGTGCTCAAGTATGCCAATCAGCAGACCGGCTATAACACCTACATCTCGCTGGAGGACGCGCTGATCAACTACACCACCGAAGTCCTCGGCGGCGTGATCGGCGATGAATATGCGCAGCCGCAGGGACGCATTACCATTATCCAATAAGAACTGCGCAGTAGCATAGCAATCAAACCATCAGCCGCAGACACACGGTATAAACACGTGCGTCTGCGGCTATACTTATCCCTACCTGCAAACACGCCCATGCAGAAGCGCGACAGGTGTAAAAACTTGTTGAATTTTTATCAAACATACGCAAAAAGCGGAATTAAACCTTGACGAACAAGCCGGTTGCGGCTACAATAGGGATACAAAGAATCTGAAATCGTAATGATATATCGTTCATGTCCGTATCGAAAAGGCGGGCGTATCGGGACGTATACGAATCTTTACCTGCTTTCAGTTTCCCCGGTATACACCGGGGTTGTGATGTTATACTCATCAGGAGCTTTTCAGCAAGCCTGAATGAAAACAAGGAGGTTCTCCTATGCTATATCAAGCGCCTTTGGCAGCGGTACGGGATGCGTATCACCAGGGTACCAACCGCCGCGCTTATGAAATGCTGGGAGCGCATCCATGCGAGGAAAACGGCGAGAGAAAATGGCATTTTTGCCTTTGGGCGCCCAATGCCAAGCATGTGGCGCTGGTAGGTGATTTTAACGGCTGGGATCGCAGCAGCCACCCAATGGAAAAACAGTATGACGGCACGTGGGAACTGCGTTTGCCGGAGACGCTGCTTTGGCAAAATACCCCGCAGGACGAGATGCCTGCTTATAAATACGCCGTCTGGGGTCAGGACGATCTTTGGCGTATGAAGGCTGATCCCTACGGATTTGCCACAGAGCTAAGACCCAATATGGGCAGTTGTTTGTGCGATTTGGACGGGTATGTGTGGAGCGACCAGAAATGGATGGAAAAACGCGGCACCTTTAACCCGTATACAAGCCCCATCAATATTTATGAAGTACACATCGGCTCGTGGCGGCGGCATGAGGACGGCAGCTTTTTAAGCTATGTGGAATTTGCGGAGCAGCTGGTTCCCTATGTGGTGGAAATGGGCTATACGCACATTGAACTGCTGCCGGTGATGGAGCATCCGCTGGATATGTCCTGGGGGTATCAGCTAACGGGGTTTTATGCACCTACCGCGCGCTATGGCACGCCGCGTGAACTGATGCAGCTAATTGACCGGTGCCATCAGGCAGGAATCGGCGTCATTCTGGACTGGGTGCCTGCCCATTTTCCCCGCGATGAGGCCGGATTATACCGGCTGGATGGTACGGCGCTATATAACCACCCGGATCCGCGCCGCGGTGAAATTGCCCAATGGGGCACCATGCTGTTTGATTTTGCGCGCGGCGAGGTGTGCAGCTTTCTGCTGAGCAACGCATGTTTCTGGCTGGATTGCTACCATGCCGACGGGCTGCGGGTGGATGCGGTCAGCAGCCTTTTATACTACGATTTTTGCAAGGAAGCCGGTCAATGGATGCCCAATGAATACGGCGGGCGCGAGAATCTGGACGCCATTGCCTTTTTACGCCGCATGAACGAAACGGTATACCATGATTTTGCGGGCGTGATGATGGTGGCGGAGGAAAGCTCCGCCTACCCCATGGTAACGGCTCCGACCTACCTTGGCGGGCTGGGCTTCGGGTTCAAGTGGAACATGGGCTGGATGAACGATATCCTGTTCTATATCAAAAAAGATACGGTGTACCGTAAGTATCACCACGATAAGCTTACATTCAGCCTGTTTTATGCTTTTAACGAAAACTATATCCTGCCGTTCTCCCACGACGAGGTGGTGCACGGCAAGCATAGCATGCTGGATAAAAACCCCGGCGACCTGTGGCAGAAATTTGCCGGTTTACGCGCATTATATGGTTATACCATGGCGCATCCGGGTAAGAAACTGTTATTCATGGGCGGCGAGTTTGCGCATTTTATCGAATGGAAGTTTGATGATCAGCTGGATTGGTTCCTGCTGGTCTACGATCGGCATCCGCAGGTGCAAAAGTGCGTGAAAACATTAAACCATATTTACCTTAACACCCCGGCGCTCTACGAGGTGGATACCTCCTGGGACGGCTTCCAGTGGATTACTGCCAATGATTCGGACAACAGCGTTGTGGTTTTCCTGCGTACGGACAGCAAAGGCAACGCCATCCTGTGCGCGGTTAACTTTACGCCGGTATTCCACCCGATTTACCGTGTAGGCCTGCCAAATGGCGGAAAGCTGCACGAGCTGTTTAACACCGACCGGGCGGAATTTGGCGGAAGCAATCAGTATAACGCCTATGAAATCCGCGCCGAGGCCGGGGAGTACAACGGTTTTCCGTTCCATGCGGATTTGTGCCTGCCGCCGCTGAGCTGCTGCTATTTCACCTACGATAAGCTCTTCGTGCCGCCACCCATTTCGCTGGAAAACGCCAGCCACATGGTGCGGCCGGTGGAAGCCTGCGAGGTGTAAGTGTATACCGCGCCCGTTAAGCGGCGCGTATTCATACTGCGGAATGCCACACAGCCGCGGTAGTTGCCCATAACACAAAAGGAGTGAACCTGCATGTTGAAAAAACAATGTATTGCCATGCTGCTCGCGGGAGGGCAGGGAAGCCGGCTGGGTATTTTGACGGCGAATATGGCAAAGCCGGCGATTCCCTATGGCGGTAAATACCGCATTATCGATTTTCCGCTGAGTAACTGTACCAACAGCGGTATTAATGTTGTCGGGGTGCTGACGCAGTATCAGCCGCTGGAACTGAACGCTTACATTGGCAGCGGTTCACCGTGGGATTTGGACCTTGCGCATGGCGGCGTGTACGTATTGCCGCCGTATGTAAAAGGCAAACAAGGCGAATGGTACAGCGGCACAGCCAACGCAATTTACCAGAATGTAGCCTTTATGGAGCAGTTCAGCCCGGAATATGTGCTGATCCTAAGCGGCGACCACATTTATAAAATGGATTATAATGCCATGCTGCGTTACCACATCGAGCACGAAGCGGATGTAACCATTGCTGTTCGCGAAGTGCCTTGGGAGGAAGCGCCCCGCTTTGGCATTATGAATACCGATGAGAACAATGTGATTGTTGAATTTGAGGAAAAGCCCCCCAAACCCAAGAACAATAAAGCCAGCATGGGCGTATACATGTTCACGTGGGAGAAGCTGCGTAAATACCTGCAGGAGGACAGCTGCCAACCGGGCAGCAGCAACGATTTCGGCAAAAATATCATACCCAATATGCTGGATGATAAGCAGAAGCTGATGGCGTATGATTTTGAAGGTTATTGGAAGGATGTCGGCACCATCGCCAGCCTTTGGGAAGCCAATATGGATCTGCTGAACATGCCCATGCCGATTGACCTGTATGATAAAAAATGGCGTATCTACGGCCGTAACCCGGGGGAAACCCCGCATTACATTGCAAGCGGCGCCATAGCGAAAAACAGCCTGATTACCGAGGGCTGCGAAGTATACGGGCGCGTGGAGCACAGCGTACTGTTCTCCGGTGTAGATGTGATGCAGGGCGCAAGCGTTGTGGACAGCGTGGTGATGCCGGGAGCACGCATTGAGCGCGGCGCGTCGGTATGCCGGGCGATTATTGCCGAAGGCGCGGTGATTGGCGCCGGGGCGATCGTGGGCGAGGAAAACGGCGAGATTACCGTCATCGGGCAAAATGTAGTACTGGAAGCGGGCGAAACCGTTAAACCCGGCGAACAACGCGATAAATGACAGCAGGAAAAGAGGGTTTACCATGGCGATGAAAAATGTATTAGGAATGATCTATACCGGCGAGAAAGACAGCTTTTTACGGGAGTTGACGCTGCTTCGCGCTATAGCCGCCATGCCTGTTGCCGGGCGCTACCGCGTAATCGATTTTCTGGTCAGCAGCATGGTTAACAGCGGTATTAAAAATGTCGGCGTCATTATGCAGAAGAATTACCACAGCCTGATGGATCATCTGGGCAGCGGCAAGGAATGGGACCTGCATGGTAAAAACGACGGTCTGTACATCCTCCCGCCGTTTTTAACGCGGGAAAACGTAGGCGTATACAGCGGCAGTCTGGATGCGATCCACTCCAACTTCGGCTATCTGCGCCGCAGCAAGCAGGAGTATGTGCTGCTGTGCAACAGCCTGATTATCTTCAACTGTGATTTTAACGATATGTTCAACCAGATGCGGCAAACCGGTGCGGACATTAGCGTTATGTACACTAAAAACCCGGATATGCGGCGGCCGGAATACGGTATTTACTTTGACATTGATGATAACCAGATTGTGACTGATGTGGAAATCGACCCGACAAAACCAAGGTATGAAAATACTTCGATGGAAGTATACCTGATGCGCAAGGAATTGCTGATGGATTTGGTAGACCGCGGCGCAGCGCACGGATATCACGATCTGACACGCGATTTAATACAGCGCACGATTCGGGATGCCGGTATGCGTGTTTCCGGCTATGAGTACAAGGATGTATGCTACCGTATGGATAGTGTGCAGGGCTACTTTAAATTCAACATGGATGTGATCAAGCCGCAGGTGCGCCACGCGCTGTTCAGCGATGATCATCCGGTATACACCAAGGTACGCGACGAGATGCCGGCGCGGCATCTGGAAGATGCTGCGGTGTCGGAATCCATCATTGCCGACGGCTGCATTATCAACGGCGTGGTGGAAAACAGCGTATTGTTCCGCGGCGTCAAAATCGAAAAAGGCGCGTACGTGAAAAACTGCATTATCATGCAGGACGGGTTGATCGAAAGCGGCGTTCATCTGGAAAATTGTATTCTGGATAAACAGGCGGTCATCAAACGCAACGGCAAGTTGATCGGGCCGAACTCGTACCCCATTGTAATTTCTAAAAACATGACCATCTAACAGGGAAACCCGGCAGGCAGGACCTACGCGGCGGTTTCCCGCCGCGCCGAACCCAAATACCCGCCGGCGTATCGGCAGGCAAGGAGAGAAAGATATGAATATTCTGTTTACGGCAAGCGAATGCGTACCTTTTGTAAAAACGGGCGGACTGGCAGATGTGGTGGGTTCACTGGCGCCGGTGCTGGCTAAAGAAGGGCACGACGTGCGTGTCATGCTGCCGATGTATACGACCATCGCGCAGGAATGGCAATCCAAAATGCAGTTTGTACTTCATTTTGATGTGCAACTTGGCTGGCGCAGACAGTATTGCGGCGTGCTGATGCTGAAAAAAGACGGGGTAACCTATTATTTCCTGGATAACAAGTATTACTTTGGCAGACCGTATATCTACGGACTGGGCGGCGATGAGTATGAGCGCTATGGCTTCTTCTGCCGCGCTGTGCTCAACGCACTGCCGCTTTTGGAGTTCCACCCGGATATTCTGCACGCGCATGACTGGCAAAGCGGCATGGTGCCTGCCCTGCTGAAAATTCAATATGCGCATCTGCCGTTCTATAACAACATCAAGAGTATTTTCACCATCCACAATCTGCAGTATCAGGGCATTTTCGGCATTAAAGAGGTGCAGGATGTGCTGGGTCTGGGCGATGGACTGTGGAGCAGCGATAAGCTGGAATGTTATGGCTGCGCCAATTTCATGAAAGCCGGACTGGTGTACAGTGACGCTATCTCCACCGTAAGCCCGAGCTATGCCGAGGAAATTACTACCGCGTATTACGGCGAGCGACTGGATGGGCTGATCCGCGCACGGCGCGATTCGCTCTACGGTGTGCTCAACGGGATTGATGTAGTGGAGTACGACCCGGAAACTGATCCGCACATCTTCCAGAATTACAGCTTGAAGGATATGGAAGGCAAAGCGGAAAACAAACGCCGCTTGCAGGAAGAGCTGGGTCTGGAAGTGAACCCGGATATTCCGCTGATTGCCATGGTTGGCCGCCTGACAAACCAAAAGGGTTTGGATTTGATCGATTGTGTCCTGAGCGATATGATGCAGGAGAATCTGCAATTGGCGGTACTCGGTATGGGCGATGCCCGTTACACCAACCTGTTCAGCTGGGCAGAAGGGCAGTACCGCGGCAAAATGGCGGCGCGGTTTGCGATGGATCCGGTACTGGCGCATAAGCTGTATGCCGGCGCGGATTTCTTCCTCATGCCGTCGCTGTTTGAGCCCTGTGGATTAAGCCAGCTGATCGCGCTGCGCTACGGCACCATCCCGATTGTGCGCGAAACCGGCGGACTGCGCGATACGGTACTCAGCTTTAACGAGTACAATCAAGAGGGCAATGGTTTTACTTTCCTCAACTACAATGCGCACGATATGCTCTCGGTCATCCACCGCGCACTGTACTACTTTGAGAATGATAAGGAAATGCTCGAAACGCTTCAAAAACGAGGCATGCAAGGCGATTACAGCTGGACGCACAGTGCGAAAGACTACGTGGCGATTTACAAGAAGCTGTTGGGATAACCGCTTGCTTTACCCACAGTATGCAGGCATGAAAAAACCGGAGCCGTTTGTATCCTCCGCCAAGGCGGGGAACAAGCGGCTCCGGCTGCGTTATCCGTTAGATTGTGCTGCGTTGTCCTGCGGCTATGTTACCGCAGCGCTTTAATCCGTTTGGGCAAGGCTTTCACCATGAAAATCGCCAGCGCGGTCTTGGCGACTTCCGGCAATAAAAACGGGAATACGCACCAGCCAAGCGCTGTTGCCAGCCCAATCGGGCCGGTGGTGCCGGCATACACATGCATGAACCACCAGGTGCCAAAAACATAACAGGCTACGAGCCCCAGCAGCAGCCCAAGGACGCGTACCCAAAACTTTTCGCCCAGCAATGCGGTAAGTAGCCAGTACAGCAGTGCAGAGACCAGAAAGCCAAGCAGGTAACCTCCGGTTGTGCCCATCAACATGCCAATGCCACCGCGGAAGCCGGAAAAAACCGGAAGGCCGACAGCCCCTAACAGCAAATAGAGAAGTATGGTGAGCGTAGCGCGTTTACCGCCAAGCAACCCCAGTGTGCATAACACCCCAAAGGTTTGCAGGGTAAAGGGAACGGCGGAGGGGATGGCAATCCACGCGCAAATGGCGATCAGTACAGCGAAAAGTGCGATATAGACCATATCGGTCGTGGTGAGTTTTTTCGGATTTGCGGTCATCAGGCTAACTTCCTTTCGGATCGATCATTAAAAAGAAACCTACCGTTTGAGCTGTCTTCTGACCGATCATACCTTATGTTTATTGAAATGTCAACCAAAATAAAAAATATAGGTGACAATTAAAAACGGACAGTCGTTCAACTTTCCAATCCTGTCTAACTATGGTATGATAGCCGGGATGTGAGAGGAGAATCTATATGACCGTCCGCAGTAATTACACGCATACGCTGTATGCCAGCTATCTGGGGTATGTTACGCAAGCGATTGTCAACAATTTCGCACCGCTTTTGTTTTTGACCTTTCAGCGGCAGATGGGGGTTCCGTTGGAGCAGATTACGCTGCTGGTCAGTGTGAATTTCGTGGTTCAGCTGGCGGTGGATGCGCTGTCTGCGCGGTTTGTGGATAAGCTGGGTTACCGTTTGCTGGTCGTGCTGGCGCATGTGCTGGCTTCGCTGGGCCTGATGGGACTTGCGATTCTGCCACATTTGTTTCCAACGCCTTTTGTTGGGCTGTTGATTGCGGTGATACTGTATGCGATTGGTGGTGGATTGATTGAGGTTCTGATCAGCCCGATTGTGGAAGCATGCCCGACGGAGAAGAAGGAAGCAGCTATGAGCCTGCTGCATTCTTTTTATTGCTGGGGGCATATGTTTGTTGTGCTGCTCAGTACGGCGTTCTTTGTGCTTTTTGGGGTTGCGCATTGGCAGATCATGGCGGTGATTTGGGCGGCGCTGCCGCTGGCAAACGCGTTTTATTTTGCGCGGGTGCCGATTAACAGCCTGTCGGATGAACGTGGCGCAACGCCGATACGCGCGCTGCTAAAAAACAAACTGTTTTGGATCTTTGCGCTGCTCATGGTGTGCGCGGGCGCAAGCGAACAGGGCATGAGCCAATGGGCCAGCGCATTTGCCGAAGCCGGACTTGGTGTAAGCAAAACGCTGGGGGATTTAACCGGGCCCTGCCTGTTTGCGGCGATGATGGGGATATCCCGCATACTCTATGCCCGTTTCAGTGATCATATGCCACTGCCGCGTGTTATGGCCGGCTGTGCGCTGCTGTGCATTACGGGCTATCTGCTGGCGGCACTGGTGGCACAGCCGCTGATTAGCCTGCTTGGGTGTGCGATGGTTGGCTTTGCGGTGGGTATATTCTGGCCCGGAACTTTCAGCCTCAGCGCTACCGGCTGTCCGGCGGGTGGAACGGCGATGTTTGCGCTACTGGCGCTGGCGGGCGACTTGGGCTGCGCATCCGGTCCGGCGGCGGTTGGACTGGTCGCCAAAGCGGCCGGGGGACAGCTGCAGGCAGGCTTGCTGGCTGCAATTGGTTTTCCGGTTGTACTGCTCATCGGGCTTAAACTGCGGCAAAAGGCCAACGCCCGAAGCAAAGACGAGGTTTTCGCGGTGGAACCGGTGCAGTAAAGAAAAAGATAAGGGAGGCGGCAGCATGGTTCTTTCCATTGTGCAAATGGTGTTACCGGTACTGTTGACTTTTGGGTTGGGGTTTTTATGTAAACGGAAAAATATTTTTGGAGAAGAAGGTCTGAAAGGGCTGAAAGCGGTTGTCGGCAATGTGACGCTGCCGGTCGTGCTGTTTAACGCGTTTTTTACGGCCGAATATTCCGGTAAAATTGCGCTCACATTTTCAGTCGTTTTTCTTTCTTGTGGACTCGGGCTTTTAGCAGGCTTTGCCCTGCGGCGTTTTATGGGACCGTATGGGAAGTTTCTGCCGTTTTTAACGACGAACTTTGAAGGCGGTATGATGGGTTATGCGTTGTTTGGCTTGTTGTATGCCGGGCAGACCAAGATATTTGCCATGGTGGATATTGGCCAGACACTCTTTGCGTTTACTGTTTTCCTGATGACGCTGAAAGCAGTTGGCGGGGAAAAAACGAGTGTGAAGGCGCTTGTATTGAACATGCTGCGAAACCCTGTATTCATCGCCATTGTGCTGGGTGTGGTGCTGGGTGCACTGGGCGTTGGCGTACGGCTGCAAGGTACAGCTGTCTGGCCGATTATCAGCGATACGATTGCGTTTATCGCGGCGCCGACTTCCGCGCTGATTCTGATTATCGTAGGGTATGAGCTTAGCTTTAAACGCGCGCTGCTCAAGCCTGTGATGAAGACGGTGCTGCTGCGCCTGTTGGTGATGGCGTCGCTGCTGGGGTTGGGTGCGCTTGTGGTGTTTAACGTAATCCCGTTTGAAAAACCGCTCTTTGTGGCGATGATGCTGGCGTTCAGTTTGCCTGCGCCGTTCATCATCCCCTTGTATGCGGATGTTACGGGCCATGCCGAGTATATTTCCACTACCCTGTCTGTGCAGACGATGGTAACCATCGTGCTGTTTATCGGCGTTGCGGCGTATTCGCTCGCATAATTTTCCTTTCTTGATACTTGAAGACTGTAAACGGAGGAGTACCCATGATTTGGAATGATTTTCATTTTTTCAGCCAGACATTGCAAATTCAGACGGCGGCTTATGTGCTGCTGCCGGATTATGAAACGATGAAAGGATTGAACGGTAAGCCCTTGCCGACGCTTTATCTGCTGCATGGACTCTGTGGCGATCATACGGTTTGGATGCGTAATACGCGTATCGAGCAGTATGCCCGTAAATATGGCGTCGCGGTGGTAATGCCTGCGGTAAACCGCTCCTTCTATACGGATATGGTGCATGGGGCAAAATACTGGACGTTTATCAGCGAAGAGCTTCCGGCAGTGATGGAGGCGTTTTTCCCTTTGCAGACGACGCGGGAAGGGCGCTTTGCGGCAGGACTGTCTATGGGCGGCTACGGCGCAATGAAGCTGGGGCTGCGTTTACCGGAGCGCTATGCGGCGGTGGCTTCGCTTTCCGGTGCGCTGATGATGCAGGAAGCCTATGCATTTAACCGGGATGATCCGGATTATTTACGCGAGATGGATGATATTTACGGCGACGAGGAGAGCCTGCGCAGCGGGGCGGATAACCTGGTGCCGCACGCGGAGGCGCTACGGCCGGAAGCCGCGCCGCGTATGTATATTGCCTGCGGCACGCAGGATTTCCTGTTTGAGGCCAATCAGGTGTTTGTTGCGAAGTTTGGCGAGAAATTCGCCATTCGTTACGATACGGAGGACGGCGCTGCGCACACCTGGGATTACTGGGATCGCGAAATCGAAAAGGTATTGGCATGGCTGCCGTTGCAGAGGATGGAGAATGTCTGGTGAGTAAGAAAGTACAGGTGATGGACCGGCTGCTGAAGGAAGGGTTTTTTGCGACCCGGGAGGAAGCATTGCCTTATCTGATGAGCGGCGCAGTATACTGCGGCGGTCAGCCTGTGCGAACCGGAGGCCAGAAGGTATCCATCGAAGACCCTTTAACTGTCCGTGGATTAAACGAACAGTATGTTGGCAAAGGCGGCTATAAGCTGGAAGGCGCTTTAAAAGATTTTGCCATTTCAGTTGAAAACCGTGTGTGCATCGATGCGGGCGCCTGTACCGGTGGCTTTACGGATTGCCTTGTGCAGCACGGCGCGGCGTTGGTATATGCGGTGGAAGTTGGTTTTGGCCAGCTGACCGGCAGCTTGTCGCAAAACCCTGCGGTGGTCAACATGGAAAAGACCAATTTGGGAGATGAAAAACTGCTTTCGCTTACACCCAAGCCTACACTGGGGACGGCGGATTTAAGCTATCTTTCGCTGGAAAAAGCGGTGCCGCTTTACCGCGCGATTATGAAAGGCGACGGAGAACTGCTCTGCCTAGTTAAACCCCTGTTTGAAACGGATAATGCTGAAGCGCGCCGTACCGGAGAGCTGAAGGATGAGGAGTATGCGCCGGTTTTACGGCGGCTGATCGCCACGCTGTCCGCCCAGCCGGGCACGGCGATACGCGGCGTAACCCATAGCCCGATAACCGGAAATAACGGTACGCGCGAGTTTTTTTTGCATGTTGTCTTTGGTGCGGGGGAAACCGGCGATCTTTCCGCGGCGGTTGATGCAGCGGTAACGCGCGCGATTACGCTTCAGCCTTATCGGAAATAATCGTAAAGGATACATAGAAGTGGTTCCGGCGGGAAGAAAGCGGCGTTTTGGTACGTTGTAATGATTGAAACAGGCGCTGTATAGAAGCCCCGAAAGGAAAGATGACCATGAAAGCGAAAAGTGCAAAAAACGCTTTACGGACGTTGGCAGCCGTCTTGGTACTTGTGTTTGGGATTTCCGGTCTTGGCGCGGCGCTGGCGGAAACCTATGCCGTGGTATACGGAACAAAAAGTTTGAATCTGCGCGCCGACGGCAGTGTATCCAGCCAATGGCTGGGCGCATACAGCCGGGGCACGTGGGTTACGGTAACCGGGGGTAAAAACAATTTCTATGCCGTTTCCACCTTCGATGGTAAAACCGGCTATATGAGTAAAAATTTTCTGCAAACGACGGATCAATTGACTTATGGCAATGTCGCTATTGTGAACAACCAGAAAGCGACCGCATTTTTAAACCTGCGCAGCTATCCCAGTTATTCAGCTTCGGTGATTACCATTTTGTATAACGGCGTCCCGCTTACGGTGCTATCGCAAAGCAACGGCTGGTATCATGTGCAGATGGGGAGCATACAGGGGTATGTACGCAGTGAATTTACCTACTCCTCCTTCCAGCCTATTGGTGTGAATGTAGGCACCATTAAGACGCCAAACAATACAGCGGTGAACATGCGCGTTGCGCCAAGCACCAGTTCGTCTATCCGCCATCAATTTGCGGGTGACCGTTACGTATCGGTTCTGTATGAAGGTACACACTGGTGGTATGTGTGTATTGACGGATATACCGGCTTCATTAGCAGCGATTTTTTAGCGGAAGGGTTGCAGGCGGAGCGCGATATCGCCAACCAGAACGAAAATAACGATGATGACGACGATGTTGTCTACCCGGATGTGAATAATACATCGTATGCGACGGTTGCCAACCCGGTTAGCAGCCAGAAGCTGAACTTGCGCCAACTGCCATCTACGGCGGCGAACATCGTATCCAGGCTCAGCAACGGCACGAAGCTGACAGTACTGGTGCAGGGGTTTGAGTGGAGCAAGGTATATGTAAGCAATATTTCCGCGACCGGGTATGTGATGTCCAGATATGTAACGCTGTACAATCTACCGGCAGTGCCGATGCTGACCATGCAGCATCCGCAAGGCTCCTTTGTGAATCTGCGGGCGGCGGCATCGCTGACATCAGCGGTGGTAACCCGTGTGCCGGATGGAGCTTCGGCGATAATCATCGCGCCCGGCCCGGACTGGACGGAAGTAGAGTACAATGGTATTCGCGGCTATGTGGTCAATTATTTTACGTCCATTGCGGACGATTGAGTATCTTGAAACAGACAAAAGTCCGTGATATAGAAAACGCGAAACAGCCTGACGCCGTTTGAAAACTAGCGTCAGGCTGTTTACGTTTGCGTTACTTTGGATAAGTATTTTCGCGGCCTGCTTGCGCGGCGGCGAATAGCACGAAAGGTGTTACGACACTATAAATGATGCTGTCAGGCTTTGCTGACGATGTCGTCCGCTACGACCATACCGGTAGCGCTGGCTTGCATCAATCCACGGGTAATGCCCGCGCCGTCGCCAATGGCATACAGACCTTCGATCGCAGTTTCAAACGTATTATTAACCAGTACTTTGCTGGAGTAGAATTTTACTTCCACACCGTAGAGCAGCGTGTTTTGGCTGTACAATCCCGGCGCAAGGTGATCAAACGCCCGGAGCGCCTCGATAATACTGGTCAGGTGCCGGGCGGGAAGCACGAAACTTAAATCGCCTGCCACCGCTGTGGAAAGTGTCGGTATGGTGGTGGATTTCCGTAGGCGGCTCGCATCCGTGCGGCGGCCTTTGAGCAGGTCGCCCAGGCGCTGTACCATAATCGGCCCGCCGGTGAGCATATTACCGAGCTTGGCGATATACCGGCCGTATTCAATGGGCTGGTTGAAGGGCTCCGTGAAGGAGGTGCTGACCAGCAACGCAAAATTGGTGTTGCCGGTACGCTTGGCGGGGTCCTCATAGCTATGCCCGTTTACCACTGCGATGCCGCCCTCGTAATGCTCCTGGCTCACTTCGCCGCCGGGATTCATGCAGAAGGTACGTACTTTATTTTCGTACGTATCGCTGTAATAAACCAGCTTGGCTTCATACAGATCCTGTGTTAAGCCGTCCATAATGGAATTTGGCACTTCCACGCGAACGCCGATATCCACTTCGTTGTTCTTGGTGCGAAGACCAAGGCGGTTCACCGTTTCGGAAAGCCACTGCGCACCACCGCGACCCGGCGCGGCGACTACATAGGGTGCGCTGGCGATAAACGGTTCGCTGCCGCGCGGCTCAATGCGCACGCCTGTGACGTGACCATTTTCAACAATAATCTCCCGCGCTGTCGTCAGCTCCATAAACGTCGTGTGGGTATTTTGCACCAGATGGTCGTGCATTGCGCCCAGCACAGGCCCTGCGTTCTCCGTGCCCAAATGCCGGACAGGGCAGGGAATCAGCCGGATATTATGGCGGCTGGCTTGATAGGCAATTTCCTCAACGCGGCGGTCATCGTTGCCATGCACCGTGGGGCTGGCGCCGAAATGCAGGTATAATTCATCTGCGCGGCCGATATATTCCATAGCGCGCTTATGGCCCAAATACTCGCTGATTTGCCCGCCGACTTCATCGCTCAGGCTTAGCTTGCCATCGCTGAATGCGCCCGCGCCGGCCCAGCCATGCACGATGGCGCAGGGGTCGCAATGGGCGCACTGCCCGTTAATACGCGCCGGGCATGTACGGTGGCTGATGGCGCGGCCGGTGTCCACAATCAATACGCGGCTTTCCGGCTTGCGTTGGGTCATTTCCAGCGCGGTAAAGATGCCGGCAGGGCCAGCGCCGATGATAATAACGTCAAATTCGCGGTTGATACTCATAGGTTTGCTCCTTTTTGGTTGTAGGGGTGTTGTCAGGTCTTGGCGTGGGGGGCGCAGCCAACCTTATGCTTCACTTTATTGAGCGTACGGTTGGCACGGCGGGAAGCCTCCTGTGCGTTACGGTCGAGAATGGCTTGCAGCGTCGCCTTGTCGGCCATGATGCGGCTAAATTCGGATTGTATGGGTTCCAGTGTCGCAATTACACTGTCGGTAACCCGCTTTTTCAGCTCGCCATATCCCAGCCCGTCCAGCTCGTTTACCAGCTTGTCCATCGGTTCGTTGGTGAGCGCGGAAATGATGGAAAGCAGGTTGCTGACGCCGGGTTTGTTTTCCGGGTCAAAGCGGATTTCGCTGTCGCTGTCGGTAACGGCGCGTTTTACTTTACGGCGCACATCCTCCGGTTTATCCAGCAGCGAAATGAAAGTTTCTTCCGGGTCTGATTTGCTCATTTTTCGGGTCGGTTCCTGCAGGCTCATAACACGGCTGCCGACTTTGCCGATGTATACTTCCGGAATGGTGAATACATCGCCGTAGATGCCGTTGAAGCGCTGGGCAATATCGCGTGTGATTTCCATATGCTGCTTCTGATCGGCACCGACAGGAACCAGATTGCTCTGATACAAAAGGATATCCGACGCCATGAGCACAGGGTAGGTAAACAGACCGGAGTTAATGTTATCCGCGTGCTTGGCGCTTTTATCCTTAAACTGCGTCATGCGCGAAAGCTCGCCCATATACGTATAGCAGTTTAAAATCCAGGATAGCTCCGCGTGCGCACTCACATGACTCTGGCAGAAAATAAGGCTTTTGTCCGGGTCAAGGCCTACGGCCATGTAGATGGCGGCCAGCTCCAGACAGCGGCGGCGCAGCTGCGCCGCATCCTGCCGTACGGTGAGGGCGTGCAAGTCGACTACGCAGTATACGCAATCGTAATCATCTTCCAGCAGCTTAAAATTGCGAAGCGCGCCGATGTAATTGCCAAGCGTCAGCGTGCCGGAGGGCTGGATGCCGGAAAAGATAACTGGTTTTTTCGTGGTGGCGGGTTGGGTCTGCATGTTAGGTTCCTCCTTCTATCTGCAACGCGAACCGCACAGTTGCGGCCGCTTGTGGACTCGCTGGGTTACCGGTGAAAATACTCATCCGCTAATATACCATACGTAGTAAAATCACAAATGCCCTGATTGTTCCGGTCGGCTTGCCGCTGGGTGCCTTCATTTTGCATACCACAGTGCGCCATAACCCTGCCGGAATTGGGGTTTTTAGGGTCGTGGCGTGAATCCACGCGGTTTACACCCACCTGCTCAAACAGGAAACGGATCACTGCTTCCAGCGCTTCGCTTGTAATGCCTTGCCGCCACCATCGCCTGCCGATACAATAGCCGATGTGCGCCGAAGCCACCCGTTCATCCCACCGCACTACGCCGATGCTCCCAATGGGCTCACCGGTTTCTTTAAGCGCAATGGCCCAGTTATAGAAACCAGTGTCGGCATAACGTGCAGTCCAATCGGCAAGTACCGCGCCAGATACGTCTACACTATCATGGGTAGGCCATGTCAGGTATTTCGTTACTTCGTCATCGCTGGCCCAATTGCGGTACATGGCAGGTGCGTCTTCCGGCGCGAAGGGACGCAGGATCAGCCTGCCGGTTTCCAGTGTGACGGTGCCTAAATGCTTCATACAGCAACACTCCCAACGATTAGACGATCAGCGTGACAAGGATACCCGCAATGATCAGCGCATTGCCGATCAACTTGCGTTTGGTGATTTTCTCCTGCAAAAACAATCTGCCCAGTACCATAACATACAGAAAACCCGAAGCCTCCAATACGCTTGCTACCGTTAAATCCAGTGTTTGCAGCGCAATAATGTTTGCCAGCATGCAGCCTAAAAACAAAATATACGCGAAGATAACTTTAAAATTCAGGTAAAACCAGATGCCGGTATACGCCGGGCTATCCGCTGCTTGCTTGAGCATCAGTTGGGAGACGGCCGCAACCAGCGGGGTGATCAGGTAGATAATCGCGCCGCTACTCATGATCGCTCACCACCAGATATACACCCGCAAGCACGATGACTATACCGATGCCCTTGCCAAGCGTTAAACTTTCGCCGAAAAAAAGCAAACCAAACAGGCACGACCATAACGTAACGATACCTTTATTACTGTAAGCGTAGCTTAGCGGCATACGCTTGAGCGTTTGCTGCCACAGCATGGCATACACGCCCAAGGTAACGGCTTCCAGCCCCAGAAAGATGACGACTGCCGTCATGGCCCGGCCCGAGAGGTTGAGGCCTGCCGATTTGGCAAATACGCTGGCAATAGCGTACAAGAATAACGTTGCGTGTAAAAGCAGGTAATCCTTTACCGGAACGTGCAGTATCTGTTCCAGCCTTTGGCGGGTAGGGGACGTGTCGGGTTTCATCAGGGTTCCTCCCGTATTGCGGCCGTTCACCCAATCAGGGTGCAACGTGCTTCACATAGGTATATTGTGTGTCAGCGATGGATGCGCCCGCGTTTACGTATACGCGCAGCACCTTGGCGTTGTTGCTGACGATGGTGGAGGTAAGCCGGGTGCAGGGCTGCTCAAAACAGGTGTCCAGCATCTTCTTGTGCAGCAACGCGCCAAGACCGCGATCATTCGCCTCATCATACAACCCCATCAGCACGGGGTCAACTGTTTGTTCGTCTACGCGGGTGATGACAAAAAACCCGATGGGCTTTTCGCCGGACAGCACTTCAAACAACAGCGCGCCGTCGCGCAGCATTTGCCCAAGCCAATTGGCATAGCGGTTGCCGGACTGTTGCAGGGTAAATGCCGGATCAATGGATACACGGTCGCTTTTAAACACACCTGCGCGTATCAAGGTAAAAATCCGATCCAGATCGGCCGCTTCCGTGCGGCGAACGACCGAAAGCCCGCGATCCAGCCGCGTAAGCGCGGCAGGCGGATGATATTCGCGTTTGCGCATGGCAACGTGAAAGACAGTTTCCACAAACTGATAGCCGAGTTTTGGCAGTTCAAAGAGCCAGCGGGCATCGTTTACGGGTGTTTTTACCACTAAATATTGCGCGCCTTCGGCCAGCATGGTTTGCTCTGCGCGGGCATACTCCTGCGGTGTATCCTCTGGATCGATGCGTGTTTCATAGGTGCTTACGCCTAGGTTATCCATTTCAAACGTTGCGGGGAGTGTTTTCATGGCCGGCTTTCCTCTCCCGCATTCTCATCACGGTGATCCACAACATTACGTACCACATACTGCGGGTAACGGTTGATGCTGAGGTAGATGCGGCCGATGTATTCGCCAACGATGCCCATAAGCGCGATGATTACGCCGCCCAGCACCAGCAGCACCGCGATGGTGGACGACCAACCGGCTTCAATATCCGGCGTTACAATTTTACGGATTACCGTAACAAGCGCAAAGACAAAACCAATGATAGAGGTGAACCAACCCAGATAATTTGCCAGCCTCAGCGGCTTGATGGAAAAGGCGGTAACCCCATTGGTCCACAGGGAGATGAGCTTTTTCAGCGTATAGCCGCTGCGCCCCTGCAGCCGCTCGCGATGGTTGACCTTTACATTGCAATATCGGCTGACGCTTTGGAACAAAAGCCCTGTAATAAAAGGAAAGGGATTGGGGTATTGCAGGGCGGTATCCACCACAAAGCGCTGACAGGCAAAATAACTGTTGACGCTTAAATCCTTGGGTTGACCATAGAAGAAATGATTGCAAGCCGAATTAAAGCGGCTGCCTAGATTGCGAAACAGGTTTTGCCTGCGTTTGGGATATTCCGCATAGACGATATCGTATCCTTCGCTGACTTTATCGATCAGATTGAAGCACTCGTCGGCAGGGGTTTGCCCGTCGTCGTCCAGCGCGATAACGATATCGCCCCGCACGTGTGCAAATCCTGCCATGATGGCGCTGTGCTGGCCGAAATTGCGGCTTAAATTCACAAAAACGATCTGTGGATACTGTTTGCAAAGGCCGGTGATGACATCGGCTACATGATCCGGACTGCCGTCGTTGATTAAAATGATTTCATGATCGTATTCCGCAGCGCGGGGCGCTACGGTATCGGCAATTTCCTTGACAACAATGGCAATGGTATCGGCACTGCGGTAGCAGGGAACCACGAAAGAAAGCAATGGTTTTGACATGTTGCACCTCTGAATGGGAGAATAGGGAGCGAAAGGGATAATGGCCGCGGGGTTGACAGCTATGCGGTAATGCGGCGCGATAGGGTTTGGATGAGATCATATCCGTCCCAAACCAGCGAAAAATCCAGCGTATGCCCGACCGGGGTGATGCGGTCCACGCCCCGTACGCCGTTTGCCAGTGCGAAGCGGAGCACGGTTTGCGCATCCATTCCAAGCACGGAAAGGGTTTGCGCCTTTTGGGACAACAGCTGTGCCAGCGGCGTAAGCGTTTCGGCGGTATATTCCAGGAAACATCCGCCCGCACAGCGGAAATCCGTCACCTTCGGGATAAGCGCGCCCAGTCGAATCCGCACGGCCAGATGATCCGGCATGGGTTCCAGCGTGGCATCCGGCAGGGTGAGTGCCGCGGTGTACAGCGCCGTGCGTTTATCCACCGCCACCACAGGATCGATGGGGTAGCGGGGCGCGGCGTACGCATGTACCGCCTCCCAAAAGCGCTGCTGCGCGGTTTGCAGCGTTTCGCCCCCGCCCAGCCAATAGAGCAGCCGCGGAGCAGTGCATGCGTTCTGGTCAAACAGATACGTATCGTTGTAAAAACCCTGTGCGGCGGCTTGCAGCGCCGCATTGTCCATGGCGGCTACGGCATCCGCGCCCAATACCAGCGCTGACCAGCGGTCGGCAAAAGTAATATCAAACGCGCGGGGGGAAAGCGGAGCCATACGCACGCGGCGGATGGTTTCATCCCCGCCCCAAATGATGCGCACATCGCATAAATTGCTGAATACCTCGGTAATCTCCTGTGCTTCGCGCGGATATTCCACGACCGAAACGTAGGGGAGCAGCGCGCTGTGCACTCCGGATAACAGCGTTTGCATCGCTTCGCAGACCAGCGTGGTTTGCATAAAATCCTTACTGCTGGCCTTCACAATACACGCATTGCCCGCCAGCAGCGCGGCAGTGAGCGAATAGGCAAAGTTCATTGGTACATTGCCCGGCGCAATATGGAATGTAAGCCCGCGCCCCAGCCGATCCGCCAGATTGCTATAATCGGCTTGCAGACGCTGCAGGTTGGCCTTGCGGCAGAAGAACGCGAAGGTAGCAATATCCGGATACGCCTTGGCACGTGGGTCTTTCAGCAGAGAAGCGGAAAGATCGGCCAAGAAAGCGGTCACCTTGTCGTCAAAAGGCGGCAGCGAAGGCTGCCGGGCTGCCATGCGCGGATCAGCAGGGCCGCAGCGTGTGCGAACCGCGGGCAAAGCATTAGCATCACTTTTGCTCATAGGTATCGCTGCACCCCCTTAGTTCGGCGCGCTGCACACGGCCAAGAACCTCAAAATACGTACCCTTGCGGCCACAGGGGCAATCATCCACACCTAAAATACGGCCTTCGTCCTCTGTGAGCAGCACATGCCCGGGATAGCTGCGCGGCAATACGCTGACGACCTCAATCAGTCCTTTTTCCCCAATGTCCGCAACGGAAAAATCTTGCGGACGGCGAATCAATACATCCGACCAGACGGAAGTGTGCAGATGCCCGCATTCACAAGCCATATCAATCGAGCCGGTCTGCTCGGCCATGCCGTAATAATCCAGTACGCGGTCGATGCCGCATACAGCATGCAGCGCGTCCCGGAAAGCGGAGGGACTTACGGCTTGATCGGCCAGCTTTTTCCAGCCGCCGCCGTGTACCAGCACCGCGTTTTGCAAATGCAACGTAATACCGTCGCGCTTAAGCGCCTGGTAAAAATACTGCCAAACGATGAAGGTGAACCCAAACAGAAAAATACGTTCACCTTCGTGCTTTTGAATAAAGGCGCGAAGGCCTGCCACATCCAACTGCATCTGATCGTCCAGCGCGTAGATTTTGTCCCGCCCGAACATGCTGAAGCCCAGTATACCGGCGCCGCGCGCTGTGAACATAGCGCGGTTTTTAACCACGGTAGCTGTATCTACGATGATCATGGGCAGGCGCGTCCCACCCAGCGTATCTTCCATAATGCGCGCAAGCACCTTGCTTTGCAGGGCGGCAGTTTCCCGGTCCAGATAAATGCGGCTTACCTGTTGCCCGGTCGTACCGGAACTGGTAACGGTTTTGGAAAGCGCATCATCCGCGACACTTTTCAGTGAAAACTGCTTAAACAGCCGCACCGGCAGCGCGGGCAGCTGGCGGTAATCTGTAATCTGCGCCAAATCCGTTTGCGTGGCGGCTAGCATACGGGCATACTCCGGGCAATGCGCCGCATGGTGGCGGCTAAGCGCTGTAAGCTCCGCAGTTAAGAAGGCGTCTTTTTCCGGTTTCGCCCATAGATAGGGCGGCAGGGAAACGAGCGCCGAAGGCTCAGTCATCGTGCGTTTCCAGCTCCTTGTACAGGGTTTTTCCGGCTTCGTTCTTGGGAATGGCATCGACTGCTACGGTAAAAAAACCGCTGGGGTTCAAGCCGGTTTTATCGGCCAGAAAGCTGCGCATCTCCGGCAATACATCCGCGTTTGTACTGAAGATGGTCAGGTGGTCGTCCCGTCCGGCGCAAGCGCAATCCACGGCAGGGAAAGCGGCTTTTAACAGCCGTTCCACCTCATCCAGATTTACACGGTTGCCATACATCTTTACAAACCGCTTTTTCCGGCCGACGATGGTATAGTACCCATCTTCATCAACCTGCGCCATATCGCCGGTATCCAGCACGCCGTGCCGTTCGTCGCCCAGCATAAGATCAGTAAGCTGGCCTGCATAACCGAGTGTAACGTTCTCGCCGTGATAGCGCAATTCTCCGGTGATGTGGGGCAGTGCGATCGTGCAGCCGGTTTCATCCACCAGCTCAAACGAGCCGCCGGGGATGGGCACGCCCATGGAACCGATTTTCTGCAAGCTGGTTTCCCAAGGCAGGTAGGCCATACGTGCTGTGGCTTCACATTGCCCGTACATAACAACAAACTCGCGCCCGGTTTCTTGGCACCACTCCGCCAACTTTTGGTGTAGCTGCGGCGCCAGCTTACCGCCCGCCTGCGTCATTGTGCGCAGTGAGGGCAGATTCATACGGGTAAAGCGCATGCGGTCCAGCATTTCATAGGTGTAGGGTACACCGCCGAAACTGGTGGCCTCCTTAGCGCGGAAGAAAGACCAGAATTCCTTCTGCGCAATGCCTTTATCCGTCAGCAATATCGTTGCTCCTACGTCCAAATGAGAATTGATGATGCTCAGGCCGTAGGTATAATTCATCGGTAAGGTGGTAATGGGGCGTTCATCGGGTACAAGGTGCAGGTATTCGACAATGGAATCGGTATTCACGCGAATATTACGGTAGCTTTGCCGCACCAGTTTGGGGCTTCCTGTGGAGCCGCTGGTGGTAAGTAAAAGCGCCAGTTCCGGATTCAGGCGTGCCGAATCGCCAAAAGAGGTTTGCATCAGCTGATAGCCGTAACGGCCATAGCGGTAATAGGCGTCATCCAGCTCAAATCCGTCCGGAGCCCACACATACTTGGGCTGGTAGGTTTCGTACAATGTTTGAAAAAGTGCGGGGTCCATATCGGCGGGCAGCATCACCGGCACGATTCCGCCGTTGAGAAACGACACATACCCTAAAAAACTGCCGATTACGTTTTGGCACAAACAAAAGACCAGACAGCGGCCGTCCGCCTGCTGGCAAAGCATACGTCCTTCGTGGCGTAAATCCGCATAGGTAAGCTGCTGGCCGTATTCATCTTCTACGGCAATATTGTTTTTATAGCGGTCAAATCTCCACTGCATATTTCCGCAGAATCTCCTTCCCCTTTTCAAACGAGCTCAGGTCGATGATGTCGTCCATTTCCAACATAATATCAAAAGCTTCTTCCAAAGCCGCAACCAGCGTCATATGGCCTACGCTGTCCCATGCTTTGCTTTCGCCATACACCAGCGTTGGCGCCTGCTGTGGGGTAACCTCCAGCGCTTCTACAAAAGCGTTGAGATACTTTTCCTGATTGTTCATGGCTATCGCTCCTATCGTTGAATTGGGAAGTACAAGGGAAGTTTAGGAAATATGGGTTACAGGATGCCGCCGTCCACACGCCATACCTGCGCGGTAACGTAACTGGCCAAATCACTGGCTAGAAACGCTGTAACAGCGGCAATTTCGGCAGGCTGGCCGGCGCGGCCCAACAAGTTGTGGTTTGCGGCCGCCTGCTCAATCTTTTCGCCCAGCGCCCGGGTCATATCCGTTTGGGTGTACCCTGGCGCAATGGCGTTAACACGTATGCCTGCACCGGCCAATTCGCGCGCCAATTTTTTGGTGGCGGCGATAAGCGCAGCTTTGCTGGCGGAATAATCTAACCGGCTATCGCCGTCCAGTCCGGCGACAGAAGCAATATTGACAACGGCGCCGCGCTTTTTACGTGCCATCCAACGGGTGGCCAGTTGTGTAAGCTGCATCGTGCCGAAAAAGTTGGTTTCAAAAAGGGAGCGCATTTCTGTAACAGGCGTTAGCTGAAACATTTTATCTTCGCCCATGACGCCCGCGTTGTTGACCAAAATATCCAGAGGCAGTTTATCCGCCATGGCGCTTTTAATGGCGGCGGTTACAGCGGCGGAATCCGTAAGGTCTGCATAAAGCGGCTTGATCCACACGTTATGGGCATCGGCTAGTTCGCGGCAGCGGTTTTCAAATGCCGGATCGGGCGTACGGGCAAACGCCCACACATTTGCGCCCTGCGCGGCAAAGGTTTCTACGATCGCCGCGCCAATTCCTCGGGCGGCGCCGGTGACTAACGCGTTTTTTCCCTGCAAAAACATGTTATTCATCTCCCTGTGTAAGCTGCACGACGGCTTTATTGTAATACTCCGTATATAGGCTGAGCACATAGTCCAGATTATCGCTGGTCAGCGCATCCCCCATGAAGGACGGTGGCGTATCGGTAACCGGGGTAAGGATGACGTCCGTCTGCGAATCGTCATTCAGCGCCGCATCGCGCTGATCCATGGCAGAGTCGTAATCGTCGGCTTGCCCGCTGATAAGGGAGCGGAGTGCGCTGCCGCCCGCCATGTTCTGCGGTCCATAGCTGGCCGATCCGTCTGGATGGTAGCTTACGCAGCCAACGATGAGCAGCACTGCGGCAACCAGCAGCGCCGCAATCCGGACACGGTTGGTTTTAGATTGTGAAACCGCAGGTAAAGCGGCCTGGGTAAAGTACCGTTTGCCGGTACGGAGGATGAAACCCGCCCAATAAAGGGCAAGCTGGGATAAAAGAACCACAAGCGTGAAATAATAAGTATTCAGCACACGCCCGTCGCCCAGATAATTGCCGGTATAAAGCGTGGGCGCAAGCTGCGCGCAAAACAGCGCTAGAATGGCCAGCGAAAACCATACGGGATGAGCGAAACGGCAGCGGCTCTTCTCCAAAGCGGGCAGAGCGAGCGCCACCAGCAAAACCAGCGCGGCAATGAGCGGCAGGGTAATATTATGCCCGAGGAATGCAAGGCCGAAATACACCGCTTCGATCACGGCTTTTACCGGGCTCATGCCGCCGGACAGGGTTTTCGCCCGTACGGCGTTGCCGGGCGCGGAGATACTGAAAACAAAGCAGGCAACCAATACGACAGTGAGCGATACATAAGCCCATTTTTTCGGGTGCTTGCGGACAAAGGCAAACACAGTGGCGCAAAGCGCTGATAGCACGGCAAACAACGCGGTGGTATATTTAGCGCCGCCGACCAGTACGGTGAGCACTAACAGCAGCAGGTAAAACGCAATGGTTTTAATCCGCCCGCGCATGCCTGCAAAACGAATCCACGCGCCTGCCGTAGCCAGCATCAGCGACCATAGCAGCGTATAGGCAACGCCGCCGTTGAACCAATAAAAGCTTTCACCCGCATCCGGCACAAACTGTACCATGACAAAGCCCAATATACCGAACGCGGCGGCGACACTGGCTGAATCCATGCCTAACAGGATGTGCAGAGACTGGCGCAGAAAATAAAAAAGCGACAAAAGCAACATGCCCAGCAGCAGGAACGTGGTAACCCAATAGGCGTCTTCACCAAAGATGGCGGGTTGGAAGGTGCTGATAAAGGAAGTGGTATACGTACCCTCCCATGTTTGGCGAATTCCTACCGTGTTTTTAACCGCGGCTTGAAAAACATCGATCAGGCTGCCTGAATTCTGCCAAGCCTGATGCGTGAGCAGTGAAAAACCGTAATCGTCATAAAAAGCGTGATTGTAAAAGGAGAGCGCAAGCATAGGTGTAATGCTTGCCAGTAAAAGCGCTACGCATAAAAATGCGATTACGCGGCGTGAAAGTGAGCGGCGTTCCGTCACGGTGTTTCGCCCCCTTCCACGATGATGGCATCCTTATGGTAGTAGGTGCGCAATACCGGCAATACATCGTACGCAGCGTCGGGGGAAAGCAGATCGTCCATAAAAACGGACGGAACCGCGGTGAGCGGGGACAGCGTAACGGTGGATTGGGTATCGTCGTTCAGCAGCGCCTCCCGTACGGTCATTTCCCGGTCGTATTGGGCGGCTTCGTCTGTGAGGATGGATAGCGCTGCGGCACCGCCCGCCATGTGCATCGGCCCGTACAGGGTTTCATCATTCGGTTTGTAGCCAATACAGCCCAGCGCAAGCAGGCAAGCGGAAATGAGAATCAACCCTTTTTGCCCGGCGGCAGTCAGGGAAGGCGCGGGCTTGCTCAGCCGTTCGCGGCGGCGTGCTAACGCGCCTAACACATAGGTTTCAGTAAAAAGGAACAGCAGAATATAGCTGTAATAATACGTATCCGTAATGCGGCCGCCGCCAATGAACACCCCGGAATATAGCGGAGGTGTAAGCTGCGCGCAATACACACCAGCGGCAAGCAGTAAAATCCAAACGGGATGCTTAAAGGAAAATGGACTTTGCTTTGCGGCTTTCCACAGTATGGGCGAAAGTACCAACCCGACGGCAAGCACAGGCAGCGTAGTATAGCTGCCCAGCAGCGCTATACCATAGTATAGAGACTGCATAACGGCTTTTACCACGCCGATATCCGCACCAATCATGTTGGCGCGCACGGTGTTACCTGCTGCGGACATGCTGTATAAAAAGCAAAGCAGAAACCAGAACGTCAAACCCGCAAAATCAAAACGGTGTGAATTTTTCTTTTGAAAGAACAGGATTGTGATGATAATGAAAATCAGCAACCCGAACAGGCCGCCGCCATAACTGCCGCCGCCCAGCAGAGTTGTCAATGCCGCAAGCGCCAGTATCAACCCCGGCGAGCCCTGCTTGGCATGCCAAAACCGGATCGTTAAAGCAAGGCTTAGCGCCAGCAGGGAATAAATAAATGTATTCCCAACGCCGCCGTTAAACCAGAAAAAAGCCTCGCTGGCATCCGGTAAAAACTGTGTCATTAAAAACAGGGAAAGGCACACCAAAATGACCGTTTCCGCTTTGCCAATGTGCAGAAAATGGCGGGATACAGTTGTGATGAAAAACCCAAAGCAGGCTAAGAAAGCCGATAACAGGAAAAATGTAGTAACCCAGTACAGGTTTTCCGAGAAAACACCGGGCTGCAGATTGCTTAAAAATGTGCCGGTATAGGTGCCTTGCCAGTTGTTTCGCACGTCCTTTGTGCTGGAAACGGCGGCGGAAAATGCCTCCTGAAAGCTATGGGTTTGCACCCAAACGTCGTGTACGGCGCTGGAGAAACCATAATCATCATAATAAGGGTGATTATACAGGGAAACGGCATATAGCGGCAGCGTACCGAAAAACAGCAGCAAAGCGCTGCAAATAGCTAATATTTTTACATAGAACCGGGCCTTTCCGGTGGGCGAAACCATCGTTGCTTGCTCCATCCGCACAGCCCCTTTCTACAATATATTCCCAAAATAGAATTATAGCATAATGCACGCGGATTTGTCACTATCATGATGTGCAGAGCAGAGGCAAAGCTATGCGCAAAAGCAAATGAAAGTTGACATTCGCGCCCCGGCCGTGCTATCGTAATACAAATTATGCGTGGATGAATCGGGCTCGCGACAGGGTCTGCGTTGGAGGCGCCGTTGATGAAAATAAAAGCCGCACTGGGAACGCTGTTGCTGGTTTTGCTATGCTGCACGTTTGCCTGCGCGCAGGAACAGGCGGACGAAGCTGCAAACGATGAAGGTGTTACAACGGAGCAATCTACCTATGTGGCAAGAGCCGGGCAGTATATTCCCGTGGAAACGCTGGATATAACCTATCAGCAGGAAAATGCGCCTGCGATTTATGCCCAGATGCAGGATGGACAGGCCTACCTGTTTCTGCCATCCGGCGTTTCGGTGGACGCACTGACCATTGGCGGGAAAACGGTTGCCTGTACCCTAACAGAGGGAGAAAACAGCATAACGGATGCCGGGGGCAATGAAATCTCCCTGATGGTGATGCAAAGCGCCAACCTGCCTGCTGTGTACCTGCAAAGCGACGATCCGGTTTCGGCCGGCCGTGAGCAGGTGGACAGCGCAGAAGACCATGCTATTACGGTACAGGCAAGCCTAACGATGGTAAATACAGCGGGGGATACGGAATATCAGGGGCATATCAGCAAACTGCGCGGACGCGGAAACACGACCTGGGAGTGGGGCGATAAACGGCCTTATCAGCTCAAGCTGGATACTAAAGCGGACTTGCTGGGTACGGGAAATGCAAATAAAACATTCCTGCTATTGGCGGAATGTTTTGACGCGACGCTGCTGCATAATACCCTTTGTCTGGATGTTGCAGCGCAGCTGGGCTTGCCGACTCCAGCCCATGAAGCGGTGGACCTTTATTATGATGGGGTATACCGCGGCACCTACCTGCTGTGTGAAAAGGTGGAAGTTCGCGAAGGGCTGCTTACTATACTGGATTATAACAAGCTCATTGACAAGGAATACAATACAGATTCCGTAGAGCTGCCGGTTGCGGAGACAGAAAATGCCTATGGCTGTACCTATACGTACCGAGACGGACTGGATGTAGAGGGCGGGGAAAACATCGCTTTTCTGGTGGAGATCGACCAGTACTTTTATAATGAGGAGCCTGTGTGGATATCCACCCAAAGCGGCTTCCATTTCACGGTGCAAAACCCGAGCAATCTCAGCAAAGCGGATGGAGCATATATCAGCGAGTTTTTACAGCGGATAGAAAACGCTGTGGTCAACGGCGGCACTGAGCCGGATACCGGCGAGCAGCTGCACGATATGCTGGACTTTGACAGCCTGGCGCGCTTTTTTCTGGTAAGCGAGTGGAGCAAAAACCCGGACTATTGGCGTGGTTCCACCTATTTTTATAAACCGGCAGACGAGGATAAACTATACGCCGGGCCGGTATGGGATTTTGATATTGCTTTTGGCATCCGAAAAGGGGAAAGCGGCGTTACGGGCTATCTGCGCGGAGACGACAGCTGGCTTTATTACCTGACGAGAAACCCGGAATTTCAACTGGCTGTGCGAAAGGTTTGGGAGACGGAGCTGAAACCAATAGTATCATCGCTGGATGTGGATGCGTATGTAAACCACATTGCCAAAAGCGCCGCAATGAACTTTGTACTCTGGCCTTATGGAGGAGAGTATAACAATATAAACTGGGATACGCTGTATGATACGTGGGATGAAAACCTGGACTTTTTGCGGACATATCTGGACGGCCGCTTGCAGTGGCTTACCGAAGATATTGCAGGCTGGATGGGATATGAAATTACCAGCACCGCGCTTTCGCTTCACTATCGCAATGCCGATGTAATCAACAGCGCGGCGCTGGAGGTTGCCAATATCCGCAATAACCTGACGGTGAGCGGCATGCAGTGGGAAACAGCGCCGGATGAAGAGGTAAAATGGAACAACCTGTATACGGTTACGGCAACGCTTATTGCAAATGACGGCTGTGGGCTGGCCGATGGGTTTTCGGTAACTGTGAACGGGGCTCCGGTTACGTTGCTTACAAGCGATGGGCATACCGCTACGGTGCGCTTCACCTTCAGCGGGACGAAGTATGAACCCGCTGATTACTACGGCGATGATTACGGGATGCTGTACCAGTATGATTACTTTGTTGCGCATAACCCTGCTGTCGTTGAGGAATGCGGTACCGATGACCCGGAGGAAATGCTGGATTACTTTGTTTCCAGCGGTTTGTATGACGAACTATGTGGGATTGAAACGTATGTACCACAAGCGTTTATCAATAATTATTATAGTATGCTCAACGCTTATTACATGGCCGATCCCGAAATGTGCGCGGAGCATTACCGCGAGTATTATCAAGAGGAAGATCTGCTGGGGATGGAGCAGGAGATTGTTCCGGAAGTCATAGAGCCATAAGTAGGTAAAAAGGGATACGGCTTGAAAGAAAGCCGGGAAACCGCCTATACCGCAGTTGACTTGCGCAAACCACCGGCGTATACTGCCCTTTAAGGTTAAGCGGGGGGGAGAAGCCTATGGCGGATTCTACGACGGACATTAAGCAAAACGGTCACACGGGAGCCAAACCGGGTATCATATCGCTTGGTATTGGAGTTTTAGGGGTATCCTGTGCGTCGCTTTTATATAAGTTATCTTTCGCGACAGGGCTGCACCCCTTGTGGGTGAACCTGATCCGTCTCTTCTTTACACTGCTGATCATGTCGCCGATCACGCTGTTTAGTGCGAAAAAACGGAAAAACCTGAAAAACGTAACGAAGAATGGTTTTTTCATCAGCGCATTATCCGGTACGTTACTGGCATTCCATTTTACGGCATGGGCGATGGCGCTGGATAATACGGATGTGTTTGCCGCTTCCGCCATATGGGGTACATATCTGCTGATGACGGCGGTATTATCCTCGCTGATTTTGCATGAAAAAACATCCCGGGCAGCGCTGCTTGGGCTGGTGATTGCGACACTTGGTGTCGTGGTTTGTAATTTAGGCGGAGGAACCGGAAAGCTGTCCGGAAACCTGCTGGCGCTGTTGGCGGCGCTTTTACAGGCTTTGTATACCCTGTGCGGCCGAAAGGCGCGCACGAAGATGGATACCAATTCTTATACTACGATTCTATATTCTTTTACATTTTTCTGGATGGCGGTTATCGCGTTGGTATCGGGCATCAAGCCAACCGGGTTCCAAGCGCAAAATTTGCTTTGGGCGCTGGGCTTGGCGGTATTTGCAACGCTGCTTGGGCATACCATGCTGAATAAAGCGCTGAAGTATATGAAAGCGCCCACCGTTTCCGCCGCGATGATGACAACCGTGATTACAGGGCCGCTGGTGGTGTTTATGGTGCTTGGGGAAGCACCTTCCAAGAACACATTTATCGGCGGGTGCATTATACTGGCCGGATTGGCGCTTTATATTGTGATGGAACGCCGGGAAGCGCTGCATAGCGGGAGAGCAGCCGGCAGCCGGTTGGATAAAGCCTGAAGCATCTGGGCGAAGTTGGTTTGTTGCCGACCCACGAGGGTGAATAGAGGGGAAACGATCTGCATACCTGCATTCGATTTTATAAATTAAGAAAAAAGAGCTTGCAATCGCAAGCTCTTTTCCATTCTGATTACACTAACGATACCTCATCCCAGAGCGCGGTACCTGTGCCCAGCCGGAGCACACGATGGTACCCGTGGGCTTTTAGCAGTTCCAGTGTTTCGGTAAACGCACAATCCAGCTGTGCGGCATTGTGGCAGTCGGAGGTGAGGGTAACATCGCCGCCCAGATCGCGCCATACATCCAGTAAAAAAGCGGATGGGAAAGGCGTGGTTTCATACCCGCGGGCGATGCCGCCGGTGTTTACTTCCAACAGGTTACACCCCGGTTTTGCCTTGGCAAGTGCTTCGGCAGCCATGGTGCGGTAAGCTTTGCTGCCGGTATCCAGCCCGATTTTGCTTGCATATTTACGTACCAAATCGAAGTGGCCGATAATATCCGGCTGATCACTTACCACGGCTTGGGCATGCAGCGAGAAGTAGGTTTGCGCCATGGAAAGCGCATCACCATCAAAATGCTGCTGCATGTAGTGAAGCAGCAGTTCCACCGAACCGTCCACCGCAACCCATTCACCATCCATCGGCTCTGGAAAGTAATGTGTGGAAGTGAGGATATAATCACAGGCAGCGCGGTTTTTTGCCTTCTCCTCCGCTGGAACCATCGCGTCCTGCTCCAAGCCGATATGGAGTTTGGGGCTTACACAGGCTTCCGATAACCGGGTACGCATGGCGCGCAGCTGCGTAAAGTACGCCGCCTGCCCATCCACACTCATACAGCAATCCCAATCGAACCCCTGCATGGCGTGCCCGGAAAAGCCAAGGCTGACAAAGCCCAGCCGCTGCGCGGATGAAAGCATTTCCTCGGCGGTGCTTTTCCCGTCGCAAAAGGTGGTATGCGTATGGGCGTTGGACAGAAAGGTCATTTCATGCGCTCCTGCTTTACTTTATGGTCGATCACGTGGCGCTTTGCCAGCTCGCGCAGTACCTCTTCCAGAGTAATCCCCATATCGGTCATCAGCACCATTGCGTGATAAGCCAAATCGCCCAACTCGTACAGGGTTTCTTCCTTATCGCCCTTTGCTCCGGCAATGATGACCTCGGTGCTTTCTTCGCCAACCTTTTTTAGAATTTTATCGCGGCCTTTTTGGAACAGGTAGGTGGTATAGCTGCCGTCTTTGGGATCGTTTTTCCGCCCTTCGATCAGCTGCATCAAATCGTTCATGGAGAAGGGTTTTACATCGTTGCTTTCATACAACTCTTCAAAAAAGCAGCTCTCCGCGCCAGTGTGGCAGGCGGGCCCTGCCTTTTTCACTTCAACAACCAGTGCATCCCCATCGCAATCGGCGCGCATGGCGACGATTTTTTGCGTATTGCCGCTGGTTTCGCCTTTGCGCCACAGCTTTTGGCGGCTGCGGCTGAAAAAACAGGTTGTACCTTCTGCAAGGCTGATTTTCAGGCTCTCGCGGTTCATGTAGGCGAGCGTCAGCACTTCATGGCTGGCATAATCCTGCACAATCGCAGGGATCAGCCCTTTTTCGTCAAACTTCAATTTGCTTTCGATTTCTTCAAATGTCATATTGAATCCTCCGTTACAGGCGCATAGGAACGCCGTTATCCTGCAGGTATCGTTTTAACTCTTTAATATCCACTTCGCGGGAGTGGAAAATACTTGCGGCCAGCCCCGCATCGACGCGCGGCAGATCAAATAAAGTCAGGAAATCCTCGCGTTTTCCCGCACCGCCAGATGCGATCAGCGGGAGGCTTACAGCGTCGCCGATGGCGGTGAGCATTTCCAAATCAAACCCGCCGCGCACGCCATCGGTATCAATGGAGTTAACCACCACTTCGCCCGAACCGTGATCTTCGCCGTATTTGACCCATTCCACGGCATCCAGCCCCGTATCTTCCCGCCCGCCTTTGGCAAACACGTGAAAACTACCGTTTACGCGCTTTACGTCCATGGAAAGCACAACGCACTGGTCGCCGTAGCGCTTGGCAGCTTCGCCAATCAGCGACGGATTGCGGATGGCGCCGCTGTTGACGCTTACCTTATCCGCGCCGCACTTGAGCACGCGGTCAAAATCGTCCAGCGAGTTGATGCTGCCACCGACGGTGAGGGGAATGAACACCTCTGCAGCAACGCGCTTGAGCGCGTCGGAAAACAGCGGGCGGTCTTCAAAACTGGCAGTAATATCGTAAAACACCAGTTCATCCGCGCCGGAATCGTTATAATAACGTGCGAGGGTAACCGGATCGTTTACGTCGCGCAGTCCTTCAAAATTGACGCCCTTTACCACGCGCCCGTTGCGTACGTCCAGACAGGGAATAATTCGTTTCGTCAGCATTGGGTTACCTCCCCGTTCGCAATGCGGATGATGGTAGATAAATCCAACTTGCCCGTATACAACGCTTTGCCTACGATGGCGCCGTAGACTTGCAAATCGCGAAGCGCAGCAATATCGGCATTGGTAGTTACGCCGCCGCTAGCGATAATGTTAAGCCCGGGAATCTCCATCAGCTTTTCATATGCGCTCAGATTGGGGCCGGATAATAGCCCGTCCCGTGCAATATCGGTATAGATAACGGTGGAGATGCCTACATCCGCAAGCTTTTTACAAAAATCAAAACTCTTTTGCGTAGTTACCTGCTTCCAGCCGTGAGTGGCGACATAACCGTTCTTCGCGTCCACGCCAACGGCCAGCTTATCGCCATGCAGCTTTGCCATGCGCGTGGTGAACGCAAAATCCTCAACGGCTACCGTGCCCAGTATAACGCGGCTCACCCCCAGCGCAAGGGTGTTTTCAATATCCTGCTGGGTGCGCATGCCGCCGCCAATTTCCACAAACAGAGGCAATTTGCATAGCTGCCCAATGACCGGGCGGTTTTGCGGGTTGCCATCCTTGGCACCGTCCAAATCCACCGTATGCAGGAAAGAAGCGCCTGCTTCAATGAATCCTTTTGCCACGGCAACCGGATCGTCACCATATACGGTCATACGGTCGTAATCGCCCTGCGTCAGCCGCACTACGCGCCCGCCGCGAAGGTCGATGGCCGGGAAAATGTGCATTACACCGCCCCCTTTGCAAAAGCCGAGAGAATGCGCAGACCGACTTCTCCGCTTTTTTCGGGGTGGAACTGCGTGCCGCAAACGCTGCCGCTGCGCACCACGGCGGCTACGGGCACACCGTAATTGGCTGTGGCGACCAGTGCCGGTTCGCAATCCGTGGCATAGAAGCTATGCACAAAATACACATAGTCGCCTTGCTTCACCGCCGCCATCAACGGATCGTTTGGCTTGCGAATGTCAAGATCGTTCCAGCCCATGTGGGGTATTTTCAAATCCTTCACATGGTTTGCAAAGGGAACAACACGGCCATGAATGAGCCCTAAGCCTTCATGTATGCCATATTCTTCGCTTTCATCAAAAAGAAGCTGCATACCCAGGCAAACCCCAAGCAGCGGTTTGCCCAGCGCAGCCTGCTCCTGTAAAAATGTATCAAGCTTTAGTGCGCGCAGCTTATCCGCCGCGTCGCCGAATGCGCCGACGCCCGGCAGAATAATACGCTCTGCCGCGCGCAGGGTATCCTCGTCGCGGGTTACGATGCCTTCCGCGCCGATGTGCTTGAGGGAACAGGTAAGCGAGTACAGGTTACCAACGCCATAATCCACAACTGCGATCATGCTTTGCCTCCCAACGTGCCTTTGGTGGAGGGGATCTCCGTAGCGGTTTCCGGGTCGATGGCAACAGCCGTACGCAGCGCGCGCCCGAAGCCCTTGAAAACAGCTTCTAAAATGTGGTGGCTGTTTTCACCCGCCAGCAGCTGTGCGTGCAGGGTGATGCGTGCCTCCCGTGTGAGCGCGAGAAAGAATTCCTTGCCAAGTTCCGTATCGAACGTGCCGATCTTTTCCGTGGGCAGCGTAACCTGCCAGCCCAGCGTACCTCTGCCGCTCAGGTCGATAGCAACCAGCGCAAGCGCCTCATCCATCGGCAGCATCATACTGCCGTAGCGGGTCACACCGCGCAAATCGCCCAGCGCCTCGCTTAGCGCCTGCCCCAGCACGATGCCGATGTCCTCAACGGTGTGGTGATCGTCCACATCGGTATCGCCATTGCAGCGGAGGGTTAAATCCATCCGGCCATGACGGGCGAACAGGGTGAGCATGTGGTTTAAAAAACCACAGCCGGTTTGTACGTCGCTTATGCCGGTACCGTCCAGGTTAAGGGTAAGAGTAATGTCCGTTTCCGCGGTCTTGCGGGCGATGGTGGCTGTTCTCATGGCTGCACCTCCGAAAGAATCGCTTGGGTTTCCGTAAGCAGGCGTTGCATTTGCTCCGCACTGCCTATGGTGATGCGTACATAGTTGCGCAGTGTCGGCTGGCTGAGATAGCGCACCAACACCCCGCGCTCTTTGAGCTTCAGGTAATAGGTTTGTCCGTCCATGCCCGGGGGCGAAGCAAACAGGAAGTTGGTAGCGCTGGGCAAAACGGTGAAGCCAAGCGCTTGCAGCGCCTTCGCGCTTTCCTCCCGCTGGGCGCGTATGCTGCCAACGCATGCGGTAAAGTATTCCTTGTCCCGCATAGCTTCGATACCGGCCAGCATGGTCAGGCTGTTGATGGAATAGGGGTGGAACGAGTTTTTCACCCGGTGCAGATCGTCAATGATCTGTGGGGAAGCCAGCGCGTACCCCAGTCGTCCGCCCGCAAGCGAACGGCTTTTACTGTATGTGCGCACGATCAGTAAATTAGGATATTTGTTAAGCAGCGGCACACAGGTTTCACCGCCGAAATCCACATATGCTTCGTCGATCAAAACCACGCTGTCCGGGTTGCCGGCAATGATGCGCTCCACATCCCCCAGCGATAGCGCAAGCGATGTGGGGGCGTTGGGATTAGCCAGCGCGACCAGCTGATGCTGGCCTATGAAAGGCTCAACCGGCAAAGTAAAATCGTCGTTGAGCGGTATGATGGTGGGGGTGACGCGGTACAGCTGCGCATAGACGCGGTAAAAACCATAGCTTACGTCCGGGATAGTTGCGCCGCGCGTTTCATCGGCATAGGCCATAAAAGCAAACCCGAGCACCTCGTCCGAACCGTTGCCGACAAACACATTTTCCAAGGCTAAACCATATTCAGCCGCGATGGACTCCCGCAGGATTTTCGCCAGCGGATCGGGGTATAGGTTCAGGCGGGCGATGTTATCCCGACTCAATACATCCAGCACGCGTGGTGAAGGTGGGAAAGGGCTTTCGTTGGTGTTCAGCTTTACATACGCCTTATCCTGCGGCTGCTCACCGGGTACATAGGGGTCCAATGCCTGCAGCCGTGGCAGCAGAAACTCGCTCATGCGCCCTCCCCGCCGCGAATGGCAACGGCATTGGCGTGCGCGGTAAGCCCTTCGCTGTTGGCAAAGCGCTGCACATCCGCGCTGACGCGGCCAAGCGCTTCCTGCGTATAGTACAGGTAACTGGAGCGCTTGCAAAAATCATCGACTCCAAGCGGCGAGGAATAGCGCGCTGTGCCGGAGGTAGGCAGCGTGTGGTTCGGGCCGGCAAGATAATCGCCCAAAGGCTCGGGGCAATACCGGCCAAGGAAGATGCTGCCTGCGTTGGTCAGCAGTGGCAGCATGGCAAACGGGTCCTGCGTGGATACTTCCAAATGCTCGGGCGCGATGTCGTTAGCGATAGCGATAGCATCGGCAAGCGTATCCGTCACGATGATGCGGCCGTTGTTTTCGATGCTGGCACGGGCAATATCCTCACGCGAAAGCTGGGAAAGCTGTATCTCCAGTTCAGCCTGTACCTGCGCGGCTAAGGCTTCGCTGTCGGTAACCAGCCAGCTGGCGGCCAACCGGTCGTGTTCCGCCTGACTGAGCAAATCGGCGGCGATGTATTTGGGGTTGCTTTGTCCATCGGCAATCACCAGAATTTCACTGGGTCCGGCGACCATATCAATGGCGGTAAGCCCGCGCCCAAAGCAGAGCTGCTTGGCGGTCGCTACAAAGATGTTGCCGGGGCCGACGATTTTATCCACCTTGGGTACGCTTTGGGTACCGTAGGCAAGCGCGGCAATGGCCTGAGCCCCGCCGAGTTTGACAATAGTGGATACCCCGGCGATTTTGGCGGCCGCGAGGATAACGGCGGGGATGTTGCCCTGCCTATCCGGCGGGGTCGTCATTACGATTTCTTTCACGCCTGCAATTGCGGCAGGAATAGCAGCCATCAGCACGCTGCTGGGGTAACGCGCCGTGCCGCCGGGCACATACAGTCCGGCGCTGGCAAGCGGTAAAACCCGCTGGCCGATGACAACGCCGTCCTCCTTCGCGTCGATAAACCCGCTGCGTTTTTGCTGAGCGTGGAAGCGGGTAATGTTTTCCGCTGCCAGCTTGAGGGTTTGCAGAAGCGCTGGGTCTACGCTTTCCATAGCGGCATCGATTTCCGCCTGCGTAACCCGCAGGCTTTGCGGGCGTACGCCGTCGAACTTTTCGGTATAATCCAGCGCTGCTTCATCGCCGCGCTGCTCAATTTGCGAAAGAACCTCGGTCACTGCGGCGGTCACATCCCGGCCTGGCTCGGACGCGCGGTTGAGAAGCTGCGTAACCGGCTGCCCCTGATAACGGATGATGCGAATCATGCTTTCGCCTCCTGCCTGGCCTTCAGCGCATCCACCAGCGCGCCGATTTCGTCCGCTTTAAACTTCATGGCGGCTTTATTGGCGATCAGCCTCGCGCTGATGGGCAAGATGGTTTCGGTCACTTCCAGATTGTTTTGTTTCAGCGTCGTCCCGGTTTCGACAATATCAACAATCACATCGGACAGCCCCAATATCGGCGCAAGCTCGATGGAGCCGTTGAGCTTGATGACCTCTATATCGCGGCTTTTACCGGAATAGTACTGTTTGGCGATGCTGGGGTACTTGGTTGCTACGGTCAGCGGAGCGCTGTAATCCTCGCGGAAGCCGACCGGCGCGGCCACGCACATACGGCATACGCCAAAACCCAGGTCAAGCAGCTCGTATACATCGTTGCCGCCTTCCAGCAGCACATCCTTGCCGACGACGCCCACATCCGCCGCGCCGTGCTCCACATAGATGGGTACGTCACTGGGCTTGACCAGCAGGTACTGCACCTGGCCGCCTTCGTCCCGCAAGACCAGACGGCGGTCATCCTGCTCCATTGCGGAGCAATCGTAACCGCATTTGCTGAATAGTTTATAAACCTTATCGCCTAACCGTCCCTTGGGAAGCGCAATATTTAACATGATTTTGGCACCTCCTGAAAAGTTCGGCCGTCAAATGCCATGGTTTTAGCCGCGCTGAAGTCCGCCGGGCGGCTGGTTACCGCCAGTACGCGAAGACCTTGTTGCGCCAATGCAAACACCGCGGCGTTCACGTCTGCGGGATCGTCCTCCTCTTTGTACAGTGCCAGCACATCCGCATCCCAATCGCGTTTATCGGCCAGTACGCGGGTCAGCTCGTCCAAATAGATAGCAAACCCAAAGCCGTCGCCTTCTTTGCCAAACCTGCGCATAAGCTTATCGTACCGGCCGCCGGAGAGCACCACGCGCGGTGCGCCCTGTACATACCCCTGAAAAACGATACCGTTGTAGTAATCCTGATCGTTGAGCATGGAAAAATCCAGCCGCAGACAATCGCCCAGCCCCAAAGCAGTCAATAACTGATACAACGTATCCAGCTCGTCCAGCGCCTGCGTCATCTCCGGCGCGGCAGCAATATCACGGGCGCGGGTAAGCGTGCGCGAAAAAGAGCCGGAAAGGCTGGCCAACTGGGCAATACGCTGTGCATAATAAGGATCGATGCCCTCTTGTTGTACAGCGGCGGCCAGCTCATGCTCGTTCTTTTGGCGGATAAAGGTGAACAAGCGCTCCTGCTGCTCAGTTGTTAATCCGGCTGCATCCATCAGCCCGGCGGCAAAGCCCATGTGGCTGATGTCCAGCACATACGCATCGCCAACGGCTCGCAGGCTTTCCACTGCCATACGCATCACTTCGCTTACAGCGTAGCGGTCTACAACGCCCATGGCTTCTACGCCCATCTGGTCAATCTCTGTAAATTCTTTTGCGGTGGGGGCAAGGCGGTATACGCTCTCCTGATAATATACCTTCTCAAGCCCGGCGCGCTCCTTGCGTGCGTGTTTCACAATGGAAAGCGTTATATCCGGCTTGAGTGCCATCAGCTTTCCATCCGGATTGGTAAAGGTGAGCAAACTTTCGCTTTTCAGAAAGTTCTTATTCTCTAGATAAAGAGCATATTCCTCAAACCGGCGCATGGAGTAGCGCGCATAGCCGAGGTTCTCATAAAGATTGCGCAGGCGTCCTGTTAACTGCTCGCGCCGTGATTCGCTGCGTTGTTCCATCGTTCCTCCTTGGTCCTTCCGGTGGGTATTCCATACGGTGAAATCAGTATACCATATGTGCATCCCGGATGCCACGGAAAGAGGATAGCATAGATTGACGCTTTAGTCAAGTAATACGGTAACGTAATACTTGACTAATGTGGATGGGACAAATATATGTTGCAAACGTTGTGTTGCAACGTCTACGACGCGGTTCGTTAGTTTGGCAGGTACGCATTTCGCAGTTATTACAGCGATGCATGAAACGCGGCTTTGGTAAGAGCACCCCCTTGCGGGTAATGCAGGTGCCAGCGTAATGAAAGCGATGGTGCTTGACAACAGGGTGATTTTGCATGCTCTCAGCACGATTGCTGTTTAAACTTCCTGAAGCGGACAGGGGAATAAAAAGCCTGTCAAAAGCGCCGCACTGACAAACAGAGAAAGCGCTTTTAACAGGAATCGGGTTTTTTACTACGCCGCCATCGTGGTTCTATTCATTCGTATGCAAACCGGTTGAATACGGGATGAACATACCTTGTGACCGTTGTGTAGCAAGCATTTAATTATCAGAAAGAGATATATGAAGGTCGCTAATAACAAGATATCACTGCGCCCAATGCGCTTATAGGAAGTTTTCCGGCAGCAGCGCGACGATTTTTTCGCACGCGTGCCCGTCGCCAAAGGGCTGCTCCTCTTCAGGCCATACCGGCTGAACGGATAGCTTTGCCAGAATATCGCTCTTTTCCGGCTTGGCAAGTACGTTACAGCCGCCCACCATGGTTTCCGGCCATACGGCAAAGGGAAACACAGTTACGCATGGTATGCCCGCAAAGAAAGCCTCCCGCTGTACGCCGCCTGAATCGGTTACGATGCGTACGGCATTGGCGGTCAACGCAATAGATTCCAGATACCCAATCGGTGCCAGCAACTTTACCTTTTGCAAGGCCAGCGAATCCTTTAGGCGCAGGGCGGCGTCCCGGTTGCGCGGATGTACGGGATAGAGTGTGGGATGGGGCAAACTTTCCATGGCGGTCAGGATTTCTGCTAAGGCTGCATCGGAATGCGTGTTTTCCTCTCGGTGACAGGTAAGGTAGTAGTAGGTTTCCGGGGTGCGCACGGTTATGCCGTCCAGCCCGGGCAGCGTTTCGGGAGTCTTCCCGTCGTTTAAATTACGATAGTACAAAAACGCATCCAGCATCGGATCACCCACCAGATGGGAGCGCTCCAGCAGGTTCTCCCGCGCCAGCGCATCCATCGCGCTGGGAACGCAGGCAAAAAGCAATGTGGAGGCGTGATCGGTCAGAATGCGGTTAATCTCCTCCGGATTCGCCATGCTGCCCAAACGGTTGCCGGCTTCCACGTGCAGTACGGGAATGTGCATCTTGACCGCCGTAAGTGCCGCGGCAAGGGTGGAGTTGGTATCGCCATATACCAGCACCGCATCCGGGCCTTCCAGCAGAAACACTTCTTCAAGGGCGGTGAGTATACGGGCGGTCATTTGTGCGTGGGAGCCGCCTGCAATGCCCAGATTGTGATCAGGCTTGGGAATATGCAGCTCGTTAAAAAAGACGTCGCTCATCATAGGGTCATGGTGCTGCCCGGTATGTACCAATATTTCGGTGTGATGTTTGCGCAGCACGCGAGACATCGCCGCAGCCTTGATAAACTGCGGTCTTGCGCCGACAACGGTTACAATTTTCATGCGTGTGCCCTCCTTGCATTGCGCCAAAGCGATGGTTATACGCTCTGGATAAGGGCGGAAAACTGTTCCGCCAGCTGGGTATATTCGTATTGAGCTAAAGCCTTTGGGTTGGGAGCAAACGGAGTGGGGCAGCCGGAAAAGCGCGCGTCATACAAGGCGCGAATATAGGCTTTCAGCTTTGGAGCGTCTGTGGCAGCGTTAGCCTGCTCGTAGCAATAACCAACCCCGACCTGATCAATCAACTCGCGTGCGCTGCTGCCGGGTGTTGTGCCGTTGACACAGCAAAATACCGGACGGCCTGCCATGAGGTACTCCATCAACTTCCCCGTTAATACGCCCTTACGTGCCGCGTTGTTGAAAATAGCGACTAAAAGTGCATCCGCGTTTTGCTGCAACGACAAGGAATCCAACCGGGTCAGCATACCGTGGTCTATCACCGCAGACCCAAGTCCATACTTCGCTGCCTGCGTTTTGAACACTTCGCCCTGCCGGCCCGCGTAATGGAAACGGATACGTTTAGCATCGCAAGCGCCTTCGCGTATCAATTCCTGTACGGCATGAAATACGGGGTATAGATCCCGCCCCGCCTGCAGCTGGCCGCAGTAGGCGAAGGAAAGCGTTTTTGCATCAGGCGCATGGGGTGAAAGCGCATCCAAATCTTCCAAATCATATCCGTTGGAAACCACCTGCCCGAAAGCACCCAGTCCCATGGTTTGCAAAAATCCGTCGGATACGGCGGTAATAGCGTCGGCATTCAGCCGTACTTTGCGGATATACCGCTTCAGGCGGCTTTTCTGAAAGCGAAAAGGCACGGTAACCTCATCGCGAAAATCCGCGATCCACCGTTCGGCAATGCCCGCCTGCTTGGCTTTGCAGGCAATGGTATGCGTACTCCATGGCCCGTATGTGGAAAGAACTACGTCGTAATGCTTTCCTAACTCGTAGAGTTTGCGAACGCCCGCACGCGCAAAGTTCGCGTCTGCGCGGTAATGTAAAAACAGATAAAGGGTATTTAGCAGCGTGTGCTTCCAGTTTGTCGTTGTCTTTGCGGCACCCGGTTTGTTGTGCACCGGCGGTTTTGCGGCTGGGCTTGGCTGTGCGGGCTTATCATCCGTGCCTTTTTCCGGGAGGCGGGCGCGGCTTTCCAGCACTTTGGGGCTTTCCGGCGGTGTGCTGCGGGTTTTCCAAATCCGAAACAAGCTGTTCTCTTCCACCATGTGAACGTTAGTCATTCCGTCCAGATCCCGCTGTAAAAGCGGATCGCGCAGAGATTCGATAGGCACGGCACACAACACGGTTACCTCGTACCCCAGCCGGGTTAAGTATTTAGCCAGCTTGGTCGGCCGTACAGCGCCAATGGCGTTTTGCGGCGCAAAATAATAGCTGATGAGCAACACGCTTTTCATGGACATGGTTTACTCCTTTACCGCCTGCGGAAACAGGGTTTCCAGCAAGGCTTCGCTGCGCCAGTGTTGATTCCAGCAGGTTTGCGCGGCGCTGCGCATGGCAAGTGCATCTTCGCGCTGCATTCGGGAGAAAATTAAAAGCACATCCCGTACCGCTAAAAAACCGCCTTGCGGATCGTAGAGCCGTCCGAAAGAATCATCGACAATCTCCGGAATCCCTCCGACGCGGGGCGCAACAACTGGCAACCCTGCCCGCATGGCTTCCATAATGGATACGGGAACGCCTTCGCTGCGGCTGGTATTGACAAAAACATCCAAGGGGCGAGATGCATACAGCGCTGCGACTTGCTCCCGCGGTACGTTGCCTGTGATTTCCCATTGCACATGGGGGAGAGAGCCGAGTTTCTGCGTAGCATACGTACGCACAGCGGCTTCCTCTGCGCCGCCGCCGATGTGCAGCCAGGAAACGCGGGATTCCTGCGGCCATGCCGCAAGCGCGTCGATGAGCAACGGCAGCTGCTTGATGGCGATCACAGAAGAACAGCTGACAATGTGGAAAACCCCCGTATCATACAGTGGTGGATCAAGACGAGTATCGGCCATTTCGCCAATGGAGCCCATCGCCAATACATGCAGCTTTTCCTGCGGAACGGGAACACAATCCAGCAGTTTACGTTTGGCATCCTCGCTGATCGGATAAACACCGTCCAGCGTGCCGGCCATGAAGCGCTTCATATAATAAGGGTTGAGCGGGTCGCGTGCACGGTCGATATCAAACGCGTGTCCGCGCGCCAGTGCACGTGCATCAGGCCGTTTCCGTTTGCACAGCGCCGCGGCAAAGCCGTCGTAACTCATCCAAAGAGAGTAGAATGTGACGTGCTCATCCTTACGTAAAACAGCGCGTGTCCAATAATACAGCTTATAGCCGCGCAGGGTGAACAGCAAGAGCCGCAGGGCGTTTACCGGCGTTAACTTCCGGTCTTTCGCAAGCCGTAAAAGCTCCTGCCAGAACAGCCTGCTAAAGGGGGCGCGCAGCCGTGCCCGCCACGCGCCGTGTGCGGGCGTAGCCACCTGTATTGTTTGCGGGCGGGGATCGGTAATCTCGGCTACGCCATAGTAGCTACATATAACGACACGGTCAAAGTGAGACAGCAGCCAAGGCAGTTCCTGCAGCATAAACGGGTCCGGCGTACCGGCGCTGTCCAGCGCGCAGGAGCTGAAATATACTAAAGTGTTTTTCATGGCGCAACCCTTTCCAGCACACCGCGCAATACCCCTTCCCAGGAAAGGTTTTGCTGCGCGTAGGCGCGCATGCGCGCGGCTGCATCCGGCGCCTGTTTGGCGTGTTGGGCAAAAGTGACGACCGCCTGCATATCGATAGAGGTATCGTCGTTGGGTACACGCAGTGCAAAGGCGGGGTCTTCCGGTAAAGCCGGGTCATCCACCGCGGAAATAAACGGCAGTCCGCGCGCAAGATATTCCCGAAGCTTCAGCGTCATGCCCTGAGTGATGCCATAGCGGTACATACCCAGACTGCCGACGCCGACATCACAGGCGGCAACCCTGTCATCCAGCGCCTTGCCATATAACGGCCCATGGAAAGTAACGCGGTTGTCCACACCCAACTCCTGTACCAGCGCTTGCCATTTGGCGAGCGAACCATCGCCATCCCCGCCGACAAAATCAATGTGAACCGGAGTTTCGCCATGGTAAGCGGCCAGCGAATACAAAATACGGTCGTACCCGTGCCAACCGCTCATGCTGGCTAATGCCAGTAAGCGCACGGTATTGTCTTGCGGGTTGGGTGTATGCGGTGTAAGCGCGGCGACGTTCACGCCGTTGACGATGTTCATAGCGGGGCGGCCATCCAGCGTGCCATCGCAGGGCTGCCCGATGAGCGTGTACAAATCCACCATCGGGTGGATTTTGGATAGAATGTGATCGGTATAGCGAAATACCTGCCGCCGCAGAAAGAAACGGTTGTTTTCCGCCTCTTTGGGATAAGTGGGGTATTCCAAAACCAGCTTGCCGCCCTGCGCTTTCAGCTGCTTTACCGTGCGCAGTGCGCCTGCGAAGGTTGGCATATAACGCAGATAAAGCACATCCACATGGATGTGCCGGAAAGCTGCGGTTACGGCCGCCATGAGATCGTGAAAAATCAATGTATGGTCATAACCGGGCAATGCTGTCAATCGATTGCGGCGCAGGGGAACCACGCCCTCTTTGCCGATCAGCGACATTCCTTCTTTATCCCAGCCGATCAGGTAGGCATCCCAGCCCAAGGTGCGGGCGGCGGTCACCTGCCCGTCGAACTTGGCTTTCAGATTTTCCTGCTTATGGAGCGGATATTTCATGATAAAAAGGATGGTAGGCATCAGCGTACCTCCTTCAACTGCGCTAAATACAAATCGGCCATATGTTTGCGCACCTGTTCAAGACCATACGGCTGAATGGCAAGCCGGTTATGCCGTCCCATAGCTTCGCGCATTGGGGGAGCGGTGAGCAAATGCCGAAGCGCATCGGCAAAGCCGTCTACATCATTAGGCGAATATAAATAGCCGCCTTCGCCCTCATCGATCAAGTCCGCGTTGCCGCGAACACGGGAAACAACGCACGGCAAACCGGCCGCCATCGCCTCCATGAGCGATACGGGAAGCCCTTCTTGCAACGAGGGGAACATAAACACGTCCGCTGCGCCCAGCAGGGCAACAACGTCCCGGCGGAAGCCTAAAAACTGTATCCGATCCGCAACGCCAAGCTCGTCCGCAAGCGAACGAAGTTCAGCTTCCAATTCTCCTACGCCGCAAAACAGCAGGGTGATCCCGGGCATCGCGGCGATGGCGCGCAGACAGACTTCGTGGTTTTTTCGGGGAATATGTTCGCCTACGGTAATCACAATTGAATCCTTGAAGCTTAAACCCAGCGATGTACGCACGGACATGCGGTCTACCAGCGGCTCGAAGCGGGATAAATCCACCCCTACGCCTTCCACCAGCGCAGCCTGCCGGGCAGGGAAATGCGTTGCGTGGGCGTAATCCTCTTGGTTGATGGTGATCAACAAATCGGTAAAACGGGCAAGAAAACGTTCCGCCGGATAATACAGCAGCCAGTTCTTCAGTGAAGCGCCCTTGAAAAAATGGAATCCGTGCGCTGTATATAATACACGGGTGCCGCGCCTGCGCGTACCGCGCGCCGCCAGACGGGTGAGCATACCGCCCACCGGCGTATGGCAGTGGATGAGGGCATACTCTTCCTGATCCATTAACTGTTTCAACTGCCGGTACACTTTGCGGTTTCCCGCGTGCAGGGGATTACGCTCAAACGGCAGATCAATATACTGATCGCAGTAAGGCACGAACGGTTTCTCCTCGCCTGTGTCATTACGGGCGCAGCAATGCACCTCGTAGCCTTGCTGTTGGAACCACTGCATATACGGCAGGTGGAAAACGAGGATATGGCCACGCAGTACCGTAGCAACAAAGAGTACCTTTTTTTTCATCAGCCCGCCTCCGTTACGCGGATGGTTTCGGCAAAAGCAGGTTCCTGTGCCGGGCGGTAAGCATTGCTCATGGCTTGATCGTAGGTGAGGGAGCCAAACACTTTGCCGATGGTACCGCCCCTGCGGCTGAGAAGCGTAAGCAGCCACCCGAAGCCGCGAATCTGCTTGATATGCTTCCCATGCGCCAACGCAATTTGTTCTGCCAGTTCACAGGTTGTTATATAATAGCGGTTTTGGGGGAAATACAGGCCGCCTGCCTGCTGCGTGATCAGCGTTTGTAAAAAGTCGCACAGGGTGTCGATATACAGCATGCTGCGCTGGTTTACGACCCGGGGAAACAGCGGAAGCTTTTGTACCAACGCCGATAGACGGGGGTAATTGCCCCGACAGCCCGGACCGTAGATCATCGGCGGCCTAAGTACGGCAATGCGGAACGAATCGGCCGAAAGCGGTGCGAGGGCTTTTTCCGCAGCCAGCTTGCTACGCCCGTAAGCGGTGTCCGGCGCAGGCTGTGTTGCCTGTGTAATATGCCCGGTCGTAAGCCCATACACACTCATGGAGCTAAAAAAGATAAACTGCTTTACCCCGGCTGCTTTTGCGGTTTCCGCTACCAAAACGGCAAGTTTGTGATTGACGGCATCGTACAACACCTCGTTTTGCGGCGTCTCTTTTTGGTGTGCAATGCCCGCGACCAGCACAACTGTGTCAAACGCAGAAAAATCCAAAGTTTTCCACGCATCGCCGCGCACGCTGACGGCTTGCACGGAAAACTGGCTGGGAGTACGGGACAGCCATACGGCAAGCTGCGTGCCGATATAGCTGTTAGCCCCTGCAATCAACACCCGTTTCATGGCTTATCCTCCGTCCTTTTTACGGCATAATGCTTACCCTCTTTGCCCTCGGCAATCCCTTCGTGGTTAAACACTTTCACGATGGTAAGCAACAGACACTTCACATCCAGCCCGAAGCTGACGTTTTGCGCATATTCGCCGTCCAGACGCGCTTTTTGCTCCAGCGACAGTTCGTCCCGGCCGTGCACCTGTGCCCAACCGCTTAGCCCCGGCAGGGCGCTGTTGGCGTCGAACTGATCGCGCCACGCAATTAAATCGTCCTGATTCCACAGCGCGGGGCGCGGGCCGATCAGTGACATTTGCCCAAGCAGAATGTTGATCAGCTGGGGCAGCTCGTCAATGCTGGTTTTCCGGAGAAACGCACCGCTGCGGGTAATGTAACGGCGGGAATCGTCCAGTTTATGGGTGGGTACATCGTGCGGTGTATCGGTGCGCATAGTGCGAAATTTGAGGATTTCAAATAAAACCTTATCCTTGCCGATCCGTTTTTGCCGAAACAGCACCGGGCCGTGCGAATCCAACTTGATCCACAGGGCGACCAGAAGCAGCGGAAAGCAGAGGATGATCAGGCTGACCAGAGAAATCAGAATATCCAACGCGCGCTTGACGAACCGTTGGTACATGCGTAAGAGCCTCCCAAGGATGCTGTTTGGCCAAAATTCGCGTGGGGCGCGGCGGCCGGCAAAGCCCGGACGTAAAAGCGTCAGGGTACGGGGGTTTGGAGAGGAAAGTATAACTGGTGCAAAAAACCGGCAAGCGTTTTACTGCCGATGCCTTTTACCATCAGTAAATCCTGTGGAAAATCGAAAGAGCCGTTTGCTGTACGGTCATCCACAATTGCCTGTGCAAGCGCCGGGCCGACGCCGTAGAGCTGGGTTAGCGTTTCGGCATCCGCTGTATTTACATCCACCGTGCCTTGTGGGCAGATGATGGCTTCCGGTTGCCCGTGGGCTGTGCCAAGCGTGCTGATGCATTGCGTGGATGAAAAAGCGCCGGGCAGGGAATGGGTGTATAACAGCGCGGCACAGGCGATTGCCAGAGCGAAGAGACAAGCGATGCACAGCGGTTTGCGAAAGGATTTTACATTATGCCTGGCGCTTTGCTCGCTCATGCTTGCGGCTCCTTGTTGCAAAAAAGTATGGGTTACAGTTCGCGCTTACGCACCTTTTGCCCGGCGGCTGTATCCTCCAGGATATATCCGGCGGTGGTGATTGCGTCGCGCAGTTCGTCGCTGCGTTTCCAGTTCTTTTCCTTGCGGGCTTGTGCGCGCTCGTCCACCATTGCGCGAATATCGGCGGGCAGTTCATCGGCTTGCTTGGTAAGCAGGCCCAGCACTCCGGCCATCTGCTCCAGCCGCTGTTGCAAGTGCAGTACGGCATCCCGGCTGACGCCGGTCGGCGATAGTTTAAAAATTTCGCGAACCAGTTCAAACATGGCGCCGATGGCATCAGCGGTATTTAAATCGTCATCCATGGCGGCGTTAAACTTGGCAAGGGCGGCGTCGCCCGCATCCATGGCAGCCTGCTCCACCGCGTTGGGGGCGCGATCCGCCGCACCGCCTTGTAAAAACATCAGCTGGTCACGTGCACCATACAACCGCTGTAAGCTGCTGGCGGCCTGCGCGATCAAATCGCGGCTGAAATTCACGGGGCTGCGGTAATGTGCCGACAGCATAAACATGCGGACGGTCTCTAAATCGTACTCTTTACTGATGTCGCGCACCGTAAAGAAATTGCCCTTGGATTTGCTCATCTTTTCGTTGTCGATGTTGATGAACCCGTTATGCATCCAATAATGCACATAGGGTTTGCCGGTTGCGCCTTCGCTCTGGGCAATTTCGTTGGTGTGGTGGGGAAACAGTAAATCCTTGCCGCCGCCGTGAATATCGAACGTTTCGCCTAAATAGGCCATGCTCATGGCAGAGCATTCGATGTGCCAGCCCGGCCGCCCTTTTCCCCACGGGCTGTCCCACGCGGGCTCGCCCGGCTTCTGCGCTTTCCAAAGGGCGAAATCCAGCGGGTCTTCCTTCATGTCTTCCACGCCGACGCGCGCGCCGCTTTCCAGATCGTCCAGACTTTGATTCAACAGTTGCCCGTAATGGTCGAACGCGCGTACGCGGTAATACACATCGCCGTTTACGGCATAGGCCAGACCCTTGTCCACCAGATGCTGTATCAATTCAATGATCTGTGGAATGTGCTCGGTCGCGCGGGGGTGCACTGTGGCGGGGCGGATGCCCATGGCTTTGGCATCGGTAAAGTATTCACCGATAAAACGTTCCGCCAGCTGCGAAACGGTGATGCCTTCCTCGTTGGCGCGTTGTATCATTTTATCGTCAATGTCGGTAAAGTTCTGTACAAATGTCACATCGTATCCGCGGGATTCAAAATAGCGGCGCAGCACATCAAAAATGATGAACGGGCGGGCGTTGCCGATGTGAAAATAATTGTAGACCGTCGGGCCGCAAACATACATATGTACCTTGCCCGCTTCTACAGGCACGAATTCCTCTTTTTTCCGGGTTAAGCTATTATAGATTTGCATATGGATCCTCCTTCATTGCTGGCAGTGCATCGGGACAGTGGTCACAGTCGCCGCTACATCGTCCCTCGTCATCCTGCGCATCTGTTGAAGAAAGCAGCTTGTCCGCCTCTTCGCAGCCCAAACGGCGGGCATGGCGCGCCAGACAGCGCTCCATATGCGAAAGTCTGTTATACAGCAATTCCATACGTTCCAGCATCGGGTCCGGCAAATGGATCTGATCCAGATCGACGCCGCTCTGGGGTTTATTCTTTTTCACGATCCGGCCGGGGTTGCCGACTACGGTGCAATCCGGCGGTACGTCCTTCAGTACGATGGCGCCTGCGCCGACTTTGCTGTGATCGCCAATCGTGATCGGCCCCAGTACCTTGGCGCCTGCGCCGATGGTGACGCCGTTGCCGATGGTGGGGTGGCGTTTGCCGACATCCTTGCCGGTGCCGCCAAGGGTAACCCCCTGATAGATGGTTACGTCATCGCCGATCACTGTCGTTTCACCGACGACTACGCCGTCGCCGTGGTCGATAAAAACCCGCCGGCCGATTTCCGCGCCGGGATGGATTTCAATGCCGGTACGGTGGCGCGCGCGCTGGCTGACCATGCGCGCCAGCAGCGTATGCCCGTGATGGAACAGGGCGTTGGCAATCCGGTGGGAACGCAGCGCCTGCAAGCCGGGATAGCAAAACCGGACTTCGGTTTTACTTTTCGCGGCCGGGTCGCGGGTGAGCACGGCTTGAATATCTTCAAGGGCGCGCGCGCGCCGTTCTTTCCAATTCATGATAATCCGCCTTTCGCAGAAGATGATATTGATTGACTGGCAATATAGTCCTCAAACAGCTTTCCCGCGCTTACCGCTTCGATGTCCTGCAGCATCGCCTCCTGAGCGTTCAGGGGAGCGGAGGTGTTTTTCGCCCTGCGGGAGTAGGTGCCGTCTTCATGAAGCACCCAGCTTTTCTGGTTGTCCATCAGCTGCAGGGCGAGTATGTTCTCCACTGTACGGAAACAGGAAGGGTCCTTTACGGGGAACATCAGCTCCACACGTTTACACAAGTTGCGGGGCATCCAATCCGCTGAAGAAAGGTAAATCTCCGGTAAACCGCCGTTTTCAAAACGGAAGGCGCGCGCGTGCTCCAGATTGCGCCCTACGATGGAACAAACACGGATGTTCTCACTGCGCCCCGGCACGCCCGGGACCAGTGTACAGATGCCGCGGACGATCAGGCTGATCGGTACGCCTGCACAACTGGCTGCGTAAAGGGCTTCAATCACATCGTCATCCAGCAGCGAGTTCATTTTCGCCGTAATCCCGGCGGGTTCGCCGTAGAGGGCGTGCATCTTTTCGCGGTGGATAAGCTTAAGCAGTTTTTCCTTTAAAAAATCGGGCGCTTCCACCAGCTCTGGTGTACTGAAGATAGGGCCGTTGCCTTCCAGCCCGTAGAAAAAGCGCGCCGTATCCTCGCCCAGCTGCTTATCGGCAGTCAGCAGCCCCAGGTCGGTATACAGCCGTACGGTACCGTCGTGGTAATTGCCGGTGCCAAGGTGCATATAACGGCGCATATGGCCGCCTTCCATACGGCAGATCAGCAATGCTTTGCTGTGGGTTTTCAATATCGGCAATCCGTAGATCACCCGGCAGCCCGAGCGGCGCAGACGCTCGCCATGCGTAAGGTTGTTTTCTTCATCAAACCTTGCGCGGGCTTCAAACAATACGGTTACCTGCTTACCGTTTTCAGCGGCCTTGCCCAGCGCTTTCACAACGGGGCTGGTGCTGCCGACGCGGTACAGTGTCATCTTGATACTGCAAACATCCGGGTCTTCGGCTGCCCGGTTGAGCAGGTTGAGCACCGGATCAAAAGTATGGTAGGGGTGGTATAGCATCCAATCGCGTGCGGCGATTTGCGCAAAAATATCCGGTCCGGTCAGCGCGGCGATGGTAAGGGGCCTCGCCTTGGGGTACTTCAAATCCGGCCGGTCCAGCATGCCGTAAACGGACATCATCAGCTTATTCAAATCCAGCGGGCCGGTAACGCGGTAATGGCGCTCCGACGGGAGTTGATAACGCTTCATCAGCATGGTTAGCAGTTCCACACTCATACGTTCTTCTGTTTCCAGCCGCATCACATCCCCGGTGCGGCGCATAATGAGCATTTCGCGTACCAGGGTGGCAACATCGCCGCTGGCATCCATATCAAAATCCTGATTACGCAGAATACGGAAAAGCGAAGCTTCGGAAACGATATCCTGCGGGAACAGAAGCGGCAGGAACGCTTTAATAATATCCTCCTGCCTGATCAGATAACGTACATTTTGCTCCGCGGGCAGTTCGTAAACCCGTGGGGAGCCGGGCAGGGCGATGGTCATATACCGTGCGGGTTTGCCGCTTTTTGGCTGCAAGCGGATGAAAAACAGCAGTTTCTTCTGCGGCAGGGGAGAAAGCTCCTCGCCCCAGGGCAGCGGCTTGAGGCGGTTAATAATCTCGCCCAGAAAAATCTCCTTCATGCGTTCCTGCATGGCAGCAGTCAGGGGGAAACTGGGGTAGAGGCGTATGCCCTGATGGTACAGCTCGCTGTTAATGCCGTCAAACAGCAGGTATTGCAGATTTTGCTGGTTTAGTATCTCTTTATTCACAAGGCGCTGCAACTCGACCGGAGTATGTCCGCAAGGCTGCATGACCTGTGCAAATTCTCCGGCTGCCAGTTCCAGCAGCGTATGGTAGCGAACCTGTAAAAATTCATCTAGATTTGAGGTGACGATGGCCAGAAATTTAGCCCGTTCCAGCAGCGGATTGTCCGGGTTGTCGGCTTCCATCTGCACGCGATGGTTAAACTGCAGCCAAGTCAATTCTCGATCGAAATAACGCGGTTGTGTGTCCGGATGGTTCTCGGCGATGTCCATACGTTACGGCCCCCGTTCTTTCGGTACAACTCTCCATCGTTTCCGGCCAGGTTTGGCAGCGCAACCCGATAGGTGAATGTCATTATAACATAGAAATAGCAAGCCTTTCAAGTACGGTCGGACGGCAGACGAAGGGTTGTAAAGGGGCGGGCGGCTCCTTGAGGAGCACAGCTTGCGGAAATATTAGTTTCCCCATGGGTGGGTTTGCTGATATACTATATCCGTATTAAAATTGCGTAAACAAATGGAGGGAAAGAAAGATGGAGCTGTACGTAGTGGACGCGTTCACCAGCCAAATGTTTGAGGGGAATCAGGCTGGGGTGGCGCTGCTGAAAGAAGGCCAGACTTTTCCGGAGCCGGAAACCATGCGGAAAATAGCCGCGGAGCTGAAACATTCCGAAACAGCCTTTGTGAAACCGATCGGGGAGAAGCAGTATCATATCCGATATTTTACGGCGGAGGGGGAAATAGACCTTTGCGGCCACGCAACGGTTTCCTCCTTTGTGGTGCTTCGGGATGAAAAGCAACTGCCGCAGGGCGATTATACTATCCAGACGCTTGCGGGAACGCTTGCTATTACCGTGGAAGCAAAAAGTATTTGGATGGAGATGGCGAGCGGCGAACTGGTAAAGTGGCTCACCCCCGAAGAGAGCGAAGAAATTTACGCGGCGTATGGCCTGACGAAGGAGGACCGGCCGCAGGAGATATTTCCGGGTATCGCCAGTACCGGGCTGGCAGATATTCTGCTGCCGGTAAACAGCCGGGAGGCGTTAGACCGCGCTTTGCAAAACCGGGATAAAGTGATTGCGCTTTCCAAACAGTATCAAGTGATAGGCGTGCATATGTTCTATCTGGCGGAGGAAGATGGGGTTACCGCGGAATGCCGTAACTTTGCCCCTGTGGTCGGCGTGGATGAAGAATCGGCTACCGGCACGGCAAACGGTGCGCTGACCTACCTGCTGTTTTCAACGGGACTGGTCAAACGCGAGGATGAAAACATCTTTATTCAAGGAACCGGCATGGGAAAACCGTCGGTCATCCGCAGTAAAATCAATCAGGATGAAACCATCTTCATCGGCGGCAACGGGGTGGTTTCCATCCGAGGCGAGATCGACCTGTAAGGTGTATTGTAAGCCATATTTACGATTTTTGTTTACAAGCGACCGGGCTGTGCGCTGCCTTAAATCACAGTGTACAGCCCTTGTGGACCATGGTTGCGCCGTAATTGCGAATCCTGTATAATACACCAATAGATGATCTGCGATAGATTTGGCTCCCGGTGGCGGGCTGTCCCATAAAGGAGGTTTCACCTTGAAAGGAATCATTCTAGCCGGCGGCTCGGGCACGCGGCTGTACCCGCTTACGATGGTGACCAGTAAACAACTTTTGCCGGTGTATGATAAACCGATGATTTATTACCCGCTCTCCACGCTGATGCTGGCGGGTATTCGGGAGATATTGATTATTTCCACACCGACGGATACGCCGCGCTTCCGGGATTTGCTTGGGGATGGAAGCCGCTACGGCATATCGCTTTCGTACGCGGTACAGCCCTCGCCGGATGGCTTGGCACAAGCTTTTTTGATCGGCGAGGAGTTTATCGGCGACGAACCGTGCGCGATGGTGCTGGGCGATAATATTTTCTATGGAAACGGCTTTTCGGCGATGCTCGCCGAAGCGGTTCGCAATGCGGAAAACGGCAAGGCGACGATTTTCGGCTACTATGTTAATGATCCGCAGCGTTTTGGCATTGTGGAGTTTGACGAATTCGGCCAAGTGCTTTCGGTGGAGGAAAAACCGGAAAATCCAAAAAGTAATTATTGCGTAACCGGCTTGTACTTTTACGATAAACGTGTTTGTGAACTGGCCAAACAGGTTAAACCAAGCAAACGCGGAGAACTGGAAATTACCGCGCTGAACGATTTATACCTGCAAAACGGTTCGCTGGTCGCCAAGGTAATGGGCCGCGGTTTTGCCTGGCTGGATACCGGCACGATGGATTCGCTGGCGGAAGCGACCAACTTTGTGCAGATCGTGGAAAAACGGCAAAGCATCAAAATCGCTGCGCTGGAGGAGATTGCGTATAACCGCAAGTGGATCGATAAGGAAACGCTGCTGAAAGCGGCTGAACAATACGGCAAATCGCCCTATGGCGAGCACTTGAAGCGCGTAGCGCAGGGGCGTATCCAATACGACCATTCACAGGCGGACATGTAAACACGCGGGTTCGTACCGGTTGTTTTTACAGGGAAACAGCGGCTGATCCGTCTTGACATACGGTTATGGCGGGCATATAATTTGTGTAGAGATCATCCTGAAGTGTGCGCCAGCAATTTGTTTTTACCCACACTTCATAAATGGAGCTCGCGTTCGTCGGCAGCTGCCATGCCCCCGTCGCAAGACGTCAGGGGAAGACTAAAGTCGGCGATAGAGCACCAGCCTGCTATACATAGCGGGTGAAAAAACCGGTTGCAGCGGCACTTTGGGAGCTCAGTGAAATCCTTCCGTTTTCCCGGAGGGGTTTTTTTATGCCCGCAGGTTTTGGGTAAGAGGCATGGCGCCCGTATCCGGCAAGAAAAACGGTTGATAAGCCGGTAAAGCATGGTATAATAACCGTGACAAAGATCGGCGCGATCGCGGTATGGGAGGAGATTGCCTGTGCAAAAACAAAACATGCCCGGCAGCCGGGATGTAGCCCGAGCCGCTATTGAAATGAGCATGTCCCGCTCGCGGGATGAAGAACTGCTGGTCAAAAAGACACTTGCACTGGAAAACATCGATACGGCTGCGGCTGATTTTGGCGGAGAATTTGTGCCATCCATCATTAAAATTGTGGAACGGGCTGTTGTTGCCGCGCGGCGCGAAGGGCTGATCGGTGAAAGCCATTTGGAAGAAGGCGGCGTGGCAGGCGCAGCCCGCGAAGCGCTGAACCAGATTACCCCCAAAGCGCTGGGGATGAACGTGGGCGGCAAGATTGGCGTAGCCCGTTATCAGGATCATGTGGCGGTCGCGATTTTTTTTGGCATTGGGCTGGGCCATCTGGATGAGATTTGTATCGGGCTGGGGCATCGTGCCATATAAGAAACCTAAACGCAGCCTGCGATAAAGGAAGGATGAACGCCTTGAAACATTTTACCATCGCTATCGACGGCCCCGGAGGCGCGGGGAAAAGCTCGGTGGCAGATCACATAGCCAAAGAGCTTTCGGTGCCGCATCTGGATACAGGCGCGATGTACCGCGCTTTTGGCTATCAGGCAATTGCCGAAGGGCTTGACGCGCGCAAGGAAGCCGATATGGATGCGCTGGCCGCACGGGCGCAGATAGATGTGCGTTTTGACGGCGGCAAACAGCACACGCTGGTAAACGGGCAGAACGTTACCGATAAAATCCGCACGCCGGAGGTAAGCATGGCGGCATCGGATTGTGCGGTGTTTGGCAGCGTGCGCCGGTTGATGGTCCGCTTGCAGCAGCAAATTGCCAGCCGCCAGTCCATCATTCTGGATGGGCGGGATATTGGCACAAGGGTACTGCCCGACGCAACACTGAAAATTTTCCTGACGGCATCGCCGGAGGTACGGGCGCAGCGCCGTTATCAGGAAATATTGGATCAAGGCGGGCAGCCTGACTATCAGGATGTGCTTAACGATGTGATTATCCGTGATAAGCAGGATTCCACCCGCGCGATTGACCCCCTTCGCGCTGCGGAGGATGCCGTTACGCTGGATACCAGCCACTTAACACAGCGCGAAGTGGAAGAGAAAATACTGGCGCTGCTGAACGAAACCGTGGATAAACAAGCGAAAACGCGTGAACCGCTCACGTTGTTTTACCGGGTCGCCATGTGGGTTTCGGCGTTTTTGTTCCATGTGTTCTACCCGGTGCGGTACCATGGCATGGAAAACGCGCAGATCGACGCGCCGTATATCCTCGTTGGCAACCACAGTCATTTTCTGGACCCGCTGCTGGTGGGATGGAGAATTAACCGCTATCAGATTCGTTACCTTGGAAAGAAAGAGCTGATCAAGCACCCTTTGATGAAGGGACTCTACCGCAATATGCTGATGATTCCGGTAGACCGCCATAATATGGACATGGGGGCCCTGCGAGCCTGCCTGAAAACCCTGAAAGAAGGGCATGTGCTGGGCATTTTTCCGGAAGGTACGCGGCATAAAAAAACGTTGATGGAAGAGATGGAAAGCGGTGTCGCGGTGATCGCACTGCGCGGCGGCGTGCCGATTTTACCGGTCTATGTAGCAAACAAACCGAAGCTGTTTCACCGGACGGATTGCTATTACGGCAAGCCTTTCTCCGTGGACGAAATTGCCCAAAAGGGATTGACACGCGATACGTCCGAAGAAGTGCTGCGGCTGATTACCCAGAAGTACCGCGACATGGCCGGGCAGGCAGCACACTGATAGGCAAAAGTGCCGCTTTTCCTTCTTTTTTCCCTGCAAACAGTAAAAAAAGAAGGAATCATGTAACTTTCGGCGAATAACAACTATTGACTCTGTTGCGGAGGGTGCTTCATGCCTGTTCAAATCGCAAAACATGCTGGCTTTTGCATGGGTGTACGCCGTGCCGTAGTCGAAACAATGAAGGCTGCCGAAACCGAAGCAAAAATTGTGACGATTGGCGAATTGGTGCATAACCCGCTGGTAATATGCGATTTGGAAACCAGCGGTGTCCGGGCTGTCTCTTCTCCGGAAGAGGTGGAAGAGGGCACGGTGATTATCCGCAGCCACGGCGTCGCGCCGGAGATTTACCAGCGGCTTACGGCACGCGGATTAAAAACCATCGATCTGACATGCCCGTTTGTGAAACGCCTGCATGATATTGTCGCCGGATACAGCCGGGACGGTAAGCCTGTCATTTTAATCGGGCAGGCTGATCACCCGGAAGTGACCGGTACGATCGGCTGGTGCAAGGGTAAAGTTTTTACTGTGAGCGATCTGGACGAGGCGCGCGCTTTACCACAGATGGAAGAAGCGCTGGCTGTGAGCCAGACGACGTTCCCGCACGAGGCATGGGAAGCGATATTGCCGGTGCTGGCTGAAAAGGTGAAGAACCTTACGGTGGAAGATACTATTTGCACCGCGACGATCCTTCGCCAGAACGAGGCACGCAAGCTGGCAGGCCAGGTGGATGCGATGCTGGTGGTAGGCGGCAAAAAAAGCGCCAACACCCGCAAGCTGTATGAGACTTGCAAGCGCATCTGCCCCAGGACCCTTTTGGTAGAGCGCGCGGCGGATATTCCGCCGGGCTTTGCAGATATACAGACAGAATCAATTGGGATCACTGCCGGTGCGAGCACGCCGGATTGGTCACTTAAGGAGGTTGCCACACGCATGACTGACAAGGAACAGATGGATCAGAAGGTTTCCAGCGAGGAGGCAGACAAGAGCAGCTTCATGGCTGACGTGGAAGCCACTCTGGTCAAGATCAGACCGGGGCAAACGGTTACTGGCACGGTTGTCCAGATTACGGACGACGAGGTTTGCGTCAATATCGGTTTTAAATCCGATGGTCTGATCAAACGCGACGACCTGGTAACGGAGGATGTAAAACTGGGCGACGAGATCGAGGTCGAAGTCGTCAAAGTAAACGACGGCGAAGGAAACGTGCTTTTGTCCCAGCGGAATATCCTTACGCGTAAGGCTTATGAAGCGCTTGTCGAAAAGTACGAAAAGGGCGAATACGTCGAAGGCATCGGCAAAGAGGTTGTTAAAGGCGGCCTGATTTGCAATGTGGACGGCATTCGCGCATTTGTACCTGCGTCGCAACTGTCCAACCGCTATGTGGAGAAAATCGGCGAGTTTGTTGGCCAGACGCTCAAACTGAAAATTATTGAGACGGATGACCAGAAACGCCGCATTGTCGCCAGCCGTAAAGCGGTTATTAAAGAAGAAGCCGCAACCCGCAAAACGGAAATTTGGGAGAACCTTAAGGAAGGCGAAGTGATCAAAGGTATTGTTCGCCGCCTGACCGATTTCGGCGCGTTTGTGGATATCGGCGGTGTGGACGGCTTGATCCATGTAACGGATCTGAGCTGGGCACATGTGAAGCATCCCTCGGAGATTGTGCACCCCGATCAGGAAGTGGATGTTAAAATCCTCAGCCTGGATCCGGAGCGCGAGCGCATTCAGCTTGGCCTCAAACAGCTGCAGCCCAAACCCTGGGATTTGGCACCTGTCAAGTATCCCGAAGGAGCCACCGTTACCGGTAAAGTGGTGCGCATCACCACCTTCGGCGCATTCGTGGAGCTGGAGCCGGGCGTAGATGGCTTGGTACACATCAGCCAGTGCGCGTTGACCCGCATTAACAAAGTGGAAGACGCTGTAAATGTCGGCGATGTTGTCAACGTGAAAGTTCTCAGCGTGGATCCGGAAGCCAAGCGTATCAGCCTGAGCATCCGTGCCTTGCTGGAAGAAGAACGCCATGCTGCCGCCGGTGAGGAAGAAGCCGCACAGCCTGCTGACGATAACGGCGAAGAAGCCGTAGCCGTGGACATTCAGGCCATTGGCGATCAGCTGGAGCAGGAAGCTTTGGAAGAAGAAACGGCAAAGCCGGACACTGACGAAGCGTAAAAATTCATAAAAGCCACCTTACGGATGTTTTACCAACTTGGAAAACATATCTGTTGGGAAGGCATAGCAGAAAACGGCACGAGCGGGGGCAACCCCGCCGTGCCGCTTTTATACATACCGGTTGCGCAAGGTGTATGGTTGCGGCAAGAAGTGGTTCGTGCTACAATGAACACGCATTACGGTATATCAGAAAACAACCGTAAGGTTTTTTTAAAGGCACAGGCCGGGCTTGCGGGAGGATGAGCATGACACATATTGGGGAAACTATTACGGAAGGCAAAGGCAAACGGGTTTATGCAACGGAAAATCCGGATGAAGCTGTCGTCTATTATAAGGATGAAGCGATTGCGTTTCATGGGTTGAAACGCGGCCGCATTATCGGCAAAGGGGAAATCAACAACCGGATCTGCGAGTATCTTTTTACTTTACTCGCTGATAACGGTGTACCGAACCATTTTATCCGCCGTTTGGATGAGCGCAGTTCGCTGGTGAAACGGGTGCAGATTATCCCGGTGGTGGTAAAGGTACGCAACATCGTTGCGGGGAGTCTTGCGCGCCGTACGGGTTACCCGGAAGGTACAAGGCTAAAAAACACGGTGGTTGAATATTGCCTGAAAGATTCGGACTTGGATTATCCGCTGATGAATTTAAGCCATATCACCGCAATGGATTTGGCGACCAAAGAGGAAATCGCCACAATGGAGAGAATTGCACTTCGTGTGAACGAGATTCTGATTGGGGTTTTGCGCGACAGCGATATTGAGCTGATTGATTTTAAATTGGAATTCGGACGCTTCCATGGGGATGTGCTTTTGGCGGATGAAATTTCTCCCGACACATGCCGTTTCTGGGATGCCAGCACACATGAACCGCTGGATATTGACCGTTTCCGTCATGACATGGGCGATGTGGAAGACGCTTATCGTGAGGTATTACACCGCCTGACGGGGTGGGTTTTTAAAAGCAGCGAGGAGGACGCTTGACGTGTTTGAAGGCAAGACACTGATGATTACCGGAGGAACGGGCTCGTTTGGCGAAGCGGTGCTGAACCGCTTTTTACATACAGATATTAAAGAAATTCGCATCTTCAGCCGCGATGAAAAAAAGCAGGATGATATGCGCCACCGGTACCAGACCGACAAAATTAAATACTATATCGGCGACGTGCGGGAAAAAGATTCGGTTGCCGGCGCACTATATAATGTAGATTATCTGTTTCATGCCGCAGCGCTGAAAGAAGTGCCTTCCTGTGAGTTTTTCCCCATCGAGGCGGTAAAAACCAATATTATGGGTACGGATAACGTACTTTCAGCCTGCATTGAGCAAGGTGTAAAAAAGGTAATTTGCCTCTCGACGGACAAGGCAGCCTATCCGGTCAATGCGATGGGCACATCCAAAGCAATGATGGAGAAGGTGTTTGTTGCCCGTTCCCGTACCGTTTCCCCGGAGAATACATTGATTTGCGGCACGCGCTACGGAAACGTAATGTGCTCCCGCGGGTCGGTGATTCCGTTGTTCATCAGCCAGCTGAAAGCAGGGAAACCTTTAACGGTGACAGACCCCGCGATGACGCGCTTCATCATGAGCTTGGAAGAAGCTGTGGAATTGGTTATTTTTGCGTTTCAAAATGCGCAAAGCGGAGATATTTTAGTTAAAAAATCACCTGCTTGCACAACAGGGGTATTGGCGGAAGCGGTGAAACGGGTTTTTCATTCCGATGTACCGACACGCGTTATTGGCATCAGGCATGGGGAGAAAATGTATGAAACCCTGCTCACCAATGAAGAATGCACGCATGCCATCGACATGGGCGATTTTTACCGGGTGCCGGCTGATACCCGCGACTTGAATTATGATAAGTACTTCGTGGAAGGCAATGTGGAGCGCAATACGCTGACTGAGTTTAACAGCAACAATACAGAGTTGTTGACGGTTGAGCAGGTGATGGAGAAGCTGCTTGCGCTTTCTTATATTCAGCAGGAACTGGCGAACTGGAGGCAATAAAGTGGAAATTGGCCGGGTGACGGATATAGCGGCGATTGCCCCGTTGTTTCGGGGCAGCAGCGATACGCTGATCACCTCTACACTGGAAGGCTGTATGGGCGCGGCATATGCCGATCGGGCATTTACAGCAGCAATGATTGTGAATGGAGATTTTGCTTTTCCTGCGGGCGATGCAACCGGAGAGGCGGCTCTTGCGCTGTTACAGAAAATTCCGCTGATGCATTCGCCGGGAAAGCTATTGTTTACACCGCCGGATCCGGCTTGGGAACAGCGTGTGCGTAGCGTGTGGGGGGAGCAAGTGGAGGAGAGCAAGCGCTATTCGTTTTACAGGGATGCCACAGGGCTTGACAGAGTGAAACTTACAGCCCTGCGGGATTGCCTTCCAGCTGGATACCGTCTTGCGCAGATGGATGGACTTCTGTACCGGCAGGCTTACGCCCGGGATTGGTCACACGATCTGGTCAGCTTGTTCCAAAATGAGGCGGACTATGTGGCGCGAGGGGTAGGCGTTGCTGTGTTGCAAGGTGACGATTTGGTTGCCGGTGCTTCCTCCTATGCCGTATTTCCCGGTGGTATCGAGATTGAAATTGATACGCGGGCGGACAGGCGGGGTATGGGATTTGCAACCGCCTGCGGAGCGGCGCTGATACTGCTGTGTCTGGAACGTGGATTGTACCCCAACTGGGATGCAGCCAATCCAGTCTCCGCTTCTCTGGCCCAAAAGCTTGGCTATACACCGAAAAGCACTTACTCGGTTTACGAAATCGCCCCAAACCTGTGACGATTCCCGGATCATAACGTGCAAAGGCGCATGGCTGAGGCTTTGCGTTTTTTTGTTTGTGTGCTTATTCCTCTGGAAGAAAGAGGAAAAACGGCGGTGAATTTGCACCTGCTGGCAGCCAAGTGTACCGGAAAAGGCAAACTTGAAAAAAACATTGAAAATACCACGAAAATTGTCAAAAAACTAACGGGCAAGCAGGAAAACAGGGGATACCCGCAGAATGATTAGAAACGGGAAAGAATTGAGCTTTTTCAATCCTCTCCGATATGACAGGATTCATCCGATGGAAGGAGAACGGAAATGCAGAACTCTCAAGACCTTACTAGGGTACAGGCGTTTCGCGACGCCTTGAACGCGGGCGATGAGAAGCGTCTCAAAGCACAGCGCGATGCCGGTAAGCTGACGGCACGTGAGCGTATCGAGAAGCTTGTGGATGCGGGTAGCTTCGTGGAACTGTTCGCCCTCGTCAGTGAGAATGACGAGGCCGCGGGCGTAGTAACCGGATATGCGACGCTTGAGCAGCGGCCGGTGTATCTGTTCGCGCAGGATTTCACGGTACACGGCGGCGCCATGGGCAAAATGCAGGCGCAAAAGATCAACAAACTGCTGGATATGGCACTGAAAACGGGTGCGCCCGTACTGGCGCTTTGCGACAGTGCCGGTGTACGGATCGACGAAGGCGCCGGTGCGATGAACGCCTATGCGGAAATTTACCGTAATATGGCGCGGCTCAGCGGCGTATGCCCGATGATTGCGGTGGTGCTTGGCCCCTGCATCGGCGGCGCGGCGTTGATTGCCCAGCTGGCGGATGTAAGCATCATGGCCAAGAATGTTGGCTCCATGATGGTCTTTGGCCCGCAAGTACTGGCTGCCATGAACGGTATGGACGTAAAGGTAGAAGCGGTTGGCGGTGCGGACATGATGGCCGCACAGGGCGCCTGCTCGCTGGTCGCGGCGGACGAAGCCGAAGCGCTGGCGATGGCTGCCAAAGTAGTGGCCCTGCTGCCCGGCTGCAACGCAGAGGATGCAGAGATTGCGGAAAGCGACGATATGAACCGCCTGCTCTCCGGCGTGGACGCGGCGGATGTGACCGCGCTGCTTGCGCAGCTTTTTGACGCGGGCACGATGGTTGAACTCAAGAATGTGTATGAGACCGGTATCCGTACCGCAATGGGCCGTATCGCCGGTCATTCTGTCGGCGTTGTCGCGACCGAAGAAGGTACGCTTTCCGCAGGTGCACTGCAAAAGGCCGCGCGTTTTGTGCACTTTATGGATTGCTTCAATCTTCCTGTAGTCAGCCTGGTAAACACCAGCGGCGTAAAGGTAGATAAGCTGGACAACCAGAGCTGGTTGATGAACGCGCAGAGCCAGTTGCTCTATGCGTATGCTACGGCAACCGTACCCAAGCTGTGCGTGGTTACCGGCAGCGCGATCGGTCAGGCTTACATTGCCATGGGCGGCAAGGCGAATGCTGATGTTACCTATGCGTGGCCCGGCGCTGTTGTCAGCGCTCTGACGCCTGAAGCGGCTGTTGCTGTTTTGTATGCCGATGAGGTTAAGGCGGATAAAGCTTCGCCTGCCGATGCGCGCGCCAAGTATGCCGATGACTACATTGAAAAGGTCGCAGGCGCGGTAAACGCCGCCAAAGCCGGCCTTGTTGACGATGTAATTGATCCCGCTCAGACGCGCAAACTGTTGGCTTCCGCGCTGGAAATGCTGTTTAGCAAACGTGACAGCAACCCCGCCAAGAAGCATGGTAACATGCCCCTGTAAGACGTGAAAGGAAGGTAGAAGATGAACGAATTAATATTCGGCCTTTCCGTAGCGGTAATCGGGATTGCGGTCGTTTTTGCGGGTCTTGTATTATTGATCTTTTGCGTAAAGCTGATCACGCTGATCTCCACGGAACGTAAGGTAAAACAGCAGGCGGCGCCCGTAGCGGCTGAACCAGTTGAAACTCCGATCGTGGAGGAAGTACCGCAGGGTATTGCACCCGAAACCATCGCCGCCATCACAGCTGCGATTGCAGCAGTATGGGAAGGCGACACCGGCTTTGTGGTTCGGCGTGTCCGCCGCGTGCATAATGCGGCTGCGTGGAACCGTGCCGGGCGTGAGGATCAGGTATATAGCCGTATGTAAACCTACCGCGGTTTTCTGCGGACGGACTATTTTAGTAGAACCATTGTAATAACACAAGGAGGTACTCCCTTATGCGTACATTCAATATTACCGTTAACGGCATTGGATATCAGGTTTCCGTTGAGGAAGTCGCCGCCGGCGCTGCTGCGCCTGTGGTTACCGCTGCGCCCGTAGCTGCTCCCGTTGCCCCTGTTGCAGCGCCTGCGGCTGCTCCCGCTGCCGCCCCCAAAGCCGCTGCTGCTGTTGCCGGCGGTGAAAAAATCAGCTCCCCGATGCCTGGCACCATTTTGGATATCAAATGCGCTGCCGGCGACGCTGTGAAAAAGGGCGCTGTATTGCTGATTCTGGAAGCAATGAAGATGGAAAACGAGATTGTTGCCCCTTCCGATGGCACAGTGAAGCAGGTTTTGGTCAACAAAGGCGCTTCCGTCAACAGTGGCGATGTGCTGGTCGTAATCGGCTGACACCATCGCTCTCCAACGATTAATAAAGGAGTTGATGGACGACCATGAATAGCATCAATGTTGGCGAGAGCTTGCGCAATCTGGCGTTGTCATCCGGCATTGCGGGGTTAGTGGATTCACCGCTGAACCTGCTTATGATCGCAATCGCCTGCTTGCTGATTTACCTTGCAATCGTTAAAAAATACGAGCCGCTTTTGCTGCTGCCGATTGCGTTCGGTATGCTGCTGACCAACCTGCCTTTTGCGGGGCTGATGGATGGGCCGACATACGCATACTATGCCGAAGCCACCCATGCCGGGAAAAGCGGTGTGCCGGTGATATTGCAGGATGGATCAACCGTTTATCAGTATATACAACAAACCGGTGGTTTGCTGTATTACCTCTATCAGGGTGTTAAGCTGGGCATCTACCCGCCGTTGATTTTCCTCGGCGTTGGCGCGATGACCGACTTCGGTCCCTTGATTGCCAATCCGAAAAGCCTTCTGCTTGGCGCTGCCGCGCAGGTTGGCATTTTCATTACGTTCATCGGCGCGCAGCTGCTGGGCTTTACGGTTGCGGAAAGCAGCTCGATTGCCATCATCGGCGGCGCTGACGGCCCTACCGCCATTTACCTAACTGGTAAACTGGCGCCCCACATGCTTGGCCCCATTGCTGTGGCAGCGTATAGCTACATGGCTTTGGTACCGGTAATTCAGCCGCCGATTATGCGGGCATTGACTACGAAAAAAGAGCGCGAGATTGTTATGGAACAGCTCCGCCCGGTAAGCAAGCGCGAGAAGATCATCTTCCCGATTGCCGTTACCATTATCGTAAGTTTGCTTCTGCCTTCGGCAGCACCGTTGATCGGTATGCTGATGCTGGGTAACCTGTTCCGCGAAAGCGGCGTTGTGGATCGCCTGAATAAGACGGCCCAGAACGAAATGAACAACATCGTCGTTATTTTCCTGGGTGTTACGGTTGGCGCGACTGCTAATGCGGCAACATTCCTCAACATGAAAACGCTTGGTATTCTGCTGCTGGGCATCATTGCGTTCAGCTGTGGTACCGCAGGCGGTGTACTGCTGGCAAAGTTGATGAACAAAATCTCCGGCGGTAAGATCAACCCGTTGATCGGCTCCGCAGGGGTTTCCGCCGTACCGATGGCCGCGCGCGTAAGCCAGGTGGAAGGCCAGAAGGCCAACCCGAGCAACTTCCTGCTGATGCATGCCATGGGCCCCAATGTTGCGGGCGTTATTGGTTCCGCAATCGCGGCTGGCATCCTGTTAAGCATGTTCGGAGGCTGATTTCCCTTTCTGTAGCAGTGGGCCTGTAACTGTGCCTTCTGCTGGAAAAAAGGAAAAGCCACATCCCGACGTTTGAAAGGAGAACCTATTATGGGCAAAGTCGGAATTACCGATACCATTTTGCGCGACGCGCACCAAAGCCAGGCCGCGACGCGTATGCGGACATCACAAATGATTCCCGCATTTGAAAATCTCAATAAAGTTGGTTACTTTTCCCTGGAATGCTGGGGCGGCGCAACGTTTGACAGCTGCCTGCGCTTCCTGAACGAAGATCCGTGGGAGCGCCTGCGCACGCTGCGCAAGGGCTTGCCGGATACAAAACTGCAAATGCTGCTTCGCGGCCAGAACATTCTGGGCTATAAGCACTATGCGGACGATGTTGTGGATTTCTTCGTGAAAAAGACGGTGGAAAACGGCATCGACATTATTCGTTGCTTTGATGCGCTTAACGATCTGCGCAACATGGAAACGGCCGTAAAAGCGACCAAGAAATACGGCGGAACGGCGGAAGTAGCCATGAGCTATACCGTCAGCCCCGTACATACCGAAGACTATTTTGTTAAATTGGCCGCGGGCATTGCCGAGATGGGTGCGGATATCATCTGCATCAAGGACATGGCAAACCTGCTGCTGCCCTACAATGCGTATAATCTGGTGAAACGCCTCAAGGCGGAAACCAACCTGCCGATCGTACTGCACACGCACGATACCACCGGTACCGGCGCGATGACGCTGCTTAAAGCGATCGAGGCCGGTGTAGACGTAGTGGATACGGCGCTCAGCCCGCTTGGCGGCGGCACGGCGCAGCCCACCACCGAAGCGATTGTGGCAACGTTGCAGGGCAGCGAGTTCGATACCGGTTTGGATTTGAAACTGCTGATCGAGCTGGCTGGCTACTTCCGCGGTGTTGCGACGGAGCTGACCAAAGAAGGCTGGCGTGATCCGGCTCGCGTACTGGCAACCGACGCCAACACCCTGCTCTATCAGGTACCCGGCGGCATGCTGAGCAACCTGATCGGTCAGTTGAAGCAGGCAAACGCGATGGATAAGTATTACGATGTGCTGGCTGAAGTGCCGCGCGTACGTAAGGACTTTGGCTATCCGCCGCTGGTAACGCCCACTAGCCAGATTGTTGGCACGCAGGCCGTTATGAATATACTTGGCGGCGAGCGTTACAAGATGGTTCCCAAGGAATCCAAGGCTTTGCTGCGCGGCGAGTATGGCCGCCTGCCTGCTGAGGTGAACGAGGAAGTGCGCAAGAAGTGCATTGGCGACGCGGCGGTCATTACCCATCGCCCCGCTGACGATATTCCGCCTGAACTGGAGAAGTATCGCGAAGAAATCCGCGATTATTACCAGCAGGAAGAAGACATTTTGAGCTATGCGCTCTTCCCGCAGGTGGCGCTGAAGTACTTCCAGTACCGTCAGGCGAAACAGCTTGGCGTAGACAGCACCATGCTGGATAAAGACGCAAAGACCATGCCTGTGTAATTGCCAAAAGCGTTATAGGTATGAGCTTCGCTTTCAATTAATGCGCATGCACCCCCGTAAGCTTGCTTACGGGGGTGTTTTCATTGTGGGATGGGAAATGGCTATGTTGGCGCTTGGAAAAGTTTCGGCGAAGCAGAACTGAATTTAATGATGAGCACAAATCGTCGCGCTTCTTTAGAACCTAGATATTGTAAAGAGCTGCGCGTATGACAGGCTCGATTTAAAACGATAGATAATACCTCGAATGGCAAGAATCATGTTTGGAAATGAATGCAATTTGCGCTGAAATGATTACAGCGTTATTCAAAATTGTATTTGATGATATATTACTACTATCATAAGCTGTTGAAACGCCATCGACTGCTTTACGAATGTCATAGGTCATTGTATAATCAACCTAAAGACTGTTAAGAAGGAGAGATAATAGATGATTGACTTTATCTTTCAAAACCCGGCGAAAATCATTTTTGGCAGGGATGCGCTTTCGCATTTGGGTGAGGAAGCACTGCAATATAGCCGTAAGGTGTTGCTGGTATACGGCGGCGGCAGCGTGAAACGCATCGGCCTTTATGATCAGGTGCTAAAAATATTGGACGGACATCAAATTCAAGTATGGGAATTATCCGGCATCGTGCCGAATCCGAGGCTGTCCCGCGTGCGGGAAGGCATTGAAATTTGCCGCAGGGAGAACATCGGGCTAGTGCTGGCCCTGGGCGGCGGCAGCGTAATCGACACTGCCAAGGGCATTGCAAACGGTGTGCCGTACGAAGGCGACGTATGGGACTTCTATGCCGGTAAAGCATCGCCCAAGGCTGTGCTGCCGCTGGGTACTATCCTCACCCTTCCGGCGGCAGGCAGCGAAATGAGCTATTCTTCCGTAATTACCAATGAGGATGGTATGCTCAAACGCGGTTATAATTCGGTTACCAATGTGCCGAAGTTTTCTATTCTCAATCCGGAATGGTCATTTACACTGCCGGAGTATCAAACGGCGTGCGGCTGCGTGGATATTATCGCGCATATGATGGAACGGTATTTTACCCGCGTGGAAAACGTGGAACTGACCGACCGCATGATTACTGCCGGGATCAAAACGGTGCTGCACAATGCGCCGATTGTGATGAAACACCCGCAGGATTATGATGCGCGTGCCGAGATCATGTGGACGGGGGCGCTGGCGCATAATACACTGCTGCATACCGGCCGGGTTGGCGACTGGGGCAGCCACAAGGTGGAGCATGAACTGAGTGCAGAGTTTGATATTGCACACGGTGCGGGACTGGCGATTGTGTTTCCGGCATGGATGAAATATGCGACAGTACAGTACCCCAAAAAAATTGCGCAGTTCGCCCGCGATGTGTTTGACGTACCCGCGGATTTTGGCGACGAGACGGCAATTGCGTTGGAAGGTATCGCCCGGTTGGAGGGTTTTTACCGCTCGCTAGGGATGCCGACGCGGCTCAGTGAAGCGAACATTCAAAACCTGGATGCGGAGAAGCTGGCTGTGCGTGCCCTGCCTGTGGAAACCGCCAGCGTAGGCGCTTATATCCCGCTATACCGTAAAGATTTTATGGCTATTTACGATCTGGCGAAGTAATCGGCATCATAACCCGATTGTTTAAATGCTGTCGGGCACTATCTATTAGTAAAACGGTTGGTCAGAGGGCATTGCGCTGTTGTGTTCTTCATTTGATGCGCAAAAGATAGGCTTGAGAATCACCAAATCGTAACATAATACGCAAGAAAAAAACGCCCGCTATAGAGCGGGCGTTTTAAGTACTATTTTTATTCGCTATCCGGTTGAGGGGTTGTGTCCGTTACCGTTTCAGCGCTGGTGAGGGCGCCGGTCCCGACGAGCGTTTCGTCCATGACGACGTTTACAGCGCTGGTAATGGTGCTCTCATTGGCGGTTAATACATTCTGGAACAGGGTTTGAATGTTGCCAACGGTGGATTCCCATGCGGCATCCAGATACTCCTGCTTGCTAGCGCACTCATCATACAGGTTTTGTTCGATCTCGTTTTTAATCTCTGCATAGCGCTCCGGGGTAAGTGGATACAGCCAATCGACTTTTTCCATATTGTCTTCATCTACGGTCAGCTTTGCATAGCTGGCGACCGGTTTGGGCAGTCGGACGACGATATCGCCGGTTGCGGCGTCCACACTTACTTGTGCCAGATTCATATCAACCGTAAAGTGAATCGTAAACGAGTAGGGGACCGAAACCTTTTGCACGGTGCCAAGCAACCATGCTTCCTGCGAAACGGTTTCCTGTCCGGTAAGCGTTGTCTGGTAGACAACAAGCTCGTTTTGCGCCTTCAGCTCCTCGCTGAATCGTTCGCTGACCCAGGTGGTATTTCCGCTGCCAAACAAACGCTGGTAGATTGCGGGGCCGTAGCGCAGCGCGCCATACCCCAGCAATATACAAATGATGAGCAAAAGCAATGTGCGTAAAAAGCGTAACGGGTGAAAACCGCGTCTGGGCCTGTGCGGCTTGTGATGATGCGGGTAATACTGGTTATCCGGAGGCATATCAGGCCGTTCTGGCCTGGCTTGACCCGGGCGTTCATCCTGTCGGTTCATCTATCAAACACTTCCTTTCCCGGAAAGTGGCATGGTTTAAGTCAGACGGTTATAGCCACTGGGCAACCTCGATAAAGAGAAGCACCAGCAGGCGAACCAGAAAATAAAGCGTTGTTGCCGCGCCAACCAACATAAAATACATACGTACAAAACGTCTGAACTTGCCGGGACGTCGCGGTCTGCGATGATCTGGCTCATGCTGCGGATAGGAATCTCCAGGCTCATGAACCGGTGTGTGCATCGGCATGCTGTCTCCTCCTCAGGCAGATAATCAATCATGGGGTGAAAGGAACAGGTTCAGTATACGCGATTTTACACAAAAAATCCAGTTTCTGTTACACAGATCACGTATAAGTACGCAGAGTTGCCGTTTTTGCTTGAACTTTTACAGCAGAGTTGCTATACTTGGCGTAATAGGGATATTGATTAAGCCTTCAGGCGACCTTTGTAAGGAGATACTTTTTATGTCCGATCAAATCCGGATCCGCATGTTTGGCGGATTTAGCCTTTCCGTAAACGATGAGAGCATGGATGCAGTGGTAGCCAAATCCAAAAAGGGAACGTCGCTTTTACAGTACCTGATTTTGAAACAGGGGGCTGTGGTACGCAACTATCGCCTGATCGAAACGCTGTGGCCGAACGAAGAAAGCACCAACCCGGAGAACGCGCTGAAAACGCTGATCAGCCGTTTCCGTGTCATTTTAAACACGTGCCACCCCGGTCTGGGAGGCTGTATTGCGGCCAGCCGCGGAGGCTACCAGTTTAAACTGCTGGATGGCATGACGGTTGATCTGTTTGAGTTTGAAGAGCTTGCCAAGCTGTTGGAAAACAGCCATACGCTGGATGAGATGACCGAGAGGCGCTATCAACAGCTGCTTTCCCTGTATACGGGTGATTTGCTGGCTGGGAACGATCAGGACGATTGGGCTATCGGCCGCAGCATGGTGCTGCATAATCAGTATATTAAGCTGATTTATTCATACTTGATGCAGCTTAAAAAAGCGGAGCGTTATGAGGAGATTATCCAAACCTGCCGCTTCGCTTTAGAATCGGATCCCTTTGACGAACGGCTGCATCTGGAGCTGATGCAGGCACTGGTGAAAACCAGCCGTAATAACGAAGCGCTGATGCAGTATAAACACGTAACCAGTATGCATTTTCGCTATTTGGGGGTCAAACCGCCGGAAGGAATACAGGATTTTTATAAAAAGATTATTCAGACAACGGATACGCTGGATATGAATATAGACGCTATCCGGGACGAGCTGAACGAATCCGGTGATTCGCACGGACCGCTGGAATGTGAATATGCCGTGTTCCGCGAAATCTATAATATGCAAATGCGTAACCTGGAACGGCTTGGTTCCAGCATGTATATCGCTATGATTATGATTACGGGGATGGATGGCGAACCGCTTGCGCCGCTAAGGCTGGATGAAATTATGCGTGGCTTGAGTGAAGTGCTCAAGAACAATCTGCGTAAAGGCGACACGATTACGCACTTCAGCCCGTCGCAATATGCGCTGCTGCTGCCGGCGGTAAATATGGACAGCGGTTATATGGTGATGGAGCGTGTGAAACGCTGCTTTTACCAAAAATATCCCAACTCCAACGTCATGTTCAGCTACCGTATCGGGCCGCTCAGCGCAAACATGAATGGGATGAGCAAGCAGATGGAAAAGCAGCAAGCTAGGGCGGCAGCCCGTTTTTCCGCGATGGAAAACAGAATTGCAAAATTAGTGGAAGAAAATGATTAGTTTTTTTGCGGATATGTTTCACGTATAAAAAACGTGGGTAACATAGTATTGGTTCCAAACGAAAGGAGGAAATCACAATGGCAGTGATTAAACTTACGAAGGCTAATTTTGAACAAGAAGCGCTTAAAAGCACAAAACCCGTATTGATCGATTTTTATGCGGACTGGTGTGGCCCCTGCAAGATGGTGAGCCCGTTGGTTGACGAGCTGGCAGAGGAAAGCGACGCTTATAAAGTCGGCAAAGTTAATGTGGACGAGTCTCCCGAGCTTGCCGCCAAATATGGCGTAATGAGCATTCCGACTTTGATCGTTCTGAAAGAAGGCAAAGTGGCCCAGCAGGCGATTGGCGCCCGTGGGAAGGATGCTATCCGCCGGATGATCGGCTGATCGGTTTCCGGACGTTTCTAAGCAGCAGAGACGAACCGGATTCCTCCTCAAATACAGCAAGCCCGACTGTTTTACAGTCGGGCTTTTTGTATATCGAAACAGGTATCCCGCTAAATAAAGCTGTAAAGGATGAAAGATAGACGCCAAGTATCTTATGGCCGTTGCAATGTAACTTAGTTCAGATTACCTTCTATGTACATTGTCGGATACAAACCGATAGGAAGATATGATATATGCTTATGCTTGCTATTGTTCAGGTTCATGTACGGGGAAATGCGATTGGGAGGTTTTTCAGGTTTGTGCTGATAGGTTAAGAGCCCGGCTGCAAAACAGCCGGGCCCTTAACGATAGAATATTATGACCTGTTCTTGCAACCGAAGGCAGAAGCGGAGCTTACGCTTCTTCCTTCTCCTTGCCTGCAACGCTTAAGGTGCCCACGTCAATGCTGGGAGCACCGAAACCGCCGGAGGGGAAACGCAAATCACTCCCGACAGAACGGATTTGGGTCAGCAATTCAAAGAAATTGCCTGCAATCGTAATCTGTTCCACCGGGCGGACACGCTTGCCATCTTTCACGGTGTACCCTTTGGACAGCAAGGAGAAATCACCACTTACGGCATCGGCGCCCGAATGTAAACCTTCTACCTCGGTAATGACCAACCCGTCAACCATATCGGCGAGTAACGTATCAAAGGATTTGGTTCCTTCCTGAATATAAAAATTGGTGGGGGAAACGCGCACCGAGGCGGCATACCCCGCTTTGCTGGCGTTGCCAGTGGAGGCAACGCCGTCTTTGTATGCGGTTTTCAGATTGTGTAAAAAGGTTTTAAACTCGCCTGCGTCTACTACGATATTGCGTGCGCTGGGCACACCCTCCGCATCGAAGGGACGGCTGGAAAAACCGTCTGCCCGCAGCGGATCATCCACAATGGTTACACAAGGCGCGGCGATTTGCTGGCCGATTTTCCCTTTCAGCAGGGAGAGTTCTTTTTGCGCGCTTTCAGCGGAGAAAGCAGAGGAGAAAGTTTCCAGCATGTCCGTCATGGCCAGGTTGTGGATAACGATGCGGTATTGACCGGAGGCGACGGGCGAAGCGTGCAGCGCATCAACTGCAATTTTTGCGGCATCCCTTGCCAGTTTGCGTGCATTTAAAGCGGAAAAATCCCGCGCAAATTGCAGTTCCAGGCCGGTTGCAGTGCTTTCGCCATCCCGGGCTACCGGTTGAAGGTATGCGCCGCATACGCTTTCCGTATACCGCTTATCCATGCCGTAGGTATTTACGATGCGTACCCCGGCCTGCCCGGTAATGACCGTATTGTAACCTACCTGTGCAACGCGGGGGTCATATGCCTTGGCTTCCTTCTCCATTTCCAAAGCAAAGGCCAGTTTATCCGTTACGGGTGCGTCTGCACCGGTTAGCGGTAACGCAGCGACGGGTTCCTGACCGTTATATATAAAAGGTTTGTCTTCGTCCTCGCTTAGTGTTGCGCTGTCCAGTGCTCCGGAAACAAGCCAGTCTACGGCGGCATCGTCAAATGCTTCGGTAGAGGCGTATCCCATGCGGCCATTCACAACACCGCGAAAACCCAATCCGCGTGTAGTGTTGGCAGAGTACTGGGTAATTTCCTGATTCATCGCTACGGCTTTAAAGCTGTCATCCTCCAGCAAATAAGCCTCGGCAACCGTAAAACCGGCTTCTTTAGCGGCGGTAAACAGTTTTGTGATAAATGCATCCATGTTCATTATATTTACTCCTTTCCGGCACACAGCCTGCTGTGCCGGGTAGTAGGGGATCGCTGTATTTACGCGCGTCCGCCGACCGTCATCTGCTTGACACGAATCATCGGCTGGCCAACGTTTACCGGAACCATACCGCTGATGCTGCCGCACATCCCCTGTGCCATTTGCATATTGCGGCCCACGCGGTCAATTTGCATCAGAATATCCTTACCTTTACCAATCAACGATGCGCCGCGCACGGGAGAAACGATTTTACCGTCTTTAACCAGATAGCCTTCCGACACGGCAAAATTGAAGTTGCCCGTAGCGGGATCGACCGACCCGCCGCCTAACTTTTTGGCATACAGACCATTGCCCATCGTAGCGATGATTTCCGCTTCGTCGTCGTTCCCGGCGGCAATATAGGTATTGCGCATGCGCGATGTAGGCGCGTTTTTATAGCTCTGGCGGCGGCTGTTGCCTGTGGGTGCCATGCCCATACGCTTTCCGCCGAGTTTGTCAATCATATAGTTTTTCAAAATACCGTTCTCAATCAGCACCAGCCGGGTAGTCGGCATCCCTTCGTCATCCACGCGCAGGCTGCCCCATTCGCCGGGTATCGTACCGTCGTCAATGGCAGTTACGCAGTCGGCGGCGATTTTTTGGCCCAGCTTGTCGCAAAATTCGCTCATGCCGAAGGCGACGCTGGTCGCCTCCAGACTATGGCCGCAGGCTTCGTGGAAAATCACGCCGCCAAAACCGTTATCAATTACGACCGGCATAATCCCGGCCGGGCAAACCGGCGCGCTGAGCATCAGTTGGGCGGTTTCCGCCGCACTGCGGCCGATTTTAGCGGGATCGACACGATGGGTAAACAGTTCGTATCCCATCAGTGCACCCGGGCCTTCGTGCCCCTGCTGCTTTTCCTTGCCGTCGCTGGCAATGGCTACGCAGGAGATGCGGGTGCGAACGCGCGTATCTTCCACATACACCCCTTCGCTGTTGCAGATGGTCACATCCTGCTCGCTATCGGAAAGCGTGCAGCTGACTTGCTCAATCTGCGGGCTAACGGCACGCGCAGCGGCGTTGGCCGCGTGCAGATAAGCCAATTTTCTTTTTGTCTCGGTTTGCGAAGGCAACTGCTCAATGGCGGCGGGCGCAGGGAGGGATGGCGTAACCAGTTGAGCGGCACTGATGCGGTTGGCTTTTTGTGCTTTCACGGCGGAAGCGGCTTGTGCTGCACAGCGCAACAGCCCTTCTTTGTCGGTGCTGTTAGTATAGGTATAGATGGCGTTTAATCCATCGAAAACGCGGATGCCTGCGCCATGCGCGCGGTTAGAGTTAATCAGCTCCACATGTCCGCCCAGCATTTGCAGCGAGTGGGTACGGTTGTCTTCCATGAAGACTTCGGCAAAGTCACCGCCGGTGGACAAAGCCTCGTCCAATACGTTTCTGAGTATGTCTTTCATACGTTTTTCCTCCTGTATACGGGCGTAGGGTCAAGCAAGTATTTGATTCCAATCGACTTGCGCAAGGTTTTGGGCTTGAAACGCAGCCTGTTTGTTCTCAGCGGCGGATCCGACGCTCAAGGCGCGCATGCCGCCTGCAATCGCTGCTTCAATGCCCGCATCCGCATCTTCAACTACGAGACAAACGGCAGGGCTTAGCGAAAGCAGCTTTGCTGCCAGCAGGAACACCTCGGGATCCGGTTTGCTGCGGGTAATCTGGTTACCATCGGCAACAGCGTCAAACGCATTATCCAGACCGATTTGCTTAAGGATTAACGGTGTATTGCGGCTGGAGGAACCAATGGCTATTTTTATGCCGCGAGATTTAAGCAATGCGAGTGTGTCCAAGGTGCCGGGCAGAATATCCGCGGGGGTCAGCGAACCGATCAGCTCTTTATAGTAGTTATTCTTGCGTGTTGCAAGCGCTTGTTTCTGTTCTTCGGTATAGGTTTTTTCCGCTTTTTCCAATATGATGGCAAGGCTGTCCATCCGGCTTACGCCGCGCAGACGCTCATTCACGGTACGGTCGAAGGGGATTTTCTCTTCATCGGCCATCTGTTTCCATGCGCGGTAATGACAATCGTCAGTGGAAACGATTACGCCGTCCAAATCGAAAATTACGCCGCTGATCATATTTTTCATCCTTCCTTTGGCGTAAAAACGCCTTTTTGATTATAGCACGCAAGCGCTGGAAAATCACCCCTGCAAAGTTATGAAATGGGGAGTATTGGACAATTGCTATGAATGATTTGGTATGATCTTGTCCAACGTGTACATCGTGTACAAATGAAATATACAAACTTTGGTTATTTGTTCTATTTGCAAACAGGCAGTAATGAAGTTATAATATACACAAGACAAACGGTTTCGCTGTAATACGGCTGGCCGAGAAAATGAGGAGGATTCTTCATATGGCAAGTGTATCCCTCAACCATATTTACAAAGTGTATGCCGGAAATGTAACGGCTGTAAGCGACTTTAATCTCGACATCGAGGACAAAGAGTTCATCGTACTGGTTGGCCCTTCCGGCTGTGGTAAATCCACCACGCTGCGTATGGTCGCTGGTTTGGAAGAAATCTCCAGCGGCGAGCTGTACATTGGCGATCGTCTGGTAAACGATGTGGCGCCGAAAGACCGCGATATCGCGATGGTGTTCCAGAACTACGCGCTGTATCCGCACATGACCGTATTTGACAATATGGCCTTTGGTCTGAGACTGCGCAAAGTCCCCAAGGCGGAGATCAAGACCCGCGTGGAAGAGAATGCCAAGATTTTGGATATCTACCACCTGCTCAACCGTAAGCCCAAGGCTTTGTCCGGCGGCCAGCGCCAGCGCGTTGCTCTGGGCCGTGCTATCGTACGTGAGCCGAAGGTCTTCCTGATGGACGAACCGCTGTCCAACTTGGATGCCAAGCTGCGTGTTGCGATGCGTACCGAAATCACCAAGCTGCATAAGCGCTTGCAGACTACCTTCATCTATGTTACGCATGACCAGACTGAAGCCATGACGATGGGTACCCGCATCGTGGTTATGAAGGATGGTCTTGTACAGCAGGTGGATAGCCCGCAGAACCTGTATGACTATCCCACCAACCTGTTTGTAGCCGGCTTCATCGGCAGCCCGCAGATGAACTTCTTCGATGTGATGCTGGAAAAAGAAGACAAGGATGTTGTTGCAAAGTTCGGCGATAACAAAATTGTGATTCCGCCCAGCAAGCTGGCGAAGTTTGCGGACGAGAGCTACATTGGCAAAGAGGTCATCATGGGCATTCGCCCGGAGAACATCCACGACGAAGACGTGTTCGTGCAGGCTGCTTCTTCCGCGGTTATCAACTGCGAAGTTGAAGTTACCGAGTTGATGGGCTCTGAGACCTATCTGTACCTCAGAACCAGCGGCAAGGATGAGAACATCATCGCCCGCGTAAATCCGCGTACCACCAGCCGCGCCGGTCAGTCGATCCAGGTTGCGTTCGACGTGAACCACCTGCACTTCTTCGACAAAGAGACCGAGAAGACCCTGCTGACCCGGTAATCATTAGTTTATCATGCGCCCCGGTTTGCTGCTGGCAAAACGGGGCGCTTTTGATATATTCTTTTGAGATTTATGAACGGAGAGTATTTTTAAAGTGAACTTCATGCCTGATATAGAGCGGAATTCGCTTACCAACTGATTAATGATAAGATTTTGAAAGGTGCATTTAATTCAGTCGAAGGATTAAGAATTGTTTACTTCTTCCGTAATGCTCCGTGGTCATTGTACGGCTTACTATCAAAAGTAGATGCTTGATGAGCTGCTCTCAATCCAAAGCCGCCCGCTGAAAAACAACGGGCGGCTTGTTGTGGGATAATATGAAGTGGATTTTGTCTGCGTGTTGTTGAAAACGGGAAGGATTGGAGAAGCATCAACGCAAAGCGGTTATAAAGTAACCCCTGTTTTAAAAATTGCGATGCCTTGATAGCCGTTTTCTTCATTCCTTGCTAGCTTGCCGTTTGCCGTAGTCAGAACTAAATCCATTAGTTTATGTCCCATACTATCTAACGTCTGATCTTCTAATAATTCACCTGCGTTAAAATCGATCCAGCTTTTCTTTTTCTGTGCTAGCGGTGTGTTGCTGGCGATTTTCAACGTAGGCACAGGACCGCCGAACGGCGTTCCACGCCCGGTAGAAAACAGTACAATCTGTGCTCCTGCGGCTGCCAGCGCGGTAGTGGCGACCAGGTCGTTGCCTGGCGCGCTGAGCAGGTTTAGCCCTTTTTGTGTTACCAGCCCGCCATAGGGTAATACAGCGGATACGGGTGCTTGCCCGCTCTTTTGTGTACAGCCCAGTGCTTTGTCTTCCAGAGTGGATATGCCACCCGCTTTATTGCCGGGAGAGGGATTCTCGTAAATAGTTTGATGGTTCTCTTCGTAATAGTGTTTAAAGTCATTAATCAGATGTACGGTATCCGTAAACACGTTTTCATTTTCGCAACGAGCCATAAGCAGCGTTTCCGCACCAAACATTTCAGGTACTTCGGTGAGAATTGTACTACCGCCCATGCTGACCAGCAAATCGGAAAACCGGCCGATGACAGGGTTAGCGGTAAGGCCGGAAAATCCGTCGGAACCGCCGCACTTCATGCCGATAATCAACTCGGAGGCGTCTGCCTGTGTACGCTGATCATTTTGCATCTGCTGAGCAAGTTCGCTTAGCAGGTTCATTCCGGCCTCCAACTCGTCCGGCACATCCTGTGAAACCAGAAAACGCACACGGTTTTCATCATAATTGCTCATGCGTTTACGTATTTCTTCAACACCGCTGTTTTCACATCCAAGCCCCAGCACCAACACGCCGCCTGCGTTGGGGTGGTTGGCTAAATCTGCCAGAATGATACGGGTATTTTCCTGATCGTCTCCCATTTGGGAACAGCCATAGGGGTGGGGAAAGGCATGCACGCTTTCTACCGCGCCGCCTAGTAGCCGTTGTGCGCGTTTTTCCAGCGCCGCGGCAACATCGTTCACGCAACCTACGGTAGGTAAAATCCACAGTTCGTTGCGTACCCCGACTTTTCCGTTTTTACGGCGGTGTAACCTTGAAATGTGCGTTTTGCGGTGTGGGGCAGTGCCGTGGCTGTTGGCTGGTAAGCATATTCCAATTCGCCGGAAAGCAACGTTTTTAAATTGTGGATGTGTACGTGCTCTCCAGTCGAGATTGCCCGGGTTGCTTTCCCAATGGGCTGACCGTACTTAATGACCGGCTCGCCTTCCGCAATATCGTGCAGGGCAAATTTATGGCCCGCGGGAATGTCGTTTTGTAATGTGGACGGAGCCGCTGTCCAGCGCAACGGTTTCGCCCTGCGGCAGTGCCGAAAGGGCGACGGCGACGGAATCATCGGTATGGATTTGTATGGCCTTTTTCATATTGAACCTCCGATCAGGTGGCGGCAGCGAAATCTGTCTGCGCCGTATGTTTAGTGTAAATAGTTACATCCGGTTACTGCTATCCTATCAGCATGTAAAAGCCTACGTCAACTATGAATTGTACTCAAAACAGAAAAAACAAGTGAAAATAGCCCGAATTGGTGTTGAAATTCGTGAAAACAGCGGTATAATAGATGTGATGGGATATGTAAGTATTTTACACGTCAACTGGCAACGTATGTGTGATGCGCCTGCGGGCTGGCATCGCTGTGTTGCGGTATAGGGCAAAGGAGCGTATGATATGCAGGCATTTATGGATGAAAACTTTTTGCTTTCCACGAAAACGGCACAAAAACTGTATCATGATGCAGCGGCAGCATGCCCGATTATGGATTACCATTGCCATATCAACCCTCAGTGAGATTTTTGAGGACCGGCGGTATGAAAATATTACGCAGGTATGGCTGGGTGGAGACCACTACAAATGGCGTTTGATGCGCTGTTGCAGGTGTATCGGAAAAGTACATTACCGGGGACGCAAGCGATAGGGAGAAGTTTCAAAAGTGGGCGGAAGTACTCGGCAAAGCCGTTGGTAACCCGCTGTACCACTGGAGCCATCTGGAGCTGCAGCGCTTTTTCGGCTATCATGGGGTGCTGAACGCCAATACGGCGGAAACTGTGTGGAACCTTGTGAATGAAAAATTGCAGCAGGATGGATTCAGCGTTCGCGGATTGATTTTGCAAAGCAATGTGGATACTATCTGCACGACGGACGACCCGATTGATTCCTTAGAGTGGCACCAAAAACTGGCGCAGGATGATTCATTCTCCGTATCCGTTCTGCCTGCGTGGCGGCCTGATAAAGCGATGAATCTGGAAAAGGCAACATTCTTTGACTATCTTGAAAAGTTAAGCGAAGTCAGTGGCGTTACCATCGGACTCCTTATGCAGCGTTAAAAACCGCGTTGAAAAAGCGCATGGAGTATTTTCACCAACATCGCTGCCGTTTGAGCGACCATGCGCTGAACTATGCGATGTATGTACCCGCGGATGAAGCGGAAGTTGAGCGTATTTTTGCCGCACGCCTGGGTAGGGAAGAAGTAAGCGGCACGGATGAATTGAAATTTAAAACCGCATTCATCCTGTTTGTTGCCGGAGAATATAAGCGGATGGGTTGGACCATGCAGCTGCATTATGGCTGCCACCGCGATAATAACCAAACTATGTTCGATCGACTGGGGCCGGATACGGGCTATGATTGCATCGATACCTATACGCCGTCGGCACAGCTGGCTGCGCTGATGGGCGCAATGGAAAGTGCGGGCACGCTGCCAAAGACGGTTTTATACAGTTTGAACCCACAGGATAACGCCGCGATCGATACCATTTGTGGCTGCTTCCAGAATGACGAGGCTGTCAGCAAGATTCAACACGGTTCTGCCTGGTGGTTTAACGATCATTTCGAGGGAATGGTCGATCAATTGACCAGTCTGGCTAATCTTGGCTATCTGGCTGGATTTGTCGGCATGCTCACCGATAGCCGCAGCTTTTTAAGCTATCCGCGGCATGAGTATTTCCGCCGCATTCTTTGCCGGTTACTTGGCGAATGGGTGGAAGACGGCCGTTTCCCGGACGATTGGGATACGCTTTCGAGTATTGTGCGCGGCGTTTGCTTTGAGAATGCCAAACAGTACTTCGCTTTCCCTGCATAAAGGTAACGCATACAAAAAAACCGTGGCAATTATGGTTGCCACGGTTTTTAATTTCCAATCATTTTACTGCTTACGATGCAGCGCTTTGCAAGCGGTGCGTACAAATGCTAACAGCTTCGTTGAAATGAAATAGGCAGAATTGTGTTTTATGCCGGTTCGGTATTACGTACCGATATTCACTGTTTCGCGATTCAAGTCCAGACCGGATTAAAGCACCAAAGGGAAATCGGCAAGCAACCCCAAGTCCCATAGCAGGGAACTGGTCAGGTATTTATCGCGGATATCGCGGGAGCATAAGAACGCGTCGCGCGTATCCTGCTCATCCTCGCCGATTTCGGCTGGATGGATCGGCATATGCAGTCCCGCCATGAGCGTTTGAATGCTTTGCGCATCCGGAAGTTCATCGGCCATAATCTGTTTGAGGTCTTCCCAGTGGACGAGAATTTTTGTAAGCCGCTGCTGGTGTTTGCCGGGATCATTTTTATGCCACAGGTTGTTTTCACTGTCAATCAGCGTTTGGGCAGCACCACCGAAAACGCGGCGCACATTCTGCTCCCACGTAGCGGGGCTGAAATCCTTCATAGCTTGCTCTGCTTGCTCACGGCTTGGGGTAAGGGTGCGCAGCCGGTCGTAAATATGCAGACAAATCAATGTGCCGACGCCTACCTGTATACCGTGCAGTTCCGGCGGCAGTCCGCGATCCAGCGCAAACATCTCCACAGGTGGGAAAAATAGTGCTCCAGTCCGGATGCGGGGCGCGAAATCTGCGCAAAAGCCATGGCCACGCCGGAAAGCACAAGGCCTTCGGTCACTGTGCCGATGACTTCCGGATCGCGCTCCATCAGCCGCGGGGCAACGGAGATGATTTTTCGTAAAGAACTGCGCATCAGCTCCGCAACTTGCTCGCAATAGTATTCCCCGGTAACGATGCGGGAGATGCGCCATTCGCATAGTGCGACGTACTTGGCCAGCATATCGCCAAGCCCGGCTTGCAGCATTCTTTCCGGCGCATCCTTCATAATCATGGTATCGGCAATGATGGCGGCGGGACAAGCGTTATACAGCGATACCTTTACGCGGTTCTGAATCATCGAGGAGGAGTTGGAAGCATAGCCGTCCATGGACGGGGCGGTTGCGACTACTGCGGAAGGCAGCCGCATGGCTTTTGCCAGCACTTTGCAGCAATCGTTGATTACACCGGACCCTACGGCAAGCACTACGTCGCATGTGGGATCAAACGCCATACAAAGGCTGCCGACAGCGTATTCATCCGGCTCTACGCGCTCTTGCTCAAACTGGAAAAGTGTATGGGCGATCCCGGCGGCATCCAGTACCGTTTGTACGCGCGTTGCGGCGGCGTGATAGGTGTTATGGTCGCAAACAATAAAGGGCTTATGGCAGCGCAGCGCGGCTAACGCATCGGGTAAATGGCGTACCGCGTCACGGCCGATTTTGATGTATTGTAACCCAACGCTATGGGTGCGCCCACAAGTGCAGGCGGCATGCCCGGGCTGAACCAGCTCCTCAAGGGTCATTTCCGCGAAGGTTTTCATAGCCGTTCTCCTCACTTAAATCACAATTGTCCGATAGACTTCGGCTACCAGTATAGCACGGCAGAGCTTTGATTGCTACCTGTTTGGGCGCATGAATCGCATAGTTGTACGAACAATTTTTTACGGGTGGATACACAATCTTGGTACAGGAGGGCATTTGCCCTCCTGTACAGGGAATGGTGGGCTTAGCTTAAGCATTTACGGCATAATATACCCAGCACCGGACTGTTGGATTGCCATGGCTTTCCGGTTAGATCGCTCCAGATGGATTCAACTTTGAAACCGGCTGCTTCCAACTCCGCTGTGATCGACTTGGGAGAAAAGAAGGTTTGCCATATGCGGTAGATTGTATCTGTTTCATCCAAAACCGCATACAGGTCGCACAGTGCGCTCATTTCGGGGTAGAGATACGCAGTATGCAGCAATACATACGGGTGGGGACGCCACAGCCCCGAGGTTTCGATTTGCCATGTGGCTGCGTTAGCCTCCTTACGCTTTGCATAGGCGGCGCTTGCAGATACATCCATGACAAAGTAACCATGTGGTTTTAGGGCACGATAGATATTGCCAAGTAACTTTTGCCGCTGTACGGGGGATAATACACCATAGTCCTGGGATACCATCATCGCCGCATCAAAGCAGCTCTCGCCAAATGGTTCCAGGTAACTGGCGCGGCGGAAGTTTGCATTTGTGCCTTTGCACAGGTCTTGCGCATAACGCAGGGAGTTTTCGGATTGATCGATACCGGTAACTGCAACCCCCTGTTTGGCGAGTTGATAGCAGTATAAACCGGGTCCGCAGCCAAGGTCTGCCACGGCGCTGTTTTCTGCCCAAGCAAGCCGGGTTTGCAGATGGCGGCATATTGCCGTAATGGTTTCCGGTTTATAGCTGGCGGCATCAGTATCGGGCTGCAAGTGTGCTTTTAACAATTCGGCGGCGATGTAAGGATCGGTCCAGAACACTGCGCCGGGTTGATAGGGGGTAGGCCGTTCAAGTTGTTGTAACCAATGAGAATCAAATACCATATGGGTTGCTCCTTTCTTGCTGGACGGCAAACGAACAGAGCAGTGTGAACATCTTATCCTTTTTGCACACGCAAAAAGGATACCGAAAAAAGAACACACAAACACACCTAAACAAGCAGCCCCTGTAGGGCGCTTTATGGATGTGGTTGTGTATTCTTTCTTTTCCAGCACGCCCACAGCTCGCGCGTGCCGGACGGTATCCCCCCAAAGTCATTCAATTTCGTTTGCCGTCTCTTTTATTATAATATTTGTAAAAGAACTGTCAAGTGTTGGCTTGTCTGGATCATATACTGCAAAAGCCCTGTACAATGGGCGTTTCGCGTTGCTTTTTACCGGTGCGTGTCGTATAATAACCAAGATAATGAAAACCCATAGCTTGAGGATGTGTAGCCATGAAACTGGGAATCGTCGGCTTGCCCAACGTAGGGAAAAGTACGTTGTTCAACGCCATTACCAAGGCAGGGGCGCAAGCCGCCAATTATCCGTTCTGTACGATTGAGCCCAACACGGGTGTTGTGCCTGTGCCGGATAGCAGGCTGGACGCGCTGGCCGAAATGTTTCACCCTAAAAAAGTAACGCCCGTAGCGGTGGAATTTGTGGATATTGCCGGGTTGGTGAAAGGCGCCAGCAAGGGCGAGGGTTTGGGCAACAAGTTCCTTTCCCATATCCGTGAAGTAGATGCGATTGTGCATGTGGTTCGCTGCTTTGAAGATGAAAACATCATCCACGTGGACGGGTCGGTCGACCCGGCGCGTGATATTGAAGAGATTAATCTGGAATTGATCTTGGCTGATCTGGAAACGGTCAGCCGCCGCGCCGACCGTGCCCAGAAGCTGGTAAAATCCGGCGACCGCAAAGCGGCGGATGAGGCGGAACTGGCAAAGCGTTTACAGGTGCACATGGAAGCGGAAAAACCCGCGCGTACCTTTGCCGCTACCGAGGAAGAAACAGCCATCATGAACAGTTGGTTTTTGCTGACGGACAAGCCCGTGATTTATGCGGCTAACGTTGCCGAAGAAGAAGCGGGCAGCCCGATTGCAGACCTGCCGATGGTACAACGGGTAGTGGAAATTGCCAAAGCCGAAGGGGCGGAGGTATTCACCATCAGCGCACGCATTGAAGAAGAAATAAGTGTGATGGAACCGGAAGAAAAGCAGGAGTTTTTACAGGAGCTGGGCATTGGCCAAAGCGGTCTGGACCGGTTGATCCAAGCCAGCTACCGTCTGCTTGGACTGATCAGCTTTCTTACGGCTGGTGCGGATGAATGCCGCGCGTGGACCATTACGCAGGGCACAAAGGCTCCGCAGGCAGCTGGGAAAATCCACACCGATTTTGAACGCGGCTTTATCCGTGCGGAGATCGTACCCTTTGATACCCTGATGGAACAGGGCAGCATGAACGCCTGTAAGGAAAAGGGTCTGGTACGCAGCGAAGGTAAAGAATACGTAATGAAGGACGGCGACATTACGCTGTTCCGGTTTAACGTGTAATTAACAGAAAGCCGGAGGAGGGTAACGTGAGCAAACTTTCGTTTTTTTTCAAGCGGCTGGTGCGCATGGATTTTGCGAAAATGTGGAAAACGACCGGGTTTTTAAAAAAGCGCAGCGGAAAGAGCCGCGTGTGGCTGCTTTGGGATATGCTTCGCTGTGCGATTCAATACAATGCGGGGTATATGGACTATAAAATTGCCGAAATGTACCGCCTGACGGATGAACAAAAAAAGACGGTTATCACGCGGGGGCTTAGCAATAGCATTGTCCGGCGCATGAACGACAAAGCGTATTGGTACCTGTTTGACGATAAGGCAACCTTTAACGCGCTGTTTAAGGAGCATATTCGCCGTAACTGGCTGAAAATCTCCCCGGATACCGATAGAATTGCTTTTTTAGCGTTCCTGTCGGAAAATGAGGATATTATCGCTAAGCCGCTGGAAGGCAGCAGCGGCGTCGGCATACTGCATTATACCCGCGAGGATTGGCTGGGGCGGGAAGATGCGTTTTTAACTGAGCTGCTGGCAAACGACATTGGTATTATTGAACAGCGGGTGATACAGCACCCGAAAATGATGGAAATGTGCCCGACATCCGTAAACACCATCCGTATTGCCACACTGCTTGGCGATAAAAAGCAGGGAGTGGTGTATGCTTTCCTGCGCATCGGCAACGGCAAGATTATGGATAATGTGGATTGCGGAGGCATGGCGGCACGCGTCGATTTGGAAAGCGGGAAATTGCTGACGGTGGGCGCGGATAAGGCAGGCAACATCTTTACCAAGCACCCGATGACGGGTACGCCCATTATTGGCTTTGAAGTGCCGTTTTTTCAGGAAGCGATGCAGATGTGTCTGGAAGCGGCGCAAAAAGTACCGCAAATGCGTTTTATCGCATGGGATGTAGCAGTTACGAAGGATGGCCCTTGCTTTATTGAGGGTAACAGTTTCCCAAGCCATGCGGTGCCGCAGTTTGCCGCACACTACCCGGATGGAATCGGCATCATGCGGGAATTCCGCGAGTTCTTGGAGATATAAGGCACGCTATAAAAGCTGGTTTATGCAGCCGGAACCTTAAAAGGCTCCGGCTTTTCTGTACTTACATGGATCAGTGCATATATGGAGATGATTGAACCATATGTGTGCAGCAGCCGCCTGTGGCTCGCACAGCGAAATAAAGGAATTGTGATTTGAAAAGAGAACTTTCTACATAAGCCGGTACATGCGGCTTTCCATCGTAGACAGGGAGGGAATCATGATGAGTGTGAATGAAGAACTTCGTAAACTGGTATTAGCCGGTCTGGGCGCAGCAAGCCTTGCTGCGGAAAAGACAGGCGAGACGCTGGAGAGTTTGGTAAAACGCGGTGAAGAAGCCTTGGCGCAGGGAAAGGATCTGAACGAACGCCTTCGCCATGAAATTCGGCAAACGATTAATGAGGAACCCAAATCCACCGGCGGTATGACCGGCAAAGAAGCGGTGATGGCTTCGCTGGATCAATTGACGCCTGAGGAGCGCAAAGAAATCGCGAAGAAGCTGCGCCAGATGGAAAAGGAATCCGCTGCGAATGAGTAAAACGGAAGCCGGAAAGGGCGCAGGCCGCCTGATTGCCATTATGGGCGTGTTGCAAAAACATAACATTATCAGCGGCCTGACGCCCGAAAAGCTCCGCCTGATTCTGGAGGATTTGGGGCCGACTTTTGTTAAGCTGGGGCAAATACTATCCATGCGGATGGATCTTTTACCGCAAACGTATTGTGATGAACTGCAAAAACTGCGTTCCAGCGTCGCACCGATGACGATGGATGAGGTTGTGCGCGTTTTAGAAGCATCGCTGGGGCAGCCCGTGGAGGATGTATTCCCGACGATCGATCCAACGCCGCTGGGGAGCGCCTCCATCGCGCAGGTGCACCACGCAACGCTGCCGGATGGCACGCAGGTTGTGGTAAAAGTGCAGCGGGCGGGCATACGCGAAGTGATGTCCAGCGATATTGTGCTGCTCCGCAAAGCTGCAAAATTGCTGAAATTAACGCCAACAGCCGACATGGTTGACTTCAGCATGGTTTTGGATGAGATGTGGACCGTATCCCAGCAGGAGATGGATTTTATCAATGAGGCGGATAACGCCGAAGAATTCCGCAGCCTGAATCAATCGGTTGCGTATGTGTCATGTCCCGCGATTTACCGTGAACTGTCCACCCGACAGGTGCTGGTGATGGAAGCGATAGACGGCATCCGTATTGATCAGGTGGAGGCGCTGACCGCCGAAAAGTATGATATGGAAGAGATCAGCCGCAAGCTGTGCCTGAATTATATGAAACAGGTTCTGGACGATGGTTTTTTCCATGCGGATCCACACCCCGGCAACCTGTTGATCCGGGACGGGCAGATCATCTGGATTGATCTGGGCATGATGGGGCGTTTATCACCCAGGGATCAGAAGCTGTTTCAAAAAGGGCTTTCTGCGGCAGTATCCGGTGATATCGGCGCGCTTACGGATATGGTACTGACCATAAGCCACCACACCACCCCGGTGAAGCGGGATGCATTATATGCAGATGTGGATACGCTGGTATCGCAGTACCTGCAACTGGATATTGGTGCTATGAACCTGAGCGATCTGATGCAGCAGGTAATGGAGGTGGCCGGGAAACACGGGCTGGCGCTGCCGCCGGGGCTATCGCTGCTGGCGCGTGGCGTAAGCACGCTGGAAGGGCTGCTGGCGGATATCAGCCCGGATGTGAACCTGATGGAGGTGCTTTCCCAACGTTTTGCACGCGATGCGTTCAAGGATACAGACATCCGCAAGATACTGCTGCATAACGGGAAAGCGATCTACGAATCCATCCAAAAGTCCATGAGTACGCCCGCGTTGGTAAACGATGCGCTGCGGGCGGCACTGAAAGGCGATATCAAGCTGCGTGTTGAGGATACTGCCGCTGCTGCCGGGGCGCAGGAGAGAGCAAGAGAAGCAGAAAAAATGCGCAGTACGTTGCTATGCGCCGCGGGGTTGATTGCCTCCGCACTGTTATCGTTATCCGGGGCACAGCCTAAATGGTGGGGGTTGGCGTGGCCATCGGTCGCATGTTTCGGTATTACGGGATTCTTCTATGTGCTATACGGATTGAAAAGATGGCGGCGTAGAAAAAGATAATCAAAAAGACGCTTTCCGGTTGCGAAAGCGTCTTTTTTCTATACATTACTTATTTCAGGGATTCAGTTCCGTTACGAAGGAATCCGCCAGCCGCTCCTGTACCAGTTTTAAACAACGGCCCATAACATCCAGCTGACTATCGGTCATAAAATCCGCCGGGGAGGCGTTGCTTTGTACCAGCCGGTAGGTGGTTTTGCCATCGATTTTCCCGCGGAAGATGTAGGTGGGCGTATACGTGACGTTATCAAACGTAAGCTTGTCGGTAGATAAATCATAGCTCAGGTTCATGTGAAGCAGCAAACCGGATATACTGTCTCTGTCCGACCGGTCGGAATCCAATAAATAGCCGAGGGAATAAGCACACAGGGTTTGGTGGGTAGTACCGTCTGCGCGTGTGCCGGTGAGCATTTCAATGGTTTGCAGCGTCCCGCTATGGGTGCCCAGAATGATATCCGCACCGGCATCGGCGATGCTTTGCGCCATCTCCCGCTGCGAATCGGTTGGCTGTGTAGCGCCGGTTTTTCCCCAGCAGAGGGAGACGATAACGATCTGCGCGCCAGCGGCACGTGCGGCGGAAATATCAGCGGCAATGGTGGGCAGGGTCAGTGGTGCGATGGCAAAGGCCTGCTCCTCTTGCGTAGTCGCTTTTTTACCCGCACTGCTCAGTTCGCTCTGGAAACTGAGCAGCGCGACCATCGTATCGCGAATTTGCATGGTTACTACGTGGTCGCGGCTGGTTTGTGAATCAAAAACACCGTACGCGGTCATGCCGCCAGCGGTAATCGCCTGCTGTGTGGCGTTAAGCCCCGATACACCTAAATTAAAAGCGCCGAAGAACCCATTGGATATTACATTGATACCGCTTCGGCTGATAGCGGCTAACGCGTCCGAAGGCATATTGATGTTGGATAGCTTTTGGCCGGATACGACCAGATTTTCCAGTGTGGCTATATTGATATCACCATGCACGGCGCTGGATATGTTGGCAAATACGGGATCGAACGTATAGCCGTCCGCGCCGCTGCATGCACTTTGTATTTTTGTGTCGATCGCAATGCTTCCCGTTGCCGTAATGGAAAGAGAACGCACCACGGACTGCGTAGGCGTCGGGGTAGGCGCAGAAAAGGTAGCGATGGCGTTGGGTGGCGCGGTAGCGGGAGTCTCGTCCGGCGAGGGCGCCGTAACGCTGATGCTGTTGGTAATCTGCCCGCGAAGGCTGCGCAGGGAATCGTCAATCGCTACGCTTACCTGTTGGGCGTCCACACGGGTGTTGATATTGCCGATCAACCGCGGGAAAAGATAGGCGCAGCCGATGACAACCAAGCCCAGAAGGGTCAACACAGCGATGGTTCCCAGGGATACGCCGCTTGTCCGTCTGTGCCGTTTTCGCATGCTTCGCCCTCCGCTTTTTACAGGATGTTACCGCCTGCCGCAAGCATTTACTTGACCGGTCGTTTCTGTAATGTTATCATATTCACAATTGAGATGCAATATGGGGGAACGGCCATGAATATCAGCTTTTCCACATTAGGGTGCCCGCGGTGGAGCTTTTCCGAGATTGCCGCTACGGCAGTCGATTTGGGGTATCAGGGGATTGAGGTGCGCGGTATCGGCAAGGATATATCCGCGCCCAGTGTACCGGAATTCAGCGATGAAAATCTGCCGCGCACGCTAGCGGAACTTAAACGGATGAATTTGTCCATTCCTTGTCTGGATAGCGATTGTTGTATCCACTTACGCGATCATGAGGAGGCAGTGGATGCGGAAATCGAAGCGTATGTTCTGCTGGCTGAAAAGCTGGGTACGCCGTATGTGCGCATCATGGCGACCGCACCGGTGCCCCAGCCTGTGGGTATAGTGGATGAAAGCTACATTTGCAGCAGAGCGGTACGGCTGGGTGCTATTGCCAAAGCGCACGGCGTTAAACTGTTGATCGAAACCCACGGTGTATGGAGCGATAGCGCCCGTTTGGCACGGCTGCTTAGCTGCATCGGCTCGGACAGCGTAGGCGCGTTGTGGGATGTACATCATCCCTACCGCTTCATGGGCGAAAAACCGCAAACGACAGTTGATCACTTGAAACCGTGGATTTGGCACATCCATATGAAGGACAGCCAGAAAACGGCCAAAGGATACCACTATACACTGCCCGGCTTTGGCGATGTGCCGCTGGAAGGTGCAGTGAAAGCGCTGCGGGCAATCGGCTATGAGGGCTTTTTCTCGCTGGAATGGGTGAAACGCTGGGACACGACACTGGAGGAACCGGGCATTGTATTTGCGCATTTCGCTAATTATATGCGTACGCTCTAAGTGACGTATATACATTTTGTAGCTTTCTGAATAAAAAAACGGTCAAGAAGAAACCCCGCAGCGCGGGGTTCTTTTTCGTTGTTTCTATATTTCCATCAACAACGTATCCACAGCGTCGACAATTTCGGGCAGCTCTGCGGATAACGTGCAAACATGAGGAGAATCCTCCAAAAACAAGGCTTCTTTTTGCTTGCTGGCGCAATGATCCAGTATATAGTTCGCGCTGCCCGCCCATATCGTTTCATCGACTCGGCTTTGAACAGCGAGAACCGGGCAGGTGACTGCCGGCAGCCCCTTGCGCGCCATTTCAAGCAGTGTATTTAAATCCACAGCCTTACGTGTTGGAAAGCCGGAGTAACCATAATCAAAACGCTCGTTTAACTTTTGGCGGCGCTCTTCGCTGGGGCGCCAGCTGACACGGGGCCAAATGGGGGATAACACCTTTGCAAAGGGAAACAGCTTGTTTTGCACGGCTAATGGAGTAGAGAGCGTAACGCATGCATCGGGTAAATGCTCCTCAGACAGAATTAAGCTTAGCAAGCCCCCCATGGATAGACCGGCAACGGTAACGGTTGTACATTGCCTGCGCAACGTTATCAGGGCGTTGCGGGAGGCGGCAAGCCATTGGTTCCAGTTGGAGGCGGCCATATCCGCTTCAGTGGTAGCGTGACCCGGCAGATTGATACCCATTACCGTATAGCCATGATCCGCCAGCGCATCGCCCAAAGGACGCATGTGCGCAACTGAACCGGTAAAACCGTGTATGAGCAGTACACCCTTGGAACCGGATTTGTGCAGGAACGGTTTGCAGCGGTCATGCCGAAAATGAGCAGCGTCGTAAGGTTTCATTTCGGTTACTCCCTTCGCGCAACCGGCGGGGTATAAACCCGTCTTGGGTAATCATACGGCGATAAGCGCCGGCGATTACGAAGAAGCTTTATTTATCGATCGATACTGTCGATGTCGTCCTTTTTCCCAAGTACCAGAAGGATATCGCCCGTTTCAAAGGTGGTATCCGGCGTCGGCGATACGATGAACTGACCGCCGCGATGGATCGCCAGGATGCTGATGCCGTATTTTTTACGTACATCAACGCCGATAATCGTGTTGCCAACCCACTTCATGGGCAAAATTATCTCCACAAGCTGATAATCGTCGCTCAGGTCGATCAGTTCCAAAACATTGGGCGTCAGCAGGGATTTCGCCAACCGCATGCCCATATCCCGTTCGGGGAATACCACGCGGTCCACGCCGACTTTACGCAGCACCTTCGCGTGCAGCTCGTCGGTTGCTTTGGCGATCAGGTAAGGTACGCCCAGCTCTTTGAGCAAAACGCATACCAAAATGCTGTCGCGCATATTCTGGCCGATGGATACGATAGCCGCGTCAAAGTTACGTACGCCCAGCGATTGCAGTGCGCCTTCGTCTGTCGCGTCCACGCGCACAGCCTGCGTAACATAAGGCGCGATGCTCTCTACCAGTTCCTCGTTCGCATCTATTGCCAGCACCTCGTGCCCCTGTTTATATAAAGACTTTGCCAGGCTTTCCCCGAAGCGTCCAAGCCCCAGCACCAGGTATTGCTTGCTCTTCTCTTTCATTACAGCGATCCTCCGTTATCCGATTAAAATCTTTTCTTCTGGGTAGTGCATGCGGTTCTTTGGATTATTTTCCATACGGCTGGCCAGCGCGAACGCCATGGTCAGCGGACCGACGCGCCCGAAGTACATCAGCGGTATCAGCATTGCCTGCGAGATGGGGGTGAGTGTTTGCGTGCCCGCAGAGGAAAGGCCAACGGTGGCAAATGCCGAAGTCGCCTCAAAAATCAAATCCATCATATCCTTGCCGTTGCCGCGCTCGGTAATGGAAAGCATACAGGTGCATACAATAATCATACTGATGCTGATAACGACAATAGCCAACGCGCGTTTCACGGTGTTGGTAGGCAGCTGCTTGCCGTAAATGGATACGGTGTCGCGCCCCCGTACAACGCTGAGGATGAGCAACAGCAAAACGCTGACGGTGGTGGTTTTCACACCGCCGCCGGTAGATGCGGGCGATGCGCCGATAAACATAAACAGAACGTCAATTAATTTGGCGCTGTCCGTCATCTTTGCCTGATCAAAAGTGCTGAAGCCTGCGGTACGCAGCGTGGTGGATTGGAATATCGCGTTGATAATTTTATCCGGGAAGGTAAGCCGCGGATTCCCAAGGGTAGCGGGGTTGCCCCACTCCATTAGTAAAATCAGCAGGGTGCCTAAAACTAGCAATATGCCGGTTATAACTAACACTAACTTGGTATGCAGCGAGAATTTACGGAAATGGAAGCGGTAATGCAGAAATTCGTTTAGAACGAAGAACCCAAGCCCGCCCAGAATAATTAATGTAATAACGGTAAGCAACACCAGCGGGTCGCGCTGGAACTGCGACATACTGCTGAAATTGCCAAAAAGGTCAAACCCCGCGTTGCAAAACGCGCTGACCGAGTGGAAAACGCTGAACAGGATACCATCTTTAACGCCAAATATGGGGATAAAGCGAATGCTGAGCAGACAGGCGCCTCCGAGCTCAATGAGCACCGCCAGATACGAAAACCATTTGGATAGCCGTACCAGTCCGGACAGGCTGGTGGTATTCATGGATTCACGAATCAGCACGCGGTTACGCAGGGAAATACGCCGCCCCAGCGCGACCATAATCAACGTAGCGAAGATCATAAATCCCAAGCCGCCGATTTGCAGCAGCAGCAAAATGACAAATTTGCCAAACAACGTAAACGTTGTGCCGGTATCCACCACGATCAAGCCGGTTACGCATACGGAGGACGTAGCGGTAAACAGCGCTTTATGCAAGCCGATGGAATGATGGCTGATGGAAGCGATCGGCAGCGCCAATAGCAGCGTACCCACCAGAATAACGCCTAAAAAGCCAAGCGCCATTACGCGCTCCGGCCGGATGGTGCGTTGAAAAAATGAGTCTCGTCTTTGTGTATGGTGCGAGTGCAAGTGAATCCTCCTTATACCGATAGCAAACCTTGGCTTTCGGGTGTCTGTAAACGCTGCAAGGCGTTTCGGCTTAAGCAGGCGCCACGGCTTGGCCGTGGTAAAACATGCCGGAGCATTGCGCTAGCCGAAAACAAAGGTGCAAAATCGGTATTGCGCGTCAATCCATGCCGTATTATAACGCTTTTATAGGGATTTGTACAGCGCCCACAGCGGATTGAGCCGGGTTTATGAATCCTGCTGTTTACAGTGTTTTGGGAAAGTGTTATCCTTTGATTACTAAACCGTAAGGAGGCCATTACAGATGACCGTTAAGGAACGTTTTTTACAATATGTCGCGATTGATTCCGGATCGGCGGAAGGAAGCGAGACTCATCCTTCCACCGTCAAGCAGTGGGATATGGCGCGCTTGCTGGAAAAGCAGCTGCAGGAGATAGGTGCATCCAATGTGCGCGTATCGCCAGAGTGCTATGTATATGCCGAAATCCCCGCTAACGCGGAGAATCAACCAGCCATTGGCTTGATAGCGCATATGGATACAGTGCCCTGCGTACCCACAGGACCTGTGCACGCCCGCAGCATTGTATACATGGGCGGGGATGTGGAGGTTGGCAACGGAGTCGTGATTCGTGCCGACCAGTTCGATTGCCTTTCCCGCCACATCGGGCATGAATTGATTGTCACCGACGGCACGACACTGCTTGGTGGAGACGACAAGGCTGGGATTGCGGAAATTATGACGGTATGCGAAACGCTGCTTACCCATCCGGAAATAAAACATGGGAAAATCTGCATCGGGTTTACCCCGGATGAGGAAATCGGCTCCGGCGCGGACGCTTTCGATGTGCCGGGCTTTGGCGCGGAATTTGCATATACGGTGGACGGCGGTACGCCCGGCGAATTTGAATGTGAGAACTTCAATGCCTTTTCTGCAAAAGTGGAAATTAAGGGATTCAGCATTCATACCGGGTCGGCGAAAAATAAAATGAAGAACGCGGCGCGCTATGCCGCGGAGTTTGCCGCAATGCTGCCGGAAAGCGAAACGCCGGAACATACGGAAAACCGCGAAGGATTCTACCACCTTGAAAATATGCAGGGCGATGTGAATGAAGCGGTGCTGGAATACATCGTTCGCGATCATGACTGGACACTGTTTGAAAAACGCAAAGCCTTTTTACGTTCGGTTGCAGACTATATGAACGGTAAATACGGTGCGGATACGGTTACACTGACCATGAAGGATACCTATTACAACATGAAAGAAAAGATAGACGAACATCCGCAGATTGTGGAGCGAATCATTGCCGCTATGCGTACGATGGGGGAAGAACCGGTATCTTTGCCAATTCGCGGCGGCACGGACGGCGCGCGCCTTTCCTACATGGGGCTGCCCTGTCCCAACCTGCCGACCGGCGCATACAACGTACACGGGTATATGGAGTACGTCAGCGTACCGGAAATGGAGAGCATTACGAAAATGCTGGTGGAACTGGTGCGGGCCCGTTAATACGGGGATTGTTATACAACTGAATGATTGAAAAGACCCGGAGCGTTTGCTCCGGGTCTTTTGTGCAGAGATAAGCCTTATTCGTTAGCGAAGTTGTACATTTCAATAGCATCGTTAATGGAGGATGCGGATTCGCTGACCGCTTCTTCCGGGGTAATGTTGCCGCTGAGCATATCTTCCCAGTTGGATTCGATAATACCGCGGGCTTCGGTAAATACGCCCAGCAGTGCGCCGTGCGCTTCTACCGGAGAGGCGTGCAGCTGATCGATCGCGGTCTGGAACTGCGGCTTCTCCGCTAAATGGGATTTCATTTCATCCAAATCATAGGCTTTGGTAGTGATGGGGAAGTATCCGGTCATTTCATGCCAGTATACCTGTACTTCGGGGGATACGGCGTATTCGATGAACTTCCAGGCTGCATCCTTGGCAGCGTCGTCGCCTTTGTCCATCATCCACAGGGAACCGCCGCCGATGGATACACCGCCGTTCACATCCGCAACCAGGTTGGGCAGCGGGGCCGTGCCCAGCTCAAAAGCGCCGTTTACAGCCTTGAGAATGCTAGTCAGGCTGGCGGTAGAACCGAAAATGAATCCGATTTTACCGGCGGCAAAAGCGGTAACAGTTGCTGTATCGTCACGGCCGAAGTTGGCATTGAGGCCTTTGTCGTTCATGGCTTTGAGCCAGCTCAGCAGGGTTACGCCCGCGCCGTTTTCATCAAACGCGACAGCGGTGGCGGCTTTGTTACGGCCGTTGCCGTTGTTGGCAAAATCCAAGCCCTGCTTGGAGCAATATTGCTCAAAGAACCAGGAGTAAACACGGAAGCTCATGCCGGTCACATCGCCCGTGGTGAGCTTTTCGCAAGCGGCTTCCAACTCGTCCATGTTCGCCGGGGGATTCTGGGGGTCAAGGCCTGCGGCAGCGAGCAGATCGGCGTTGAAATACATAATGGGGGTGGAGGAGTTAAACGGCATGGAGTACAGCGTGCCGTCCACCGTGTAATAACCGGCAATATTCGGCTCCAGCTGGCTTACGTCAAAGCCATTGCGGTCCATAACATCCTGCATGGTGACGGCGTAGCCGCTGTCAATCATCCAACGGGTGCCGATATCGTACAGCTGCATAATTTCCGGACCCTGGCCGGAGGTTACCGCGCTTTTCAGCTTAGTGATTGCATCATCGTAAGACCCCTGGTATTCGGCTACGACTTCGATATCCGCATTGGCCGCGTTGAAATCCGAAACGATTTTATCAATCGCTTCGCCGCCGGCTCCGCCCATGGAGTGCCAAAACGTTACGGTGGTTTTTTCCGCCAGAGCACCCGAGCCGATGGTCAGCGCCAGACTCAGTGCAAGCACGAAGGATAGGAGTTTTTTCAAATGTAAACCCTTCTTTCTTTTTGTTCTCCGTTCATTGCCGAGAAGCAGTGTAATCAATTCATGTAAAAATTCTTTGAGCCATGTGTTTTGATTACGTTAAATATAAAACATAATGAAATTTACACGGATTTGACAATTAACCGCGGCGTATTTTACATGTGCAGCATATACTGCGGGGTAGTCCAGCGATTAACGGAGGAATAAGATGCAGCAGTTTCAGAGAAACCAGTACGAAATATTAGCAGTTGGTAAAAAATGGCGCAGATGGACGCCGTACTTGTTTTTATTGCCGGTTTTTGTGTTTTTTATTACTTTCTATTATTATCCTTTTTTCCGAACCATATTTACCAGTTTTGCGGTTACCGACGCTGCGGGACAGCTGAAAAAAATGGTGGGGTTAAAGAACTTTCAGATAATTTTTAAGCGGAAAGACTTTTGGACGATTTTGCTGAACACACTCCGGTTTGTACCGATGATTGCCATCCCAACGTTGGTATTGGGTTTGCTGCTGGCGCTATTTGCCAATAAACCCATGCCGGGTGTATCACGATTTGTGGAAACAACGTTTTCCCTGCCTATGGCGATTGCTTCAGCATCAGCAGCGCTGGTATGGGCGCTGATTTATAACCCTGTCATTGGCGTGGGTAACTATCTATTGGGTACAAACATTAACTGGCTGGCGGATGAAAACTATGCCATGTTTTCCGTGGCGTTGGTAACGGTATGGCTGCAAATAGGCTCCAACTTCATCTTCTTGCTTACGGCGCTTCGCGGCGTACCCGGAGATTTGGTGGAAAGCGCGATGATCGACGGCGCAAACGGATGGAAAAAGTTCTTCCATATAACATTGCCGATGATCTCGCCAACACTGTTTTTTGTAATATTTATGGACATCATGGGAAGTTTTCAGGCGTTTGGCCAAATCCGCATCCTTACCCAGGGCGGACCGGGGATATCGACCCGCGTGCTGGTGTATGATATTTATTTGGAAGCGTTTATGAACTACCGTTTTGGTTCCGCATGCGCAGAATCCCTGATTTTATTTGTGCTGATGCTGGGGGTAACGATTGTGCAATTCCGCTTTGAAAACAAGGGGGTTCATTATGCGTAAGAAAAAGATCACCCTGAAGGGCATTGCTGGGGTTTTGCTGGGTGTTGCTATGATTTTTCCAGTGCTGTACGCGCTATCCATCAGTTTAATGCCGGAAAGCTTTATCGCCTCATACCCGCCTAAAATATTTCCGGCTGCGCCGACGCTTGCCAATTACACCAAGGCGCTGGATACGGCCCCGATCCTGCGCTTTGTGGTAAACAGCACGGTAATATCGCTGTCCATTATGCTGGCACAGGTGCTCACCTCGTCGCTGGCAGCATATGCGTTTGTCTACTTTGAGTTTAAAGGGAAGCAGTTCATCTTTCTGGCAATTTTAGCTACGATGATGATTCCCGGCGAAGCGATTATCATTTCCAATTACCTTATGGTTGCATCCGCCCGGCTGCTGGATACATATGCGGGGCTCATCCTGCCGTATTGCGCGTCGGCGCTGGGTGTTTTTCTGATGCGGCAGCAATTCCTAACGGTACCAAAGGAATTTAAGGAAGCTGCTACGATGGACGGCTGCGGCGAAAACCGCTTCTTCTGGACGATTCTAATGCCGGTATCCATGCCCGCGGCCAGCGCACTGGCGATATACTGCTTTATCAATACATGGAACCAATATATGTGGCCGCTGCTGGTGACAAACTCCAGCAGCATGCGTACGGTGCAAATCGGCATCAGTATGCTGGCGTTTGACGATGGCATGTCTTACGGGCTGATTATGGCTGGATTTATCATTATTTTGCTGCCGTCGGTCATTTTATTTGTTGTCGGACAAAAGCAGATGGTTGGAGGGATGATGGCCGGCTCGGTGAAGGGTTAATTAATAATTGCAGTAGATATAAATATGGATACGGCAGTGAAAGAAGCACAGTTGTGCCAGACGCTGCCGTTTTTTATTTACGGTGCTATGCTGTTTGCGCTATAATAAACAGGCAAAGATAAAAACACAGTCCCGGTTGGTAGTCCGGGCGCGGCGATGAACCGTCAGTAACCTGCCTCCTTGGTTGTCCGTTCTTTGCGGGTTAAGCATAAGGAGGAATCAACATGGAACGGACCATAGCCAAACTCACTGTGTTTTTTGAAGAACCCTTCTGGGTGGGCGTGTACGAGCGGGAAACAGCCGGATGCTACGAAGTAAGTAAAATCCTGTTTGGGGCGGAACCAAAGGATTACGAGGTATATGCGTATTTTCTGGAAAATTGCTATGCCTTGCGGTTCAGCCCGGCAATGGATGCGGACAGCATTGTAGAAAAACGGATGAATCCCAAGCGGATACAGCGCGAGGTAACCCGGCAGCTCAAGTGCGGCAGCGTGGGCACGAAAGCCCAGCAAGCGCTGAAATTGCAGCAGGAGCAGGGTAAGCAGGCGCGCAAAGTACGCAAGCACGAGCAGCGTGACGCGGAAAAACAATTGCGCTTTGCCCTGCAACAGGAAAAACGCAGGGAGAAGCATAAAGGCCATTAGCCTTGCCGCATGGCAAAAGACAAAAGCAGCCCAAAGAAGGGCTGCTTTTGCTTATCCGAATGTATATCTTCACCATGCTTATATTCGAAAAAGCGATGGGCTTCCTTGTTTGCTATGATGCACAATGATTTGGTAACAACGGGATGCAGTGCATCGTAACCAGTTGTAATTAAAAAATGGTTGATTATAAAACAGTGTTTTTCCCATGGCAAAAGCAGCTACGGACAGGCGTGCGGCCTGCCTTGCCAAGAGATACAGGAGATATTTAAGTTGGATATATAGCCCGGTATCAGTAAAAAATGCAGCCGATTTCTTATTTTTTGTAAATATATTGTTGGAGAATGGTGCTTTCACGTAAGTTTCACTTTGCGTTAAAAGTTTGTCCACAAGAGTACGAAGATTTATTCATATCTGGCTTCTACAATAAACCTGACAAAATCCGACGGGAGGAATTACATTGATCGAGGTCAAGAATCTCACAAAGGTGTATGGTAACCATATCGCCGTGAATCATGTGAGCTTCACCATCGATTCTGGAAAGATTTACGGCTTTCTGGGACCTAATGGCGCGGGCAAAACAACGACGATGAACATCATCACCGGGTGTCTGGCCGCAACGGAAGGCACCGTAACGGTGGACGGGCACGACATCTTCGATGAACCGATTGAAGCCAAAAAGTGCATTGGGTATCTGCCGGAAATGCCGCCCCTCTATCCCGATATGACTGTGCTGGACTACCTTCGTTTCGTTGCGGAAGCCAAGGGGATTGCCGGCAAGGAAATTACCGCGGAAGTGGAGCGCGTGATGAAGAAAACCGACATCACGAAAATGCAGAAACGGCTGATTAAGAATCTGTCCAAAGGCTACAAACAGCGCGTTGGTCTTGCGCAGGCTATTCTGGGAAACCCCAAGGTAATCATATTGGATGAGCCGACCGTAGGCCTGGACCCGCAGCAATTGATTGAAATCCGTGATTTGATTCGCGAATTGGGTCGCAACCGTACCGTTATGCTTTCCAGCCACATTATGCAGGAAATCAGCGCGGTTTGCGATACGCTGATTATCATCGCAAATGGCAAGCTGGTGGCGGAGGATACCCCGGAGAATCTGGAGCGGTATGCCGAGCACGAACAAACCATGAAGCTTGTGGTGCGCACTTCAAAGGAACAGTCCGAAGAAATCGTGGGTACGCTGGGCGATGCGGTGGAAGTGCAAAAAGCTGAAACGCTTAGCGAAACCCCGTTGGAAACGGAGCTTGAGATCGGCATTCTAACCGAAGATGACATGCGTGAAAAGCTGTTCTATGCTTTTGCGGATGCGAAATGCCCGATTCTCTCCATGGTTCGCAACAAGCAGAGCCTTGAAGACGTTTTCCTGACGCTGACAAACGGTAACGGGGCCCCTGCCGCAGCTGCGCCCGTATCCGGCGAAGCTGCCGATAATGAAGGAGGCGCCGCCTGATGCTTGCGATTTATAAAAGGGAACTGAAAAGCTATTTTACAGGGATGATGGGCTATGTGTTTATTGGATTTGTTCTGCTATTCATCGGTATTTACACATCGGCCCTGAACCTGAAATATGGATACCCGGGATTTGAATATGTTATCAGCAGTTCGACGTTCATGTTTTTAATTGCGATACCGGTGCTTACCATGCGTGTGTTTGCAGAAGAACGCAGGCAGGGTACGGATCAACTGTTGTACTCGCTGCCCATCAGCGTTATGGATACGGTGCTGGGCAAGTATCTGGCGATGGTCACGCTGCTGGCTATTCCCATGGCGGTTACGGCGTTTTATCCGCTGCTGATCGGTAGTTTTGGTACGGTAAACTACGCTACGGCCTATTCCAGTCTGGCGGCGTTCTTCCTGCTGGGCTGTGCGCTGATCGCGATCGGCATGTTTATGTCCAGCATTACGGAAAACCAGATCATCGCAGCGGTGATGTGTCTGGGCACGCTGATTCTATGCTATTTGATGACCGCGCTATCCAGCCTGATGACGTCTACGGCGCTGGCTTCCACTATTTCGCTGATGATCGTAGCGCTGCTGGTAAGCCTTGTTGTGCGGCTACTAACCAAGAGCTGGACAGCTGCCGGACTTACTGCGGTGATTACGTTTATCCCGCTTGCCATCCTGTACCTGATTACCCCGACGACGATGGAAGGCGCATTTACCAATGCACTGGGCGCGCTTGCGATTTTCGACCGGATGAGTAATTTCACCAGCGGCATCTTCGACATTACAGGATTGGTGTACTTTATTTCTGTAGCGGCGCTCTTCTGTTTCTTCACGGTGCAGGCTGTGGAGAAAAGGCGTTGGAGCTAGGGGAGGGATGAGCGTATGAAAAATAAAGAAAAAAAGAACAAGACCTCCGGATTCAAAACGCGCCGCTTTAAAAGCGGCGGATACACGGTGCTCGTATCTATCATTGTGGTGCTGGTTGTGGTAGCGGTAAACCTGTTTATCGGTCAGTTGCCTTCTACCGTAACCAAGCTGGATACCACATCCCAGCAGTTGTTTACGTTCTCGGAACAGACCGAGCAGTTACTATCCAATCTGGATGAGAATGTGACACTGACGTTGATTGCCGAAAACGGCAGCGAGGACGATACCACCTTACAGCTGTTGGAGCGCTACGGGGCGCTGAGCGATAAGATTACCGTGAATACGGTCGATCCGGTCGTGCAGCCCAAGTTTACCTCCCAGTATACCGATGAGGATGTGGCATCCAACAGCGTGGTTGTCGTAAGCGACAAACGCAGCAAGGTTGTGGATGAAAGCGACATCTACGAATATGATTATTCCAACTATTATTACAACGGCAGCTACGATGTATCCTTTGCGGGTGAAAGCGTACTGACCAGTGCAATCGACTACGTGATCAGCGATAACCTGCCTGTGATTTATCAATTACAGGGGCATGGCGAAACGGCGCTTTCCGGCGATTTGCTAAGCGCGGTGGAAGGTGACAACCTGACGGTTGAGGACGTAAGCCTGCTTTCGCTGGAAGCAGTTCCCGAGGATTGTGATTGCCTGCTCATCTACGCGCCCACATCTGATTTGGGCGATGAAGAGACGGAAAAAATCCTGACGTATCTGGATCAGGGCGGACGCTTGATGCTGATTACCGATTATACCGGCGCGGACCGCACCAACCTGCGCAAACTGGTAAACACCTACGGCGTTGATATGTCGGATGGTATTGTAGTGGAAGGCGATATGAACCACTACCTGCGCGGCTATCAGCACTATCTGCTGCCAGATATACAGTCTCAGGAAATCACCGACCCGATCATCGATTCCAACCTGTATGTGCTAATGCCGGTCGCAGAGGGAATTAAAACGCTGGATAGCTACCGCTCCACGCTCAGCATTACCCAACTGCTTACCACGTCCGACAGTGCCTATAACAAGATCAACCCGGATACGGCCACTACGCTGGAACGTGAAGATGGCGATACGGATGGACCGTTCGCGCTTGGGGTTGCCATCAGTGAAACCGTGGATGCAGGCGAAAGCCGTATGGTATGGCTTTCCTCGTCCCAGTTCCTGGTAGATCAGATTAACCAAATGGTCGGCGGTGCGAATGAAGACCTGTTCCTCAACAGTCTGAACTGGATGTGCGAACGCGAGAATAACATTTCGATTCGTGCCAAGAGCCTGAGTCAGGATTATCTGACCGTGCCGGATGGTTCCGCAACTGTATGGAGTGCCCTCCTGTCCGGCGTGCTGCCGCTGACGGTGATTGGCATCGGCATCTTCGTAGTGATGAAGAGGAGGAAGCAGTGATGAAAAAAGGCAAACGCCTGCTCATCCTGCTGGCTGTTGTAGCGGTGTTCGGCGTTGGCGCCTATCTGCTGAACCTGAATACCCAAAAGCAGGAAGCTGCGCAGGAAGCGGAGGACAATACCGAAAAAACGGTGCTGTTTACCTCGACCGCAGATGATACTGCAAAACTCGCCTATACCTATAACGGTGATACCCTCTCCTTTGTGAAAAAGGATGACAGCTGGGTTTACGAACCGCGGGAGAGCTTTCCGCTGGATACATCGGCTGTGGACAGTATGCTCAGCGATCTGGAAAGCGTATCAGCGGAGCGTACCGTATCGGAAACCAGCGGGGATGAAGCGGAATACGGCTTGGATAGCCCCGCTATGATCATTACGCTTACGGAAAACGACGGAACTGCCAAGCAAATCTCCATTGGCGATAAGAACAGCGTGACCGGCGATTATTATGCAACGGTTGCGAGTAAGGATGGGATCTATACCATTTCATCAGACCTGTACAACGCCTTTGATGTTACACTGATGGATCTGGTGACCGATGAGGATTATCCCACCATCAGCGCCGATAATGTAACGGCGATTGACTGGGATGACGGCACCGATGCCCAAACGCTTACCCACCTTGCGGACGGCAGTGCCAGCGCTTATTCCTCCGCGTTTACCTGGTTTCAGCAGCAGGCAGATGGAGCCCTGCAGGCAGTGAACGACGATACCGTGAGTACGTTTTTAGATGCGGCTACCGGCATAACGTACGAAGGTACGGCAGCGGACACGAAAGACGACCTGTCGGCGTATGGACTGGACAATCCCCTGCTGACGGTTACCCTGCACTATACCGAGGATGTGGCGCAATCCGAAGTGGAGGCTGCACTGGCGGAAGAAGCCGCTGCCGCAACCGCCACCCCGGAACCGGTGGCTACCGCAGTACCCGAGGCGACCGATACGCCGGAACCGACGGCTGCGCCTACTGCGGAAGCAACCGTACAGCCGGAAGCAACCTCCGCAATCAGCAGCGGGTTAACCGCAGCGATGGCGGAAGAAGCGGATGCCGTACCTACGGAAGAAGCGACAGAGGAACCCACCGCTACGCCGACGGCAACACCTGAACCGATGGTGACGGTGGAGCGCTCCATTACCATTTACCTTGGTAATATGGATCAGGACGGAAACGTATATATGACCCATAGTAAGACACAGCGCGTATTCCTCGTCAGCAACGATACCATGACCTCGCTGATGAAGCTGGCGGCGGACGATTTGCGTCTGTCCAAGGCGGCAAACCTCAACCGCAGCGACCTGACGGGCGCAACCATCACCATGAACGGTGAAACCAAGGTAATTACATCCACCACCGAAACCACGACTTCGGAGGACGGAGATGTTACCATCACCACCAATTACCAGTTGGACGGCAAGGAGCTGAAGAGCTCGCTTTTCTCCCTGTTTGTCAATAACCTCAACGCGATTGGGGCGGAGGCATACACCGATACCCCTGTGGCAGAGGGAACACAGCCGCTGCTCAACGCGGCGTTTACGCAGGCGCGTACCGGCTTTGAAACCGTAAATGTGGCATTCTACCCGTACGATGATAATTTCGACCAGGCTGTGGTAGATGGCGACAGTACTATGCTGGTGAATAAAAGGGATGTGGAAGGCTTGCAGACCTATTTTGACGAACTGGTCGCAACGGAACCCACGGCAACACCGGAGGTAACCGCTACACCCGCTCCGGATGCGGAATAAAACTTTACCCGAATGTGCGCCGGAGAACCGTCTCCGTTTCGGGCTCAGGATACCCGCAAAACGCACACTCGCCCCTCTTCCTGCCCCGCGCATTTGCGCGGGGTTTTCCATACCGATGGAGGCATGCAATGAAGCGTACAGGCAAACGGTAAACACTGTTTGCTGCAATGATTTGTTTATGATAGGATAAGGATATGCTGCGCAAGGAGGAAAAACAATGAAACGGATAGCGTACCGGGTGTACCAGTCTGCTATGTTTGCGGCTTCTCAATGCTTGCCATGGCCGGAAACGCAGGTGTTATCCGGCGAAGATTGCGTGCTGCGGCTGCCACAGCAGCTGCGCAAGGATGGCTGCGCCCGGCCGCTGCTCATGACGGGGCCAACCTTGCACCGTCTTGGTGCGGTAAAGCCGCTGCAAAAGGCGCTTGCGGACGCGGGATACGAAGCACCCTTGTTTTATGATGTGCAAAACGACCCGTCACTGGCGAATGTAGAGGCGGCTTATACAGCCTACCGGAATCACGGCTGTGACAGCATTATCGCTTTTGGCGGGGGCTCGCCCATGGACTGTGCCAAACTATGCGGCGCACGGGTAGCCAGACCGGGCAAATCCATTGCGCAGATGAAGGGCCTTTTGCATGTGCGGCATAAACTGCCACCCCTGTATGCCGTACCGACTACGGCGGGAACCGGCAGTGAGGTAACCCTTGCCGCGGTCGTAACGGACGAACACCACCATAAGTATATGGTGGGGGATTTGTGTATGATTCCGCGCGCAGCGGTGCTGGACCCGGCTGTAACCAACGGAATGCCCAAAGGCGTTACGGCGGCATCCGGTATGGATGCACTCAGCCATGCAGTTGAGGCGTACATTGGGCGCAGCAATACGGCTGAAACGCGAAGCAAAGCGGAGCAGGCTACAAAACTGATCATAAAGCATCTGCCTGTTGCTTATCGGGACGGTGAAAACCGGGAAGCGCGGGCGGGGATGCAGCAGGCGGCCTATCTGGCTGGGCAGGCGTTTACACGCGCCAATGTAGGCTATGTTCATGCGGTAGCGCACGCACTCGGCGGGCGGTACGGTATTGCGCATGGCACAGCTTGTGCGCTGGCAATGCCGGTTGTCCTGCACGCTTACGGCGCGGCGGCGGTGCCTGCGCTTGCCCGGCTGGCGGATGCCGCAGGCATCGGGCGCGAAGCGAAAACCCGCACAGATAAAGCAAATGCAATGATTGAAGAGATTGAAGACTTGAATATAAAGCTGCATATGCCAACCGGATTTGCCCAGATTGAGCCGGAAGAGATTCCGGTGCTGGCAAAACAGGCAGCGGATGAGGGGAATCCGCGCTATCCGGTGCCAAAGATATTCATGGCGAAGGAACTGGAGACTGTGTTTATCAAATTGCGCCAAAACGGTTTGGCGGGATCGTAAGCAAAAACCATGTATCGGAAACGGTGGATTGGCAAACCGCGCACAATACGGTACAATAGATTGTCGCAGACAATTTCTACAGTCTGTAGAAACTGATAACGGAATCTGGAGCAATACATGAATAAACAACCTAACGATCAACCGCCAAAGAAACGAAGAATAAAACATAAGCTGCTTTGGCAGCTTGGCTATATCGTGCTTACCCTTTTGCTGATACTGCTTTTTGGGGCGTTTGATCCGCAGCTGAAAACGTTTCTTTCCGGACAGCTTCCCATACATGGCCCCTGGCTGCTGCTGTGCGGCGGCGCGATGCTGGGCTTTTGGCTGTTTCAAGCCGGAGGGTATACGACGATTGGTAAGGCGGTCGGCGCGAAAACATCCTATTGGATGGGCATACGAATAACGTTATACGGCGAGTATTACAGCGCCATAACGCCCTTTGCATCCGGCGGGCAGCCCATGCAGCTGGCATATTATATGCGTTATGGAGTAGGCGCAGCCAAAGCAACCACGATTCTGGCGGTGCGCTACATTGGATATATCAGCTCCGTATGTGTTTGCTATCTGGCAACGATGCTGCTGGGTGGCTGGCAGATTTTGCAATCCATGCCGTTGATGCTGTGGCTTACCGTTGCTGGTTTTGTGGTAAATTTTCTTTCTATCGCACTGGTTTGGCTGCTGCTGCGCAGGCCGCAGCTGGTGCGGCGCCTTGGGCAGTGGTTACTGGGTAAGTTGACCCGCTTACCGTTTTTACATGGCAGACAGGAAAAATGGGAAGCCGGTTTTGAAAAATGGATGCAGGAATTTCGTACGGCGGCGGAATGTATCCGCAACCGCCCGATGCCGTTTTTATTTGCGTTTTTGTTGATGCTGCTTAGCGTGATATGCTTGTTTTCTATCGCCTATCTGGTTTACCGGGCGCTGGGGCTTGCACAGGCGGGATTTACAGATTTGTTTGCCATGCAGCTGTTTTTGTATTTGGCAGCCGCATTTATGCCTACGCCGGGCGCTGCCGGCGCCATGGAAGGCGGTTTCTATCTATTTTTTGCGTTGGTATTCCCAAACGAGCTTCTGTACAGTGCCATGATACTCTGGCGGTTGCTCAGTTATTATTCGCAGTTACTGGTCGGCGGTGGGTTTGTGGTAACCGGGGAGCTGTGCGATATATACCGGCGTCATCGGCAAAGCAAAGAGACGCCTGCCGAACCGGATACGATGGATACCGCGCCTTAATGAGTTTATTTATCAGGTAGATAGCCATACAACACAAGTATATAAAGGCAGCCGCATACTAACAACGATGTTGGTATGCGGCTGCTTTTTGGTGAAGAGCACCGCGTCTACAGATCAACGGAAAAATCAGCCCCGCCGGTTTAGCTGGTAGGGCTGATTTCATCGCATCCGTGCAGTGTGTTTTTGCTGCGGTGTAAACGGCCGTTTATTTTGGAATCACAGAAAACCGGTCGGCTTCCAAACGGTACAGCACGGGGAAAAACTGCTCCAAATCGCTGCAATAGTAGGGATAAGCCTGCGTGTTTTCCCGGCGAATCCATATGGCGGGAATACCGCAAGCCAACGCGCCCTGCACATCGGCCGCGTATTGATCGCCCACCATAACGGTTGGCGAACCCTCGCCGGCGGCGGCAAGTGCGGTCTTAAAAATATGCGGGTTGGGCTTTTCATACCCTACCTGCGCAGAGGAAAACACCTGGGAAAGGTAAGGCGATAACCCCAGCTGATCGGTCAATACCTGCAGTTCCGGCACGTGGTTGGAAACGACGATGCTGGTGTACCCTTCCTGCTTTGTTCGCGCAAGGCAGGACAATACATCCGGATAGAGCTGCCAGCGGGTTATATCCAGATAGCGCGGCCGGATTTCTTTCGCGATTATTTCGGCATCCGCAGGCGCAACACCCATGTTTCCTAACATCTCTACAAAATGGCGGGTCATGGCATCCCACCACGGTACGCCGTGGAAGAACGCCGCATGGGAGGTTTCAGGCTTATGCCAGGGGAATCCGGTTGCCAAATAGGGCCGTACGGTTTCCAGTGTAAAAGCGGAATACCCGTAGGCGTGCAGCAGTTCCAATACGGTTTGGCTCCACATGCCGTCACGATAGGCAAGGGTTTGATCAAAATCCCATAGCAAAGTCTTTGCGTGCATGTATTCTCCTTTACAGCGGGGCGTCTGTTTGCTTATCGTTTACGGGCTGGCTTGCCGGAGGTACGCCGGGCACCGGAGCGTGATGCTGTTTTAGCAGCGGGGCGCGGAGCAGACCGTGCGCTGCTACGCTGTTTGCCTGCGGCGGAAGGTTGTTTGCCTGCGGCAGAAGGTTTCTTGCGTCCCGCAGGTATTGTGCCGCCACTTCGCTTGGCAGAATCATCCCGTTGGGAACGCGGGGCAAAGCTGCGCGGCGCGATAAGGCAATTGCGTCCGAAGCCGATTAAATCTTCCCGTCCCGTTCGGTAAAGCGCCTCTCGGATCAGCGCGAAATTTTTGGGGTTGCGCCATTGCATCAACGCGCGCTGCATGGTTTTTTCGTGCATGGACTTTGGTACATATACGGGGTTCATATCACGCGGGTCCAACTCTGTATAATACATACAGGTGCTCAGCGTGCCGGGGGTGGGGTAAAAATCCTGCACCTGCTCGGGCTGATGACCTGTATCCCGCAGATATTCAGCCAACAGCACGGCATCCTCCAGCGTACAGCCGGGATGGCTGCTCATCAGATACGGCACCAGATACTGTTTTAATCCCAATTTTCGATTCAGCGCCTCGTATTTTTGTACAAACGCTTCATATACCTCGCGGCGGGGTTTGCCCATTTTATCCAACACCGACGGGCTGATGTGTTCCGGTGCAACCTTCAGCTGCCCGCTTATATGATGTTCGCACAATTCCCGTAAAAAGGTGGGATCGCGATCTGCAAGCAGGTAGTCAAACCGGATGCCGGAACGGATAAAAACTTTTTTCACACGCGGTAACGCGCGCACACGGCGCAGAATGCGTACCAATTCGGCGTGACTGACACGCAGATTTTTACAGGGTGTTGGGTACAGGCACTGCCTTTTTTTACAGCAGCCGCTTTTCAGTTGTTTTTCGCAGGCCGGTTCGCGAAAATTGGCCGTCGGGCCGCCGATATCGTGAATATAGCCTTTAAAATCCGGTAATTTTGTAATGGTTTCCGCCTCGGAGACGATAGAATCCTCGCTGCGGGAAGTAACCACACGTCCCTGATGAAAGGTAAGCGCGCAGAAATTACATGCGCCAAAACAGCCCCTCACTGCGGAAACGGAAAACCGTACTTCCGTCAGCGCCGGTACACCGCCCTGTGCATCGTAGATGGGGTGGGATGTGCGCTCGTACGGCAAGGCATATACCTCGTCCAGCTCTTCACGGCTCAGCGGCAGTGCGGGCGGATTTTGCACCAGATACCGCATCGTATCCTGCTGCTGGCAAAGGCGTTTGCCCCGTACGGCATCCTGTTCCTCATATTCTACTAAAAAAGCGCGTGCATAAGCGGCGCGATCGGTTGCGACTTCGGTATGCGATGGCAGTACAATCGCGTTGCGCGGCGGTTCCTTGGCGATGTAGCAACACCCCCGTAAACCGGGCAGCTCCTGCTGCGGCATACCGCGGTTCAGCCAATCCGCGCAATCCAGCATAATGCGCTCGCCCATTCCGTAAATGAGCAGCGTTGCAGCTGTGTCGATCAGCACGCTGCGGCGGACTTTATCATCCCAATAATCGTAATGGGAAAAACGCCGCAAAGACGCCTCCACACCGCCGATGAGAATCGGCACGCCGGGATACGCCTGATGAATGCGATTACAATATACGGTGGTTGCGCGATCCGGGCGCAGGCCACCTTGCCCGCCCGGGGCGTATACATCGCTATGGCGGCGCTTTTTAGCAACCGTATAATGGTTCACCATACTATCAATTACGCCGGATGAAACAAGAAAGCCTAACCGGGGCTTGCCAAAGCGCTTAAAATCGGCGGGTGTATGGTACTCCGGCAGGCATAACATCGCTACGTGGTATCCCGCGTTTTCCAAAACCCGGCTGATGATGGCATGCCCAAATGAGGGGTGGTCTACATAGGCTTCGCCGACGACAAACACAAAATCCGGCGCATCCCAGCCCCGCTGTGTGCATTCCTCGCGCGTTATCGGTAAAAATGACATGGGTTCCCTTCCTTACTTCAAACTTACGTATTGTTGGTTCCGTGGCAAGTATACACAAAATGGAGATAAAGAACAAGCGGGCAGAAACGCCCTGCAGCCGGGCATGAAAAACGCCGGACAGAAATGCCCGGCGTAGATTATGAATGAATTGTTATTCCAAAGTGGTGAGCAGGAGCAATTCAAAGGTTGGATAGGAGGCTGTATCCTCATCCGAAATACCCGCTTCGTTTGCCGGCAGCGACATGCCCACGCAGCGGCCGTACATCATTAATTCCGAATCCACCGCATATTCCGGTTCGTTATTGGTAACAACGAGGATAATATTGCTGTAACCGGTAGTCTTTTTGGTCAGCGCCATTTTCAGTATCCAGTCGTTGCCCGACTGCACAACATCTACCAGATAGCATTGATAGCCCATAATACGGCTGTCGTAACCTTCTATTTTGCTGACGAGCGTGTTGTAACTCGGCTTGATGGCTTCGCCTTTGAGGTAGGCCAGCGTGTCCGCTTCCGACCATTCTCTGGTGATGGAATAACTATAGCGCCGGTCGGCCAAACCCGCTTTGCTGAACACCATTACAACATCGTAAGTGCCTTCTTCTCCCACATCCAGTGTAACGGTAAATTTGCCGGTGCTGGCTACTTTTTTGTTATAAACAACCTCTTCATTTACAAACACTTGTAAAAGCGCTTTCGGCGTTGCCGTGCCTTTGATGTCCAGTTCGTCACCGGTGACGGTTGCGGGGACATCGGTGGTAATATTCACAGTGAGCAGCGTCCGCTGGTAGGTGACGGGGTAAGCAAGTTCCATAACATCCTCGCCTTGATAATCTGCCGTCACCGTGACCATGAATACGCCTTCTTTGGGCAATTCAATCGGTACGCTGAACTTGCCGGACGAATCGACCACTTCGGTCGAAACCATGGGCGTGGGATAGCTTAATCCCATGACGACGGTGGTAAAGGTGACCCCTTCCGCTGCCGTACCCGCAAAATTAAAATCCGATTCATTGGTTTCTTCCGGCGGGGCGCTGGTTACGTTGATCTTGGCACTGGCGGCTGGAGGCAACGGCAGCACCTCGATAAAATTGAAACTCTCCCAGATGGAATTCAGGTTTGCATTGTCTTTATTGGTAACGCTGCGGTTATAGACACGCATATCAAAGGAGATTTCGTAACCGTTGCGTATGGTGCGGCGCATCAGGCCGCGATAGGCGATCTGTCCGTTTTCCCGGAAGACATACCGCAGAATCAAAAAGCGGCCGTTATCGGTTTTCTTCCAAGTGGAACTGGAGAAATCATACCCCGCATCGGCATAATCATTGTTGGGGTAGTGGCTGAGCCGGTAGGACGCGCGCATGGACGTATCCTGCTCGTTCACATCAAAAACATTCTGAATATAGTCGCTTTGCGTAGCGGTCAGCTCAAAGCATACATCCTCGTCGTCCTTGCTCCAGCATTGCAGCAGCACGCCGCGGGACAGCATATCGTTCGTGGCTTCTTCCGATGTGGTGCCGCGTCCGATTAACCATTCCGCGTAGGAGGATGCGTTATCCGGCGTCAGGACGACGTAGCTGTCCGGGACTTCCACAGACGCATAAATATCATCCAACACATAGCTGTCCGCTGAGGCGGATACCGCCAGCAACAGTAACAATGCCAGCGTTACAAACGAGCCAAATAACCACTTGCGCATAGTACACCTTCCTTTGGTTGCTATGTAATCAGCCGCAGGAAGCCGAATGCGCTTCTTTGGCGGACGCAAACAGATCCATGGGAAAATAGCCCCATTGGGCTGATGACTTCTGGTTATTTTACCATATATGCAAGGGCATACGCAACCACGGGCTGTAACAATCCGGTATTGATAAAACTATGCTGTGTTTGAGGAATTCGTATTCTGCCGGGAAAAGGATATATGAATTCCCTGCAGAAGGCTTGCAAGCCGGTGTTTTTTTTGCTATTCTATATTATCAAAACCGATTCTTGGGAGGCGTACCGGATGCAGAGGCCTATGCGAAAAATGCTTGCCGGTACGGCTAAACGTGTCTCGCTCCATATGCCTGCATCGCAGGGGCGGGCGCCGTTCTCCCATTTTTCTCCCTATGGGCTGGACACAACGGAACTACCGGTGACGGACGACCTTTACCATCCGACCTGTGCAATCGCACAGGCTGAAAAGCTGGCCGCAACCAGTGCGGGTGCATCGGCTACGATGCTTATGCCGGGCGGCTCCACGGCCGGACTGCACGCCATGCTGCTATATGCGGCCAGACGCGGCGGCGCGGTCGTGCTGCCGCGTAATGTTCACCTGAGCTGTTTGAATATTTGCGCCACAGCGGGAATAACGCCGTTTTTTGCGGAGCCTTCTTTTACCCGGCAGGGCAGGCTGCACACCACCCCGCAGGCGTATGCCCGCGCGCTGGACGCACACCCCGAAGCAACGGCGGTACTTGCGCTGCACAGCGATTACTATGGGCTGCTGAGCGATCTTACAGGCATCGCGGCGATAGCGCATGCCCGCGGTAAACTGATGCTTTGCGATGAAGCGCATGGCGCTTACTGCAACTGGCGGACAGACTTACCCAACGCTGGGGCGTGCGGAGCCGATTTGTTCGTCCAATCGGCGCATAAAACACTGCCCGCGCTTACGCCGGGCGCATGGCTGCATGCAATGCCCGGTGTGGATGCGGCGCGTCTGCGCGGGATGCTGCGCATGGTGCAAACCAGCAGCCCGTCGTTTGTGATCATGCTCTCGTTGGACGAAGCCCGCGCATGGATGGATCTGCACGGGCAGGAGGCTTGCGCGCGGCTGCTTACCGCGATGGATGCATTCCGCCGTATAGTCACACAATGGGGCTACACCGACGGCCAGCTAAGCGAGCCCGGCGAGCCGGAGTACGACCGTCTGCGCTTGGTGCTGCGTGCGCCGCAGGGCGGGCTGGTATTGCAAAAGCAGTTGGAAGCACGCGGATTTGATGTGGAAATGTGCGATGACGGGCACATTGTTTGCATCCTGTCGCTGATGGATGGACCCGCCCGGTTGACCCGCCTGCGAAAAGCGCTGGCGTCAATTGCCAAAGAGAGTGAACCGGAAGCAAAACCAGCAAGCCGGGTTACTTGCCGGGTCGTGCCGGATGCATGGCCGCCCAGACGTATGCCGATTGGCGAGGCCGTTTTTGCAGATACCGAACTGGTGCCATTAAGCAAGGCACAAGGGCGCATCAGCGCGGTAAACGTCGGGCTGTATCCGCCGGGGGTTGCCTGGCTGACCGCGGGTGATGAAGTCACCCCCGCTATCGTGACGTTGCTTGCCGACACGCCGCAGGAAAGGCTGTTTGGGCTGGATGCGCCCGGCATGCTGCGCTGTGTGCGATGAGAAAACAAATGCTTGCCGGGTGGCGCAAAACAGCGCTGCAAGACAAAGGAGTCGATATTGTGAACAGCTTCCCCTATGATGCGGTTCTTTTTGATCTGGATGGAACATTAACCAATTCCGAGCAGGGCATCATCCAATCGATGATGTATGCACTGGGGCAGGTCGGCGCGGAAGTACCTGCAGGCGTGGATCTGCGTGCGATCATCGGGCCGCCGCTGATGGATTCGCTGACCCGGATACTCGGTTTACCAACCGAGGTGGCACGCGAGGTGATGGGTCACTATACACGCTATTTCAACAGCGATGGCATGTACCTGTATACGGTCTATCCCCACATCCGCAGTATACTGCAAATGCTGCGGGACGGTGGTGTATACGTTGCGCTGGCGACCAGCAAACCGGTTCGGCCCGCGATGGCGATACTCAATCATTTTGGGCTGACCCATTTCTTTAACCGTATTATTACCGAAGAAGATAATGAAAAAGTCGTTCACAAACCGGAGCTGATCCGGCGTGCGCTGCCGGAGCATTATGAACATGCGGCGATGGTGGGCGACCGTTTTTACGATGTGGAAGGTGCGCTGGCGAACGATATTGACGCCATTGGAGTAGGATACGGGTTTGGCGGCGAGGAAGAACTGTGGAAGGCGGGGGCGACCCATGTAACGCCGGATACCGAATCCCTGCGGGCTTTTCTGTGCCCGGGCGCATCGGTGCCGCGCGGATTCTTCCTGACAATGGAAGGGCTGGATGGCAGCGGGAAAACCACGCAGGTAGATAGGCTGGAAAACAGCTTGCGGGAATATGGTTTTAGCGTTTTACGCACCCGTGAGCCCGGCGGCTGCGAGATTAGCGAGAAGATTCGCAACATCATCCTGTCCACGGACCATATGGAAATGGGCGCGCCGTGCGAGGCGCTGCTTTATGCCGCATCCCGCGCGCAGCATGTGCAGCAGGTCATCCGCCCGGCGCTGGAACGCGGCCAGTTGGTGCTGTGCGACCGCTTTGTGGATAGCTCCATCGCCTATCAGGGCGGCGGCAGGGAACTGGGCGTGGACACGATTTGCCAGATCAACGCACCGGCGGTGGGCAATACCATGCCGGACGCGACGGTTTATCTGGAGGTGGATTATCACCGTGCGCTCACACGGCGCAATAATGCCTCGACGCCGGACCGGATTGAGGTGGAAGGCGGAATGTTTCACGCACGGGTTCAGGAAACGTATGAACACCTGATTCATAATGATCCCAAACGTTTTTTAGTGGTGGATGGGGAACAGGATATGGACAGGGTGGCTGCGGATGTGCTGGATGCAGTGCTTAGCCGTATCGAGCCGGAATTTGGGGACTAATAACATTTTTGAAATCGGGGGAAACATGGAGCGGATTGTGGTAGGCATGTCCGGCGGGGTGGACAGTTCCGTGGCAGCGTTGCTGTTAAAGCAGCAGGGCTATGACGTGGTCGGCGTGTTTATGAAGAACTGGGACGAAAAGGACGATAACGGCGTATGCACCGCTACGCAGGATTGGCAGGACGTGCAGGATGTATGCGCAATCATCGATATTCCCTGTTATGCGGTCAATTTTGAAAAAGAGTATCAGGATAGGGTTTTTGCTGATTTTTTAGCGGAATACCGGCGTGGACGCACGCCCAACCCGGATGTTTTATGCAACCGGGAGATTAAGTTTAAAGCGTTTTTACACTTTGCCATGCAGCTTGGTGCATCCAAAATGGCCACAGGGCATTTTGTGCAAAGCGAAACCCGGGATGGGCATACATTGCTCCTGCGGGGAGCGGACGGCAGGAAAGACCAGAGTTATTTTTTGTATATGCTCAAGGAAGCGCAGCTGGAAAAAGCGCTGTTTCCCGTAGGCGGAATGACCAAGGCGCAGGTGCGCGCCATCGCGGCAGAAAACGGCCTGCCGGTCAGCACTAAAAAGGACTCAACAGGTGTTTGCTTTATCGGGGAGCGGAATTTCAGGGCTTTTTTACAGAATTATTTACCCGCCAAGCCGGGCGACATGCGTACCGAGGATGGCCGTAAGGTGGGGGAGCATATTGGGCTGGCCTACTATACACTGGGGCAGCGCAAGGGCTTGGGCATTGGCGGCGGCGGAGACGGGCGCAGCTGGTTTGTCGTAGCAAAGGATGTTGCCCATAATGTGCTGGTGGTTTCGCAGGGGAGGATAGCCCCCGCCTGTTTACCCGCTATGCCCGGGCATCGCAGCTGACATGGATAGCGGATACGCCGCCTGTGCCGGATGGCATGCCGATGCGGTGCACAGTAAAGTACCGCTACCGCCAACCTGACCAACCGGCGACGATAGTGGCATGGAAGGACGAACTGTATCTGGCGGCGGATGAACCGCAGCGGGCGGTAACCCCCGGGCAGAGTGCCGTGCTATACGCCGGAGAAGTATGTCTCGGCGGGGCGATTATTGAAGAAACGGAAAACGAGCCGTTTGCACAGCAAAAGAATCGATAACCCGGAATTGAAGATAGTCTCCATACGGAAGCAAAAGAGCGCCTGATAACCAGCTGGTTATCCGGCGCTGTTTTGCTAGGATACGATGCTTTGAGCGGCTGGATTGCGGTTTTCAACCGGATGGATGTAACAATGGTGCGAAATCTGTTTTCAAATCTCCGTTTGCGGGTATACTGTAAACAAGCGAAAGCGAACCGGATAGCTGTTTCACCTCTTCCCACCGAAAGGCAGGAAATGTAGGCGGCACCGTCGAAAGTAATTAACAAGTAACTTTTGCGATCCGGTAACCAGCCAAAAGCCGGAAGGAGCGTGAGTCCCTTGAACGATTCAATAGGGTTCCGCGTAGCGGTACGAGGCCGCTTTAACATATTCGCAAAGGAGCAATGAACGATGAAGACCGTAATTACCGGTAAAAATATGTCCGTATCCGATGGCGTCACTGAGCGTGTGCTGAAAAAGGTTAAAAAAATGGAGCGTTACATCAACCCGGAGACCGAAGTTTTTATCCGGTTGATTCGCGAAAAAAGTAACCGCCGCAGCTGTGAAATTACCGTGCCCTTCGAGGGTGTAATACTGCGGGCGGAAGCCAGCAACGAGGACAATCTCTACGCGAGCATTGACCAGGCGCTGGCAAAGATTGAAAAACAGATTCACAAGCACCGCACGAAGCTGGGCAAACGCATCCGTGAGAACGCCTTCCAGGAGCAGGATCTGGAATTTGTAGAAGACTTTTGCGATATCGTCGAAGACAAACGCAAAGTTGTGCGCAACAAAACGTTTACCGTACGGCCCATGTCGGTGGATGATGCGGTTATGCAAATGGAAATGCTGGGGCACAGCTTCTTCGTATTTGTCAATGTCGATTCTAACCGTACCAATGTGCTCTACCTGCGTAAGGATGGGGACTTGGGTTTGCTGGAGCCGGAAGCATAAGGTAATACGGTCGACAACGTAACGGTGATCATAAACAGGATTGCATGGGAGGGGGCGATGCCCATGGGCGAGCAGAACGATACGCTGGGGCCGGAAGGCAGCTATTTTGAAGCGCAGGCAAAGGCAAAAGAGCAGGAGAACAAGCGTAAATTAGACGGTGTTTACCCGATCTTTATCACAATTGTCTTTTTATTGCTTGGTTTTGTGTTCCACCTTTGGCATCCCGGCTGGATGGTGTTTTTCGCGATTCCGCTATATTATATGAAGCCGAAAAACGCAGCCGAACGATGGCTGAACCCGGTGATGATCACGCTGATCTTTCTGGTGCTGGGCTTTGTATTCGGCCTTTGGCATCCCGGCTGGATGGTGTTTCTGGCCATCCCGGTCAGTGCAATCCTGCAAAGCAATAAATAGCAAATACAGGCGCTTGCGAAAGCAAGCGCCTTTTGCATGTGTTTTATTTACCGGATAGGGGATGGATGTTCATTCACTCCGAACAGGCAATGAATTTTTACAGACTGCCGTATAGAATCCCTATTACCGGTTTGGCAGGGAATAGGGCAGTACTGCGATTGCGAATCCAATCACTGCGTTTCACGGCGCATCGAACCATTTATTGTAGGCGCTTGTTATCCCACGGCTGATCACAAGCCATACCCTTGATTTGACTCGGTTCGCAAACCAGATTATATTCGCTTCATTTTGCAACTGAAAACGAAAATTTTTACCCATCAATGCAGCTTGTGGATTGATCGCGTTACATCCAACCATAAAAAAGCAGACGCTTGAACATCGGCAAGCGTCTGCTTTGCTACGTATATGTTTATTCTGCCAAAGCGCCTATGGACCAGGAAATCGCAGTTACCGTATCCTCTGCGCCAAAGGTAAATACCAGCGACGCATGGGGTTGATATACATAGTTCATCGGGTCGGACAGCACATCTTCATCATAGGGCTGCAGGGGAGAAAGATAGGTTACAGTGTAGGTTTCATCATCATTTCTGCGTAACACAGCGCTTGGCGGCAGTTCCGTGCCCAGCGTTTCCACATATCCGGCGGTGTAGAATATATCGGTACCGGAAAGGGTTTCATCCATATAGAATGCGCTTTGCACAGTGGTAAGTTTGTCACCGACGCATAGCCCGCGCGGGCCGATCAGCGTGGGATTTTCCCACGCCGCCATGCTTAGCGTACCATCTGTGAAGGTAAAGGCAAGACCGTCGTACTGCCAAAGCACTTCCGTATCCCCGGTAGCGGGAACGGTGTATTCCTCGCTGGATAACGGATCGCCGAAAGCGGCGGATATTTCATCCTGTGTTGCGCCCGCATATGCAGTGTTTACATTTAAATCCGCTTGTGTAAAAATACCCGGTGCAGATGCGAAAGCGGCGGTTTGGCTGAAAATGAGAATAGCAACCAGCAAAAAAGACAGTAATTTGCGTGCAGGTTTCATCGTTATCTCTCCTTCCCGTTTAGGGCGTAGGCGAATCCTTCTACCAATATCAAACGCAAGACGAACCGTTTTTTATCCCAAAAGGGAAAAGCAGAGTTAATACCGGGTAATCTAGTCCTCTTCCACAAGTGCGTGTATTAGCTTCAGGGGCTCGGTTGGTTTGGACGACAGGGCAATCGCGCTTTGCATACGGGGGATGGCGGCATCGGCATCGCTTTGGCTGCGACAATATAGCGTAGCCAGCGGCTCTCCCTTTTGCACAGCGTCTCCAATACGGTGATGCAGCACAAACCCAACGCTATAATCAATCGCGTCTGTTTTTACGCGGCGGCCCGCACCCAGATGCTGGGCCAGATTACCAAGGGCGGTGGTTTCCATGCTTTGGATATAACCGTTTTGCAGCGCAGGCACGGGAACGGTGATATTTGCCTGCGGCAGCAGGGTAACGTCGTCACATACGCGGGGGTCCCCCTGCTGGGCGGCAATCATCTGCTGCAGTTTGGCAAGGCCCTGGCCGGACTCCAATGCCTGAAGCAGCTTCTGCTTTGCCTGTTGGGCGGTTTCCGCAGCGCCCGCTGCCAGCAGCATTTGCGAACCGAGGGCGAGGGAAACGGTAAGCAGCGGCCCACGCACGCGTCCGGCTAATACGTCAATTGCTTCTTTTACTTCCAGCGCGTTACCAACGTGACTGCCCAGCGGTTCACCCATATCGGTCACCAACGCTACCATGCGGCGTCCGGCGTCCGCGCCGATGCGCACCATGATTTGCGATAAGAGAATGCTATCCTCCAGTGTGTGCATGATCGCGCCGGAGCCTGTTTTTACATCCAGCACGATAGCTTTTGCGCCGCTGGCCAGTTTCTTGCTCATAATGCTGGAAGCAATCAGCGGCAGGCTATCCACGGTGGAAGTAACATCCCGTAAAGCGTAAAGTGCTTTATCGGCAGGCGCGAGGTTTTTCCGACTGCCCGATTAACGGCGATCCCGATATTCTCCACCTGCGTGATAAAATCTTCCATACGCAGCCCGACGTGGAACCCCGGTATGCTTTCCAGCTTATCCAGCGTGCCGCCGGTATGGCCCAGCCCGCGGCCGCTCATTTTGGCTACGGGTACGCCGCAGGCGGCTACCAGCGGAGCCACGACCAAAGTCGTCGTGTCGCCTACGCCGCCGGTGGAGTGCTTATCGGTCGGCACGCCCTTCAGCACGGAAAGATCTGCCATATCGCCGGATTCCGCCATGGCTTGCGTAAGCCAAACCGTTTCCTCGCGGTTCATGCCGTTTAAACGGATCGCCATCAGCAGCGCAGCCAGCTGATAATCGGGCACTTCACCCGTGCCTGCACCGATCGCAAAGGCGGTAATCTCCTCTTGTGTCAGGGTTTGACCGAGTTTCTTTTTTTCGATGATCGATACAAAATCTATCTGTTGTAAATCCATTTCCCTTTCCTCCCTGAAAAGCACAGGCGCGGACGTCGGCAGACGCCCGCGCATAAGATTGCGGCCTTTTTCAATTACGTGGGGATAATCAGACGGCCGCAGGATTCACACTCGATGAGCTGGGAACCGGATTTAAGGTTGCGCAGCGTGACAGACGGCAGGCTCATAAAGCATCCGCCGCACTGGCCATTTACCAGTTTGGCAACCGGCGGTACGCAATGCTTTTTAATGGTTTGGTACCGCTCCATCAGTTGGGGATCAATATCCTTGCCTTTTTCCTGAGCGATATGCCGTTTTTCTTCCAGCGCTTTCATCTGCTCGTGGTATTCATCCTCATATTCAACCTTCTGCGTATCATATTCGGCTTTTACCCGTGCAAACTTAACCACTATTTCCTTTTGCGAACGTTCGTGATCCGCGGCATCCTGCTGGATGCGTTTCATCTCTTCTTCGTAGGTGCGAATATCGCCAACCAGTTTTTGCGCGTCTCTGGCAAAGGATTTAGCATCATCCAGCGTCTCGGGCGGCGTTTCGGACAGGCGATCCTGCAGGTTTTTCAACTGATCCTGCTGCAAGGCGATGGCATCCTTGATGATGTCTACGCGGTCAAGCATCTCGGCAACTTCTTCTTCAATCTGCTTTATAGCCGTTTGCTGCTCTTTGAGGAAGTCGCGATTCTTTTTCAAGGCCAATCGGGTCGGGGAACGCTTGATTTCGGTTTCCAGCGCGTCTGCCTCCATATCGGCTTGTTGAAATTCCCATAGCATTTCGATTTGATCCATGGTACCCTCCTTAACGGTTACGGTGCTCCCGGCGGAGCGGTTTGCCGTGGTTTGAACATCATCACACGCCTATGCAATGGTACAAACGTATGGCTGTATCGCAGTAAGCCGCGCTTCAACCGGCCATTGGGCGGTTTGCGCGTCTTTTGCAAAACGACGGTACAGGGCTGTAAGGCCCGGCTGCTCGGTGGCATAATGCCCTGCTTCATACACGGCGAGGTGCAGCGCCTGCGCCGCAATCAATTGATGGTGCTTTATTTCGCCCACCACAAATGCCTGTGCGCCTTCCCGCGCGGCAATGACGAATTCATCCCCAAGCGCTCCTGCGCCGATGGCGATGCGGCGAATGTTCATAACCGGATCGCCGTATAGCCGAACCGGCGCGCCCAATGCCTGTGTAACGAAACGTAAAAACGCTTCGGCTGTCTGCGGCGCAGGAAGCATGCCACAGCGCAGATACAGGCTTTCGCTGACAGGGGTAACACTTTGCAACTCCAGCAAAGCGGCAAGGCTGTCGCCTGTGCCTCCATCCGCCTGATCCAGATTGGTGTGGGCGGAAATGAGGCTTAACCTTGCGGCGGCCAATGCCGCCAGCGTTTCCCCTTCGGGATCGTCATACAGAATATGGCGAATACCGTTGAAGGGCAGGGGATGATGGGTAATGATCAGCTGTGCGCCGATTTGTACAGCTTCCTGTACGACGGGGAGCGTAACATCCAGTGCGAAAAGCACCCGCTTCACTTCGGCGGAAGCATCGCCAACCAACAATCCCGCGTTATCAAAATCCTCCTGTGAGGCGAATGGCGCAAAACGATCAAGCCAGTTGTACACATCCTGAACGGTCACGGGTCCGCCTCCTTCTGGTTAGGATTGATATTTTTCCGCAAGGTTGTGCAGTGCGGCTTGCGTATAGGCAAGTTCCCGCTGCGCCGCAGCCAGCCGCTTTGCATCCCGCGTGTTATGAGCTGCTTGCATCGCATCAATAGCGGCTGCCAGCAGCTGTTCTTTCCGCAGAAGCCAAGGCTTCCACTGCGCGGGGAGTTCAGCCAACAGCTTTGGACCCAGCCATAACTCCTGCTCCGTATAAGCAGGGGCGTCTTTCGGTGCGGGCGCCGCACGCATCAACAAATATAATCTGCCTTCTGCTGTAACGACGCGTTCATCTGTAAGGCGATAACCGATTTGTTGCAGGGCAGACCGCGCAAGAAATAACTCAGTCTGCGCACCTAAAACCAGTGTAGCGCCGTGCAGGCGGCTTGCGCCCCGTAGCAGGATGCCGGCGATGGTATCGCCGCCCATGCCAAGGATGCAGATGGTATCGGCCTTTTTATTCGGCAGTGCGTCAAGGGCATTCAGCCCGTCCGCCGCGACAAAAAAAGCACGATCCCCATAACCGAGCCGGGTAAGGCGTGTCTGCGCTTTGGCAAGCGCCTTTGCGCTTACATCGGCTGAAAGCAGGTGTTTGCAGCGATTTTCTAACAATAACGCCGCCCCAAGCCGACCGTGATCGCATCCGATATCGGCACAGGTTTCGCACGGCGTAACCCAATCGGCTGCCGCCCGAAGGCGTGTATCCAGCTGTAAGGGCTTTGGGGTGCGCGTGGTAGCCTGTGGCGATGGGGTTGCGGTGGATGCGGCAGGGCTGAGGCGGTCTACGCAGGTTGTTTTTCGGGAAGTCATTTAATCCAGGTAGTCCTTCAGCTTTTTGCTGCGGCTGGGATGGCGGAGCTTACGCAGCGCCTTGGCTTCGATTTGGCGAATGCGCTCACGCGTTACTTTGAACACGCGCCCGACCTCTTCCAGCGTCCGCTGATGGCCGTCGTCCAGCCCGAAGCGCAGACGCAGCACCTTTTCTTCGCGGGGGGTGAGGGTGTCCAGCACATCCAGCAGCTGTTCCTTCATCAGGGTGAAGCTGGCGGCTTCCGCCGGCGCAGGCGCATCGTCATCCGGAATAAAGTCGCCCAGATGGCTATCCTCTTCCTCACCGATCGGTGTTTCCAGCGATACGGGTTCCTGCGCGATCTTAATAATCTCGCGTACTTTGTTTTCGCTGATGTTCATCACCCGGGCGATTTCGTCCGGGGTGGGTTCGCGGCCATACTCCTGTAAGAGCTGGCGGGAAACGCGAATCAGCTTATTAATGGTTTCCACCATATGCACCGGAATGCGGATGGTGCGTGCCTGGTCGGCAATGGCGCGGGTAATAGCCTGTCGGATCCACCACGTGGCATAGGTGGAAAACTTATAGCCCTTGCGGTAATCGAATTTATCGACAGCCTTAATCAAGCCCAGGTTGCCTTCCTGAATCAAATCCAGAAACAGCATACCGCGGCCAACATAACGCTTTGCGATGGAAACGACAAGGCGCAGGTTAGCCTCGGTCAGCTTTTGCTTTGCACTCTCGTCGCCCTCTTCCATCCGTTTGGCGATTTCGATTTCTTCTTCAGCGGTCAGCAGCGGCACCTTGCCGATTTCCTTAAGATACATCCGTACCGGATCGTCAATGCTGACGCCGTCGGGGACGCTGAGATCAATCTTCTCCGGCTCGACCAACTCGTCGGCGGGAATAGGATCAAACTCGCCTACGACATCCACGCCCATATTTTCGAGCGTCTCGTAAATTTTGTTGATCTGGTCGGCGTCAATTTCCAACTCCATCGCCTGGGTGGCGACTTCGTCACGTGTGATTTTTCCTTTGGTTTTAGCGTCCTCGTATAATTCGTTGAGTTTCAACTTAATCGCTTCTGGCGAATTGTTGCTCAACTTCATCACTCCTTCATGTGAAAAGGCCAAATCGTTGCGGGCAAATCGGGGAGACGAAAACGGCTTACAGCCGTTTAAAGGGCGGAAGCCCGCCTATGGGGTTTATCCCAAAAAGATGAAAAGCGAAACCACTTTTCTACTTGGGGTGGGATACCTGTGCGTTATTCCAGGTTCTGCAGCTGCCCAAGCACCCGCATCGCGCGTTCCGTTTGTATAGAACGTTCGCTATCTGGTAAATTCGGCAAACTGCGTTGAATATCCTCTAATTCCGCTTCCAGTCGTGTACGGCGCATCCGCCGGAGGCAATCCTGCGCCATGCGCATCAAATGTTCGTCATCTTCATCGGTTTGAATACTCAGGATCGCGCCCACGGCGGCGCGGCCCATATCGTCCGGTTGACTTTCCATCAGGGAAGCTGCGCTATCGCCCGATAACAGTGCTTCGCAGATGGTGCGCAGCCGGGAATCGGTAAATTCGTCGGCGGATACGGCGCCGTCGGGGAGGCGGCCGGTAGCCAGCACTGCGAGCAGCGTGCAGGCAGTCATATCCACCTGCTTGGCTTCCTGTGCCTTTTGCCGGAAGCCTTCGCGCTTCGGGGCGTATGCGCGTTGCGTTTTGGGGGTTACGCCGATTTGTTCCAATAATACTTCCCGGGTGAAGCCGGTATCCAGCGCAAGCTGCTTTAAATGGTTTTCCAGCGCGACGGGCTGGGTAACCTTACGCAGCAGGGCCGCGCAGGCCATGGCATACTCCGTCCGGCCTTCCTCGCTGGAAAGATCAAAGCGTTCTTTTTCGCGCCGCATACGGTAGGTAACCCCGGAAATGGGCTTCAGTGCCGCAAAGGCGGCTTCGCCCTCTTTGCGGATATACTCGTCCGGGTCCAGACCACCGGGAAAATCCAGCACCCGCGCGGGCACGTTTTCCTGCTCAAGCACATCCAGCCCACGCAATATGGCGTGCTGCCCGGCACTGTCTCCGTCGTACGCCAGCCATACTTCCGGCGCAAAACGTGTAAGCAGCCGCGCCTGCTCCGGCGTAAGCGCCGTACCCAGTGTTGCGGCTACGCCCTCTACACCGAACTGCGAAAGCGCCACCACATCCATGTATCCTTCCACCAAAATAACCCTTTTCAGGTTGCGCGCCTTGCGCAGTAAATTGGCGGCAAAGACGTTGTAGCGCTTGTTAAAGGCTACTGTATCGGCGGTGTTGAGGTACTTGGGTTGCTCATCGTCCATGGCGCGCCCACCAAACCCCAGCACATGGCCGTAGGAATCAATGATGGGGAAGATAACGCGTCTGCGGAACATATCAAACAAGCGGTTATCGCGTTTGCGCGCCAGACCGGCGGCAACCAGTTCTTCTTCGGTAAAACCCTGTTTCAATAATTCCTGTGTAATGCCGCCGCCGGGTGCGGCTCCGATGCCGAAGCGGCGGATGACCGCGTCGCTCAAGCCGCGTTTTTGTACGTAACGCAGCGCTTCGGCGCCCTGGGGTTCCCACAGGATTTGGTGGTAGCGCCTTGCGGCCTCCTGATTCAGCAGATAGATACGCTCTTTCAGGGATCGTCTGCGCTCGTACTCCGGGTCGTTTTGCATCTCCGGCAAAGGCATGTGGTATTGCTCTGCCAGATGCTTTACAGCCTCTGTATAATCCAGCCGTTCAATATCCATCACAAACTGGATCACGCTGCCGCCCGCCTTACAGCCGAAGCAGTAATATACCTGCTTTTGGCTGTCTACGTTAAAGGAGGGCGTCTTTTCGTTGTGAAACGGGCACAGACCTAAGTATCTATGCCCGTTCTTCTTCAGCGGTACATACGAGGATATGACCTGCACGATGTCTGCGCGCACGCGCAACTCGTCCAGCCATGCGGGGGGAAACCTTCCTGCCATGCTCCTTTCACCTTCTATTCAGATTCGCCGCAGGCGTTTGCTTTCCTGCAACAGGCGAAAACATTTTCTGTCAACGCAGCAGGAGATGGATAATGGTAACATGTTTTATCGAACGGCAAAATCGCGGGGGACGAAAAGCGCGGTAAACTCGTCTGTCGCGAAGCGGTCGGTCATACCGGCCAGAAAATCGCACACGCCGCGTTCTACGCCGTCCTGATAAATAATCTGCACATATTCCGGGGGCATCATGGTGGGGTTTTCGGTATAGTAGCGGTATAAGGAGGAAAGAACGAAGTCGCAGCGGGTTTCCTCCTTGGCACGCCAACTGTCGTTATACACGTTCTGGAACAGAAACGCGCGCAGTTCATCGCTGGCTTGGGATACGTCTTCGCTCATGCGTACGTAGGGTTTACCCGTGCTGGTATGGACAATGTCGGTAATCATGGTGTTGATGCGCTTGCTGTGGCTGTCGCCAAGCACCGAAAGGCACCGGGCTGGCAGTTCGAAGGCTTTGAGTACCCCGCCGCGAATGGCGTCGTCAATATCGTGGTTGATATAGGCGATACGGTCAGCGCGGCGTACGCACCAGCCTTCCAGCGTTGCGGGCTCGTCCTCGCCGCTGTGGTTGCGAATACCGTCCCGTACTTCCCAGGTCAGGTTGAGGCCTTTTCCATCCTTTTCTAACAGATCGACCATGCGCAGGCTCTGCACATTATGTTTGAAGCCGTCCGGCATCAGCCGGTTCAGCGTCTTTTCCCCGATATGGCCAAACGGGGTATGCCCCAGATCATGCCCGAGTGCGATGGCTTCGGTTAAATCCTCATTTAAGTGCAGTGCGCGGGCCAGCGTGCGTGCAACCTGCGCTACTTCCAGCGTATGCGTCAGCCGCGTACGGTAATGGTCGCCCTTGGGGGCTAGAAAGACCTGCGTTTTAAACTTCAACCGCCGGAAGCTTTTACAATGGATAATCCGGTCACGATCCCGCTGAAAATCCGTACGCAGTTCTCCAAGCGGCAGGGGCTTTTCCCGCCCGCGCGTGTTGGCGCTGAGAACGGCATACTCGGAAAACCAGTGCTTTTCGTGCTCCTCCCATTGCTCGCGTATGGTCATGCAGCTTCCTCCTTTGGTCGCTTTACAATATTCCTTGCCGGAGGGTGATTCTCCTGTTTTCCAAACGTTGGTTTATAAAGTTTCGCGGCGGAACAGACGCGGTATAGCAGTATAGTAAAAGCATCCGCACAGAGGACGGATGCTTTTGCTGCGTTGTATGGGGGAAACCTGCACTATACAGTCTTATGCTGAATCGAAGAAACGGGTACCGGCGGCAGGTTGTCGGTAAGATTCAGCTCTTCGCAGCAAGCTTCATCTGGTACCAAAGCCACGACGGTACTAACGTTGCGGGTTTTGCTCAGCGCGCCATGCGGCAGCTGGCTGCTGCGGTTGAGTACGCCCAGAATAACAATAATCACGCAAGCCAGATAGACAAGCATCAACACCGCGCATAACGCCAGTAAAAACCATTGTACCGTATCACTTTCCAACGCGTTGACAAACAAAACCAAAGCAATCAGGGGCAGCGGCAGAAAACCAAAATAGAATAGGGAATAGCGCACGGCGCACTGCCATAGCTTCGGCCGGGAGCCATCCCGTATATCGACAAGGCGGATGTGCGTGAGCCGCTTGCCGATGGTGAGCCCTTTCTGCAGCCACTCAAAAATAATGAAGTAAATCAATACCAGTGCAATATAGATGCCTCCGAGTGTGGTAAGCAGGCTGGTAAACGTAGACGCAAACAGCATGTTCTGTAACGGCTTCACTGTAAACAGCAAGATTAGTTGTGCCAAACCGAGAAGCATCCAATCTGTAATAGCGGCTGTTATGCGCCGCGTAACGCTTACATGGGTGCCCCGCCGGTAGGCGATTTCATCAATTCTTTTGCGGGAGGGCAGAATGCGCATTAGCGGACCGGCGACCCAGTAGCCGATTAATCCACCCAGTGTGTTGGTAATCAAGTCGTCGGTTTCACACAGCCGGTAGGGACGTGGATATATGCCAAACAGCGCGCTGAGCTGTGTAAGCTCGAAAACGAGACTGACGCCCAGCGCGATAAGTACCGTTTTGGGCAGGGAACAGCCAAAATAGTAACGCAGGTAGATGCCCAGCGGGATGGTCATGACGATATTGGCAAGGATGACGAATAAGTCCCGATTCACCACAAGCCCGCGCCATGTGGATGTGTCCGACAGCACAAAACCAGAATCGCGAATCCAGACGATAAAATCTTGAAACGGCGTCAGCTGCAAATACGGCGTTGTGAGGGTGGCAACCAGCTCACGGCTGGGCAACGGCAGCATGGTAAGAAAATATGCGCACATCATATAAAGAATAAAGGAATATAGAATTACGGTGCGCAGGAGCATAACCGCTCCATACCTGCGGTATTGGAATAGAAGATACGGCAAGGTAATCAGTACCGCTACGAAAGGGAATGTCCAAGCAGCGGATAAGATAGCCGTAACATAACTGTGCAAAGTGGCGCCTCCTCCAAAAGGTTGTGAACGAATCATACCAAGGGACAAGCCGGTTGTAAAGCAAAAACAGTCTATGTGACAGAAATGTACGGTGAATGACGAAACGGTGTAAGGTTCGCGAATTTATATGATGATAAAACGGTACGAAAAGGGAGAATGCGGACATACAGGCACGCCATGTAAAGCCCTGATAAAAAGCAAAAGTAGAGAAGAATAATAATTTGTAATATTTGGCGTAAAATGATGACGTTTATGCCGAGCGGAGCAGACTTTACATGATCTTTACATACGTATTACAGAAACCTGATAGCAAAAAAAATGAAATCATGTAGTATGGTATTGAACCAAGAATTAAAGGGAGGAAACAAGAAACATGAAGAAATCAATCGCTTTGCTACTGAGTATCGTAACGTGCGTTACCCTTCTTGCCATGGGAACCCCCGCTGTTGCTGAATCCATCACCGGCACCGTGACTGCCGCCGGTTCGTCCGCGCTGCTGCCGCTGGCCGCCGCTGCCTCTGAAGTTTTTATGGATGCTAACCCCGATTGCTCCGTTATCGTAAACGGCGGCGGTTCCGGCCAGGGCCTGCAGCAGGTTGCGGACGGCGCTGTGGATATTGGCAACTCTGACGTGTTCGCCGAGCAGAAGCTGGACGCCGAAGTAGCCGCTACGCTGGTTGACCACAAAGTTTGCACCATCGCCATGGCTGCGGTTGTGAACACCGAACTGGGCGTGACCGACCTGACCACCGAGCAGCTCATCTCCATCTTCACCGCCGAAGTGACCAACTGGAGCGAAGTTGGCGGCCCCGATATGGACATTTTGCTGGTAACCCGTCCTTCTTCTTCCGGCACCCGTGCCCTGTTTAAGACCTGGGCGCTCAATGGCACCGAAGAAGCTTCCAACCAGTCGCTGGAAACCGATGACTCCGGCACACTGCTGGAAACCGTTAAGAACAACGCCGGCGCGATCGGCTACGTGGCTCTGTCCTACCTGGTAAACAACGCGGAAGTACAGGCTGTTGCCATCAACGGTGTGGAGCCGACGCTTGAGAACATGTACAACGGCACCTACCTTGTATGGGGCTACGAGCATATGTACACCAACGGCGATGGCAGCGATGCTACGCAGGCCTTCATCAACTTCATGATGAGCGATGAGTTTGCCCCGAACATCGAAGCGATGGGCTATGGCGCTTCCTCCAAGCTGAGCGCTGAAGCGATTGCCACGCACGAATAAGATTCGAGTGGGAAATGTAACCTGGCAACAGGCGAATAAAAGGTACCAGGCAGGCATCACCATGCCTGCCTGGTACCTGCGTACCGAAAGAAGGCGTTGATTTGGTATTGAATGAGACGATAACGATCCCTGCGAAAAAACGGAGCAATTCCGTTCGTCTTCTGAAAAGTGAACGGCGGGGACGCGCATTGGTTACGGCAAGCGGTTATTTTATTATCCTGCTTACGCTGTCTATCGGCGCATTTTTGGTTATGAAAGGTACAGGAACCTTTACTAAGTATAATCACTCGATTTTCGAGTTTCTCTTTTCGGCGGAGTGGTCACCCTCGGATAGCGCCAGCGTTGGCGGCGGGCAAGTGGGCGCTGCGATATATATTGTCGGTTCGCTGCTTACCTGCGGGCTTGCACTGCTTTTCGTTACGCCTTTCAGCGTAGGCGCTGCTGTGTTTATGACGGAGATTTCCCCGAATGCCGGGTCGAAACTGCTGCAGCCTGCGGTAGAGATATTTGTTGGAATTCCGTCGGTCGTGTACGGCTGGACGGGCCTGACCATACTGGTGCCTTTTATCCGGGATACGTTCCATGCCAGAATGGGTGGCTACTCGGTGCTGGCAGCCAGTATCGTGCTGGCAGTGATGATGTTTCCCACGATCACTACGGTTGCTGCGGATGCGATACGCAGCGTATCACAGGAATACCGCGATGCGGCGTATGGCTTAGGTTCTACCCGCTGGCAGGTGATTTACCGTGTGGTGATTCCCGCGGCCAGCTCCGGTATTTTTACCGGCGTTATTCTGGGCTTGGCCCGTGCGTTTGGGGAGGCGCTTGCGGTAGCAATGGTCATCGGCAAGACCCGCGCTTTTCCGGCAAACCTTCTATCGCCAACCAATAACCTGACGGCCGCGATTGCGGCGGATATGGGCAACTCCGCTAACGGCGGTGAGCATAACCTGGCATTGTGGACCATGGCACTGCTGTTGTTCCTCATCTCCATGCTCTTCATTTTCCTGATTCACATTATTTCCAGAAAGGGGAAAAGAAGCAGTGAAGCCTAACTCCATGAAAAAACGTGCGGCCAGGGCAAACCGGGTTGATACGGCAATGACGGGTGTGTTTTACTCGGTAGGCGGATTTTTCCTGTTGCTGCTGCTGGTGTTTGCCGGATATATCATCATCAAAGGCGTAATGGATTTTTACCCGGAACTGTTGCAGTTTAACCGCCATGGTATTGGAAACCAGTTTTTTAATACAATCTATCTGGTATTCCTTTCGTTGGTAATCAGCGTGCCGATCGGGATTACTGCCGGGATTTATATGGCGGAATATGCGCCGGATAACAAAGTAACCGCTTTTATCCGGGTCAGCATCGAATCCCTTTCCTCGCTTCCTTCCATCGTAGTTGGTTTGTTTGGCTATCTGGTGTTCATCCTGATGACAGGGTCAAAATGGAATCTGATGGCTGGCGCGCTGGCGGTATCGATACTGAGCTTGCCGCTGATTACCACCACCACGGAGGACGCGCTTCGTTCGCTGCCGCGTGGGTACACCGAGGGCAGCGTTGCACTGGGCGCTACACATTGGCGCACGATTACCAAGGTACTGTTGCCGGCTTGTTTCCCGCGCATCATCACCGGTGTGATTCTGGCGGCAGGACGTGGCTTTGGTGAAGCGGCTGCGCTGTTGTACACGGCGGGACAAAGCACGAACATCAACTGGTCTAACTGGAATATCACATCGCCTACCTGCCCGCTCAATCCCTTCCGTCCCGGCGAAACGCTGGCGCTGCATATCTGGGTCATGCGTACAGAAGGCAGCCTGAATGTGAATTCGCAGGCGATTGCCAACTTCTCCGCCGCTGTTCTGGTGATTATGGTACTTGGCTTCAGTTTACTGGCGCGGGTACTGACACGCCGCTATAAAAGGAAGATGGAAGGTGTTTAAGCAGCCGCTGCTGGCGATGCTTGAGATTGCGAAACACACTTTTAAACAACTTGCGAAACCAGAGAACAGCTATGCTGTTTCTGTGGTTTTTCCTGCTGCACGGATGATGCTTGGCTATAGTAGCGGCAGAGCGACACTCCGGCGGGCTGGGAAGTCTATAAATATCCTCTTGGTTCATGTTTCTTATTTTCGATTGAAATAAGGCTTCCATCTGTATAGGATGGAAGCCTTTGTGTGTAAAATGGCGAGAATATTTTCAATATATAGATCGTATTAATAGCTAATTAAACCCAATTTCTGATAAGCGGTAGATTGCCGCATCAGATTTACAGCCCACATAAAAGAAATCCAGCCGCCACCTGCAGGCAGGTGGCGGCTGGATACGTAATTTGTTTGATTGGTTAGCGAATTACCGCACCGTACTGCATTTCACAGCTGCGCTGTACCTTATCCATCGCTTTGGCAATTTCCGGTTCGGTGAGCGTGCGGTCGGATGCGCGGAAGGTGAGGGAGAAGGCTACGCTCTTTTTCCCTTCGCCAAGCTGCGCGCCGCGGTACACATCAAACATGGTGATGTTCTCCAGCAGCTTGCCGCCGGCGCGGCGCATGGCGGACATCAGCGGGCCAACGGCGACGGTTTCATCCATCACCAGCGCCAAATCGCGCGCTACACTGGGGAATCGGGGCAGGGGAGAAAGCTCGCCCATGGGGATTGCGTTGTCCAGCAGCGTTTGCAGGTCTACCTCCGCAATGACCGCACGGCGGGGCAAATCGAATGCCTCACGGATGCCGGGATGCACTTCGCCAATCTGCGCATATACGGTATCGCCCTGCATCAGCTTTGCGCTGCGGCCCGGATGGTAGTAAACGTCCGCACCGGGTACGACCTCGCAGGTAATACCGGCGGATGCAAGCACAGCTTCCACAGCGCCGCGGATGGAGTAGAAATCCACTTGCTCGCCATAAGCGCCGAGGCAAAGGTATTGGGTTTCCAGCGGTAAACCCTCGGCGGTGGGGTGGTGCGGGTCAAATACCGCAGCCATTTCATACAGGCAGGCTTCGGGCGTGCCGTGATTCATGTTATAGGCTAGCGTCTTGAGCATATCCGGCGCAAGGGTGGGGCGCATGTACGTTGTATCTTCTCCCAGCGGGTTACGAATGCCCAGCGGCGAAAGCCGCGCGTCTCCGGCGGGCAAGCCCAGCTTTTCGATGGCTTTCAAGCCAAGGAAGCTGTAATTCATCACTTCGATGTAGCCTAGCCCGTGCAAAATGCCTGCGGTGCGGTTTTTCAGTTTGAGCATGGGTGATATGCCGCCCTGCGTGGTTTCCCCGCGCAGGCGTGTGCAGCCGATGTGGTCAAACCCATACAGGCGCAGCACTTCTTCGCACAGGTCGGCCTCGCCCTCCACATCGCTTCGGAAAGCGGGGGCAACCACCGTTAGCGTATCGCCATCGCGCTGTACGGTAAATTGCAGCTTTTGTAAAATGGAAACCATCGCTTCGGCGGGAATATCCACACCGGCGCGTTCGGCGATCCGGGCGATGCTCGCTGTCACCGGTTTTTGCTCGATGGGGTTTGCGTACAGGTCGATGCAGCCGCTTACTACGTCGCCCGCATCCAGCAGGTTCACCAGCATGCAGGCGCGGTCCAGCGCGTCCATCACCGTGGCGGGGCTTACGCCGCGCTCAAAGCGGCCGCTGGCCTCAGTGCGCATACCCAGCGCACGGCTGGTAATGCGGATGCCGGTGCGGTCGAAGCTGGCACACTCGAACATAACCTCGGTCGTGCCTTCGATAATCTCGCTTTCTTCGCCGCCCATAATGCCCGCAAGTCCGGTTGCGCGGTCCTGATCGCAAATTACCAGATCGTCGGTGCGCAAAGCGCGCTCTTCGCCGTCCAATGTGGTCAGTGTTTCGTTTTCATGCGCACGCCGCACGATGATCTCCCGCCCGCGCACCTTGCTCAGGTCGAAAGCGTGCATGGGGTGACCGTATTCGATCATCACATAGTTGGTAATATCCACAATGTTGTTGATGGAGCGCAGCCCGGCGCCGTGCAGATATTTGCGCAGCCAAAGAGGAGAAGGTGCAATGCGTACGTTCTTAATAACACGCGCGGCATACCGCGGGCACAGATCGCTATCCTGAACGCTGATTTTCACCTCGTCGTGAATGCTGCCGCCCGCTTCTTTCACAACCGGTTTTTCCGCATGGAAGCTGGTGCCCAGCGCTGCGGCGGTTTCACGCGCTACACCCAGCGCGCACAGGCAATCCGGACGGTTGGCGAGAATTTCAAAATCAACGATTACATCGTCAATGCCGAGGATGGGCTTAACGTCGCTGCCAAGGGGATAATCTTCCTGAAAAATCAGCAAGCCCTCGTCGCCAACACTGGGATATAGGTCTGTCGGCACGCCCAGTTCCGTAGCGGCGCACAGCATTCCTTCGCTCACCATGCCGCGCAGCTTTCCCTTTTTAATTTTGGTGCCGTCCGGCAACAAAGCACCGTCCAGCGCGACCGGCGCCAGAATGCCAACCGCCACGTTTGGTGCGCCGCAGACGATGGAAAGCGGCGCTTCTCCGCCAACGTCGACGGTGCAGGCGTGCAGATGCGTGCCTTCCACAGCTTCGCAAGTCAGCACGCGCCCGACAACCACCTTGTTTACCGTCGCGCCGACATCCTCCACGCCTTCAACGGCGGTGCCGGTCATAATCATCCGTTCTTCATATTCCTTGGGGGTTACGGGGATGTCCGTATATTCCCGAAGCATGCTCATGCTTAATTTCATGTCGTTCGTCCTCCCTTCGCCCGTTACCGCAGCTGCCCGAGCAGCCGCGCGTCACCTTCGTACAGAAGCCGCATATCCTTGATGCCATAGCGACGCATCGCCAAACGTTCAAGGCCGATGCCGAAAGCGAAACCACTGTAACGGGTGCTATCGATGCCGCACATTTCCAGCACTTTGGGGTTTACCATGCCGGAGCCAAGCACTTCGATCCAACCGGTTTCCTTACAAATCCGGCATCCCTTACCGTGGCAGGCCGAGCAGGTTAAATCCACCTCGGCGCTTGGCTCTGTGAAGGGGAAGAAGCTGGGACGGAAGCGGGTTTCCACATCCGCGCCGTAAATATGCTTGGCAAAGGCCGTAAGCGTGCCGCGCAGGTCGGCCATGGTAATATGCTCGTCTATCACGAGGCCTTCCATTTGGTGGAATACAGGGCTATGAGTGGCGTCCATCTCGTCGGCGCGGTATACACGGCCGGGGCATACGATGCGGATGGGCGGCTTACGGGTGAGCATGGCGCGCGCCTGCATGGGGCTGGTATGCGTGCGCAGCACGATATTATCATCCATGTAGAATGTATCCTGCGCGTCGCGGGCCGGGTGGTTTTTGGGTATGTTCATCAGCTCGAAGTTATAATGGTCCAGCTCCACTTCGGGGCCTTGCAGCACTTCAAAGCCCATGCCGGTGAAGCACTCGATAAGATCGTTCATGACCAGCGTAATGGGGTGGTCTGTGCCGACTTTCGGCAGCGGGCGCGGCTCGGTAACATCGATGGTTTCTTTTGTAAGCGCAGCCAGCAGCTCTTTTTGCTTCAGTGCTGCCGCAGCCTGATCCATCTGCTCGGTCAGCTTTGCGCGCGCCTCGTTGATTTGGGCGCCGGCTTTGGGGCGCTCCTCGGGGGATAGTTGCCCCAGCCCTTTGAGCAGAGCGGTCAATTCGCCTTTTTTACCCAGCACTTTTACACGCAGCGCGTCCAGCGCGGCAGTGCTGTCCACCTGTGCAAGCGTATTGCCTGCTTTTTGCATCAATTCCTGCAAGGTATCCGATATGGACATGAACGCTTCCTCCTTTTTGGTTACGACCGTGTTCGAATTTGGGAAACGGCCTTTTCCCAATGAAAAAAGCCCCCACCCTATGCGTACGCATGGGACGAAGGCATAATGCCGCGTTGTACCACCCAAATTCCATCTGCCGGGGTTGCCCGGTAAATGCTCTCGCTTGGTAACGGGGTGTGCTGATCCCCGGCTTTGCTTACAGGCTTACGCTTTGGGCAAAGCGGCATCGGAAGTGAATGACCCGCATACGGAATGGAAAACTTTCAGCAATTGCTTTCCTCTCTGCAAACCGTATCCACGCAGGCTTTGGTCTTCGTCATCGCCTTTACCCCGGGTATGCACCCGAGATTGCAGCAATTATAGCATAGGTATGCGGCAAATTCAAGTAAAATTCTCACATGCGGACGGCGGTTGACCCGCGAAAAACACAGTGCTATACTCCAACACAGAAGCAAGCGGACGGGAGGATGCATATGATTTATCTGGAAACATTCCGTCTGCCGGACGAGGGGCAGGAATGGCAGTTTCGGATGGATGTGAAAAGAACCTGCTATAACACGATGTATCCGTTTTTCACACTTTCCGCATTGCAGCTGGAACGGTTGGATTTTGCCCCGATCACCATTCTGTACGGCGGCAACGGCTCCGGTAAAACAACAATCCTGAACCTGATTGCCGAAAAGCTGCGCCTGACGAGAGAAACGCCGTTTAACCGCTCCAATTTTTTTCAAAACTATGTGGATTTATGCCATGCCACGTTGGAAAACCCCGTTCCTGCGGAGAGCCGGATTATCGTAAGCGACGATGTGTTCGATTATATGCTCAATGTTCGCAGCATGAACGACGGAATTGACCGGGAGCGCATCCAGCTGTTTGAGGAGCACACCAACGCGCGGCAAACCGTGTTTCAACTGCAATCGCTGGAGGATTACGACGAACTGAAAAAACGCAACAGCGCCCGGCGGAAAACCCAATCCGCTTTTGTACGGGAGCAGCTTGCGCCCAACGTGCGGGAGCAATCCAACGGGGAGAGCGCGAACTTCTATTTTAAGCAACGCTTGAAAGAGGATGCGTTGTATTTACTGGATGAGCCGGAAAACAGCCTGTCGCCGGAAAGGCAGATTGCGCTGGCAAAGTATATTGAAGAAAGCGCGCGTTATATGGATTGCCAGCTGATTATTTCCACACATTCGCCCTTCCTGCTGGCCATGCGGGGCGCGAAGATTTATGATCTGGACGCACGTCCGGTAGATTTGAAAAAATGGACGGAGCTGGAAAATGTGCGGCGCTATGCGGAGTTTTTTGAAGCGCACAGGGATGAATTTATGCCGGATGAGTAAGGCCATTTGAATCGCCTGCGCAGGTAAGAGCAATAATGGTAAGTATTTAGTATCGCCGTTGCCATAAAACCTTACGAAAAAACCGCGCATAATTGCGCGGTTTATCTGTCTGGGTTGCGATAAGTGCGGTCGTAAGCCGAGTTCTGTCGTTGGACGATCATCTATCTACCCCGTGCGTTGCCACACGGGTCCAGCGATCTCTTCGCAAGCACGACGGGCCGCCGTATCGCTTGCATTCGGATCTTGCATCGGGTGGGGTTTACAGCGCGCATCCGTCTCCGGTGCGCGGGTGAGCTCTTACCTCGCCTTTCCATCCTTACTCCGTCCCTTGCGGGGCGGGGCGGTTTATTTCTGTTGCACTTTCCTTGAAGTCGCCTTCACCGGCCGTTAGCCGGCACCGTGCCCTGTGATGCTCGGACTTTCCTCATGGGTTTACCACGCGATCGCCTGGCCGCCTTATCGCCGCCCAAGAATAGCACGGACCCGAGCGATTGTCAACGGCGGGGGCTAAACTGCGGTGCGGCGTGCCTGCTGTGAAGCAGAATATCCTGCGCGCAAATAGCGGAAACAAAGGGATTGCGGCTGGAAAAAGCGTTTGCATCGTATTGATGTGTGTTGTATAATTATCTTGAGTTTTTCTGTAATAAAACCGGGGAGGCATAACATATGGATAGTATGAAAAGCGATTATCCGGGCAACGTTCATAACAACCCGATTACCTTCTATATCCGTTCCCTGTTATACATGTTTCTGGCATTGCTCATTCGGTTGCTTACGCTGCTGCCGCTGGGCGCGCTGTTGATTTTCCCGGCGGAATCGCCGTGGCGCTGGGCGGCGCTGCTTTGCCCGGTGTTGATTCTCTTTGTAGTGCTTCCGCTTCGTTTTAGCTTTGCGCAAACCATGGTGCGGGGCGAAGACGGCCGCCGTTTCTCCTTCGATGTGGCGATGAGCCTGTCTGATTACGGCGAGAAACTGGGCGAAAGCCTGCTGCACGCGCTGCACCTGCTGCTGTGGGGCATTCCTCTGATTGGTATGTTGCTGGGCGTACGGTATTACTATAATAACGTGGATATGATTACCCTTATGCAGGGGATCAGCGATACCGGCGCTGCGATAACAACTGTATTGTACGGAATTGCGAATTTCTTTATCGGCATTTTCAACGGCACGCTGCTGGTACCCAACGGCGGTCTGATGGAAGGCTTGTACACCGTATTGGCTGTTTTGGGCGTAGGTGTGCTGATTCTGCTTTGGGGCATGGTTCGCAACGGCGCGTTCCGCTTTGTGTGGGCGCTGGCGCTGAAAACGGATAAAAGCCCCCATGCCGAAGCGCGCCGCAGACTGCGCGGCCGCCGCTGGAAACAGATGGGTGTCGCTATGATCAATCTGCTGCTCTGGGCTCCCGCGCTGTACATTACGATCACAACGATGAAAGATGTATTGGGCAACGTGTCCGATGCGCTGTTTAACCTTGTCAGCACCGAGCAGCTGGATCTGCCGGAAATGACCGGTGCAATCAAGCCTCTGTTGTTTGCCTTCTTTGTTTGCTACATGCCGCTGCTGCCGATCCGCCGTGCGCTGACCAGCTACTTCGCGGTTCGCCACATTCATCACGCCGCGGCTCCGGCAGCGCCTGTGGAGGAAGAGTATCATCCCGAGCCGAATGCGACCGGTGCTATGGAATACACCGCGCAAAGCAGAGAAATGCCTGTTATGGGAACCGGGCGCATGGAGGAATACCAGCCGCAGCCGGTGCAGCAACCTGTACCGCAGCCCGTGCCTGTCGCAGCACCTGTGCAGACGGCGGTGGCAACTGAACCGGTGATGATGGAAGCGGAAGAACTGCCCGTGGAAGAAGCGCCTGTTCAGGAAACAACTGTTGTGGAAGAAGCGCCTGTAGAGGAAAGCATTCCTGTGGCGGAGGAACTGCCAGTACAGGAGGAAACCGTGGTGGAAACGGAACCGGCGCCGGAAGAAGTGCCGGAAGCAGAACCCGCTTTGGAAACCGAGCCGCTTCGCCAGCCGATACCAGCCTACCGGCCCGGCCAGACGGTGCCCTATCCGGAACCGATACAGGCAGAACAGATGGAGCCGGATACGGATGATGCGGATGGGGACGACGAATAAGCATGGCATTCATCCGGCTGGATAAGCTGCTGTCGCAGCGCGGCGAGTATACGCGTAGCGAAGCGGGCAAATTGATACGATCCGGGGCTGTAACCGTGAACGGTGAAACGGTTCGCGATCCGGCACACAAGCTGGAAACGCAAACCGAAACCGTGCTCTTGAACGGTGCGCCTGTTGAAGACGAACCTTGGCAATACATATTGTTTCACAAACCAGCCGGCATCCTGACCGCTGCCAGAGACAGCCGGGCACAAACCGTAATGGATTTGCTGCCGGTTGCGCTGCGCAGGCGGAATGTGATGCCGGTTGGACGGTTGGATAAGGATACGACCGGTCTGCTGCTGCTCACCAACGATGGGACGCTGGCACACCAACTGCTTTCTCCCAAACGGCATGTGGTTAAGGAGTATCTGGCAACGGTGGATGGGCCGCTGACCCCGGAGGATGTAACCGCATTTTCACAAGGGCTGGTGCTCAGCGACTTTACAGCCAAACCCGCAGAACTGATGATTCTTACCGGTGAGCAGGGTGAAAACAGTGCACTGGTGCGGGTGACCGAGGGGAAATATCATCAGGTTAAGCGGATGTTTGCCGCTCGCGGCAGACAGGTGCTTACGCTGCACAGGCAGGCTTTCGGGCCTCTCCGGTTGGATATTGCCGTAGGCCAATACCGTGCGCTGAGCGCGGAGGAACGCACGGCCCTGCGTGCAGCCGCACAGGAATAAGGAAGGATTGTCATGACCGACCATTACTACACACCGACACCGCAGAGCGAGCATAAGCCCGCTCAGTTTGATATGGTTTATCGCGGGCATACCCTTACGTTTGAAACGGACAGCGGCGTATTTTCGCGGACAGGGCTGGACAAGGGATCCGAAATATTGCTTGGCGCATTGCCGGATGAGATCACCGGGCTGGTATTGGATATGGGCTGCGGATACGGCGCGCTGGGCGTGAGCATCGGCAAGGCTAATCCTGGCTGCCAGATAACGATGGCGGATATCAACACGCGGGCCGTTGAACTGGCGAAAACCAACGCCTACCGTAATGGTGTAGCGGCGGAAACCATGCAAAGCGATGGATTTGCTGCCGTTATGGGCCGGAAATTCGCCTGGATCGTGACTAATCCACCTATTCGCGCCGGGAAAAAAGTAATCTATGCTATGTTTGCGGACGGAGCAAAGTCTCTTTTGCCAGGCGGTACGCTGATTCTGGTCATTCGCAAGCAGCAGGGCGCGCCGTCAGCGCAGACGTATTTAAAAACATTATTTGCGCAAGTGGATATACTGGAGCGCAGCAGCGGTTATTGGGTACTTAGCTGTATGCAGCCACTTGCTATTGAAACAGAACAGAAAGAAGAACATTGATGAGCAAATACGACTTTTCCTTTTTCGACTGCCCGATCGACCGCTGTGGAACCGCAACCTATAAATGGGACATGCTGCACGAACGGGAGAAATGCGATTTGTTGCCCATGTGGGTAGCGGATATGGACTTTCGCTGTGCGGATGAAGTGAGCGAGGCGATTATCCGCCGCGCGCAGCATCCCGTATTCGGGTATACCACGCAAACAGATTCGTCTGTTCAGGCGATGCTGGATTTTTTACTGAAACACGATGGTATTGCCCTTGCCAAGGAGCAACAGGCCATCTTGCCCGGTGTTGTGCCGGGACTGCGCACGGCTGTGAATGTGTTTACCGCACCGGGCGAGGGTGTGCTGATTCAGCCGCCGGTATATGGCCCGTTTTTTGCGGCTGTCCGCCAGAATGGGCGGAAACTTGTTGAAAATCCACTGATAACAAGCGCGGACGGCTGCTATCAAATGGATTTTGACGGGATGGAAAAAGCGTTTCAAGGCGGGGTGCGGCTGGCATTGCTGTGCAGTCCGCATAATCCCGTGGCGCGCGTATGGACCCGGCAGGAATTGGATAAGGCTTATGCCCTCTGTAAACAGTATGGCGTAACCCTGGTTGTGGACGAAATACACCGTGATTTTGTTTACGAGAAGGATGCCTTCACCACGGCTCTGAAGCTGGATGAAGCGGACGACGCCAACATTATCGTATTAACCAGCGCCGGGAAAACGTTCAACCTTGCGGGACTGCAGCAGGGTGTACTGCTTACGCGCAACGCTGCGGCTAAGGAGCGTATGATACGGCACATGCACCGTATGGGTGTAGAGGCAGGCAATATTTTTGCAATGACCGCTACGGAAGCGGCTTACCTTGAGGGCGAAGCGTGGTTTACCGGTTTGATGGCCTATCTGGATGCGGCGCGAAAAATGCTGAAGGATGAATTGGCAAAACGGCTGCCCAAGGCGATCATGGCGGAGCAGGAGGCTACCTATCTGGCATGGCTGGATTTACGGGCGTACGGCTTTTCAACAGCCGAGTTGATGCGCCGTACGCATCAGGCGGGCGTTGCGTTCAACCCCGGTACGGATTTTGATCCGCAGCGGGGCGAAGGCTTCCTGCGTTTTAACTTCGGCTGTCCGCACAGCCAAACGCTGGATGCGTTGAACCGTTTGGAAAAAGCAATCAAACAACCGTAACAGACAGAATCTTGGGAGGAAAAAACGTGGAAACGGCAAATCAAATTATCGACGAAAACCGGAATGAACTGATACAGACATTAAAACGCTGGATACAGGCCCCCAGCATTAAAGCCGATCCGGATGGAGATGCGCCTTTTGGCGCGGCTGTAAAGCAGGCGCTGGAAACGGCACTGGCGGATGCACAGGCCATGGGCTTTACCGTGCGTAATTTTGATAACTATGCGGGTGATGTGCGCATGGGCCCGTTGGGCGTAGACCCGCTGGGTATTTTGGTGCATCTGGATGTTGTGCCGGTAGGCGACGGATGGACGGTAGACCCTTTTGAAGGCGTTGTGGAAGGCGACCGGATGATCGGGCGCGGCACCAGTGATGACAAAGGCCCTGCCGTAGCGGCGCTGTTTGCGATGCAGTCGATTAAGAACGCGGATATTCCGCTGAAACGGGAAGTGCGGTTGATCTTTGGCTGTGATGAGGAAAGCGGCTGGGAAGATATGGCCTACTATTCGGCTCATTGCGATATGCCACGCTCCGGCTTCAGCCCGGATGCCAGTTACCCTGTGATTAATACGGAAAAAGGGCTGCTGGTGATGGAACTGCAAGCCAAACCCGACACGCAGGGCTTGCAAGTGGTAAAAATCGCAGTTGGAGAACGCCATAACGTCATTCCCGGCAGTGCGACCGCGTTGATTCAGGGGGATGCCGACATGTGCGACCGTATTAACCGGCTGGCAAAAGAGATGACGCTGAACGTGCAGGCAGTTCCACAGGAAAATGGAGTTTTGCTTACGGCAACGGGTATTCCGGGGCATGCCGCATACCCGGAAAATGCGCGCAACGCTATTGGAGAACTCTTATTGATGCTCCGGGCGCTTGGCGTGGAAGGTGGCTTAAAAACGCTGGCGGATACTATCGGGCTGGAATACGACGGCAGCAGCCTTGGCGTCGCCTGCAGCGATAAAACCAGCGGACCGCTTACGTGTAATTTAGGCGTGCTGCGGTATGACGAGGAAAACGGGTTGTATGCGGAGCTGGATTTCCGCTACCCAATCCTTGCCGATAGCAGCCGGATTATTGAAACGGTGAAAGCTGCGGTGGCAGAAACGGTTGAGGCAAAGAAAACCACGCTGAAAGCGCCTCACCATGTGCCGCCGAACAGCGAACTGGTTACCGCACTGCTCAATGCGTACCATGACGAAACAGGGCGGCCGCGCGAGTGCGTCTCCACCGGCGGCGGCACCTATGCGCGCTGCCTTGCGGAAGGTGTCGCATTCGGCGCGCAATTCCCCGATGAGGAAGATGTGGCGCATCAGGCAAATGAGTATATCTCGCTGGATGCGTTGATGATGAACGTACATATTCTGGCCAGAGCGATTGCAACGCTGGCCGGTGCATAAACAAACAGAAACGACCCCTTACAGGATAGGAGCATACCATGAGACTGGATAAATTTTTAAAGGTTTCCCGGATTATCAAACGGCGTACTGTTGCCAACGACGCTTGCTCCGGAGGCCGGGTCAGCCTGAACGGGCGCGTAGCCAAGCCGGGTGCGGATGTGAAAATCGGAGATGTGCTGGAGATTCGCTTCGGCAACCGTATTGGGAAATATAAGGTACTCGGTGTACCGGAAACCGTACGCAAGGATGCCGCCGCAGACTTGTATGAAGTGCTGGAAGAAGATGCGCAAACCAAAGCGGAGCGCGGTATGGAATGAAAACATATGCGATTGTGCTTGGGGGCGGCAGCGGCACGCGCATGGGCGTGGACGTGAATAAAGTACTGATGCCCCTTCGGGGGATACCGGCCATCGTGCGCGCTATTGCACCGTTTACCAGCCTTTGTGCCGGCATTGTTGTTGTGGCACGGGCAGCCGAAGTTGATGTGATGCAAAAAACATTGCAGCGTTACGGTTTAGGCAAAACGGTGCTGTGCGTGGTGCCCGGCGGTGCCGACCGGCAAGGTTCGGTAGCCAATGGCCTTGCGGCGCTGCCCAAAGACGCACAAGGTGTTTTGGTGCATGACGGTGCAAGGGCGCTGGTTACCGAAGCGGTGATTGCCCGGGTGCTGACGTCGCTGGATGCGCATGGCTCCGGCGTTGCCGCCGTACCGGTGACCGATACCATCAAACGCGCGGATGTGCAAGGACGCGTACAGGAAACACTGGACCGCAGCGCGTTGTTTGCCATGCAAACGCCACAGGCTTTTGCGGTGGAGACGCTGCAGGCTGCGCACCGGCAGGCGGCGGAGGATGGATACCTGGCGACGGATGATGCCGCGTTGCTTGAACATGCCGGGATGCCTGTTTATCTTTGTGAAGGTGACCGCAATAATATTAAACTGACGACCTTTTTCGATATCCGGCTGGCGGAGGCGATCCTCGCGGCACGGGAGGAGGAAAACGGATAATGCGTATTGGGCATGGCATGGATGTGCACCGCCTTGTGGAAGGGCGGCCACTCATCCTTTGCGGAGTAACGATTCCCCATGAAAAGGGTCTGCTGGGGCACAGCGACGCGGATGTGGCAACCCATGCCCTGATGGATGCGCTGCTGGGTGCGGCAGCCCTGGGGGATATTGGCGTGCTGTTTCCCGACACACAGGAGAAATACCGTGGCGCCAACTCACTGGAACTGCTTGGCACGGTGGTGGCACGCGTTGAGGAGCTGGGATTTACCCCGGTAAATGTGGATATTACTATCGTTGCGCAACGCCCCAAGCTGCGCCCATACATTGACGAGATGCGCGGCAATCTGGCTGAGCGTATGCAATTGCCGATTGGCTGCGTAAGTGTAAAAGCGACAACCAGCGAAGGCCTTGGCTATGAAGGAACAGAGCAGGGCATCTCCGCGCAGGCGGTGTGCTTGTTGCGCGCCGTAGGCGATGCTACGGTAACTCCCGGCACTGTGTGAGAGCCATGCAGCAAGAATATGGCGCAGCCGGGCGGTTGCATGCGCAGGAGCATAACCGCTTTATTCCGATACTGGCACTGACGTACGGATTTGGCGTATGGCTTGCACCACGGGTACAAAGTGGATTATGGCCGCTGTGGCTACTTGCCGCGGCGGTTTTCCTTGGTTTTTTATTGCGCGGGCTGCATATGCCGCTGCGGTGGATGGCACTGCCGCTTGCGGTGATGGCTGCGCTGATGTGGACGCAGGTTCATTTAAACCCGCAAATGCCTTCGCCGGGTATTTATAATGGGATTACCGCAACCGTATATGGCGAGGCTTCGGAACGTTCCGGCGGCGGGATTGCGTTTACCCTGTGTGATGTTACCTTAAATGGCGTAGCTCAGCCCGGAAAAGCCTATTGCACTCTGGATGCGGAGGACGGCGTGAGTGCCGGTGATCTGTTTGACGGTGCCTCGCTGCGCTTTTCCGGCTCCGTATACCAGCCATCAGGGAAAGAAAATGCGAACGATTTTAATTTTCGCCTGTGGCTTTTACAAAATAACATCAGCTATGGTATTTCTTCGATTAAAGATTTGGAAGTCACAAACTCCCCGCAAACAGCGCCGTGGATTAGCTTTGCCGCGCGGGTACGGGTGTTTTGCCAGGCGCGGTTTCAAAGCCTGATGGGGGAGCAAAGCAGTTTGGCAATGGCTATGCTGCTGGGAGACAGGCTTACGCTTACGCAGGACGAGCAAACGGACTTTCAACGCGCAGGCGTAGCTCACTTGATGGCGGTATCCGGTTTACATGTCGGGCTGCTGGCGGCGGCGTTGCTGGGTTTACTCAATCTGCTTTCACTGCGCAAATCGCACCGGTTTATCGTGTTAGCGGTTTTTCTGGCTGTATATTGTTTGATTACCGGGTTTTCGCCTGCGTCGGTGCGTGCGTCGGTGATGCTGCTGTTGGTGATGCTTGCGCGCATAGCTGGGCGAAAGCCGGACCCGCTGACAACGCTGTCTACGGCAGCGTTACTTGTGCTTATCCTCAACCCGCTGGATTTATTTTCTGCCGGGTTTACCCTTTCCTTTACCGCAATGGCGGGAATTTTACTGCTGTATCCACGCTTGATGGGTGTAATGAGCCGGTTGCCTGTACCCAAGTGGCTTACACCCCAGCGCAAAGAAAAGCAGCTGATTCGTATGGTAAAGGATCATGCTCTGAAAACTAAAGATTTGCTGGCGGTTAGTCTGGCGGCGCAAATCGGGGTATTGCTGCCAACGGCGGCGTATTTTCATCAATTGCCGTTGTATGGGATTTTATTTAACCTGTTTGCCGTGCCGCTGGCTGGTTTGTTGGTGCCGGGTTATGCAATTACCATGTTGGTTTCACTGCTGCCGGGTATTGGCGGATTATTGGCAATGCCGCTGGGGTGGCTGGTTGGATTGGGCAGCCGTATCATGCTTTGGCTGGTACAGCTATCCGCATGGCTGCCGTATGCGCAAATCCGTGTGCCTTCGCCTAATATCTGGGCCTGTGTGGGATTGGGTTTAATGATGATTGCTGCATCCGGTTATGTGCGAGCCTCTGCGTTTAAGCGGATTACTGCGATTGTATTGATAGCGGTACTGGGAAGCGCCGGGGCATATACCACTCGTCCGGCGGCGCTGCGGTACCACCAATTTTCGACTGGCCGTGCCGATGCTGCGCTGATCTTTGACGGCGATGCTACCGTCGCGCTGGATGTGGGCATATACGGCACCGAGGTTACCGACAGGCTTCTAGCCGAAGGCCGCTCGTTGGATGCGCTGATTCTTACCCACTTACACTTGGATCATGCGCAGGGCGTGCAGGAGCTATTGGAACAGAAAATACCAATTGACCGCATCTATCTGCCGGACGGAGTGGAAAAGGTAGCCATGAGCGCGGAAAGCGCCGCGGTGTATACGCAGATTATGCAGAGCGAAATCCCTATTACCTATCTTGCAGCAGGAGATACCCTGCGTTTTCACGAAATGAGCATTCAGGTGCTTTGGCCGCAGGCGGGACGCACCCGGACGGGGATAGACGCAAACGACCGGTCGCTTGCAACGCTGATAATGCTTGGGGATTTGCGGATTCTCAGCGTGGGGGATAACACCAACAATTACGAGCTATATGCCGCGACGGCCTGCGACGTGCTGAAAGTAGGGCATCATGGCAGCGCAACAGCAACATCGGCTGCATTTTTACAGATTACCGATCCCCAAGTAGCGCTGATTACATGCTGGTCCGGCAGCAGCGGCCCGGCCGAATCGACCCTTGAGCGGCTGCAAGCGGAAGGCTCACAAATATACCGCACCGATGAAACAGGCGAAATCATCATTCAAGTGCGGGGCAGCGAATATTCGATTTCAACATACCTGACGGGGGAGAATCATGGATTATAATCAGTTTTTTGAGTCCATTAAAACCGGAGAACTCCAGAAACTCTATTTGTTAGAGGGTACGGAGGAATATATTAAGGCATCTGCGGTCAGCGCTTTTTGCAAGCGCCTTTTACCGGAAGGGCTGGAAGCGATGAATCTTTCCGAGCTGCTTAACCCGGAACCGGACGAGTTAATTGCCGCATGTGAAACGTTGCCGTTTATGGCGGATCAGCGCGTGGTGCTTGTACGCGAATGTGATTCGCTTACCACATCCAAAAAGGGAGACAACGATAAGGCGGAGGGTATTCAGGAATATCTGCCCAATCTATCGCCGGATACCTGCCTCGTGTTTCTGGTTAAGGGGAAGGCAGATAAGCGGAAGAAGCTGTACCTAGCGCTGAAAAAACAGGGCGTGATTGTCGATTTCTCTCCTATGAACGATGAACAGGCGGAGAAATGGGCGGCTCGTACGATGCGTGCGATGGGAAAAACATTGCAGCGCAGCGAGGCGCAGAAGTTGATTTTCACAGTGGGGCACGATGCGGCATTATTGAAACAGGAAATGGAAAAGCTCGCCGCATATGTGGGCGAGCGTGATACGGTGACGGATGAGGATATCGACGCGATTTGCATCCGGTCGCTGGAATGCTCCGTATTCCAGATGGTGGATGAGCAGGCAGCCGGGCGCACCCATGAAGCATGCAGGCTTTTAAATACGGTGCTTACCGGCGGAGAGGACCGCTTTATGGTGCTGGCGATGCTGCTGCGGCAATACAGGATTTTATACCATATGCGGTGCTTGTTGGAGGAGCGTACCCCCTCCGGCGCGCTGGCGGGCTTATTGGGCATACCGCCTTTTGCTGTGGCGCGTACGCAGGCACAGGCGCGGCGTTACGCCAAGGAGCGGCTAAAAGCCGCCTACGATTATTTGTATGATCTGGAATACCGCCTAAAATCCGGCCGTATATCGCAGGACGGCAGCGCGGAAATGGCGATGTTCCAACTGGACGCAATCCTGAATGCACCACAGCCGGACGATATAGCTATCGGTGGTTGATTTTAATTGAAGCAGGTGAAATCACTTTGAAAAAGATGCAAATCGTCAGTTTTTTGCTGTTGCTGGTAACCTTGAGTGGCTTTATGGTGAACCAATTTCTTCGGCCTTTTCCGGATTGGTTGGTTCGGGTGGATGGAATTATCATGCTGATGGCGATATTTATGCTCTCGTTTAGCACGGCCCGTCTGCTCAGCCGGAAAGGGTAGTGTGCTAGCGGGAAACTTCGTCAAGCAGTGTCTTTTCCTTCTCGGATAGTGTAAAGGAAGAAGCCAATGCGTTGGCTTCCGCCTGCGCAGGAGATTTTACCCCTGTAATTACAACGCTCTGGGGAAGCGTATCCAAAATCCAACGCACAGCGACGCCCGCAACCGGCACGCCGTGCGTTTTTGCTATCGGGCGCATGGCTTCGACGATGCGCAGGTTCTTTTGCAGCTTATCACCGTAAAAATTATCATAAATACTGCGGCTGCGGCGGTCATCCTGATCAAAATGTACGTCGGAACCATATTTGCCGGTTAAAATACCTTGCCCTAAACTGCCCCAGGTAAGCGGGGCAATGTTCAGCTGGGCGGCAATATCGCGCATGGCGGTTTCGTCGTCCCGGTGGGCGAGGCTGAAATGGTTTTGGAAGGATGCAATATGTTCGCTGTAGGGCAGCAGCGCAGGCAAAGCCTCGGCAGTAATATTGCTAAGGCCAATGGCGCGAATGTCGCCCTTTTCCTTGCGGGCAATCAGTGCTTCCATCATGTCCGGGATCGGCGTATGGCCGTCCAGATAGTGCACCTGATACAAATCGATATAATCCGTATGCAGCCGTTTGAGGCTCGCGCCCAATGCCTGCTCCATATAAGCGGGGCTGTTGTCAAAAAATGTTTTTCCGTTTTCGACCCGTACGCCGAATTTGGTCGCCAATACGGCTTCGTGGCGGTGCGCATGCAGCGTTTCGCCTAAGGTTTCTTCGCTGCGCCCTAAACCGTAGGTATCTGCGGTGTCGTAGAAATTAACCCCCAGTTCCAGCGCGCGCAGCATGGCGCGCTCTACCTCGCTGCGGGACACGTTGCCCCAGCCATATTCTCCCGCCGGACAACCGCCCATGCATAAACGGCTGACGGAGATGGAGGTTCCCTTAATCGTAATCGTTTCCATCGGTTTCTCCTTTGAAATGCGCGGGACTGCTTACACTGCGGCGCAGCCCCTTGGGATAGTGGTTTTTCAGCCAACCGTCGCTGGCTTTGGCAAACCCGAGCGCCAGCCCGTGAAGCGTTACCAGTACATAGCCGCGCACTTCATCCGGCGCGGGCAGCGCCTCGCCGCGCTGGTAAGCTTCGGCTTGCGTGCGGGTTAAAGCAACACGGGGTAAGACATCCGCAGAAACAGCAAGCGCCAGCGCGTGATCCGGCTGAAAAACTTTACCTTTTAACTGCCCCAGATTCATCCCTGCGCGCAGTACACGAATACCACGTAATGGTGGCAATGGCGGGGCTTGCAGCAGCATCGTACCCAGCTTGGCGTTCGCCTGCGGAACGGGATGTTGGGTTAGCGATTGCCACAGCGTTGTAAAAGCGGATGCGCTCTGCTGCTCCGGCGGCTGTAATGCCTGTGCAGGGGGCAGTAAAGTGCAGGGAGATTGCTCATTGGTGGATGAAGTCTTCGATTTTAGCAGCAAGGCGACAAAATGTCCCTCGCCCTGTACGGCATGCGGGTAAATATGCAAACCGCCATTTTGTGCCGTAAGTTTTTTCCCATTTCCAATGGGCAGGGAAAAATCTACAGGCGAAAAAGACGGATGTGAAGCGAGAAATGTTGAAATTACATCCTCGTTCTCTTCCCGGTTCAGCGTGCAGGTAGAATAGCATAGCCTTCCGCCCGGCTTTAACATGGCGGAAGCACTTTGTAAGATATGGGATTGCCGCTTGGCGCAGCTTTCGGGAGAGCTTTCGTTCCATTCCAGCCGCGTTTCGGGATGGCGGCGAAACATGCCCTCTCCGCTGCACGGCGCATCCACCAAAATGGCATCAAATAAAAGCGGCCATACCTCGGCCAATTTCGCTGGATCGGTCGATACGACCAAAGCGTTACGAATACCCATCCGCTCAATATTACGGCTTAAAATCTGCGCGCGGCGAGGCACGATTTCGTTGCATACCAATGTGCCTTGCCCTGCCATGGCGGCGGCGAGCTGCGTGCTTTTCCCGCCGGGAGCGGCACACAAATCCAGCACTGTTTCGCCGGGCTGTGCAGCCAGCAGAGCCGCCGGGATCATTGCGCTGGGCTCTTGCAGGTACCAAGCACCTGCTTCATGCAGCGGATGCGCACCTGCTGTGCTTGCTAAGGAAAGGTAGTAACCGTTTTCCTCCCATGGGATGGTTGCACCCAAGCCATCCGCCAAATCAGAAAGGGGGTTTTCCGGCGTTTTATGGGGATTGCGCCGCAGCCCGCGCAGCGGCGGCTGCTCCATGGCGGCAAAATACGCAGGCGCTTCCCTGCCCAGCTGGGAGGTAATACGCTGAATAAAGGCCTGCGGCAGTGGAGGGGTACCCGTCATACTTCGTCGTCCTCCAGCCATTCCGGGAGCATCATCGGCTCAATAGGGAAATACAATGCTTGCATTGCATCGGGTAGTTCGGATTTGAGCTTTTCATACCCGGCGATCATAACCACCGGTATATGCAGGCGTTTTCCTACCTGCTCCAGTAAAGCCTGCGCCGTAATCAAGTCTTGCGCAGTGGTGCGGCGCTGCAAATTGGCGTTATTCACCAGCCCGTCCGGCTGCATCCGGCTGCGCTGCGCAATCAGCTGGAACAATGCGCAAATATCTTCTTCGCTGCCGGAAAGCGGACGAAACGGATTGATGACATACATCATCTGCATTTGATGACGAATCGGCTGAATATACGGGTAATAACGGCCCAGTGCGGTTGCGCCCACATCGTCGCCGCCGACGTCGATGACAACATAATCATAACGCCCCGGTTCAAAAACCGATTGGATTTCCGCCGGCAGAGCGGGAATATCCACAGTGGAAAGCGCAAAGGAGGGCATTTTTACCTCTATACCTTCGCTGCGCAACAGGTCGGCATGTTCGGCGCTGCGAAAATATGGATTGACGATATCCAAATCCACCAGCACAACGGAACCGCCTGTTTTTTTGCGCAAATATCTTGCCAGCGCAAGGGAAAGCTCCGTTTTACCGCTGCCGTAATTACCGGCAAGCACGAAAAAGCGGGCGTTCGGATCAAGCATTATTCTTCCTCGCTTTCGGAATTCTTCTTCGGGTAGACCGGCGCATGAAACGCGTTGGTCATGTCTACTGTCGATTGTAAATCTCTTATCGTCGGCGGGTTTGCTTCATCCTCACCGCTGACAAAGGTACGAGCTTTTCGTACCAGAGAGCTGAAACCGCGCGGCTTCTCCTCTGGAAGCCCGGTTCGCTGCGCATCGGAAAATGGGGTGAACACTGGCTGCTCTGCAACTGCGGATGTGTTAAGCGGGTTATACTCGCCTGTGCTGCCCAGCCCGATATTTTGCTGGAACGTTTCGGCATCCAAACCCGGATGAACCGGTTCACTTGCAAGCGGTGCGGCAGGCGGCTCGTATAGCTGTTCCGGCGATGGCGGCGGAGCAAACCCAGCCTGTACATCCCGCAGGTATTGCGATGCTTTCGTATTAGCGGACGGTGCTGGTGGCTGGGCGTTTCTTGGCTCCGGCTGAATGCGCGGTGCGAAGTTTGGAAAATCATTTTTATTACCAAGCCACGGCGAAAAATCCTCATCAAAGCGGGGCTCGATCGTTGCAGGGGTTTCCATAACCGGGGCTTGAAATGCAGCGCCGTAAGACATGGTGGGGGCAAAATTTTCCGAAGGGGCAGGCATGTGCGATTGTGTCACAGATGCTGTGGGATATGGGTAAGCATCCGCCCCGGCGGGATAGGGCGCGCGTTGCGGATAAGCGTTGTTATCGGAATTTGTTCGGTAGCGGTAGGTTGGCGCAAAACCGGGGGAGTTTTGCTGCATAACCGGATGGTACAATACGGTCTGTTCCGGCTGATAGGCATAATCCTCCTGCGGATAAGCAACAACTGTATCTTCTGGAACAGGCGGCGTATACGGGTATTGCAGCGGGGGCGCAAAGTCACCCGGAGTTTCCGCCGGATAGGCTGTTTCCGGCTGATACGGTGCCTCCGGTTGATAAGGCGTTTCTGGCTGAGGCACGTATTCGGGCTGGGGATATGTGACGTTGGGTTCTATGGATTGAGGCTCTGCAGCGGGTGGGCGCTGGTAGGATGCATAATCATCGGCGTGCGCACGATTCTCCCGGTCGTCGTAATCATCATACGGCTCATCATAGGTATCTTCATGCCTTGAATCGTGCCGGCGGTGCCGCCGCGAACGCCACACATAGTAAGGGCGCCAGCGGATGAAATAGATCACGCGATCAATTACAAATCCGCCGACGCACAGCACTAGTGCGATGGTTTTCCAATTGTTGCGGAAAAATTGCAGCAGTATACTGGTTTGATCGTTATTCATCAACGACCAGACGGCATTAAAAATAGAGCGAAGCCATCCCAGTAACAGCGTTAATATTGCGTTGGTAAATCCGTTCATTCGTTGGCTCCTCTCCAATAGAGGTAATGCGGCAGGGGCGATGACCCATCCGCATTCAATGTGGGGCTATATGTTCTTTGGAAGTTAAAATGCTATTGCGCCGCAAGGGTGACCGACACGTTTTGCGGGGTGATGGAGCAGTTGATGTCTTCGTTATCCACACCGTTTACCGCCAACTGAACCGGCAATGCGTAGGTGCCTTCCGTAAGCCCGGCAGTTGATACATAGGCGGAAAGAGCGGAAGAACGAAGTGTGTTAAGCGTTAATTGCGGGCCGGTAACCGATACATCCACTTTCCGGGTTTCGCTGGAGGCGCTCAGCCCGTCATCCGCGCCGGAAACAGACAGCGAAATTCCGGTAAACTCCTTGGTAGTAATGATGGGGCCGATTTCCACCGAAACCATTACGCTGGAAGCGCTTAAATAGGTGATCTCGGTGGGCTTGCGTATTTTTACCTCGGTACTGTAGGATGCGTCTGCACCACTTACGTCTACCGCCTGTTCAATAAAGAGTGCATCCAGCGCATCCAGCGTAGTTTCATCGCCAGCCGCGACAACGCTGCTGGGTGTAAGAGTGACAGACTTTACTTCATACCCGGTAGCAGGTGTGCCGGTGGTGAGCGCCAGTGTGTTCAAATCCAGCGTCTTGGTGGGGTATAACTGCTGTTCAACTACGATGGATTGCAACAATACGCCGGAACTGCTGGCTTCCACCAGCGAACTGTCCAGCAAATTGCCATTTTCATCTTCGTATGTCAGCGGCAGTGCGGTGCGCACCAAACCGGACTGGGAAGGCAGATGGGAAACGTCAAAATTAATACCGATCCGCGCGATTTGAGAAACGATGCTTTCCGGGCCGCTTACGGAAACCACCGAAGGGTCCAGCGTTGGGGTGGAGCCGTAATACCCGGCCGGATAATCACCGGTTTGGTGTATGGTGACCGGGAGCCGGTAACTGGTAATGTAATTATCCACAATCACGGTGATACTGTCCGGGGATACTTCGGCGACGGTGCCGTAGGTGGTTGTGGATGTGGTGGAAATCTTCAGCGTTTGCTCGCCGATTTCCGTAATTTTGGAAAGGTCGATCCGGGGATTATAGTTGGAGGTAGTCACGCTGTTGTACTCACGCTGGGGTACATCCACCTTCAGCCGTACCAGCGTGGAATCGTCCTCGATGCCGCTGACGACGATAAAACCGTTGCGGCGCAAGGTATCGCTGCCGGTAACGGTAACGGGAACATCATTGAATACGCGTTCACGCGTCAGCGTCGGGTCCTGGGTGATCAATCCGGCCCAGAGCGATACGGCTAATACAACAGCCAGCAGTTTCCATAGCAGGTTGTGCGACAGCATAGCCCAAAAACGGCGGGGTAACTGATGCAGCGCATTGCTGATAGCGGATTTTTCCGTGGGGGCGGGCTTATGCTCGCTATGTCCGGTTTCCGTGTTCATGCCGCCCCTCCTTTATGCCGCTTAGGCTTCGTTTTTTGCAAAAGGGCGGTCCAAAGACTATCTTCCCTTTGGTGATACATGGAAAGCAACACCTGCTCCAGCGCGCTGCGGTCCAAATGCCGCGTCAGGCGGCCTTCCCGCGCCATAGAGATGATGCCAGTTTCTTCGCTGACAATCAGCGTGATTGCATCGGTCGTTTCGGTAATGCCCAAGGCTGCGCGGTGGCGTGTGCCCAGTTCCCGGCTGATGCTTTTCCCTTCGCTGAGCGTTAAAAAGCAGCCTGCCGCCATGATTTTATTGCCGCGTATCACAACAGCGCCGTCGTGCAGCGGCGTGTTGGGCTCGAAAATATTCTCCAGCAGCGCGCTGCTGATGCGGCTGTTCAGGCTGGTGCCGGTCTCGATAACATCTTTCAGGCCGATGCGCTGTTCAAACACGATCAGCGCGCCGACGCGCCTGCGGCTTAAGGACAACAGGCAATTGCTGATCTCCCGCACGATATGCTCGTTTTCTGCAGGATCGCTTAGATGGGAAGAATCCCGTATAGCGCCGCGGCCGATTTGCTCCAGCGCTTTGCGAAGCTCCGGTTGAAACAGGATAACCAGTACAACGGCGCCGTTATTGACCACGTTCAGCAAAATCCAGTTCAGCGCGGTCAGCCCCAGCAAATCGCTGACCCAACTGGCAAGCACCAGCATAACCAGCCCCTTGAGAACTGCGCTGGCGCGGGTTTCCCGTGTGAGCATCAGTAATTCGTATAACAAAAAAGCAACGATCAAAATATCGACAATATCGGTGATACTGGGGCGATTAAAAACGTTCCAAAGAACGTTCTGTATTTGCAACCAGAGCGTCTGCATACGTCCCATGCCCCACTTTCCGCCAAAACGATCGTTCCCATCAATGATTATACTACAATTGAACGTATAGATAAACCCCGCAAGGTAAATTTGATAAGGGAATTCCTGCTGTTGCGCGCGTTTACGCCTACGCGCGCCGCTTTGCAAGGCGGATGGAACATGCTATAATACGGGCGGCGGATGAACCGCCCGGGAGGAGGCGCGAAATGCAGCACGGAGGACACCGCCTGCGGATGCGGCAGCGTTATCTACAGCAGGGACTGGACGGCTTTGCCGAGCATGAAGTGCTGGAACTGCTGCTTTTTTACGCCATTCCCCAAAAGAACGTAAATCCGCTGGCTCACACGCTGCTGGAGCGTTTTGGTACGCTGTACAATGTGCTGAACGCCTCGCCGGAGCAGCTGATGCAGGTGGATGGAATCGGCGAATACGCCGCAGCATTAATTACACTATTTTCCGGGGTCGCCCGCCGCGCGGAGCGCAGCCATGGCGCTAAACGGGAAAAGCTCTCCAGCCGCCAGCGTGCGGTGGATTATTGCGTTAGCCTCCTGTCGGGAGAAAAACGGGAGCTTTTTTATGCTATCTGCATGAACGGGCAAATGGAAACGCTGGGTGCCGTACTGATCGCCAAGGGATCGCTCAGCGACGTGCCTGCCTATCCGCGCATTGTGATGGATGCGGTGCTGACCCGCAATGCGCATGGCGTTTTGCTGTGTCACAACCATCCCGGAGGCACCATCGCTCCTTCGCAGGCGGATTTAGAAGCGACGGCAACCCTTTCCCGGCTGCTTGGTGAAATTGAGGTAACGCTGGTAGACCATATCATCGTTGCGGAGCGGGACGCGTTCAGTATGGTACGCAATGGTTTGATCCGGCAGCAGATTACGCCTGCAGGCGTTACGGTACATGTGGAATGTTCCGATGGAGATATACAGCCACAGCATAACTGGAAGATCGACCATCAAAAGCTGCGGGAGGAAGTATGAAACAATATGCAACAGAAGCGCAGGAAACGCAAAACCGAAAAAAGAAACGGCCGCTCTGGCTGCGGCTGCTGCGCGTGATTGGGATACTGGCGCTGCTGGGTACGCTGTGCTACGCCGCGCTGATCGGATATGTTTACTACCGTGAGGTAACCGTACCGGCGCCAGCGGACTATGACGCGATTATTGTGCTGGGCGCGCAGGTAAAGCCGGACGGGGAAGCATCGGTACAGCTGCAATGGCGGCTGGATAAAGCGCTGGAAATGTACGAGGCATCGCCTTGTGTGGTTGTGGTATGCGGCGCGCAGGGCGGGGACGAACCCCGGCCGGAAGCTTACGTAATGCGCGATCTGCTGGTTGCACAGGGTGTGCCGCAGGAGAGCATCTATACCGACCCATACAGTATGAATACGCAACAGAACATGGAAAATGCCAAAGTCGTGCTGGATTCGCTGGGGTTAAGTCAGCCGCTGGTGGTCACCAGCGACTATCATTTACCGCGCGCTATGGCGATTGCCGCCGATGCGGGGCTCGCTCCGCAGGGTGCGGGAAGCCTGTGCAGGCCGGAGGCTAACTTTTGGCTGAAGAACCACGGCCGCGAAGCGCTGGCGTGGGTCAAATACTGGCTGATTAAATATGTGGGGTTGAATTTGTGAGCGGAGAAAGCAAACAGAAAGAGTTTCAAAACGGGCTGGATAGACTGGGCATACTGGTAGATGCGCTTACAGCTGGTCGGCTGGCTGTTTATCATGAGATGCTTGTGGAATGGAACAGCCGCATGAACCTGACGGGGGATGCCAGCCTGGAGACAATGCTGGACCGCCACTATCTGGATTCGCTCGCACCGCTTCAGTTTACAGATTTGTTTCCGGAAAATGCGTCGCTGATTGATGTCGGCAGCGGTGCGGGTTTGCCCGGTCTTCTGTTGGCGATTGCCCGGCCGGATATGAAAGTGCTGTTGCTGGATTCATTGGCAAAGCGCTTGAAGTTTTTGGATGCCGTCATTGAAACGCTGGAGCTTACCAATGTGCAAACGCTGCATGCGCGCGCCGAGGATGCGGCGCATAACCCAGCATACCGCGAAAGGTTCACCGTCGCTACCGCACGCGCGGTAGCCGCTGCTCCGGTGCTGATGGAGTTGCTTTTGCCGTTTGTGCAAATCGGCGGCTGCGCCCTATGCTACAAAGGCCCGTCGGCGGCGGAGGAGCAAGAAGCGGCTGCAAGAGCCGCCAGACTGCTTGGCGGCAGCATACCGCAGCTGCGCCCTGTTGCATTGCCGGGACATCCAGATTGGCAGCACTGCCTCGTGGTAAGCCGTAAACATGGGCCTGCCAACAAACTCTATCCCCGTAAAGCGGGTACGCCTGCCAAAATGCCTCTGGGCATTGAATAATTAACTATAACCCCCTTTGCGCCCCGTTGGCCTTGCTGCTTACGGGGCGTTTGTTTTATTCTGCCAACACAGCGAAAACCTATGGCCTGTTTGCTTTACGCCCCGCGGCGACTGTGCTATACTAACGGTATCAACAAGCGGGTTCGAGTGTGTTTTGCAGATGGAGTACAGGAGCAATGCGCAGGCGAACACACAAACTGTGCGAACACACAGCAAGGCGTGAACCGCGCAACAAGGAGGAACAGTTATGGAGCAGCAAATGCTGGCGGCAATTGAAAGTATGCGTAAACACGGTTTTGCCGTGATAGAATTGGAAACGGCCGTGCAGGCAAAAGAGTACCTGCTGGGGCATATACAGGCAGGCAGCAGTGTCGGCGTGGGCGGTTCCGTATCGGTACGCGATATTGACGTGCTTCCGGCTCTGCGGGAAAAGGGCTGCGCCACGTATACCTCCTGGGGAGCTAAACCAGAGGATGTGCCGATGATCCGGGAAAACAGCCGCAAGGCGGATATTTACCTTTCTTCTGCAAACGCTGTAACAAAAAACGGCAGCCTTGTCTTTATCGATGGCAATTGCAACCGTGTCGGCGCAATATTGGATGGGCCGGAAATGGTTTATTTCGTTATCAGCCACTCCAAATGGGTGGACGGCGGCATCAATACGGCGATTGCTCGCATCAAGCAAACGGCTTGCCCGCAAAACGCGCGCAGGCTGGGCTTGCAAACGCCCTGCGCACTTACCGGATTTTGCAAGCCGGATGAATGCGGGCCGCAGTGTATGTGCAATGCAACGGTTGTACTGGACCGTGTGCCAAGAGGCCGCAGGATGACGGTGCTGTGGGTAGAAGAGGCGCTTGGATACTAAGCACTCAGCGCAATTGCGGCAGCCGTATGTTATATACACGGAGCGTAAACTGGCGAGCTTGGGAAAAAGCATGTGAAATGCGGAAAAGGCATAGCGCAACAGCTGTGTTTATGATACAATAGTCGATGCGATTGCCCGCAGCGCCCAGCGCGCAGGGCAATTGTAGTGGAAAGGGAAGTGAAACACAGCATGACGCGTGTGCAGAAATTGCTGGAAGCAATCCATCTGCAGGAAAACGAAGCGGTTATTATTTATAAACCGGCCAATCTTTTTTACCTGACAGGATTTACAGGCGAAGGACTGGCGTTGATTGGGTATAAAAACCGTGCGGTGGTAACGGATTTCCGTTATGTTGAGCAGGCGGAGAAACAATGCGAAGGGTTTGAAATTCTCAGCATCGAAAAAGGCCGGACGCATGAACAGGTCGCTGCGGCGTTTTGCGCGGCGTGGAACGTAAACAAACTGTATTACGAAGATGACGCCGTAACAGTACGTACCTTTACCGTGGCGCAAGCCGCCACAGACGGCGTTGCGTGGAAAGCGCTCAATAATGATATTGAGCTGCTGCGTCAGGTGAAGGACGAAACGGAAATTGCCCTGATTGAAAAGGCGTGCAAAATCACGGGCGACTCCTTTGAGCGTATCCTCGCTTCCATCCATGAAGGCATGACCGAGCGGGAGCTTGCTGCGCTATTGGAATATGATATGCTTTCCCACGGCGCGGATGGGCTTGCGTTTTCCACCATCGTGGCTGCGGGGGCCAACGGTTCGCTGCCGCATGCTGTGCCTGGCGATTACCGCATCCAAAAAGGTGATATGATCACCATGGATTTTGGCGCGAAAGTCGGCGGCTATTGTGCCGATATGACCCGTACGGTGGCGCTGGGGCAGCCCAGCGCGGAAATGAAACAGGTTTACGAAACCGTGCTTGTTGCCCAGCAAACGGCGCAGGATGCCGTACGCGCGGGCGGCGACTGCCATGCGATAGACGCAATTGCCCGGGATTATATCGATGCGCAAGGTTTTGCAGGGCGTTTTGGTCACGGGCTTGGGCATAGTTTGGGGATTGAAATTCACGAAAGCCCCCGTTTCAGCGCGGCTGCAACCGGAACGCTGGTTGAAAACCAGTTAATGACGGTGGAACCGGGCATTTACCTGCCGGGTATTGGCGGCGTACGCATTGAGAACACCGTGGTAGTCCTCAAAGAAGGCTGCCGCGTACTCACCTTACCCACCAGAGAATTGGTGATATTGTAACCGGACGGGACACAGGCAGAGGGCGCTGTGCGCCGCAGATGCCGCAGGCAGTTCCGGCGGAATCCCCACAAACACGAACGGAGGAACACCTATGATTACAGCGGGAGAATTCAGGAAGGGCGTTACCATTGAATGGGATGGCGGCGTGTGGAACATCGTAGATTTTCAGCACGTGAAACCCGGCAAAGGAGCGGCTTTTGTACGCACGAAGATTAAGAACATCATGACCGGCGCGGTGGTTGAGCGCAGCTTTAACCCTACGGACAAAATGCCGCGTGCCATTATTGAAACCAAGGACATGCAGTATGTTTATGCCGATGGCGATTTGTACTACTTCATGGATCTGGAAACGTATGAGCAGATTCCCCTGAACAAGGAACAGGTGGAGGATGCCATTCCCTTTGTAAAAGAAGGCACCAACGTTACGGTTCGGTTCTTCAAGGGCAGCGCGTTCAGCGTAGCGGCTCCCAACTTTGTAGAACTGGAAGTAACTGATACCGAGCCCGGCTTCAAAGGCGATACGGCAAGCAACACCTACAAGCCCGCGACGTTGGAAACCGGATATACGCTGCAGGTGCCGCTGTTTATCAACACCGGCGACCGCATCCGTGTAGATACCCGCGTTGGCGAGTACATGGAGCGCTGCTAATACGCTGTATGCAACCAGTGGTCGCCAAGCCTGTAAAATCCAAACGACGCTATCCCCAATCATAGTATGGGGGAAAGGAAACGAGTATGAGCAGTATTACGGATCGCACTTCTTACCTGCGCGGCCTCGCAGAAGGGCTGAACCTGGACAAGGAGAAAAATGAAAACCGCCTGATGCTGGAAATGCTTGCAGTAATGGATGAAATGGCGCAGAAGATCAAAACAATCGAAGACGATGTAGACGAGCTAGACGAGTATATGGAGTCTATTGACAGTGATCTGGGCGACATTGAAGATGCGCTTTTTGGCGATGATGATGAATATGACGATGAGCTGGACGATGAGGACGACGACGAGGAGTTCGATGAGAACGAGGAGTTGTCTTTCGATTGTCCGCATTGCGGAAAAACCATGCAAATCAAAGCCGCTGATATCGACTTTGACGAAAGCCCGCTGTGCCCGAATTGTCATAAACCGTTCTTTCCCGATGCCTTTGAGGGTGAAGGGGACGACGAGGAATAAACCTTCCCCTAAAATTAATAGACGCCCCATGTTTGCCGCGAAGAAAACGCTTGCCGTTTGACTCGTTGCAGACATGGGGCGTTTTACCTGATGTTATTTGTGCACGGGGTGCTTCTTGTGCAAGCATTATCCAGAATGCAAACGTTTTGTGGCGGAGGATGCAGTGCGGTTTACTTTTTCCTGCTTTCCCGCTATAATAAGTACTCGGGGCAGCGCTGATACCTTCGGGATCGGACGCAACACGCTTCGGACACTACGTTACCGCCAATTCATTTTGGCATCGGAACCGGCTGCAAAGCGTTAGCTTGCAAGCATTGGTTCCCAATCGTCGGGTATCCTATGCGAACTCGAACGGAGGAAAACAAATGAATACAAAAACCGGAAAGCAAAAATCATCCCTGAACACACGTCGCTTGGTGGTTATTGCGATGCTATCTGCCATTACCGTTTTGCTGACATTCACCAATGTAGGAATGATCATGCTCCCGCCGCCTTTGCCATCCATTACGATTGTACACATTCCCGTGATCCTGGCCGCTTTGGTGGAAGGGCCAATAGCGGGGCTTGTGGTTGGTCTGGTGTTTGGCGTTTCCAGCCTGATCAGCGCGTGGGAAACCGGAGCGGTGGGTCTGAACCTGTTTTTCAGGGATCCGTTGGTAAGCGTAATCCCGCGCTTGATCATTCCGCTGACGGCATGGGCAGTGTACTCGCTTTGGTATTCCGTGTTTAAAGGGAAAAGAAAGCTGGATAAGCTGGGCGTCGGTATCGCTGCCGCAGTCGGTTCGCTGACCAATACGGTGTTATGCCTTGGGATGATCATTCTGCTGTATACTGGTACGCAAAGTACTGGCTTTCTTGAATTAAACTTGACAGATATGATTAACGGGCTGGTATCCACCGGCGATGCGGGAGCCGGTTACCTGAATAACGCAGGCGCATGGCTGGTTGCAATTGTCGGCGTTCCCTACGGCCTTGCGGAGGCTGCGGCGGCTGCGCTGCTGGTGCCTCTTGTGAAAATTGCCGTGGATGCGGTAAACCGGAGGGGCAAGCATACCCGTATAAAGGGAGCGAACACCGCGGGTACGACATCGGCGGATTCGGCCGGAACCCCCGCGAAGTAAAGCATATGCTTTTCATCCGTTGCGACGGCTTTGTTGCTGCGGATGAAAAGGATAAAGGAGAAATTGCATGATCCTCACCATGGACGTGGGCAATACGAACATCAAAACCGCCCTGTTTGAAGGCAAGGAAATGGTTAAATACTGGCGCATATCTACCAGTAAAACCTATACATCCGACGAGTATGGCATTTTACTGTCCAATCTATTCAACCATGAAAAAGTGGATACGAAAGATGTGGAAGGCGTTGCTATTTCCAGCGTAGTTCCGACGATTAATTTTACGCTGGAACATATGTGTAAAAACTATTTCGGCGTCACGCCCATGATGGTGGAACCCGGTATAAAAACCGGTATAAACCTGAAGTATGAAAATCCGCGCGAATTGGGCAGCGACCGTATTGCCAACGCCGTTGCGGCGTTTGAGCAGTATGGAGGGCCCTGCATCTTCATCGATTTTGGTACGGCTACCACCTTCGGCGCGCTGGATGCCAAGGGAAATTTTCTGGGCGGATGTATTTGCCCGGGGATTAAGCTTGCCAGCGAAGCCCTGGTGGGCCGTACCTCCAAGCTGCCGAGATTTGAACTGATTAAACCGGAAACGGTTATTGGCCGCACAACGATTACCAACCTGCAATCCGGATTGATTTACGGCTATATCGGCCAGGTGGATTATCTGGTAAAGCGAATGCGCAAGGAACTGAATGCTCCCAAAGCATTCGTGGTGGCTACCGGCGGCATGGCTGTGCTGGTAGCGCAGGATGACCACTGTATTGACAAGCTGGACGGTCTGCTGACGCTCAAAGGCTTACGAATCCTTTATGATCGCAACCGCTAAGCACGAAAGGAAGATCGGATCATGATAAGGGAAATTTCCATCGGGTTTTTAGGCTGCGGTAATGTCGGCAGCGGCGTATGGCGCTTGCTGGAAGGCTTCGGGAAAGATATTGAACATCGTGCGGGCCTGCGGTTTACCATCAAAAAAGTGCTTGTTCGCGATTTGCATAAAGAGCGGGATATTCAGTTTCCGCAGGGTGTGCTGACCGATAACCCGGATGACGTGCTAAATGATCCGGGCATTGAAATAGTTGCAGAGTTTTTAGGCGGGGAAGAGCCGGCGTATTCGCTGATGCTTCGTGCGCTGAAAGCCGGAAAAACCGTGGTAACCGCCAACAAAGTTGCTTTTGCACTGCATTGGCATGAGCTGCAAAAGGCGGCGAAAGCGACCGGCGCGGGCTTGTACTACGAAGCTGCGGTATGCGGCGCCATTCCCATTATCCACTCACTGGAGGAGAGCCTGCAAGCCAACCGGATTGATAAAATCTATGGTATTGTAAATGGAACGACTAACTATATCCTCACCCGCATGAGTAAGAACGGAGAAGATTACGCCGAGGTACTCAAAGATGCGCAGCGTCTGGGCTTGGCGGAACCGGACCCTGCTGCGGATGTGGAAGGCCTTGACGCGGCGTATAAACTGAGCATTCTTGCCTCTCTAGCGTTTCACGGGCGGGTGCCTTTTGAGGATGTGTATGTGGAAGGAATCACGCATATCAGCGCTGAGGATATCCGCTGCGGGCAGGAACTGGGCTATACGCTGAAACTGCTGGCAATTGCCAAACGGGATGGCTTGAAAGTGGAAACACGTGTCCATCCGACGTTTATCCAAAGCGATCATCCGCTGGCAAACGTATCCGGCTCGTTTAATGCCGTATATTTACATGGACATGCCTGCAAGGAAATGATGTTCCTAGGCCGCGGCGCGGGCGATCTGCCTACGGCCAGTGCGATTGTCAGCGATCTGGAACGGGCAGCCAGCGCTTGCCAGCACCAGTATCCGACGTTTGAAAACGAAGTAAACCCGAAGGTTGCGCTGGTGAATAACACCAACTGGCAATGTCCCTTCTACATTCGCATGATGGCGCGGGATGAACCCGGCGTATTGAGCCATGTTGCCAAATGCTTTGCCGATGAGGGAGTCAGCATTGCCGCTGTACAGCAAAAAGGAGAGCGGCAGGACGATTGCGTTACCTTGGTGGTTATTACCCATATGGCAGGTGAAAAAGCCATGCAGCGTGCGGTTGCGGCGCTGGATGAGCAGGTTGCCAGCGTAGAAAGTATGATTCGCGTAGAACAGGAATAGTATTGCATAAAACCAGCAACAACGCGCAAAACATGTGTTTTGCGGCAGTTCATCCGGGACGCCACCCGTTTTGCCAGCGGGCGGCGTTTCATGGTATAATCTTCTGGATGATGACGTAACGATGAAAACGATGGGACGACAGCGCGTGCTGAGCGACAGCATTTTTACCGCGTCGTGTGAGCAACGCCAAAACCATGCGTAAGGAGAAAGAGTATGCAACAAGTTCTTCTGTCTTTAGCAATCGCCGTAGCCGGCTATCTGCTGGGATGTATCTCCACAGGTATTCTGGTTAGCAACAAAGCAGGCGTAAATATCCGTACAGTTGGCAGCCATAATACCGGCGCCAGCAACGTACTCCGGGTACTGGGACTCAAGCGGGGCTTGATTACATTTTTAGGCGATTTCATCAAAGCGACATTGGCCTGCTGGGTTGGCAGCCTGCTTTTACCGGGTACGACGTTTGGCATTCCGGGCTTTGGTATGATGCTTGGCGGTCTCGGTGCGGTCATCGGCCATAATTGGCCCTGTTTCTTCGGCTTTAAAGGCGGTAAGGGTGTTGCCTGCACAGCGGCGGTGATCTTTTTTGTCAATCCGCTGCTGGGGATTATCTCCATAGCCGCGTTTGTATTGGTGATTGCAACAACACGGTACATCAGCCTGGGCAGCATGGTGATGGTATGCTGCTATATGGTATTGACGATGGCCTTCAATCCCGGGCAATGGGCATTGTACGCATTTACCGCTGCGCTGTTTGTACTGGTTGTGGTACGGCACCGTACAAACATTGGACGGCTGCTGAAAGGCACCGAGAATAAAATTGGTAAACGTGCCGAGGAAAAAGAAACGCCGACAAAAACGGAATAGCCGGATGCCGGTTACACTGGCAACAGGCGGCACACCGAATTTCTGACGGAACGGAACACGGAGGCTGTAAGGGAATTTTAATCTGTACGGATTTCCGTGAAGGCAGATGCGCCCATTCTGTTTGACAATCATTTGAATGAACGGTAATGGGAAGAAGAAACGGATTTAACAAGCGCGACCTTGCGGTATGCACAGGTCGTGCTTTTTCTATGTTTAACCGGATTCAAAAGTGAGCCGATTATGTTAAAACTTCCGGTGGTTCCAAGGGAATACATCATCCTCTTGGTATAAAGGGGTTTATTGCCATGCGCATGGCAATGGAGATTTCATTTTCAATTCGTTGCGCAAGCGGCCATATTTATAACCCGTATATTTCCTGGGAATTCCTTGCTTTTTATAAGGGCTGCGGGTAGAATACAGAGTAAAATGGATTTTAGCAGAAAAGAGTGAAGCAAAATCATGCAATCGGATCAAACACCGGTATGTATCCGATGAGTAGATAAGTTCTTTTGCTACCATACGACTTGCTTTATTAAAAATAATCATGAATGAGAAATGAGGCTCTCTTGATGGAAACAATGCGCTATGATCTTTCGTATCTTTCCAACCCGGCTGTTTTTGCCGTTGGACGTTTACCAGCGGTATCCGATCACGATACCTTTGCGAACGTACAGGAAGCTGAGAAGGGTGTCAGCAGCTTGCGCCAATCGCTGAACGGCAACTGGAAATTTGCCTATTCTCCTGTGCCGGAAGCGCGCCCCATCGGGTTTGAGCAACCGGAGTATGATTGCTCCGCATGGAAGGATATTCAAGTGCCGGGGCATATCCAGCTGCAGGGCTATGGCAAACCGCAATATGTGAACACCCAGTATCCATGGGATGGGCTGGAGGATATCGTTCCTCCGCAAATTCCTACACAGTTCAACCCTGTCGGCAGCTATACTACTGCTTTTATGCTGCCATCGGTTTGGAAAGACAATCGCGTAACACTGGTGTTGAACGGGGTTGAAAGTGCCTGCTTCGTCTGGATGAACGGTGTACTGCTGGGGTATGCGGAGGGCAGTTTTTCACCTTCCCGTTTTGATGTAACCGCGGCGCTGGTACCGGGCGTAAACAAGCTGGCGGTAGAGGTATACCGTTTTTGCTCCGGTTCCTGGCTGGAGGATCAGGACTTTTGGCGTTTTTCCGGCATCTTTCGGGATGTGGAACTGGTGGCACAGCCCCGTGCGCATGTGGAAGATTTATTCGTGCACGCCGCGCCTGCGGAGGATTTAATAACAGGCGAGCTTTCGGCAGAAGTGCAGTGTGAATTGCCACAGGAAGAAATAACCCTGTCGGCAGAACTGCTGGACGAGCAAGGGGATTGTGTGAAGCGGCAGACAATGCTTGCGCAGGCAGAAACGCGCTTTGCAATTACCATTCCTGCGCCTCGTTTATGGAGCGCAGAAAAGCCGGCGCTTTATACGCTTCGCCTAACGTTAACCGATGCGCAAAACCGGGTGGTGGAAGTGGCGCAGACCGAGGTTGGCTTCCGCCGTTTTGAGATTAAAAACGGCGTTCTACACCTGAACGGGAAACGCATCTTGTTTCACGGTGTAAACCGTCACGAATTTGGCTGCCGGGCTGGCCGTGCGGTAAGCGAAGCGGAAATGCTATGGGACGTACGTATGCTCAAACGCAATAATATCAACGCGGTTCGCACGTGTCACTACCCAAACCAAAGCTTGTGGTATAAGCTGTGCGATCGTTATGGTATTTACCTGATTGACGAAACTAATCTGGAAACACATGGTACATGGCTAAAGGAAGGAAAAATTGTTGCGGAAACGGCTTTGCCGGGGAATCGTCCGGAATGGCTGGATGCATGTATTGACCGCGCCCGGGATATGCTGGAACGTGATAAGAACCATCCTTCTATACTGCTTTGGAGCTGCGGTAATGAGAGCTTCGGCGGTTCCGTCATTTTTGCCATGTCGCAATTTTTCCGAAGCCGGGATGCATCAAGGCCCGTTCACTATGAGGGTATTTTTAATGACCGCCGTTATCCTGCGACCAGTGATGTGGAAAGCCGGATGTATCCGCCGGCAGCCGAGATTGCGGCATGGCTGGACGTGCATAAAGATAAGCCTTTTATGCTGTGCGAGTATTCCCATGCCATGGGAAACAGCTGCGGGGGATTGAAAGAGTATCTTGCGTTAGAAGACCAGTACCCACAGTATCAGGGCGGGTTTATCTGGGATTGGATCGATCAGGCGATTACCGCACCGCTTCCGGGCGGCGGTGAAGGGCTTGCCTATGGCGGGGATTTTTTCGATCAACCCAATAACCGTAATTTCTGCGGTAACGGGTTGGTGTTTGCCGACCGCTCAGAAACCCCGAGACTAATGGAAGTAAAATACTTGTATCAGAATGTACGTATCCAGCCAAGCGGAGAGGGTGTAGCGCTGGAAAACAACAACCTGTTTGATAATCTGGCGGGATACCGACTGACTTGGACTTTGACATGCAACGGGGAAGAAGCGGCGCAGGGCGCATTGGAAGATGTGCAGGTGCCGCCGGGAGAGACACGGCTTTTCCCGCTGCCCTTGCCCATGCGAACTGAACCTGGTGAATATGCGCTGCTGTGCCAGCTTCGCCTGAAGGTGGAGACGCTATGGGCAGAGGCCGATTATGTATTGATGCATGGGCAAGCGATACTGGAAGGCAAACCGCTGGTCGCCGCTCCGGCTTTACTGACACAACCAGCGGTCCGGGTAGTAAAAGGCGGATATTCCGTCGGGGTAGCAAACGACGATTTTCAAGCGCTGTTTAGCATGGCTGAGGGCGGATTGGTTTCCTTTGGCCGTCAGGGATGCCTGCCGCTTTTAAACTTTGCGCCGCAGCCTAGTCTGGCGCGGGCGATGACTGATAATGAAAGAGGGAACCGTTTCGCACAGGATACTGCGCTTTGGTGGGCGTTCAGCGAGCTGTCGATAGGAGAATGGATCAGCGCGGAGATGGAAAATGGGTGCCTATGCGTGCACACCCGTTATCGCTTGCCGGGACTGACGGATGCGGAAATGGACGTGTCTTATCAAATGCTTGCTCCCGGCCGTATCCGTGTGGAGGCGACGCTTAACGGCGGCGTAAATTTGCCGGAGCTGGCTGCGATGGGTCTTAGTTTCCGGCTTCCAAGGGAGATGAACCATGTACGGTATTATGGTATGGGCCCCTGGGAAAATGAAACGGACCGGCAGGCCGGAGCGATTCTGGGAATTCACCAGACAACGGCGGAAGAAAACCTGACACCATACTTGAAACCGCAATATTGCGGCAATCGTACGCAGGTGCGCTGGATGACGTTATCCGATCAGCAAGGGCGAACACTACGTGTTACAATGGCGGATACCCCGCTGCAAATTGCGGTGTTGCCGTATAGCCAAGCCGCATTGTTTGACGCGCTGCATAAGCAGGAATTGCCAAAACCAGCCTATACCTATGTAGATATTGCTTCCGCACGCTGCGGTGTGGGCGGGGATGATAGCTGGGGTGCGCCGGTGCTGCCGCAATACCGCTTGCCTGCAGCGCTGCCCCTGCGCCTGCGCTTTATACTGGAGGCACTGTAAGCGGAAAACTTGCTGACTTTGTGCTTGCTATTGACTGGTTGAGGGATGCTGCTGTTTGAGCAAACGCAAACGAATGGTAATTTTGGATCTCCTGGTTATGCTCCCATGTGAATAACGCATTTTCGATGCTGTTGTCGCACTGCCCAGAGTAAAGCAATGTACTCACCAGTGTTGCAAATTGTAAGTAATCATTCATGATACAGGTAGCATAAAACAGGTGCCAGCTTTGCTGTGCTTGAGAAAGCAAGTAAGAATAAATAGTGATATAAGCAGTGCCCGGATAGCTAACCGCTTTCCGGGCACTGTGATTTTGCTATTGCATATAGTGTTTTTTATATACACGGCTTTTGGCTTGCTTTACAAGATTAGGGTGCAGTCCCCAAAAGAAAAGAAGCGGTACCGTTCCTCTACGGCAACATTATACATACGCAGTGCTTCTTCCCTGCCCATGAATGCGGAAACCAGCATAAGCAGCGTACTTTCCGGCAGATGGAAATTGGTAATCAGCGTATCCACAGCCTTATAACGGTATCCGGGCGTAATGAAAATGCCGGTTTCGCCGCTTAGCGGCGCGATGATACCATCATCCTGCGAAACGGTTTCCAGCGTACGCACGCTTGTAGTGCCAACGCAAACACAGCGGTGGCCTGTTCTTCGCGCGGTATTGATAGCCTGCGCCGCTGCGGGAGACACTTCATACTGCTCAACATGCATTACATGATCTTCCAGATTTTCTTCCTTCACTGGGCGAAAGGTGCCCAGACCCACGTGCAGTAACACAGGCACGATGGTGACCCCGATTTCGCGGATGTGGGTCAGCAATTCCGGGGTGAAGTGCAGTCCGGCGGTTGGAGCAGCAGCGCTGCCTTCCGCTTTTGCGTACACGGTTTGGTAGCGTGTTTGGTCTATCAGTTTTTCGTGTATATAGGGCGGAAGCGGCATTTGGCCCAGCTCATCCAGCAGGGCTTCAAAAATACCGTTATAGATAAACCGTACCATCCGTCCGCCGCTGGGAAGTGTGGAGAGGATTTCGGCACGCAAAAGCCCTCCGCCGAAAGTACAGAGAGTGCCGGGCTTTAACCGGCGGCCAGGCCGTACCAAGGCTTCCCATACGTCTTTGGTTTCGCGCCGCAGCAGCAAAATTTCCACCGGTACGCCCGTATCTTCTTTTTCGCCAAGCAAACGGGCGGGGATTACCTTGGTTTCGTTTAGCACCAGCGCATCACCGGGATGCAGAAACTGGGGCAAATCATAAAAATGCAGATGTTGTATGCTTTTATCCTCGCGGTTGTACACCAGCATACGGCTGTGGTCGCGGGGCTCGATAGGCGTTTGGGCGATCAGCTCTTCCGGAAGATGATACGTAAAATCACTGGTTTTCAAGTGGTATTTGCTCCTTATGCTGCGCCGCGTTCTTCTGCGGCGCGGCTTTAAAACTTTAGTTGCTCGCTGCCATTGCTGTTTTCTGCCGGCGGCGAAAGGGGCTTGCGGCCCATATGCTCGTATGCTGCGGGGGTGACAATGCGGCCGCGGGGCGTACGTACGAGAAAGCCCAATTGCATCAGGTAAGGCTCGTATACATCCTCGATGGTGGTGGCGTCCTCGCCTGTCATGGCGCTGAGCGTTTCCAGCCCAACGGGGCCGCCGGAAAACTTATCCATCATGGTTGCCAGCATGGTACGGTCTACACGGTCCAGCCCCAAAGCATCTACATCCAGCATATCCAGCGCCTTTTTGGCAATTTCGCAGGTGATGCAGCCGTTGGCGCGGATTTGCGCATAGTCACGTACGCGCCGGAGCATCCGGTTGGCGATTCGGGGCGTGCCTCGGCTGCGATCGGCAATTTCGAGAATGCCGGGTTCATCTGCTTGCACATTCAGAATCACAATATTGCGGCGCAGGATGGCGGCAAGCTCTTCCCTGCTGTACATTTCCAAGCGGAATAACAGCCCAAAACGATCCCTGAGCGGCGCGGAAAGAAGCCCCGCGCGCGTGGTTGCCCCCACCAGCGTAAAATGCGGCAAATCCAGCCGGATGCTGCGTGCGGTGGGGCCTTTGCCGATCATAATATCCAGCGCATAATCCTCCATGGCGGGGTAAAGCACTTCTTCCACCGAGCGGCTAAGACGATGTATCTCATCAATAAACAATACATCACCGTCGGTCAGATTGGTCAATATACTGGCCAAATCTCCGGGGCGGTCGATGGCCGGGCCGCTGGTGATGCGGATATTTTGCCCCATCTCAGCTGCGATAATGCCCGCAAGCGTCGTCTTACCAAGCCCCGGAGGGCCGTATAAAAGCAGATGATCCAGCGATTCGCGGCGCTTGAGCGCCGCCTCAATTGAAATGCGAAGATTCTGCTTTATGGATTCCTGTCCAACGTAATCGCTGAGGGTTTTTTGGGGCGCAGGGTTAGCTCCTGCTCGTCCTCCCCTTCACGAAAAACCGGTAGTAATCAAGCGTTCGTCGTTTGGCATAGGGTAACTCCTTTATGGGTAGAAGTGCGTTATAGCTGCTGAGTCATACCGCGCAGAGCAAGGCGGATCAGTTCATCGGCTGTCTGTGCTTTGCCTTTTGGCCGCCTTGAGGGCGCTGGCGGCTTCCTGTGGCGAATACCCTAATGCTTTGAGGTGCCTGCATCGCTTCGCCCAGCGCATCCTGCGCGGGGGCTTCGGTATCCGCGGCGGCAATATCCTCTACGCTAACGCCGCCCTCTAACGCATCTTTGGTTACTTTATCCTTCAGTTCCAGCGCAATGCGCTGTGCTGTTTTTTTACCAATGCCCGGGTGCGCGGCTTAAAAGACCAATGTCTCCGGTAAGGATGGCAAGACGTAAATCAGCAAGAGGCAAACTGCCCAGTACAAACAGGGCGGATTTGGGGCCTACGCCGGAAATGGAAATAAGGTTGCGAAACATCGCGCGCTCTTCCCGTGCCATGAAGCCAAACAGTTCCATGGCATCCTCCCGGACGCTGAAATGCGTGAATAAACGGCAGGTTTGCCCTGTGGGCGGTATGGCCGCAAGTGTGTTCATACTGCATGAAAGCTGCAACCCGATGCCGCCGCAAAGCAGCACGACCGAACCTTCGCTTTTTTCCAGCACCGTACCTTCCACCAACGCGATCATGTCAGCGCCTCCTTACGGTTCATTTCATCAAAAACTGACTGCTGGATACGCCCGTAGCGGCGTGGGTAAGGGCGATCGCCAGCGCGTCTGCCGCATCGTCCGGACGGGCAATCGTATCCATGTGCAAAAGCAGCTTCACCATTTCCTGAATCTGCCGCTTTTCCGCTTTGCCGTAACCAACCATCGCCTGTTTCACCTGCATGGGCGTATATTCAAACAGTTTGCCGGTATAAGCGGCGCAAACCGCTACGCTTACACCACGCGCAGCGCCCACTGTTAGTGCGGTGGTAACATTGCGGGCGAAGAACAGTTCTTCAAACGCGATCTCATCCGGCGAAAACCTCGTGAGCAGGGATTGCATTTCATGCTGAATGGTCACAAGCCGGTTGGGCAAGGTTTGCTCCGGTGTGGTGAGGATACAGCCGTAATCCACCAAAGTTTGCCGGCTGCCTTCCGCCGTGATAACGCCCCAGCCAAGCGTAGCCAGCCCGGGGTCAATGCCCAGCACAACCATGGCGCGCCTCCTTCATCCTGCATTTCCACACAACCTTCATCATACGGATTTGCAGCAGGTTTGTCAATTGCTTGGCGAACAAACGTTCATTCCATTGCATGACAAACATGAAAGGGATATAATAAAAAAGATAAGAGGGGAAAGGGCTATCAATGAAAGCATATACAACGCTGCTCAAGGCGGCCGATACAGAATACGTAATCCAGAAAAGCCGGTTTATTGGCCATGCAACGCCGGTTGAAACCGAAGAAGAAGCGCTGCGCTATCTGGAGGCAATCCGGCAGGAGCATAAAGCTGCCAACCATAATTGCTATGCCTACATCATTGGGGAAAATGCGGGTATTATGCGTTACAGTGACGATGGGGAACCGGGCGGTACAGCTGGATTGCCCATTATCGAAGTGATGAAGCAACGCGGGGTAGTGAACTGTGCCGTGGTAGTCACACGGTACTTTGGCGGCATTCTGCTGGGCGCAGGCGGCTTGGTACGTGCGTACAGCCACACCTGCGCGCTGTCGCTGAATGAGGCGGGCGTATGTGAAATGGCGCCGTCGCTGCGGATGAGGCTGGAGGTTGCCTACCCGCAATGGGACAGGGTACAGCACGAATTAAAAAGCCTGCCCGTGCGGCAGGATGAACCGGAATATACCGACAGTATCCGCTTTGGCCTTTTATGCAAACAGACGGATGCGGAGCAGGTACTTGCTACGTTGACGCGGGTTACCGATGGGCGCATCCGGCAGCTTGCACAGGAAGAATGCTATGCGCCATGGGAACAGAGCGAACCAATGAAGCAGGAATAAAAATTTGTGAGAAGCAAAAAGCAGCGGAACATGTTTTTCATGTTTCGCTGCTTTTTGAATCGTTACAGATCCTTTTGAATCGTCAGCGCTCGTGTGGCATTGAGTATCGCAAGCAGGCTTACGCCGACATCCGCAAACACGGCCAGCCACATGTTGGCCAGACCTATGGCGATCAGGCCTAATACGCCCAGCTTAACACCCAGTGCAAAAATGATATTCTGCCGCGCGATGGAAAGCGTGTGCCGTGCGATGCGAATCGCCAGCGGAAGTTTACGGGGATCGTCGTCCATCAATACGACGTCGGCAGCTTCCACTGCAGCATCGCTGCCCAGAGCGCCCATGGCTACGCCGACATCCGCACGGGTCAAAACAGGCGCGTCGTTAACCCCGTCGCCTACAAAAACCAGCGATCCGGCGCCTGCGGTTTCGGCAATCAGCCTTTCTACCTTGTCCACCTTATCGGCGGGCAGCAATTGAGCGTATACATCGTCAATCCCTAGTTGTTCCGCTACCTGATCGGCAACGTTTTGTGCATCTCCAGTGAGCATTACGGTTTTATGCACGCCTGTATGCGTGAGTGCGGATATGGCATCCTTTGCTGTCGGCTTGACCTCGTCGGATATAACGATGTGCCCCAGATACACCTGATCCTGTGCTACGTGCACGACCGTGCCGACGTGCGGGCAAACAGGCGGGGCAACGCCGATGGAATCCATCAGTTTTTGGTTGCCTGCATATACGGTACGGCCATCCAATGTGGCAGAAACGCCTAGGCCGGGCAATTCTTTAACGTTGCTTACCATGTCCGCGACAACCGGCAGGTGGTAATGCGCGCGGATGGAGCGGCTGATGGGGTGGTTGGAATAGCTTTCCACGGTGGCAGCCAGACGCATCAGTTCCTGTTCGGTAACCTGATCGGGATGCACGACTGTAACGGTAAAACTACCCTGCGTAAGCGTGCCGGTTTTATCAAACACGACGGTGTGGGTATTGGCAAGCTGCTCCAGGTAGTTGCTGCCTTTCACCAATATACCGTTGCGGCTTGCCCCTCCGATGCCGCCGAAAAAGGTAAGCGGAACGGAGATGACCAACGCACAGGGGCAGGAAACAACCAGAAAGCTCAAGGCGCGCGTACCCCAAACCGCCCAGCCGCTGCCGGTAATGAGCGGAGGCAATACAAACAAGAGGAGCGCAGCGGCGCAAACTGCCGGAGTATACACCCGCGCAAACCGGGTAATAAAGCGTTCGGTACGGGCTTTTTTCCCGCTGGCGTTTTCCACCAGCTCCAGTATTTTAGCGACGGTGGATTCACCGTAAGGCTTGTTAGCGCGAATGCGCAATACGCCGCTCACATTGATACAGCCGCTGATGACCTCATCGCCGGCAGTTACATCCCGCGGCAGGCTTTCGCCGGTTAGCGCCGCGGTATTCAGGGATGAATCCCCCTCAATTACAATCCCATCCAGCGGCACGCGCTCGCCGGGTTTTATTGTCAGCACTTCGCCGACCTGTACATCCTCCGGCGGCAGATCCACCTGTTTTCCATCCCTCTCCACGTGGGCGACATCCGGGCGGATATCCATAAGCGCGGTTATGGACTTTCGGCTTCTGCCCAGCGCGTAGCTTTGAAACAGCTCGCCTGTTTGGTACAGCAGCATAACGGCGACCGCTTCGGGATATTCGCCGATGAGCAGCGCGCCGAGGGTGGCGACGGACATTAAAAAGTTCTCATCAAACACTTCGCTGTGGAGTATGTTCTCCCCGGCTTCTTTCAGCACGCTGAAGCCAACCAGCACATATGCAGCTAAAAAAAGAACCAACCGGTACGTGGGATGTTTCAGTAAAACCGCAACCAGGAAAAGCATTGTGGATACCAGTATGATAAACAGCATTTGCTTTTGCTTCCGGGTCACAGGGATCAACTCCTTTATTCACACATTGGGTTGGCAATAATGCCCCCGCTGTTTAACTACTGTAAAATGCAGCCTTTTACCGCACGGTTGACTGTGCGCTGCAAGCGAACCATTAAATCGTCAAATACATCCTCGTCCGCCTCCAGTGTCAGCTTTTGGGTGACGAAATTAATGTTGGCGCTTTGTATGCCCGGCAGTTTGCTAATGGCACGCTCCAACTTATCAGAACAGGATGCGCAATCCAGATTGCAGAGTTGAAAAGTCTTTCTCATGGCACAAGCCTCCTTTTATTCGGTAACGTGATCGATGCCCTGCCCGAGGATGGTACGCACGTGGTCGTCCGCCAGCGCGTAGAACACGGTCTTGCCTTCCCTGCGGGCGGAAACCAGCTTGCTGCGTTTCAGCAGCGCCAGCTGATGAGAAATGGCGCTCTGGCTCATGCCCAACAGCGTTGCAATATCGCATACGCACATCTCGTTGGCAAACAGGCAGTATAGAATGCGTATGCGGGTGGAATCCCCGAACAACTTGAACAGATCGCTCAGGTCAAACAGGGTTTCTTCGCTGGGCATGGCGGAGGTGACACGGTCTACAATGTCCGTATGTACGAAGATATAGCCGCATTGCGGGACGTCTTTTTCGTGAGCCATAGTCAAACACTCCTTCATATGAGCAATTGTTCATATGTATAATAGCAAAACATGATGGCACTGTCAATGGATACGAGCCGTATTTGTGAATTTATTTGCGTAGATTAAACTTGAGACGGATGCCTTTATATGCCTAACGCAGCGAGGGGATCGGCAGTATTCATCAGGGCTTACGGGTCAAGTAAAGCACGATAGTATCGTTCAACGTAATCCGGTTTCCCGCTTCCACAATCGCATTTCGGATTCCAGCGAAAAACGAGGAACGGTATGGCTCCCGAAGGGAGATATGGTCGCTGTACGTGGCGATCAACGCGGTATACTCATCCGCCGTATAAACCCGTTGATGTTGGTATTGCCTGCATTGCAGATCAACGAAGCCATAATGGGTTACGTTTTCATAATTCGGTTTTTGCGTATAGGGCAATTCCGGAAAGAAATATTTACGATAGACGGACTGTATCTTTTCATACAAGACTTTATTAGGTGTTTGAAAGTCAGCGCGTAAAAACATCATGGCAAAGGTACCGCCCCTGCGCAGAAGATTGTATGTTTTTCCAAAGCCAATGGTTTCCGGTATCCATTGTATAGCCGCCGCGGAATAAACCAGATCGAATTGTTGCTGTTGAAATTTATGAGTTTCAAAATCAGCGTTCACGACATGAAAGTTATTATAGGTTTTAAATTTGTCTGCGGTATACGCCGCCAGATGCGCGCCTAATTCGATGGCCAGATATTCGCAGCCGGTTTTCAATACCGGCTCTGTTGCCTGCCCTGTACCGGGGCCGATTTCCAGCGCTGACTTACCGGGTCCAAGCTGCGAGTGCGAGATGATATCCTGAAACGCTGCATCACAATAGCGGGGTCTCCATTTGTCAAATTCTTCCGGAATCGTGTCAAAGCCTTTTCTGGGGTCCATATGTGGGGTCTCCATTATGATAAAATCATTATGGTACATATGGTATAAATGAGTTTATTTCAGCTGATTAATATGTATAGTATCTCGCAGCGATTCCCATGCGGAAATCAGTTTGTCTAGCGTCCATGCGGCATTGGCCGGGCTGGTGGATGGGAGAGTAGTAATCGCTTTCCCCGTCTGCGGTTCACACCAGCGGCGGTACAGTGCCGCAGCAGTCTGCCCGTTGGCGTACAGTGTGTGTATGGATGCTTGCGTAAGCAATGTACCAATATCGTTGGGTACAGGCCGTTGGATACTGCTGTCGGCGCTGCCGGTAATATCACAGGAGGCGAGTACATCCCAAAGCGCGATATGGTTTTGCAGCAGCAATTGCTTTTTCTGGGGTATGGTTTCCGGTATGTCTGCTTGAAAAAGAGCTGCCAGCACCCGCCAGAAACGGTTCTGTGGATGGCCGTAGTAAAATGCGTTCTCACGGGATTTTACCGAGGGGAAGGTGCCCAATACCAGCACATGCGAATCGGAGGCAAAAACCGGCGCGAAAGGATGTTCAATTCCCTGATACTGCGCTGCCATACTGCATCCCTCCCGTATGGTACACAGCATACAGCGGGCTGTGGAATATGGCAAGCGTTATCCATTAGCCGGCTAACGAATGTTTACGGATTATCCATATTTGGGCTATGTATTGATCACGTTTTTCGTGTATGATAGTAAAGTGAATTTTGGATAGATCCTGTTGAGGAGGTTTGTATAATGGGAAAGACGATCGGCATCGATTTGGGAACCACCAATTCCTGCGTCGCATTTATGGAAAACGGTGAGGCTGTAGTGATCCCCAATGCCGAAGGCGACCGTACCACTCCGTCGGTGGTTGCGTTTACCAAGAGCGGCGAACGTATTGTAGGGAACGCGGCCAAACGGCAGGCCATTACGAACAGCAGGCGCACCATTTCCAGCATCAAGCGGGAAATGGGCACCGACAATCGTGTTAAAATTGACGGTAAAGCATATACTCCGCAGGAGATCAGCGCGATTATTCTGCAAAAGCTGAAACACGACGCGGAAGCGTATTTAGGGGAAACGGTAACCGATGCGGTGATCACCGTTCCGGCATACTTCAGCGATAGCCAGCGGCAGGCCACCAAGGATGCCGGGCGTATTGCGGGGCTGAATGTGCTGCGAATCATCAATGAGCCAACGGCCGCAGCGGTAGCATACGGAGCGGACAAGGGCGAAAGCATGAAGGTGATGGTGTTCGACCTGGGCGGCGGCACCTTCGACGTGAGCATATTGGATATTAACCGCGAAGTGATTGAAGTGCTGGCGACTGCCGGTAACAATCGCCTTGGCGGGGATGATTTTGACCGCTGTATTGTCAACTGGCTGATCGGCGAGTTTAAAAAGAGCGATAAGGTAGACCTGACGGAAGACCCCACGGCAATGCAGCGTATCCGCGAGGCGGCGGAAAAGGCGAAGATCGAGCTGAGCGCCGCCAGCACCACAACCATCAGCCTGCCGTTTATTGCCAGCGGTAAGGACGGCGCAAAGCATTTGGAAGCGACGTTGACCCGCGCCAAGTTCGACGACTTGACAAGAAGCCTTGTGGAGGCTACCATGGGGCCAGTGCGGCAAGCGATGAGCGACGCGGGAATTAAACCCGCCGAGTTGGGCCGGGTGCTTTTGGTTGGCGGCAGTACGCGCATTCCCGCCGTACAGGAAGCTGTGAAACGCTTCACCAGCCACGAACCCAGCAAGGGTGTAAACCCCGACGAGTGCGTTGCGCTGGGCGCCGCGCTGCAGGGCGGTGTGCTGACCGGGCAGGTAACCGGGCTGCTGCTATTGGATGTTACGCCGCTGTCGCTGGGTATTGAAACGGTTGGCGATGTGTACAGCCGTTTGATTGACCGGAACACACCGATTCCCGTGAAGCGCAGTCAGGTTTTTACCACAGCCGCGAATTTCCAGACGCAAGTGGAGATCCACGTTTTGCAGGGCGAGCGGGAGATTGCCTCGTACAATAAAACGCTGGGCAAGTTTAAACTGAGCGGCATCCGGCGTGCTCTGCGGGGCGTACCGCAAATTGAGGTTACGTTCGCCATTGATGCAAACGGCATCGTAAACGTATCGGCAAAGGATTTGGGCACGGGGCGGCATCAGGAAATTGTGCTCACCCAAAGCTCCAATATGTCTTCGGCCGAAATCGATCAGGCGATACACGATGCGGAGCGTTACGCTGCGGATGACCGCCTGCGCAAGCAGAGTGCAGAATTGCGCAACCATGCCGAGCAGTTGTGCTATGAGGCGAAGAGCGCCATGCGCAAGCTGAAGTCAGAAGATAAACAGCGGATTGAGGATTTACGCAAGCGTACCCAGCAGGCGCTGGACGATCAGGATGACGCGGCAACGCGGGATGCAAGTTTGGAACTGGAGCAGGCGCTGAACGCTGTGGGCCGCTACACCGGCTCGGCCGGTACGGGCGCAGGCGAGGATGGCGCTATGGACGCGAACTATACTTCTGCGGAGAATAGCCAGAATGATTGACGGGCCGTTTTGCGCGGCATAAAGAAGGAGCGCTCATGTTCGGGTATGTAACCATTCACCCTGCGGAGCTGGGAGAACGCAGCCGCCAGCGTTACCAAGCCTATTATTGCGGCTTGTGCCATACGCTGATGAAGCGCTACGGTAATCTGGGTCGGATGACGCTGAGCTATGATATGACTTTTTTGATGATTCTGCTCAGCTCCCTGTACGAACCGGAAGAAACGGTGGATAAAAGCCGCTGTCTGCCGCATCCCATTAAGGAACGCGAAGCGATCCATAATGAGCTGAGCGACTACTGTGCCGATATGAATATCGCGCTGGCGTACCATAAATGCCGGGATGACTGGGAAGATGACCATAGTCTGGCGGGGCGCGTGGAGGCAAAGCTGCTGGAAAGCGCCTACCGGAAGGTGGAAAGCCGTTACCCGGAAAAGTGCGCCGCGATTGAAAGCTGTCTGGACAGCATCGGTGAACTGGAACAGGCTAACAGTCTGGAACCGGATGCGCCTGCCAACTTGACGGCGCGGATGCTGGGCGAGGTATTTGTGTACCGCAACGACTATTGGGCCGTGCCGCTGCGCAAGCTGGGCGAGGGGCTGGGACGTTTCATCTACTTGATGGATGCGTATGACGACCTGCCTGCCGATATACGGCGCAAACGGTACAACCCGCTGGCGCAGTACCGGGAACAGCCGGATTACGAAAGCCTGATTAAAGATAGCCTGACGATGGTGATTGCGGAATGCACGCAGGCGTTTGAACTGCTCCCGCTGGTACAGGATGTGGAGATTTTGCGCAACATTCTGTATTCCGGGGTTTGGGTGCGCTACCAGCAAAAACAGGCAAAAGCGGAGCGCAAGCAGGGGAAACTAAAGGAGAGTGACCATGAACAGAGACCCGTATGACGTGCTGGGCGTACCTCAAACCGCGACGGATGATGAAATTAAAGCCGCATACCGGAAACTGGCTAAGAAGTATCATCCCGATGTGAACGGCGGCAGCGCTCAAGCAGAAGCCAAAATGAAGGAAGTCAACGAGGCCTACACAATCCTGATTAAGCATAAAGGGCAGGGGTATACCCCTGGCGGCACATCCGGCGGCTACAACCCATATGGAAATCCCGGCGGCGGATATGGCGGGTATGGACGTACAGGCGGGTATGGCGGCTATGGGAATACCGGTGGAGCCGGATCGTCGCAAAACGGATATGGCGATTACGACCCCTTTGGTTTTGGTGATTTTTTCCGCCAGGCGGGGCAGCAATCACGCCGCAGCGGTTATACGACGACCTATACCGAGTATGATCCGCTGCTGAAAAATGTTGAGGACGCTGTACTTGATAATAATTACAGCCGTGCGATACAGTTGCTTTCCGCACTGCATGAGCGCAGTGCTGCCTGGTATTATTGGAGCGCGCGAGCCAACCTTGGGCTTGGCAACCGCGTTGCGGCGCTGAATTATGCACGCCGCGCGGTGCAGATGGCGCCGGATGAGGCGGCCTTCCGCGAGCTGCTTTCCCAACTGCAATCCACGGGGCAAAGCTACCGGCAGTATGGCAATCAGCGCGGGTTTACCGGTACGCTGTGCGCAAACCCCTGTTTATCGGTATTGGTGTTGAATTTGCTTTGTAACTGTTGCTGCCTGGGTGGCCGCGGCGGCGCTTACTGTTGTTAAGGAGGAAGAACCTGTATGTCTTTTTGGGAAAAAATTAAGCAATCTTTCCGTTCCTTTATGGCGGGCCGCCACGGGGTAGACCCCTTTTCGGTGATGCTGGTATGGGTCGGGCTGGCAATTTACGTTTTGGCGGCGGTGCTGGGTTCGGGACTGCTGAGCACGGTTTCACTGGCGCTTTATGTATATACGATGTTCCGCATTTTTTCCCGTAACGAACGGAAACGGGCGGATGAAAACCGCCGGTATCTGGCGATGAAAAACAAGGTGAGTACCAATATCCGGCAGGCTAGGGTGCGGTTTCAAAACAGGAAACAGTATAAGTATTTCCGGTGCCCAAACTGCAAGGCGTGGCTCAAGCTGCCGCGCAAAGCCGGTGTGGTTACGGTCACCTGCGGGCGCTGTCATAATAGCTTTACACAAAAATCCTGATGGGGGGAAAGGCGCTTGCCTTGGCGGCGCTGGTGTTATAAGCAAAATTGTAGTATATACCGGGCAATAGGCTGAAGTCAGTGTATCGCCCGGTTTTTGCTTGTCCGGATTGCCGAGAAGGTTATTGGCAGCGGGGCAACGGATACGGTAACCTTTTCGATAGGAAGAGAGCGCAAACAGGTGTTTGCTTTTGGAATAGTCTATGCTATAATGGCGACAGGTACCCATGAAAGGAGAACGCCATGAACCGGTTTGTACTACAATCTCCATATCAGGCCAGCGGCGATCAGCCGGCTGCGATTACCAGTCTGGCGGACGGTATTGAAAAAGGGCTGAAAGATCAGGTTCTGCTGGGCGTTACAGGCAGCGGCAAAACGTTTACCATGGCGTCTGTTATTGAGCGCGTACAAAAACCTACACTGGTGATTGCGCATAATAAAACACTGGCAGCGCAGCTGTGCAGCGAGTTTCGGGCATTCTTCCCGGACAGCGCGGTGGAATATTTCGTAAGTTATTACGATTATTATCAGCCGGAAGCTTACATTGCATCCACGGATACCTACATTGAAAAAGATGCGTCCATCAACGAAGAAATCGACCGTCTGCGCCACAGCGCCACGGCGGCCGTGCGCGAGCGCAAAGACGTAATCATTGTCGCCAGCGTCAGCTGCATTTACTCCATGGGTGATCCCAGCGAGTATGAAGGAATGATGGTTAGTATGCGGCCGGGCATGCAGATCAGCCGCGATACGCTGATCGACCGGCTGGTGGAGATACAGTATACGCGCAATGACTTTGAGTTTACCCGCGGCAGCTTCCGTGTGCGCGGGGATGTGCTGGAGATTATTCCCGCTAATGAGCGGGAGCACGCGCTGCGTGTGGAATTCTTCGGCGATGAGATAGAGCGCATTCGTGAAATTGAGGTTATCACCGGCAATGTGTTAAGCACATTGGAACATGCGCTGGTTTTCCCGGCGACGCACTACGCCATGGACCGGGAAAAGATGAGCAGTCAGCTGGACGTGATTGAAAGAGACATGGAAGCCAGAGTGCAGGAGCTGAAGGACGAGGGGCAGCCGCTGTTTGCCATGCGTCTTCGGCAGCGCACCCAGTACGATCTGGAAATGATGCGCCAAATCGGCTTTTGTACCGGCATTGAGAATTACAGCCGTTATTTTGATGGCCGCAAACCCGGAGAAGCGCCGTATAGCCTGCTGGACTACTTCCCCAAAGATTTTTTAATGTTTATTGACGAGAGCCACGTTACCGTACCGCAGATACGCGCAATGTACAATGGCGACCGCGCGCGCAAGCAAAATCTTGTGGATTATGGTTTCCGGCTGCCGTCCGCTTTTGATAACCGGCCGTTGGTGTTTGACGAGTTCCGTACCCGCCAGCACCAAACCATCTACGTCAGCGCTACGCCCAGCGCGTACGAGCTGGACTTAAGCCAGAATATTGTAGAGCAGATCATCCGCCCAACGGGCCTTTTAGACCCGATGGTGCAGCTTCGTCCGGCAACCGGACAGGTGGACGATTTGGTAGCCGAAATTCACAAAACAACCGAGAAAAACGAACGTATTCTGGTTACCACCCTTACCAAGCGCATGGCGGAAAGCCTGACGGATTACCTGAAAAACCTCGGTATCCGTGTTCGGTACCTGCACAGCGATATTCAAACCATGGAGCGCACCCAACTGATACGTGATTTGCGGCTCGGTGAGTTTGACGTGTTGGTGGGCATTAACCTGCTGCGCGAAGGGTTGGATATGCCGGAAGTCAGTCTGGTAGCGATATTGGATGCGGATAAGGAAGGGTTTTTACGCAGTGAAACCTCGCTGATTCAAACCATTGGCCGTGCTGCGCGTAATGTAAACGGTCGTGTAGTCCTTTATGGCGATACGCTGACCGACAGCATGATGCGCGCCATTGACGAAACCAACCGCCGCCGCAACCTGCAGGAGGCGTATAACCGCATTCACGGGATTACGCCGCAAAGCGTACAAAGTACGGTGCAGGCATTGCTGAAGATTACCAATAGCTTTGCCGCCGGCACGCAAAACGATATGAGCGAGGAAGAGAAGCAGGAGCTACTTAAGAGCATTGAGGATCAGATGCTCTCCGCTGCTAAGTCGCTGGATTTTGAAAAAGCGGCAAAACTGCGCGATGAACTGTTCAGCCTCAAAGGGGAAACCTCGAAGGTACAGAAGCCGCAAAACCGGCGTAAAAGGCTGCGGAAACCGCACCGCTAAGATCAATTGAAAAAGTAAACCCCGGAGGCATACAGCCTCCGGGGTTTCGGTCTGCCTCAAAAGCCTAATCTGCGTTGTCAGCTGCGTGATGACAAAGGGAATCACTTACGTGCGGGTAAGCGCATCCCCTTGCCACCCTTGCTTTCTGTCATCTCGGACTTTATAAACAGTCTGGTAGTGCATCTGTTAAAAGGTGTTCTTTAAAATTCTTAAACCGCAAAGGTAGTGCTATCAGGGGTTACAGCCGCGTTCAGCCAGTTGGCTGTATTCCCGGTTGGGGGAGACGGCACGGTAGGCGGGCCGGATGATTTTATCCATATTCACCAGCTCTTCCATCCGGTGCGCGCTCCAGCCGACAATGCGCGCGATGGCAAAGATTGGCGTAAACATCTCTTCGGGGATGCCCAACATGCCGTACACCAGACCGCTGAAGAAATCCACATTGGCGCTGACGCCCTTATACATGTGGCGCTCGTGCGCGATAATCTCCGGCGCGAGCCGCTCTACCAGCGAATACAGCTGGAATTCTTCCCGCTTGTGTTTCTCATCGGCCAGCTGCTCTACAAAGGTGCGGAACACCTTGGCGCGGGGATCGCTGATGGAGTATACCGCGTGGCCGATACCGTAGATGAGCCCCTTACGGTCAAAGGCTTCCCGGTTGAGTATTTTGTGCAGATAGGCTGCGACGGCTTGCTCATCGGTTGTATCTGCTACGTTTTGCTTTAAATCCGCCATCATTTGTACAACTTTAATGTTGGCGCCGCCGTGCTTGGGACCCTTCAAGCTGGCCAACGCCGCGGCGATAGCACTGTACGTATCGGTGCCGGAAGAGGTAACCACATGCGTGGTAAAGCTGGAGTTGTTGCCGCCGCCATGCTCCATATGCAGCATGAGCGCTACATCCAGTACACGCGCTTCCAGCTGTGTGTATTGTTTATCCGGGCGCAGCATCCGCAGTAGATTCTCCGCTGTGGACAGGCTTTCATCCGGGCGGTGGATATACAGGCTTTCATCCCGTTCATAATGGTTATAGCTTTGGTAGCCGTATACCGCAAGCATCGGAAAAACCGCAATCAACATCAGGCACTGGCGCAGCACATTGCAGATGGACAGGTGGGATACATCGTCGTCGTAACTGGCTAACGTCAGCACACTGCGGCTGAGTGTATTCATCATGTCGGCGCTGGGCGCTTTCATAATGACGTCGCGTACGAAATTGGTCGGAAGTGTGCGGCTTTGCGCCATAATCCGCTTAAAATGTTTCAGCTGATCGGCATTAGGCAGATCGCCAAATAGCAGCAGATAGGCGGTTTCCTCAAAACCAAAACGGTTGTCCTTCATTACGCCCTTGACCAGATCGTTAATATCATAGCCCCGATACCACAGCCGTCCGTCGATAGGCACGCGCTGCCCATCCACCTCTTTGCTGGATTGAATTTCGGATATCTTGGTAAGCCCCGCCAGCACGCCTTTACCGGACTTGTCGCGAAGGCCGCGTTTTACGCCGTAAGTATCATAAAGCTGACGGTCAATCATCGCATTCTGGATCACGGTATGTTCATAAGCGCCTGCATAATCAGCCAGACGTTCCAAAGGCGAAGAAGGGATATTGGTCATAGCTTTGCTCCTTTCACAATACGCAAAAAATGCTTCAAAGTGTTGACATACCTTGTATTTGCAAGGGTTATGGCAATGGTGGTAAAAAATCGTTATCATAGATAAACGTAGAAAAAGTATAAAAGATACGGTATAAAAAGTCAAGCTGAGACAGCCTGAACAGGGGTCGGCAGAACCCCCCAAAACCCCTGCTTGTTACAGGTTTTCCGTTTGACTTCTTATTATGCGTGTGTTATGCTTAGGTTTAGCGGTAACCAGCTCTCATACTATGGGAGGTTTGTCGGTGAAGCATTTGCGCAGGCGGGATACGTGGATGAACGACCAGAACGCGATACCCGAGGTTTTACCCTATTGGAGCGGCGAATTAAGCCATCCGTTTTACAGTAAGGTACTGAAAAGGATTCTGGATTTAATAGCGGCGCTCCTCGTGCTGCCGGTGGGTTTACTGCTTATGCTGCCCATTGCGCTTATCGTAAAGGTAAGCACGCCTGGACCTGTGTTGTATAAAGCGCTTCGGGGCGGCTATCATAACCGGCCTTTTTATATCCTCAAGTTTCGCACGATGGTCATTGGCGCGGACCGGTACAGCGGCACAACGGCACTGGATGATCCGCGGGTTACCCGGGTTGGGCGTGTGCTGCGCTGGAGTAAACTGGACGAGCTGCCGCAGCTGTTTAATATCCTGCGTGGCGATATGAGCTTTATCGGCCCCAGACCTGAATTGCTGAAATACACCATGCGCTATACCGAGCAGCAGCAGTGTATTCTGTGGGTACGTCCGGGCATCAGCGACCCCAGTTCAATCAAACTGATTCGATTAGATGAAGTGGTAGGGCACGATGATCCGGAAGGGGCGTACGAGCGGAATATTTTGCAGGAGAAAAACCGTATGCGTGTGGAATACGCCCGCCAGCAATCCTTCGTTACGGATACGCGGCTGCTGTTTCAAACAGTATATTGCGTATGTGCAAAACTGGCAGGCCGCACCCCGAAGGCGCGCTGAAAACAGGCCGCCGTTCGATACGGCTGGCAGTGGTAAAGGAGAACCCTATGAGTTACGAGAAGAGCAGAAATCTAGCTTATAAAGTGCGCCGTCACGCGCTGGATATGACCAGCCGAGGCGGCACTGCGCATATCGGAAGCATTTTTTCCGTGGCGGATATCATCGCGGTATTATATGCCGATGTGATGCGCCATGATCCGCAAAACCCAACGTGGCCGCAGCGTGACCGGTTGGTGCTAAGCAAGGGGCATGCCGGCGCGGGCATCTACGCTGTACTTGCCGAATGCGGCTACTTTTCTCCGGCTGAGCTGGAAACCCATTGCCAAAACGGCAGCCGCTTGAGCGGCCATGTAAGCCATAAGGGCGTGCCCGGGGTAGAGGTAAGCACGGGTTCGCTGGGGCAGGGCCTGCCTATGGCCATGGGGATGGCGATGGCTGCTAAAATGAACCATGCCGACCACCATGTATTTTGCATTATCGGCGATGGAGAGTGCGATGAGGGTGCTGTATGGGAAACAGCTTTGATCGCCAATCAGTTTAAACTGGATCATTTTATCGTTACGGTCGATTTTAATAAAATCCAATCCATCACCAGCGTGGAGGATACCATCAAGCTGGAGCCGCTGGACCAGAAATGGGCCAGTTTTGGCTGGCATGTGATCCGTATCGACGGGCATGACCATGCCGCGCTGCATCGCGCTTATGACGAAGCCAAGGCGGCTGCGGGCAAAGGCAAACCGATTGTGATTATCGCCGATACCGTTAAGGGGAAAGGCGTTAGCTTTATGGAAAACGACGTACTGTGGCATTACCGCACCGCGCGCGGCGAGGAGTACGACGCAGCCCTGAAGGAACTGGAGGCGCACAAACCGTGAGAGAAACGTTCACCCGTTGTTTGCAGGAAGAAGCAAGAAAAAACCCCAATCTGGTGCTGATTACAGGCGATTTGGGCTTTGGGGTGCTGTTTCCCTATATGAAGGAATTTCCGGACCGCTTTATCAACGCAGGCATTTCCGAGCAGGCGATGATGAGCATGGCTGCCGGTATGGCGATGGAGGGCAAAACCGTTGTCGTCTATTCAATTGGCAACTTTCCCACGCTTCGCTGTTTAGAGCAAATCCGTAATTGCTGCGCCTACCATGAAGCAAACGTGAAGATTGTCTGCGTTGGCGCAGGCTTTGTATACGGTACACTTGGTATGACCCACCACGCGACCGAGGATATGAGCGCATTGCGCATTTTACCCGGCGTAACGGTATATGCGCCTGCCGACAAGGTGGAAACCGAGGCTGTAATGGCGCGGTTCTTAACGGAGCCCGGCGTTGCCTACCTGCGCATCGGGCGCGGCGGAGAGCCGGTATTTCACGAAATAGAACAGGTTCGCGGGCTGGAAACAGGGAAAGCCCTGCCGTACTGTGAAGGTACGGATGCATACATCCTTACGGCGGGCGGCATTCTCTCCAGTGCGGTAGAAGCACAAAAACTGTTAGCAGAGCGCGGCATCAGCGTTGGGGTAGCCAGTTTCCCGACGGTAAAACCCCTGGATGTTGCCTATCTGGAAAAACTGTGCGAACAGGTGCCGGTTTTGTTTACGCTGGAGGAACATACGGTCGTCGGCGGTTTTGGCGGCGCTGTATGCGAAGCGGTAAGCGGGTTTCCCGGCAAGCGTGCGCGGGTTGTGCGTATCGGTATGAATGACATTTATTCCTCCATCGTTGGGAATCAGGCGTATTTGGAGGCATATTACGGCTTGGATGGCGCCAGCGTAGCGGATAAGGTGCAAGCGGTGCTGGAAGGGAAAGCATGAGCAGCTATGGGCTTGAAAATGTTCATGCGGAATTGACTGCGGTACTTGCGGATACTGTGCGTGTGCTGGAGGCTAATGGCATTGCTTATAGCGTAATGTGCGGAACGCTCCTTGGCGCGGTACGGCATCAGGGATTTATCCCCTGGGATGATGATGTGGATTTGGTGATGCCACGGGAAAGCTACGAGCGGTTTGCAATGCTGTATCCTGCTCAGCGGGCAGCTGATTACAGATTGGATTTGACAGATACATGGGTGCCGCGCGTGCGTAAAGCGGATGGGGACGCCTTTGTGGATCTTTTTATTCTGGATCCGCTTCCGGAAGGCGGGCTTGCCCGGCGCTGGAAGCTGTTACGGCTTCGTATGTTGCAGGGAATGCTGAAAACAAATACGGATTATACCCGCTTTACCGGGGTGAAACGCCTGTTATTGCATGCTACCCATTTACTGGGATTGCCCTTTTCCAGAGAGGCGAAACTGCGATGGTATCAGCAAATTGCCCGTGGCGGTATAGGTAAACAGGTACACATGAGCAACGGCGCATTTGGACTGCTGAATATAGCGTTTGACCGCGAATGGTTTTTAAATACCGAAACGGTTCCTTTTGAGCAGCTTACCGTACGGGTGCCGCACCATGCGGACGCGGTGCTTACACAATTGTATGGACCCAATTATATGGTTCCGCCGCCTGAAGCAGAGCGCAGACCGCTCCATCTTGACCGATAGTGAGGGAAACGGCCTTGAACAACCGTAGCAACACCCGCACATCGCGATTTGTGCAAAACACCGTATTCACGGCTGCCTATCAGATCACCGCTATGATGATGGGCTTTGTTACGCCGCGCCTGATGATGCTGTATTATGGCTCGCAGGTAAACGGTTTAATTGTTTCTATCACCGAGTTTTTGACGTATTTTCGGCTTGTGGAAGCAGGGCTGGCTGCCGCTGCCGTATATAGCCTTTATAAACCTTTATCGGAAAAAGATAATGAAAGCGTCAGTGCCATCGTATCCGCCGCCCGGCAGTTCTACAACGTTACGGGCTGGATTTTCGTAGGGCTGACGCTGGTTTTTGCTGTCATCTATCCATTCTTTGTGCCGGTTGCTGATATTAACGGCAATTTGATGGATTACCTGAGCATGTTTTTGCTGATCTGTGCTATGGGCATTTCCGGCGCATTGGAGTTTTTTACACTGTCCCGTTATCGCGTGCTGCTAACCGCAGACCAGCGTACCTTTATGGTCAGCCTGGCGAGCATGAGCTCTTTACTGCTGCAAACAGCTGTTATTGTTGTGTTGGCGTATCTGCGTGTGGACGTGATTATTTTACGCCTGTGCGCATCACTGACCATCGCGATCCGGCCGCTCATCCTCGGCAGTTATGTAAAACGTGTATATCCGCAGATCAATGCCTTTGCCAAGCCGGATAAAGCGTCGTTGGCACGCCGGTGGGATGCGATGTACCAGCAGTTTACTACGGCGTTCCATCAGGGCGCGGCTGTTATGCTGACCACCATCATTACCCGCGACGCTGCCATGATCTCGGTTTATGGCACCTATAACATGGTAACCATCGGTCTGTGGGGCATTTTGAAAATGACGACCACAGGCATTTATTCCGGTTTTGGTGATTTGCTCGCACGCGGCAAACTAAAGCAATTCCAACAAGCATACCGTGATTTTGAGTTTCTCTATCTGGCCATTACAACGGTGTTGTTCTCGGTCGCTGCTATTATGATTGTGCCGTTTGTGGTGCTGTATACCGATAAAATTACCGATGCCAATTATTCCGCACCGCTCATCGGCATGATGGTGGTGCTGGAAGCGATTACTGATCATGGGAAAATGCCCATGGATTTGATGATTACCGCCAGTGGAAAATTTCGCGAAACGCGGCACCATTGTACGGCGCAAGTTTTGACAGCGTTGGTGTTTGGCGTGCTGTTCGGCTACCTTGGGCTGCGTACCAGCATGACCATGGCGATTGTCGGCATTCTATCCGGCCTGATTCTGTCCAATCTGCTGCGGGCGGGGCTGCAGCTATGGTTTGTGCCTAAATTCATCACCCATTTGCCCTGGCAATGGACGCTGAAACGTATCCTGCGTATGTTTATACAGGTGGCTATCATTGCGGGGCCGTTCTTAATTTTCGATCTATTGAACATCAATGGATTTTTCAAATGGATTTCATTTGCGCTGCCGTTATGCCTATACGCGCTGCTGGTTACGTTGGCTTTCGGCTGGGTGTTTGAGCGAAGCAGTTTAAAATCGTTGTTCGGCCGTGCCAAATTCCTGATACAAAAAGGGAAATAAGTTTATAAGTTGATATATTCCGTTGCTGTGCCGTGGGTAACCATTCCGTTTACAATGCGGCGAAACAACGCTACAAAAGACTCCGTATCCAATGGAGCGGGGTCTTTTAACCAGCGCACAACGGCACAGCGGAAGGCATCGCCATAAAAATGACAATAAAAATCGCGGAAAGCCTCGTCCTTAATATCCTGTTGTAAATAGGCGCTCATGATGGATTCCAGCGTTTCGTTGAACGTATCGGTAAAGGCGTTTTGCCCTTCAATAGCAAACGCTTTCACATAAAATGTTTTGTTCTGCGAAAAATAATCGCACATCCGGTACAGATAACGCCATAAATCATCTGGCTCATCCGGGCCCAGCAGCTGCATAAACTCGCTGTAAAACACCCAGTTGAGCAAATCGTACTTATCCTGAAAATGGTAATAAAAGCTTTTGCGGTTCATGCCGCATTGCGCGCATATTTCCCCGACGCTGATTTTGTGAAAAGGCTTGGTGTTCATCAGGTTTTTCAGTGAGGCGCCCAGCGCACGTTTCGTGATGCCGGCCTCAGGCATGGTCGTACCTCCCTTAATGGTGGCGCCGCACACGCGGCATGGTCAGGTGTATTAATTCTTCCAACGTATGCTGCTGAAGCGAAACTTGCGGGTATCCTTTCGGGTAGCAAACCGATCCATCGGCAGCAAGGGTAAGCATACAACGCTCGTTGGAGATGATATGATCCACTTGCTGAATGTCGATGGGTAATTCGATGGGGAAGAGCGGGAAACGGCCGTTGTTGCGAAGCGACAACACTTTTTCATACATGCGCTCGCGGGTGGCGTCATCGCAGTCTACTGTGGGGATGAAGAACAGGAAGGGGTACCCCTGCCGTACAACGTTGCTTAAAAATGAATCTGAGAGATAATGGTCAATCGTTGCTGCGTTATAGTTGCAATTGAGCCCAAAGATTCTCTTTTTTTGTAACAGGCGATTGCCCACATCCGGCGGAACATTTTTTCCGCTGTGTGGAACAATCAGCATGTTGCTGAGCGGCGCATCGCTATCCGTAAGCTGATGATTCATCCAATCATCACAGGAAAGCAGAAAGAAAGCGCATCTCCGGTGCTGTTCGGCAACCGACAGAATGACATCCAAATCAACAGTATCCTTGCCGATGAAAAGGAAATAGGTATAAATGCCCATCTGTTGCCCCTGTTCAACCAACGAAGAAAAATCCAAAATCTCTTTAAGTGGTTTGCTTACATCCACAAGGAGGGTCCACGGTACGTTTACGCCTTGTTTTTTTTCGTAAGCACGGATGGTTTTCGCGCCCTCTGTCCAACTGTTATATCCAATGTTAATACCGACGGTTTCCAACGTATGAGGGTCAACCCCTTGGATCAGGCTGGATACCAGCACATAATAGGGGCTGTTTTGTTTTTTGAGTAAGCTGTAAGCGCCGGTAAAGAAACGCTGTTGTTGTGCCCCGGTGCCGAACTGCATCCCCAGCTCAACCAGCATGCGAATGCTCCGGTTCGGGTCACGGCGGATATCGCGGATACCTTTGCGCACTGCGTTGCGGATAGCCGCGCTGATGACGGGCTGAATATCCATAGCCACCTCCGGCTTTCTATCCATATCATACGCCGAAAAAACCTGCCCTGCAAGGGGGCGCTCTTATAATGATCGTTCCCTTACAGAACCGGTTCTTACGGTTTATACGGCGGTCTTTTCCACTTGCCGGGCTGCACACTTCTTGGCAGAGGCAAGGCGCTGTTTTTTACGAGTCCATCGTTCCGGTCCGTTGCTTTGTTCCCATAACTGATCCGCCACAGGCTGCCAGCACGCGGATGCGTGTTGGCACTTATCGCACAGGGTATGAACATCTTCCGGTTTTTGCAGATCGGTCGATTGCGCGCCGCTCTCATCCACCATCTTGGCAAGCGCACCGTAGTTATCCAGCAACGGACATGGCATGAGCATGTTTTCGTTAAACGGCTGGTTGCGGTGATAGGCCATAAACAGCGGTTTTTGATAAGCTTGCAGCAATGTATCCGTCCGTATGTTAGCGTCGCTGTAATGGATAAAGGCGCAAGGCTCAATATCTCCGTTGGCGTTGATGTGCAGATAGCGCCTTCCCCCGGCGATGCAGCCGTCCGCATACTCGCCATCGTTCCAAAAATCCATGGTGAAGAGCGCCTTGTTTTTACGGAAAGCGCGTAGTTGATGGTACATCCATTCCCGTTGTGTGGCGCTTACCATCAACTCCGGTACGGCATCGCCACCGACAGGAATATAGGTAAATAACCACATGAACTTGGCACCAAGCCGGATCATCTCATCGAAATACGCGTCGCTGCCGATATCGTTTACGTTTTGGGAGGTATAGCAGCAACTAACGCCAAAAGCAAGTTTTTTGCGCTTAAGTATTTCCATCGCTCTTACAACTTTGGCATAGGTGCCGTCTCCCCGGCGACTGTCGGTTGCTTCGGCAAAGCCCTCCACACTGATGGCAGGTACGAAGTTCTTCACCCGCAGCATTTCATCGGCAAAGGCTTCGTCAATCAGCGTACCGTTGGTAAAGGAGAGAAACGCACAATCCGGGTGCTTTTCGCACAGCGTGATAATATCCTTTTTCCGCACCAGCGGTTCGCCACCGGAGTAAATGAAAAAATAGGTTCCCAGTTGATTTGCCTGTTTGATGATGGAATCCAATTCGTCCAAACTCAGGTTGAGCTTATCGCCGTACTCCGCCGCCCAGCAGCCGGTACAGTGTAGATTGCAGGCGCTGGTAGGATCCATCAGCACTGCCCAGGGAATGTTACAGTCGTACTTTTCACTGTTGCGGCGCTGCTTTGGCGTTCCCAGCATGCTGTTATTGATCACAAAGGTTTCAAACAACCGCAGCCGCTGACCGTCATCAATATCGGTCCACAAACTGCGAAGCAGCTGGGTCCAGTTATTATCAGGGTCGGCAAGTGCCAGTTGTATCATCTTCGTTTCGTGTGTTACGCCGCCGCCTTTATCGTAGCGGAGCAGCCAGTTCAGCACTTTTGGGACATTATGATCAAAGTCCTTATTCACATAGCGGAGCACTCTGCGCAACGCAAAGGCTTTGGACCATTCTGCTATTGTTTTTCCCATATTGACGCCTCCTTACTGCGTACCATCAGTATACGCAGCAGACAAAAATTGTCACGGACAATGGGGCGAAAACGTCAAAAATGGAAACAAAATACTCAATTTGTCCCAAAAAACACAAAAAAACCGGCTGACGTTAAGAGATAACGCATCAGCCGGTTCATAATATGTATTATAGCGCGAACCTTAGGCAGCAGTGGGTTGACGACGGGCAGGCTTTTGTAAGTCTTCGCCCAGCCAGTACTTTTTCAACGGTTGATATAGCAGATACGCTGCCAAGCCAGTAATAATGGCTTCCGGCAGCATATAGCTTCCGTTATACGCCAGCGACCACACAACGGGCGCCCAACCGAGAGCATTGGGCCACAACGCTTCCCAAATGATCACACCGCTGATAAAATGGCACAGGAAGCGGCCGAAGAACGTAACAGCAATGCCAAGAATAATCGCTTTACGGCGATCGGCTACCTTATGATTGAAAATTGCGGCAAAACCAAGCACGCCAAAAGCCAGCACATAGTCCAGCGCAATAATACCGATCGCAGTGATGGCATTCGGCGCGTACTGCACGTTATTCAAACCCAAAATGAGCTGAAGAACGCTAAAAGTAAGAGCGGACAGCAGTCCCCATTTGGTGCCATAACGCTGTACAATCATGATAATTGGCAGCATGCTGCATATCGTGATGCTGCCGCCCAGTACCCATGGGCCGGAAAACTGGAACAGGCTCAGCACCGTGGCAATCGCTAGCAGAATGGCGCTTTCGGTAAGGCGTTTGAGGTTGTAACTCATGGAAAACCCTCCTTAAAATGAAAAATTCCCGCGCTTGCGGGTAGTGCAACGCGGAATCCATCAAAGGAGTTTATTCCATTGATTCCTACGCCGGCATTACCCGGATCAGGTTCCAGGGTCCCGGGCAATGCCCGATCTCAGCCGACAAATGTCAGCACCCCTTGCGCTTATGCGCAACGATATTATACTTGGTAGGCACATACTTGTCAAGCGATGATCCTGTTAAGACAGCGCAAATGAAAAACCGAAAAAGAGAGGGAGCGGCACATGGGGGAGGGGGATCCCCGCTGCACCGCTCCCTGAAAGGGAAATGGCTGCTTGAGCCTTATGAAATAAGCATGTTTGTTAGGGCTGTTTGCCGATGTACGCCAAAATGCCGCCATCCACATACAGGATGTGACCGTTGACGAAATTACTGGCGTCGCTGGCAAGGAAAATGGCTGGACCGATTAAATCCTCAGGTTCTCCCCAGCGGTTTGCGGGCGTTTTTGCGCGGATGAAACTGTCGAATGGGTGCATGGAGCCATCCGCCTGCTTTTCCCGAAGCGGCGCGGTTTGCGATGTTGCAATATAGCCCGGGCCAATACCGTTGCATTGTATGTTGTACTGGCCATACTCGGAGCAGATGTTGCGGGTGAGCATCTTCAGACCGCCTTTAGCTGCTGCATAAGCAGATACGGTCTCTCTCCCCAGCTCGCTCATCATGGAGCAAATATTGATGATTTTGCCCTGATTACGCTTGATCATGGAGGGGAGAACTGCCTTGGAAACGATAAACGGTGCGTTTAAATCAACGTCAATCACTTCCCGAAACTGTTCGGCGGTCATGTCGATCATGGGAATACGCTTGATGATGCCCGCATTGTTGACCAGAATATCAATCGGGCCAATATCCTGCTCGATCGATTTTATCATATCGCCTACGGCGGTTTCATCCGTAACATCGGATAAGTAGCCATAGGCATGGATGCCCAGTTCCCGGAATGCAGCAAGACCCTTATCTACCGATTCTTGCCTGCTTTGGTTAAAAACAATCGTTGCACCGGCTTGCGCGAAGCCTTTGGCGATGGAAAAACCAATGCTGTGGCCGCCGCCGGTAACCAACGCGACTTTGCCTTCCAGCGAAAAAGAAACACCCATGCCGTTACTCTCCTTTCGGATACCCTTACCGCTGTACACGGCCGGAGCCGCTGCCCCTTCATCAAACTCTCGACTTCGCTCACATTTACGCGGTTAAAGTCTCCGCCGATGGTGTGTTTGAGGCAGCTTGCCGCCACCGCGAATTCCAATGCGGTCTGCTCACTATCGTAATGGGTGAGGCCATAAATCAGGCCGCCGCCAAAGCTGTCTCCGCCACCGACACGGTCAACAATATCAGTGATAGCGTACTTGCGGCTGAGGAAGAAATCCTTACCGTTATACAGGCAGGCACTCCAATCGTTATGGTTGGCGCTTTTGCTTTCGCGAAGCGTAATGGCGACGCGAGAAACGTTGGGGTATTTCTCCATGGCCAGTTTGGCAATGGCTTTATACTGCTCCACGTTTAGTTCGCCTTTTTCCACGGCGCCCTGGCTTTCGGCCTTGAGTAAAAGCGATTTTTGGAAATCCTCTTCGTTGGCGATGATGGTATCGACGTATTGTACCAATTCCGTCATTACCTGGTCAGCGGTCTTTCCGTATTTCCAAAGGTTTTTACGGTAATTCAAATCGCAGCTGACGTGCAGCCCCATTGCCTTGGCGGCTTTGACCGCAGCCAGGCTTAACGCGGCAGCACCTTCGCTGATGGCTGGGGTAATGCCGGTAATATGGAACCAGCCAGCGCCGTCAAAGGCTTTGGCCCAGTCAATATCATCGGCTGAAGCTTCGGCAATGGTGCTGCCGGCCCGGTCATACACAACCTTGCTGGGACGCTGCACCGCGCCGGTCTCCAAAAAGTAAATCCCCATACGGCCGTCTTTGCGCACAATGACGGATGTATCTACACCAAAGCCACGCAATTCACGAAGGCACGCTTCGCCAATGTCGTTTTTCGGAAGCACGGTTACAAAACGGGCATCCATGCCGTAATTGGCAAGGCTTACCGCAACGTTTGCTTCGCCGCCGCCAAACGTGGCTTCCAGCGAGGGGGACTGGAAAAACCGTTCATAGCCGGGACTTTTCAGGCGCAGCATGATTTCACCAAAGGTTACGACTTTCATACTCATATTTAGACACCCTTTCATATTGACAAATTGGTTCGGGTATACCGGGCAGATTTGGCCACAGCTCTTATTTTTGCAACAGGTGGAATGCAAAACCCGCAATCTCGTCTTTCAGGTAGATGGCTTTTAGTTTGCCATCCTTCATGCCGGCGCTTTCCTCGTCAAAGGCGAAGCCGCGGCGCTCCAGATGCCACTTGGCGCGGCGAATATCATTGCAGGCGATAGCGATATGGCCATGCGTGCCGCGGAAAGGCTTCTTCATCATTTCAAAAGCATCACCGGCGAAGGTGGAGCTATTGCCTTCTTTTACATCCCAGCCCAACAGCTTACAAATCGCCTGGGCATCATCCATGGCTTTTTCCGGGCTTCCGCTGTTGATGCCGATATGCTTTAGCTCCAAGCCGAGCATCAACGTAACGGCACTGCGGGTAAGGGATTCGATGCGGGCCCAATCTTTAGCGGCCATGGCTTTCTGATCTACCATCCAGCTGCCGCCGCATGCGACGATTTTTGGGAAGCTGAGGTAATCCAATAAATTCGCTTCGTTCACGCCGCCGGTAGGCAGGAACGTAACGTTGCCGTAAGGCGCACTCATGGCCTTGATCAGCTTTAAGCCGCCCAGCGCTTCCGCCGGGAAAAACTTAACCGTCGTAAGTCCCAGAGACAAAGCCGCTTCAATGTCGCTGGGGTTGGCGCAGCCCGGTACAATGGGTACGCCCGCGTCAATGCAATGCTTCACAACAACTGGGTTCAAACCCGGGCTGACAATGTATGCGGCGCCGGCTGCAATGGCCCGGTCCGCCTGTTCGGTGGTCAATACAGTACCTGCACCAAGCATTACATCCGGCAATTGCTCGTGCACAAGCCGAATGGCTTCTTCTGCCGCAGCAGAGCGGAAGGTGATTTCCGCAACGGGCAGACCGCCATCGCTGAGTGCTTTGCAAAGCGGTACGGCGTCGTGGGCATCCTCCACTTTGATTACCGGCACAATACCAGCCAGTGATAATTTTTCGATCATATCCATGTGCTATCTCCCTTTCTGATGTAAAGTTTACCTGTGGGGTATAAAAAACCATGAACAGGGGCCTGGGGGAATGGGGGAACGGGATCGGATCGCCGGATTGGGAGCGTGTCAGTTCGCAGTTCGGGAAATCCGCATACGGTGGAATCGGTTCCATATGAGCTTGATAATACCAGCGGAATGCAAATCGTTTACATTCCGCCCCGGCATTTAGCGGATGTCGCTCATCGCGACGGCATCCATATCATCAAACGCTTGATTTTCGCCGACCATACCCCAAATAAAGGAATAAGCCTGCGTACCGCTGGCGCTGTGGATAGACCAGCTTGGGCTGATCACAGCCTGCTCGTTGCGCATAACGATATGGCGGGTTTCCGTAGGTTCACCCATGTAATGGAATACCAAAGCATCTTCCGGCAACTCGAAGTACAAATACACTTCCATGCGGCGATCATGCGTATGGCAGGGCATGGTATTCCATACGCTGCCTGGTTTCAGGCTGGTCATGCCCATTACGAGCTGGCAGCTTTCCACCTGACCGGGCAGTATATACTTGCAAATCGTACGGTGGTTACTTTCTTCCAATGAACCCAACTCAACGCGTGCACAGTTTTCCGGTTTAATCAGCACGGTAGGGCACACACGATGGGCAGGCGCACTGTTTAGATAGAACTTTGCGGGATGGCTTGCATCGGCGCTGGCAAAAAGTACTTCTTTCGTACCCATGCCAATATACATACCATCCTTATGCGCGAGGGTATAAGTTTTACCGTCTATGGTAATAACCCCATCACCACCGATGTTGATAACGCCCAGCTCGCGGCGTTCCAGAAAGTACGGTGCATGCAGCTCTTCGCCCGAGGATAGGGAAAGCGTTTTGCTTACCGGTACGGCGCTGCCGGTAATGATTCTGTCGATATGGCTGTAGATCAGCTTAATCGCGTCCGGTGCAAAAAGAGTTTCGATTAAAAACTCTTTGCGCAGCCGGGATGTATCATAGGCTTTTACATCCGAAGGTGAAGATGCCATGCGTACTTCCATGTACAGAGCCTCCTTAATTGCATAATCTATAAAGGAGTGTTTCTGCATGTGGTACCGGTTCTCCTTCTGGAAGGTTCCGTTAATTGTGAAACATTTTTTCCATAACGGCGCGAACGCCATCTTTTTGAATGCTCTCCAGTGTCGCTGTTACGCTTGTGAGCAAACCGGGGATTGCAGTCAAATCCTGTCCGAAGAATGCCTGGTTGGCAAGGAAGGCTTTCGCCTGTTCACCGGCAGGCAATGCGCTGCTTTGCGCGAAGAAGGCCAGTACTGCTTCATCATCCCGCAAGGTATAGGGTTTGCCGTCACGAGAACAAATAAGCGCGCCATCTTCCAGCTTGCCGCCTTGATACAATGCCATAAGGGCTGCCAGCGAAAAAGTCAGATGGGCAGGAAGCTGCCCTTTCATTTCGTAATACTTCAACAGACTTGGCATACAACGGGCGCGCCACTTGGACACGGAGTTGAGGCTGATGGCCAAAAGAGAATGCTTGATAAAGGGATTTTCAAAACGGCTGGTGACGGCTTCGGCAAAATGCATCAGGTCATCCTTAGGCAAATCGAGCGTGGGGATGACTTCGTCATACAACGTTTGCTGCATATGCGACCGGATCAGCGGGTCAGCCATAGCTTCCAGTACAATATCATGCCCGCACAGAAACGCGGCGGGGACAAAGGAGGTATGCGCGCCGTTGAGAATACGCACCTTGCGCTGCTTATAGGGCTTTTGATTGTCGGTAAACAGCACGGGCAGACCGCATTCGGGCAAAGGTAATTCTTTGCTGATGTCTTTTTGTGATTCGATTACCCATAGGCCAAAAGGCTCGGCTGTATCTAGCAGGCGATCCTCATACCCGAGTTTTTCCCACAGGGCTTCGGCATCATCGCGCGGGTAGCCGGTGACAATACGGTCTACCAATGTTGATGTGAATACGCAGGCGTCTTCCAGCCATTGATCAAACTGTTCGCCCAGCTTCCATAGCTTCGCCAAGGCTTTTACGCATTTTTTCAGCATGATGCCATTGTCGTCAATCAGCTCCACCGGCAGGATGATCAATCCTTTGTCGGGTGCGTAATCAAAAGCTTCAGCACGCTCGTAGAGGAACTTGGTCAATTTGCCCGGGTAGCTGTTGGGTGGTGTTAACTCGAAGCGGTCGCTTTCATCCAGTACGATGCCGGCTTCAGTGGTATTGCTTACAATAAAGCGAAGGGTGTCCAGCTTGGTGTATGCGGCATATTTTTCGTACTCCGTATAGGAATCCACCGCGTCAGACACACTGGTAATCAACCGTGCTTTTTCCACGCGCTCTCCGTTTTCCATGCCGCGTAGCAGTACGGTATACTGGCAGTTCTGCTCGTGATAACTATCCAGCGAGCCAAAGGATATGGGCTTTACAAGTACAATGCTTCCGTCAAACTTTCCCTCTTCATTTGCGATGTCCAGCATATAATCGACAAAGGCACGCAGAAAGTTACCCTCGCCATACTGCAGCACCTTCACCGGACGCGTAGACGCAGTGATACCATGCAATCTCTTCATTTTATGATCTCTCCTGTCTCGCCGCACTGTGGCACGGACGATAATGTAAACAATTACATTTCCAATTTCATTTTACGACGATTGAAACGGTAAGTCAATGTGTAACTTTTGTCTTATTTTTAACGTATCAAAGCTTCAAGTGTGAACGAATGAAGAATAGTAAGGGTTTTGGATTGCTTTTTTAATTTTGTGGTTTATAATAGAAGGCGAGGGAAATGCGTAAGCGTTTACAAAGGAGTTTTTATGAATATCTATGACATTTCCGAAAAAGCCGGCGTATCGATTGCGACGGTATCCCGCGTACTCAACGGCAGCGACCGTGTAAGCGAAAAAACGCGGCAGAAGGTATTGGCTGTTATGCGCCAGCAAAGCTATGTTCCAAACGCGTTTGCGCGTGGGCTGGGGCTGAAAAGCATGAAAACCATCGGATTACTGTGCCCTGATGCGAGTGATGTATATCTTGCACAGGCGCTTAGCTACCTGGAACGCGAATTCCGGGAAAATGGCTATGATTGTATCCTTTCCTGCACAGGGAGAGCACTGGAGGATCGTGCCAAAGGCGTGGAGTTGCTGCTTGGCAAGCACGTAGATGGAATGGTGCTGATGGGTTCCACCTTTGTGGAAGAAAAGGATGCGGATAACGAATATCTCCGTAATGCCGCCAAACAAGTGCCGTTGGTGTTGCTGAATGCATCTTACCCGCATGATAACGTATATTGCGTTTTGTGCGACGATATGCACGCCACCATGGACGCCACACTGTTTTTGCTGGATACGGGGCGTAAGAACATTCTTTATCTGTATCACAACCGCAATTACAGCGGCAAGAAGAAAATAGAAGGATATTGTGAAGCCCTGAAAAGCCGGGGTATACCAGTACAGCCGGAACTGATGCATAATTTTCAGAAGGATAAAATGAGCGTGCCGGACGTACGGGACTATCTGATGGCATTGGACAAACAGGGCGTGCAGTTTGACGCTGTTCTGACTTCGGAAGATATTCTAGGTGTGGGGGCGGCAAAATATGCACGGATAGCACACCGGAACGTGCCGGAAGATCTGGCAATTATCGGATATAATAACCTGCATTTCTGTTTGTGCTGCGAGCCGGAGCTGACCAGTGTGGACAATAAGTTGGAAACGCTATGTAATCATTGCGTATCCACCATGCTATCGGTATTGGGTGGGGAGGAAGCGCCCCGGAAAATGGTGTTCTCCGGCGAACTGGTAAAACGTGGAAGCACTTGAATGCGTACCGCATAAACGCTGGGCGGTATTAGCAAAACACGCCAACATTATAATACCAATAAACGCCCGGTACCTTTAAGGGTACCGGGCGTAGTTCGCATATAATGTTAACCTGTCAGGATTTTACGGGATGCTTGTGGGCATCAACCTCTTGTAATCCTTCTCCCACAGGCATGTACAAGCGTCCGCAGCTTTCACATTTTAAGCCGTTCAGGCGTTTGCCGCAGGTGCAAACAAAACCGTGCTGTGTCGCGGGAACCCCCAGCATGAGCGCGTGATCCGGCACGTTGTCGGTTACGACCGCACCGGCGCCGATCATGGCGTTTTTGCCGATGATATGTCCGCAAACAACGGTTGCGTTGGCGCCGATACTGGCACCATCCAACACGCGGGTGGTTACAAAGTGATCGTGTCCCTTGGGATAGCGGGCACGGGGGGTAAGATCGTTCGTAAAGACGCAGCTGGGACCGCAGAAAACCCCGTTACCAAGAATGACACCGCCATAAACGCTTACGTTGTTTTGCACTTTACAATCGTCGCCAATCACAGCGCCACTGCCGACGTATACGTTTTGACCAAGCATGCAATTGCTGCCGATGCGCGCGCCGCCCTGTACATGGGTAAAATGCCATATACGTGTACCTTCGCCGATTTGCGCGCCCTCATCCACAATAGCGGTAGGGTGGATGTTCATTTGTCGAACCTCCCTGTAAAATCGGTGGTTGCACAATCATCCAGTGGTAATTTTACCGGCTGGCGTGTTGCCGCGCTCCGATAGATCGCCAATACCAGTTCCATTGCGCGCAGCCCGGCTTCGCCGTCTACGTAAGGTTTACGGTCCTGTAAAATAGCTTGCGCCACATCCGCATATAACGGACGGTGCCCAAATCCGTAAACGTTCGGCGGGTTTTCGCCAAACTCCATTTTAATGGTGGCGGGGTCGCCGCGGCCATCGCGGAAATCCCATTCTTCAATAATATTTACGCTCTTGCCGCCGGCTTTTACCGTGCCGTCCTGCCCAAAGAGGTAGAGCGTCTCTTCCAGATTATGCGGGTAAACGTTGGTAGTGCCTTCGATGATGCCATATGCGCCGTTGCCGAAATGTACCAGTGCCATGCCTGTGTCTTCGGCCTGTATATAAGGATGATCCAAATTATCGGTATAGGCGATTACCTCGTCAACATCGTCGCCCATCATCCAGCGAAGCAGGTCGATGCTGTGAATGCATTGGTTCATCAGCGTGCCGCCGTCCTGCTCCCAGGTGCCGCGCCACGGGGCCTGCTCGTAATAGGAGGGCCCGCGGTTCCAGCGTACATGCGCCGCACCGTGCAGCATACGGCCAAACCGCTTTTCATCCACGGCGGTACGTATTTTCTGGATGGATTTATTAAACCGGTTCTGGTGGCAGGCGCAAAGCTTGACGCCTGCTTCCTGTGCGGCAGTAATCAATGCGCGTCCGTCCGCCATGCTGAGCGCTAATGGTTTTTCAATAATAACGCTTGCGCCTGCGTGGATGCAATCCAGCCCGATAGCGGCATGCTTCCCGCTTTCGGTTGCAACGGCGACCAGCTGGGGTTTGACTTCGGCAAGCATTTGGCGGTAATCCGTATAGCGTGCTATTTTACTTTTTGCGGCTGTGGATAATTGTTCCAGTACTGTTTCCATACGCGTCGGGTCTACATCGCATACGGCGCAAAATTCAAGCGTATCCTCGTTATGGCATACGGCAGCCACATGGTTGGGCGCAATGCGGCCGCAACCGATTAAAGCATAGCGGAGCCGTTGGCTCATTTCCGGGTAGCCTCCTTACAGTACGCGGATGTTATCGCGTTTTTCAACGTTTTTCATCGCGTTTTTGGTGTCAAAAACAATCGGGGCATGCATGGCGACAAAATCATAATCGATGGTGGTATGCGCCGCCGTTACCATGACCAGATCGCTGTTTTCCAGCGCGTCGGCTGTTAAGGCCGGTATGCCGGAAACCACTTCGCCCTCAAACTTATATTGGGGGATAAAGGGATCGAAATATGTAACCTGCGCACCGTTTGCCTTGAGGCACTTGATCACCCGCAGGGCAGGACTTTCGCGGTAATCGTCAATGTTTTGCTTATAGGCAACGCCAAGCACCAGCACATTTGCGCCGTTCAGTGCTTTTTTTTGTTCGTTGAGCACTTTCATGGCGCGCTGGCAGCAGTATTCCGGCATCCGGTCGTTGATCATCATGCTGGATTCGATCATTGAGGTATGAAAACCGAATTCGCGAGCTTTCCAGCTGAGATAATAGGGGTCCAGCGGAATGCAGTGCCCGCCCAGACCGGGGCCCGGGTAAAAAGCCTGAAAGCCGTAGGGCTTGCTTTTGGCGGCGTCAATGACCTCCCAGATGTTGATACCCATGCGTTCGGTCAGCATCGCCAATTCATTAATCAGACCGATGTTCACGTTGCGGTAGGTATTTTCGAGAATCTTTTCCATTTCCGCCACGGCAGGGGAGGAAACGCGGTGTACAGGCGCTTCCAATACCGCTTCATACAGGGTGGCGGCAATATCGGTGCACTCGGGGGTATAACCGCCCACCACTTTGGGGGTGTTACGGGTTTTGTAATATGCGTTGCCGGGGTCTACACGTTCCGGCGAGAAAGCGAGGTAGAAATCCACGCCGCATACAAAACCGCTCTTTTCCAGAATGGGGCGCAGCAGTTCCTCGGTCGTGCCGGGGTAGGTGGTAGACTCCAGCACAATCAGCATATCTTTATGCATGTAAGGAGTAATACTTTCAGCAGAAGCACGCACATAGCTGATATCCGGTTGCTGGTGCTCGTCCAGCGGCGTTGGTACCGCGATGCAAACGCAATCACAGCTGGCAACGGAGGCAAAATCCGTAGTGGCTTTTAAATGCCCGCTGGCAACAATGGATTCCAGATCCTGATTCACAACATCGCCAATATAGTTATGGCCACGATTGACCATATCCACCTTTTCTTCCTGTACATCAAAGCCGATAACGTAAAAGCCCGCCTTGGCTTTTTCCACCGCCAGCGGAAGCCCTACATAACCCAGGCCTACGACGCCAAGCGTTACGGTACGATCTTTAATCTTCTGCTTGAGCATGGACATAGCTCTTCTCCTTTATTTTATGCCGGTTTGCGTACCAACATGATTATTGTGTAAAAGAACCCAAGCGTATGCATGCGGGTTCAGAACCTGTTTATCATACTTCAAAAAACGCTGGAATGTCAATGTTTCGCTGTAAACAGTAAGTAGAAATAAGCATGTAAGAATCAGGACTCCGATGGAATGGCGCAGCCTGGTATCCAAATGTATTTTTCGTTTTGAATCGTATATGTTAATGTATCTGTCGATTGTCTGGAAGCCAGTAATAAAGCAAGATCAAACGCCGCGTTTCCCTGCCCGATCGCGTCGTTTAACACCGTACCCAGCAGAGTTTTCTGCGAAAGCGCCTCCATGGCTTGCCTTGTTGCATCCACGCCTACCACCGGCATGTACAGGTTTCCGGTAAAATAACCGGCGGCTTTGAGCGCGTCAATAGCCCCCAACGCCATATCGTCATTATTGGAAATAACACATTCAATCTGGCGGCCAAACTCGTTTAGAAATGCAGCCATCGCTTCCTGCCCCTTGGCACGCTCCCAGTGCGCATCCTCCTCGGCAAGTTTTTCCAAGGTGAAACCGGCATCCTGAATCGCCCGGATGGAGTACAGTGTGCGTAATTCAGCGTCCTGATGCCCCAGTTCGCCTTTGAGTAATATGTATTGGATAATTCCATCCCCGTTTACATCCGCTTCCGGGTGCGTGTGAAAATAATCGGCTATCAACTGCCCGCAGATCGAACCTAATTCCTTTGGGTCGGTACCGACATAATAGGCTTTATCGTACAGGCAGAGATCCTCATACAGCGGCTCGCGGTTAAAAAACACGATAGGCGTATCATAATGCATGGCAAGACCAATCAAGTAAACAGCGGCCGTACGGTCTACCGCATTCACAATAACCGCATCTACACCGGAAGCTAATTGTTGCTGCAACTGGTTGTTTTGTGTGTTTTGATTGTTTTCCGCGTTGAGCACCGTAAGCGTAGCGGCGCCGGCAGCACGGTCTTCCACCTGAGAAATCACACTGGCGATAAAAGTGTCCTGCGAGTTGTAGGCTAGAAAGGCAATATTGGGTTCTTCTGCGGTTGCCGAGGAAAAGAGCAGACAACAGAGCATCAGCGTGGAGAGCAGCCATTTTTTCATATTTATGTTCCTTTCCCTATTGCAGCAGCGGGAAAACGATGTTTACATTTTCCGGTAAATACATTTCATCCTTCGTGATCATAGCGGCAGCAACATGAACGGTGTGGACGGCGTTTTCGTTTTGGCATACCCGCTGCGCTGTTTGCAGTGCGCGGTACCCTACGGTATAGGGGCGAAGCAGCAGCATCCCCTGTATCATTCCGGTTTCCAGATCAACGGCGCGGCTATCGCCTGTATCATAGCAAAAAAATGGCGTGCCGGCGTGTATGCTGCCTGATTCTTTTAAATCCAGTATTGCTTTTGCGCTTGTGCTGTCCAGCGCGATTATAGCGTCCCCTTCTTCCGCAGTAGCGGCATCAGCCGGAGATTGTAATGTCAGCACATCCCCCTGCCATTTTTCAAGAATTGCATGGTACAAGTCTTCGTTACCGCTTCCGGTCAGCAAAAGTCTGCCGCTGCCATAGGCGGAGGCAGCATCGATAAAGGCGAGAGTATTTGCGGCCGTATTGCTGAGTACTTCACAATCACCAAGATCATTCCCAAGCGTAACGGTCAGAATATCATTGGCTTGTAAAGCGGCAACCCAAACAGCGGTTGCATCCATATCGTCTATAAAGAGAACGGCGGCGATGGTTTCACTGTTATGCAGCTCCTCCGCCAGCGCTTGGGGGTCGGCGGTGTTAATGGTTTGAATGGTTAAATCGGCATTAAGGTAGTCAGCCGCGTCCAAAGCCCCCTGTTTAATTTGCAGGTAGAGTGAGCCGGTCTCATTTGCCGTCAGCAAAGCTATACGGCAGGAGGGTACCCGCGTGGTGCTTTGGGTATCGCTTGATGTGATAGAAAGCATGAGCAGAGCAACGGCGGTCAGGCAGACGAAAATGAGCAGCCACAATTTCTTCATTCCAACACCTCCAGGTGGCGGGGAAGGCGGGCGTACACGACGGTACCTTCCTCCTCAACACTGTGTATAGTCAGCCCGTATTGGCTGCCGCAAATCAACTGGATGCGCTCGTGTACGTTTTTCAGCCCAATGCCGCTTTTACCGGGCGGCATCTGCAAGAGGCTATCCACTTTTTCCGGCGGCATGCCCACGCCGTCGTCCTTAACGCAAAATATCAACGCGCTTGGCGACAGGTATGCGGAAACAGTAATATGCAGCTCATCTTCCAGTGTCTGGTCAAACCCGTGAGAAATAGCGTTTTCCACCAGCGGCTGAATAATCAGTTTGATGGTCTGCTCGTTCCGGGCAGCTTCCTCCATGGTGATTTCATAGGTAAACTTTTCTTTAAACCGCATTTTTTGAATAATCAAATAATTGCGAACATGCTCCAGCTCTTCATGTACGAAGATGGTGGGGCGGCCTTTGCTAATGGAAATACGAAACAAACGCGCCAGCGCCGAAACCATGGTGATCGCCTCGCGGCTTTTACCGCGCTCCTCCATCCAGATGATTGAATCCAGCGTATTGTATAAAAAGTGTGGGTTGATCTGCGCCTGCAATGCGTTAAGCTCGTACAGGCGTTTCTTTTCCTGTTCCTGTACAACCTGATCCATCAACATACGGATACGCGCGAGCATGTGGTTGAAAGCGACCGATACGGCGCGGATCTCCGTATAACTGCGTTCGCCGATGGTAACGGATAAATCGCCGGCTTCCACCTTTTGCATTTTATGCTCCAAATGAAGAATCGGTTTGGTTACGCTATGTGCGATTAAAGATGCGGGGATGAGCGAAAGCAACGCCGCGCAGAGAATAACAACAGCGATGATACGTTTGAAAGCACTTTGCAGCTGTGAAATCTCATCAAAATAGGCAACACCCACAAGCCGCCACCTTGTGTTGGACAGGGAGGTGATAATCAAGGCCCGTGCGCGGCCATCGGCATGATCGCTGGTGTTGCCAAGCACTTGGCTGACCGCTGCTGACGTATCCTCCTGCGCCAGATCACTGTATAGCATTTGGATGCGCGGATGGAAAATAATCTGATTATTCTCATCCAATATATATAGGTAACCACTGGTGGAAAGACTGGTATCTTCCGTTAATTCGCTGAAAGCGCTGTAACTGACATCCATCAGCAATACACCCGTCTGCTGTGCGCCTATATCATCGTAATAATAAAACGCGTGGGATAATGTAATGATAAAACTGCGTTGATCCCCAAAAAGCGACTCCACATGCGGCGAGGAAAAATAAGTAGATGCGCCCTGCCATAATAAGGCTTTTTGGAACCATTCTGCGTTGCGTACAGTGGCGGGCGGCTCGTTTAAAGCTCCGCCCGTCGTATACAGGGCGGAACCATCAGCGGCAAAAACGGCGATTGTGGTTATATCGTTGTTGCTTTCCTTGAGAAAATCCACATGCTGTCGCCAGGTGCCATCGTCCTGTGTGCCGATGGTGTCCGATATGGCGGCAGCTGTGTAATTCAGCGTGCTCAGCAAACTGCTGACATAAATGTCCACACTGCCCGCGCTTTGCAGTACGGTTTCACGCGTGCGGTCAATCGCGTTTTGCATCAGCAGATTGGAGGTGCTGGGCAGCACCGCGGCGACGATGAACGCCAAAATGAGGCTGATACAGGCGATGAAGGAAATCAGCAGCGTTGTTTGCAGGCTTTGGCTCCGCTTTACGAATCTGCGCAATCTTGCTGCCCCCGTTTCCTGCGCGCCTGTGATGGCGACATGCCAAAATGTTTCTTAAAAGCATAGCTGAAATAACTGGGGTCGGGGATGCCCACCGCCTGCGCTACCTCTGCGGTTTTCTCCATGCCAACGGCCAGCATGGTCATGGCTTTGTCCATGCGCAGATGCACCAGATACTGGTGGAAGGTCTTGCCGGTTTCCCGTTTAAACAGCACGCTGAAATAACTGGTGGAAATGTGCAGCTGCCGGCAGATGGTTTCAATACTCATATCCTCCTGATCGTAGTGAGCAATCAGTATTTCGGTTGCCTGATTAATCAGTTTTTGACTGCTGCTGATCCGGCTGATATCGATGGCGCGAATCAATGCATCGCAGTAGTCGTATAGCAATTGCCGCGCCTGTTGTACCGGAGGACAATGCATCAGCGCATCCAGTGTTTTTTCAAAGCTGTCGGGTTCCTCTTCCGAGTCGGTCACGATGTCCCGTGCCCTGCGCATCAGGGTGACGCAAACATCTATCATATAGGTGCGGTACATGCGCGGGGTCGGCTTGGACTGTACCAGTGCATCCAGCAAATCATCAATCAGCTTTTTACACTCTTCGTGGTTATAGGTTTTCAGGGCGTTGGCCAGCGCACGCAGCGTTTGCGGATCTGCGACAGGCTCCTGCCGGTTGTGGTCTGCAAGGCCTGTGACGCAAACCACCTGACCATCCGCCAGAATACTGCTTTGATCCAGCGCGGAAAGCGCCTGTTTGGCGTAGACATTGAGTTGATCCAGACGGCTGCAGGGCGCACTGACCCCGACGTATACTTTGGTGGACAGGTAATGCTCTATATTTTTCTGCGTTTCTTCCAACACAGTCAGCACGCCGGCAAATTCCGCGTCGTCAGTGGCGGGCAACAGGAATAGGATGCCGATCTCGTCGCTGTTATGGTGAAAAAATTGTACTTTATGCCTGCGCAGCAGCACATCGTGTGCAATATTCTGTATGGCGACCCACAGCAGATCGGGGTCGTCAATCGCGCCTTGCGGGGTATGCCTGCCGTTTCCGGCGATCCGCAGCAGCGCCACAACGTACTGCTTCGCTTCCAGATCGACGGAATAGCGCTGTGCGGCGCGCTGTGCCGCATCCACGGGCATGGCCCCGGATACCAGCGAGGACAGCATCATATCGCGCAGCAACGGCAGGCTGGTTTGGAAATGCTGCTTGAGCATCGTCAGGTTTCGCCGCTGGTCGAACTCTTCATCCAGCGTTTTACGGATGTTGGTGAGTATTTTGGTAAATTCAATTGAAGTAATCGGCTTTAATAAATAGCGCATGCTGCTGATTTCAATGGCCTGCTGGGCGTACTCAAAATCATCATATCCACTTAATATGATAAAGTGCGCCATCGGTAATATTTTTTTCATCTCGCGGCACATGGTAATGCCGTCCATCAGCGGCATGCGAATGTCGGTAATGACCACGTCGGGGTTGAGTGCTTCGCAAATCTGCAAAGCCTCAATTCCGTTTTCCGCTTCGCCGACGACCTGAAAACCCAGTTCCTCAAAATGGATGATCTCCTGCAGGCCTTCGCGAATGTCGGATTCATCATCAACAAGCATCAGATTGTACATTTTTACGTCCTCCATGGGTAATAGTTTACCTTAATTTTCATATTATTTGCAATATTCGGCGATAAGAAAATAGGAAATCTATAATTGTCAGTCGGAAAACGAATGTCATGATTGGGCGATAAACGCTATAATAAGGCAAATGCGATATGCGTATTGCATAAATTGAACGAGGAGAGGTTATTCAAATGAAGAAGATTCTTTCTCTTGCCCTGGCTTTGGCCATGCTGCTTACTTTCGGCGTAAGTGCTAGCGCGGAAGGCGACACGTATGTATTCTGGTATACCTTCAGCGACGTTTATCTGTCCAGCGTGCGTTCCGCTTTGGATGAAGCGCTGACCGCCAAGAGCCTGAACTTTGTGGATCAGGATGCCAATGCGACCCAGCAGACGCAGACGGATCAGATCAGCACGGCGATCGCCAGTGGCGCCAGCCTGTTGGCTGTTAACATTTGCGAAACCGGCGCGGACGGCATTGCCCAGAACGTTGTGGACAACGCAAAAGCTGCGGATATCCCGTTGGTGTTCTTCAACCGCTCGGTAAGCGAAGCGGTTGTTACCAGCTATGACAAGTGCGTATTCGTAGGCACCAACTACGAGCAGGCCGGCATTATGCAGGGCAAAATGATTGGCCAGTATGTTGTGGACAACTATGATGCGATCGACTTGAACGGCGACGGTGTTATCTCCTACGTAATGTTCAAGGGAGACGAATCCAATCAGGAAGCCATCGCGCGCACCAAGTACGGCGTGGAAGACGCCAACACCGTGCTGACCGCTGCCGGCAAACCTGAGTTGGTTTTCTACGATGAGAGCAATGATAACAAATACCTTGTTGACCAAAACGGCACGTGGTCCAATCAGGCTTCCTTCGAATACATGCAGACCATTCTGGCGCAGTATAACGAAGCCAATGGCAACATGGTTGAACTGGTTATCTGCAACAACGACGACATGGCGCTGGGCGCTGTGAACGCGCTGACCAATGCCGGCTACAACACCGGCGTGGAAGGCGATAAAGTAATTCCCGTATTCGGCGTTGACGCGACCGATACCGCCAAAGAGCTGATTGCGACCGGCCGCATGACCGGCACCATCAAGCAGGATGCGGTTGGCATGGCAGACGCCATTGCGACCATCGCTGCCAATATCATCGCCGGCGAAGACAAGTTCGCAAACCTCAACGAGAGCTATGAAATCGTTGATAACTGGAAGGTCAACATTCCTTACGCTGTTTACACCGGCGAAGCCGAATAAGCAGACAGGCGAATGCTTCGGAGGGAGGGGCGGGAGCGCTCCTCCCCCCAAATTTAACAACTGACAACGGACGCATGACGCGATCATGGCACCGTTGTTATTGGCTGTTTTGCTTAACCGCAAACGGGATGGGCGTATCAGGGCGTGCCGGATTTGCACGCCGCGAAATGGATGATGCGGAAAGGGGGACCACGGATGGAAAACAATACGGCTTTACTCCGCATGGAGGGCATCCAAAAAAGCTTTCCGGGCGTGAAAGCGCTGGACGACGTTTCGATTACCGTTAAAGCGGGGACAGTACATGCTTTGATGGGTGAAAACGGCGCCGGAAAATCGACGCTGATGAAATGTTTATTTGGCATTTATAACAAAGATGCCGGTCATATTTACCTGAATGACCGGGAAGTGAACTTTAAATCCAGCCGGGAAGCGCTGGATAACGGCGTTGCAATGGTACACCAGGAGCTGAACCAGGCGCTGAAACGCAGCGTAATGGATAACATTTGGCTGGGCCGTTATCCAATGGTGAAAAAAGGAGTACCCGTTGTTTCGCAAAAGAAAATGTTTGACGAGACGATGAAGGTTTTTAACGAGCTGGAAATCGATGTAAACCCCAAAACGATTATGAGTACGATGCCCGTATCCCAGCGGCAGATGGTGGAAATCGCCAAAGCGGTATCCTTCAATGCCAAGGTGATTGTGTTTGACGAACCCACTTCCTCCTTAACAGAGCAGGAAGTGGAGCACCTGTTTAGGATTATCAATATGCTGCGTGACCGCGGCTGCGGGATTATTTATATTTCTCATAAAATGGAGGAAATCCTTCGGATATCGGATGAAGTAACCATTATGCGCGATGGTCAATGGGTGGCAACGCGCCCTGCCAGCGAGCTGACGATGAACGAGATTATCCGGTTGATGGTTGGACGTGAACTGACCAACCGCTTCCCGCCGAAGGACTACACCGTTACCGATGAATGCGTTATGAAGGTCGACGGCCTTACCGCGCTATATTCCGACCTGAAGGGCGTCAGTTTTGAACTTAACAAGGGTGAAATACTGGGCGTGGCTGGCTTGGACGGTTCCGGACGCACAGAGTTATTGGAGAATATTTTTGGCATAGCAACCCGTAAAGAAGGAACGATATATAAAGACGGGGTGCAAATCGGTAACCACTCACCAACTGAAGCCATCGCAAACGGCTTTGCCATGGTAACAGAAGAACGCCGTGCCACCGGTATTTTCAACATTCTGAGCATTCGTGAAAATACAGTCATATCCAGCTTGAAGCGTTATGTGCATCACCATTTATACCTGCGCGATAAAGAAATGAAGGAAAAAACGGAATGGTCGATTAACGCCATGCGTATTAAAACGCCGACGCAGATGACGAAAATCCGCGCACTGTCCGGCGGCAACCAGCAGAAAGTCATTTTCGGACGCTGGCTCTTGACCAATCCCGATATTTTCCTGTTGGACGAACCGACCCGCGGTATCGATGTGGGCGCGAAATTTGAAATTTACCAGTTGATTATGGAAATGGCCAGAGAAGGCAAATCCGTTATCATGGTATCGTCCGAAATGCCCGAACTGCTTGGCGTATGCAGCCGCATTATTGTAATGTCCGGCGGCAGGCTGGCAGGCGAGGTGGACGCGAACCAAACAACGCAGGAAGAAATAATGACCCTGGCGGCCAAATACGTATAAAGGGGGAGCGCTTCAATATGGATAAGAATCAAAAACCCGCTGCGAAAAGCGGCATCGCGCGCCGAATGGAAGCGTACAGAGAGATGTCCCACAAGGATAGAACGCGGTTTGTGGGCAACTGGTTACTGGATCACGCAATGATCCTGATTATTGTTATTCTGGTTATTTATATTCAGACCCAGCGGCCTGCTTTCCTGAAAACCGCATCGATCATCAACATATTTACGCTTACGGCAGCCCGTTTGCCGATGGCGCTGGGTATTGCGGGCACGATCATCCTGACCGGTACGGACTTGTCAGCCGGCCGTGTTGTCGGCTTGTCTGCGTTTACCTCCGCGATACTGTTGCAAAAATCCGGGGTAATGGGCAAGTTTTTTGAAAACATCGGCCCGCAGCCCCTGGTGCTGGTAATTTTGCTCGCGATGATCATCGGTGGCATTGTGGGCTTGCTCAACGGCTTCTGTGTTGCACGGTTTAAGCTGCATCCCTTTATCGTTACGCTGTCTACCCAGCTGATTACATACGGCATGTACCTTACGCTTTCCAGCGCTAAACAGATCTCCAGCCTGGACGTGAGCTACACAACCAATTTCGTTACCCACTCCATGTTTAAAATCGGCACAACGTCGGTAATGAACTACGTAGCATTTGCGGCAATTGTAACGTTGATTATGTGGTTTATATGGAATAAAACCAGTTTCGGTAAAAATATGTTTGCCGTTGGTTCCAACGAGGAAGCGGCCAAGGTATCCGGTGTAAATGTAACGCTGGTCATTATCGGCGTGTTTGCGCTGGCGGGCGCGACATACGGCTATACCGGCTTTATCGAAGCAGCCCGCTTGGGCGCATCCACCGGCACGGTTGGTTTGAACTACGAGCTGGACGCCATCGCAGCCTGCGTTATCGGCGGCGTATCCTTTGTTGGTGGTATTGGCCGTATCAGCGGCGTTATACTCGGCGTGTTCCTGATGCAGCTGATCATCAGCGGTATGACGTTCCTTGGCATCAGCGGCAATACGACTTACATTATAAAAGGCACGGTTATTCTGATTGCCTGCGCCATTGATATGCGTAAATATCTGGTGAAGAAATAAGCGCCTCCTGGACAAAACGCCTGTGTACAGACACAGACACCGAGCCGACTGAATAAGCCTCCTATTTGGCCGACTGCACCCGGTTAAGATGGATGCACACCTCTTGGTGTGCCCGTTTTAACCGGGCTTGTTTTTTTATAGGCTTAGTAAGCTTATGCTTGATGCGATAACCAGTAATAATGTAACGCATGCGCTAATACGCAGGCGTTACATTTTGGTGTGTCATAATAAGGTTTTTCTTTGCAGCGTCAAAATGGTGAACGTAAGCAAAACAGGAGAAGCTTTTCTATAGTAAGCAAGAAGCATAAATCAACTTTTTGAAGGTTGTTTTTCCGCTTTGGCTTCTGCCGGCTTTGGGGCATCCTTGGCGGCTTGCTTGCCTTCGGTACGCGGTTCGGTTTTGGGTTCGGGGGCTTTTGCCAGCAGAGCACCAAGTAAAAATTGGTATGCTGCACCCTGCACGGCGCATGTCATGGGGGAGGGGTAAGGCAGTGCTTCGCCCAATGCGGAGAAAATCTCTTTTTCAGTTTGACAAAAATGCTCATAATGCGCCTGCATGGTTGTTCCTTCAGGCGGTTGTAAAAGCGCCTTCATGCCATCGGCGGATGCGGTTTGCTTTAGCACGCAGATCATCATTAATTGCGCCAGTTGATCGCGCCCGTATTTTTTCCCGTCCGGGCGGTTGACCAATCCGAACTTAACGTAATTATTTACCATAGAAGGGGTAAATACCCGCTCGCCTTTCATAAAAAGCGTGCCGCATTGCCGCTCGACAAAGGTTACAACCTGATCCATATACAGCCCGAAATCGGGTATCAAGTCCCAAGCAATTGGGGTGAAGGATTCCAGCCGCGCAGCAAACAGTGCTTGTCGATCTTCCATAGGTAGCCCTCCATGCCTATTATGTTGCAACTAGTATAGCATGTAATATGAAAAACAACAAGATTTTACAATAAATCGCTTGACAATAACGAAACATAGCGTATACTAGTAATAAATACTAGATGACGAGGCGGTGAGGTAACGTGACCTATCCAGAGATCCACATCTGGGGAGATTCGTTGGCCAGAGGGATTGTATATAATGAAGAAAAGGGGCGCTATGCAATTTCACGGGAACGCTGTGCCAATCACCTGCAAGATTCGCTTGGCTGTAAAGTGGTTAACCATTCCAATATGGGCGCAACTGTGCTGGATGGTTTGCAATGGTTTGCAGATTTCAACACTGTTCCGGGCGCACTCTGCGCTGTGGAATTTGGCGGCAACGATTGCGATTTGGATTGGGCTTATGTGGCGGAGCATCCCGACGAGGCCGTGATGGCGAAAGTTTCGCTTGCCGACTATATGGATGGACTGACAACCTTTGTGAACGAAATTCGTGAGCGCGGAATGAAACCGCTTCTGGTAACGCCACTCCCGCTACACCCGCAACGGTACTTTGATTGGGTAACCCGGGGATTGAATGCGGAAAATATACTGGCTGCACTGCATGATGTAAACCATATTTACCGTTGGCAGGAGCGCTATGCCATTGCCATGCGCAACGTAGCCCGAAAGACGCACTGCCGTCTGCTGGATTTGCGGGATGCGTTTTTAGCGCAGCCGGATTATGAAAGCATGATGTGCGCCGACGGAATTCATCCGACTGATGCGGGGCACAGACTCATAACGGAAGCAGCTTTGGCGATGGCCAAAAACGATCCGGACGCGCCGCTGCAGCTGTTGATGCAGGAGACCGAAAGCGCTTATTTAACAGCTATTCCAAGTGCTGCAAGCACAAGGTAATAGAGACAACACCCCTTGTCCATGTAAAGAACATCATACGGTTTATAAAAACTTAAAGCTGTAGTAAAATCACCCTTTCGCCACACAGGCGAAAGGGTGATTGTGTATTGGCAGCGGCGTTAGTGCGCGAGTTCCATACAAAGCACGTTCTCGATACCGCCGGCATAGCAGAATAAATCTACAGGCTGGCATCCGGCAAAACGATAGCCTCCCGCGGCCAGCAATGCCGCGTCCCGCGCTTGCGTAGGTACATGACAGCTAACATAAACAACGCGTTTTGGCTTGGCTTGCAGAATCGCGTCGATCACGGCGGGCTCTACGCCTTTCCGGGGCGGGTCCAGCACGACCACATCGGGGCGGAACCCCTCTCGCACCATTTGCACCAGACGATCTTCTACGGCGGCAGTATGGAAAACCGCGTTTTGAATGTGGTTCTTCTCTGCGTTGCGTTTAGCGCTCTCCACAGCCTGTGGTACGATCTCCAACCCAACTACTTGCTTGCAATGCGCAGCCATACACAGCGCAATCGTACCCGCGCCCGCATATGCGTCCACAACATGGTCTTCATGGGTTAGGGCGGCGAAGGAAAGCACCTGCTCGTACAGGCGCTCCGTCTGTACGGGATTGACCTGAAAAAAAGAGAGCGGCGCAATATCAAACTGAATCCCCAGAAGGGTTTCGGTAATGCAATCTTCTCCAAATAGCTTCTGGCTGGTTTTGCCAAGAATTACATTGTTGTGCGAACGGTTTTCGCTGATGTGCAGCGCACGGAACCCTGTAACACGGCTTTGCAGCAAACGAATGAGAACGTCCTCATCGGGCAGGGCGGTGGACGTGGCTACCAGCAACACCATCACTGCTCCGCTGCGGGATGTGCGCACGATAACATGCCTGAGCAACCCGCGATGGGTAGCTTCATCGTAAGGCTGGATTTCGCACTTCGTCATCCAAGTGCGGATAACCTCGATGACGGAGCGAACATCGCCCATGGTCACAGGACAATCGTCTATCGGCACAATATCGTGGCTGCGGCGTTTATAAAAACCGAGTAAAGGGTTTTGTACGCTGCCGCCGACAGGCAGGCTGGTTTTATTGCGAAAACGGGTAGGGTTTTCCGCGCCAAGAACGGACGGGACATCCTTTGCCTCAAGTGGAAGTTTGCCGATGCGTACCAGACAATCCAGCACCTGCCGCCGTTTGGCGTTCAGCGTGGCCTGATAGGACATGTGTTGTCCGCTGCAGCCGCCGCATTGTTCATATACCGGGCAGAAGGGAGTGCGGCGGTGCGGCGAGGGCAGGGTGACCCGCAGCAGCTTTGCGTAGGCAAAGTTTGGGCGTACCTGCAATACTTTAGCGGTTATCGCTTCGCCCGGCAACGCACCGGGCACGAACACCGCCAGCCCTTCGTGGTGACATACACCCTCCAACTCCGCGCCAAGACGCTCGCAGCTGAGGGCTACATTTTGGTTTTTAGTGAGCATCCGCAGCCTCCACAGGCGCGTTGCCGCGCGTTTGCAGCAACATTTCACAAAGCGCCAGCGCTAGCGCGCCTTCCACGACAGGCAAGGCACGAACGACAATGCAGGGATCGTGGCGGCCTTTTACGACCAATTTTGTATCTGTCATTGCAGACAGATCAACCGTATCCTGTTCCTGCGCGATGGAAGGAGTGGGTCGGAACGCAACCTGCGCTACAACCGGCATACCGTTGGAAAGTCCACCCAGTAAGCCGCCCGCATTGTTGGTAACGGTTTGGACACGTTCATTTTGGATGGCGTAGGGGTCGTTGTACTCGCTGCCCCGCATAGCTGCAGCGTTAAAACCGGCACCGAAACCGACGCCTTTTACCGCGGGAATGGAGAACAGGTGCGTTGCCGCTACCGCTTCCAGCCCGTCAAAAAAAGGTGAGCCTAAACCGGCGGGCAATCCGGCGGCGACAACTTCTACTACGCCGCCTACGGAGTCCAGCTCCGCTTTTGCAGCCAAAATCGCTTGCCGCATGGTTTCTCCGGCGGCGGGATTCAGCGTAGGAACGGCCATGGTATGGGCGGCAAACAGCGCATCCATATCCGGTTCTACCGGGTTTACGGGTGTATCGGCAATGCCGGAAATGCTCAGTACATGCGCGGCGATGCGTACGCCTTGCGAAGCCAGAAATTGCAATGCCAGCCCGCCCGCAAAAGCATAAGCCAGCGTAAGCCGGCCGCTGTGGTGGCCGCTGCCGTCCAAATCGTCAAAGCCGGCGCTTTTTACCAGCGCGGGGTAATCCGCATGGCCGGGGCGGGGACGATCCGGTAAAAAGCGATAATCGGAAGAGTGAGTATCTGCGTTTTCAAAAATCGCGGTCACCGGCTGCCCGGTGGTAACGCCGTTTTTCAGTCCGGAAAGGAAACGCGGGGTATCGGCTTCCCGGCGGCTGGTGGCCAGTTCGCCGCCTTTTGCGGCGCGCCGCTGCAGAAAGGCGGTGAGCGCAGGGATGTCTACGCGGAAACCGGCAGGCAAACCATCCAGCGTTGCACCGATTGCGGCCCCGTGGGATTCGCCGAAGATTTGTACGCTTAAAACGCGGCCGATGCGACTGCTCATGTAATGTTGCCTCCCAATGACTGATAGGTTTTAATAAAACCGGGCCAGGACTTATGCAAAGCCTCGTAGCCGACAATGGTAATCGGCTCCCTGCAAAGCAGCGCCGCAACGGCCAGCAGCATTACAACGCGGTGATCGCCGCGTGCGTCTGCCGTAAAACCACCCTGCAACGTAACCGGACCCTGTACGGTGATGGTATCGTCGTCGGCGCTAACGGCGATTTGCGCCCCTAAACGTGTAAGCAGCTCCTGTGTTGCGGCAAGCCGGTCGCACTCTTTCACGCGCAGGCGTTTCACACCCGTCAGGGTGGAAACACCGTTGGCTTGCGTACAGGTAAGCGCGAGTATCGGCGCCAGATCCGGTATGTCGGAACAGTCCACCTTCACCGGGGAAAGACCCGCTCGCGAGGGGCAGCATGCAAATAAACCGTCTTTTATGGTGCGGATACGAAGCCCCATCATTTTTAGTATCTCAACGATTCGTGAATCGCCCTGCAGCGTTGCCTCGCCAGTTTTCGGCGCACGCATATGGCTGAGGATAACGCCGCTGCCCATGGCATTGGCGCACAGCATTACCGCGGCCTGCGACCAATCCGGGGATACTGTAACATCCGTAGGGCTTGGTTTGGGTGCAGGGGAAAGCGAGAACACCCCGCCGCCGTGTTCTTCATACGGAACATTGAAGCGGGTCATCAGCATCAGCGTCATATCCAGATAGGGACGGCTGACGATGGGTGGTGTTACCGTAAGCGTTGCGGCAGCGGGCTTTCCATCCGCGCCCTTGGCGTGGGATAGCGCGATCAACAACCCGCTGGCATACTGGCTGGAAAGAGAGCCGTCGATCTGGTATTCCCCTGCGGGCATATAGCCTTGTAATTCTACGGTTGCGCGGCTGCTTTCGCTGGAGGGCGTGCGAACCATCGATGCGCCTAGTTTTTGTATTAATGGATCAAAAGCGGCTAAAGGCCGAACAAAAAGGCCATCGTCCATTACAAATTTTACACTTTGCCCCCGCATTAAAAAGGCGGGGATTAACATGCGCAGGGCGGCGCCGCAGGCATGTACATCGCATAGTACCGGGTCCGGTGAAACGGGCGCGCCCGGCGCCGGAGCGACTAAAAGCATATCCTCCCATGCGGTTACGGTAGCGCCAAGGGCGGTAACACCGTTGATCATCGCCTGCGTATCGTCACATAACGGAGGCGTAAAACCATGCAGTGTACAGGGTGTACGGCCCAACGCGGCCAATAACAGCGCGCGGTGAGCCTCGCTCTTGGCGGGAGGTATGCCGGCTGCGCCTTGCAATCGAGCGGAGTGGAATGTGCCGGTTGCCATAGGTGAACCTCCTGCCGATTCGTAAATTTCAAATACAAAATTGCTGAATATGTAAACAAGTCTGTAATAGTATACCATAGTCGGGTATGAAAAAAAACGGCCAAATCAAGGCTTTGGCTAAGCGGTGTGAAAAAAATACGACAGAAGTCTAACTATTTTTCAACATTTTATGCAGGTGCTATACGCGTTGAAAAACAAGCGGATTTTGTAAAAAATAAGGGAGCAAACGCCTTGCCGTGTAGTATGGGGGCATGTTTTTCCAAACGGTTATTCTGCTTACATTGTTCATCAAGTAAATTCTGCCGGGCAGCGCGATGCGCTGGCGGAAGTGCTCTTTTTATGCACGAAAGACAAGCCGGACAACGCAGGCACTTTTAGAACTGATACTTACCGTATCGTAACAAAATACAGGCATGTGCTTATTCCTGTTGCCAGGGTTTAAACACATGCCTGTAGAACATTTTCATCCTGGACACTACCGTGGCAGCGTCTCGGTAAAACGCGGGGGTTTGCGGTCCTCATCCGGAGCGATGTAATGTACTTCCATCCGGTCAAAGGAAATCGACTCCATAAAATGTTCCTGAGTAAAGCGGGTCAGCTTGAAGGCGTCCCAATCACTCTGATGGCGCGGCAGCCAGACAGGCATACTTAAATCCAGCTCATACATCGCTTCCCGCAGCGCATCCTGCGGGTGATCCACTGTGCAGGCTACGGTAATGTCGCCTACGGCGCGATGCCCGCGAATCAGCCGTATCCAAAGCCGTCCGCCGCTGGTTGGGCTGGCTGTACTCACGCGGGTTCAACCTCGTAGTCGGCACTGGCGGAATGATCCATTACGGCGTGCATGTGTGCCTGCACAGGCAAATGCACCGATGTGTACGGTAGGTTTCCAGCGCTTCGCGGGTTTCAAATGTCTCACACAGGCAGATGTCGCAGCTGCGCGCGCTGCCCGCAAAATCCGCGCCGGCATCCAGCGAAAGCATACCCGGAATTTTCCCCTTCATGCTGTTTAACAGGGTTACGGTTTCGGCGACCACTTTAGGGTTTTTATCCTTGAGCCAGAACATAACAATGTGGCGAACCATGGCATTCAGCCTCCCTCAATCAGTATTTCCCAATTATACACGCTCACCTCATGCTTGTCGATAGCGGCGCACTCCGCGGGTTTGAGCCTGTGCAGTTTGCGGCATATGACGCGGCAGGGTTGACGATGCCAAAAAACGATATATAATATTGTAGAATTGCCAATGATTTCGGCTGCTGTGTTTTCCGGTTTCAAACGGTTCGTTTTGCGGTGGAAGCGCCAAAGCAGTCCAACAAGGATGGAGAACAATGCCCACATACGATTCCTTTTGCCGTGCGCCTCTGGTAGACCCCGCCTGTGTATCCCTGCCTGATAGTGCCGTCCATGTGGAAGGCACGCTGGAACGGCTGACGTTAAAGGCACTGCAAACGGTGGATCTGGCTGCGCAAACGCCGCTGGATGCGGTGCTGGCCAGTAAACTTGGCGAGTACACCGAAATGCCGGTGATGCCGAATTTGCCCGCGATGGCGGCGCATTTACCCCGGGAGCCTCGCGTTTATCTGGACGCGGTGCGTGCCGGACTGCTGATTGCTTCCGCTAAAAAGGACAAGGAAGCAATGGTGCAGGTGCTGGCCGCTATGCGCGACTTTGCCGAGGCAATGCCGACGATTGATGAATATACTCTTTTACCGGTGGGTGCGGATGCGATTCGCATTACGATGGAACTTTACCGGCGCACGGGTCAGCGGTTTTTGCTGTCACTCATGGAGCGCCTGCGCGCACAGCTGCCGGATGTATCCGGCATGTTCCATTCCTTTCCGTTTTTAAAATCGTTTGTGCCGGAACCGGTAGCGGATGACGCGGTGGATGAAGCGTCGCAATATTTCCGCCGCATGCGGATGCTGGGAACCGGCAAACTGACGGCGGACGCGCTGGCGATTACTGCCGGGCTTGCTTTATACAGCGGTTCCTCCCGGGATGCGGGTGCGTCCAAAGCGGGCGTCGCCGCCTTGCAGCGGTATCATGGCATGCCGCATGGCGCTTTTTCTGCCGACCCGTATCTGGCTGGGCGCGATCCGGCGCGGGCGGTCGATCTGGTTACAATTTGCGCACAGCTTGAAACGCTGCATGACCTGCTGGCTGCCAGCGGGGATGTATCCTTTGCGGAGCGGATGGAACGCATTGTGGAAAATGCGCTGGCCGGACTTTTTCAGGAGGGCGGCTTGTGCAGTGGACAGGTTGTAGACCGTCTGGCGACCGATGCGACCTGCCAGCCAGCGATTGCCACATCCGAGCAGAGCGCTGCATTGCTGCGCGCAATGTATGCCGTACGGCGCTCTATTTGGATGATGAAAAACGAGAACGAACTGGCTGTTCTGCTGCCTTATGAAGGCGCATGCCTGACCCGCATGGACGGCGTGCCTGTGCGGATTACCGCACGCAAAACAGGCGGGAATGGGCTGAAGTATTCGGTTGAGGCCAAGCAGCCGGTTGAATTTACCTTGTCGTTGCATGTGCCGGGCTACGCACAGGGCGCAACGGTGTCCATCTGCGGCGGGAAACCGCAGGAGGTGGAGTGCGGCAGCCTGCATGTGGTAAAGCGCCAATTTACGACCGGGGATACCGTAACCCTGCAATTGGATTGCCGTCCGTTTGTGGAAAATGGTTTCCGTGGAAGCGCCAGCGTCTACTGCGGTCCCTACCTGATGGCGCTGCCCCTGCCGGATGAGAGTGCGGCATGGCAGTATGCGCTGGATGAAGAGGCAGAGCCGACAGTTACCTGGGAGCAGGGCAAACCGCATGTAAAGGTGGATGCGAGCGTTGCGCCGCGTTGGCAGGTGCGCAGCGGTATCATCCAACCACCGCCGCAGAGCTGTGGAATGAATGAGGTGTACGAGCTTACCTTGCTTCCGTTTGCGGCTACGATGGGGCATATTGCCGCCTTCCCGCGCGCGTCCCATCTGGCATGAGCGTGATGGAGCAGAAGGTGGTTACTGCACCGCCTTCCCGGAACCTGCAGCAGAAAACAGCAGAATCACCGCCGCTCATTGGCCTTGCGCCCATGGCGGGGGTAACGGATATGCCCATGCGCGTGCTGTGCTACCGGTTTGGTGCGCAGTATGCCTGTACGGAAATGATCAGCGCGGTAGGCTGGATGTGTGCCAAGCGGGACAATCCCGCTTACCTGCAACTGCTGGAAACCGCACCGCAGGAATATAACACCGCAATACAGTTATTCGGGAAAGACCCGGTTGTTATGGGTGAAGCGGCTGCGCGCGCCTGCGAAATGGGGCGGTTTTGTTCTGTTGATATCAACATGGGTTGCCCCGCGCGTAAAGTTACGACCTCCGGTGAGGGCAGCGCGCTGCTGCGTACGCCGGAGCTGGCGGCTAAGATCATGCAGACGGTAAAAAACCATAGTTCGTTGCCTGTGACGATGAAAACCCGCCTTGGGTACGACGAGCAAAGCATGAACGCTTTGCAGCTTGTACAGGCGGCAGAAGCGGCCGGGCTGCAATGGGTGGCTATACATGGCCGTACACGCGCGCAAATGTATTCCGGGCAGGCGGATTATACGGCGATTGCCGCGGTGGCAAGCCGTGTGAAGATTCCGGTATTAGCCAACGGCGATGTTTTTACCCCGCAGGATGCCGTACGCGCAATGGAACAATCGGGGTGCAGCGGTCTGCTCATCGGGCGCGGCGCTATGGGAAATCCGTGGCTGTTTGCGCAGGTTAGCGCTATACTGACGGGGCAGCCGGTAACGGCTGTAACAGCGGAAGAAAAACTGGCGCTGGCGCTGGAGCATATCGATTTAATGGTCGCCCACAAAGGGGAAAAGGTCGCCGTTCGCGAAATGCGTACACATATTGGGCATTATATCAGCGGTTTGCGGGGGGCGGCGGCGATGCGCCGTTCGCTTAACACCGCATCGACAGCCGCAGAACAAAAAGCATTGCTGACAACACTGTTTATGGATCAGGAACAGGGGGAGGAACATTGAGCAGACGGTTAATGGCTTTCGGACTTGTCCTATTGCTTGCATTGGCATGCTGCTGGCCCGCACAAGCGGATATGGCGGCACTGGACAGTACGCTTTCGCGCTGGCTGATAGGCAGAGATGCACTCCGGTTTTCGGCGACGCTTACGGTAAACACCTTGCTTCCGTTTACCGATGATACGCTAACGCTGCTCAATGGTGTTTTATCCCACGTTACGATCGATGCGAATGTGAAGGATACTGGCGAAAGCAGCCAGACGGATGCGCAAATCGCCGTAGACGGTACATCGCTGATGGACTGGAGCGAACAGGCGGCGGATGGTGCTTATACGCTGACCACATCGCTTCTGCCCGACCGCATGTTGACCGCTACAAACGGATCACCGATGGATGTACTATCTTCCTTCACGGGGAACGAAGCGGCGGAGGAGCCCGAAGCGAATGCGGAGGAAGAAGATGCGGAAACCGTAAATGATTCAGATGTGGCACAGGCTTTTTCCCTGCTGAACGCGATTGAGGAATTGCAGGCTTGTTATCAGGAATTAACGGATGGCATACAGGAATATGCCACCGAGAAATCAGCTAATTATTCGATTAAGAATATCGGTCGAGGGAAATGGAGCCGTGTAGCCCGCCTGACAGCAGAACAAAGTGAAAGTCTGCTGCCCGAACTGCGCGCGGTACTTTCCTGCGGAATGGACGATACCTACCGCGCGGAGATCGCGGAAATGACGTTTGCCAAGGGCTTTGTGGTCGCGCTGTACCGCAATGCCGATGATCAGGATATATGCGTATATATGAAGGGAAATGTATACGGCGCGGATGGCATACGCCGCGCGCTGGCATTCCAATGGGCCTTTACCACCGATGGTATTGAGCGCAAGGATACCTATAAATATGAAATTTCAAAAAGCTCCGGCAAACGTGACAGCAGGATTATCGAAGCCATTTGTACGCAAACCAGCAGGAGCGATCAATATAGTATCGATCTGGAAGCCACAACAACGCTCAAACGCATCCGTATTACCGATAAAGACACTGAAACCATTGCGCTTTCCGGCGCGGTGGACGCAGACGATGCTATGACCTGTCAGGGGTCGCTGAGCAGTGTGATTGCCCAGACAGTCAGCAGTGATACGCAGAAAAAAACGACAAATACAACCGTTGATTTACTGTTTACCCCAAGGAATGGCGAAAACACGGTTTCCGGTACGGTGGTTTACCAAACGCTGACGGATAAAACCGTGGAACGTGAGCTGGCTTGGACGCTAGCAGCCGATGCAGCCGAAGCTACGGCAAAGGCAGAATCCAGCGATAACACAGAGGATACGGACACAACCGGCGGCGTAGTGGTCAGCATCATTTCACCGGAAACAGAAACGGATGGGGAAATGGTGGATGAAACGGCTACGCCTGTCAGCTCACTGGAGCAGATGGCTGCGGAAATCAGCACCGCTTCTCAAACGGAAACCCAGGAGGACAGCTCGCCTTACCTGGTTGGCTCCGCACCGACGGGGCTTACGACCTTTTCCAAAACGGAGTCACTGCAAACCATCGATTTGGACAAGGCTAATGCAGATACGGTACAGCTGTTGCTGACGGAAGCAGCGCAGAATCTGGCGGGCCGGCTGATCCTTGCCATCGCCAATCTACCCGAAGATGACGCCGCGCTGCTGCAAGATGGAATGACCGATACGGATTATGCCGCGTTTCTGGCGTTGCTGGACGAACTGTAATACGGCCGTCCATCGGCAGTGCCGATGGGACTAAGGAGGGGCACCATGAAAAACACCGCAATGCGTCTGCTTACCTGCCTGTTAACGTTGAGCCTTTTGTTTTCCTGCGCGGTGGCGGAAACGGCTGCCGATTTGGACTATACAGTTGAAGAGAAATTGGTGAAGCAATTGCAGGCGGGCAGCGGTTTTACAGGTACGCTGACCCTTGAATCGACCGCGAATACCGGGCGTGAGAGCGATGCGCTGACGACCATTAAACCGCTTACAGTGGATATGACCTATATCTACACACGGGAAGATACGGCGACACAAACGCCTGCGGAAAACCGCCTGACGTTTGCTTTAACAGATAGTGAAAAAAAGTTGGCGACGGCGGAGCTATCCCTATCGTCCGGGTTGGCGGCGCTGCAAAGCTCGCTGCTGGGGGATGGGTGGTATATTCTGCGGCAGGGCGCGGCACAGACGGATACTGCGGATGGACAAACCTCGGTAATGAGTGCACTCGGCACGGAAGCAACCGCTATGCTTGACCAATCGGCATTGCCTGGAATCGCCACTTTTATGGCCGGCGCGCTGGGTACATCGCTGGATGCCGGGAATTTTAGCTGGGAAGAATTACTCGATCCGTATGCAACCAAGATCGACCTGTGGCTGGAAAGTTACCGCCAAGCACCGATTCTGGGGAAAACGGATGACGGTACGACCACAATGGTGATTGATTACAGCATTCCGGCTTCGGCGCTGAAAGCGCAGCTGAAGCAAATGGTGCTGGATTTGCTGGGGGATGACGAACTGCTGGAAGTGCTCGCCCAGATACTGCCCGATGAGGATGTACAATTATACCTGAACCCGGAGCAACAGAATTATTATTTCTTTGCGATCGACGAACTGCCGCTGAACGGGGAGGTAACGCTTTCCCGCACCGTCAGCCTAATGGGCGACACGTTGGGGCTTACGCTCTCTCTGCCATTTTACGATAGCGAAGGTGGCGCCGCAACACTGACTTATCAACGGATTCCGGGTGAAGGCGACCTGCCACAGACCAATACGATTGAGCTGGCGGGGGAAACGCGGCAGATCCGGATTGCCTATCAGGTGTACGATACGTTTACCGGCACAAAGGTATATCAGGGTACAGTGCTGCGGGAACCGACGGGCGCAGAAGCCTTTAGCGTGAGCGAGGATGAAACGGCAAACACAGCGCGGACATTTTCGGCGGCGTTTACGGTAAGCAGCGCGCTTACAACCGGAACGGATGAACTGGGCAAGGATTTTCTACAGCGCAATATTGAGCTGACGCTTGCGCCCGAGTATACGCCGGAAAATACGAATGACGATGCGCAAACACCGACCGTAGAGCAACAGGCTTCGTATGTAGTATTTACGCCGTTTACAGCGACGCTGCAAACCATATGCAGCAGCGGGCAGGCAAAGAACGCCTCCACAGCGCTGGATTTGTCACTGGTGCTTTCCGGCGAAGAACAGGCCCAAACAGTTACAATTACCTTCTCCGGCAAAACAACCAGTATGTGGACGCCGCAAGCCGTGGATACGGATACGGCGCAGTCCCTTGCTGACATGGATGTTGCGGATTTTGAAGCTATGCTTGGGCAGGCGGCTGTACGCGGCGGCCTGATATTACTGCCATACATCGGGCTACCTTCGGTGCAAACGAGCGATGCGTCGGATACGGCCGAAGCAACCCCGACGCCCGAAAACACGAACGATCAAGCGGATGCGACGGTTACCCCGGAAGCGTCCACACAGCCGTAAAAGTGGCTGTAACCCTTGCATACCAACGGGTTGGTAATATATGAAACAAATAAATACATCCGAAATACAGGAATAGACTTGACACTTTTTTGAAGGCAATGTATACTCCCACCATACAGCAACGGCGCTGGGATTATTAAATGATCCGTCAGCGCCGTTCTCGTATATAAAGGCACTTAGAGAAAGGCCAATAATCACAGGAGGGACAGCTACGTGAGCAATGCATGCGAGAAGTTTGGAGAGTTAGTATTTAACGACGCTGTCATGCAAAAGCGTTTACCCAAGGAAACCTACAAGGCCCTCAAGCGTACGACTGAAGAGGGACGCTCGCTTGATCCGGCGGTCGCGGGCGTAGTCGCTAACGCCATGAAGGACTGGGCACTGGAACTGGGCGCAACACATTACACCCATTGGTTCCAGCCGATGACCGGCATTACGGCTGAAAAGCACGATTCTTTCATCAAACCCCGGGGCGATGGAAGTGTACAGCTTGAGTTCAGCGGTAAGGAGCTTGTGCAGGGCGAACCTGACGCCAGCTCTTTCCCCAGCGGCGGCCTTCGCGCTACGTTTGAAGCCCGCGGCTACACAGCTTGGGACCCGACCAGCTTCGCTTTCATCAAAGAAGGCACGCTGTGCATCCCCACCGCTTTCTGCAGCTACGGCGGCGAAGCACTGGACAAAAAAACCCCGTTGCTCCGCTCTATGCAGGCACTGGACAAACAGGCGCTGCGCGTGCTGAAACTGTTCGGCAATGAAGACGTAAAGCGTGTGTACCCCACGGTCGGCCCCGAGCAGGAATACTTCCTGATTGACAAAGAAGACTATAAAAAGCGTCCGGACCTTATCAGCACCGGCCGCACCCTGTTTGGCGCAAAGCCTCCGAAGGGGCAGGAACTGGACGATCATTACTTCGGCGCGATCCGCCCCCGCGTTTTGGCCTTCATGAAGGACCTGAACGAAGAGCTGTGGAAACTGGGCGTATACGCCAAGACCCAGCATAACGAAGTGGCTCCCGCCCAGCATGAAATGGCGCCGGTATTCAGCACCGTTAACATCGCTGCTGACCACAACCAGCTGACCATGGAAGTGATGAAGCGCATTGCCGACAAGCATGATCTGGTTTGCCTGGTTCACGAAAAACCGTTCGCCGGCATTAACGGCAGCGGCAAGCATAACAACTTCGCCATGTCCACCAACACCGGTATGAACCTGTTGGAGCCGGGCGATACCCCCAGCGAAAACGCGCAGTTCCTGCTGTTCCTCAGTGCTGTGCTCGAAGCTGTGGATAATTATCAGGATCTGCTCCGTGTGGCAATTGCCTATGCGGGCAACGATCACCGCCTGGGTGCCAACGAAGCCCCGCCGGCGATTATCAGCATCTTCCTGGGCGATGAGCTCAACGCTGTAATCGAATCGATCATCAGCGAAAGCGCTTATCAGACCCGCGAACGTGAGTCTATGCTGCTGGGCGTGGACATCCTGCCGGAATTCCCCAAGGATGTTACAGACCGTAACCGTACTTCTCCCTTTGCCTTCACCGGCAACAAGTTCGAGTTCCGTAGCCTGGGCAGCTCGCAGTCGATCAGCGGCCCCAACGTGGTGCTCAACACCATCATTGCCGAGAGCCTTGGCAATTTCGCCGATGAGCTGGAAAAAGCGGATGATTTCACTTCCGCCCTCAACGCGCTCATTCGCCGCGTGATTCGCGAGCATAAGCGCATTGTATTCAATGGCAACGGCTATGATCCCGCTTGGGTGGAAGAAGCCGAAAAACGCGGCTTGCTCAACCTCAAGACCACTGTGGATGCAATGCCGTACTACATTGCCGACAAGAACGTTGCACTGTTCGTAAAGCATGGCGTGTTCTCCAAGCCGGAAGTACACAGCCGCTACGAAATCAAGCTGGAAAACTACGTCAAGGTGATCAACATCGAGGCGGAGTGCATGGCTGGTATGGCGCGTAATATGATCCTGCCTGCTGCGCTTGAGTTCACCAACGAAGTCGCCAAAGAGGCGGAACTCAAGAAGAGCGTTATCGCTTCCATCTCCATGGAAACCGAAACGGCGCTGCTGAACAAGCTCAGCGAGCAGACGGCTGCCCTGTACAGCGCAATTGATGCACTGGATAAGGCGATCGCCAGCCAGGATGCGGATGCGGATATGCTCGCTCAGGCGACCTACTCCCGCGATTCCATCATCACTGCGATGGAAGAAGTCCGCAAGGCTTCGGATACCCTGGAAGGCATGGTTGCCAAGAAGTATTGGCCGATGCCCACCTATCAGGATATTCTGATGTACGTCTAACCGGGTAAAGCGTATCAACATACGTAATGCCTATTTGGTCTCCCGTTTACGGGTATATCATCCGTAAACGGGAGCGCCCCGGACGATCCTATGCCGGTTAACCGGTTGATAACCGGAAGGCAGAAGGTAAATCCAATCTCGGCAAATGAAGTATTTGCCGGGTGGAACAGCGAATGGTTGTTCCAGCAACAGGGTAGAAAAGCAAGCCGCTATACGTTGGACTGAAGGAATTTCCTTCACTACGCATGTAACGCTCAATGTCGAGCGTATCGCAGGCTTGTTTTTTGATACTTATTATGAGGAGGAAAAGGAATGGAGACGATCGTATCCACCATTTCAAGCGCTGACACTATATGGGTATTGTTGGCCACTGCATTGGTATTCTTCATGCAGGCGGGCTTCGCCATGGTAGAAACCGGTTTTACACGCGCGAAAAACGCCGGTAATATCATCATGAAGAACCTCATGGACTTCGCAATCGGTTCGGTTGTGTTCTGGCTCATCGGTTTCTCGATCATGTTCGGTTCGGACAAGGGTGGGGTAATCGGCCAGATTAGCTTCCTGCTGAGCGGAGATGCCTTTGGCAATCCGGACAACATTTCTCGACTCACTTTCGTGATGTTCCAGACCGTGTTCTGCGCGACGGCTGCTACAATCGTAAGCGGCGCGATGGCAGAGCGTACCAAGTTCATTAGCTATTGTATTTATTCTGCTGTCATCTCGATGGTGATCTATCCGATCAGCGGCCATTGGATTTGGGGCGGCGGCTGGCTGGCCCAAATGGGCTTTGAAGATTTTGCCGGTTCCACCGCGGTTCACATGGTTGGTGGCGTTGCCGCTTTCGTTGGCGCTATCTTCCTTGGCCCCCGTATCGGCAAGTATGACAAAGAAGGCAAGCCTCATGCGATTCCCGGCCACAGCCTCACGCTTGGCGCGCTGGGTGTGTTCATCCTCTGGTTCGGCTGGTTCGGTTTCAACCCCGGCTCCACGCTGGGCATTGAAGGCGACAACGCTGTTGCTGCCGGCGACATCTTTATGACCACTAACCTTGCTGCTGCCGCTGCTGCGGTAACGGTAATGATCGTTACTTGGATTGTTTACAAAAAGCCTGACGTATCCATGACGCTGAACGGCGCTCTGGCTGGTCTGGTTGCGATCACCGCTGGCTGCGCGTTCGTTAATCCCGTTGGCGCGTTCTTCATCGGCGTTATCGCTGGCTTCGTGGTTGTATTCGCCATTGAGTTCATCGACAAAGTGCTGAAAGTGGATGATCCGGTAGGCGCGGTTGCTGTTCACGGCGTCTGCGGCGCTGTCGGCACCATTCTGGTCGGCTTGTTCGATACCTCTGCCGGTTTGTTCTACGGCGGCGGCTGGCACCTGCTGGGTGTACAGGCATTGGGCGTTGTAGCGGTTGCGGCTTACGTAGGGATTGCCATGTCGATCGTATTCTTCATCATCAAGAAGACCGCTGGTCTCCGTGTATCCGCTTCCGAAGAAATTCGCGGCCTGGATATCGAAGAACACGGACTCATCAGCAGCTATGCGGACTTCATGCCCGTACTTGGCGAAGTGCCGATGGGCAAGGCTGTTGTATCCGAAATGGGCACCGCTCCTGTGGATGCGGCTGTACCTGTTGTGGATAAGAGCACCCCGGTTGCTGCCGGCGTGAAGATCACCAAAGTGGCGATTGTCACCAAGCAGAGCATGTTCGAACGCTTGAAAGAGGCGATGGACGCTATCGGCGTAACGGGCATGACAGTTACGCAGGTTCTCGGCTGCGGCATGCAGAAGGGCCGTCCCGAGTACTATCGCGGCGTAGAGATGGAAAGCACGCTCCTGCCGAAGATCGAGGTCGAAATCGTGGTCTGCAAGATCCCGGTTCGCACTGTGATCGAAGCCGCGAAGGCTGCCCTCTACACTGGTCATATCGGCGATGGCAAGATCTTCATCTACGATGTGGAGAATGTTATCAAAGTACGTACCGGCGAAGAAGGATACGACGCGTTGCAGGATGTGGAATAATTCCACAAAACGCAGGTTTACAAGCGGCGCTCGCAGCGCCAGTAGGGAAACGGGGCGTTCGGAAACGTCTAAGGGATACCAAAGAACATCCGACGCCCGTTCCCTGTAACATAAGAGTGCAAGCCCTTCCCTGTGGGGTTTGCACGGGGCCTTCCTGTGGGAGCCCCGGGTGGTTTCTCCCTTTCGAAACCGCCCGAGGGCTCCCTGTTTTATTGTTTAAAAACGATCCAAACCAAGGGATAGAGAGCGGGGAAAAGGGAACCGAAGTGTGGGGTAATGAAAATAGAAATAGGAATTGGGTTGATAAGATCCATAAAACGTTATAGGTGCGTAATGGGAAACAGGCGGAATAGAAACAAATGATAAGTGAAAGTAATAGCATTCATTCTAAAATAAAGTTGAATTATACCCTGATAACATCCGGGAGTACATTTATACAGACGGATTTAAATCGAAGGAGAAAAGAAAAAGCAGGGTTGTATCTGATGGTTTATTTAAAATATGGTTCGGGGTGAACGACGTGTTCTTCTTCCGGGTTGATCTTGCCAAGAGCACGGTCATACAGCATAATGGCGCGCTGGATGGCGAAATGACCGTAGCGGTCACGGATATCATCAATGGTTTGCTCCAAAATCTCCTGCCGCTGCCGCGCCGCGTCTTCCGGCAAAAAGGAAAGCTGCATCAGCATCCCGGCAGGTACGAGTTGGCTTACACTAACGCCGAGGGAGCGCAGGGGGGTTCCGGGCTGCCAGTTTTCGTTGAGTAATTCATAGGAAACCTTGAAAATATCAAAGCTGCAATTGGTGGTGTAATCCAGCTTCCGCTGCCGCTGAATCCAGTCCAGCTGGGTGCTTCGTATGGAAATTTGGATGACACTTCCGGTAAAATGATGCTTGCGCAGCCGGGAAGCAACGCTTTCGCACAGCCCGTATAGCGTAATGCGTGCATCGTGCGGGGTTTGGATGTCGTGGGCGGCGGTAATGGAGTTGCCAATACTCTTGATTTTCGGTTTCGCATCTTCGGCGATGACGGCGGATGCGTCGTTGCCGTGCGCAAATCCGCTGAGCATCAGGCCATTTTTACCAAACAGCGCTTTCAACGCTCCGGGGTCTGCCGCAGCCAGCTGGCCGATGGTAAAGATGCCGATGGCTTGCAGCTTACGCGTGGTTGCCCGCCCGATAAACAATAAATCGCTGACAGGCAAGGGGTCCAGTACCGTTTTGCGGTTTTGCTCACATACGACCGATACGCCGTCAGGCTTTTTTAAGTCGCTGCCGAGCTTGGCGAATACGCGGTTGTCGCTGACGCCGACGCTGATGGTAAGACCAGTTTCCTCCCGTACCGTATGCCGCAGATGGTTGGCAATTCGTAAGCCGTCTCCGATTTCCACGCCGGGGCCGCTGATGTCCAGCCAGGCTTCGTCCGCGCCAAAGGGCTGCACGCGATTGGTATAACGCGCAAAAATCCGCCGCACCGTGCCGCTGTAATGCAGAATAGATTCAAAATCAGGCGGTATAGTATGTAAATCCGGGCAGGTTTGCCGTGCCTGCCAGATGGCTTGGCCGGTAATAACGCCATTGCGTTTGGCGGGCATGTTTTTGGCCAGCACAATACCGTGGCGTAACGTAGGGTCCCCGCATACAGCAAGCGGAAGTTCCCGCCAATCCGGATGGACGATACAGGCAACCGAAGCGTAAAAATTATTCAAATCGGCGTGCAGAACCACTTTACTCATACAATCGCCCCTAAAGAACTAATGTTCGCATATTTGAGAAAAAAATTGTGCCGAAGTGCGAGCGATTGAGCAACTGCAACACGGCAAAAAGAACAAGTGTTCCCTTATATTATACAAACATGTGTTCTGATATGCAAGCGCAAGATGTGGGTATTCACCAATGATATGCTACCATCGATGGTATTCTAATGGTATGCGTAGCTTTCTGCTACCGCGAGGACTTAAAATATGTTATAATGGCACGGAAATAGAAAAACAATTCTATTGACCGCTGATGAACGCCTGTGGCAAAAGAGGAAAGGCGGCTGATATTCGCTGCCTGCACTCATGCTGCCACTTTACGAGACGTGTAATAAGGAGCGTCTCGTTTTCACGTGCGGTAAAAACCGTAACTGCGATGGCAACAAAGGAGTAGCTATGAAATTACGTTCTGTCATCCTGCGCAACGAACGCCTGGCCGCTTACCTGCAAATTGTTGTGGGCTGCGTATTGGGCGCGATGGCCTATCCTATGTTTTTAATACCGAATGATGTGGCGCCGGGTGGCTTAACCGGTATTGCGACGATTTTGCATGCGCTGTTTCAAACGCCGGTTGGTACGATTAGCTTGCTGCTTAATATACCGCTATTTCTGATTGGCTACCGTTCAATGGGGCACGTTTTTGTTTTCCGCTCGCTGGTAGCGACGGTGCTCTTTTCCCTGCTGATCGACTGGCTGCCGTTGCAACCGGTTACGGATGATATGTTGCTGGGATCGCTGTTTGGCGGCGTTTTGATGGGAATCGGGCTGGGCTTAATCCTTCGCGGCGGAGCGACGACAGGCGGCAGCGACATGGTAGCACGTATGGTGCATTCCCGTTTTGAACATATATCGGTAGGCGCATTTCTGTTTTTCATTGATTTTTGCGTTGTGCTCGCGGCAGGATTCTTTATCCGCGTAGAGTCTGCGCTATACGCGTTTATCAGCATTTTTGTCAGTTCGCGCGTAGTGGATATTGTGGTGCAGGGTTTTGACCGGCAAAAGGCATGCTATATCATAACAAGCCAGACAGAAAAAGTACGGGAAAGACTACTGTACGAAATTGGCCGCGGACTAACGATCTTAGAAGCGCGGGGCGGCTATAACGGAGAAAAACGGCCGGTTATCCTATGCATTGTCAGCTCACAGGAAGTATCCCGGCTTAAAACGGTTGTACGGATGGAAGACGAGCTTGCTTTTGTGTTTATCACCGAGGCTTACGAAGTCTTGGGCGAGGGATTCCGGGATTTGGCCTAAAAACAATCCAACAAAATTTGATATGGTATAATTTACCTTCCACAAAGCTGCTGTACGTACTTTTTTTCGTTTTTTATTTGTACAGATTGCTTTTCCGTGGTAAAATAGCGCTAACCAATTCAACATTTGCAATGTTCTGGTTGTATGGGAAAAACCATACAAGGGGGAGGCATATATGGAACCGAAATACCAGTTTGTGGCCGAACAACTGCGGCACGCAATCGCAAGCGGGGAATATAAAGACGGCGATGCACTGCTGACGGAAGCGGAATTGAAGGTAAAGTTCGGCGTCAGCCGGCAAACGGTTCGGCAGGCTATTTCATTATTAGAGAACGACGGGCTGGTGATCCGCCGCCGCGGAAGCGGTACGTACGTTAGCCACGGGGCCCGCAAGCATAGTGGTGTCTTGAATGTCGGGGTCGTAACTACTTATATAACGGATTATATTTTCCCCAGTATCGTACGCGGTGTGGAAAGCGCGCTATCGGCGGAAAGTTGTATTATGAGTCTCTCGGCTACCTACAACCGCACCGACCATGAGCGTTCTTTATTGCAACGCGTACTGGAATCCCCGGTGGATGGATTGATCGTGGAAGGCACCAAGACGGCGCTGCCTAACCCGAATACCGCTTTGTATGAAAAACTATGGGAGCGGAATATTCCGGTGGTATTCATCAACGGTTATTATCCCCAACTGCCTAATGCGGTGTACGTAGTCATGGATGATATGCGCGGCGGCCGTATGGCGGCTGATTATTTGGCGGATCGCGGGTTTACCCGCATCGGCGGGATTTTCAAGAGCGATGATATGCAGGGGCATCTGCGTTATCAGGGGTATTCATCGGCACTGCAGGATCGCAACCTGCGGGTACAGGATGAAATGGTATGCTGGTTCACCACCGAGAATAAACAACGTTTTTTACGTGATCAAACGGGTGAAGCGTTTATCCACAGCCTGCATAACGGCATGGAAGCGGTCGTTTGCTATAATGACGAGATTGCTCTGGAATTGATGGAAGTGCTTCGCGAGCAGCATATTTCCGTGCCGGATGATTTATCGATCATTAGTTTTGACAACAGTGCTTATGCCGGGGTATGCCACCCCAAACTGACGACGCTTGCGCACCCCAAAGACGAATTTGGCCGTGTCGCGGCGGAAAAGCTGATGAACATGATAGCGGGGAAGCGTGAAATCAGCGCGATTCTCCCTTGGAATCTGGTGGAACGGGATAGTGTACGCGCATTGAACCGGCCGCAGGAATAGCCTTAACGCCATTGCAAACGGGCGATGGTTTTTCAAAATTTCAAATGCAAAAACGCTTGCCTACGCAGGCGTTTTGTGCTATGATCGTACTATCATTGGTACGTACAACTTCGGCGCAGCTGAAGAAAGCAAAGGGGGCTTATTTAGATGAGCAAATATACAATTGGTGTGGATTACGGCACGCTTAGCGGTCGCGCCGTATTGGTAGAAGTAGGTACAGGTAACGAAATTGCATCCGCCGTATATGAGTATCCGCATGCGGTGATGGATACCCAACTGCCCGGCGGGAAAAAGCTGGGACAGGATTGGGCGCTGCAATATCCGCAGGATTATGTGGATGTACTGTACCGCACGATTCCCGAAGTGATGAAAACTTCCGGTGTAAAGCCGGAAGACGTGATTGGCATTGGCACGGACTTTACCGCCTGCACGGTGCTCCCGGTAAAACGGGACGGCACGCCGCTTTGTGAACTGGCGGAGTTTGCCGACCATCCGCACGCCTATATTAAACTGTGGAAGCACCATGCTGCGCAGGATAAGGCAAACCAGCTGAATGAGATTGCCACAGAGCGCGGTGAAAAATGGCTGCAAAATTACGGCGGCAAAATCAGCAGCGAGTGGTTATTCCCCAAACTGTGGCAGATTCTGGATGAAGCGCCCGAGATTTACGAAGCGATGGACGACTTTGTTGAGGCTGCGGACTGGATTGTGTGGCAGCTGACCGGCGTACAAACCCGTAACTCCTGCTGTGCCGGGTACAAAGCGATGTACAATAAAACCACCGGTTACCCGGATCAGGCTTTCTTCAAGGCGCTGGATCCGCGTATGGAAAATGTAATCGCCGATAAGCTATCCTGCCCGGTTACGCCGCTGGGGCAAAAAGCGGGCGGTTTGACGGCGGAAATGGCTGCCAAGCTGGGCTTGCTGGAAGGAACGGCCGTATCCATCGGCAATGTGGATGCGCATGTGTGCCTGCCTGCTGTTGGTATTGATAAAACCGGACAGATGCTGGCGATTATGGGTACTTCGACTTGCCATGTCATGATGGGGAATGAAGAGAAACAGGTACCCGGCATGTGTGGTGTGGTGGAAGATGGTATTATGCCTGGCTTTGCCGGCTATGAAGCGGGTCAGAGCTGTGTGGGCGACCATTTTGCATGGTTCGTGGATAATTGCTGCCCGGCCAGCTACTATGAAGCCGCAAAAGCAAAGGGTATAAATGTGCATCAGTATCTGACTGAACTGGCTGCTGCGCAGAAGGTGGGCGAGCATGGGCTGGTAGCGCTGGATTGGTGGAACGGTAACCGCAGTGTGCTGGTGGATGTGGATTTGACCGGTATGATGCTGGGTATGACCCTGCAAACCAAACCGGAGGATATGTACCGCGCATTGATTGAAGCAACAGCGTATGGTACCCGGATGATCGTGGAAAACTACCGCGAGCATGGCGTAGCGGTGGACGCGTTCTTCGCCAGCGGCGGCATCAGCCAGAAAAACCCCATGATGATGCAAATTTATGCCGATGTGCTCGGGATGGATATTAAAATCGCGGGTACAATGCAAGGCCCTGCGCTGGGCAGCGCGATCTTCGCTGCGGTTGCCGCGGGTAAAGCAGCCGGCGGATATGACGATGTGTTTACTGCCGCACGTGATATGGGCAAGGTAAAAGATACTGTATATCACCCCATCGCTGAAAATGCGAAAATGTATGATAAGCTTTTTGCCGAATACCGTATTCTGCACGATTATTTCGGCCGCGGCGCAAATGATGTTATGAAACGCTTGAAGGCGATTAAGGCGGAGGTATAAACCGGGGCATGCCACGGTACGGCATACCTGTTTCCGTAAGCCTGGTGTATTGAAAGACGTAACGACCCGCAACCCGGTCGGCGAAACCGGCAGGAATCAAAGGAGTGAATCCGATGCTTGAAGAACTGAAAAAAATTGTCTATGACGCAAATATGCTGCTGCCCGCGCACCAGCTGGTCACCTTTACGTGGGGCAACGTTTCGGGGATTGACCGTAAAGCCGGTCTGTTTGTCATCAAACCTTCCGGTGTGCCGTACGAGGCACTTACGCCGGATGATATGGTGGTTATGGACCTGCAAGGCAACAAGGTGGAAGGGAAACTGAATCCCTCCAGCGATACGCCTACCCACATGGAGTTGTATAACCGGTTCCCCGAAATCGGGGGCATCGTGCATACCCACAGCCGCTGGGCGACCATCTGGGCGCAGGCTGGCCGCGAGATACCGCCGTATGGCACGACGCATGCGGATTATATTTACGGCCCGGTGCCCATTACCCGTTCTCTTACCGAGGAGGAAGTGTGGCGCGCATATGAGCTGGAAACCGGAAAGGTGATCGCCTCCCATTTTGAAGACAATCAACTGGACACCAAGGCGGTTCCCTGCGTGCTGGTGCGCAACCATGGCCCGTTTGCCTGGGGGAAAGACGCTATGGAAGCTGTACACAATGCTGTTGTGCTGGAAGAAGTGGCGATGATGGCCTGGCATACCGAAGCCCTGCCCTTGGCACAGGCGCGGGAAGATATGCCTGCATACCTGAAAGAAAAGCATTACCAGCGTAAGCATGGGCCAAACGCGTATTACGGACAAAAGTAAATAAGGGAATGCATAGTAAAGCCCGCGTGTTTACCCGCGGGCTTTTGCAAGCCATTCACAAGAGAGGAAATACTGTATGAGGCTGGGTGCAACACTCTATATTCATAACACGGTGGAAGCTGTTGAGCGGTACTCCCGGGCATTCGGGCTGACGCTGGGGTATCACGAGCTGTTCCCGGACGGCACCTATCTGCACGCGGCGTTATGCAAAGATGGGGAAGAGGTATTTGCCGTCAGTGAATCGCAAAACAATAACGATGCGTTTGAACAGTTCATGCTAAAGGCTTCGTTACAGAACGCACGCCCGACCATGAGCTACGGGCTTACGCTTGGCAGCGCGGATGAGGTGCGTGATGCGTTTACACTGCTGGCGAAAGACGGGCACGTTATGATGCCGCTGGGCTCGCTCCCGTGGAGTGCCTGCTGTGCGGAAGTGGTAGATAAGTATGGCGTATACTGGTACCTGACGGTATAAACCGGGCTGGATTACCATAACCATAGAATTATAAAGACAAGGTGGATGCTGATATGTCATCCACCTTGTCTTTATTGTATCGTTATGGATTTGTGCTGTTGATAGGTCAGGATGTCGGTTTTTGTTCCTTTTGAATTTGCTTTTGCTTTTCAATAAACTCCCGTGTAAGGGTATGTACGCGGGTTAGAAGATCAATACAAAGCGGCAGCGCCGTATCCGGGGTAAGACCGGACTGTTTAACCACCATTTCCGGCGGTTGCCGCATGCTGAAGGCTATCCGCTCGTCCGTTTGGGAAACAGCGGCATACAGCGCGATCGGGTCCGGAAGGAATTTTTCATCCAGCCGCAAATGTACGCCGTCGTTGCGCAGGAACAGGTGAGTAACACCGAGTAGACGGGTTACCGCGCGCAGCTGGGCGATGTGCATCAGGTTCTGCACAGGCTGGGGAATATCGCCGAAACGGTCGATCAGCTCTTCCTCGGTGTCCATGCGTCCGGCTTCGTCCTCAATCATGGCGATGCGTTTGTAAATTTCAATACGCAGGGGCTCATCCGGTACGTAGGTTTCCGGCAGATAGGCGTCTACCGCAAGTTCCACGCGGGTATCCAGTTCCGGGGTTTCTTCGTACCCCTGCGCTTCGCCAACGGCTTGTTCAATCAGCTTCACATACATATCGTATCCTACGGTGCTCAAGTGGCCATGCTGCTCCGGCCCCAGTACATCGCCTGCTCCGCGAATTTCCAGATCGCGCATCGCAATGCGGTATCCGGCGCCGAACTCCGTAAATTCCCGGATGGCGGAAAGGCGTTTTTCCGCTGTTTCGCTGAGCAGCTTATCGCGGCGTACGGTAAGATAGGCATAGGCTTGCCGGTTGCTGCGGCCAACGCGTCCGCGGATTTGGTAAAGCTGCGAAAGGCCAAAGCGGTCCGCATCAAAAACAATCAGGGTGTTGGCTTCCGGCACATCCAGCCCGCTTTCGATAATGGTAGTGCACAGCAGGATATCAAAAGCCCCGGCATAAAAATCCAGCATTATATCTTCCAGTGCGTTCTCCCGCATTTGGCCGTGGGCAACGCCGATGCGCGCTTCCGGAACCAGCGCTTTAAGCCGCTCAAACATCCGCTCGATGGAGCGCACGCGATTGTAAAGAAAATATACCTGCCCGCCGCGTGCTAACTCCCGGCGGATGGCTTCAGCGATGATGGTTTCATCATACGGCGTCACATAGGTTTTTACCGGAATCCGTTCTTCCGGCGGCGTTTCCAGTATGCTCATGTCCCGAATGCCAACCATGCTCATATGCAATGTGCGGGGAATAGGGGTCGCCGAAAGGGTGAGCACATCCACCTTGGTTTTCAGGTGCTTAATGGCTTCCTTGTGGTTGACGCCGAAGCGCTGCTCTTCATCCACAATTAACAGCCCGAGGTCTTTAAACTGCACATCCTTGGCAAGCAGCCGGTGGGTGCCGACAAGCAGATCGATTTTGCCCTCTTTGAGTCGGGCGATGATGTCGCGCTGCTCCTTGGGCGTACGGAAACGGCTGAGCATATCAAACGTGACGGGGAAACCCGCAAAGCGCTTTTTTACGGTGTTCAGATGCTGCTGAACCAGAATAGTCGTCGGGGCAAGGATGGCGACCTGCTTGCCGTCCAGCACTGCTTTGAACGCGGCGCGCAGGGCAACCTCCGTCTTGCCGTAGCCGACATCGCCGCACAGCAGGCGGTCCATGTTGCGGGGACTTTCCATATCGGCAAAAATCTGATCCACGCTCTGCTGCTGGTCGGCCGTCAGTTCATAGGGGAACATATCCTCAAATTCCCGTTGCCACGGGGTTTCATGGCTGAAGGCATACCCCTGGGTGGTTTTGCGCGCGGCATACAGCGCCGCCAGATCGAACGCCAGCTTTTTCAGGCCGGCTTTTACTTTGTTTTTCTGGCGTCCCCATTCACCGCCGCCCAGACGGTTCAGCTTGGGTGCGCTGTGTTCCGCGCCGATGAACTTTTGCACCCTGTCAAACTGATCGGTCGGTACATACAATTTATCGTTGCCCAGATAACGGATAAGCAGATAATCACGGGTTACACCCTCGGTTTCGAGCTGTACAACGCCATCAAAGATACCCACGCCGTGGATGTCGTGCACCACATAATCGCCCGCTTTTAAATCGGTAAACGATGCGATGCGCTCCCCGGCCTTTTGGTGCTTGCGGGCACGCTGATAGCTGGTGCCGAACAGATCGCTGTCCGAAACCAGACAGAGCTTGGCTGCGTTGTTGCGGAAACCTTTACCGATGCTGACCGGTAACAGGATTACTTCGCCGAGGACAGCGTTGCCATCCAGCGTTTCCGCATAGGTGGCGGGCGTGCTCTGCTGTGCCAGCGCGCTAAGCAGGCGGCGGCCGCGCGCCTGGCCGCCGGTGAGCAGTACGATTGCCATGCCCTGCTCTTTCCACGCGGCAATATCTTTGCACAGGGGTTCCAAACGGCTCTGATAGGGCATCACAGGCTCGCTGGCAAAGTCCAGCGCAGAGGAGGGAGCAAGCTGCCCCATGCCCCGTGTAAGCGTGCTAAGGGCCAATACGGGGTGCTGTTGCAGCGATTGCAGCAGATTGGAATATGAAAACAGCAATTCCTGCTGTGCAGGGAAGGCATCGCCGCGGCGTTCGGATTCCTCCCACTCTTCGTGAAAAGCGTCGCGCTTGGCTTTTACGCGAACCTGCAATTGATCCGGCTGATCGACGAGGATGATGGGATGCTGCAAATAATCCGTTACCGTGCAGGTATGCTCACAAAGAACGTTCATCCACATGGGCGCTGTACGGATGGGATGCCCATCGCGTACGCGCTGCACATCGTCCAAGTGCCGCTTTTGCAATGCTTCGCGCTCCTGCCGGGCGCGGGCATCCTGCGCATCTGCCTGCGGGGCGCGACGAACGCTATTGTGTTTGGCGGCATCCAATAGGGCGGTAGCAGCCAGCTCTTTTCCGGCGGAGGCGGCTTCCTCATCCATCGCATCCAGCTCGGAGAGAAACGCATCAGTGGCAAAAACCGGGGTATCACCGCCGGAAGCATCACTGCCCGTTTCCGCTGCCGTTTTCCCATCCCGCAGCGCAGCTTGCAGCCTGTCTGCGGCGCTGTTTGCATCCCCGGGTAAGCACTCGGTTGCGGGGGCAAGTATAACGCTCTTTGTTCGTTCAATGCTGCGCTGGCTGATGTAATCAAAGCGGCGGATAGTATCCACTTCATCGCCAAAAAACTCGATGCGCAGTGCAGCCGTTTCATTTGGCGGGAAGACATCCAAAATATCGCCTCGCATGGCGCATTGTCCCTTGCCTTCCACCATCGGCACACGCTCGTAGCCATTGCGCACAAGGCGGTCCATCAGTTGCACAGGGGACAGTATATCGCTTTCCGAAAGCCGGATGGCTGCATCCCGAAAGCGGTCCGGTGCGCAGCAGCGGTCCAACACCCCTTCGGCAGATAGGCAAAGCACCTTGGCTTGCCCGCTGATAGCCTGGGATAGCACCCCAAGCCGCTGCCAGGTACTCTCCTGGCTGGAAGCAGCCCGGCTGAACTGTACGTCCCGCGTCGGGAGCATGACGGCTCCGCCGCCAATCAGACGGTTAATATCCTGCGTATGCTTTTGCGCGGTCAATTCCGTAGGGGATAGCAGCAGGACCGGACGACCGGTACGGTGCGCCAGCGCGGCGGCAAAAAAAGGCCGCTCGCCTTCGGCCATTCCGCTTAACGCGATGCAGTTTTGCTGGTTCAGTCCGGATAGCAGTTCTTTCCATTGCGGCAGCGCAGAATATGCGCTGAATAAGCCTTCGTTCATTCGGTTTCTCCTGTGGATTGCGGGGGCATGGCGGAGGGCGCGTCCGGCAGGCTGGCAGGCTGCGTTTTCGGTAGTTTTGGAGGCTTCGGCTTTTTCGTGTTAAAACGGTTCATAGCGGTGTTGATGCCGCTTTTCATCCATGCCATTGCCGCGTCCGCTGCCTGCATGTATGCATCGTATGCTGTTTGGCGCTCCTCGGGGGTGTTGTAATGCGAAAGCACCCAATCCGCCAGTTCATACTGGGCAGGCTTACTGCCGATTCCGACCCGGATGCGGGGAAAATCGACAGCGCCGATACATTCCACAATGCTGCGCATCCCGTTATGCGTGCCTGCGCTGCCGTTTGGGCGGATGCGAAGCCACCCGAAAGGCAAATCGATATCATCGTAAACCACCATCATCCGATCTGGCGTTAATTTATACCAAGCAAGCAGCTGACGCACGGCTTCGCCGCTCAAATTCATATAGGTTTGCGGCTGGCAAAGCACTACTTTCTCACCCGCATACTGCCCTTCGCCAATGAGAGCATTGCCTTTGCTGCGGGTAATGGGAATTTGCAGCTTTTCTGCAAGCAGCGTTAATACGTCAAAGCCGACGTTATGGCGTGTATGGGCATATTTCTCACCGGGATTGCCCAAACCGACGATTAAAAACATAGTTCCTCCCCTGTTATGTACACGACGTAAGGCGAGGATGGTGCCCCACCCCCGCTTTGCAATTGGGCTTTTCAGCCGAAGTCATTCTTTTCGACGTGTGTTACAGTTTTCCCTGCTCCTTGCGCTGTTTTACCCAATCCTCTTTGACCGCTCCGCGGGCGCGTGCAATATACAGCGCATCGGCAGGCACATCCTCGGTTACGGTGCCGCCGGCGGCAAGATAAGCGTTTTCCCCAATATGCACCGGCGCAACCAGATTGCAGTTACATCCGATAAAAGCGTTGTCGTCCACTACGGAGCGCTGCTTAACTTTACCGTCATAGTTCACAAACACGACGCCGCAGCCCAGATTGATGTGCTTGCCCAAATCACTATCGCCTACATACGTCAGGTGGCTTACCTTGGTGCCGTCGCCTATGTTGCTGTTTTTAATCTCCACAAAGTCGCCAATGCGGCAATGCTCGCCGATCGCTGCATCTGGGCGCAGGTAGGCAAAGGGGCCGACTGTGGTATGCGCGCCGACGCGGCAATGCAGCAATACGCTGTTTTCCACCGTTACATTTTCTCCAATTTCGGCGCAATCCATACGGTTGTTGGGGTAAAGCCTGCAACCGGCGCCAATAACGGTTTTCCCCTGCAAGGTATTACCCGCATAAACCATGGTACCAGCGCCGATTTGCACATCCGCCTCGATGACGGTACGTTCCGGGTCCAGCACGATAACACCGCTTGCAATATGTTTACGAACAATCGCATCCCTTAGCAGGCGGTACGCTGCGCCGTAGCTTTCAGCATCAGTGACGGATATGTATGCATCGGGATTTTGTGCATGTACAACCTTTACGGCATGACCCTGCTCGTTAAGCGATTCCAGCAAATCACCAAGTATGACCGAAGCATCATCTGGAAGAGCGTGCAGCAGAGCTGCGGGCACAGCCATCGCAAGCGGTGTTGCCATATCCTCCATGAGTACGGCGGCAGGCCGCGTGGTTTGCGCCAGTGCACGGAAGGTAGTGGCATTCAAGCATGGAGCATTTTCGGATACCAGCAACACGTTTTCCAGATTATCTGTAAGCAAAGAAATAAGCGCCTTTGCGTTTCCTGTGGGCAGTGCGGCGGTTTCAAGCCCGGCATCGGCAAGGTTGAGTAATACATGTTCGCCGCAGGTTTTCCCCAGCAAGGGAAGTTCGCAAAATGCGTTGGCTGTCGAAGGGACAAGGATACCTATGGATTTTTGCATACATAACACCTCAATATAACTTGGTTAATCAGCCAGCCAATCGGCGGGACGTACGGTGAGAGTTTCAGGCGCATCCGGGGATACATCCATCACCATCAATACTTTTTCGCCCTGCACCCGCTTATGCCCGGGGGATGCCGTTGCCATGACAAATGCCATTCCGGCAACCGTAACCCCGAACTCATTCATCAGATCCGTCATGCCTTTCGCGGTGCCGCCGCCCTTGATAAAATCGTCCACGATCAACGCGCGCTGCCCGGTTTTCACGGCGCGACGGCTGAGGCTCATGGTTTCTAAATGCCCGGATGAACCGGTGACATAGTTTATATTGACGGCAGAGCCTTCATATACATTGCTGCTGCGCCGCGCAATTACCAGCGGTACGCCAAGGGCTTCGGCGGTCATCAGCGCCACGGGAATACCTTTGGTCTCCATGGTCAGCACAAAATCAGGCGCAGTGTCATAATACTGACTGGCTAAAATAATGCCCATACCGCGCACAATGGAGGGGGTGCTGAGAATATCGGACAGGTAAAGAAAACCGCCCGCAAGCAAGCGGGAAGGGCGTGCCAATTCTTCGCATAAATCACTGATGAGCTGGCGGGCTTCGGTTTTGCCCATCATCGGCCGGTAACGCACGCCCCCGGCAGCACCGGTTACGGTATCCAGCTTGCCCAGCTCGAAACGTGAAAACACGCCTTTTAGCATATCGATATCTTCACTCATGGTTGATTTGGCTGCGCCGAACATGCTGCAAAAATGCGATAAGGTAAAAATATGATTCGGCGATGTGGTGACGATCTTGGTCAGCGCGGCGACGCGCTCGTTTCGGCGAATCCTGTCCAAGTTCGTAGCCTCCTTATGGAAAGATTACCCATAGTATAGCATAGAAGAACGAATGATGCCAATAAAAAATTATGAAATGTTCGGAAAAAATAGATCAAATTCCGAAGTGCCGGGTTATGATTCCCTTTCGGAGACAAGCGGGGAGTGGTATAATGACCGGGAGAATATAAGCTGTGAAAGTCAGGTTTTCACGTTATGATATAGGAGGGAATATGCCGTCGATCAATTTGCAGGGCGTAGTGTTGCGCTACGCCAACTATCGGGAGCATGACAGGATGCTGACGCTGCTCACCCCTGATCATGGCCGGGTGGACGTACTTTCCCGTGGATGCCGCAGACCGAAAAGCGCGCTGCTGACAGGAAGCGAATTGTTTGTACATGGTGAATTTACCGTATTCCAAAACAAAGATCGTTTTACGCTTACCGCCTGCGCGCCGGAGGATACATTTTATCCCCTGCGGATGGACCCGTACCGGTTGACCTGTGCTATGTATCTGCTCAGTCTGGCGCAGTCCGCTGCCCAGCCGGAGGAACCGGCGGAGCGTTTATTTGCTTTACTGCTGGCGGGTCTTTACCACTTAACATACCGCGAAGAAGAGCCGCCCCTTGCTGTTGTCAGCACGTTTTTACTACTGTTCGCCATTGAAATTGGGTATAAGCCGCGCCTGAACCATTGTGTACGTTGTGGCAAACCCATTTTGCCCGGTCATGGCGCAAGGCTCGATATTGAAGCGGGCGGATTATGCTGTGCGGCCTGTTCCGCGGCGGAACAATACCCGCTGCGTGCTGCACAGATCGAACGGATGAGAGCCATACTGCAATTTGGTTTTGACGGGAAAATCTGCAAAGAAGATAAGGCTTTGTTTGAAGCCTTACGACGCTATGTGGAAAGCAGGTTGGAAACCTGTATTAAATGCAGCCAGTTTCTGCCGTAACAGCAGACAAATGATCAATATATATAACGAAGGACGGATGAATTAGAATAGGAAGGTTATCAGCCGATTTGCCGCCGGATGGCCGCGAAGGTTTCCTCGCTGATGTTATGCTCGATTTTACAGGCGTCTTCGGCAGCGGTTTTTGCATCCACGCCAATTTGCTGTAAAAAAACCGTTAGGATTTGATGGCGCTCATACATCCGTTCCGCAATCTGCAGCCCTTTTGGCAGCAGCGTTATTAAGCCGTCTTTATCCATGGAGATATAGCCGTTTTCCCGTAAACGTTTGGTAGCATAGCTTACGCTGGGTTTGGTAACACCCAGCGCTTCCGCGATATCGATAGAACGGATATAACCATGCTGCTCGCTCATGATTAACATCGTTTCCAAATAATCCTCAGACGACTGATGTATCTCCATAATTTTCGCCTCGTTTCTTGTGTATCAGCGTAACACAGCGCCTATGAAAAAGCAATTGCAGAAATATGGATTTGGGGCAATGGCATGCGTTTCAAGCGGGTATATGCCATAGAAAAGGGAAAGGGATACAGCTAGGCTGCGACCCTTTCCCTTTTCACTATTTTGCGTGTATTCCGCATGCACCGTGGCAATGCTCACAGCTTCCGCCGCAACAGCCTTTGCCCTTTCTTCGGTCGGAAATCATCTTCCAGATAATCGCGGTTACAGCCAGCAGCAGTACGCCGCCAACAATCCACGTTGCCATTATGCCATCACCGTCACTTTCAAGTGTTCATTATCATAGGGACTCTTACGAACCAACAGGTAAACCATCAACCCCAGCAAAAGCAACGCAATCACAGCTGCAAGGGTTATCCCGCCTCCGGCAAACAACAACCCTAGCTGGTAGATAATCAGTGCGGATATGTATGCAAAGCCGGTTTGGTAACCAATGGCGAACCAGGTCCATTTTGCGCTGTTCATCTCCCGCTTAATGGCGCCGATGGCAGCAAAGCAAGGCGCGCATAGCAGATTGAAGATTAAGAAGCTGAATGCTGCCAGTGCCCCGTGCCCGCCGCTGCTTTGTGCAAAAGCCATGGCAATGGGGGAAAGACCGGTTTCGATTTCATCCGCAGAGCCCTCATCCAATAAGGTTGCTGCGGCATCCCCGCCTTCATCATCCACTACACCGTAGAGCACGCCGAAAACGCCAACCACCTCTTCTTTGGCGACCAACCCCATAATGGTCGCGACGGTGGATTGCCAATTGCCAAAGCCAAGCGGGCTAAACACGGGTGCAACAGAGCTGCCTGCTTTACCCAGCATACTCTCATCCATGTCGTCCACCGCACCGAAAACCGTTGGAGCCGTCTCGACCGCCGCAATACTGCCGGAAGCAGCCGCGTCTGCCGCTGCGTTTGGCTGTGCCGGAGTCCAGCCATAACCGGAGGTAAACCAGATCAGGATGCTGGCGACAACGATCACCGTACCGGCACGCTTAATAAAGCTCCATCCACGCTCCCACATGCTGTGCAGTACATTGCGTGTGCTGGGCGCATGGTATGCGGGCAGTTCCATGACAAATGGTGCGGGATCGCCCGCAAAAGCGCGTGTCTTTTTAAGGATAATGCCGCTGATGACAACAGCCGCAACCCCAATGAAGTACGCCGTTGTGGCTACCCAACCTGCGTTGTGGAACAGCGCGCCCGCAATCAGCGCGACAATGGGCATTTTTGCGCCGCAGGGAATGAATGTGGTCGTCATAATGGTCATTTTACGGTCGCGGTCATTCTCAATCGTACGGGAGGCCATTACGCCGGGAACGCCACAGCCGGAGGAAATGAGCATAGGGATAAAGCTCTTCCCGGAGAGGCCAAAGCGGCGGAAAATGCGATCCATAATAAACGCGACACGCGCCATATAACCCACATCTTCCAAAATAGCCAATAGCAGAAACAGCACCAGCATCTGCGGTACAAAGCCGATGACTGCTCCGACCCCGCCGATGATGCCATCGCCGATCAGCCCCACCAGCCAGTCCGCCGTACCGATGGTACCAAGCCAGTTCATCACCGGCTCCTGTATCCAAGCACCTATAAAAGTATCGTTCGTAAAATCAGTCACAACCGTACCGATGGTGGTGACGGAGATATAATAGACCAGAAACATAATAGCAGCAAAAATCGGCAATGCCAGCCAGCGATTGGTAAGCACCCGGTCGATTTTATCCGATGTGGTCAGCGCACCTTTGGGACGGCGCTTAGTAACACAGTTGGATACGAGCTTACTGATGTACGCATACCGCTGATTGGTGATGATGGATTCTGCATCATCGTCCAATTCCTTTTCGCATTCGACGATCACACGCTCGATTTCATCCCGGATGCCATGAGGAAGGTTCAGCTGGGCGAGCACCTTCTCGTCCCTTTCAAACAGCTTAATGGTGTACCAGCGGGAAAGATGCGGTGCGACAATCCCGCCTGTGTGTACACTGCCGTCCGCGTGGTGATGGTGCGCCGGCGTCTGGCCGTCTCGATGAGTGATTAAGTCCTCAATATGCGCCAGCGCATGCTCTACACTGCCTGCAAATACATGAGGAGGTTCGTGGTGAGCGGCAGTTTTAGCCAGCGTAACAGCCTTTTGGGCTGCGATTTGTGAACCCTCTGAACGTAGAGCGGAGGTTTCCACAACCTCGCAGCCAAGCGCCTCCCCCAACTTTTGCAGGTGGATGGTATCGCCGTTTTTCCGGGTCAGATCGATCATATTCAGGGCGATCACCATGGGGATGCCCAGTTCCGCAAGCTGCGTGGTAAGGTATAGATTTCGTTCGATATTGGTGGCGTCCACAACGTTCAGGATTACATCCGGTCGCTCGTTAACCAGATAGCCACGAGCGACGACCTCCTCCAACGTATAAGGACTCAAACTGTAAATGCCGGGTAAATCTTGCAAGATGACACCGGGCATCCCCTTGATTTTGCCTTCTTTTTTCTCTACGGTCACACCGGGCCAGTTACCCACGTACTGGTTACTTCCAGTTAAATCATTAAAAAGAGTTGTTTTTCCGGAATTGGGATTTCCCGCCAGGGCGATTTTGACATCCATGAGCTGAACCTCCTATTCTTTGAGGTTAGACTAATCTAACCGCTGCCCAAATGAAAAGCGACTACTGCCGCGCTTATCGTGTTACTTTATACGTATGCCTGTACTTCGATCAACGCTGCATCCCCTTTACGAACGGAGAGCTCGTAACCGCGCACTGTCAACTCGATCGGGTCGCCCAGCGGAGCGACTTTTCGCACATAAATTTCGGTTCCTTTGGTCAGCCCCATATCCATAATGCGGCGTTTCAACGCGCCTTCACCATGCAGCTTCAGTACGGTTGCGTGCTGCCCAATGGGTATATCCTTGAGTGTTTTCATAGCAGTACCTCCTTTAGATCATTACGCGCATAGCCATGCTTTGGTCCAGTGCCACGCGACTGCCTTTGATACGCAGAATCAGGTTGCCGCCCAGGTCATTGACGATTTCCACCTCTTCCCCGACAACAAACCCAAGCTCCGCCAGTCTTTGGCGCACATCGTCCCTGCCGGTGATTTTTTGAATGGTATTCACTTCGCCAATGGAAGACATCAATAAGGGCATCATAGTTACCTCCTAGCAGTATACATTGCAAGCTTGAAAGTTAGACAGGACTAACTCACCGCAGCAACAGTTTAACACCTCTAACTGATCGTGTCAACCAGAATTTTAAATATGATGAGGATTATGATTACTCCTATCATTTACAGCAAAACGCATAAACGCGGGACGAAGATTCTTCAGATAAGGGAATTGGGAAGATGTTCAGGGCTGAAACAAAATGAAGCATACGTTACATAAGGACTGGCATAGAGCCAGATGCTTGGGAGATTATGCCACTTGGCGTAAGAGTATAGGATAGAAATATCAAGTAGACAGCATCCGAAAATAGCATAAAACAATGATAGAAGAACGGCAGCAATCCAGTTGCTAGGCTTGGCAGAGCAACTGGATAACAAGGAGTGCGCAAAACAAAGCGCCTCCCCCGTCAACAAAACGGGGAAGGCGCTATATAACGATTTCAGATACTTAGTTCTGATCTTCCAGAGCCTGACGAATCATCTCTTCCGCAAGTTCGGAGGCTTTGCGGCCCTGCTCTTGGGCAACGGCCTTTAAGGTCTTTGCCGTTTCGCATTGCAGGCGAATCATCATCGGCGTCAGGCAGCCGCCATACTTTACTTCTTTTTGTGCCGCGAAGAAATCCGCCTCGGAAAGATGATTTTCGGCCCAGGCATTCGCCTCTTCATTAGAGAAGGGAATGATACGCTCGCCATAGCCCCAAGTATTGGGCGCGACACGTTTCGCATAACGCGAACGGGAGCCGCCCTCGCCATACAGGAAATATTCGCCCGCTTCCGTTATGTAAAGCGTTTCGGAGATATACCCGCGTTCCGAGCTATAACCACGCTGCCAGTTTCCTAACGGTTTTGCCGTTTCGGTATCGTATACCTTGTTGTCGATCATCTGTTGCATAGCCAACCTCCTACTTCTTCCATCGTCCTGTATGCCTTAGTTCCGGGATTGGGGTGATGGTATTTGGGTGAAACCCGAACGATTCGGATGGCGAATCACAACCGAACAAACAGGTTACGACTTTACCAAATCATCAATCGCGGTGGGGCAGATGTCCCCACAGGATACACAGCCTACCACCTGATTGCCCTTAATGTATGTGACGCAAGGGGTTTCACATACGTTCAGGCGCTGGGCGATACCGTTGGATTTATATACGTCTGCCTTGATTAACCGCAAATCGCAATGGCACTGTTCGTATTTCTCCATCTGCGTAAGCAGTTCGCGGTCATCCGCAGAAGCGGCGTTATAGACGTATACGATCCGGGGCGTTTCGCCCATGATCTGGTTTTCAAACATATCGCTTTCTGCGATATATTTCTCTGCCGCGTACCCGGCAATAGCGCCGTCGCCAACAGCTGTGGCAACCTGTTTCAAGAACTTGTCGCGCACGTCGCCGGCACAGAACACGCCGGGGATTTTGGTTTCCATTCGTTCATTTGTGATTACGTAGCCGCTCCGATTCATATCTATTATACCACGGAAAAGCTCTGTATTGGGAACATATCCGATAAAAATAAAGCAAGTATCTACCGGAACGTCCACAATTTCTCCGGTTTTGGAGTTTTTCAGCGCTACGGCATGCAGATGCTCGTCGCCTTTAAACTCGGCCACCGTCGTATTCCACATAAACTCCATTTTTTCATTCGCCATGGCTTCGTTTTTAGCGATCTCATTGCAATCCATCGTGCCTTCGTCATGCAGAACGGATACAATCACCTTGCTGGCGAATTTAGTCAGGAAGATGCCTTCCTCAATGGCGGCGTCGCCGCTGCCGATGACCATAACGGTTTTACCGGTGTTGGCAGCTGCATCGCACGTGGCGCAGAAGGAAATACCCTTGTCGAAAAGATACTTATCTTCGTTTACAGCGCCTGTAAGACGGGGTTTGCCGCCCGATGCGATAATAACCACCTTACAGTGGAACTCATTACGGAAAGTTTCAACAACTTTGTCTTCGCCTTCCAGCTTTACGGCACGCACATCGGTGAGCTTGAACTTTACGCCGAATTTCTTGGCTTGCTTGTGGAACAGTTCCATCAGCCCAAGGCCGGTGCTGCCTTCCGGGAAACCGGGATAGTTTTCGATTTCGTTGGTGTAGGTAGCCAAGCCGCCTACGAGTGCTTTTTCAATAATCAGGGTTTTCAGCCGCGCACGGCCACAGTAAATCCCGGCGGTCATGCCCGCCGCGCCGCCGCCAATAATGACAACGTCGTAATTTTCTACTTTTTTCTCCATGATGCCCGTTCCTTCTTCCTTGTTGATTACATAAAGAACTTAGCCAGCAGTTTGCTGCCGATAAACGCGCCTACAAGCAGGAATACCGCAAAAACCCAGCCGGACAGCGAAAGGGATGCGATACCGCTGAACAATGCGCCGATATTACAGCCACCGGCTAAACGAGCACCATAGCCCATTAATAAACCGCCAAGTACCGCAGCAACAACCTGTTTGAGTGATTTGATCTTTTTAAATTTAAACTGGGAAGCCAGCAGCGTAGCCAACAGTGCGCCGAAAATCAAACCAACGTTGAGCATGGTGCCCCCGTGGCTGAGGATTCCGGCTTCCAGTGTGGCTTGTGCCCCTGAAGAGGAAAAGTAGTACCACTTCTCCACGCTTCCGCCAAACAGTTGATATACCCACGCGCCCCAGTTAGCGAGGGTGCCCGACACACCCCATGGGTTGCCGGAGTAGGCGAAAAGGGCGATCTGCGTAATGGACAGGAGCACGGCGCCCGTGATATAGGTAAAGGGGTTTTTAAAAACCATCTTGTAATAGCGGTTTTTAATGACCTTTTGCCAGAACTGTTTCAAGTTCCCACTACCTTCCTTTCAGGGGTGAAGTTTACGTAAAAAGCAGGGTTGTTATTACTTTTCGATAATAACGTCCCACTCGCCGTCGTCCACTTCTTCCACTTCTACATTGTAGCCCTGCGTACGGGCCCATTCGGGAACGTTTTTCATCGCACAGCTGTGGTCGATATGCACAATCAGCACATCGCCGGCGCTTAGCGTGTTCATTTTCTTTTCCGCTTTCATCAAAGGTACCGGGCAAGCCTCGCCCATGCAATCCAATTCGAACTCAGCCATAATCGTGTCCTCCCGTAATTTTGTTATTTTGAGGCGTTATGCTGTTTAAGCATAAGGCTACTCTTCGTCTTTAATCCCCATTTTTTTGCGTTCCCACAGGTCGGCGGCTACATACAGGCAGGCGATAATCAGCAGTTGAATCACGATAGCGCCAAACCAGCCGAAAACATCCGGCAGGAAAATGCGCGGTGAGCCTGCGATAACGTTAAGATTCCACCAACCCATGTCTTTAGCGCCCCATAGCGACCCGATCACAAAGAATACCAGTGCGAGCATCTGCATGGCGAAACCTTCGCCGATGCGCATCAGCGTACCGGATGCGCAGCCGCCCGCGATGACCATGCCGATGCCAAACATTACGCCGCCAACAACTGTGGCCAGACTTACCGGCATTACATAGCCCTGCCCGGGGATAGCTTGCCCCGACGCAAAAGCGCTGTACTTGATCGCAGTAAAGCCGATGGACGTAATAGCAAAGGCAATCAATACCGCTTTGGTAATCGACGTGCTGCCCGTAATGCACGGGTCACGCAGCGACGCCGTAAAACAGAAGCGGGATTTTTGCAGAATAAAACCAAAGCATCCGCCGAAAACCCAGAACATGGCTGTTTCACTGGATTTGAACACAGCGAGCAGTATGCCGATCGCAACCATTCCCAAGAACACGAGAATGCCGATTGGCAACTGGTTCTTCTTCTTTTTTCTGGTTCTTGTCGCCGTCCTATGAACTGGAATTTTCGCAGTCTCCGACATCCCAGCACCTCCCATATAGATCAGCGGAGTGTAGATTCCGCCGACTTTGCTTGAAATATTATAGCATGGAGCACTCTTACCGTAACATTGAAGTTCCTTGTGCTGCATTAGACAATTTTATCACAATCTTTTTTGCACGGGGAAAGGCGAATGTTCACAGGGCCGCAATTGCTGATATATAAAGGAGATAAACCATAGGATTCACATTTTGTACGAGATCGCGAACTTTGTGAAAAAATAGTAAAAATTTTAATGGATTTAGAATTTTGCCATAAGGATGATTGATAGCCATAGCTTATAGTGGTATAATGAAACACAATATCAGCGGCATAAGCTGCAGATCGGCACCCTGCAAGGAAAAGGAGGAACTATTGTGCAACTGGAACACCTGGCCTTGTTTTTAAAAATAGCGCAAGAGAAAAGTATTTCAAAGGTTGCGAGCGCTTCGCATATTTCCCAGCCTGCGCTTAGTTTGCAGATGCAGAAGCTGGAAGATATTTTAAATTGTAAACTTTTTGAACGCAGCAATAGGGGAATACAATTAACAGATGCTGGAATTATAACGAAACGTTATGCCGCACAGTTGATGTTTACCTATGACCAGTTTATGGAGGAGCTGCATAACCTGCGTAATCACAACGATACCTGCCGCGTGGTCGCAACGCAGGTGGCCGCCAACTATGCTATTCCCTGTACGCTGGTAAAAGCGAAGGAAAAGTTTCCGGAGTATATGTTCACGCTGGCTTCCATGCCTTCTCTGGAGGTAATCCGGCAGGTAACCAGCAATCAGGCGGATATTGGGTTTATCGTTGGCGAAACCGACGAAACGGACCTATATTGTAAAAACGTATTTTCCGACCAGATCGTTCTGGTGGCAGCGAAGGACTATAATGTAAAATGCAGCCTGTCTATGAACGGATTGAAGCGGTATCCGCTGGTACTGCTGGATGAAAACTACAGCTCCTACCGGATGATGGCCAACCAGCTTAAAAGTATGGGCTATGCTATGGACGACTTCAATGTATCATACCATCTGGATTCTACCGAGTCGGTAAAATCGATGGTGATCAGCGGCAACGGATTATCCTTTTTACCCTATATGGCTGTTAAGAAGGAAATATATTTACAGCAGCTGAGATTGGTGGATACGGAAGATTTCTGCCTTCGCTACGACGTATCCATCATCTACAAGCAAAAGGTAGAGGATAGTAACTATCAGGTAATGATGGTGAAAAAGTACTTCGAAAACATGGTGCCTACGACGATTTGTTAGCGTCGAAATCATGGGAAATGGTAATTTCCCACACACCGGGTATCGGCTCGTTTACTTTTGCGCCGATATGCTGCTTTTGACAGTAGGATAGCAGGGACTCGCATGTGCAGCTGTGATCGGTAATTACCGTCACGCTTTCTCCCCGGCTGAGCTGTTCGTTAAACTGCATCAGTTTCATTAGCGGCAGGGGGCATATATCCCCTAAACAATCGAGACGGTACATGGTATCCCCTCCTTTTTTAGAATTGTAGCACGCGCGGGTATGTGGGGCAAGCGGGATTTTTACGTATATCGCGCCCATAAACAAGGCGTGCAAACAGCAGGGTGAGTAAATGATAACCTTGGGCGTGGTGATCCCTGTCTACCATGGCGACCGTACTGTTGCGGGCGTGGTGGAGAATATACTTGATTTGATTAAGGAAACGCCATTTGATTGCCGTATCGCGCTGGTGGCGGACGGCGGAGGCAAAGCCGACCGAATCATGGTACAAAAGCTGGAAGCGATGCACAGCGAAGTATCCGCGCTGATACTGCCTGATAACGTAGGACAGCAGAAAGCGTTGTATCTTGGCATCAATAAATTGACGGATTGTGATTACATCGTAACGATGGACGACGATGGAGCACACCCTGTGAAGATATTGCCGGATATGATCCGGGTTGTCGCGCAGGGTGTAGATCTGTGCTATGCGGTACCGGTTGGTTCTGGACGATCCCTTTGGCGCAGGTTGGGCACACTCTTTCGCGATGCGCTTTTTGCTTTGTTTTTAGGGATGCCCCGTGGTATGCGTGCGAGCGCGTACAGGGTGATGACGGGAGCTTTGGCACATAGCCTTGCACCGGAGACGGACGGTTTTATCTATCTCTCGGCGGCAGCAATGCGTATAAAGCCAAAAGTCGCCTGTGTGCAGTACCGCCCGTCGACAGCAGCCCCTTCCCGGTATACGCTGCGGTCACTAACACGGCTCTATACTGGGCTGTTTGTTCATTATACACCGCTGGGACGCTGTTTTCTTTTGATACATAAGGCGAAGCCCAGACCCAAAGCCATCACGGGAGGAAAAGAAGAATGAAAACCCTGATGCTGTTGGGCGGATCGCAATGCCAGTTGAATGCAGCGGTAAAAGCAAAAGCGATGGGGTATCGCGTATTATTGATTGACTATTTAGCACATCCTCCAGCCGCGGAGATCTGCGATGAGCATATCCGGGTAAGTACGTTTGACATACCCGCCTGTATAGAGGCAGCGCGTACGCACCGCATAGACGGCGTCTGCACAACGGGGACGGATCAGCCGGTGTATACGGCGGCTTGTGTGGCGGAAGCCCTGGGGCTGCCCAGCCCGGTTACCGTACACACCGCTTTGCGGGCGACCAACAAACGTGCTATGAAGGATGCGTTCATCCGCTATAATGTTCCGCACGTTCCCTTTGCGTTTTTACGGCAGGGGCAAACCGCATCGGCGTTACGGAAGCTGCAAGCGCCGCTGGTAATGAAACCGCTGGACTCACAGGGGCAGCGCGGTGTTTTTAAGGTGAACTCAGCCGGGGAAGCAATTGCCCGGCTGCCGGATACGCTTGCCTTTTCCAGAGAGGATACCGCTTTGGTGGAGAGCTACTATCCTTCCAAAGAAATTACATATTCCGGCTATCTTGCAGAGGGACGGTTGTACCCGCTTACCCTGACCGACCGCCAATTGATTAACGATCCCCTGCATATCGGCATTTGCGGCGCGCACCGCTATCCCAGCATTTTTACGGAGTATACAGAGCAGGTAAACCAGATGGCGGAACAGGTTGCAACAGCACTCGGTGCTACGGAAGGACCTTTGTATATTCAGTTCTTAGTGGGCGATGAAGGTATCGTAGTCAACGAAGCGGCTTGCCGGGTCGGCGGTGCGTTTGAAGATGTGTTTATCCCATGGCTGACGGGTTTTGATATACTGGAAGCAGTGATTCAGAGTGCGATGGGCCAGCCGGTTGATGTAACTGTGCTGCAAAAGCAGAATGCGGTTGCGAACAACCGGCAGGTTTCGGTGCAAATGCCGTTTTGCCATCCGGGAACCGTAACAAGCATTACGCCGCTTGCTACGCTGCTTGCGATGCCGGGGGTACTTGCCGCCGGTTATAACTACCACCTGGGCAGCGTACTGCCGCCGCTGGAAAACGCGACGGCACGTTTCGGCCATTGCGTGCTGGTTACGGAGAATGGCGATATGGACGAGCGTGTGCTGGCATTCTACAAGACGCTGGAAGTCCTGGATGAAAACGGACGGCTGATGGTAATACCCAGAACATACGATGGAGAGGAATAGACCGATGAGAAAGAGGATGGCGCTTCTTTTTTGTGTTTTACTGCTTTTGCCTTTACTGTCTGCATGCGGCACGAAGGAAAAAACCAAACTGACCATTGCCGAACAATTCGGCATCGCCTACGCGCCCATACAGGTGATGAAGGACGAAGGCTTGCTGGAAAAAGCCTTGCCGGATGTGGAAGTGGAATGGGTACAGCTTGGCGGGCCCACGGCAATCCGAGAAGGAATGCTGGCGGGGGATATTGATATTGGATTTATGGGTATCGGCCCCATGTTGCTGGGCGTAGATACCGGCATGGAGTGGAAGTGTTTTTCCGCACTTTCCGCCAATGAAGTTTCCTTTGTTACGAACCGGGAGGATATTCAGTCGCTGGCGGATATTACGCCGGAGGACCGTATTGCGATTTTAAGCCCCGGGTGTACGCAGCACATTCTGCTCTGTATGGCTGCGGAGCAGCAGTTTGGCGATCCGGAATACTTTGATAAACAGCTGGTTTCGCTTTCTCATCCGGATGCGATGAGCGCAATGCTGGCAGGCGGGGAAATCGTATTGCACATCACCACGCCGCCCTATGCTGATTTGGAATTGGAAAACGGTATGCACAAAATACTAACCGGGCAAGAAGTTATGGGCAGCTCATTTACCTTTATTTGCGGTGTGGCCAATACCGGCTTGTATGAGGAACATCGCACCGTATACGATGCGTTTTTAACATGCCTGGATGAATCGATTGGGGAGATCAATGCCGATCTGCCGGCTGCGGCAGCAAAACTGGCGCCGGTATATGGTGTAGAGGAAAGCATGCTGCTTTCTGCAATGTGCTATGGCGGTACTATATACGGTACGAAATTGAACGGTGTGGATAAGCTGGCGGCGGCGATGGTGGAAATGGGGTTATTAACCAAAGCGCCTTCGGCGGAGGAATACGCTTTCCCGGGTGTGGAGGTGTCACCGTAATGTGGCAAAAAGCGGTACAGGCGTTTTACCGTAAACGCTGGGTAAGCCGGATGTTCTTTTTCACGTTGCTCCTTTTAGGCTGGGAGGCTGTGGCGACGTGGGGCGGTTTATCGCCCCTGCTGCTGCCGCCGGTGGAGCAAGTCGCAAAAGCCTTGTGGTTAGGGCTTACCCAAGGCACGCTGCTGTTGCAAACGTTGTTTTCACTGGGCGTGATTGCAGTGGGCTTTTTCATTAGCCTCCTTCTGGCGTTGTTACTTGGTATCACGGCGCGGCTTTCGCCCTTTGTAGACCGGATGACCGATGCGCTTACAGTTATGGCGCACCCGCTGCCGGGTATGGCACTGCTGCCGCTGATCGTCATCTGGTTTGGCACAGGCACTCCAGCCGTGACCATGGTGATTGTGCACGCCAGCCTGTGGCCGATTTTGCTCAGCCTGCAAAGCGGCATGAAGGATGCGCCTTCGCTGTATACTGATTTGGGACGTAATTTTTCCATGAGCCGCTTGAGCATTATATTGGAAATTCTTTTACCGGCTTCCTTTTCGCAGCTGCTTTCCGGCTTCCGTATTGGCTGGGCGCGCGCATGGCGTGCGCTCATCAGCGCGGAGATGGTTTTTGGCGCGATCGGTGCTTACGGCGGCGTGGGATGGTATATTTTTAAACAACGTACGATGATGAATACCGCCGGACTTTTTGCGGGCATTTTGCTGGTGGCCGTTATCGGTATGCTGATGGAAGGCCTTGTATTTGAACGGTTGGAAAAAAATACGCTGCGCAAATGGAGCGCATCGGCGGAGGAGGCGGAAGCGTGAAACTAATCGCGGATCGCCTGTGTAAAACATTTAACGGGCAGAATGTACTGCGGGATGTGAGTTTTAGCGTAGAAAGCGGTGAGACCCTCGCAATCGTTGGCCGCTCCGGCTGCGGAAAAACCACGCTGCTGCGTATGCTGGCCGGTTTTTTACCACCGGACGATGGTTGCATCTGGCTGGATGAGCGAAAGGCACTCTTCCCGGATAAAGACCGCTTAATGGTATTTCAAAGCTTCGATCAGCTTTTTCCGTGGTTTTCCTTGCGCAAGAATATTCAATATGCACTTAAAAAGACCCGGCCGGAGCTGAAGCGGGACGCGGCGCGGGAGCTGGCTTTGCGTTGTCTTGCTGAAATGGGATTGGAAGATTCTGCGGAAAAATACCCATACCAGCTTTCCGGAGGCATGAAACAGCGCGGTGCGATGGCGCGCGCCATGGCGCTCGCGCCGAAAGCGTTGCTGCTGGATGAGCCCTTTTCCAGTTTGGACGAATTTTCCCGCCAAAGCGCGCGGGAATCCTTACGAACGCTTACCAAAGCAACAGGCGCAGCCGTGGTGCTGGTGACGCATGATTTAGACGAGGCTGTGGAAATGGCGACGGATATTGCCCTGATGAAAGCGGATCAACGGGGTATTTATGCTTTGATGAAAAATCAAGGTGAGGGAATGGCCGATCAATTACGCAAGTTTATCAGGGATTGACTTGATATATGTATACCGTACAGGGATTGCCAAGTTCCTGTACAATCCGCATACCGTAACCGGGTGCGTTAAAGCTGCCCAGCAGGGAACAATGCTCAGCTAGAAAATCTTCAACTTCAGGCACATAGCGCGGGTTGCCGTACAGTACGTTAAAGCTGGGCCGATGGTTGTAGATATAGTCCATTTCATCCGACCAGATAATAACGCGGATACCCCGGCTGTGCACATAATCGGCAAAGGTAAGTCCGTTTTCCTTTAAATAGGTAAGGTTACGAACATCTAATAGAGCGTCGTTATCAAAATAGAACCCGGTGTTTAGGTTGGCCAGCGTTTTCGTGCCCGGCGAGACATACGTAGCAATGTTAGTTGTATAATCATCGTATGCGTATTGATAAGCCTGCATCACAGGGCCTATGGAAGCCCAAATGAAAACTGTTGCAAGCACAGGGATGCCGAACTTGCACAGCTTCTGCCCGGCGCAGAGCGGAGCAAGCAGCAACAGGCAGGGGAACATCCACAAAATAGCGCTTAATTGATTGTACCGCCCGATAAGGATGGTGGCGATCAGCGTTCCGGCGATAAACCCCAAGCCGGTTACCAGCGCGTATGCCTTTGTCCGTATTGCCTGTATGGCGCCGATCAGTACCGTGAGTGTGCATAGAATCAGTTGTGGTTTCAAATCCGGCAGGGTATAGGTACCGCTTTGCCCGAGCCATAAACGCTGCAGATAGGCAAAGACCTGACTGAATTTATTGCCAACGGGCACCAGCAAATCAAACTCCGTCTCGCCATAGCGCATATAGTGGGGGATAAACTGACGATCGAACAAATAACTGATGCCGACGAGAACTAGAGCTATACCACCTGTAACGGCGATATACGATAGCAACACCTTCCATTGCAAGCGCCGCTTGAGCAGCATGAGCATAAGCAGGGCGCTTCCGCATCCAGCGGCCAACAAGAAACTGTTGGGGTGCAAGCCCACGCTTATCCCGGTAAGTATTCCCAGCTTGACTGCCAGTCGGATGGAAAGCTTGCCCCGGTGGTTCAGCAGCGTCAGCATAAGCGCAAGCAGCATACAGAGCAATAATATTTCCTGTCGTGCGGTATGCGCGGCGGCGATAAATTGGCTGTTTAACGAAACCAATACCGTCAAACCAAGCGATAAACGGAAAGAAGCTACTGTGCGGCAGCAACGGTAAAAAAGATACAGTGCGGCGATGCCCGCAATAAGCGATAGCAGCCGAAGCGCAAAGACCGAATACCCAAACACAAGTATAAAAGGCATTTGCAGCAAATGAAAAAGAATTTTAATCGCATGCGGATACCGGGGTTTTAAATCGAAAAACGGTTCCGTTACCCCGGCGTAGTTTTGTGCCAACATATTACGGGTCAGCCCACCCAGCCAGCTTTCATCGGAATGTACCAGCGGATAGCGTGTTAAAAAAAGAAGGTTGGCACAAAAATAGGCAAGTAAAAAGCCCAACAGTATGATGCGCTGCGTGCGTGTTGTTTGCATTTACGGATTCCTTTCCATGCCTGCCGGGTGGCTATACAGCCAAAGGATTGGCGGCAAATGGTTGCGTCCTCTGCATTATAGCATACCCTGAGATGTGTATGGGGCATAAACAAGCGGTATGGTATATTAAATATCGTTATTACCTTAACAAACTTGAATCAAGTATAATAACATAAGAGCCCAAAGGGGAACGGAGGGTAAAAGATGACACTAAAACGACTGTGGAAAACCATTGCAATTCTGTTGTGCCTGTCGCTTGCGAGCGTAGCGCTGACTGCCTGTAATACTTCAACGTATGCAGAGAGCGGGAAAATCATTATCCCCGCGGCAGATTTAAGCCAATACCTTGGCAAGGACAACGTAACCATTGTCGACATGCAGTCGGCAGAAGCCTACGCCGCCGCGCATGTGGAAGGCGCAATTAACATCACGCTGGATGACATTGTCATTAACGTGCCCGTGAAAAACATGCTGACGTCAAAGAATAAGATTCAAAAATTGCTCAGCGAAAAGGGCATTGGCAACGAAACGACGCTTGTTGTTTATGATGATAACAAGATGAATGCAGCGCGCTTTTTCTGGACGATGCTGACGTATCAGAACCAGAATGTGCTGGTGATAGACGGAGGCCTGAGCGCCATTGAGGCGGCCGGGTACACGCTGACCGACGCCGTACCGGAAGTAACGCCTACGGAGTATGTGGCGGCCGATAAGGATACCACATGGCTTGCGACTGCTGATGACGTACTTGCGCAGGTAAACGAACCTGACAAGAACACGATTCTGCTGGATGTGCGCACCGATGAGGAGTACTACACCAGCGGTAAGGTCCCATCGTCTGTTATGTTCGACTATTACAATAACTTCTACAAGGACGGTACGTTTAAAAACATCGAAACGACACGTATCAATTATATGAACGCAGGCATCCGCCCTGAAAATGAAGTGATTATGTACTGCCAAACCTCCATGCGCGCCGCCGCTGTGTTCCTGCGCCTATATGATGCGGGTTACAGAAATCTGAAGATTTATGACGGCGCTTATCTGGAATGGTCGTCCAATCCCAATTATCCCGTGGATATCCCGTCGGGTACCGTTGCGCCTACCAATAAAGACGCATCTTAATAATCATTTTACAAAGGAGAGAACCGCATGAAGAAGCTGTTATCCCTGGTACTGTGCCTGGTCCTGGTTGCTACCATGTCCGCCGTCGCGTTTGCCGAAACGACGGTATCCCCCGTGGTGAAAGAGAAGGCAATGGCTTACCTCGCCAACTATGATGGTTCCAAGTATACCATCAAGGTGCCCGATTTCTTTGCGAAGATCGACGCCGGCGAAGATATGCTGATTCTGGATATCCGTCAGCCCGATGCTTATGCCGAAAGCCATGTAAAGGGCGCTGTAAACGTGCCGTTTGGCACCACGATCGCCGAAAGCCTCGCGAACATTCCGGATGATGTGCAGCTTTACATTTATTGCTACACCGGCCAGACCGCGAGCCAGACCACCGCATTGTTGAACGTTGCGGGCAAATATGCCACCAACGTACAGGGCGGCTACAACAACGGCATTTCTGCGGCGGAAGGCTTTGAAGCCTATGTAACCACCGATGTGGCTACGCTGCCCGGCGATACCTACGATGTAGACCCCGATGTGCAGGCTGCCATTACTGCGTACTTCGAAGATGTGGCGACCAAAGCCGGCACTACCTTCATGTACAACAATTTCTCGCCCGATAGCCTCAACGAGGTAATCGAAGCGGAACTGGATGATTACTTCATCTACTCCGTACGGCAGGCTGCGGACTTTGAAGCTGGCCATGTTCCCGGCGCGATCAACAATCCTTTCGGCGCGGGCATGGAGCAGAACTTTGAAAGCCAACTGCCCATGGATAAAAAGATTATCGTTTACTGCTACACCGGCCAGACCGCGAGCCAGACCACGGCAATCCTGCGGCTTTTGGGCTATGATGCCTATAACCTCAGCGGTGGCTTTATTAATGGTTGGCTTGCCAAGGGCTACGAAGGCGTAACCGAATAAGCGACCAAACCAGCAATGCAAACCGCCGTTGCCCGCTTGTCGGGTAACGGCGGTTTTCTGCGTTGTAATACCGGGGAGTACTTCGGCGGGCAGCCAACTTTACGGTTTATTCTTTTGAAAATAGGTGGTTTATTGGCAGAGAATACAGTAAAAATACATACGTCAATTCCGGTTGGGTATGAAACCGGACTGCGCAACCATAAAATTGCAGTAAAAACCAGCTTCATAATTTGCATAGATTCGTAAATGTGCTATAATACGAACGACTAATTTACAAAGGTGAAGAAATTGGAAAACGAGAGTAAATCGAAAGTTTATCAGATCATGTCGAGCTTGAACCGTACAAAATGGAGGATTGCGTTCAAGGGAATCCTGGCGGGGCTAATCGCTGGCGTACTCGTGGTTGGATTCCGACTCGCAATGGAATTTGGTGTAGAAACATCCCAAAAGATCTATGCGTACTTACGGGTGCACCCGATCATGATTTTACCATGGCTGGTTGCAGCCGTACTGATCGGATATCTTATTTATAAGATGATTCGGTACGAACCCATGGCGACTGGCAGCGGTATCCCGCAAGTTGAAGGCATGGTTATCCATGGGATGAAAATTAAGAGTATACCGGTGCTGGCGGTTCGTTTTGCAGCGGGTATCCTCACCTCTTTTTTCGGCCTGTCGCTGGGGCGGGAAGGCCCTTCCATCCAAATCGGCGCAGCAGGAAGCCAGGTGTTGGCGAAGAAGCTGAGCAAGAATAAGATGGAAGAAAATTACCTGATTACGGCAGGCGCGGCAGCCGGGCTCTCGGCGGCTTTCAATGCTCCGCTTTCCGGTATTGTGTTTGCGCTGGAAGAAGTCCATCGTAGCTTCTCCGGGTTGATTCTAATTACGGCAACAACAGCAGCACTGACAACAAACGTGTTGGCTTCGCTTGTTTTTGGACTTAAACCGATTTTGAGTTTTACACAAACGCCGCAGCTAGCAACCAGCCTGTATGTATGGCTGATACCGCTTGGCATTCTATCCGGATTGATAGGCTCGCTTCTGAACAAATCCTTGCTGGGTTTTCAAACCCTGTATAATAAAATCCCGGCGATATTGCGCCCGACAATTTCACTGGTGATCGCGTTATTCTTTGGACTGTTTTTACCGCAAGTACTGGGTGGCGGTGCAGGGCTGATTAACTCGGCTGAAATTGCCAAGAGTGGTATTGTAATGCTGGCGCTTTTATTGGTGGGAAAATTACTTTTTACCTGCACCAGCTTTGGCAGCGGTGTTCCCGGCGGTATTTTTCTGCCCATTCTTTCGGTGGGAGCATTATCAGGCAGTATTTTTGGACTGATAGCTGTACAGTTCGGCTTGCCGGCAAAGTATATTTCTGATTTTGCCGTATGTGGTATGGCGGGCGCGCTGGCCAGCTCGGTTAAAGCGCCGGTGACCAGCATATTGCTGACGACAGAAATGACCGGCTCACTGGTACATATTTTTCCGGTTGCCGCCGTTTCGTTTATCGCTTTGTTTATTTCGGATTTGCTTAAAGTAAGCCCTATCTATGAAGAGCTTCTGGAGCGCCTCATGAAAGAACGCGGAGAGACGGTGAAAAACGACAAACCGGGCAGCTTGCTGGAGATTCCGGTAGAAGCCGGCAGCCCGATTGATGGACAAATCATCAGCGAGGTGCAATTGCCAAAGGGCATCCTGATTGTTGGTATTCACCGCGGGGATAGCGATATACTGCCGCATGGGGATACGGAGATCAAGCCGGGTGATTATCTGGTGGTGCTATCTACCGAACACGCATATCGTAAAATACACGAAGAGATGCGGAGATTGTGCCATAACAACGGGTGATACCGTACGTACTGATGAAACATAATGAGAATACTGCATATTCGCAGGAGAGAACTGTTTTGATGGCTTTTGTGAAATGCTTACAGAGGGTGGAGAAATATCTCCACCCTCGCCTTATGTAAGAAACCTTTGAGCTTTCTTGCCTCTGGAAGGATCGAAAAAGTACAGCAATGAGTAAGTAGATCCATCAGCGCAAGTTCCCGCTTGATTTGACTTGATTCTTCATACTTGCATATTCAAGTGCGCTTGTTGTTTACCATTCATAATGTGCGTTAAGTAAATTGGGTTGAGAAATCCCACCAGTCTTTGTGTTTCAACAATATTTTAACACTACAAGACTAGCCTTGGGGGTTTAAAAAGAACATATTTGCATTAGATGTAAGGGAAAGAGTTCTTATTATTAAGCAAGGATAAGAGCAGAGATGATACCAAGGAGAAAAATGAGTAGATCAACTAGCCAACCATAGCAAAACCAACAGCGATGCAGTAATTTCTAGCCGTCGTGTTAACGCTTTCTGCAAGACGGTTTTACTCTATATCATTCGATTCTACAATAAAAACAGCCCGGATGGTGAGCTGCATCCACCCCGGGCTGTTTTCATTTTCAATTTAGAGACGGCAAATGGAAGGTTAGTACTCTTCACGAATCCCGAACTCCGCAGATTCCACCCACTCGTTCGGGCGGTTTACATGCCGGAAAATCTCTTCGATAATATTATAGTGGCGGGTTTCCTCTTTCACCAGAAAAGCAAATACGCCCTGAGAAACCGCATCGGTGATCTTACTCTGTAAATCGGTATAAAGGTCGATGCTCTGCTTCTCTTTCTCCAACGCCGCGTGGTACAGCTCCGCCTGATCGGGCAGCTCCTTTACCGTACTTTCAAAATCCGGTGCTTTTAAGAAGAGATCCATTTGTTGTTCCAAACTGTTGTCCGATTCCAGTTCGACGGGCACATCGTCGGCCATGTCTTGCAATAATTGCGCATGTTTGGCTTCGTCCCGGGCTAGCATTTCAAAAACGACTTTCAAACCGTTGTCTTTATTTTTTGCGGCTTGCGTACGATAGTATTGTTCACCGTCTTTTTCCATGGTGATTGCGAATTGCATAATTTCCATACTCAAACTCCTTTTCAGTTCTTTCGGTTGTCGTGCTGGTTAAGAAAATATGGTTAACGGCGGCCAAGCCTCGTATGGTTGGACAACAGCATTAAACTCAGGTGGCATACAACCAAAGCAGCTAAACCATAACGGAAACTGATGTGGAAGGATAACATTGCGAAACCGGGGAATAACCGGATGCCCAAGCCTGTCGCTATCAAAGAACCGGTAACCAACTGTAGTAAAAAGGTTAATACCATGAAACTGGTAACGATTTTTGTAGCGATCGCCAAGTACCGTTTTCCGGCAAAGTCCTTCTTGGATAGAACAACCCTGCTGCGCAAAGCGCGATATACGTTGCGCGGTTTTTTACTCATGAGCAGCGGTAACAGCAATAAGAGCGGAAACAACAATACCGCTAAAATGCCGTGGATGCTGCCATAAGGGACGTAGGGGATGGTTCTGGTTGCCATGCCGAAGCCCAGCAATATCGTAAGCAGAGCGTCGGACGCAAAAACAGCATGGATGCGGAAAAGGTCAGGTTTCCGGCTTTTCATAGGTACTGCTCCTTTACTATTATGGTTCATACAGGCCGACAATAGGAACACTGTCCAGCTTGCTTAGGCCGTGGGGTGACAGGGCTTTGATTTCCTCGGTTAAATCCTGTCCGGCGGTAAACTTGCCAAAGTGGCTGCCGTTTTTCCATACGCTAACGTCGCTTACGTCGTATACCTTCCCGTCGACAGCGACATATGCAGGGTTGCCGTCCTGACCATTATATTTCGCCAGTTCCTCAGAGCTGAATACAGGAAGTGTGATGGTTTCCGGCGTCGCGGTTGGTGTTGGGGCGGCGGTTACAGCGTTGGATACTGCCGTATCTTGGCTGCTGCTGGTTCCGCTTTCGGCCGGGGTTGTACAGCCAGCCAGCAAGACTAGCGCTGACAGAAGCAATAGCAACAGTGCCGCTTTTTTTATTGATAATCGTTTCATATCATAAACCTCCATTGCTTTACGATGGGTATGGATACTCATTTTTATATGTTGTTGCAGGCGTCAATCACAGGTACTGAAATCATCCTAGCAAGAATAGTATACACCGTCAAGAGGAAGATTAAACCAATCCTTATGTTTAATATAAATAAAAATATAAAGCAAACCTAAAACCCCGCGGCAGCCGAATGGATTCGGGCGCCGCGGGGTTTTACGCATTTATATTCGATGTATCAGCAGCGCTGTTACTTATCCTTCTTCTTATTCGTATCGATTTTCAACAACGAATACAGCGGGCAGTATCCAATTAAAGCGGTAATGAGGGGGATCAGCCCCAGCAGACCCCACCAACGGGCTGCGCCGGTACCCCAAACGAAAAGAGCCAGTAATGCTAAACCCAATACAATGCGAATCCATTTATCTACCGTGCCGATGTTCTTCTTCATCGATAACAACTCCTTAATAATCAAGTGTAAACTGTTTTATGTGAGTACGAGTGCATTCCTATGCCAGTACTTTCTGAGCCGGTCTAGCGCTTTGCGCTTGCTACAGATTCTGCATCGAACCCACTTCCTTTATTCTGATTACATATATTCTATACCACGATAGGTATAAAGCTAAACCGGGAATTTATAAAAAATGGATGCTTGGCTGACTAAATATCTTTATTCGGCGTACTTGGATTTGCAAGCTGCCATATTGATACCATCCTTACCCGATGGATTCTAAGCAATGAGCTGATGTGGAACAGCTGAATGATCGCAACGCATGGCTTAAAGCGACTGCAATCGGTTGCTGTGGGTTGCTTCACACTTCAAGGGAAAAGGTGTATGTGTGTAGATTCATCACAGTCGATGGTGTTCTTGCTGATTATATTTTAAACCGCAAAATAGGACTTCTTGTTTTGCCGACAATTTTTCGAAGCTCTAGAAGCAAAAATCCGAAGCACGTTTCAAGATATATCCGGAAGGGAGATATGCAAAATCTTTTACCAACAACCCATGCCGTATACTTTAAGGCTTCGGGGAATCCGGCAGATAGATACATAACAGTGCTTCCGAGACTTATATAAATGAGACAAGCAACCGTTGGCTTAAAAAGAGTAAAGACGGGAAAATATTCGTATAATCACGCGCTTTTCTTTCATATATGCCTGTTTGGGAAAGACAAAGCAATTGCCTGCGGGAAAATGATAATAAAAAGGTTTATATTGCCTTGATTTCTAATTGACAAGCGACCTGATCAGTAGTATAATTTTCCCGTTGCGATTCAGCACAATTTGTGGAGAGTTGGCTGAGTGGTCGAAGGCGCACGACTGGAAATCGTGTGTAGGCTGAAACCTACCTAGGGTTCAAATCCCTAACTCTCCGCCAAGGTTATGGCGTGACTGGAACACGCTAGCCTCCGTAAGCCCACCGTGCTGTCACACGGTGGGCTATTATTACGCTTATTTTTTACAGTATACCAATTTGTCAAATTATGCAACAGCAAATTTATATGCCATAATCAACGCCTCCAAATTTGCCCCAAATTTACGCGTTACGCGATTTTAACCCGTAAGGGTACACCAACCCAACCCCACGGCATAAAAGCACCCCACACCCGGCAGAAACGCCAAATGTGGGGTGTTTTTATGTTACTGCCACCTGCGGCGAACCAGCTCCCGCTGTTTTGCGCTGTCGCGCCATTCGGGATTGCCGCGCCGTTTACCGGGGTGAATGGGCGGCGTGAGCCCGGCTGAAACCGCCAGAATGTGGCGGGTTTTGCCGGATTTGCAGACGGCCAAAATAACTGCAAATTCCAGATTGGCCAGAATCCAACGTTGGGTAAACCGATATGGCAACCCCCACGCCCGGGCGGCCTGCGGGACTGACCAATACTGCGCCCGGATGGATCCACCGTCCGGAAGATCTATCCGGACAACGGGCGGCGGCTGCTTGCGCTGTAATAACTGGGAAACGGACATGAAAACACCCCCCTGTTAGCGATATGGTTCGATGATTGCGCCGGGCAACGGTTTTTTGCTGCCCGATGGCGGCAGCGGTGTAATGCGCACCGCGCCGGATTCAGGCTGATCGGGCACGGGCGGCAGGTGGCCACCCGGAACGGCTGCCGAATTTTGCTGATTATTTCCGCTGAATGTGGACGGGTGCGCACCTGGTACGCGGTTTGTTGTGGACATATACACATACCTCCGTTATAATATATACAGAAAATTCGATAGGATGGTGAGGCAAGGCATGAGCGCGCGACTGTGGGGCGGCGGGGAACGGCGTGAAATAATTGAATACCTGTCGGGCTATGTGACGCTGAAACAGCGCCGCGACGCGCTGACGTGGGAACTGGAACGACAGGAGGCCGCCACAACGCGCGCCTCCGCCCGGCTAAATCTGGCCGGGACCACTGGCCGGCTGAACCCTACCGCCCGCGAAAACGATATGCTTCGCGTGGTGGACAGCCAAACCCAGCTGAAAAACGTGATCGCATCCATCGATGCAGCACTGGCCGAACGCCTGAAGCTGATCGAACGGGTACCCGACGAAAACCAAAAAACCCTGCTAACATTGCGGTTTATTAACGGTAAAAATTGGGAGGAAATCGGGTACACGATGCACTACGAACGAACCCAGATTTTCAAAATACGGTGTAACGCGCTGGACGCCGCTGAGGCGCTACACCAGCCCATGACCGCATAGGGGGCGCTGGCATGCTGCGGAATATGCAAAACCGGCTGGCGGCGGTCGAAGCCCGGATGTTTGTTGGGCTGCCCGTGTATGCTGTGAAATTTGCCGATGGCAGCACCAAAAACATGGATGTCGTAAACCTGTTGATGCGGCTGCTGGATGATGAATCCGGGCTAAACGCTGCGGCGATTGAGACCTACGCATACCAGCGCGGCGATGTGCGCCATTATGCCGCATTAGTGCGGCTAGTCGGGGGGCAACGGATTGCCGAAAACAGCCGATAAGGCCGAAATTATCATCGCGGCGCTGATGCAGGGCAGCAGCCGCCGCGAAGCCGCCCAGATCGCGGGCGTTTCTGAACGCACGGTGTATAACTACATGCAGCGCCCAGAGGTGCAGGCACAATATGCCGCTGCCAGACGCAGCCTGATCGAGGACACCACCGAGAGCATACAGCGCGGTTTGCTTCCGGCCGTGAAACTGCTGTCCGATACTGTACGAAATGCCAATGCTGGCGAACGCACCCGCATTGCGGCCGCGCGCGCCCTGCTGGATTACGGCTTACGGTATAGTGAAATTGGTGATTTTGCCAAACGCATAGCGGCCATCGAAAAGGCGCAGGCGGAGGAAGTAGCTTCAGGAAACGACGAACCGCCCGATTTTTACGTGGAAGCCGAGGCGGAAGTGGAATAGCAGCCACAAAATGACTTCCACGGCAAGCCCTGAACCCGGCCACCCTGTGGGTGGCTGTGTTTGGGGCTTTACCGCGCCCCGCAGGGCGCGGGAGCCTGATGCAGCGCGAAAATGCAGGAACCACACTGATAAATTGCAAATTTCCTTCAGGATCGCGCGCTGCAGCTGCGATTTTTTGCAATTAACGTGCTGGTAACTTGCAGCCGCGCCCCGCAGGGCGCGAGAACCCCGCAGGCCGTGCCGCCTGCAAGGCGGGTGGCCTGCGGCAACGCGCGAAGCGCGCCCCCTGAGCGTAGGCCATGCCGGGTGCGCCCGGCGCGGCCAAGCGGTGCAGAACACCCACGCCGCTACCGGGTGGCCGTGCCAGCGCTGCGTGCGGGATGGCGGTGCCCCCCTTGCCCCTGCCCCGTTGAGCGGGCCCCCCTGCTGTAATAGCAGCGGGGCCGGATAGGCCCCGCAAACCGGTTGGTGCAGGAAGGGGGAGAGGGGAAGGGGAAGCCCGTGGGGGGTGCAGGGGGGCGCGGCCGGGGAAGGGGAGAGGGGGGAAACCGCATTGGCTACCCCGCTAACAGCATGATTAGCGCGCATGTGCGTAGGCGTGGCCACCCGTTTACCTTGCCGCATCAGTGCAGTACCGAATCCGGCCGGCCAAATGGATAGCAATCGCCGATTCCGACACGGCTATTCCATGCTTCCACGGCATGGCGTGGATTGAAAAAATAGGCGGAATGAGCGAAACAGCCATCACAGCGAATGGCAGTGAAAATAACCCCTCTGGCATCCTTGGTGTGGTGCAAATTGGCTCTGGCGCCGCAAAACGGACATGGTTTGATGTGGTCAGCGTTCATAGCGCATCGCCTCCTCGATTTCTTCCGGCGTCAGGCCGTCCACCTCTGCCGGATCGTATTCCCGTTGGTCATATTGCTGTTCGATAACGGTTTTTGTACGACTGGCGGGGATCCGGTTTCCGCGCCCCTGCGCAGCAGGGGACGGGGAAACCGGCATTTGGCGCTGCGAGTACCAGGCGGCCACGGACGCATCGAACGCTGCGGCGGTGGTGATGCCCTCGCGGTATTTGCGATCGATCACGCTACGCGCGTATGCCCATGTTGGCCGCGGGGCGTGTTCACCGGTGTAGCGTAGCACAGCGGCGATTAAACCCGCATCGATGCCGGATTGCAGATAGGCGGCCACCTGTTGCATGATAACAGGTGCTGGCCAGTAACCCAGCGCCATGTAATATACCGTTTTAATGCTATCGGTTTTCTGATCGGTTACCTGAACGGAATTTTCTTCTACGCGCGTGCGCGCACGCGTATTATATATATATAATATATTATCCTTATCCGTTATTCTATTATCTCTTACGGGGGTCTGGGGGTGTTTTCTCTGCGCACTTGTGCCCGCCATGGTGGTTAGGATACCAGATGATGTACTTGTCATGTAGGTTATTCCTCCGTAAAATGGCAGGGAAACCCTGCGAATTGAGGCGTAATAACATGACGATGCGCGAGTACACTGATTTATGGCTGCAAACCTACGAAATACCGTTTAGAAAACCGTCAACAGTGGCATGCTACAAACGGGCTATAGCCTCCCTTCCTGAATCTATTCTATCGGCAGAAATGGCCGAAATAGAAAGCCTACACCTGCAGTGTGCCATAAACACACAGGCAATGAGCTACCCACGCGCGGCGCAGCTGACGTATGCGACCTTGCATGTTTCGATGGCACGGGCTGTACAATTGCATTTGCTGGTCAACAACCCAATGGATAATTGCGAAAAGCCACACCATGAAGCCCAAAGGACTAGAATACTACACCAGCAGCAATTGCAGGAATACCAAGCGGAAGCGCGAAAAAGTGATTGTTGGCCACTCCTGATGCTGATCGCTGCCCTGGGACTACGCCGAAGCGAAGCGCTGGGCGTATGTTGGAGCGACATTACCGATGGAGTACTGCATGTGCAACACCAGCGATTGCGGACGAATGGCAAGTATGAGCTTACAGCGCTGAAAAGCAAAACAAGCGATCGCTACCTGAAGCTTGCGCCGCCTTTGCAGGATGAACTGAATAAGTGGCCAATGCGGACAATGACAGGGTATATTGCCGATGTAACCCCGGAACATTTGACACGCGTACACAATAAGGCTATTCGTAACGCTGAATTGCCCCATGTTACACTACACGGATTGCGGCACAGCATGGCCACGGCCTTGGTGGCCACAGGTACACCCATTAAGATTTTACAGGCAATATTAGGCCATAGCACATACAAAGTTACCGCTGATCTCTACGCAAACCATGTGCAGGACGCACAATACACCGCAGAGGACTTGGAACGCATGTGTAGACTGATTTTGTGACGGTTTGCAGCTGTCAAGTTACGCACGCCGGAGGCGACCGAAGGCGCACGACTGGAAATCGTGTGTAGGCTGAAACCTACCTAGGGTTCAAATCCCTAACTCTCCGCCATATAAGAACGCCGGTTTTAATACAATGTGTATTGAAACCGGCGTTCTTATTTTGCACACCAAAAGCTAATAAAGCCCTTGATTTATAGCCTCTTATGGCATTATTAATGTTTTTACCGTTTGTCGAGTGTGGAGAATAAATTACAGGGTGACTCGGTAATGGGGAAGTGTCTTGCACCCAATAAACGGCTATTCGTAGGGTGTTCACCCAGCAAACGGAAGAACGAGGGATGTGCATTCGGTAAACGAGAGAGCATGCACATAGTAAATTAGTCATAGCTGCTTATTGATGGGGCGCAGTACTGTCAATAGTATTGTTGGTAAGAAAATTATTTTGGTTCGATAAAAACACCGCTATGAAGTAAGACAGGTGAATATGCATTAACATTGTGCACCTTAGCTATTGTACAGTCCATGCAGTTTCGCATAGAGAACTTTTTTTCAATAGTTTACGCACAATGATGGTTCCGTTTTGATTTTTGTATCGAATATCTCAAAATGAGATTACTTGATGTTTTTCATGATGTTGCTATCATCTCGGGCTTCTGGATTTTCAATAAAACCTTTGTTGCCACCTGTTAAGCTGCTGGATCGGCATATGCGCTCCAGTGTTGCCAAATACCTGCTTCGTTGCCAGTATTCTCACCAACGAGAAGTATAAGGGAGATGCACAGCTGCAAAGCGTTTTACGGCAGACTTTATCATCAAAGAGCTGGGTTCGAGTTGGGCGAAGCGCCATAGTACTACGGAGAAGAAGCGTATCAAGCAGCCGTTGATCCTGCGGAATTTGATACAGGGCAGAAAGAAATGGCCACCTTAAGGGGGCAGGGAGAGCCTGTGACGGCAAGGTACTCCACAGCAAAATTATTTACAGCGATTGCATGACGAGATGTCGGTTGCGTCTGCTCTTATGCGAATACATGTGTACTGGACGAATAAAACAGGAGTTGCATCCATATGTGCCCTTCCCTGCTTTCAAGGCCCTGCTCGTATGCTGGGGGCTACTCCCCGCCATATGCGTGGAGATTCAGCCATTGACTCGGTGTAAGGTTAAATTCCCGGCGGAATGCCCGGATGAAATTGGCGCCGTTCTGGTAACCTAGCTTATCTGCTACTTCAACCACATGCACACCCTTGCGCATCAAGCGGCAGGCCTCTTTCATGCGCCTTTGTGTGATGTAATGGTTGAAGGTATCACCCTTAAGCGACCGAAACAGGCGGCTGAAATAGGAATAGCTCAGGTTTAGCTGGTTAGCAACGAAAGCCATATCAATATCATTATAAATATGCTCATCAATATATGCGTCAACCTGGCTGAGAAATGCATAGGAATCCGGAAGAACCGCCATTTGCTGACAAGCCTGATTGTACATGCTGTGCAGCATGTCCCCCTGATCACTGAAAGCCACCGGTACGCCTGCGCTGCACAACCCTTGCTTTTCTTTACCGTCTACCAAGCAAAAATCTTTAGATACATACCGGTAGCCAACGGCTGCAGGCAGCGTGGCATCCGCCCTGCAAACCATAACACGAATATCGGCAGGCAGTATGCAACCGTATTGGAAAAAGCACGCACGCACAGAGAAATCCGGCTGCGTAAGACCTGCGCAAAGCCGTTCTTCAAGCTGCTGCTCCCAATAGGTACGCGACGTATTCACCTTGCGAATCGCTTTTTCCACACAAGTACGCATAGCAGCTTCTCCGCAAGGTTTCAGTAAATAATCATCCACGCCCAAACGAATGGCATCCTGTGCGTATTGAAACTGGCCGTACGCTGTGATAATGACGCTTACCATCGGAGCCTGAATCGCCTTTGCCCGTGCGATCAGCTCAAGCCCATCCATCTCGCCCATTCGGATATCCGTCAAGAGCACATGGATAAGGTTCTCACTTGCAATTTTCAGTGCATGCTCAGCTGAGATGGCGGAATATATATTGTCAATCTCCGGTATGGCCATGCGGCTTAGCCGCTGCACCGTACCCCTGCAGATGGTCCTTTCATCGTCGACAATTAATATATTCATAGCGTGTTCTCCTGTTCCTTTTGCGGTATTGCCAAGGGGATCGATAGGCGCACGGTCGTCAGCCTGTTATCGGAATCAATGGTGATCTTCGTTTGCCCATCGTAAACAAGGTTCAGGCGCCGTTTGAGGTTGCTCAGCCCAACACCCGTGTTTTGATCTTCGCTACTCCTATCGTATAAAAAGTGTTTGAGCTGTGAAAGCTTCAGGGGTGTAATCTGTTGGCCGTCGTTATCCAGACGTATATGCAGCATACTGTCAGTCGCGCTGAAGACAATGTGTAAATGCAGCGGCTTGCCTGTGATATAACCATGTGTAATCGCGTTTTCCAGCAGCGGCTGCAGGGTAAAACGCGGAATCAATGTTTCCGAAAGCGAATCCGGTAGCGACATTCTCAATAAAATCGTACCGTCTTTAACGGCACTCATGAAATCCACATAGGCTCTGGCGAGTTCTTTTTCTTCCTGCAGAGAAGCATAAAACTTGCTTTCCAGGTTATAGTGCAGCACCTGCCCAAGCTGCGCAATGGAATCGCTGAGCCCATGCTCAACATGTTCTTCTTCCAGGCGCATTTGCAGCCAATACATCGAATTAAACAGGAAGTGAGGGTTGATTTGATACTGGAGAGCCAGTTGCTGCGCATGACGCTTGGATTTTTCCGTTTTCAGTAAACAACCATAGTACTCGTTGACCCGGGCGTTCAGCGATGCAAAGGCCTTGGATAGCTGGCCTGCCTCGTCCGGCCCCACCTCTGGTAGGATTTCTGATAAATTCCCCGATTCCGGCATATTGTTGACGGCTTTCGTCATCAGGTTAATACGGCGGAGCATCTTTGAAATCAGGTATCCCGCACCCACCATGACCAACAGGCCAACGCCTATGATCGCTCCCATATTGAACAGGGCTTCGGACAACGCCTGCTGCCGTAGTGGTGTTAGATCTTGCCGTAGCAAAAGCATCGCGGACAGGTTCGAAATTTCCACCTGCGTGTACTGGAAATTGCCCTCCTGCCAGATACCGGAACGCAGATTGTCTGGCAAGGACCACGGATCGCCTTGGGAGAAATATCGCGGCTGTTCGCCGATGATTACATAAACGCCGTCTTCCCACTGCTGCAGGCACGAAAACAGCTTGTCTACCGCCACGTCACAGCGAATTGAGCCCAGTGCCTTTCCACTGCCCGATACGATCTTGCGCAATAGCGGAATCACCGTGCTTTCCACCTCTACCGTGGAAAGAGAACGACCAATATCGCCCCATTTTTGTATCACGCCGCCTTGTATAAAGGCTTGATATTCATCATTCCCTAAAAAGCGCGATGCATCCAAAGTCAAGTCATAGCTTTCAGGCCGCCCGGACAGGATCATCACAATATCGGCACCGTAGTTGGACAGGTGGCTTTCACTGGCGCGTATTTGCTGCTCTGTGCCGGAAATCAATTGCACAATAAACATATTCGGATCCGTTTCGTTTACAGCCAGCAAAATTTGGCGATTGTACGCCAATTCCTCCACGACCTTCTCTACCTGCGCCGTACCGATGAGAATTTCCTGCGACATGGTTTGCTGAATTAACAGTGCACGCGCGTTGTTATTCTCAATCAAGCGGCTGTACGTTGCACGGTAGGAATATACGCAGATAGCTGTACAAGCGAAAAGGATAATGGCCGAGGACAGCAAGATGAGTTTATTCATCAGCGAAACGTTATGCTTTGCCCGGATATCGACCATCTCCTTTCCCGGAAAATTATGTTATTGGGCGGGTTGCGCAAACGTCAGCGCTGTGCCATGCCTCTTATTATATGCCTGAAGCAGGGATGTGCGCACTGCTTCTCCGCCTCTGGCCAGGTAATCCTTCACATAGGCGTCCCAGTCGTCATTAAGGTCTGCTATCCCCATAATAAACCGGATGCCCGACTCCTCCACGAAAGTTCCCAGATCGACGTTGTGTGTAACATATGCTTCACTGGATAGTCCAAGAAAAAGGTCGGTATAAACCGGCACCTGCATGTAGCTTTCCGATGACTCCTGATACAACCGGTTCGCCATCGTATCGCTGAGGTGCCATACCGAGTTTTCAATCGGGATGTTGTAAAAGAAGCGATACAGCTGCATATCACCGATGCGGTTGCCGTACTTGTCCTTACCGTCGATGCCGGTGTACCAATCAATATTGCCGGCCTCATCCTGCGTCCAAAACTGCCCTTCCACGCCCCACATCAGCGTGCGCTGACCATCTGTGGTACAAGCGTAATCGATCAGCTTGAGCGCCGCATCTACCTTGTCGCTCTTTGCGCTGATGGCAAAAAAGTTCTCGCAGGGTTCCTGTGCAATCACGCCGCTGAGCCCGTCTGCTCCTACGGGCGGATTGAGGATCAATATCGAATCTTCCGGATTATAATCGGTGTAATGATACCGAACCACCGCATTCCCCGCACCGCTCCACCAACTGTTCCAGATTCCGAACTTGCCGCCGACCCATTTTTCATTAATCTGGTAATCGTTGGCGATAAACATTTCCGGGTCGATAAGCCCCTCGGCGTAGATGTTCCGCAGGTATCCAAGGGCGTTGCGGTACTCTTCGCTGATTACATTGGTAACAACATGGCCGTCGTCATCCAGAAAATAGCATTGATCCGGGCGTGCACCGAAAGCTCCAAAAAAAGGCGTGAGCGAGTTGTACTGGCGGCTGCCGGAAAACCCGTACGTGTCATCTATCCCATTACCATCAGGATCGCCGTAAGTAAACGCCCGCATGACGTTTGTCCATTCTGCCAAGGTCTCCGGCACGGATAGCCCCAAGTGCTTCAGCCAATCGCTGCGGATACTTTCTGTGTAATAGGAGCGGACAACTGTTATGCTGGGCAAACCGAAAATCCGGCCGTTCACGCTCGTCCAGGATAGTATATCCTGCACAGAATCATTTTCAACACCGGACAAGTAGGTGATGATGTTGGGGTAGTCCGCCAGCAAATCCGTCAAGTCGTAAAACGCCCCTGCCGCTGCATAATTGCTAAACGTGCCCATATCCATTAACGCGACAATGTCAACCGCTTCATCATCATCCGCCATCAGCAGGCTAAGTTGCTCTTTCCAGTTGTCACCGCCGCGAATCAGCTGCATATCCACACCGATCTTCCCGATTACTTCCCTGCGGGTCAGCTCCGTATATGCATTCATGGGGCGAGTATTGTGATAAAACAAAACCACCGGCACCTCGGCAGATGCACCGGCGCCTATGAGCAAGCTAAAAACAGCAGATAATATCCATACAGCAGTTTTACGCAAAGCAGAAACCTTTCTCCGCATTTCTGCGGGTTTGCGGGCAGTTAAAACGAAATTTCTTCGCCATCGTAGGCAAGGTGCATACCATATCCCTGAATGATCTTTATATATTCGTCGTGCGGGGGTGCCCAGTGCGGGCAAATGTGTGTTAGGTACACAGGTGTATCAGAATGAATACATCCATGCTGGAGAAGCAAATTGCGGAACTGCCGATCTTTTTGCAGGTTCATATGTCCCGGCACATCCGCGCCCAAACCAAACGTACCCTCCAGTACCACCAGATCGTACCGGTGTGAAAGCACCAGCGGCAGCGCTTGCGCTGTATACCCGCCTGTGTCTGTGGCGTACAGCAGTGTTTTTCCATCCTTACGGAGAATATAATTTTGCGTGTACCCGGGAACCGCCCCATGGATACTGTCTATGGGGGTAATACGATACGCACCCGCATAAAAATCCTGTCCTGCTGTAATCCTTCGGAAGGCGAACCGGCACTGCTCCGCCTTCTCCATCAAACCCGACACCGCGTGAAGGGCTTTTTCGACATGCTCACTGCCGTATACCGTCAGTAGCGGCAGCGAGGTGAAGCAGGGCGCGACCCGTGAGAGCAGCTCATCTCCATGCATATTGGCAGCAGATAAGTCCGTGGCGCGCTGGCTCAGCAGCCAAGGGGTAAAATGATCTTCATGGGGATGCGTTACCAACAGATAACGAATGTTCGCAGGGTGGATTCCAAGCTGCGGCGCCATTTCAAAGAAGTGTGGGTTCATATCCAACAGCAGTTCGCCGTCCAGCAGCGCCGTGCAATTGCCGCGTAAATTCTTTCCGCCTTTTTCACGGGCGGACCGGCAATTATTACAATCGCACCATAGGCCCGGGTATCCTTCTCCAGCACCCGTTCCGATCATCTGAAGCTTCACAGGCAGTATCCCTTCCTTTTAAAAACGTATGCTTGGCTATTGCCCGGAAGTGCGTGATGCTATATCGCAATTTCAATCCTGATTGTACGGAATCCCTATTCCTTCGTCAAGCAAAACGATAAGCAACAAACACATGTATTCCTGGAAGAAAAATCTCTCCCAGGATTTTTGGCACAATAGACCGCAACGTATCATTCGCCCTCTGCAACCTCACGCATGGGGAAGCTGGCACCGGGCATCACGGGGCATCAGGCTGGCTAAGGAGGCAACCCTGTTAGCGGCTGACTCCTTAGCCGTAAAACATTGTTATCAGATCAAAAAAACGAGAGAGCATCCGCAAATGCGGAGGTTCTCCTTTTATTTATTGACCGCTTCCAACTGCCCTTCAATAATATAGCGTTGGAGAAACAGGTACAATAAAATGACTGGCAGCAACGCGATAACGCACTTGGCACAAGCCAAGGGCACGTTTTTCACTGCGCCGGCTGCCACATAGAATGCTTTACGCACTACCATGATGACAGTTGATTTAGAAGTGCTGGTCAGCAGGTAGGTTGGCATCGCGTAGTTGTTCCACGTGCCGACGGCAATCATGATGAGGCGTGTTACTGTGATGGCTTTCATTTGAGGCATAATAATCTGGAAAAATGTCCGCAGGATTCCCGCACCATCCAGCCCGGCTGCCTCGTCAAGCTCTTTCGGAATGGTGATTAAGAAGGACGTATAGAAAAACATCGTGCCCGCCATGCCAATTGCCGCTGTTTGCAGTGACAAAGCCCAGATCTGGTTGACCATATTCAGCTTTACCATCAGCGAATAGGTACCGACCAACAGTGAGAACGTTGGGATCATCATAATGGTAATATTAAAGGTGCGTAGGAATTTGGAGAACTTACCGCCTGCGCGAGCCAACCCGTATGCTGCCAAACCACCCAGCACGATCTCCAGCAGGCTGACTTCCGTTACGTAAAGAACCGAGTTACCAAATGAACGGAATAGATCCGCGGAAGCGAACGTTTCCGTATAGTTTTCGATCGTCCATACGGCGGGCAGATACAACCGGGGAGTTAAATCCGTCACGCTGCGGAAGGATTGGTTGAGCATCACATAAATCGGAAGCAGATAAAGGATGACTAGAAACGCCGATACCAGATAATACCACACTTTGTTGGTTCGTCTTACGGACATCAGTATTCTACCTCCCTGCTTCGCAAATATTTATTAATGGGCACCGCAACCATGAAAATCAGTACGATTAGCGCAATGCCAACCGCGGCAGAATATCCGGCTTTTTCATCGTTGAAGTATAAAAGCGAAATATAGTACGACAGGGAAAGGGACTTGCGGTTTGGCCCACCATTGGTCAGGGTTACGATGATGTCATACAGTTTCAACCCACCAATCAGGTTGGTAATCACAGCAATGGTCATCGAAGGAATCAGCAGCGGCATCACAACGTGGAAAAACACCTGCCGCGGTTTTGCCCCGTCGATGTGGGCGGCTTCCTGATACATACCAGGGATATTCTGCAAGCCCGCAAGATAGATTAACATACAAAAACCCATCGTCTGCCAGCTGTTGATCAGCGTGATGATCAACACCGATCCCCAGCCTGTCTTCATCCAGTAGATGGAGTCGATCCCGATCAGGTTAAGCAGATTGTTCAGCACACCGTTGTTAAAATTAAAAATATAGTACTGAATCGCGCCCATGATTACACCGGCGATCATGATTGGCATATATAGAATCAGGCGCACAAAGTTACGGCCCTTAAACTTCTTGTTCAGGAACACCGCCACAGACAGACCGAAAATATTTTGCAGCAGCGTGCTGCCAAAGCCGTAAACCAGCGTGTTGACAGTCGATTGCCAGAACACTTTATCAAAAAACAATTTGGTATAGTTGTCCAGCCCAATGAATTTCATTTTCTGCGAATATCCATTCCACTTAAACAAAGAAACGCGCAGTGCGTTTCCCAGCGGCACGAACATAAACAGTACGATCAGTAAAAAAGCGGGAATAACCAGTGAGAGCAATTTCCATTTTCTTTTTTTCTCCAAAAGACTTATCCCCTTTCTGGAAAAAGCGGGGCACTAATGAAGCTTAGTGCCCCGTTTCCTGAATGATATTCAGATTCCTGTCAGAACCCGCTGCTTATTCGTTGTGAGCCGCTTCGTACAGGTCGGTGTAGTTATCCTTCAGGTATTCGATTACATCATTCTGGCTAGCGTCGGACTGATCTTCGCAGAACATACCGGCCGCTACCTTGAAGATGCCCCACATGCCGGAAGGCATATATTTCCGATCCCACAGGTTATCAAAGAACACATCGGGATAATGGGATTGCATTTCTTCCAACAGTTCCATGCCATAAGATTTGGTGGTTTCGGAGGGTAGGGTGCTCAATTCGCCAGCCGCGGCATTCAGCGGATCAGCATTTTCGGTGATGTAGGTAAGGAATGCTTTACAGGCATCCATCTTCTCGGTGTCTTTCCAGATACCAAAGGAGATACCTTCGCCGATACCGGCGAAGCGGGCGCCCTCGTCAGTGCTGGCGAAAATCGGCAGCAGCGCCATCTTAACATCGGGGTTTGTAGCCACTACAGCCGCCTGGAAGGAAGTACCAACGCCAACCAGGAACGCACAATCATTCGTCGCGGTACGTTCAATTGCATCGCTCTGGGTGATGGTGCCGCAATCCTCATACAGATAACCGTTGGCAAACCAGGTGGACAGGTATTCCAACACATACTTGTAATCTGCCCAATCCCAGGTGCCGTTCAAAATGGCTTCCTTGTCGTCAAATGTGGCTCCCTCATAGGTTAACCAAGAGCCAGCATTGTTTGCCAGGGCGCCGGCAGAAGTGAAGTAGTTGGAAATGGGGGTATAACCAGCTTGCTTAATCTTATCGCAAGCCGCGTTGAAATCCTCCCAAGTGTTGATCGCCCATACATCAACGCCGGCCGCTTCGCACACATTCAGGTTAGCAGCAACACCCAAGCAGGAACCGGTGGTCATCAGGGTGTAGAATTTACCATCGGTATCGCCGATTACACCCATGGCGGCATCGCTGATATCGCCAGCCCAGGCTTCGCTGCTCAAATCCAAAAGATATTCCTTATAACGGATGAGCGACCAACCATGGGTCTCAAACACATCCGGTAAAGAGTTGGATGCCATACGGGTCTTCATCGTAGACTCGTAATCGTCACCGTAAATGTCCAGCACCACTGTTACGCCGGTTTCTGCTTCAAAATCGGCGATGATCTGCTGGTAAGCAGCCAGTGAATTACCACTCAGGTACGTTGCCACCTCAATGGATTGTCCGCTAACATTGCTTTCTGCCAGTGCACCACCCAGACTGGTAAAAACCATAACGATAGCCAACATCAAAGACAGCCAGGAAAATTTGTTCATCATGAATAAGAGCCCTCCTTCTGGGAACGCTTGTATAAGCCGTTCCATCTCTTTTTTATCAGCTTATCATTCCGATTTAGCAAAACCAATATCATCTTTTGTCTTTTAATTGTCAGTTTTCTACCTTTTGGAACAAACCAATCAAATCACGGGGTCAATTACTGCGTAAATACCACAGAAACTTAAACTGAACTATGTTTATCAACTCCATTCCAGCTAAAAGGGTATTCGCTGCTTTTTACATACCCTGCTGGGGATATAAGCCTTTATGCCTGCGTAGATTGTCCGCTAAAATGCTACCTTTACCTCCATGCTTCTTTTTCCAGCGATAAAAACTTGACTTGGTCAATCCCGTTTTTCGACACAAGCCTGCTAACGAGGCGCCATGCTCTGATGAACGCTTTGGACGTATTGGCCTTTGGACTGTGCCGGATCAAGAATGAGCGGCTCACCGAAACGGCATGCAGCAAGTATGGCAAAACCTTGCACCTCGTGCGGCGATAGGGATGGTTGAGCCTGGCCACGATTTGCCATGAGGCTAGAGGGCGATATTGTAAAAAGTTAAGGAGCCGGTATCTCCATCCTTGCGGGCAAACTGCTGGGAAAGGCTGCCAAACAGGCGCGAACCTGGAGCGAGACAGTCGGGCGCTATGGCATACATGGGGGAGCAAATCATCCGAGGGGCAATACATCCGGTACCACTTCCAGTGCCCGTCGTGCTGCGGGGATTGTGGAAATTTTGGTATCTGGCTGAGTACCTTCGCAAGAAGAAAAATATCAATATGTTCTCCAAAGACGAATGATGCAGCCTGCCTTGCTCTAGCTGTAGGCATTTCTCCCAATAAAATGAGGTATCGTACACCTTTTGGCACGATACCTCTATGAGACAGACGCGATTAGCGATATGCGGTTTGTTACTCCTAGAGCAGGCTCCGGAAGGCATATAGCTTTGTGCAATTTTCGCTGTTTCCGGTTATCTTATTTTACGCGAAGTATACAGGGTTAGAAATGGTGAGATATCATAATTGTGGTGGCGGTGCTACGGTTTCGCGTTCAATTAGCTGTGTATCATAGGTTTTTATAATAGGGCTGGAATGCTGCCCTTTCATAATCTCTTCAACAATCCCAATACTGTCGCGTCCGATCTCAAAAAGTGGTTGCCTTACGCTAGTGACCAACGGTCCATTATAATCGTCACTAAAAACAGTCTGATTGTCAAACCCAATTACAGAAATATCCCTGGGCACAGAAAAACCCATACTTTGAATTCCTTGAATGGCTTTTACTGCAATGCGATCGCTGGATGCAAAGATTGCGGTAGGCCGCTGCTCCCGCGGAAGCCGCATCAACTCCTGTGCTTTATTAAAAGCCATGTCATTTTCATTTTGAATATTAACTAGATCCCCCGGATTCATGGGAAGGCCGAATTTACGCAAGCTAAGCATATAACCATTCATGCGATCAAGAATAACCTTTTTATTAGGATCGCCCATAAAGTGGGCAATATGCTTGTGACCTCTTTGTATTAAATATTCCACAGCGTTGCTGGCGCCTTCCGTGTTGTTTATCATCAGCTGGTGAACGGGTAAATCGTCAAAACTATTTTCGATTAATAGAAATGGAAAATTGACTTCTAGTAAATGCTCAATAATTGAACGATCAGAGAAGTAGGGGCCATACAGAATAAACGCATCTGAAAACCCGTTTGTGAGAAACTGGATATAGCGATCCCGGTATTTTGCTTCACGCCCGAGGCTGGAAAATACCACGGTATGTTCGCAATGCAGTGCACCCTCTTCAAACCCTTCCAATAGTTTTGTAAAAAACGGGCTGTGAAGGTTCCGCAGCAGCACGGCAATAGCACCCATTTGTCGGCAGACCAGCGAACGGGCGGCACGATTGGGGAAATACCCCAATTCTTTAATAGCATTTCTTACACGAGCGCGAATGTCAGGGTCAACGTTTCCTGCTCCGTTGATCACACGCGATACAGTTGCTGGAGATACTTTTGCATGCTGTGCAACTTCCTTTATGGTAACCATCAAAATTCCACCATTCTAAATCAAATTGAGCCAACAGTGTTTTGGATGATTTCAAGGACCTTTATCAGCTCACTCAATGTTCTTTTTGGAGTGCATGAACACTGATCATGCGGATCGTAAATTTAGGCTTCGGGATTCATTGTAATACATATGAATATAATTATAACTTGATTCATGACGATAAATCGTTTTCACATAAACTATTTTATCAAAAAAATGCTTAAGATACAAGAATAAATTTTGAAAAAAATTTTTTTGACGATAAAACGATTGTAAAATAAGGTATACGCGGCGATTACCACCGTGCTTTAGAGAGAAAGATGCACAAATAGGGGATTGTCAAGCCGGAAAATATATGCTATAATCCAGCCACACAATGAGAAAGCGTTTTACGAGAATGCACGAACCCGGAAATCCCCACGGCATGATTCCCGTAGATCGTGAAACGCAGAACTACCAATTTACAGGAGGTATTCAATATGGCAAAGAAACTGGTTTCAAGCATCTTGGCACTTTCTCTGGCTCTGGTGATGCTGATTGGAACAACGGCAACGGCTGCCGAACTAAAAGTAACCTTTTGGGATGGGAACTGGAACGAGGAAACGTTTTCACAAATCAAGGAACTATGGAACGAACAGTATCCTGATATTGAATTGTCAGGTGAATTTATGATCGACCAAGGCATGTTTGACAAATACATGTTATCTATGCAAAACGGCACCGGCCCTGATGTGGCTGCCTGCGCATTGGATTGGGTAACAACGCTTGGCAATGCGGGCTTGCTGGCGCCACTAGATGATTATATCGCGGCTGATGGCGTTGATACAGCTGAATATGTACAGGGTGCTATTAATGCTTCTACTATCAACGGCAACCTGTATGGTTTGCCTTTCCGTAGCGAGACTTACGTCTTGTATTATAATGTAGATATTCTGAAAGCAGCCGGTTTTGACAAAGCTCCGGAAACGTGGGACGAAGTTGTAGAAATTGCCAAAGCGATTAATTCCGAAGAAGTGGCTGGCTATGGATTGGTGGGCGCGAACTATGGCAATTTCTCCTTTCAGTTCATCACCATGCTGCGTAGCTCGGGTGGTTCGATCTTAACGGAGGATTTAACCCAATCCGCGTTAAATTCCGAGGCGGCGCTTGCAACGGCAAAACTCTACCGTGAACTGGCAAACTATGCTCCCGCCAGCCTGCTGGAAAATGACAACGTAGCTAATCGTACGCTGTTTGCCAGCGGCAAAGTAGCCATGTACATGTCTGGTATTTACGACTTGCCGCAGATTCTTGCGACCAATCCGGACTTGAACTTTGCCTGCGCAATGGTGCCTACCGCGATGGGTGCACAGCGTAAATCAATCCTCGGCGGATGGTCTGTTGCGATTCCTGCTACCAGCCAGAATAAGGACGCTGCCTGGAAATTTGTGAAATTCCTGACCAGCTCTGAAGTCGCAGCACTCTACACCAACACTTTCACCGGTACTGGCGTGCCTGCAAAACGTTTTGAGGCCGTAGACACTGCTATTGTACAGCCTAACATTGACGCATTGCCCTATGCGGCTGCATTGCCGGCGGTTGGAGCGATTGTACCGATTCGACAGGCGATTTTTGATAATCTGAGCCTGTGCCTGACCGATACGCTGACGCCGGAAGAAGCGATTATGCAGACATCCGAGGTTGTCGACGAATTGCTCTCTGAATAAGCGCTTGCTTTTTTCATTGGCAGTTGTACGGAGGTAAACGGATCCAATAATGAACTGCCCATCTGCCGCCGCGGTCCGGATCGACAGGCGCGGCGGCAGAATTTTATAAAGCTTGAATGAAAAATGAAATGAACTGTGCGCTCAGCACCGGATGACAGAAATACTATATAATGGAGATAAGAATTCGGGTTGCGTGAAGGCGTACTGGCATCATAGTGCTATATCGGTTTGGCTCATTGTGCGAGCGATGCAAATATCACAGGCTAGTAAGATGAGGTTTTTATAGAACCGAACCGATGTTCCAGGTGGCCTAATCTGTTATGATTGATTTGAGGAGATGAAACGATGAATAGAATCAAACGGTTTGGGCGCTCCGGCGTGCCGTACGTCATCCCAGCGCTACTGATCATCGCACTGGTGATGCTCTATCCTCTTTTGTATACCCTTGTGATGGGGTTTTTTAAAAAGACACTGATGAAACCTGATCCCGTGTTTGTGGGTTTTTCTCAATTTGGTAAACTGTTTACGAACCGTGTGTTTGTGCAGACAATAGGGAACACGTTGGTATGGACGGCTGGCAGTGTGTTTTTACAGTTTACCATTGGGTTTGCACTATCGCTGCTGCTACACCAGCCCTTTGTAAAGGGCAAAACCGTGCTGCGTATTCTACTGATGGTTCCGTGGGTTTTGCCGAGTATAATCGGTTCTTCGGTTTGGAAATGGATGTATAATGCAGATTACGGTATTATAAACTATGTTTTTCAGATGTTGCGTATTATTCCGGAAAACCAGACATGGCTATCCAATCCTGATGCTGCGATGGGCTCTGTTATCGCGGTCAACGCGTGGAAAATGTTTCCTTTTGTACTTTTGATGGTGGAAGCTGCTTTGCAAAGCGTGAGTAAAGAACTGAAAGAAGCAGCATTGATTGATGGGGCGAATGCTTACCAAAGTTTCTGGACGGTCACATGGCCCACGATTGCGCAAACCTGTTTTTCAGTAATCCTGTTGTTGATCATTTGGACGTTAAATGCATTTACGTTTGTATATAACCTTACATTAGGCGGGCCTGCACATAAGACAGAAGTTATGGCTATGTTTATTCATAACAAAGCTTTTGCAGAATTCAATTTTGGTATGGCCTCTGCGGCAAGCGCTGTCTTGTTCCTGATTACAATGACGATCAGTCTAGTATATATTGTTTTGACTAAGAGCAGCGATGAGGAGGTGGCTTAAGTATGAAGAAGAAACGGTACATTGTGAAAACGGTCACTTACCTTCTGCTGTGTTTGCTAATCGTGATTGCTGTTTTTCCGGCAATCTGGATGTTGTCTACCTCTATTAAACAAACTACCGAACTATATGATATGCCACCGGAAATCATTCCGAATCATCCAACAATACAAAATTACTGGAATGTATTACAGACTTCTAAAATGTACACCGCATTTTTTAACAGCGTACTAGTAACCATTGTGGTGGTACTGATGACCCTGCTGATCTCTGTGCTTGCCGGTTACGGCCTTTCGCGTTATCACTTTAAGGGGCATAGGGCAATAAGGCTGATTCTATTGTTTGGGCAGATGGTGCCCAGTGTAGTTTTGGTAATTCCCCTCTATTTCATGTTTTCCAGTATGCATTTATTAGATACACTTCCGGCGCTAATCATTGCGGATATGGCGTTAACAATTCCAATGGGAGTGATCATGCTTAGCGCTTTTTTACAGAGCGTGCCTAAACAGCTGGAAGAAGCAGCGCGCATTGATGGCACAACGCAGCTAGGCGCCTTATTTAGGGTCATTTTGCCTATTGCGAAGCCGGGTATGATCTCTGTTTCCATTTATACTTTCATCCATGCTTGGGAGGAGTTCCTCTTTGCGCTGAACCTGACGGTCTCTGGTACAAAACGAACCTTGCCTATTGCGATTAGCACTTTTGCAGGCGAATTTTCCGTGGACTGGGGGGCGACGATGGCGGCTGCTGCGATTGTTGCACTACCAGTATTGCTGCTTTTCCTTTCCTGCAACCGTTACTTTGTTCAAGGACTTGCTGATGGAGCTGTGAAGGGATAGGCAGCGGACGGTCACAAATAACGTCGCACAACAGGAAACCAAAAGAACAGGGAGGCTTATGCGATGGGAAAGCAAGTAACAGAAGAAGTATTAAACCATGTGAATACCCATTCCAGACCGTCCGATCTCAAAATAACCGATATTAAGCTTTGCAAAGTGGATTTACCACCGTGGGGCTGTTATTTGGTGCGGTTTGACACCAATCAAGGGATATCTGGTTATGGGGAAATGCGCGATGGTGCAAGCGCGACGTATCTGAAAATGCTGAAATCACGACTTGTAGGGGAAAATCCCTGCGATGTTGATAGGCTGTTTCGCAAAATCAAGTCGTTTGGCGGCCCGGCGCGGCAATCGGCGGGCGTAAGCGCTACGGAGCTAGCTTTATGGGATCTGGCGGGCAAGGCCTATGGTGTTCCGGTGTATCAAATGCTAGGGGGGCGCTTTCGCGATTCGGTTCGTCTGTATGGAGACACGCATATTGAGGATGGCCGCGCAACAGGCCGTATTATGAACCCTACAGATGTAGGGCACAAACTAAAAGGGTATATGGATGCGGGCTTTACGGTGCTAAAAATACTCAGCGTTGAACTGATTACCGCACAAGAAGCACATTGCAGCGGCCCAATAGATTGGATGAAGGATATTCGTGCTGCCGAGGCAACTGTACGTGCAGTGGCGCAGCATGGCGACCGCGCCGCTGTGGCTGCGGCTAACGCGCGCTTGTACGATTTTAACAATATACCGCATCCATTTACCAATCAACACATCACAGAACGTGGTCTGGATGCGCTGGAAGATTATATCGGGCAGATACGCGCGGTGATCGATTGCCAGGTGCCATTGGCGGTGGACCACTTTGGGCATTTTCCCGTATCGGATATGATAAAAATCGCAAGACGCTTAGAACGTTTTAATATCGCATGGATGGAGGATCCCATTCCATGGTATTTAACGGACCAGTACAAATACCTGAAGCAGCACACGACCACTGCGATTGCAACCGGGGAGGATATGTACCTGGCGGAAAGCTTCGAACCCCTTTTACAGGCGGGTGCGCTTGATGTCGTACATCCCGATCTGCTCACGATCGGCGGTTTGATGGAAGGCAAGCGCCTGAGTGATTTGGCCGCGCGGTATGGGGCGTCTATGGCGATGCATATGTGCGAAAGCCCGGTTGCGTGCATTGCCGGTGCCCATATGGCAACGGCATGCGAAAATTTCTTTGCATTGGAATACGATGCAATTGATTCTTCTTGGTGGGAGGAACTCATTATTGGCGATGCGCGACCGCTGTTACAGGACGGTTTCATTCATGTGAGTGATGCACCTGGTTTCGGGATCGATTCGCTTAATGAGGAGCTGATTCGAGAGCATGGACCGCTGAAGGGGAAGAATATATGGATATCCACTGATGAATGGAATGGGGAAACATCACTGGATAGAATTTGGAGCTAGTTAAATGCAGACAGGGCAAAAAATGCGGCTTGCTTTCGGGCAGATACGCAGCGTGGACCCGGATACGATGGTTAACGCACGGCAACTGGGCGTGGACAGGGTCCACTTTAATTTACCATTTGATCTGCCAGCAGACACCTATTGGAAGTATGAAGATTTATTGGCATTCCGGGAACGTGTCGAGGCGTATGGCGTTGTAATGGAAGGGCTTGAGAACTTTCCCATCCGGTTTTACGACCATGCTATGCTTGGTGAACCGGGGCGTGATGAGCAAATCGATAACATCTGCTTGAGCATTCGCAACGCCGGACGAGCTGGTATCTGCACGATCGGGTATCACTTTTCACCTAGTTTTGTGTGGCGCACCAGCAACGCTGCGCCGCTTGGACGCTATGGAGCCAGAGTACAGGCATTTGATCTGGCAGAGCAAATGCGTGGCGTGGATGATATGGATGATTTTGGGCAACGGCGGGATGTGATGATACCGGATGTCGAGTTCTTGTGGGAGAATTTCGCCTACTTTATGCAACGGGTGATTCCCGTCGCGGAGGAATACAAAGTAAAGTTGGCGCTGCACCCAGACGATCCGCCGATTCAATCCTTAAGCGGCATAGCACGCATGTTTATAAACGTAGAGAGTTATAAGCGTGCGGATGCAATGATTCATAGTGATTATTGGGGATTGCTCTTTTGCATTGGAACCTTTTCGCAAATGCCCGGTGGAGCCAAAAACATCTTTGATGCGATTGATACGTTCGGCCCTCGAAAAAAGTTGATCTACGCGCACATGCGAGATGTGCAAGGCACCGTGCCATCGTTTCATGAATGTCTGCTGGGAGAGGGCAATTTTGACCCGTATGCTGTAATGCAGGCACTGTACAAATCAGGGTTTGACGGTTATATACTTAGCGATCACGTGCCGGCTATTCAAGGGGATACCGCATGGGGGCACCGTGCGCGTATAAACGATACAGCTTATATGCGCGGTTTATTGGAAGCTATTGAAAAAACACAATGAAGGAGTAGCCAGTATGAAAAAAACACTTGATGATTTTCGCATCATTCAACTGGGGTTAATCGTACGGGATTTGCAAACGACAAAACAGCAGGTTGCGGAATTCTTGGGTGTGGAGGTGCCACCTACGGTCGGTAGCGGAGACTATGCGGTAACACAAACGGTGTATCGTGGCCAGCCTGCGCCGGAAGCAACTTGCCAAATGGCCTTCTTCCAATTTGGGCAGGTACAGGTGGAGTTTATTCAACCCAATGAAGCGCCCTCGGTATGGCGCGAGCATTTGGAAAATTGCGGTGAAGGTTTGCACCATATAGCGTTTCAGGTCAATGGCATGACGAAGTACATCCAAAATTTAGAGGCTTTCGGGCTGCCTGTGGCGCAAAAGGGCGAGTATCGCCGCGGAAATGGGCGCTATGCCTACTTTGACGCCCGCGATACGCTGAAAATGTTCTTTGAATTGCTGGAGAGCGATGAGCCTAAGGAGACGAAAGCATGAGCAAATTAGAATTCCCCAAAGATTTTTATTGGGGAGTAGCTTCCGCTTCCTATCAGGTGGAAGGCGCGACACGCGAAGGTAAACGGGGAGAATCCATTTGGGACCGGTATGTATCCATCCCCGGCAATGTGGAAAATGGCGACACAGGGGATGTGGCGTGTGATCATTATCACCGTTTTCGTGAAGACGTTGCGCTGATGCGGGAAATGGGGATTAAAGCATATCGCTTCTCCATTTCATGGCCGCGTATTATGCCTGATGCCAGCAGACAGGTCAACAACGAAGGCTTGCGTTTTTATTCCGATTTAGTGGACGCCTTGCTGGAAGCAAACATCACGCCCTTCGTCACTTTATACCATTGGGATTTGCCGCAGGCAATGCAGGATATCGGCGGTTGGGCAAACCCGGAGATGCCGAAGTATTTTTTGCAATACAGTCAGGCTGTAATGGAATACCTTGGTGACCGGGTGCGCCATTGGATTACACTAAACGAGCCGTATTGCGCGGCGTTTTTAGGCAACTATGAAGGCAGGCAAGCTCCCGGTCTGCATGATTTTTCCACTGCATTACGGGTGGCCTATTACTTGTATGTCGGCCATGGACTTGTGGTACGCTATTTTCGCGAAAGTGGAATGCAAGGCGAGATTGGCATTGCACTGAACCTGATGGGACGCCTGCCTTTAACCGATTCCCCCGCGGATAAAGCGGCTGCAGTGCGTGCAGATGGTTATTTGAACCGCTGGTTCATCGATCCGATCATGCGTGGCAAGTACCCGGAGGATATGATAACACTGTATCAATCGCAAGGGGTGGTGTTGCCGCCGTTTGATCCCGCCGAGATAGCGCTGATGTCGCTTCCGCTGGATTTTATGGGTATTAATTATTACAATGATTTTTATGTGCATAATGATGCTTCTGTTTGGCCAACCAATTTTCGTATCCGTAACCCCCGCTGGGCTGCCGTGAATGACCGTGGTTGGCCGATAACCGAAACCGGTTTTTATAACATGCTCTTGCGGCTGACAAAAGAGTATGGCGTTACAAAAATATTGGTTACGGAAAACGGTACAGCTACAAATGAAATTAAGGATATGAACGGAGTCGTCGACGATCCGCAGCGTGTGGATTATCTGCGCCGCCACCTGCACCAGTTGCATCGCGCGATGGAGGATGGCGCACAGGTTGCGGGGTATATGCAGTGGTCATTCTGTGATAATTTTGAATGGGCATTTGGATATAAAAGCCGTTTTGGACTGGTATTCATTGATTTTGAAACACAGGAACGGATTATCAAACTTAGCGGCCATTGGTATGCGGACGTTATTAAGAACAACAGGGTGGAGATAGGGGATAAAGAATGATAAAAACAGTTAAAGCAGCAGTTGTCGGCTGCGGTGTAATCAGTGATATTTACTTGGATAACATGCTTGACCGGTTCGCCATCCTTCAAGTTGCTGGTTGCTGTGATTTAGATGCTGATGCGGCACGACGCATGGCGGACAAGTATTCCATTCCGGTGATGACGATGGAGCAGATACTTGCCGACGCAAGTATTGAACTGGTGGTCAATTTAACGCCGCCTGCCGCGCACTACTCCGTTGTGAAGCAAGCACTCATGGGGGGAAAGCACGTATATACCGAAAAACCGCTTGCACCAACCTTTGCGCAAGCTCAGGAATTGGTGGCACTGGCGGAAGAGAAGGGTGTACGGCTGGGTGCGGCGCCAGATACCTTTTTAGGTGCGGCCGGACAAACCGCGCGCTTTGCGCTGGACAGCGGCTTGATCGGCGACGTCACGGGATGCGTCGCCGTGCTTAACCGTGACGGGGGTTGGATGGCTGAAAAATACCCCTACACTGCGAAACCTGGCGGAGGGATTGGCATGGACGTCGGCATCTATTATGTCACGATGTTGCTGAGCCTGCTTGGGCCGGTCACCGAAGTTTGTGGGTTTTGGGAAACGCGAAACCCCGACCGTACTCACTATTCCCTAGCGAGCGAACATTGGGGTGAGCCGTACCATACAGAAAGCGAAAATCTGGTTTCGAGCAGTTTCCGCTTTGCAAATGGTATACTGGGCTCCATGCATTTGAACGGCAATTCGACCCAGAATGAACAGCCGCAAATCATTCTATACGGCACACAGGGATTAATGTATCTGCCGGATCCGAATAAATTTGGCGGGGATGTGCGGATATCCTTAAAAGGACAAAGCGACACTTTCGTATTGCCCGCAACGCATGCGTTTACGGAAAACAGCCGGGGGTTGGGTGTGGCGGAAATGGCATGGGCGCTGCGGTATAATGATCAGCATCGTGCCAACGGCAATTTAGCGCTGCATGCGGTGGAAACGCTGCGCGGGATAGCGCAAAGCGCAAAGGAAAAGAAGTTCTACGAGTTGCAAACTAGCTTTAGGCGCCCTACGCCGCTGCCGCGAGGCTACATGGACCCGTATTACTCTAATTCAAACCCCGAAAACGGACTGGCAATCCGCTAATATGGTATAGGCGAATGGCTGTACTCCCGATGGGGCGGGAGTACAGCATTTATCTATAAGTAGCTGTTCTCATAACATACATCTGCAGATATATGCTTACGAACGGACATGAAGGAGAGAGCTTGATGGAAAAGCAAATGGGATGGGCGCTAGTGGGAACGGGTTCGATAGTGCGAAAGTTTCTTGCAGGACTTCGTGTAGCAAAGGGAGTCAGCTCGGTTTGTGTTGTGTCCCGTTCTCAAGAAAAAGCGGATCTATTTGCGCAAGAATATGGCCTGCGCTGTGGTTACGGGCAGTTAATACAAGCGCTGGAAGACCCTCTTGTTGATATTGTTTACATTGGTACGCCGCACTCCACACATCGTGAAATTGCTTTGCAAGCGATCCGTGCGAAAAAGGCGGTGTTATGTGAAAAACCGGTTACGATTGCCGCGTGGGAAATGGAGGAGATTGCTGAAGCGGCGAAAGAAAACCATACGTTTTTCATGGAAGCGATGTGGCCACGCTTCATGCCGGCTATAAGCCGGGCACGCGGGTGGATAAACGAGGGACAAATCGGAGAAGTGAAGCTTGTGCAGGCAAACTTCGGCTTTGTTGTGCCATGGCTTCCCCAGAGCCGATTGCTCAATCCTATGCTGGGCGGCGGAGCATTGCTTGACGCGGGGGTTTACCCGCTTTCTATCGCAGCTATGGTTTTTGCCGGGCAAAAGGTTCAATCGGTTAAATCTATATTGACGATGGGTACAACGCAAGTGGATGAGCAGGTTATGGGTGTCGTTTCTTTTGGTGAGGGCCGCTTGGCGTCCATTAATGCCGCTATCAGAACCAACATGCAGAGCGATGCTTGGATTTACGGTACGCTGGGACGTATTCATATGAAGGATTTTGTTTTTGGACGCGAGGCAACATTACGTGTGGACGGCAAGTTTGAAACCACTTATGCACCGGATACGAAGGGGAATGGTTATAATTACGAGGCGGAAGAAGTGATGCGCTGCTTGCAAAACGGTCACGTGGAGAGTGCCATAATGCCAATATCGGAAAGCATAGAAATTATGAAAATCATGGATGCGATACGTTTTGAGGCGAAATTTAAGTATCCCTTTGAATCATAAAAGTCCATCCATTAAATTAACGCTCTGTGGGATGAATCGGTTAACTGAAATTGGCATAAGAACTCCCTGCTGTTTGTAGCGGCGCTAAATGAGCATCTGAGGGAAAAGCAGAATCTGCGATCTGTGATAGAACTGTTACTTGTAACAGTGGCGAAATTATCTTACACGCATGCAACCTTGTCCCCGCAGAGTACAGTATGCGTATCTGAAGGTATAATAACGTTTATAGACCGGAAGGATCAACGGGATAAACCTACTGCGGTTCAAGGTGTATATTGCTACGCTCGACAATATAAGTGCAATGATCCAGCGCTACTCCAATGCTTGGAGTTGTACAAGGCAAGTAGCGTTGGGGGAATGAGAAATTTATATTTCAATAAACCTCCCTTGTTATACCGGAAACGGTTTGGCCACCGTAACGAAAACAAAGGAGGTTTGTTAATATTTCAAACAAGCAGTATGTAGAAACGCTTATGAATAATGAAATCCCTATGGTATAGAAAAGACCGCCTTTACGGCGGCCTGAATAAGGGATGCGTTTTTCAATCTAAACAATGTGCTTTGCGTATGGCCGGTAGGTTCATCTTGCAGACGCTATGGAAACCACCGGGTTGGCCATTGGCTTAACCATGTATAACTATTGTGGAAACTTTGCTGCTTGTACTGCCGCGGTGATGGATTCTTCAAAGGTGGGGTGCGCACGCAAGGGGATAAGTAAATCTTCAGCTGTCATACCATGCGCTATGGCAAGTGTCAACTCACCGATGATATCGGTTGCGCGGCCACAGAAGAGCTGCGCACCCAGCAATTTCCGTGTCTGGCTATCGAACAACAACTTGATAAATCCGCGCCCGAGCCCGTCAATCAGGGTTCTCGCGTTCTGTGTGGTCAGCGCTTTCCCCGTGACCACAGCAATCCCCTGCGTTTTTGCCTCGTCCTGTGTAAGGCCGATGGAAGCAATTTCCGGAGCGGTATAGACACAAGCGGGTACTAAAGCGGTATTGATGGGCGCGGGAATGCCCAATATGTGGCTTACAGCAGCCAAACCCTGTGCGTGAGCAGCGTGAGCCAGCTGCATAAGCCCATTTACATCCCCAATGGCATATACGCCGTCGATGCTGGTGGCATAATGCGTATCCACAGCGATGGCGCGGCGGTTCATAGCGGGGGCAACATCCGGGGCAAAAAGAGCCTCTGTAACCGGTACGCGGCCTGTTGCCAGCAGCACATGATCAGTATTTACCTCTGTTGCTTTGCCGCCTTTTTCATAGCGTATAGCAAAACCGGAAGCGGTTGCAGCAACTTCGGTCAGCCGTGCATCGGTCAGCACGGTTACACCTGTGGATTTCAGCAAGGCTTCGGCACTGCGGGAAAGCTCTGCATCCATCATGGGCAGACAGCGTTTTTCCGCTTCCAAAACTGTTACAGCAGTACCCAGCTTGGTATAGATACTTGCCATTTCTACCCCGATTACGCCGCCCCCTACGATAAGCAAACTGCCTATGGGCTTGGCGCCGGCCTCGCCCAGCAAATCATCGCTGGTCCATACGCCGGGGCTGTCGCAACCAGGTACGGGGATGCGTGCGGGGGCGCTTCCGGTTGCAAGCAGAATATGTTTTCCTTCCAGTATGCTGTTTTCACCGTCCGGGCTGCTAACCTTGACGGAGAAAGGGGAAGCGGCATTCATCAAAGTGCCTGTGCCTTGTACTACGGTTACCCCGCGTGCTTTCATCAGCGTGGCAATGCCGCCGGTCAGCGTATCCAGAAGGGCATTTTTATGGGCATACATAGCTTGCCAGTTAAAAGCGGCTATCGCGCCGGGCATGATGGTTTCCGCTTCGCTGGCCACCTGCGAAGCGTGTAAGTATTCTTTGGTGGGGATACAGCCGTGATGCAGGCAGGTGCCGCCAAGACGGCTGCGCTCTACCAATGCGACTGATAAACCTTTTTCGGCAGCGTACTCCGCCGCGGCATACCCGCCGGGGCCGCCGCCGATGATGATGATATCAAACATGGTAAACTCCTGTTCTGTTGTTGTAACGAAGAGAGAGTCTTATTCAGCGGTTTTGGCTGTTTTCCGTATCAGCAGGCTCGTGGCGCGTGGTACGGTCCAGCTCACGTATCCGTCCGCAAATCAATACGGAAATATCGTTGGTCATCTGCATCAACTGCTGCCCGCGCAATAACTCCATGCGCTGTTTCAGCCGTCCGTTGATCGCGGAAATCAAATAGGGGCAATTGGTCAGTGTCTGCTCCAGCATGGAAAACAAGTCTGCCTCCATGGCATCGGTCAGCAAACGCGCCGCACGGATTACGCCTTCCTCCACCAATAGTTTCACTGTTACACCACCCCATGGGAACCGCTCCGATACATCAAAGGTATAGGGGAGGGATTTGGGGAAAATCCATTGATTTTCCGAAAACTGCGCAGTCAACATAGATAGGGTGGGTTGATCGAGCATCCGCTCGTCCAGCACAACCGGTTCACTGCGGTAAACGGCAGAAAAAGCGTTATATAATTCCTGTTCCAGTGCCGGAACAGTTAATTCAGGCGCGAGGCTTTGCAGATTCACTACACGGGAGGCTACGCTTTTCACGCCGTGTGCCTGCAGTTTACTGCGGTTAGCCGTTAGGTACTGTGACATAACTTCCATATTGCTGTTAACCAATAGCGTTCCGTGGTGATAGGCGCTGTGGCCGGATTTGTAAAACGCGTTTCCGCTGAACTTCCGGCCGTCGACGAGTAAGTCGTTTCGGCCGCTGTGACAAGCATTCAACTGGAAGGAGGAAAGGGCATAACGGATCACGGACAGCTGGCGCTGAACGTCAAAGGCTGTTTTCGGCATGACAAACGTAAAGTTCAAATTGCCTAAATCGTGATAGACCGCACCACCGCCGCTGAGACGTTTGGCGATGCGGCCGCCGGACGATAGAAAATCAGATACCCTGCATTCGTACTGCGGGTCCTGATTGCGGCCGACAACAATCGTATGTTCGTTTTGCCATAAATAGAGGATCGCTGTCTCATCAGGCAGCGTATCCATCAGGTGTTTTTCAATCGCCAGATTGCGATAAGGGTCTGTACCGCGGGCAATCAAGCATGCCGTGCGTCGTATCATCCGTTTCACCGCCGATAGATCGGGCGCCGGAAACCAAAAGGTTTCCGGTGCCACGGAATTGGCGCGCAACGGTAGGTTGCGCGATCGCGCTAAAGGATAGCGCCTAAAACGGGAAGCAGAGCTCCCGGTGTTTCAGATCGTTTGCGGCTGACACGGCAACGCGCTTGGGAAATGCCTTACGCGGGATGCCAGCGGAGTACTGGTTTCCGTGCGGCCTGCACCTCATCCGGCCTGCCGATAACAGCACTATGGGGTGCGGTATGCATGGCGTCCGGGTCTTCCTGTGCCTGCTTAAGAATGGCCGACAGCACATCCGCCGCCTGATCGAGCGTTTCGCGCGATTCGGTTTCGGTCGGCTCGAACATTAGCGCTTCGTGTACGATGAGCGGGAAATACATCGTCGGCGGATGGATACCGTAGTCAATCATGGATTTGGCGATGTCCAGCGCACTGACGCCGCAGGTTGCCTTCAGGTCTTGCAGTGTTAAAACAAACTCGTGCATGCAAGGTACGTTGTACGCCGGGGTAAAGCCCGCGTCTGTAAGACGCTTGAGTAAATAGTTGGCGTTGAGTACTGCATGCTCGGCTACGCCGCGTAAACCGTCCGCACCGAGGGTAAGCAGATAGGCCAGCGCCTTTACCAGTACGGAGAAATTACCGTAGAAAGCTTTCATTTGCAGGGCTTCGTGCGGCGCTTCGCTGGCGGTTTTCGGGAGATAGGGAGCCAAAAACGCCTTTACGCCCACCGGACCGCTGCCGGGGCCACCGCCGCCGTGCGGGGTGGAAAACGTCTTGTGTAGGTTGAGATGCGTAACGTCAAAGCCCATATCGCCCGGCCGTGCCAGTCCTAAAATGGCGTTGAGATTTGCACCGTCATAGTACATCAAACCGCCTGCTTCATGTACCATTCGACTGATATTTAGAATATCCTTCTCAAACAAGCCAAGTGTGTTGGGATTGGTCATCATCATACCCGCCACATCGTCGCCCAGCAGTCCGGCCAGCGCATCCAAGTCTACGCATCCGTCCGCACGGCTGGGTACACATACGACATGAAAACCAGCCATGGCGGCACTGGCGGGGTTGGTGCCGTGCGCGCTATCCGGCACCAGCATCTTTGTGCGCTTGGTGTCGCCGCGCTTTTCGTGGTAGGTTTTCATCAGCAGCATGCCTAAAAACTCGCCATGTGCGCCGGCAGCGGGTTGCAGCGTGAAGGCATCCATGCCGGTAATGGTGCACAGGCTTTCACTCAGCTGCTCCATAACAGCACGGCAGCCCCGGGTGGCCTGTGCGGGCGCGAGCGGATGCACATTGGTAAAGCCGGGCAGCATACCGGCAGTATGGTTTACGGCAGGGTTATACTTCATGGTGCAGCTGCCCAGCGGGTAAAACCCACAGTTGACGCCGAAAGCACGGTGCGCCAGCTGTGTGTAATGACGGTCCACATCCGATTCGGCCAATTCCGGCAATATGGGCGGTTTTTTACGCAGGAAATGATTCGGCAGCTGAGTGTAGGGGACGGCAGGGGCGGGAATGACTTCGCTTCCCCGACCGGGAATGCTCTTTTCAAAACTGAGCTTTACGGTTTCAAACATGGGCGCACGCCTCCTTTACCAGTGCTGCAACATAGGCAAGCTGTTCCTGCGTGGCTTTTTCGGTAACGCACCACAGCATGCCTCCGGCTAACGGTAAACCGCTTAAAATGCCTTCTGCTTCCAAAGCGGCTTCCACCTTTTCCGGTGAGACGGGCAGGTCGGTTACAAACTCATGGAAGAACGGGCCGCTGTACCGCAAGTGCACACCGGGGATGGCACATAGCGCATCTGCCAGCGCATGCGCACCAGCCAAACAATTCTCTGCGACAGCGGTAAGCCCCTTGAGGCCCAGATAGGTAAGATAGATCGATGCGGTCAACGCGCAATGCGCCTGATTGCTGCAAATATTGCTGGATGCTTTTTCCCGGCGAATATGCTGCTCGCGGGCTTGCAGGGTGAGCACAAAAGCGCGCCTGCCTTGTGCATCGCTGGTTTGGCCTACGATACGGCCCGGCAGCCTGCGCTGCAGCGCCGTAGTGGTGGCGATATAGCCCGCCGAAGGGCCGCCGTATGCCATGGGAAGTCCAAACGGCTGCACATCCCCGCACACGATATCCGCATTCACTTCGTTACCGCCGGGTAAAAGCGCAAAGGTCATGGGGTTTTGTCCCAGTATGCACTTGGCTCCCGATTCTTTCGCGGCGGCAAACAGCGCGGCTGTATCTTCCAGTTGGCCGAAGAAGTTCGGCTGTTGAATGTATACGCCGGAAATGTCGTCCGACAGCATAGCACGCAGGGCGGACAGGCTGGTTACGCCGTTTTCACAGGGTACAATGCGCAGCTCGTGCCCGGTGCCATAACAATAGGTACGCATAACGGCCAGCGTATCCGGATGTACGGTTGCGCTGACCAGTGTAACGCTGCGGCTGCGCTCCCGGCACATGACAGCGCTTTCGGCTGCCGCGGTGGCGCCGTCGTATACGCCCGCGTTGCTGGCATCCATGCCGGTCAACTCACAAATCAAGGTTTGATACTCAAAGATGCTTTGCAGTATCCCCTGCGAAAGCTCGGACTGATAGGGTGTATAGGCGGTTACGAATTCTTCCTTCCCGGCAATCTGGCTGACCAGCGGCGGGATGAAGTGATCGTAACAGCCCGCGCCGCGCAGGGTAAGGCTGTAGGCGGTATTCTGTGCGGCAAGGGTTTCCATGGCACGCAGAGTTTCAAACTGAGTAAGCCCCTTGCTAAGCGGCAGCGGCTGGGTTAGCTGTACGCTTTTGGGTACATCGGTAAACAGGGCGTTCGTATCAGGCAGACCCAAAACATCCAGCATGGCCTGCGTTTCCGCCCCGGTATGCGGTTGATAATGGCTCATAAAAGCTCCTTTACCTATTCGGTTTTTTCAATTTGCGGAAAACAGAAAGGGTTTATTCAGCAATAAACGCTTCATAAGCGGCTTCGTCCATCAGCTCGACCTGATCGGTAATACCTTCTACTTTCACCAACCAAGCTTCTTCCGCGTCTTCGTTAATCTTCTGCGGTGCGTCGAGCAGCTCTTCGTTAACGGCGGCGACGGTACCGGTGACGGGCGAATATACGTCGCTGACGGTTTTTACGCTTTCCACATCGGCAAAGCTTTCTTCTTTTGTAACCGAGTCGCCAACCTGCGGCAGATTCACAAAAACCAATTCACCCAATTCGTCCTGCGCATGATCGGTCAAACCAATGGTTGCGGTAGTATCGTCCTCAAAAATAATCCACTCGTGGCTTTTGGTGTACATACGGATGCCTTGATTTGCCATCGTAATGCCCTCCTCATAAAGGTTGGTAGTTTGCTTGTTCAATCCGAAGCCTTAGCGTTTACGCTGATAAAAAGGAAGAGGAACCACTTCTGCCTCAATTCGTCTGCCGCGTACCTCTACATCGACACGGTCTCCCGGTACGGGCGCTGGGCATGCGACCAGCGCCATAGCCACAGGGCCGACGGTGGGACAATGGGTACCGCTGGTTGTTTGTCCGATTTGTGCATTGCCATTGTATACCGGACAATTTTCTCGCGCGATTCCGCGCCCCACCATATGCAGCCCGATACGGGCGCGCTTTGGTGTGCCGGATGCAATCAGCGCCTCCCGTCCGATAAACTCCGGTTTGGTCAGTTTTACAAAGTGATCCAAGCCTGTTTCCAGCGGGGTGACAGTATCGTCCATTTCGTGCCCGTACAGCGGCATGGCGGCTTCCATACGCAAGGTGTCTCGGCATGCCAGGCCGCACAGCTGCAAGGCATAGGGTTTGCCTGCCGCCGCCAGTGTTTCAAAAAGCGCCGACGCATCGCCTGCGGCAGCATACAGCTCAAATCCGTCCTCACCGGTATATCCGGTACGGCTGAGAATGCAATGCACGCCATGCACGTCAACATCCGGGATGAAGCTATAATACTTCTTGGGTATCTGCTCCTCTGGGAGCAATGTTTTCAGCACCGATTCGGCGTTAGGCCCCTGCAAAGCCAGCTGGCAGTACGCGTCGGATACATCCTGTATTTGCACTTGACCGAATTGCACGCCTAAGATGTGTTTTACATCTTTATGGCGGTTAGCTGCGTTAACAACCATCAGGTATTTCTCTGGAGAAAAGCGATACACCAGTACATCGTCTACCACGCCGCCCTGCTCGTTGAGCATGGGGCTATAGCGCACACGCCCATCCTGCAAGGTGGTATAGTCGTTGCACAGCAGGTGTTGGATGTTGCTTAGGGCGTCTTTGCCTGTAAAAAGCACTTCACCCATATGGCTTACATCAAATAAACCTACGTTTTCCCGCACGGCGGCATGTTCTTTCATTACACCCGCGGCATACTGAACCGGTAATAAATACCCTGCAAAGGTAACCATTTTCCCGCCGTTTTGCACATGCTGCCGGTATAGCGGCGTATGCAGCGGCATCTCCGTTTCGATCACGAAACGATCACTCCTTTCAGCGGCTGTTCAGCCCGCCATAGCGGGTTGCCGACAACCAAACGGAACAAAAAAACGAGCCACGAAAAATAGCTGATACAGCTAATATTTTCGCGCCTCTGTCCGTTTACCTGAAAGTTTCACCGCATGCCCTGCCAGGTGCGGATTGCCTCTTCGGTGCATATATGCTTTCCAGAGCTTCGTCGGGTCCGGGTCCTTTTGCCTGAGAGCTTGTGCGGGCTTGCACCTTCGGCGGCGGATGCATATTCAAACGCGTCCGCTCTCTCCCCAAACCGTCAACCGAATGCGTAGCTATTCGTTTGTCACGGCTAGTATACGGCAGGCAAGCGGCAAAGTCAACGAAATCTTGCGAATCCGGGCAATGATTTGCCCTTTTGTACAGCAGACCGGGGAAAATTGGCAAACCGCTTTCCAGGCCTTGAAAACAGCGGAGATTCGTTTTATAATGACAGAATGCCGTCGGTTGCATAAGCAATACGACCAGGAAAGGAAGGCGCATGGGTATGGAAACGACCGCAAAAAAAACCAATTTTATTTGGGATTTCATCCAGCAAGATTTGGAGAGCGGCCGTTACCAAAGCGTGCACACCCGTTTTCCGCCGGAACCCAACGGTTATTTGCATATTGGCCACTGCAAGGCGCTGGTAACGAACTTTGCGACCGCCGAACATTTTGGCGGACTGACCAATCTGCGGTTTGACGATACCAACCCCGCGAAGGAAGAAACGGAATTTGTCGACGGTATTATGGAAGATATCCGCTGGCTGGGCTTTGACTGGAAAGGCGGCTTGTTTTTTGCCAGCGAATATTACCCCAAGTGCTACGAAATTGCAGTGGACTGGATTGAGCGCGGACTGGCGTATGTGGACGAGCTTTCGGCAGAGGAAGTACGTACCTACCGCGGCACGCTCACCGCGCCGGGCAAAAACAGCCCATGGCGCGACCGCCCTGTAGAAGAGAGCCTTCGGCTTTTTGAAGAGATGAAGGCTGGCAAGCACCCGGAAGGCAGCCTGATCCTCCGAATGAAGATTGACATGGCCAGCCCTAACATGAATATGCGTGATCCGGCGATGTACCGCATCCTGTTTAAGGAGCATCACCGTACGGGAAAAACATGGTGTATTTACCCCATGTACGATTATGCCCATCCGATTGGCGATGCGCTGGAGGGGATTTCGCACAGCCTGTGCAGTCTGGAATATGAAGATCATCGCCCGCTATATGATTGGGTGGTAAACCATGCCCAGAATATGCTGCCCAGCGCTCCGCGGCAGATCGAATTCAGCCGCTTAAACCTGACCCGTACCATTATGAGCAAGCGCTATCTGCGTATGCTGGTGGAGGGCGGTTATGTATCCGGCTGGGACGATCCGCGTATGCCGACCCTGTGCGCGCTGCGCAGACGCGGCTATACCCCTGCCGCGATCCGCGATTTTATTGACCGCATCGGGGTCGCCAAAGCGGACAGTGAGGTGGATTTGGCGCTGCTGGAGCATTGCGTGCGTGAGGATTTGGGCGAAACCGTGCCCCGCGCCATGGCTGTGCTCAAACCGCTGAAAGTGGTGCTAACGAACTGGCCGGAGGATTTCCGGGATGAATTGCCGATGGAAAACCATCCCGCGCACCCCGAAATGGGCGGCCACACCAGCGTGATGACGAAGGAATTGTACATTGAGCAGGAAGACTTTATGGAAGTGCCTGCCCGCAAGTACTTCCGCCTCTTTATTGGCGGAGAAGTGCGATTGAAGAGCGCTTATATTATCAAGGCGGACAGCTGCGATCAGGATGAAAACGGCAACGTTACCTGTGTATATTGCACCGTGGATATGGACAGCCGCAACGGCAGCGAAGGTGCCAAACGCAAGGTAAAAGGTACGCTGCACTGGGTAAGCGCAGCGGAAAACCTGCCTGTGGAAGCCCGGCTCTACGAGCCGCTGCTGATGGAAGAAAACGCGGAAGTCGAACAGGAAGACGCCGAAGATGCGTCTGCGCCTGCGGCTTCGCAGAAAAAAGACTTTCTAAAGCGGCTTAATCCGGAAAGCCTGGAAGTCTGCCATGGCTATATGGAAAAATCGCTGGGTGATGCGAAGCCGGGCGATACCTACCAGTTCCTACGGATGGGGTATTTCTGCAAAGACCCCGATTCTACCGCGCAGCTCGCTGTGTTTAACCGTGTCGTTGGCTTGAAGGACAGCTTTAAGAAAGCCGTCAAGGCGTAAATGACCGCAGCGCGATAAAGAAAGGAAAGATCGCATGGCTGAAATTCGTACCCGCTTTGCGCCCAGCCCGACCGGATACCTGCATTTGGGTGGTCTGCGCACCGCGTTATATGCTTATTTGTTTGCCAAAAAAAACGGTGGCAAATTTATCTTACGTATTGAGGATACCGATCAGGAACGGGAAGTACCCGGCGCAGTAGACCTGATTTACCACAGTATGCGCGAGGCGGGTCTGACCTATGACGAAGGCCCCGATGTAGGCGGTGATTTCGGCCCTTACATCCAAACGCAGCGGCGTGATTTGTATCTGCCGTATGCGATGCAGCTGATAGAAACCGGCGCTGCGTACCCCTGCTTTTGCACAAAGGAAGAGCTGCAGCAGCGGCGCGATGCGGCTACCGCTCGTGGCGAGCAGTTCAAGTACGACAAGCATTGCCTGCACCTGTCCAAAGAAGAGACAAAAAAACGCATGGAAAGCGGCGAGTCCTACGTAATCCGGCAGAATGTGCCGCTTACCGGAACCGCCAGCTTTGAGGATGCGCTATTCGGCCATGTGGAAGTGCCTTGCGATACATTGGATGACAATGTGCTGATCAAGGCGGATGGGCTGCCCACCTATAACTTTGCCAATGTGGTGGACGATCATCTGATGGGTATCACCCATGTGATGCGCGGCACCGAGTACATCAGCTCCACACCGAAGTATAACCTGCTCTACGAGGCGCTTGGCTGGCCGACGCCGACGTACATCCATCTGCCGGTTGTAATGAAAGACGCGACGCGCAAGCTAAGCAAGCGCTACGGCGATCCCAGCTTTGAGGATTTGCTGGCGCAGGGGTATGTGAAGGAAGCTGTTATCAATTTTATCGCGCTGCTGGGCTGGTGCCCCAAGGAAGAGCGTGAGTTCTACACCTTGCCGGAGCTGGTGGAAGCGTTTGATTTGGATGGACTTTCCAAGTCGCCTTCAATCTTTAACATGGATAAGCTGGTATGGTTTAACAGCGAGTATATTAAAAAGATGCCTTTTGAGGACTACCTGACCATGGTAACACCGTGGTTTGATAAGGCGCTTGCGGGCAAGCAAATGGATTACCGCCGTTTGGCGGAATTAATGCACACGCGCACCGAAGTGTTCGACCGTGTGCCCGATATGGTTCGCTTTTTAGCAGAGCTGCCGGAATATGAAGTGGACATTTACACCCATAAAAAGATGAAGACGGATCCGGCAATCAGCTTGCAGGCGCTGCAACTGGCGCGCCCCGCGCTGGAGAAGCTGGACAACTTCGGCGAAGAGCCGCTAAAGGAATGCCTGATGGCACTGGCCGCGGAAAACGGGATGAAGAACGGGCAGATGATGTGGCCGGTTCGCATTGCCATTAGCGGGCAGCTGAATACTCCGGGCGGTGCAACGGAAATCGCCTATCTGCTGGGAAAAGAAGAAACGCTGTGCCGTATCGACGCAGGTATCGCCAAGCTGGAAGCGTAATTACAGCAATCGGTATGTAAGCCGGAAGTAAGGAGACCAGAGCATGTATCAAGAGCAGCAACCCGTATACGATCCCCAGAGTATCGAACAGAAATGGCAGAAAAAATGGGCGGAGGAAGGTACGTTTAATGCGCAGTTTCCATCCGGCAAGCCCAAGTTTTACGGGCTGATTGAGTTCCCCTATCCCAGCGGAGCCGGGCTGCATGTGGGCCACCCGCGCAGCTATACGGCGATGGATATCATCGCCCGCAAACGCCGCATGGAAGGGTATAATGTGCTTTACCCCATTGGCTACGACGCTTTCGGGCTTCCTGCCGAAAACTATGCGATTAAGAACCATGTGCATCCCTCCAAGATTACGCAGATCAATATTGCAAATTTCCGTAAGCAATTGCAGAAACTGGGCTTTTCGTTTGATTATACTCGCGAAGTCGATACGACCGACCCGAAGTATTACAAGTGGACGCAATGGATTTTCCTGCAACTACTGAAAAACGGGCTGGCGTACAAGGCGGAGATGCCCATTAACTGGTGTACCAGCTGTAAATGCGGATTGGCGAATGAAGAGGTCGTCAATGGTGTTTGCGAACGTTGCGGCAGCGAAGTCGTGCGCCGGGTAAAAAGCCAGTGGATGCTGCGCATTACCGATTATGCCCAGAAATTGCTGGATGGGCTGGACAATGTGGACTTCATCGAAAGAGTGAAGGTGCAGCAACGCAACTGGATTGGCCGCAGTGAAGGTGCGGAAGTAGATTTCCAGATTGCTGATACCGAGGATAAGCTGCGCGTTTTCACCACGCGGCCGGATACGCTTTTTGGCGCGACCTATATGGTTGTAAGCCCGGAGCATCCCTTTATTGAAAAATATAAAGAGAAGATCACCAATTTTAGCGATGTGGTTGCTTACCGCGAGGAAGCCGCCCGCAAGAGCGATTTTGAGCGTACTGAACTGAACAAGGAAAAAACGGGTGTCGAATTGAAGGGGCTGTATGCCATCGACCCGGTGAATGACAAAAAAATCCCCATCTGGGCCAGCGACTATGTACTGATGAGCTATGGCACCGGCGCAATTATGGCTGTGCCTGCGCATGATACCCGCGACTATGATTTTGCCCGCGAGTTCCACCTGCCGATCGTAGAGGTGATTTCGGGCGGCGATATTACCAAGGAAGCTTATACCGATGTGCAGGATGGCGAGTTGGTCAATAGTGATTTCCTCAACGGCCTGCGTGTTGCCGACGCGAAAAAGAAGATCATCGACTGGTTGGAAGAGAAAAATCTCGGTACCAAGAAGATCAACTATAAGCTGCGCGACTGGGTATTCAGCCGTCAGCGGTATTGGGGCGAGCCGATTCCGGTAGTGCACTGCGAGCATTGCGGCTCTGTACCTGTGCCGGAAGATCAGCTGCCGGTACTGCTGCCGAATGTGGAAAACTATGAGCCGACCGATAACGGCGAAAGCCCGCTGGCAAAGATGACCGAATGGGTGAACACAACTTGCCCGGTTTGTGGCGGCCCCGCCAAGCGTGAAACCGACACCATGCCGCAATGGGCAGGTTCCAGCTGGTATTTCCTGCGGTACTGTGATCCGCATAACGATGATGCTCTCGCTTCACAGGAAGCCATGGACTATTGGATGAATGTGGACTGGTATAATGGCGGAATGGAGCACACCACGCTGCACTTGCTGTACAGCCGGTTCTGGCACTTGTTCCTGTACGATATTGGCGCTGTTCCCTGTGCGGAGCCATACCAGAAGCGCACCAGCCACGGGATGATACTGGGCGAAAACGGCGAGAAAATGAGCAAATCGCGCGGGAACGTTATCAACCCGGACGATTGCATTGCCGATATCGGCGCCGATGCGACGCGTGTATATGAAATGTTCATGGGCGCGTTTGATCAGGCAATTCCGTGGAGTACAAACGGTGCGCGCGGCTGCCGCCGTTTCCTCGACCGCGTATGGCGATTGATGGATATGATCAAGGATGGAAAAGGGTATCAGAAAGCGCTGACGCCGCTGATGCATGAAACCATTAAAAAAGTCGGCGACGATTACGAAGCCATGAAGTTCAATACGGCGATTGCGGCGATGATGTCGCTGGTGAACGCTTTTAACGCGGAAGGTGGCTGCACCAAGGACGAGCTGAAAACGCTGGTTTTGCTGCTGGCTCCGGTTGCTCCCCATATTTGTGAAGAAATGTGGGAGAAAATGGGCTTTGGCAGTGAGATTGCTTACGAAGCATGGCCGGCGTATGACGAACAAGCCATGAAGCGCAGCGAGATTGAAATTGCTGTTCAGGTGCTGGGCAAGGTGCGTGGGCACATTACAATTGACCCAGACATGACGAATGACCAGGCCCAGAAGGAATTGCCGCAGCGTGCGGAAATCAAAGCGCTTGTTGGCGAGAAGAAGCTGGTAAAGCTGATCTTCGTTCCGGGCAGACTGTGCAACCTGATAATCAAGTAAATCATTTTTTCTAACGACAGCCACGCAGATATATCTGCGTGGCTGTTTGCAACCCTCAAGTTGTTTTCTGTAATTTGAGTATGGGAAATGTTGGTTTTAAACAGGGAGACTTGCATACCTCTGCGGAGCGCGTATAATACAGTGGTAATCCATTACTATAAGTGTGAAAAAGAAATGAGGTACGCTATGCAAGCGAATCAAGTTGCATCTGCGCATCAACCGGAAATGGCTGCAATGCGTGTGAAAGATGTGAGCCGGCGGTTCCGTGCCACGCAAGCGCTGGACCGGTTAAGTATGACCGTGCCTGCCGGACAGATTGTTGGGTTGTTGGGGCGTAACGGTGCAGGGAAAAGCACCTTACTGCGGATTACCGGCGGTATGCTCCGCCCGGGCTCCGGCGATGTGACGATCGACGAGATGAAGGTGTATGACCATGCGCAAGCGCTGGGAAAGCTGTGCATTATCGGGGATACTCCCGATTTTGGGAAGCTGACCCGCATCGATGATTTATATTACGTATGCCGGGGCTTGTTTGCCAGCTGGGATGAGGCTTACGCGCAGGAACTGATTAAACGGTTTGATTTACCCAAAAAAAAGAAAATCCGAACCTTCAGCCGCGGTATGCAAACCGGTTTGATGCTTTGCGTTGGCTTAGCCAGCGGTGCGCCACTTACCATCTTTGATGAGCCTAGCCTTGGATTGGATGCGGTATTGCGTGAGCGCTTCTACGATTTGTTGCTGGCGGAAAAGGAACGCCATCCGGAAAGGACGTTCCTTGTATCCACCCATTTGATTGATGAAGTGGCGCGTGCGCTGGATTACGCAGTGCTGATCGATGCCGGAAAACTGTTATGTGCTGGTACGTTGGATGAATTGCAAAGCGGGTTCCTGAGTATATCCGGCGCATCGGAAGCAGTGCAGGAGCTGACGGATGGTTTAGAACTGTTAAAAGAAGAGAGCTTGGCCGGGTCTTTAGTGCGCTATGTGAAATTGTCTTCACCAGAAAACCGCACGCGAATTGAGGCAGACGAACGGGTTCGCAGTGCGCCGATCGGGCTGCAACGGCTATTTGTATTCCTGACAGAAGAGAAAGAGGCGGAACGTAATGCAGCAAACACTTAATTGGAACTGGCGGCAAAACGCCCGTCTCAACGGCATACTCCGGTACCATTGGAAAACACTGACCCGTGTTGTGTTATGGGTGCTGCTGCTGATCCTGGCAGGGCAGGTAATATCGTTGTTGTTACCGCTGTTTACATCGGCGGATTATACATTTACCGGCGTTTACACCAACTTGTCCGTTACGCTGGTAACAGCGTTGATCAGTGGTTTACTTGTTGCGGGCCGCTCTACGCGCTTTCTCATGCGGTTTGGCACCGCCCGTTTCCCGGTTTGGCTGGGTAATGTGTTGGCGCTGTTTGCAGGGATGATTGCGCTGCTGTTGGGAACGCTGCTATTAAGTGTGCTTGAGGGTGGAATTGCTATCTTCCTGTCTAACATCATGCCGGATCGCTACATGTTGCAGGCACAGCTTGGCGAAGCGCAGGGCGTATCAACATTTCAGCAAACCTGGCAAATCGCAGTACAGGATTTGCCCTCTTACATATTATATACGCTGGAGTGGACAGCGATCTTCTACTTGCTGGGGTGCTGTTTCCGCCGTAATCGGTTACTCACAATTTTTGTTGTGGTGGGCGGTCCGTTGCTTTTAATGTCGCTCACATTCATTCCCGCCGTTCGCGAAGCCGTACGCGTTGTGGAAGGCGGAAACGAAACGCAGATCATGGTGTTGGGTGCGCAATGGATGCGTTATGTGATGGACATTCTTACGTTTATAAGGAATCAATGGCTGACAATACAATTGGTTGGAGCATTGGTTAGTTTGCCGCTAAGTTATTTATGCATGCGGGAAACACCACAGCCGTAATCAATTGGACAGAGCACAGCTTGTCAGTAAAACTACAGTGAGTGTTTGATTAGGTGAAAAATGTTAGCAATGCGGAGGCAATTAATACAGGTGTATGAAGGATGGTTGTACAATGCGGCTTGAGAAAATTCCAATCCATGTTGATTATTCAAAAGTTGACACTAAAAAGAATACTTACCAACCGACGCTGACGGCTTATATACTGGATAATAGTATGGATATGCCCCACATGATTAAAAAGCCCGCCGTAATCATTTGTCCTGGGGGCGGTTATGTGTTTAAATCCGACCGGGAAGCCGAACCAATCGCCATGCGATATCTGGCAGCCGGCATTCACGCGTTTGTGCTGCAATACAGTGTTGCGCCTGCACGCTATCCCAGTGCAGTGTTGGAACTGGCGGCAGCTGTTCAATTGGTACGTGAGCGTGCTGAAGCGTTTAGTATTCTGCCTAACCAAATCTACATCGCCGGCTTTTCAGCAGGCGGTCACTTGTGCGCATCGCTGGGTACACTTTGGAACGAACCGCTGTTTACGACAGTATTGGATCAAGGAAACGGGAAAGACTGGCGTCCGGACGGAATGATACTAAGCTATCCTGTGATTACCATGGGTTTGGACACCCATAGAGGATCAAGAGACAGCTTGCTGGGAGAGAATGCGTCCGAAGATATGATTGCTGCGCTTTCGTTAGAAAAAAGGGTATCGGAGAAGACGGTACCTACATTTCTATGGCACACGGTTGCGGATGAAGCGGTTCCGGTGGAAAACTCCATGATGTTTGCTACGGCGCTTCGTAAGTATCATATACCCTTTGAGATGCATTTATACGAAGAAGGCGTACATGGGCTATCGCTTTGCGACGCGACGACGCAAACCGGACCTGAGCACATTATGCCCGACAATGCCGACTGGATGCAAAAATCAATACGGTGGATTGAGCGCAGAAAAGGCTGAAAACTGGTAATACGCCCCGTAAACGACTAAATACTAGTCGATTTTCGGGGCGTTTTCGTCTATTCTCGGTAAAATGACTATTTTTCTTAAAAAAATGCGTTTTATGTGTTGACATGAAAGTCATCCAGTGGTATTATAGACAAGCTCGCTTGAGAGCGCCGAACCTTGAAAACGATACAGAGCAAAGAGAAAGAAACGCAAAGCGCAGTCAATAAATTGAGTATTAAGTACTTGATCTCTGGCTGAGAAGTCAGAGGATAAATCAAGAGCTAAAGGATTAAATGTGAGAGTTTGATCCTGGCTCAGGACGAACGCTGGCGGCGTGCCTAACACATGCAAGTCGAGCGGGGACATATTTCGGAAGTTTTCGGATGGAAGAGATATGTTCTAGCGGCGGACGGGTGAGTAACGCGTGAGCAACCTGTCCCAAACAGGGGGATAACGAACCGAAAGGTTCACTAATACCGCATAAGACCACAACGTCACATGGCGAAGAGGTCAAAGGAGTAATCCGGTTTGGGGTGGGCTCGCGTCTGATTAGCTAGTTGGTGGGGTAACGGCCTACCAAGGCGACGATCAGTAGCCGACCTGAGAGGGTGATCGGCCACATTGGAACTGAGACACGGTCCAAACTCCTACGGGAGGCAGCAGTGGGGAATATTGGGCAATGGGCGAAAGCCTGACCCAGCAACGCCGCGTGAAGGAAGAAGGTTTTCGGATCGTAAACTTCTATCCTTGGTGAAGATAATGACGGTAGCCAAGAAGGAAGCCCCGGCTAACTACGTGCCAGCAGCCGCGGTAATACGTAGGGGGCAAGCGTTGTCCGGAATGATTGGGCGTAAAGGGCGCGTAGGCGGCCCGGTAAGTCTGGAGTGAAAGTCCTGCTTTTAAGGTGGGAATTGCTTTGGATACTGTCGGGCTTGAGTGCAGGAGAGGTAAGCGGAATTCCGGTGTAGCGGTGAAATGCGTAGAGATCGGGAGGAACACCAGTGGCGAAGGCGGCTTACTGGACTGTAACTGACGCTGAGGCGCGAAAGTGTGGGGAGCAAACAGGATTAGATACCCTGGTAGTCCACACTGTAAACGATGAATGCTAGGTGTAGGGGGTATCGACCCCTTCTGTGCCGGAGTAAACACAATAAGCATTCCGCCTGGGGAGTACGGCCGCAAGGTTGAAACTCAAAGGAATTGACGGGGGCCCGCACAAGCAGCGGAGCATGTGGTTTAATTCGAAGCAACGCGAAGAACCTTACCAGGTCTTGACATCCAGTAAAAACTGTAGAGATACAGTGTGAGCTTGCTCATACTGAGACAGGTGGTGCATGGTTGTCGTCAGCTCGTGTCGTGAGATGTTGGGTTAAGTCCCGCAACGAGCGCAACCCTTGTGATCAGTTACTAACGTGTAATGGCGAGGACTCTGATAAGACTGCCGGGGACAACTCGGAGGAAGGTGGGGACGACGTCAAATCATCATGCCCCTTATGACCTGGGCTACACACGTGCTACAATGGCCACTACAGAGAGCAGCGAGACCGTAAGGTGGAGCTAATCTCATAAAAGTGGTCCCAGTTCGGATTGTGGGCTGCAACCCGCCCACATGAAGTCGGAGTTGCTAGTAATCGCGGATCAGCATGCCGCGGTGAATACGTTCCCGGGCCTTGTACACACCGCCCGTCACACCATGGGAGTTGATAGCACCCGAAGTCGGTGAGGTAACCGTAAGGAACCAGCCGCCGAAGGTGAGATCAATGACTGGGGTGAAGTCGTAACAAGGTAGCCGTATCGGAAGGTGCGGCTGGATCACCTCCTTTCTAGGGAGCAAACCGGAAGAGAAATCTAACGGTTGAATCTCAGGTCGATACTGTTTCCATCCGGAAGCAGTGTGAAGGAACTAACAAGTTCCATTTGAAATGCGTTTGCGTAATATCTTGCTCTGTATCGTTTTCAGGGTTCGGTTAATAACTAAAGAGATTCGTGGGGGTTTAGCTCAGCTGGGAGAGCGCCTGCCTTGCAAGCAGGAGGTCAGCGGTTCGATCCCGCTAATCTCCACCACATGGATTGCTAGCTCAGCCGGTTAGAGCACTCGCCTGATAAGCGAGAGGTCGGTGGTTCGAGTCCACTGCAATCCACCAGCTCCATTTGGAGCAAAAGGGCGAAAGCCCACGCACCTTGACAACTGTATAGGAAGGACGAGAGAAGCGATTTTACAAGAGATTGTGGAATCGAAGATCAGATCATTTTTGTTCAGTCCGGTGAGAGATCACTGGAAGCGAAGAAATAGATTGGTCTTAGGAGAAATCGACGAAATCAAGCGAATAAGAGCACAGGGCGGATGCCAAGGCACCATACGCCGAAGAAGGACGTGGCAAGCTGCGAAAAGCTACGGGGAGCCGCAAGCAGGCATTGATCCGTAGATGTCCGAATGGGGAAACCCGGCCGGAGTAATGTCCGGCCATCCTGAGATGAATACATAGTCTCAGCGAAGGGCACCCGGGGAACTGAAACATCTAAGTACCCGGAGGAAAAGAAAGAAACATCGATTTCCTGAGTAGCGGCGAGCGAAAGGGAAAGAGGCCAAACCAGGGAGCATGCTCTCTGGGGTTGTGGACCAGCATACGACATTGAGGTAAGGTAGTGGAAGCGCGTTGGAAAGCGTCTCCAAAGAGGGTGAAAGACCCGTACACGAAACCTGAAGACAGTCAGCTGGCACCAGAGTACCGCAGGACACGAGGAATCCGGCGGGAAGCCGGGGGGACCACCCTCCAAGCCTAAATACGATATGGTGACCGATAGCGCATAGTACCGTGAGGGAAAGGTGAAAAGAACCCCGGGAGGGGAGTGAAAGAGAACCTGAAACCCTGTGTTTACAAGCAGAGGAAGCACGATAGATGTGCGACCTTGTACTTTTTGTAGAACGGACCGGCGAGTTACGTTATGTTGCGAGGTTAAGGTCTAGAGGACTGAAGCCGAAGCGAAAGCGAGTCTGAATAGGGCGAATAGTAACATGACGTAGACCCGAAACCGGGTGACCTATCCATGGCCAGGTTGAAGTTAGAGTAAAATCTGATGGAGGACCGAACCAGACGTCTGTTGAAAAAGGCGGGGATGAGCTGTGGATAGCGGAGAAATTCCAATCGAACCCGGAGATAGCTGGTTCTCCTCGAAATAGCTTTAGGGCTAGCCTCGTATTAGATTATCGGAGGTAGAGCACTGAATGGGCTAGGGGGTCCAAAGCTTACCGAACCCTATCAAACTTCGAATGCCGATTAATTGATGTACGGGAGTCAGTCCGCGAGAGATAAGTTCCGCGGGCAAAAGGGGAACACCCCAGACCTGCCGCTAAGGTCCCGAAGTTCACGTTAAGTGGAGAAGGATGTGTGATTGCACAGACAACCAGGATGTTGGCTCAGAAGCAGCCATACATTTAAAGAGTGCGTAATAGCTCACTGGTCGAGTGGTCATGCGCCGAAGATGTACCGGGGCTCAAACGTGACACCGAAGCGCAGGATTCGCAGTAATGCGAGTGGTAGAGGAGCATTGTGTATGGATTGAAGCCAGATCGTGAGGACTGGTGGACTGTACACAAGAGAGAATGCCGGTATGAGTAGCGAGAGGCATGCGAGAAACATGCCCGTCGAAAGCCTAAGGTTTCCTGGGGAAGGTTCATCCGCCCAGGGTTAGTCGGGACCTAAGCCGAGGACGGAAGTCGTAGGCGATGGACAGCAGGTGGAGATTCCTGCACCGCCAAGAGAATGAAGCAATGACACAGAAGGATACCGTGAGCCGGGTGATGGTCAACCCGGTTGTCAAACGAGGCTGGGAGTTAGTGAAGTACGGCTCCCGCGAAGGCTGAGTGAAGACGAGAGCGAAATCAGAGTAGCGAAACACGAGATTTCACGCTGGCGAGAAAAGTTGCTGGTATATTGAAATGGCGCCCGTACCGCAAACCGACGCAGGTAGGCGAGGTGAGAATCCTAAGACGAACGGGAGAATCCCTGTTAAGGAACTCGGCAAAATGACCCCGTAACTTCGGGAGAAGGGGTGCCGATGGAGACATCGGTCGCAGAGAATAGGCTCAAGCGACTGTTTAGCAAAAACACAGGTATCTGCGAAAGCGAGAGCTGACGTATAGGTGCTGACACCTGCCCGGTGCTGGAAGGTTAAGGGGAAATGTCATCGCAAGAGAAGCATAGAACCGAAGCCCCAGTAAACGGCGGCCGTAACTATAACGGTCCTAAGGTAGCGAAATTCCTTGTCGGGTAAGTTCCGACCCGCACGAATGGTGTAACGACTTGAGCGCTGTCTCAACAGGGAGCCCGGTGAAATTGAAGTATGGGTGAAGATGCCCATTACCCGCGACTGGACGGAAAGACCCCGTAGAGCTTGACTGTAGCCTGATATTGGATTTCGGTAACGGATGCACAGGATAGGTGGGAGGCTTGGAAGCGAGAACTCCGGTTTTCGTGGAGCCATTGTTGGGATACCACTCTTCTGTTATTGAAATTCTAACATAAGTCCGTAAGCCGGACGATGGACAGTGTCAGGTGGGCAGTTTGACTGGGGCGGTCGCCTCCGAAAGAGTAACGGAGGCGCCCAAAGGTACCCTCAGAATGGATGGAAACCATTCAAAGAGTGTAAAGGCAGAAGGGTGCCTGACTGCGAGAGTGACAATTCGAGCAGAGACGAAAGTCGGGCTTAGTGATCCGGCGGTATGAGAGTGGAATTGCCGTCGCTTAACGGATAAAAGCTACCTCGGGGATAACAGGCTGATCTCCCCCAAGAGTCCACATCGACGGGGAGGTTTGGCACCTCGATGTCGGCTCGTCGCATCCTGGGGCTGAAGCAGGTCCCAAGGGTTTGGCTGTTCGCCAATTAAAGCGGCACGCGAGCTGGGTTCAGAACGTCGTGAGACAGTTCGGTCCCTATCCATCGTGGGCGTAGGAATCATGAGAGGAGCTGTTCCTAGTACGAGAGGACCGGAATGGACGCACCTCTGGTGCAACTGTTGTCGTGCCAACGGCATAGCAGGGAAGCGAAGTGCGGAAGGGATAAACGCTGAAGGCATCTAAGCGTGAAGCCCCCCTTAAGAAGAAGATTCCAAGCGCGCAAGCGCGAGAGACCCCTTGAAGACTACAAGGTGATAGGTCATCGGTGGAAGTGCGGTAACGTATGTAGCTTGATGATACTAATCGGTCGATAGCTTGATTTCAAGCCTAAGGCCAAGAGAACAAACAAGAATGTGTCCTTCCTATACGGTTGTCAGTGTGCGCGGTAAACGCACCTGAATAAAGATGTTCACCCTTTGCGGTGGCAATGGCCTGAGGGTTCCACCTGTTCCCATACCGAACACAGCAGTTAAGCCTCAGCACGTCGATGGTACTTGGCTGGTAACGGCCCGGAAGAGTAGATCGCCGCCGCATTCCATTATACAAGACAGCATCCGAATTTCGGATGCTGTCTTGCTGTATATAATATCAAGGCTTTTGAAGTAGTTTCAATGACTTTGACATAGAGTAGAAAAACAGGAATGAAGAATGAAAAGTTTGATTAGCTATATTAACAATCTCAACAATTAGGAAGAACAACAATAACGGAATTAATATGATTATATAAGTCTGTGCAAACAAGAACGGCGAGTCCATAAGCCACCGATAACGATCAAAATGTGCAAAATCTTATAGATATGCTCTTGCTATGAATATTGATTATCGTTGTAATGTACTACTATTCTATTATAGTTTTCGCTAGCTTGTGCTTGAAAATAAATAGAGATGATGAATTCTATAAGGAAATAGTCTTCCAACAAGCTCTGTTTTAAACAAATATATGTCATACGTATTATGGTATAGTGTAATGATAGCTTAAAGGGAAAGCGATGTATCATTACATATGGTTTACACGCGCATTCATTAAAGCGAACCTTTTCAAAATAAAATACTAATGCTCAGCTACTCTAGCTTAATAATATTATTTCTACCTTCGTACGCTACTGAAGTAGCCCTCCAGTGAAAAGAGAGAAAGAAAAAAGACCGTTGAACAATATGTCAACGGTCTGGTGCCCTAAAATGGGCTTTTTTGCGTGGGAGCTTACTTATTTACGCTCTCTTTGAGGGCTTTGCCAGCCTTGAAGACGGGAGCTTTGGAAGCTTCGATCTTGATTTGCTCGCCGGTACGGGGATTGCGGGCAACGCGGGCGGGACGTTTGCGAACCTCAAAGGAACCGAAGCCGACGACCTGAACCTTTTCACCGGAAGCGAGAGCCTCGGTAATCGACTCGGTCACGGCGCCAAGAGCCTTTTCGGCGTCTTTCTTTGTGAAACCAGTCTTCTTTACGATAGCGGCAGTCAATTCAGCTTTGTTCATAGGTAGTTCCTCCTTCGTTATTGGGCCATTTTCATGGTACATCTCGGATTTAGCCTAGAAAAGCGGACTTTTACCCTCGAAAGGGTTATTTCACATGCTTTTCTGCTTCCCAGTATACATCCATTTCGCGCAAAGTCAAGTCCTCAATTGATTTTCCGGCCTTTTGCACAGAAATTTCCATATTCCGGAATCGATTAATAAACTTATTCGTCGCGGTAAATAGAGATATATCAGGGTTCACATTACTGAGGCGGCATACATTGACGATAGAGAAGAGCAGATCGCCCAATTCAATTTCAGGATCAATCCCTTCCGTAAAGCATTGCTGTACCTCATCTGCTTCTTCGTGTACCTTGGTTAGCGCAGAAGCGGCTGTAGGGAAATCAAACCCTATTTTTGCTGCTTTATGCTGTACTTTACCGGCGCGCATTGTTGGGCTTAGCCCGGTCGATACATCCTCCATTGCCTCAGCAACGCTCCTGATCCCGCGTTGGCTGCGTTTAATCGCTTCCCAGTTATCTAAAACCTGATCGGCCGTATCGGCCTTTACAGCGCCAAAAATATGCGGATGGCGCTCGATCATTTTATGGGTAATGGCGGACGTAACATCAGTAATGTTAAAATCGCCATGCTGACGCGCAATTTCTGCATGGAAAACAACCTGTAACAGAACATCGCCCAACTCGTCATACATATGGTCCGTATCCCCATCCCGAACAGCGCCAATGTATTCATAGCTTTCTTCCAGTAGGTTGGTTAATAGACTTTCATGTGTTTGTTCAATATCCCATGGACATCCGTTCGGTGCACGCAACCGCTTCATCACGGCTACCAAATCGTTCATGTTGTAACGTATACGTGCTTGAATGGGCATCGCCGGGATAAAGCAAGCAGTCAGATGGTCGTAAGCAGTTTGGCGGTCCAACTCTACTAAAGAAATCTGCGAAGAGACCAAATCACCTTTTTTATCGCCAGTAAAAAGAATCAAAGCCATGTCATCCGGTAATAAATCCATCAGTTGCAGCTTGCATTCCCCAGCGCATTGCTTGCTATGCAATTCACCAAGCATCAAGGGAAGCGAAGGATTGTAGCGAGAACTGCGAAATGCTTCAGCTGTTTGTATCACAAGCCCGTCTGATATGCTTGCCATTTGCCCGGCAAGCGCAAGGCAGCGGTCTGCATGGCTTACTCCTGGCAGCAGGGTTAGCGAAGATGTATCTTTCAGCTGCTTTTGTAACTCGGTAACGGTAGAATCCATGGTGATATCGGATACGGCATATAGTACATCGTTTTCCTGTGCAAGATCGATTAACGTTTTTGCGACGGAAGCGTTAAAGGCATCAAAATCATCCGCGCTTTCATAGAGATGATCAAGCGTGGTGTAGTTACAGCCCTGCTGATGAAGCCAATCCGATATGGGATGTTTGCCGGTGCGCAAAACAAGTACTTCAGCGTTTAAAAGACGCTGCTGCGCATCTACAGTTAATAGCGATTGATCGCCGGTCGAAACAGGGACGACGGTAATGGTATACACAGAGGAACCTCCTTTAGTCAGCGGGCATCATTGCGGTGGGGGGTTTTTCTTCGCTTGCGAATTTTTGCGGTGAGTATTTGGTAGTCTTCCGGGCGCAATGCACCCATCAACCTGGCAAAGACGATATAGACGGTAACACCAAAGATAAGTAAAAACACAGTTGTCAACCGGCTGGAAGGCAACCATAGTGTTGCAAGGTAGAGAACGGCGCTCATAGCCGCGGTTGCTCCCAGCGGTTTAAAGAAGATATTTACCGTGTCCATAGGCAGACCAGCGTATTTATGTACGAAGTAGAGATTGGGGATCATACTGACGCTGTAACAAACCAATGAGCCAATAGAAGCACCATAAATATTAATCTCTGGCATGCCGATAAGATTATAGTTGATCAATATCTTCAGCCCTACGCCAACCAGTAATGTATACATGGGAATCCTTTGCTTTTTAAGCCCTTGCAAGATACCGCTGGTCGCTTGTACGACGGTAAACAGCACAATGGTAAACGCCGACAGCGATAAAAGCATGGCTGTCTGGTCAAGCGCTGCTTGCGAGGGGAAGGGATAAATCAGCGATAAAATCTGCCGGGACAGAATGCTCATACCGAGGCTTGCAGGCAAGCCAATTAAAAACGCCATCCGCAGCCCTGTGTGGCTCTGGCGGCGAATACTCTTCCAATCCTTGCGTCCCATCCCTGCGGAAACTGCGGGCACCAAACTCATTGATATCGCCTGCGCGAGCGCAGTGGGCACGTTAATCAGTGTAATTACATATCCGGAAAACCGGCCGTACATCGCGCGCGCTTCAGCTTGCGCAAAACCGGCTTTATTGACAAGCAGATTCACAATCATCCCGGAATCGATAAACGAAGCCAGTGGTACAATACAGGATGCGAGGGTAATCGGCACAGCAAGCGCAAGCAGCTGGCGGACCAGCGTACGGCGGGATAGGGGTTGGCAATCCTCATCCTGAACACGTGTAATAAACACATGCCGCTTGCGGCGGTAGACAACCGTAATAAAGAATAAGGCAAACCCTTCGGCAATAGAGTTGCCCAGCAACGCTCCGGCTGCGGCATACCCGATATTGATTTCCGAAGAACTGCCCATGCCGATGCGGGAGCCGAAGTAAGCCAGCGGCAGTGCGATAATTACTTTGCCGACCTGTTCAATGAGTTGGCTGATTGCGGTGGGCATCATGTTTTGCTGTCCCTGCATGAAGCCGCGGAATGCGCTCATGGTGCATACCAACAGCAATGCAGGAGCGATAGCGATAAATCCTGCCTGGGTTTCCGGATCTCCTACGCGAGAACTGAGAAAGGGGTTAAAAACGATCATCAGGAAAGTGCCGACCGCACCAAGTGCCGTAAGGATGGACAAAGCTGTTCGGAAAGCACGGTGTGCATTGCGTGGATCGTTTCGCGCTAGCGAAAAGCTGACCATGCGGCTGATTGCCACAGGCAGCCCGGCAGAGGAAAGCGTTAATAATAAATTATAGGTGGGAAAAACGAGCTGGAACGTCCCCAGCCCCTGATCGCCGATTAACCACGCCAGTGGAATGCGGTACAATACCGCTACCACTTTACAAATCAGTCCGGTAACCCCTAAAATCGTCATACCGCCGACGATTGACTTCTGCTTTTCGCTCACCCTAGCGCCCCGCTTTCCTTGGTTACCGGTTTATTATAGCAGATTTTACCCCTCTGACAAGTGCTATGGGTATATGTTGTATACAAAGATATAGCCTATGTTAAGGATGTAAAAACAGTGTGGAATTGGACATCTCAGGATATGGAATAACACGATTTATCATCATGATAAAGTGGTGATTTTGATCCTGCTGAACGGTAAGCAAAATGGATTGAAAATATGCGCTTCTCTGAAACATACCATAAGTGACTGTTAAAAAGAATTCTCGTCTGAAAAGCGCAAAATGCTTGTTTTTCCGTGGTTGATGTGCTATACTCAACATGCCTTTGGCTTATTATCAGCTTTTCTGGGACTTATACGACCCATAAAGAAAGAAGGGTTTATCGAAAGAGTGGATATTGCTTTCCGTAACCATATGATCCGTCCGATCCACGGGGAGCAGGCACAAAGCCTTGCACAGCCTCACCCGGAGAAGACCATATGGCAAAGGGAGGGCAATAGAAAGCCGCTCTTTTTGATTGCCTTGGAAACGGCGGTGCAGCCATGAAGGGAAAACAAGCAAGCGGTGTCAGCAAGCAGGCGGTTGAGGCAATTGCCGCTCCACTAGCCGCCCAAATGGCGCTGGAACTGGTGGATGTAACCCTGACCAGAGAACCGCAGGGGCTGACCCTTTGCCTGTATATCGATCAGCCGGAAGGCGTAACGCTGGACGATTGCGAGCGTTTCCACCGTGCGGTGCAGCCGTTGCTGGAAACCTTAGCGTACGATTATCTGGAAGTATCCAGCCCGGGGGCGGATCGCCCCATTGAGACTGAACGGGATATAGCAAAACATCGCGACGATCTGGTAGAAGTGAAACTCTACGCACCGCTGGAAGGCGCAAAGCGCTATGAAGGCAAGCTGATCGCCATGGATAAACAAAACGTGACCATTACCCTAACGGATGGAAACGAGAAAACTTTCCCCCGTAAGATGGTTGCGCAGGTAAAACCCTTAATTGTGTTTGAAGATGAAGATTGATTAAGAGATAGGAGTATCGGTAATGAAGGCGACGAAAAAAACACCGGTGCAGTCCCGCGAGGCGCAAATTATTGACGCCGTGCACGCACTGGCATCGGAAAAAGACATTAGCGAGGATATGCTGTTTGGCGCAATTGAAGAGGCGCTGAAGGCTGCCTATAAAAAGAATGTTTCCCGCGAAGAAACTGCACCGGCCAACCTTTCCGTTACCTTAAACCGTACTACCGGTATCGCGCACGTTTTTGCGCGGAAGCTGATTACCGACGAAATTGAGGACGAGGCCAACCAGATCACGCTGGAAGACGCGCAAAAAATACGCGCCGATTACCAAATGGGCGACATTGCTGAAATCGACGTTACGCCTTCAGGCTTTCTGCGCACAGCTGCGCAAACAGCCAAGCAGGTGATTATCCAACGTATCCGCGAAGCGGAGCAGGGGAAAATATACGACGAATATTCTGAGAAGGAAAACGAGATTCTCACCGCGATTGTCCAGCGCGTGGAACCCAGCGCCGTTTATGTGGAACTGGGACGTACTGAAGGCATTCTGGAAAAGAGCGAATGGATTCCTGGCGAAGAATATCACAGTGACGACCATATCAAGGTGTATGTGCTGGAAGTAAACCGTACGGGCAAGGAGATGCTTCGCGGGCCGCAGGTGCGTGTAAGCCGTATCCATCCGGGACTGGTCAAGCGGCTGTTTGAGATGGAAGTACCGGAAATCGCCGCCGGTGTCGTGCAGATTAAATCGATCGCCCGCGAAGCCGGAAGCCGTACTAAAATGGCTGTTTTCTCCACCGATCCGGTTATTGATCCGGTCGGTGCATGCGTAGGCCCGCGCGGTAACCGCGTGGATAAAGTGGTAGAAGAACTGCGCAACGAGAAGATTGATATTATCAAGTGGTCTCCCGACCCGGCAGAGTTTATCGCAAATGCGCTGAACCCGGCACATGTGCTCAGTGTTTTCGTAGCTGAGAACGAGAAAGCCTGCCGCGTTGTCGTGCCGGATAATCAGTTGAGCCTTGCAATCGGAAAGGAAGGGCAAAACGCCCGCCTGGCTGCTAAACTGACCGGATGGCGCATCGACATTAAGAGTCAGTCGCAGGCTGCGGAAATGTTTAACCTGACCGAGCAAATGCCGGAAGAGCCGATGGGGTATCAGGAGTTTTACGAGATGCCATCGGAAGAAGAGTATGTCGATACCGGTATGCCAGAGCTTTCCGATATCCCGTTGGAAACGCCCGATGAGGACGATACCCTGTAATTTCCACATGTCAGGAGGCCGAGTATGCCAGCGAAACCGCGTAAAATTCCGATGCGTATGTGCGTTGGTTGCCGCGAGATGAAGCCCAAGAAAGAGCTTTTACGCGTGGTACGTTCGCCGGAAGGCGAGGTAAGCCTGGATACGACCGGGAAAAAGGCAGGGCGAGGCGCTTATGTATGCTACAATGCCGAATGCCTCAAACGGGCACTGAAGCAAAGACAGCTGGACAGGGCGCTGGAAACGCATTTGGACGAGGAAACCAACCGGCAATTAACAGAAACGATGCAAACTTTGCTGGCTGGAAAGAACACGGAGGACGCACATTGACGGCCACTGAATGGCAACGGCTCAAAGGATTTCTGGGGCTATGCGCGCGGGCAGGCGAGACGGTGCTGGGGCAGGATGCCTGCGTCGATGCTGTTCGCCGGGAAACGGCTGCAGTGGTGCTGATGGATGAGCGCAGTGCACAGAACACGCGAAAGCGGTTTTTGGATTCCTGCGCAAACCACCATGTGCCGTTATACAGCATACCGGCCGAGATGATAACGCAGGCAGTAGGTAAGGAAGGCCGCATGACTGTGGCTATAAAGCGGGGGAAGATGGCGGATAAACTGCTGCTTCTACTTGGCGGAGAAAATCCCTTATCTGGTGCCGGATGACGATAGATAGGAATTACCTTTTACTGACAGGGCAAAATACAAGCGCAATATATGCGGGGGTGCAAGCGGTACAATGACCAAAGCGAAACTCAAGGATGCCACCAAAGATCTTCTCAAGGGCGCGGAAACCGTAATGGAGAGCGTCACAAGCGTCCGCAAGGGTGCGGACGAACTGATGCAGACGCTGCACATGCTGGAAAACCAATATGCCCGTGAGGAAGAGCAGCGGCGCGCGGAGGAAAAGCAGGCCGAACAGCAGCGCCTGGTACAGCAGCATACAAAGGCTTATACCATGCCGGATACGGAAGAGGAAAAATCCGAACCTGTAGCCGCGCCTAAGCCTGAAAAGGTTGCGGAAAAACCGGAAGTAAGTGCTGTCAAACCGGAAACGGTTGCTGAAAAAGCTAAACCGGTTGAGCCTGCCACGGAAAAAACCGCTGGCGAGGAAAAACCGGTCAAGCCGGAAAAACCGGAGGTAAAAGCGCCTGCCGCCCCCAAAACCGAGGAAAAACCAGCCGAGGTGAAACCTGCGGCTGTCAAACCGGAGCAGGAGGAAGCACCTGAAGCGGCCAAGCCCGCAATGGTGCCTGCCTATACTGCCCCCAAACCTGCGCCTAGAGCGCCGCGCCCGCAGCAGGGTCAGCCCGCTGCCGGTGCGCCTCGCGGCCCCTATGGCCGCCCCGCCAATCCGCAGGGCCCTTATGGCCGTCCTGCGAACCCGCAGGCGAATCCGCAAGGTCCCTACGGGCGTCCTGCCAATCCGCAGGGCCCTTATGGCCGTCCTGCAAACCCGCAGGCGAATCCGCAGGGTCCCTACGGGCGTCCTGCCAATCCGCAGGGCCCTTATGGCCGTCCGGCGAATCCGCAGGCACAGGGGCAATTTGGCCGTCCTGCCAATCCGCAGGCACAGGGGCAGTTTGGCCGTCCGGCGAATCCGCGTGGACCCTATGGCCGCCCTGTCGGTGCGCCGCCCCAAGGACAGGCGCCTGCCGGTCGTCCGGGTGGTGGGTTTAACAGACCCGCGCCTGGAGGAGCACCCCGGCGTAGCGGTGGCGGGAAAAGCGGACCGGAACTTACGCCTGTACTTGAGAAGGAGCGCGTAAGCAATTACGATCCGAATAAGCGCAACTATCAGCGCCAGCACGATCCGGAGCGCGTATCCAGAAATCGCAGGCAGATGGCGAAGCGCAGCTTTAACGGCATCGATGACGATGTAGTACGCGGTGGCCGCCGTGCGCGCGTAAAGAAACCCAGCGCGCAGATGATGATGGCCCCCATTAAGATTGAAACGGCCTATATGACCGCTGAAACCATTACCGTTAAGGATTTAACCGAACGTATCGGTAAGCCGGCCGGTGATATTTTGAAGAAGCTGCTGCTGTTGGGCATTATGGCAAACATCAACAGCGAGCTGGACTTTGACACTGCCAGCCTGGTCTGTACAGAATTTGGCGTAACGCTGGAAATGAATCTGGCCAAAACCGCTGAAGACGCGTTGACCGAAACGGATATTGAAGACGCGGAAGAAGATTTGGAACAGCGCCCGCCGGTTATTACCATTATGGGTCACGTTGACCATGGTAAAACATCGCTGCTGGATTACATCCGGCACACCCATGTTACTGCGGGCGAGGCAGGCGGCATTACCCAGCATATCGGCGCTTATACGGTAGATATGGATGGGGACAGCATCACCTTCCTGGATACGCCGGGTCATGAAGCGTTTACCGCCATGCGTGCCCGCGGCACCCAGGCGACGGATATCGCCGTGCTGGTGGTTGCTGCAGACGATGGTGTCATGCCGCAAACCATCGAATCCATCAACCACGCGAAAGCGGCCGGTGTGCCGATTATCGTGGCGATTAACAAGATGGATAAAGAAAATGCCGATCCTAACCGCGTTAAGCAGGATTTGACCGGTTACGAACTGGTTCCCGAAGAGTGGGGCGGCGATACCATTATGGTGCCCGTTAGCGCCGCTACCGGTGAAGGAGTAGATAACCTGCTGGAGATGATTCTACTGCAGGCGGATCTGCTGCAACTGCGTGCTAACCCCAACCGTATGGCTAAGGGCGTTATCATCGAAGCGAAGCTGGATAAAGCGCGTGGTCCTCTGGCTACCGTGCTGGTACAGACCGGTACGCTGCATGTGGGCGACAATATCGTCGTGGGGCTGGCCAGCGGCCGCGTACGTGCAATGGTCAACGACAAGGGCGAACGCGTGGATGAAGCAGGGCCTTCCGTACCGGTTGAAGTTTCCGGCTTCTCCGAAGTACCCAGCGCGGGCGACGATATGATGGCTGTAGCCGACGACCGTTTAGGCCGTCAGGTGGTTGAGGAACGCCGCGAGAAAATCAAGGTGGAACGCAACGCCAACAGCATTGCCAAGGTATCGTTGGATAACCTGTTCAGCCAAATCGATCAGGGTAAGGTTGAAACGCTGAACCTGATAGTAAAAGCGGATGTACAGGGCTCTGTTGAGGCAGTAAAACAGGCGTTGGAGAAATTGTCCAACGATCAGGTGAAAGTACGTATTCTGCATAGCGGCGTAGGTGCGGTAACCAATGACGATGTAAACTTGGCTGCGGCATTCAACGCCATTATCATCGGCTTTAACATCCGGCCCAACAGCAACGCACGTGCGGCTGCCGAACGGGAAGGTGTGGATATCCGGCTTTACCGCATTATCTATCAAGCGATTGAAGATATTGAGAAGGCAATGAAGGGCCTGCTCGCACCGGAATTCAAGGAAGTATTGCTGGGTCATGCCGAAGTGCGAAACGTATTCCATATTACGGGTGCAGGCACGATTGCCGGTTGCTACGTAACCGACGGCAAACTGCAGCGTAACGCACAGGTTCGCCTGCTGCGGGACAATATTGTAACGTTTGAAGGCAAGCTGAGCTCCCTTAAGCGCTTCAAGGATGACGCTAAAGAAGTGGCGCAAGGCTTTGAGTGCGGCGCAAGTCTGGATGGATACAACGATATTAAAGAGGGCGACGTCATCGAGTGCTTCATTATGGAAGAAATCGAGCGGTAAATGCCCCAAAAAGATGGGATGCAGCAGGGAAACGGCTCGCATGGGCGAACGTTTCCCTCCCCGTCGTTTTAGCCGATAGAGAGACTGAATCGAAACGATAGATAAGCACCTTTCTTGCACACTATGCTGTTGTCACCAACATGGAAAGGTGCAGTGCCTCCCTGTAACAGGGACAAGGAGAATACAGTGAGTTACCAGCGTATTGACCGCATCAGCGAGGAAGTTCGTCGGGAAGTGGACGCGATTATTCGCGAGCAGCTACACGACCCTCGCATTAAAGGAACTTTTAGCGTTACGCGCGCGGATGTGGCGCGGGATTTACGGTACGCTAAAATTTATATCAGCATTCTGGAAGAAGAAGACCGCGAACCTATGATGGCGGCGTTGAAAAAAGCCGCTGGATTTGTGCGCCGGGAGTTAGGCAAACGGATGATTATCCGCTATGCGCCTGAAATTACCTTTGTGCTGGATCATAACATCGAATACGGCGTTCACATCGCCACCCTTCTTAAGCAAGTTGAGCCGGAGGTGGATGCGGATGACGAACATGAATGACCGTTATCAATTCAATGAGCTGCTGTCCGCGATTCAAAATGCGGACAGCATATTGCTCTTTCCCCATATTTCGCCGGATGGCGATACACTGGGCAGCACGCTGGCAATGAAATTGCTGCTTACGCGGTTACGCAAGCCGGTTACGATTGTGCTGGATGATGTGCCTCCGGCGAACCTTTCGTTTCTACCGGATGTTTATTGTGTACGCAAGTACGATGAAGCAGCCAGTAATATTTCGGTGAACGATCAAACGCTTGCCATTTCGCTGGATGTTAGCAGCATCGACCGTATGGGAAAAGCACAGGAGCTGTTTACCCGCGTAAAGAACAACGCGCAGGTTGACCATCACCCGACGAATCCGGGCTTCGCGGGCATTAATGTAATTGATGGTGAAGCCTCTGCAACGGCGGTACTGGTTTGGCGGTTGTTTAACGCTTTAGGCCAGCCGATACGCAGGGATGAGGCGATTTGCTTGTATACGGCGATTTCAACCGATACAGGCAATTTTGTGTATCAGAATGTGACAGCAGAAGCGTTCCGCATGATGGAGAAGTTGATGGAAGCGGAACTGCCGATCGCTCAATATGCCAGAATGTTATTTCGCTGTAAAGACAAGGAGCATATCGCGCTCCTTGGAAAGGCATTGGCTTCTATTCGCTACCTTTGCGGCGGGGAAATTGCAGGAATGTGCTTACGCCAGCAGGATTTTTTACAAGCGGAAGCGACGGCCGAAAATGCGGACGGCGTAGTGGATTACGCTATTGATGTCGTCGGTGTAAAAATGGCTTATTTCGCCCGGGAAACGCAGGATGGCGCAATGAAATTCAGCTTGCGGGCACTTACGCCTTATCGTGTAGACCAAGTAGCGGAACTGTTTGGCGGCGGCGGCCATCAGCTGGCGGCAGGATGCTCGCTGGCTGGCCCGCCGGAGGAAGCGATGAAAAAGATTGAAGCCGAATTGGAAAAAGCGTATCGCGGAGGCCCGCAGCAGTGAGCAAACAAACCCATCCGCAAAAGCAAGTCTTTTGCGGTTTTCTCAATGTGTTAAAACCGCCAGGGCTAACATCCGCACATGTTGTTGGGAAAGTTCGTAGGCTGTTGGGAGGCGCGAAGGTCGGACATGCCGGTACGCTGGACCCGGAAGCGTCGGGGGTGTTGCCACTGATGATTGGCAAAGCGGCCCGGTTGTTTGACTATATGCAGGATAAGGAAAAGGCGTATATTACCGAAGTAGCGTTTGGTTGCTCTACAGATACGCAGGATGCACAAGGGCGAAGTGTTCAGACTGGCGACCAATACCCTACGGAAGCGGCATTGCGCGGGCAGTTGATCCGCTTTACCGGCCCGATTTTGCAGGTGCCACCCATGTACAGCGCTTTGAAACGGGACGGGAAACGCTTGTACGAGCTTGCCCGAAAGGGCGAAACCGTAGAGCTTGCCGGCAGGCAGGTAACAGTACATGCTTTATCGCTGATTGGGATGACGGAAAGGCAGGGCGCGTTGCTCTCGGTGCGTTGCTCCAAGGGTTTTTATGTGCGCACGCTGTGCCATGATCTTGGCGCATCGCTGGGTTGCCCCGCGCACATGCGTTTTCTGCTGCGTACCCAATCCGGTGTATTTACGCTGGACACCGCACAAACGCTGGAGGATATTCAGGCAGCGGCGGAACACGGAACGCTGGATTCACTCATCTTGCCGATGGAAACAGCGCTTACCCATTTGCCGCGTTTGGATGTGCCAAGCGCATTGGCCAAACCCTTTTGCAATGGCGTACCTTTGCCTTGTACGCGATTGCAGATGCAAGCACTGCCGCCTGAACAGTCGGTACGTTTGTATCTGGATGGAAAGCTGACAGCGATCGGCACCTGCGAGGGTGACATTGTAAAATCGCGCACATGGCTGGGAGACTAAAACGTTCACTGGCCATGGTTTACACAGTAGCTGGAAAAGATGGGGGACAACAGATGAAGAGCTGCACGGATGAACGGGTCAGCACAACCGCTTCGGTTGTGGTACTGGGCATGTTTGATGGGGTACATATTGGCCATCGGGTATTAATTGCCAAAGCGCAGACGCTGGCAAAGCAGTACCATCTGCCGTTGATCGTACAGACCTTCGCGCAGCATCCGCTGTCAATACTGGCGCCGGAACGTACTCCTTCGCTGCTCATGACACCGCAGGAGCGTTCAGCCGTGATGGAAAAGCTTGGGGTGGATATTTTCTGTGCACAGTCCTTTACCGAAGAATTGCGGGATATGCCGCCTGAAGTATTTGTCGGCGAACTGGTACGCAGATGGCACCCGAAAGCAGTTGTGGTTGGTCATAATTACACGTTTGGCAAAGGCGGGGAGGGAAAGCCGCCGCTCTTGCAAATGCTGGGGCAGGCACTAGGCTTTGAAACCATTGTGGTTCCATTGATTCAACTGGACAAACAGGTAGTAAGCGCTACCGAGATCCGTGCTGCGCTGGCACGCGGTGATGTGGAATTGGCAAGGGCGATGCTGGGTGATATGTACCGGCTGAATGCGCATATCATCAAGGAGCATGGAGAATATCGCACGCTAAGGGTAGACCATGATGAAAAGCAAAGCGTTTGTCCAGGAGATTACAGAACGTTGATTGATGACGGTATTCATGTATATCCGGTACTTGCACGGGTGACAGACGAGCAAACGATCGTTTGCCGCCTGTCTGCGGAATGCTCTTTGGAAGATGCTGTAGTGCTCTTTTTCCGGGCGGGAGCACAGTAAATAGGAACAAGTCTGTTGTAAGCTTTTTTAGAACAACCGTTTACAAAACAGGATAAGCATGGTACAATCAAAGCTGTGCTTATCGCACTGTACGAACCGTTTGCGCAGACGTACGAAGGCCGACGGCGGACTATGCAAACGGCGATTACCGCGGGGCGCGCAAGCGCTACCAATGCAAGGAGGCAAACCATACCATGGAAAAGTTTGACATCATCAAGACGTATGCCCGCCACGAAGGCGACACAGGATCCCCCGAAGTACAGATCGCACTGCTGACCCAGCGCATCAATCACCTCAACGAGCATTTGAAGATCAACAAAAAGGATCATCACAGCCGCCGCGGCTTGTTGCTGATGGTTGGTAAACGGCGCGGTCTGCTGGATTACCTGAAGAAGACCAACATCGAAAGCTATCGTACCCTGATTGCTCAGCTGGGCTTGAGAAAGTAACATTGTTTGCACACAACCGCGCCTCAGCGGGCTTGAAACCCAGCCTGCCGAAGCGCGGCTGTTTTGCAAAGGCGCATAGAAAAGCGCCTGTGCCGCTGCGCAATACCAGCGTGGCGATATGGAGTTGCGGCGGGCAACGAGGCTCGCACGCAAGAAGAGGAGAAGAGAATGGATAAAAAGGTATTCACAACTGAACTGGCAGGACGCCAGTTGTCAATCGAGTTTGGCAATTACTGCCAGCAGGCGTCGGGCTCTGCGTTCGTACGGTACGGCGATACGGTGGTCATGGTAAATGCAACCATGAGCGATACGCCGCGTGAGGGCGTGGATTTCTTCCCCCTTGCTGTCGATTACGAAGAGAAGCAGTATTCCGTGGGCAAAATCCCCGGTGGTTTCATTAAGCGTGAGGGCCGCCCCACTGAGAAAGCAACCTTGACCTGCCGCCTCATTGACCGTCCGCTGCGTCCGCTGTTCCCCAAAGGAATGCGTAACGATGTGCAGGTGGTAGCGACTGTCCTGTCTGTCGATAAAGATATTCCGCCCGAAGTGCCGGCGATGATTGGCTCTTCCGCTGCGCTTACGGTTAGCAGTATTCCGTGGAATGGCCCTACCGGCACCGTTGTGGTTGGCTGTGTTGACGGCCAGTATGTGATCAACCCTGATGAAGCACAGCGCGAGAAGAGCTCGATGCATGTATTTGTCAGCGGCACCAAAGACGCGGTGCTCATGGTAGAAGCCGGTGCGAATGAAGTATCGGAAGAGGAAATGCTGGGCGCGATCCTCTTTGCTCATGAGGAAATTAAAAAGCTGGTTGCCTTTATCGAAGGCATTCAGGCAGAAATCGGCAAAGAAAAGGTCGAAGTTGCCCTGGTAACGACCGGCGATGATATTAAACAGGCTGTACGTGATTTTGCGTATGACAAGTGCGTATGGACATTTGAAACCACTGTGCGTGCCGAGCGCCAGCAGCGCGAATCGCAGACCAAGAAAGAGTGCATGGAGCACTTTGCCGAGCAGTTTGAAGGCCGTATGGGCGAAGTTGCCGATGCGATCTACTACCTGAATAAAGAAGTTATGCGCCGTAAAATTCTGGATGAAGGCATTCGTCCAGATGGCCGCGGCACAGCCGATGTGCGCCCCATCTGGTGCGAAACCAGCGTGCTCCCGCGTACGCATGGCAGCGCGATCTTCACCCGTGGCGAAACGCAGGCTCTTACCATCACCACGCTTGGCTCCATGAGCGACGTGCAGGTGCTGGACGGCATTGGTACGGAAGACTTTAAGCGCTATATTCATCACTACAACATGCCGCCCTACGCTACTGGCGAAGCGGGCCGTATGAAGAGCCCCGGCCGCCGCGAGATTGGCCATGGTGCGCTGGCGGAGCGTGCGTTGGTACCGGTAGTACCCAACGAGGACGAGTTCCCGTATGCGCTGCGTCTGGTAAGCGAAATTCTGGGCAGCAACGGCTCCAGCTCTATGGCGTCCGTTTGCGGCAGCACCCTGAGCCTGATGGATGCCGGTGTGCCGATCAAAGCGCCGGTTGCCGGTGTGGCTATGGGTCTGATTAAAGATACGAGCAGCGACAAGATAGCTGTTCTTACCGATATTCAGGGTCTGGAAGATTTCCTGGGCGATATGGACTTCAAGGTGGCCGGTACCGTAAAGGGTATTACCGCCATCCAGATGGACATTAAAATTGCCGGTATCGACCGTGTGATTCTGGAACGGGCATTGGGACAGGCGCGCATTGGCCGTCTGCACATTTTGCAGATTATGTTGGAAACCCTTGCGCAGCCGCGTGAGCACATGAGCAAATATGCGCCCAAGATTATCCGCTTCACCATCAACCCCGAAAAGATTCGTGAGGTCATTGGACCGGGCGGCAAGATGATCAATAAAATCATTGCCGAAACCGGCGTAAAGATCGACATCGAAGATGATGGCCGCGTTTACATCGCCACGCCTGACGAAGCTGCTGCTAGCAAGGCGAAGAAGATTATCGAAGGCATTGCCAAAGATATCGAAGTCGGCGATGTGTACTTGGGTAAAGTCGTGCGAATCATGAACTTCGGCGCTTTCATCGAACTGACCGGCGGTAAGGACGGCATGCTGCACATTAGCAAGATGGCCGACCACCGTGTGGAAAAGGTTGAAGATGTGATGAACATCGGCGATGAGGTGGAAGTGAAAGTCAATGAAATTGACTCTCAGGGCCGCGTGAACCTGATCCGCAACGATATTGAATATACCAATACGCCTTCCGCCGGTTTCCGCGCTGGCAATAATGGCGATCGCCGTCGTCCCCCGCGTCGTGACGGCCGCCCCGGCGGCGGAAACGATCGCACCTGATTAAATGTTCAGCTGCGATAAAACCGCATAAAATACCGCTACAGCCTGCGTCTGCAGCGTAAGCGCGTAAGAAACACAAAACCAGACCGACGGAAGCATCACTTCGGAAACGGAGTGCTTCCGTCGGCTTTATTAGAAGGGAAATCGACATGTTTGATCAAATCACCCTGCCGAACGGGCTGCGGCTTGTAGGGGAAAAACTGACGCATGTGCATAGCTGCACGGTCGGCTGCTGGATCAAAGTGGGCTCGATGAACGAAACGCCGGAGGAAAACGGATTATCCCATTTTATTGAGCATATGGTGTTCAAGGGAACAAGGACACGCAGTGCAAGGGATATTGCCGAAGAGATGGATGAAGTTGGCGGGCAGTTGAACGCTTTTACCGGCAAGGATTGCACTTGTTTTTACGCAAAAGTGATCGATGAAGACTTGGCGCTTGCGGTGGATATTGTGAGCGATATTGTTTTGCGCGCCCGTTTTGACGAGCAGGAATTACAGAAAGAACGCGGCGTTGTGCTGGAAGAGATCGCCATGGTTGAAGATACGCCGGAGGATTTAGTAAGCGATATACTCAGCGAGGCTCAATTTGCGGGCTCTCTTAGCAGGCCGATTCTTGGGCCTGCTGCGCAGATACGCGCATATCAGCGTGAAGATTTACTGCGCTATTGGCGCAGGCATTATCATCCTAAAAACATGGTTTTAGCCATCGCCGGGAATTATGAATGGGAAGCGTTTGTAGAATTGGCCGAACAGTTTTTTACTGACTTTCCCAGCGAGGGCGAACCGGAAACGCAAACACAGCCACAGCAAATCCGCAGTGGCCGTAAGGCGCGCGAAAAAGAAACAGAGCAATTGCAAATTGCGCTGGGCTACCCCGGTATTGAGCTTGCTTCAGACGACCGCTACCCGCTGTCTGTATTCAATAATGCTATTGGCGGCGGCATGAGCAGCCGGTTATTCCAACGCATCCGGGAAGAATTAGGTATGGCGTATTCCGTATTCTCATATCCGACCAGCTATCCCGGGATTGGCACTTTTACCATCTATGCAGGCACTTCGCCGGATAACGGGCAAAAGGTGATTGATGAACTGCAAACAGAGCTGGAAAAAGCGCTGGAAAAAGGCTTTACGGAGAAAGAATTTCGAAGCGCGAAGGCACAGCTGAAGGGCGGATATGTGCTAGCGCTTGAAAGCTCTTCCGGACGTATGCAATCCATTGGACGCAGCAGGCTTTTGCTGGACCGCTTAACAACGGCAGAAGAGACACTTGCGAAAATCGAAGCTGTCACCATGGATGACGTGCTGCGCGTAGCGCGTGCTGTGCTCAGCCAAAAACCGAGTGCTGCGATCGTAGGGAAAAATGCCCAGCGCTACCTGGACGCTATGGGCGGACGGTAAAAAGCGATATATGATTATTAAAAGAGACCATTTGCTTTTAAGCAATTGGTCTCTTTTTGTGTTAGGGAAAGGGAGCTTTTACATCTCCACGATTTGCAGCGTGTCCAGCAGCGCTTCGCAGGCAGACAGATCATCGTCGGTCAGCATAACATAGTTAGCGTTCCAAACGGTCATCTGAATGAAGTATCCTTCATAGATGATTACCATCGTTGCCGAGTCGGTCGAAGAATCATCTTCAACCAGCATGTAGTCATAACCGCCGGCGGTTTGCTTCATCTGGTAGGAGGGCATATCCAAATCCGCGCTGACAGAGGCGAAAAGGGTATCCAATTCGTCACTGGAGAGCGAAGCGAGTGTTACGCCTTCGTACTCTTCGGAGGGCGCAACGCTGATGTAGAGCATGGGTTGTGTTTCGTCCGCAAAGCTAATAAAGGTGTAAGGTACATCCCCGTTGGTTTCTACCCGTACGGTTGCGTCCGCGGGCAGATCAATTGAAAGGTCAAAACCGCTGGCGTTTTCCGTCAGCTTAATAGCATCCGCCAGTGAAGAAGGCGCAAAAGCCAGCAATGCCAGCGCCAACAGGAGAGCAAGAATTTTCTTCATACGCACATTCCTCCATTTCGATTAGGCAATTTATTGCTGATACGTGGATACTAGGAAAAAGGACATCATGAAGCCGGATACATTATTGGTTTCATCGTATACCTGACACCATGAGTCGTTTTGCGAAATGACAGTCAGCTCGTCATTATTGTAATAATCCCGCTGAATAGGCTGATTTTTGCTCGGAGCCCAGCGAAGATGTACGTATCCACCAGGCGAGGAAGGACGTACGGTAGCGGTGTAGAAGCAGGGAGCAAAATTGTCATACAGTGTGCTGGACGGGGTCGGGGTCGCGGTAGGCTTCGGGCTGGGTTTCTTGTCGGTCAGATACCGGCTCATGCAATAGCCTGTATGCTTGTCGTAGGTTACATGGAGCCAGGAACTGCCGACATAGCTGGTATCCACTTTTACGGAAGCACCGTAGGGGATATTGGCAATAATATTGCCGTCCTTGGAAGGGTAATCCCGCAGGTTCAAGCTTTTGCCGTTGCTGGTATACACATACATAGTCGTAGAAGCCAGCGCTCCTGCCACCGGTACAAGGCCCAGTAACATTACGAGTGCACAAAGAATTGCGAAGGTTCGTTTCTTCATGAAGGTCCCTCCTTAATAGATAAGTTGGTTTGGTCTGAAATTGTACTGAGTTCATAATCATAAATTAGAATAACATATAATTGATAAATACACAAATCAAAAACCACAAAATTTAGCAAAAATTGTCGTTTATTATTTAAAAAGGATAAATGATGTAACCAAAGAATGTTTGTAATAGAACAAATAAAGTAAATACTACCCAATAAAAGTTACACGATATAATGGAACAATATTAACAATGTAACAAATGTGATTTTTATTAAAGCTCGGAACTTGTATCACCATGATATAATCTCTCCAGAAACGCAATACCTGTTGAGGTTTTAAAAATATGGCCTTTTATTCTTTGAATGGCTGTGTCTTTTAAACCATCCTCATCAATATTGACCAGAAAGTCGGCTTCCACAAGGATTTGGTAATCCAGTGTATTAATATTTTCATAGGTATGGTGATGGGCAATCAGCCAACAAACGCGATCGATGATGTGCTCCTCAACCAAAAGAGCATGGAGTAACTTACCGGCTTCCGGTGGCCCTTCGATTTGCTGGTGTTCGCCGGAAGAGCTGCCATATTTGCTTTCGCTGTTTTTTATGCCAATATCATGTGTGAGCGCAGCGATCTCCAAAATCAGCTGTGTATCTTCCGGCAAGTTTTCCAGACGCCCTATGGTGGATGCATAGCCGTGCACCTTCATAAAATGGTTGATGCGTTTTCTATCTCCGGCGTAATATGCAATCATTGCATCTGCAACGTGTGCTACCTTGTTCATGCCACCCACACTCCCAATCGTTTGTTTTCTGCTATCATATCATAAAAATTAGCCGCCCGGAAGTTGGCTTCCGGGCGGCTTGCGTCTATTATTCAACTGTGATGATGTTTACCGGGCAATTACTTTCCGCTGCTTTTGCAGTATCCTCATCCTCCGGGGCAATAGTGTCAACATAAACCTCAGCCAGCCCGTCGTCATTCATGCGAAACACATTGGGACAAGTTTCGGCACAAACTTCACAGCCGATGCACAAATCGCGGTCAATGGTTGCTTTCATCGTTTAGCCCTCCTTTCAGGCGTTAAGGAATAATTGTATATCGTCTTCGGCGGTCGTAATGCCTGCAATACCAAATTTCTCGACCAATACTTTTGCCACATTTGGAGACAGGAATCCGGGCAGCGTTGGGCCAAGATGGATATTCTTCACACCCAGATACAAAAGTGCAAGTAGTACGATTACCGCTTTTTGCTCGTACCAGGCGATGTTATACACGATGGGTAAATCGTTAATATCCTCAAGCCCAAAGACTTCTTTCAGCTTCAGGGCGATAACCGCCAGCGAGTAGGAATCGTTGCACTGCCCAGCGTCCAACACGCGTGGTATTCCGTTGATATCGCCAAGATTGAGCTTGTTATAGCGGTATTTGGCGCAGCCTGCCGTAAGGATAACCGTATCTTTTGGCAGCAGTTCGGCAAAATGTGTGTAGTACTCCCGGCTCTTCATTCGTCCGTCGCACCCAGCCATTACAAAGAATTTGCGAATTGCGCCGGATTTTACGGCGTCTACGATTTGATCTGCCAGCGCCAGTACCTGATCGTGTGCAAACCCACCAACAATGCTGCCGGTTTCGATGCCTTCCGGTGAGGGAAGCGTCTTTGCTAACGCAATGATTTCGGAGAAATCCTTGTGTCCGTTTGCATCGGCTTTGATATGCTTACAGCCGGGATAACCCGTTGCTCCGGTTGTGAAAATGCGATTCTGCACTTCGGTGCTCTTGGGCGGAACAATGCAATTGGTTGTAAAGAGAATAGGCCCATGGAAAGAAGCAAATTCAGTGATTTGTTTCCACCATGCGTTGCCATAGTTGCCTGCGAAGTGGGGGTACTTCTTAAAAGCGGGATAATAGTGCGCGGGCAGCATTTCGCTATGGGTATATACGTCAACGCCCGTGTCCTTAGTTTGGATCAGCAGTTGTTCCAAATCCGTCAAATCATGACCCGAAATCAGAATAGCGGGATTGTTGCGAACGCCAATATCCACCTGCGTAATTTCCGGCTTTCCAAAACGAGTGGTGTTTGCTTCATCCAGCAGCGCCATGGCTTGCACGCCGAATTTTCCTGTCTCCAGCGTCAGCGCTACGAGCTCGTCGGCTGTCTTTTGGTCATCCAGCGTGGCTGCCAGTGCTTTGTAGATAAACGCGTAAATGGACGGGTCTTCTTTACCGATCATAAGGGCGTGGTGCGCATAGGCGGCCATTCCTTTTACGCCATAGGTGACCATTTCACGCAGCGAGCGAACGTCCTCATTTTCGGTAGCCAGAACACCAATGGATGCGGCTTTTACCAGCATATCCTCTCGTGTTTCGACGTGGTATACGGCCGCGTCGGGCAGCGCTTTGCCTGCCGGTTTTGGCAGTTGATCACGCAGGGACAGCGCATGTATGATCTGTTCGGCAATGGAATCGGAATCGAAATTGGCGTTTGTGATCGTAGTAAACAAACTGGATAGGACGGCGTGGTTCGTTTCAGGAATGGATGTAACCTTCGTTTCGTTTTGTAAAACCAAAACGGCAATCCCCTTGAGAGTGTAAATCAGTAGATCTTGCAAGTTGGCGGTTTCGGCGCTTTTACCGCACACACCGCTATGGGTACAACCTTTACCACCGGCAGTTTCCTGACATTGATAGCAAAACATGCTCATAATGGTACTACCTCCTTCTTGAAAACCATAATATGGAAATTCGATGACGGGGAGCGTAACTCCTGCTTGGAGAGATCATGGCATTAGTGCTGTGCGTCCGGGGAAGGCACTTTGACCACGATAAGCTCCAGCAGATTCCCGCTTTGATTACGCACATTCATTTTGGTACCTTTGGGAATCGTCAGCAAGGTTCCGCCGAAATAGGATTTTTCGGGTTGATCGTTTAATTGCAAGGAAAGGACTCCATGTACTACCGTCATATACACATTACTGTTTGCAATATGCTCCGGCAGCCCTTCACCGGGCTGGAATGCCATATGGATATAATGCAGAGCTTGGTTTATAATCAACTTCTCTACCTTTTGCTCCATATGAAACGGGTAAGCAGTTTCAATAGCCATAACGGTAAGTCCCTCCTTTAGCGCTAAACAATGCTGGCATCGAATTGATCCAATAAGATAAATTGTCTCCGGATACGAGTACAGCTTATCAAGAGAAAAGCGAAAAGTCTGTTGGTTTTCCAACAGACTTTTCGCTTTATGCAGAGAAATTATAGGTTCTGATTCAATGAGCGGGTAAAGTAACTTACACGCCGAGGTATGCCTTACGCACCCGGTCATCTTCCATCAGGTCCGCAGCTGTGCCGGACATGGCAATACTGCCGGTCTCCAATACATACGCACGGCTGGAGATGGACAGCGCAACCTTCGCGTTCTGTTCCACCAGCAAGATGGTGATACCCTTCTCATGCAGCGTGGCGATAATGTTGAAGATTTCCTTTACCAATATGGGGGAGAGGCCCATGGAAGGCTCGTCCATCAAAAGAATCTTGGGGTTAGACATCAGCGCGCGGCCGGTTGCCAGCATTTGCTGTTCACCGCCGGAAAGAGTACCCGCAATCTGCTTGGAGCGTTCCTTTAAACGCGGGAAGCTTTTAAACACCGTCTCGATGTTCTGCTTAATCTGCTCTGTGTCCGTAAGCGAATACGCGCCCATCCGTAGATTCTCCAGAACGGTCATCCGGCTAAAAACGTGTCGGCCTTCCGGCACGTGCGCCATACCTAACGTAATGATTTTATTGGGTGCTGTGGTACGCAGGTTGATGCCGTTGTAGGTAATTTCACCGGAAGTAGCTTTCACCAAACCGGAAATGGTATGCAGAATAGTGGTTTTTCCTGCGCCGTTAGCACCGATCAGCGAAACGATTTCACCATCGTTAACGTCCAGCGAAATGCCTTTTATCGCGTGGATAGCGCCGTAATGTACGTTTAAATCCTTAATTGTCAGCATCGCTACCCCTCCTATTCGCCCAAGTAAGCCGCAATAACTTTCGGATCATGAGAAATCTCTTCCGGAAGTCCCTGCGCAATTATTTCGCCGTAGTCGATGACGACAATACGCTCGCATACATTCATAACTAAGCTCATGTCATGCTCGATCAGCAAAATGGTAATGTTAAACTTGCGGCGGATCAGGTTGATGCATGCCAACAGTTCGGCGGTTTCCGTCGGGTTCATACCGGCGGCAGGCTCGTCCAGCAGAAGCATTTTAGCATTGGTTGCCAGTGCGCGGGCGATTTCCAGTTTGCGCTGCTGCCCATAAGGCAGGTTGCTGGCTTGCCAGTTTGCTTTATCTTGCAAGTTAAAGACGGAGAGCAAATCCAGCGCTTTTTCGCGGATGTCCTGCTCCTCTTTCCAAAAACCGCCGCTGCGGAAAATGCTGCCGCCAAGACCGTACTTAATGTCCTTGGTAAAGGCAATTAATACGTTTTCCATTACCGTCATCTGCTTAAAGAGACGGATGTTTTGGAAGGTACGCGCTATACCGGCGGCAACGATCTCATGCGTTTTTTTGCCGTTCATGGGTTTGCCGCCCAGGTAGAATGCGCCTTCGGTTGGTTTATACACGCCGGTAAAAAGGTTAAACACCGTGGTTTTGCCAGCGCCGTTGGGGCCGATCAGGCCAACGAGTTCGCCTTCTTTAATATCAATCTCAAAATCATGCACAGCGCGCAAACCGCCAAAACTGATGCCGAGATTGGATGCCTTCAATACTGATTCAGCCATGCTCAACCCTCTCCTTTCGCAGCGGATTGGTCCGCATTAATTGGCTTCTTTTTCAGCCACTTCTTAAGCATATCGTACAGGGAAAACTCGTAATTGCCAAACAATCCGGTGGGGCGGAAAATCATCATTACGATCAGGATGATGGAGTAAAGCAGCATGCGGTAATCGGAGAACGCACGCAGCATTTCCGGCAGGACGGAGAGCACAATTGCCGTGATGATTGATCCGGTCATCGAACCCATACCGCCCAAAACCACCATGATTACGTAATCAGTGGATTTGATAAACGTAAAGTCGCTGTACTGCAATGTGCCCAAGCCGCGGTGCGCAAATATCGCACCGGCAATACCCGCAAAGAAAGCGGAGAATGTGAAGGTGAGCACTTTGTAGAACGTGACGTTCAGCCCCATGCTGCTGGATGCGATATCGTCTTCACGAATGGCAATGATGGCGCGTCCGAAACGGGAACGGACAAAAGCGATCATAATGGCGATACACACGACTGTAACGATAAAAATAATATAAATATCGTTCATACGCATGATGCCAATCAATGCCTGTCCTGCTTGCCCTTTTGCCAAACCCTTACCACCCGCAAACGGAAGGTTCTGGATAATGATACGGATGATCTCGCCAAAACCAAGGGTGATAATGGCCAGATAGTCACCGCGAAGCCGCAGCGCGGGAATGCCGACCAACAGGCCGAAGAGCGCAGCGACAATGGCGCCGCAGAGCAAGCCGATGAAAAACTGCATTACGTTAGACATTGCCGGCATGGTACCGGCTTTAATGGCAAGACCCATCGCTTTGGTAACCAGAGCGGATGTGTACGCGCCAATCGCCATAAAACCTGCGTGGCCAAGTGCAATCTGCCCCAGATAACCAAACACAAGGTTCAACGACGTAGCCATGATAACGGCAAAGCAGCACTGGATAAAAATGCCGCGGATGTAACTATCAATCAAGCCTAAAGAATCAACAACAAGCAGTACCAAACCCAGCACGACGACGCCGGCCAGCGAAACGAGCAGGCGCGTAAGGCGCGTATTTTTATTCTCCATTTTTCAGCACCTACACTTTCTCGCCGGTCTTCTCACCGATGATACCGGTGGGCTTAATCAGCAGCACTAGAATCAGGATACCGAATACAATGGCATCGGAGAAGGCGGAGGTAATAACGCCGCCGGTAAGCGACGAACTGTACGCCTTGGATAAGCTTTCTACAATGCCGACAACCAGACCGCCGATCATAGCGCCGGGGATGCTGCCGATGCCGCCGAGAACGGCTGCTACAAAGGCTTTGAGACCCAGCATATAACCCATTACGTTGGTGACCTGATTGTACTGTACAATATACATCAGCGACGCAATGGCCGAAAGACCGGCGCCGATACCAAAGGTAATGGCAATTGTGCGGTTTACGTTGATGCCCATCAGCAGCGAAGCGTTTTTATCTTCCGATACGGCGCGCATAGCCTGCCCGGCTTTTGTATACTTTACAAAGAAAGACAGACCGACCATAACGACGATGCCAATGAAAATCGTGAGCAGCGTATTACCGCTGATGCCCCATATTTTATCCAGCTTGAAAATGGTACCCACCTGTTTGGGGGAAGCGCCGAACAGCGTTTGCGCGGCATTTTCCAAAAACAGGCTCATTGCGATTGCGGTGATCAAGGAGGACATTTTATTGCCCTTGGCGCGTACCGGACTATACGCCAGTTTCTCAACCAGAATGCCGGTGATGGCGCAAACGACAATTGCGAAGATGATGGATAGCCATGCCGGCATACCCAAAGCAATCATCAGGGGGACGGTGAAGAACAGCGTGTATGCACCAACCATGATGAAGTCGCCGTGGGCGAAGTTAATAAGTCGTATAATACCATAGACCATCGTATAGCCCAGTGCGACCAGCGCGTATACGCTGCCAACACGCAAGCCATTGATTATCTGCTGGAAAAACAATGTGAGTCCGTCCATAACAGATAGCTCCCTTCTGTTTCCAATATCAAACCGATACGCCTGCCGCGTACCGGCTGTAAGCAATTTATTGTTACTACGCCGCAGAGCATAGGAGATGACAAAAATCAAAGTTGTTCAGTCTACAAAAAGTTGAAGAAGATGATAAGGCGGGGCGGACAGTGACGTCCGCCCCTGACTGAATACGGTGGGTAGAAACGAGGCTCACTTCTACCCGCAAATACATTTCGTGGGATTAGATGTATTCGTAGAACGTGGCAACGCCGTCAACATACTGGATAACAGGCGCAGCCTTTTCGGGCGTGCCGGATTCGTCCAGCGTGAAGGTGCCGGTAACGCCCGAGAAGGACATACCGGTCATCGCCTCGATGATCGCGGCGGTATCGTCCGTACCCGCGGCTTCGATGGCATCCTTGAGCATGTAAGTGGCGTCATACGCCAGAGCGGCCAGAGCGGTCAGGCTCTCAGCGCCGAAGGCGGCGGTGTAGTCGGCCACGAAGTTCTGCACGATTTCGGAGGGATCGTCGGGAGCATAGTGGTTGGTGTAGAAGCAGTTGTTGTACAGGCTCTTATCCTCAACCATGGTGTTCTGCGTGCCGTCCCAGCCGTCAGCACCGACAAAGTAACCGGTGAAGCCCGCTTCACGAGCCTGCGGTACGATGTAGGGGCCAATGGAATCATAGTAGTAAGGAGCGAAGATCAACTCGGCGCCGGAGGCGACGATGTTGGTCAGCTGCGTGGTGTAGTCGGTATCGGCGGTGGTGGAAGAGCTTTCCACGTCCACGATCTCCAGACCCAGCTCGCCCGCGGCCGCCTTGAAGGCTTCGTACAGGCCGGCAGAATAGGTGTCGCCGGAAGCGTAGAGGATTGCAACTTTGCTTACGCCCAGCTTAACAGCAACTTTAGCGGCAACTTCGCCCTGGAAGGAGTCGCGGAAGCAAGCACGGAAAACGCTGTCATAACCATCGGTGATGGTGTCGGCAGTCGCGGTGGCAGTGATCAACAGCATGCCTTCGGCATCAGCCAAAGCAGCCAAACCAGCGGTAACGCCGGAGGTGACAGAGCCGATGATCGCCTTGTTGCCATCGGAAAGCAGCTTGTTAAAAGCGTTGGCGCTTTCCGTGGAATCTGCTTTATCATCCATGTAGGTTACATCCAGCATGCGGCCGCCAAGAACGCCGCCCGCCGCATTGATTTCATCAACGGCCAATTTGATACCGTTGACAACGGACTCGCCATAGGTAGCCAGGCTGCCGGTGGTCGGGGCGATAGCGCCGATTTTTACGGGCTCAGCGGACTCGGCCATGGCCGGTACGATAAGCGTCGTCAGAACCAGAACGATCGCCGTGAGCAGAGATAACTTTCGTTTCATGCGAGTGGTACCTCCTTTAAATTTGGTTTACCGGGTTGTATACCAGTTGAATGAAGAAAAAAGCAACGTTGTTCGAGCAGCACACACAGGTCTAAACTCAGCACCATTGCCTTTAGATATATTGTATTAAGGTTCATGTGCCGTGTCAATTCAATACGGTGCCGTTTTGCTGATTAGTACAGTAAAAATGCAATGTAAACAAACGTTTGTCATGGGTTTGGGCACGTAAAAAACACTGCGTTTTCGCTGGGAATATCTAGTAGAAAACAGCGACGCAATTGCTTGTATACAAGGGCTTGCCAAGGGTTACGCTTCGCCCTTTACCAATGGGATCAGGTACCCGTAACCAGCGGCTTCCATCTCTTCCAGCGGAATAAAGCGGAGCGCAGCACTGTTGATACAGTAGCGCCTGCCGCCCTGCATGGCGGGGCCATCCTGAAAAACGTGCCCAAGGTGTGCGTTCCCGGAGCGGCTGCGTACTTCTGTGCGAAGCATATCGTGGCTGGTATCGGTGTTCTCCACCACAACATTGGGATCGACCGGACGTGAAAAGCTCGGCCAGCCGCAAGCGGAGTAAAACTTATCCCGGGATGTAAAAAGCGGCTCGCCTGTAGTGATGTCCACATACAAGCCCGCTTCAAACTGTTGGTTAAACTCGTTGCGAAACGGTGGTTCGGTAGCGCTGCGCTGCGTAACATCGAACTGCATTGGCGTTAAGCGGCTTTGCAGCTCAGCGGGCGGAGGCGGGGGATAATCCGCCGGGTTTACAACAGCTGCCGCGGCTTTTGCGAACCTGTCGGGCGCAATGTGGCAATAACCGCCGGGATGATGATCCAAATATTTCTGGTGGTATTCTTCCGCCGGGTAGAAGTGAGCCAATGGGGCTACTTCAATCGCCAGCGGCTGCTGATGCTTCTTTTGTTCGGATGCCATGGCTTGCCGGATGACCGGCAAATCCTTTTCGTCGGTATAATAGATGCCGGTACGGTATTGCGTACCCTGGTCGCCGCCCTGCCGGTTCACGCTGGTAGGGTCGATGGCGTCAAAATACAGTGAGAGTAAAAAAGCAAGCGGTACCTCACCGGGGCTATAAATAACCTCAACGGTTTCAGCGTGACCGGTATTGTTGTGGCATACCTCTTCATAAGTCGGTGCTTCGGTATGGCCGTTTGCATAACCGACGGATGTGGCGGTAACGCCGTGTATGGAAGCAATATACTTCTCCATTCCCCAGAAACAGCCGCCTGCCAGATAAATTGTAGCCATGCTATTCCTCCTTTGGCGATATATCGGGTGACTGGAAAAGGATACCCATAAAAACAGCAGGGGAAACACTTCGTTTCCTCTGCTGATGGATTAGGCCTGCGCGCGGATTTCTTTATAATCTACAACCGAGCAGCCGTGTTTTTTAATGAGTTTGCGCGTTCCTTCTTCGCTTTTCTTGGTAGCGCCGTTTCCGGAGGAAGAGACGAAAACCAACTGAATATTCTTATGAGAAGGCAGTAGGTTTACCATCGCGTTAAACGCGGGCGCGGGGAACCCAGCCCATACCGGCACGGCCAGCGTAATCAGGTCATAGGCATCCAACGCAGACTCGATCGGTTTGATCGTGGTGCTTTTACGCATGCGGGCGCGGGGGCAATCCACGAAAAAAGTAGAAATGATATTTTTACGTTTTGGCGTTTGCACTTCCAGAAGATCGGATTCCAGCGTATGTGCCATTTTCTCTGCGACTTTTTTTGTATGGCCGCGGTATGAATAATACATAATGATGGATTTCATGGGGAGTCGTCACCTTTCATGTATGCCCGAATCACGCTCCCGGGCACTTGTCATTTTCCTTCATTATAGAAGTAGGCGAAGTGACTGTCAATATCGATTTTATTAAGTTTGGTGAATTACAACCAGAATTCACCGTAAATAGCCGCGATATGCGCCCGCGCCGCTTTTGCATTGCCTGGTTGTGTGCTCCCCAGTATTATCGGTGTTTCAGGCAGCTGACCTGCAATATGGCTAAGCACCTGATAGTCGTCCATATCGCCAAGCCCGCTGGCTACGGGAAGGACTTTCCCATGACGGTACTGGTAATCCCGCAGATATACAGCTGCGATATCATTGCCCAGCAAGTCAAGGGCGGAAGCGAGCATATCCTGCTGCTGCTCTAAATGATCGGGATGCAGCAGAGCAACAGGATCGAGTATGATTTTAACGTTAGGGGATGCCAGCGCATCCAAAGCGGCGCGCGCTCGCTGCGGGGTATTGATAATGTGAGTGTTACAGGGGCGAATAGCGAGGCTGATCTGCAGGCGTTCCGCTTCTTTTACAATAGGATGCAGGTGCTCGATCAACAGCTGTAGCGTATCTTCGTTATGGCTTTGCATCAAATCCGAATTGCAGATTGGTTTAAGGTTGGTAATCTCGATACCAACGATGCAAGCGCCTAGATAGGCTGCAAGTTGCAGATGCGCAAAGCACTTTGACAATGCATTCTGATAAGCGGCTTGATCGGAATGTGTTGCGCTTAGGGTACACGTTAAAACTGCGATGCTTAGCGGCTGTATCTCTTGCGACAATGATTGCGCGAAGGCTTTGGAGAACCCGGTGACTGGAAGGGGTTCTTTCAATATATCGCCCAGGGAAAGCTGCGTGCAGGTAAAACCCTGTTTATGGGCGTTTGCGGCACGCTCCGATATTGTGCCGGGAGCCAGATCGTGAAAACAGATACCGATATTCATACGGCAGTTCTCCCTAACGTCGGTATATGAAGCACGCGGCTGCATACCCTTTTATATTGCTGGATAACAGTATAGCATAAGGAACGGTGCAAAATAATCTTTTTCAGCGTGCTCTTTACTTGATTTATACATATACCATACAATCATTTTATGAATATGCTGTCAAACCTGCGTAAACAAAGAATAGTAAAAAACCCAAGCAAAGTAAGGCTTTGCGTCCCAGTGAAAATAACACACAAACCAAAGCAAAGGCAAAAGCACTATGGAAAAAAGGCGCGCGATATGGTATCTTGTATACGTTGCTGATGTAACTTAAGCTGGACATGGGGATATTGAAAATGCAGGGATATGTACGGCACGTTTGGTTCTATGCAGTGGTACGCAACATCGTCCGTTGGCCTGTTGAGCGTATGTTTCGCTTTCAGGGAGCGCCTGCGCCGGCCATTGAGGAACCGTATATTGTCATTGCCAATCATAATACAGACTTTGATATGATTTTTGTGGGGATCAGCTTTCCGCGGCATATGTACTTTGTAGCCAGTGAACACATTTTCCGTACAGGATGGCTGCGAAAACTACTTGTCTATTTTTTCGATCCGATTCCCAAACGCAAAGGCGGCGCGGACGCAACGACAGCGCTGCAGATGGTACGCAGATTGCGTAAAGGCAGCAACGTTGCTTTATTTGCGGAGGGCAATAAATCCTTTCAGGGGGCAACGTGCCCGGTGCATCCGGCTACAGGTTCGATGGTGAAGGCATCCGGCGCCGCGTTGGTAACCTACCGGCTGGAGGGCGGCTATTTTTCCAGCCCGCGCTGGGCGCATACGCTGCGCAGAGGGAAAATGAGCGGTTATGTGGTTCGAACCTATTCTTCGCAAACCATTTCAGGCATGACTGCCGAAGAAGTGAATGATATTATCGCGCGGGATATTGATGAGGACGCATACCGCCGCCAGGAAGAGCGGCCTGTACAATACCGCGGCAAAAAGCTGGCGGAGGGGATACAAAACGTATTGTATTTGTGCCCGCATTGCCACGCGTTTGGAACGGTACACGGCAAGGGAGATCAGGTAAAGTGCTCCTGCGGGCTTACAGCTACCTATACGGAAACCGGCTATCTGCGCTCAGATGAATGCCCGTTTGATACGCTGGAAGCATGGGGGCAATGGCAGAGGGATTATCTAACGGAGCTATACCGTGCCCATCCGGATCAACCGCTCTTTGCCGACGCGAACCAAACGATAGTGCGTATATACCCGGATCATCATACCCGGGAAGTGGCTTGCGGTACGCTTACCTTTGGCGGGAACGGGTTGAACTGCGGGGATTTTCATGTGGATATTCAAGATTTGCAGGGGCTGGAGATATACGGTAAAAACACGATCGTTTTTTCTGCTGGCGAGCAAAGCCGGTATCAGGTATTATCGGCGATGGAGCGAAGCGGATTAAAGTATTTTGAAGCGTTCGAAATGATGCAAAAAGAGAGAGGATAACGATGGACTATTCAGCCGCCAATTCCGAACTGTGGAACTTCTTTATTATCATGGGGATTATTGCTGGCGTTTTACTGCTCTCCAATGCGATTGTACGGAAAACCAAACTGATACGAAAAAGCCTGATTCCCACGTCCGTACTGGCCGGTTTTATCCTGCTGGCGCTCAAGAGCAGTGGCATCATCCAGATACCGGAAAACTTTTTAGAGATGATCACTTACCATGGTATTGCCATTGGTTTTATTGCGCTGTCGCTGCGGGTGAACAACAACCGTAGTGAACGGGACAAAGGGGCGGGCTTCCGCACAGGCGCAACCATTATAACAACGTATCTGGTGCAAGCCGTTGTCGGCCTGGCAATCTCGCTGTTGCTGGGGTATTTGTGGATGCCGCAGCTGTTTAAAGCCTCCGGCATCCTGCTGCCGATGGCCTTCGGGCAAGGGCCGGGACAAGCCAACAACGTAGGTGTAACCTATGAGACGCTAGGCTTCTTTGGCGGTCAATCCTATGGCCTTTCGCTTGCGGCGGCCGGCTACCTGTGCGCGTGTTTGGTCGGCGTATTATATTTGAACTTTCTGGTTCGCTCCGGTAAGCATAAGCGCAAGGAAGAAAGCCTGCTTTCCGGTTCGGTAACGGTGGATGTGTTTCAGGATAAGGGGGAGATACCGCTTTCCGAATCGGTGGACAAATTATCGATTCAGGTTGCGCTGGTATTGCTTGCCTACCTGTGCACCTATCTGGTTACATGGGGACTCACCAGCCTGATTGCGGCAACCGCGCCGGGGCTTACCAAAACATTGTCACCGCTGCTGTGGGGATTCAATTTTATCATTGGCTCTCTGCTGGCGATGGGTATCAAGGGCGTGCTCCATCTTTTACGCAAGTCTAAGGTGATGACGCGGCAGTACCAGAATAACTATTTACTTAGCCGTATTTCCGGCATGGCGTTTGATTTGATGATCGTGGCCGGAATTGCCTCCATCGACTTTGCGGATTTATCTGGTCTTTGGGTGCCTTTTATCATCACGGCGGTATCCGGCGGATTAGTAACCTTCCTCTATCTTCGCTGGATTTGCAAAAAAATATACCCGAATTATTACTACGAAGGATTCCTTTCCATGTATGGTATGATGACGGGAACCATCAGTTCCGGCATTTTACTGCTGCGGCCTATTGACCCGAACTTTGAGACGCCGGCGGCGAATAATCTGGTTACGGGCAGCGGTTTTGGTATTGCACTGGGCAGCCCGATGCTGATTTTTATCGCTCTGGCAGCGGAATCGGAAACGATGCTGTTTATCACCATTGGGCTGATTTTCGCTTATCTGGCAGCACTGCTATGGATTTTACTGCACAAAAGAGGAAAGCAGAAAACGGCGCAGGCAGATTCATAACAAGCCTCATATGGTACGGTATTGAAGAGAACCAAATATAATTGTATTAAGGGCGGCTGCACTGTGTAAACGCGGGCAGCTGCTCTTTTTTACTCGTGTTTATAATATTCTGCTTTGTTGAAGGGTTATCCACAGTCTATGTGTAATCTAATTGTATAAATGTGGAAATTTGACACAAGGGGGAAATGGCATGTTTTTTCTGGACGGAATAAGTGATGTTCGGTTTCCGTATATTGCCGTAGGTTTATTGTTTGCTATTTTGATCTTATATCTGCTCGCAAAAAAATGGCGTTTTTGGCGGAATGTTTTTGTTGGGTTATCCCTTGTGCTTGGGCTGATTTACCTGATTTGGCGCATTGGGTTCACGCTGCCTTTGTCCTTTGGGGCGGTAAGTATCATCTTTGGCGTGCTGTTGGTTTTGGCCGAGGTGATGGGTTACAGTCAGGCGCTGGTGAACCGTTTGCTATTTATTAACCCGCAAAAGCCTGAGCGTCACACGGCGGAGGAGTGGGACACATTGCCTACCGTGGATGTGCTGATTGCCACTTACAACGAGAGTACCTCCATTTTAACCAAGACGATCGTGGGATGCCTTAATCTGGATTACCCTAAAGATAAAATCACAATAACGCTTTGTGACGACGGTGCACGCGAAACGGCAAAAGCGCTGTGTGCAGAATTGGGCATTCAATATATTGCCCGTCCGGAAAAAAGCCATGCAAAGGCCGGCAACATCAACTACGCGTTGCAAAATACAAATGGCCGTTTTGTGGCGCTGCTGGATGCGGATATGGTGCCAAAATCAGCTTTTTTGCAAAAAACCATTGGTTATTTTGTTGATGATACGGTTGGGTTTGTACAGACGCCGCAGATTTTCAGCAATCCCGATCCTTTTCAGCATAACTTACACCTGAATGAGCAGATCCCTAACGAGCAGGATTTGTTTATGCGGGAGATACAGGCGGGGCGCGCACGCTATAACGCGGTGCTGCATGTGGGAACCAACGCGGTTTTCCGCCGTAAAGTACTGGACGAGATTGGCGGGATACCGGTGGGCACGATTACCGAGGACATGGCAACCGGGATGCTAATACAGGCGCGGGGATATCAAACAATATTCATCAAAGAGGTTTTATGTACGGGGCTGTCCGTAGAAACTTTTACCGACCTGATACGCCAGCGGGAAAGATGGTGCCGCGGGAATATACAAGTAGTGAAAAAATGGAACCCTCTGACTGTAAAGGGGCTTACGCCTATACAACGCTTAATTTATTTTGATGGTTTTATTTACTGGTTTTTTGGCGCACAGAAAATGGTATACCTGCTATGCCCGCTGGTATATCTTATTTTCGGGACGGTCATTATCAGCACATCATTACAGGCTTTTACGCTTTTCTGGCTGCCATCTTTCTTGGTTTCATTTTTAGCGGCAAGGCTATTGATGCGGCAGAGCCGTGCAGCCACATGGAGCCATATTTATGATGTTGCCATGGCGCCGTATCTCAGCGTCGCGGCGCTGATGGAAGCTGTTTTCTCTCGCCCAATCCCTTTTCGGGTAACGCCAAAAGGTATACATGAAAACAAAACCAGATTTTCGCTGGCAACGGCACTTCCGTTTATTATCATTCTGGGGCTGACGCTATATAGTTGGGTATTGATACCGCAGCATATTGCCGGGAATACATTCAGTATGGAAAGTGTGCTTATCAACATGGTGTGGACGTTATACAATTCGGCAGCAGTGTGTATAAGCATTCTTGTTTGTATTGAAAGACCCCGCAAACGAACATTGGAGCGGGTTCATATGGAGAGTGCCGTGGCAGTAAACGGCCAAACTGGGAGGGTATGCAGAATTAGCGATATATCCGAAACGGGCGCTAAAATTGAGTGCGAACAGCCCGACGATATGGATAAAGATGAAGCCCTTACGCTGGACTCGCAAGAAACAGGCAAGATACAAGGTCAGGTGGCATGGAAAAAGAATGTTGGTAAGCGAAGTGTGTTTGGTGTTAAGTTCTCAAATTACAATCTGGAAACGTATAAAAAACTGATCAAACTGATAACGGATCGTAATCAGGGTTACCATAAAAACGATGATGAATAGCAGAGCACAAATTGAATGCCAGTGCGCATACAACACAAAGGCAGGCGATTGCTCGCCTGCCTTTGTGTTGTATGTGGGAGTCTATCCCTTTTCCATAGGAAAAAACGCATGAAAAGTCAATCCAGCGTTAGTCCGCTTGAGCTGTTTACAGCTTGCATACGTGTGAAATGACATCTCCGTCCAACACTGTTTAAAACAACTGCTTTCGTGGCTTTTAGTCAGCGTGGATCGTTTGCTTTGTATGGAGAAGCGCCTTCAGCGGTGAAACCCACTGCACTGCGTTTATGCGCTTCAAGCCATCTTCAATCGATAGCCGCATTTATAGACGGTTTCAATCCGCTCTACGCCCAGCTTTTTACGAAGCCGTTGAACATGCACATCCACGGTTCGGGTTTCTCCCATGCTTTGATATCCCCATGCTTGCCGCAGCAGCTGCTCGCGGCTGATCGGCATATCAGGGTTTTCCATCAAAGCCAGCAGCAGCGCATATTCCTGCGCCGTTAATTCTACTCGTTCTCCATCCAGCATGGCGACATGCTCCGCGTGGTCGAGGGAAAGCTCGCGCAGCGGCTCCGAATGCCCAAGCAACGCCTGCACTTTCGCAATTGCTTTTTTAGGGGAGAAAGGCAGCATGAGTACATCAGACTGCCCGCGGTACAATGCGCGCAGGTGCGAAGTCATTTCCTTATCGGCGGTTAAGAATAGTATGGGGTATTCCATCTTCTGGATTTCGGCAAACAGCGGGCGGCAAACCGACCACTTCAGCCGTGCATCCAGAATGACCAGGGTGGCATCTTCATCAGAAGCGGGTAACTTCTTGAAGGCATCGCAGCATTGTACGTGGAAGCCTTCTTTTTGCATCGTCCTGGAAAGCTTTTGCGATGTTAATTCATTGGTTCCAAAAATAAGTATTCTTGCCATACGATCACCTCATCGATATTATGACGATTGAAAGTGATCGTTTATTGCATGAAATGTAAACATGTTGTGAATCAAGTGTGAATAACGTACTGGAATCAAGACATATTTGGAGATCACGTACGCAGATCAACCGTGATGCTGTGAAAACGACATAATTTTCCCATTTGTCTTTATAAAAGGAGAGTGCGGTATACTGTCTGGCTAGTAATAACTAACGAGAAGAAGGACTTAATAATAAATACATTTTATGATGTATGAAACGTGAGAAAACTCGCAACGAACAAAAGAGATATAGCTTGAAGCCCATTACAGCTATTATTGAGAGAATGCTTCCTTGATTCTCATTTTTATCTGGTTTATCTGCAAATATACCGAAAAAAGAATTGACATTTCCCTGAAAATGCGTATAATAGTCTTCGTCGGTTCTTGGAAGTCCAAGAAACGAAATATGCACCATTAGCTCAGCTGGTAGAGCACCTGACTCTTAATCAGGGTGTCCAGGGTTCGAGTCCCTGATGGTGTACCAATCAAAACCGCCTGAAACATAAGGTTTCGGGCGGTTTTGCTATATGTTTCTTAAAAAGGTGCCGTGAAACACAACCGTTTGCCATATTTGCAGTTTATCAAGGCGCACCCCTCGGCATATGTCAGGTTCACAAATTACCTTCACGACTCTACGATTTAGATAAATGTGCACATCAGGTGATCGGAAATTTCATTTTCTTTAAGCGCGGGGATGCGGACCGTGACCGTTGTACCCTCACCGGGTTCGCTTTGCAACTCCATTTTATAGTGATCGCCGAAGAACAGCCGTAAACGCTTGGATACGCTGACATACCCATAGCTCTCCATTCCCTCTGTGCTGCTGTTTCCATGTAATATGCTGCAGATTTTATCTTTAATGTTTGGCTCAATACCAACTCCATCATCACTGATTATAAAACACAATTGTTTGTCCTCCAGCATCGTTCCTGTAATATGCAGCGAGCCGCCGCCAATCTGCCGAAGACCATGCAGAATCGCGTTTTCAACAATCGGCTGCAGGAACATCTTAACGGAGTAGTAGGGTAGGATCTCATCGCTGATGTCCATCTCCACGGATAGATCAATATGGTATACTTGCTGTACTACGCGCAAGTAGTTTTCAATCATATACACCTCGTCCTGAATGGTTGTCATCAGCTGCCCCCGGTTTAGCACGTGTTTATAAAAGCTGATCAGATTGTCGGTGACATCGTATATCGATTTCTGGTCTTTCACCATATAGCGAATCATGGAAAGCGTATTATACAACAAATGGGGATTAAACTGTTCCTGTAATAATTCGGCCTGTACTTCGGCAATGTTCTTTTGATACTGTGCTTCTCGCTGGTATAAGCTCTCGATTGTACTTACCATTTTTCGGAAGGCTTCATCCAATTCCATAATCTCGTTGCTGGCTTGTATCGGGCCAAGGGTAGCATAACCGCCATGACCGGCTAACGATACTTGGCGCGTCCTTCTAATGAGTTGCCGAATGCCGCGCATGACTGTGGAAGAGGTGAAAAGGAAAAGGATACCGCAAAGGATGATGGCAATGGAGCCGGTGCCGAAAATAAGCGGTTTCACAAAACTGATGGATTTGTATATCGGCGCCATGGAAGTAGCTGTAATCAGGCGATACCCATTCAGGCTTGAGTTGATAATGTCAACAAGATAAGAACCTCCCAGCTCCTTTAAATCCATTGCGGTACCGTATTGATCCCGCTCCATGATGTTCTCAAATACAACGGAGGGGCCGTTAGAGGTAAAGATATTATTGTTAGCGTCAATATAAGCATAGTAGTCAACATTATCCCGCAAATCCTGCTCCAGGATGGCATCAATTTTGGATAAAGGAATGCGCAGCTGCAACAATGCAATATCGCTTAAATCTTTGGTTGATAGAATCCTTCGGTTTAACGCCAGATACCGCCCTGTTTTTGGCGAGCTGCTGTAATTCCAACTGAAAGTCCGGCGCTCATTGAGCAGCTCTGTGACAAATGTTTCGTTCTCGATTGTGTAATAGTCGAAAATGGTCTCTTCGTCCTGATAAATATCCTTATTCTTCGTATAGATGCACACGTTTACCTGGCCACCGAAATAGTAGGATGTCTTTACTTCCGGATATTTTAAATTGAAAAACATCGGATCGGCAAGGGTGCCAATCGCTTTGGAAACAAAAACCTTGATTGCAAGGCTTTCCGATGGCATCTCGAGCAGGTCGGATAAGGTTTGATTAAAGAATAGCAAATCCGTTTTTGCCATCAGGTTCATATAATAATAGTCGAGGTTTGCAAGCGTACTTTCCGCTTTCAGTTTTTGCAGCGCAATCTGGTTTTCTTTCATTCTTTGTGAAAACATACTGTTCAATACAAAGGTCATCAGTAAAATGACGCCAAGAATCACAATGCTGAGCCTGATGAGTAATATCATCTGGAACGAATTCAGTATGGGGTGTTTTGCGCTGAAGCGCTTGCTTTTTCTCATTTCACACGCTCCATATATTTTTTCGGCGTGATGCCTTCATGCTTCTTAAACACCATAGAAAAATAGGTGGCCTGGTTATAGCCCAGCTTTTCCGCGACCTCGCCAACCCGGGCGCCCGGCTCGTGAAGCATCTTTTTAGCTTGCTCTATTCGGCAATCAATAATATAATCCAGAATAGTCTTACCTGTTTCTTCTTTGAAAATATGGTTTAAGTAGTTTGGGCTATAAGAGAATTTTTCGGCAACAAGGTGCAAATGGATGAGGCTCAAATCGCTGCTCTGAATATATTTTTTCACCTCTTGGATGAACTGTGTTTTATTACCCCGATCCTGCCGGTTTAAAAACGCATGCGTACTCGTAAGCAATAGAATAACCATACTCTCATATTGCTCTATGGTCGTAGCGGAAAGCATGTGCAGATAGAATTCCGACGGATTTGCAATAATATCTGTCAATTCGGCTCCGTTTTCTTGCAGCACAATTTGATTGCAGGTAAAGATATACTGGCAATATATTTGCGCCTGAAGCAACGGAAGCGCTCCAAGTGCTTTGCTGACCAGCGTCTTGCAGCGCATTGTAAAATCACTGTCCATGTCATTGAGCAACAGCCGTACCTGTCGTTGAATTTCTACGACATTAATAGACTGCTGCGGTGTGCGGCCGGGGACTTCGCTGGCGTAGATAACCTGCCCCTTACCCAATAACAACTTATAATCCAGCCGATAGCGGCACAACTCCAACTGCGCCTTCATGTTCTGCAAACCGGAAGTGTGTTCGCCGTAGGTTGCGGTAAGGCTGATGGTCGCGGCATGCGCTTCGCGAATCAGCAATTGGAGCATGTTGTCCGTAATGGTTTTGCTTTCCTGCAAGCGCCACTCCATACCAAGTCCAAATATCAATATAAAACATTTCTCATTTAACCTGACGGGCCGGAATATGTGCGTTCCGGCCTCTCTTCGAGCATGATTTTCCAAAATATGCATTACTCTGTAATTGACGAGCGTATTTTCCGGTTCGCCGGTATCGGTGTAGAGTTTGGAAAAGTAATCATCTATCTCCATAAGAGCAAGCCGGTATGTGGCGTCTGGTTTTACACGCAGAATATTGCTGCACGATTCCAGCTCGTTCTTTTCAATCGCATAACCATAAATTAAATCGGAAAGCGCCTGCTTCTCCATTAGTTCGTGATTCTCGTACATATCCGTTCGCAGGCATTCAAGTTCATGTTTCTGTTTTTCAATATTAATAAGGTTCATCAGTACTTTGCTGATGCACTCGTGTAGTTCTAAGGCCGTAAACGGTTTCATAATATATCCGTCGCTATGTACGGATATTGCTGCTTTGAGGTAATGTAATTTATCGTATAAACTGCAAAAAATGATGCGTATATTATTTTGGTCCTGCCGAAGTTTTTCCGCCAGCTCAAGCCCGCTGATATGAGGCATCTCTACATCACAAAGCAAGATATCCGGTTTTAAATCACGGATCATGTCCAGCGCTTCTACGCCGTTCTCACATTCGCCAACCAACTCCAGCGGCAAATCCGAAAAAGAGCGTAACGCCTCGATCATTTGTTGTCTGTCCAGTGCAAAATCATCCACCACCAGCACTGTATACATGGTTATCACACCCTATGATTTGTTAGTTTACTCTTTCATGATTAAAACAAAAACTCCTGCTAAGGCAAAAGAAACGTAAACGTACAGGGGGAGAGAATCCCCCTGTACGCTGCACATATTCAGTTATTCGGCTACATTTGCCGCAAACCAATCCTGCATCATTTCTACCGCTTCGGGATAATCCGTATCGTCTACGAAATCTTCATACATATCATCCCACGCAGTGTTGAATTCATCCTCGGTAGTTGCTGTCAGCAAGGGGGCAACAGCCTCGGCAATGAACTTGCTCCAGTACCAGCTGCTTACTGCGGCAACCGTATCCGAACCGTCGCCGTAAGCATAACGTCCGCTCATATCATACCCGCCCAAGGAAACCAGCATCCGGTTTACCATCATAATGGACAGGTTCGGCGCGGCGGAGCGTGCGGGGTCAAACGGGTTGTAGTTGACCATGTAAGGAGCGCAAGCACCAACTTTGCTGAAGTATTTGAAGTAGGTGTTCATGGACGAATCGTACAGCCCATAGTAGTCTGCGCCTTTGCCGCCGCTGACATGGTTGAGCATATCGTAACGAACCTGCTCGTCAACAAAGTATTTGTTCCCATTATCATCAAGCGCCCACAATCCGGCGGATTCGGGGCCCCAGCTGCAAATGTCCATGCCCTCATCGGAATAGAACCAATCGAAGTATTTAATAATCCGCTCTTTTTGCTCCCTGGAAAGATCGCTGCGGATGATGATGCGCCAGAAACCACCTTCGTAGATATCATAGGCGCCCAAGCCGCTGTCATCTTCTTTTGGCCAGGTGATGAAGCGAATGGAGGCATCATCGCCAACGGTCTGGTACAGCGCAGTCTGTGCGGAGGTCATATCCGGAATATACATACCTGCGCCCACGCGGCCGGCAGAAATTTTCTGCTGAAGCTGATCGCTGGTTTGCACGATGAAATCGGGATCGATCAAGCCACCTTGATACAGACCGTTCAGGTACTGGTAGAACTGTTTGGCGCCGGTAGATTCACCCAGGAAGCCGCCGACATCGCCATTGTCGGCAATACGCCAATGACCAAAGTCAAACATGCTGCCTACGTGGAATTGAGACCAGTCGATACTGCTGAAGGGAGTCAGTTTCGCATCGCCTACGCTGATGTTCAGGTCGGCGATTTTTTGCAAAAGGTTCTGGAAATCTTCAGGTGTTGCAATCGCTGGGGTAATGGCGAAATCGTCTACAGAAGGCATAATGCCCTGTTCCGTCGTGGCGGCGGAGATTTCCTTGATCGGGGTGAACGTGTAGCCGCATTTGCTCAGCAAATCTTCACGTACCCACAATGCCCATTGCCCTAACGGAACCGTGTAGGGGTCAGAAACATAGGGCTCGTCGCGTGTGTCCACAATCGTCAGCGGGATTTGTGTTTTCCGGCCTTCGTTCATATAACGGGGCCAGAACTGGGAATCAAATCTCGCGTTCAGGTTGGGCATCTCATTTTCAATCAGGTCTTCATAACCGTCGCCATAATACCCTGTTCCCACGGCATATGCGCAGTTTTCATTGCCGGCAATAATCACGTCCGGCATATTGTTGGAGGCAATATAGGTGGCGAGACGCTCTTTAAAGCCAATGGTCGTCAATCCGCCCTGGATTACCTCTTTGATTCTGATTTTAAACAAATCTTCCACGTAGGGGGTTACCACATCATTGGGATTGTCCAAAAAACTCGCGGTATCACTATATTCCATATCAACGGTGATATCCAGCCAATCTTCTGTAGAAGGTGTGGTTTGTGCCAAACCGGATAAAGGAATCAGGAGTGTTGTGCATACCAGCAATAATGAGAGAATACGTTTCATGTTGGTTCCTCCTCTGTTTCTATATTCTATCACGTGATTGCATACGTGATAAGAACTAAGCTTTTACGGCGCCTATCATAACGCCTTGTACGAAGTATTTTTGGAAAAAAGGATAGACGATAACGATCGGAAGCGTTGTAAACACCAACGTTGCCATTCGTACGGCTTCCGGCGAGGATTGCGGTTCGGCAACAGCTCCGCCGGAAGAAAGTGAAAGGGTGGTGGAGAAAGCGGACATAATCAGCTCCTGCAATACCGCCTGCAAAGGTTTCAGATTTGTTTTGGTGATATACAGCATGGCGTCAAACCAGGAGTTCCATTGCCAAACGCCGCTATACATTGCGATAACCGCTATAATGGGCATTGATACCGGAACAATAATTTTGAAAAAGATACACAGGTCGTTGGCGCCGTCTAGCCGGGCGGATTCTTCCATGGCTGCGGGTATCGTATCGAAATAGGTACGCATAAGCAGCATATTGAATGCCCAGAAGCCGTTGGGCAGGATGTAAACTAAAAAGCTGTTTACAAGATGAAGTTTGTACATCAAAACGTATGTCGGTATTAAGCCCCCTGTGATATACATGGGGATCAACAGGAAAATGGAAATTGCCCTGCGCCCCGGCATACCGCGTTTGGATATGGCGTAGCTGGCAAAGCCAGTAATCACCAGCGTATATAAAGCGCCAATAGCCGTACGGGCAACGGAAATGAAGAAAGAATTATAAATATTACGCTGCTGAAAAACGTGAATGTAATTTTCCAGCGTAAAGCCAACGGGGAAAATAGAGATATTTGTTGTCATTACGGCAACGCTGTCGCTTAGCGAATACGCTACACAGTATAAAAAGGGAAATAAGATGGTTATACTGAGAAGCCCCATGATGATGCGTAGAATGATTTCTTTAACCGTGTCTTTTCTCGTGCGGATCATGCCCATCCATCTCCTTTCTAAAATGCTCCGTAGCCTTGGATTTTTCGGCTTAGTTGATTAGCGCCCATCACCAGACACAGGCTCACAAGCCCTTGCGCAAAACCGATGGCTGTGGCGTAGCTTAACTTGTTGGACAGAACGCCTTCAGCAAAAATGAAGTAATCCAACGTATTGGCGGTTGTATAAACCAACGCGTTGCGCAGGTTGTAAACCGCATCAAAGGAGATGCCTCCATTGCCGTTTACAAGGTTGCCGACGGTCATAATCAACATTAGCCCAATGGTCGGCGCAATATTGGGAAGCGTGATGTAAAACAACCGCTGTCGTCCGTTAGCGCCGTCAACAATAGCAGCCTCATACTGCTCAGAAGGTATGGCGGATAATGCCGCCAGATAGATAATTGTATTCCACCCGATCTCTTTCCAAATTGCGGTGATAATGATGATCGGCCAAAATGCGCCAGGATCTCTCATAAATGCCGTTCGATCGCCGCCAAGCGCAACAATGACGGTATTCATAATCCCTGTATCCACATCCAGGATTTTATATACAAGCCCTGCGACGACAACCCAGCTGATAAAATGGGGTAAATATGTAATCGTTTGTGTAACTCTTTTGAAAACAGAGTTTTTCATGGAGAAAATGGAAATTGCAAGCGCGATAGGCAACGGGAACCCGAAAATGATGTTCAAACCGTTGATACCGAGCGTGTTTTTAAGTGCCAGATAAAAATCCTTATCCCGCAAGAATTTTTCAAACCATTTCAACCCAACAAACGGGCTGTCTGCGAAACCTTTTACCAAATCATATTTTTGAAACGACATTATCAGGCCGGCCATGGGGACATATGCAAAAATAATGACTACAATGATTGCCGGAAGCAAGAACGCATACATGATCCGATATTGATGAATTTCCCTTCTCAAAGAACGGTTTTGATTTATCGGAGGCATTATCGGCTTTGTTTGCATAAGCATGTTCCTTTCTTTCCATTTCACACACAAATCATACAATGCAATTGCGCAGCGAAACAATATGAATTTTGAACGAAAGTATTAGCATCGAACTATATTTGTCAAAAAAGGCATTAAATCGACCATATTCGTTGGATTCTATTGGTTGTCGTTCAAAAATGCGGTTGAACTGATAAGAACAGCAATTATACTTTACGCTAACAAGGATCATATAGAACGGAGAGATATAACATGGGCCAAAATGAATCATTTGCTCAAATCTATAAAATTACGGAGAACCTTTGGGCAATTGATGAAATCGGGAAAACGATACTCTATGTGTTCAAGGGAAACCGGCGGGTTTTACTACTGGATACAGGTTTTGGCTTGTTGGATCTGAAAAAGCTGGTTGCGAACCTGTGCCCGGGGCTGGAAACAATAGTTGTGAATACGCACGCGCATGGAGACCATAACAGCGGTAACGGTCAATTTGAAAAAGTATACTGCGGCCGTATGGATGAGCCTTTCAGCCATCAAAAAATGGACGAAGAAACATGCAAACGCTTTGCTGATAGTTTCTTTTTGAACAATCCGCGTGCGGCGCAGGTGAACGCCGATGATTGGCATCCCGTACCGGCGAAGCGGGTAGTCCCTCTATCGGATGGAGATACAATTGATTTGGGCGGCATTACACTGGAAGTGCTGGAAACGCCAGGCCATTCCATCGGCAGTATTTGCCTGTTGGATAGAGCGAACGGGCTGTTGTTTACGGGCGATATGGTTTTATCCTGGGAAGTCTGGGGCCAGTTGGAATACTCCAGCGCCTTACAATACTACGCACAATCGCTGCAGCGTATGGCTGCGCTTAATGTATTAAGGGTTTTTCCAGCCCATGGCACGGCGGATAATACTTTGGGATTCCCGCTATATGAATTACCCCCTCGTGTGTTGGATATTTATGCCCGGGAAACAGAGAAAATTGTCACGGGGAAGGCTGTTGGGGAACCCTATTCCTGCTTTGCTGGAGATGGTTTATGCTGCCAGTTTGAAATTGGCGGTATGGTTTATAATCCGGAACGTATAGGTAACGATTTGCCATAGATGAAAGCATGGTACGGAACGATGTTGATATATGATGGGCGGTATCAAAACGCGGATGCGGTTATATTGGAGAACGAGCAAATACGCACGGTTCTGCTGCCGCGCTTTGGCGGAAAAATCGTATCGTTGTACCATAAAGCTAACCGGTTTGAATTATTATTTCAAAACCCGAAGCCTCAATTCACGCCTGCGTTTATAGGGGCATCTTTTGCGGCATATGAAGCGTGTGGGTTTGACGACGTTTTTCCGTCCGTTGAGGCGGAAGTGGTTTCCGTCGGGAGAGAGAGAATTACTTACCCGGACCATGGAGAGCTATGGTCACATGAAATGAAAACGAATATAAAGGCGGATGGTGTTTCGCTTTCTATGCAAAGCACTTTACTGCCATACCGTTTTATGAAAACCGTCACGCTTTTTGGCGATGCTTTACAAATTCGGTACCAATTTACCCACACAGGCGATGTGGCGTTTCCCTATGTGTTTTTCCCGCATTGTCTGGTGGCAGCACGTAAAGGGATGCAGCTGTCCATTCCCGCCGGACAAAAAAAATACCTGATAAAGACAGCGGATATGGAAAAATGGTACTTGATCCATCCCCTGAAAACGGGCAATTGTGGTTACGTCTTTCCGAATGAAAAAATATCAGCATTCTTCCAGTTCTCCTATCATCAGCTTCCTTATCTTGGCTTCTGGAGAACCGCAGGCGGGTTCAGGGGTGACCATAATTGTGCGTTGGAGCCGGCAAGCGCTTACTATGACAGTGTTACCATTGCGGCGCAAAACAACCGGGAAAGTATCCTTAAGCCAAAGGAAACGCTGGACATTCCGTTTTCCATAACGATGAAAGCAACAGATTGAAAAGGATGTGTAAAGACAATGCAGAATAAAGAAGTATTTGCCCATAAGGAACCCCTTGTCATTCCAACCTACGAACCGGGTGCGCCGGAAGAATTACCTATCTTTTACCCGCTGCGGAATTATCAGTACACACGAGGCGATATTTATCCGCTGCAAGCAGTAGAAGAAATCAGCAACGAGAAAACCGATCATACATATCAGGCAATAAGGCTTGAAAACGAGTATGTGCGTACTACCGTATTGCCTGAATTGGGTGGACGTGTTTGGGAGGGATATGCAAAACCCTCCGACTACAATTTTGTTTACAAGAACAATGTGATTAAACCTGCGCTGGTCGGTTTATGCGGGCCATGGATATCCGGCGGGATTGAGTTTAACTGGCCGCAACACCATAGGCCGACAACCTATATGCCTGTGGATGCAAGACTGGTTGACAACGAAGACGGCAGTCAAACAGCGTGGATGGGTGAAATCGAGCCCAAGGACGGCACAAAGGGCATGGTTGGCATTACGGTTGAGCCGGGACGTTCCTATATCCGTGCGGATGCCAGATTATACAACCGAACACCGGATGTGAAAAACTTTCACTGGTGGGCGAATTTGGCTGTGCATGTAAACGATAGTTACCGGCTGATATTCCCGCCGGATATTGACTATGTTGCCTATCACTACAAGGCGGATGTTTCGCCTTTCCCTGTGGTGAAAGGCTCTTTTGCACTGGCGGATTTTGGAGAGGGTAAAGATATATCGCAGTACCGTAATGTCGCACCGGCTGCTTCCTTTTTTATTTTCAATTCCCGCTATAACTTTATGGCTGGGTACGATGATGAAAAACAGTGCGGAACCGTGCATGTGGCGGATCATTATGTTTCTCCCGGCAAAAAATTCTTCACATGGGGAACCGAAGAATTCGCAGATGCCTGGTATAACAATTTAACCGACCATGACGGCCCTTACATTGAAATTATGACGGGCTGCTACACTGATAACCAACCTGATTTCACTTGGATACAGCCCTACGAAACAAAAACTTTTCAGGAATACTGGTATCCGATTACCCGTTTGCCGTATTTAAAGAATGCTACGGTCGATGCGGCTGTCAGCCTCGGTATCGAAGGAAACAGCGTTTGTTTGGCTTTCAACACCACCAGCCGGCGCAGCGGCGCAAGGTATGTGCTAACGGAAAACGGCAGTACCATTGCACAGGCACAAATAGATATTGCACCCGACCAGCCGTATAGCACGGACGTGCCGCTGGACCATAAACCGGACATGGCGGCACTGCAAGTAATACTGTTTAGCAAGGAAAATCAGGAACTGGTTGAGTATCATCTGGCGCCGATGTACTTTGATGACCGCGAAGCCCCGAAGAACCATGCCATTGCGCCCAAGCTTGCCGATATCCAAACCCAGGAGGAGCTTTTCCTGCATGGGCTGCACATTGAACAGTATCGGAATGCGGTTTTTAACGAAGCGGACTATTACATGGAAGCGCTTCGCCGTGACGAAGGGGACAGCAGATGCAATTTGGCGATGGGGCGGTTGGAAATGCGCCGGGGGCGGTTCACGGACGCAAAAGCATATATACTGCGTGCCATTGAAACGATTACGAGCCGAAACCCCAATCCTTACGACGCTGAAGCCTACTATCTTCTTGGGCGTGTCCAGCGTTCGCTGGAGAATGGCGAAGCGGCGCTGGATGCATACCAGAAAGCAGCCTGGAGCTACGCCCAGTTCAGCGGCGCCATGCATGAAAGCGCAGAATTGGAAGCGCAACAGGGGAATATACAAAGGGCGGTAGTTTATGCGGAAAAAGCATTACTCAATAACCATTTTAGCCTGAAAACCCGTTTCTTACTTTCCTCGCTCTACCGCCGCTGTGGACGCAATGCGCAAGCAATCGCTTTATGTGAAGAAACGCAGAGCGTTGATCCGTTGGATTATGGATCGCTGTTCGAGCTTTATTTGCATACTGCAAATGAGGATTACCTTACCACGCTAAAAGCATTGCTTTGCGGCCGGGGCAAGGCGCTTGTACCGCTGGCGATGGACTATCTGCAATTCGGCTGTAATGAAAATGCTTTGCAGGTATGTGCTTTGCTGGATGATACTTCAATTTATAGGCATTATGTTGCCGCAATGGCTTTGCACCGGATGAACCGTATTGAGGAAGCCTGCACCGCGTGGAGCAAGGCGGAGGCGTGTGGCGTTGCCGATGCAAACCCGACCGATTTCTCCTTTATGCCGTTGCTGATGGCTCCATTCATAGTCGGCGAACGCTGCGCAAAAGCATGCTATCTGCTTGGCAACCTGTGCTATGCGCGCGGTACAGTGCCGGAAGCGCAAAGATGGTGGAACATCGCAGAAAAGCAAGGGATGCAATCGGCTGTTTTACACCGTAACCGTGCTTTGGCTTTTTTTGAGCATGAGCAGGATCGCTTTGCTGCGAAAAAAGAGATGGAGACAGCTTTCCATTTAGCCCCTGAAAATCCAAGGTTGCTGCTGGAACTGGTGCTGCTGTACAAAGCGCTCTGCATTTCACCGGAAGAACGGCTTGCCCTGCTGGAATCTCATGCAGTGCTTCTGCCACAGCGCCCGGCGCTGTATCTGGAATACCTATCCATGCTTAATCTTTGCGGCAAGACGGATATGGCGCTGCGCTGTCTGCAAACCTATTCTTTCCGTACCTATGAAGGCGGCGAGGGGCTCTTACCGCGCCAGCATACATTGGCATATGTGCTTTCCGGCTACCACGCGGAGAAGAAGGGTAACTGGGAACAAGCGCTTGCGCTATACCAACAGGCGGAGCACTATCCCCCCAATTATCATGAAGGCCACCGCTTCAGCGACCGGGAAGGCGCGCTGAAATACCGCATGGCCAATACACTGAAAATGCTGGGGCGTGTAACGGAAGCCGATGAGGTTTATAAGGCTTGCACCGCCTACCCCACAGGGCTGGATGAAACCGGCGTATATAAAGCTCTGGCGTATCGCCGCCTTGGAGATTGGCATGCTGCCGCTGCGGTTTTACGGGAAATGGTAGGCCAGGCACAGCAAACATTAGGCGGAGACTGCAAATTCGGGTATTTTGAACTGTTTCCTGTAGGCATGCCGTTTAACGAGGACATGGAAACGATAACCCAAATCCGCTGTTTATTGGCGCTTACCTATGCGTATATGGCTCTGGGGAATGAAACGGAATCGGAAAGCGCCCGGGATGCACTGTCGCGATTCACAGTTGACACGCCGTGGATCAATATTCTATGCGATGATCTTCAGCGAGAGAAATGGCAATGAGCGCTCTCGTTGGGGAAGAAAAGAAACTCTTTTAAACAGGAAAAGCAGCGGGAGATATAGACACGGTATGTATGCGGCATGTGGGAATTGTTCGGACGCATCCAGATACAATATCCGCACATTTTTCCGGGATATTATTCAAGTGTAGGCGTGTGTTGATCTGGGGGATGAGCGGCTGTGCGACCTTGTACCAAACATTATCAATGGCAGAACTACATCGCTGCAGTACCGGCTGCATGCAGCTATGACATGTACGCTGCTTATAGGAACGAATTTGTTTACGCATGCAATGGAATAAATGGACTTGAATCACAAGAGCGTAGAACAGGATAAGAACTGCGCGAAACCATACAAAACGGTCAGATTTACCGTCTCGCTTCGGCATACCACACGCCTTATGCGGCTTTTCAATACACACGGGGAGACGCCGCAGAATCCATAGTCATCATTCTCAGGTAATCCATGCAATTCCGCAGGTTTATTCCGCGCTTACGCCTGCATGGACTCAATACGGATGCCGTGTACCGCGTCAACAGCGGCAAAGGGGTATCCGAAAGGGCATTGATGCAAATAGGCATTGAGATAGTGCTGACTTCGGATTGGGATATCGTTTTGTTGAACATTAAACAACAATCTATGGAGAACGGAGAAAAGATATGAACGATGCATTTAGCTTGCGGCAAGGAAATACCATCCGGATGGGGACATCCCGTATTGAAAAAGTCCTATCGCTTACACAGGAAGGCGCATTTGTCCTCCAAAGTCTTAAGCATATTGCTACGGGCCGCGAATATGTGCAGGGTGGCGCGATGCCACCTGATGAATTCTTTGTTACGGTAAACGGAGAAACACTTTGCGGTTCCTCGGGCGGGTATACGCTGGAAAGTGTCCAGACCGCTACATTATCGCAGGGAGAATTGGAAACGAGAATAACCCTTTCAAGAGGAACCCTCACCATTATCCGCCACTACGTTGCCTACCCCGGCTTAGCGGTTTTGCAGGAATGGACAGAGTACCGTAATGATGCGGCGGTGGCCGTGGCCATATCCCGGCCGTCGCTTTTTGTGCAGCGGATATTGCCCCGGCAAAGAGAAGAATTGCAGTTTTCATACATGACGGGAGGCGCCAATTACACTGGAAGCCAGATATATAAAACCCTTCCGGTAACCGATGGCTTTGTGAAGCTCTTTGATTCCATGGGAGAACCTGAAGTTATTGAGGTCGACGGGCATAAAGGCAATACCTGGCACCCGCGTATGAACGGGTGTGCAGTCTGGAATGAGTTCTTTGTGGTTTCTATCGGGCAGGAAGGCCTTTTCCGTACCTTTGATTATCAGGGCTGGTGGAAGGCGGCCATGAGCAATTGCGACCGGAACCCGGCGCTATCGGGGCATTGCGAATTGATTGATTATTCCCTGGCACCCGGCGAAACCCTGCGTATCGCCCCGACTACTGCCGGCTTTTACGTTGGCGATAAAGACGATATGGGCAATACGATCAACGAGTATATTTACCGGTATAAATGGGATTATACGAGAGAAAAGTATTTTAACCGCACCAATTTGAATATATGGCGTTCAGCACCGCTTGCGGAACGGGTTTTTCAAATGGTGAAAGCAGCCCGTTATTGTGGATTTGAACGGATTTGGGTGGATGACTTCTGGTTTGATGCCAAGGGCAACTGGAATGGTATTTTCGGTGATGACTGGCGGGAAGTCAACGAGTATATTCAACGCAATGGCATGCTGTTCCGCCTTTGGATGCCTCCGTGGCATGCGGACCGGCTTTCCAAGGTGTGGCGCGATCACCCGGACTGGATGCTGGATTTTCATGGAAACTGGTACAACTGGACAATTGATATGTCCAAAGAAGATGCGTACCAGTGGATTCTTGCCATGCTTTGTGAAAAACAAAAAGAGTTCGGCACTTATGATCTGCGTGTTGACGGTGATCCATGCAATTTGCAAAACAACGGCAGTTTTGATACGGATAACAAGGGTGATTGGAATGCGACGCTCAAGCAAAGCGAGAACTTTTACCGCCTATATCGTGAGTTTAAAACCAACAACCCCGAAGCTGGTTTGGATGGCTGTTCCTCCGGCGGGCACACGCTGGGCATTGAGTCCGCACGTTATACAGACCAGCACCAAATCACCGACGGCTGGTGCTACCACATGGGAGGGTATGACACGACTTTGCTTCTCCCAATTGATAAACATCAGGAAATGCCGATAGCAGGGAATCCGGCTTTCGATTGGAAAACGAATGATGCTTCATCATTGAATCTATTTTGCGCACAGGGCGCAAATATGCAAAATCCCGAGCAATCCTTTTCTATTGATGCGCTGGAAGGGATGCGTAAGAATCTGGAGCTTTTTTACTGGCTGCGGGAGCAGGGGGTTTATGGACGTTATATTAAAGTGTTCCGTCCGCTTACGGAACATTGCGATCCGACATTCCTCCTGCAGCGTATGACATGGGAGAACAGCAAGGGGTTGCTAATGATCAGTGCAAACCCGCTTAACCCTATGCTCGGGAAAACCGACCGGGTTTATCTTAAGGGGTTAGTTGCGGATGAAACATATCACATCGAATCCCGGTTAGGTGCTATGCAACCGGAAACCCGCACCGGAGCAGAATGGATGCGGAATGGCGTGGAATTGCGAAATGTGCAGGCGGGGGAGTATCTGTTTATTAATTTGCCAAACCGGCCTGGCACAAATGGTGAACACAGCATGCCGCAGCCGCCTGCGTTGATTACGGCAGAAGAGAATACTTGGCTTGGGCATACAGGTATCGGCGTTAGCTGGAAGGCTCCCATGAGCACTGTGAATATCTCCTATTACGAGTTGTCCAAGAATGGAGAAGTTATCACAAAAGTGGCTGCCGGAACGTATTACTTTGATGAAAACGCATCTATAAACGACCAATACCAAGTGCGTTCGGTCGGCTACGGCGGAGAAACATCCGAATGGGCCGATAGCTAAGCGCACCGGCAAAGTGACGTGGGGGCTTTCTCCGAAGATTAATAGCCTATCATCACAACGGTGAGAAATGTGGATGAGGAATGTATCAACGGTGCATCAACCATCTGGTGAACCTGACGCCTCATCCGGTACCGAGCGTGTCTACAATATACCATCCCTGTAAATAGAAGATGCCAATCTTACAAGAGATCGGCATCTTTTTTATGTTGCTTTATGGGCCATATAGGATTTTTAAAGACTTCTAGGGAGAAAACGAGCGTTTACAGCTTGCAGCGGTAGCTGGGTTCAAACATTTTTAACCAAGTCGTTTTCCTTGAGCCAGGCAATTTCATCTCGTATGGTTTCACGGTAGGAGCGGGTTGTGTAGCCCAATTCACGATGTGCTTTTTGATAATCAAAAGCATTATTGCGCGAAAGATTATACACGGAGAAACGGGTCATCATCGGCTTTGTACCTTGTTTTTTTGCCTTGGTTTCCATTACCATGGCCATCAAGTTTGCCAAAGGTATCGGCAGAAATAATTTTACGGGTTTGCAGCCGCTTTCATTCACAACCAGTTTAGCAAAATCCTTGAAGGCGACCTCTTCGTTGCCAAGGATATAACCCTCGCCTTTTTTGCCCTTTTCTGCCGCGAGTATTGTACCCCTTGCCAGATCGCGTACATCTGCCAGATTAAAGGATCCGTTGATACCGGCCGGCATTTCCCCATTGATTATTTTAATCATGGTGCCGGTTGTTTCGCCAATTGCAGGATCATAAGGGCCGAGGATGCCCGAAGGATATACGATGCTTGCATTCAGACCATCGTTGTTTACAGCATCCAATACCGCCTGTGTAGCTAACGCTTTGGATTGGCTGTAACAGCCCAATACCTTGTCAGGGTTCAAAGTATCCGGTTCGCTGATCTTCAGGCCTTTGGGCTGTTCCGGGATTGCGCCTGTGCTGCTGACATATACCAATTTCTTGACGTTTGGGTGCTTCAGGCACTCCGCAATTATATTCTTTGTGCCGCCAACGTTGACATCCATTACCTTCTGGCTGTAGTCCGGGCTGACCGATACGATGCTGGCACAGTGAAGAACGATAAGGTCTGTATCTTCCGGTGCATCGAAAAATTTATCCAATGCGTCTATGTCACATAAGTCACCGTCCAGCAGTTCAGCTTCGGCGGGGATATATTTTCTTGCGGGGTCCCCCGGCAGTACAAGGGCGCGTACGCGCTCGCCGTTGTCTAAAAGTTGTTTGCAAACATGACCGCCTAAAAAACCGGCCGCGCCTGTTACTAAATACAAAGTGTCATTCATAAGTGATTCCTCATTTCTTTCTATTATAAGTCCTGTTTGGTTTACCGGCTGAATGCTGTCGCCCCGGATGCCAGGCACCCGCCGTCACAAATAATATTTGCGCCGGTTAAGTAACCCATGCTTTCGTCGCTGACAGCTTCATAAAGTGCTGCGATTTCATCTGCTTTTCCCAACCGCTTGATTGCATTGAATTGCAGATATGTCTGTGCTTCTTCTTTCTCAGCATCACCCATCGGGGTATCGAAATTACCGGGAGTGATGGATAATACGCGTACGCCCTTTGCACCAAAACGGGCGGCATCCTGTTTGGCGAACCAGGTAACAAAGTCCTTGGAGAAAACATATGCCATGGAAGAACGTAGCTTTTTGGGAAAAAGATTGATTCGCGTGATCATTTTTTGAAAAAAACGCTGCGGATCAGTTGCGCTATATCTGTATTGCCGCCGCGGCATGAGGAAAGATGGCGCCAAGGCTGCGGACATGGATGATGTATCGATGATGCAGCCGCCCGTCTCCAAACATTCGTAAAAAGCGTTGTTGATATAAATCGTTCCCATAGCGTTGGTTGCGAGAATTTCCTCGGCAGAACCCATATGCGGGGATGCTCCGGCAATATGTACAACCACCATTACTTTTCCGCATTGCTTTGCCCGTTCCACCAATGCGGCAACTTCCGTTTTGTTGGATACGTCGCAGGCAAACGCTTCGGCCTGTCCTCCCGAAGCTTCCAACTCCCGTACCGCGTTTTCCAGTTTTTGTTTCGTACGCCCCGTAAGGATTACGTAATATCCTTTCTTCATCATTCTTCTTGCGGTTGCGAGGCCAATGCCGCTTCCGCCGCCTGTTACTACGCATACTTTGTTCATAATGACTACCTCCTTGCGCCTGTGCTGTAAAGACAAGTTATTTTCACTTGCAGATGAATCATAAGGCGAGTTTGTATACTCAATGTTTGTATATTGTTTGCGATATGTTAACAAGAAAATGCCATAGACCATCACATGCGTCTGTTTGATTTCCCGTGAAATAAACAAATGGAATTTATTTTTGATTGTGGATCAAGTCTTGTACCCGGTATAAAAGTGCTTTTTTGAACTGTTTGCACTATTCTTTCATTTAATATAGTGAAAATGCGCTGCGAAGGGTTTCGTTTTTCTGAAAAGCAAGTACAGATCCATTAATAAAACGCAAACAATTCAACATTACTTTGCAAACATTTATACGATAATCTTACGTCGTCGGATGGATGAACAAACAAAACAACCACCGATGAATAAAGAGAAGAACGGAAAGGAGCCAAATAAAATGGCAGAAATCTTGAAGAAGGCATTCAATGATATGAAGGAGAGCGCAAAGGCGCAGCATGCAGTGGACGCAGCGAATTTTGAGGCGGCTAAAGCGGAAGCAATAGCCCAGTGGGAAGAAGCCAAGGCATCCCCGAAGATCATGGAAAAGAAACGTATGGAAGAACAGCAAAAGCAACTTGAGGATGCGCAGGAAAGAATCGCTGCTGCGCAAAAACGGGTCGAAGAAGCAAAAGCAGCCAAAGGCTGAGCGTATAACAAGTGATGAACAAAAAGAATGGAGGAAACACATGAAACTGGATCGGGAAATCCGCGCGGCAGCATCCGGCGTGGTCCGCAGTTTGAAGAACGCTGCGGTGAATTGCAAAATGGACGGTCAAATCGCTAATGAAGAAAAAACGATCGAGGATCTGACCCTGGAAATTGGAACCCTTTCTCTTCGTAAACTGGACGGCGGTGCGGAGATGACCCCGGAGATCATGGAGCGCTATGCATCCATTCAAGCGGCACGCAGCAACATCCATACCTCTACGGAGAGCAAAAAGACGGAGAAAGCCGTGTGCCCGAAGTGCGGCGCGAAAACGGCGAAGAGCATGCGTTATTGCGGCTCCTGCGGTGCGTTGATGAACGCGTAAGCAGGGAATGCCGATTGATATAGATAGACAAAACAAGGGGAGGCATATGAAATGGTTGTGGGCATTATTGTTGTCGCTGTGGTTGCCATCATCGCCGGCGTGATTATCAGCAAGAAGCGCAAGAGTGCGCGGTAAACCGATAGACTTGTAAAATAAAAAAGGAGGATGAATCTATGTCTACTTTAGGTGTTGTTATTCTGGTTGCTGTTGTGGTCGTGGTTGTTGGCATTATTGCCGCGGTTATTCGCAAGCATCGCAAGTAAGGCGGGCAGACGGAGAAAGGCAAAACTATTCGCCTTTCTCCGTTATTGCAATCCAAATGTTATTATCAGGAGGTGTAGTTCACAGTGGAGATCAAAGATAAGTTGCAATCATACGGGCTGAAAAAAGTTTACGATCATATAGACAAAGCACCCGGCGAAAATATCCCTAAAATTCTGGATTGGCTGCAGACATATGGCACCAAAACAGTAAAGAATCAAGCGGAGATTATCTCCGGAATTATGAAAGATCCCGATAACAACTGGCGCCAGCTGATCATGAGCCTATGGACGGATATTGATCCTTTTGTGCGTAAAAAGTTATTTGAAACACTGGTAATCAATTCCGCCATTATCGGCCAGACACAGGAAGAAAAAGTACGTAAAAAGTATGGCTGCAACATTCCCTGGGCAATTTTGCTGGATCCGACGACGGCTTGCAACCTGCACTGTACCGGCTGCTGGGCGGCGGAGTATACCGATAACCTTAACCTGAGTTTTGAAGAACTCGATTCTATCGTGATCGAAGCAAAAAATATGGGAACCTACCTGTTTCTGTTTTCCGGCGGCGAGCCATTGGTGCGTAAGCATGACATTATCAAGCTATGTGAGAAACATAGCGATTGCGCATTTACTTGTTTCACCAACGGAACGCTGATCGACGAGCAGTTTTGCATGGATCTTCTGCGGGTTGGAAATTTCGTTCCGGCAATTTCCATTGAAGGCAATGAACTTACCACCGATGACCGCCGGGGCGAGGGAACCTACCGGAAAGTGATGCAAGCAATGAAGTTGCTGAGAGAGTATAAACTGCCTTTTGGGATTTCTTGCTGCTATACTTCTAAAAACGCTGAAATTATTGGCAGCGAAGCGTTCATTGATTATATGATTGAATTGGGCGCAAAGTTTGCATGGCTGTTTACCTACATCCCGGTAGGGGTAAACGCCGTCCCGGAACTGATGGCCAGCGCGCAGCAGCGGGAGCTGATGTATCACCGTATTCGCGCGTACCGTAAAACAAAGCCGATCTTTACAATGGATTTTTGGAATGACGGTGAGTTTGTCGGCGGATGCATTGCAGGCGGCCGGACGTATTGCCACATCAATGCAGGAGGCGATGTGGAACCATGCGCCTTTATCCATTACTCGGATTCCAACATCCGAAACAAAACACTTCTAGAGGCTTATCAAAGCCCGCTGTTTATGGCGTATCGCGATTCACAGCCTTTTAACGAGAACCTCTTACGCCCCTGCCCCTTGCTGGACAATCCCGTTGAACTCAAACGTATGGTCGAACAGACCAACGCCAAATCTACCGACATGGAAAGTCCGGAGGAGGTGCGCAGCCTGACGGATAAATGCAAGCAAAAGGCGGATGCATGGGCGCCCGTGGCCGAACGGCTTTGGGCTTGTGGAGGCGGATGTAAACACTGCCAGGGGGAAAGAAAAGAATAAACAGCATGCGTCTGCTTATAGGATTGCCTGTCGGACTCCCGGGCTGAAAAGAGCCCGGGAGTCCGATGCAGTGGGTTTTTAAGCAATCACATGAAAAGCAATGATAATGAGTATGCTTTATGCTATAATTTCAATATGCATATGGAAAACGGAGGTGCAAAAGGTGTTTAAAGTGTTGCTCGTTGAAGATGATCAGGAATTGAACCGATCCGTATGTGCTTACCTCAATCTAAATGGATACGAAGCGGTCGGCTGCCTCAATGCAAACGATGCCTACAATGCCATGTACGGAACGATGTTTGATCTGATCATATCCGATATTATGATGCCTGGCGTTGATGGCTTTGAGTTTGCCGAAACAGTACGCAGCCTGAATAAAGATATTCCCATCCTGTTTATGACGGCCCGGGATGATTTTGCTGCCAAACAACGGGGTTTTCGTACCGGTATTGACGATTATATGGTGAAACCTGTGGATCTTGATGAATTACTGCTTCGAATCGGAGCACTGCTAAGGCGTTCCAAAATTGCCAGCAGTAAAAGGCTTGTTGTCGGCAAGCTAACAATGGATGCGGAGGAGAGTACCGCCTACTTAGACGGGGAAGAAGTCCCCTTGACGGTGCGTGAATTTAACCTTTTATTCAAACTGCTTTCTTATCCCAAGAAAACGTTCACGCGCAATCAATTGATGGATGAGTTTTGGGACCCTGAAAGTGCAACCGGTTCCCGTGCGGTTGATGTGTATGTAACAAAACTGCGGAATAAATTTTCCGACTGTGATGATTTTGAAATCCAAACCGTACACGGCTTGGGATATAAGGCGGTGCTGAAATGAAACGCCGTAATGCGGCTCTCCGCCCGTACCGCAGCTTATTTTCACTGCGGGGATACTTTTTCTTTTTTGCAACCGTAGCATTGGTAACCACGAGCAGCCTCCTGCTGTTTCTTCATTCGGTAAATCTGGATGAACAAACGGTTCGCCAAAGCGCGCCAATTACTTTATTCAACATTTTGTTTATTAGCCTGTTGTTTACGCTGTTCGATGGGTTTAGAAGAAAATGGTCCTATGAGCGGCCTATGAAGCGAATTCTGGAGGCAGCCAACCAGTTGTCCCGTGGTGAATACAATGTTCGTATTGAACCGCTGCATATACCGGAAAGCATGAACGAATTTGATCTCATCATTGAAAGCGTGAATAAATTAGCAAAAGAACTAAACGGCGTTGAGACGCTCCGGAGTGATTTCGTGGCCAATGTATCCCACGAACTCAAAACCCCGTTGGCAGTGATGCAGAATTATGGAACAATGCTGCAGCAACCGGGCTTGCCGGAAGAGAAGCGCCTGGAATATGCTCATGCTATTACTGCTGCTTCCCGGCGTTTAAGTGACCTGATTTCGAACATTCTCAAGTTGAACCGACTGGAGAACCAGCAGATTTATCCGCAGGCAATAGAATATAACCTGAGTGAGCAGCTTAGCGAAAGCATACTTGTTTTTGAGGATGCGCTGGACCAAAAGGGTTTGGAGTTGGAAACGGATATTCCGGACAATATTTCGGTCAAGGCGGACAGCGAATTGCTTTCTACCGTATGGAACAACCTGATCTCCAATGCGATTAAATTCACCAATCAAGGCGGAAAGATCACCGTTCGCCTGAGCAAAGAAGGCAGCGGAGCTATGGTAACTGTCGCAGATAACGGGTGCGGGATGAGCCCGGAAACAGGCGCCCATATTTTTGAAAAATTTTATCAGGGAGATACGTCTCACGCAACGCAGGGCAATGGGTTGGGACTGGCGCTGGTGAAGCGGATTATTGATATTGTTGGCGGAGAAATATCCGTAAAAAGCATACAGGGGAAAGGAAGCACGTTTACGGTATGGCTGGGAATGGACTAAATGGATAGAATGAAAACGCTCCTTCACCATATGTTATACCCTGCCTTAATCGTAAAGATTATTCTTACGCCTCTTGCGGCGGGCATGCTTACCTATACGTTTCTCTATATGCGTGACAACCAGATTTTTTCATATGTAAGCTATGTTTTTTCGGCTTACATTTTTGCTGTTCTCACCCTTGGTTTTCCTTCTGTTTTTCGTAGGTGCAAGGCGGCGCTTTATACCAACCCTTATACCGGCGCTTACCTGAAGGATGCACAATTGCGGGCGATCGTATCCTTATATATAGGATTTTGTTTTAATATTATTTATGCAATATTTACACTGTATTCCTGCATCTCGTTCAGCTCGCCATGGTTCGGGGCAATTGCTTTGTACTACCTTGTTTTATCAACCATTCGCTTTAACATGCTGAGCAAAGTCCGAAACCATGAGAAAAAGAAGGATACGGACATGCCTATCATTAAACAGCTCCGCCAATACCGTTTTAGCGGCTATCTGCTGTTGGTGGTTGCGGTTACCATGACGGGTGTTATGATACAGATGATACGCCATAACCAAAGTTACCAATATCCGGGTTATATGATTTATGCATCGGCATTATATGTGTTTTACCATCTGGCGCAAGCGATGTTTAATACCGTGCGCTTTAACCGGTCTGGCAATCTGGCTTTATCCGCTGTGAAAATGTATGATTTGGCAGTCGCGTTGATGGCTGTGCTGGCCTTGGAATCCGCCATGTTCTCCCGCTTTGGAAGCAATGCGATCTCTAAACAGTATATGATGGGGGCGACAAGCGTTGGCGTGTGCGCAGCTGTGCTTTATATGGCTATGCTGATTATTGTTCGTGCGAATCGAGAAATAAAAAAGGAACGCATTAACATTTCGTAAACATAATACAAGCTTCTTATAAACGTTTCATGCGTATTATACTCTTGTTCCCAAGATGAAAGGATGGTATCACTATGGAAGATAAAGGGAAAGTATTCTCATATACCTATTCGGCGAAGCAACAGGAGGAAATCAACCAGATCCGGCAGAAGTACGACGCGCCCAAGGAAGATAAAATGGAGCAACTCCGCCGTTTGGACCGGAGCGTGGAAAATCCGCCCATGATTATGGCGCTGAGCACTGGCATATTAGGCGCTTTGATTATGGGCGCCGGGATGAGCGGCGTTATGGTGGGAACGGCTGCCATGTTTGTGCCCGGTATTATCGTTGGTGTTGTTGGACTGGCAGTAGCTTCTGTCGCATACCCGTTATACCTGAAGGTTCTGAAAAAGAATCGAGAGAAAAAGGCACCGCAGATCATGGCACTGCTCAATGAAATTGCGGAGGGCAAAAATAGCTGAGCATATGATGATATTGGTGTAATAGTCTTTCATGAGAAACGAAAGCGAACGGTCTTGGATACCGCAATGGCATAAAAGCCAATATAAACGGCTTTTGTATTCAATGGATGAAAGCAGCTGCCCTGAAAGATCAATTCTTTCGGCTCGCCTACGGGCGGGCTTTTTTGCTGTTTAAGGGCAACAGAATTAACCTTGACTTCGCTTTTTAAGCGGAGACGGCTTCCCATAGAATGGTTATGGTCATTGTACGCAATTGTATGTTTACAATGCCAATGACTGTACTGGTATATTTTTATTATGTTTTTCGTTGCACCCATGCGTTTTTATGGCGTTGAAATGGATTGTTTTACAAAGCCAAGAAAAAAGCAACGCAACAAAGTAATCAGCTAGTTTAGTTGGGAATGGGTTGCGGGTTTCCTTGCCGTTAAAAAGAATGCGGCAAGCCAAAAAGTGAGATTTTTCAAAGCGGCTGCTCATTTCATTGAACCTTGAACAAAGAAGATATAGACTATAAAGCGGGGAGTGTTTATGAAGCGTGTTATGTATCTCTTAACAACCTTCAATACGACCGAAGAAATTTCTATAAAACTATTGACTTAAAGTCAGGTTTAAGGTTTACAATAATGATGTTGCGAAATCAAGGAGGTGTCAAGCTGCATTGAATAAGGTAAGTCATCATCCCAAAAAGGTGCTCGTGATCAGCGCCAGTTTGCGGAACCATAGCAATTCAGAGGAATTGGCAAAATCCTTTGCCAACGGTGCAACGGACGCAGGCAATGAGGTGGTAACGGTCACACTGCGAGGTAAAACCATTGCTTTTTGTAAAGGATGCCTTGCTTGTCAACGCCTCGGGCATTGCGTAACGCAGGATGATGCCATTGGAATCGCAGAACAAATGAAAGCGGCGGATGTAATCGTTTTTGCCACGCCAATCTATTACTATGAGATGAGTGGGCAAATGAAAACGCTGCTTGACCGGACCAACTCTCTTTACCCGAGTGACTATTCGTTCCGCGATATCTACTTACTCTCTTCAGCGGCAGACGATGAAGAGGGAGCAGACGAACGGGCGATTCACGGGCTGGAAGGCTGGATTATCTGCTATGAGAAATGCCATCTGGCAGGCACGGTCTTTGCCGGGGGCGTTAATGCAACCGGTGAAATTCAAGGCCACCCAGCGCTGAAGAAAGCCTATGACATGGGCGCAGCTATTCAATAACGGAGGTTATCAACATGAAAGAATCATTGGTTTTAACAAATGAATGGGACAAAACGTTCCCAATGAGCGAGAAGGTAAACCATCGCAAGGTTACCTTCCATAACCGCTATGGCATTACGCTGGCAGCGGACTTGTACGAGCCGAAAAACGCGACCGGTAAACTGCCTGCAATTGCGGTGAGCGGTCCGTTTGGCGCTGTTAAGGAACAAGCGTCGGGATTGTATGCCCAGACCATGGCGGAACGGGGTTTTCTGACGATTGCCTTTGATCCGTCCTATACGGGCGAAAGCGGCGGCGAACCGAGGTATGTTGCTTCTCCGGATATAAACACGGAAGATTTCCAGGCGGCGGTGGATTTCCTGTCTGTACAGGATAACATCGATGCGGAGCGGATTGGCATCATCGGTGTCTGCGGTTGGGGCGGTATGGCCTTGAATGCGACGGCTATTGACACAAGGATCAAAGCGACGGTAACTGCAACGATGTACGATATGAGCCGCGTAACGGCCAACGGGTATTTTGACTCCGAAAATAGTGAGGATGCGCGCTATGAAAAGCGTAAAGCCTTGAATGCACAGCGAATCGCGGATTATAAAAATGGCAGCTATGCTACTGCAGGCGGAGTATCCGATACGTTGCCGGAAAACGTACCCGACTTTGTTAAGGATTATTCTAACTACTATAAAACAGCCAGAGGATACCATAAGCGGTCGTTGAACTCAAACGCCGGGTGGAATATCACCTCGTCCCTGTCCTTCCTGAATATGCCGCTTCTGCAATACAGCAGCGAAATTCGCAACGCGGTATTGATGATCCATGGGGAAAAAGCGCACTCCTGCTATTTCAGTAAGGATGCTTGCCAGAAATTAAAGGGTGACAATAAGGAACTGCTGATTATCCCCAACGCGGTTCATACCGATCTGTACGATCAAACGAACATTATTCCGTTCGATAAAATCGAAACGTTCTTCCGCGAGTACTTGAAATAAACAAGCCGGAACAAATGGCAGCGAAATTCGCTGATGGTATCGCAGATGTATTGAAAGTGCCCTTCTGCGTAAAGAACATGTGGTAGGCATCAACGCGTTTTCTACCGGAAGGTTCAAAAAATACCGTTGCAGCTTTTTGAAAACAATTCGGAATGCGCGAATCGCTTTCCGGTGCCAAGTTTGGATGTCCCGGATAACTTACCATGCAAAGCCGCCTGAAACGATAGGTTTCAGGCGGCTTTGCTGTTGTACAGAAATTCAGCACGCAAGGCAGATTGATTGTATGCTTTGAAAGGCGTGCAGATTTTTGAATGATGATGTGGTAAATGAAAGGGATGTCTTATAGTACAGTATGGTTTTTACTGGTAGCAAAGCATGAAATAGCGCTCATTTTCTTACTTGAACGATTACAATGTATAAAAGCCAGGCTTGTTTCGGTCGGTCAAGATTATTTTAACCGTTTCCTCAACAGGTTAAGAATGAAAAGCCCAACCAGTGTACTGGTTCCCGCAAGCAGGAACGCGGGCGTAAAGGAACCTGTTTTATCCAGAAGGATAGACCCTACCAATCCGGTAATGGCACCCACGCCAAATGCGCTGAATACCAAGCCATAGTTTATCCCAAGGTATTTGCTTCCAAACCCCTCTGCGACGATGACAGGGAAAAGAGCAAAGGTAACGGCGTATCCCGCACCAAGGAAAAACGCGCAGACCAGAAGCATGAAAAAGCTAGTGGCAATCAAGGGCATTGTAAGAAATACCAAAGCTTGCATACAGTAAACAGCAATCATGACGCGTACAGGGCCGAAGCGGTCTCCCATCCAACCGGCAAAGGGACGCCCAAGACCGTTGATCAACGAAAACATGGATACGGAAAGGGCCGCTTCTGTCGGCGATAATTTCAATTCTAGCTCACCAAACGGCGTAAGCAGACCGATAGCCGTCAAGCCGCCGCCGATAACCAACGCTAGAGCAAACCATAATGCCGGGAACTCGCGTGTTTTTACAAACTCCTGCGGAGGGATATCGCGCGTTTCGGTGCTGTTTTTGAAAGCCTTTGGGTTTTGAGCAGGGGCCCAGCCCGGTTCCGGATTTCGCAGCAGCCTGGAACCGATCATCGATACGGTGAAAACAAAGATACCGAGAATGAACAAGGTGCCGTCAACGCCGAAACGGCTGATCATAATCTTTTTAAGCGGTGCAAATAGTACGGCAGCAAGCCCGAAACCCATAACGGCTGTTGATACGGCAAATCCGGGGCGGTCCGGGTACCATTTCCGTGCGGTTGGCGCGATACAGGAATAGGTTAATCCGCAGGCAACACCGACAACGACGCCGTAAGAGACGATGAGCCAGCTGTGTGTGGGGATAAAGCGTATACATGCGGCCATGCCATAGCCAATAAAGAACAAGCCCGAACCTGCGGCAGAAACCTTACGGGGTCCAAAGCGATCCTGCAGCCATCCTGCCGGTATCATCGTTACGGCAAAGACCAAGATCAGTACAGTAAGCGGGAGGGTTGCCGTTGCAGCTGTCCAGCCCCAATCGTTTACAAGCGGTACGACAAACGAACCCCACGAATAGCTCATACCACCAACCAGAGAGAGAAAAAAGCCTCCAAGAAGAATACTCCATCGTTGTTTGCCATTTTGCGGGTTAAGCGCCTCCTGCTTTTCCATCTTATCATCTCCTTTATGAAGTGGGATATTATATGGAATGGGGCTGGCGTATCATGAGCATGCTTTGCGTTATGGTTTGATTTCAGATGGTATCTTTTTAACCTGGATGGGGAAAAACAATAAAGGCAGGGAACTGTCACTTGATAAGTGTTTTGTTTCTTGCGATGGATGCAACGTTGCTATGCGTTTGTTAGCGATTGAAGCAATACGGCGGGTTTTCGCGCACCCTCTTTATCAATAGATTTCGCTGTGGAGCTGTAGATTTCCTTCCAACGGTCTATTCATACGCAGGAAAGCAGAACAGTATTGCGACTTTTATGATACAGAATGCTACGATATAGCGTGGTAGACACTCCATAGGGTTGCAAAGAAAAAGGACTACCGGCCATTCGCAGACGGAATACTGTGTTTTTTACAATGGCATAAGGCATATAGCACAAGGACAAAATCCATTCAATGCTATTCTTGACAAACGACAAGAAGCAGGGATGGAGAGGCTGTCCGTCTAATACAGAATGTATTGAGAAAACGAAAGAACAGGGTATATATAAAAGAAAATGAGGGGTTTACATGCCGGTTCACATGCGACATTATACTTCTGAGCCGCTCTTTACTCAAGATTATGAAAAAGTACGCCAATTTTTAAGAGCGATCAACCAAAGTCAGTTAACAACCCCCGGGTTTACGTGGGGCAGATGGGAATGGATGACGACCCATAGCATGCTGGACCGTTCATCGCTGGAGCGAATCGGCTTGTGGGAGGATCAAGGCGAGATTGTTGGGCTGGCAACATATGAAAGTATGCTGGGCGACGCGTATTTGTTTACTGCGCAAGGATATTCCGGCTTACAGCAAGAAATGCTGGAATATGCAAAAGGTGCGCTGTCGGATAAGCATAAGCTGCGCGTTTTGATTGATAATAACGATAGGGCGCTTCAAAAAGCTGCGGTCCATTTGGGGTTTACCGCATCAACGGAGCAAGAGAATACGGCGATGCTTAATATTGATGATTCCCTGTCATACAGCTTGCCGGCTGGTTACCGAATCGTCAGCATGGCAGACGGATGGGATTATCGCCAATATAACAAGGTAATGTGGAGGGGCTTCAATCATCCGGGGGAAGCGCCTTGCAGCGGGCAGGATATTCAAACCCGAAAAGAAATGTTATCCAGTCCTATGATTATACCGGAGCTGGTGCTTGCAGTAGTTGCGCCTGATGGCAGGTACGTATCCCATTGCGGTATGTGGTATGCACCGGGGGATTCATATGCATTGGCAGAGCCGGTGGCAACCGATCCGGAGTACAGGCTGAAGGGGCTGGGGAAAGCAGCGGTGCTGGAAGCAGCGCGAAGATGTGGAAGGCTGGGCGCACAAGTGGCACTGGTTGGTTCGTCGCAGCAATTTTATTACAACATTGGGTTTTATCCGGTACATACCGGCAGTTGGTGGACGATTCGTGTATAAACTTATATGATATATGCGATACAACAAGGAAGTATCGGTTTTTTACGCCCGTGCGTATCGATAAGATCATGAAAAGGGATAACCGGGTATATTTTCTGTTGTGAGCAGAAATGGAGCGGCCGTATAAAAAATAGCCTGCATCAAAGAGTGGGCCGGTAGAAGAGGTTGCAGTATGAGAATCAATAGAAATTTATCGTTGGTGTCCGTAATTGTTGCCGTTTTATGCTTTTTAGCAAGCCTGATACTCTATAAATATGCCGGGGCAAGAGCGGCTGACTACTGGCGTAGCATATTGATTGGGGTGCTGGCCAGCAGCTTGGTTTCCGTGTGCATCAGTATTACATCGTACTTGAATATTCGCAATGCGCATTTTTTCAAAGCGAATGTGCTGATGATGAAAATGTATATCTTTTTTACATCCAAACTGCTGTATGTTGAGAAGTACAATGCGCAGAATATAAACAGGCTTAAGAAGATCGAAGCGCAATATCAGGAAATGATTGCGATCACCAGCGATTACCATACGTTTGTCCGGTGGGGATTCCGCTACCGGTATATAAAAAGAATACGGGATTTAATGATGAAGCTGACTGATCTTGCAAAGACATGGACAGAAGCGGAGTATTGCGAGCCTGAACAATATAATGAACTTATGCAGCAGACTGCCAGCTTTAGCGAGAAGTACGGGGATGAATTTCAGGATATCGTAGAAGCATATCGAAATTATCAAAGCCATAAGTAAGCTATCGGTTTGTGGCGTTTGCTTTGAATTAAATCGTGCTATCCATGTCCGCCGCATTCACCAATGGCGGCGGATGCTTTTTGACTTGCCTGTAGATAATATGGGATGCCATATGATGTTGAATGTAGCCCGCTTGAAAAGAATATTGTTTACTTTCTATATGCTTTGTATTGACATTGGAATGACTTCAGCCTACTATATGTTGTCGGCCATCATATACGGTGATGCCGCTCTGTTTATCCTTCTAACGTATTGCTTTGAAAGGGCTTGTATGCGATTCTATTGTTTATAACGATGGAATACAGAAAGTAACGATGAAACAACTGCCGAAAAGAATTCTTATGTCGGTTATCGGTGTTTTGCTTTGCGGCGTTGCGGTGGCAATGCTGCGTACGGCGGATATGGGTACGGACCCTTATACGGTGTTCATTTTAGGAATCGCAAACCTTATGCATTCAACCTACCACACGGTTTACATCGTTATGACTGCGCTGCTGCTGTTGGTAACAGTGCTGCTGGATCGTAAATTTATTGGTATCGCAACGGTAATTAACCTATTTTTAATTGGCCCGGTTTGCGATGGAACATTTGCGCTAATTGCCGGAATGGGTTTTCATGCAACGTTATCCGGCAGAATTTTTATGCTGCTTGGCGCGTTGCTAATACTTTGCGTTGCATCCTCTCTGTACTTCACCGCGAATCTCGGCGTCAGCGCTTACGATGCGATGGCATTAATTGCAGCCAAACGTAAAATTGCACCTTTTCGCGTGTGTAGGGTCGTTACGGATTTGGCTTGTGTAATTGTTGGATTTTCGCTGGGCGTGACAATCGGCGTAGGTACGGTTTTGGTCGCGTTTTGTATGGGGCCTCTGATACAGTGGCTGAATCGTGTCATGAGCGAGCCGCTGCTAAATTACCGCAAGGCGATGGCGCAATAAATACAGGGAAATCAGTATGTCTTTATCTAAAAATCAATCGGTAAAATATGCTGTGAAAACATCGATATTTATACTTCAATAAGCGTAGCCGTGTGGCGCTGATGCGCAACAACCCCTGTGTTTTCTTGCGTTTACTGATTTCAACGCAACGACAGCCGGGGGTTTTTCTTGTGCGGGAGAAACCGCTTTGCGATTCACTGATAAAATGGTAGCAATTCTCTAGAAAACTGTCCCATTGCGGGATAAAAAGTCACGCTTGTACAAATAAACAGTCAATTAATAACGGGTATATATGAAAAATAGTTATTTAATTTAATCAAAATGAATTTGATCATTGTGTTATAATGGAACAAAGCAATAAACACATCGTCTAACGGAATGTATCCCCTTGTAAGCATTGTGGCATAGGATGATTATGGAAAGAAGGTTTATGGTATGAAAAAGCTGTTCTCTGTTGTTTTGTTGGTTTCATTGCTCATTTCCGCCTTCGCGGCGCCTGCGTTGGCAGAAAGCCCGATGGTGGGCGGATGGGGCGTGAACACAGAAAATCCTACCGAAATACCGCAGGAAGTTACAGACGCCTTCAATAAAGCGGTGGAAGGATGGACTGGAAGCAACTTGGAGCCGGTGGCTTATTTGGCAAGCCAGGTGGTTGCAGGCAGTAATTATTGCTTGTTGTGCAAATCTACGTTGGTAACGCTTGACCCAACCGTCAGCTACATGTTTGTTTACATTTATGCAGATCTGGAGGGCAATGCGAAAATCCTGCGGATTGCCGATATTGATTATTCAGCCTTTGAGCAGGATGCGGAATAGCTGCAAAACGATGATAGCTTACAGCAAACCGTATCGTAATGTTGTGCGTAAGCCGATAGAACAAAAAGAATATACTGTGAGATTAGGAAACGGATTTTCCGGTATGTTTTGCGGTGACCGATATCAACTGCATTAGGATGTAGGTGATTGAATAGCAGCCCATAGAAAAGGACTGCGCCACATGGCGTAGTCCTTTTCTATATTGTTGGAAGGGGAGATTCACACACTTTGCTAAGGTAAATAAATTTCCGGGGATGCGCCGGATTGCATCAGCTGCCGGGCTTGCACTTGACTGGCTATTTCTCCGGTGGCAATCCATTGCGCCAGCAAATTACCCATAGCCGTCCCTTCCACGGGGCCTGCCAGAACGGGAATTCCGGCTGCTTTTGCAGTCAACTGGTTTAACGTTTGGTTCTGGCAGCCGCCACCGACGATGTGCAATGTCGAAATGGATAAGCCTGTAATTTTCCCGAGTGCTTTCACAGCCTGCGCATAACAGTTCGCTAAGCTGTGAAAGATGCAAAATAGCAATGCTGGTTCATCCGGTGGAAGAGGTTTTCCGGCTTGGGAAAGCGCTGCATGGATTTCTGCGGTCATATGGTCTGGTGCCAGAAAACGCTCTTCTGCAGGATCGAAAGTTTCGGGGTATGCAGCGCCTTGTAGCGCTAATTGCGAAAGTTCCGCGTAGGAATAGCGGTCTCCGCCTTCATGGCGCAGGGATTGCAGAATCCATAACCCCATAATATTGCGCAGAAAACGGATATTGCCTCCGAAGCCTCCTTCGTTGGTAAATCCGGCTGTGAGCGCGGTACGGGTGAGCACAGGTTCCTCCAGTTCCATGCCCAGCAAGCTCCATGTGCCGCTGGAAAGAAAGGCGGCGTTTCCGCCTGTATATGGCACAGCCATATAAGCGCTGCCGGTATCGTGGCAGGCAGGTAAAACCACATCGCAGCTGAAACCAACTTCGGCGGCTACTGCTGCGCGCAGCGGGGCAAGAACGGTGCCCGGCATTGCGGGAGCTGGGCCCATCAATTCCGGTGGAATGCCTGCGGCAGCAAGAACAGCGCCATCCCAATCCTTCGTCTTTGCGTTTATAAGCCCGCTGGTGGATGCGATCGTATACTCGTTGCGCATCACCCCCGTCAGCAGATAATGAAGGTAACAGGGCATAAACAGCAGGTGTTTTACAGCGCTTCGGTATTCCGGGTTTTCGGTAAAGGCAGCCATTAGCTGATAAACGGTATTGTATGGCTGCCTTGCGATTCCGGTATGGACGTACAATATTTCGGGAGGCATAACAGCATCCAGCATTTCAGGCATACCGCACGTACGGTTATCCCGGTAGGCTACGGCATCCCCAATACGGTTGCCATCCTGATCCACCAGCACATAATCTACACCCCAGGTGTCTATGGCGAGGGTGGTGGGTTGTACGCCCAACGCTTTGCATTTACAAAGGCCTGTGATGATCTCGGCATAAAGCTGCTCTACATCCCAGCACAGGTGGCTGCCGTGGCGCGTAAAACTGTTGCTGAAACGGTAAATCTCCGTGAGGACGATCTTACCGTTTTCAATATGCCCAAGTATATGCCGGCCACTACTTGCACCCAGGTCAATCGCTAACGCGTATGCGCCCATGCGTACTCCTCCTTCGGCAAGTGCCGCTTGTGTTTCCACTCGCGGCGCTTTTAATAATGTCTCAGCCGTACAGCGGGCCGTAATACTTGCAGGCAGCATAATCGGCAGCCTGTGTATCCGTGTCGCCGAAGGCTGCCCAGCTATGCGGCCGGTAAACCTTTTCCGGTGGTACATTGTGCATGTTTACCGGAATGCGAAGCATGGAACATAAGGTAAGCAAATCTGCACCAACATGCCCGTATACGGTAACGCCATGGTTGGCGCCCCAGTTCGCCATAACGCCGTATACATCCTTAAATGCGCCTTCGCCGGTTAAGTGCGGAGCAAACCATACCGTAGGCCAGCTTGGATCGGTGCGCTGATCCAGCGTTTTATGTACATCCTCCGGCAAAACCAATGTGGAGCCTTCCGCTAATTGTAAAACCGGGCCAACACCTTCTACAATGTTCACGCGTATCAGGGTGACGGGCATTTCCGCCTGCGACTTAAAGTGGGCGGAAAATCCGCCGCCACGGAAATATTCGTAATTGGCGCGGCACCAGTCGGTAGCATTTAAACAGGCCGAAACGTCCTGATTGGTCATTTCCCAGAATGGCTTCATAACGGGCGCGCCTTGCGTATCGCGGCTGGCGCCGGTTGCGTCCAGCGCTGTTGCGCCGCTGTTGACCAGATGGATGAACCCTTTTTGAGCATTCCCATCGGGCTGCCAGCCGGTAACGCGCTGCACAGCCTGCGGGCTCCAATAGGTGCGCACGTCGTGAAAGCACGGCGCGGTTTGGGTAACAAGCGTGCCCAGCATCATAGCTACGCCATTTAACGTATCGTTTTCGGTTGCAAACGGTACCGGCGCTTTCGCTCCGTTCCAGTTAAAGGTACTGGCCATAATACTTTCTGTAAAGTCAGCGTTTGGCAGCCAATCCGTCCAGTTGCGCTGCCCCTGGAAGCCTCCCGCGATTGCGTTTTTACCCAGCGCTTCCTCGTGCCAGCCCATCTCGGCTAACTTGGGATTGCCAAAGAAAATATCATTCGCAACCAGTGTCATTTTTACGATGAAAGCCCAATCCTCATCCGGTGGGACCACTTTGGATTTGGTGATGATCTCTGGCAACTGTTTTCCAGCGTTGCAGTCAAACCCTTCGGGGCAGTTTTCCCGCACCCAAGCAAGCGCTTTGGCATACTCATCATGGTCGAATATTTCCAACTGAATGCGGCGGAGGATTTCTGTCATATCCACCCATTCCGCGCGGATGCCGAAATATTTCTGAAAGGTCATGGTATCACAAAAGCTGCCCATAATGCCCATAGATACGCCGCCCAGGTTTACATAAGCTTTATTCTTCATCCAGCCAACAGCCACAGCGCTGCGGGCGAAACGCAGTATTTTTTCGGCTACATCCTGCGGTATTGTGGTATCTCCAGCATCCTGCACATCGTGCCCGTAGATGCTGAACGCGGGTAGCCCTTTTTGCGCATAGGCTGCCAGTACCGCCGCCAAATAGACGGCGCCCGGCCGTTCGGTGCCGTTGAACCCCCACACGGCTTTGATGGTCTGCGGGTTCATATCGAAGGTTTCCATTCCGTAACACCAGCAGGGTGTAACGGTAAGGGTTGCCACAACATTCTCGCGGGTAAAGGCTTCCTCACACAGCGCTGCTTCTGCGCCGCCGCCGATGGTGGTGGGAGAAACAACGACCTGTACGGGCGTGCCGTCCGGGTATTTCAGGGTTTCCATGAGGCTTTTGGCGCTTTCGGCCATTGCCATGGTTTGTTTTTCCAAACCTTCGCGTATGCCGCCCCAACGGCCGTCTATGGCAGGGCGAATACCAATTTTGGGATACAACATTAGGTTATTCCTCCTTACTTTGGTCTTGCATGGGTGCGGGTGTACATTTTTCATATCCGGGATGCCGTCCCGGTACGTGATAATAATTTTCGCGCAAATCCAGCAATTGTTCAACCTGTGGCCGGCTTAGCTCCTTTGCACCGCCCAGCAGTCGTGCGTTGAGACTGATTTTTGCAAACAGCTCCAGTGTTTCCATACGGTAATACGCGGTGATCACGTCACAGCCAACGGAAAGTGCACCGTGGTTTTGCAGCAGCATCACATCGTGATTGGGCAAATACGGCTCGACCGCGTTTGGTACTTCGTACGTGGATGGAGCGCCATAAGGCACAACCGGAATCGCGCCAATGCTGATGATGGTTTCGATCATGCTGTATTCATCCAGAGGGATATTGGCTACGGCATACCCTGTGGCGGTCGGTGGATGGGCATGGACTACCGCGCCGACATCCGGGCGCTGCTCGTAGCAACGCATGTGCATTTTAGTTTCGCTGGAAGGTTTATAGTCCTTAGGGCCTTCAACAACTTCCATTTTTGCATTGATCCGAATGAGAAGCTCCGGGGTGATAAAGCTTTTACTTACGCCGGAGGGCGTGATCCAAAAAGTACCATCCTCCATTTTAACCGAAACGTTGCCGTCATTTGCGGCAACCCAACCAAGCTGCCACATTTTATGGCATACGTCGCATATCTGCTCTTTTACAAGTGCTGTATTCAAAATATTTCCCCTCTTTTCAAATTCTTTCTACGCTTATCATATCACTTGTCCGTGTAGAAAACTTATGATATTATGGCATAAAGTAGCACAATATTCACCATAAATGAAACGAGGTAGCCAATGACCAGTCTGCGTTACCATGAGAAAAAGCAACGGGGCTCAATACATTTTCCGCTGGATTACCATTGGGTGTCCGAAAGCCATGAGCGCTACGAAATGCCATACCACTGGCATGAAGATGTGGAAATTATACACATTGTTCACGGCTCTTTTTCTTTAACGGTTGGCGGGGAAAACCATATGCTGCGTGACGGCGATATTGCATTTATCCCATCCGGGGTACTGCATGGGGGAAAACCGGAAAACTGCGAGTACGAGTGTGTGGTATTCCAAACGGGTTTGCTACTGCACGGGAATGAAGCCTATCAAAATGCAATGGCTGAAATTTTGGACGGAACGCTGGAGGTTGGGCCGCATATTACAGTGGAACAGGGCGCGCTGCACGAAGCGTTATTGCCCATGTTTGCAGCGCTGCAAAGAAACAGTGATGGGCGGAAAATGATTACGCTGGGCTGCTTGATGCGCTTTATTGGTGATGTATACGCAAGTGAAGCCTATATACGGCGAGCACATCCCAGTGGTGTGGAGAACCGGAAAATGCTCAAGTTGAAAACCGTGATCACATTGATTGAGCAAAACTATGCAAAACCGTTATCCCTGCAAGAGCTATCCGCGTCGGTTGGCATGTCGCCCAAGTATTTTTGCAGGTTCTTTAAGGATGCGACCCATAGGACACCGGTGGATTATGTGGCGTATTACCGTATAGAGGCTGCTTGCCATGCTTTTGCCGCAACCGAGTTAAATGTTACGCAAGTCGCTATGGAGTTGGGCTTTTCGGATGTAAACTATTTCATCAGATGCTTTAAAAAGCATAAAGGCGTCACCCCCGGGCAGTACAGGCATATGCTGCGTGATGGTCAATTAAACGTAGAAGTATAAGCTAACCTTATTGCATAAAAGCTGTTACTTGCTGGTGTTTGCACTATTGTAACCCGGTATGCAAACACGATAATACGCATTTACATGAGGCGGCTGGCGGTAATCATATGGCGTTATGTTGAAATGACATAACATTTTGCTATCCAAAAAGTATTGGATTATATATAAGGATCATTCTTACCGGCCGTTTATTTTCACCAACTATAAAAAAAGAAGGAGAAGCTGCTTTCACTGGCTGTTGCTGCCAGCGGGCGTCTGCTGTGGCATGAGGAGGAGCCATAGTAAAAAGCTGAAGACTAGCAGTACTATAGGGTAAAAGCCCCAACGGATGTGCGATACAAATATGTTTTTCTTGTGTTGTTCACATAAGCCCCCAGCGAATGACACATATTTGCCACATTTGTTGGCTATACTCTCCTTGGATTTAGAAATACTTTATGTAGGTATTTCTGATTCCAGAATCTTTGGGGGTGATTTATCTGTTAACCAGTATTATTCTGGCTTGGCTGGCGGTGATTTTCACTGTTCTTTCGGCGGTTTTGTACGTCGTAAAGCGGAGTGGGAATAAACAGCTTCGCAGAGCGTTTTCGCGTATTCATATTACCGTGGGGGTTCTTTTAATCGCTACGGGAATTCTACATGGTATTCTGGCCGGGAATATGGCGGATGCGACGTTGGAAGATATGATGATAGCACCGGTTTTGTTTACGTGGAACTGGGGCACACTCAGCCTGATTGCGGCGGTATTGCTGGCGGTCAGCTATATACTCCGCAAGGTACTCAAAAAGCGTTGGATGGGGCTGCACCGCATACTTACCGTTGCACTGATTGCACTTGTGATATTGCATGTGTCGGATGTAGGTATTCAATTGCTGGACAGGCTGCAGCCTGTGAGTTACGCTGAAGCAGCCGTTACGGATACAACCTTACAAGCAGAAGACGATAACTCGGTAACGAGCACCTATCTAGCGGCCAGTACAAGCAGCGTAACTACGGTATCGACTTCCACAGAAAGTGCAACGCTTGTGGAAGAAGCAAACAACTTGTTCTCCGGTGCGGTATTGACTGACGGTGTATATCAAGGCAGTGCTACGGGCTATAACGGCGACATTACCGTATCCGTTACAGTATCCGGCGGGCTGGTGACCGATATTGCCATTCTAAGTGAAAGTGACACGCCTTCGTATTTCCGCCGGGCGGAAACCGTGGTGGATACGATTATAGATGAGCAGTCTTTGGAAGTGGATGCCGTATCGGGCGCCACGTACTCTTCAGCCGGAATTGTGAACGCGGTATCGGATGCACTGTCTACAGCGGTGCAAGATGGCACGCTATCAACTACCGAGTTTACGTATTCCCAATCCAAACATGGCGGACACGGACATTAAACCCTACAATAACAAGTCAAGGCGCACACAAGCAAAATGCTGTGTGCGCCTTTTGCTATGCTGATGAACAAACCCTGTAGAACATGCGGTTATAAACGGGGTGTGCAAAGTATATCTAGCGAAGACGGATAAGGATAGCATGAGGAAAAGCCTTGAAAAACAATGGCGCGACTAACTTGACTGCGCTGTTTCTACTGTGCTATATTGAAGCAAACAGTTATAAAAACACTAGTACTGTATGATCACTCGCAACCGGGAATCGTCCCTGCAATTGATGATGACAATCGGTGCTTTCATGTGTAAATAGCAATCAGAAAAACTGAAAAGGGGTGTATCTGGATGTTGAAGAAATGTGCCGCTCTCTTATTGGTACTGTTGCTGGTAGCGCCTTCGGTGGCCGGCGCCTGTACGACGATTATTGTCGGCCGCGACGCCAGTGCCGACGGTTCGCTGATCTATGGCCGTACCGCAGACGGGGAAGAGTTTGAAACTACGCAAATCATTACCGTGCCTGCGCAAACGCTGGATGAACCGTATGTGTTTGTTAGTAAACATAATGGTTTTACGATTGAACTGCCCGCGGAAAGCTGCCAATATGTTATGACCCCCGCGGCCCCCAGCATGGACGTTGGCGTGTGGGCGGAAAGCGCGCTCAATGAATACGGCGTATCCATCACGGCTACGGAAAGCATTTACGGCGGGGAGGAAGTGCTGAAGTATGATCCGTACGTCACAAACGGCATAGCGGAAGAATCAATTCCGACAGCGGTGATTCCGTATGTGCAAACGGCGCGCGAGGGCATAGAACGCCTTGGCCGCATTGTCACCGAATATGGCAGCGCCGAAGGTAACGGCGTTGTTATAGCTGATGATACGGAGGCTTGGTATATCGAAATCTATTCCGGCCACCATTGGCTGGCTGTAAAGGTACCGGACGATAAAGCGGCGGTGATTGCCAACGACGCGATGATCGGCTGCGCGGATGTGGAGGATACCGATCAGGTCATCTCTTCTCCGGACTTTTGGCAATTGGCGAAAGATAATGGATTTTTAGCTACGGTGGATGGACAGCCGCATGCGGCGCTTACCTATGGCTCTCCCCACAGGGATTATAGCCAGATCCGCGTATGGGCGGGGCAGCGGTACTTTGCGCCCTCACAGGAAAAAGAGTATGACGTAAACCATACGTATGATATCTTCTTTACCCCCGACCAACCGGTGCGGCTGCAACAGGTGATGGAACTGACGCGCTACCGTTTTGAAGATACGTGTTATAACGTAAACGAGCATGATCAATGGCGGCCGATCGGTATCAACCGCGCCTTTACGGTGCACCTGTTCTGGTACCGACCCAATCTGCCGGTTGTGTACTGGGTGGCGCTGGCCAATTCCGAATTCAGCGTTTTCCTGCCGATGTACGGCAACCTGACGCAGACGCCTGCAGCCTATACCTATGATTGCAATACGTATGATGAGAACAGCGCGTATTCCGTATACCGCTGGCTCAATACATTGGGTTCGTTGGACAGAACCAACTGGGGATACCCGATTCGCATGCATTGGCGGGCACTGGAAGAACAGTTGATTGCCAACATGCCGCAAATGGATCAGGCGTATATGGATTCCGGTTATAGCGGGGATGTGGCTGCACAACTGTTTAAAGATATTGCGGACAGCGCGCTGGAAGATGCAAGAACCTTAACCAATGCCCTGATTCCCAAAATCATTAACTGGAATATCGAGGGGATGGGCGCTTCGGCGATGCACGATGATCCCAGCAAAAACTAATTTATAACGGTAACTGGACAAGTGCCGCTTGAAACGCACGTTCAGATAAATGGAGGATTATGGATGAAACGATTTGAAACCATGCGGAAACTATCGATACTGGTTGCTCTGATTCTTGTGATTACCTCCTGCGTAGGCACTGCGGCGATGGCAGGCGAGCCACAATATCAGCCAATAACGCAGCAGCTGATTACGATGCTGGATCATAACGCCGATCTGAAGCAAATGGTGATGCAATCCATCGCGCAGGGGAAAGAGCAGAATCCGGACCTCGTTACCAACCCTGCGCAGACACTGGAGGACTTTTACCTGTATGTTGATTGGGCGTCGCTGGCAATGCCGTGGAATATTCTGAATAATCTGCCGTATACGAAGCTATATGAGCAGATTGACCAGAGCATCGATTATATCTACTTTATCAGCGATCAACCGCTGGAAGCGCTGGAGGGAAAGGGCTATTATAACAACTCCATTCAGTATATAGAGCCATACCGCACATGGTTGATTCAGTTTACCAAGCAGTGGGGCGAATACCTGAGCACTGCGGTATCCTGGAATGATACCTACTACCAACTGGCGCTGGCGGATGACCGCTTTGGTTTGTCCAATGGCTGGTATGAATCGCCGGATAACTGGCATTCGTTTAACGATTTCTTCTCCCGTTATCTGGTTTCGCCCGATGTGAGGCCTATCGCTTCGCCGGATGATGTTGCGGTGGTCGTATTGCCTGCGGATTCAAAGCCGCAGGGAGTATGGGCGATTGACGAAAACTCCAATATTGTACAGCAGGGAGGCGTACAGATTAAATCGGAGTATTTCAACTCCATCCCGAACCTGTTGGGGCCGGAAAGCGCCTACACGGAAGCGTTTGCGAACGGCACACTGACGCATACCTTTTTGGATGTAAACGATTATCACCGCTATCACTTCCCGGTCAGCGGAACAGTAAAAGAGGTGTACATCATCCCTGCGGATGATGCGGCAGGCGGCATCACCAAGTGGGATGCGGACTTGGGCAAGTATGTACTGCTGGATTCCACCCCCGGCTGGCAGACGATTGAAACGCGAGGATGCGTCATTGTCGATACGGCGGAGTACGGGCTGGTAGCGGTAATGCCGATCGGTATGTCGCAGGTTTCCTCTGTGAACTTTGAAGATAGCGTGCAGGTCGGCGCGCAAGTGCAAAAGGGCGATCCGCTGGGCACCTTCCTGTTTGGCGGGTCGGATATTGTATTGCTGTTCCAGCAACAGGTAAATTTCAACATGACGGTTCCAGCGGACGACAGTACATCAGGGTACCAGCATATGCTGATGGGTGAAGAATACGGAGTTCTTTCGTTAAAATAGAGCTGGATGATACTTTATTGCATTTTGCCAAAGGATGAGCGGCTTGTCTCACCCTTTGGCGCTTTTTCATAGGGGAAAGAACGTTTAATAACAGCGTTTTGTCGGTTGGCTACCGAATCCGGTTACCATGCCATCGACGTATATAGGTTAAACGTAGCAATTTTCAACAAGAAAAACGGTAAATTTAACCTTGACGGGTTCAAGATGTACATCGTATAGTGAGAACAGATTATCAATAATCACTTCAAAACATGCATCATATACCGCAGATCGCAAAGCAACATGATATGGATACTGTGTAGGAGGGTCAGCACTTGAAGGAATACTGGTCAAAACTACTGGAAAACGGCATTATCCTCGCTTTTTTAACAGGTATGGCATATTATCTTACGTATTTATATCTGGATGGGTCGCTGGCAGCCTATGCTTTGCCGGACGAGTTGGTCGAGATTGATGCGCCCGATATTATTGCAACGTTGATCGGATTAATTTATAAATTCTGGCAGGTGCTGATGATTCCTGCGTTTGGCCTTGTTTTATGCAGAATGTGCAAGGATGCGGAAATTATCCGGCTCGCCCGGTTTTCCATTGTCATGATAACGGCGGTTGTATTCTCTGTTTTGCTGCTGGACCGTTTTGAAGCTAAGAACTGGATTCTCCTGGGCATCATGTTGTTTGAGTGGGTGGAAGCGTTTCTTAAAATGATGGCGCATGGCAAAAATGTAAAGAAATTAAGTGAAAAGTGGGCGAAATATCGCGAAAAAACACAGGATAACCATAAAATCAACGAGCGAATGGCGCTGGGCATTGGGTATCTGGCGGTTACCATTGCTGTGTTGTATGTGCTGTCCGGCGCGGTTATGGAGCACTCAGCAACGGTGCAGCTCAACCGGGAAGATTACTTTGTGGCTAAGGATTATGATGATAAAGTAGTCGTGTTTGAAAACGGAAAATGCTATGTGCTCATGGCAAGGGAAGGTGGCGATTTACTGCCTTCCTATGAAATCGTGCGTTATGACCATATTGGCAAGCTGGATTATGTGCATACGGGGGTTTTAACACCGCCGGATGATTACCCGATCTTTGATTAGCACCGGCTATTACCAATAGGAAAAGGTCTGCATATCAACGAATCGGCACACAATTTGTGATGTAGATTTAACCCCGTAACGTGATGACTGCTATTAAGATGACCGCGCCAATGCCCTTAGCGGCAAGGTTTTGGAACAGTTAATACGATCGATGATATTCCATGGGATTATGTATAAAACCCGTTGCAGCAGCTGCTGTCAACGGGTTTTATGATGCTTAACGAATGAATAGGACTTTCGCCGGCTACAGAACTGGCATAAAGTAAGAAACCCGCATATTGTTTGTTTATGCGCATCCAATAGAATAATACGGGAATCGACATGTGAATCAAAGATAGGGACGAAGCATAAACCGGATTCTGATAGAAAAGAGTAAATGATGCAGATATATGGCTAATAGAGCAAAGTTTGCATTTTGTACATCCTATTCCTGCGGCAAGCGGCAGCAAGACAGCGCAGATTGCGGATGATTGCAATGTATTTGCTGCTGTGTACGTATCTTTCGCAGTTCGCCGGAAATAAGAAAAATCATCAATAAAGCCGTGAGCGAATCAGTTACAAGCTCGGCCCAGAGCATACCCGTAACACCGCACAATCGAGCCAACAGGACAAGCGCGGGCACAAAGAAAACCACATCGCGGCAAATGGATAATAGCATGGCTTTAAAGGGCTTATCGATCGATTGCAAAAAAATACTGGTTGCTTTTTGAATACAGCACAGAATAATACCGCCTAAAAAAACATGGAAACATAAAAGAGCATATGTATTATATAGTTCACTTTCATGACCAAATAAATTGATAATCGCCTGCGGAAACACCTGAAACAATAGGGTTGCAATAACGCCTATGCCAATGTTGGCTATAATGATAATCCGGTATGCTTTGATAACACGGTCATAGTGACCGGCACCGTAGTTATAACCAACAATAGGCTGTCCACCAACCGCAATCCCAACAGAAAAAGAAATAACGATGGCAAATACCTTCATAACAATACCGATGACCGACAGGGGGATATCCGCGCCATAAACCGATTGGGGGCCGTACTGAACCACTAAATTGTTGGCAACGGCGATTACAATGACAATCGCAATTTGTGTCAGCAAACTGGTACTGCCAAGCTGCCCCATATGTTTGGTGATCTGCTTGCGTAGTTTGAATGCTGCCCACGTCAAGGTAAAGTTTTTCGCACGTTTGAAGTATAGCAGTGTAATGATTAAGGATAGTATTTGCCCGGTAACCGTTGCAACGGCTGCGCCGTATACCCCCATATGGAGTATAAAAATGGCGATAGGGTCCAAGATTAAATTGGCAATTGCGCCGGATACGGTGGCAAACATGGAATAACCGGGTGAACCGTCTGCGCGGATTACCGCGTTTAGGGACGAGGTGCAAATGTAAAACGGCAAACCGATTAATATTACGGAAAAATATTCTTTTGCGTAATGAAAACAACCTTCGGTGGCTCCGAAAAGCCAAAGAATACGATCTTCAAATATAAACCCGACAAGAGTCAGCAAAAGGCTGAAGAACAAGGAATAAATTATATTATGCCCGACGCAGGCGTTGCTCTTCGTGTACTCTTTCCGTCCGAGCGATAGGCTCATCAATGCAGCTGAACCGTCGCCGATTAACAAGGCAAAAGCAAGCGCGATAAGTGTATAGGGAAATACGATATTTGTTGCGGCGTTCCCCAAATACCCTACACCGCGGCCAATAAAAACCTGATCGACAATATTGTACAGGCTGCTGACCAACATAGCCAGTATACAGGGCACCGAGAAGGAGAACAACAATTTACCAATAGGCTCTTTGGCCAGATAAGCGCTGTTACACCCGTTTGCATTTTCCATATTAATTCCTCCCATAAAAAATAGCGTAAGTCCAGCGATCTGGACTTACGCATGTGCTGCTCGATCAAATGAATCATCCTATAGAATTGTAAGTATTATAGCAACTTGGACAGAACATTTCAAAGCGAAAAACGCATGATTTTTTGCGTGTTTTCTGGTGATAAATCACCTGATTTTGAGATAGCCGGCTTAAAAATGCCGAAATCGTAGGTAGATATAGGGGAAAGAAGCAATCGAGGCTGTTAAAAAACAGGCCGATGCTAACAATTCGCCTGCAAGTAAAACTGCATAGACAAGACACAAAAGGTGATTTGAACAGATGAGCGTGATTCTGATATTTTGCATTAGCAGCGGATCATCCGGGGATAATGCACACAATATTTGCGGATAGAAAGTTTTTGCTAGAGTTTGTTTGAAAGGAATCTTGCCGGATGGCTTGAATATGGAAGCAGGCGAAACGATAAAAAATTGTGGAAATGCAGGAAAGATATGGAGGAGCAATGGGCATACGTTATTCTTGACTTTTTTTTCAAAGCATGTGAAGATGTTTTTATAACGTAAGTACGGAAGAGAAAAGGAACTGTTGCCGCATGCAGAAGGCGGCAAAGAGAGGGGCATCGGATGATAAAGGTGGTTCTGGCGGATGACGAGCCGAAGGTATGCGATTTGATCAGCCGTCTGGCGGAGTGGGAATCCCACGATATGGAGCTGGTTGGCGTTGCGCATAACGGCATTGCCGCAATGGAGTTAATTCAGCTCCACCATCCCGATTTGGTCATTAGTGATATCAAAATGCCCGGTTATGACGGGCTGATTTTATTGCAAAAAGCACGGGAGCTGATTCCGGATATCGAGTTTGTGATTATCAGCGGATACCGGCAATTTGAATATGCACAAACTGCCATCCAATATGGCGTATGTGATTATTTATTAAAGCCCATTAATCGGGAAAATTTGCAGGAGACGCTGCATAAAATCCATATCCGCCACGGCCGCCGCACGGTGGTGCAGAGCAACGAGCATGTGATCCGTTCTACCTTGCTGCGTGACTTGCTTGACCAGCATACGGTAACAGAGTCGGATATCGCCGCGTTAAATGATGCTTATCAATTTCATTTTGCGCTGGATGACGCCCTCAGCCTGTTTGTTTTAAAAGCGGATGCGTTGGACTCGGCCGAGTTGGATACGGAGATAAAAGCGGATATCAGCACAGGGCTTAAGGAATCGATGTGGACGCTGCTGCAGAAGCATGTGCAGCCGCTTTGCCATGATATTGAGGTATTGGAGAACGGCTATTTCGTATGGGGTATTCTAGGCGCGCCCAAACAAGAACTGCGTGCGATCCGCACGGAACTGCTTAATACATTAAAGGAACTGCGGGTGGAATTCAGCCTGTTCAGCCGCCTTCGGCTATCCATGGCGATAGCGCCGCCTTGCGAGGGTTGCGGTTCGCTAAACGAAGCCATGGCTTTAGCGCGCAGGATGCTGGATCAGCGCTTAAACGACCGCCACTCCGTATTGTTTGAACAACCCGTAACCGAGGCGGAATTTCCCCGGCAGGCAATGCTTTCGGCTTTTACCACCAGTATGGAATCGCTCATTGATGTTATGGACAGGGAAAACATGCAGGATAGTCTTGAACGCTACCAAAGCGAGCTGCAGGCGTATAAGCTTGCGGGCTATCAGCTGTATGATATGGCGATCAGCGGATATCATGCCATTTATGATGCGACGCAGCGTAACCTGATGCAAAAAAACATTGCCGATGCTGCAAAACGGATACGCAGCGAAGCGGCTTTTCAGACGCTGGCAGAGCAATGTGGCAGCGTAGAGCGCCTTTTTTCCGTCTTTAAAGAGCAGGCACTGGGGATGATCGGGGAATATCAGGAACTGGTCAGCAGCAGCAATACACGGCCTATCAATATGGCAAAACAATATATTCAGGACCATTATCAGCAGCATTTATCGCTGGATGAGATCAGCGAACATGTCGGCTTTAACCCCAGCTACTTTACAACGCTGTTTAAAAAAGAGACGGGGCAGACAGTGGTGGAATACCTCACAGAGACGCGTATTAAACAGGCACGGCAAATGCTGCGCACCACGCGCATGACCGTGCAGGAAATATGCGAGGCGGTTGGTTACCGTGATGGAAAGCACTTTTTAAAAACGTTTAAAAAGGAAACGGGCGTAAGCCCGAATGAATACCGAAAGTTATACCCGAGGTGATGCGGATGCGTATGTTCCGTTATCTCAGCATCAGGCTGGTGCTACTGCTTATGCTGCTGCTTGCGGATATTATCGGACTTTTATGCGTTTGTTTGTGGTGTTATGTACATGGTACCTTTCCAATGGTTTTGTTTTTAGCAAGCGCAGGCGTTCTGCTCCTTTGTGTGCTGCTTTTTGCATTTGGCGTATACCGGCCGTACCGGAAAACCACACACGTGTTGGAATTGTTTGCCGGCGGCTATACGCTGCAAGGGCTAAACCAGCTGCAAAACCCGTATAATCGAACGATCGAACGGATGATCCGCCGCCTGATGGATTATATGCGCGCGCCGGAATCCATTAATGCCACACGCAGGCAAACGCAATATCTGGCGCTGCAAAACCAAATCAATCCCCACTTTTTATATAATACGCTGGAATGTATCCGAAGTGAAGCGTTGGCGTCGCAGGTAAACAGTGTAGCCGATATGTGCGAAGCGCTGGCAACGTTCTTCCGGTATACCATCAGCAATCTGGACCGGATTGCCACCATTGAGGAAGAACTGAATAACGTGAGAAATTATTTCTTCATTCAGCAATACCGCTTCGGGCAGCGGATAACCATGAGCGTAGAGTATGACATTGCGGATGAAGCACAGATTCTTCGCCATCCCATTCCCCGGCTTACGCTGCAGCCAATTACCGAAAACGCTATTTTGCACGGCGTGGAAAAAACCATTGGCGAAAGCCAGATACGCATCCATATCGTACTTACGGAGGAAAGACTGATTCTAACCGTATCGGATAACGGAGTGGGAATCGAAAAAGATGTGCTGGAAAAACTGAACCATCATCTACACGCGCAAACGCCGGTGGAAACCGCCAGCGGCGGCATTGCGCTTTCCAATGTAAACAACCGTATTAAATTGCTTTTTGGCGAAGAGTATGGCCTTACGCTGTATTCCACTGTTGGCATCGGTACCGATGTGGAAATAACGCTGCCTCACCATTTTATTGAAGATACCTTGATTCGTTGAGGGTGGTGTGAATGAAAAACGAAACGCTCCGTATGAATCACGTAACCCTGATGGAAGAAGGGGTCATGCGGCTGAATGATTTTAACCTCTACGTGTTCAGCGGTGAAATACTCGGGCTGTTACTGCTGAACGACCGCGGGCTCAGCTCGCTGCTCAGGCTGCTCCAGCACAATGTACCGCTGCACTACGGTGCGGTATATTTTAATGAAAAGCTTGTAAACAGCTACGGAAACCCTGTTGATTCCCTGAACCCTACGCAGATCATCGAACGCAGAAGCCACTTGATTGCCAACCTTTCGATTCCGGAAAATATCTTTGTACTCAACCGAAACTTTGCCGATAGGATGATCAACAACCGCAAGCTGCACAGCCGTGCCGCGCTGGTTGCGGAAGACCTGCATATACATTTGGATATGGAACTGCCAATCCAGAATCTTACTACCTATCAGCGGATGGAAATCGAAATGATGCGGGCGGTTGTATCCGGTACGGGGCTGGTGATTTTACGGGATTTGGTGCATCTGCTTACTCCGGAGGAACTGGAATCCCTGCACGCATTGATTCGGAAATGCGCAGGACTGGGCATTTCGTTTATTTATATCTGCGATCAGGCGGAAACCATGCAGGCAGTTTGCGGACGCATCGCGCTGTATCAGGACGGGGCGATCCGGAAAATCGTTGAAAATGATTCAGCCGCCTCCGGGCAAAAGCTGGAGCAGTATGTATCTTCTTTTTTTGACATCGGCCAACCGGCACCGCAGGAACAAACAGCCGCATGGGAAGAGGTGGCTCAAACAGTAATCACAATGAGCCACGGTTTTGACGATGTGTTAACCGACGCGTCTTTACAGGTAAGCAGGGGTAAAGTGACGTTGTTTGCCGATCAGCATACGTCCGTTTTACAGCGCATCGCGGATGTAATTAAACGTAAAAACACGCTGCTAAGCGGCGAACTCAAAACCTATGGGCGCTTCGGGGAGGATTGTATTATTTATGAAATTTTGCAAAACCCGACGCGGACAATGCTGTTTTACAATTTAAGCGTGATGGATAATTTATGCTTTCATCTGGATAACCGCCTGAGCAAGGTGTGGAAACCCAAACGCATTCGGAAAAACGTAGAAAACGAGCTGCATACCCGCCTGAATGACTTGCTGCGGGCCAAAAACCTGAACGGGCTTAGCAAAACGGAACTATATGACCTGGTGTATTGTAAGTGCCTGCTGGAAAAACCGGATTTGGCCATACTAATGTGCCCGGTCGATAATACCGATATTGATTTGCGCCGGAATGTGCTGGAATATATACGCATTCTAAGCCAGAACGATATTGCCGTACTGATCTTGTCTACCGACTTTTCGCTGAGCGCTTCGCCGCTGATAGAGCACGCGTACCGCATGGAGCCCGTACTGCCACCTGCGGAAAGAGAATAAGAGGATAGGCACAAGAAGAACAACATTTACCTGATGTGGCGGAGATTGCACCATAAGCGATAGGGCGAATGTATGGTTTGAACGGGAAACTCCCAAATTTAACACACCTATTCCAAATCCGGCTCCCTGTTCAAGGGTGGCCGGTGTTTGTATAATGAAGTCAGAAAACGGGAGCGACCGCGCAATACGGCGTTGCCGGGACAGTATTAACTGAACAAATTGGGATAAGGAGTGGAACACATGAAAAAATGGATCTCTTTGGCGCTTGTACTGATGATGGTATTCGGCCTGGCTACGTTTGCAATGGCGGACGACGGTAAAGTCGGCGAATTGGGCGCCGGTATTTATTCCGACACAGACGATTTTAACACGTACATCGCCAGCGCGATCATCAAGAACGCTGAAGGCCGTGTAAGCATTAAGAATGTTGATAGCGGCTCGAACAATCAGGCGACGCAGAACGATCAGGTGGATGCATGGATCGCAAAGGGCGCGGACGCGATTGCGCTCTCCGTGGTAGATACTGCGGCTGCTGAAGGCTTGATGAACAAATGCATACAAGCTGGCAATCTGCCGATCATCTTCTTTAACAAGGTGATTACCGATCAGGATTTGATCAACAGCTACGATAATGTTTACCAAATCACTTCTACCGCCGGGTACTACGGTGCGGATATTGAAGCGGAAATTATGGTAAACGCTTGGAACAGCGGCGCGATTGACAAAAACGGTGACGGCATCATGCAGGTTGCCTTGCTTCGCGGCGATCCCAACCACACGGCGACCGAACCCCGCGCCATGGGCGTGTATGACACACTGACCGCCAACGGCGTGCAGTACGAAGTGCTGGCCGATGACTACGGCGATTGGGATACCGCTACCGCTAAAGAAAAAATGGACTCCTGGATTTCCAAATTCGGGGATGAAATTGAGTTTATCGTATGCGCTAACGACGCGATGGCGCTGGGCTCCCTGCAGTCCATTCAGGCAGCGGGCTTTAACGAGAATGGTTCCGCCAGCGAAAAGTACATCCCGATCATCGGTATCGACGCGCTTCCTTCCGTATTGCCTTTGATTGAAACCGGCGAAATGTATGCTTCCGTATTGCAGGATTCCTCCACCCAGGGTTGGCTTGTGGATCAGGTTGCGTATAACATGATCAACGGACTGGACGTTATGAACGGGATTGATCTGGAAGCGATGGGCATTGAGTACGACGAAGCCAATAAGACCTTTGGCGTACCGTATACCCCCATTGACAAAGACAATCTGGCTTCCGCTGAAGCTGCTTATCAATAACCTACCGTAGCCGGTTTTCCGGCAGCCCTCCGAGGCGCGGGAAGTGCATTGCTTTTCGCCTCCCGCGCCTCATTTTCACTAAATTCCAGGGGATGAATACAATGGCGAAAGAATACCTGCTTGAGATGACGGATATTACCAAATCATTCCCAGGCGTAATGGCACTGGACAAGGCGCATTTGCGGATTCGTCCCGGCACGGTGCATGCACTGATGGGGGAAAACGGCGCTGGAAAATCCACCTTGATGAAATGCCTGTTTGGTATTTATCACAAGGATGGCGGCACGATTCATCTAGATGGGGAAGAAGTGTCGTTTACGGATTCTGCCATGGCGCTGCAGCATCATGTGTCCATGGTGCATCAGGAACTAAATCAGGTTCCCAACCAAACGGTAATCGAAAACATGTGGCTGGGCCGGTACCCGACCCGGTATGGAATCATCGACCACAAACAACTGGTAAAAGATACGCAGGCGATTTTTAAATCGCTGGATTTACACATTAACCCCAACGCGAAGGTGGGCACACTGCCGGTAGCGCAAAAACAAATGGTCGAAATTGCAAAGGCAATTTCCTACCATTCAAAAATACTTGTGTTGGACGAACCTACTTCTTCCTTAACGGAAAAAGAGGTTGAACATTTATTTTCCATTTTGGAAACTTTGAAAAAGCAACAAATGGGCATTATCTTTATTACCCACCGCATGGAAGAGGTGATGGCTATTTCGGACGATGTAACCGTAATGCGCGATGGAAAAACGGTTATTACCGCCAGCATAAAAGAGATTACGCAGAATGATATTATCCGCTACATGGTGGGCCGTGAAATCGGCGAACGCTACCCGCAAAAAAAAGTTGAGCCGCACGGTTCGCTGCTGAAAGTGGAAAACCTGAGTTCCAAGCATCCCGCGTTTGAAGGCGTGAGCTTTGAGCTAAAGGAAGGCGAAATACTCGGTATTTCGGGGTTGGTGGGCTCCAAACGTACGGAGCTGCTGGAAGCGCTGTTTGGCTGCAGGCAGGTTGGTACGGGCACGATTACCCTGCGGGGAAAAGAGATTAAGAACCGTACACCGCTGGAAGCCATGCAAAACGGTTTTGCCATGGTTACCGAGGAGCGCCGTTCTAATGGTATTTATGCTCACATGAGTGTGGAATTTAATATTCTTATCTCCAACCTTAGCAAATACACACGCAGGGGACTGTTGAGCAACAAACTGATGGCTAAGGACGCAAACGACGTTATCCAGTCTATGAACATTAAAACGCCGTCCTATAAAACGCCGATCGCTACTTTGTCCGGCGGAAACCAGCAGAAAGCGATCATTGGCCGGTGGCTGCTGCTGGGGCCGGACGTGCTGCTGCTGGATGAGCCAACGCGCGGCATTGACATCGGCGCCAAGTATGAGATATACAAGCTCATCAACGCACTGGCGGAGCAGGGTAAGGGTATTATCGTCGTCAGCTCCGAAATGCCGGAACTGTTTGGCATATGTGACCGTTTGCTGGTGATGAGCAACGGCAGGCAATCCGCAATCCTGTATCCGGATCAGACCGACCAGGTGGAAGTTATGGAAGCCGCCGCAAAATATGTGTAACCGGAGGAGCAACAATATGGTAATCAATGATAAAAAGCCCCAAATGAACCGGCCTTCGTTAAAGAAGTCGCTGGCGGATAATGCAATCTATTTCGTGTTGTTGGCGCTGCTCCTGCTGATCGTCATCATTGAGCCGCGCTTCCTGAACATTCGTAATTTCCAGAACATCTTTGCCCAGTCCTCTACCAAAATCATCATCGCTATCGGTGCTGGTATGATCCTGGTCGTGCAGGGCGTTGACCTTTCAACAGGCCGTATTGTCGGTCTCGGTGCGGTCATCAGCGCCTCGCTGATGCAAAGCGCCAGCTACAAATACCGTATGTATGCCAACCTGCCGGAGCTGCCGCTGATCGTGCCGATTCTGGTGACCATCGCAGCTTGCGCCGTCATCGGGTTGCTGATCGGTTCCATGGTAGCATTCCTGAAAGTGCCGCCTTTTATCGCAACACTGGGTTCACAATTGGTTATCTTTGGCCTGGCTTCGCTGTACTATGCCTCCCAGCCTTCCGGCGCGCAGCCGCTGGGCGGTATTGACAAGAGCATTACCGGTATTTCTACCGGTGCGCTGACGATCGGCTCTTTGCGCATTCCCTATTTAACAATGATTGCGCTTGCCATTGCAGTCATCATGTGGGTGATATGGAATAAGACACGCTTTGGCAAGTATATGTTCGCTATCGGCGGAAACACCGAAACCGCGCGGGTATCCGGCGTAAACGTGACCCGTACACTGATTACTGTTTACACCATTGCTACGGTGTTGTATGCCATCGCTTCCGTGCTGGAGGTAGGCCGCATTGGTTCGGCTACCAGCTCTACCGGTGAAGGCTACGAAATGGACGCTGTGGCGGCGTGTGTGGTCGGCGGCGTATCGCTGCAAGGCGGCGTTGGTTCCATCGGCGGCATCGTTATCGGCGTGCTGATGTTTACCATCATCAACTATGGCATGTCCTTCATCGGCATTAACATGTACTGGCAATACATTGTTAAAGGCGGAATCATCCTGCTGGCGGTTATTCTGGATATGCGCAAGCATGCCCGCAGAGTATAAGGGAGAGGGAATAAAATGCGAGAAGTTGTTCAAAATACAGCGCTGACAGAGAATTGCTCCAAAGATACCATCCGTAATTTCGTGGAAACTATGCTGCCGCAGCTGACGCTGGATGAAAAGATTGGGATCATGAGCGGCCAGGTGACGGAAAAGAAATTGCTGGATGATCTGTTCGTACTGGAACATTATAATGTAAAACCTTACCCGACCATGCCGATTGAGCGGCTCGGGCTGCCTAATGTGCGTTTTGTAGACGGCCCGCGCGGCGTGGTGGCCGGCAGCGCAACCTGCTTTCCGGTCAGCATGGCACGCGGCGCAACGTTTGACCGCGACTTGGAAGAATCCATCGGACGCGCCATCGGCGCGGAGATTCGCGCGCAGGGTGGCAACTACTTTGGCGGTGTTTGCATTAACCTGCCGCGCAATCCCCGCTGGGGACGCGCGCAGGAGTGCTATGGCGAGGATTCGTATCATCTGGGCGAGATGGGCGCGGCGCTTACCCGCGGCGTGCAAAGTCAGAATGTTATGGCGTGCATAAAGCATTATGCGATGAACAGCATTGAAAACGCGCGATTTAAGGCGGATGTTTTCGCGGATAAACGCACCCTGCATGAAGTGTACCTGCCTCATTTTAAACGCTGCATTCAGGAAGGCGCAGCTTCTGTAATGGGGGCGTACAACAAGGTATATGGCGAGCAGGCGTCTGAATCCAAATACCTGCTGAAAGATATTCTGCGGGACAAGTGGCATTTCGACGGCTTTACCCTTTCGGATTTCCTATGGGCGGTAAAGGACGGCGTTAAAGCGGTTCAAAATGGCATGAATATTGAAATGCCTTGTTTCTGCCACTATATTGAGGATTTGCCCCATGCGGTGGAAAGCGGCGAACTGGCCATGGCGGATATTGACGAAGCCGTAAGCTATATTTTGCGTACCATACTGTACTTTGAAACCCGCCGCGATCCGCAGGCATACAGCAGCGATGTACTGGCTAGCTCCGCGCATTGCCAGTTGGCACGCTGCGCTGCCGAAGAATCCATGGTGCTTTTGAAGAATGAAGGAAACGTACTGCCCTTTGATAAACAGAAAACGGATAAAATTGTAGTACTCGGCGTACTTGGTGATACAGAGAATATTGGCGATCATGGATCGTCCAAGGTACATCCGTATTACACGGTTACCCCGCTGCGCGGCTTGATGCGTAAAATGCCGAAAGCACAGATACTCTATAACGATGGTGCGGATCTGGAAAAAGCCCGCGCACTGGCGGCTGATGCCGACGCGGTGGTCATCGTAGCTGGTTATATCCACAGTGACGAAGGCGAATTCCTGGCTGACCGCAGCGACATCGCCGAAATGGGCGGTGACCGTGTCTCCATGCGCTTGCATAAACGGGATACGGACCTCATCCATGGCGTGAGCGGCATGTGCAAGAACACGGTTGTCTCTATTGTGGGCAGCAGCGCGATTCTAATTGACGATTGGGTGGAAGATGCGCCCGCTGTGATTTTCTCGTTTTACAGTGGTATGGAAGGCGGTAATGCGCTGGCAGATATTCTGTTTGGCGATGTTTGCCCGGGCGGTAAGCTGCCTTATACCGTAGCAAATCGTGAAGAGGATTACCCGTACTTTGATCCGGACTGTGAAAAAATTACCTACGAATACTACCATGGCTATGCGAAGATGGATAAAGAGGGCAAAGCGGTTGCCTATCCGTATGGCTTTGGGCTCAGCTACACCTCCTTCAACATTTCCGCGCCAAAGGCACAGGTGTTTGACGGCACGGCAAAGGTAGCAGTAACCGTTACCAACACCGGAGATGTGAAAGGAGCTGAGGTAGTACAGCTCTATGTCGGCTGCGAAGACAGCGCCGTAGACCGCCCTGTAAAAACCTTGCGCGATTTCGCCCGTATGGAATTGGAACCGGGCGAAAGCCGTGTTGTGGAATTGACCTTTACAAAAGAATCCATGGCCTATTTTGATGAGCAGTCCGACAATTTTAAAACCGAGGACATCACTTATCTGGCTTACGTTGGTAATTGCAGTGAGGCGAAAGCCCTCCGGGCGGTCACCGTACGTTTTGAAAAGTGAGGTGACGGTATGAGAATCGGCGTAGACTACTACCCGGAGCATTGGGAGCGCGAGCGCTGGGATATCGATGCCCAGATGATGAAGGACGCGGGCATACAGGTCGTACGGCTGGCGGAATTTGCATGGAGCCTGTTTGAGCCCCGCGAAGGCGAATTCGAATTTGCCTGGCTTGACGAAATTATGGATTTTTTTGCGGAACATAAGATTGGTGTAGTGCTTTGTACGCCATCGGCAACGCCGCCTAAATGGATGGTGGACCGGTATCCGCAAATTTTGCAGGCAGATGTGCATGGCAACCCCAAACTGTTTGGCACCCGCAAGCATTATTGCTTCAACAGTGCGCTGTACCGGGAAAAATGCCGCGTGCTGAACGATAAAATCGCCGCCCGGTATGCGGCGCACCCTGCGCTGGAAGCGTGGCAGGTGGATAACGAACTGGGCTGGGCCAACACTACCCGCTGCTACTGCGATGAGTGCGAAGCGAAATTCAAGACCTATCTGTCTTCGCAATACCAGACAATCGATCAACTGAACAAGGCGTACGGCACAGTATTCTGGAGCCAGATCTATAATACGTTTGACGAGCTGATCATTCCCCGCGCAGGCGCCTGCTACGATGTAGATGCGGGTACGCAAGGGCAAAATCCGGCGCTACTGTTGGACTTTGATCGCTTTTGCAGTGATTCGGTTATTTCATTTGTACAGGAAACCTGTAAAACGATTCGCGCATACAGCGACAAACCGATCACCTCCAACCTGTTGGATGCGGCGGTGAACTCCGGTACCGGAATCGATTATTTCAAACTATCCAAGGAATTCGACTTTGTATCGTGGGATAACTATATCGAGTTTCAGTGGGGGATTGCGCAGGATGCGACCGTATCGCATGACCATGCGCTGCTGCGCAGCTACAAGAAGAAACCGTTTTGGGTGATGGAGCAGCAATCCGGCCCCTGCGGATGGAGTAAAATGGGGCCGACGCCCGAACCGGGCAAACTGCGGCTGTGGACGTATGCCGCTGTGGCGAATGGTGCGGACAGCGTGGTGTATTTCCGATGGCGTGCTTGTCCCTTTGGTGTGGAAGAGTACTGGCACGGCGTGCTAAACCACGATGGTAAACCGACTCGCAGACTGGCGGAAATCTCCCAGGTGGGCGCGGAAATGCAAAAGCTCAGCCAAACATATGGAGCATTGATGCCCAAGGCGCGCGTGGCGATCATAAAATCGTTTGACAGTGAGTGGAGCCACGCAATCCATAGCCATGTGGAGGGTTTTCAGTACGATCAGCTTCTAACCGCTTATTACCGTCCTTTCTACAACATGGGAATTGCTGTGGATTTTGTGACGGCGGAAGAGGACCTGAAGGATTACGATCTGGTTATGGCGCCTGCATTGATAATGGTCAGCAGGGAAGGAATTACGAATCTGGAAAACTACGCGCGGCAAGGCGGCAACCTCGTCCTTTCCTTCCGCAGCGGCATCAAGGACATGAATAACAATATGCTTACGCAAACGGTGCCCGGCGTGTTCGCGTCGCTTGCGGGCGTAGAGGTACATGATTACGATGCGCAATACCAGCACCAAACGCAGGTGAGCGGCGTGTTTGGCAAGGGAACCGCCAGTCTGTGGTGCGATGTGATCGATACGAAAGAGGCAACGCCGCTTGGCGTGTACACGCAGCGCTACTTTGCGGGGAAACCCTGCTTTACAGTAAACCGGCAGGGAGAGGGCAATGTTTATTATATTGGCTGCGATCTGGATGAAAGCGCCATGCAAAATCTGGCGCGCTATCTTGGGGCGCAGGCTGGGCTAGAAATACCGCTGTACCAAGTAGAAGGCGTCGAAACCGTGTATGCGACAGATGGAAAGCGCAAACCGGTTTTCGTCCTCAATCACAACGATGTTCCGGTAACTGTACCGGTATCCAAAAAGTACACCAATATGCTGACGGAATCGCCGGTTGAGTGTGCACTGACGCTGGAGCCCTTTGGCGTGGCGATTCTGGATGACTAAGCGGTAGCGCGGCCCCTTAATACAATGCATACAACCGAATGAACTGGTATACCTCCTTACCGGGAGCGCCCTAATAGCCAGGGCGCTCCCAACTTCTTTGTATAACTTTACGGCGGTGCTCTTTATAATAGGAAACTATCGATTCATTTTGCTATGTGAAGCAAGCATTCATAGGATGCTATCTTTTTGTGATGGCATTACAGGAACGTTTTAGAAAAAAAGGCACAGTTGCATCTGCAGTTACTTTCGCTGCTTGGGAACAAGAAGGACGAAATACGGTAGATCGCCATGAAAAGCTGTTTTTTCAATCCAGTCATTTATAAAGGGAGAAAGGCTGATGATTTACTTTCTATTGTTAAATATTACAAAAAAAGAAACTGGAGACATATGAAATGCTTTTTTTGTAAGATATTCATTAAGGAATATGTTTTTTTGTTGACAATTAGTTGCATAAATCAATATAATAAACTAGTATTATCATATAATATTCAATAATTACTGCCATTATATTACATAGCATTAAGTTGTAATCCCAATGGTGCCCCTAAATGTTTATTGGTGGAGGAAATAGTTGTGAAAATGAATAGCAAAAAATGGGTAGGGTCTTTATTGCTGTTTGTCGTTCTGTGCGCTGCGCTGGCGGTTGGCCTTACGGCATACGCGGGCGAGCCGGTTACCTTCTCCTTAAGCAATAATAAGGTATCGGAAGGTTCTTCTTCCGGGACAAAGGTAGGCGATTTTCAGCTTACTTCGCCGGATACGAACCCCAATTATTCGCTGGCGGGCGGACAGGGCGATAACGGAAGCTTTTCTGTTAGCGGCGCTTCCCTGTATACCGCGTCGGCGTTTGACTATGAAAGTAAAAGTTCTTATACCGTCGTTGTAAATGTGACGGCGGATAATGAGGGGATTGGGCAGGAAACCTTTAGCATCAGCGTTAGTAATGTTGCGCCCAGCGCGAGCAACGCAAGCATCAGCGTCACGGAGGATGGAGAAGCATCCGGAACCCTGCCGCTGTCTGGAGATAAAACGTCCGTATCCTTTTCGATTGAAACGCAGCCTACGAAAGGCACCGTGAGTTTGAACAGCAGCAGTGGCGCATATACCTATACGCCCAATGCGGACGAAAATGGGTCGGATAGTTTTACCTATAGCGTAACCGATGGGAATTCCTCCGATACTGGCACCATATCGGTTACAATTAATCCTTCTAATGATGCCCCGATTATACAGAGCGATTCGGTGAGCTTAACCTGTCAGGAGGATGGAAGCGCACAAAGCATAACGCTGGAAGCATCTGATAGCGACGGAGATTCGCTTACCTGGACTATTACCACGCAGGGCGAACACGGAACAGCATCGGCAGAATCCAGTACGGTTTTCTATACCCCGACCGATGAAAATTATAATGGCTCAGACAGCTTCGTAGCGACGGTTTCGGATGGAAACGGCGGCAGCGATAGTATTACTGTGCCTGTGACGATTACGGCGGTAAACGATGTGCCTACCTTTACTGTGGGCTCGCCTGTAACGGTGGAGGAGGACTGCGGCGCGCAAACCGTAGCAAACTGGATGAGCGCTATGTCCGCCGGGCCTGCGGATGAAAGCGCGCAGACACTTACTTTTGCGGTTACGAATAATACCAATACAGCGCTATTTTCTGGCGCACCCGCTGTAGATGGCAACGGAACGCTTACATTTACTCCTGCGGCTGATGCTAACGGCAGCACAACCCTCACTCTGTCCTGTACGGACAGTGAAGGCGCCGACAGCACCGGAACGCAGGATTTTTCCATAACGGTTACGCCGGTAAACGATGCTCCGGTCTGCACTGCATCGCCGGAAATTGACGGTACACCGCACAATGGACAAACGCTGTCCGCGCTAAGCGGCAGTTGGAATGACGATTTGGATGGAAGCAACGCTTCGTCGTGGGGTTATACCTACCAATGGCAATCCGCAGCGGAAGAAGCCGGGCCGTGGGGCGATATCGAAGATGCATCCGAAGAGGATTATACCCTTACGTCGGCTGAGAACGACCTTTACGTCCGTGTGGCTGTAACCTGTACGGATAATGATGCTGCGCCGAAATCAGCCGTAGCGTATTCCGATACGCTGCTGATCCTCAATACGGCTCCTTCGTTTACTGCGGGTGACAGTACAAGCATGAGCTTTATCGAAGACGGTGACGCGGACAGTATTGTCTTAAGCGCAACGGATAGCGATGGGGACAGCCTTACCTGGTCAATTACCACGCAAGCAACCAAAGGTACGGCAACAATAACCGGTGAAACCGCAACGTACGTGCCTGCTGCAAATGAAAATGGTGCGGACAGCTTCGTAGCCTCTGTTTCAGATGGTAACGGGGGAACGGATTCGATTACGGTTTATATCTCCATTGATGCGGTAAACGATGCGCCATCCTTTACCATAGGCGCGAATCAAACGGCGGATGAAGACTGCGGAACGCAAAGGGTTTTAAACTGGCCGTTAGCTATGTCTGTCGGGCCTGATAATGAAATAGATCAAACCCTTATCTTTACGGTGGAAGACAACACCAACCCTTCTCTTTTCGCGACAGCTCCGGCTGTTAGCAGCGTCGGTACACTTACTTATACCCCCGCCGATGATGCGAACGGCACGGCGGAAATCACTCTGTCGGTTGCCGACAGCGCGGGCAAAAGCGCAAGCGCTACGCAGTCTTTCACCATTACAATTAACCCTGTAAACGATGCTCCCAGAAACACGCAATTACCGGAAGTGTCGGGCACACTGCATAACGGACAAACGGTATCCGCCTCAACTGGAAGTTGGAATGACGATGCAGACGGCGATTTGGCTACCGCGATGACGTATGCCTATCAATGGCAGTCTGCGGCAGAAGCCTCCGGCTCATGGGGTGATATTTCCGGCGCGACGTCTGCAAGCTATACCCTCACCAGCGCACAGAACGATCAGTGGATTCGCGTTGCGGTTACCTGCACAGATACTGATACAGAACCGCTTGCTGCTACGGCTTATTCTACCGGCGCGCAGGTGCTCAATGCCGATCCGGTTATAACGCAGGGCGAAAGCACTTCGCTGTCCCTGACGGAAGATGGCTTAGCACAGAGCACAACGCTTGATGCAACGGATGAAGACGGTGATTCGCTTACCTGGGCGTTGACCACACAGGGTACAAAAGGAACAGCATCCCTCACGGGCAGCATAGCCAGTTATACGCCGTCTGCGGATGAAAACGGAGACGATAGTTTTGTTGTGACCGTATCGGATGGAAACGGCGGTTCGGATGCGATTACAGTATTAGTATCCATTGCTGCTGTAAACGACATTCCCTCCTTTACCGTAGGCGAAAACCAAGCGGTGAATGAGGATTGCGGCGCGCAGACGGTTGCAAACTGGATGGCGCAGATGAGCACAGGCCCCGCCAATGAAAGCGACCAAACCCTTATATTCACAGTCGATCATAACACCAACCCAACGTTGTTTGCGGCCGGGCCGGCGGTGGATGACGCGGGAACGCTTACCTATACACCTGCGGCGAACCAGCATGGAAATGCGGTGATTACGCTTTCTGCCGCAGACAGCGAAGGCGGAAACGCAGCGGTGGCGCAGGATTTTACCATTACAGTAAACCCTGTAAACGATGCGCCTGTAAACACGGTGATACCATCGATCAGCGGTACGTTTGTGGTAACCGGAGCGCTTACAGCGGATGCGGGCACATGGAACGACGATGCCGATGGCAATGCAATCAATCCAGAAGATTTCACCTGCGTATGGCAAACCGCGCAAGACACTGACGGAACAGGCGTTAAGCAGGTAGGCACAGGCTGGAGTTATCAAGCGGCTACAGCCGATGCCCATCTTTACATTCGTGTCGTCGTCAGCATTGCAGATACGGATGCAACCGGAACAATAACAGCGGAAGCTAATTCTGGCTGGTATGCAATTTCCAACACAGCACCTGACATTCAGGAAGCTGATCCTTCTATCACTACGGCGGAGGATACCGAGGGGAGCGTATCGCTCAGCGCGACGGATACGGATGGCGATACTGTTACGTGGAGTGTCTCGGAGCAAGCCAGCCATGGTACCGCGAGCATTAACGCTGATACGGGCTATGTTACTTATGCCCCGCAGGATGATTATAATGGAAGTGACAGCTTCACCATTAGCGCTCTGGATGCCCATGATGGCTCCGACAGCGTGGCGGTTTCCGTGACTATTTCTGCGGTAAATGATATTCCAACCTTTACCGTGGGTGAAAACCAAGCGGTGAATGAGGATTGCGGCGCGCAGACGGTAGAAAGCTGGATTGGCGCCATGTCTGCCGGACCTGCCGATGAAAGTACGCAGACGCTGACCTTTGCCGTTACTAACAACACAAACGAATCCCTCTTTGCCGCTGGCCCGGCTGTGAGCGGGTCTGGCACATTAACCTTTACTCCGGCAGATGATGCAAACGGCAGCGCGACGATTACGCTGTCCGTATCGGATAGCGCCGAAGCGACCAATCCGGAAACGCAAACCTTCACCATTACGGTCGCCCCTGTTAATGACGCGCCGCGCAATACAGTGCTGCCTGCGATCAGCGGAACGCCGCACAATGGCCAAACGCTAAGCGTATCAACCGGAGACTGGAACGATACTGCGGATGGCGATGCGGCGACTGCGCTGCACTATGCCTACCAATGGCAAAAGTCAGCCAGCGAATCTGGTCCGTGGAGCGATCTTGGCGGCGCGACAGCCGATACCTATACTTTAACTATCGATGAGAATGATTTGTTCATTCGAGCCATTGTTACCTGCACCGACAGTGATGCAACCCCCGCGTATGATACCGCCTATTCTGCTGCTGTTGAGGTTTTAAACGAGGCTCCGGTTATTGGTCAGGGCGATACGGCTGCCATGGAATTTGCGGAGGACGGCGCTGCGCAAACACTGACACTTACCGCGGCGGATGCGGATGGCGATATGCTTTCATGGGAGATTACAACACCGTCCATCGGAAATGCTTCCATTGAAGATGGCGTTGTCACCTACCAGCCCAATGCGGACGAAAACGGAACCGACAGCTTTACTGCGACTGTTTCAGACGGTAATGGCGCGACAGACAGCATTGCTGTCACGGTCACCATTACATCTGTAAATGATATTCCCACCTTTTCGGTTGGCGCCAACCAAACGGTGGACGAAGATTGCGGTGCGCAGACGGTTGTAAACTGGATACCTGAAATGTCTGTTGGGCCGGATAACGAAAGCGAGCAGACGCTGATCTTCACGGTATCGGATATTACCAATGCCGCACTGTTCTCTGCTGCTCCTACGGTGGATGCGAACGGAACATTGACTTACACGCCTGCTGCAAACGCTAACGGCAGTTCAGAAATGACCGTAAGCGTAAAAGACAGCGCAGGTGGGGAAAACCCCGCTACGCAAAGCTTTACCATCACGGTGAACGCAATAAATGATACCCCTGTAAAAGCAACCGATCCTTCCATTACCGGTACTTTTGCAGCCGGGAATACGCTAACGGCCAACGCTGGCGAATGGAACGATGATATTGACGATAACGCCGGTACGATTACCTACCAATATAAGTGGTATTTTGCGGATGATGGCACCGGCACAAACGAAGCGATGGCAGGGGAAGGGACAACCTTCCCGCTGACCAGCGCGCAGAGCCATCAGTATGTGCGCATTGCCGTAACGGTAACCAACGCGGATAGTACAGGCACGCAGGAAACGGGGGATACCTCCCCCTGGTATGCCATTTCCAATACAGCGCCGGTCATTACCGAAACAGCGCCTACAATGACAACAGATGAAGATACGCCTGCTGCGCTGACCCTTCATGCGACAGATGCGGACGCGGATACTCTGACCTGGAGCGTTTCGGCGGCAGCAAGCCATGGTACGGCAAGTATCGATGCGGAAACAGGTGAAATTTCCTATTCGCCGGTATTGAATTATCATGGGACCGATGCTTTTACCGTCAGCATCAGCGATGGTATGGGCGGAACAAACGATGTGCAGGTCAATGTAACGGTCGATGCTGTAAACGATATTCCCGTGAATACGGTGATTCCGTCCGTTACCGGTACGTTTGCTTACGGCAATACGCTCACTGCCCACGAAGGCACATGGAATGATGATGCCGATAGCAATGACGGTACGATTGTCTATACCTACCAATGGCAGTGCGCGGTGGATGGCGCGGGTACGGATGCGGCAAACATTGCTACCGGGAATACCTATACGCTTACCGCTGCGGAAAGCCATCAATATGTGCGCGTGCTGGTGACGGCAACCAACGAGGATACAACAGGCACCACAACCGAGCAGGCGTCTTCTTTATGGACGTATATTGAAAATACCAATCCGTTAATTACGGAAACAGAGCCGGCGATCACCACAGATGAAGATACGGTACAAACACTGACACTGCATGCCACCGATGTGGATACCGATACGCTTACATGGAGTGTAACGGTACCGGCCGACCGTGGTACTGCTGTGATTGGCGAAACGACAGGCGAGATTACCTACACGCCTTTTGCGGATGATAACGGAAGCGATAGCTTTGATGTTACTGTATCCGACGCATACGGCGGCACGGATGTGATTACCGTAAGCGTAACCCTGAACCCGATTAACGATGTGCCGTCTTTCACCGTCGGTGCGGATCAGACCGTGGTGGAGGATTGCGGCGCGCAAACCGTTACGGACTGGATTACGACCATGTCGACCGGACCAGCTAACGAATCCGCCCAAACTCTTACGTATATCCTCTCCATTACCAGCGAAGACGTTGCCGACAGCGCAGCGCTATTTGCCGTTGAACCGTCTGTCAGCCCGGAAGGCACGCTTACCTATACCCCGGCGGATAACGCGTATGGTACGGCGACCCTTTCTATTAAGGTACAGGATAACGGCGGCGGCGATACGGATACGTCTGCGGAGCAGAGTTTCACCATCAGCGTAACGGCGGCTAACGATAAACCGACCATCACGGGACTTGCCGCGGTGGAAACGCCGGAAGATACCCCCTATGTATACTCTTTTACTCTTGTGGATGTTGAAGATGGCCCGGACGATCTAACCATCGCTTACGCGAGTGATAATACGGCGCTGCTGGAAAAATCCAAAATGACGCTGGCGGGCAGCGGCGCAGAGCGCACCCTTACGCTGGAGCCGGAGGAAAACCGAAGCGGCACGGTAAATTTGACCCTGTCGGTTGCCGACTCGCAAAAGGGTACGACCACTAAAACCATTACCCTCACCGTAACCCCTGTGAACGATGCGCCAACCATCAGCGCAGTTGTCGACCGTTCGACGGATGAAGACGTTTCAACTGGTGCGATCGGTTTCACGATCGGCGATATTGACAGTGATGTAAGCGCCTGCACAGTTACTGCGGTATCCGGCAACAGCACGCTGGTACCCAACGACAGCACCCATATTGTTACGGGCGGCAGCGGAGCAAACCGCACGGTAACCATACTGCCTGCACAGGACGAGTACGGCACAGCTGAAATTACCCTGACGGTAAGCGATGGGAGCCTGACGGCTGATACCACCTTTACCCTTACCGTGAATGCGGCCAACGATAAACCGACTATTTCGACGGTTGACCCTGTAACGATTGATGAAGATACCAATACCGGTGCGATTGCCTTTACCGTTGCCGATGTGGATAACGTCATTGCCGACCTGACGGTTTCGGCTGCCGCGAACAACACGGCGATGATTCCGCGCAGCAGTATTGTTCTATCCGCTATCGAACCCGACGGTTCCTGCGCGGTCACCATTACGCCGGTTGCCAATTACAACGGAACGGCAACGATAACCCTGACGGTGAAGGATACCAGCGGTGCTTTGAGCACATCTTCCTTCCTGCTGACGGTCGACCCGGTAAACGATCCGCCGACGATGACTGCGATTTCTAGCCAGAGCACAAACGAAGATGTTACTAAGAGTATCAACGTATACATTGGTGATATTGATACCAGCACATCACTGCTAATGCTGACGGCGACTGCATCCACCAACACGGATTTGCTCCCGCTGGACAGCGAGCACATCGTTATCACCGGCTCGACGGGCACCCGTACGGTGAAGATGGTTCCCGTAGCCGACCAGAATGGATATACCGATGTTACTTTGCAGGTTTCTGACGGCGGCACGCAGGTGGCGACGCGCACCTTCCGCCTGACGGTAAACGCGGTAAACGATACGCCTTCCTTTACAGCAGGCGAAGATGTAACCGTGCTGGAAGATTGCGGCGCGCAGACGGTAAGTGGCTGGGCGACGAATATATCCACCGGAGCAGCCAACGAGGAAGAAGCACTCACCTTTGCAGTGACAGCCGATATTCCCGCTATGTTCTCCGTGCAGCCCGCGATTGACGCTGCGGGGAACCTGACGTTCACACCTGCTGATAATGCAAACGGCGTCGGGGTGATTACCGTATCCCTTTCCGATGCCGGAGGCGCAACCTCCAGCTCTATCGATTTCCATATCAACATCACATCGGTGAATGATACGCCCATTGCGTACGATTTAACCACCGGTCTGGATACGGATGAAGACCAACAGCTTAAAGGCAGCTTCAGTATTTACGATCCGGATAAGGATACCTTTACATATGAGCTGGTTTCCGGCAGCGACCATAACGTGACAACGCTTACCACCGCATCCGGCGGTACGGTTACACTTGACGCGGCAGCCGGTACCTTCATCTATGTACCCTACAAGGACTATTTTGAAGGCCCGGATAGTTTCTCCTACCGTGTATTTGACGGTACGGTATACAGCAACGATGCGCAAGTCACCATCGACCTGACCGGCATCAACGATCCTCCCGTAACGGAAGACGGCACACTGACCGTAGATGAGGACGCCACAGATATTGCCGGTTCGCTCGCCGGGCTGGTAACGGATGTGGATAATGCCACGCTCGTTTACTCCATTATCAGTACGCCCAATAATGGCGGCACAGTCACGCTGGATGCCGATACGGGCGCATACACGTATTCGTCCGCCGCCAACTATAACGGTACCGAGCGCTTCACTTTCCGCGCTTATGATGGAGCAACCTACTCCAACACTGCCACGGTAACGGTTACGATTAATGCTGTTAACGATGCGCCGGTTGCACAGAATGAAAATATCAATCTGGATGAGGGACAAACCCTCAACGGGATGCTCAAGGCGACGGATATAGAAAACGATACGATTACCTACTCTGTCGTAACAGAACCGGCATCCGGCACGTTTACGCTGGTGGATGCGGCTAGCGGCGCGTTTACCTTTATGCCTGCCGAAATGACGACCGAGGAAACCGTAACAGCAATCGCCGCATATAAAGCGGAAGATCCCAGCGGCGATTATACGACCGCGACGGTAACGATAGTCGTACGCAATGTGAACGATGCGCCGCAGGTTACGGAGGAGACCACGCTTACGCTTACCACGTCGGAAGATACGGCTGTGAATGGAAGTGTTGCGGCATACGATCCGGATGGGGATACGCTGATCTATACGGTTTTAAACAATGTAAACCACGGTACGCTGACAAGCTTTGATACGGTTACCGGCAGCTTTACCTATACACCGTACACCAATTATCATGGTACGGACTATTTCACCTTTATCGCTACGGAAGATAGAGCAGAAAATGCACTGAGTACCGGTATCTATATGGTTTCTATTACGGTTACGTCCGTAAACGACAATCCGGTGGCGTATGATCTGTATTACTATACCGATAAGGACACAGCTGTCACCATTACACCGGTAGGGTATGACCCGGATTGGAACTCGCTTACGTACAGCGTGGAATCAACGCCGGTGTACGGCTCGATCGTCAATAACGGCAACGGCACCTTTACCTATACGCCCAATGGCACGGATATTGGCGTGACGGATACGATTTTGTATAAGGCTGCCGACAGCTATGGCGGCGAATCGGAGAATGCTTCAATATATGTGCATATCTATGGTGAAGGCCCCGGTGGCGGACTGAACTATATTGCTGACCGGACGATTGAAGAGAACACCTCCACGGATGCTATCGATATCTCGGTAACGAATATTACCATCCAATCGGTTTCTATTACATCGTCCAATACATGGCTGTTGAACAACGACTATGCAAACGACATTGTCATTACGGAAACGGATGGCAACTACTCCTTTGTGCTTACGCCCAATGCCTACCGTACGGGCCGAACCGTAATGACTGTACGGGTTACGGATACGGATAACAATACGCATGTGCGTACCTTTGTACTCACAGTTACCCATGTGTATTATCAGCCGACAGCCTATAGCTTAGAACGCACCATTGACGAAGATACAGAAATGTATGAGTATGTCAGCGGCAGCGATTTGAATGGAGACGGCATCAGCTTTGCGAACGCCAGCAGCCCCAGTCATGGTACGCTGGACTTTTCTGCCAACGGAACTTTCCACTATATACCGGACGCAGGTTTCAGCGGAGACGATTCCTTCACATTCACGGCATCGAACGCGCAACTCACGTCAGAACCGGCGACTGTGACCATTCATGTTGCCAATGTGCCCAGTGCGCCCACAGCAGAAAATGCATCGTTCACCACTACGGAAGATGTGGCGATCACCGACGGTCAGTTAACCGGTACTGCGGACAGCGGCGTTACCATACTCTATCATCTGGTGGAGAATGGTACACTCGGTACGGCTGTGGTAAACGAGGACGGTTCTTTCACGTACACGCCTAACGAGAACGCCAATGGCACCGATACCTTTACCTTTAAAACCGAAGGTCCCATTACGCTGTTTTCCTCTATCGCCAAAGTGACTGTTACCATTACACCGGAGAATGATCAGCCGGTAGCGGTGGCAAAGATTGTATCCACATTTGAGGATCAGCCGATGCAAGGGTATCTGATCGGTACGGATGTAGATGAAAACGATGTTCTCACCTATGCGCTTGTAGAGACCGATGGCGCTTTGGCGCTGGGCACGGTGGAACTGGATTCGGTAACCGGGAAATATACGTATACCCCCAACCCTGACGCCAATGGTACCGATATTTTCTACTTTAAAGTAAATGATAGTACGGTGGATTCGGAAACGGCAGCGATCACTATTGATATTGAGCCGCAGAACGATGCTCCCGTTGTGGAGGATTCGGCGATTGTCGTGGGTGAGGATTCCAGCATCGAAGGGGCGCTGACATCCCTGTACTACGATGTGGATGGAGACGCACAAACCTTTACCACCATACAGTCGCCTGCAAAGGGTACGATTGAATTTAATACGGATGGTACCTTTACCTATACGCCGTATGCCAACCAAAACGGTACCGATTATTTCAGCTACCGTACCAAGGATACCTCCGGGCTAAATTCCAATGTTGCGTTGGTTACGGTTACCATTACCCCGGAAAATGACGCGCCAACCATTGATGCGGCGGAAGTATGGACCATCAATGAGGACAGCACGGCGCAAATGTTCTACTTTACGGTAGACGACATTGAGGATAATCCGGACGACCTTACCCTGAGTGGAATATGGGACGAAGAGGCGATTGCATCCGTCGAATTCGGGGGCAGCGGTAATAACCGCTGGATGAAAGTGACCCCGGTGGACAGCTACCAGTCGCTGACGACGATTTCCATAACCGTTTCGGATACCGGCACAGACAATACACTCACCGGAGACGTAAAAACCGCCACCACACTGGTAGCGCTTACGGTATTGCCGGTAAACGATACGCCGACGGTGAACGAGCAAAAGGTAAACTGGATCAAGATTGTTGAAAACTATACTATCGATGAAGACACCAGTACCAGTGCGATTTCCTTCACGGTAGACGATGAAGAATCCGGGCCGGAAGGCGTTACGGTTACTGCATCTGCTGTGGATAAAACGCTGGTGCCCGATTCAGGCATCACATTGACCGGTGCGGCTGGCGACCGGACCATTACGGTTACGCCGGCGGCGGACCAAAATGGCACAACGAATATCTACATATATGCAAGCGACGGCAATACCATCCGCTATGCTTACTTCACATTGATTGTCAACCCGGTCAACGATGCGCCAGTCGTAACGCCACCGAGTGACCAGACAATATCGGAAGACGGAAACACGGGAGATTTATACTACTCTATATCGGATATTGACAGCTCTATTACCGGCATTACCGTAACAGCCACATCGGATAATGAATCCCTTGTGATTCCGTTGGATATAACACTTACCGGAAACGCCCGCGACCGTGTGGTAAACGTAAAGCCCTTGGCGGATCAAAACGGGGATGTTACCATTACCTTAACCGCGGATGACGGCGCCAGTATAAACAATACAGGCAGCGCAACATTTGTGGTGCATGTGCTGGCGGTGGATGATACACCGACGATTGAGACAATAGAAGACCAAACCATTTTTGAGGATAGCGCAACGGCGGCCATCCCTGTAAACGTAGCGGACATCGACGATGATCTGTCCGCGCTTACCCTTTCTGCGGTGTCCGGCAACCCGTCGCTGATCGGAACCGACGGGATTGTGTTTACGACGGACGGGGAAACCGGACAGAAATACGTTACCCTGACCCCGATTGCGAATGCAAACGGAAGCGCGTTGATTACCATTACCGTAACGGATGCTGCGGGCAAGCATAAAGCTATCAGCTTTACACTGAACGTTACGCCGGTAAACGATGCTCCAACCATTACCGCGATTACGGATCAGACGATATTGGAGGATGGGAAGACTGCGGCGATCACGTTCAACGTTGCCGATATTGACAACGATGTACTGGAGCTGACGGTTACCGGCAGTTCTGACGATACCAGCGTGATTCCTGTAAGCGGCTTTGTGTTTGTCGGTAACGGCGGCGAGCGCACCGTAACCATAACACCGCTGGCAGACCAGAATGGCAATATCCCGGTTGCGCTTACCGTAAAGGATCCGGGTGGGTTAACGGCGAGTTCCGCGTTCACGGTGAATATTACACCGGTAAACGACGAGCCTTCCTTTACCGGGGGAGAAGACCAGACGGTTTTGGAAGATTGCGGTTTACAGACTATAACGGGTTGGGCGACGGATATTTCCAAAGGCCCGGCCAATGAAGATGGGCAAACGCTGACGTTCCATTTATCCAATGATAATAATGACCTGTTTACATCCGGCGGACAGCCCGCTTTGGATGACAGCGGTGTATTAACGTATACTCCGGCGGACAACATGTACGGCAGCGCGACCGTGACCGTGTACCTGACCGACGACGGCGGAACAGCAAACGGCGGCGATGATACCAGCGATAATAATGCGGATGCTGTGCTGTATCAGGATACGTTTGTCATCACTGTAAAACCGGTGAACGACCAGCCGACCTTCTCTGCGCTGGATGCGGACGAGGATATTACTGTCGCAGAGGATAGCGGGGCTTATTCCAGCGCTTGGGCCGATTTGGACTCGATGTACCTTGGCCCGACGATCAACGAAAAGCAAACATATAACTTCTCTCTGGCACTGGGGACGGTAAACGTAGTTGGTAATACGGAGCTGTTCAGTGTTGCGCCGGCTATCGATTCCCAAACCGGCGTTATCTCCTTCACCCCGGCAGAAAATGCCAACGGAACCGCAGAGGTTACCGTGGTGTTAAAGGACGATGATGGCACAGAGAACGGCGGTGTGGATACCTCCGTTGAGCATACCTTTACCATGACCGTAACCAGCGTCAATGATGATCCTACATTCACATTGGGCGACCCGATCGTTGTAAATGAAGACAGCGGTTTGTTTATGCAAACCTATGCAACCGGCATTACGACTGGCGGCGGCACCGACGAAGAAACCCAGGCGCTTACGTTTACACTTTCGGCGGATCAAAAATCGTTGTTTGCCGTACAGCCTGCTATGACGGCAGAGGGTGTGCTAACGTTCACCCCGGCTGATGACCAGTTTGGCACAACGACGGTATCCATCAGCCTGGACGATGAAACCAACACCGTCGATAGCAGCTTTACCATTACCATTCGCGCGGTGAACGATCATCCTACCTTTACCATCGGCAGCAACCAAACGGTTTGGGAGGATTGCGGTACCCAAATCATTACCAGTTGGGGTACCGACATGTATACCGGCGCGGATAATGAAAGCGAGCAGACGCTGGCGTTTGATGTTTTCAGCGCAAACAGCAATCTGTTTACATCCACGGGTTTACCCGCGATCAATGCGGCAGGCACGCTAACCTTCACCCCGGAAGCAGATGCAAACGGCTCGTCGCAGATTACCATGAACCTGATCGATAACGGTGGCACCTTATACGGCGGAATCGATACCACGTTCTACGGGCCTGCGCTCATCACCGTTTTGCCCGTGAATGACCAACCAAGTTTCAGCGATTTGGGCGCCATATCAGTGCAAGAGGATTCGGGCGCATACAGCCATACGTGGGTCGAGGACGGCAGCATTTCCGTCGGCCCTGCTAACGAGTCGGATCAAACCTATTCGTTCTATATGACGGAGATTGAAGAAGACCGGGAAACATATGGCAATACCAACCTGTTTAGCGTACAACCGACGATAGACGCGGATACGGGCGTGGTTAGCTTTACTCCGGCGGAAAACGCCAGTGGATCGGCTACCTATACGGTATACATGCAGGACGATGGCGGTACCGAGCGTGAAGGTGTGGATACATCCGTTGGGCATACGCTGATCATTACCGTAGGTGCGGTGAATGATGCTCCGACCTATACACTTGGCGGTACGGTTACTGTGAATGAGGACAGCGGCGCTTATCAAAACGATACCTATGCAACCGGGATTACCACCGGCGGCGGGACGGATGAAACCGAGCAACCGCTTACCTTTACCTTGACAGTGGCGAATGAAGCACTGTTCAGCACGCAGCCTGCGCTGACGAATACAGGCAAACTTACCTTTACGCCAGCAGAAAATGCGAATGGTTCTTCTCTGGTGACGGTTTCACTTTCCGATGGTACAAATTCGATTGAAAAAACCTTCACCATTACGGTGCTGCCGGTAAATGATCAGCCAACCTTTACCGATGCCGGGGCGATAACGGTGGATGAAGATTGCGGTGCAAAAACGGTTGCCTGGGTCAGTGAATATGCTGTTGGACCGGACAATGAAACGCAGTCGCATACTTTCTCTCTGGAAGAAGTGAGCAGAACCACCTACGGTAACACCAGCCTCTTCAGCGCTGGTCCGGCAATCAACACCGATACGGGCTTGGTTAGCTTTACTCCGGCGGATAACGCAAACGGTTCCATCACCTTCAATGTATATTTGCAGGATAATGGCGGAACCGACCGGGAGGGTGTGGATACATCTACAGCGCATACGCTTACGATTATAGTAAATGCTGTGAACGATGACCCCTCTTGCTCGCTTGGCAGTAAAGTGACGGTCGATGAAGATAGCGGCGAATACCAAAACGCGGTTTTCGCAACGAACATTCTGCCGGGCGGCGGCACGGATGAAGCCGGGCAGAACCTTACCTTCACCCTTACCGGTTATGATGCGACCCTGTTTATAAACCCGGTTACGCTTTCCAGCGACGGTAAGCTTGTGTTTACCACGGCGCCGGATGCACACGGAAGTACTACCGTAAGCGTAGCTTTGGATGATGAAACCAACACGGTACATTACAGCTTCATCATCGAAATCGTATCCATTAACGACCAACCTACCTTTGTCAAAGGTGGGGATCAGACCGTATTGGAGGATTGCGGCGCGCAGACGGTCACACACTGGGCGACCGAGTTATATTCGGGTGCAGACAATGAAAGCGCACAAACCTTAACTTTTGCTGCAACCAATGACAACAACGCGCTGTTTACATCCCAGCCTTCGCTGAATGCCGAGGGCACACTGACCTACACACCTGCGGCAGACGCCTTTGGCACGGCATTGGTAAGTGTATCTTTGGCCGACAACGGCGGTACGGCCAATGGAGGCGTCGATACCAGCACGATCCAAACCTTTACGATTACGGTCGAGCCCGTAAACGATCAACCGTCCTTTACCGATCAGGGTAATATTTCAATTCAGGAAGATTCCGGCGCGTACAATGCAGGCTGGGTTGTGGGAAGCTCCATTACCGTTGGCCCTGCCAATGAACAACAGACCTATGCTTTCTCTATGGTAGAGGATACGGATGAGCGGGTAACCAAAGGCAATGCCAACTTGTTTAGCGTAGAGCCTGTAATCGATGCGGCTACTGGCGCGATCAGCTTCACGCCTGCGGAGAATGCAAACGGTTCGGCTACATATACCGTTTATCTGAAAGATAACGATGGCACGGAACGCGGCGGGCTGGATACTTCTACCGGGCACTCACTGACGATTACCGTTACGTCTATTAACGATATGCCAACAATCACACTGGGCGAGACAGTAACGGTAAACGAAGACAGCGGCTTGTATCAAAACGATACCTACGCAACAAACATCACCCCGGGCGGCGGCACGGATGAAGCATCACAAACGCTGACAATTACCCTGACGCCGGATGAACCTTCACTGTTTAGCAGCCAACCTGTGCTGACTACAACGGGCAAGCTTACTTTTACGCCTGCTGCGGATGCGTATGGAACGGCGACGGTACAAGTAACGGTATTCGACGGTACGAATACAACGTACGATAGTTTTGAGATCATCGTAAACGCCGTGAACGATGTGCCAACCTTCACAGCCGGCAGCAACCAAACGGTGCTGGAGGATTGCGGCCCGCAAACCGTGGTGAACTGGGCAACGGATATTGGGAAAGGCCCTGTAAATGAGAACGATCAGATATTGACGGTCGTAACGCAAAACGATCACCCCGAATGGTTTACTTCGGGTGGCTTACCGACGGTATCGCCGCTTGGTGTTCTCACCTATACGCCGAAGGCGGATGCATACGGTGTCGTAACGGTTGAGGTTACCTTTAAGGACAATGGCGGAACCGCAAATGGCGGCGATGATACAACCGATACGGTATCATTCACGATTACAATCCAGCCGGTGAATGATCAACCGATCTTTACCGAAAATGGCAACATTACGGTAAATGAAGACTCTGGTGATTACACAAGCGCCTGGGTAAATGAAGCGAGCATCTTTATCGGTCCTGCTAATGAACAACAGACCTATGCTTTCTCCATGGTGGAGGATGCGGATGCGCGGGTGACCAGTGGAAATACAAGCCTGTTTAGCACGGAGCCGTCGATTGATCCGGATACAGGCGCAATCAGCTTCACGCCTGCGGAAAACGCAAGTGGTTCAGCTATGTTCATGGTTTACCTGAAGGATGCCGATGGCACGGCAAATGGCGGGCTGGATACGTCGGCCGCGCATAGCCTCACCATCACCGTGAGTGCGGTAAACGATGCTCCAACCTTTACACTTGGCGATACGGTTACTGTGGATGAGGACAGCGGCGCTTTTGAAAACGCAACGTATGCAACCGGCATTACAACCGGAGGCGGTACGGACGAGAGCACACAGGAACTGGCTTTCACCCTCGAAGCAGACAATAAAACACTCTTTAGCCAGCAACCGGCTATGACAAGCGAGGGTAAACTTACCTTTACGCCTGCGGCGGATGCGTACGGTACGACTACTGTTACGGCATCCCTGTCCGATGGAATAGATGCTACACAGCATACGTTTATCATTGTGATTCGGTCGGTCAACGATCAGCCGGTCTTTACGGACGGTGGCAATATCACCGTTTTGGAAGATTCGGGAGTATATGCGCAGCCTTGGGTGGAGACCACCAGTATCAGTGGCGGGCCTGCGAATGAAACACCGGATTGCACTTTCTCAATGGTGGAATCCGAAGCGGAACGGGTAACGCAGGGCAACACAAGCCTGTTCAGCGCGGAGCCCGCTATAAACCCCAGCACTGGTGCAATTAGCTTTACACCGGCAGATAACGCAAATGGATCGGCGACCTATACCGTTTACCTGAAGGATACGGACGGCACCGACAACGGCGGTGTGGATACATCCGCAGGGCACACGCTGGTCATCACTGTTAGCAGCGTAAACGACGCGCCTGTCTTTACACTTGCGGGCAACGTAACGGTCAATGAAGACAGCGGAGCTTATCAGAATGACGCATTCGCGACGAGCTTATCCGCAGGTGGCGGAACGGATGAAGCGGATGAAGAACTTGCCTTCACCGTTACCGCTGAAAACACAGCTTTGTTCAGCACTCAGCCGCAAATAACGACAAACGGCAAGCTTACCTTTACACCTGCGGCTAACGCCTTTGGAACAACACAGGTTACCGTAAGCCTGTCCGATGGTGCTGCCCATACGGAGCACTCGTTTACCATTACCATTAACGCTGTAAATGATCAGCCTTCATTTACGGACACTGGCGACATTACCGTATTGGAAGATTGCGGCAGTTACAGCCAGGCGTGGGCGGAAGAAAGCTCCCGCTTTATCGGGCCTGCAAACGAAGACCAAACGTACCAGTACATCATCACGAAGACGGTTGTAACGGATGGAATTACTCTTTTTACGGAAGGACCATCCATCAATCCGGCTACCGGCGCGATCAGCTTCACGCCTGCACAGGACGCTTTTGGCAGCGCACAGATTACCGTTGTGCTCAAGGATAACGACGGAACGGACAATGGCGGTGTGGATACATCACTTGAGCACACCTTTACCATTACGGTCAAATCCGTTAACGATCGCCCTGTCTTTGAAGAAATTGGGGATATCTCGGTTAATGAGGATTCCGGTGATTATTCCGCGGCATGGATCGTGTATGACACAGCATCGGCAGGCCCCTTGAATGAATCACAGACGTACACCTTCTCCATGACAGTGGATGATTCGTCTCTGGTTGTCAGCAACGGTACGGAACTATTTACCACGCAGCCTTCCATAGACGAGCATACCGGGTGGATCAGCTTTACCCCGGAGGAGAACATAAGCGGTTCTATAATGGCTACGGTCGTATTAAAAGATGATGACGGTACGGCAAATGGCGGAATGGATACATCCATAGAACATACCTTTACCATCTACGTCAACGCTGTAAACGATGCTCCCGTATTCACAGCAGGCGACGACGTATCTGTCGGCATTGGCACGGGAGCCTATGCCGCTGCGGCTTGGGCAACGGGAATTTCTGCCGGGCCGGAGGATGAAGCAACGCAGGGACTCAGCTTCACCGTAGACGTGGATAAGACGCAGCTATTCGATGTGCAGCCGGTAATCAGCGCAGACGGGACGCTTTCCTTTACACCCTCCAGCTTCTTCAGCGGTACGGCCATTATATCGATTACACTTCGGGATGATGGCGGCATAGCAAACGGTGGCGTAGATACCAGCGCGGTACAGCAGGTAACTATCAATGTGGTTGGCAGCAGCGACCTGGTGCTCACAGGTGCCGTGTTGGATGCGAAAACCGATACCCCCATTGCCGGAGCCGCGGTACGGCTGCTGGATCATAACGGCAGTGAACTTGCAGCAATGACGGTTGGGGACGACGGTATTTACCGATTCGCAGGGCTTACCGTAAGCAGCGAGGATGTGTACATCGTCGCATCGGCGGAGGGTTACCCGGATAATACGGTTACAACACAGATATCGTTTGCTACGGATCCTTCGGGAACCATCACACAGGATATACTGCTTTCCAAGTTCAACCTAGTGTTTACAGCAGAACCATCGGTTATTCTTGGCGATGGCAAGTCGGAAGCGGTTTTAACCGCTACCATAACGGATGATTACGGGCAGCCGATCAGCGGTGTGCTGGTTACGTTTGCTTGCGAGGCTGGAACCTTCAAAGGCGGAACCAGCACTGCGGTTACCGGCAGTGATGGAATGTGCAGCGTGACCTTTATCTCCGAAAAATTATCGGGGGCTGAGGAATTAAGCATACCCATCCAGGTACGTGTAAAAGACGACGATAAGAAACTGTACGGAACAGCGGTGATCTACGAGCGGTTTGCGCCGGGCTTTGTGGAAGGCATCGTTACGGATGGCGATCACGATAACAAGCCCGTTCAAGGTGCAACAGTTACCGTGTATAAGGACTTTGACGGAGATGGAACGATCGACTTCAGCGAGACGGTGATCACAGGCGCAAACGGACGTTACAAAATCGCGATCCCCAAGGGTGATGTGGATTATAACATCAGCATTACCAAACCCGTTAATGTGGGAGGCACGGAGACGCCGGTAACATTTGAGCAAACTGTACCGGTAGGCAATATTACCGGCACAGGAGGGGAGAGCAGTAAGCCTTCCAAATCCGCTATCGGTATTGTTACATTGCAAAACCAGAGCGGACAATCTTGTTCCTGCGGAGCGCTGATTGGCGCTGGACTGTCTATGGAGATTGTTGGTGGCGGCACTCATAGCAATGTTACTTTAAATGCTTCAAGTGGTGTATTCTCCGCAAACAATCTTTCCGAGGGGGCTTATACGCTGAATGTATATTATGAATATGCAGGCGGCGAGCGGATCATTGTCGGCAGCCGTGATATTGCTATAAGCAGCAGCGGCGAAACCAACGTTAGCGAAGTGTTAATTGACCCCTATGGTGTTATTACGGATAAAAAGACAGGGGCTGTGGTGTCTGGCGCGTTGGTGAAACTTTACTATGCCAATACCTCGCGCAATATAGCCAGCGGGAAAACGCCCAATACACTGGTAGCGCTTCCGGCAGTGGAAAACTTCCCGCCTGCGGACAACAGCAATCCCCAGTTGTCGGATGGCGGCGGACAATATGCCTTTATGGTGTACCCCAATGCGGACTACTATATCATAGCGACCAAAACCGGTTATGAAACCTTCAACAATAGCAGCACGCCCATTGCGGTTGGCGATACTATTGTGAACTACAATTTCGCTATGACACCGGTGGAAGAAGCAGCGGATGATGACGATGACAGTGACGATGATGAAGAAGATACGCTATCCTTCTTCGATACCGGCATCTATGTAAGTACGGATCAAAACCGTACACTGGAAAACAGTTATCTTGGCTGCACAATTACCTATGGCAATAAATCCGATAAGGTATTACCTGCGGCTACTATTGTGGTGGGCATTCCGCAGGGAATGACTGTGCAGGAAAGCAACGGGGGCGAAGTGTTTACCATGCTCTCGGTGTGGCACAGAACAGCGCTGCTTCGTCTGTTGCCGCAGTGGAATGAAAGCGCGTTTCAGCACGAGATACTCTGGAGAGTGTCAAACCTGCAGCCGGGCGAAATCCGTACGATACGGATTATGCTTCGCACATCAGCAATTGGAGATGAAGTATCGGAAGCAAGCAAGACAATTACAGCCCGGATTATAAGCAGCGAGCTGCCCACTGCAACAGCGGACGATACTTCATTTAAAACAATAATTGTTGCATCCCGTACCCGTGCCAGTGTGCAGGAAGCCTATTTCCCGACCGGCACAAACGGCAGTTTCTCACCATCCGGCATGATTACACGTGGCGATGCCGCATTCATTTTCGCTTCGATTATGGGGCTGGATACGGAGAACACACAAACTGCCTTTACGGATGTTGAGCCCGGCAGCAAATACGCCGGAGCGATCCGGGCAATTACCGATACCGGATTTATGAGGGGATACACAAGTACGGAGTTTAAACCGGAGCAGGTAATGACGCGTGCGACGTTTGTAACGATGATTGCCAAATATCTGAATATTCAGCGTTCGTACTATATCCAGCCGCTGCTGTACCACTTTACGGATATTCAAAACAGTTCAGCGCGCAGTACCATTGAGGAGGCGTATCGTTACGGTCTTATCACTCCATATGCGGACGGTACGTTCCGGCCGAACCGGGTCATCACTCGTGAAGAAGCGGTAGTTATGCTGAACCGTATGCTATGCCGCGGTGCATTGACCAACGCTTCGGAAACCTATGTGGATGTGTCGGTGAACAATCAAAATCTTGGCGATATTGCCGCCGCCGTAGAAAGTTATCATTCCATGACCAATCCGGATGGAAGCGAGACGGCGGTTGGCTGGTTAGACAATCAAATGATTGTTGCGGATGATGAACACATCCATACAGGCGGTTGAAAACGGAAACGCCATACATGATTAATCATTAGCACGCAAGAGACCCGGCTGGTAGTAAGCCGGGTCTCTTGCCGTTTGATGGATAGGGATATTGACTGTTATTAATGCTTACAATCCAAGAACAACTAAGCTGAAAGCAGTAGACTGTAAGAATTGTATATTAATGTTGTAAAGTATCAAACAGGGTTCTATAGCAACAAAATTCTTACAAACGAATACACACCTAGAATTTGGAAACGGTGCAGATAAGTTTTAAATCACAGCTGCCGCAGCAGGAATAGACAAAGGTATGGGTCGAATTGTTGGGAAGGAGAAAAGTACAGAACATAACAAATCCGTTGTTAATCAGGTTTTTATTGGAATCAATGTTGGAAATGAAGGAGAGAATGAACATAGTATGAGAATTGAAAACCCTGTTATCCGAGGATTTTATCCGGACCCAAGCGTATGTGAGGCGCAGGGTAAGTATTATCTGGTTTGCAGCTCTATGCAGTATTTCCCTGGGGTGCCGTTGTTTGAAAGTGATGATCTGCTTACATGGAAGCAGATTGGGCATTGCCTTACGCGACCCGAACAGATAGAATTGAACCATATTAATAGCTCCGGCGGAGTTTTCGCCCCGACTATTCGTTACCATGAAGGGCGTTTTTATATGGTAACGACAAATGATACCTTACATCGTAATTTTTATGTGTGGACTGATAATATTTATGGCGAGTGGTCGGACCCTGTTTTTGTGGATCAAGGCGGTATTGACCCGACGCTTTACTTTGATCAAGGCCATACTTACTTTATCAGCAACGGTTCGGACGACGAAGGTGTAGCGGGAATCGTGCAGTGTGAAATCGACATTACCACTGGAGAAAGGCTTTCACCGCGCCATACCATATGGACAGGGTCAGGCGGCCGCTATTTAGAAGGGCCGCATATTTACCGTGTAGGCAATTGGTATTATCTGCTTTGTGCGGAAGGCGGAACGGAATATGGCCACATGGTTACGTTGGCGAGAAGCAACCGTCCGAACGGTGGTTATGCAAGCTGTCCGTTTAATCCTGTGCTGACTAACCGTAACCTTGGGGGATACGAAGTGCAAGGGGTAGGCCATGGCGATTTGATACAGGATGGTTATGGAAACTGGTGGCTTTTGCATTTGGGGTTCCGCCAAATTGAAAAGTACCTAACGTACCACCATTTGGGACGGGAAACTTTTTTAACGCCGGTAACCTTTACCGAAGATGGATGGATGGAAGCAGGCGAAAAGGGGACGGTTCGCAAGGTATTTGATACAGATCGTTTGCCGGATACGCAAGCACAGCAGAAAAAGATGCTGTATACGTTTGCAAACACTACGTGGGATTTGGACTGGTGCTATTTGCGGATTCCTCATCAAGATAATTATTCCCTCGGGCAGGATAAGCTGATACTGACCGGGACAAACGTAACTTTGGATGATGTAGATTCACCTACATTTATTGGTCTCCGGCAGAAAGAATTTACTGCGGAAATTCGCTGCCAGATAAAGGCTGCTGCAGGCGAAGCCGGAATTACAATGCTGATGGATGAAAACCATCATTATGATGTGGCGGTCCGAAAAACCGCAACCGGATGGGAAGCGCTGGAACGCCTGAACATTGGCGATATTAAGTCTGTGGAAAAACAAATTCCACTTGGGGCAGATGAAGCGACGTTGATCGTACGGGCGGATAAGCTGCGGTATACATTCGCTGTATTGATTCATGGCGAAGAAGTAATGCTTGGCACAGCACAAACAAGGTATTTGTCCTCAGAAGTCGCTGGCGGCTTTACCGGTGTGATGATCGGCTTGTATGCTTGTGGATTCAATCGTGCGGAGTTCACAAATTTCCGCTGTGAATACCAAAGCGAATCAGGCGATGAGAAGATGATGGCATGATACCCTTATCTGGCTGGCAAATAGGACTGGCAAAGCCGCTGTGTTTATTGCAGCGGCTTTGTTGGGTTACTGTGTTTTTTTGAGGGGTTTTTTGTTGCAAGTGAAATCCGTATTATCCAGCTGTCAACCAATACAAACCCATACATGGCAGCAAGGACTACATTGCCGAAAACTAAAAAAATGGGTATAATACAATCTGGCCGGATAGTATCGGCTGTTTTTGCCGGACACCGGCAGATAACGAATAGGGGAGGGCTCAGCACCATGGACGATCACTTGCAAAATGTTTATGACGACGCATTTGATAATGCTTATCATAACTTTATGCTGCGCAAGTCAGAGGATGACACATTTGATAAAAACTTTCTCACCGGACTTTTGGAAAGTATGTATACCTGCCAAGGTAACGATTGGACGGGCCGCGGACAGGTGAAAGATATGTCACAAAGCGCCATGATTGCAGCAGCGGAAGCCGTGCTGGCGGCATGGGAAGATTAAGCGGCAGAGCGTAACGCTTCTTTACGGGCGGTTGCAACATTCACAGCAGCGCCGAGTAGGATGAAAAACATTAAATCCATAATATTACCGGACCAACTGGGGTAGATTTCGGTGAACCCATTGAGCATCATGAGCAGTGTTATCCCCGCAAGATAACGCTGCCATTTTTCATTTGTCCCGGGAACCGCCAGCAGTTGGAAATCGGATACCAGCACTTTCACAATCAGGATGGCGTATAACAGCAAGCCGGGGAGACCGCCAAGCAGTAATATTTCCACCCAAACATTATGCTGGTGATAAACGTCCCAACCTAGCATCTTGTGAGGAACTCTGGCGACCTGTGCGTCGGTTTGGCCAATCAATAGCGTTATCGGACGTAGACGGATATAGTCGATGGCAGCACCCCAGATGTCGGTGCGTCCGGTGAAAGTAGGCAGATCGCGCAGCAGGCTGCGGGTTTCTAAATCGCTGGTTGCCGGTTCGGTTGTGACTACGGATACATTTTGAACTGAGTCGTTTTGTGCGTCGGCTGTATCATCTGCCAAAGCGGAAGTCACCATAGTTTTTGCCTGTGTGGGATGGTAACTGTCAATAGCGGACATCACAGGCGCAAAACAGAAGAACAGAAGCACGGTTAAGGCTAAACCGGCTATACCTCTAGTAACAAAAGAGAGTAAGCGGTGCTTGAACCAACGTAACTGCGACAGTTGAATAAAAAGGTAAAAACCACCGCTGAGAGAGACGATGATCATGGAGGTACGGGAGATGGTCGTGGAGATTATAGCGTAAAAGACAGCCGCGCCAAGGAAAAAAAGCGCTTTTATCCAGCGGTGTTTTGTTAGCAATGTAAATAGTAAACACAATTGAAACGCAATATTGAAGGCGGCTGCAACTTCATTGGGATGAGTGTTGAATACGTATAACCGTCCGGTTTGTATACCCAGCAAGTACTCTGTAAAGGGCGAGGCAATCAATATATCGTTCAATGCTGCATACAGGCTGAATAGCGCAACCAGAAGCATAGCAGCCACATAAAGTCCACCAACTAACCACAGCACCCGGCGGTGCCAAGTTGGCTGAATCAGAAAAAACAGGGGGAATCCAACCCCGATGCTGATTAATACGCCCAGGCAAAAGGTCAGGTTATATTCAAACCCGTAGTCGCCGTTGATGATGTTCACAACCAGCAGCCATAACGTAAGGGCAGAAGAAACCCATACTCCCCTGATGCGGCCCTCATAAGCTGCAAACGCAAGGAAGGTGAATGCTGTTATGGCGGCGGGCCACAAATAAATTAAACCGACCCGGCTTTGGTAATTGGGCATAACCCAAAAAACCAACCGGGTCAATAAAAGGGCGATTACAAAAACAACATAGAGTACTACATACTTCTTCCAGTTGCGGCCTTGCTGGGCGTTGAACAGATTCATCAGTGAATTACCTCCATATAGATAGGTTTTATAACAAATTAATGTTGGATGGGTGTTAAAAACAGAAAATACAGCTATAAAATTCTGCGTAACAGTGGTATCTTTTTTAGCAGCCATACGAGGATGAATGCCAGAGCAAATACAATCGCTTCCCATACAAGTGCAGCCAGCCATGGATTAATCAGCTGACATAGCGGTGTAAAAAGCCGATAACGGGTTTGCGCGATGATCAGATCCTGTAGCAGATAAATGCCAAAAGCGCAGCCGCCGACAACAGCCCAACGCTTTATGCTTTTTGGTGAAAGCGGAGCACGCAGGGCAAATAATTGCTTAGCAAGCAGCATAACAGCCATGGCACATAGAATTACAAAAATGGAAGGCGCGGTTCGCTCGTCCATAAACCAGTACTTTGCACCGGTATCTACGCGCGCGTATTCGATGACCGTTAAGGCCAAAGAAGCAGCCAGCGTGACAACAATAATAAACAAATTGAGTGCTTTGCCGCCGCCTTGTTTGATATGCGTATGTAAATAATGCCCTGCAAAAAATAGCCCGATGAAAACGCCGAACAGGGATACATCATAATAATCCGGTATGGCCAGCGCTGGTACATAGTGGGTAATCAACGGCCATACAGCAAACGTGAGGAAGGACACCCCCATAAAATACTCGATGTCCCGCTTCTTCATGGCGCTGGCTAAACGCTGTAAAACAGGAAGCATAACCATAAGCCCCAGATAGAAGTATAAATACCAATAGGAATCGGTGATTCGTTTTTGCCATATAGAGGCGATAAATGAAGGGATATTGATAGCTGCGTTCCACGACCAACCGGTTTGGATAAGTGCAACCAGATAGTAGGCGTATGAAAAAAGCACAAGCACCATCAGGATACGGAAGAAGCGGGAAAATGCTTTACGGTAGGTATCCTGCCTGGGCAGTAAACACGCACCGGAGACCATTACAAACAAGGGTACGGCAATTTTACTAAGATAATACCAGAGGACCGAAAACCACCATGTGCCATTCTCCGGCGTTAGACTTATAAAAACCAGACTGTTGGTGTGGTTGACAATGACCAGAAATGCTGCCAAAATTCGTAGAAAATCCAGATAGGGGTAGCGCTGCCGGGCTTGCGCAGATTGGTTCATCGCGTAACCTCCATCGTGAAAATAATCGTGATTCTAGTTTTCCTGCACGGAATATTCCGTTGGGGTTGCACCGGTTACAGACCGAAATGGCATTACTCTGTAATTTCTAATGCGCAATTTTCCGGCCCCAAGACACAGCTTTCATAATAACCGTCGCCTGTTACGCGAGGCCCGCTTTGCACTTGGTAACCATCGCCCGCCAGACGGTTGGTAAGCTGGTCGACCGCCTCCCGGCTGCCAACAGAAAAAGCGATATGGGTTAGCCCTGTTTGTAAGGCGGATTCATTCGGCGGCAAAAGCTGCGGACGGGTCATGATTTCCAATCTTGCACCGTCGCCAAAAATGAGAAAATAGGTTTGCAGACCTGTCTTGGGGTTGTGGTAACGCGCGCCGCTTGTTGCGCCAAAGTATTTTTCAAAGAAGCTTTTTGCCTCTTCCAGATCGCGTACATAAATCGCCACATGATCTATTCGCATGGGTTTCACCTCATAATGATTGCTTCATAGATGGTACTCTGACGGGAAAAAGATGTCAATAGGAGAGCATTGATTACAGTAGCTTATACGGGAAATGTGGAAATTTTACTGACCAAGCAAAAGAAAAACCCCCGGAGGATTGACGCACCGGGGATTTTCCATAGATTATATTATGTATATGAAAACTGAGTATATGACTGCCGTTATTCCATAACCAACCGGCAGTAGTTCTTTTTGCCTTTGCGCAGCAGCAAACCGTCTGTGCCGATTTGCGCCGGGTCAATGCGGAATTCCACATCGGTTGCCTTGTCATCGCCCACCAACACTGCGCCTGCCTGCACCATTTTGCGGGCTTCACCGCGGCTGGAGCAAAGGCCGCACATCGCCAGTATACTGGTAAGCCGGTTATCCTCGGCCAGCATTTGCGCATTTACTGAAAAGGTCGGAACATTATCCATGCCGCCCATGCCGGCAAACAGCGCTTGTGCCGCATCCTGCGCTTTCAGGGCTTCCGCTTCTCCGTGGATCAGCTTTGTGGTTTCAAAAGCCAGAACCCGTTTGGCTTCGTTGATGGCGCTATCCTTCAGCGCGCCCAACCGGCGTACTTCATCCATCGGCAGGAAGGTGAGCAGTGCCAGGAAACGCTCGACATCCGCATCCTGCACGTTACGCCAGTATTGGTAGAAATCATATGGGCTGGTACGTGCGGGGTCCAGCCATAGCGCGCCTTTTTCTGTTTTACCCATTTTTTTACCGTCGGCTGTCATTATGAGCTTACAGGTGAGGGCGAATGCGTCCTCATGTTCTTTCCGGCGGATCAAATCGGCGCCGGAAAGCATATTGCTCCATTGATCGTCCCCGCCGATTTGCAAGCGGCAACCGTGGGTTTTAAACAGCTCCAAGAAATCATAGCTCTGCATAAGCATGTAGTTGAATTCAAGGAACGTAAGTCCAACTTCCAGCCGCTTTTTATAACATTCGGCAGTCAGCATCCGGTTTACGCTGAACAGCGCGCCGATATCGCGGAGAAAATCCACATAATTAAGGTTCAGCAGCCAATCCGCATTATTAGCCATTTCCGCTTTGCCCTCGCCGAAATCAATAAAGCGGCTCAGCTGCTTTTGAATGGCTTGCACATTGCTGGCAATCACTTCTTTGGTCATCATCTGGCGTAATTCAGTTTTCCCGCTGGGGTCGCCGACCATCGCCGTACCGCCGCCGCAGAGGATGATGGGCTTATGCCCGGCACGCTGCAAGTGGGTCGCCATCAGGATGGGGATGAAATGCCCTACATGCAGGCTGTTGGCTGTGGGGTCAACGCCAAGGTAGAAGGTGATGGGTTCCTTCTCCAGCGCTTTGTATAAGTCTTCCTCAAAAGTGACTTGCGCGACAAAACCGCGCTCCTTTAACGTATCCAGAATATGCATGTCAATGGCTCCTTATGATAGTTTTGCTGTAAACAGCTCGCGTAGGATTCCCATACCCTGATGGATTTGTTCCAGCGTGCTGTTGGAAAAATTCAGGCGGAGGGTATTTTCGTGGCCGCCTTCGGGGTAGAAGCTGGTGCCGGGCACATAAGCGACGCCGCGTTCCACCGCCTCGCTGAACACCTTGCCCGCATCAAAACCTTCCGGCATGGTTACGAAGATGAACAACCCGCCGTCCGGGTGCGTATAGGCGGTTCCTTCCGGGAAAGTGGAAAGCTCGTCCAGCATCGCAGTCAGCTTATCGCGGTAAGCCGGAATGATCTCCGCAATATGGGGCGCAAGTAAGCCGCGCCGTAAATACTGGTCCACTACGGCTTGCGTAAGGTTCGCGGTGTGCAAATCGCTGCCCTGTTTAGCAATGGCGCATTTGGCGATAATGTCCTCATTGGCAATCATATAGCCAAGGCGCATCCCGGGGCTGATAATCTTGGAGAAGCTGCCCATGTACACCACGTGCTCGCTCCGGTCGTATTCCTTAATGGGCGGCAGCCCGGTACCGGAATACCGGAGGTCACGATACGGATCATCCTCCAAGACCAAAAAGCCATAATCCTTCGCCATTTTGGCGATCGGCTCCCGCCGCTCGGCTGCAAGCGTACGGCCGGTGGGGTTTTGAAACGTGGGGATAACATAGAACATTTTAGGATGTGTTTGCTTTACCGCGTTTTCCAGTTTTTCCAGAATAAAGCCATTATCGTCGCTTTCCACCGGCACCAGGTTTTGCTGATAGATGCGCAGGGTCTGCATATTGCCAAGGAACGTTGGGCTCTCCACCAATACGGTATCACCGGGATTGGTAAATGCCTTACACATCAGGTCGATGCCCTGTGTGCTCCCGGAAAGGGGAAGCACATTTTGCTTTTCCACCGGGAAGGCATAATTCTCTTTCAGGTACGCAAGCAGACTTTCCAGGAAAGGAGGATAGCCTTCGGTAGCTCCGTACTGCAGAATCCGTTTGCCGTCGGCAAGCAGCGCTTCGCTGGCGAGATGGGCACATACCTTGTCGGGCAGTGCGTCGCTGCTGGGGTTGCCGCCCGCAAAGGAAATGATGCCGGGTTTGCTGAGCACTTTGAAGATCGCGCGAATGGCGCTGCCGCTGATGCCGTTAAAACGTTCCGCATAAGTTACGCCGCTGGGTAGCATAGGATAACCCCTCCTTGTATCATAACCGGATAGAGAAAACGCCTTCCTCTGTTACAGAGGAAGGCGTAGAAACGCGGTACCACTTCCGTTCGGTATAGTTTTACACCATACCCTCAACAAGAACCTATCAGCTCTTCTGCGCTGTATCCGGCGCGCCGGTGACTGCCTACTGGGCATGTGCCGTTCGGAGCCCCGCTCCGGGATGTATTCGCCGGTATGCCGCCGCCTTCTTCCACCAACCGAAGGCTCTCTGCAGGTGCATTTACCGGGTACTATGTCCCATCTTTGCGTTAGGGCAATTATAGACAAGACGGCAGGAGTTGTCAAGTTAATATAGAAATGAAAATGAAATCAATCCTGACAAACAATGGATATTGCCGCTGCCGCCTGATTGTGCTATGCTTATCGATAGATTATTATAGTTGTAGGCGAATTGGATAGAGGGGGCGCAAAATGGACCCGTTTTATGTAAGTTGGATGGGTGGTTTGGCGCAGGGACTGGAGGGGTTGGAACCTGCGGCTCGCGCGAAGGTGCTGTCGGCTTGCGGCAAGGCTTGCGCTGCTCCGGAAATTCTGCCTGTCTATCAGGAGATATTCGCCCGGTCAGAAACGCCGGATGCGTTTTTTCAAACAGTGAATAACAAAATGGAAGGCATTAGCGTACGCACAGTTAAGCCTGGACGTGAATACGACTTTTGCTATCCAAGCTGCTATTGTCCGCTTCATACCGATTGCGGGTGTGTGAGTCCAATATTGTGTGAATGCTCGCGCGAGAGCCTGACGTGGGTGATGCGCTCTTTGTTTTCCGATGACCTGCCGCAGGTGGAATTGCTGGAAAGCATCTTGAGGGGAGACCAGGTTTGCAGGCTGCGGGTACGCTTGTATTGACTGTGCAGACAGAAGGAGAATGATTATGACCTTACGTAAACGCGACTGGCTGGTTTTTCTGTATTGCCTGCTGGCAGCGGCTGTATGCCTGGCCATCTGCTCCAAATCTTCCTTCTTATATCCCATTAATGATTGGACGGATGCAAACGCATATTTCTCGTGCGGGAAAGGGATGCTGGGCGGCAGGGTGATGTATCGTGATCTGTATGAGCATAAAGGGCCGTTGCTCTATGCGCTGCACGCTTTGTGTGCGTGGGTGGAGTACAGCAGCTTTTTAGGTGTGTTTTTTCTGGAAATTCTGGCTGTTGGGCTTTTCTTGCTCGCGGCTTATAAAACGCTTCAGCTATATGGCGCGGAGCGTACGTCGTTGTTCTGGCTTACGTTGGTATTGGCGTTAGTGCTTTCTTCTACCAGCTTTCAACAGGGTGACAGCGCCGAAGAATTATGCCTGCCGCTGCTTGCGTGGTCTTTATACGGATTGCTGCAATGGCTCAGGCAAAGCGCTCCCAACCATATGCCGGCGGGAAAACTGCTGCTGCATGGGTTTTTATGCGGATGCGTGTTATGGATTAAGTTTACCATGTTGGGCTTTTATGCTGCGTGGATACTGGGAATAATGATTTATCATCTTCGGCGGCGGGATGGCATGATGGCATTTTCAAGCCTCCTGTGGTTTGCGCTTGGTGTTGTGCTTGCAACCATACCATGGGTCATTTATTTTGGCGTGAATAACGCCATCCTCGATTGGCTGAAAACTTATCTTTATGATAATATCTTTTTATATCAGGATGAGGAAACCCTGAGCCTGGCGGCACGGGGGAAAGCGGTATTGGCTGCTGGAATCAGTTGGGTTACGCTCAACTGGGCCTATGTGGCGCCAATGCTATTGGGAGTACTCTATTTCACGTTTGGTAAAAAACCAGCTGGGAAAGCGCACTCCGCCGAGAATAATGGGGCTGTAATGGAAGGGGAAAAGCAGCGTGGTTTTTGGCCAAAAGTTTCTTGCGCGGAAAAAGTATTCCTGTGGGCACTGATAGGCTTTTTAGCACTTGGTGTGTTTATTGGAGGAAAAACGTATCTGTATTATGGGTTAATTCTTTCGGCTTTCGCGCCGCTGGCGGCGCTGCCGTTTGCCCGCTGGACAGACAGATTGCTTGCGGATTGGCAAGGGCGTGCCGTGGCGCTGACGGTAATCGGGATCACCTGCGCCGGTATGTTCTGCCTTGCGGCAAGCCCCAATACGCCTGATTTGCTCAAGCCGCGCGAAGATACCATGCAATACCGCTTTGCGGCAATCGTGGATCAGACGCCCGACGCGACGTTGTTGAATTACGGGTTTATGGATGCCGGATTCTATACGGCTTGCAACATCGCGCCAACAGTAAAGTATTTTCATCAAACGAACGTGCATTTGCAGGAAATGCTGGATGAGCAGATACGGTATATTGAAGAAGGCGTTACGGATTACGTTGTCACACGAGGCCGTCAGCCCGATTCTATTGCAAACCATTACGATCTGGTTGCGACCGAAGAGTCGCCCGATGGATTCTGGTATGATTATGTGTACCTGTATCGGCGTAAGGACATTGCGGCATCGTAATCCCATCGAGCCAGCCGGTATGGGACATCTCTTCAATACGGTTGACCGCTGCTTATGTGTGACTTCATAGAAGGACAAGGTAGTTTTATACAACCAAAAGCGCCGTCCGGTGATTAGCAGGACGGCGCTTTTGACTGTTGATAGATATGCTTACTGGCCTGAAAGATTCGCGTTCCAAAGCGTCAACTGGCGGCTAAGGGTACCGGAGCCAAGATCATAATGAAATTCTTCCAGACCGGTTGGGTCATAGCTCAGTGTCAATGGTATATAGAGCAGCGCAGAATGCAGCCCTTGTATGGAAATGGATTGGCCTGAGGAATAACTCACGGCAGCTGGGGGAAAGGACGATATTGTTGACACATCGCCGACAAGGTACACAGCGCTGGAGGATATCTGCACATCGGCGCTTTGGTCGAAGGAAAGCGACACGCTCGCTTGATCGCCGCTCACGCTAACGGTGGCCTGCCCAACAATGTACAGGTTGCTGGCACAAATGGGGAAGCTTACGGAACCCTGCGAACGCAGCGCGTCCAAATCTAGCATCGTGCCCATTTGCCAATTGCCGGAAAGAGATGACGCATAATCCTGTAAACGAACGCCGAAGGTACAACCCTTGTTGTTGTTCAGACGGGCTTGCTTTTGCAGAAAAGGAATAGAATAGGCTGTATCCGCTACTTGCAGGGTGATGAGATACGGGATAATATTATTATCCACATAAGGTAAATAAATATTTCCGCTGTCAAAAGTACCGCTGACATAACCATAGTTTTTATCGAAAATAATAGAGTTGTTTTCCGATTGCGCAATGGTCAGCCGAATGCTTGCAGCCAGCTCGCTGCTATCGCTGATGTATTTACGCACCCGTATTCCCTGTGCTTGCGCGGAAAGGTGCTGCTCCACATAGGCATTGTTGCCCAACTGTCCCGCATCCAAAGCATCCACGTCGATTAAAAAGCTGTCTTCCGCCAGTGAAAAAACCGGCAAAAGGAGAAGAAGGACAATAAGCCGGAGGAGCTTGCGATACTTAAACATGAAAAGGCTCCTTTTCCAAAAAAATCAGACACCAACAAAACGGTCTAAAGAACAGATTTTATCCCTTTAAAAAATGATACAACAGTTTGGTTGCTTTGAAAAGGAAAGATTTTGTGGTAACAGTTTCGTAATAAATACTTTACTTCTTCGAAATGATTTGATATACTGTGAACGAAAACGATGGCGAAAGCCGCTCGTTAAGGAGGAACACTGATGAAGATGAAGAAACGACATGCTGCAAGCAGAATCATCGCCCTTGCGCTGGCGTTTGCATTGCTTTTTACGTCCAACGCATTTGCGTTGACGCAATATAGTACGCTTGAATACGGCTCCCGTGGTTCGGACGTATTGACGCTTCAGAAGGCGTTGTTAGCGCTGGGTTACGACCCGAATGGACTGGACGGAAAATTCGGGCGTGGCACCGAAAGTGCTGTTGTTGCCTACCAGAAGAGCGCTGGCCTTACAGCGGACGGTAAAGCAGGAACGCAGACGCTGAATGCGCTGTATTCTGAGTCCGATGAAACGGACGACTCCAGCGACAGTTCCAGCAGTGATAGCTCTTCTACCCGTGTATCCACTAATGCCAATACGCTGGAATATGGCGACAGCGGCGATAAGGTTACAGATTTGCAAACAGCTTTGGTCGCTCTTGGTTATAATACCAATGGTATTGACGGGCGTTTTGGCGCAGGGACGCGTAAAGCGGTGATCGCCTTCCAGAAAGCCAACAATCTGACGGCAGATGGTTTAGCCGGTACCAAAACCCAGACACTCTTATATAGCCAAGCCAGCGCCAGTGAATCGGATTCTTCCGATAGCTCTTCCGATTCTTCCAGTTCATCCAGCTCTTCTGATTCATCCAGCAGTGACGGCAGCTTTACACGTACGTTGCGTAAGGGGTATACAGGCAGCGATGTACTCAGTGTACAGACACAGTTAAAAGAGCTGGGCTATTATACAAGCTCACTGGACGGTGTGTACGGCGCCGGTACAATGGCGGCAGTATCTTCCTTCCAAAAGAATAACAACTTATCCGTGGATGGCCTGGTAGGCAGTAAGACATATAGCAAACTGTTCTCTTCCAGTGCTGTTGCAAGCTCTTCCAGCTCATCTTCCAGTTCGTCCGGTGCCGATTCCAGCAGTTCGTCCAGTAGCACGACCTATGTTTCGCTTAGTTACGGCGATAACAATGATGATGTTTTGAAACTGCAAAAAGCGCTGAGTGCATTGGGCTATTCGCTTGTTTCTGATGGAGATTACGGCGCACTGACGCAGAAAGCGGTCGTCGCGTTCCAGAAACTGAACGGTCTTACGGTAGACGGCGTCGCAGGCGCTAAAACGCAAGAAGTCCTTTACAGCGGTTCCGCGGTAGAATATGATAAATCGCTTGATGAAACGACAACAATTGATGATGATACGGGCAAAGCGTCCGGCCCCAGCGCAAGCAGCGTAAAATGCTTGTACTGGTATACCGAAGTGAAGCCGAATATCTCCAATGGTAACTACCTTACGGTGTTTGATCCTTCCACCAACCTGCAGTGGACACTTCGTGTATACAGCCGCGGCCATCATGCGGATTGTGAACCGTTAACGGCCACCGACACTGCGATCATGTTCAAAGCCTTTGGGTATGTGAACACATGGACGCCTAAGGCAGTATATGTAAAACTGCCCAGCGGCACATGGACGCTTGCAACTATGCATAATGTACCGCATCTTTCGGGGTCGATTAAGGATAACGATTTTGACGGACACCTTTGCGTGCACTTCCTGCGTACGCTGGAAGAGTGCGAAGCGAATGACCCGAACTATGGCATAACGCACCAGAAAGCAATTCGCGCGGCGTGGAAAGCACTGACCGGCGAAGACATTACAGATTAACCATTGATAATGAAATAGCAAAGCGGAACCCGGGCATACAGCCTGGGTTCCGCTTTCTTCTGCCGAAGGAGCTTTTATATGTGAACAACGGTAGATAGAGCGCATTCTGCATTTCGTCAGGCAAAAATTACGGTATAAAAACTATGGTAATATAATCAGTGATGCAGGAAGACCCCGGAACCTTTTAACTCCGGGGTCTTCTTAAAACGAATCGGTGGATAAAGCGATCTTATTTTGAGTCGTTGTACCATTTAAATGATTACAGAGAAACAGCTATGCTTGCTTTTCTGGTTATTGTTTCCGGGCGACCGGGACGTAGCCGGGCACAACCTCGCCAACGCCACTGAGAATGTATAAGGGGCGATAGGGGAATTTGCGCATTTCGTGCTCGCTGGTAACACCGCTGAGCACAAGCACCGTATCAATACCGCTTTCCACACCTGCCACAATGTCCGTATCCATACGGTCGCCGATAATGGCGGCCTCATCTGCTTGCACACCCAGCATACGCAGGCCGTGGCGCATCATCAGGGGGTTAGGCTTGCCCAGAAAATATGCGGTACGGCCGGTAGCCATTTCAATGGGAGCCATCAGTGCTTTGCATGCGGGGATGATTCCGCCTTCAACAGGGCCGGTAATATCCGGATTAGTGCCAATCAGCTTAGCGCCCGCGCGCACCAGTGCCACTGCGTGCTCAATACGATCAAAACTGTAAGAGCGTGTTTCGCCTAGTACCACATAATCGGGATTGATTTCGTTCATGGTAAAACCAGCGTCATATAACGCGCCGACAAGGCCGGGTTCGCCGATGACATAAGCGCTGCCGCCGGGACGTTGCTGCTTTAAGAATGCAGCCGTGGAAAGCGCGCTGGTATAGAAGTGGCTTTCATCCACATCCAGTCCCAGGCGCGCCAGCTTTTGCTGCAACTCGCGCGGTGCGCGCTCACTGCTGTTGGTTAAAAAGAGAAATGCTTTTTTTTCGGCCTTCAACCACTCTACGAACTCGGTCACACCCGGCAGAAGCATATTTCCGTGGTAGATAACGCCGTCCATATCAATAATATAGCCTTTTTTTGCACGAAGTGCTTCCATGGTGGATGGTTGTAACTCGGACATTCTTTTCACCTTTCCTGCCCGGCTGCTGGGAGCAGAGCATACGCAACGTGCTTGGAACAGTGGAATCGTTTGCCTGTTCCGCCTTCATTATACCATGGGTTTCAAATGGCAGGCAATGGATAAACGCCTTGCCTTTTATGCCATGTATGTATCATGGGGCTTTTCGCAAAGGGAATTTCTGTATCCATAATGAATTTCCCCTTTAAAAATGTTCGTGCATCTGTTATAATCAATTTGTACTTCGATGTGCAACGATGCACCGAAAATTGCAAGGAGGGAACCTAACATGAAAAAGGTTGTTTCTATCCTTTTGGCACTGACGCTTGTGCTGAGCCTCTGCACCTTCGCGGTGGCCGAGGGCACGTACGAGATCGCTCTAGTTACCGACGTCGGCAACATTGACGATCACAGCTTCAACCAAGCAACTTGGGAAGGCGTAAAAGCCTTTGCCGAGGACAATGGCGTTACCTATAACTACTATCGTCCGTCCGAAGACAGCGACGAAGCCCGTGTGGAAAGCATGAAGAGCGCTATCGACAAAGGCGCTACCACCATCGTTTGCCCCGGCTATCTGTTCGCGTCCAGCGCCGCGATTGTCGCGGCCGAGTATCCGGATGTTAACCTCCTGCTGATCGATACCGCTCCCGACAGCGCAGAACCGCTGACGAACGTGTATTCCATCCTGTATCAGGAAGAGCAGAGCGGCTACTTTGCGGGTTACGCGGCTGTGAAAGACGGCTACACCAAGCTGGGCTTCCTCGGCGGCATGGCGGTTCCCGCTGTTGTACGCTATGGTTACGGCTTTGTGCAGGGCGCCGATGCGGCGGCTGCCGAAATGGGCCTGACCAACGTGGAAATCAAATACTGGTACTGCGATAGCTTCGCTCCCAGCGATGACATCAAGATCAAGATGGATGGCTGGTACACCGAAGGTACCGAAGTCGTGTTCGCTTGCGGCGGCGGCATCTACCTCAGCGCCATTGCGGCTGCTGAAGCTGCCAACGGCAAGGTAATCGGCGTGGACGTTGACCAGGCGATGGATAGCGACCTGATCATTACCTCCGCTATGAAGAACCTCAAGACTTCCGTTGTGCTCGCGCTGACTGAGCTGTACGCCAATGGCGGCACTTGGGGCGATATGGGCGGCGTAACCGCTACCCTGGGCGCAGCTGAAGATTGCACCGGCTTGCCCACTGCCGAAGCATCCTGGCGTTTCAACACCTTCACGGTGGATGAATACACCGCTATCTTCGACAAGGTAAAGAGCGGCGAAATCGTTGTGAGCAGCGATACCGCCACTGAGCCTGCTGTTACCGCTGTAGCTGTGGACTACCAGAACTAATTGCAATAAACGGGAAGGGTCGGGCGAAAGCCCGACCCTCTCCCGCCCGCCGTATCGCGCAAGCGGGCGGCAGAGAGGCAGCTTGTGCCGCTGATACCAGCGGCTTCGGATGACGCAGCGTTGCGGATTCCGCCTTGCTACCCACCGCTGCGCACTGGCGCTGGGAAAGGCTAGGCAGATGCTTAGCCTTTTTCACATTATAGGGTATTCATGGGATATGAAGAATCGGCAGGGAAAAGCGCGCAATACCGGCTTGAGATATGAACGCTTCCCCGCAGAAGCGTAAAGTGTTTATATGTCAATCCAGTATAACTTCAATGCAGAAGGGATGAGGGAAAAGCGCATGAGCGAATATGTCATCGAGATGCTCAACATCACGAAAAAATTTCCGGGCATCATCGCCAACGATGATATCACCCTACAATTAAAAAAGGGTGAAATACACGCGTTGCTGGGGGAGAACGGTGCCGGAAAAAGCACGCTGATGAGCGTACTGTTCGGTTTGTATCAACCGGAAGCAGGCGTGATCAAAAAGGATGGTGAGGTCGTAAAGATTGAAGACCCGAACGACGCTAACCGCCTGAATATCGGCATGGTTCACCAGCACTTTAAACTGGTGGAAGTTTTTTCGGTGCTGGATAATATTATTTTGGGCGCGGAGCAAACGAAAAACGGGTTTTTACAAAAAAAGGAAGCCCGTAAAAAGGTTATGGACCTCAGCGAAAAATACGGGCTGCAGGTAGACCCGGACGCGGTGATCGAAGAGATCAGCGTTGGGATGCAGCAACGTGTTGAAATTTTGAAAATGCTCTTCCGTGACAATGATATTCTTATTTTCGACGAGCCTACGGCTGTACTGACGCCGCAGGAAATTGAAGAGTTGATGCAGATTATGCGTAACTTCTCTAAAGAAGGGAAGAGCATTCTGTTCATCACCCATAAGCTGAACGAGATTATGGCGGTCGCCGATCGTGTTACGGTACTGCGTAAAGGCAAATGCATCGGCACGGTGGATGTAGCCGATACCAATGCTGCGCAGCTGGCGGAGATGATGGTGGGCCGCAAGGTCAGCTTTACGGTGGATAAAGCGCCTGCAAAGCCCGGCGCGCCTGCGCTTACGGTGCGCAATTTGGTGGTTGGCGACAAACACCATACCAAGAAAAAGGTTAATAATGTGTCTTTTAAGGTGCATCAGGGCGAAATTGTCGGTATTGCCGGGATTGACGGCAATGGGCAGACAGAACTGATATATGCACTTGCCGGCTTGATGAAGGCAGAAAGCGGTTCTATCTTTTTGGGGGATAAGGAGATTACGCACAGCGGTATTCGAGAGCGTAATGATATGGGGTTGTCCCACATCCCTGAGGACCGGCATAAATACGGATTGGTGCTGGATTACACATTGGCGGAAAATTTGATCTTAAAGAGTTATTACATGCCGCAATTCCAGCAGCATGGCTTCATCCGGTTTGATGAAATGACCCGTTATAGCGATAAGTTGATTGACCAGTTTGATATTCGCTCCAGTTTGGGCGGGTCTACGGTTACACGCAGTATGAGCGGCGGAAACCAGCAAAAAGCAATCGTCGCCCGCGAATTAAGCCTGCAGCCGGAAGTACTGCTGGCAGTACAGCCTACCCGTGGGCTGGATGTTGGTGCGATTGAGTACATTCATAAGCAGATCGTGGCGGCACGGGATGATAAAAAGGCCGTACTGCTGGTGTCACTGGAATTGGATGAGGTAATGAGCGTCAGTGACCGGATACTGGTAATGTACGAAGGTGAAATCGTCGCGGAAGTCGATGCGAAATCCGCTACGGCTAACGAACTGGGCTTGTACATGTCCGGTGCGAACAGGCAAACCCGTATGGAGGTGGAAGAAGCATGAAAAAACATCGTAACCATACCGGGCTGATCAACGCCACAGCTTCGTTGATATCCATTGCGCTTGGCTTGCTGTTTGGTTTTCTGCTGTTGCTTATCTTTAATTCTAAATTCGCCTTATTTGGATTTGATAATCTGATGACGACAGGCGTCGCCTCTACGGAAAAACTGGCGAAGGTGTTCTATCAAAGCGCACCGCTGATGATGACGGGCCTGTCCGTTGCCTTTGCGTTTAAAACAGGCTTGTTCAACATTGGGGCGACAGGCCAGTATACGATGGGCGCATTTTTTGCGTTGGTCGGTGTGGTTCAGTTCCGTTTGCCGTGGTGGGCGGCATTGCTGTTGGGCATGGTTGGCGGGGCGATGATGGGCGTTATACCCGGTCTGTGCAAAGCGCTTTTCAACGTTAATGAGGTTATTACCTCCATTATGTTCAACTGGATAGCGCTTTTTGCGGTCAACCTGAGTTTGAATAATATGCCGCTTATGCTGGCGAATGCGTGGGGTGCGATTAACAAAGACCGTACCGCAGCGCTGACCGGCAGTAAGTTTATGGCATACAACCCGAATGCGACCATCCCTAAAGCGGGGTTAGGGGAGCTAATGGGTTCCAATTATATGAACATAGGTGTATTTGTTGCAATCTTTGTTGCGATTATTGTATGGATCATCATGAATCGAACCACGTTTGGCTATGAGCTAAAAGCATGCGGCTACAACCGTTATGCCAGCAACTATGCGGGTATCAATGCCAAGCGGAATATTGTGCTTTCCATGACCATTGCAGGCGCGTTGGCGGGCATTGGCGGCGGCATATATTACCTGAGCGGCACAGCGCAGTACACACTGGTGAAGAGCTTGCTCAGCATGGGCTTCAACGGCATTCCGGTTGCCTTGCTTGCCAGCTCTAACCCGGTTGGTACCATTTTCAGCGCATTGTTCGTCAGCTATATTCAAGTCGGCGGCGATGCATTGCAGCCGGAGTATTCACGGGAAATCATCGACATTATTATTGCCGCGATCATTTACCTGAGCGCATTTGCCCTGCTCATGCGCGGCTGGATTAGTAAGCTGTTTTTACGAAACCAGACCGAGAATATCAACGCGGACGACGATATGGACAATACGCCCGTGAAACCTGTGGAAAGTGAGGATACGGCGAAATGACAAGTAATGTAATCGCAGATATCCTGAGCGGTACGATTTTGTTCGCTGTGCCGCTGCTATTGGTGGCATTGGGCGGTATGTTCTCTGAACGCAGTGGTATCATCAACATTGCACTGGAAGGCATTATGATCATCGGTGCGCTGTTTAGCTGCCTGTTCCTGAGCACGATGGAGGCAATCGGTTTCGGACCGGCGCACCCGCAGCTGAGCGTGTTCATTGCGATTCTGCTGGCGGCTATCTCCGGCCTGTTATTCAGCTTACTGTTGGCGTTTGCATCCATCCGCCTGAAAGCGGATCAAACCATCGGCGGTACGGCGCTGAATATGCTGGCTCCTGCTTTTGCCATTGTGCTTACATGGGCGATTCAAGGGCAGGGGAAAACGACGATTTTGATTCCCAATTGGGTGCGTATAACACAGGAGAATTTCGGAATCGTCAGTGGAGACGGATTTTTACAGCGCTTTATCTTTAAAAGCTTCTTTATGACGACCCCCTTGGCATTCCTGCTGTTAGCAGCGGCTATTGTTGTGCTGTATAAGACAAAGATCGGGCTTCGCCTGCGGGCTTGCGGTGAACACCCGCACGCGGCCGACAGCGTAGGTATCAACGTATACCGGATGCGGTATCTGGGTGTTGCGATTTCCGGGTTCCTTGGCGGCATCGGAGGTTTTGCCTTTACGGTTGCGGCTGGTTCCGGGTTCCAAAGCAGTGTGGCTGGTTACGGCTTCCTTGCCTTGGCGGTTATGATATTTGGTAACTGGAAACCGCTGAATATTCTGGGCGCCAGTATGTTCTTCGCACTCTTTAAAATCATCGGTTCCTATGCAGGATCGATTCCGTTCCTGCCGCACTTTGAGAACATTAAAAGCTCGGAGTATATCTACCTTATGTTGCCCTACATTGTGACCATGATTGTCTTGATTCTTACCAGCAAAAAGAGCCGCGCGCCAAAATCCGAAGGTATTCCTTACGACAAGGGCGGACGGTAACGACAAAAGCATACCAAAGCGCCGCGCGGATTTCCGCGCGGCGCTTTTATGTCATCATGTATACTGTTGTAACTGCTTCGTACCAGGATGATCATATCCAGCGTGCTTGTGCTTAAAAATCGGCGTGCGTGTTTCGTAAAAGTGCAAGGATTAGCGTTGATACTGCCAATCTAGTAACCTGTTGATGTTTATAAAGAGCGTGGATAGACATCGCTTCGCTTTTCTAACTGCGTAGAACGGGCGAAGATTAAAATGAATGAGGAGGGTATCTGCATACTCACTGGAAAACTTTTGTCAGGAATAGCTCCACTTCATCCCAAGCACGCTGGCTGGATGGCAAAGCGAAAACCGCTTGAAACACGTGGAACATATCATAATAGACCGTCAATGTACAATCGACACCGTTGGCAATGGCATTATTGTATACCATTTCGCTATCAGACAATAGCACCTCGATACTGCCTGCCTGCAGCAATATAGGGGAGAAACCTGAATAATCCCCAAAAGAGGGGGACAGGTATGGGTCTGTCGCGTCTAATCCGTCCGGATAGGTTGTATTCACGCCGACAGCTTGCCCGTCGTATTCGCTTTCTTTTACGCCAAACGAAGGGTCTTTGGTTGCATTATCATAATGCGAAACACCGGAATTACTTAAATCTCCCCATGGAGACATGCAAATAAACCCGGCGGGGAGAGACTCGCCCAAATCGCGGAGCCGCAGTCCCAAGGAAAGAGCCAAATTACCGCCTGCACTGTCGCCTGCGACGACAATACTGGATGGTGCATAGCCAAGCGTATCGGTTAGGTAGCGCCACGCAGCCATGGTGTCTTCCTGCTGGCAGGGGTATGGGGCATCCGGCGCAAGACGATAATTCAAAGAGGCAACCACGCAGTCGCCGCCAACCGTACTATACCGTACAGCCATATCCCGGTAGCGGTTGTTCATGCCGGATACGAAAGCGCCGCCATGTAACTGGAGGATAATATTTTCGCCGGATGCATCTGTCTTATTAAGCATTTCCAGCTTTGCATTGGCCAATTGAATGATTTCCAGCGTATATCCGTCGGGTGGAGTCCAACCGGTATCGTTTGGCAAAACACGGAATGTCTGCCGGAGGGGGGGAGCAAAAAAGATGCCCGTGAAGGCAAACACACAGACAAGGATAACGGTAGCAATACGTTGCCACGCGTATTTCCAATGTAGTTTATACAGCCAAATAATTGCCAAGGCGGCAGCAAGCGCGATCAACCAGCCAAGCCAACGTACTTGCATAAAAAGCAGAACCGTTGCTATCAGCAAAATGCATACGATCAGTCCGGCTATGCAAAGAAACCGTTTGCAATTTTTCACGTGTTTGCACATAACTGCTACTCCTATTTTCCATCCGGGAGAAAAGAAACAAGCGATGCATGAGCCTTTAGCCATTGCTTTTTGCTGCGGTAACCCGGCATCCAGTGCTCCACTTCACGCCAAAAAGCGGGGGAATGGTTGGGATGCGGAATATGGCACAACTCATGGATGATGACATAATCAATCACATCAGGAGGGCAATGGACTAAAGCGCGGTTAAGGCTAAGTGTGCCTCGGGTACTCATGCTGCCCCAGCGGCCTTTCGCCCGTGAAAAGCGAAAGGAGGTTGGCGTTTGATTCATAGACTGGGATAATACCTGTATCCGCTGTTGCAATTCCTCCCTTGCCTGTTTCTCCAACCAGCGTATAATTAGCGCCGTGGCATCTTTTTGCGCGGGATACTGTAAAATGTCGCCATGCAATGTGACTTTTGCTACAGCGGCGCTTTGAAGAACCAATGTACGCCCCCAATAGGGAATGGCTGCACCATCTTTGGGCGAAAACCGGGGTACAGGTGGAAGCATGGCAACTTTCTTGCGGGTTTGCTCAATCCAGACGCGCTGTTTTTGAATAAACGCATTAATTTGCGCGGTGTGCATTAAAAAAGGGGCACGCACAATAAGCGTACCGTTTGTATCGATCGATAAAGCCAGTGTCTTTCGGTTGCTGCGAATCAATTGATAATTTTCCATCGTTTAGTCAAAATTGATACCGGGGTACAAGCAGGCTGTGCGGATAAAAGTAGCTTTACAGCTCTGCGCCAGACGGCACTGCGGCACGTTACGGCGGATTACATCCGCTTCAAAGGTGGTTACACCATGCTCGGATAGCAGATTCATGCCGGACGCAATCAGCGTTTTAGCGATACCAAGCCGGCGGTAATTCGGCATCACATACAAACCGATCAGCTGCGCGCTTTCGCCTGCACCGGTAAATGCGGCTTCGCCAACAATTTCGGAACCGCGAGAAATATAAAGCGCGGAAAAATGCTGCATACTCATATACCGCTGTAACATCGGCTGTTGCAGCGCATTCAAACGGTAGGTGTTCATACGCATTAAGAAGGCAGTCTGCTCCATCTGCGTTTGCAACGGAACCATGCCCATCTCATACCCCATGGGGGCGCTGGGTTTGGCGTTGGGGGCATAAATACGCACAACATCCAACGCATCATCCGCGGTAAAACCGCTTTCCCGGTAAAAGGATAACATGGCGGCATCCTGCATACCCACTTGCGCAAATACGCGTGCCTTCAGGTTTGGTGTTTGCTGGCGCAGCTGCACGGCGCGCGCAAGCAAAGCCCCTAGAAGCATATCCAGTCCAGGGCCTTTTGAGAAAACGCTTAGAAATATATTGACCGGGCGGTCCGGAAATAAATATGGGTGATAAGACTGCACTAAATAACCTTCTGCCACGGTCGTGTTTGCGCTGTCGGCAACTAAAAATACATTCTCGGGAGGCAGACCGTTATTGGTTTGCGCAGGGTGAAAAACTTGCATACTTGCGTTCGTCCTTTCAGGGGGAAACACGCAACAGCAATTGCGCCTCCTGTTTGGTCAATAGGTAATTAACAGTCTTATTTTACGCTGTTTTCCTGCCGGATGCAACCGTTAGTTTCAAACACTGCAAACGTAAGGGAGACAACGCTTTTACCGCCTCACCTTCTTTACCGGCAGAATTTATTTACATACGCGTCTAAGCATTTTTGGATGACTTCCTGCGCTTCCGATGCGCCGCGAAGCTCATCCACGACGGTTTCTTTACCCTCCAGGTTTTTGTATACGGAAAAGAAATGGGACATCTCGGAAAAAATATGCTTAGGCAGTTCGCTTACATCATGGTAACCGTTGTATGTTGGGTCTTTAAAAGGAATTGCGATAATTTTTTCGTCCAAATGGCCTTGATCCAGCATGGTTAATACACCGATGGGATAGCAGCGTACTATACTCATCGGCTGAATAACCTCGCTGCAAACGATAAGCACATCCAGCGGGTCCTGATCATCCGCATACGTGCGGGGGATCAACCCATAGTTGCTGGGGTAATGAGTGGAGGTGTAAAGGATGCGATCCAGAATCAGGTGCCCGGTTTCCTTATCCAGTTCATACTTTTTTTTGCTGCCCTTTTCAATCTCTACGACCGCGATAAAATCCGACGGGGTAATTCGTGCGGGGGAGATATCGTGCCAAATATTGCTCATAGCAGACCTCCTAGCTTATTCACGGTTATTGTAGCAAGCAACCGGCAGATTGTAAAGCACACCGCCGATAAATATGGTATAATACCCCTGACACAGAAATCTGGTGCGAATTGCGTAAAGGGAAGGCGGATCATGATGAAAAAAGCTGCATTAGCACTTATTTGTATTGCACTTGTACTTATGTTGGCGGGTTGCACGGTTGTCAACAGCGATAATAGTTTTCAGCAACAGGCGCCCGAATCGGTTGGCACAACACAGCAGGCGCAGACCACAGAGGCACAGGTAACACCTGAGCAGCAAACAGTGGTTGAACCAACATCAACCCCGACACCGGATCCGCAAGCCCCGGGATATAACGGATAATTTGCTGTTTAATGGTAAGGAGGATACTACATGAAGGTGTTGATGATCAACGGCAGCCCACACCCGCATGGAACCACCCGGCGTGTATTGGATGAAATGGCAGCCATATTGGAGAAAGAGCAGATTTCTTCGGAAATTTTAACCATAGGGCACCGTTCGATTCGCGGCTGTATTGCTTGCGGCAAATGTGATGGCCGCTGCCCAACGTTTAATGACGAGGTCAATCTGGCGTTGGAGAAAATGGAGGAGGCGGACGCGCTGGTAATCGGCACGCCTGTTTACTTCGCTTCGCCCAATGGCACGCTGATATCCTTTTTGGATCGGATGTTCTGCGCTGGCAATGAGGAAAAAGCATTTGCGGGTAAGCCGGCTGCTTGCATAGCTGTAGCCAGACGCGCCGGAACCACTGCTAGCCTTGACCTGCTCTACAAGTACCCCATGATTAGCGGCATGCCGGTGGTATCCTCCAATTACTGGCCGATGGTGCATGGCTCTAACGCAATGCAGGCTCCACAGGATGAGGAAGGTTTACAGGTCGTGCGCAATCTTGGGCGTAACCTTGCCTGGCTGATGCGTTGTGTCGCGGCAGGACAGAAGAATGGCGATACTTTCCCCAAAGGTGAAACACCGCGTTGCAGAACGGATTTTATCCGCTGAACAAACAAACCGCCTCCACTTGGAGGCGGTTGAAATATGGAGCGGTAAGAAGCTGTGCAGTTAGAATAAAGCCTTTATGCTGCGGGCAGCGGCATCCAGCGCAGCAGGTGCATCGGCGATGACTCCGGTGCTTTGCAGCACGATTACCGCAATGCCAAGCAGTGTAACATATAGCGCAAACCAGTTCAGCGATATGCTTGCGATAACGCGCAGCATGTACCGTATCGCCAAATAACCGCTTACCGCGGCAACCACAACGCCGATCAGGATGGCGATCCAATCGTTGTTTTGGGCCAGCGAGCCAGTTTTCACTGCGCTGTACCCTTCGCTCAGAAAACTTGCGACAATCGCAGGCATGCTCATCATAAAGCTGAATTTTGCTGCGGTTTTACGATCCAGCTTGGTGGCGACACCGCCAAATAAAGTTGCGCCGCTGCGGCTAACGCCCGGTAGCATGGCAAGCGCCTGCAAACAACCCATAATAATTGCGTTCACCGGGCCGGTTGTATTGTTTTCTGCCTGTTTGCGTTGGTTTACAGCGGAAAGCCATTGCGTAAGCAGCAGTAAAAGACCTGTAAACAGGAAGCATACGCCAAGCAGAATATTATGTGTTTCCAGATAGTCCAGTTGATCGCCAAACAAAACCTTGGCAACCAGCGCCGGTAGGGAAGCGACAATTAACAGCAGCAGCGTTCTATCCTTGATGGGATGAAGAATCATATGGAGCCAATCCCGCCAGAAAACCGCAAGGACCGCGACCAACGTACCCATATGCAGCAGAATATTAAACAGCAACTGGTTTTGCAGGTCTACCTGAAACAATGCTTGAAACAAGTTCAGGTGCCCGCTGGAAGAGATGGGGAGAAATTCGGCTAAGCCTTGTACCAGTCCGAGGAATGCGGCTTGAATGATACTCATGATGCTTTATTCCTTTCCTGTTTTTCAACTGACACAGTATACACCTTAACCGCCGGGCTGTCACGTATGGATTGCCGGGCATAAGATTACAACGACTTGAGGAGGCGTGCATATATGCCAAGGCGTTTTGAAGCGTTGGCGCTCTCTGTTTTCATGTGTGCGGTCAGCGCTGCACTGCCTTTTTCCTTTCGTGCCCGCGCTGAAACGCAGACAGGTAATGAACCGCGGCAGGCGACGGTGCAGGCGATGTTTTTCAATGTTGGTAAAGCAGACGCTTCGTTGTATTGTCTGGGAGATAAGTACTATTTAATAGATACCGGCACCAAAGAAAGCGCGGATGCTATGCTGCGGGCGCTGGCATACTATCAGGTGGCGAATTTGGACGGAGTCGTGATTACCCATACAGACAAGGACCATGTGGGGGGCCTGAAAACGCTGTTAAAGAGCGATATTACAGTTGCACAGCTTTATGCCCCCGCTTATTCGGTATACACGGCGGAGGACCATCCGGTTACGAAATTATCCGAAAAATATAACGTGGAGCTTACCTGGCTGTATGCCGGGGATGTAGTAAACGTTCAGGAGGATATCGCGTTTAAAGTTTTGGGGCCGATATCGCTGGATCAACAGGAGGAGAACAACAACTCGCTTGTGCTGCGGTTGGTAACCCCGCAAGGCGACATGCTTCTGAGTGCGGATATGGAGGTGCAGGAAGAAAGCGAGCTGCTGGCCGCCGGGGTGATACAGGCAGCCGAGGTGCTTAAAGTTGGGCACCACGGCGCCGGTGATGCAAGTAGTGAACCGTTTGTTTATACCGTAAGGCCGCAACTCGCGGTGATCTCTACCGATCCTGCAGAGGATGACGATACGCCGGACCCAAAAGTTATGAAGCGGCTTTGGGATGTTGGCGCTGATGTTTACATTACCAATCAAGCCAGCTGTTGTGTTGAGGTGACGCTTTCCGGCGGAACAGCAGTGGGCCGGCTGGTGAATTACATGGTTGAGTAAAGAGCACCGGATGGAATATTCGGGATTGTAAAGAGCGTGAAATTCTTTAATGGTATATTCGGGCGGAAGCAAAGCGCGTATACATGCATGCGAAGGCTTCCAAACGGGGATACGTGCGTAATTGACAGAAAGAATCAAAAAAAGAACCGACAGCAGTGCCGGTTCTTTAAATATACAATTTGTGTGTTAGTCCGCCAGGTTTGCGACAATCCCCAGCAGCCCCGGACCGGTGTGAATAGCCAGAACCGGGCTGACCGGACGGATAAAACAGGAAGCGATATTCAATGTTTCTTTTAGTTTATCGACCAGTTTTAACGCATCTTCATACGCTTGTCCGTGAACCACGGAAAGGTTGATGCGGGATTTGCCAAACTTTTTGGCGGCTTCATGCGCCATGGTTTCAATGGCCGCCTTATAGCCACGTGCTTTTGCCAGCGTTTGGTATACGCCGTCATCGTTAATAAATATGATGGGTTTAATTTGTAACAGGTTGCCCACAACGCCTTCAACCAATCCGATACGTCCGCCTTTGCGCAGGTATTCCAGTGTGCGGATGACAAACATGCCCAACTGCGAAGAACGTACCTTTTGCGCTTTCTCAATGGCGGTTTCCGGGTTGTCGCCCGCTTCCAGCGATTCGGCAACCGCAAGCACCATAGCGCCAAGCCCCGTGGAAAGTGTGAGAGAATCCACAACGCGAATGTTCATGCGATCCGCGAAATCCTCCGAAAGCATACGTACCATATTAAATGTTCCGCTGAGTCCGGAAGAGATACAAACGTGTATAACATCAGTTACGCCATCGTCTGCCAGTTCCTCGTACAGGCGGCTTACGTCGTCCGGCAAAGGCAGACTGGTTTTTGGCAGTTCAACCTTCAGCATTTCATATAGTTGATCTTCGCTCAACTCCACCCGGTCGCGGTATTCCTGATTTTGGCATACGATTCGAAGTGAAATCATGCGGATGTGATGTTGCGCTAATTGCTCGTCGCTCAGGTCACAGGAGGAATCCGTTATAATTACCGTTTTCCGTCCTTCTGCCATCGTGTTTGCCCCCTCTGCTGTATGGATATTCTATCCACTGACCTTATTATACCATTTGTGTGCCTTGCGTCAACGCTGTTGGGCGGTTTTGCAGTATGTTTCACGATTTGTTCATGTTTTCCATGCTTTTCCATGTAAAACACCAGGTTTGTAACGTTCGTCAAAACTTATTTATCCCGGTTGACAAAGCGCGTTGCGTTGATTTACTATGAAACTTGGCTTGATATTTATTAATGCAAAAACATCGGAGGCGAAGCGCCGGATGATATTCACCGCGACAGACCCCGGAAGGAACCGTAATCAACGCTTTTGGGCATTGAGGAAAATGCTGTTTGTACTTATGCTGGCAGCTTGTGTTGCTGTCGGCTTTTTCACCGTGGCACACGCACAGGCGGAAACCAGAGTCACCGTTTCGGTCATGGGCGATACGGCAGCCTATGTCGACACATGGCAGACAATACCGCTTACCGCACGGTTTGATGTTTCGGTGAACGGTACGGTGATCGGCCGCATTACGGCAAACCCGGATGAGGAGCAGTTGGCAGCGGGGGAAACCGACACCTTTACCGTTGCGGAAAATGTTACCGAAGTGCAGCTGATTCCCGTTGCGGAGGATGTGCCGGAGGGATATTCGTTTCAAAGTCCTATTACACTGACGGTTCAACCGGGCGAGGAAAACCAGAAAACCGTTTTTGCATATGCGCAAAGCGGCTTTTTCTCGGTGGTGAATGTTTCCAGCGCAACCGGCGAATCACTGAGTGGCGCTGAATATGTGGTGCTGGACGCGCAAAGCAATATGGTGCTTAGCTTCTCGGTTGGGGAAGGCGGTACATATACGGCTGTGCAGGCTTTACCCAACGGCACTTACCAGCTGGTGCAAATGCGTGCGCCGGACGGAACAATGCTTTTGGATGATCCCATTTCGTTCCCTATCAATACCTATTTTGGCAGCACAGAAAACATAACAACCGTTACAGTGTCCAATGCTGCTGCACCGGTGGAAAATGGACAAATCGGCAACCTGACTCTATCGGCAAACGCGTTTACCCATCAGGGGGATGCGTTTTATACGACACTTGCGGTTTCCGGCTTGTGCGACGGGCAGAATACGCTACCCCTGAAGGATTATACGGTAACGGTAACACCTGCAGATCTGTTTGCTGTGGATGGCGAACAGATAAACGGTAAACAGGCGGTTTATGCTGAGCAGGTTACGCTATCCAGCACACAAAGCTCGCTGCAGTGCGAAGTGCAGGGCTTGGATGCGGACGGCGAACCTTTGGGGGATGCCGTGCGTTGCGCGCAGGGTGTTACAGTAAGCCTTACTGGAGCCCGAGGCGTAAAGATTACTTATTTAAATGAAAACGGCGAAACGGATATGCCTGTCGGGTTCAACGCCGGTACCATTACCCTGAAACTGCGCTGTGACACCGCTGTTGCCGGAGCAAACGAACGTACAGCTGCAACAGCGACGCTCTCAACCGGGGTAACGTATACCTATCAATACTCCAGTACGGACGGTGGCAGTGATGTTACCGCATCCAGTAATATTGATCCGGTATCGGCAACGTTGACAATACCGGATGGGAAAATCAGGCTGGCGTTTACCGCCGATGCACAGGTGCTTGTGGATGGAACGCAAGCGGTTGTGATTAGTGCCGCCGGGGCGCTAAGCTGGGAAGATACGTTTGCGATGGCGGCGGAACTGCCGCTGGGTGCCAGAACAAATGCCTCGATGCTGCCGCAAGGCGCAACCCTGCTCCGCAGTGAGGATGCCGATACTGTTGTTTTTATGTCAGATGTATTGGCAGAGGACGGTTTGGTTATTCCGGTGGAAGCGGGCACAGTTGAAGGCATAACGATGTGGATATACGACCCGCAATCCCTGCCCCAAACGCTGGATAACCCGGAGGGTTACTTGCTTGATGTGAAAGAGCATTCGGGTGCGCCGATGTTGGATACATGGCTGCGGATACAAAACGGCCGCTATGCGGTGCAGGATGTGTTCTTGCCTGAAATGCTGGATACCGGCGTGGTATCCGGCGGGATGCAAATATTGCTCTCCGGCACGATAGCCGAACAGACGGGTGAATCCACTGAAGAGTTGGCTCAATTATGCATCTTGCTGGCAATACCTGATACCAATACCATTTATGCTGCCTTTACGGATGAAAGCGGCGTATTTACTGTTACCGGGGACGCAATACCGCAAGTAGCAACCCTTACTGCTTTGCTGCCGGCGAATACGATGGGACAAACCGCAAAGACGCAAGGGTTTGAAACGGTTGAAAACCTTGCTTTACCGCAAAGCAATTATGCGATTGTCTTCAGCCGCCTCAGCGGACTGAGCGGGCAGATTGCCACACAGGATGGCACTACACTTTCGGACGTTACACTACAGCTTCTGCAAAATGGGAATGTGGTGCGAACCGCAAAGACCAATCAAAACGGCGTCTATACGTTCAGCGCACTGCAATCGGATACGTATGATGTATTGATAACGCTTGCGGACGGCGTAGAAGCTACCCTGCAAGCGCAGGTGGGCGTTTCGGAAGAAGCAAACGGTTTTATCGTACGCAATCTGGCCTTGGCGTACGGCGAAAACCAGAGCCTGAACCTGACCGCTACATTGCTCAGTTCTGTTACGGGGGCTATAACGCTGGACGATGCACCCGCCGCAAACGTGACCATCACACTTACCGGCGAGAGCGGCGCAACGCTATCCACCCTTACGGATGAGAATGGCGCTTATACCTTTGCCGGGCTTTCGGCCGGAACTTATTATGTAAATCTGCAACTGCCGGAGAATCAGGCGGTTGTTGCTGTGAACGGGGAAAGCGTCGAGCCGCAAAACCCATACACGGCGACCTACATGCTTGCAGGCGGCAAAGTTAAAACAGATAAGATTGCTATGGTGCATACCGCAACGATAACCGGCGTAATCAATTCATTAGGCGCAGGCAAAAACATCGCGATTGCATCGGTAAATATGCAGAGTTCAGCAGCGACGGATGTGAACGGCGGCTTTACCTTTGCCTGCCTGCCTGCTGGGGACTATACGGTGTATGCACCGCTTATTGCCGGCGAAACTCTGCTGGCTGATTCCGCATGGAGCGTGTCTGAGCAAGGAGATATGATCTGGCTTACCATTAGCGTTGCTGCCGGAGAAAGCTATACATTGCCGGATGTGGAGTATGTGGCGATGACCAGCATTGCCGGTGTTGCTTATTTGGACGATAATGGCAGCCTGACTTACACCGGCAAAGAACAGTTAATGAGCGGCGTACCTGTAGCCTTGCAAAAGAAACAGGACGGCGCATGGTCGGATGTTGGAGATACGGTTACCAATGAATATGGGCAGTATACCTTTGCTGATCTTTCGGCAGGTACATACCGTGTCGTTTCCTACGTCGAAAGCGATTTATACGTAGCAGCGGTAGGCGGCAGCACCCAAACCCTTGGAACGTCCGCAGTCCGCACCAGCGTGGAACTCAACGTTGCCAACGGCGAAAATCTGGCTGACAAAACAGACATCGCGCTTTGCCAGTCTGCCCGGATTGAAGTAACGGTATTTTTTGACAATAATGAAAACGGGATGCGCGGCGATTATGAGCGTGCAATCGCGGGTATAACAGTGCAAGCCGTAGCGGCGGAGGACCCGGCAGGCGAAGCACTCGCCGAAGCGGTAACCGATGCTGAAGGCATTGCGGCTTTAACAGCACTCCCTCCAGGCAGTTATGTGTTGCGCGTAACACTGCCGGATTCCTACCTGTTTACGACCGTATCCGATAAGCTCAGCGCCCGTAACAGCTGCATAGGGGATACCGACGACCAAACGGCAGTTTCCAGTGTGATAACGGTACAATCCGGGGAAACGGCTGCCGCGGGAGTTGCGGCGATCAAAGTAGGTTCCTTCTCCGGACGGGTATGGCTGGATACGAATAACGACGGACTGATTTCGGAAGATGAGCCTGGCGTCGCTGGTGTTCTTTTGACGCTTTCGGGGAGCAAAACGGGAAATACATACCAAATTACAACGGATGATACAGGCGTGTATGTATTCCCGTTGTTGCGTGACGATAAATATGAACTGACTGCAGAACTCCCGGAAGGCTATCTGTTTGCGCGCTATACAAAGAGCGGTGGAGACAACCGGTCTGTATTTACGACGGATGGCACAAGCGCATCGCGTGACTTCTCTGTCAATGGCGCAGAAGACGTAATCAGCATGAATGTTGGATTAATTGAGCGGGCCGCAATCACCGGTATCGCATTTTTGGATATGAACTACAACGGCGTTTACGATGAGGGCGAGCCGCCGTATGAAGGTGTTATCGTCGAGGTGATTAGAAACTCCAATGATAAATCCGTAGGGAAAGTTGTCACCGGCGAAGATGGTATCTACACGTTTGAGTCGCTCCGTACGGGAGATTACCGCTTGCGGGCGATCCTGCCCAACGACGGCAGCACGTTTACGGTTGTCCCGCAGAATGTGAGCGGCGTTTATAACCAGTTTGCAGCACGCGAGGGCAGACGGGAAAATTCCATTCTGTCCATCACGTTTGATAATGGCGATACTGTAGAAACCTGCATCGGCGTAGCGCGCGGCGCTGATATTACCGGAACGGTGTATTACGATAAAGGATACGACGGTACACAGGATAAAAAAGATTCCGGGGTTTCCGGCATCAAGGTGCAGCTGATGAACAGCGCTGGCGAGATTGTGGAGACGGCTTCCACATCCAACAGCGGCGCATATACGCTTAGCGGTATCATGCCGGGTGAATATACTGTGCGTTTCCTGCGCAAAGACGGATATGCCTTTACACGCTACCGTCCGGATGAAGATGGCGGCAACGATGTTGTAATGCTGGCAAAAGACGGGTACGGCGAAACGAACCCGCTAACCGTAACAATGGGCGAAGATATTGAACAAGTAAACGCAGGCATGCTTCCATCTTCCACCCTGACCGGTATATTCTTTGATGATGCGAATGATAACGGGTTGATGGACGAAGGTGAAACCGGTTATACGGACGGAAGCGTCCGGCTGCTTTCCGCAGATGGGGAAGTGGACTTGACGGAATCGGTTGGCGAAGATGGCGTATATTTCTTTGATGGGGTTATGCCGGGCGAATATACGGTTACCTACTTGCTGCCGCCAAATGCCACCATGGCGAAAGTAACAGAGGGCGGCAATACGCTGGAAAACCAGGGACAGGAAAATGTAGTTTCCGGTTTAACAGTAGAATCCGGCAAGGAATATGCAGCGCAGCTGGTAGGCGCGGTAACGCTTGGCACCTTTGAAGGCTATGCCTTCCATGATGTGAACGGAAACGGCATGCAGGATGAAGGCGAGGAGGCATTGGCCGGGGTTGCACTTACCTGTACACCGGATAATACAGCTTTGGAAACCGCCGATGTTGTAACGGATACGGATGGTAGCTTCTCCATCACAGGCTTGCGACCCGCGTCGTATGCGCTGCACATCGCGCTGCCGGACGGCACTATATTCTCCGGGAACCTTACCCAAAGCGATCTTACATTGGATACGGCACAGGAGGATACGTTCGATTGCCCGTGGAGCGTGCTGACCAACCGCGCGGAGAATGCAATCGGCGCGGTAGCGCCGGCGACTATTATGGCTTCCGTATGGTTGGATGAGAACCGGGATGGGCAGCATACCGATGGTGAACGGCTGCTTTCCGGACTGTCGTATGAATTGTATGATGAGAACCAGGGACGCGTTGTGAAAACCGCCCGCTCCGGGGAAGACGGCATCGCGACATTCTCAAACGTCCGCCCGTCGGTTTATACTGTGCGGTTTGCCTTATCCAGTCAGACACAGCCGTCGGATGGCGATAGCACTTTTGTGCGCAATGGATCGATTATGAGTCAAAGCGGCATTGTGATTACCGAGGGAATGACCTTTAGCAATGTCAGCGGTAGTCTGATAAGTTACACCAGTATCGGCGGCACTGTTGCACTTGACGAAAACGGCGCCAGCACGGTGCAGGCAGGGGTAACTGTTACATTGTACGCGGGAAGCGATACTAAGCCGCTGCAAACCACCGTAACGGATGAAACGGGAGAATACCGTTTTGACGGCCTCTGGCCAGGTGAATACCGCATGACGATATCACAGCCGGAAGGAATGATTTTTATCCGGCAAAACGATCCGAATTATCCGGCGGGAACCTCAGTGGTCGCCTCTACGGAAAACGCGGTAGGGCAAAGCGATACCTTTGCCGTCGAAATGGCACAGAACCAACTGGCCTTGAATGCTGTCCTCATCAAACCGGCCCGTGTCGGTGATCAGGCATGGCTGGATACCAACAAAAACGGGTTGGTTGACGCAAATGAACCCAGCATCAATGGCGTGACAGTGCAGTTGCTGGAAAACGGCGAAGTGGCTTATACAACGGTAACCAACGCCTGGGGTTATTACGAGTTTAGCGATGTGTATCCCGGCGCATACACGCTGCGGGCAGCCGCATATCCGGCGCTGGCGATTACCCAGCCGGTACCGGCGTTGCAGATGATATCCAGCTGCTTGACCGCAGGTGATGGTGAAAGCGCTACAAGCAATGAATTCAGTGTGCAGAGCGGTACAAAGAACTTCGATTTTAATCTGGGGTATATATTACCGGATGGCGAGACGATGCCGCAGGAAATTACTAAAGGTGGCGTACAGCAGTGGCCGGCAGACGACACGGAAGAATAATGAAGTAAGCTATCTATCCAAACGGCGCAAAGCAGTTATGCTTTGCGCCGTTTGGAATATTTATGATATGTCTTTGTATTAAACACGTGCATCCATACTGTTCTGTCATTGCCGGAACAAAGTGGGATGCGCGTAGCTGTTTACTTTGTTACAGACAATTATTGGCTTATGTAATATACAAACGAATCCGAGGTGTTGAGTGATCTATTTCAATACTGTGTATACGTATTATATGGATTATCTACGATCCGTAGGCGTTTTGATTTCCGGATTGGAAAGCGTGTCTGCCTGCGAAGCGGGAATGACCCGGATGCCATTTTCTTTTAACAGTTGCGTTGTCACGCCGTCGCCGGCTACCAATTCCCCGTCAAAAAGCCCATTGTGGATGGTGCCGCATCCGCAGGACGGGCTGCGATCCTGTAAAACGGCACATTGGCAGCCCAGCAGTTGAGCAAGGCGCAGTGTTTCGTCTGCACCTTTTTGGTAAGCACGGGTTACATCCTGACCACTGCATGTGTATACTTGACCTTCTTTTATTTCTGCCGGTTCCCGCGGGGTAGCCAGCCCGCCGTAGATTTCCGGACAAAAGGGAATCAGCGTGTGTGTATCCTTAAGGTTCATAACAGCCTGTGTTTGTTTGGCGCTGCCATCATAGCGGCACGCAAGCCCAAGCAGGCAGGCGCTCACCAGTAGTTTCATCTTGTTGTCCTCCTTATGCTTGTTCTATTTTATCACAGCATAACATCACCGGCAAGGCAGGTTTAAGCGGCCTGTCGAGAGGGGTCAAACCCCCTTCCGGCTTGACATCGCGGGGCGTGCGTGCTATCCTTTATCTGTTTGGGATTATCCGCCGGGATGATCGACAGGGCTCCGAAATAACAGGATGCGGGAGCCGCGCTTTCTTGATGGAGGCATGAATGAACAAGCGATATTTGCTGTCACAGGCAATGAAAACCATATTTCAGTTTTTACTATATTTCTCCTTATTCATTACCTTCTTTCTTCTCTTATCCGTCACAAACCCACAGATTATTAATATGAGCCGTACCGCGGCAACCACGATGGCGACGTTCGCCATTGTGTTGTTGATTCTCACTTATGTTTACGGCGGTTATCAGCTGGGGGTAAAAAAAGCAAGATCGGTCTTTTCCTCCATCGTCATCGCGATTGTGATGACGGATGTAGCTACGTATTTACAATTGCAGATCATGAACGTAAACCCGGCTAACAATGACCGCCTCATTCTGTTTGGCGAGGATTTATGGCTGTTAATGGGCACGATCATGATTCAGATCGGGCTGATTTACTTTTTTGTTATGCTGGGTTACCGGTTCTACTTTACGATTAACCCGCCGCAAAAATGCTGCATCATTACATCCTCACAGGAACATGCGGAGCATGTGGCGGAAAAGATCGCTACCTTCCGGCAAAAATACAGGCTGCACGATGTGTTGCATTACCAATGCGAAGATGTTGAGCAAACAATACTGGATAACGATGTGGTGTTTCTATCGGGGATACCGGATACAGAGGAGGCGCAGCTTAAAAGCTTCTGCTATCAAAATGGGAAAACCATCTATTTACAGGCAGAGCTTGGCGATGTGGTCATTTCCACATCCCAGCAAAACGTAATTGACGATACGCTGTTTCTATACATCTGCCGCGTGGAGCCTACGCCCATGCAGCGGTTGATAAAACGCTTTTCGGATATTTTACTTAGCTTAATGGGGTTAATTGTAGCCAGCCCCATTATGCTTACGGCAACGCTTGCGATTTTCTTTGCCCATAACGGCCCGGTGTTCTTCCGGCAGAAGCGCGCAACGCTGGGTGGTAAGGTGTTTGAGATTATCAAGTTCCGCACCATGTATCAAGATGCGTGTGATGCGGTGGGGCAATCAGCCTGTGTAAACGATGACCGCATTACCAAAATCGGGCGTGTGCTGCGTAAGTACCGTATTGATGAACTACCCCAGCTGTTTAATGTTTTGGTTGGGGACATGAGCATTGTAGGCCCGCGGCCGGAAATGCTGGAGAATGTAGCGAAATACACCGCGGAAGTGCCGGAGTTTGAGTACCGCAAGCAGATGAAAGCTGGGCTTACCGGCATGGCGCAGATTGACGGCAAGTATAATACAACACCGCGTGATAAGGTCATGTTGGATTTATTCTACATTGAGAATTTTTCACTGATGTTGGATATGAAGATGATTATGCGCACTGCAACGATTTTCTTCCGCAGAGACAGCACCGAGGGCTTTCATCAGAACCGGCGCGTAAATTGCCCACCGATGCGTATGGCTAAAACCTTCATTGTGCAAACCGCATCAGCATCGTGGGAGCAATTATCCAAAACCATTGAAGTCAGCCGGGAGAATATACCTAACGAAACAGTACTGGACGCTTCTGCGCTAAATACTGGCATAAGGAATAAAGCAGTTGCAGCGCAGCAGGAAAACATAAGTGAAATGCAACGGACAGCAAACGCACAAGAGGAAACGGTTGGTGAGGTAAATGTACCAGCTGTTTCACAGGACGGTGCTTCCGCAGGTCTGCTATCGGGCGCAAGCGTCGCCCTTTAGTAAATATAGGCGTAGAGAGGGAAAGCAAAATGGATAAAACACTGTTGATTTTAGCAGCCGGTATGGGTTCCCGTTATGGCGGCAACAAACAGGTGGACGGCATGGGCCCCCACGGAGAGATGCTGTTTGAATACTCTATTTATGATGCGATTCAGGCGGGATTCACCAAGGTTGTTTTTATCATCAAGCGTGAGTTTGAGGGCATCATCCGGGAAATGGTTGGCGATACCCTGAGCCGCAAGATCAAAGTTGCGTATGTATATCAGGAATTTGAATCGCTGCCCGCTTCATACCATATGCCTAAGGAACGTGTTAAACCTTTTGGCACCGTACATGCTATGCTCTGCGCCAAGGATGCCATTCACGAGCCGTTTGCCGTGATTAATGCGGATGATTATTATGGCCGCGCGCCGTATAAACTGATTGGAGACCGGATTGAAAAGCTGGAAGCGGAGAACGAAGCCTGCATGGTTGGCTATTACCTGAAAAACACGGTAAGTGAAAACGGCCATGTTACGCGCGGCGTATGTGCAACCACGCCGGAAGGAAAGCTGAAAAGTGTTACGGAGACCTATAAAATTCAGCCTTTCCCGGATGGAACGATCCGTGATACAAATGTGGACCCCAACGGTGTTGTACTGGATCCGGACAGTATTGTCAGCATGAATCTGTTTGGCTTTACGCCCTGGATTTTTGATGTGGCTCAGAAGCATTTTGAGGACTTTTTAGCGAAACTCTCGCCGGAGGAATTAAAAGCCGAATATGTACTGCCCGTATTGGTTGATCAGCTTATGCACGAAACCGGCTTGCCTGTAGACGTGCTGAAGACCGACGCGGCGTGGTTTGGCGTTACTTATAAGGAAGATAAACCTTTTGTGCAGCAGCAGCTGAAAACCATGCACGACAAGGGCGTATACCCGGATACTTTATTCTAAACACTCCGTAGGAGGCAGAAAATGACCATTTTACTGACTGGCGGCGCCGGATTTATTGGCTCGCATACTTATGTGGAATTGCTCAATGCCGGGTATGATGCGGTGATCGCCGATGATTTTTCCAACAGCTCGATTGAAGTCATCAAACGGCTGGAAACCATTACGGGCAAACCTGTACCGTTCCATCAAATTGATGTTTGCGATAAACAGGCACTGAAAACAGTGTTTGAACAGCATTCGATTGATGCGGTTATTCACTTTGCGGGTTTTAAGGCTGTCGGCGAGAGCGTGCAAAAACCGCTGGAGTATTACCGCAACAATCTGGACAGCACGCTTTCCCTGTGCGAGACGATGCGGGATTTTGGCGTGACCCGGTTCGTGTTCAGCTCCTCCGCTACGGTGTACGGCACAGTGGAAACCATGCCGCTAACGGAGGATATGCCTACGGGCTGCACGAATCCGTATGGCTGGACGAAATACATGATCGAGCAGATACTGACCGACGTTGCCGCTGCGGATGCTGACTGGGCGGTTGCGCTTCTGCGTTACTTTAACCCCATCGGCGCACACAAAAGCGGCTTGATCGGGGAAGACCCGGTTGGAATCCCCAATAACCTGATGCCGTACGTGAGCCAGGTAGCATCTGGTAAGCTGAAGAAGCTGCGCGTGTTTGGCGATGATTATCCAACGCCGGACGGTACGGGCGTGCGGGATTACATCCATGTGGTGGATTTAGCAAAAGGGCACGTAGCGGCTTGCAACTACCTTTTGAAAAATAAAGGCTGCGAGGTATTTAACCTGGGTACGGGAGTTGGTTACAGTGTACTGGATTTGGTGAAAACCTTTGAGAAGGTCAATGGAATTCCCATTCCATATGAGGTAACCGACCGCCGCGCGGGAGATATTGCCACCTGCTACGCCGATGCAGCCAAAGCCCATAAATTACTGGGCTGGAAAGCGGAAAAGTCGCTTGAGGATATGTGCCGGGATGCGTGGTATTGGCAGAGCCAAAACCCCAACGGTTATAAACCGGCAAACTAATTAATGCATAAAAAGCACCGGATGCGCAAGCTACACATCCGGTGCTTTTTTACGATTCGATTATTCTACTGTAACGCTCTTGGCGAGATTGCGGGGCTTATCGACATCGCAATCTCGTGCTACCGCCATACAATAGGCAAACAGTTGTAGGGGGATCACAGCCAGCAGCGGCGCCAGCAGATCGTCTGCAGTGGGGATAGTGATCAATTCATCCGCTTCGCCCACGATTTTGTCATACATATCCTCACGGCACACGGCCAGTACGTACGCACCGCGCGCCTTTATCTCCCGCAGGTTGCTCAGGGTTTTGTCCAGCAAAGCGGGCTGGGTAATGGTAGCGACGACCAGGCGGCCGTTTTCCAGTAGGGCAATCGGGCCGTGCTTCAGCTCGCCTGCGGCATAAGCTTCGCTGAAAACATAACTTACTTCTTTCAACTTAAGCGCGGCTTCCATAGATAAAGCGAAGTCCAGCCCGCGGCCGATAAAGAATACGTGCTTCTTGTGGCTCATTTTCTTGGCAAAGCTTTGCAGCTTTGTTTCGGTTTCTAGTGCCAGTTCCGCTTTGGCGGGCAGTTTGGCTAATTCCCTGCGGATTCTTTCGGATTCTGCTGGTGGCAACACTCCACGCAGATCGCCAAGTGTTAGGGCGAGAAGAAGCATCATCTCGATCTGCGTCATATAGGCTTTGGTGCTGGCAACGGCAATTTCCGGCCCTGCATACGTAAACAACGTGTTCGTATCACCAACTTCGCGCGCAATCGTCGAACCTACTACATTACAAATAGCCAATACTTTAGCACCGCGCCGCTTCGCCTCACGCAATGCAGCGAGTGTATCAGCGGTTTCACCGCTTTGGGAAACGGCAATGAAAATTTCGTTGCTACCGATGATCGGATCACGATAGCGGTACTCGCTTGCAACATCAACCGTAACCGGTATGCGTGCGAGTTTTTCGATTACATATTTGCCAAACATGCCGGCGTGGTAGGCTGTGCCGCAAGCAACGATAGTAATTTTTTGCAAGGATTTGGCTTCGGCTTGTGTAATGGGGAGCCAATCGTATTGCCCGTTCTTGGCACGTGGGGTGAAGGTGTTTTGCAAAGCCTGCGGCTGCTCATGTATCTCTTTGAGCATATAATGGGCGTAGCCGCCTTTTTCAGCGCTGCTTAAGTCCCAGGTAACGTGGTAGGGTTCCGGGTGGCATACTTCGCCATCCCGGTTATAAACCGTAACGCCGCTGCTACACAACACGGCGACTTCCTGATCTTCCAGAAAAATTACGTCCCTTGTATGGCGAAGCAAAGCAGGAATATCGCTGGCGATAAAAGCCTCGCCGTCTTTAGCACCGACAACCAGCGGGCTTTCACGCCGGGCGCAGAAAAGTTTATCCGGTTCAGTATCGCATATAACCCCTAAGGCATAACTGCCCTCCAGCATCGTAATCGCTTGTAAAAGCGCAGCTTTCATGTCTCCTTTGTATAGACTGCCAAGTAAATGCGCTACAACCTCTGTATCGGTTTGGGAAACAAAAACGCACCCTTGCTTTTGCAACTGCTTGCGAAGCGCGTCGTGATTCTCGATAATGCCGTTATGAACAACCGCAATGCCGCCCTGTGCCCCGGCATGCGGATGAGCGTTTACATCGCTTGGCTCACCGTGCGTTGCCCAGCGGGTATGCCCGATACCGGCTGTACCCTGCATGGGATGCTCCGATAGCGCTTGCTCCAGATTCTCCAGCCTGCCTTTGGTTTTACAAATATCTATTTTTTCATTTGCATTCAATATAGCAACGCCAGCACTGTCATATCCGCGATAACTTAACCGGGATAACCCTTCCATTAAAATAGGACTGGCTTCCTTCTGCCCGATATAACCAACGATTCCGCACATAGTATGCGAGCACCTCCAAAACACGTATTCAAACGTATTGAATTGTATCATAATGTATTGAATTATTCAAGCTAAATTCGATTTATAATACTGAAATAGAATTAAATTATCTGGCAAAAGAATTTTTAAGTGCGGAAAGAAGACTTGCGTTGATACGGAAAACTTGCTATGATACGGGCTGAAGGGGATGAGCGAATGGCGAAAATATTGGTAACCCATGGCGTGCCGATGAAACGGTTTGCGCTACTCAAACCCAATAAAGTGATGATACCCAAACCGGGTAAAGCCTTTAGCCGGGATGAACTGCAAGCGCTTTTACCACAATGCGCAGGTGTTGTGGCTTGCGGCGCGATGGACAGGGAGTTACTGGCAAGCTGTAAGCAAGTAAAGCTCATCGTCTGCTATGGCGCGGGCTATGATGCTATTGATATTGAAGCAGCAACGGAAATGGGCATTCCCGTTGCTAACGTTCCGGATAGCGTTACCGAAGCGACAGCCGAACTGGCCATGGCGCAGTTGCTCACACTCCTGCGGCGAGTCAGTGAAATGGATCACGAAATACGGAATCACAAAAAAACAAAAAAGCTATTTTCCATGGGACGCACAATGGGGGTATCGCCGGAAGGGCTGACCCTCGGTATTGTAGGTATGGGGAGGATCGGTGCTCGCATGGCTGAGTTTGGCCGCTTTTTACATATGCGGGTTGTTTACACAAACCGGAGCATTAAACCCTATTCGGTTACGGGCAATGCGCGGCGCCTGCCGCTGGACGAGTTGCTGCAAACGGCGGATGTGGTGTCCTTGCACTGCCCACTGACATCACAAACCCGCGGCATGATCGGCGTACGTGAACTGGCGATGATGAAACCGACATCCTTTATTCTTAATACAGCTCGCGGGAAGCTGATTGATGAGAGCGCGCTGGTAGAAGCCTTGGAGCAAGGCAAGCTTGCAGGGGCAGCACTGGATGTGTTTGAAAACGAACCGGAGATTCACAACCGTTTGAAACTGCTGACAAACGTGGTTTTAACCCCGCATATGGGCAGCAATACGTTGCACACACGGAATATAATGGCGGAACAATGCAGCGAGAGTTTGCTGGCTGCGTTCGCTGGGCATAGACCGCCTCATTTGTTGAATCCGGAAATCTGGCCGGACGATCATTAAACACCTTCATGGGGCTGCAGTATCATTGAATCTGAACTTTCGTAAGGAATGAAATCTACCATTGAATACGCGAAGGGATACCAGGGATGCTTTGCAGCGTATTTCATATACCTGATACTTAGTAATTGATGAATGACCTATATACACCAGTATTTGATTCATATGCGGATGATATTTATCCCTTCTGCCGTTCATTTACATACGAAAACACGCCCTTTATCGTGTTGACGGTAAAGAGCGTGTTGTTTACAGGGTTACAGCAATGCTGGAATATCAGACAAAGCTTGGATGCGGGTGACTGGTTCCAAATCGTGATATAAGTTATCCGGGTCCAGCAAAATCCCGGAGACGCCGGCAGCAATACCCGATTGAATATCAATATCGCGATCGCCTATCATGTACGCATCCTGCGGAGCGAAGTGGTGCTTTTGAATGAGATGGACAATAGCATCCGGGGCGGGTTTATCCGCAAAGCCGTCTTCTCGGGTAACAAAATCCGAGAAATAACTTACCAGTCCATCGCTTTTCAGCTCGTCGATTGCCCGGTGGTCGCGGTGGGTGAAAAGGTAGTGCCGGCAGCCAAGCTGCTTTGTCTCTTCCAAACAATCCGCTAGCCCGACCATGGACGGCATACGCTGCTGCTTGGCGTGATGTACCCGGAAAGCAGCCAGTAATTCTTCCGTGGGGATGGAATAGCGATCCTGATAGGTCTGCGCCGCGAAATAAAGGGTTTTTTTAATGAGCCGGTATGCTTCCTGATAATCAGCTTGACAATGAAAATCAGCTAACGCCGCCAGCAAGGCTTCGGTCATCTTTGGGTACGAATCGTACAGTGTACCGTCAAAATCCCAAATCAGGTGATGGTGCGTATTATTTTTCATCTTCAGTTTGCTCCTGTGTGGAGTCCGGTAGAATCTTGCTGACCAATGCCGTTTCAACACGGTGCTCGCTCAGGTCTTCTACTTGAATGTGCAGCCCGTGCACATTCACTTCGGGCTTGGAACCGTCCTCCGGAATCGCGGTAAAGCAGCTGAAAATCATACCACCGAGTGTATCATATTCTTCATCCAGCGGTAAATCCATATCTAGCGCATCAGCCAGAGTCTCCAAATCTACTGTGCCTTCGCAGCGCCACAGATTATCGCCAAGCTGGACAATTTCACTTTCTTCTGCGGGGTCAAATTCGTCGTATATATTGCCGACGATCTCTTCCAGCAGGTCTTCCATAGTGACGATACCGCTCATGCCGCCATATTCGTCTACGACGATGGCCATGTGCACCTTACGGGTCTGCATATCGCGAAAAAGTGCATCGGCTTGCACGGTTTCCGGTACAAGGTACGCAGGGCGTAACAGCTCGCGTAAGGTCTTGGGCTCTTTGCTTTGTGCGTTCAGCAGAAAATCGCGCGTGTTGAGCACGCCGACAATATCATCGACATCCTCGTCATACACAGGGAAACGGCTCAGGCCGGAATCCCGGATGGTTTGAATAATATCGTCAGAGGTTTCGTCAACTTGAATGGTAACAACATCCATGCGGTGTACCATTACGGATTCGGCTGTGGTATTGTTAAACTCGAAGATGTTTTCAATCATCGTGCGTTCGTCTTGCTGAATGGTGCCGCTCTCGCCGCCGATGTCCACCATCATGCGGATTTCTTCTTCGGTCACCTTTTCATCCACATCGTTGGGATCGATGCGGAACAGACGCAGCATTAAGTTTGTGCTGGATGAAAGCAGCCATACAATTGGCCGGAATATCTTTTGTACAACAAGGATCACATTGCAGCTGATTCTTGCTGTTTTATCAGGGAACTGCATAGCAATACGCTTGGGGGTTAATTCGCCCAGCACAAGCGTGAAATAGCTCAGGATGATGGTAATCAACACCAGACAAATGGTGTTGAGCGTATCCATGGAGAAAAAGGTGAAACCGGAAGCATACAGGCTTTGTGCAATACGCGACGCAAAGTGATCCGCTGCCAGTGCGCTGGCCAGAAATCCGCTTAGCGTAATACATACCTGTATTGTGGAAAGAAAATCGTTAGGGGCTTCAGCAAGCTTGAGCATTACGGCGGCTTTTTTATCCCCGTCCTCGGCTTGTTTACGAACCTTGTTGTCGTTAAGGGAAATAACAGCAATTTCGGTAGCAGCGAAAAATGCGTTTACGAGGATAAGAATAAACTGAATGATAAGTTGACCGCCTATAGGGTCGTCCAAAGAAAGCCCTCCTTGTCTGGTTGCATCGGCTATATGGCTCCGATGCGATAAATTATACCATATCGTTATGTGATTTGCACTCTTTTACTGTAAGAATTTTGTAGTAAGGCTTTTGCAAGTTGTGCGGTTTCAGCTTTTTGCGACAGGTGTATGGTAGATACGAGATCAACATGGCGTGTTCCTTGTTAAATGAGGGATGACAAACCAGCTGAGAGCATGCGGAAAGGAAGAACGATGAGAAGCATTATAGTATATATGATGGTCATTGGTTTGCTGCTGATGCCTGTTTCCATTGCAGTGGGAGAAAATGAAGCTGCTACTCCCCCGGACATATCCGCCACACAGGAAACGCGTGCGGGTATGAATGAAACAGAGATTACGATTAAAGATAATATTTTTGTTTTCCAAATCAACCAAATGGAAAAGGAACCGGGTACGTATATTGGGAAAACAATCAGTCTGGAGGGCGCTTTCGGTGTTTTCCATTATGGACAGGCGGATGATCTGCAAACGTATTATAAAGTGTACAGATACTATCCTGGTGACTGCTGCACGGTGGATGTAACAGGGCTGGAGGTTACCTGGCCTGTGGATGTTCAGGGCGACTATCCTGAGGATGGTGCGTGGGTTCGTGCGCAGGGCATGCTGGGAAGTTACGAGTTGGATGGGGTAACCTATTTGCAGGTTAGCCTGACCAAGCTGGACGTATTACAGCAGCAGGGTGAGCTTTTGGTAACAGAATAAAACGCACATGTGCTGTGATTGCAATAATCGTTTAACCCAGCGACGCCCCGCCTGTTTTGGCGGGGCGTCGTTTGCAGCACGGTTGCACTGCCGGAACTGTAAAGCTATTCTTTTTGTTCCGGAAACAAAAGCGTGATGGTCGTGCCCTGATCCGGTTTGCTGCTTAAGGTAACATCGGCACCGTGCAGCTGCGCGCCATGCTTTACAATACTCAATCCAAGCCCTGTGCCGCCGGTATCCTTGCTGCGGCTTTTATCTACACGGTAGAACCGCTCGAATACGCGGGTCTGGTGTTCGACTGGGATTCCTACGCCGGTATCTTCTACGGAGAAGCGTGGTTTCACCCCGCTCATTCCAGTTGTGACGGTTACGCGGCCGCCCGGTTTATTGTATTTGATTGCATTATCGATGAGGTTTACCATCATCTCTTCCAGCAGTGTCCGGTCACCGAGTACAACAGCGCTTTCGCCTACGACCGTAACAATAACGTTTTGCTTTTCTGCGTTATCCCGTAGTTTGGCGACACAGGATTGCGCCAAAAGCATTAGATCAATCGGCTGTTTTTCGCCAACCGCGCCTTCATCCAATTTGGAAAGGCGAATAATATCCTCGATCAGCGAAAGCATCCGTAAGCTTTCCTGATGGATTTTCGCGGCCAGTTCTGCCGTGTCTTCGGGTTTAGCCAGCCCGGTGGCCAGCAGTTCCGCATAACCGCTAATGGTGGTAAGCGGCGTGCGAAGCTCGTGACTTACATTCGCACTAAACTGCTGGCGGTTTTGCTCGGCCATGCGTTCGTCGGTAACATCCTGCAAGAGCAACACCATCCCAAGGTCGTCGCCGGCTAAACTTGCCGATACGCGATAGATTCTACCGGAGGCGGCTAGTTCACCAACGCCGAAATTTTCTTTGAGTAAGCGCAGCAGCGTTTCGTGGCGGTTTACCTCCGGCAGGGATTTGCCGATCAGGTCACCGTCTCCTGCCCCCAGTATGGCCCGTGCAGCAGGGTTGATTGCCAATATGTGATGGTGCTCATCCATCACCACAAGGCCTTCCCGCAAACCAGCCAGAATGGCGGTCAGTTCCGCCTGCTGCCGCTGGAGCCGGATCATTTGCGATGTGATGCGCCTGTTTTGGGCATCCATTCGCCGCAGCATGGGAGAAAGTTCTTCATATACATCGTTTTGTAAAGGTGTATCCAGATTGATCTCATTCAACGGTTTGATAATCGCCTTGGTTAATGGGCGCGCAAGCTGGGATGCCAGTATGGTACTGACAATCAAACCAAGAACGAACCACCAAAACACACCTTGCAGCATGGAAATTACGTTTTTTTGCGTCCCGGCAACGCGCAAAATCTGTCCACTGGGCAGCTTCTGCGCATAATAGACACTGGTTTCGCCCAGTGTTGCGCTGTTACGGTGTGACCAGCCTGTAGTATTTTCAACCGCTTCCACAACTTCTTCGCGGGTAGCGTGGTTTTCCATCACGGCGACATCGCCGACGCTGTCAAACAAAACAGTACCGTCCACATCAATTAACGTAACACGGTTGATGAATACGCCGCTATTGAGAAAAGCTACGTCGTCCTCCTGCGTGTTGATAAGCGATGTGAGCGATTCGGATTCGCTGACCAGTTGATCGCGTAGCTGCTGGTTAAAGAAAAGGTACATGCCGCCTGTAAGCAATATACACAAAAGAAGTGATATGGTTAGAGAAAAGATGACCAGGCTTCGGAACAGCTTTTTATACATCAGACTCCTCCAGCTTGTAGCCGACGCCGCGCACGGTATGGATCATCGCGCCGCATACGCCAAGTTTCTGCCGCAATGAGCGAATGTGCACGTCTACCGTGCGGGTATCGCCCGCAAAGCCCAGGCCCCATACATCATCCAGCAACACCTCACGCGTAACGGCTTTGCCTGTATGCGCCATCAGGAAAGACAACAATTCAAATTCCATATGGGTCAGGGTGACGTTTTCATCGGCGGCGATTACCAGATGACGGTCGCGGTCCAGCGTTAGATTGCCAATGGTCAGTACTTCCGGCGGTTTTGCTTCCTGACTGCGGCGCAGCAGTGCGCGTACGCGCGCAAGCAGCTCCATAATGCCAAAAGGTTTGGACAGATAATCATCTGCGCCGGCATCCAGCCCGCGTACCTTGTCCATCTCAGCGCCTTTTGCGGTTACCAGTATCACGGGAAGGCGCTTGGTACGGGGGTCGCGGCGCAACCCCTGCAACAACGAAATGCCATCCTCGCCGGGCAGCATTACATCCAGCAAAACAAGCGTGGGGACAGTTTTGTCCAGCGCGGTCCGAAACGCGGCTGTGGTGGAGTAACCTTCCGCTTCAAACCCTGCCTGCCGGAGGGCATACAGTTCTAAATCGCGAACGCCGGCGTCGTCTTCCACAACGTGAATCATTGCAGCACTTCTCCTTTGTACAGACCGGTTACGGAGTATTCAACCCACTCGGCAATGTTGGTAGCATGGTCGCCGATGCGCTCAAAGTACTTAGCAATCATCAATAAATCCAGTGCTTCGCTGCCGCGGGAAGAATCCGCAGCTAAAAGTTCGATCAATTCGTTTTTCACATCGCAAAACAACTCGTCTACCGCGTCGTCGCTGGCAATAACATTGCGTGCAAGGTCCACATCGCGGCGTACATATGCGTCAATCGCACGGTGTACCATATCGATAGCGGCGCGGGACATAGCACCGAAATGCTCCGGCTGCATAGCGGCTGAGTAATCCATCATCGTGACGATTTCGCTGATATCCGCAGCGTGGTCGCCGATGCGTTCCATATCCGTAATCATTTTTAAGGCGGAAGAAACCACGCGCAAATCGTGTGCCACCGGTTGGCGCGTCAGCAGCATGCGCATGCAAAGGCTTTCAATTTCGCGCTCTTTACGGTCCACGAGGGAGTCGGCATCAATAATGGAGCGCGCCTTTGGCAGATTGGCGGTTTGCAGCGCGTCGCACGCGCCTTCGATCGTTGTTTCAATCAGCGAGCCCATCTCGATCATTTGCGCGTTCAAAATATCCACCTGTTCGTCAAAGCGATTTTTCATTAACCGAACCTCCCTGTAATGTAGTCCTCGGTACGCTTATCCTGCGGCATAGAGAAAAGTTTTTCCGTATCACTGTACTCCACAACCTCTCCCAATAGGAAGAACGCTGTGGTGTCGCTAACGCGGAGGGCTTGCTGCATGTTGTGCGTAACCATGACTAACGTGTATTCTCTTTTTAATTGTAGCGCCAATTCCTCTATTTTACCAGTAGAAATCGGATCCAGTGCGCTGGTAGGTTCGTCCATCAGCAAGACCTCCGGCTGCACTGCCAGGGCACGCGCGATGCACAGGCGCTGTTGCTGGCCGCCGGAAAGCCCGAGTGCGCTTTTATGCAGCCGGTCCTTCAGCTCTTCCCAAATAGCAGCATCTTTTAAAGATTTTTCAACGATTTCGTCCAACAGGGCTTTACGGCGGATGCCATGCGTACGCGGGCCGTACGCGACGTTATCGTATACGCTCATGGGAAACGGATTGGGTTTTTGAAAAACCATGCCGACCCGTTTGCGCAATAAATTGATATCCAAATCTCCATAAATATCTTCACCGTCCAACAAAACGTTACCGGTGATGCGGCAGCTGGGTACCAAATCATTCATACGGTTCAACGTTTTTAACAGGGTTGATTTGCCGCAGCCGGACGGTCCGATGAATGCGGTAATGCGGTTGGCTTCAATGGAGAGGTCAACGCTTTTCAAGGCATGAAAATCATCATAATAGAGATCCAGATTTGTGATTTCAATCTTGCTCATGGTTACTCCTTTGTATTCTTACGGATTTACGGACGCTGTGCCGATGGATGCCACCAGCAGTGCTGCGGTAAATCGGGAGGCTTGTCTACCTCGCAGTATTTCTACTCCCTTTTCTACGTTTTTACAATATGAAATGCGTGTAAGTACCGCGTATTCACAATGTAAAATCCATGTAAAATTAAGAAAAACCCATGGAATCGTACGGTGTTGAGAGAAAAAGAATCTTTACAAACAGTTTACAGGATATCGTCATGAGGGTTTACATGCTCTTGGTAAGATGTGAATGGTCTTGTTGGCATGGAAAAGTGTGAAAACATTTTTTTGCAACACAACGGACCGATTCCGTTTGCTGTGAGAACGGGATAGAAGGAAGTGCCTTGAGCGGGAAACTCGGGGTGCTTTTTTCGTGTTGGCCGCATTACATATTCCGGTATTGTTTAGGCGTATAGCCTGTGTACCGTTTAAATACAGTGGTAAAATGGCCTTGAGATGAAAACTGGTAAAAAGCGGCAATGTCGGGTATGGAGTCGTTGCTGTAGCGCATAAAATGCGCTGCTTCTTCGGTGCGGCGCCGCAGAATAAAACTATGCAGGGCTTCGCCGGTTTCCTGTTTAAAACGCTTGCTTAAATAATCCGGGTGTACCGATACCGTAGCCGCAATGGAAGCAGTGGTGATCGGTTCGGATAAATGCTCGTCGATATAGGCGATCGTGCGCCGGATCAATTGGGAAAAATGTTGCTTTTGTGATCGTTTGACGCGGTCGATAAAGCGCAGGATAATCGCTTCCTCAATGGTAGATAACCAGCGTAGGTCGTTTTGTTTTTCGATGGTCTGGATGAAGCTGTCGCTCATGGTGAAGGCTTCATCACTGGGCACACCGCCGGTGATGGCTGCGCGGGTAAAGAGCGTTACCGAGGCGATCAGCGAGTTTTTCAGCGACCGCAGGGGCGTATCGGCTAAGGTGGCGCGCTGCAGGCGGTTCAGTTCTTCCAAAAGCTGCATGGCATGTTCCTTATCGCCGTGGATAATCTGCTGGGCAATTTCCTGCTCAAAAAAGTAGGGCGGATGCTGAAACATCGCCATACGGTTTCGGAAGGCGGTTTGATAGAAACGCTGGGATAAATCCGCATCGCTGGGCAATTCCGCAGGTGCGATGGGAGCACCGAACTCATCCAAAAACGTACGCTGTAAAAACATACTGATATAGTATATGTTCATTTCGGTGAACCGTGGGAGCGACGCATAATGCGTAGCCAGATGCTCGCGTTTGTCCAGCGGCAGCCGCAAGGAACGGATGAGCCGGAGAACATCGCTCTGCGTGAAAGTATCCGGGCAATAGGGACCGCATAAAAGCAACTGATCCGGGCTAAGCGGAATCAGTAAAAAGCGCTCCGCATAAGCGTTTTCCAGTGGCACTACGCTGCCTTCGGCCGCTGTATCCACCTTTAAACCGGAAAGCGGCGCGCCAATCTCCCCCAGTAGAGCGGCAGTCAACTCGGTTTGCGGTGGTAAGACGTTAAGCAGTATGCCTTCGCGGTACCAAAAAACCGGCAGGCGCGTGATATAATGGATATAGCGTGCCCGCTGTGCCAAATCATTCTCATCCAAGGATGGATCACCACCGTTCATACAGACATCAGAATTATAACATAAAAGTCAGGAATATGAAATACGGATGGAAGAAAAAGGATTATGCTATCCATAGCGAGACCGGAAAGACCATGAGGCCTTTCCCAAAAATGGAAGATCATATTAGGAGGGGAAACGAATGAAAAAACTATTGGCAATTCTGTTAACTATTGCTTTGACCCTGACTGTAACGGCTTCGTTGGCTGAAGCTGTAACCGTTAAATTTGCTGCACAGGCAGATTCCACACCCGCAACACAGGCAGTTGTAGACGCATTTAACGCTTCGCAGGATGCGTATAAAGTGGAATGGGTCGACATGACCAATGATTCCGGCGCAATGCGCGAGCAACTGACCACTTCACTGAAAGCGGGAAGCAGCGAATACGACATCATCTCCATGGACGTTGTATGGGCCGGCGAGTTTGCCGCTTCCGGATACATTCAACCGTTGGATATGATGATTGAAGATGCGGGCTTGAGCATTGCGGATTACAATGCCGGTTCTATGGCGTCTGGCAATTATAACGGCAAGCAGTATGTGCTTCCGTTCTTCCCGGATCTGGGCCTGCTCTACTTCCGCACGGACATCGTGAGTGAAGAAGACACCGCCAAATTGATCGCCGGTGATTACACCTGGGCGGATCTGCTGGCGATGAGCGAAAAATATGCTGGGCAGGGCGGCACGACTACGGGCTTTGTATTCCAGTCTTCGCTGTATGAAGGTCTGGTTTGCAATGCGAATGAATTTACCTCGAACTGGACGGATATCAAAGGCGGCCTGGAAACCATGAAAGCCTTTGTGGAATCCAGCTCCACGCCGGATAACATCCTGAACTATGCGGAAGGCGAAACGGCGAATAGCTTCGTTAAAGGCGAGAGTGTATTTGCGCGTAACTGGCCGTATCAGTGGGGCGTTATTAAGAGCGAAGGCACCATCACGACCGATCAGGTAACGGTTGCACCGTTGCCCGGCGGTTCCACCGTTGGCGGCTGGATTCTTGGTATCAACAAGAACAGCGAAAATCCGGAAGGCGCCTTTGCGTTTATCCAGTACCTCAACAGTGAGGAAGGCCAGTTGATTATGAGCGAGCAGGGCGGCTATCTGCCGGGTCTGAACAAAATGCTCTCCGACGAGCGTATTCTCGCTTCCGATGCAAGGCTGAGCATGATTGGCTTCCAGAACGCGCTGAAGACCACCATTGCACGCCCGGTAAGCGCACAGTACTCTGCTGTATCCGATGCGCTCCAGCAGGCGATTTATCCCTATCTCAGCGGCAGCGCCGATATTGATGCGACGGTTGCGGCTGTAGAGGCGGCACTGGCGGAATAACACTACCCCGGCCGCCGGGCGTGTGCTGCGCCCGGCGGCCTTTCTTATGGCAACATTTCATGGAGGGAAAAGCCATGCAACGACGTATGACATGGAAAGAGTTCTGTTTTATCCTGCCATTGCTCGTACTGGTTTCGGTTTTCTCGCTATACCCGATCCTTTCGTCGTTCGTGTATACGCTGTTTGATTATCAGACGAACAAACAAAGCAAGAATGCGCTATATACCGGTTCGGTGCTCAACACATCGCTGTATGCGGAAGATTGCGACTATTTGGCGTATTACCTGAAAAAAGACATCCCCGCCGTGGACGAGGCGGAGCAACCTGCGCTGACAGACTTGCAAACTGCGCTTTTAGCGCAGAAGGACAAGTACGCAGATGCGGAAAAAACAATCTCCCTTTCCTCCGCAATGGAGGGGGAAGTAAATGGTATCATTGCCCGAACACGGACGGCGATTGACGGACTTGCGCAGCAATATCCGGATTTGCGCATCGTTACCAACGGCCCGCAGCTGCTGGATGAAATGGAAACCTGTCTGGTAAGCAGTAACTTTATCGGTATTGATAATTATACACGGCTGTTCCACGACAGCCGGTTTGGGCAATCGGTAGGGCACACCTTCGTGTTCACCATCATTTCTGTTGCGATTGAACTGGTGCTGGGTATGGGCCTTGCACTGATAATGGATAAAGCGATGCGAGGCATCGGCATTGTTCGCACCACGTCATTGATCCCATGGGCGATTCCGACCGCCGTATCCGCGTTGATTTGGTGTTACCTGTATGACGGCGCCAGTGGTGTTGTGGCGATGCTGTTTACAAAATTGGGTATCATCGCCTCGCCGGAACTGTTGCTGACGACGGCTGGCGGCACCATGGCAAGCGCGATTTTGGCGGATGTGTGGAAAACAACGCCCTATATGGCGCTTCTGCTGCTGGCGGGGTTACAGGTGATTGACCGCGGGCTTTACGAATCCTCCGCCATTGACGGCGCTAACGCAGTACGAACCTTTACCAGCATTACATTGCCGCTGCTAAAGCCCAGTATGCTGGTAGCACTGCTGTTCCGTACACTGGATGCCTTCCGCGTATACGATTTAATTGCTGTATTGACTAAGGGTACGCCGGAAACGTTGTCCATCTACGCCTATAAGATGATGATCGGACAAAGTAATTACGGCTACGGATCAGTCATTGTGGTTGCGATGTTCGTACTGGTGGCGCTGATTGCCTTTGTATATGTTAAAATACTCGGTGCTGAACTGATACAAGAGTAAGGAGGGAGAAAGATGACTGTTTTGCCTGCGGCTCAGGTACATACCGTGAACCGGTGGCGGACAACCCGCCGTGTGCTGATGTGGGTTTTGATCGCCTGCTTTATCTTTGTGAATCTCTTTCCCTTTTTATGGGTGCTGATTACCTCCTTCAAGCCCGGCAGCGAAATTTACGGCGCAGAGACGGCTTTCCGGCTGATCGCGGTGAATCCGACCATTGGCAACTACACAACGGTTGTGCAAAAGGGGATTTTGCATTCGGTATTCAACAGCCTGATTGTCAGTGGATTCACTACGCTGTATGTGGTGCTGGTGGGGTCTATGTCCGCGTACATTATTGCGCGGGCGCACTTCCGTGGTAAAACGGCGCTGATGTCGCTGATATTGGGCATCTCCATGTTTCCGCAGATGATCATCGTCGGTCCGATTTTCAACATGTTTTACCAATTGAAGATTCTTAACAGTTATTGGGTAACTATGGCATACTCCAGCATTACGCTGCCGCTGGCGGTATGGATTATGGTAGCGCACTTCAAGCGGATTCCGCTTTCTGTGGAAGAAGCAGCGCGTATCGATGGCTGTTCCCAATGGCAAACGCTATGGAAAGTGATTTTTCCCATGGCTGCGCCCGGCGTGTTTACCACGGCAATCATGACGTTTATTGCTGCGTGGAATGAGTACCTGCTGACGTTGACGCTGAACTCCGAAAAAGAGTATCAGACGGTGCCGGTTGCCATTAACGCACTTCGTACACAGTTTTCAATTCTCTGGGGTGAGATTACGGCGGCTACGGTCATCGTCGTTATTCCGACGCTGGCGATTGTGCTGCTGTTTCAAAAACAAATTGTATCCGGCATTACGTCCGGTGCTGTGAAGGAGTAAACCGTGAAAAGGTCACGTGATTGGTCGCGGCAGGGATTTGCGCATCTGGAAACGCTCTTTCATACGGCGAACGGGTATTTGGGCGTGCGCGCCGCTCCGGAAGAAGGCGCGGCGGAGGGCGTTGACAGCATACGGGGAACGTATCTGAACGCGTTTTATGAAATGAAAGACGTTTGCTATGGCGAAAAGCTGTATGGCTTTCCCGATACGCAGCAGGTTATGGTAAACGTTCCGGATGCGCAGACGGTACAGTTGACGGCTGAGGGCGAAGCGTTTTCCATGTTTGCGGAGCAGACAGGGGAACGGATGCAAACGCTGGATATGCAGAACGGCCTTACTTTGCGCACCTGTTTATGGCATACGCGGCATGGAGATATCCGTATCGAAATCCGCCGGATGGCTTCCTTTGCGTATCCAAACCTGTTTCTGCTGCGGTATCGCATTACGTCGGAAGGGTTTACGGGGAATGTACACCTGAAGGCGATTCTCAATGGCGATGTGCGCAACCACGCCTCCGCCAATGACCCGCGCGTGGCTGCAGAGCCGCTGAAGTGCCTCCGTCTGCGTGCGGTAGGGCTGGAAGAACAGCATGCGTTTGTGCAGGCAGAAACCCTGCGTTCCGGTCTCTCCCTGTGCTGCTATGCAGGCTATGCCTGCCCGTGGGACAGGGAACAAACCTGTACCCCGACTACCACAGAAACGGTTTTTTCCGGCGTGCTGGAAGACCGGCAAACCACCGAACTAACCGTTTTCGCCTGTTATGCGGACAGCCGCCGCGAAGCCGAACCGGCGCAGGCAGCCAGGGATGCACTGCAAACCTGCATGCAAATCGGTGCGGATACGCTGATGCAAAGACAAAGAGAGGATATGGGCGCCTTCTGGCAGGATGCGCGGATCGTATTATCCGGCGGAGAAGGCTTGCAGGAGGCAATGGATTTTGACCTGTTTGAACTGTTGCAATCCACCGGAACGGACGGCGTAAGCAACGTTGCCGCCAAAGGCTTAAGCGGCGAGGGGTACGAAGGCCATACCTTCTGGGACAGCGAGATTTATGTAGAGCCGTTTTTCCTGTGTACAAAGCCACAGGCGGCAAGGCAGATGCTTTTATACCGCTGCCGCATTCTGCCACGCGCCCGCGCCAACGCACGTGCATTGGGCTTTGCGAAAGGTGCGCTGTTCCCATGGCGTACGATTGACGGGGACGAATGCTCGGCGTATTATCCGGCGGGCACGGCGCAATACCATATTAATGCCGATATTGCATACGCGTTTTTACAGTATTGGTATATGACGGGCGATTTAACATTCATGGCGGAGCATGGCGCGGAGGTCATCATCGAAACGGCGCGTCTGTGGCTGGAACTGGGTCATATGGCGGATGATGGATTCCGTATTGATTGCGTTACCGGCCCCGATGAATATACCTGTCTGGTGAACAATAACTTTTATACGAACGCTGCCGCGCAATATCACCTGCGCGGGGCGGTGCGGCTCATACGTACGCTGAAGGAAGCCGGACTGGACGCAATCGTAACCGAAGCGACGAAACTGACCCGCGCGGAGCTGGCGGCCTTAACACAGGCGGCAGATCGCATGGTGCTGCCATATAGCCAACAGCTGGGGATCAGCGCGCAGGATGATTCATTCCTGCAAAAAAAAGTACTGGTATTGCAAAGCATACCAAAGGAGAATTTTCCGCTTTTACTGCATTACCATCCGTTGTTCTTATACCGGCATCAGGTATGCAAACAGGCGGATACGGTGCTGGCGCATTTGCTGTTTCCCGCCACAGCGGACGAAGCGACCAAACGCCGAAGCTATTTATATTACAACCATATTACCACGCATGATTCATCATTGTCGCGTTGCGTTTTTGCCATGATGGCGGCGCGGCTGGGCATGGCGGATGTGGCGGAGGATTTGTTTTTAGAGACAGTCGATTTAGATGGCTCCGATGCGCATGGAAACACGCGGGACGGGTTGCATACCGCGAATATGGGTGGCGCGTACCTGTGTATATTGCGCGGGTTTGCCGGTTTGGCGATTGACGAAAAAAGCTTGTCGCTATCGCCGGTCGTAACGCCGGGAATACCGCGGTACGCATTTACGCTTTATTATCAGGGTACACGATTGCGCTGCGAAGTATCGGCGGAAAATGGAGCAGTAATCAGCTGGCTTTCCGGCAACACTGTTACAATACGTGTAAATGGTAAAGATGTTATCGTTGCGCCGGATGGAGTAAACGCTACGTAAATTTACAGAGGCGGGCAGCAACATAAAAAACCAGCGAAAAGCCCTTATATATGGCTTTCCGCTGGTTTTACATTGCAATGCTTTGTTGCCGGTAAAAAGGGAATATACTTTATTTATGCGGCGGCAGCATCGTCAGTGCAATGCGTTTGCGTTTGGCATCTACCTCAATTACCCAAACGGTTACGACATCGCCGACTTTTACCACCTCGGACGGATGGCGAATAAAGCGGTCTACCATTCGGCTGATGTGTACCAATCCATCTTGATGAACCCCGATATCCACAAAAGCGCCAAAATCGACCACGTTACGCACGGTACCGGTCAATTCCATGCCCGGTGCAAGGTCTTCCATATCCAAAACGTCGGTTCGCAAAACAGGTTTTGGCAGTTCATCACGCGGATCGCGGCCGGGTTTTTGCAGCTCTTTGACGATATCGCGCAGTGTCGGCACGCCGATCTCCAGCGATTGCGCCAGCGCCGAGGCGCCTTTTTCCTCCACACGCTTTTGCAGGTCGGCGAGATTGCCGGCGCGCACATCCTGAAGTGTATAACCAAGTGCGGTAAGCAGTGCTTTCGCAGCGGTGTAGCTTTCCGGGTGAACGGCGGTCGCATCCAGCACGTTTTTACTGTCTGCTACCCGGATAAACCCAGCACACTGTTCAAAGGCTTTTGCTCCCAGCTTTGGCACTTTTTTAAGTTCTGTGCGGGTTGCAATGCCATTTTCTTCCCGGTAGGCGACAATGTTTTTTGCAAGCGCCGGGCCAATGCCCGCTACGTGGCTGAGTAGCGATGGGGAAGCGGTGGCAATATCTACACCAACGGAGTTTACGCAGGCTTCCACCACGCCGGAAAGCGCCTGATTCAGCTCGCTCTCCTTTACATCGTGTTGATACTGACCAACGCCGATAGCCTTGGGGTCGATTTTAACCAGTTCCGCTAATGGGTCCTGCATACGCCGCGCAATGCTGACTGCGCTGCGCAGGGATACGTCAAACTGTGGGAATTCCTCGGCAGCCAGTTTGCTGGCGGAGTAGACCGAAGCTCCAGCTTCACTGACAATCATATAAGCGGCATCTTTGGGCAGCTGGGGTAAAAGAGAAACGATAAACTGTTCCGCTTCGCGGGAGGCGGTTCCGTTGCCAATTGCAATCGCGGTTACACCGTATTTTTTGCACATGGCGGTTATATCTGCCCGGGCGTGCTCTTTCGCCGCTTGTTGCCCCGGAAGCGTAAAATGCCCAACGCCCGTTGCCAGCACTTTGCCGCTTGCATCTACCACAGCGAGTTTGCAGCCTGTGCGAAAACCGGGGTCTACACCAAGCGTAACGCGCCCTTTGATGGGCGGCGCCAATAACAGCTGGTGCAGGTTTTGGCTGAAAACGCGCACAGCGGATGCGGAAGCCTTTTCGGTAAGCGTGTTACGAACTTCACGCTCAATGCTGGGTGCAATCAACCGCTGCCAGGCATCCTCGGCGGCAGCCGCAACCTGCCCGCTCGTCGTGGAGCCTTCACGTACAAAGGTTTTATGCAACACGCCAATGCTGGCATCCGTATCCATTTGCACATTTGCTTTTAAAAAGCCTTCGCGCTCGCCGCGGTTGATGGCTAACACCCGGTGATCGGGCAATGCCCGCACATCCTGATGAAAATCATAATACGTTTCGTATACGCTTTGCCCGTCCTGTGCTTTTTCAACCTGCAAAGCGCCCCGCTGCAACGCGAGCGCGCGAACAGCCTTACGTACATCCGCATCGTCGCTCATCTGTTCGGCCAGAATATCCCGCGCGCCTTGCAGTGCGTCCTCGGCATTTGCAACGCCTTTTTCCTCGCTGACATATGCGCTGGCGAGGGCTTCCGGGGGTTGGGTTTTTTCATTTTGCATCAGCAAAAGCAACGCAAGCGGCTCCAGCCCTTTTTCACGGGCTATGGTTGCCCGGGTGCGCCGCTTGGGCCGGTAGGGGCGGTAGAGATCTTCCAGTTCGGCGAGGGTGGAGGCAGCGGCCAGCTTTTTATTCAGCTCATCTGTTATCACGCCTTGTTCCGTAAGGCTTTGGGCTATTTCGCCTCTTCGCTTTTCCAGATTGCGCAGGTATTGAAGCCGTTCGGCCAGCTCCCGTAAAACCTGATCGTCCATCGAACCGGTCATTTCTTTACGGTACCGTGCAATAAAGGGGATAGTATTCCCCTCGTCAATTAAATGAACTACGTTTTCACATTGGGTTTTTGTAATATGAAATTCTTGACACAGTAAAGCAATCATATCCATAACGGCATACCCTTTCCGTATTGTAATCCTGCTGCGGCATTATGAGAGCAGCGTGCTTGCTGGATTATATCACACCTTGCTGTGTAATGCGAATGCGTTATAATATAGGAAGCAATATCATCAAAAATAAAAGTTGTTTTATGCGAAAACGTTATATTTAGTACCTTTGATATGGATTGTACTTCCTCTGTTCGGCTATTGTCAGTGTATTCGGTAGAATGCTATAATACAATGACGCTCAATAGCGTATTATATTGAGAGCGCTATTTTTATCACCATTTTCAAACCAGACGCGAGCGGAGGCTGAAACATGAAAGAACAAGGGTTGCCACGACAACAGGGACTATATTCACCACGATACGAACATGATGCGTGCGGTATTGGTATGTTGGCCAATATTAAGGGCGTACGTTCCCATACCGTATTAGTAGACGCGATGGAAGCGTTGAACCATCTTTCCCATCGCGGCGGTACCGGCGCAGAACCCGATACCGGCGACGGTGCGGGCATTTTGACGCAGATTCCGGACGCGTTTTTCCGTAAAGTGTGTCCGTTAGAGAATATGGTGCTTCCTGCGCCCGGTGCTTATGGTGTCGGTATGCTATTCCTGTCCAGGGACGATGAACGCCGCGCAGCCACCGAGAAAGCCTTTGAAGCGATTGTAGCCGAATACGGACAAACGTTCCTTGGCTGGCGTACGGTGCCGGTGAATCCTTTTACGCTGGGCAAAACAGCGCTGGCCTGCATGCCTTGCATCCGGCAGGCATTTATCCAAAAAAGCCCTAACATAGAAGAAGATGCAGCTTTTGAGCGTAAGCTGTACCTTATCCGTAAAACAGCAGAAAAACGCTTGCGTTATAGCGAAGGTGCAAAATCAGATGATTTTTATGCGGCTAGTTTAAGCTGCCGTACGATTGTATATAAGGGTATGCTGCAGGCGCGGCAGGTAGGGGAACTGTTTCTGGATTTGAGCGATCTGGATTACACCACCGCTGTTGCGCTGGTACACAGCCGCTATTCTACAAACACCTTCCCCAGCTGGGAGCGCGCGCACCCCAACCGCTATACCATTCATAACGGCGAAATCAATACGATTCTCGGCAATCAGAAGCGTATGATCGCCCGTCAAAGCAGCGTACATACCGAAATTTTCGGCGATGATGTGAAAAAGGTATTTCCGATTGTAAACGACGACGGCAGTGACAGCGCCATGTTTGACAATGCGCTGGAATTCATGCTGTTGTCCGGCCGCAGCATGCCGCATGCCGCGATGATGATGATTCCCGAACCGTGGGAAAAGAACACGACCATTACACCGGAGCTGCGTTCTTTTTACGAGTTCCACAGCCATGTAATGGATGCCTGGGACGGCCCCGCTGCGATGGCGGTAACCAACGGTGTACAGGCGCTGGCTATGCTTGACCGTAACGGTTTACGCCCGGCGCGTTACTGTGTCACCACGGACGATATGCTGATTATGGCCAGCGAGACCGGCGTGCTGGATATCCCGCCTGAAAAGGTGCTGTATAAAGAGCGTCTCCGCCCCGGCCGTATGCTGCTGGTGGATATGGAAGCCGGACGCGTGATCAGCGATGCGGAAATCAAAAGCCGTATTGCCGCCATGTATCCCTACTCCCGCTGGATTAAGCAATTGCAGCTGACCATTGAAGAATTGCCCGAAGTAGCCAAGGATGCGCTTCCGCAGTTGAAACAGCCGCTCTGGCAGTTGCAGAAAAACTTCGGGTATACCTACGAGCAGGTGCAAAAGGTATTGATTCCCATGGCCGATAAGGGCATAGAGCCGACCGGTTCCATGGGCGCAGATATGCCGCTGGCTGTGCTTTCGGATAAGCCGCAGCTATTGTATGACTATTTCCATCAACTGTTTGCGCAGGTTACCAACCCCCCGATCGACGCGATCCGCGAGGAGATTGTTACCTCTACGCGCGTATACATCGGTTCCGAGGGCGACCTGCTGGCGCCGTCTCCGCAGAGCTGCCGCCAACTGAAACTGCCCAACCCCATCATGACTGATGCGGATTTGGCAAAGATTCGGGCACTGGACAGCGAAGGCTTTAAACCCTGTACCATTTCGATCCTCTACGATGTAGCGGATGGCGGCAAGGGGATTAAAGCAGCGATGGAGCGCATGTATGCGGAGCTGGATGAACAATTCAGCAAAGGCTGCACCATCTTCATTCTATCCGATCGCGGCGTGGATGAGAAACACGCAGCCATCCCGGCGCTGCTTGCAGTTTCCGGCTTTCAGGCGCACACCAACCGCCGCGGCATCCGTACGCAGCTGAGTATTTTGCTGGAATCCGGCGAACCGACCGAAGTGCACCACTTTGCGCTGCTGGTAGGTTATGGCGTTACCGCCATTAACCCCTATCTGGCTATGGCGACCCTTACCGACGCAGTAGAAAGCGGTATGCTTAAAGGCGTATCCGTAGCGGAAGCGCATGCGCATTACATCAAAGCGATTGTAAAGGGCATCGTCAAAACCATGTCCAAGATGGGCATTTCGACCGTGCAAAGCTATCGCGGCGCGCAGATTTTTGAAGCGGTGGGCTTGAATAAGGCATTGATTGACACTTACTTCCCGGAAACCGTTTCGCCCATTGGCGGTATTGGTTTGGATGGAGTGGCAAAGGAGAACGGCATCCGCCACGATGTGGCGTTTAACGATCCGCTGTCTGAGGAAACGCTGGACGCGGGTGGTGTGCTGCAATGGCGCAAGGGTGAGGAGTATCACCTGTATAACCCGATGACCATCCATCTTTTACAGCAGGCATGCTGGAATGAAGATTATCAGGTCTTTAAGAAATACAGCGATACGCTGGATAACAGCCCAGAACGCGCCACATTGCGCAGCCTGATGGACTTTAAGGCGGGGCAAAAGCCCGTACCGCTGGATGAAGTGGAAAGCGTGGATGCGATTTGCAAACGCTTTAAAACCGGCGCGATGAGCTATGGTTCGCTTAGCAAAGAAGCGCATGAGTGCATGGCGATTGCTATGAACCGCATTGGCGGCAAAAGCAATAGCGGTGAAGGCGGCGAGGATGAATCCCGCTATGAGCCGATGCCCGGCGGCGACAGCAAATCCAGCGCGATCAAGCAGGTGGCCTCCGGCCGCTTTGGCGTCACCAGCAACTATCTGGTACATGCTAAAGAACTGCAAATTAAAATGGCGCAGGGCGCAAAGCCCGGAGAAGGCGGCCAACTGCCCGGCCCAAAGGTGTATCCGTGGATTGCGAAAACGCGCCACTCTACCACCGGTGTAGGCTTGATTTCTCCGCCCCCGCACCATGACATTTATTCTATCGAAGATTTAGCAGAGTTGATCTACGACTTGAAAAACGCCAACCGGAAGGCGCGCGTAAGCGTGAAGCTGGTTAGCGAAGCGGGCGTTGGCACCATCGCCGCAGGCGTTGCCAAAGGCCTTTCGGACGTAATCCTGATCAGCGGATACGATGGAGGCACCGGCGCAAGCCCGCGGTCCAGCATTAAGCATGCTGGCTTGCCGTGGGAACTGGGGCTGGCGGAAACCCATCAAACATTGATGATCAACAAGCTACGCAGCCGCGTTGTGATCGAAACGGACGGTAAGTTGATGACCGGCCGCGATGTAGCCATCGCCGCGTTGCTGGGCGCTGAAGAATTCGGTTTTGCAACCGCGCCGCTGGTAACCATGGGCTGTATTATGATGCGTGTGTGCAATTTGGATAGCTGCCCTGCGGGCGTAGCGACGCAGAACCCTGAACTGCGTAAGCGCTTTAAGGGTAAGCCCGAATATATTATCTCCTTCATGCACTTTGTGGCGCAGGAACTGCGCGAGATCATGGCGCAACTGGGCTTCCGTACGCTGGACGAAATGATCGGCCGTGTGGATCTGCTGAAAAAGCGTGAACTGCTGACGAACTGGAAGCATGAAGCGATTGACCTTTCGCCGATCTTCCATATGCCGGAAGGCATGGAAAATGAGCCGCGCTTTGCTTGCCAGAAGCAGCATTCTCCTTTGGGGCATACGCTGGATGAGAGCATACTGGAAGTGTTGGCAAAACCGGCACTGAACCGGGAACGCTCGGTAGTCGCATCGCTTCCGATCCATAATACGGACCGTGCGGCAGGCACCATCTTGGGCAGCGAACTTACGCTGATGTATGGCGAAAGAGGTTTGCCGAAGGATTCCATCCGTATCAACTTCTTCGGCAGCGCGGGCCAGAGCTTTGGTGCTTTCCTGCCCAAGGGTATTAGCTTCCTGCTGGAAGGCGATTGCAACGATTATATGGGTAAAGGCTTATCAGGCGGTGTATTGTGTGTACGCCCGCCCAAGAACAGCACCTTTATTCCACAGAACAATATTATTATCGGCAACGTAGCGCTGTACGGCGCTACGGGCGGCGAAGTATACGTTTCCGGTGTAGCTGGCGAGCGCTTCTGTGTACGTAACAGCGGCGCGCTGGCTGTGGTGGAAGGTGTAGGCGACCATGGCTGCGAGTATATGACGGGCGGCCGCGTCGTGGTACTGGGTAAAACAGGCCGTAATTTTGCGGCGGGCATGAGCGGCGGTATTGCCTATGTGTTCGACGAGGACGGCACTTTCACCCAGCGCTGCAACACCGAGATGGTCAGCTTGGAAAGAATGGACGATCCGGACGAAGAGATACAGGTAAAACGCTGGATTCAGCGCCATGTGCGCAATACCGGCAGCCCGCTTGGCAAGGATATGATCGCGCAATGGGGCTCTGCTGTGAGCCGCTTTGTGAAGGTGATCCCAATCGAATACAAGCGCTACCTGATGAAGCAAAAGGAGGAGCGCAACAATGGGTAAATTAATGGGCTTTATGGAATATGACCGTGAATTGCCCTCCGACCGGGATCCGCTGGAGCGGATCAAGGATTGGGATGAGATTCACGGCACGCTTCCGCTGGATACACAGCTGGAACAGGCTGGCCGTTGCATGTATTGTGGCGTGCCCTTTTGCCACAGCGGTATCAACATCAAGGGGGTGCCGACAGGCTGCCCGCTTGGCAACCTGATTCCGGAATGGAACGATCTTTTATACCGGCAGGAATGGGATGCGGCGGCAGACCGCTTGCTGCGCACCATCAGCTTTCCGGAGTTTACCGGCCGTGTATGCCCCGCGCTTTGCGAAGGAGCCTGCACCTGCGGTATTCACCAGCCGATGGTCACAATTCGTCAAAATGAACTTATGCTTATTGAGCATGCCTTTGAAACCGGGCATATTAAACCGTTTATCCCCAAAAAGCGTACGGGTAAAAAGGTAGCGGTTGTAGGTTCCGGCCCTGCTGGTTTAGCCTGCGCCAACTGGCTGAACCGCTACGGACATAAAGTAACGGTGTATGAGCGGGAAGACCGTATCGGCGGCTTGCTGATGTACGGTATTCCCAACATGAAACTGGATAAAAAGATTGTGGACCGGCGCGCAAACCTGATGAAGGAAGAAGGCGTTGAGTTCATTACCAATACTCACGTTGGGGTGGACAAAGCGGGTGAAGAGCTGCTGACGGATTTTGACGCCGTTGTACTTTGCTGTGGCAGCACTACGCCACGCAACCTGAGCATACCCGGCCGCGAAGGCCCGGGCGTACTGTACGCGGTCGATTACCTGACCAAGAACACGAAGCATGTGCTGGATAGCAATGAACCGCTGCCGGATGAGATGAACGCCAAAGATAAGCATGTGATTATCATCGGCGGCGGAGATACCGGCACAGACTGCGTTGGCACCGCATTACGCCAGGGTTGCCGCAGCGTGCATCAGTTTGAGATTATGCCTAAGCCCTCTGAAGAGCGTACGGAGCAAAACCCGTGGCCGGAATATCCGCGAATCCTGAAAACCGATTATGCGCAGGAAGAAGCGATTGCCAAGTATGGCGATGACCCGCGCCAGTATCTGATCAGCGCGCGTGAGATCGAACGGGATGAAAAAGGCAATGTGCGTGCGGTAATTACGGATAACATCCGCTGGGTGAAAAACGCGGAAGGCCGCATGACCCCGGAAGTGATCGAAGGAACCGCCCGTAAATGGCCTGCGGATATGGTGCTGATCGCCATGGGCTTTACCGGGCCGGAAGAAACATTGGTAAACGCTTATGCGTTGCCGCGTGACGCGCGCACCAATGTGGTTGCGGATCACTACAAAACCGAGCGCAAAGGCGTATTTGTCGCGGGTGATATGCACAGCGGCCAAAGCCTTGTGGTGCGTGCCATGAACGAGGGCCAGGAAGCAGCTACCGCATGCCACGCGTATCTAAGCCAACAGAAGTAAGCAGTATAACCAATTAAAGAATAGAACAACAGCCGCCCTGCTTGCCAATACAGCAATGCGGGGCGGTTGTTTCTGTTTCTGCATAGAGGGTTTTGCTTGAAAAGCCTGTTTATTGGTTGTATAATGCAAACAGCGCTTACAGGGGAGGTGACCTTGCGATGACGGAGGAAATCCGCCTGGGTGACGTGGTGCAAATGCGTAAGACGCATCCTTGCGGCAGTGATCAATGGAAGGTCATCCGGATCGGTGCGGATGTAAAAATGAAGTGCCTCGGCTGCGGACGCATTGTTATGCTGGAACGCGCCGTTTTTATCAAGCGCAGAAAAAAAGTTCTATCGCAGGGTCCCGTGCCGGAGGCTGAGACTTTGCAACAGATGATGAATCAGCTGTAAGGAGGCTACCACAATGCAGACCGATGAAAACCGGGAACCGGAAGGAACCGAGGTAAACCCCAACCCAGAAACTACAGCAGAAACGCCGGACACCGGTACACAAACTGAAACCAGCGATGCGCCTGCTGCTGCTTCGCAGGAGAAAAAGAAAAACGTGAAAAAAGAGATCATCAGCTGGATTCTAACCTTGGGATCGGCGGTTGTGATTGCCCTCCTGATACGGACATTCCTCTTTGAACCCATCTTCGTAGATGGTCATAGTATGATGAACACACTGCAAGACCGTGAAGTAATGCTGGTAACCAAACCGGAGTATATCTTCGGTGAACCGCAGCGTGGCGATGTAGTGATATGCAAGTATCCGGGCCGAACAGAAAACTTCGTTAAACGCCTGATGGGGGTTCCCGGTGATACCATAGAAATCATCAATCATATTGTGTTTGTAAATGGGGAAGCGGTGGATGAACCTTACCTGACCCCAAGTAATAATGATGACAGCAGCAGTGCCAGCATGGCGATGGTTACCCTCGGCGATGACCAGTACTTTGTGATGGGGGATAACCGGGATAACAGCCATGACTGCCGAAATTATTATGGTTATGGCAAACCTACGACACTTACCCGCAGCCAGATTGTTGCGCATGTGCGTTGCGTAATTTTCCCGTTTAGCGACATTCGGACCATAGAATAAAGATAATTTCTCAAATATATAAGCAAATAGCCCCTTGCCTGTTCCCTGTTTATTTCAGGTCGCTGGCAAGGGGTTATACTGCTATAATGCCTCCTATGGATTATTAAATGAATCCACTGATTGATAAGGAAGAATATGCTGCTGAAGAAAAGCTTTTGGATGAAAATAAAGCGAAAGGGCAAACATTCGGGATGGTGATGAGTATAAAAAAGCCGGCGCACACAGCGCCGGACTTATCCACTGTCAAGCAAAACAGCAGTATACGATAAATAGGTGATTCTTACCCAAACAAACTGACGATGGGGTAGTACAGAAATGGAATTAATATGGCGGGCAATAAGTCGGCAACTTTTATTTCGACCTTCAGCAGCATGTTTAATCCAATACCAACGATCAACAACCCGCCAACGGCACTCATTTCCTGCACGACCGCGTCGCTTAGCAATGGTGCTACCAAATTGCCCAGCAGGGCAATCGAGCCCTGATACAACAACACCGGTACAGCAGAGAGCATAACCCCCGGGCCAAGGGTGCTGGCGAAGATGATAGAGGTAACGCCGTCCAAAGCGGATTTGGCTATCAAGGTGCTGTGGTCACCGCGAATGCCGCTGTCCAACGCGCCTACAACAGCCATTGCGCCGACACAGAACACAAGGCTTGCGGTAACAAACGCTTTTGCAAAAGTATTTTGGCTATCGGCATTGCGCACCAGCTTACGCTGCGCATATGCGCCCAGATCGTTCAAACGCTTTTGAATCCCCAACAAAGACCCAACAACCCCGCCGACAACAACGGAGAGAATCATTAAAAGAGAATTGTTTGTTTCCAGTGCGCCGCTTAAGCCAATCAGGATGACGCAAAGGCCTACCCCTTGCATCACAACCTCGGCCATGCTTTGCCGAAAGCTGCGCTTTAATAATAACCCAAGAGCGGAACCGACTAAAATAGCCGCAACGTTGATGATCGTACCAATCAAAACTAAATCCTCCCCGGAACGCTCTGGAAGGCGCTGTGTTGTAATTTGTGTCTATAAAACGATATGGAAAGAGCGCGGGACCATGCCCGCGCTCCATACGCAAGCGGTTATGCTTACTGTACGTTTTCTACAGGATAGACGCTAACCTTTTTCTTGTCGCGGCCCATGCGCTCAAAGCGGACAATGCCGTTTTTCAGGGCGAAAAGGGTGTCATCCTTGCCGATACCTACGTTCAGCCCCGGATGGATGTGCGTGCCGCGCTGGCGAACCAGAATGTTGCCGGCAAGCGAATACTGGCCGTCTGCGCGCTTTGCGCCAAGGCGTTTGCTTTCGCTGTCACGGCCGTTACGCGTGGAGCCCATACCTTTTTTATGGGCGAAAAACTGTAAATTCAGCTTCATCATGTTCATTTCCTCCCATTTATCGTTCTAAGCCTAACCAGTTTCGGATACTCATGGGAGATATCCGTAAGTCCCAACACGGTAGTACGAAGGATGGTTTGCGCGTCATGCAAAGTGAGATGATCAACGCTTGGCAGCTCGATGCTGATGAGCGCTTTAGATTCATCCACAATAGTTAACGGTTGAACCTTTGCGATCTTCTCAACGGCATTTACGCATGTTTCCATCAGTACGCTTACAGCTGCGCAGACGATGTTTTCCCCGGCTGCTTCACAACCGGCATGGCCCTCGCAGGATAGGCGGGTTATCCAATCGCCTTCGTACGTAACCGTTACGCTTGTCATCAGCCTACCGCGGTGATTTCCACCTTGGTGTACTGCTGGCGGTGACCGGCGCGACGGTGATAGTTCTTTTTGCTCTTATACTTGTAAATGATGACCTTTTCGCCTTTAACCTGACCGACGATTTTACCTTCGACTTTAGCGCCGTCAACAGTCGGGTTACCGATCTTGACACCTTCGTCGGAGCCGATCATCAGCACGTCGAAGCTAACAGTGCTTTCGGGTTCCTGGTCGAGCTTCTCGACATAAATGGTATCCCCTTTGGTTACGCGGTATTGCTTGCCACCGGATACGATTACGGCATACATGGCAAAGCACCTCCCATTCCATACTCGCCAAGCGTGAGGCGGTGCGTTTAGGCACACTTAAACCCCGCTTGTGCGGCTTACCGAACTAAGTTACCATATTTTGCGGAGGTTGTCAATCGGCTTTTTATAAGAGGCAAGCGATATTTTTTTCTGAAAAACCAAGCATTATTTGAAAAACGCTATTGCATTTTTCGCTGAATTTTGCTATAGTATATTCCGCTGACACGAAAAAACGTGATCTGCAAACATGGGGCATTAGCGCAGTTGGTAGCGCGCTACATTCGCATTGTAGAGGCCAGGAGTTCGAATCTCCTATGCTCCACCAAAAAGAAACCATCTATTGATAAAGGAATTTTTATCGGTAGATGGTTTATCTTATATTCACTTGCTTTATATCAAACCTTAACGTTGAATAATTAACTTACCCGCAGAATACCATACACACCAAGTGGTCATGGGTACATTTAATGATTTCATAGAAAGCGCTGAATATTGAATCAGTAGCTTGAGGACTTTAAAAATTAATTAGAGAGATTGAACACGAACTGGTTCATATATCTTAAGGAAGCGAAGGAATAGATGGGAATATAGCGAAGAGATTACAACGAGTACCGTTTACACAATGTACTAATCTGTCTTATACCAGCTGCTCTTGTTGACTAATTGACATAATCAAGATGGGTTTTATAATTGAACCGAAATCGTTTTTCTAGGGGCAAGGCAGGATATACACATAAAATTTCAAAAGCGTTTTTTCACACCTTCAAGAATAATTGAATTCATTTCATCTATGAAAGCTGCAACAGCAGTAGCGGGCATGTTAAAATTGCTTTTAATCCAAGAAATGATGATGTTTGTACTCCCATAAGTGATAAAGCGAAAAAGCCATTCCTTTTGTGCATCGGACAAGTTGGGAAACAGATTTTCCATACTACTGATTTTAGCAGTATATATTCCACCTAACATCCTGTCAATAAAGTGGGGATCACCATTTTCACTGAGAATCGTTTTATAAATTTCCTTATGCTTCATGACTACATCTAAAACAAACAGCACAGTCTCCGTAATATTGAGATTAGGTGATATTTTAAAAAACTCGCTTGTTTTTTGAAGCAATTCAGCTTCCACTTTTTCGATTAAGTCATAAGGGTCGGCGAAGTATTTATAAAAAGTAGATCGGTTGATTTTTGCTTCATCACAAATCGCTTTAACCGTAATCTTATTAAGAGGCTTTTCTTGTAATAATTGAAAAAACTTATCTTGGATGAGCTGTTTTGTTATACGAACTCTCAAATCTTTACTCATATTGAAAGCACATCCCTAATCATATCATATATCGAATTTCTATTTATTATTATACACATTAGTATAAGATATGCAACAATAATAGGTAAACACAGGAGATTTAAAGCGCTGTGTTAACTTTGAACATCAACGATATTTCGCAGTGCTGTCTATATGCATCTTTTTAGAACAATTCATGTGAATACCCATGACGAACATAACGAAAGCACACGCCATAGCGGTATATGAAGAATAAGTTATTGCATGTGGAAACAAGACGTAACTCATCAAAGTAGCCTGCGTAACCACCAAAGCAACCATTGCATTGGCAACGTTCAAGATTTTAATTGTTGTTATAAGGGGAGACTTAATTCTTTTTGCAATTGTCATTCCCCGTATAGCAAAATAAATTTTTATTAGTGCAACTAATGCAAACATGAAGACCGCATTGCCTTTATAAATGGTTGCATTTTCCCCATAGTACATCCATAAGCCTATACCCGCATAAACAATTGCCAATAGCCAAATCAAAGAACCACTTTTTCTGTAAACTTTATATTCAACATTAAATCTCTCGGTATCGTTTAATATCAATTTTGCTTTGTAATCCAACCTTAGAACATATGCTTTTGCTAAAGCTAAGAGCAAGTAATAGGTCGCATTTAGGGAGAACCAAGCTTCTGAAAAGTATATTGCCAACCCAAAGTTGAATAAGCATATAGCACTGTTAATAAAAAGGGAATAAAATGTCATAGTAACAGACCTATCGTATCTATTTGAGAAATATTTTTTATAAATTTCGTTCATTTTGTAGCTCCTTTTTATATAGGCCTTCTGTCACTATTTATGGATAGTATGAGAACTGTATAACACACAAACAGCAGGGGTAAAATGCAACCTTTATAATTATGCCATATAGAACAACAAAAATTGAATCATTGCTTCATTAGAAAAAGATGAGATTTGCAACATTTTTACCAAATGTGTCATTCTTTTAAACATATCAAGAAAGATTGCTCATTGACCCTGTTTTTCATTTGCGTTACGGTAAGTATGGCTAAAGGAAACACGTGTTATTAACAAAACATAGTGTCCCTTAGAGTAATGAAAGGAAACAGTATGAGTAAATTATTAGAAGGAAAAGTAGCTATTGTTACTGGCTCTGGTCAAGGAATCGGAAGAGAAATTGCACTATGCTTTGCAGAGCATGGTGCAAAGGTGATCACCAACAATCGTAAACCAGGATCCTCGCTTAATGCATTTGAGCATACCTCTTTGGATTTTAACGCGGAGGAAAAAGCAACCCTTGAGAAAATGGGCGGTGATGCTAAAACCACCGCTGATGAAATCATCGCAAAAGGCGGAGATGCGGTTCCTTTTTTTGGCGATGTGAGCGATTATGAAACCGCCAAAAAAATCATTCAAACCGCTATGGACAATTATGGCAGAGTTGATATTGTGGTTCATAATGCGTCCTCCAATTGGGTTGGCAATTTTATGGACATGGACGAGTGTCTTTGGGACATCAGCATCAACTCCAAGCTCAAAGGTGCGTTCAACCTGATGCACAACGCCCTTCCCATCATGGTCAAGCAAGGTTACGGACGAATTATCAATTCTTCTTCGGATGCACATGCCGGCATCGAAGGATATGCAGCCTATGGTGCTGCAAATGCTGGCGTAAACACTTTGAGCAAGGTGGTTGCCAAAGATGTTGAGGGAACAGGCGTTACGGTGAATGCCTATACACCCCTTGCTAAAACCCGTGCATGGACTAATGCTGCTGCCAAGTACCGTATTCAAGGTATACCAACGGAATATCTTGAAGCTGCTGCTCCTGCTGCAATGCTGAAGACCCCGGAAGGCATGGTGCCATTCTTGGCTTACCTAGCTTCGGATTATGCAAAAGACATCACTGGTGTTTTGTTCAAATTGGCAGCTGATGGTGAGATTGGTGTATGGTCAACTTCTGAGGTAATCAAGTCCATTTATAGGAAAGATGAAGTTTGGAAAATTGATGAGCTAATCGAGCGTATTCCAAATGAACTGCTGGAAGGAATTGACGGTCTTGAGTCTGCACTACCGATGAAATAAAGAAATAACACAGGAGATTGCATTGTGAAAAAATTGGAAAATAAAGTTATACTGATCACGGGGTGTTCCAGCGGGCTTGGTAAACAACAAGCCATCCGTATGGCAGTTGAAGGAGCTAAACTAGCTATCTGCGCAAGAACTGAGAGCAAACTGATGGAAACCAAGAAAATCTGCGAAGATAAAGGTGCAGAAGTGTTAGCAATGTCTGTTGACATCATGGACTATGACAGCCTTGTAAAGTTTGTGGACGCAACTGTTGAAAAGTTCAGTACGATTGACGTACTCGTTAATAATGCGCATAGCATTACTATGCCAAACCCATTCCTTGAAAAAACAATTGAAGAACTTGATCTGGAGATGAAGAGTTCGGTTTATTCCTATTGGAACTTGATGAAGCTGTGCTTTCCTCACATGCGTGATAAAAAAGGCGCCGGTGCTTCCATTATTAATTTTGCCTCGGAAGCTGCCGTTATGGGTGATGCACTTTATGCGCCATATTCAGCCGCAAAAGAAGCGGTTCGTGGTATGTCCCGCTCGGTAGCCAGAGAATGGGGCCAATACAACATTCGCGTTAATACCCTCTGCCCCAACGGTTTAACAGAAAACTGCTCTAATGGTCTAAATTCGTTAAGTCCAGAAGCCAAAGCACATGTTGAAGCCGCATTTGTCAACAATCCATTCCGTCGTGCAGGCGATCCTTATGAAGATGTTGCACCCGTTGTGGTCTTTATGGCTTCCGATGACAGCCATTGGATTACGGGGCAAAACATTCATGCCGATGGTGGTGCATTAATCAACGCGTAAAACAAACTTGAAATATTTGGAGGAGTTCATTATGGCAATTACCAGTTCAAGCAAAGTTCAGGAAATCTTAGATAACCCCGCAGCAGTTGAAATCGTTAAAAAATACTTCCCTGGCATTGAAGATCCCCGCATTAAGCAAGGGAGCGGTATGCCACTGAAAGTGTTGATGGCTTTTCCGCAATCGAAAGTTACAAAAGCCGATGCCAAGGCTTGCGCTGAAGCGCTAGAAGCTGCTAATATAGTATAAGCGAACTTTAAAGACCACATCCGATGGGCTAACTGTCCATCGGATTTTTACTGATAAAAGATAAATATAATAAATCATAAAAGAGAACTGCATTATTAATATGAAAGATTGTTGGTTAAATATAATCAAGTTTGTAGTTTCGAAAAGTAATGGCAAAGGCATTGATACTCCGCTTGAATAAATGATGTTACAGCATTCAAATGTGTGTTAAATTCTTCCAATCATCAGTGCTTTTATAGATGCTTCGTTAGCGCGCTACATTCGCATTGTAGAGGCCAGGAGTTCGAATCTCCTATGCTCCACCATCAATGACGTCAATCTTAGCACGAGGTTGGCGTCATTTTTGTATTTTAAAATTATAGCTTTATGGGATTGTGTTAATATGATGATTTGGAATGTGTCTTAGTGATTGAATATTTGAATTATAGAAACCTAGGTATTGCTAAACTCATAACATTCTTATAAATGCTCGGGTATGCGCATCTGTATATAATTTGTTATTATTATAACAGCTTTACCATAAACATGCGAACATTTTTTATCTGGTGTAGTCTATTTAAACGTTGAAATTTGTAGAATAATTTGGTGGATATTAAAAAGAAAATCAAGGCAGATGAGCGCTTGTTTTGGGCATGTTGATAACGAAGAGCGATTAAATGTTTTTTTGTTTTTCGGGTTTGCCTATAAATAAAAACCGGGTCCTCCTGTTTGCTATAATGTGAACCATCTAACAATAAAATCCTGATGGGCGTAAGGATGTAAATCTGTACCTGAAATGATGATAAGAAATTTCTGTTGTGATTCCATTAACAAAGTGATATGATGAAGTTAAATATTGGATTTTCATTGCGTTTCCAATTCTTTAACGGACAACAAATACGGAGAAACAACATCATGAAAAGAATACGATGGATGGTTTTTACCGGTATTCTCGTACTGACACTATGTATTTCCCTATCAACAGCCTTGGCGGCGAACTCGACCAGTGTCATTTTGAATCGTGCGAAGTTGACGGCTACAAACCCGTATTGGGTAAATGGAACCGAAGTTGCACTGGCTACACCGCCTGCAAGTGGATGGAATGCGTATTTTGATACGGCGTCAAATACGCTGAAACTAAATAATGCAGTGATCACTTTAACTTCGTCAGTTTCGGCAGCACCGGGATACCATATACTTGTGTATGCCGACGGAGATATTGCCATTGAACTCACGGGAGACTCAACAGTTACTTTTATCAGCAACCTGTATTCATCAGTTATGGGCATAAAAGCCGGGGGCAGCATGTCGATCGGCGGTTCTGGAAACCTGGATGTTCAAATCGAAAATAGATATGATAACTCAATAGCTTATGGTATCAATGCAGGGAATGAAATCACTGTTTTTTCCGGCGGCGTGACGGTTGATGTACAATCCAGTTTCATTGCATTTGGAATGTCTGCGGTTTATGATATTTTACTTGCAGGTGGGAATGTACAAGCAAGCACATTGAGCAGCATGGCAACCAGCATCTACTCTGGTTTGGGCGATTTCCGAATGACAGGCGGAAGCCTTACCGTGGATGCTCAATCTACAAGCACACGCTCTGTGGGTATCTTTGCTTATACTGGCGGCATATCGCTGGAAGGCGGTGCAGCCAATGTGTCGGCGTATACCGGGAGCCAATCCTATGCCCTCTTTTTTGCCGATGATACGTTTACCTATAAGGGCGGTAATTATACATTCACCGGTTTTACATCGGCGCTTCGCTATTATAGTACGAACGCTGCACCTACTTACTCCATCAACGGGGGTACGGTGTACGTGTCGGAATATTCATTAGGGCATTATCCGACGGTTTGGCGGTCGGGAGCTGATGGAATGCTGGCAACGAACCATACAGATACATCACCATTTAAATTTGTTCAGTTTTTGGAGAATATTGATGTACCGCAAACCGGAGATGCGGCCCGCCCTTTGCTATGGCTTGGGATTACTGGCAGCGCTTTGTTAGGTATATTCATAGTTTTGGTCTTGAACAGAAGTACACGCAGACGAAACGGTAAATGATGATTCATAACATAAAATAATACCTATTTCCTTTATAAAAAGAAAACGCAGCAGTCAAGAAAGCCAAGCGTTTTCTTTTATTATCCTCTGATGTTCGCTGAATATCTGCGTAGCTAAAACGGGTATGATCAATCTAAGGCATGACAATGTACCGTACTTCTGCAGCTGTGTGCGAATGATAGACGCAGGCATACAATGCATCTGTTTGACAGGGGAAAGGCGTGCGGGGATATAGATGCTGCAATCCATTTATGCGTTCATAAGCGCCCAAAAAGCATTTCCACATATAGTTTGCAGTGAGTTAACCACGGAATGAAACGGAACAAGAACGGACGATTCAATAGTAAGAGGAACGGATTGTATTTAACGACATTTTTATTGGGAATGTATTCTGTTTTGCCTGAAAAACGACTATACTTACGAAGGGGAGAACCATCCGGATCGTATTGAACAATAAGCAATGAGCAGATAAGGGAAAACCTGTTTCAATAACACCGGCGGGAATATTCAAAAAGACGAAAACAGGGAACACCAGTGACAATGGCCGAAAGCCTTTCGGCAAGTTAAACAAGCGCTTTGACAGCAGTAGAATGATTCAAACATCGGGTACCATTTACCATATGTTTTGAATGCTTCAAGAGGATGCAACAGGAGTGTGTACAGTATGAACGATAAACAAAACAATGGTGTACAAGAGAAAAAAACATGGTGGAAAGAAGCGGTAGCCTATCAGGTATACCCACGCAGTTTTCAGGATTCCAATGGGGACGGCATCGGTGACCTGAACGGTATCACGCGCCGGCTTCCCTATATACGGGCGCTGGGCGCGGATGTGATTTGGCTAAGCCCGGTGTATCAATCTCCAAACCGGGATAACGGCTATGATATTTCCGATTATCAGGCCATTATGACGGAATTTGGCACCATGGAGGATTTTGACTGTATGCTGGGCAAAGCGCACGAGTTGGGGTTGCGCGTTGTGATGGATTTGGTGGTCAACCATACCTCCGACCAGCATGCATGGTTTGTGGAGAGCCGCAGCTCGCGCAATAACCCGCATAGGGATTATTATGTTTGGCGTGAAGGTGTAGGCGGCGCAGAACCAAACAATTGGGGAGCCTGCTTTGGCGGCCCTGCCTGGCAATATGACCCGGCAACAGAAATGTACTACCTGCATATGTTTGCGAAAGAACAGCCGGATTTGAACTGGGAAAACGAACACGTTCGGGCGGATGTATACGATATGATGCGCTGGTGGTGCGATAAGGGAATCGATGGATTTCGTATGGACATTATCAGCATGATTTCCAAAGACCAGCGTTTCCCGAATGCGGAAAAGGGGGCGGGAGTGTACGCCGATCCCAGCAGTATCGTACTTAACGGCCCTCGTGAACATGAGTTTCTGCGGGAAATGAACCGGGAAGTTCTCTCCCGATACGATTTGATGACGGTTGGCGAAACACCGGGCGTAACGACTGAAGAAGCAAAAAAATATGCCGGGTTTGAAACCGGTGAATTGAATATGGTTTTTCAGTTTGAACATATGGATGTAGGCGCAGGGCCTTTGGGCAAGTGGACGACCAAGCGCTTTCCGCTTACGGAACTGCGGGATGTACTTTCCAGATGGCAAACGGAGCTGGAAGGCAAAGCTTGGAACAGCCTGTACTGGGGCAACCATGACCAGCCGCGCGCCGTATCGCGTTTTGGTTGTGATCGTGATGAATACCGCGCACTTTCTGCAAAAATGCTTGCTACTTGCGAATTCATGCTGAAGGGGACGCCGTTTATTTATCAGGGTGAAGAACTGGGCATGACCAATGCCGGCTTTACAACCCTTTCGGATTACCGGGATTTGGAGAGCATCAATATGTTCAGGGAGTTGACGGAAAATGGGTTGATTAAGCCGGATGAAATGATGGAGTGCCTGCGTCTGCGCGGCAGGGATAATTGCCGCACGCCTATGCAATGGGATAATAGCGCAAATGCGGGGTTTTCGACCGGTGAACCGTGGATAAAGGTAAATCCGAATTATGAGCAGATTAATGCCGATGCGGAGGAAGCCGATCCGGAATCGGTGTTGAACTACTATAAGCAGGTGATACGGATTCGCAAACAAAACGAGACTGCGATTTACGGAAAATATGAGCTTGCAAATACGGGAAATGATGAAATTTGGGTCTTCTACCGCCGTGGGGGAAAGCAGGATTTGCTAGTGGCCTGTAACTTCAGTGCTGAAGTACAAACGATGCCATTGCCGCCTGAAAACAGCAAGCGGTTGATAGGCAACTATCCCAAGGTGGAAAACGCAGGAATGCTGCGCCCTTATGAAGCAGTTGTTTACTCTTTGGAAAAGTAAAATGTATCATTTTGCATAGGGCAAAGCAATGTCTGAACGTATGAAAATAGCGCTTCTCACTCTCGTTATGCTATATTCATAGACTTGGAATCGTAAATTATTAAGATCAATAAACACCCGTCACTATATACTAGCGACGGGCGTTTATCTGTTTGTTCCCTTTTAACGTTTGTACAAAAGGGTACTAGCCTGCAAGGGATGGGGCGTGTATTTTAGAAGACGTATATTTTAAGGTAAATATCAAGCTGGTTTCATTGCCAAGAATGAACGCCGGAGCATGTAAACCTATACGAAAAAATTGGATTTAGCGGAGGGAAAAGCGCAGTAGCATTTCCGGGGGATAAAGTATTATTTCTTTTGAGCGACAATCTTATTGGATGCGTGTTGATGCCTTGGAACGCCCGGATGCTCCTCCTCAAAGGCATAGGAACGAAACTGAAGAATGGACCAATCGGAATAAAGAGATTTCAACTCCAGATCGTAAGCAAGACCCACAGCATACGGCGCTATATCTTCCGTTGGCGGCAGTGCATTGGTGAAAAGCTGAATGATGTGAATGCCTTGGGGATTCGTGTTCTCTTTAGCCAACCGAATAAAACTGTGCCATATCCTTTTTTCAACAAAATGCAGGACTCCAAAAGAAAAGATCAGATCGTATTTTTTAGTAAAAGTAAAATCTGCTAGATCCTGTACCCATGCATTGACTTGCACACCTTGGGAGTGGGCGAGGCGCTTGAGCTTTGCAATGGCGTTTTCGGATAAATCAAAAGCGTCAATGTTACGAAAGCCAAGCCCTGCCAGATAGAGCGCATTTTTCCCCACGCCACAGCCGACATCTAAAACCGAATCTTTCGGATGAAAAGCGGATTGAAATGCTACGAGAGTAGCATTGGGCGCTGCGCCGAATAATGAAGCGTGATCATCTTTGTAGGACTCTTCCCAGAATGGTATTTTCATAAAATCTCCGTTTCTTTGCTGATGCAGCGATAATGGTTGTGGAAGGTAAGATATACTGCTGTCTATTATCAAGCACAGGAAACACAAGCGTCGTATACTGCATGTATTCCACGGGGAAAGGTGTTATCCTCTACAAAAGATATTCTCATGCAGTGTATAAGGGATGTATATCCAATATGATAACCGTCCGTAAAGCGAACTTTTGCTTGGGAGTTTTTAGATTGTATATCCATCATGTAAAAAAATTGTTCGCAATTTTGCATATGAAAGTTGCTTTTATCTATACCATCAACATTCTTTGCTCAATACACTTACAATATATAAAGTGATTGGAGACAGATAAATCATCATCAATATATTATGGTAATTATATTGTGAAAAAACGAAGTGTCGGCTTGCATTTGGCTCAAAATTCATGTTACAATCATTCCAGTTTGCAGGATTACCCAAAAATACTATACAATTGGTATGGAAATGTATCGGACACTAAAAGGATGAACGAATACCTTCCAAGTTCCGGCACGTGGTGGCTCATTGGAATCATCGCGTTTGTTTTACTTGTTATTATGCTAACTATCACAAAGTGCTCCCAAATATCGCGCTGGTCATTTCCGGTGGAATACGCCGCCGGTATAAGGTAAAAGATGAAGAAGGCAATGTAATTATTAAAAAGTTTGGGTACCGCATCGTACGAGGCGGCGCAACGCTTGTGATTCCTTTCTTTGAACGTGTGGATAGGCTGAACCTTGGCATTATGCAGGTAGATATCCGCACGACGCAGCCGGTACCTTCGCAGGAATATATCTCCGTAATGGTGGATGGCGTCGCGAACATCAAAATCGGGTCGGACGATGTTAGCATCGCAACGGCTGCAGAACAGTTCCTCAGCTGGTCTCAGGAGGATATTGCCTCTATCGCCCAGCAGGTGCTGGAAGGTAATATGCGTGAGATTATCGGACGAATGAGCATTGCCGATCTTGTGCAGAACCGGGATAAATTCGCTACGGAAACGTTCTAAACCGCTGTTGATGTGCCTACATCCCTTTAAGCAACGTAAGAAAAAATCGTATTAAATACCCCCTGCGCGATAAGATTACTTGCGGCGCAGGGGGTTATTTTGCGTATGATCAATTGGCGGTTTTTAAAATAAACGAATCACGAAGTACCCAAGCAGACTGGTTAGACCGCTGACGAAGCTGCCCCAAAGAAGATCAAGTGCAGTTATCAGCACGGGCCAATCACGAATGGTAGCAAGGTTGGTTAAATCATACGTAGCATAGGTAATCAAACCGAACAACAGCCCCGGGAACAAGGCGGATTTCCAGCTTGCAGCCGCCAACGCAGGCTGAACCACAAAAAACTGTAACCCGATAATGAACAGAAGGTAGAATAGTAAAGCAGCCCATAATACCGGCTTGGCAGCCATCAGGTAACCCAGACGCTGAGCATATAAACCTTTTGCGATACCTAAAAGCCATACCATATCAACAATCAGAAAGATACCCAATAGAATCGCGTAGTTTCGCACATCCGCCCAGGAAATCGATAGATGCATTTTAATGCCTCCTTTAGCTTCTTATTATTTTATTTGGTTTCAGCCTTGCGGGGAAACCATGGGAAGAAGATGCTGGTTTGTCTGGTGTATTCCGCATACCCGGGCCGGGATTTCATATTCTTTTCCAGCAGCGGTACGCCGGAAACAAACAACAGGAGAAGCGTAATGGTTACCGGGCTTATGAATACCCAAACAGGAATTCCGCCACTGATGGCGATAAACGCCAGTCCCCACCACATGGTTGCTTCTCCGAAATAATTCGGGTGCCGGGTATACCGCCACAAACCCTGTGTCATAATTTTCCCTTTATTTTCAGAATTGTGAATAAAGGCAGCCAGTTGTGCATCCCCAACGGATTCAAACAGAAAACCTGTGGCAAATACAGCAATTCCAATACTATACCAAACAGGGTGAACCCCAAATTGACCGGGCGTATGTAAAATAACCGGAAGCGCGATCAAGTACATTAAAACGCCTTGCAGCATATATACCTGCAAGAATGCACGTGGAATAACCCAACGTCCCCAATCCTTTCGGAAGGCAGCATATCGAAAATCCTCCGGCTTGCCACGGTTGCGGCGGTAAATATGGGTGAAAAGGCGAACACCCCAAAGTGTTATCAACCCAGTAATGGTGATTTGCGTTAAGTTTGTTGGCAAACGTAAAGTTAATAGCACCCACGCAACGATAACAAAGCCAATGCCCCAGCCAATATCCACTATGCTGTTATTGCGTTTTGCAGTCCCCAGTAAAAACAATAGAAAGAAGTAGATGAAAATCACGACTGCTGCAACACCCATCGTTATTCCTCCTTTGCTGTTGTAAAGCAAACTGCGACGGTGCCCGGCCCTGCATGCAATGCGACCACAGCGGATATTTCGCTGACAAAGGCTGGCGCGAAACCGATGATTTGCGTAAGTTGATCGCGATATTCATTCGACAGTGACGGGTTGCCACCATGAACGATGGAATAGCTTTCAATGCCACCGTTTTGCATGGCGCGTCTTACCAGCTTCATAATTTTCCGTGTAAGCCCCTGTTGGCTGAATGCTGCGCCAAAGGCCGCCCCGTGGCCTTGCGCATCCAGCGTCATGATCGGGCGTAAGCCTAAAGCCATGCCGATTTTGCCAATGGTGTTAGGCACACGTCCGCCACGTACGGCGTAGGCTAAAGTATTAAGGCAAACATATATCTTTGTGCGGGGAATGCGAACTTCTAAATCAGCTACGATTTGCTGTTGTGTTTTTCCCTGCGCTATCAACGCGGCCGCGCGGTGAACCAGCAAACCCTGTGCGCCGGAGTTAAGCCGCGTATCCAACACCGTGATGGGATGTTCGAGCGTAGATAAGGCTTGCGCAGCACTGACAAGTGCACGGTAGGTTCCGCTCAACTGGGAGGCGACGCTGAGAATAATCAGCGAATCAAAATGCTCCAAGCGCTCAGCAAGCAGTGTTTGTATGCGAGCCGGCTCCGGCTGGGAGCTGGTAGGATACTCTTCCTGAGCATCAATATGTGCAAACAGTTGTGGCAAAGTAAGGGTGAGTTTATCTAAAAACACCGCGCCGTGACTGAAAATACCCATGGGGACAACCGAGATATTATTTTCTAGTAAAAATGCGTTTGGAAGATCGGCAACAGAATCGGTAATTAACCCAATACCGCCTTTTTCGGATGTACGCAGCCGGTTTTGCAGCGCCATATCATCTGCTTTTTGCTCCAACAACGTACCATAGGCTTGCAAGCGCTCCATTACGGCAGCAGGCGTATTGGTATGGATATGTACTTTCAAACGATCCCCACGCAACCCGGCGATGACCGAATCCCCTAAGGGGCTAAGCACTTCGCGTGCTTCTGCGATGATGGTTTCTCCGCCGGATAAGCTTTGCGCGTTTAATTGAACCAGCGCTTCTGTGCAATAACGGTAGTTGGGTGCTTCTTCCTTGATTGCGAGGGGTACATCTATGGATTCCTCCTCAACAGGCGCAACGGTAAACCCGCTGTCCAGCGCACGGTTGATACCTTCCAAAAAACGGACAAACCCCGCAGCTCCGGAATCCACCACGTTGTGTTTCCGCAACACGGCGAGCTGGTTTTTAGTGTTTTCCAGTGAGCGGTGCGCCTCGCGATAGGCGGCGGAAAACAATTCCTGAAAGCTCTTATATTTCTCTGAATTTCCACCCAAGAAAACAGCCCAATCGCGGATGACGCTCATCAGCGTACCTTCGCGCGGCTGTTCAACAGCGTTATATAAATACCGAACGGCATTGGATGCAATTTGTGCAAAATCCCGGACACTCACTTTTTCATAGGCTGCGCCTTCTTGCGCAAGTCCGCTCACATAAGATGCAAAAATAATGCCGGAATTGCCCCGTGCATTTTCAAGCCCGGATTGGGAAATGGCTTTCAGCATATCTCCGAAAGAGAACGAACGTGCAGATCTTTCTACCATTGCACGGATGGTAGTGCTTAGATTGGTGCCGGTATCACCGTCAGCTACGGGAAAAACGTTGATGATATTCAGGTATTTCATATGCGCGGTTACTTCCTGTGCGCCCGAGGCAAACCACGCCAGTACATCGGTACCGCCGGCATGCTGCAATTCTGTCCGATACTCCACATTCATTCCTCCTGTCGTAATCGGGCAATATTTTGCCACGTCGTATATAAAGTATACCACACAAGCACAGAAGCGAATCAAAAAAGTGAATATATGGGAATAAAAAGAATAGAAATGATATACATTAAAGATGAACAATAGAATAAAGTTTTTCTGACTTCCGTTCCCATCCGGGTGAACTGGCAGGAGAAGAAATGGGAAAAAAGGGTTCGCATATTGGAAAAGAATGAAAAATCATCTGGATTCAAGAAGGCTGTTGAGGAGAATGGTATGTTTTATTCCTGATGTTTTCATGAAGCGTGTTTTGTGTATTAGAGCGGAGTTACTTTATAATATACTACTTGTATCCGTTGATCGTTGTATATAAAAAACCGGCGCGCTGTTCTCCCTGAAAGCGCACCGGTTTTTATAGTATCGTTTACGGTTAATAAGCGGCTTCCATTTCCTGTACCCGCTTTAGCAGCATCTGATTAACAGGTGTTTCCAAATGATGCTTCTCCGCCAGTGCCAGTACCGTGCCGGCAAACAGCCCAACTTCGCTGGGACGGCGGGCTTCCGCATCCTGCCGCATGGAGGGTTTGCCCTCGGGGTTTAAAGTCGAAAGAATATGAAGCCAGTACGCAAGGTCAGCCTCCGTCAGATCAATACCCTCCGGTTGGGACAAAGCAATGACCTCCCGCATCGCGGCGATCATGGTATCCCGTTGTTTACCTTTCCGCTGAATCGCGCGGTAGTTTGGGCCAAAGACCGCTACGGTCTGGTTTACACCGACGTTGAGCATGAATTTGCCCCACATACGTTTACCCATTGCTTCATCTACCTCGTAGGGGAAATGGCACTCCTCAAAAAAGCGGGAAATACGCTGTACCGGTTCTGTCGGCGCGCCACTCAAGTGTGTGCCGATGCATAGTTTTCCCATGTTGTGAAAGGTCAGCTGATTGCCTTCCTTGACGGCATCCATGCCATATGCGACACAATCGACCACCTTATCCCTGCCATATACAGCCGCAATATCGCCTTCGCTGCTGATGCCATTGAGCAGAGAAAGGATCAAGGTATTTTCTCCCACTTGATTGCGCATCGCTTCAAGCGCGCTTGGTAGTTGACCGTATTTAACCGCGACAAGTATTAAATCCGCAGGGGTGGTATCGGCTTGCGGAGTGATATATTGGAAATTGCAGCGTTCTCCATTGCTGTAGATCCCATCCTGCTGGTACCGGGCGATACGCTCGCTATCGGCGATGATGCGCAGTTGATCCATAGGCATGTGCTTGGCCAGTTGATGGCCGAAAAGAGTACCCAACGCACCGAGACCGACGACAGCGACTGTTTGGATTTTCATGTGATGAAGACCCTCTTTATTGTGTTTTTACGATGAATGCCCGCTGCTATGTGCTTTCTAAAAATGTACCTTTGTTGAGCAGGTATAGATACAGTCGGAGAAGAAACAGTATTTACCAGTATCTGTGCCGCAACTGCTGAACCGACAATGAACGGCGCAAAAGGACGCACTATAAATCGGGGGCATTTTCGCATCGAAAACATCATACCGTATGGCAGACTGGAAAGCAAATGGATTTCACCATAATTTTTCACCGGGAAAGACACAATTTTGCCACGATTCCTTGTTACAGTTTGTTCCGAGGAGGGCGATACAAATGCTTAACAGAAATAAAAGGGGTCCATCCATTCGCACTTGGGTGCAGATTGGGTTTTTTACATTCATCGCAATTATCGCGTTGGTAAAATGGCTATTGGAAATTGGCGTGGTTATCCCATTTTTACCGGAAATTTCGTTGCATGCCATCTGTCCGTTTGGGGGAGTTGTAACGATTTATGAATTCTTTACTACGGGGGACTTCCTACCCAAGCTGCACAGCGCAGCATTTATCCTGATGGCGCTGGGTTTGGTTGTGGCAGTGTTCTTTGGGCCATTGTTCTGCGGCTACGTCTGTCCGCTGGGCAGCTATCAAGAGTGGATCGGAAAACTGGGCCGCAAGCTGTTTCCCAAACGTTATGGTAAGCTGGTTCCCAAAAAGCTGGATCGTGTGCTGCGCTATTTACGGTATGCGGTGTTGGTACTGGTTGTAGTGCAAACCGCCAGAGCAGGGAAATTGTTGTTTCAGGATGTAGACCCATACTACGCGCTATTCAACTTCATGACTGGGGAAGTCGCATGGACAGCCATTGGCGTATTGCTGCTGGTGACGGTGCTGTCGCTGTTTGTAGAGCGGCCTTGGTGTAAGTACTTGTGTCCGTATGGTGCGCTTCTGGGTTTGTTCAATAAAATTCGCATCTTCCCGGTTCGCAGGAAAGCCTCCACTTGTATCCACTGCAAAAAGTGTGATCATGCATGCCCGATGCAAATTGAGGTTTCTACATCCGGAGCGGTTCGGGATACGCAGTGCATCAGCTGTTATCAATGTGTGAGCGGCAAAGCGTGCCCGGTAAATGATACGGTTATCATTTCCAGCATGAAGGAGGAAAAGCCCAATGAAGATTAAACCAACGACCACGTTTATCATTTCCACAGTCTTTGTTGTGGCCGGTATCATCATTACGATGGCAACTGGGCTCTGGCAAACGGAATCGACCAAAGAACCCCGCTTGCTGGATATTGCTACGCTGGAAACTACTGACGATGCAACAGGCGAAGTGATAACACAATACGACCCGGCAGATATTCGGGGATCATACCGATTTGGTGAAATCAGCGATCTTTACGGTGTACCGCTTAAGGATTTGGCGGAGGCGTTCGGGCTTACGGAGGTGGAGGCTGCCGAATTCCAGACCAAGTCACTGGAGACGCTGTACCCGGATGAGGAATTGGAAATCGGAACGGCTTCGGTACGAATGTTTGTGGCTTATTACCTAGGGCTTCCCTACACACCCACGGAAGAAAGCTGGCTGCCGGAAAGTGCTGTAAAGGTGCTGCAAACCAGCGGACAGATGACGGATGAACAAGCTGCGTACATTGCGGAGCATACGATTGAGGGAGTATAAAACTGTTTAAATGCGGAATACAGTATTCCACATTAACATCAGCGGTAATGCAAAACCCGATCAAAATCATCCCCTGAAAACTGCTTTCCGGCCGGAACGCGCAACAGCCCGCAAATAACAGGGGTTTATAAAAAACAACAGCCCGCTAAAACGGCGGGTTGTTGTTTTTTGTATATAGCTGCCCCAATAGCTTAATTGCTCAAACTGATTTTGACAAACGAAGCGTGAGCACTTCAAAGGGACGAACATGGAGGGAGATTTGTCCGTTTTGCATCTGGATTTCGCTTTCCGTGTTTTCCAGCATATCGCACAGCCAAGCCTTCGCAATGGGCAGCGGCGTATGTACGCAGAAAAAGGTATCTGCTTTGAGCCCTTCATACAAACGTAAAATCAAATCGCCGCTTTCATCATCCGCCGGTTTTACGGTGTCAATAAACACGTTTGGAGCGTCAACGGTAAAAGCGCTGAAGGTGTCCAGCTGTCCTTCGCATTGTGTTACGGGCACATTCAGCCGGTAGCCTTGCTGTACAACCTGCGAATCCGCAAACGAACCTTCCCAGGCGTCAAAAGCATAGGCGAATTGCTGCGTGCCGTTATCCGCACACATTTCCGGTGAAGCAGCAGCGCGCAGCAGCGTTAACTCGATGCTGTTGTCCTCCACACCCACGCCATACTTACCATCGTTGAATACGGCGCAGCCATGGCTGTGATCCGCAAGGGCAGTATAACGGTGGTTGCATACTTCAAAACGGTCCTGATCGTACGCCCTGCTGCGGTGCGTGGGTCGCTCCACGTAGCCAAATTGCATTTCGTGAATGGCGTTTTCCGCTCGGACATCCACAGGGAAAGCGACTTTCAGCATGCGGTGCAGCTCGTTCCATTCTACCGTGGTATGGAACAATACGCATGTGCTGTTGCCATCCAGCGTAATCTCCTGCACAAGATTGGAATGGCCGATGCTGCGGGTCAGACGCAGCGATGCGATTAATCCTTTGGCACAAGTGACAGTAAGGGTGGCATTACAGTTGATTTCGACAGGCTGCTGCCGATAGTTGCTATCAATATCCCATGCATCAAACAGGCGGGGTACATCCTTAAACAGCAGGAAGTGGTTCATAGCTCCGGCAGCATACTCCCGCCCGCTTGTGTGACGGTAGGAGATCACTTCGCCGCTTTGGTTGAAGACAACACGAACCTGTGCGTTTTCCAAAATGGCCCCTTCTGGCGTTAAGGAAGCATAAGCGAAGGGAATGTGGTTTGTACTATTTTCTGTGGGCAGCAAACTGACAGCGCCGAGAGAAGGCAGAGAAATCAACGCTTTACCGTATGAAACGGAAACAGGAGCGCCATCCAAGGTGCATGCGCCCGCGGAGAAAGACGCAGGCAATGGCACAACAGCCGCACGCTCAAAGGATAAGGAGTTAAAATATGTTACGCCTGCTTCGCCCTGTACCAGTGTCTTTCTGGCGGAAGCCGCCCATGTATCCGCTTCCTGTTGCAGGGCGGCATGTGCTGCATTGGTTTCGGTGTATACGCGTGCGATGGAAGAGCCCGGCAGTATATCGTGGAACTGGTTTAGCAGCAATACTTTCCATAGCCGCTCCGCATCCGCCTGCGGGTAGGGTACATCATGGGCCAGCGCGCCCCACAGCTCCATTTCGTGCATGGCAAATTCACTGCAGCGGTTGTTTTGCTTGATAGCCGCCTGACTGGTATAGGTACCGCGATGGGCGTTGAAGTATAATTCGCCGTCCCACGTGTGAACGGGGCCTCCTTCCGCTTCCAACTCTGTAAAGAGCGTAAGCGGAGACTCCATTTCCGCTTTGGGCATCCCTTCCAAATCCTTCTCGCGCAGTAAATACTCCACATGATCCCGGCATGGCCCGCCGCCACCATCGCCGTAACCAAATGGAATCAGGAAATGATCCAGATTGCGTTTTTGCACCCGTTCGCGCCATACGCCGGACAATTCCTTGGGATCGGTGCGGTAGGTATAGTTGGTGGGAAGGAATGAGGTAACCGTACTCCCGTCCATCCCTTTCCACGTAAAATAGTGGTAGGGGAAACGGTCGCCGTCGTTATAGCTCCAGAATATTTTTTGCGTAACCAGATAATCAACATGACAGCCTTTCAGCAGCTGTGGCAACGCGGCCGTATAGCCAAAGGTGTCCGGCAGCCACAACATGCGGCTGTCCACCCCAAGCTCGTTTTTGTAAAAGCGTTTGCCGTATACCAATTGCCGTATCAACGCTTCGCCTGATGCCATATTGGTATCCGGTTCCACATACATTGCGCCTTCGGCAATCCACCGCCCTGCTTGAATGGCTTTTACAATGCGTTGGTACAGCTCCGGATAATGATCGCGGCACATTTCGTAGGCGGCAGGTTGACTTTGTATAAAGCGGTATTCGGGATAACGGTCCAATAGGCGAAGCTGTGCCGCAAAAGTACGCGCGGTTTTGCGGTGGGTTTCCTGCTGCGGCCACAGCCAGGCTAAATCTAAATGTGCATTGCCAACAGCCACCATACGCGGTGCGGTGCTGCCGTTATGGGCGGCCAGAAGCGGGTGCAATTGCTTACGCGCCAGCCGGTAGGTTGCAATTCTTTCGGTTCGTTCCTGCTCAAAATCGACGGTGCGGGTAAAAAGCTCCAGCCCGTCGGCGATGGAGGCGGCACGCAGCGAATCCTCCGGCAATTCCGCAAGCAGCATTTCCAGCGTGGTTACATCCAACCAGAGTTGATAGGCATCCTCATTCCAGATGCCGTAGGTGGATTTGCCTACCGTGGCTCGACGCCCTTCCTGCTTGGGGTCCTGATAGGCTCCGGGGAGCACGGGGCCGGTTGCGCAGCCGCCCACGTCGGGGAAGTAATGTCCGGCGTAGACTTCAAACAGCAAATCAAAGGTTTCGCCCGGCTTGCCGCATAGGGTCAAGGTGTTATCCACTATATAGTGGTGCGGCGTGGTAACCCATTCCGCCCTGCGGGTACCGAAAGCTTCGCCATTGACAAACAGCGTCGCTTCGCCGGATAAATCCAATGACATTACGATCGCTTCGCCCTGAGCGGTATCATCCAACGTGACAGTCGTGCACAGCCAAAGGTATTCCCATGTTTTACCCCATGTGTACCCCTCGGCGATGGGTTGGAAATTCTGCTGGGATGCCTGCGTGGGCGTGAGGTGATCCATGGTTTGAAATCCCTCAAAATGAAGAGACTGCAGCGGCTGGTAAAAATCCAGTTGTAAAGTGCGCAGCCAGTGGGTAAGGCGGTCGCGGTACTCGTTGTTCATCAGGTTCATGGTATGGCTCCTCTCAAGGATGTTGGAAGAGGTTTGCCGGGTACGCAAACCCTTTCCAGTGGGCTTTTCAATCTAGGGTCATCTTACCGCTGGCTTTTAATGAAAGCAATACTGTTTTGCTTATTTCTCAATGAAAAAAGCTGTGTTTATACTTTTATGTGAATCAATAAAACAGAATTTGGCGGGTTTGGATCATTATACCTTGACTTCCTGAATGGTATATGGAATACTATTCATACAAATCATACTTAACGTACCAGAGGTGAGAATGATGGGCACGCCAAAAGGCAAGTATGCATGGACGGTAAAGGTTGGGGAGAAGGGCCAAATTGTGATTCCCAAAGAAGCGCGGGATCTTTTCGATTTTCAGCCCGGCGATACCTTGATTATTCTTGGAGACAGTAAACGGGGGATTGCGATTCCTCCGAAAGGAATGCTGGCAAAAGTGATGGAGGCCATCGGCTATGTAACGCCCGATGAGGAGGGTGAACAGTGAACGCAATTGAGATTACGAATTTAACAAAACGATATGGAGATTTTGCCGCCGTAAACGAGCTTAGCCTTATGGTGCAACAAGGTGAGCTGTTTGCGCTACTGGGTGTGAATGGCGCGGGAAAAACGACCACGATTAAAATGCTGTCATGCCTGATACGGCCGACAGAGGGGGACGCCTTGCTGCTGGGCGATAGCATTTTAAGCGGAGCCAAGCCGATCAAGCAAAAAACGAATATCTCACCGCAGGAAACGGCGGTAGCGCCGAACCTGACCGTACGGGAGAACTTAGAACTGGTGGCCGGTCTTTACGGGCAGAACGCTCAAACGGCTATACAAAGCGCAACGGATATGATGAAGCAATTTGGTTTGTCGAAAACAGAAAAACAAAAGGCAAAGAAATTATCAGGTGGTATGCAGCGGCGGCTTAGCATCGCGATGGCGTTGATTACCAACCCGGAAATCCTGTTTTTGGATGAGCCTACGCTGGGGCTGGATGTGCTTGCGAGGCGTGAACTTTGGAAATCGATTGAAGCGTTGAAGGGAAAAGTAACGATAATCCTGACAACGCATTACATGGAGGAAGTTGAAGCATTGTCCGACCGAATAGGCGTACTGTCCTGTGGGGAACTGTTGGCGGTGGGAACCGTTTCGGAATTAACAGCGCAAACCAATACGGCTAAGCTGGAAGATGCGTTTATAGCGCTGGTTGGAGGTGCGGCATGAGAATGACGCTATTTGCGAAGCGAAACACGAAGGAAATATTGCGCGAGCCGCTTAACCTGTTTTTTGGCCTGGCTTTTCCATTGGTTTTACTGGCGTTGATGGCGATTATCGATCGCAGCATTCCGCCGGAAGCGAGCAATACGATGTTCCACATCGATAGCCTTGCACCTGGCATTGCAACCTTTGCGCCGGCGTTTCTGGCGCTGTTTTCTGGAATGCTTTTATCCAAAGACCGCACAACATCTTTCCTGATGCGGCTGTTTACTTCGCCGATGACGGCGCTGGATTTTATTCTGGGTTATACGCTGCCGATGCTTGCAATGGTCGTTCTGCAGGCGTTGGTTACTTTCGCTGCTGCTGCGCTGTTTGGTCTTGTGTGGACGATTCATGTGCTTACAGCGATTGCTGTTACGGTCGTGGTTGGCATTTTATATGTTGGGATTGGTCTATTATGTGGAAGTGTAATGAGCGACAAGGCAGTTGGCGGGGTGTGCGGCGCGTTGCTTACTAACGTAGCTGGTTGGCTTTCCGGGGTATGGATTCCGCTGGATCTCATTGGCGGAGGATTCAAGGCAACGGCGGAAGCATTGCCCTTTTACCACGCGGTACAAGCAGCCAAAGCAGCTTTGGCGGGTAATATGGGCGGCGTTATGCCACATTTAGCAGTTGTACTGGTGTATACGGTTGCATTTTATACGTTAGCTATTTTTGTTTTTAACCGAAAAATGCGGGGAGACAACCAATAATATTACAGGTTAAAAAGCAGCCCGGATGACAACACCGGGCCGCTTTTTTATTTGCCTGTGAAGAAAGAAATAGGGAATGTTAATCATACAAACTTACGGTTTTAAGGCTAAGCAACGGCGATACTGTTTTGTAATAGATGTCACAATGCAATGCGTCCTGATTCGGTTGCAAAAAACTTGGATAGAGTGTAAGTACGGTAGCAGACTTTTTTACTGCTTCCGGCTGATACGACATCTTCTTAAGAAAGGATGATCGCTTTGAAACGACTCATTACGCTGCTTCTCGTGCTTATGTTTTTATCCTTGCCATTAATGGCGCTGGGTGAAGCGGCAACAACAACGGGCGCAACGCCGGAAGAACTTTTACAACAGTGGTACGCGATTGGCGAACTGCTGCGGGAAAACGGCAATTATCCATACGTAGAGCTGAGTAAAGGGGATACTGGTTACGAGGTCGTTGCTCTGCAAACCCGTTTAACGGAATTGGGATATTACCAAAAAGAGATCGTGGATGTGTATGGGAATGGCACATATAGCGCAATGCGCGCCTTTGAAAAAGCCAACGGTTTATCCGTAAATGGAGACGCGTCGGTTGAAGATCAGCAATTGCTATACAGTGATGCTGCAGTGGCTTATACGGAGAAAAAATCAACCTCGAGTTCAGGCCGAAACGATGCTCCCTCTAGTGCGAATTCCAGTGATGCAACGTCCAGCGCGACGAAATAATATTAATAAAATTCCGGAGCAGCGTTTCTCTTATTTATACACAACGCACAACCGAATGTTGATTGGTGTTTATTAAAAAGGTTTTAACAGCAGAAACGCGAGAAACAGGAAAGAGAACACAGCAAGGATAACATGAGGACAAGCCATAGCGTTCTATATCTGGATGACTATGCAAGAACCGTGAATTAAAAAGGGCACGTCTGCAAAACAGTACTATGCAAACGTGCCCTTTCTATATAACCAATGACGCTGATGAAGGTTAAAAGAGCAAGGGAATGTAATTTGCTCCACATTAGTAAAAGCAATATATACATATACTAATAATTTGCTTGTTTGCTTAAAACGAATTGAAAACGTGCCTGGAGGGGATGGACAAATGACTTGAAAATGCGTGATCATAATAGAAAAAGTGTATATTTGCAGATGGTTTCTTCTTTGTTTTCGGGAATTTCGGAAAAATATTTGCATATTGAACGCAACATTGTTATACTATCTTTATCCCAGCGAAAAGGCAAAACAGTTGTAAAGCTGTGACGCAAAGCTAAAGGGCCCGGCCGTCGGCTGTGGCAGCCAGCTACCGAAAGGAGTTACGAGACGATGAAAACCAAATATTTTAAACGGCTTACTATTCTATGTATGATCGTATCACTGCTCTGTATGCCTTCTGCGTTAGCGCAGAGTGCAACAGGGGCAATCGCCAGCGGTGCGGATGCGCCGGATTATAGCTTGAATCTGGAGCTTACGGTAACCGATGGCGTTGTGACTGGAATTACGCTGTATGATGCTGCGGGCGCTACCTTGTATGAAAATGCTGATTTAACGGATTCCACTCCGGAAGATGCACTATCAGCAGCGCTTGCACAGATTGACGAGAATGGCTATTTAGCGTCCAGCGAGGAAGATGGCTATTTGCTGATTACAACCAACGGCGGCATTTTGGATGCTGATGAAGCCAGCTCTCTACGCTCGATCGCCAAGGATTACCTTAGCTCACTTGGCAAGGATTACGAAGTTGACAGCGCATCTTTGGGCGCGGATGTATCCGCTAAAGCGGATACCTTGGGTTTACCCGGTGGCCGCTATCTGATGATGGAATACATCGCTGAGCAGGAAGGCATTTCAATTGAAGAAGCCATTGCACTGTATAGCGGTGAAAGTGTACAAACCTTGATGCGCTCCTTTGACGGCATGCGTGAAGCCATGAATGAAAACGGAAACAGTTATGGCGAAAAGGAACAGAATCAGGAACAAGTACGAGAGCAAGAGCAGGAAAAAACACAGGAACAGCTGGAAGAGGAAGCGCAGCAGCGCGAAGAGGATAAAGAACAGCGCCAGGAAGACAAAGGCAGCGGAAAAGGCAATGCCAGCAGTAATAGCAACAGCAGCAGCGGCAATGGTTCCAGTAGCAGTAGCAGCGGCAATGGCTCCAGCAATAGCAGCAGCGGCGGTAATAAATCGAACGGCAAGAAGTAAACCAACCGGAATATACCTTAAAACCGGCGGCATAATAGCCGCCGGTTCAATTATATGCGGGGGGTTTAGCTCAATAGCATATAGTGAAATGCATTTACTACCAACAGAAAAGCAGCCATATAGATGGGTAACCGAGTCATATAAGAACATACTATGTATATGCGTCCTGTGTAGCCCGGCGAGGATACATAGTATGGTCTAGTCGCACTCACACCGGTTGTGCAAATTGTCGATCATTTTTTGCAGCAGGAATGCAAACTGTTCGCGCTCTGTTTCCGTCAGCCCGGTTACTGCAAGCATACCGGCTTGTTCCATGGCTTGCTGCACACGTTGAGCTTGCAAACGGCCTTCCAGCGTAAGCGCTAATATATTGGCACGCTGGTTTTGCTGGTTGCGTTCCCGCTTTACATAGCCCAGTTTCTCAAGCCGGGCAAGTGAAACGGCAACGGTTGCAGCACTAACGCCCATCTCGCGAACCAGATCAGCCTGGCTGGCGCCGTCCATGGAGAGCAGCAAACCTAAAATGGGGCCTTGCCGGGGGTGAGCGCCCATACCGCTCATTTCATGGCGAACACAATCCAAATACTCTTGCCGGAGTGTGAAAAGCTTTTGAAAAAAGTCCTGCATATTGTTACTCCTCCGGGAAAATGCATTACATGATACGGGAAGATCGTAACCGTTTGCAGTTCGTTTGTCAAACAGAACCTGTTGGAATGGATGTATCTGGTAAGGATACTAGTAACTGCGTGTCCGGATGGTATAAAAACCCGCAACCTATGTTTTTCTTTGGTGAATGCTTTACATACCTAAATGTTGGATGCTACAATAGACCCTGTCGTATACATGATTAAAGGCGTAAATTTTGCTGAAAGGAAGCGTACACATTTTATGAAACAAATTCTATTTACTGATACGGCGCCTAAAGCGGTCGGCCCATATTCGCAGGCTGTGGCCAGTGGGGAAACCGTGTTTACTTCCGGTCAATTGGGTATTGACATGGAAACAGGCAAACTGGCGTTGGGTGTGGAAGCGCAGGCGCATTGTTCAATGAAAAATCTTGGTGAGGTGCTTAAAGCCAAAGGATTATCCTATCAGGATATTCTGAAAACGACGATTTTTCTGACGAATATGGTCGATTTCAGCGCGGTGAATGCGGTATACGCCAGCTATTTCTCCGGGGATTATCCCGCGCGCAGCTGTGTACAGGTCGCAGCGCTGCCACTCGGTGGGCTGGTGGAAATCGAGTGTGTCGCAGCCCGGTAAAACGGTGATTTTGTCCGGCATAGAACGCTGACGTAAAGGCGTATGTATGCCGGTTTGATTGTAATAGTGATGAGGTAGATTCATGTTTGAAATTATTTCCAAGGAAATGTTGAATTCGACGGTCGCCCGCATTGTGCTTAACGCGCCTCGTATCGCCAGCAAGGCGGAACCGGGGCAGTTTGTGATTGTGCGCGCCAAGGAAAACAGCGAGCGGATTCCCTTGACCATCGCGGATTATGATGGTGAGGCTGGCAGCATCACCTTAATTTTTCAAATTGTCGGTGCAGGTACGATGGAACTGAACAGCCTTAACGAGGGGGAAGCCCTTCAGGATATCGCCGGCCCGCTGGGTAATGCTACCCATACGGAGGGACTGAAAAAGGTATGTGTGGTTGGCGGCGGCGTAGGCTGCGCGATTGCGTTGCCGGTCGCTAAAAAGCTGCACAGTCAAGGTGCTGTGGTGCATAGCGTAGTAGGTTTCCGTACGCGTGATCTGGTAATTTTAGAAGACGAATTTGCGGCTGTCAGCGATGAAATGCGTATGATGACGGATGACGGCAGCTATGGCGAAAAAGGGCTTGTTACCGCGGCGCTGGAAACGCTGATTAACGAGGGAAACCAATACGATGAAGTCATTACAATCGGGCCGCTGATTATGATGAAATTCGTATGCCTGACCACAAAAAAATACGGGATTAAGACGATCGTCAGCATGAACCCGATTATGATTGACGGTACAGGCATGTGCGGTGGCTGCCGCCTTACGGTAGGCGGCGAAACGAAATTCGCTTGTGTGGATGGCCCGGACTTCGACGGCCATTTGGTGGACTTTGATGAAGCGCTGCAGCGTGGCGCAATGTACCGCGAGTTTGAACAGCATGCTCGGGAAAAAGCCTGCAAGCTGTTTGAAAAGGAGGTGCGTTGACGATGCCAAACATGGACCCCCATAAAACCCCTATGCCGGTGCAGCCCCCAATGGAGCGCAACCATAATTTTGAGGAAGTTGCGCTGGGCTATACCTATGATATGGCGGTTACAGAGGCGCGCAGATGCCTGAACTGTAAAAACAGCCCCTGCATTAACGCGTGCCCTGTGGGCATTAACATTCCCGGTTTTATTTCCCGGATTGCACAGGAGAACTTGCCGGGAGCATATGAAGTTCTTAGCGCGGGAACGGCTCTGCCTGCTGTATGCGGGCGTGTTTGCCCGCAGGAAAGCCAGTGCGAGGGCGCGTGTGTGCGGGCCATTAAAGGCGAAAGTGTCGGTATCGGCCGGCTGGAGCGGTATGTTGCGGATTGGCACAGCCAGCAAAACGAACCGGACCCGGTACCCCCGGCACCGAATGGTCATAGCGTGGCGGTGATCGGCGCTGGCCCGAGCGGACTTACCTGTGCGGGAGAACTGGCGCGTCTTGGTTATCAGGTTACGATTTACGAAGCGCTTCATACCCCCGGCGGCGTGCTGGTATACGGCATTCCGGAATTCCGTTTGCCCAAAGCTGTTGTACGCAGAGAGATTGACGGGCTCAAGGCGTTAGGTGTTTCCATTGAAACCAATGTTATTATCGGCAAAACCTTAACGGTTGACGAATTGTTCGACATGGGCTTTGAAGCCATATTCATTGGCAGCGGCGCAGGATTGCCGCGTTTTATGCGCATCCCGGGCGAGAACTTGAAAGGCGTATACAGCGCCAACGAGTATTTGACCCGTGTTAACCTGATGAAAGCATATCATGCGGAAAGCACAACCCCTATACAGAAAAGTTTTTCTGTCGCCGTCGTGGGCGGGGGTAATGTGGCTATGGATGCGGCACGCTGCGCCAAGCGGCTGGGAGCCGATCAGGTTACGATTATTTACAGGCGCAGCATGGCGGAACTGCCTGCCCGTGCGGAAGAAGTGGAGCACGCGCAGGAAGAGGGCATTCAATTCAGAATGCTGGCAAACCCTGTCAAGGTGCTGGGGGACGACAAAGGCTGGGTAACCGGCGTGGAATGTGTGGAAATGGAGCTTGGCGAGCCGGATGCCAGTGGCCGCCGCAGCCCCGTGGAAAAACCGGGCAGCGAGTTTGAAGTGCCGATTGATACGTTGATCGTTGCCATCGGTACACAACCTAACCCGATGATCCGCCAGACAACGACGGGATTGAATACGGATCGCCGTGGCTGTATTATCGTCAATGGCGATGATGGCCTCACCAGCCGCGATCATGTCTATGCCGGCGGCGATGCGGTTACCGGCGCGGCGACTGTAATATTGGCGATGGGTGCCGGGAAAAACGCGGCGGCAGCCATCCACAAAGCCATAACGGAAAAGAGCGGCGCGCAAGAATAACAACGCTCAACCAAATTGAATAAAAACGACAGAGCAGCTGCGAATAACGGCTGCTCTGTTTATTGTTTGCTTGCGCGGGTTTAGAATATAAAGTGAATAGACTCTTGAGCTTCCAAATGATGCAGAGGTAGGAAAGAATGCGATGTAAACATTATCGGTAAAAATTTTGTTGGGATGATGCAAACCATCGGCTAAACCGGTGGATGTGGTTTTGTTGATACAATAAGGCGGCAATCAACAATGTACTGGCCACATGAGGTAATAGAATATTCGATGATACAAAGGGAAATAGATCATTCCCAAAGGCATATAAGAAGCGGGGCAGCCTTTTATGAAAAGCTGCCCCGCTTGCTGTACAGAGGTTTATATTCTGTTTAGTCCTGATAGTAAGATTCTCCGTAAATGAACTCCTGCATAGCGACAATGTTTTCTTTTTTGCGTTCGGTACTGCGGAAAGCAGTTAAGGTTGCGCCGCTGACCGTCTTATACTTGTAGGTGCCATCCATCGGGACGCGGAACTGCGTCAGTACATCAGCCCCGGTTTGCAGGCTGGTCAGCACATCGCCGCTGATCACGGTTTTGCCGATGCCAAGCATATCCGCTGCTGTCAGATTCGTCATGCCGTAGGGCATAGCGGTTTCCACCAACCCAACCAGCTTGGTAATGCTTATGTCATTCATAACGGAGGCAAGCAGCGTTTGCAGCAATTTGCGCTGCCGCTCGGTACGCATAAAATCGTTGTCAATACCGCGGATACGCGCATAGGTAACGGCTTGCATGCCGTCCAAATGCTGAATGCCATCAATGGCTTCCACCTTCGTGCGCTTTACGCTGTCCATCGGTTCTTTGCGCAGTTCATAATTGATGCGGCTGGCTTCTTTCTTGGTCATATCCAAATCAATACCACCCAGCTCGTCAATAATGCTGGCAAGACCGTGAATATTGACCAGCACATAACGCTGGATATTCATTTGGAAATTGCGGTTGATGGTCTTCATGGCGAGAAAAGCGCCGTTGGCCAAATCGCCGTCTTTGCTGCCGAATTTATAAGCGCAATTGATCCGCTTGGTGCTCTTGTAACCGGGAATGCTTACCTCGGTGTCTCGTGTGATGCTGGTCAGCTTCACGCTGCCGTCATCCATGTTGATGGAGCAGATGATGACCGCGTCGCTTAAACCGGTCGCTAATTCCGTAGAACGGTTATCCACGCCCAAAAGCAGGATATTGACAACGTTATCGGGAAGCGCATCGTTTACTTCCAGATCGGTCAAATCTACCGTGCCGTCCTGGGAAACGTCAATGGCGTCTTCCAGCGCATCCTGCAGCGCCTGTTCCTCTTCATCTGCCGCAGTGGTATCTTCAGCGGTTTCCTCGCTGGACCACTCCATCCACAACGCTTTCTCTTCATCAGAAAGGTCGGGGTTGTTGGCGATGCTTTGCTCAATATCTTCATCGCTGGTTGAGCTGCCCGTTTGAGAAGTAGATGTGTCTGTGGCCAGCGCCGTCAACGGCATACAGGAGAGCAGTAATATGCATAACCATACGGAAATCAAACGTTTACCGAGATGAACCATAAGCGGGTTTCCTCCTACGATGATCGATACGCATACAGTTGATATGCTTTACGATGAGTTAAATGCCGGATTCAATATACGAAAGGAGTATAGTGCGGCAGCCCTTTGCTGTCAAGCGCATCTGTTATGAATTTGATGGAAAAGGGAGACGGCACCTGTTTTTGACGATTTGTAACAATCATCTTGTTTCGAGAATAAACCTGGATAGCGGTCGGCGATGCTTTACTCTGGTTTCTCTACGGTCTGTGCTTTCGTCTCATCCGCACTGATATAGGACATCAGTTTGGGTGAGCGGCGCAGCGCCATAATCATGGAAACGCCAAGCGCATACACCACAACCGCTTCTCCCAGACCAACGCTGAAGATGGTCGGCAGCAGCAGCACATCCGCCAGAGTGAAATGTAAAACCAATCCGACGATAATTGCGTTGCATACTACGGGCGCGGCAGCAGCGAGCCAGATATTTTTACGGAAACTACGGGTGAGTACTGCGGCCAGTAGCGTAGCCAGCGTGCCGAAAACAACATCCCAGGGGGTCGCGCTGCCCAGTAAATTGGCGATCAGGCAGCCTAATGTGAGCCCGGGAATCGCCTGCGGGAACAGTACCGGCAGAAGCGTAAGCGCTTCAGAAACCCGGAATTGTACGGGCCCATAGCTGATCGGTGCAAACAATAGAGTGATGGCAGCGTACAGCGCCGCAATAATGGCCGAAACCGTCAGATTCCGTGCGGAAAAATAGGTTCTATTCATGAATATTCCCTCCAAATCTAGTATAGAAGATCATGGCGTATGTATGATGCAGGGATTTATTTCTCACCGGAAACCCAGGACTGCCATGTTTTTTCATCCACGCCGACAGTTACTGCGTTTCCGTTGCGAACAATGGGACTGACCAATGCTTGTGGATCGTTTTTGAGTTCGGATAGAATCAGGCTGTCTCCCGTCATATGCGCGACGGGCCGCTCCAGCGCTTTCATACCGCTGCGGTCTACCAATGCGCGTGCGTTTCCCGCAGCTTTGGCGAATAGTTGCAGTTCCCGGTCACCCAGTTTATGTTTCTTCAGGTCAACGGTTTGAAAGGGAATACGCCGTTCCTGAAAAAAGCGCTCTGCCTTGCGAACATCCGTGTTTTTCCTGGCGGCGTAGATTTGAATGTTCATGCTTCGCCCCCGCTTTGTTTACCGAGTTTGGTGCGGATATCATCACCGATGAACTTTACAGTCCGGCACTGCCGTTCGTCCCTGAGGCGGGAGGTAATGCGCTCCGTATACCGTGCTTTTAACTCGGACATCGGTAAGTTTGTGCTTAATATGGTGTGCCTGCCGGCATTCTGCCGTTCGTTCAGCAAATTAAACAGTTGGGTAACCGTGATGTTTTCCATCAGCGGTTCGGTGCCGAGATCGTCAATCAGCAGAAGCGGTGCGTTGATGTAGGGTTTTAAATAGTCTGCATTATTTTCAAAATAAGCTTTGCGCATCGTATCCAGCAGTTTATAGGCGCTGACATAGGCGACGGTATAACCCCGCTGCGCTACCCTGTAGGCAATGGCTTGCATAAGAAAGGTTTTTCCAAGTCCGCTGCGCCCGATAAAAAGCAGATCGGAAACCTCCGTATCCGGGTAGGTGTCTGCGTATTTTTCACATAGCATGCGGTTGAGCCGCATCTGCGTGCGTTGGCTTAGCTTGCCTACAATGGGCTCGTCGCTGAAAAACCGCTCATTATAGTTTTCAAACATCTGCTCTTTTTGCAAACCCAAATCGTCCAATACACGCTGGTTCAGTTCGGTTTCAAAACAGCGGCACATAGCGCGGGAGGGCTCGTATACATAGCCCTCATCCTTACAAAGCGGGCAAGTGTAAACAGGCGCCAGTGCATCAGCCGAAAGACCGTGCTCCGCAAGCATTTGCGCTATCTGCGTGTTATATGCCTCCATGGATGCGGGTAATTTTTCGTTGGCTGCCGTATCCTTCTTGCCCGGGTAGAGCGCGTTGCGCATACCGGATAACAGTGCGGCATGGCGCGCATCCAGCAGTTTACGTAAACCGGGGCAATGGCTGCAGGCGTCGGCGACGTGCTCCTCATAGATACGCATATTCTCCTCGCGCCGCGTAGCGTATTCCTGCTGCAGCTGCAGGATCAACTGATCACGTGTCATAGCGTAACGCCTCCTCAATTTCCTCCGGCGTTAAGCCGTCCACTTCTTCCGGTTTATACTCCCGCTGGTCATAGCGCTGTTCAATCACAGTTTTACCTTGCTTGCCGGGTTTGCCGGTTTGATCCGGCTGGCGATATGAACCTAAGTGCTTTTCGTGGTCGGCCAGCGCAGCCTCAACGGTGCGAATACCGGCATCGTGATAATTGGAAAGCACCTTATCCACAAAGGCCATCGGCGCATTTTTACCAACGGCAAAATCCGCTACGGCTTCCACAACGGCACTTGTGAAACCCCATTCGTCATACCATTTGGTTAATAATGCCCGGTCAACAGGGGTAGGGAGGGTATCCCTTCCCATACGGGCAAAAAGCCCTTTTAATTGCGTGTTTTGCCGCTTAACCTGCGCAAGGTAGCGTTTTACCTCGTCTGCATCAGTTAAACCTTTGGCGCTCCATGCCTGTGCAAGCTCCTCCAGCTTATCCAGCGATTGCGTTTTCTTTTTCCGGCTGATTTCTTTGGCGGCTAATACAATCGTTTCATGTGGCAGAAGCGCGCGCAGGTTGTGGTACACTTCCTTCACTGTGGCCTGGTTTGCGTTTGCGCTTAAACCGGCGGCGCGCAGCACCTCGCGGATGAGGTTTGCCTCATCCTGCTCGCGGGTGAGTTGGCGGGTTAATTGCTCGGCGGATGTTTGCTTGCGGTCAGCCCGTTCATGCACGCCGCGCAAAATACTGTCCAAATATTTAAAGCTGGGATCGCCGCCTGTCATCTCGGCGCAGGCGGTTTCCACCGCCTTGGGTGCGAAGCCCCATTCTTTTGTCCATTTCAAATACAGGTCGATTTCGTCCATCGTAGGGGCACGGTATTTGCTGATGCGCCGCAGAATGCGTTTGGTGCCTTCCCACGCAGCCTGGCTGCGGGCAAAATACTGCTCCGCGTCTTCCAACGTGACAATGTGCCGTTCGGTCAGTTCGACCGCCAGCTTTTGCGCTTCTTTAAAGCTGAAGTTCACGCCGCGGGTGGTGGCTAAATGCTGCACCATCAGCAGTACGACCTCGCGGGGCAAGCCAAGCTGCTCTACCCACTCATAGCAAAGCTGCGTTTCTCCGCCATGAAGCTTGCGCTTATCGCCGAAAATGGCATATAATGCCTGTGCAAACTGCATGTACGCCTTATCTTCCGGCATGGTCTGCCTGCCCATCATCGCCTGTTGTACACTCAGGTAGGTAAACTGCGGGGGGTGGTCCTGCGTGCGGGTGACCAACCGGCAGCGCTCCCAGTATTGCAGCGCTGCTATAACTTCGCTTTCTTCCATGCTCAGCTCTTTTGCCAGCGATTCGGCGGTTATGCCCGCCGCTGCGGAGGGGAAGCGGGCATAGAGCAAGCCGTACAGGTATACTTTTACATAGCCTTCCGGAGCGGATGGCATATATTCACAGATGAATGCGTTGGGTAATGCTACGCTCTCCCACAGTATGCCCGACTTATCCGCATCAAAAAGCGCCATGTACCCGCCTCCGTATCAGGATTGAAGCACAACGGTGCACCGCCTGAAAACAGCGTGACCGGGCGAATCCTCCAGTTTGCAACAGTATAGCACAGCGGCAACCTTGCGGCAAGCAAACCTTGAACCTCTGTTCGGTTTGCGGTATACTTTGAGACGGCAGGAACGTTTGTTTCCGCGGGTCTATCTGTGAACAGGAGGCAGTTTATGGCTTTTGCCCATTTGCATTTACATACTGAATATAGTCTTTTGGACGGTGCGTGCCGTATTAAACCGCTGGTGAAACGGCTGAAGGAACTGGGCATGTCGCACTGCGCTGTTACCGACCATGGCGTAATGTACGGCGCGGTGGATTTTTATTCCGCCTGTAAAGAAGCGGGCATCCACCCGGTAATCGGCTGCGAGGTGTATATTTGCCCCGACCGGTTTGATAAAACCTATGTCAGCCGCGAGTACAGCCATTTGATTTTACTTTGCGAAAACCAAACGGGGTATAAAAACCTTACCAAACTGGTCAGCGCTGGGTTTACCGAGGGTTTCTATTATCGTCCGCGGCTGGATTATACGCTGCTGAAGCAACACAGCGAAGGGCTGATCTGCTTGAGCGCATGCCTGAGCGGTGACCTGCCCAAGCTGCTTTTACAAGGGCGTAGGGATGAGGCGCGCGCCTATGCATTGGATATGGAAAACACGTTCGGAAAAGGCAACTATTTTATTGAGATTATGGATCACGGTATACCGGAGGAGCGCCAGGTATTACCGGAACTGATCGCCCTCTCCCGGGAAACAGGGATACCACTGGTCGCCACAAACGACTGCCATTACCTGCTGCGCAAGGATGCTGCCGCGCAGGAAGTATTGATGTGCGTACAAACCGGTAAAACTTTACAGGATGAAACCCGCATGCGTATGGAGACCGAAGAACTGTACGTAAAGGGCGAGGATGAGATGCGCGCGCTCTTTGCGGCGGTGCCGGAGGCGGTTGACCGGGCGGCGGAAATTGCCGAACGCTGCAACGTTGAGTTCGATTTTTCGACCCGCCACCTGCCAAACTACCCGATTGAAACTGGCGAAACACCGCTGGAAATGTTAACCCGGCTGTGTATGCAGGGCATGCGGGAATTATATCCGGATCAGGTGGACGACGCTGAAAGCGAACCCCGTAAACGGCTGGAGTATGAGATGGGCGTCATTTCCCAAATGGGGTTTGTGGATTACTTTTTAATCGTATGGGATTTCATCGATTACGCGAAACGAAACGGCATCATGGTTGGGCCGGGGCGCGGCAGCGGGGCAGGCAGTATTGTAGCGTATACGCTGCGTATTACCATGCTGGACCCGCTGAAATACAATCTGCTGTTTGAACGGTTCCTCAACCCGGAGCGCATCAGCATGCCGGATATTGACGTGGATTTCTGCTATGAACGGCGGCAGGAAGTCATCGACTATGTTACACGAAAATATGGTATCGATCATGTGGCGCAGATTATTACGTTCGGCACCATGAAAGCCAAGGCGGTCGTGCGCGATGTGGGACGTGTGCTGGGTATGAGCTACGCAGCCGTAGACCAGGTGGCAAAGGCGATTCCTTTCTCGCTGGATATGACGCTGGAAAAAGCGGTGCAAATCAGCCCGCAGCTGCACGAAATGGTGAATACCGACCTCGCGGTGGAACAGCTGATAGAAACCAGCATGACGCTGGAGGGAATGCCCCGCCATGCCAGCACGCATGCGGCGGGTGTGCTGATTACAGCCAAACCGGTGACGGATTATGTGCCTTTGCAGGTGAATGACGAGGTTGTTACCACACAGTTCCCCATGGGCACACTGGAACACCTCGGCCTGCTGAAAATGGACTTTCTGGGATTGCGTACCCTTACCGTCATCCGGGATGCGCTGGATTTGATGCGCGATATTGGCGTGAATATGAAAGCCGAAGAGATACCACTGGATGATCCCGCGGTATATAAGATGATCTCCGATGGGGATACGGACGGGGTCTTCCAGCTGGAATCCGGCGGGATGCGCTTGTTTTTGCAGAACATGAAGCCGGAAAGCTTTGAGGATATTATCGCTGCAATATCGCTGTACCGCCCGGGGCCGATGGATAGCATCCCTCGTTACATTGCGGGCAAACATGACCCAACATCGGTACGCTATGCCACCCCAAAGCTTAAGCCGATCTTGGATGTTACCTATGGCTGCATGGTTTATCAGGAGCAGGTCATGCAGATCGTACGCGATTTGGCCGGGTACTCCTATGGCCGCAGCGATTTGGTGCGGCGCGCCATGAGTAAAAAGAAAAAAGACGTGATGGCCAAAGAACGAGAGTATTTTCTGCACGGCATGACGGATGAAAAGGGTAATGTGCTGGTGGAAGGCTGCGTGCGCCGCGGCGTACCCGAACCGGTGGCCGAGCAGCTGTTTGACGATATGACAGCGTTTGCCAGTTACGCTTTTAACAAGAGCCATGCGGCGGCCTATGCCGTTGTCGCTGCGCAAACCGGGTGGTTGAAACGCCATTACCCGGTACAGTTTATGGCTGCCATTATGAACAGCGTTATGGATAATGCGGGCAAGATTGCCGGCTATGTGCAGTATTGCCGGCAAAAGGAGATTCCCGTACTGCCGCCGGATGTCAATTACAGCGGCTGGAAGTTTACCGTTGGCAAAGACAATAACGGAAAACCGGGCATTCGTTTTGGCATGGGCGGCGTGAAGAACGTCGGGTACGGCGCCGTACAGGCGATCGTCGGTAGCCGGAAGGATGCACCGTATCGTGATTTGTTTGATTTTGCCGATCGTGTACCGCCGGAGACGATCAACAAGCGCGTAGTCGAAAGCTTGATTAAAGCAGGCGCGTTTGATTTAGGCCCATACAACCGCGCTCAGCTGTTAAGCGTATATGAGCGTATTATTGATGATGCGGCGCAAAAGCATAAAAACAATTTGGCTGGGCAAGTCAGCCTGTTTGATATGATGGGTTCGACCGCGACACCGGCGCATGCCGATGTGCCCGCAATGCCGGAGCATAGCCGGAAAGCGCTGCTAAACATGGAAAAGGAAATGACAGGCGTTTATATATCCGGGCATCCGCTGGATGAAGTGGCGGAGCTGCTGCAGAGCGGATTCACCACCGTGCTGGATGTAGAATCCATGTCGGAAAACGAAAACCATGGCCTGGACCACGATGGAGACATGGTAACGATGGCGGGGATATTGGCACTGGCAAAAGGCCGCATCACTAAAAAAGGTTCCATGATGGGCATTATTACGCTGGAAGATTTAACCGGGCAGCTGGAAGGCTTAGTGTTTCCTAAGATATATGACCGGTTTGTGGATTTGCTGATAGCGGATAATCTGGTCGTGCTGACCGGGAAACTATCTTTCCGTGAGGATGAGGATGCAAAACTGCTGGTGGATTCCGTGCAGTTACTGACACCGCAAACGGCGAAGCAGGCGCAAAACCAGCATAAAATCAATTTTGATATTCAGGGAGATAATATCATCGGCATCGGGAAGGAAACGGAAGCAGGCTGGTGTCATGATCCTGAAAAACCCAGCGCCTGCATGTCGGATGCAAATCAACGGATGATGTGCGCTTATCCAGAAGCCGATACCGAAAAAGAGATTAATGATACGCTCTTTTTCGGTGCTCCCCGTATATTGCCGGATTCAGCTCCCGATCGCACTGTGCGGATGATGTAAAGTAACCTGTTGATTGCAATGGAAAAAATCAGCCTTTAAGGTAAAACGCCATTTTTTCGCCACATTTTAAGCCTAAAATCATACCAAACTTTCCGTAAAAGTTTTCGTGGTGTTCACACGCTTGTCAGGGTGACCCGCTAAGCTTAACCTGTAATTACGAAATGCACGGAGGGTATGGGTAAAATGAAGCGATTGCGCAAAAATGGTTGGAAATTTCTGCTGGATATTGTGATGATGTTTCTGCTTGCACTGATGTATAACAAACGTGTGCTGGGAATGAGTTTTCACGAAATCGGCGGATTGGCGTTAGCGGGGCTGTTTATTATCCATAAGCTTTCTAACCGGCGGTGGATAAAAGCCGTAACGTCCGGCCTCATTTCTACCCATACCCCTGTGCGGCAAAAAGTGTATTGGGTGCTGGATTTGTTATTGCTGCTCTGTTTTGCATACATCATTTTTAGCGGGATTATGATTAGTAAAGTTGTATTTCCTGGGATAGAAGGCAATAGTAGCTATAAGCTGGGGCATTATGCGGTGGCTGCACTCGTGTTGGCGCTAACGGGTATTCATGCCGGACTGCATTTTGGTTGGATAAAACAGCGACTGCGGTGGAGAAATAAACTCCCGCTGGCGTTGCGCCGCATCATTGCAATTGTTTTAAGCATTGGTGTGCTTGGTTTTGGAGCCTATCAGTTTACATCCACCGCTTATTTAAATTGGATCAGCAATTTAAATGTGGTTGTGTTTGCACAAAGCGATACTTTGTTGCCGGGGGATGCCGTATTACCGTCGGTTGCAAATAATAATGTTGAGATTACAACCGAAACCGATGATATTACTACAGTGGATACAAGCAGCGATACGGAGGTGGTAACAACGACCACCAGTGGCCGCGGCAATGGCGGTGGCGGAACCGGATTGCAGGATGGCATGGGTCCGCATGGGAGCGGCAACGGACAAGGGTCGCAAGCCAATGCAGATAGCGTTGTTACGGTGTTGTTAAGCTTTTTAAGCATTCTGCTTTCCTTTGGTGTTGTTGCCGCATGGGTGAACGAACTAAGCCTGAAACTGAAACAGCGCAGAATGCTAAGAAAGATGAATGCCAATGCTATGCCGGTAGAGCCGTAATGCTTTACCTCGGGAGCCAAAACAGTTACACTTTGGAACCCTGCATACCAATAAATGAGATATAGAGGAAGCCTCCTGTTTACTAAGCAGGCTTCGGGGAAGAACGCCAGCTTCTCCGCAGCCTGCTTACTTTTTATATTCATCTCCGAATGATGGCGCAGCGTAAAGTTCATGAAATAACTTGACAAATGGAGCGGTACACGATAGTATACAAAATACAAAGAAAGAACAAGAGGTGTTCTGATGTCCGTGATTCACTTTACTCCTTCGGCCGAAAGCAAACCCATACGCGAAATTGCGTATGAGACGCTGAAGCATGCCATTATTACCAGCGAAATCCCCGCAGGTTCCCGCATTGTGGAAACGGAATATGCCGAAAAGCTCCATATCAGCCGTACACCGCTGCGCGAAGCCCTGCGGAAACTGGAACGGGACGGGCTGGTAGAATATATACTCAGGCGCGGCGTAGTGGTACGCGCATTCACGATTGATGATGTGGAAGAGATTTACACCATCCGTAATGCGTTGGAGCTGCTTACGTTGCCCGCGATTATTGAAAACGCGACGCCGGATGATATTCGGTCCATGCGGGAGAAGCTCAAGAAAATGGATGTCTTCATTGAGAAGAACGATGTTGAAGGCGTTTCTCCTTTGGCGCGTGAGTTTCACGATCAGCTTACGGCTATCTCCGGATTAAACCGCATTTTGCGGGTCATCCAGAGTCAGGATGAGTACATCCGTCGTTTTTCTGCAATGAGCATTGCAAAGGAAATACGGCGAAAATCTGCGCATCAGGAGCATTATAAACTGCTGGAATATGTAGAAAATAAAGATTTGGAAAATTTTACAAAGCTAATGCAAAAGCATATAGAACGCAGTAAGGAAACGTGCCTTGTCGCGCTGGAGGAAGCTCACTTCCAGCAAAAGCAGGAGAACTGATTTCATCCCGCCGCGCTGAGCCGTCGGCGGGATGTTTTTCTACATTCTCAAAAGGTTAGGAGACGGTTGTTTTGGAATCGACTTGGGATTTAAGCGAATATTATCAAGGGTTTGACGACCCGGCGTTACGGGCGGACATTGATGCGATTTCCACCATGACCAGTGAAGGGCATGAGCTGCTTAAGGCAGAAATGCCGGAAGAGCAAAAGCTGGAGAAAATTGTCGGCCATCTGGAGGCCTTAACGGATAAACTGTCCCGCGCTTTTTCTTTTTGCCAGCTAACGCTTGCTGTGGAAACGGAAAACCGGGAAGCTTTCCGTACGCTGGAAGAGCTAAGCACGCTCTATGTGGATACACAGGTGTTTCACAGCGCCTGCACGAGGCATATCGGCGGGCTGAACAACTTGGAAGAGTTGATTGCAAAGAGCGATAAACTGCAGCAAAACGGCTTTGTGATTCGCGAGGCGCAAAGGGAAGCTAAACACATGCTGCCGGAAAACTTGGAGAAGTGGATGCTCCGTATGTCGCTGAGTGGTGGTGATTCTTTCCAAAAACTGCGCGACCAGTTGATGGGCACGCTAACCGCTGAATTGGATGGGAAAGCCATGCCCCTGCCTGCTGTACGCGGTATGGCGCACGACCCGGACCCCGAAGTGCGTAAAAAGGCATACGAGGCGGAGATGGAGGCTTACCCCAAGGTAGCGCTGCCGATGGCTTTTTGCCTGGGCGGCATTAAGGGTGAAGCGCTTACCATGTGCGAAGCCAGAAACTACCCGGACGTGCTGACGCAGCAGCTTACGGAAAGCCGCATGGACCATGAAACGCTGGATGCCATGTGGACGGCCTGCGTGGAAGCTCTGCCGGATTTTCAGCGTTACCTGCGCGCAAAAGCCCGGTATCTGGGCCATGAAAATGGTTTACCGTTTTATGATTTATTCGCCCCTGTTGGCAAAGATGTAAAAAAATACACCATTGAGGAGGCTCGCGCCCAGCTCAAAGAAATCTTTGGCGAAGCGCATCCGCAAATGGCGGATTTTATGATGCACGCGTTTGACAACCGGTGGATCGATTTGTATCCGCGGGAGGGAAAAGAAGGCGGCGCATTCTGCTCGGAAAACCATGAGTTGAAAATCAGCCGCATCCTAACGAACTTTGTCGGCAGCTTTTCCGATGTGAGTACGCTTGCGCATGAACTGGGGCACGCGTGGCATGCCCGCTGCATGGAGAATTTGCCTATCCTAATGGCGCAGCCGCCGATGCCGCTGGCGGAAACCGCGTCTACGTTCAACGAAACGCTTCTGGCGCAAACCGTGCTGAAAACAGCCGATCCGGATCGTGCTTTCAACATTCTGGAAGGCAGCCTGATGGAAGCCACGCAATGCGTAGTGGATATTTACAGCCGTTTCCTGTTTGAAAGCGCTGTGTTTGAAGCCCGCAAAACGCATACACCAACAGTCGATGAATTGCGGACGATGATGCTGGATGCGCAGGAAAAAGCCTACGGTAACGGCTTGGATGCCACTGTGCGCCATGCCGATATGTGGATAAATAAAAGCCATTATTATTCGGTGGGACTGCACTTTTACAATTTCCCGTATGCGTTTGGCCTGCTGTTTGGCCTTGGCGTTTACCAGAAGTATCAACAGGAAGGCGCAACTTTCCTGCCAAAATACGATGCGCTCCTGGCGCGCTGCGGCAGCGATAACGTAGCTAATGTTGCAGCCAGTGTAGGCATCGACGTACGTGATGCTGCCTATTGGCGCAGTGCGCTGGATGTAATTCGCGGAGAAATCTTAGAATTTGAAGCGCTTGTCGCGGAGAAGAACTAACTGTGAACACGCAACTTTTTAACGCGCCGTGGCTGCTTAGCACGGCGCGTGTGTTTGCCCAGGCAGGCCTGCCGCTATATGCGGTGGGCGGCTTGGTGCGCAACGCGGTAATGGAATTGCCGCCAAGTGATGTGGATGTTTGTGGTCCCGCAAAGCCGGAAGCTGTTATTGCGCTTTGCGAAGGTACCCCGGTGCATGCGGTGCCCCGCGCGGCGCATTTTGGCACAGTGGAACTGCATGTGCATGACGAACAGGGCAGGCACATGGCAGAGTATACCACGTTCCGCGAAGATAGCTACCGCACAGGGCATCAGCCGGTGGATGTGCGCTTTACGGAGGATCTGGCGGTAGATGCGTTGCGAAGAGATTTCTCCGTGAATGCCATGTACCGCAGACTATGGACTGAACCAAATGAGCGATCTGCGGTCATCGACCCTACCGGCGGACTCAAACATTTAAAGAATGGGATTTTGCATACCGTTACGCAGGACCCCGATCAGGTGCTGAAAGACGATGGCCTGCGCATTTTACGGACAGCCAGATTTCAAGCGGAACTGGGTTTAACGCCGAATGATGAACTGTTGCGGTCTGCTACGAAATATGCCTCGTTACTGGCGGATATCGCTTGCGAACGGATACGTGATGAATTAGCCCGCCTGTTGCTGGCGGATACGAAATATCCGATGCTTCCGCGTACCGTACCACCGGTTGCGTCCGGATTACGTACATTACAAACCATCGGAGCGTGGAGTATTATTTTCGGGGGTTTTCAGGCAAATGAACACGCGATCACAGCATTGGATGTTTATCAGCCTCCCATGTACTTTTCGCCGGTAGCAGGGAAAATGGCGCTTCTGTTTATGCACGAACAACCTGCCGACGTTGGTAACTTGCTCAGGAGGCTGCGTTTCTCCACAAAGGATGCGATAGCCGCGGAACGTGGTTTGACGGCGATGCGGGCATTGCTGGATGGATCGTTGCAAAAAATGGCGGCCGTCCGGCTTGGTGTTACGGTAATCGCGCATGCAACAGCCGCGCTGGAAGCGCTGAAGCAAGCAGGGGAGTCCTGCGATGCGGCGCTGGATAGGGCACAAGTCATGCTGGCTGCTCTAATGGATGAGCAACTACCGATGAACCTGCGCGAGCTGGCGGTGCATGGTGACGATTTACTGCCTCTTTGCACGCAGTTTGGGGTGCCGACAGCGCGTATCGGCACTACGCTGGATTCTCTGTGGGAAGCCGTTGTGAATGGAAAAGCGGGCAACCAGCGCGCAGTATTGCTGGCCATGGCAGAAAAACATCTGGAGGAAATGTCCGGCAAGTAGTATGCGGGGATACGGGTCTAGAAAATAGTGTATTTTTCTGCGCAAGGAATCCACTGTATTCACGTGGAATGGTATTCCCATGAGGCTGGGAGAGGATGATGCTGCTTGCATAATAAAAGTAAAATGCTGTTTTGGGGAATCCTATCCGTGATATTTGTGGGAATGCTTTTATTGAATTTACTCACGCCGTTATTAGCGGATGATTATTTATATTCTTTCAGCTTTGCTACCGGAGAACGAATTACAAATATAGCACAGATTATCCCGTCGCTTGCGGCACATGCAACAAAAATGAATGGCCGGCTGGTACCGCATTTTTTTGTGCAGTTGTTTACACTGCTGCCACGCTGGGCATTCGCAATCGTGAACACGGCAGTATACATGGCGCTGCTGCTGGGGATGTACCGGCTTACCAACCAGAGTGGAAAACGGTATTATTGGCCGCTGTTGCTTATTGTCAGCGGTGCGGTATTCCTTTTTATTCCGGCTTTCGGCCAAAGCTTTTTATGGCTGGCCGGCTCGGTGAACTACCTGTGGTGTGACGCGCTGATGGTTTGGTTATTGGTGCCGTTCAGCGATGCTATATTCCGCGGCAAACAACACTTGCGTATCGGGCATGCAGTATTGCTGGGAGTCGGGGCGCTATTGTTGGGCAACATGAGCGAGAATGTATCTGCGGCGGCTGTTTTGTTCATGGGTCTATGTACGGTGTGGAAATGGCGCAAGGACCGAAAAATAACCCCATGGATGGCTGTAACCACCATCATGGCTGGAATCGGTTGGATAGCGCTGATGCTGGCTCCGGCGAACCGAACGAATGTTGCACAGGCATCCGGCGGTTTTAACCTGCTGGCGGAGCATTATCAGACGGCGTTATCTATGTGGCTTCAGTATGGCATGTGGCCTTCGGTGGCTTTTATTGCGTTGCTATGCGCAGCGTATATCGGTAAGTATGTTAAACGGGAACAGCTCGCCTTTGCAGTTGGGTTGTTTCTTTGCGCGCTGGCGTGCAATTTCGCCATGACGATGGCGGATTATTATCCGCCCCGCGCCATTACCGGCAGTATGATCCTATTGATTCTGGCATTTGCCGTTATCCTTGGTGCGGATCATACCAAATTTACAATAGTACGGGCAGCGCTGGCATTGACGTTAGCGCTAATGATGAGCCTGTATGCACTGGGCGCACTGCCTAATGCTTACAACCGCTATGTGCTGGCGCAGCAGCGCGTGAACGAGGTAATCGGCATGCGGGACACCGGAGAAATGGATATTACCACATACGGCATCAAAGGCTTGAGCCGGTTTGATGCTTTTGATGGATTAAACGAATTGACCAATGAAGCAGATTATTTTCCAAATGTCTATTACGCGAAGTACTATCACCTCAACAGCATTGTTGTAGACCGTTTTGAGTAAGGATAATAACGATTATTTTTTGTTTAAATTCATGAATCTATAAAAGTTCAGCCTACAACCGCACAGGGTTCACGGAGAGTACACATTCACTCTGTACTTTGCCAGTATTGGTGCTTTGCTGTTTTTAACAGCAACGGGATGAAGTAAGCGTACTAGCTGTAAAAATACGTTTGCGCTTCCCGATAGCATAATAGGGGCGGAGGGACGTAGTGAAACGTATAATGCTGGCAGTACTTCTGCTTTTTTCCTGGCTTTTGATGGGGAATGCACTTGCGGATGAGAGAGTAATCGTATCCACGGAAGAATGGACAGCGCCGGACTTATCGAACCTGGACGATACCACATCACCGGAACTGCTGCTGCTGAAAGTGGCGCAGGAGGAGATAGGCTATACGGAAGGACCGCTAAGCAACGAAACCAAATATGGCGAATGGTTTTGTGAAGGCTGGGTCGCATGGTGCGCCGAGTTCATTACGTGGTGTGTGGATCAGGTGGATCAGCGGTATGGTCTGGATTTAATGGACAATGTATTTCCCTTCTATGGCGGCCCTTCAACAGGGGCACCGTTTTTTATAGAAAAGGGGCGGTTCATTTCCGATAATGGCAAACTGCCTACGAATGAAAAACAGTGGCTGATCGGCAGCGACCACTATCTGGCATCAAACGAGTATATACCTTACCCTGGGGATTATATATGGTTCTACTATTACAGCCGAAGCCAGGGAACAGACCATGTTGCGCTGGTAGAAGGCGTGAGCCAAAATAGTGATGGCAGCATTGTGGTGCATGTGATTGAGGGAAATAACCCGGACAGCGTACAAAGAGCTACCTACGAACTGACCGACCAATCGATATACGGCTTCGGCACGCCGGTAAAACGAGCCTATACCAACCTGCGTATTTACAACCAAAATGACGACGTGCTTGCTTTGCAGGAGGAATTGATCGCACTCGGGTACTATGAAATGGAAGACGGATGGAAAAGCTATTTTACGCAGGCTGTGATGGACGCAGTGAAGCAAATACAACGGGATAATGGCATCAGTGCATCCGGCATCGTAGATATGGAAACGCGCACTGTACTGGAAAATATGTTAAAGGCTTCAGCGTCTGCTAAATAAAATTTCATAAAATCAAGACCAATCTGCTAATGAATGGCAGGTTGGTTTTTTGTTGCCAATACTGCGTTACAGCCTAACAGTATGGAGGAATGGCTGCTTTGCAGATGTTATCCTTTGGAATCAAATCGTTAAAATCATTGATATTTTGCACCAAAGTAGGGTATAATATTGCTGTTGATAAATAGCATGGAGGGTTGCGCGTGTATAGGCTTTTGATCGTTACGCGGGAACAGCGAGTAGAAGAAATGTTCAACTCCATGCAGGGGTGGGAAACCATGGGGTTTAAACCCCCGCGCCTGCGCAAAACCGTTGACGAAGCGATCGAGTGTATGCATAAGCATCATATCGACGCAATTGCCATTGGGGATGAGCCGGAATATCAGGAACTGGAAAAATGGCTGGATGAAAACGCGCCCGATCTTCCGATTTTCGAAATTGCAGACAGCAATGAGAAGCAATTGGAGATCATCCGCGAAGTAGAACTGTTGCTTAATCAGATGCACACAGACGATTCCAACGATGACTACGACGAGAGTTATTATTTTAAATTAGCCCGTAAACGCTGGCGTAACCGCCTGCTTTCAGGGTTGGCACCGACAAAAGACTATATACTGAAGCATGAGCGTATGTACCGCTGTGGGGACGACCCGGAAAAACCCTGTGTTTTTGCCCGGATCAGCGTACCGCAGGGCGACGCGTTCATTACAGGCCGCTGGCACTATGGCAGCGAACGGCTGGGCATTGCACTGCAAAACTTTTTTGGCGAGGAATACGACCATCAGAATATTCATCTGTCCGTTGTATCGCCGGAAGAGATTCGGGTTGTGTTTTGCCCACGGCGCGGCGAGGAATACCATGCCGCAGATTTAACCAGAGCCAAGCAATACATTGACGAGACAGTCGAACAGATTTATAACTATCTGGGATTGCCTATGACGGTTACAGAACTGTGCATGCGCGATGGGTTGATTGATTTCGCCGATGAATGTACCCGGAAATAACGTTTCGCAAATCAAGAGAGGAGCAAGCGATTATGGGACTCTTCAAGAAAATTGTAACCAGCCAGATTATTGATGTTATTGAGTGGAAAGATGATACGCAAAACACCATGGTGCACCGCTATGACATGAATGGTAAGGAAATCATGATGGGTGCGCAGCTTACCGTCCGCGAAAGCCAGGTGGCTATTTTCGTAAACGAGGGGCAGCTGGCAGATGTGTATCAGCCGGGCCGTTATGAGCTTACCACCCAAAATATGCCGATTATGACGGCGCTTAAAGCATGGAAATTTGGGTTTAATTCACCTTTTAAGTCTGATGTTTACTTTGTTAATACAAAGCAATTTTTGGATCGGAAATGGGGTACCAGCAATCCGGTCATGATGCGTGATTCCGAGTTTGGTATGATCCGCGTTCGCGCTTTCGGTATCTTTGCATTCCGCGTTACCAACCCGGAAACATTCCTGAAAGAAGTGTTTGGAACCAACGGGATGTTCACCGTTGAGGACGTTGAAGGGCAGATTAAGCGTACGCTGGTTTCCGGATTAAGCGATGCGATCGCGGAAAGCAAAATTCCGGCGCTGGATTTGGCGGCAAATTATGAAGAGCTGAGCCAATACGCGTTAAAGGCACTTTCACCGAAAGTTGAAGCGCTGGGGCTATCACTGACCAGCTTTATTATTGAAAATATCAGCTTGCCGGAAGAAGTGGAAAAGAGCATTGACAAGCGTACTTCCATGGGCGTGGTAGGCGATTTGAACAAGTATTCGCAGTATCAGGCCGCGGAAGCGATGCGTGAGGCAGCCAACAACAATTCCGGCGGTATGGCCGGGATGGGCGTTGGCATGGGCGCGGGCGCGGCGATGGGACAGATGTTCGCCCAGAGCATGAATGCCGGAAAGACGCAAAGCGAAGCGGCTCCGCAATCAGCAACGACCAGCTGCGTTTCCTGCGGGAAGGCCATTCCGGTGGGCAGCCGTTTTTGCCCCGAATGCGGCGCGCCTCAGAATGTAGCGCGCAAGTGCACCAATTGCGGCGCGGAATTGAAACCGGGAGATAAGTTCTGTCCGGAATGCGGCCAGAAAGTGTAATGGTACGCGGAATTCCGAGTATAGAAATTTTGTGTAAACCATTGACAAATCTCAAGCTTACAGTATAATGATAGTCGATTCTTTAGAAACCTATGCCGAAGACAGCGAGTAGGGGAAACCCTTTGATGAAGCGAAAGCTTGGCTCGCCGAGGTGTAAGGCGGGAGAAATCCCTACGCGACTATGTTCGCCCTTGCGCCTGCAAGGGTTTTCTTTTTGGAATCGCAGGATTCTGAAAAAGGAGGTGCAACCCCAATGAGCAAGAACTTTGAACTGAAGAAGCAAGCCGTAGCGGAGATCACAAAGAAATTCCAGGATGCCAAAAGCGTTGTGGTAGTGAGCTACAGTGGTTTGACGGTAGAGCAGGTTACCAAGCTGCGCGCGCAATGCCGTGCCGCGAACGTAGATTACTGCGTACTGAAAAACACGCTGGCACGCCGCGCACTCAACGATCTCAAAATCACCGGTTTGGACGAGATTCTCAATGGTACGTCTGCCTTTGCTTTCAGCAATGAAGACGTAGTAGCCGGCGCGAAGATCATCACTGAGTTCGTAGAAAAGAACAAGACGGAAGCAATTCAGGTAAAAGCCGGTCTGATGGGCAATGAAATCATGGACCCCGCAAAGGTCGCAGAATTGTCCAAGGTACCCAGCCGCGAAGTGTTGCTGGCCCGTTTGCTTGGCAGCTTGCAGAGCAGCGTAAGCGGATTCGTCCGTGTGCTGGACGCAATTGCCAAAAAGCAGAGCGAAGGCGAAGAAGCCGCCGCGCCTGCGGAAGCCTAACAAATACCACATTACTGAAAATAGCGATTGAATGGAGGTTCATCACATGACTCATGAGGAATTTATTGCCGAGATTGAGAAAATGTCTGTCTTGGAACTGAACGAACTGGTTAAGGCTCTGGAAGAAAAATTCGGCGTATCTGCCGCTGCTGCCGTTGTGGCTGCTCCTGCTGCCGGTGGCGCTGCTGCCGCTGCTGCTGAAGAAAAGACCGAGTTCGACGTCATCCTCAAGGATGCCGGCGCCGAGAAGATCAAGGTTATCAAGGCTGTTCGCGAAGTTATAAGCGGCCTGGGCCTGAAGGAAGCCAAAGACATGGTTGAAGGCACCCCGAAGACCATCAAAGAAGGCGCTTCCAAAGAAGAAGCCGAGAAGATCAAAGCCAAGTTCGCCGAAGTTGGCGCTACGATCGAAATCAAGTAAGTTTAGCAAAAGAGTTCCGAAAGCCATGCTTTCGGAACTCTTTTTGTATATACAAACATCGGAAAGAATTGGTGATTCAAATTTATCAAGGAGCCTGTGTTACTTGTTTGGAACACTGGTTCCTTGACAAAAAAATCCCCCGGCATTTGCCGGGGGGATTTAAAGCTTATCATCTAATCAGCGTATGAATACGCCATCACGACGCCGCCCATGTTATCCAAACTGGCAATATAGCTGCTTGCCGGGTTGGGTACAGGTATGGTATAGCTGTCGGCGTCTTCTGCTTCGATACGGTATATTTCGTATACGAGCGCCCCGTCCTTATAGATGCAGATATGCGGATGACTGATCAGGAATTCAACATACTCTTCCAAACAATAATCCATAATCCGCATAGCGGTAGAATGAGCCTCTCCAACATAGCGGTACAAATTCAACTGTACGCTAACGCCGGTTTTATAGGATTTGTCTTCCCAGCTGGCATTGGGGAAGTCCTCGGTGGGGAAACGGAAGATGACACCATATTTCCAACCGTTATTGGTAAACCACTTTCCTTGATCGGACTCCTGAAATTTCTGCTTGCCGATCTCTGGATCGTTTTTGTTGTAAATATCCATACGGAAGGAAAGGCCCGATTGATATTCGCTAGTGCCGGGGTAATTCACGGTTTTCTTGGTTTGTTCAATCAAGATATCTCCGCTGTATTTGCTGCTGAGCTTTTCCATTTGATTGTTAAACAGCTCGGTTTGCGTATCATTGCTGCGGTATGCTTCCCGAACGATATAATCTGCCAAGCCGTCTTCAGCAGCAGCGCTGATCATAGTATCCAAAGCGGCATAAGCGGCTGGGAATACACGTACGTTTCCATCAGCCACGGCGATTTTCCATCCGCTGGAATTACCGATGCTGACTAACTGATCTTCGCTGAAATCGCTGGGCAGGGAATGCCATGGGTTTACCAGCAGCAAACCGCCAATGAGCAAATCTGCGCGATTCAGCGTAAAATCACTTACATTCTCCAGCGCAGTGTTACTTTCATCCTCAATGCGCCAGAGAACATCGTCGATCGTGCTTTCCCAATACGCGCCTTCGACAGTGCTGATTTCGCCCGTATCGGGATCAACAGTCGTACTGGACACTGGCGCGTAGAGCATTCATCTGGGCATTGAATTCCTGCTCGCCTTCTTCATTCAGCTGATCAATTTCGTTTCGCTGCGCTCTGTAATCATTGATAACGGCAGAATTACACAGTAAAAATACGACCGTGCTGATCGCGACTACGGCAACCAGAATACCGGCTATCCGCAACAGCAATTTGTAGGGGTCGCGCCGCCGTCCCGTAGCGTAGTTACCGGATTTCATATGTTCGTCACCACCCAATTCATGCTTACTCTTTGGCGAGGGCTAGCTTAACAGCCGTCCAAAGACTTCGTAGATATGTTCAAGCTCCTGAGGGTTACTATAGGTAAGCGTAATCTTTCCTTTGCGCTCGTTGCCGGTGAGCGCCGTTTTAACACCTATGGCTTCGCGTACGGTATCCTCCAGCGAAACCAATTCCGCGCTGCGTTTTTTCTCGGGGGTTGTGCTGCGGATTGAGGCAGGTTTCTTTTGGGTTATCTCTTCCAGCTTTCGCACGCTGTAATCGTGCAGCACGGTTTGGTGCGCTAGTTCCAACTGTCTGGTTTCCGGCGATACGCCCGCCAGTACGCGTGCATGTCCTGCGCTTAATTTACCTTCCAGAACCAGATTCATAACGCTCTGGGGGAGGGTGAGCAGCCGCAGAGCGTTGGTTACGGCAGGTCTGCTTTTGCCTAGCTTCTTTGCAGCTTCTTCTTGCGTATAGCCGCATTGCTCCATTAAACCGCGAATCGCCTGTGCTTCTTCGATGGGGTTCAAATCTTCCCGCTGGAGATTCTCAATGAGGGCGGCCTCCAACTGCTGTTCCTGTGTTAAGCTGCGAACAATACAGGGAATCGTAGTAAGCCCAGCCAGCCGAGCGGCACGGAAACGCCTTTCGCCTGCAATGATGCGGTAACGCGTACCATGTTCAACCGTTAAGATCGGTTGTAATACGCCTGCCTGCCGGATGCTTTCAGCCAATTGTTCTAAGGCATCCTTATTAAAGGTCTTGCGCGGCTGGGATTGGTTGGGATCGATGTCTAAAATCGAAATCTCCCGCACGGATGTATCCAGTAAATCGTCATCCAGTGGAAGGAGGGCGTCTAGGCCGCGTCCAAGGCGGTTTTTTTCATGGGCAAAAGCTCCTTCTCAATAAGATAACGGGGGATAAGCATTATTTGTTCCGTTCTAAAATTCTTTTGCGAGCTGGCGGTAAGACTCTGCGCCAAGACTGCGGGCATCGTATTCGTGTATCGGCATTCCGTGGCTGGGTGCTTCCCCTAAACGCACATTACGCGGAATAGCGGTAGAAAACACCTTATTGCGAAAATGCTTCTTTACAGAATCGACAACTTGCAGGCTTAAATTGGTGCGTCCCATCCAGCATGGTCAATAAAAATACCTTCAATATCCAGCCCGCGGTTAAAGCTGCGCTGTACGCGGTTGACGGTATTCATCAAGCTGGTGACGCCTTCAAGCGCATAATACTCGCATTGGATAGGGATTAGCACCCGTTGTGCTGCGGTCAGGGCATTAAGCGTTAGCAGGCCTAGCGAAGGGGGGCAGTCAATAAAAATAAAATCATATTGTTGCTCAACGGTTTGTAATATCTGCTTGAGCATATATTCACGCTGGGGTACATCTTTCAGTTCCAATTCGGCGCCTGCCAGCCGGATATCGGCCGAGGCAAGCCATAAATTCTTGGTTTTCGTTGCTGTAATAATGTTTGCTAGCGGTACGTTGTCCATCAATGCTTCATACACAGTTTGATCGCCTGCGCGAAGCCCGATACCACTGGTGCTGTTGCCCTGCGGGTCCAGATCGACCAACAGGATGCGCTTGCCCATCTCCGCAAGGCAAGCAGCCAGATTAATAGCTGTAGTGGTTTTCCCAACGCCGCCTTTCTGATTGGTGATGGCAATTGTTTTTACCCATATTATCAAGCCTCGTTTACGTTTTACGGTCGGACAAGCCTTGTTTATTCTACCGTTTTTTACGCTACTTGTAAAGAGTGCGCAGCAGAAACCGACCTGGGTTAAAGCAGAATAGAAAACCGCACAGCCTGCAAACAGGCTGTGCATAAAACCACATAGGCTACGCGTTAAAAGGATAGAGAAATTTCCGCATCTCCATCTTCGCCGTATTCTTCCAACACCGGTCCGATTCGATACCGGCTTCGCGGTGCGTGGCTTCTAACATCAACTGTGCTTCAATATCGCCGCCAGCTGCGACGAAATCCGCCAGTTCCGCTTGCCAGATTTCGGTGAACTCTTCCAAAGTAAGACCGTGGTTTTTAATGTACCCGGCAATTTCACGTCCCACATAGCGCAAATGCCAAGGCTCGTAGGGGACTTGGGTAATCGCTTCCTGATCTTCCGGATATCGTAGGATGAACCCGTAGCTATAACAATTTTCTTCCATCCACTGCGCTTCCGGTGTTTGATAGAAGGAATCATTCATATACTTATTATTGGCATTATATTCGTAGCTCAGAATGTCGCACGCCATACCCGTCTGGTGTTCACTTGCGCCCGGGGGGCTGCTGATGCCATCGTCCACGCCGTTATTACGCGCTAAATAATTTGCGTATGTTGTTTTTTTGGGTGCCATAGCTGCGGTAACCGCTCTTGAGTACAAGCTTAAGGCCTTCCTCACTGCTAAATTCTTTTTCCACCCATTCGTCTTTGCTGTTTTGAACCTGATAGGTGTACTCGGTTACAGCGCTTGCGGCTTCAAACATTTTTGCCAGCGCTTCGTTAACTTCTTCCCGCAATTCAACTTTGCTGCTGGATGCGCGGCGAAACAGTTACATAAATCAGATCATCCGGCACATAGTCGGAAGCCAGCAGATTATCGCGGTTGACAAGCAAAGAATGGTCGCTTTGCAGTTCCGTAAGCGTAACGGGGAAACTCCACTCACCTGCAACTGTGGTCTCGCCGGCGTCTTCCTCTGGGACATCAGTAGTTACGCTATCGTTTTGCGCTTCGGTTGTTATTAAAACCGATGCGCTTTGCGTACCGGTTTCTGCTTGGGTCCGTCCTTCACCTTCGCCGTAGGTTGGCAGACAGATAGTCAACAGGGACAGCGCAAGGAGAACGGCGGCCAGTTTCTTCATGGGTACACCTCATTCGTCGATTTGTTGAATCAAGAAATCATATACTGCTAACCGGTGCGCGGAAACATAACATTTCCAGCGGCTGACCGAATGCATATATCTCATTGGCATATTCTTTGCCTACATAGCGAATGTGCCAAGGTTCGTAGCTATATCCGGTGATGTCTTCCATCCCTTCCTGATAGCGTACAATAAACCCAAAACGGTATGCGTTTGCGGCTACCCATTTCCCTGCTTCCGTATTCCCAAAGCCGGAATTTAATTGAGATGAGTTGCGCTGTGCAACATCCATTGCGAGCCCAAGCTGGTGCTCGCTGGCGCCGGGCAAAGCAGAAAGCATATCGGCAGCTTCCTGCCCAATGGTCTTACACTTTACGCGAATGAATTGTGTTTTGCTTTGCGTAACTGCGGTAACCCGAAACAGTGGATAAACTAACGCCGTCTTCTTTGGCGGCGGCAAAACAGCTCTTCCAACGCGGTGGCGGCATCGTCTCGCATGGATTGGGAAAGACCGTATAAGTTTGTCTTACGCACCTCGGGTGCGTAATTTTCGCTGACCATGTGGGCGCGATTAACTAAAAAACAAAGTACCGTCAATATTTTTATCGGGCATAGCCGCATCCATACTGCCATGCAGCAGCGTAGCGGAAAGGGCGAGCACCGATACAATATTTTGCAATACCAAGGGGATCTCTCCTCCAACATTTCAATATGATTCAACTAATTCTCTTCGTCACTCAGCAGGTGTGCTCCTGCTTTACAGGCATTTTTTACAGTTTTAACGTCGCTGCGCAGTTGTACGATGACGCCTTCTTCACTGTGCTGCTGGCTTAAAACACCCGCCGGAGCGGTATAATTGATCCAATACGGCATAGGCTGAAAAAGGAATTAGCAGCTGATATTCCTTCTTATCCAACGCGAGCACATTTTCAATTTGCGCAAGCAGTTTCCGGAACACCGGAAACCATTTAACGCGCTGATACCGAGAGCACCGGGAAAAGCCGGGGGAACCGTGGCGGATAGATCCTGTTTGTTGATGACATCGATACGGGGTGCTTCCGTAGCCCCAAGAGAAGCCAACACCTCTTCTACCGTAGCGTGCTGCTGGAAAATCTCGGGTTCGCGGCGTCGGATACGATGACGACCACATCAGCCAAGGCTGCTTCCTCCAATGTGGCGCGGAAGGCTTTGACCAGATCATGCGGCAGCTTTCGGATAAAGCCGACCGTATCCACCAATAACACCTGCTGCCCATGGGGGTAGAGTAATGGGGCGGCTTACGCTGTCCAGCGTGGCGAAAAGTTCGTTTTGCACATATACATCCGCACCGGTCAAGCGGTTAAACAGGGTGGATTTTCCCGCGTTAGTATATCCAACCAATGCGATTACGGGGGTCTGCCGCTTCACACGTTCCTGTCTGCGCAGCGACCGCTGCTTTTCCATGGTGGACAGCTGCTTTTCCAGTATGGTAAGGCGTTCGCGAATCCTACGGCGGCTGACCTCCAGCTTGCTTTCGCCCGGGCCGCGGGTACCGATGCCGCCCGCCAGACGGCTGAGCACCAGTCCTTGCCCCAGCAAGCGCTGGGAGCGGTAAGCAAGCTGAGCCATTTCTACTTGCAGTTTGCCTTCACGCGTGTTGGCGCGTGCGGCAAAAATATCCAATATCAGAGCGGTTCGGTCTACAACCTTGAGGCGTAAAAGCTCCTCCAGATTTTTTTGCATGACGCCGGTCAGCTCTTCGTCAAAAATCACCACGTCCGCCTGTGCGGCCTGGGCTTTCAGCGATAATTCTTCTGCTTTGCCTTTACCAATGCAGTATGCGGTATCTGGCTTTGTGCGTTTTTGCAGAACCGTAAGCACGGTTTGCGCCCCGGCGGTCTGCGCCAACGCGGAAAGCTCCGTAAGTGATTCTTCGCTCTCAATACCTACGAGAATGGCTTTTTCTTTGTCCGGCTTAGTGTCCGGCATAACGGCGACCAGCCGGGTATCGATCTCCCGGATGGTTGTCATCCAAGCGTCATCTGGAATCCGCTTTGCGGGCAGTAAGCTGGTGCGTTCGACTTCGCCGGGAGCTTCGGGACGTAAAAAAGCGCATTCCGCAGTTGTCGGGCGGCCTTTTTCATCAACGCCGACGGCGCACATCGCGTCAAAACGCATCGAAAGTAAAGCACTGATGTCCACATCGCTCAGTAAACCGTTACTGCGGGGGTGGGTATGAATGCAGCGCACCATGGATAAACGGGCTTCACTGCGGCGCAGCCGAATATCCGGCAAATCGACGTGGTCGGCTTTGCCGATGATCATATCGGCAACTTCTCCGTCACGTGTAAGATAAATGGCAATTTCCCGGTTGAGGGACGCAGAATAGCCGCAGAGCTGCAAAAGCAGCTCCTGCGGCATAAACTCATCCGGCAAGACCGGATAATCGTATATGGCTTTTAACTCCGCAAGCGTACTGTTGCGGATACCTTCAATATTCCCGTGTACATCGGGCATAGAAGCGTGTTCCTTTCCCGCGTCCGCGGGATCAGCCCTGCGGATGCTTCTTATGATAGTCCTCCAGCGCGGCGTGAATTGCTTCTTCTGCCAGCACGGAGCAGTGCATTTTTACAGGGGGCAGACCATCCAGCGCTTCGGCAACGGCTTTGTTGGTAATCTCCAGCGCCTCGTCTACCGATTTGCCTTTTACCATTTCAGTCGCCATGCTGCTGGTGGCAACAGCGGCGCAACACCCAAAGGTTTTGAATTTCACATCGGTAATGATGTTATTTTCAACCTTGAGGTCGATCTTCATAATATCGCCGCATTTGGGGTTTCCGACCGTTCCGCTGCCGGAAGCGTCGGGGATTTCGCCTACATTGCGCGGGTGTTCAAAGTGATCCATGACTTTATCTGAGTACATGGTGTTTCCCTCCTTATCAGTATACCATATATACGTAAAAATGTGGTGTGAAACTTTGGGTTAGGCGTTGCAGACCGGCTGGGTTAAGGGGCTCATGGCGCGGAGTGTTTCCACAATGGGGGGCAGCGCTTCCAATACGCGCTCAGTATCTGCTTCCGTATTATTGATCCCCAGGGACAAACGTAGGCTGCCGTGTGCAATCTCATGCGGTAAACCGATGGCTAAAAGCACATGGGACGGATCAAGCGCTCCGCTGGTGCATGCAGAACCGCTGGAACCTTCGATGCCGGCTAAATCCAGCCGCATCAGCAGCGACTCGCCTTCAATGTAACGTACGCTGACGTTCACATTGCCCGGCAACCGCAGGGTGCGGTGACCGTTCAAACGAACATCCGGAATTTCCGCCAGAATGCCGTCAATCAGCTGATCGCGCAGCTTGGTCATTTTTTCGGTGTAATCCGGTAGCTCTGTTACGGCGATCTCGATGGCTTTACCCAGCCCAACAATGGAAGCAAGGTTTTCGGTGCCGCCGCGCAAGTTACGTTCCTGCGCGCCGCCGTAAATGAGGTTGCTCATCCGCACACCCTTACGCACATAAAGCGCACCAACGCCTTTGGGGCCGTGGAATTTGTGGGCGGACAGCGAAAGCAAATCAACATTCATATCGTTTACATCCACCGGAATCGCGCCGATAGCCTGTACCGCGTCGGTATGGAACAGAACGCCTGCCTCCTTGGCTATCTTGCCGATTTCGGCAATCGGCTGCAGGGTGCCGATTTCATTGTTGGCAGCCATAATAGTGATGAGCACCGTATCTTCCGCAATAGCGGCTTTCACATCCGCCGGATTGACGATACCGTATTCATCCACCGGAAGGTACGTAACACGATAGCCGTGTTTCTTCTCCAAATACTCGCAAGTATGTAACACTGCGTGATGCTCGATTGCGCTGGTGATAATATGCTTGCCCTTTTTTTTGGAGCATCTCGGTCGCGGAGCGGATAGCCCAGTTATCACTCTCACTGCCCCCGGCCGTAAAGTATATTTCCTGCGGCTGTGCGCCGATGGCTGCGGCAACCTGCCTGCGTGCCGCTTCAACCGCGCGTTTTGCATCCCGACCCACGCAGTGAATGGAACTGGGATTGCCGTAATGCTCTATGAAATAGGGTAGCATGGCATCCAGTACTTCCTTCCGTACCGCCGTGGTTGCAGCGTTATCCATGTAAATGATCTGCTTATCCGACATGCTGATCTGCCTCACATTCGTCTATTTTATCCATATCGCTCAGCGTAATTCCAGCCAACTCCCGGTTGATGGAATCAGTGAGTTTTTGCCATACGCGCCGAACGGCGCATTTGGTGGCATATTTACATCCTTTTTCATCCGCCATACAATCGCTTAACTCCAGCGGCCCTTCCATCGCGTCAATCACATCCAGAATCGTTGTATGATCCGGATCGCATGCGATTTGGTAGCCGCCTTGTGCACCCCGTACCGAACTGACCAGCCCGGCCCGGCGTAAACTGCCCAGCAACTGTTCCAGATACTGCCGGGGGATACCGACCGACGCAATATTCTGGAGACTTTGCGGGCCGTCATCTTTATGACTGGCAAGGTAATACATGGCGTATAGCCCGTATTTACCGCGAGTTGAGAGTTTCATCGGGCTTCCTTTCCGAATCCCGACTATTCTGATCGGAATTCAAGGATATAGTAGCACGCTATGGAATGATTGTCAACATTTTTGGAAAAGTTTTTATAGCAAAATGCTCCGCTTGATAACGGAGCATAACGAAGGTATTTATAGAATTTTCAACAGCTGTAAGTGTCTCGGATGAATTAAGCTAAGCCAGCCACCGGAACAGATCGGCGTGGAATTCGCCGGACGGTTCCACCAGTACCTGTGCATAAGCAATGCCCGCCCTGCATGTGATTGACGATGGCGCCGGGATTGATCAGCGTTACACCGCAGGATTCTGTAAGTAGAGACCGGTGTGTGTGCCCGAAAAAGGCAACTTTTGCGCCGTAGCCCCGGGCAGCGGTGCGAAGCCCCTCACAATTTTCTTTCACATGGTACGTATGGCCGTGTGTTACCATGAAGCGAACACCATTTGCATCAAACAGTTCTACTGTGTGGTGCTGAAAAGCTCCTATATCACAATTTCCGCGTACGCCGTACAGGCGTACATTCGGATTGGACTGCCGCAGAATAGGCTCTATCGTATCTAAATCGCGAACCCCGTCTCCGCAATGCACGCAAATGTCGATAACGCCTGTCTGCTGCGCCTGTAAAACAGCCTGTGTTAGCAGAGCAGGATTATTGTGGCTATCGCTGAAAGCAACGATTTTCACCCTAAAACACCTCCGTGATCACCCCGCGCATCAGCGCAGACGCTTTCGCGCGATGACTCACTTTGTTTTTTCGCACCTTCGCCCATCTCAGCAAATGTTTTGCCGGTTTCATATAAAAACAGGGGATCGTACCCAAACCCTGCTTCGCCACGCTTTTCGCTAAGCAGAGTACCGGGGCATTCACCTACAACCACGCGGGTATCCGCGCCGGGCATAGCAAGGGCCATAGCACAAACGAATTTGCAGCTGCGATCTGTAACGCCCTGCATATTCTTCAACAACAGTGCATTATTTGCGTCGCTATCGCCATGGCTACCCGCATATCTTGCGCTGTGTACACCCGGATCGCCATTCAGCGCATCTACGGCAAGGCCGCTATCATCTGCCAGCGCAGGCAGCCCGGTGGCACGCAATCACCGCTTCTGCTTTAATGACAGCATTATCGCTGAAAGTTTCGCCGTTCTCCTCTATGTCATCGGCAAAGCCGGCTTCATCCATGCCCACCAATTCGCAGGAGCCGCCGAGGATTGCGCGTAACTCCTTTAATTTATGTGCATTACCCGTCGCTACGACAATGCGGGGCAGGGGAACCAACAGATCACCCTGTCCAAGCAGCGCTTCCCGCTGGGTGCGCATGAGCCCGCGGATACCGGCACGTCCGTAAGTAAGCAGGGTATCCAGCTCGCGCGTGGTAAAAGCACGCCCTTCGCCTGTGCCCTGCAGCTCAATAAATTCTCCCTTATGGTTTAGCACGAAGTTCATATCCGTTTGTGCGGCGCTGTCCTCCACATAGCATAAATCCAGCATCGGTTGGTTATCCACAATACCAGCACTGATAGCCGCTACTTGCCCGATGATGGGGTTTTCCGCCAGCAAACCATTCTGCATCAGTTTATGCACAGCCAGCACCAGCGCAACATAAGCTCCGGTAATAGACGCCGTGCGCGTGCCGCCATCCGCCTGCAATACATCGCAGTCCAGCGTAATGGTTCGTTCGCCCAGCTTTTGCATATCCACAGCCTGCCGGAGGGAGCGGCCAATCAACCGCTGTATTTCTACGCTGCGGCCATCCTTTTTAATGCCGTCGCGTTGCTTGCGCCGCCCGGTCGATGCAGGGAGCATGGCATATTCCGCCGTTACCCATCCGCGGCCCTGACCGCGCAGGAACGGGGGCACATTCTCTTCCACACTGGCGGTGCAAATCACTTTTGTCACGCCGGTGGTAATTAAGCAACTGCCATCGGCAGTTTTCATATAATTGGTTTCTATGGTACAGGGTCGAGCCTGCTTGTTTGTACGGTCATCGCTACGGGTCATCGGAACGCACTTCCTTCCGAACCATACATCGGTTCTCTATATCTTGATTTCGCTATTGATTATACTGAGTTTCTATTCCAATGTCCACCTTGCCGTATGATTGCGCTGGAAAAGGCTTTGTGCTATCATCAGGAAATGACAATAAGGAGGGCGAAGGTATGCCCATGGATGGATTTACCCTTTCTTTCATAGCAGGAGAATTGGATGCTGCGCTGACAGGCGGCCGGGTGGAACGTGTGAACCAACCGGAGCGCGATACGCTGCTGATGATCGTGCGCAGTAAGGGGCAGAATGTTAAGCTGCTGCTAAGCGCAAATGCCAATCAGGCACGGGCACAGCTTACCGCCCAGACTTACGAAAATCCGGCGGAACCGCCCATGTTTTGCATGCTGATGCGAAAACATCTGCAAGGCGCAAGAATTCACAGTATTGCGCAGATTCATGGCGACCGCATTATTAAACTAACATTCGATTGTATCGGCGAATTAGGCGATCCCGTACAAAAAACGCTGGTGCTGGAGATTATGGGACGATACAGCAACCTTTCACTGGTTGATGAATCTGGGATAATGATTGACTGTATCCGGCACGTAAACAGCGAAATGAGCCGTGTGCGGGTGCTTTTACCGGGGGTATCATTTGTGATGCCGCCGCCGCAGGATAAGCTGGACCCCAATACCATGGATGAGGATACAGCAGCACAGCGTTTTGCAGCTTTCGCCGGTACGCTGGATAAAGGGCTGATGGATACGGTAGCAGGTATGGCGGGTGTATGCGCGCGGGAGGCTTGTGCCCGAATCGGATACGAGCCGAAAACGCGTTGCGGCGAACTGGATGCTCAAGCAGTAGCCCATGCTCTGATTGCTTTTTACCACTCGCTGCCGCAACTTTATGCCCCGGTTGTCGTGATGGATGCGGCAGGCCTGGCGACGGACTTTTTCCCGTTTCCCTATTTGAGCTACGAAGGCGCAAAGCAGAAAGCATTTGCATCGCTCAGCGAAGCGATGGATGCGTTTTATATGGGGCGCGATCTGCGTATGCGTATGGGTCAGCGCAGCGCCGGGTTGCAAAAACATATAAAGTCCAACATCGCAAGACTGGAAAAAAAACAGGCGATGATGCTGGAAACACTGCAACAAAGTGAAAAAGCGGAACAGAATCGAATTTTCGGCGAACTGCTCACTGCTAATCTGCACCTTGTTAAAAAAGGAGCGGAGAGTGTGGAGGTTCTGGATTATTATGATCCACAGCAGCGCATGATAACAATCGCGCTATCACCGCAGCTTTCACCGGCTAAAAATGCGCAGCAGTACTACAAAAAATATCGTAAAGCAAAAGGCGCGCAGCAATACGCGCGGCAGCAGCTAAGCCAGATTGAAAATGAGTTGAGCGTTTTGGAAAACGCGCTGGAGGATCTGGATAAATGCGCTACGACCACAGATTTAGCGGAAATTCGCTTGCTGTTGGTGCAAAACGGATTTGTCAGGCCGGACGCACAAACACGTAAACGTAAAAAAGTACCGGAAGGGCGGCCTTACCGTTTTACCGCACCGGATGGAACCGAAATATTCGTGGGAAAAAACTCTCTGCAAAATGACCGGCTGACACTGCATGCCCGTGGCAATGAAACGTGGCTGCACGCGCAGGGGATACCCGGGTCGCACGTAATTATCCGAACCGAGCAGGAACCGGAGGATGAAACCCTGCTGTACGCAGCGAAAGTAGCAGCCTATTACAGCAAAGGGCGTAATCATCCAAGCTTGCCGGTGGATTATACCAAGCGGAAATATGTAAAAAAAGCGGCGGGTTCGGCAGCCGGGTTTGTGACTTATACAAATTTTAAAACCATTCTGGTTGGCCTCACGCCGGAAGAGATGGTATCCATCAGCCAGAATGCAGCGGAAGGATAACAAGCAGTATGGAAATACAAATTCGCGTTGCAAACGAAAATGATGCACAGTTCGTGCACGATGTGTACGGTTATTATGTTTACAATGGGAATGTAACCTTTTCTACACAAAACCCGGATGTGGAAAGTTACCGCAAAAAAATACTCCACACGCTGGAAACCTACCCGTTCTATATTTGCGAGGTGGATGGAAAGAGCGTTGGGTTTGCATATGGCGGGCAGATACGCCCCCACGATGCTTACCGCTGGGGCGTGGAAGGTACGGTGTATCTGGCTGCGGACGCGCCCAAACGAATGGGGCTGGGACGTGCGTTGTATGGTAAACTGCTGGATACACTGCAAGAGCAGGGATTCCAGACGGTTTACGGTGTTATTACGGAGAACAACGAACCCAGTCTTGCGCTTCACCGGGCGATGGGGTTTACCCAGACGGGGCATTTTTTACGGATGGGGTATAAAAACGGAAGCTGGCTGGGCGTGATATGGATGCAAAAGGAAATCGGTACATTTGAGGCGCATCCGAAGGAGCCTGTTCCTTTCCCGGAATGGAAACGGAACCAAGCAAAGGAATAGGCGGTATTTTGTGGGTGCTCAACGAAAGAGCGTACAAATCAATGCTGTCAAAATCGACTGATCTGTAAAGGTATGATATAATTGGCAATGGGGAATAAACCGCAGGGAAAACACTTTTTCTTATATTAATATTAAAAGTCAGCTGCTTTATAACAATCAACAAGGATTGTGGATGCGAACGAAAGAAAATCGTAAAAAACACAACACTTTGCGGAAAAACCCTTGCATAATTTGTTCGGCTATGATACACTAATTTTCGCGGTTCTTTAGAACCCAAAGAGGCATACGCAAAAGAGGTGAAACTGCATGAAAGAGAAAATCCATCCCAAATACGGCAAGGCAACCGTCCATTGCGTATGCGGTGAGACGTTCGAAACCGGTTCTACGAAATCGGAACTGAAAGTTGAAATCTGCTCCAAGTGCCATCCTTTCTTTACCGGCAAGCAGAAGCTGGTAGATACAGGCGGACGCGTGGATCGTTTCAAAAAGCGTTTCAAAATCGACTAATTGCATACAGAAACGTAAAGACCATGTTGAGTTTATCAGCATGGTCTTTTTCTTGTATTCTATTGGAATATAATGTGTACGTTCGCAGGAGCATAGAATTATGGCAAACAAAAGCCGCCGGTATACCGGCGGCTTTTGTTTGCCGATTAGTTAATTCAATAACAGGTAGCCGATTGTAACAAAAAGCCCAAGGCATACCGTAAGCAGACCAAAACTGATGGAACGTGTGAGGCGACGGATTTGACGGTTGGCTTCCTCGTTACCGGCAGCCAGAGCACAGACAAAATGAGGTTGTGCGGGGGATTTGCGCCATAAGGTATAGTTGAGTACCTTGACGAAAAAGTCCAATAGCGATCCGACGGCGTATGTGAAGCGGTTGCTGCCGGGTAATGGTGTACGCTCCTTTACGGGGTGAAGCAAAATACGCCGGGCAGTAACAAGCAACGTATCAGTGGATTTTTCCAAGACACGTGCCAAAACCAATCCAATAAAGGTGAGTAGGCGAAGCAATGGGCGGTATACCATATTCTCCAAATCAAGCCAGCGGGGCTTGCTATCCGGGTACTCATGGTAGCCATCGCTGGTTAAAATTGATAACAATGGCCGGACAATAACAATATAGACAAGCGAACCGATTACGAAAGATTTTACTGCTCCGACAATGTTCTCTGCAATAAAAATATCCCGAAAGCCACGATAATGTACGCCGAAAAAGTCTTGTGCCAGCTTGCCGATACCGCCCATCAGCGTTTCCGGCATGATGCCTAACAGCAGCGGCAATGAACCGCATAGCAGTAAAAGAAGTTTGGAAACGGGGGAGAGGTAGCGCTTCATCCCGTCATACTCTGCCTGCCGTGTAGGATTAAGCTGCCAGAATACACATACATAAACCTTCAGCATGTAGGCAAGCGTCATTCCGCCGCCTACGACAAACAACATTTCCGCAGTGGCGAATGCACCCGGGCTGCCGCTTTCCAGTGTCAGCAGGTGTATGTATTCATTCAGGCTCTCATGCAGCAGCGATTTGCTGACGAATCCACTGAAATATGGTAAGCCGCTAATGCCAAGCAGCGCCGATAAAAACACGATATGCAGTATTGGTTTGCTGCGTCCAAAGCCGCGAATATCGCTCAAATTCGTTGTGTTGGCATTGATCATCACAGCACCTGCGCACAGGAATAACAAGAGTTTGAATAGTGAATGATTAACCATATGCCCGATCGTTCCCCAGGCCGCAGGACCACTCTCGCCGCCAAGCAGCGTCGTTAAGCCGACGCCAATGAGAATAAATCCGATCTGGCTCATACTGGAGCAAGCCAGTACACGTTTTAAATCGTTACTTAATAATGCCAGCAGAGCGCCGACGGCCATGGTTACGATGCCAAGCCAGAAGATTAGCTCTCCCCAGGGAAGATTTTCCGGCATCAATTTAATACTTAATACCATGATGCCAAAAACACCGGCCTTACTGAGCATGCCGGATAGCAGTGCGCTGGCAGGAGCGGGCGCCGCCGGATAGGCTTGCGGCATCCATACATGCAACGGAAATGCCCCTGCTTTTGCTCCAAAGCCGATTAATAAAAGCAGTGCTGGCAGGCAAAGTACGGCAAAATCCATACGGCGGGTAAGAGCGGAAAACGTATCAAAGGGTGCGATAACCAGCGACTGCGGTAAAAGCAATAAGCCCATGAGCATACATAGTCCGCCGATAATCGCAATGTATAAATAACTGTCAGCTGCGCGCAGAGCCTGTGCCGTTTCACGATGCGCAACCCAGGGATAACTGCAAAGAGACATAATTTCAAAAAAGAGGTAAAGCGTAAACAAGTCATCCGATAGAATGACCCCCAGCGTTGCTCCGAGTGTCATGAGTGTAAAGAATGCATAACGCGGCACGTTACGCATGCCCTTGGAAAAGTCAAAAGTGTAAATGGATGTTATCAGCCACATGATGCCCGCAATCATCGCATACAGCGCGCGGAAACCATCGGTTCGAAAGGCAATACCGAAGGAACATATGCCTTCAATGGCAATATAATTGCTGTTTCCTTGTTGTATAGCATTTAACAGCACCGAAAAGGAAGCGACGGAAACAGCGGAGATCAGCGTTAATACCCATATGGCGCCAGCCTTACGCCAACGTCCCAGGACATAGGCAAGCGGCGCAGCCGCAATGGGCAATAGAATGGAAAGCAGTAGTTGTAAATCGCCTTGCATACCGCGCCTCCTTTACAGTTTTCCGCCGGCAACCAGCGTAAGGTATTGTACCAGTGGTTTGGATGCGAACGCAAGCACCAGCATGAGAATACACAAAACCGCCAGCGGCAGTTTCATCTGCCATCCGGGATCGTTGCGTGTTGTGGGAGCATTTTCGTCGTTTTGCGGTAATGCGAACGCCGTTACTGTCGGTACGAGCAGATAGATGGCGGTAAGTACCGCGGAAACAATTAAAACGCCTACGCCGATAAAGCCAACGGCTGTACCGCTGCCAAGCCCAGCCGTCGCCAGCGCCCATTTGCTTTGGAACCCGATATAGGGGGGGATGCCGACCAACTCGATGGCACAAAAGGCAAATACTGTGAAAATAAACGGCATCCGCCGTCCAACACCGCGCAAGTCCTGCACGTACTCTTTGCCGGTACGAATCATCCATGCGCCGACACAGCTAAAGAGGGAGATTTTAATCATTGCATGAAAAACCAGATGCATCAACCCCGCTGTGAAACCCTGCGGCGTCATCAGCAGAATACCGAAAAGCACATAGCTCAGGTTGGAAATGGTGGAATATGCCAGCCTTCGCTTTACATGCTGCTCCCGAACTGCCATGGTACTGCCAAAAAGGATGGTGATCAGCGCTATACCGATACACAGGGTTTGCGCCCAAGTGCCGCTAAGCAGACGCGTGCCATAAACAAAATACGTAAGGCGGGCAACGGAGAAAACGCCAGCCTTAACAACAGCAACCGCGTGCAGCAGTGCAGTTACCGGCGTCGGTGCTACGGTTGCGGTGGGCAGCCACCCATGCAACGGGAATATGGCGGCTTTTACGCCAAAACCCAAGAAGCCCAGCACAAACAGCGTAAGCAGGGTAGGCACCGGCGCATTGCGTAAGGCGGCAATACCCCCATAGGTAAAATCCGTCGTGCCGCCATAATGGAGCGCACCGATCATGGCGATAAAAGCTAACGCAGCGCCGCCCAGGGAGTAGTAAATGTACTTACGCCCGGCATACATACTGCGCGCGCTCAACCCGTGAGCTACTAAAAACAGCGTAGAGAACGTCAGCAGTTCATAGAAGATATACAAGGTAAACAGGTTTGCGGAAGCAGCAATGGCCATGGTTACCCCAAAGCTGAGCAGGTAGAAGCCGAAAAATGGATATTCACGTTCTTCATGCTGCATATACTCAAAGGCATATAGTGTGGCAAAAGGCCAAAGGAAAGCGACTAGTCCCAGGAAAACACGTGCAAGACCATCCAAACGGAAGGATAACGAAAGGCTTTGTGAAAAAGTGACCAGCGTAAAACGACTGTCCGGAGCCAGCATGGAAAACAACGCGCAAATCGAAGCCGCCAGCGTAAAGGCAAAGGCGAGCCAGTTGCGTACGGCGCGCTTTTTCGGGTGCAGCACAAATAAAAGTGCGCTGCCCGCAAACGGAAGGAAAATTGCGATCGGTAACATAGGTTCGCCTCCTTTACAGCAGAGTAGAAGTGATTGTGTTAATCATGTTTTGCAGCGGAGCAGGCCAGATACCAAGTACGATGATAAGCAGCGCAAGCAGCAACAGCGGGATCAGCATAACGGGTTTCAGTTCTCCCTTTGGATAGGAAGCAGCAAGTTCGTTTTGGGACGCGCCCGGGAAAAAGGCCGTAATACTAATCGGGAGCAGATAGCCTGCGGTCAGCAGGGCGCTGATTAACAACACTACGGGGCCAAGCCAGCTGAAAATGCCTATATTGCTGGCAAGCGCGCCGCTGGCTAAGTTCCACTTGCTAATGAACCCGGTTAAGGGCGGAATACCAACCAAGCCAACGCCGGCCAATGTAAAGCTCCATAGCGTTGCGGGCATCCGTTTTCCAATGCCGCGCATTTCATCCACACGGGTTTTTCCAGTCTGCAGGATGATTGCACCGGCGCAAAGGAAGAGCGTAGTTTTCATAATGCTGTGGAACCATATATGCAGTAACGCGCCGCTGAATGCCGTCTCGTTGCAGACAAAGAGCCCGAATAAAATATAACTGATTTGAGAAACTGTAGAATATGCCAGCCGCTTCTTTAAGTTTTTTTCCGCCAGAGCGAGCATGGAACCCATAAAAACGGTTGTTAACGAGAGGGATAGCAGGACAGTTTGTACCCATGTTCCGTTAAATACCCGTGCGCCTACCGCGAAGTAAAGGACGCGGATAATACACAGGACGCCTGCTTTTACAATAACACCGGATAGGACAGCGCTTGCCGGACCGGGCGCGACCGGATGAGCCGTTGGCAGCCACCCATGCATGGGAAACATACCTGCCTTGGTGCCAAACCCAATAACCGTAATCAAAACCACCCATAAAAGCGTTCCGTTCTGCTGGCTGATTACGCTGCGGCTTAGCATACCGCCTGCTGTGAAGAATACCCCGCTGGAATGGGTTGTCAGGAAAAAGATGCCGAAAAGCCCCATCATCGCGCCAGCAATGGAATATACTAGATATTTAATACCCGCCGCGACGGCTTCCCGCGTTTGGTTGTGTAAAACCAGCGGGAGCGAACATAGGGTCATGGTTTCAAAGCAAATGTACATGGTCACCAGCGTACCGGCAAAACATAATGCAAGCAAAGCTGCTTCCGTAAGCAGGTAGAAGGCGAAATAGCGTTGCGCTTTCGCATCATGCGCAAAATAGCCGAAGGAGAAAATACCCGCAATCAACCACATACCCGCAATGAGCAGGGCAAAAAACCGGCTGATGGAATCACTTTTAGCTACGATTGGCAAACTGCCCATCAGCGTGAAGAGCGTGCGCATACCATCTCCGGAAAGGCACAGCTTTAGCGTCAAGGCAAAGGAAGCCGCGAGAGCAACGCTGACAAAGGCATTCCGCAGCCATTGCCTGCGGAAAAGGGGAAGAAAACAAAGCAGCGCGCACGCCGCGGGCAAAAGGGGCACAAGGATAAACAAAGTTGCTTGCATGCCGCTGAGTCGCCTCCAGAAAACAATTTACCGAGGGAATACATTGCTATTGGGGATACAAAAGAACCATATAGAAAACAGGATCAATACCCGGCTTACGAGAAAATGGATAATCCCTGCTGAATCACCTGAATGATCGGCTGAATAATAAAGCCGACGCATGCGTTCATCGCGAACAGCGCCCATAGTGATACGGTTGTCAACTTGGATTTAGTAAAAGGCTGCGCGATAAAGCCATGTTTAGGCTGCCGGTACAGGGTCATCACAGTGTGCATAAAGTAGAAAGCATTTAGCAGTGTGCTTATAGCTAGCGCACTGAGCATAATCCACATACTGGCGCCGCCTACCGCAAAGGCAGCATTGGCGAAGTACACTTTGCTGAAAAAACCGCCCAGTATCGGCACGCCGACCATGCTCATGGCGCCGATGGTGAATGCCGCTCCGGCTGCCGGGTAACGGTAGCCTGCGCCGCGAAGATCTTCAAAGCGTTTACTGTCACTCGATGCATCTGAAAGCCCGTGCGCGGAGAGGAACAACATGCTCTTCCCCAGCGAGTGCGTAATCAGGTGCAGCAGTGCCGCTACCATGCCGGCAGCCGTACCCAGACCGATACCCGCGTAAATATAGCCAATCTGTGCTACAGAGCTGAAAGCGATCATCCTGCGTAAGTCATGGCTGCGGATTGCGGACAGACTGCCGAAAATCATCCCGAGAATGCCAAAGGCGAAAAGCAGATTCAATGCGTGGTTCGCCATAACGACTTCAATCCCGATCACGCGGTAGAATACTTTAAGCAATAAAAAGATATAACCCTTGCTGATCAGGCTGGATAATACAGCGCTTGCTGCGGGTGTAGAATAACCATAAGCATCCGGCAGCCATGGATGAAAGGGGTACATAGCGCTTTTAATGCCAAGGCTAACACAGAACAGGCCGATAATAACTGTAATGGGCAGTTCATATGCGCCGGTTTTTACCAACGCGGTCATAGAGGAATGGATGTTCTCCATCAGCAGATGACCGGTCAGGTCATACACCAGCGATATAGCCAGCAGCAACAAACCGGAACCCAACAGGCTCATAATCATATACCGCATCGCGGCGACCATGGAATGGCCGACTTGTCTGGCCATGATCAGCGTGCAGGAAGTCAGCGTCAGGATTTCGATAAATACATAAGCGGTAAATAAATCGTTGGTGTAAATCAGCGCCATCAGCGCCGCCAGCGATAAATCCAGCATTACATAAAACAGATGCTGCTTTTGTTTGTCAACCTGCTGTTGCAGTTTATTGATGCCGCCCAGCACGGAAAACAACATCACAAAACTAAGCGCAACAGCCATGAGCGCTTCCAGCGAACCGGCACGCAATTCGTTGCCCCAGGGCGCGGGGTAGTGCCCCATCATGTAGGTATAGCTTTTTCCGTAGGAAAGCAGAAAAGTCAATAGCCATAAGTTAAGCCCCAGCACGACGACGCTCAGTGCCACCGTGATTCCTTTGGCAGCGCGGCGCGGCAGCATGGCGGATACGATGCCGCTGACCATGGAAAGCATGATGCTGAAAAAGGGCATATTCTGTACGAATTCCATCAATCGCCTTCTCCCTTCATACGCAGGGTGATGCGGTCGATATCCAACGTGTGGTAGCGGCGGTACAGCCGGATGGTGAGGGAGAGCATAACAGCCGTAACGCTAACGGATACAACAATGCCGGTAAGCACCAATCCGCTGGGTACCGGGTTTACATAAGCGGCGGAGGTTGCGGCTACGCCCGCAGCCGTAATCGGCGCTGTACGGCCGGTGATGAAGCCTTGCGCTGTCAAAAATAAGTATACGGCGGTATCCATGATGTTCAAGCCGATGATTTTTTTAATCAGGTTCCCATGCAGGAGAAGCGTAGTAAATCCGATGCCAAACAGCAGAATCGCAACAACCAAATCCAGATGATCCAAAACATTTTCCAGCATCTTATATGCCCCCTTTGCGAAACAGGGTATAAAACGCGTACATGGTACACATAACGATCAAGCCGACACACAAATTCAGCGGTAGAATAAACCCGGCAGAAAAAATGGCGCCCGGTGTACCGGCGGAGATGCCGCTTTCAATATGATTAGCTCCTGTATAGAAAGAATAGCTTTTTAACCCCGCATAAGTCAGCAGTGAAAGGAACGTAATCCAGCGGAATATTGTATACGTCATAAACCGCCCTGAGCGGGCAAAGCCGTATGCATTCAGGTAGAGGATCAATCCGGCGCCCATGATGGCACCTCCGCTGAAACCGCCGCCGGGGCTGAGGTGCCCGTTGACGATAACATAAAGACCGAACAGCATGATCACGGGTACGAGCATACGGGCTGCGGCTTGTAAAATCAAATCATTCTTTGGCTCGTGGTGGCGGTCGTCATATTCTGCTTCCAGCCAAGTTTTACTGGGCTTGCCAAGAGGGCAATCATTCAGTTTGAGCAGCAGCAGCACTGCGCATGCAGCTGTAAACAGTACTGTAGATTCGCCAAAGGTGTCAAAAGCGCGGTAATCCAAAATCATCCCCGTAACCATGTTCAGCGCGCCTGTTTCGGCAGGCCCGTCTTCCAAATACCTGGCGGAAACCTCATTATTCAAGGGATTGTCGGCTTCGCCCAGAGGGGGGAGCGCGCCAACGGTAATCAACAGTGAAAGAATAATACCAAGAAGAACCAATACCGCAAGATACCGGTAGATATGCCGCAACAGTTTTAAACCGGATGTAAAGGACCATTCGTGTACGCGTTGATACAGCTTTTGCTCCAGATCCCGCTGTTCCCGTTGCTTTTGTTCATATAAAGCTTCACGGGTAGAAAATGCTTCGGCGCTGCGCTCGCGACGGTGGCGCGTCTCGGCGCCAAGGGAACTGATTTCTGCTTTGTCCAGCGGACTTTCGCTGCCATACAGCCAACGGAGGAATTTACTTTTGGCGGTCATCTTCTTCATCCCCTCTGATCGCGTGAATTTTTTTGAGTGTGATAAAGAATAATATACTGGTGACCCCGGCGCCGACGGCGGCTTCGGTAATGGCTAAATCCGGAGATTGCAATAGAATCCACATAATACTCATCAAAAGACTGTATGCCATGAAAATAACGATGCTGGTAAGGAGATTCCGGCTTAAGCTGGTTGCGATAGCGCAAACCAGCAAGAAAAGAAGAACGATGATGGTAAACAGGTTCACAGCTTTCGCACCTCCATCCAATCTTCCAAATGCGGGTCGGTCGTAACTTCCAAACGGGCGATCAGGTGGCTGCCCGTCGGACTGGTTACCCACAGGAAAAGCACCGTCAACAGCATTTTTAATATCATCCATCCGTCATTACTGCTGATACACAGGCCGGTGATGACCAGTAAAAGCCCTAAAGAATCACCCATAGAAGCGGCGTGCATGCGGTTTAGCACATAACGGAAGCGGAACTGACCCACAATGCCGACGGCCAGCACAAAGAGCCCCAACAGTAGCAGGACTGCCGTAAGTATGAAACGTATCCAGTCAAGCATGTGTTTCTCCTTCCGCAGCGTTTTGTTCCTGCGCCCTTTGCGCCTGCTGCTCGCGGTGCTCCAGCGCGACGCCCATATATACTTTGCATAGTACCACAACAGCCAGAAAGCCGATCATCGCGTAGACCAATCCAACGTCAATCAAGTATCCTTCGCCAAGCATTAAAGCCAGAATGCAGATCATCGCGAGCGTGAGCGTGGTAATCATATTTATTGCAACAACCCGGTCCGCAATGCGTGGACCGCGAATTGCGCGTATCAGGCATAAAATCGTCATGGCGCTAAGCAGTACCAAAGCGGTAATATATAACCAGTGATAAGCGGTATCAAGCATCATCGGCATCCTCCATGGCCAGCAACCTGCGCTGAAAATCCAAATTGTCGATCCCCTGCGCAAAAGCAGTATCCAGACAATGGACAGTCAATTCATCCTGCTTTAAATAGACAGTAATGGTGCCGGGGGTAAGCGTTATGGAATTGGCCAATAGCGTACGCCCGGATGGCCTTTGCACTGGCGAATGAAAAGTAACCAACTGCGGATGAATGTCTTTTTTTCGGCGCAGAACAATACGGGTAAGCTGTACGTTCGCTTTGATAATTTCGCGGATCAACGTAACCACATAGAGGAGTCCCTTTGGCGCTTTTTTTAAAAAACGTAATTCTTTTTGTGGTGTAAACCCGAGAAATTTCCAACAGAAAGCATACAGCAATGCCGAAATAGCGACTCCAACCAGTGCAACATCAAGGGCGATACGACCGTTAAAAACGATCCATAATGAAAAAAAGACAATAAACATTGATATTCTCCCGATGATTACGACAAACCATTTTTGGTGTATGGCGCGCCGTTTGTTTGAATTGGTACTTAGATAGGTTCATTCGTTTTCACTCCTGCTTATTGTAAGGAATGTAAAGAAAGTTGTCAATTCATCGTAAGTTAATTTCCCGGTTAAGAATAACAAAGACGATGCAGGAATGAATAGATAAAAAATATAGCATCAACCTATTGATTGACTTTTTTTACAATCAATATATAATAGGAATATGATGGAATTTAATGCCAGCAAAGACGTATGATTAGAAAATATTTTTATTCTGTTGTATATTCTCTCTCGAAAAGCAAAAAGACCCGGTTATGAATAAAGCAATGAAGGCCCTGCATCACCGATGATGGACCGCGATGATCAGCAACAGATACTTCGTCTATGTTGATGCTGAAGGAGTAGCGATTTATGAATAAACGCCGGAAATCCATTGTTAGTCATATCGTGAAACCGCTGATCCTGATGGCGATTGTTCAAACTTTATTGATTACAGCCATGCTTTCCGCAAAAGGGATATATCAACAGATTTATGAAAATGCATTGGTGATGCTGGAAGAACGCACACAAAATAAACATCAAAATTTGATGATGGATATGACTGTAAACTGGTCCTACCTTACGAGTACAAAAAAGAATATTGCCGATACTATTGAACATATATTGATCAAGAATGGTTATGATTACACCGCTATTGCTACTGACCCGGATTTAAATGAAACATTGCTAGATGCGGTTTCCGGCGATTTGCTAAGCCGGCTGCGCAATAATGATACGACCGGAATTTTTCTGATTTTAAACGGTGTGGGCAGCGCGCAAGCAGAAAACTCGTATGCTGGCATTTATCTGCGCGATGATCAACCGGATGAGGAAACGGACGATAACCATGACATTACTTTATTGCGAGGCTCTCCGGAACTTATAAACGCGCTGCAGATAAAGCAGAGCGATGATTGGCACAATACTTTTACTTTTTCAGGCGGAGCTGCGAATACTGCGAATAATTATTTTTATCAGCCTTTGATTGCAGCATTAAACGGCCGACTGGCGGACACGGAACACAACGGCTACTGGAGCCCCTTGTTTCAAATGGATCAGCATGAATATAGGAGTCAGATCACTTATTCGGAGCCAGTATTTACCAGCGATGGCAAAGTAATTGGCATACTTGGGATCGAATTGAGCGAGGAGTTATTGCATAATTATCTGAGCCGGGGTGTTTTTGCCAATTCAGGCCGCGGTTGCTATTTCCTCGGCATATCGGAGGATGGGGGAAAAAGCTATCAGAAAATGGTTGTGGGCGGAGCGAAGTACCAACAATTTTTTGGGGATGAAACCATGGTACTTACACCGGTTGCAGTATCGGATAACGGCAGAGTACAAATCGACAGTACGGCAGTGCGTGGGGAAACCATGTACGGCAGCGTACAAAAGCTCTCGCTTTATCCTTTGAAAAGTGCGTTTGCCAATCAGCAGTGGGTGCTGATTGGCATGGTGGATTCGGCAACGCTACTGACTTTCCCAAATACAGTGCGCAATATTGTAATACTTGCAGCTTCTATGGCGGTCGTGCTGGGTATCTTCATTGCATGGGTTGCCGGCACAAAAATCGTACAGCCAATTATCCGGCTGGTGAACAGCATGAAAACCAGCGATCCAAACCGCCCGATTGTATTGGAACCGACCTATATCAGCGAAATAGACAGCTTAAGTGACGCTATTACGGCACTAAACCGGGATGTGATAGAATCTGCGAACCGGTTAACAAAAATTCTCAAGATTGCAGGCATGTCCATCGGCGTATTTGAAATCCGTAAGGATGGAGATATGGCCTATTGTTCGGACGATATATTTTCTCTTCTGGATAATGAAAATCAGTATGAAAAGAACAATTGGATACCAAAATCAGTATGCATCGATATGGTGCGGAAAGCCATGACGAAACGTGTAGAGCCTTCTATCTACCGCGTCAGCGATGCTAAGGGCGTCCGTTTCTTACGAATACTTAAAATGCAGGACGAACAAGGCGTCATCGGTACAGTAATGGATGTTACAACAGAAATGGAAAACAGACGAAAGATTGAAATAGAACGCGACCACGACATGCTGACGGGCATTTTAAACCGACGGGCGTTTGAAAAACTGGCAAAAGAGCTGTTCTTAATCGACGGGGATACGCTTGGTGTCGCAGCCATGATTATGCTGGATTTGGACAATCTGAAATATGTGAACGATACGCATGGGCACGATTGTGGAGACGGATATATACGCACTTTTGCTGAAACATTGAATCTATTTAACGGTAAGAATTCGTTGATTGCACGCCGGTCAGGGGATGAATTTCTGGTGTTTTTATATGGAGGTTCCAGCAAGCAGGAGCTGTGGGAGCGCATTCAAACCGCTTGGAACCGACTTTTAGCCAGCGATTATCAACTGCCGGATGGTACGGCATACCGTATCCGCGTCTCTGCAGGGGTAGCATGGTATCCACAGGACACCCGTTCGCTTACGCAGTTGATACACTTTGCGGATTATGCAATGTACAGGGTTAAACGCAACGCGAAAGGGACTTTGCTGGAGTTTGATGCCCATGATTATGGCGAATATACATTGTATGCAAGCGGAACAGAAGCGCTGGAAAGAATCATCAGCGAGCAGCAGATTCATTTTGCCACGCAGCCTGTTTTTAAAGTATCTACTGGTGATGTGGCGGGGTACTCGCTGCTGATGCGAACAAACGACCCAGACTTACCCAATCCACAGGCGATTATTACCATTGCACGGAAGACAAATAAACTTGAACAGGTGGAAAGGCTTGTTTGTTTTAAGGGTTTGGAAGCAGCGCAAGTTTTTGCCAAACAGGTAAAAAAGACCCTACTTTTCTTCCTCAATCCTATTGCGGATCAAACATTATGCCAGCAGGATGAACATATGATAGGCGAACGATTTGGCGCAATATTGCCGCATGTCGTAGTAGAACTGTCGCGCAGCGATGCCGAGGTGGAAGAGCAGAACAAACAAAAAATACAGCAAGTGAGATTATCAGGCGGTAAAATCGCATGGATTGCCAAAGTGGATAATTACCGAAAAATGAACGCTCATCATTTTGGAGATATCGATTATATTATATTAAGCATAGAAATAACGCATGGTATCGATCACTTACAAGAGAAGCAAGCCATGGCTGTTGCCTGTATTGCGTATGCCCGTAAACATGGCGCTCATGTTGTTGCAGAAGGGGTAGAAACGCACAGTGAACTGCGAAAGCTGGTTCAGCTTGGCGTAGATTTTGTGCAGGGCTACCACTTTGGACAACCGCAATATCAACCGATACAGACGGATGATTTGGTTGCAGAAGAGATAAGGTTGCTCTATTTGGAAAAGCATAAGGGAGTAAATGGGTAATGTGATTATCAAACAACACAAAAGCAGCGTCTTCTGGTTGAAGACGCTGCTTTTGGAATATAATTATTTGTCGTTTTGTAAACGGGTTTCTATGGTATTGATAACGGTTTGTAAAACCTTTAGCCGTGCGTATTGTTTATTGTTGCCTGCTACGACAGTCCATGGAGCAAACGCGGTATTTGTTTTTTGCAGCATATCGTTTACCGCTTCTTCATACAGAGGCCACTTCTCGCGGTTGCGCCAATCTTCGTCGGTTATCTTCCATTGTTTCTCAGGATCGCTTTCCCGGTCATGGAAGCGGGCGAGCTGCGTATCGGTATCTATATGCAACCAAAACTTGCATATAAGCACACCGTGGGCGACAAGCTCCGATTCAAAGCGGTTAATTTCCTCATAAGCGCGCTTCCATTGAGCAGTCGTACACAAATTCTCAATCCGCTCCACCATTACACGGCCATACCAAGTACGATCAAAAATAGCGATATGTCCATTGCGCGGCACCTCACGCCAAAAACGCCACAGATAATGATGGCTTTTTTCTAGAGTTGTCGGTGCTGCAATAGGTACCACATCAAAACCACGGGCGTCTAGCGCCGATGTAAGCCGGCGAATAGCTCCGCCTTTTCCAGCTGCATCCCATCCTTCAAACCCGATTGCCATAGGGATACCACGGCGGTACAGCTCGTTTTGCAATTTCCTCAGTTTCTTTTGCGCCTTATCGATAGCGGGCTTATAGGGATCGCTTAGCGCCTGATCCGGATCGAACATATCCAACTGCGGAAAGGGCTGCAAGGTGATGCCATCCAAGTGAGGCAGGAAGGGCAAGTCCCAAACTTGTTGATTGAGCTCGCGCTCTGCCAGAGCGTTTTCGAAAGACTCTGTTACCGTATCAAAAATTTGTTTCATGCAAGCGCGCTTACTGTCACTGCGGATCACATGCCATAATGACCGGTCAAAATGTGTACGGGCGATCATTGCATCATATAAGCGCAAATATTCTTCGTAGTGTGCATTTTGCTCCCAGTCTTCTTTGGCAACGCGCCAACGGGTATTCTTTTTACTCTCCAGCTTTTTGAGACGTTTCTTTTGTTCTTTACGCGGTATGTGAAGGAAAAATTTGATCATAATTACGCCGTCGCATACCAGCTGGCTTTCCAGATTGATAATATGATTGTAGCTTTGTTGCAAGTGTTTACGGGCAGTTTTGTTTTCAAAGCAGGCGTCGGCAACCTCGCGGTACCAGCTGCCGCAATAGATGGAAATATTGCCTTGTTTGGGTGTGCTGATCCAATACCTGTGCATTTGCGGGAACTGGCTATGCTCTTCGCTGGGTTTCCGAATCGGGTAAACCTGATAACCCCGGGGGTCCAATCCCTCAATCAACTTGGAAACCAAGGTGCCTTTCCCGGCAGTATCCCAACCCTCAAAGACGATAACAACAGGAATGTTGGCTACCTGTATTTCATGCTGTAAAGCCATTAACTTAATGCGAATCTGGTTAAAATCGATATCTTCTTCCAGCTCGTATTCCTCGTCTTCTTCATCGCATAATCCGGGGGCGTCTTCGCATTCCTTTTCCGCAGGGGGTTCCTCTTCATCAGCGGAGGTGTCGTCCGCCCAATCGGAAGGATCGTTCGAGATGCTGGCGGAAATACCGCGGTCCTCATCGTCGGATTGGGCAACTGACGGTTCTGATTCGGTTACAAAATCAGACTTGTTTTCGGATTCGACTGCTGCGCCCTCAGATGCATCCATCATAGGAGCAACCGCTTCTGCTGATGTTTCGCTATCTTCCCAAGTATCATCAGCGGTTTTCTCAGATGGATTAGAAGGCTCCTGCGCTGTAGATTCGCTGTTTTCCGGTAACGGCGCTTCCGGCTCATCGCAGGAAGATGAATCATCCTGTGCAGATGATTCCGGATCGCTGCTTTCGGTGTTGCCATCGATGAAAGTATCCGTTAAGGGAGAGGCAGCTTGTTTGTCGATGCCTTCGCATTGAAACGGCTCATTCACTGATTCGTTTGCTTCTATTTCGATGAAAGCATTACCGTGCTCATCTTTTGCTTCCGCTGCATTGGTATCAGCGTTTTCTTCGGGCGCACCTGAAGATGTATCCAAATCGGGGAATGTGTCATTTTCAGACGGCACATCAACCGATACCTTTGCTTCTTCAAAATAACCGGTATCGCTGTTTTCATTATTTGTTTCAACAATTTCAGAATCGGCGCTGTTTTCGAAAGTTTCAGCAGATGTTTCCTGTTCGGATGCCGTATCATCTGATGCAACGTTAATATTTGCGGTTTCTTCGATCGTTGTATCAATTTCCGTATCGTCACAGACTTGATCGGTTGGGAGTTCCCAGGGTTTATTGTCTGTCATTCTCATTGCCTCCATTAATTGCGCTTTGATGCGTGCTCTTAAGGAAAGTAAAAATGCCACCACAGCAGCCTGATGAAAGATATTTTGGGAAGGTTGCAGTAATAGCAAAATTGTACAGTTACCTTAGTTAATACAATTCTTGCAGAAACGCTTAAATCCTGCCAATTACGTTGATTTTACATGATTTGCCCGCTTGCCATGATGTGGGTAGCGTGGTACAATGCAACTACACCTTTTTTTGTGCGTAGCAACAGACGGAAAAATTTACTTCCATATAATGTAATGGATAAACGGTGTTATTTCTATACGGAGAATAACGAAACGGGAAGGAACGAAGAACATGAAAGCGCTATTTATCGGCGGTACAGGAACGATCAGCACAGCCATCTCCGCTTTATGCGTACAGCAAGGATGGGAATTATATTTACTTAATCGTGGAAAGCACAAGCAGCATATGCCGCAGGGAGCACATTCCATCACGGCCGATATTAACGATCTTGCTGATGTGGAGTCAAAACTGGAGGGTTTGACCTTTGACGTGGTCGCAGATTTTATTGCCTATGTTCCGGAGCAGGTAGAACGCGACTTGAAACTGTTCCGCGGCAAAACAAAGCAATATTTCTTTATCAGCTCTGCATCAGCCTATCAAAAACCGCTGGCGCAGCCTTTCATTACAGAGAGCACCCCGCTAGCCAATTCGTTTTGGCAATACAGCCGGGACAAAATTGCTTGTGAAGAGTATTTAGTGAAGGAATATCGCGAAACGGGATTCCCGGTCACCATTATCCGGCCCAGCCACACCTATGGCGATTCCGGCGTACCAGTAGCGATTCACGGCCGTAACGGCAGCTTTGCTGTAATAGAACGTATCCGCCAGGGGAAAAAGGTAATAGTGCCCGGCGACGGGCTATCCCTGTGGACGCTTACGCATAATACGGATTTTGCCAAAGCATTTTGCGGATTGATGGGCAACCTGCATGCGATTGGAGAAACATTCCAGATAACGGGAGATGAGAGCCTGACATGGAATCAGGTGTATCAGGCGATTGCAAATGTGTTTGAAACAGAGGCCAAGTTGGTGCACATAGCCAGCGAAACACTTGCGCAGCAGAACCGCGGGTACAGCGGGGAGCTGATTGGCGATAAAAGCAACTCCGTTGTATTTGACAATCGTAAGATCAAGAAGGCGGTGCCGGGCTTTACAGCTACTGTGCGTTTTGACCAGGGCGTACGCCGCACGATAGAGTATATCTACAGCCACCCGGAAGTGCAGACGCCCGATCCGGAATTCGACAGTTGGATGGATAAAACGATCGAAGCGTATGAAACGCTTGTAGATTCGCTGCCAAAGCTTTATGAATAAAGGGTTTCATACGCTTTGTGAAAAAAACGTGAAGAAAATGAAAAATAGTTGTTGACACAGCCCCCATCCAGTGGTATTATAGACAAGCTCGCTTGAGAGCGCCGAACCTTGAAAACGATACAGAGCAAAGAGAAAGAAACGCAAAGCGCAGTCAATAAATTGAGTATTAAGTACTTGATCTCTGGCTGAGAAGTCAGAGAATAAATCAAGAGCTAAAGGATTAAATGTGAGAGTTTGATCCTGGCTCAGGACGAACGCTGGCGGCGTGCCTAACACATGCAAGTCGAGCGGGGACATATTTCGGAAGTTTTCGGATGGAAGAGATATGTTCTAGCGGCGGACGGGTGAGTAACGCGTGAGCAACCTGTCCCAAACAGGGGGATAACGAACCGAAAGGTTCACTAATACCGCATAAGACCACAACGTCACATGGCGAAGAGGTCAAAGGAGCAATCCGGTTTGGGGTGGGCTCGCGTCTGATTAGCTAGTTGGTGGGGTAACGGCCTACCAAGGCGACGATCAGTAGCCGACCTGAGAGGGTGATCGGCCACATTGGAACTGAGACACGGTCCAAACTCCTACGGGAGGCAGCAGTGGGGAATATTGGGCAATGGGCGAAAGCCTGACCCAGCAACGCCGCGTGAAGGAAGAAGGTTTTCGGATCGTAAACTTCTATCCTTGGTGAAGATAATGACGGTAGCCAAGAAGGAAGCCCCGGCTAACTACGTGCCAGCAGCCGCGGTAATACGTAGGGGGCAAGCGTTGTCCGGAATGATTGGGCGTAAAGGGCGCGTAGGCGGCCCGGTAAGTCTGGAGTGAAAGTCCTGCTTTTAAGGTGGGAATTGCTTTGGATACTGTCGGGCTTGAGTGCAGGAGAGGTAAGCGGAATTCCCGGTGTAGCGGTGAAATGCGTAGAGATCGGGAGGAACACCAGTGGCGAAGGCGGCTTACTGGACTGTAACTGACGCTGAGGCGCGAAAGTGTGGGGAGCAAACAGGATTAGATACCCTGGTAGTCCACACTGTAAACGATGAATGCTAGGTGTAGGGGGTATCGACCCCTTCTGTGCCGGAGTAAACACAATAAGCATTCCGCCTGGGGAGTACGGCCGCAAGGTTGAAACTCAAAGGAATTGACGGGGGCCCGCACAAGCAGCGGAGCATGTGGTTTAATTCGAAGCAACGCGAAGAACCTTACCAGGTCTTGACATCCAGTAAAAACTGTAGAGATACAGTGTGAGCTTGCTCATACTGAGACAGGTGGTGCATGGTTGTCGTCAGCTCGTGTCGTGAGATGTTGGGTTAAGTCCCGCAACGAGCGCAACCCTTGTGATCAGTTACTAACGTGTAATGGCGAGGACTCTGATAAGACTGCCGGGGACAACTCGGAGGAAGGTGGGGACGACGTCAAATCATCATGCCCCTTATGACCTGGGCTACACACGTGCTACAATGGCCACTACAGAGAGCAGCGAGACCGTAAGGTGGAGCTAATCTCATAAAAGTGGTCCCAGTTCGGATTGTGGGCTGCAACCCGCCCACATGAAGTCGGAGTTGCTAGTAATCGCGGATCAGCATGCCGCGGTGAATACGTTCCCGGGCCTTGTACACACCGCCCGTCACACCATGGGAGTTGATAGCACCCGAAGTCGGTGAGGTAACCGTAAGGAACCAGCCGCCGAAGGTGAGATCAATGACTGGGGTGAAGTCGTAACAAGGTAGCCGTATCGGAAGGTGCGGCTGGATCACCTCCTTTCTAGGGAGCAAACCGGAAGAGAAATCTAACGGTTGAATCTCAGGTCGATACTGTTTCCACCCGGAAGCAGTGTGAAGGAACTAACAAGTTCCATTTGAAATGCGTTTGCGTAATATCTTGCTCTGTATCGTTTTCAGGGTTCGTGCTATCGTGCGAGCCCGGGCGAAAGCCCACGCACCTTGACAACTGTATAGGAAGGACGAGAGAAGCGATTTTACAAGAGATTGTGGAATCGAAGATCAGATCATTTTTGTTCAGTCCGGTGAGAGATCACTGGAAGCGAAGAAATAGATTGGTCTTAGGAGAAATCGACGAAATCAAGCGAATAAGAGCACAGGGCGGATGCCAAGGCACCATACGCCGAAGAAGGACGTGGCAAGCTGCGAAAAGCTACGGGGAGCCGCAAGCAGGCATTGATCCGTAGATGTCCGAATGGGGAAACCCGGCCGGAGTAATGTCCGGCCATCCTGAGATGAATACATAGTCTCAGCGAAGGGCACCCGGGGAACTGAAACATCTAAGTACCCGGAGGAAAAGAAAGAAACATCGATTTCCTGAGTAGCGGCGAGCGAAAGGGAAAGAGGCCAAACCAGGGAGCATGCTCTCTGGGGTTGTGGACCAGCATACGACATTGAGGTAAGGTAGTGGAAGCGCGTTGGAAAGCGTCTCCAAAGAGGGTGAAAGACCCGTACACGAAACCTGAAGACAGTCAGCTGGCACCAGAGTACCGCAGGACACGAGGAATCCGGCGGGAAGCCGGGGGGACCACCCTCCAAGCCTAAATACGATATGGTGACCGATAGCGCATAGTACCGTGAGGGAAAGGTGAAAAGAACCCCGGGAGGGGAGTGAAAGAGAACCTGAAACCCTGTGTTTACAAGCAGAGGAAGCACGATAGATGTGCGACCTTGTACTTTTTGTAGAACGGACCGGCGAGTTACGTTATGTTGCGAGGTTAAGGTCTAGAGGACTGAAGCCGAAGCGAAAGCGAGTCTGAATAGGGCGAATAGTAACATGACGTAGACCCGAAACCGGGTGACCTATCCATGGCCAGGTTGAAGTTAGAGTAAAATCTGATGGAGGACCGAACCAGACGTCTGTTGAAAAAGGCGGGGATGAGCTGTGGATAGCGGAGAAATTCCAATCGAACCCGGAGATAGCTGGTTCTCCTCGAAATAGCTTTAGGGCTAGCCTCGTATTAGATTATCGGAGGTAGAGCACTGAATGGGCTAGGGGGTCCAAAGCTTACCGAACCCTATCAAACTTCGAATGCCGATTAATTGATGTACGGGAGTCAGTCCGCGAGAGATAAGTTCCGCGGGCAAAAGGGGAACACCCCAGACCTGCCGCTAAGGTCCCGAAGTTCACGTTAAGTGGAGAAGGATGTGTGATTGCACAGACAACCAGGATGTTGGCTCAGAAGCAGCCATACATTTAAAGAGTGCGTAATAGCTCACTGGTCGAGTGGTCATGCGCCGAAGATGTACCGGGGCTCAAACGTGACACCGAAGCGCAGGATTCGCAGTAATGCGAGTGGTAGAGGAGCATTGTGTATGGATTGAAGCCAGATCGTGAGGACTGGTGGACTGTACACAAGAGAGAATGCCGGTATGAGTAGCGAGAGGCATGCGAGAAACATGCCCGTCGAAAGCCTAAGGTTTCCTGGGGAAGGTTCATCCGCCCAGGGTTAGTCGGGACCTAAGCCGAGGACGGAAGTCGTAGGCGATGGACAGCAGGTGGAGATTCCTGCACCGCCAAGAGAATGAAGCAATGACACAGAAGGATACCGTGAGCCGGGTGATGGTCAACCCGGTTGTCAAACGAGGCTGGGAGTTAGTGAAGTACGGCTCCCGCGAAGGCTGAGTGAAGACGAGAGCGAAATCAGAGTAGCGAAACACGAGATTTCACGCTGGCGAGAAAAGTTGCTGGTATATTGAAATGGCGCCCGTACCGCAAACCGACGCAGGTAGGCGAGGTGAGAATCCTAAGACGAACGGGAGAATCCCTGTTAAGGAACTCGGCAAAATGACCCCGTAACTTCGGGAGAAGGGGTGCCGATGGAGACATCGGTCGCAGAGAATAGGCTCAAGCGACTGTTTAGCAAAAACACAGGTATCTGCGAAAGCGAGAGCTGACGTATAGGTGCTGACACCTGCCCGGTGCTGGAAGGTTAAGGGGAAATGTCATCGCAAGAGAAGCATAGAACCGAAGCCCCAGTAAACGGCGGCCGTAACTATAACGGTCCTAAGGTAGCGAAATTCCTTGTCGGGTAAGTTCCGACCCGCACGAATGGTGTAACGACTTGAGCGCTGTCTCAACAGGGAGCCCGGTGAAATTGAAGTATGGGTGAAGATGCCCATTACCCGCGACTGGACGGAAAGACCCCGTAGAGCTTGACTGTAGCCTGATATTGGATTTCGGTAACGGATGCACAGGATAGGTGGGAGGCTTGGAAGCGAGAACTCCGGTTTTCGTGGAGCCATTGTTGGGATACCACTCTTCTGTTATTGAAATTCTAACATAAGTCCGTAAGCCGGACGATGGACAGTGTCAGGTGGGCAGTTTGACTGGGGCGGTCGCCTCCGAAAGAGTAACGGAGGCGCCCAAAGGTACCCTCAGAATGGATGGAAACCATTCAAAGAGTGTAAAGGCAGAAGGGTGCCTGACTGCGAGAGTGACAATTCGAGCAGAGACGAAAGTCGGGCTTAGTGATCCGGCGGTATGAGAGTGGAATTGCCGTCGCTTAACGGATAAAAGCTACCTCGGGGATAACAGGCTGATCTCCCCCAAGAGTCCACATCGACGGGGAGGTTTGGCACCTCGATGTCGGCTCGTCGCATCCTGGGGCTGAAGCAGGTCCCAAGGGTTTGGCTGTTCGCCAATTAAAGCGGCACGCGAGCTGGGTTCAGAACGTCGTGAGACAGTTCGGTCCCTATCCATCGTGGGCGTAGGAATCATGAGAGGAGCTGTTCCTAGTACGAGAGGACCGGAATGGACGCACCTCTGGTGCAACTGTTGTCGTGCCAACGGCATAGCAGGGAAGCGAAGTGCGGAAGGGATAAACGCTGAAGGCATCTAAGCGTGAAGCCCCCCTTAAGAAGAAGATTCCAAGCGCGCAAGCGCGAGAGACCCCTTGAAGACTACAAGGTGATAGGTCATCGGTGGAAGTGCGGTAACGTATGTAGCTTGATGATACTAATCGGTCGATAGCTTGATTTCAAGCCTAAGGCCAAGAGAACAAACAAGAATGTGTCCTTCCTATACGGTTGTCAGTGTGCGCGGTAAACGCACCTGAATAAAGATGTTCACCCTTTGCGGTGGCAATGGCCTGAGGGTTCCACCTGTTCCCATACCGAACACAGCAGTTAAGCCTCAGCACGTCGATGGTACTTGGCTGGTAACGGCCCGGAAGAGTAGATCGCCGCCGCATTCCATTATACAAGACAGCATCCGTATTTCGGATGCTGTTTTGCTGTACTCTCATATATAATTGGAAGCTGATTTTTCAAACACAAAGAATAGCATACAATCAACATGCGCATGGATGTTGTAATCGAAGACAATCAATGATACTATGATTATGATTCATTATGCATAAGAACTTAGGGTATTGTGATCATGAAGAATAAAGCGCTGTACATGGCCTTAATCACAACCCTGTTGTGGTCCGGCTCCTATATTGTTAATAAAATAGCCTTTCAAGATAATATTGGCCCGCTTACCCTGTCGGGTTTGCGTTATTTATTTGCTTCTGTAATCTTGTTATGTTTACCCCGCAAAAGAAAAGAAGAAAATGCATCTTCCCTTTCACTAAGTATGATCGTCATACTGGGGTTTGCCGGGTATGCAATAGCACAAGGATTACAATATATTGGACAATCCTATCTAACGCCAACGCAATCTTCATTGTTCCTCAGTGTTGGCAACACCACTATCGTTGTTCTGATCGATAAAATATGGCTCAAAGAGCATCAAGGCAGTCAAGACATCATCAAGCTTTTACTGTTGGTAGTAGGCATCATGATGTACTACTACCCCTTTTCAATGGAAAGCATCTCATTTACCGGAGTGTTTTTCATGCTAATGTCTTCGATTGGCTATGCTGTAAATCTTTCACTCAACCGAAATCTGTTAAAGAAAAACCATGTTGACACATTTACGCTTGTTGCAAAACCAATGTTAGTTGGTGCAATTATATTGTTGTTAGCTGGTATCTGCATCGAAGGAGTACCAATCGTAACGGGCCAGTTGATTTTGATACTGTTATATCTCAGTGGGATCAGCGGAGCATTGGGATTTTATTTATGGACAGCCAGCCAGAAGGATTTAACTGCTTTTCAGAGCAGCAGTATTAATAATCTAATGCTGGTCGAGATAGCGGTTATGGATATACTTTTCTTTGGAAGAACGTTTACTATATTGCAGATCGCCGGTATCATGATCGTATTCACCGCAATCATTTCTATTCAACATCATCAAATCAAAAAGGCTTAAATTGATGCTTATCAAGAGATATAGCAGTGTGAAAATACATGTAATAAGAAAGCCGGATTCCATTGGAAATAATATTAAGCATTGGAGCGTGAAAGACTTTAAAGAGATTAAAATCGGAGAAAATATAAAACGAAAAAAAGAAATCAGAAACCAAACAGGATGTATGGATTGCTCCATACATCCTGTTTATGTTACGTAGGCTAAGAATGTCAGGTTTACTGCTGCACATTGTCCAGAATTGCCAGAGACACGGTTACATCCATGTATTGGCCATCCTGAAGATCATCAATGCTCTGCGCTTCGGTGATCCCTTCCGAACGGTACAGTTTGATCTCGACGGTATCTCCTGCGTTTTTCGCCTGAAGAATGGAGATCAACTGCGATGTAGAGGAAATGACAGTGCCGTCAGCCTCCACAATGATGTCGCCTTCCTGAATACCAGCTTGATCTGCGGGAGAGCCGCTTTCCACATTGGTTACATAAGCGCCGTTAGGAATGAGGCCTTCTTCAACGGCATAGCTGGAGAAGTTGGAGGAGTTCGTTACCGTTACGCCGATACGGGGCTTCGTGCTGTTTGAGCTGGAAGGTGTGGTAATCGTTGTGCTGCTTTCAGTGCTGCTGTCACTGGTGACTTTGCCGGAAAGCACATCATTGATTAACGGTTTGGCTACATTAATCGGGATTGCCATTCCGATACCTTCAACCGAAGTGGTAGAGTAGTAGGAACCAGTATACTTCATACTCGGAATACCAACCAGCTCACCTGCTACGTTGAACATACCACCGCCGCTGTTGCCAGCGTTAATGGCAGCATCCGTCTGGATCATGTAATTGGATACGTCCTCTCGCAAACCGTACTGATCGTACGAATCAGTTGTGGTTACTTCACGGTTCAGTGCCGAGATAATACCAACGGTGGTCGTACCATCGAAGGAAAGCGGATTACCGATACAGATCGCCCAATCGCCAACGTTCAGTAAATCGCTGTCGCCCAGCGTTACAGGAGCGATATCAAGGCTATCCACTTTCAAAACCGCAAGGTCCAGATCCTCATCATAACCCGCCACGGTCGCCGCATAGGTGTTATCACCGGAGGTGATTTCAAGCGAAGTCGCATCTTCAACAACGTGGTAATTGGTTAGCACATAGCCTTCCGCTACCACAACGCCGCTGCCGCTGCTTTGTAAAACCTCGCGGCTGCTGTCGGTGTTGCTACCGTTGTTATCGTCGCCATATCCATTACCAAAACCAAAACTGTAACCATAATAGCTGTTGTTGCGGGAAATGGTAGTGTAATTGTTAACGCCTACCACACTCGATTTAACATTCGCTACAGCCTCCGTAAAGGGGCTGCTCACGACCGTTGCACTTTCGGCAACCGTAACGGCTGCCTCGGCGGACGCCTCACTGTTTCCCTGCGTCAGAATCACCGTACTGCCTGCGACCAACATAACCGCCAGAGCAATTGCAATATACCCGAAAGTTTTCTTTTTTGTAGTATTCATCATGGTTGCATCCCTCCTTACTACGTGGTTATGATACCACCTATTTTTGTCCGCATCGTGAACGAGTGGTAAAGAAAATTGATCTTATTTGCAAACCCGAATGTTCGGTCCGTTCATAAACACGGCGGGGGATCGATGGAACGTTTTTCGCCTCCGCTTATGTTACGTTCCTGCTCAATAGCATAGATTGCCATTGCGCATTCCAAGCGCTTGCGTTCAATTTGACATTCCATATCATAGGGTTTGCCAATATCTCCGTTAAAGGCATGCGCGTTGGCGGCGCAACCGCCGCTGCAATAGAAACGAGCCCAACAATCGTGGCACTTCTCTTTTGTCAGCACATTGTTGCGTTGAAAAGTATGTTGAATTTCTGTGTCATAACCTTCTTCCAACACGGAACCCATACGCATTCCTTCCCGCCCTACAAACTGGTGGCATGGGTAAATATCGCCTTCCGGCGTTACGGCGACGTATTCATTGCCTGCACCGCAGCCGGTTAGTCTACGCCGAAGGCAGGGGCCACCGGTTAAATCTACTGTGAAGTGGAAAAAGCTGAACCAACGGCCATCAGCACGGCGTTTCAGGTATTCTTTTCCAAGCCGCTCATACTCGTCGTAGATACGTGGTAAATCCTCCTCACGGATGGCATAAGGTTTATCTGCTGAGGTCACAACAGGCTCGATTGATAGCTGCTCAAAACCTTCATCCGCCAAGTGCAGTACATCGTTAGCAAAATCAAGGTTATAGCGTGTGTACGTGCCGCGGATATAGTACTGTTTCTGCTCGCGGAGCTGCGCAAATTTTTTGGCTTTATCGATGATCAGATCATAGCTGCCCTTGTTGTTGGGGGTAGGGCGCATCCGGTCGTGTACTTCTTTACGGCCGTCAATGGATATAACAACGTTGTCCATCTCGCGGTTAAAGAAGTCCATCATCTCATCCGTCATATTTACGGCATTCGTGGTGGTGGTGAACTTAAAATGCTTGTTATATTTCTTTTCTAATTCGCGGCCGTATTCGACAACTTCTTTCACGACCGGGAAATTCAGCAGCGGCTCGCCGCCAAAAAAGTCCACTTCAAGGTTATAGCGATTTCCGCTTTTAGCGATTAACCACTCCAGCGCTTTTTTACCGGTATCTGTAGACAGTAACGAGCGGTTGCGCATGTGATATTCGCCGGTATCGGCAAAGCAGTATTTGCAACGCAGATTGCAATCGTGCGCAGCGTGCAGGCACATAGATTTAATTACGTCGGTATCCGCCAGTTCAAGCGAGTCATAGTTATCCGGCGTATCTAAAAAGCCAAGCGCGATCATTTCCCTGATTTCGGCCAGCGTTTCAGCTGCTTCTTTTTCAAGGTAGTTTGCAGCCATAGCGGCAATGATCTGCGGATCGGTTGCCTGGTCATGCTCCTGCATGTAGGTAAGGGTATCAAAAGCAATATCGTCCAGCGCATGAACGGCGCCGCTGCCAACGTCCAACACCATAGGCCGGTTCAGTGCGCGGAAAAGATGAATCATCCTGTTTCCTCCTTAGCATTTGCTGCCGCGGTATAAATGCCGCCCAAAACGGCGATACTTTCTCACGGAAAACAGCAAAATACCGCGGCGAGGTAACCCGTCGCGGTCGTTTCAATATCCATGCTTGCACATACGGTTTCCGTTTTGTTTTCTGTAAACCGATTGGGCTAGCGTTTATTTACCGGCAGCGTGATTGGTTTTTCCTTCGCGGCCTGCAATCGCCTGCTGTTCGCGGCTGGCGCAGCTCTGGTTACCAACGGTGCAGCTAGTCTTGCAAGCGCTCTGGCAGGAGCTCTGGCATTCGCCGCAGCCGCCATAAGCGAGAGACTGACGCAGGCAGGGTTCGGCGACGGTTTTAATATGTTTCATATGGATGTACCTCCCTATCGATTTCTATAGCGGATACATTATACTACATTGGTTTATGTATTTCAATGGCGGTGTTCAACTTTCAAGATTGCGATACCATTATAAAACGCCCTTTCCGGCGTACACCGGAAAGGGCGCGGCAGTCTATGCTGATTGGAATACCGGTTAGTTCAGGACTTCCGTGTCATTCTCAACAGGCACGTCTTCTACCTGGCGGATTGCCCAGCGGGCCATCATCAGCTTTACGTTGTCTTTGCCGACGTTCAGCTCAATGGTGTCATCTTTAATCATGGTGATAGTGCCGTAGATGCCTCCGATGGTGCTGATACGATCACCGACTTTCAGCGCCGAGAGCATGTCCTTTACCTTTTTGTCTTTCTTGCGCTGCGGGCGAATCAGCAAGAAATAGAAGACCGCAAACATCAATACCATAGGTACGATGAGCGTGAAAATTTCACTACCTGCGGCAGCGGTGGTGGCGTCTGTAGCGGCGTCCGTAGCCGCGCTCTCAGTCAAACCGAGAAGAATTTGCGCTAAATTCATAAGTATTGTACCCCTTTCCGAATTTCGACCATCTCAATACATAATTATATCAAAGCACTCTCCAATAAGCAAGACATACATATGAACGGTTTGAAAACCTTCTGCCTGTATGCTTAGGCGGTTGTGCCGGATATTCCATAAAAAAAACGCGCCGCTTGCGGCGACGTACATCACCTAAGCGGCGGTTTGGCTGGGGTAGCAGGATTTGAACCTACGAATGCGGGAGTCAAAGTCCCGTGCCTTACCGCTTGGCGATACCCCAAAGTAAAGGAGAAAATGGGGTGAGTAGTGGGGTTCGAACCCACGACTTCCAGAGCCACAATCTGGCGCTCTACCACTGAACTATACCCACCATATACCTGGCGCGCCTGAAGGGATTCGAACCCCTGACCCACGGCTTAGAAGGCCGTTGCTCTATCCAACTGAGCTACAGGCGCAGGTCCCGCCATCATCCTTTTGGCGCATCTGCGGTTATCCGCTGACGATTAGGAATTTTACCATATCAGCAGGGGGCTGTCAAGCCTGAAAAACAGGTATTTATGGTTTCTGCACCGGATTTTTATATCGGGGCAATCCAGCAGCTGTAATTTGCAACGGCAAACGGGATAGGCTATGCAAACAGCCTGTAATGTGCTATAATAAAGTTTAATCTCATCAATACGATGGTGTACGGAGGGATGCGGATGCTCAGCATGACGGGATACGGCCGAAGCCGTGTAAGCCGTGACGGACGGGAAATGCTGCTGGAGCTGAAAACCGTTAACCACCGTTTTTTAGATGTTAGTTTCAGAATGCCCAAGGCGTTGTCCTTTTTGGAAGAACCGCTGAGAGCGCGGACAGCCGAAGGTGCTTTAAAACGCGGGCATGTTGAGCTATCCTTAAATTATCAAAATAACCGGCCGGATGCCAATTGCCTGCGGATCGATCAACCGCTTGTTATGCAAAGCGCCAAAGAAACTGCTGCACTTGCACAGGCACTACATCTACCGGTACCGAGTATATACGAGTTAATCAACATGAGCAATGCGGCCACTGTTACTCAGGCGGATGAAGATACGCAAGCCGTAACAGAACTGGCAGTGGAAGCTTATGATCATGCTTTTTCTCAGTTGCAGGCGATGCGTACACGCGAAGGAGAAGCGTTGGCAAGCGACCTGCGGCAAAATTTGCATAACGCACAAGAACTGGTTGGACGGATAGCACAACGTGCGCCGGATGTGCCGCAGGCATGCCGCGCACGGCTGGAGGCGCGTCTGGCGGAGTGGAATGTGCAGCCGGTAGATCCACAGCGAATTGCGCAGGAGATCGCTTTTATTGCCGATAAATGCGCAATTGATGAGGAACTGTCCCGGTTGAAAAGCCACTTTCAGCAGTTTGCCGCATGCTTGGAAGCGGGAGGGGAAGTTGGCCGCCGGATGGATTTTCTGTTGCAGGAAATGAACCGGGAAACCAATACGATTGGTTCCAAAGCGGCCGATGCGCAGATTGCGGGCTTTGTAGTGGAGATAAAATGTCTGCTGGAAAAGCTGCGCGAACAGGTTCAAAACGTCGTGTGACGGGAGGTTTGCCATGAAACTGATCAATATCGGCTTTGGTAATATGATTGCCGCCGAGCGCATCGTGGCTGTTGTCAGTCCGGATAGCGCACCGGTGAAGCGGCTGGTACAGGAAGCGCGCGACGGCAAAAAAATTGTGGATGCGACGCAGGGCCGTCGTACGCGCGCCGTGATCGTTACCGACAGCGAACACATTGTGCTTTCCGCTATTCAACCGGAAACCGTAGCTAGCCGCGCAGGCGGCCGGGAAACGGCACAAACGGAAGAGAAGGAGATTTAGCATGGGTGTGATCGTCAAACGGGTGGGAATGCTGTTGATTATTTCCGGTCCTTCGGGAACCGGCAAGGGTACGCTGGTGAAACGGCTCATGGAAAGCGATCCAAGTATTGCGTTTTCCTGCAGTGTTACAACACGGGCGCCCCGGGTAGGAGAAATAGAGGGCATTCATTACCATTTCGTAGACGAAGCGGAATACGACCGTATGTTGGAAAAAGATGAGTTTTTAGAACACGCCACCGTGCATGGGCACCGCTACGGAACCCCCCGCAAGCAGGTGGAACAGCTGATTGCACAGGGGAAAAACGTACTGCTGGATATTGATCCGCAGGGAGCACTTGCCGTAATGGCCAATGCGAAGGATTATGTCAGCATCTTCATTTTACCGCCAAGTTTCAGTGCGCTGCGGGTCCGCCTGCATACGCGCAACACGGATGATCCTGTGGAAATTGAAAGGCGGCTGCGCAATGCGCGCAAGGAAGTGCTGAACATTTCCAAATATCAATACGCGGTTATTAACGATGATCTGGAACTGGCCGTATTTCAACTGCAAAACATCGTGAATGCCGAAAAACAACGCACAAACCGGTTTTTGCCGACTATACTGGAAGACTGAGGAGGAACCCTGATGGCTATTGTTAATCCCACAATTGTAGAACTTTCCGAAAAGGTAGACTGCCGTTATACACTGGTAGTGGAAGCGAGCAAACGCGCGCGGCAGTTGGTAGGCGGTTCGCAGCCCCTGATTGACGCCAAAGAGATGAAACCCCTGGAAGTTGCGGTAGAGGAGATCAACCGTGGTTTGTTGACCTATTCCCGCGACCCGGATATGGAGGAATAAGTGGACGCGAAAATCGTCGTCGGCGTTACGGGAGGCATAGCGGCGTATAAAACAGCGGAAGTCGTATCCCGCTTGAAAAAGCTGGGCGCTACCGTTAACGTGATTATGACGCCGAGTGCCACACGCTTTGTATCCCCCGATACCTTTGAAGCGATCAGCCAGAATCCGGTTCGGGTGGATACGTTTGACCAGAAAGAAAAAGGCGAAATAGGGCATATTTCGCTTGCACAGCATCATGATTTGCTGCTGGTTGCGCCGGTTACAGCCAACACACTGGGTAAAATGGCAAACGGTATAGCGGATAACATGCTCACATCAACGCTGATTGCCGCCAGCGAACCAGTGCTGCTGGCCCCTTCCATGAATACCGTCATGTGGCTTTCGGAAGCGACACAGGCCAATGTACGTACTTTAAAAGGGCGCGGAATTCATTTCGTAGGTCCGGCACAGGGAAACCTTGCCTGCGGTACTGTTGGCGCCGGACGCATGAGCGAACCGGAAGAAATTGTTGCCGAAGCGGTACGCTTGCTGACCCTTAAAAAGGATTTGACAGGGCTTCGCGTACTGGTCACTGCCGGGCCAACGCGCGAAAAACTTGATCCCGTGCGATATTTGAGCAATCTGTCTTCCGGCAAAATGGGGTTTGCGCTTGCAAACGCCGCGCGGCAGCGGGGCGCGGAAGTAACGCTTGTTGCGGGGCCGACGACCGAGCCATTGCCCGTAGACGTAAACGTAACCCGTGTTGAAACCACGATGGATCTGCTGGCCGCCATGGAAAAACTATGCAGCCAGCAGGATATTGTGATTCAGGCGGCTGCTCCGGCAGATTACCGCTTTGCCCATCCCAGCGACCAGAAGCTGAAGAAAGACCACGGCATGCCGCTCACGCTGGAACTCGTAGAGAACCCAGACGTGGCGAAAGCGGTTGCCTCCCGCAGGCAACCCGGTCAGACGCTGGTTGGCTTTGCCGCTGAAACGAATGATACGCTGGCAAACGCGCGTGGTAAGCTGCAAAGCAAAGGGCTTGATATGATTGTTGCCAACGACGTTACCATGGAAGGCGCCGGTTTTGGCACAGATACCAATATTGCAACGCTTATTACGCCGCGAGGAGAAACCGAATGCGAGCTGATGAGCAAAGATGCTTTGGCTCAGCGGATTCTAGATGAGATCCTTTCGCTGCGAAAGGGCGGGGAAGAATAACCCCGCCCGGTTTCCGCAGTTCGCATTATAAGACTTCTTTGCGTATAGGAGTATCGATGTTCCGCCGTGTTTTCATCCGGTAAAATCGAAGTGCGATTTTTTTGAAAATTGTCGATTTTTCTTCTTGACAAAACATCGAAAGCGGGTTATGATATATCACGTCGCCGCGCTGAAAACCAAGCGGCATGGAGCTTTAGAGCTTGACGGAATCCAAGGGAGCATAGCTCAGTTGGGAGAGCATCTGCCTTACAAGCAGAGGGTCACAGGTTCGAGCCCTGTTGTTCCCACCAAAATGGCCAAGTAGTTCAGTTGGTTAGAATGCCAGCCTGTCACGCTGGAGGTCGAGGGTTCGAGCCCCTTCTTGGTCGCCATTTGCCTTGGTAGCTCAGTCGGTAGAGCAGGAGACTGAAAATCTCCGTGTCGGTGGTTCGATTCCGCCCCAAGGCACCATAGTGTGCGGTAGTAGCTCAGTGGTAGAGTGCCACCTTGCCAAGGTGGATGTCGCGAGTCCGAATCTCGTCTACCGCTCCACACGGTGCCATAGCCAAGCGGTAAGGCGAAGGTCTGCAAAACCTTTATTCCCCGGTTCAAATCCGGGTGGCACCTCCAAGTAGTTTTTAACTCCTTTGGGGAAAGGGTTGCAGCCCTTAGCCAAAATGCTGGCAGGCGTGATTGTGAAAGATCATCCTGATAGCGGGAGTCAACGCAATTACATAAAGAACGCTTTTCTCTTGAATGAGGAGAGCGTTTTTTATATCCTTTTGGAGAAGAAGTTTTTTTAAGGAGTTACGCAGTTTCTTTTGAACGAGACAAATGAAGTGATGAATATCTATGGATGTAATATGGATTTGTATATTTAAGAAAGGGATGTTGCGTTTTAAGTGGATTACATTTGGAGGGCTTCACAATGAATCTTTTACGTGGTGTAAATAAAATATAACAAAAGAATAAGCCGCTGGCCAAGACAGCGGCTTGATGATCATTATTCAAAGTATGAAATAGAGATTAAGAAGCTATTCATCGTCTTCCTCTTCTGTTATCGTGGCTTGAATCGCGCGGGATGCCTCCCCGTAGCCATAACCGCGGCGTTGCATTGCGGCCAGTGATTTACGGATGGCATCTTTCGGGGCTTCGTTCCGGTATCGTTTTAACAGCTTCTGTGCCAAAGCTGCTGCGGGGGAGACGAACGCCTCCTGATCCAACTCAGCAATTGCATTTTGAGCAATTTCCTCGGGTACGCCTTTTATTCGCAACTCCTGTAAAATACGCGCCTTGCCAAGCTGCTTGGCTGTTCTGGCTTGTACCCAGGCACGCGCAAACGCGTCGTCATCCAGTAGCGCTTCCTTCTGAAGTTTATCCATCACAGCAGCAATGGTTTCAGGCAGGTAACCGCGTTCCGTCAGCTTGCGCTGTACCTCCTTGCGGCTGCGTGCCCGTACCGCTAAATAACCGACAGCATGGTTGAGCGCGGCCGGATACTGCTGCTTATGCAGCCTTTCGCGGTAATCAGCCCAATTCAGTGATTCGCCTTCCCGTAGAGGTAAGGCACGAAAATCCGCATAGGAAAGGGTAACAGATTCTGTTTCATTCACTTCCAGATGATAGCCGCCACGCTTCTCCCGCAGCGATGTTACAATATCATGCATTGTCTTGCCTCGCGATACAGATGCGGATGAGATCCCGGTTTAAGCAGCTCAGATGCCCCTGCCGCAGCTCGGAAGCTCCGCTGTTAAGCGATACAAAGCCATCACCGGTTTCGTTAAAAAACAACCCGTTAACAGCGCCGTATGCGATTCCCTGATGCCCGTACAGCTTGCCGGGGTAGAGCGAAGGATGCTCCAGTGTGAATAAACCCATGCCGGTGGCGCATGGAGATGGTATTATCCGGCCATGCAGAAAGCGGTGTTTGCATTTGCGAAAGGGAAGCGGGGGAGAAGAAAACATTTGCCTTGATGCTGACCATTTTGCATGAGCGGATTCAACAGCTTGGCTAAAATCCTTCGCCGTCAGGAACAGACTGCCGGAGGCGAGCAGGTAGTGCCTTTGCGGATCGGCAGTTTGCAGGGAGGCAGCACGATGCATCCTTGCCGGTGCGCTAAAAGCCGGAGCAGGTGACGCCGGAATAATGCGGTAACTGCTTGCAACCTGTTTATGTGCAAGTGTAGTCAGGTCAAAGGTGGCTTCCACCCCGAGCGGGGAGAATAATTCCCGTTGGATGAGGGTCTCCAGCGACTCGCCAAAACGATGTTCTAGCAAGCAGCCAATCAACCCTGCCGCAAAATTACTGTATTGGAATTTTGCAAACGGCTTCCGCGTAGAAAAACAGCCTGCATCGCTCCATATTTCATCCACAGTCAACGGTTGCGTAAAGGACTGGTAGTAACGAGGCGAGTCGATCAACCCCGATGTATGGCTTAATAGGGCGCTTAGCGGGATGGGGGTTTCCGGGTGATGCGGATTTCGGAGGGGATGTGGCCAAAAGGCGGATATATCTTCTGTTACGTCCAGTTTAACCTGTGTTTGCAACCGCATTACCAACATGGCACAGGCTGTTTTAGCGATGGATGCGGTGCGGAAGATGGTGTTTTCATCCACCGCAGTCTTGGGTGAAAGCGAAGCGTTACCCGCATAGTAGCATTCCGCCGGTAAACCATTATGAATGCGTTGCACACATCCGCCAACAACGTGGTGGCGCTTGAATGCCTTTGTAACTTGCGACGTTATATCATCCGGCGTGTCTCCGCTTTTCGTTACGGTGTGCCAGTGACAGCGCCTGCCGATGAGCGGCAGTAAAGCGCGCATACAACTGGTTTTTTCTAACTCCAACCGGCAATTATTCCACTTCCTTTGCTGCTGTATCGATTTGCATGGGCAGACGGCAGTATGAAGCCGCCAGATACGGGGGAATGGAGAGCCCGGCGTATACGAAATAAGGCGACTGCCACCAACCGGCATGGCCGCTAGCAAGTAAAACAACGTAGATTATCAAGTCTATTGCAACCCAACCGAGGGCATAGCGGGAGATGGATTTCGTAAGCCATAGACTTATTAAGCTGGCAACAAACAATATTACCGTTACAAAAACGCCGATAGTGCTTTGCGCCAGCAATGGCCTTGCGAAAGCAAGCAGAAACACAGAACATGCCGGTAAAATGGCAATGCCTTTATTCTGCTTGACAAACCGAATTAAAAACACAGCAGCGACGACTACAACGATCAGTAAACTGACGTATTGACTTACGCGCAAACCCAGTAAATACAAGCTGTCCATACGCAGTTGCTCCACAAGGAACCGTCCGCAGCCATACAGTGCCATATACCATAAAAACAAATCACCACGGCGTTTTACCCGTTTACGGATGCTCCACAGCACCAGAAAAACGCCAAGGTCCCACATGGACTCATAAAAGAAGGTAGCAACATGCCATACTTCGGCGCCGTTTTGCGATATTTGCACGCCAAACGGAAAGAACTGCCAAGCTGTATTGGCAATTACCGGTCCATATGCTTCGCGATTGAAATAATTTCCCCAGCGGCCGATCGCCTGCGCCAGCACCAACCCCGGTGCGGTAATATCCATCAGGGCAGCGAAACGGCGCTTACGGAAGCGGCAATATAGAAACACGCCCAACGCGCCGCCGATGATAGACCCGTATACAGCAATTCCGCCCTCCCAAATGTAGAGGATTGAAATGGGGTTTTGGGAGAACTGCGACCAAGTCATTGCGACATAATAAAGCCGGGCGCCGATAATGCCACTAGGCACGGCGACCAGCACCATATCAAGCATAGAATCACGCGGAAGTCCGATTCGTTTTTCCTCGCGTGTGCCCAGCAGAAAAGCAATAAAGATACCGGATACCATCAGCACACTGTACCAGGGCAGCGACCCGATGAGATAACGGCTGTAGGGAATGGACAAAGTGATTGCCCTCCTTGTTGAATGCGATAAATCATAGATGGATTTCGACGCTGAATCTCCCTGATTATAGGCTTTCAAAAGATGGAATGTCAAGGTTTGCAGGGTTTACAAACCGTCTGATAAAGCCGGCTGACCTCTGATGAAAACCAGAAAAGTGAGAAAAAGGGAATGATAGAGCATCAATATAAATTCTTCTCATCAGAAGTGGAGGCGGGTGAAACCAAAAAAAAACCGGCGGCAGTATTGCGAATTATCTCCAATCCATGTATAATCAATAGGATGTAAGTAGGATCAGAGCAGAGAAACTGTGACTGTCCTCAAAACCAATGAGGGGGAAAACAAATCCATGACAAAGTATGTGTACCTGTTTAAAGAGGGCAATGCCAACATGCGCGAGCTGTTGGGCGGCAAAGGTGCAAACCTTGCTGAGATGACCAACATCGGCCTGCCGGTACCGCAGGGCTTCACCGTATCGACCGAAGCCTGCACCCGCTACTATCAGGACGATCAGAAAATTGCCGATGATATTCTGGCGCAGATTAACGATGCGTTGGTTGAGACGGAGAAAATCTGCGGCAAGAAGTTTGGCGATTTGGAAAATCCGTTTTTTGGTATCCGTTCGTTCCGGTGCGCGCGCTTCCATGCCCGGTATGATGGATACCATTCTTAATCTGGGCTTGAATGACGTGGCTGTGCAGGGCCTGACCAACCAGACCGGCAACGAGCGTTTCGCGTACGACAGCTACCGCCGCTTTATCCAGATGTTCTCCGACGTTGTTATGGAGATTAAAAAGAGCAATTTCGAAGCTGCGCTGGACGAAGTGAAAAAAGCCAAGGGCGCGAAATTCGATACCGATTTGACCGCTGACGACCTCAAAGAGGTTGTTGCGAAGTTCAAAGCTATCTACCTGCGCGAAAAGGGCGAAGAATTCCCGCAGGATCCCCGCACGCAGCTGATGGAAGCCATCAAGGCTGTTTTCCGCAGCTGGGATAACCCCCCGCGCGATTTACTACCGCCGCATGAACGACATCCCCGGCGACTGGGGCACTGCCGTTAACGTGCAGAGCATGGTGTTCGGCAACATGGGCGATGACAGCGGCACGGGCGTTGCTTTCACCCGCAGCCCCTCCAACGGTGAAAAGAAGGCTGTACGGCGAGTTCCTGATGAACGCGCAGGGCGAAGACGTTGTGGCCGGTATCCGTACCCCGCAGCCGATTTCCGCGCTGGAACAGACCCAGCCGGAAGTATACGCGCAGTTTGTGAAAATTGCCGAAACCCTTGAAAACCACTACCGCGATATGCAGGATATGGAGTTTACCATTGAGCATGGCAAGCTGTACATGCTGCAGACCCGTAACGGTAAACGTACCGCCGCCGCCGCGCTGAAAATCGCTGTGGACCTGGTGGACGAAAAGATGCTGACCACCGAAGAAGCGGTTATGAAGGTTGAACCCAAACAGCTGGATACCTTGCTTGCACCCCAACTTCGACCCCGCTGTGCTGAAGAAAGCGACCCCCGTTGCCAAGGGCTTGCCCGCTTCTCCCGGCGCAGCTACCGGTAAGATTTACTTCACCGCTGAAAGCGCTGCCGATGCTGGCCGTGCCGGTATTGCGGTTGTGCTGGTTCGTGAAGAAACCACGCCGGAAGATATCGAAGGCATGGATCAGTCCAAGGGTATCCTCACCTGCCGTGGCGGCATGACCAGCCATGCGGCCGTTGTGGCTCGCGGCATGGGCCGCGCTGCGGTTGTAGGTTGCGGCGAGCTTCAGATTAACGAAGCGGCCAAGACCCTGACCATTGGCGATAAAGTGTTCAACGAAGGCGACGATATCTCCATTGACGGCACCACCGGTAATGTATACGGCGAGAAGCTGGCTACCGTGGAAGCTGCCATGACTGGCGATTTTGCCCGCTTGATGGCTTGGGCGGACGCTGCACGTACCCTGAAAGTACGTACCAATGCCGATACGCCCCGTGACACCATACAGGCTGTTGAATTCGGCGCCGAAGGCATCGGCCTTTGCCGTACCGAGCATATGTTCTTCGATTCCGACCGTATCGCCGCTGTGCGCGAGATGATTCTGGCGGATACCCTTGCACAGCGTGAAGTTGCGCTGGCGAAGATTCTGCCGATGCAGCAGGGTGACTTTGAAGCCATGTATAAAGCGCTGGAAGGCCGCCCGATGACGGTTCGTTACCTCGATCCGCCCCTGCACGAGTTCCTCCCGCAGAAGAACATGACCGAGGAAATTGCCGCGCTGGCCAAAGAGTTGAACACGACGGCCGAAAAGATCATCCAGAAGATCGATGCGCTGCATGAGTTCAACCCCATGATGGGCCACCGTGGCTGCCGTCTGGCGGTTACGTATCCTGAAATCGCCCGTATGCAGACCCGTGCTGTTATTCAGGCGGCGATCAAGGTTAAGAAGGAAATGGGTTATGATATCGTTCCCGAAATCATGATCCCGCTGGTTTGCGAAGTCAAGGAACTGGCTTTCGTTAAGAAGATCGTTGTGGAAACCACCGAGAAAGTGTTCGCCGAACAGGGCGTAACGCTGGAATACCACATCGGCACCATGATCGAGATTCCGCGCGCGGCTGTAACGGCTGATGAAATTGCGCAGCAGGCGGAGTTCTTCTCCTTCGGCACCAACGACTTGACCCAGATGACGTTCGGCTTCAGCCGTGACGACGCCGGCAAGTTCCTCAACAGCTACTACGAGAACAAGATCTTCGAGAGCGATCCGTTCGCGAGACTGGATCAGGGCGGCGTTGGCAAGCTGGTGCAGATGGCTGCGAAGCTGGGCCGCGAGACCCGTCCGGAGATCAAGCTGGGCATCTGCGGTGAGCATGGCGGCGATCCGAGCACCATCGAGTTCTGCCATAACACGGGCCTGAACTACGTAAGCTGCTCTCCGTTCCGTGTGCCGATCGCTCGTCTGGCTGCTGCTCAGGCTGCGATTAAAGCGAAATAAGGAAGCAAACCCAATCGATATACGGCAGGCTGCCGGTGATGATTCACCGGCAGCCTGCTTTTTCATGACAGAAATAATCTGGGATGATTATATATAGTTCTATTTTTTTAGGCTTGGCATATAATATACGATGTGTTTTCTAAACAATACTGTTTGTTGTGTTATAAAACAGATTGAAATTCATTCCTGATGTATATCATGTTATACAGCCTGTAAATATGAAGCAAAGCCTACATTCAGGTAATGAGCCTTGTTATACTACTCGCGTGCCTCTTTATCCGGGAGTGAAGGTTGAATGCATCTTAGCTTAACGTATGGCGAGTAAGCGTAAAATGACAAATAAAAGACCGAAGCTGCCAAATCAGGCAACTTCGGTATGGTATATTTATCAAACAAAGTTTAGAGGGTAAGCTCGTACTGCCGATATACCCGATAGCGTTTAGCGCCCGTTCGTTCTGTAGCCAGAATGCTTGGCAGATTTGTTTCGTCGATGGTGGAAGCTTCCACCTCTTCAATCCCAAGCGATTGCGCACGGGCGTAAGCGGCAAGCGTCATGGCAACGTTTACAGCTTTGTTTTGGAAATCCGGCGTTACAAACATCATGCTGCAGCGTACGGCATGCACCTTGCCAAACAGCAGCTTCATCCAGCCAAAGGGAAATAGGCGGCCGTTGCTACCCTTGAGCAGACGGTTATAATCCGGGAAACAAACCAGAATGCCAATGGGGCGTTTTTCCGAATAAGCCATCACGATTAAATCCGCTTTGGTATAGCGGAAAAGCGCACGCATTTCATCCAGAATATCACTCGGTGTGGGGGGCATCAGTTCCCATTCGTCCGGAAATGCGTCGTCGATGACCTGCGCGACTTCACGGGCGAGTTTTTTCGCGTTGGAACGCCGCAAATCTACGTGCTTCACATGAAACTTAAAACGCTTCTGCGCCATGACGCTTAAATGGTCGTAATCGCCAGCCGGAAATTCTTCCAAACGCAGATGGTAAGCATAATGATCCCGGTATTTACGAAAGCCGTATTCGATAAAAAAATCATTGTAGTAAGAAGGGTTATAGGGATTAAACAACATAGGGGGGCCGTCAAAACCCTCAAAGAGAAAGCCTTTACTAAAATCATCAAATCCGGGGTTGTTCGGTCCGACGATACGGGTCATGCCAAGGTTTTTCAGGAACGCGACAGCCGCATCCAGTACGGCGCGCGCGTATTCCAGCTCGTTTTCACTTTCAAACAAGCTGATAAACCCACGTTTCTCGCCAATACGTTCGTTCAGGCGTTCGTCTACCCCGGCCAGCACACGTGCTACGGGGCGGTCGTCGTCATACGCCATAAAAAAGGCATGGTCGCCGGTTAAGACTGGATTATTCTCACCAAGCAACATGCGCATCTGCATGCCGTACATGGGTGGTATCCAATTTGGGTCGGATTGGTATAACCGTCGCGGAAGCTCCATAAAATCGTGGATACCTTGTTTTGTCTTAGCGAGTGTTTCCACATGGATCACGCGGAACCCCCCTTTTAGTTCAGCTGATATTGCTATGGAAGAAAAACCGGTTATTACCGGCTTTCTTCTTCGCTTGACTGGCTTTGCGTTGTATTAATTGTACCACATTCCGCGTACGCACTCAACGCCGGAGCCATGATCGATTCAATTTTTTCTAGCAATTCTTCCCGTCCAAAACCGTTTGCAGAAGAAAAGAGCATGATTTCCCATGGTTGTACCAGCATAGCACGGCAAATAGGCGCTAATTGCTTGCTGCGCGCACCGCGGCTGATTTTATCCGCCTTGGTAGCGATGACGGTGAAGGGGATGCCCATTTCCCGTAAAAAACGGTTCATGGTGATGTCATCGTCAGTAGGCTCATGCCGAATATCCACAAGCTGTAAGACGTGGGTCAGCAATGTACTGTCGCTGAAATACGCTTCCATCATTTTACCCCAGCGTTGCTTCTCAGCCTTATCCACCTTAGCAAAACCAAAGCCCGGTAAATCCACAAGGTGAAACTCGTTATTGATCAAGAAAATATTGATTAATCGGGTTTTCCCAGGGGTAGAACTGGTTTTGCACAGCTTTTTCCGGTTGCAAAGCGTGTTGATCAAAGAACTTTTACCAACGTTGCTCTTGCCGACAACAGCCAACTGCGGCAACTGAATAGGCTGATCTTCCGAATATTGCGCCATGCTGGTAACAAAGGATGCGTTTTTAATCTCCATGTTTATAACCCCTGGCAAGCGGTATGGGTAGTTTGCTGCAACGGAACCCCAAGCGCTGTTATATCGGCAGCTTCCGCTGCGGGGGCGGGAAGGGGGGAGAGGAGTGCGTGCGTTAGCACATCTTCCGTATTTTCCACCGGTACTACGGTAACCCGCTCCAATACGACCTTGGGAATGTCCTCCAGATCCTTCTTATTCTCTTTGGGAACCAGCGCAATAGTCAAACCGGCGCGGTAAGCAGCCAAGAGCTTCTCCTTTAAACCGCCGATGGGTAACACACGGCCACGAAGGGTGATTTCACCTGTCATCGCGACCGTTTGGCGAACGGGTATGTTGGTAAGCGCGCTCACTAATGCTGTTACCATTGCAACGCCGGCAGAAGGGCCATCCTTTGGTACAGCGCCTTCAGGAACGTGAATATGGATATCGTGACTTTTATAGTATTCAACCGGGATGCCCCATGCTTCGCTGTGGGTGCGCACCCAGCTGAGAGCCGCCTTGGCGCTCTCCTGCATTACATCGCCCAGCTTTCCGGTAAGCTGTAGTGCGCCGGTACCCTTCATAATGGTGCATTCCACCATCAGCGTTTCACCGCCGACCGCCGTAACGGCAAGCCCGTTCACTACGCCGACCAGGCTTTTTTGCTCCACAGGTTCACGCTGGTACTGCACTACGCCCAGATATTCCGATAGCTTGGCGGAAGTGATCGTTACCGATGCCGTATGTTGTTCCAACATCTCAACAGCAGCTTTACGCACGACGCGAGCAATGGTGCGTTCCAATGTACGCACACCAGCTTCACGGGTATAGCCTTCGATAATTTCCCGCATAACCTTTTCGCTGATGCTTACGCTGCTCGCCTTCAAGCCGTGCGCTTTCACCTGCTTTGGCAACAGATGCTTACGGCCGATAGCCAGCTTATCCATATCGGTATAGCTGGGTACTTCGATAATCTCCATACGGTCCAACAGTGCGGGGGGTATGGTATCTACCGTATTGGCGGTCGTAATGAACATCACATGGCTCAAGTCGAAAGGCAATTCCATATAATGATCGCGGAAAGCGTGATTTTGCTCCGCATCCAGCACTTCCAGCAAAGCGGAAGCGGGATCGCCGCGGAAATCGCTGCTCATTTTATCAATTTCATCAAAGAGGAAGACGGGATTGATCGAACCTGCCCGTTTAATACCGGAAATAATGCGGCCCGGAATTGCGCCGACATAGGTGCGGCGGTGACCGCGGATTTCCGCTTCGTCCCGCACGCCGCCAAGCGACATTTGTACAAATTCGCGGCCGACAGCTTCGGCAATAGCGCGCACGATGCTGGTTTTACCAACGCCCGGAGGGCCAACGAAACACAGGATAGGGCCTTTCATATCCTGCTTGATCCGTAAAACCGCAAGGTATTCGATAATTCTTTCTTTGACTTTCTTAAGCCCGTAATGATCGCGATCCAATATACGCGCGGCACGTTTGAGATTCAGGTTATCCTTGGTGCTTTTACCCCAGGGTAAATCCAAAATCCATTCAACATATGTGCGGCTAACGCCGATTTCCGGCGTACCTGGTGCCATATGGGCTAATCTCTCGATTTCCCGTTCGGCTTTTTGGCGCGCTTCATCATTTAGCGGTGTATTTTGCAGTTTTTCGCGCAATTCATCAACGTCGCCTGCTTCTTTTTCGCCGAGCTCCGTCTGAATTGCTTTAATCTGCTCGCGCAGGTAATAATCTTTCTGGTTTTTCTCAATCTGTTGCTTCACGCGGGATTGAACGTTTTTCTCTAATTCCGCCAAGCGGGTTTCCCGCAGCAAAATGGCGCACAGGGCTTCCAAACGCTCGGTAACATTGATTTTCTCCAGAATGGTTTGCCGGTCTTCCAGCTGAATGAGTACGTTGGCGGCAATGGTATCGGCAATCAAATCCGGCTTTTGCAGGTTCATCACCGAACGCAGGGTTTCCTGAGAAGCCCGCATACTGGACTTGCTATATTCTGCAAAATATTCCTGCGTCGCGCGGACAAGCGCTTTCATATTATCGGTCATTCTGGGAGACACACGGCGTACGGGTCGCACATCCGCCAGCATGAACGGATCGTTGCTAATGATCGTTTCCAGTGTAGCGCGGCGTTCGCCTTCTACTAAAACACGGATGCTGTCTCCCGGAAGATTAAGCACCTGTTTCACCTGCGCGATGGTTCCAACGCGGTATAAATCGGCAATTGTCGGGTCTTCAACTTCAGCATCCCGCTGGGCAACCAAAAAAATCTTCTGGTCATCCAGCATTGCCTTTTCAAGCGCGGATACGCTTTTTACACGGCCAACATCAAAATGCAACACCATATGCGGAAAAACCATCATGCCCCGCATTGGTAAAACTGGGATGCGGGTCAGCGGGACTTTTCGCGTGGTCTGTGGCATGGTCGTCCTCCTTATGGGGTATGGCGGGGTAAACCGCCTGTTTAGAAATTTAATTATATCGGCTTATACAGGGAAAAGCAAGCTCAAGGGAACAACACGCCGCATCCGATTAGATGCGGCGTGTGAGATGTTAACCCACGTTGTTTTGCTTCACCTTGGTGGAAGGGCTTCTGGGTGTTCTCGGTTTGCGAACAGGCGCATCGCTCATCACAAGCTTCGGCGGCTCTTCACCATCGACGCACTTCATGGTGATAATGCACTGCTCCACATCGCTGCGGCTGGGCAGATCAAACATCGTATCCAGCATCAGCTTTTCGATAATGGCACGCAGGCCGCGGGCACCGCTCTTGCGGTCAATCGCCTGTTTGGCAATTTTCCGAAGGGCATCCGGTTCAAACAACAGTTCCACACCATCCAAATCCATCAGGTAAACATATTGTTTTACCAGTGCATTCTTCGGCTCGGTCAGGATGCGAACCAGTTCTTCTTCGCCCAATAAATCGAGTGTGACTACGATGGGCAGACGGCCGACAAATTCCGGGATCAACCCGAATTTAATCAAATCCTCAGGGCGGAGATGTTTAAAGATTTCATTGACGTTTTCGTCTTTTTTACTCTTTACCTCCGCACCGAAGCCCAGCGACTTTTTACCGATACGTTGTTCGATGATCGGGGCGATGCCATCAAAAGCGCCGCCGCAGATGAACAAAATATTGGTTGTGTCGATTTGTAAAAACTCCTGATGCGGATGCTTGCGGCCGCCCTGCGGCGGTACGCTGGCAACGGTGCCTTCCAGAATTTTTAGCAGCGTCTGCTGCACACCCTCGCCGCTGACATCGCGGGTAATAGAGGGGTTCTCACTTTTGCGGGCAATTTTATCGATTTCGTCGATATAAATAATGCCACGCTGCGCAAGCTGGATATCGTAGTCTGCATTTTGAATCAGGCGGAGTAAGATATTTTCTACATCTTCGCCAACGTAGCCTGCCTCCGTTAAGCTGGTGGCATCGGCAATGGCGAAGGGAACCTGCAGAATCTTTGCCATCGTCTGTGCAAGAAAGGTCTTGCCGGAGCCGGTGGGACCAAGCATAAGAATATTACTCTTTTGCAGTTCCACATCGCCTTTAACCGCGGGAGCGTCTATCCGTTTATAATGGTTGTACACGGCTACGCTCAGCGCGCGCTTTGCCATCTCCTGACCAACAACGTACTGATCCAGCACCTCTTTGATCTCTTTGGGGCGCGGCACATCTACCGGTGTGATCTCTTCATTCGCGGCAAAATCGTCATTAATAATCTCCTGGCAGAGCATAATGCACTCGTCGCAAATATGTACGTTGGGGCCTGCTACCAACCGCCGCACCTGTTCGCTGGTTTTGCCGCAGAAGCTGCAGCGCTTGAGCTTGGGGATGCGGGGATTCATGTTATCCGTCATATTTTTGCTCCCTTATTTGGCGGTTCTGGGCTGATAAATCTCGTCGATGATACCGTACTTCAAGGCTTCTTCCGCGCTCATAAAGTGATCGCGTTCCACGTCCTGTTCGACCTTTTCCAGCTTTTTACCGGTCATATCGGCGATAAGGCGGTTCATTTTCTGCTTGGTTTTCAATAACCATTCAGCGCGAATCTGTACATCTGTCGCCTGGCCGCTTGCGCCGCCAAGAGGCTGGTGAATCATGACTTCACTGTTGGGCAAAGCAAGGCGTTTGCCTTTTTCGCCCGCCATGAGTAAGAACGCGCCCATAGAAGCCGCCATGCCAATGCATACCGTGCGGACATTCGGTTTAATGTAGTTCATGGTATCAAAAATCGCCATACCCGCTGTTACACTGCCGCCGGGGCTGTTGATGTACAGGGAAATATCCGCGTCGGGATTTTCCATTTCTAAAAACAACAACTGCGCGACAATAACGTTGGCTACGTCATCATCAATCTCGCCGCCTAAAAAAACGATACGGTCTTTCAGCAAGCGGGAATAAATATCAAAGGAACGTTCGCCACGGTTGGTTTGCTCAATAACCATTGGGATCAAGCTGCTCATCATTTTCACTCCTGTCTGTGCGGGCTTTGCCGTTTGACGGCTGCCCGCGTTGATTATATATGATTGGAAAAAGCGGCGGACGCGCGTAATCAATATCGCGAGCCGCCGCCAAGGCACGCTCCGCTAGTAGCATGAGCGATAAGGTAAATCACCGTTGGCTTATTCCTCTTCGGTTTCAGCCTTTTTCGCGGTGGTTTTTTTGGTTGTGGAAGCTTTCGCCTTTTTGGGTTTGGCTTCTGCTTTAGCTTCGTCCTCGTCATCAGCTTTTGCTTTTTTCGCTTTGGACGCTGCTTTCTTGGCGGGAGCCTTTTCAGCTTTTTCTTCCTTCTTGGCGGGTTCGGCGGGCTTTTCCGCTTCGCTGGTTACTTTGGCGGCATCCCACAGCATATCCAGCAGAGCATTGATCTTGGAACGATGCTCAAAATAGTTCATTTGCGTTTCGCCAAACTCTTCTTTCAGAGCTTCAGCGGTTTTACCCGTTGCTTTAGCGTATTCCTCGATCATCTTATCGACGTCTTCCGCATTAGGCTGTACGTCCTCAGCTTTGATCACTTCTTCAAGAACCAATTCGGTCTTGAGGTTGTTGAGCGCTTCGGGGCGGTACATATCGAGCATCTGGGCTTCGGTCTGGCCGGTCAGCTGCATGTACTTATTCATATCAAAGCCTTGCTGCTGCATACGCCAGTTCATTTCACCAAGCATATCGTTAAGCTTATCTTCCACCATCGGCGCGGGAATATCCACTTCGGCGTTGTCCACAATAGCCTGAATAAGGCTCTGGCGGGCAGCCTCGTCGGCTTTGGCGTCGGCAGTTTTTTGCAGGTTGGCGCGGATATCTTCGGTATACTCTTTAAGAGTATCAAAATCGCTGACCTCGCTGGCAAACTCGTCATCCAGCTCCGGAAGCTCCTCACGGTTAATGCTGTTCACCTTCACATGGAAAACAACATCCTTGCCTTTTAGCTCTTCGGCATGATATTCAGCGGGGAAGGTGACGTTGATGTCTTTCTCCTGACCGATTTCCATACCAACCATTTGCTCTTCAAAACCGGGGATAAAAGAGCCGGAGCCAATCAACAGCTTCTGGTCTTGGGCAGTGCCGCCTTCAAAAGCCACACCGTCCAGTGTGCCTGCATAGTCCAGATTGACCTCGTCACCGTCTTCTACGGCGCGGTCGGCTACCTCGACACTGCGGGCTACACGCTTCTGCTCCTGTGCAAGACGCTCGTCAATCTCGCTTTGCTCCACAGTGTGCAGCGTGCGGGTGACTTCAATGCCCTTGTATTCGCCCAGCTTTACTTCCGGCTGTACGTATACCTCACAGGTGAAAGCTACATCCTGACCCTTTTCAATGGTTTCCACATCGACTTCGGGCTGGCTCACGGGATGCAGATCTTCTTTCTCAACAGCTTCCCTGTACGCATCGGGGAAAAGCATTTCCAGCGCGTCATCGTAAAAGATCGCTTCGCCGTACATACGCTCAATCAACTTGCGGGGCGCTTTGCCCTTACGGAAACCGGGAACGGAGATGCGGTTCCGGTTTTTGAGGTATGCTTTGCCTACTGCTTGTTCAAAATCAGCTGCAGGCGCTTTGAAGGCAATTTTTACTTTATTGCCGGACAGTTTTTCCACGGTATATTCCATGTGTTTACCTCCCGGGCGCGGCTTTTACTGGCAACCAACGCCGTAATTTCAAAGGACACCATTTGTTAGTATACCATCAATAGCAACTGTGTGCAAGGTTTCTGTTTACTGCACAGAAAAAGAATATCCAGTTTTACGTGTTTTGAATCAAAATTCGGATGATGCAATGGGGTTTGTTGATGGAAAACTATGAGTAATCAGGCCATGCAGTTTCGAGGACGTGCTTCATCATATACATTTTTATACGGGTTAGACAGAGAAAGGTCGAATCGCGTTCAAAAACCATGGCTATAGCAGCGGCAATATACAGGAGTTTTAATGAAACACGATGGGAGCAAACAAGCAGAAGATTAGTTTGCAGTAAAATAAAGCCAGAACAAATGATTTATGATATACTATATTCAGTATGAAAGCGGTTGCTTAGATTACGAGATTTTATATGCTGTTAGTATCGATCATGAAGGAGGAACCTGCGATGAAACCGGCTGTTTTGCTTTGCTATAATTTAGATGGAGAGAAAAACCGAAAAATCAAATTGCTGGCAATGCGGTATGCCATTCGGATACGGACGGTAGAACCGGAAGAATATGGCGAAACACTGGCAGCGCTTTGCGGGCAGGAAGCTTTGCAGCAGAATGCGCAGCCTGAAGATACTTTTACGGATGAAATGCTAGTGCTGGCATATTTTACGCCTGAACTGCTAAACCAATTTTTATACGGATTTCGCAAGAACGGTATAGCCCCGGTTGCACTGAAAGCCATGCTGACCGATACAAATGCCAAATGGGATTCTGTTGACCTTCACAATGAACTTTCGATGGAGCATGAAGCAATGGCTAACGGCGCTAATCCTGCACATAAGGAAGCGGGGGAAAGCGAGTAATACATCCATTCGATAGCATATTCATCACCTAAAGTGCTTATCCTATCTATATCGGATGATGAAGAAATATTATTCGTAGGCCGAGTCCTTTGCACTATCTTGATCAGTACATTGCATGTGGGCATTTCCAAATAAAAACTTACTAAATTATTGAAATTAAAAACCGCCGTGTGTTACGGCGGTTTTTACATTATTATTGATGCGCTTTGCCTGTCATCTGTTCTACGGCAAGTTTTAAAACAGTTACGCTGCCCAGTTCTCGTTGCGAAAACGTGTCTGTTGAAGAACCGCCGTAATGCGCGACAATCGCAGCCAGCGCAGCATTTTTTTCGGTTTGATCCGTTATCTGGGACATATTTCCTGTACCGATGACACTACGGTAAAGAAATGTAAAGTCACATCCCTTTTCGCCGCGCACAACCGAATGACCGGTATCCAGTTCAAAGCCAACGTAGGTATGCTGTTTTAGTAAATCAAGTTTTTTTCCTTCGTTGGCGCAATGAAAGTAAAAAGTGTTTTGCCCGCCTATACTTTGGTAACCAAAATTTAACGGGACAATATATACTCCGTCCTCATCCTGAATGCCTATACGGCAACAGTCGCTAGCTTGAATGATCTCGTTGATTAATTCCAAGTCTGTGATTTCCCTGTCTTTGCGTCTCATTATGTTTTCCTTTCTGTTGTTGCGTTGACCTGACTTTTCAGAAGCGCTATCCGGTGGAGATGCTGATACGGTATATCGGTTGATGCGCTCCGCCTATGCCTATCCAGAATTGTCAAATCCGACATTTTGGAATTTATCTGCTTGACAGACAATAATACACGCATCTACTACTTTCTACGATATTTCGTAAAAGATACGCTGATTATAGCATGGTATGCACCGGCACGGAAGTGTTGAAAAGGGATTGCCGTTTTTGACAACAGCAAATAAAATCAGCCGCGTTTGCTTTCTAAACGCGGCTGATTGATATAGTTTATGGCGTGGGTGTTGCGGTTGCCTCTGCTTCCAGCGAACCAAGCGACTCGATTGGAGCGCCGCACTTTAAACACGGCAGAAGCGAACTGTAAGGCGGATTATCCAATTCACTATATAAGAAGGATGTCATCGGCAGATATTTGGAGTTAACGGCGGAGCAATTGGGATCGGCATGATAGTACGAACCGCCATTGGCATTAAAATACAGCTTTGTATCCGCCGCCGGTACCGGTGTTACAGTCATACGCGGTGCGAGCGATTGCGAAATGGTCGAAATGCCTGGTTCCGGCGTAGCCGTTGACTCCTCCTGATCGTTCGTAGCAAGCGAGTTGGGGTCAACGTACCATTCGCCGTCTTCTTTCACCATCAGGATCATGAAGCGGTAACGTGTCGGATCGCTGCCGTTGTTCTTATCAATATAAGCGCTCATCGTAACCGTACGGGAAGAATCTCCGGAAGAGCCGGATATGCTTTCGATGTCGTATTCCTGCGGCGTGCGGTTACATACAACGGTAAAGAGGGTTGCAGCTGCATTATCCTGCTTGTTTACCCAGCTGGGTTCTACCAGATTGACCATCGCTTCGATGTTGTTACTCTGCCACAAATCCATAAAGGTCGACAGCCGCGCTTCCGCTTCCACCGCGCTTTCGTCGGATTCCGGGGTGGGGGTTGCTTGCGCCGCAAGGGCGGAGGCGGTTACCGCGGCAGCTGGTTCGCTGGTGGATTGGTTCGTACTTTGATTTGTCGAACGGTTGGTGGTAGTGGTAGTATCGTTAATCCCGCCGACCATCATAGCAATCACAATGATGCTCATCGCCAGATACACTACCGATACGGTCGTGCGGATGCCGGAGGAAAAGGATTGACGGTACCATAATACGCTGAGCGTGATGATGGTGAGGATAATAAACGCGTAACGCAAAAAATCAAACGTATGAGTAACAAAAATACAGGGAATAAAGAGTACCGGCAACACACCGTATAAAAGTATCTTCAGCCATTTATCAGCGTCAAAAGGCGGCTTGGGTGTAGGCATAGCAGGCGTGCCGCCGCCCATGCCCGGATAAGGCTGCGTATGGAAGGAAGGCATATTGCCCGGCTGATTTGCAAAGGGCTGCTGAAAAGTATTGTTATTTTGAAAAGGCGGTAAACCGCCGCCTGCAGAAGCGGTGTTCATACTGCCCTGCGGATAAGGCTGGGTATTCATCGGGTTCAGGGGCATCGCATTCATAGCGCCGGGCATCATGGCGGGCGCTGTATAACCATTCAGCTGCGGCGGTACAGCTGCGGCGGTATTTCCCATATCTCCCCGGACGATATTTGGCGGCGCAGCTTGACTGCCGTTTGAATAATCAGGCGGTACAAATCCCTGCGCGCGGGGGGTGAAGCCTTGGTCCGAAACCGGAGGGAGACGGTTGCCTAAAGGCTGCTGGTTTTGCATGGGGGCTGAAACGTTCTGCGGATAACTAGGCGCTATATTCATACCGCCGGGTGCCGGAAAAGAAAAAGGACTGCCCCCGGGCATAGGGTAGCTGTTGCCCATAAACATGGGTACGCTACCAGACTGCTGAATGCCCGGCGTAGCCATAGCCGGGTTTTGCATAATGGGTGCTCCGACTGGCGAAAACTGCGAACCGGCAACGGATGGCTGTACAGGAAAAGACATCGCGGGCGGCGTAATATCCCCAGCCGGCTGCTGGGTAAAGTCGGGCGTAGGCGTCGGCTGCGAAGCCGCCTGCTTTTTAGCATAGTTACGCTTTTGCATGCCATAGGTGGGCGTGCTGGCGTATTTGGTGCGATTATTATTCATGCTGCATCTCCTGTGCCAAGTCTTAAAACATCATGCGGAAAAAAAGCGCGCATTCTTACATATTATAGCACAGATTATGTCTTTGTAAATCGAAATCCCTGCTACGCAGATAGGACATGAAAATGTTAAGGGTATGCGGTTGCGAAAACTTGTGGTATCATGTATAATCATCATGACCTGTTATGCGGTTTTGCATACGGGTCATCATTGCCGGTGATGCGTCCATCGTTGCAAGGAGGCATGTACAATATGGAATGTAAAATCAAGAACGACATTGGCACGGTCTACATAGCGGAAGACGTAATGTTAAAGGTGGTAGGCTATGCCGCGCTGGAATGCTACGGCATCGTTGCGATGTCCAGCAAGAGGGCGAAGGACGGTCTTGTTCAATGGCTGGGGCGGGAGAACCTCACCAAAGGCGTGCAGCTCAAACAAGTGGATGACATGCTCGATGTGGACCTGTTCATAATCGTAGAGTATGGCATTTCCATCGCGGAAGTCTGCAAGACGATCGTGGAAACCGTTCGTTATAAGCTGGAAAGCATGACGGGCATTAAGGTTCGCCGCGTGAACATCTCTGTAGAAGGTGTTCGCGTCTAAAAATCCCTCAGGAGGAAAAACCTTTGTCAAAGATGATAGACGGTCTTTTATTGCGCGATATGGTTTTGGCCGGCGCGGCGTTATTGGAGAAAAACCGCGAAAAGGTCGATGCCCTGAATGTTTTCCCCGTTCCGGACGGGGATACGGGCACAAATATGTCGCTTACAATGGCGTCTGCGACCAAAGAATTGAGCCAAAAAGAATATCTTAACGCGGGCGAAGCGGCTGCGGCGATGGCCAAGGGCGCTTTGCGGGGTGCGCGCGGCAACAGCGGCGTAATTACCTCGCAGTTGTACCGCGGTTTTTCGCGCGCCTTGGATGGGGTGGATAAGATTTCCCCTCAGCAATTTGCCGCCGCGCTCAAAAGCGGATCGGAAACCGCGTATAAAGCGATGATGAAGCCCAAGGAAGGTACGATTCTCACCGTGGCGCGCGTGATTGCCGAAGAAGCGGTAAAACAAGCGGAGAGTTCGCCGGACGATTATGAGGCGTTGTTTGATAACATCCTCACAACCGGTGAGGCGATTTTAAAGAAAACCCAGCAAATGCTGCCTGCGCTTACGCAGGCGGGCGTAGTGGATGCCGGCGGCCGGGGGCTGCTGCTGATCTACATGGGGTACGCCGCTGCATTCCGGGGCGAGGAAATTACCACTGATCAAGTGGATATGGCTGCCGACGGGCAAGCTGTGTTCCAGGATGATCATGATTCGCTTGCGGAAATTAAATTTGCCTATTGTACGGAGTTCTTAATCCAGAACCTGCAAAGCCATGTAACCGAAGAGGACGTGGATACCTTCCGCCGCCGTCTGAACCGTATCGGCGATTGCGTATTGGTAGTGGGTGACTTATCGCTGGTCAAGGTACACGTACATACCAATAACCCCGGCAGAGCGCTGGAATATGCGTTGGGGCTGGGCGAACTGGTGAATTTGAAAATTGAAAACATGGTGCAGCAGCGCCGTGACAATATGGCGAAAGAAAACGCGGAGCAGGAAGAAGCGCAGCCACCTAAGGATTTTGGTATGGTAGCCGTATCCCTTGGCGATGGGTTTAACCAGATTTTTAGGGATTTGGCGGTCGACCAGATTGTTGAGGGCGGCCAGACGATGAACCCGAGCATTGAAGACCTCAGTGCGGCAATTGCGAAAGTAAATGCGAAATGCGTTTTCATTTTACCGAATAATGGCAATGTGATTCTGGCCGCGCATCAGGCGGCGGAATTAACCGAAGATAAGCAGGTATTGGTGATACCCACTAAAAACGTTGCTATGGGGATTGCGGCGGCTGTGGCCTTCCAGGGTGAAGTAAGTGCGGAAGACAATGCCAAGCGCATGGATGAATCTGCGCAGCGCGTTCGTACAGGCACGGTGACATATGCCGTACGCGATAGTGAATTTGAAGACCTGCACATTAAGCAGGGCGATATTATCGGCCTGTATAACGGTAAAATTGTGGTGGCAGGAAACAATATTCACGATGTGGCTTATGATTTAATGCAGCAGATTGTAACTGAAGACGATGAGTTGATCACCGTTTATTTCGGCAAAGAGATTCAGCAGGATGATGCCCAGCAGCTTACGGATGAAATTGCAGACCGCTACGACGAGTGCGATGTGGAAATGCACGATGGAGGGCAGCCGCTGTACTATTACCTGATCTCGGTGGAATAATATGGAGCTGGACGACCTACAAGGTATAGGCAAAGCAAGAAAAACGGCATTACACGCAGCGGGTATCGACTCGTTGCGTGATCTTTTATATGCCGTGCCTTTTCAGTATAAAGATTTGGGCAGCCCTGTTCCGGTTTGCGAACTTCGATCCGGAATTAAGCAAACGGTGGCGGTACAGCGCATCGCAGAACCGAAAATTGCCCGGTACGGCAAACGTTGCCGGGTGACTTGCTTGTTTCAGGACGACAGCGGGGAAATGCGCTGTGTATGGTTTAACCAGCCATGGATGAAAGATGCGCTGATGAAGCGCCAACGTTTCTTGTTTTTCGGGAAAGCGGATACAGCGGGGCGAACCCCGATATTACTGAATCCTTCTATCGAGGAAGAACTGCGCATTGTGCCGGTATATAAGCCGATAGACGGCCTGCCGCAAAAAACACATCTGCGGTTGGTGGCACAAGCGTTGCCGGATGTAAACCAAATATGCAGGGAAACACTGCCCGGTGAATTGCTTTCGCAGTATAACCTGATGCCTGCTGCGGAAGCGATTGCCGTTCTCCATGCGCCCAAAACTATGGCGGAGGTACAATTGGCGCAGCGCCGCTTCGCCTTTGAACAATTGTTGCTGTACCAAATCGCAGTCCGCGAGATGAAAGGGCTGCGCCGAGAAGGCCGCGCGCTGCCGGTGACGCTGCAAGCTGCCGCTGCGTACTGGAAACAACTGCCTTTCACTCCAACAGCTGCGCAAGTGCGAACCCTCAAAGAAATCGTAACCGATTTACAAAAGCCTGCGGCGATGGCACGTATGGTACAGGGCGATGTTGGGTGCGGCAAAACGGCGATTGCTTTTGGCGCTATGTTGCTGTGTGCGCAGGCAAACAGGCAGGCGGTGCTCATGGCGCCAACCGAGATTCTCGCGCGGCAACACTACGAAAACGCGTTGCAGGTTCTGGCGCCAATGGGAATACGCTGCGGATTGTTTGTCGGGGGAATGCCCGCGGCAGAGCGCCGGAAGGCGTTGGAAGCGATTGCGTCGGGAGCATGGCAGGTGATCATCGGCACGCATGCACTGATTGGGGATGCTGTACAGTATCAAAACCTGAGCCTGTGCGTTACGGACGAGCAGCACCGCTTTGGCGTGGCGCAACGAACGCGTTTGCTGGGGAAAGGCGCAAACGCGGCTCCGCATCTGCTGGTAATGAGCGCGACCCCCATACCGCGTTCGCTGGCGTTGGCGATGTTTGGAGATTTGGATGTATCGGTGATCGACCAACTTCCGCCGGGGCGCACGCCAGTACATACCCGCATTGTACCGGATGGAAAAAATCAGGATATGTACCGCTTTGTGCGGGATAAGCTGATGAGCGGGCAGCAGGCTTACATCGTATGTCCTTTGGTGGAGGAGGATGAAGCCGACGACCAGCGTAAGGCGGTGGAAAGCCATTTTGCCGCGCTGTGCCGCGGCCCGTTGAAAGGAATGCTCATAGGGCTTACACATGGCAGACAGTCTTCGGCCGAAAAAGCGGCGGTATTGGATGCTTTTTCCCGCGGAAAACTGGCGGCGCTGGTAGCAACGACCGTGATTGAGGTTGGGGTAAACGTGCCTAATGCCACCATTATGGTTGTGGAAAATGCCGAACGCTATGGACTGGCGCAACTGCATCAGCTGCGCGGCCGTGTTGGCCGAGGCGAAAGCGAAAGCTGGTGTTTTCTTGTGGCAAAGGAAAACGAGCGGCTCCGTACGTTGGTACAAACCAACGATGGTTTTGAAGTTGCAAAAAAAGATTTGGAGCTGCGAGGGCCCGGAGAACTGTTGGGTACGCGCCAGCATGGCATTGCGTTGTTGCCGGGCGGGGTGGAACTGGGCAATTTGAAGCTTTTAACGGAAGCGGCAGCGTGCGCGCAGGCACTGTATGAGCAGGGGGAAAACAGCGCTGCTTACACTGCTGTGCGTATGCAGGCGTTGCAAATGATGCAAAAAACAATGGGGGATGTTTCCGTAAGCTGATGGAATAAAACATAGGCTTACAACTAAGTTCACATGCCGGAAGGTTGAAAAACAAAGGGGTTGGTTGTACAATACCCCTAAAGGAGGAATCTACATGCACATTGTGCTGTTCAACCCGGAAATACCGCAGAATACAGGCAACATTGCCCGTACCTGCGCGGCTACGGGGATGACGCTTCATTTAATCAAGCCGCTCGGTTTTTCACTGGAGGATAAATACCTGAAGCGTGCCGGGCTGGATTACTGGGGCATGATGACCTATCGTGTGTATGATGATTTTGATGCGCTGCTCAAGGCCTATCCACATGCGACAATGCACTTTCTTTCTACGAAAGCGCCGCGTAGTTATACCGAAGCACACTATCAGCCGGATGATTTTTTAGTGTTTGGCTGTGAAACGCGCGGCTTGCCGGAAAGCCTTTTGAATAAAGTATATGACCGCTGTGTACGAATCCCCATGGTGGAAAGCGCCCGCAGCCTGAACCTGAGCAACTCCGTTGCGATTGTCGCCTACGAGGCGCTGCGCCAGCAAGATTTTGCCGGTATGAAACAAGCGGGGGCGCTCACAGGCCGCGAGGACGAAAGCCAGCCTTGGATGGATTACGTATAACCCGAAGCGCAAGGAGGAATCTTCGTGAGAAGACGCCGGAACGCTGATGATCCGTATTATGCAGACGAACCCGGACAGGAACAACAAGCAGAGCCGGGCTATGATATGGACTATGACGTGGACTATATTGATTATTCCCGGCCGGGGTTTGAAGAACCGGATTATATGGACGAAGAAGACGAAATAGATACTGCGCATCGCTTTCATATTGCGATGAATATTTTTGATGTGATCAGTATTCTGGCAGGATTGGCACTGATACTGGTGCTGGTTGCCATTCTGATCAGTTTGGTTACGTGGCTGCAAAGCGATCTTTCGCAATCCTTCACGTTGCTTACGTCGGGATTACAGTAACGGGAATGGAGGCGTTGACATGCGCACATCGTGGGCGCAGCTCTCAAAAGACATATCGCAGTGTACAAACTGTCCGTTGTGCGAAACCTGTAACCAGAAAGTACCGGGGCAGGGTGACCCGCATGCGCCGCTAATGCTCATCGGAGAAGGCCCGGGGCAACAGGAGGATGAGCAGGGGCTTGTTTTTGTAGGCCCTGCCGGACAATTGCTCACCAAAATGCTGGCTGCGATTCAATTGCCGCGCGACCGTGTTTATATCTGTAATATTGTAAAATGCAGACCCCCAAATAACCGCACGCCGCAACCGTCCGAAATGGAAGCGTGCCGTTCCTATCTGCTGGCACAGTGGTCGCTGGTACAACCTAAAGTGGTTCTTTTACTGGGCTCAACGGCGGTGCGCGGCGTACTGGGCGATAATTACCGCGTTACGCGCGCCCGCGGACAATGGTACGAACGTGGGGGTGTGCCGGTGCTGGCCACCTACCATCCTTCGGCGCTGTTGCGGGATCAGGGTAAAAAACGGGAAACGTGGTCGGATTTAAAAATGGTACGTCGAAAATTACTTGAGTTACAGCAGTACCCTGATCTGCTGCAGGAGGAGCTTTGATGCAGACGGACGCGCTGGGAGATTGGCAGGAAAAATGCGGGCGCAGTTACCGGCAACACTGGCCGGAACAGACAGAGCGGCTGGTTTTTGGGGACGGTAATACCGAGTCGCCAAGATTAATGCTGATCGGCGAAGCACCCGGTGCACAAGAAGCATTGCAAGGCAAACCGTTTGTCGGTAAAGCAGGCAAGAACCTAACGGAGTTTTTAACCGCTGTGGGACTTAAGCGCAGCGATCTGTATATTTCAAACGTCGTAAAATTCCGCCCGACGAAAGTCAGTGCGGCAGGGCGGCTGGTCAACAGGCCCCCGACACGGAAAGAAATAAGCTGGTTTTCACCATGGCTATATCAGGAGATTGCTATTGTCCGGCCGTATGCATTGGTTACCCTTGGCAATGTGCCGTTAAGTGTATTTGTGCCTGGTTTTACGATTGGCGATACCCATGGAGTATGGCGGAAAATAGATATACCCAGTCAAAATACGGGTACGTTTGCACTTCCTCTTTTTGCGCTGTACCATCCGGCATCGGTGATTTATAACCGTTCGCTTGCGCCGGTATATCAACAGGATTTACGCACTTTGGGCGAAACGCTTGTATCCTTCGGCACCGGTACGGACACTTGAGCGCGAAAACGGCGGGTTTCGCCCGCGAAACCCGGACAGAATAACACTATTATGATAAGATTGGCTCATACCGAGAGGAGGCTTGCAAGATGGTTGATTTTTTATCGGCAAATCTGGCAATAATCTTATTCTTTTTTGTGGGCGTAGGCTTACTGGTTGTTGAAGTTTTTATGCCCGGCTTTGGGGTAGCCGGTATTTCCGGCATTATCTCAGAAATTGTTGCAGTGGTGCTTACCTACCTGCAATATGGCGGATTGGCGGCGCTGGGACTGACGATCGTTATATTGGCTGTAATGGGTATATCCATCTCCGTGTCGCTGCGGTCGGTTACGAAAGGCAGGCTTTCCAAATCGCCGATTGTACTGCAAAACAGCGAAACGGCAGAAGCCGGATTCAGCGCTGTTGCGGATATGGACGTTTTTTTAGGTAAAGAAGGCGAAACAGTTACGGTACTGCGGCCTACCGGCATGGCGGAGTTTGACGGCGTGAAACTGAATGTTGTCTCCGACGGGGAGTATATCCCAAAGGGCACACAGGTACGGGTAAGCCGTGTGGAAGGCGCGCGTGTTGTTGTGCAAATGGTTAAAGCTGCTAAAACAAACCCCGATGCTGTTTAACGCATAATAATGGATAATACTTCGTATTATATAAGGAGGTTTCAGATATGATTGGTTCTCTGTTAGCGGCAATATCCTCATCCGGTTATGGTTACTCCGATGTGTCTTCCTCACTGATTTGGATTGTGATTGCTGCAATTGTTGCATTTATTCTGATTCTTGTTTTTCTGCGGTTTGTACCGCTGGGCCTGTGGATTACCTCACTGGCAGCCGGCGTACATGTAAAAATCAGTTCTCTGATTGGTATGCGCTTGCGCCGGATTCAGCCTAAACGGCTGGTAGATCCGCTAATCAAAGCCCGTAAAGCCGGTTTGGATATGACGCTTCCTAAACTGGAAACGCACTATCTGGCAGGTGGTAACGTAGACCGCGTCATCAACGCTTTGATTGCGGCGCAGCGCTCCAATATTGAAATGCCTTTTGAAAAAGCCAGCGCGATTGACCTTGCGGGCCGCGATGTGCTGCAAGCAGTACAGATGAGCGTTACCCCGAAAGTGATTGAAACGCCTGTAGTTGCAGCCATTGCGAAAGACGGTATTGAGCTTCGCGCTAAAGCGCGTGTTACTGTACGTACGAATATTGAGCGGTTGGTCGGCGGCTCCGGCGAAGAAACCATCATCGCCCGTGTTGGCGAAGGTATCGTAACTACCGTAGGTTCTGCCGAAACCCATAAGCAAGTGCTGGAGAATCCGGATTTGATCAGCCAAACGGTGCTGAATAAAGGCTTGGATGCAGGTACTGCGTTTGAAATTCTCTCCATTGATATTGCTGATGTAGATGTTGGTCGCAACGTCGGCGCGCAGTTGCAGATGGATCAGGCGGAAGCCGACCGGCATATTGCGCAGGCCCGTGCTGAAGAACGGCGCGCTATGGCTGTTGCCCGCGAGCAGGAGATGAAAGCTTCTGTACAGGAAATGCGCGCTCGCGTGGTTGAAGCGGAGGCCGAAGTGCCCAAAGCGTTGGCAAGCGCCCTTCGGGAAGGCAAAATGGGCGTAATGGATTATTACCAGATGAAAAATGTGATTGCAGATACCGATATGCGGGATGGCATTGCCAAGGCGGCCTTACCGCCCACAACACCGGTCGATCCCGCAAAGGGAAAGAAATAACCAAGAAAAACGGATGGCGGCAGACAGCGTGTAAAAAAGCGCTGTCCGCCGCCCGCCCTCACGGGAGGTGAACAAAGTGGATGGCATTATTATCCTTGTAATCATCTACTTTATTTTTCGCGCGATCGTCAAGCGGGTACGTATGCCGATGGGCAAGACGACACAGCCGACTGCCGGAACAAACGTACAACAGCCTGCCAAAAATGCGGATGACGATATTCGGTGGTCGCAGACTCGTAAAAAAACAAAGGCAATGACCCCGCCGCCTGCCGATAATACGATGTCCAGAATGCCGCTTAAACCGGTTGAACCCTATCGGCCGATTCAATCCTCCCTGCAAAGGGATATGATGGCCAACCGCTATACTGGCAGTTTGGGTTCTTTCAACGGCGAAGGCAGTATTTCGCATGAAGGCTTTCCCTCTGCCGAAGGATACTTTTCCACGGAAGGTACTGTTTCGCTGGAAGGCGGAGAAGTATTTACACAGGATGTTCTGTATGCCGCCCAGCCTGAACAGGCAATGAAACCTGCACAGGTACTACCCACGGCATGGAACCGCAATGCATTGGTGCAGGCGGTGGTAATGAATGAGATTCTCACCAGACCGCGCCCACGGAGAGGATACCATGGATGAGATAAAAGTACTGGTGGCGGACGACGATACCGCGATGCGGGATATTATGAAGCGCATCGTAAACAAGGTTGACGGGTTTACACTGGTTGGGGAAGCGGCGGATGGAGAAGAAACGCTGGCAACGATTGATAAAGTGCATCCTGATGTCGTGTTTCTGGATGTGGATATGCCTAAAATCAACGGCGTTGAGTGTGCCCGTACCATACAGGACGTAAATCCATCTACGATTATCATCTTCGCAACCGCGTTTGACGGCTACATGAGCGATGCATTTGAAGTATACGCCTTTGATTATTTGGTAAAACCGTTCAAAGTCGAACGTGCCGTGCAAACCCTGGAAAGAATCCGGGCTATGTACACCAGCCGCAAGAACGGAGACATGGAAGCGCCAAAAGCAATTTCAGCTGACCGGAGGATGATCGACGGCCGGTTGATGCTGCGCCATCGCGAGGGTGTCAGCTTTGTGGATTTAAACGATATACTGCTGGTACAGCGCGAAGACCGTTCTACTGTCTTATACACCCGCGGAGACGGCCGTTTTGTTACGGGGGATTCGCTGGCGGAGATGGAGGAACGGTTGCCTGGTAACGTATTCTTCCGCTGCCATAAAAGCTATATCATCAACTTAAATCACATTAAAGACATTACGCCCTATGGCCGATGGACGTATGTGGTACGGTTGGAAGACACAAAGCATGACGCACTGATTACCCATGAAAAATATGATGAACTGGAGCAAATGTTCCGGTAATCAAAAACCGCTTGTCACCTTTAATGGTTTCAAGCGGTTTTTCTATGTGGATATATATGGTGATTTAGCTTTATACAGGATAGAGCGGTTCTGGAATGGGCAGAGAAAAAGGCGCTTCTGCAACCGAAAGATAGCGCAAGACGTCATGAACGCGGGTGCTATGGTAAAGCGTAAGATGGTCAACCCAAAAGGGGCAGTTTAAATAGATGGATGATAAAGATGCAGGTTCAATTTTCGCTTTCTTTGCCAGCGTAATGTGGGGGCGAAAAGGCTTTTCATCAAATATTTGGTTTGCATTTTGTAATGCACTTCGAAGGTTTTGGCACAGAATGTCGAGCAGCTCATTATAGGGAACAGCGGCATATAAAATAGCGTTCGTCTCCCGCCCGAAAAAACCCAGCCGGTTCGGTAAAAGCATGAAAGGAGAAACAGTTTTTGCCGCCTGCTGCATTAAGGGGACGATGGTATCAATTTCTTCCGGCTCGCGTTGCCCGAGGAATGCAAGGGTGATGTGATAATTCTCCGGCAGGGTTACCTTTGCCGAATCTAAATCCGGAAGCGAACTGATTGCATTGCTGAGAAGTAAGCTGCTATCTTCCGGCATAGCAAGGCCAATGAACAACCGCGTAGGAACACCCCCATATGAATTCATCGATTGAAATGATTATACCATATAGAAAGCCGTAAATAAAAAGCAGCTCCGCCAATGAACAGAGCTGCTTTGCTATATCGGATATTTGTGATAGGGGTCGTTATTTATCGCACAACGCCTTTCATAGCGTTGCCGCGTTCGCGGCGTGCAATGCCGGCAAAAAGACGGTTGATAACGTAATAGATCATTGCGACTAACAGGTATAGAAGCAGTATATCTTCCGCTGTTACAATCGACCGGTGTGCAGCAACAATTTTACTGGTAAAGGAAAGTTCATACGTACCAACCACTGCACAGAAGGAAGTATCCTTAATGGTGGTTACAAATTGCGAAATCAGGGGCGAGCGAATACGGCGAAGCGCCTGCGGAATGATTACGTGCCACATGGTTTGCACACGGTTAAAGCCCTGCGATGTAGCCGCTTCCCATTGGCCTTTGCCGATGGAGTTCAGTCCGCCGCGGACAATTTCTGCCACAATTGCGGAAGTGAATACTGTCATAGCAGCGATGCCACTTTCCAGCGGTGGTAACTTCGTCATAAAACGCATGGAGATAATGAAGAGTGTAAGCGGTATGTTGCGGACGATCTCAATATAAACCGTTGCAATGCTGCGAACCAACCGTTCCTGCATGTTGCGCATGAGACCAAGAATCGTACCAAAAACGAGACTCAGGACGATGGAAACCGCCGCGATATACAGCGTGTTCAATAAGCCCTGTCCCAGAAATAGCAATATTTTTGAGGTAAAAACAACGGAAAAGGCATCCGCCCAACGATCAAGCATTACGGACACTCCTTTTCTCCATCCAGCGGGCCAGCAGTGAAATCGGCAGGCAAATCGCTAAATACAATACGCCTGTCATTACAAAAGTCGGGCCGTAGATCAGGTTACTGCCGCTCCAGCTGTCGGCGCAGTACATTAATTCGCCTCCGGCGATTACCGCCAGTACAGAAGAGTTCTTAATAAGGTTTACGGCTTGGTTTGTCATCGGGGGCAGCCCGATTTTGATCGCCTGGGGGATAATAATATGGTACATGGCTTGCAAATAGTTAAACCCCTGGCTATGAGCGGCTTCCATTTGCCCGGTAGGCACAGCCTTAATGGCACTGCGTACAATATCAGCGGCATAAGCGCCGGTATACAGTGCCAAACCTAAAACACCGATTGCCACTACGCCCAAACGGATACCCAATTTAGGCAATACATTATAGTAAATAAATATCTGTATCACCAGCGGAGTATTTTGAAAAAAGGACATGTAGCCTTTACAAATCGAGATGATCACGCGGTTGTGTCCACAAAGCAGGATGCCGACGATCAGGCCGATTACCAACGTAAAAAGCAGACCCAGTAACGAGATGTATAGCGTGCGGAGGAAGCCTTCGGCAAAAAAAGTCCAGTCACTGAACCATGTTTGCCAGTTATGGATTGAAAACGGCCCTGACACAATTTCACATCCTTACACGAGCACGGGAGCGGAGGCTTTCGCAAGCCCCCGCTCCGCGCTGCAATTTGATTTTCGTTTCTTATTCGGCAGCAAGCGCAGCCGCATCTACCCACAGACTGTCGTAGGCATCCACTTCGGACCAGTCCACAGTAGCCAGGTTGTTGGCAGCAACCATTTCATCCAAGGTGCCGTCGGCACGCAGGGTAGCGATGGTATCGTTTACGATTGCCAGCAGGCCTTCGTTGCCCTTTTTCAGCGCAACGCCATAGGGCTGTGCGGCAAAGCTATCGGCCAGCAAGGTGGTGCTGTCGTCCAGATAGCCCATCAAAATCGCTTTATCCACGGAGAAGCAAGCGACACGGCCGCTTTCCAGCGCGGCTTTGATGTCCGGGTAGGTGGGGAACTCGGCGAAATCAACGGCCATACCAGTGGCATCCGCAGCAGCCTGCAGCGCATCCCGCGTGGTTGCGGACTGCGCAACGCCGATGGTCTGGCCAGCCAGATCGGCAAAGCTTTCAATACCGCTGTCCTTCATAACCAACAGGCCAATTGCGTCAACAAAGTAAGGTTTAGAGAAATCGTACTGAATAATACGGTCGGGCTTAATGGTGAAGGTTGCAATCACCATATCCAACTCGCCGGTATCCAGCAGCGGGCCGCGTGTTTTAGCGGTTACAGCGGTGAACTCTACGGCATTGGCATCGCCCAAAATGACTTCCGCCATCTTTTTAGCCAAGTCGATTTCCAAGCCTTCATAATCGCCGCCCAATTCCTGATAACCGAATCCGGGCACGTCGGCCTTTACGCCAACCAGCAATTTACCACGTTCCTTAATCGCGGCTACCTCAGCCGAATCTTCCGCAAGTGCGGGAATGAGGGTGACCAACGCCATGGTCAGAACCAGTACGAAACTCAGCAGTTTCTTCATTCGTCCATCCTCCTGTTTTTAGTGTAATATTTTCCCAAGGAACGCTGTTGTGCGCTCACTCTTGGGATGATGAAACACCTGCTCGGGTGTGCCATCCTCTAGAATTATGCCGCCGTCCAAAAATAAAATGCGGTCGGCGATGTGCTCGGCAAACTTCATCTCATGGGTTACGAACAGCATGGTAATTTCGGTCTCTTTGGCTACCCGCTCCATAATATCCAGCACTTCCTGTATCATTTCCGGGTCCAGTGCGCTGGTAGGTTCGTCAAATAGCATAATCTTCGGGCGCATGGTAAGTGCGCGGGCAATGGCCACACGCTGCTGCTGGCCGCCGGAAAGCTGACTGGGGTAAGAATCTGCTTTTTCAGCAATATTTACCTCGCGCAGGTTGCTCATCGCGCGCTCGATCACTTCTTCTTTTTTCTCATGTTTTAATACGATCGGCGCCATGGTTAAATTCTCCAGCACCGTTTTATGCGGGTATAAATTGAAGTTTTGAAATACCATGCCGATATCCTGCCGGGCTTGGCAAAGCATGCGGTTGGTCATGCTGGAGATGGAAACACCGTCGATAAAAACTTCGCCCTGCTTGGGACGCTCAAACATGTTAATCGTGCGCAGAAGCGTGCTTTTTCCGCTGCCGCTGGGGCCGATAATAACAGTCTTGGAACCGCTTGCGATTTCCAGACTGATTCCCTTTAACACATCCAAATCGCCAAAGCTTACATACACATCCTCAAAAACAATCAACGGTAATCCCCCTATCGAATAAAGAAAAGCACGACGGAACGTGCGGGCATCGTTGCCCGGCAGTGTGCATCGCGTTGTGAATACAAGTATTGTAAAACATGAAAATGCATCGTGTCAACCGAACATATGCAAAGTACAGTACAAATACATTTTTTATAAGCCAGTAAATGAATTTTAGACATTAAAGCAATTCATTTATAACCTTATTTAAACATGACATACAGTGGCATGTTTGTGATATACTATCAATACCAGTGGGAGGTGGTAACGGTGAAAAACGACCGGTTGTTTCAACTGGTATATTTGTTGCTGGAAAAGGGCATGGTAAGCGCCCCGCAGCTTGCGGAGAAACTAGGGGTATCGGTGCGGACCATTTACCGTGATGTGGACGCCCTCTCTGAAGCGGGTGTGCCGGTATATGCAGCCAATGGTCGGGGAGGCGGTATCGCTTTAATGCCGGGCTATACATTTTCCAAGGCGCTGCTGTCCGACGAAGAGCAAAGCGAACTGCTAACGGCAATCCATGCCGTGCGCGCTGCGGGGAGCCATTCCGATACCTTGCTGACCAAGCTGGGCGGTTTATTTCAAAAGCAGGCAGTCAACTGGATTGAGGTGGATTTTTCCCGCTGGGATCCTGTGAAACCGGAACAACCCTATTTTGAAATCATGAAAACTGCGATACTGGAAAAGCATTTGCTAAGCATTTTATACTGCAATATGGCCGGAGAGATTGCAAAAAGGCATGTAAAACCAGTCAAACTGATCTTTAAAGACAAAAGTTGGTATCTTCAAGCATATTGCTTAAAGGCGGAAGCCTACCGGCTGTTTAAAATCAGCAGAATTGTGGAATTGAAAATGGAGCCGCAAATATTCTCGGATTGTTTTTTAGATGCGCCTGCCATCCAATTTACAATGGATGAAAACGTACCTACAGTACAGGCGGAATTGCTGTTTCAAAAGGAAATCGCTTACCGGGCTTATGATGAGTTTGAACATTCCCATATTCGTAAACAAGCAGACGGAACCTTGTTGATATCCGCAGTATTACCATTGGAAAAATGGGTTGCGGAGTATCTGCTTTCGTATGGGGAAGGAATAACAGTACTTTCGCCCGAGAGCCTTCGCAAAGAGCTGGGCAATTTAGCAAAAAAAATAGGAGAGAGATATCAAACCTGACAAACAGATGGCATATTTATCATGATATGATGCATAGGAACGATGGTTCAGGGCACCAACGATAAGGAGGAAGCACCATGCAGGAAAAGTATTGTCAAAGCTGTGGAATGCCAATGGGAGAAACCGACGAGCTATACGGCACCGAGAAGAACGGCAGCAAGAGCGTGGATTACTGCCACTATTGCTATAAGGACGGGGCTTTTGTATCCGACATTACTATGGAACAAATGATTGACTTCTGTGTGCAACCGATGATGGAAAATGATCCGGCGATGACGGAAGCAAACGCCCGCTCTATTATGAAAGCAGTGTTCCCAAAACTGAAACGTTGGCAGGCTGTTTGATTAACGAATCAATGACTGCATAACAACCAACAAAAAGAAGCCGGTGCTCAAGTGCACCGGTTTCTTGCGTGTAAAGGAAAAATATGGGGGCGTGTAGAATAAATGAAAATAGAAAATTTTATCGTTATCATTAAAAGACAACCACGATTCAACACTTTTCTTTTCGGGTACTTACTAGTTGTGGAATGAATAGTAAATGTATGCAGACAGGGACCCAATCCCCTCAAACGCTCTTAGGAGCAGGAGGAAGATATATGAAAAAACAGATCATTACATTTTTCGATACCAAGCCATATGACCGGGAATGGTTTGACAAAGCCAACACGAAGTACGAGATTCGCTATCTGGAGAGCAAGCTGACGCCGGCGACGGTAAAACTGGCTGCCGGCAGTGATGCTGTTTGTGCTTTTGTGAACGATACGGTCAATGCTGAGGTAATCGATGCGCTGTATGATATGGGCGTCAAGGTACTGGCTATGCGTTGCGCCGGATACAGCAATGTTGATTTTAAAGAAGCCTATGGAAAAATCAATGTTGTACGCGTACCGGCATACTCGCCCTACGCGGTGGCAGAACATGCCATTGCGCTCCTGCTTACGGTTAACCGTAAGCTGCACCGTGCCTATAACCGCACACGGGATTTTAATTTCAGCATTGTCGGGCTTACAGGCGTAGATTTGCATGGAAAAACAGCGGGTGTAATCGGCACGGGAAAAATCGGGCGTGCGTTTATTGACATTGCAAAGGGCTTTGGGATGAGGGTTGTAGCATACGATGCTTTCCCGGCGAAAGACAGCGGCATAGAATACGTACCGCTGGATGAACTGTTTAAGCAAAGTGATATTATTTCGCTGCACTGCCCGCTAACGGAACAAACGAGGCATATGCTGAACGCCGATGCATTTGCAAAGATGAAAAACGGTGTTTTCATCGTCAATACTTCCCGCGGCGCATTGATTGATACGGAAGCGCTGTTGGAGGCGTTGAACAGTGGAAAAGTTCGCGGCGCGGGGCTGGATGTTTATGAAGAAGAAGCGGAGCTGTTCTTTGAGGATAACTCAGGAAACATCATTAAGGACGATGTGCTGGCGTTGCTGGTTTCCCGTCCCAATGTAGTGCTTACTTCACATCAGGCGTTTTTAACGGAAGAAGCCTTGCAGAATATTGCGAAAACCACCTTGGATAATTTGGATGAATTCTTCGGCGGCGTAAACTTGACCAACGAAGTGTGCTACCAATGCGAACTGGGGAAAGTTGTGGAGAATTGCCGCAAGACACGTAAAGAACGCTGTTTCTAGGCAAAAGAATCAGCTGGTAAAAACACATTACTCTATAAACCAATGAGAGGAGAATCATTGTGAACGTATCTGTTCAAAACAAAGGATTGAAAATTGGTATTCTACTGGCTTACGTTGTCATGGTAACCGTTAACGCGCTGGCAACGTTGTTGCCGATAAACGGCGTAGATACCGCACAGGTATCCGCACAGTATGATACGCTGTTTACCCCGGCGGGATATGCGTTTTCCATTTGGGGGGCGATTTATCTGATGCTTGGCGTCTATGTTGTATTCCAGCTGCTGCCTGCCCGAGGCGAGATAAACCCGGAAAGGCAGAAAACGCTAAACTTAGTCGGCATCTGGTTTATCGTTTCCTCTATACTGAACTCGGCATGGATTTTCACTTGGCATTACCAACAATTATCACTTTCCGTTATCATCATGCTGCTGCTTTTGCTAAGCCTGGTACGGATCGGATGGCTGTTGCATATGCCGCATTGCAAAGCTCGTGAAGAACTGGCTTTGCGGGCACCTTTTGGGTTATATTTTGGTTGGATTACCGTAGCGACGATCGCCAACATTTCCGTATGGCTGGTTAGCCGCTCGTGGAATGGGTTTGGAATTTCACCGCAAACGTGGACGATTATTCTGCTATCCATTGGTGTGCTGATTGCCGGAGTTACGATGATTCGCACATGCAATTTCTACTATGGGTTGTCTGTTACATGGGCATACGCGGCCATTTTGGTAAGGCACTTATCTGCCAATGGCCATGCGGGTCAATACCCAATGATTATTACATTTACGACGATAGCGCTTTGTGCAATGCTTGCATTATTGATCGTAGCGGCGATACATACCAGAAAAGTCGCCTCTTGCAAAGTACCGTAAGCGTATACGCAAAAAGAGCCGCCGGAATAACCGGCGGCTCTTTTTGCGTGCGATACAATAAAATTTCGTTATTGACGATAAATAGTGCTATATAGTACAATCCTATATAGAAGGAGGTGGCGTATCTGATTGCAGAATCTAACGGAGGATTCTTGATCGGTAAAATCAAACAGATACAGGGACGAGTATTTGAAAAACTGCTTTCCCAGTACGGTATCGATCAGTTTAACGGTGCGCAAGGCCGGATACTGTTTGTGTTGTGGGCGCGGGACAGTATTCCGATTTGTGAGCTGGCGGATAAAACCGGACTGGCAAAAACATCGCTTACGAGTATGCTGGATCGCTTGGAAGCAGCCGGGTTGATAGAGCGGGTTTTCGATATGAAAGACCGACGAAAGATCAACGTCCGTTTGACTAACCGAACCCGAAACATGAAGGCGAAATATGACGAAGTATCCGCACAGATGAATGATATATTCTATCAGGGTTTTACGGACGAAGAAATAGCCCAGTTTGAAAACAACTTATCCAGAGTGCTGGCTAATTTATCAGCGCTGAAAAACACGGCATGCCGAAAGGAGTAAGCGAAAGTATTTGCAGATTCACCGCAATGCTATTCGCCTGTGGTATTCAGGATGGAACAGATTACGAATGAATCCATGTGCTTTTTTACCCAGCAGGTTTTTCTCATTGGCACATATAACGAAGATGGAACTGCAAATTTTGCGCCAATATCCTGGATTAGCTTCACGGCAGGGCCGCCATGCTGTTTGGTGATTAGTATTTATGGTAAAAACGGCAAAAAGCACACGACGCAAAACATTTTGCGGACCGGGGTTTTATCCGCAACGGTTGTAACACCGGATTTACTGCCCTTTGCGGAGCAGCATAACGCGGCTACGCAACACGATCACGCTACTCTTTCGCAGACATTTGCACACGGCCATGTTCTGAATGTGCCCTTGATAGAGCATACAAAGTGGTCCTATGAGTGCGAAGTAATTCAAACGGTGTCAATAGGGGATTGTGATACGTTCTTTGCACAGTTTAAGCAGGTAAACGTACAGGAAGATGTACAAATGCTGGACTTTATCGATCTGCGAAAAATACAGCCTGTGGTATACTCGCCCGACCATTACTTCTCAATAGGGGATCATTTGGGGCGAATTGGGGATTATGCAGATTCAATAAAGACCAATGAGAAATAATACCCGTTGCTCATAGAATTTCAATGCAATGAAAAAGGAGATTTAAATGTACGATATCATTTCAACAGTTTACTTTTCACCGACAGGAAACACGAAAAAAAGTATAGAAACAATGGCAAATGCAATTGGGAAAACGACCAATGGTTATGATGTTACAATCAAGCCGACAAGTGACCAATACATTTTCGGCTCAGCGGATTTTGTCATCTTTGGCGCGCCTGTATACGGAGGCCGTATCCCCAAAATTGCAGCGGAGCGGTTTGCAAACTTCCGTGGAAACCAAACCCCTTGTATTGTGGTGGTCACCTACGGGAACCGGCATTACGATGACGCGCTGCTGGAACTGAGCGATCTGGCAGTGGCGCAGGGATTTACAGTCAAGGGCGCTGCTGCATTGGTAGGCCGCCATACCTTTGGAGAAATACAGGTGGAGCGTCCGGATGAACAGGATTTAAGCGAAAACCGGGAATTCGCCCAGCAAGCACTGCAAAGCGAGAAGGTAACAATATGTATCAGCGGCAACCGGCCCTATAAAGATGGGGGAAACGGAGGCAAATTCAGGCCGTTGACTGATACGGATACTTGCACGACGTGCGGTTTATGTGTGCGCAGTTGCCCAATGCAGGCGATTGATGCTGACTGTAAAACCATCGGTGACCAGTGTATATCCTGTTTCCGTTGTATTCGTATTTGTCCGGCCGGCGCTAAAAACATGAATACGGAAAGCTACAATACATTTGCGAAGGACTTTTCTGCAAAACTTTCGCAGAAAAGGGCGAACGAGTACTTTATATAGAAAATGCCACTTTTTTAGCTGCGGGAGCAATACGCCCTCAGCCCTTATTTAGTGCAACGTAATAACGAGGTGAACGGTATGAAGGTGGCTTTATTGCAGCTATTACCCGGCGTAACTCTGCAAGAAAATCTGCAAAAAGGGCTGGATGCATGCAAACAGGCAAAAGCAATGGGAGCCGATCTAGCACTCTTTCCGGAAATGTGGAGTATGGGATATAGGATACCCCAAGAACCAGAGCCGTTACGTGCGCTTGCCATCAGCCGTGAAGATACATTCTTTACGGCGTTTTCGCATTTAGCAAAGGAACTGAATATGGCGATCGGGCTTACTTATTTGGAAGCGTATGCACCTTCGCCCCGAAATACAATAACAATCATCGACAGGTATGGCGAAAATGTGCTGACGTATGCCAAAGTGCATACCTGTGATTTTGGGGAGGAACAAGCGCTTACGCCTGGGGATGATTTTCAGGTTGCAGAACTGGATACGAAACAGGGCATGGTGAAAATAGGTGCTATGATCTGCTATGACCGCGAATTCCCTGAAAGCGCAAGAATCCTGATGCTTCAAGGAGCGGAAGTGATACTCACCCCAAATGCCTGCCCGATGGAGATTAACCGCCTTTCTCAGCTTCGAGCACGTGCGTACGAAAATATGCTTGGCATCGCGACGGTAAATTACCCCATCGGGCATCCGGACTGTAACGGCCATTCTTCCGCTTTTGACGGAATTGCTTATATGGAGCGTTCACCCGGGAACTTTGAAGGACGGGATACGCTGGTGATAGAGGCGGGCGAAGCGGAAGGTATCTACTGTGCAACGTTTCCTTTACGGGCAATGCGTGCATACCGTAAGCGGGAAGTGCATGGCAACGCATACAGGCATCCGGATAAATACCGCTTGTTGATTTCCCAAGAAATCCACGAACCGTTCTGTCGTAAAGACTACCGGAAATGAATGGGGGAGCAAGCAGATGACAATACGCATAATGAATATGGCGGATTATGAAGCGGTTTATACACTATGGACATCAACGCCGGGGATGGGTTTAAACGATGTGGATGATTCAAAAGCGGGTATTGAAAGGTTTCTGTCCCGCAATCCGCACACTTGTTTTATTGCCGAGGAACCAAACGGCATTGCTGGTGTGATATTGGCCGGACACGACGGACGGCGCGGTTATATTTACCATACCGCTGTTGCGTTGGAGAAACGTAAACGGGGCATTGGTTCAGCTCTGGTGGAGCATGTATGTGAAGCAATGAAAAAAGAGGGGATTACCAAAGTCGCCTTGGTTGTATTCACAAAAAACACTTCCGGCAGCGATTTTTGGGAGAAGCACGGTTTTATAAAACGGGATGATTTGCAATACCGCAATAAAGCATTACAGGCGCTGGTACGTATGGATATAGAATAGATGGGTTAGGATAAGCGTTAACAGGCAAGCAGAGCTTGCCCGTTTACTTTTATCCTTCATCTGTTATCCTGGAAAGGCGCAGACAAAACTATTGCTACCAAGAAAGGATATACTTATGGAATTAACGTTTAGAATGGCGGAAGAAAAGGACACGGGATTAATTCTGCAATTGATACAGGAACTGGCTTCCTATGAAAACATGCCCGATGCTGTATCGACTACTGAAGAAAGCCTTACGGAAGGGCTGTTCCGGCAAAAACGGGCGGAGGTGTTGTTTATATTGGCTGATGGAAAGGAAATCGGTTATGTACTGTATTTTTTCAACTTTCCTTCGTTCTTTGGTACTGCGGGAATATATATGGAGGATATTTTTATCAAACCTGCATATCGGGGGATGGGGTATGGAAAAGCCATCCTGCGCAAGCTGACTCAAATTGCACTTGAGCATGGCTGTTGCAGGATGGAATGGCAATGTTTGAACTGGAATCAACCCAGCATTAACTTTTATCTGTCCATGGGTGCAAAACCCAGCAAGGAATGGACGGTGTACAAGCTGGACCGGCAAGCGATGACTGCCTTAGCACAGGAGTAACAGGTTATTATGCTTCGCCGGGGAAGCGTAAATCCCAGGATTCACGAATGGCATCCATGGTGGTCAACACAGTCAGCGTGTCCTGCTCGCGCAGAATATCGCTGGTATTCATACCAAGTTTTACGCAACGGTTGACCTCTCGAATTTCGTATTCAAAACCATTGATATCAAATGGCATTTCGATAGTACGGGAGGTGCCGTCGTTATGTTGAATCGTCATAGTCTGCGCCATTTGGAAATCCGGCAGCGTAATTTCGCCTTTACTGCCGAAGATGGTAGCATTGCGGTGCATCACCATGCCGATGGAAGTGGCGACAGCAGCGGATTTACCATCCGGATACTCCAACAAGATCGCGCTGAAATCGTCCGTGCCATACTCATCTTTACGAACGGTGGAAGAAAAACGTACAGGTGCGGCATCCATTACCATATGGGCAAAACCAAGATTGTAAATGCCAATATCCATCAGTGCTCCCGCGCCGAGGGATACGCTTAGTTTACGTTCTTTTAAACTCTCGGTGGGGATGAAACCGTAATCGCTATGCATATGGGTAACCGTACCGATTTCTCCGGCAGCGATAACCTTACGCATTTCCGCAAGTAACGGCAGAAAACGAATCCAAAACGCTTCCATAATGAACAAGCCTTTTTCACGGGCGAGGGTATACAGCTCCTGGGCTTGTGCGGCATTTAAGGTAAATGGTTTTTCACACAACACATGCTTGCCTGCCAGCAATGCCATTTTTGCGTTATCAAAGTGTAAGGTGTTTGGTGTGGCAATATAGACAGCGTCGATTGCTTCATCAGCCATCATGACTTCGTAGGAGCCATAGGCACGTAGTGCGCTGTATGTATCCGCAAAAGCCTTCGCTTTCTCTTCGCCGCGGGATGCAACAGCAATTAAACGTTCGCCTTCGGCACGCATTTGCCAAACAGTGGTAGCAAACTTCTTTGCAATAGTTCCAGCGCCAATGATACCCCAGTTCATGTACGATCAACTCCTCATATTCTGGTCATGTGCCTCAGGAAACGAGTGCTTTACCGATGAATACGGCTGTAACGCCCAACAAGATACTCAAGGAGATATAAGCAACGCCGGTCCACATTCTGCCAGAACCAAATAACGATGTGGTTTCCAACGCAAAAGTGGAAAAAGTGGTGAAGCCGCCGCAAAAACCAACCTGTAAAAAGGTGAACCAATCCGAATGGATGTTGGTAAAACGCTGCGCCAGACCTACTAAAACACCTAAAAGCATTGCGCCTAGTATGTTGATAATCAAAGTAGCTACCGGGAAACCATGGTTGTTGGATAACGGCAGTAAAGATAATAAATAACGACAAACACTACCGAAAAAGCCGCCTAAACCGGCAGCGAGGACCGTACGCATGACAACACCGCTTTCGGATAGCATATGCAAGGCATTGCGCCATCCAATACTAAAATAAGGAAGTAAATTGCTTCCTACGCCATTATAGTCTTTGCATGACAAATTGGCAAGGGAGTGAGCAGGCAAGAAAACTGAAGTGGATAGTGAAGGGCAGATGCTTTGAAAAATAAAAAAAGTGAGCCATCTGCACTAAGCTAGACAACCCACTGTGGCAGGGGCAGAAGGACTCGAACCCTCAACAAAGGTTTTGGAGACCCACGTGTTACCATTACACCATGCCCCTTCAGAACACGAGTGCAAGTATAACTGATTTCGGCTTGAATGTCAAGCCTGAAAATGGCGTTTTTCCGTTATTTGCGGTAAAATGTGATTGCTTTGATACCTATAAATTGAAAAGCTGTATACGCAAAAAGCGCCGGGAATACCCGACGCTTTGCTTTGCTTATTCCTGTACGGGAGCGCCCACCGGGCAAACATCCGCGCAAGCGCCGCATTCGATGCACTTATCGGCGTCGATTTCGTACTTGCTGTCGCCTTCGGAAATTGCGTCTACCGCGCATTCAGAAATGCAAGCTCCGCAGCTGATGCAATCATCAGTAATCTTGTATGCCAAGGTCTGTCACCTCCATTGGTTTTTATCGTTGTTCGATCATCGAACAAGGCAAGCCAATCATACCACGCAGAACTTGAATTTGCAATACTAACACTTGTTAATCCGAAGCGTTTTTCAAAGCGTCTTGTACTGCTTTTTGCCAGCTGGAGATATGGTTATCCGGTTCCAGCTCTTCTGAAAGCGGTTCATGCTCGTAAACGGCTTCGTCCGGCGTTATGAGGGTATCATCATTTATTGAAGCATCTTCCGGTACGGCATCCTCCTGTGGATTAGCTGTTGCGTTCAAAGCGCTTTCCTCCGGCGCTTCGCCGGCCACACGGCTATCCTTGCGGGGTTGCCGGCGCTGTGGTTTCTCGCCCTCTTTCGGCGGCTTTGGCGAAGCGGGCTGGGGCGGACGGAACCAGCTGATTTCGGTAACCGGCCAAATCTTCAGCTCGGAGTTGTCTCCTTTGCGGATGCGAACGGTAACGGTTTCTTTGAGCACATTTAAATCGATTACCGTACCGAAACCTTCCGGTGTTTCTACTTCTTTTCCGATTTTGGGCATGTTTTTACGGGTTTGCTCGTAATGCTCTTCCTCAAATTTGAGGCAGCACATTAAACGCCCGCACACGCCGGATATTTTGGTGGGGTTAAGCGAAAGGTTTTGCTCCTTCGCCATTTTGATGGAAACGGGCTGAAAATCGCCCAGGAAGGTGCCGCAGCACAATGGGCGTCCACAGGGCCCGAGGCCGCCGAGCATTTTCGCTTCGTCGCGAACGCCAATCTGGCGCAGCTCAATGCGGGTGCGGAAAACCGAAGCGAGATCTTTGACCAGCGAACGGAAATCGACCCGCCCGTTGGCGGTGAAGTAGAACAAGAGCTTTGCGTTATCAAACGTCTGCTCAACGCCTACCAGCTTCATATCCAGCTTGTGATCCTCAATTTTCCGCAAACAAATCTGATAAGCTTCCTTTTCGTAGGCTTCGTTTTCAACTGCATGCTTTGCGTCATGCTCATCCGCAATCCGCAAGATGGTTTTCAGCGGAGGGGTAATCAGGTCGTCGCTCACTTCCCGAACGCCCGTAATCACCTCGCCATATTCCATGCCGCGGGCTGTTTCCACAATAACGAAATCGCCGGGTTGCGGCCACAGGGAGCCCGGATCAAAGTAGTATAGTTTTCCGGCGTTCTTAAAGCGGACGCCTATAATTGTTGCCATCTGGTTTTTGCCTCCAAGATTGTAATTAACAGGTGGTCGATGCCCGCCTGCCAGTTCACCTGGCTTTGGCGGCGCTTGCGCGTATCGAACACGGCCTGAATAAGCGTTGTTAGATCCTGTGCGGAGCTATGCTCGCACCAGCTGCGCAGGGCGCTGCTGCGAATGGTTTGTGCGTTCAGCAAACCAGCTTGCGCCATCAGCGCCATATGAAATGCGTTTTCCAACGCGGTTAGCGTTTGGGTAGCACCATCCCGGTCATCCTTGAGTGCTGTGCTCAGGCTGACGACATCCGCATCCTTGGCACAGGTGAGTATGCGCTCAATTATGCTTTGCAGCTCGCTTTGACCAGCTTCGTCTTCCAACATGGCTACGGCCGAACCGATGACACCGCCTGCTCGCGGTAATACGGCATGAATCGCTTCGCCAGAGTATCCTTTCACCTGCAGCGTGCTTTCAATCTTCTCGTCCGGCCAGGGAGCAAGGCGGATATTGGCGCAACGCGAGGCGATCGTGCCTAATAACGCGGAGGGTTCATGCGCGCACAATAAGAATAACACATCTGCGGGCGGTTCTTCCAGTGACTTAAGCAGGCAGTTTTGCGCTGCGGGTGTTAGCTTTTCCACCGGTTCAATCAACACAACGCGGCTGCCAACTCCAAAGGAATGGCGAGAAATCTGCGCAATGGTATCCCGGATTATATCAATTGGGATGGGTTTGCCGTTCTGAGAAAATATCTCAATTAAATCCGGTTCATTTCCCGTATAGACCCGGCGGCAGCCATCGCATTGCCCGCAGGGCATTGAGGACGATTCACAAAAGCGCATCGCTGCTATCGTGCGTGCAAAGGTTGCTTTGCCTACGCCGGCAGGCCCCGCCAATAAAATTGCGTGGGTCATGGCACCGGTTTGCGCCAATTGCCAAAGAAGCTGATAGCCGCCGCCAAGTGCCGGATAATCCATAAACGCGGGCAATACGCCCGCGTTATTGCTATTGGCTTGCAATTTGAAATCCCTTTCCGCCCATTACAGTTTCAGGAATTGATCCACGGTCAGCACGAAGATGGTAGCGCCGCCGACCACGACCTCAATGGGGTAGGGCGTATAAGCGCCGGGTACGCCAACCATTGAAACGGGTGAGGCGGCAATCTGCTTGCGGCTCTTGCAAACGGCTTCAATTACATCCATCGCGGCCTGAAAACGGTCATCTTCAACGCCTGCCAGCAACGTTGTGTTGCCTGCGCGCAGGAAGCCGCCGGTTGTGGCCAGTTTGGTTACGCTGAACCCGGCCGTCATCAGTTCCTCGATCAATCGGGATGAATCCTCGTCCTGTACAATCGCGATAATAAGCTTCATATGCTCGTCCTCCCTTCTTTGTTCTCTCATCCATATTTTACAGCAAACAATACGAAAAAGCAATTCAAACGTTGTATGCTTCTATGATTCATAAACATTATATGGAGAGGCTTCCGCGTTAAAATTGTGGCTTGGAACGATAAATTGTCCAAATATTCAGGAAAAAGCTTGCGCTTCACTGGAAATGTTGGTATAATCTTTAATTGGCACATCCTTGCGCTGCACAAGTATGCTGCGGCGCCATAAGTCCAAGAGGAGGTGAAAGGAATGAACAGATACGAACTCACTTACATCATCAACGTTTCGCTGGAAGAAGCTGCCCGTAAGGAACTGATTGAAAAGTTCACCGAGTTGATCAAGCAGAACGGCAACGAAATCGAGAAGGTTGATGAGAGCTGGGGGAAACGCCGCCTTGCCTACGCAATCGATGATATGTGGGAAGGCTGGTACGTGCAGGTGACCTTCAAGGGCACCGGCGAACAGAACAAGGAGATCGAGCGTAATCTGCAGATTAACGACAAGATTCTTCGCTACCTGAACATTAAGCTGGAGGAAAAGAAGCAGAGCGTTAAGCCGCGCCCCGTGCGCCCCGTCGCTCCCGTTGCCGCTCCGGCAGCTGTTGTTGCTCCGGCCCCCGCTGTTGCGCCAGCCCCTGCTGCTGCACCGGCTCCTGCCGAAGAGGCTACAGAAACGCCCGCTGAATAAGGGGGAACAGGTAGATGAACAAACTTACTATTATCGGCAATCTCACGCGCGACCCCGAGACTCGCACGGTAACAAGCGGAAGCACTGTATGCTCCTTTACCGTTGCGGTTAATCGCCGTCGCTCGTCCCAAAACGCAAATCAACCCGAAGCTGATTTTTTCCGTGTTTCGGCATGGAATAAGCTGGGCGATATTTGCCAGCGCTATCTTGCCAAAGGCCGTAAAGTGGCTGTGGTCGGCCCCGTGTCGGTTAGCAGTTACGAGGCTAAAGATGGCAGCGGCACTCGTTTTTCTCTGGATATAACCGCAGAGGATGTAGAATTTCTCTCCACCCGTGCGGATGATCAGGCAGGTGCGGTAGGCGGTATGAATACCGGCGCCGGGAATGCCTCCAGTAAAAAGGAAACCGGGTTTGCGGAAGTGGACGATGACGATTTGCCCTTCTAAAGCTCAGTAAAGGAGGTACAGCTCATGCCAGATGATCGTGGAGAAAGACGGCCTCGTCCCCGCGGACGCAAGCCTCGCCGTAAGGTGTGCAGCTTCTGTGTGGATAAGATCGAATACATTGATTATAAAGATGTAAACCGCCTTCGCCGTTTCGTGAACGAACGTGGCAAGATTATGCCCCGTCGTATGAGCGGCAATTGCGCCAAACATCAGCGTCAGCTTTCCGAAGCCATCAAGCGCGCGCGTGCCATCGCGCTGATGCCCTATTCGGTAGAGTAGATCAGCATTCAAAAGCGCGGAACGAGAGTTCCGCGCTTTTTGCATATTTAGTTCCGCACGGGTTTCAGCGTAAAGTGAACAAATCGAGCTACTCCCGATCTGATAGCGATGGGAGTAGCTCGTCTGTTCTTTTAAATCAGCTTTATGTTGGTATTATCTTGGATAAGAATGGGATTACCTGATCTGCCGCGCTCGTAATCACATGCGCGCCTTCGCTCAAGGAAACGACTGCTTGCGGCACGAGATTGGCGAGCCGATGTGCAGCTTTTTCAGCGTCCGTTGTCACATCCTTGGTGCCTGCAATGTAAAGCACCGGCATAGTCATCAAGTGCATCTGCTCATCCGTAAGCAGCGGAAGGGGAGATGTTACAGGGTTGAAGTTCTCCATTACAAGGTGCATAAATGCAAGTACTTCCTTGGGAACAGCGGCATCACCTACGACTGCGTCCGTAACAGCTTCTGCATGGTCCGTATTACTGGCAATATCTGCAGTTTGCGTAAGGAAAGACGGTTTAGGCGGTATAATCCCGGACGGCGCAAGCAGCACCAGCGCGGATGTATGGTTAGGATATGTGGCAGAAAAATGCAGCGCTAACCAGCCGCCCATTGAATTACCAATGATTACAGCTTTCTTGATTGTAAGTGCATCCAGCACTTCTTTCAGCCAGTAGGAATACTCGTTTGTCTTGAAATTTAGGCGGTTATCCACGCTGTTACCCGGTTCCCCCGGAATATCGATAGCAAAAACATGATATTGCTTAGCGAAGGCGGACATATCACCCAACCATGCAGCGCTGTTGCTGCAGGAGCCATGCAAAAGAACCATTGCGGGATTTTCATTGCTTCCTGCCTCCAGTACAAAGGTTTGACCATACGATGTGTCTACATACCTTTGCTCAAGTGGGAAAAAGTTTAAAATGTTTTGATAGTACCCGCGTATTTTCTCCTGTCCTTCTATGGATTTAAAGACATTCATATTGTTTCCTCCCTTTGCTGCGTGAATACTTCGATAGCGCCAAGAACCGCTGAAATGAATTGAAGGTTACCCCAGAGTGTAATACGAACCATATGATCCGGTTCCAAATATTGTGCATGCATTGAAGCTTGACCATATTCCGGTGGTTTGAAATTCATAGCAGCATTCAGAGAATCAATGATGCGGCTTGCTCTATCCGAACTGCGAACACTAACATCAACTACAGCAGATGCACGAACGCACACTGCTTCCAAATCATCTTTTTGTACATCACTATCGGTAACGCGGTTCTCCTCGGTGAACCGGCTGAGATCATGGCCGGATATCCGCCAGCTTTTACCGAGTTTAGTTGCACATAGCTTTCCTTCCCGAATATAACGCTGAATTGTTTTTGGGTGCATGCTCAGCATCTGAGATAATTGGTCTACGGTGTAATATTTCTCATCCATAAAAATACTCCTTAAAATTACTAACAAGGTAATAATAAGGAATAATAGGGAATATGTCAATAGCTTTTTTTAGATTCTATAAGGAAAATTGAAGTACTGCATTAGAACGAGAATATTTTAAATTGTTACGAAGAATAGGGGATAAAAACAACAGGAAAACTTTCCCGAAACTTAAATTGCTGTTATAATTATTATGTTTATCCTATCGGTTCGTGAGCGCGTTAAGCGTGAATCGGCATGAGCGATAGGGTTTGTTTATAGGATAAACTGCAGCATAGTTTGTATTGCGTCTGTTTGCATGTTTTGCAAATGGGCAGGATGTAAGGAGTAACAGGGATGGAGAAGAAGAATCTGATTCAATCGCAGGAAAGGGATAACGTGCAGGAGGAGACCCGCCTGATGCTGGGCAACGAAGCGGTCGCCCGAGGCGCATGGGAAGCGGGCGTTAAGGTTGTAAGCAGCTATCCGGGTACGCCCAGTACGGAGATTACCGAGGCGATTGCCACGTACCCTGAAGTGAATGTACAGTGGGCGCCGAATGAAAAAGTAGCCGCAGAAGTCGCATTCGGCGCTGCGATGGCAGGTGCCCGTGCCATGACCTGCATGAAGCACGTAGGCGTAAACGTTGCGGCCGATCCGATTTTTACGGCGGCATATACCGGCGTTAACGGCGGTATGGTGCTCTGCGTAGCGGATGATCCTGCTATGCACTCCAGTCAGAACGAGCAAGACAGCCGCTATTATGCACGCGCGGCGCATATACCCATGCTGGAGCCATCCGATAGTCAGGAATGCAAGGACTTTACCAAATTGGCTTTTCAGATGAGCGAAGAGTTGGATACCCCTATGTTCATCCGCTTAACCACACGCATTTCTCATGCACGCAGCGCGGTAGTGCTGGAAGCGCGTGATGAGATAGGCACAAAGCCTTATAAAAAAGACCCTATGAAATATGTAATGATGCCCGGCATGGCCAGAAAGCGTCATTTACAGGTTGAAAAACGGGAGGAATTTTTAGCGGAAGCGGCTAATAGCCTGCCGGTCAATGTGATTAAATACCGGGATACGTCCATCGGCGTTGTTACCAGCGGCGTGAGCTACGAGTATGTGCGCGATGCAATGCCCAATGCCAGCACACTCAAGCTGGGTATGGTCTATCCGCTGCCGATCAAATTAATCCAAGCCTTCGCGGAAAAAGTGGATCAGCTGATTGTGATAGAGGAGCTGGAAGGCCTCATCGAAAAAGATATGAAAGCGGCGGGCATCGCATGTGAAGGTAAAAAGTTCACCGGCATTCAAAGCGAGTTAAGCGTTGAGCGCGTTAAGAACGCCGTTTTACACGTCGCCATGCCAGAGGATCATGCGGCGGAACTGCCTGCAAGGCCGCCGGTTCTTTGCCCCGGCTGCCCGCACCGTGGTGTGTTTTATGATATTAACCGGCTTGGTTTGCGCGTAATGGGCGATATTGGCTGCTATACACTGGCCGCACTTCCGCCGCTTTCCGCAATGGATGCGTGCCTGTGCATGGGTGCCAGCATCGGCATGGCGGGCGGAGCTGAGCGTGCGCAAGGAAAAGAATTTTCTAAAAACACTGTGGCTGTGCTGGGCGACAGTACGTTCATCCATAGCGGCATTACCTCGCTGGTAGATGCGGTTTACAATCAGGAAGCGATTACGGTTCTGATTCTGGATAACCGCATTACAGGCATGACCGGGCATCAGCAAAACCCGGCTTCCGGCAAGGAGATACATGGCAATCCCGCACCGGCTGTAAACCTGGAAAAACTATGCGAAAGCTGTGGGGTCAAGCATATCCGCGTTGTGGACCCCTTTAACCTGAAAGAGACGGAGCAGGCCCTGCGGGAAGAGACAGCGCGCGACGAAGTTAGCGTGATAATCGCCCGCCGTCCCTGCGCTCTGCTGGACAAAACGGTGAAACCGCCGTACGTGATCGACGGCTGTAAAAACTGCGGTGCTTGCATGAAACTTTCCTGCCCGGCCATTGAGCGCAGAGAAAAACAAGTGGTTATCAACCCGGCGCTGTGCATCGGATGCGGCATGTGTGCGCAGGTTTGTCCCTTTAATGCGATTCAGGAAGGGGTTCAGGCGAAATGAGCAAACCGAATTTTGATTTAGTGATTGTTGGGGTCGGCGGACAGGGTACACTGCTGGCTAGTAAAATCATCGGCCGCTTGGCGCTGAACGAACAATGCGGCGTTAAAGTGAGCGAGGTTCACGGTATGAGCCAGCGTGGCGGCAGCGTGATTACCCATGTACGCGTTGGTGATAAGGTGCATGCGCCGCTGGTTGCACTGGCAAACGCAGACTATTTACTTAGCTTTGAGGCGCTGGAAGCGGCGCGCGCTGCTGCCTATTTAAAGCCAAACGGTGTGCTGATTGTGAACACCCAGCGTATTTCGCCCATGCCGGTTATCACCGGAGCTACGCAGTATCCAGAGGAGCCGCTTACTAATAAGGGGCTTGCAAATAACAAGGTGGAAGCGGTAGACGCCTTGCAACTGGCGGTGGAAGCCGGTAACCAGAGGGCAGTGAACCTGGTGCTGCTGGGCATGCTCAGCCGTCACCTGCCGTTTTCGGACGAATCTTGGCAGGATGCGATTACGCAGTCCGTACCGGCGAAAACATTGGCAACCAATTTGCGCGCCTTTGAATCCGGCCGCGCTGTGATGGAACCGCAGGAAGTTTAACAAACCGAGGGGGAACCGGCGATGGAGCATATCATTTGGAACCGTACCATGGAATGTATGCCGCGGGAACAGCTACGCGCTTTGCAGGATGAGCGTTTGAAAGACCTTGTGCGCAGGGTTTATGAAAGCGTTCCATTTTACCGCGATAAAATGCAGGCGCTGGGGATTACCCCTGCAGATATCCGGGGCGTTTGCGATATAGAACTGCTGCCGTTTACGGAAAAACAGGACTTGCGCGATCACTATCCGTTTGGACTGTTTGCCGTACCGCAAAGCGAGATTGTACGCATTCACGCCAGCAGCGGCACTACGGGCAAACCCACGGTAGTAGGGTACACCAGCGGCGACATTGACCGATGGTCCGAATTGATGGCGCGCAGCATGTACTGTGCCAATGTCAGCAAGAGTGATATTGTACAGGTTGCTTACGGCTATGGTTTGTTTACCGGCGGCCTTGGCGCGCATTACGGGGCGGAGCGTATCGGCGCATCGGTGATACCGATCAGCGGCGGCAATACGACCCGACAGCTGATGCTGATGAAGGATTTTGGCTCCACGGCCATCTGCTGCACGCCTTCCTATGCGCTGAATCTGGCGGAAGCGCTGCAAGCGGAAGGTATTGACCCTTCTACGCTCAAGCTGAAAAGCGGTATCTTCGGCGCTGAACCTTGGACCGAAGCGATGCGCGTAAAGATTGAAGAGATGCTGGGCATTGATGCGCTTAACATTTATGGCTTAAGCGAAGTTATGGGCCCGGGCGTATCGATGGAATGCATGTGCAAGGACGGTATGCATATCTGGGAGGATCATTTCCTGCCGGAGATCATCGGGGAAGACGGAAAAGGGCTACCGTACGGGCAGCAGGGTGACCTGGTGTTTACCACACTAACCAAGCATGGTATGCCGTTGCTCCGGTACCGTACGCATGATTTATGCACGTTGAATGATAAACCCTGTGCTTGCGGACGCACCCATGTGCGTATGGGCCGCATCATGGGCCGTACGGACGATATGCTCATCATACGCGGTGTAAACGTGTTCCCCTCGCAGGTAGAACATGCGCTGCTGCAGGTAGAAGGCATTGTGCCGCAGTATCAAATTGTGGTAGAGCGGCATGGTACGCTGGATTCGATGCAAGTGCAGGTGGAACTGTCGCCGGAGTTTATGAGTGATACCGTTAGGGATATGGAAGCGCTGGAACAGAAAATCGTCAACGCCATCGCTGCTCACGCACTGGTTCATGCCAGCGTAAAACTGTGCCAGCCCGGCACCATACCGCGTAGCGAGGGCAAAGCCAAACGTGTTATCGACAACCGTAAATTATAAAACCATATATACCACAGGGCATGTCCCTGTGGTATACTGTATAAAAGCGCGTGGAGGTGCACGAACATGTATGTGAAACAGCTTTCCGTATTTATCGAAAACACACCCGGCAGACTGGCGGGTTTCACGCAGGTATTGGCAGAGAATAACATTGACATCGTATCCCTGTCGATTGCAGATACAACCAATTTCGGGATATTACGCGGAATCGTCGCCGAACCGGAAGTGGCTTATCAGGTGTTGCTGGATCATGGTTATTCCGTTAAAATGACCGATGTGCTTGCAGTGTGTGTACCGGATCATCCCGGTGGACTCAATGCGATACTCGGTAAACTGGCGGAAGCCAATATCGCGCTGGAGTATCTGTACAGCTTTGTCCGCACTAACGGAGACCAGGCGTTAATCATTATCCGGGTAGATAAACTGGATGAGGCCGTTACCGTGTTAACCGGCGCCGGAGTGCAGTTGCTTTCCCAAAACGACGTACGGGAGCTGTAAGCTAAGCCTGATACCCGAGATTTTTATACGAAAGGCTCTGTGGGCAAGCGCCCCCAGCGCCTTTCCGTGTTTTGGTAACGGGCAGGCGTTTTTTCCTGAAAGGATGATAGAATATGATTCGTCAAAACCGTATCGTAATTGATTTGGATGCGATTAAACATAATTATGAACTGATGAAACAACAGGTCGGCCCGGATGTTCGGGTGATGGCTGCGGTTAAGGCCAATGCATACGGCCATGGTATTGTAGAGGTATCGCGCACCGTTACTGCGGCTGGTTGCAACGATTTAGCTGTTGCGCTGGCGGAGGAAGGCGTACTGCTGCGTGAAAATGGCATAACGGCAAACATTCTCATTTTAGGCGCGGCAACGGAAATTGCGACGGAAACGGCGATTATGCAAAACCTGATCCAGACGGTGTTTGAACCGGAGATGGTAGCCTATATTGAAGAAGAGGCGATGCGGCTTGGCAAGACCGCTTATGTGCATATTAAGCTGGATACCGGCATGGGCCGTATCGGCCTGCGCACAGAGGGCGAAGCCGATGCGCTGGCACTTGCGCTGAAAGATGCGCCGCACGTAAAGGCGACTGGCATTTATACTCATTTTGCCGATGCCGACCATCTGGAAGGTGACGGTGCAATGAGCGAGTATACACAACAGCAGCTGGAACGGTTTCATCAGTTGCGTAAGCATTTTGACACCTCCATCCCCATGCATGTTTCCAACAGCGCGATGAGCTTAGTCGCGCCGGAAGTGAATTATGCGATGATCCGGGAAGGTATCTCCCTGTATGGCTATCCTCCGGTCAAAACAGATTTGCCTTTTCAACCCGCGCTCCGCTGGGAAACGGAGGTAGTTTTCATCAAACAGGTGGATGCAGGCCAAAGTATCAGCTATGGATGCACTTTTACCGCTGAAAAGCCGATGCGTATTGCTACGGTTGCGGTTGGCTATGGCGATGGGTACCACCGCCTGATGAGTAACCGCGGTTATATGCTGGTTGGCGGAAAACGGGCTAAAATTGTAGGACGCATCTGCATGGATCAGACCATGATCGACGTAACGGATATACCGGATGTAAAAGCAGGCTCCCAGGTTGTACTAATCGGTACGCAGGGGAATGAAACCATCGATGCGGAAGAACTGGCTACGTGGGCAGAGACGATAAGTTACGAGGTACTTTTAGCCATTACGACCCGCGTACCACGCACCTATCTGCCGGTTAAGTAATGCCGCATTGCGTGCAAACTGTATTTTTAGTATAATACTGGATGATATGAATCGTTGTGATAACGGCGCAGCAAATAGAAAGACCAGTGGCGCCGTAAGAGAGGAATGGGAAACATGCAAAAGGCGAAAAGCCCTGTAAAAGAGGTTGTGAAGCCGGTTCTGACGGGGTCCTGGCATGGCAAGGACGCTAAAAAACAGGGCTTTAAACTGATGTTGAATATTTTATTTGTTACAGTTATCTACTTAATTTTAAGTATGCTGCTAACCTTTGATTCAATAGCGCTTCGCGTGATAACCGGTTTGGTACTGATTACCGCGGCTGTTGCATACCTGTATGCCAACGGCGCACAGGTTGGGCAGGGCGATGCGGCGTATGGCGAAATTATGTATACCCGGCAGCAAGAGGGCAAACCGATTTCCAAGGCTGATCAAGAGCGATGCTTTCATCCGAATAAGGGCTTCTATGCAGTGCTGGTTGGCGCCGCGCCCTACCTGGTGATCACCATTGTGTTTGCCTGTATCGCAACGGTTTCCACCTATTCGCTGGGCGTTTTACCGACATGGCTTACCCGTTACACGCGGCAAAGCGGGGTAGGCGACGCGCTTGCATTTTATCAAGTGCATGACGGGGTGGCGCTGCAAACCATTCTACGGATTATCAGCCGCAGTATGACGATGCCGTTTATTAACATTGCGGTAAAATTGGGGAGTACAGTTACCTTGTGGGCGGAGCGCCTGACACCGCTGTGGGTACTGGTTGCGCCGCTGGGCTATGCGTTTGGCTACCGGCAAGGCATTAATATGCGTACAAAAATCAACACCGGCATAGCGATCGGCGAAAAGAAAAAACGCCGCAAGGCACGCAAAGAGCGCCGCGACCGCGCAAAGAGCCATAAGCCGGAACAATTGATTTAACTTGCTTATTAAGGAGAAAGATCATTGCGCATTATAGCGGGCAGCGCCCGCGGACGCCCCATTTTGGCTCCCAAAGGGCAGGATACACGCCCTACACAGGATTATGTACGGGAGTCGCTTTTCAACATTTTACAACGAATCGTGCCGCAAGCCCGTGTGTTGGATTTATTCGCAGGCAGCGGCGCGCTGGCGTTGGAGGCCATTAGCCGGGGAGCGGAGTTTGCCGCGCTTGTAGACCAGGCTCCACAAGCGATTGTATGCATAAGAAAGAATGTACAGTCGCTTGGGTTTGAAGAGCAAACAGCGATATTGCAATGTAAATGGCAAGCAGCGCTTACGCGCTTGGTTGGGCAGCAACGTACTTTTAGCCTTGTGTTTTTAGACCCGCCCTATCGAATGACGGAAACAGGGGAAATTTGTGCGGAGATAGCGGAGCGTGGTATACTGGAAAACGAAGCGATGATTGTGATTGAGCATCGGAAGGGGCTTGATCCAACGCTGGACAATCGCTTTACCTGTAAGGATTCCAGACGCTATGGCGATACGGTCATCCATTTTTATGTGTATCATGGAGAGGATGTGGAACATGCCTAAAGGTGTTTGTGTATACCCCGGCAGCTTTGATCCGGTTACACTGGGGCATATCGATATTATTGAACGTGCCGCAAAGCTTTTTCCCAAACTGGTTGTAGCGGTTTTAAACAATCCGGACAAGAAGAACATTTTCACGGTCGAGCACCGGATTGACATGCTGGCCAAAGCCTGTGCGCATCTGCCCAATGTTTGCATCGACAGTTTCGGTGGATTGCTCGTAGATTATATGAGCAGTATTGATGCGGAAATCGTGCTGCGTGGCCTGCGCGCTGTTACAGATTTTGAAAATGAGTTTCAAATGGCACAGGTCAACCGCCAAATTGCCCCGAAAATTGAAACCCTGTTTTTAATGACGTCCCCTGATTATGCCTATATCAGTTCCAGCGCCGTACGGCAAATTGCCTCTTTCGGCGGTGATATATCCACGCTGGTTCCCAGCTGCATCGAGCAGGAGATTTACCAGGTGTATCAGGCGACAGCCAGAGAGGAATGAGAATAATGCCGGAAACGCCTTCCGTTATGTATTTGGATGAACTGGATAATCATATTTCTATGGGTAAACGCGTTCCGCTAAGCAATATGGTGATGGTGGACCGTGACCGCTGCCGGCAATTGGTGGACGAAATTCGTACACGGTTGCCTGCGGATATTACCGCAGCTGAAAGCGTAATTGAAAATCAAAAGAGCATTATCACCGAAGCGCGGAACATGGCCGAGCAAACGCGTAATGAAGCGAACATGCGCGCTTCCCGTGCGGTGAACGAGGCAAATGCCCAGGCGCAGGGAACAATTGCTAACGCGAACAAGCAGGCACAGGATATGATGCGCAAAGCGCAGGAGCAGGCGCAGGCTATGATGAGCGACGCGCAGCAAAAAGCAGCGCAGTTGGTTGCCGACGCTGAAGCGCACGCCGCGCAATTGATCAGCGAACAGGAAATTGTAGCCCGCGCACGCATGGAAGTAGAAGAGATACGGCAGAACACACAAGAGGAAGTTGAAAAACTTTATCAGGACGTGTATAAGCATATCGACGATGTGTTAGCACAGTTGGATCGCTCCATCAGCGAAAAACTAACGGATATCCGCATGACGCGTCAACAGATTGATCAAAGCATGCCAATGCGTTAGATATGAGGTAAAAGAAAGCAGCGCTATCTTAGCGCTGCTTTCTTTTTATACGGTTGCAGGGCGGGGAAATATGAATAGAGCCCTTATTTTGTATCTTCAATCGGCTATTTCTAAACCAAGCAGGGTACAAAACAATAGACCCTGTACAGGAGACACCCGCATGCCGCGTAAATCGTGCGGATCAATCTGGATGTCGGATAAAGTGCATGTGGTCATATCCTGGCCTGACATCGGCATATAACGTATTTGAGAGGCGGTGAAATCACAGTTGCGGAAAGCGGAAGTTTTCAGCGTTACTGATTGCCACAGGCTTTCCCGCAATTGGCAGTTTTCCCATACAACATGTGTGCATTTGCTGTCGGAGAGCGCAAAATAATCACATGTACACTCTTGAAAGGAGACGTTCATCAGCGCCGCATTTAAAAACTCCGTACCGGTAAGGCGGCATGCGGAAAAGCGGACGCGTTGAAAGGTTACGTTTTCCAGCCGTAAACCACTTATATCACAATGATCCAAAACGCAATCTACAAAAGCGACGCGCTTGCATTCCCATTCAGCAAAAGTGCAGCGTTCAAACCGGCAGCCGGAAAACTCCAGAGCAGTACCATATATATGGTTTGCTACATCGCCGGAAAAATAGGCGTCTGCAATATCACACTGCTGAGCAGCCGCGTCATAGAGTGTTTCGGCTAAAGGCAGATCACGAAGGGTTTCGGTGAGCACAGGCGACGCAACAGACGGCAATTCTTGATGGGAGCTTTTAGGATTGTTTTTCATGGATTCTCCTCCGGTTTTGGTTTGACAGGAATTAGGGGGATCGTTATAATCAGCATATTATGAATACTATGTGGCACCGAGCCGCATGTTTTCACAATGGAGCCGCGGTTTAACGCGGCGATGACTACACTGTTGGAGTGATTTTTTTGCAACTGGTATTAATCGCCATTGGACTATCGATGGATGCCTTTGCCGTGTCCTTGTGCAAAGGGCTGTGCATGAAAACGATCCGTTATGGGCAAGCGACGATCATCGCCTTGTTTTTTGGAGGATTTCAGCTTATGATGCCGCTGGTCGGCTGGACGCTGGGCAAGCAGTTTCAGGGCTACATTACAGCGGTAGACCATTGGATTGCCTTTGGGCTTTTAGCATACATCGGCGGAAAAATGTTATGGGAAGCGCTTCATGACCAACCGGATGAAGTTTGCCCGATTGACGGTAAGCTGAATTATAATGAATTGCTGGTACTGTCTGTCGCTACCAGTATTGATGCGCTTGCAGTCGGTATTACCTTTGCGTTTTTGCAAACGCCGATTATTCCAGCTGTTGTGGAAATAGGCGTAATTACTTTTGCACTTTCCTTTATCGGAGTGATGATCGGCCATCGTTTTGGCACAAAGATGAAGCAAAAAGCCGAGGTGGCCGGAGGGATCGTACTCATCGCAATCGGCCTTAAAATTTTGATGGAGCATCTGGGGGTTCTGGGCTAAGCGGTTGGTTGGCGGACGGCTCATCGTCAGGTGCGCCATCGAACATGGGCGTGAACCACTCTGTATTGCGCAGTTTTTCCAAGTCTTCACGCGTTATCGCCGAACCGGTGCCTAAACAGGCGTTGCAGCGGTAGCCGCAATTGGGGCATACGCAGGCGCTCTGGCTATCTTCTTCCTGAATCATAAAAGTATCGCAATGTGGGCAACCACAACGCATAAAATCGCTTCCTTTTCAAAATATCATCCGTAAGTTATTGCTGCTTGCCCTTACCGTTGCGGTGTTGGGCAAGTTTTTCCTTTACTGCGCTGAGCGCAGCGGGGTTGCGTAGGGAACGTAAATGGGGAAACGCACGCAAGGTGCGCCGGTGCTCGTGGCTTAGACGGTCGACAATTCGGGCATATTTATCCTTTAGCTCATCCCGGCGCGCCCGCAATTCCGCAACTGTTTTTGGATTGCTTTCCAATAACGCATTGTACGCGCGTTGGCTTGTTGCGTGCAGCTCATCCCGTGCATAACTGTCGGCTTCCTTTATCAAAAGCGCACCGTCTGCCATGGTTTCACCCAACTTGTCGGATAGTACGCGCAAAGCATCTGATAGTTCATCTATCTGTTTGAGACGGCGATCCAACTTGAATGCTTTTGCAACAGCCAAAACAACGTCAAGCAGAAATACAGCGGAGAATACATAAAGCAGCAGTACGTGCCATGGTGCAGGGATGATACCTACCAGCCCGCTGATGATGGGATGGAGTATGGTGATAATGAAAACACATGCGGCGCCCCAAATGAGTGAAAACGGCAGACATACATAACCGCCAATATTCAGCGGCATCTTGCTGTAATCCCACCACCGCTGGTGAAACAGCTTAGACATTACAAAACCGGTTACCAGTTCTAAAACGGTCGTAACGATGACGGAACCAAGGTATAACAACCATATGTTATGCTGTGCAGGCGTAAGCATAGCCAGCACACCGACAAGGCCAAATCCATAAATAGGGCATAACGGGCCGCTGAGAAAGCCACGGTTGATAAACCGCCCGTTTTTTATGGCTGCGAATACGACCTCGGTACACCAGCCTAAAAAAGCATAGGCGAAGAAATACCAAACCCAGTTTTCCATATTTCCACTCCTTGTTGAACTGATGGGAACACTTACGGATTCAGCTTTTGAAGCAATTCTGCTTCACTGAGAACCGGAATACCAAGCGATTGCGCCTTGGTAAGTTTGCTTCCAGCTTTTTCACCCGCAAGAACGAAGCTCGTTTTTTTGCTTACACTGCCGGCAGCGCGGCCGCCGTGCGCCGCGATCAACGCCTCAGCCTGTTCGCGGCTTAAGGTGGGCAACGTGCCGGTAACCACAATGGTTTGCCCCGCAAGGAGGTCTGAAACGGCTGTTTTTTGCTGTAACGGGGATACGCCCGCTCGAAGCAGCCGTTCAATCATCTCCTGATTTTCCGGGAAACTGAAAAACTCCACAATACTGGACGCGACAATTCCGCCAATTTCCGGAATGCCGGTTAATTGCTCTTCTGTAGCAGATGCAAGTGCATCAAGCGAACCATAAGCCGCGGCTAAATCGCGGGCAGTTTTGCGCCCGATATTGGGGATGCCTATACCAAATAAGAAAGCGTCCAGTGTGCAGTGCTTGCTATTCCCCAATGCCTGTAGTAGATTATCTACACGTTTTTGCTGGAAGCCTTCCAGTGGCAGCAGCTCTTCAGCAGTTAGGTGATATAAGTCGGCGGGATCCCGCACATCCAGTTGATCATAGAGCAATTCAGCCGTTTTTTCGGAGAAGCCCTCAATATCCATTGCGTTACGGCCCGCAAAATGGGCAATTCTCGCAACAGCTTGCGGTTTACAGCTCTTTCGGTTCATGCAAAACAGATTGGCTCCGCGTTCGACGACGGGTTCGCCGCATGCGGGGCAACGGGCAGGAGGTACAATAGTCATTTCAGTTGGCTTTGGCTCACCCATGCGGCCCATAATTTCAGGAATAACGTCATTGCTGCGGCGAATCCACACATCGCAGCCAATCGCCACCTGCTTGCGCTGTATATCTCCATAGTTGTTCAGTGTCGCTCGTTGTACGGTAACGCCGCCGATTTCCGTAGGGGTCAGGTGAGCCAGCGGGGTCAGCTTGCCAGTACGGCCCAACTGCCATACGACATCAAGAAGCGTGGCAATATTCTCCTCGGCGGCAAATTTATACGCAACAGCCCATCGCGGGAACTTATCGGTGTTGCCCATTGCTTCACGTGTGGAGAGAGTAACCACTTTCACAACCGCTCCATCAATCAGATAATCCAGCGTCTCCCGTTGTGATTCCACAGTATCGATTGCTGCTGAAATCTCCTCATAGGAAGCGGCGAATTGAAAATAGGGACTGGTGGCAAAGCCGTTGCTCTTTAAGAATTGAATCATGCCTGGTTGATCGTCAAACGGCGCATCCTCAATGGTGCCGATTTGATAAAAAAAAGCATCCAGCTTCCGGGCGGCTGTTACAGCAGGGTCCAAATTGCGCAGCGCGCCTGCGGCCGCGTTGCGGGCATTTTTTAAGGGCTCGTCCGCTGTTTTATTATAGGCTTCAAGCGTGCTCAACCGCATGATACACTCGCCTTGCACCTCCAGTAAGCCCTGATACGGGATCGAAAGTGGAATACTCTGAATAGTACGTACTTGCGGCAGTATCCCCTCGCCAACCTCTCCATTTCCGCGCGTTGCAGCCTGCGTAAGCTGACCGTTGCGATACGTAAGATTAATGGTGAGGCCGTCCAGCTTGTATTCTACCGCATACCGAAGCGGAGGCGGCGTAACTGGCAGAGATTCGCATAATTGGGCATATAGTTTTTCGCAGCGCTGTAACCATGCTTGCAGTTCTGCTTTACTTTGTACCTTATCCATGCTCCACAGACGGTGCAGGTGCCTGTGCTGTATAAAAGCCTTCAGCGGTTCTGCGCCAACGCGCTGTGTAGGCGAGTCTATAAGGATTGTTCCGGATTTTTTTTCCAAAGCTGCCAATTCATCATAAAGCGCATCCCACTGTGCATCGCTCAAGGGACTTTCGCCAAGCGAATAGTATTGCCGGCTGGCGGCGTTTAATTGGTCAACCAATGCGCGCATACGTTCTTCGTACTGTGCCATGGTAAAGCCTCCTCTAATCTGAAAAAAGGGACGCAACAAGTTGCGTCCAAATGAAATAGAAAGCTGATAGGGGAAAAGGGATAGTATCGCCAGCCGGAGACTACCGGTTGACCTTTACGATTGGCGCAATGCTTAGTGCAAATTCTTTTTGCCCATACGCAGCAAATGAAATAACAATACGGGCGTCCGCACCTTTGCCGCGGATTTCCATTACGTCACCTTCGCCAAATTTGCGGTGCATTACACGATCACCAACGGCAAACAGAGATGCGATCGCGCCGGAGGGTACGCTGGCGGCTGCAGAAGGCGTAAAGCCTTTTTGTACCCCCGGGATACCCAGCGCGGAGCTACGGCTGCCCACGCCCGCGCCTCGTGTGACAATCTTGGGAACGCCGAAAGTAAGCGGAGCGCCTTCTTCAGTTTTTACAGCGCTGCGCCGGGCAGGCTGGCGCGTATGCGTTTCCGTATAACCGGGGAAGTTGCGTTTGCGCTTGCGAATCCATTCGTCATCTACCAGCCGGTCCGGGATTTCGCCGATGAAGCGGCTGGCTTCGTTATAACTGAGCTGGTTATAGATGAGCCGTTGCGTGGCATAACTCATATATAAGTTTTTCTTGGCGCGGGTAATGGCGACGTAGCACAAGCGGCGCTCTTCTTCCAGCTTTTCCTCATCTTGGGTATTACGTCCGCTGGGGAAGATGCCCTCTTCCAACCCGGAAATGAAAACTGTGGGGAATTCCAAGCCTTTGGCACTGTGTACAGTCATCATGGTTACATACTGCGAGCTGGTTTCTGCCGAATCCAAGTCAGTAATCAACGCGACATTTTCCAGATAATTTTCCAGCGTAGGATCATCGGCTGCCTGTTCAAATTCGCCGACAGCGCCTAAAAACTCATCCATATTCTCCAACCGGTTTTTGGCTTCCTCGGATAAGTCTTTTTCGTATTGCTTACGCAATCCTGTGCGTTCAATCAAATGCTCTACGAACTCGGTAAGGCCCATTTCCTCGGACTCTAGTACCAGTTGGTTCATCATATCGCCAAATTCGTGTACGCATTTGCGCGGACGGGCAGAAAGCGTTTCGGGCAAATCCATTAGGGCACTGTACAGGGGAATTTCCTTTTCCGTTGCGTAGCGGACAAGCTCCTGAATCGTGCTTTCACCGATTGCGCGCTTGGGCTGGTTAATAATGCGGCGCAGGCTGACGTCATCACTCGGATTTACGATACAGCGAAGATAAGCGACAATATCCTTAACTTCTTTGCGGTCATAAAAGCGAAGGCCGCCGTATATACGGTAGGGGATACCTGCGCGCATGAGCATTTCTTCCAATACACGGCTCTGCGCGTTGGTGCGGTATAGTATGGCCATACTGCCAAACGATTCGCCGCTAAGTTTCAATTGCTGCATCCGGTCACAAATCCATGCTGCTTCTTCGCGCTCATCGCCGGCGCAGAATAATTTAATGGGTTCGCCGGCTGGTTCGGTGGTCCAAAGCGCTTTATCCTTACGGCTCTCGTTGTGTGCGATGACCTGATTGGCCGCATCCAGAATATTGGCTGTACTGCGGTAATTCTGTTCCAGTTTAATTACTTTCGCATCCGGGAAATCTTTTTCAAAATCCAGAATATTGCGTACATCCGCACCACGCCAGCCGTAAATAGACTGGTCGTCGTCGCCTACAACGCATAGATTCCGGCTTTTCTGCGTAAGCAATTTTACCAGCGAATACTGCGCGAAGTTCGTATCCTGATACTCGTCCACCATAACATAGGAAAAACGCTGGCGATAACTTTCCAGCACAGGCGGATGGTCGGCAAACAACTCCAGCGTCCGCATCAGCAAATCGTCAAAATCCAGTGCGTTTGCGCCTTTTAAATGCAGCTCGTACTGGGTATAAATATCGTGAATCTGCTGGCTGTGGAAATCTTTTTGCGATTGGGCAAACCATTCATCCGGCGAAAGCAGCTTGTTTTTAGCATCGCTGATTTTCCATTTCAGCTCGCGAACGGTAAGCGCTTTATCATCAATGTTTAAATGTTTGAGCGCTTCTTTCAGCACGCTGGATTGATCGTCGTCATCGTAAATCGTGAAGGAACGCTTATATCCCAGTTTTTCAATATCCCGGCGCAAAATTTTTGCGCACATAGCATGAAAAGTGCTCACCCATACTTCGTCTGCAAGGTCGCCAACAAGCGCAGAAATGCGCTGCTTCATCTCTTTGGCTGCTTTATTTGTAAAGGTAATGGCTAAAATACGCCATGGTTCAACACCGTGGTCTACCAAGTTGGCGACCCGGTAGGTAAGTGCACGCGTTTTACCGCTGCCGGCGCCCGCTAAAATAAGCACAGGGCCTTCCAGCGTTTCTGCCGCCAATCGCTGTTGTTCGTTGAGCATATCAAGATTCATGACTTACCCTCATTCTTGTTCGTTCGGTAATGGTTATCTTCCCCATCAGGTTTTATCAATTTCCCGCAGCACATGTGTGTATCCATCCGCGCCATACAGCAGCGAACGGTTGACACGGCTAATGGTTGCGGTACTTGCGCCGGTCTTTTTGGCAATCTCCTGATAGGTCACCTTATGTTTGAGCATTACAGCCACTTCAAGCCGCTGTGTAATGCTTTTGATCTCCTTTACGGTTAACACGTCTTCGCAGAAACGGTATGCCTCCTCCATGCTTTGCAGCGACAAAAGCGCTTTCATCAGCAAATCGGTCTGCTCGTTCTGAATCTTAGGCGTGTACATCGGATAAACCCCCGATTCTCGCAAAGTGATCCATGCCGTAGACATGGTTTTTTACATGTCTCTTGCCTGTCTGCGCAGGACAGGACAACCCATGATTAGTATTATTATATCACAGAAGGCGGGAGAAAGAAAGGTGGAAAGGGTGGCAGGACAATGCGGCAAGAGGAAGAAAATCCCTGATAAGAGGGGATGAAAGGAATGATGATAAATTATCCTCGTGAAAGTACGATATATTGTTGACAAAAGCCCAGATAGATGCTAGAATATCATTCGTTGTCCGGCTTTTAATTATGATTGTAGCCAGAGAATGATCCATTAGCTCAGTTGGTAGAGCACCTGACTTTTAATCAGGGTGTCCGGAGTTCGAGTCTCCGATGGATCACCATTGAAAACCGCCTGAAACATAAGGTTTCAGGCGGTTTTGCTATTTCTGCATTTATCATAGTTCGCTACGTTTTTACCGTGCTATTGAACTGATGGTAGGTAGTATTTAGGATTTACATCAGAAATTTCTGAAGCAGCAGGAGTATCAGAGCAGAGAGATTCTCATTACTGGTTTATGACTAAAATGTTATTAGTTTAGTAAACAACCAAAGCAATGCTAAAATTCTTGACAAAATTAGGTAAAAGGTGTTGAATAAAATAAAGAAGTATGTTCATTCATGACAACTGAAAAGGAAACGGAGGAGACGTGGATGTCAGAGCACAAGTCCAATATGCCTATCAGGTATAAAGTGGCAATAATACTGCTAAGCATTTCGCTTGCTGCAATCATCGTTGTGGCTATCATCAGCATTACGAATTACTACAATGTTGAGGTCAAGAATGATGAATTGACCGTTACCATTGAAGAACTCAATTCGCATGTTTCAGAAAAGACAGATATGTTGACTGCCTCCGATACAACAATCGCTAACTTAAATTCCGAGTTAGAAAAAGTGAAGTCCGATTATACAGCACTGGAAACTACAGTTAATGAGCTTCAAACACAGGCTTTGGAAGACGCTGAAAAATTGTCTGCGGCCGCAACAACTACCGCAGATTTGCAAGCTAAGCTAGATGTAGCAAAAGCAGAAAATGCAACATTGACGGTCACAATCGAAGAACTTCAGGCACAGGTTTCTGAAGCTTCTGAGAAACATGTTACTTCTGATAATACAATCACCGATCTACAAGCAGAGCTTGAAACGATAAAAACGGAAAACTCTTCTTTAAAAGCAACAATCGATGAACTCCAGGCACAAGCCTTGGTAGATGCTGATCAAATTTCTGCTTCAGCTACAACAATATCTGACTTGCAATCCGAATTGGCAATGATGAAAGCAGACAATGCTACATTGACAACTGGTATTCAAGACCTTCAGCTGCAAGCAGTGAAAGATTCGCAAACGCTGAGTGCATATGGTACTGCAATTGCAAACCTGCAAATTGAACTTGATGCGGCTAAAACCGAATCGGAAACAAGCTTGCAAACACTTCAAGGTGAGTATGATGCATATAAGGAAACCTCCGAGGCGGCTTTGGCAGAATGGCAGCAGAAATATGATGCAGATATGCTGGCAGCTTCGAATGCATTATTAATTTCACAGGAGGAAGCTAAACAAATACAAGATGAGTTAAACGCCCAGATAGATGATCTTACGGAGACATTAACTTTACTCAAGCAAACAGCTACGGACAACGAGGATACAACAGAAGATTTAACGGTAGATGAAGTTGCAGTCTCAAATGCGACCGAACTGCTGCAAGCTATTAAATCAAACAGAATTATACATCTTCAACCGGGAGATTATGATTTAAGTTCAGATGGTGTATTGGCAATAGTCGAGCCGCGCACATCAGAGAAATCACCTTATGTGTACTATAACGATTATTCGTCTGGCAACATGGAAACGATGGGTGTTGTGGTCGTCAACGTCGAGAACCTAACGATCATTGCGGACGAGCAACAAGAAATTTATACAAAGTATACAGCAGATACGGTTTTAAACTTCGAGGCGTGTAGCAATATAACTGTATCAGGTGTGCAGTTTGGGCATAAACCTGATGTTGCAAAAGCATGCGTTGCAGGCGTGCTGGGAATGTTGAATTGTTCCGATATGACATTTAGCAAATGCGATTTATATGGGTGCGGAGTACAAGGAGTATATATTATTGACTCCTCATCGATACTGTTTTCTAATTCTATTATTCGCGATTGTACAGATATGGCAGCTTATTTGTCTGGGGTAACAGACGTAAAATTCATCGGAACAGAGATATATGGGATTGGTACCGATAATGAATATGTCCACACTTTGGTACAAATCTCAGGGAATAGCGAAAAAATATTATTCCAAAAATGCAATATTCACGACAACGGGAATATCAATGGAAACATAACAACCTCAATGTTTTTAGTTGTGACTGGCGTGAGCCCAACGATTACTGATTGTACAATGACGAACAATTATTATGATTACTTTATCTATTGATTCACTGCTTTACCTATAATGTTATGTGATCCTTTGATAACTCATACTCCAGCTTTCTCAAACAGCTTCACATGCAGCTTTATTACAATTCAATTACTATGCACAGTGGGAACGAGCATTAGCTTCAATGCCGGTGTCTTGACTGCGCATGAAAGCAACTGTAGAAACTACATCGTGTTCTAATGGGAATGGTTTGCTTTGCAGCGTTGTCTAATAATGAATAATAGCCCGGTTGCTGTGAGCAGTGCTGCTATTGCATATAGTAAAGGGGTGGAACTGTCGCCTGTCTGCGGTATGACCGGTGTAAAAAAACCAAAACGTACAAATGCGGCAGTATTCTGAGTGTAGGCATCTAATTCCTGAATTGGTGTAGGGCCTTTGCCAATGAACTGTGCATTGATACTAGTTGCTCCTGATAAACGGGATAATGTTTTGATTCCAAAAGATGTATATGTTTCGATTATTCCTCGAGCTTCCAGAATATTCGTATTGGTAAGCGTTAAAGTTCCATATTTTGGCGTCGTGTCACCTGCCCCGATCACCACAAGAGCGGAACCACTTGTTCCGGATGAATTTGTGTATCCCGTTGCCTCGATTGTACCCGCTATATTTACAAGCGTCAGATTGACATTACCGTATAGGGAAACGGCTTGAATCCCAGTTTGTATCGCGGTAATAGCTAGTTGAACATCCTTAATCTCCGTCTGTATGTCTATGCCGGCAACTGAGCTAACATAAATACCCATTTCATTTCCGATAATCGTTAAGGAACTGTTGTCGATGCCATTACCGGCAATGTATAAATTAGCATTTTCAGCATAGATGGCGCCGGCGTTTGTGGATGCGAGTATAACATTATTGCCTGCGATTTGAATATGAAGCGTGCCATTTACTGCGTGAATATAGCCAAGAGGTATAGTGGTGTTATAAAGCGTCAGCAAACCGTCCCCACTGGATGCTATGGGATTCCAAGACCAACCGGAACCGCTGGCACCGGCAGGATTTGTAATATCAACAGCGACATAATCAATCTCAAGCACCGATGGCATCGCTGCCCGCGCTTCAGACTGCAATATGAGTAAAGTAGCCATCATCACGATAAACCAGACAAGTAGATTCCATACTTTTTTATTACAGCTGCGAACCGGTGTATTTGTTTTTATCATTTGGTTCACACTCCAATGATAAAGATTGTATCGTTTTGCTTGCCACAATTGTAACAGGATAAAGTGGAAAGTCAATCCGCCATATACCTATACAATGAAGAAAATTTCCCTTAGTGAAGGGAGTTGCTATAATTTACGCATGAAAAGATGCTTGCGCATTGGGTGTAGGGAAGATAACCGGCAGTTATCTGCTGCTTACGGCTTACGCCGTATCTCAATTGTTGTGCCAATGCAAGTATGCTATTATGTTTGAAGAGAACAAAATTGAAGGAGGGTACTGTTATGCGTAAAATCTTGGCATTGTTTCTGACTCTGGTCCTAGTTGTCTCGTTAGGCGCTATAGCGCTGGCAGAAGAAACGGCAGAAACCCCAACCTACACACAAGAAGACATTCTGATTGACGCAGGGGACCATCAAATCCCGGCAACGCTTACGTTACCAATAGGAGAGGATGGCGTGGTATTCCCTGCGGTCATCATGCTTCACGGTAACGGCTCGACCCGTCACGAAGCTGGAAATGCCTATGATTACACGGCTCCTGAAATGGCGAAAGCCGGCATTGCCACGATTCGTTTTGATTACATTGGAAATGGTGACAGTACTGGCGATTACATTGATTTTACCTACGACAAAGGTATAGCAGACGCCATGATGTGCTATGATTATCTTTCTACCCTTTCCAATATTGATATGAAGCATATTGGCATCATGGGCTGGAGCCAGGGAGGACGGTTAGCCCTTCTTACAGCAGGCCGCAATGATGTGTTTACATCAGTATTGACTTGGGCTGGAGCGTTTGACCAAAAAGGCAACGAAGTGGAGCAATACGCCATTGCCAAGGAAAAAGGATACTACGAGGTAACATATAGCTGGCGCGACCCACTCAAACAATCCCCGGCTTATTACGAGAATGCGATGGCGATTGATTATAACGCTGAAGTTGCAGCCATTAAAGCTCCCATTCTTGCGATTAATGGAACGGAAGATACGACAGTGCTGCCCGAAGTGGCGCAGAAGATCATTGATGCTTCTACAAACCCGGATTCAAGAGTATTGTTGCTGGAAGGCGCAGACCATACGTTCTGCGTATTCACGGGGGATACGACGATACTGGAAACGCTCACCCAGGATACAATCAACTGGTTTAACGAAACACTGTAAGTGATATTGTTAAAGGTCCGAACTTCTTTGAAGTTCGGACCTTTTGTCTGCACTATAAGATTACGATGTGTTACGCCGCATTGCTTATTATTATCAAGATGACTAAACGCTAAGTAAATCCTTGTTTTTATTTTGAATGAATTGCTTTATTTGCGCTTTGCTTGGGAAAGGCGGTATTGTTTTCATGATTTGATCAGAAATTTGAATTGCATAATCTTTATTCTTTTCTATTTCTTCAATTGCAATAAAATTACCCATGGAAGCGACACAGATATGCCAAGGAATATCTTCATAAGGAATCGACGTGAACTTGCCTTCTTCTTTTTTAAGAACCAGCGTTTTCTCAATGCTATAGGGAATATATTTACTGTAGAGAAGAATGGTATCATTGTTTGTGGTGAACTGGTACTTCTTTTTTAATGCGGTAATCAATCTCATCGGTGTTGCAGTTACATAATCAAAAAACAGATCTTCGTGCAACGAGTCAATATAGAATTTCCGAAAGCATCCATTCAGCATAAAGATGTTGACGGCTCGGGTTAACGCTAAATCATAAGTGATTGGGCAAGTGTCAAAATTAATAATTTCATCCAGTCTCGTACTTACATGTTCGGCAAGCAGGGCAATACTATATGCGCCGAGAGTATTTTTACTTCCGAAGTAATGGTTTATCATGCCAAGACTAACGCCGGCTTTATCGGCTATCTGCCGCATGTTGGTGTTCTTATAACCATTCTCCTTAAACAGTTTCAGTGTTGCGGACAATATGTTTATCATACCCTGATCACGCTGGTTCATACTGACATCCTCACTTTATATCAATCTATTCATGAGTAAAAAATCAAAAAAACAATCAGGAAACAAAACATCACTTGACGATTGAACACGTTCAATATATACTATGATCGTTGAACGCGTTCAGCCTCGGTTTATTATCACATATGCATGAACGATTTGTCAATTGCGAAATGCACTTCAGCAAAGCCAGTCAGAAAGGCGGAAATATGGAATGACACGCTATATTCTCAAACGCATCCTCCTCATGGTGCCGGTTATTTTAGGTATTTCATTGCTTGTGTTTGCCATGATGGAGTTTTCCCCGGGAGATCCTGCGCAAATCATTTTAGGTATTAAAGCAACCCCTGAAAGCCTAAACGCTTTGCGGGCTGATCTGGGTTTGGATAAGCCTTTCTGGACTCGTTATTTTACATATATTTTTAACGCGGTTCAAGGGGATTTTGGCAATTCGTGGCGTTCCGGCCTGCCGGTTTTCCAGGAGATCATGGCGCGCTTTCCCTCCACAATTCGGCTGGCACTTGGTTCTATGTGCCTGATGGTTATTATCGGCATTCCCATTGGAATCCTTTCCGCTGTTAAGCAATATTCCATTTTGGATAACCTCACGTTAACCGGAGCGTTGATTTTTTCTTCCATGCCTGGATTTTGGCTGGGTACTTTGCTGATTTTACTTTTTGCCCTTCAACTCAACTGGCTGCCGGCAACAGGCGGCGAGTCATTTAGAAGTTATATTCTTCCATGGTTCACGCTGGCAGCGTCTTCGCTGGCTACGCTGGTCCGTATGACGCGTTCCAGTATGCTGGAGGTTATTCGTGCTGATTATATCAAAATGGCGAAAGCAAAAGGCGCAACCGAACAGCAAGTGATTATGAAGCACTCTCTGCGCAACGCGTTGCTCCCGATTATAACAATCGTCGGTATGAACTTCTCCGCTTTGCTGGGCGGCACAATGATTATTGAACAGGTATTTACACTTCCGGGACTGGGTTCACTGGCTATTACCTCTGTTCGTCAGCTGGATGTGCCTATGGTTATGGCGGAAGTTATCTTTATTGCCGTGTTAGGTGGTTTCATTAATTTATTGGTTGATGTGCTGTATGTATACATTGATCCCCGGCTCAAATCACAATATGTTATGCAAAAGAAAGTGAGGGCGTAGCACATGCAGAATTCTCCATCCATTCGCAAGCAATATAAAAAGCGCAGCCAGTTTGGCTCCATCTGCCGCAGATACGCCAAAAGTAAAATCGCCGTTTTTGGGCTGGTGGTACTCATTATTCTGGTTATTCTGGCGATTTCCTGCAGTACTTTTCTGAACTATAAGGGTGATGTAATCAAGCAGAATATGCGAGAGCGGCTGCAGTTTCCCAGCTGGGAGCACCCCTTTGGTACAGACCAGTATGGCCGCGATGTACTCGCCCGTGTTATCTGGGGTACGCGTATATCCTTGTCGGCGTCCCTGATTATAATTTCCATTGCTACTGTACTGGGTGCTTTTTTCGGTGCAATAGCAGCTTACTTCGGCGGTAAGGTTGATAACATTGTTATGCGTATTATGGACGTTTTTTATGCCCTTCCTTTCAACTTACTTGCTATTTGCATCGTTGCCTCACTCGGCGGCGGATTGTTCAACTTGGGAGCGGCTTGCGTGGTGGGTGTTGTACCCGGTTTTACCAGAGTATTCCGCTCGGCCATTATGCCAATCCGAAACCAGGAATATATCGAAGCTGCTCGCTCCTGCGGAACCAGCGACCTGCGCATTTTGGTAAAACACATTTTACCCAATGCCATGGGCCCAATTATCGTGCAAGCAACTTTAAATTTGGCCATTACTATTTTGGCTATCGCAGGACTGAGCTACATCGGCTTGGGTGTAGACTCTCCAACGCCTGAGTGGGGCACTATGCTTTCAGAAGGGCGCGAGTTCATGCGCAATTATCCTTATCTTGTAATTTTCCCCGGCCTGGCAATCATGATCAGTGCAATGGCACTCAATCTCATTGGCGATGGCTTGCGTGATGCGCTTGATCCGAAGCTGAAAAACTAGGAGGTGTTAAGATGGGAAATAAGCCCTTGCTTGAAATAAAAAATTTGAGCGTTGAATATCAAACGGATGAAATGTTAGTGAATGCCGTTAATGACGTATCGCTATCCATCGATAAAAAGCAAACGCTGGGGCTGGTTGGTGAAACAGGAGCCGGCAAAACGACCCTGGCAATGGCCATGATGCGCTTGCTGCCCAAGAACATCGGCCGTGTTACCGGAGGCGAGATAATTTTTAATGGTCAGAATTTGCTGACCTTAAAAGAAGGCGATATTCGCGCATATCGCGGGAAACAGCTTTCTATGATTTTTCAAGATCCCATGACCAGTTTAAATCCGGTCATTCCAGTTGGCAAACAAGTTGCCGAGGTGCTGGAACTGCATAACGATACGCATATGAGCAAGGAAGCCATCGACCATCGCGTAGATGAGATGTTCCGGCTTGTGGGTATACCGCCTGAACGTAAAAATGAGTATCCGCACCAGTTTTCCGGCGGTATGAAGCAGCGCGTAGTTATCGCTATTTCGTTAGCCTGCCGCCCGGAATTGTTGATTGCCGATGAACCAACCACTGCACTTGATGTGACGATTCAGGCGCAGGTACTTTCCATGATGAAAAACCTCAAAGAGAAGCTGGGCACATCCATGCTGCTGATTACACACGATTTGGGCGTTGTCGCCGAAACCTGTGATTATGTAGCCGTCATGTACGCAGGCGAAATAGTGGAAAGCGGTTCTGTGGAAGCGATATTTGAAGGCGAAAAGCATCATCCCTACACAGAAGGGCTATTTGGTTCGATACCGCGACTTGATATTGAAACCGATCGTCTACAGCCAATCAAAGGATCGATTGCCGATCCTTCCAACTTACCCTCGGGGTGCAAATTCCACCCCCGTTGTCCCTACTGTATGGATAAATGTGTCACCGTTTCTCCACCAACATTTGAAGAGAACGGTCACTTCTTCAAATGCCATCTGTTTGATAAGGAGGCGGAGAAATGAGCGCTCTTATTGAAATGAAAAACCTTACAAAGGTTTTTGAAACGCCTAAAGGTTTATTGCATGCCGTTGATGGCGTAAATTTAAAAATTGAACAAGGACGCACGCTTGGTGTTGTCGGCGAATCCGGCTGCGGCAAGTCCACCCTCGGGCGTGTTTCCATCCGGCTATTGGAGGCTTCCAGCGGCGAGGTTTTATACAAAGGCAAGGATATCATGCAAATGAAGAAACGCGAATTCAGCGAATGCCGCCGGAACGCGCAAATCATTTTTCAGGACCCTTATGCCAGCCTTAATCCGCGCATGACTGTAAGCGAGATCATAACCGAACCCCTCATTTCCTACCATGTATATCCTAACCGCCGCGACAGGGAAAAAGCGGTTGCAAGCATCATGGATACGGTAGGCTTAGCTTCCAGACTGGTAAACACCTACCCCCATGAGCTGGACGGCGGACGCCGGCAGCGTATCGGCATTGCACGCGCGCTGGTGCTCAATCCGGAATTTGTGGTATGTGACGAGCCGGTTTCCGCTTTGGATGTTTCCATACAAGCGCAGATTTTGAACTTGCTGATGGATTTACAGGAGGAAAAGAAGCTCACCTATATGTTCATCACCCACGATTTATCGGTTGTGAAGCATATTTCCGATGAGATCGCGGTGATGTACCTTGGCTCCTGCGTTGAGCGCGCACCCGCCAAAGAAATCTTCGCCAATCCTCAGCACCCCTATACAAGAGCGCTTTTACAAGCGATTCCTGTTCCCAGCCTTGCGCACCGCAATCAACAGCGCGGCATTTTGAAAGGCGAGGTAACCAGCCCGATCAACTTAAAACCAGGCTGCCGCTTCGCATCGCGCTGCCCGTTTGTATCCGAGGAATGCACCGGTAATAATATCCCCCTTCTGGAGCGTAGCAAAGATCACTTTGTCGCTTGCTGCAAACCCGAAGTTATGGATAAAAATAATATGGAGGTATTACCATGAAACACATCAGAACACTGGTTACCCTGCTCTTGGCATTCATGATGGCTTTTGCCCTGTGCGTAACGCCGGCGACAGCAGAATCCACCCGCACCGACCTGAACGTAAACCTGTGGGCGGAACCCTCTGCGCTGTGTGCAGGCTTTGCCGCAAGCTCTTCGGTAAGCTTTGTGTCCCGCCAGATTTTCGACACATTGCTCATCAGCGAAGTTGACGGCTCGTTCAGCCCCTGCTTAGCGACTGCTTACGAGTTCCAGAACGACAACAAAGATCTGCTTTTCACCTTGCGTGATGATGTGGTTTTTCACAACGGTGAGAAAATGACCGCGGAAGATGTTGCTTTCTCCTACAACACAATCATCAATGCCGGTTATGCCGATACGGCCACCAGCGCTATGGATAACATGGAAGTTGTAGATGACACCCATGTTGTGCTGCACTTCGACGCTGAATATGGCCCTGCGCTTGCCTGTGTTGCTCAGGATTATATGGTTGTATTCCCGAAAGCATATTACGAGAGCGATCCCGATGCCTTCCCCCGCAATCCTATCGGCACAGGCGCTTACAAGTTTGTCGATTGGAAGACCGGTGATAAAATTTCGCTGACTGCGAATGAAGATTACTGGGCCGGCGCTCCTTCCATCAAAGATGTAAACGTAAAAATCTTTACGGATAACAGCATTGCCACCCTTGCGTTGGAAAACGGCGAGCTGGATGTGCACACCATGCCGCCCCAGTCCGATCTTTCCAACATTAAAGCTAACGAAAACCTGCAATACAGCGAAGTGCTTGGTAACTCCACCGCTTGGGTTATCTTCAACTTTGAAAGTATTTTTGCCGATGAAAACCTCCGTCTGGCAGTAGCGCACGCGATCGATAAAGAAGGCGTAATGCTGGGCGCAATCGAAGGCAACGGCTCCATTGCCCAGGCTATCTATGCACCTTTCACCCCCGGCTACGATGCTGATTATGTCGGGCCGGAATACAACCCTGAGCTGGCAAAAGAATACCTTGCCAAAGCGGGCTATCCGGATGGGCTTACCCTCACGGTCAGAGCTAACTCCTCTGCAAACTACTCCAAGCCTCTGGAAATCGTACAAGCCTACCTGTCTGATGTGGGTATTGATATTCAGATTGAAAAGATGGAAGCGTCTGCCTGGTTTGAAGATGTTTTCATGGGCGCCGGTTACGATATGAACGTTGTATGCTTCACCATGGGCATGGCTGACTTTGAAGAGCTGTATGCGCTCTATCGTGGCGGTCAGAGCCAGAACTTTGGCAAAATGGACGATCCTGATGTGAACGCCGCTTACGATATCAACCACTTCAGCGTTGATCCCGCAGAGCGTGCCGAAGCTTGCGCAACCATCCAGCATGTTATGGGCGATCGCGCTTTGACCATTCCGCTGTACACCATGATGAACGGCGTAGCGGCAAACAAAGACCTGAAAGGCATTCAGGCTAAGCCCATGAAAGACTATCGTATTGCCGAATGGTCTTGGAACTAACTGGAGAGGATTTTTGGATGAACGGTTATCAACACAAATTCGTCATTCAAGCGAACAACCCGGAAGATTGGCTGTTTGATTTGAGCGACGGCGGCGAAACAGTACACCAGTTTACCTGGCCTGTTGGACCATACGAAAAGAACGAATGCAGCGACACCATTTACCATGCCGGCGAGCAAGTTGGTTACCATGAGCACAGAAAAGGGATTGAAACTTTTTTGATTGCAAATGGCTCTGTGGATGTAACGATTCGCGGGAAGCACACCATTGCGAAGTGCGGAGATATCATCTTTTTGGCTCCCTACACCTCCCATGCCTTTACTTATCTTGAAGAGGGTACCATATGGCGTGAGTGCTTCCAGGAAATCAATATGTCCGGCGGCATCATCAACAAACATACGGTAAAGAAAAACTACGGTGACCTGTATTTCGATCCGGAATTTAGACCGCGTTACTTGGCGGCAACCAAAAACATGGAACGTTTGCCGCCGGTTAACGTAACCGAAGTCACCCGCGAAGAACTGCCGGAAATTCGTACGCCCGAGTTTGGCTTTTCCACTTTCCACTACGATGGCATAGAATTACGCCAGAAAGTGGGACGCTGGGAAACCAACGGCGTACGGGAGGTTTGGCAGGCGATTCTGAAAAAGGGTGTACGTATCGCATGGAACGACCCATATGGCGAGCCGGAAGTATACTTGGTTAGCAAGGGAAGTATCCGTTTGAGCGTAATGGATCAGGAATACGTAGTTGGTAAAGATACCTTTATCAATATTCCGCCTTACGTGAAGCGTGAAATTGAAGTTCTCAGCGACGATACGGAAATCTTCGATCTGGGCTGTTCCGCTTGCATGCTTGAAATGCAGGAGGACATGGCATCTGCAAAGGTTAATCAACCTGAATTGCTCAAAGATGCAGCCGCAAAGAAAGCATTCATGCAAAAATATGGATGCTATATCACAGCAATTGACTATCGTTGATTGGGAAACAAAAAGAAGAGGCTGAAAAGCCTCTTCTTTTTGTTTGCAGAAAACTACGGGATAAGCCGGCGAACCAAAAAGTTCTATATTGTTGAAAAGATTTGCGGATTTCATTTACGATACAAAGCAGCAGCTTGATAACGGAAACAAGACAAAGGGTATCCAATGGTAAAAAGCAAATCGTTTAGCGAAAAAATGGACGGGAATCGAGAATTTTGCTTAGGAACCTACCATATGAATACAGTTGAAAGAAGATTAAATAGGGGAGTGGGCATTGTGGATGATTGCGAAGCTTGAATTGCATACACCGTTTGAGGTAAACTGGTTTTTGTGTTTATCTGGTTGTTGGCAAGCACGGCCTTGAGGGAATACCCGGTACGAGTATATGCATGGTAAGCGCGAATGGTCCCGATCGACAGAAGGTATAGCGGCTTTGTTACCCAATGGAAAGAGTACTTGCAAGCCAAATGGTAGAATACGGAGATGAAGAGAATGCAAACCTACTTTATAGAATCGGCACGAATTGGATTTTCCAGATGGATGGATTCGGATTTGCCTCTTGCGCAACAGGTATGGGGTGAAAAGGATGTAACCCGTTATATATGCGCAACCGGAAGCTTTACTGAGCAGGACGTTATCAACAGGCTTAATACGGAGATTGAGAACCAGAAAAAATATCAAGTGCAGTATTGGCCGATTTTCGATCGATCAACAAATGAATTGGTTGGCTGCTGTGGGTTGCGGCCATTCTATAAAGAAGAAGATGCATATGAAATTGGCTTTCACTTGCGAAAAGCATTTTGGGGGCGTGGGCTTGCTGCTGAAGCTGCGAATATGGTGATTCACTATGCATTTTCGACTCTGCATGCGGATAAACTGTATGCAGGGCATCATCCGCAAAATACAGCATCAAAGAAACTTCTGCTGAAGCTTGGATTTACTTATATAGGTGATCATTTTTACGAGCCTACCGGATTGAATCATCCTTCTTATGAGCTTTTCAAGCCAGATATAAAGAGTTGATGAGGCGATTCCTATAAAATAGGTAGGGTTCTGCGGTATTATGGCAAATTGAGATGTATGTATACGGGAAGCTTTTTGCAAAAGGCGCTCTTATAAGAATGGAAATTTCCATATTCATTTAAATAGATGCTGGAAATAAATTGTGTTCTATTATTGTAAAATACAAGACAATGATTATGAATATATTATTAGCGTTTTACGTTAGGGCAATGCGCGAGAATATACGAAAATACAAAATCATACTGTGCCGGGGATGCATAAATCTGATTGTGTTCCAACGCCTCACTGACAAGTATGGTGTGAAAGCGTCTCCTGGCTTTAACTGTTTTAACATGCTGAAAGCGGCTATACGATGCCTGCTTTTGACCGGCCAGCAGACCTGCACCGGCGACAGAAGGTTTACCTGCGAGCGCGCCTAATAACGCAGTAATATGAGCTGCGGTTTTGGCGCGCTGGTATTGAGGTGTAAGTTGTTTATGTTCAATCCCTTTTTCGTTCATTGTAAAGGCGACGGTATATGGACCGCCAAGGATAAGGGCCGTTAGCAGCAAACCAACGATAAGCAATATGACTGCGACTATAAAGCCATATCCAACGATTTGCATAAACAAGAAAGCCGCAGCTGTGAAACCGTCCCCAAGTGTGAGAAAGAACAGAAATAGTCCCAAAACGAGAAGAATTACCAGCAAAATCTTCATAATTGTAATGGCTATCATTGGGTTTGTCAGCAAGTTCATGCGATACGTCCAATGATAATTACCATGCTCATCCTGATGGATGGCCTCAGGAACGTTAAAATTTTCGGGCATGGTTTTTTCTACTATCCATTTATCAACCATAATATACCTCTGTCATCATAGTTGCAGGCAAATACATACCATAAAATGCGATGAAGATGAAAAAGAAAGCAGAGTTTCAATAAAGATATCGTAAGTAAAAATACATCGCATGTCAAGCAAATTTACAAGACGAAAAGCTGAACCGGATTTAGCTTGAATGGTTTTTAGTAAACATATTCCTACACTATAATTGCAATGAAGTAATGGACGAAAGACACAAAAACAGGAGTACGAAAAATAAACTTGTACGCTACAACGGATTCTGATATGATAAATGACGATAAGAAAAAATTTTCGCCATATATAGAGGCATGTAGATTGTATTCCTATATTACGTAAGGATCACATATCGACATATAAGTGAGCAGCGAATCCAGAAGTGCGGTTGTGAAGAACCTGTGATTTTACAGGGAGTGAGGTGAAAGTAGATGTGTGTTTTTTCTTATGTGCAAATGAATATCTTTGGCATCATTTTGCTTTTATTCTTCTTATTCAACCAAAAAAGGGCTGGAAATCTGTCGTTGGACGATAAAATATTCAACGGCATTCTACTCGCTGCCATATTAGAACAATTAATGGATATCGGACAATGGGTACTGGATGGCGTTAACTTTCCCGGCAGCCATGTTTTGCAACAGCTTAGCTATTCACTGGGCTTTGCGATTGCGCCGATGATTACCTGTTTATGGGTGATGTATTGCGATCTTCGCGTCAATATGGACGAACGTGGCTTTCGGAAAAGAACACCGCTGTATTTATTGCCGATTTTACTGAACATTTTTTTGTTGCTGTTCAACCTGTATACCCCATTGGTGTACAGCATAGATTCTGCAAATGTGTATCACCGCGGCGACTTGTTCTTTGTATACATGGTTCTTATGTACATGTATGGGATTATCTCCCTTTTTATGGTGATAAGCAAAGCAATGCAGCGTACATCGTCAGTAGAACGTACGGAATACCGCTACATGGCGATGTTCATAATTCCGCCGCTCATTGGGGGTGCGCTGCAATGGCAATATTATGGCGTTTCCCTTATTTGGCTAAGCGTCGTACTCTCCATTATCCTTGTCTACACCAATGTGCTTAACCGCCAAATCTTAACCGATCCATTAACAGGCTTGAATAACCGCAGAAAACTGGATCGGTATCTGGGCATGAAAATTAATTCCAACGAAGCGGATGCGTCATTGTTTTTAATTATGATGGATGCGGATGGCTTCAAGGGCATCAATGACCGTTATGGCCATACAAGCGGCGATCGTGCGCTTATCGCTATTGCCGAAATACTGAAAATGGTTTGTTTACACCATGACTGTTTTATTGCACGGCTTGGCGGAGATGAATTTTTGATTATTGGGCATGAAAAAAGTGATTTTACACCGGAGAATATCATCCGTGAAATTGACCGGCAGATCGGCGCTTATAATGCGACGACCCATGAGCCGTTTAAACTTGCTTTAAGCGCTGGTTGTGCAAACTTTGACCCGGCAGTTACCAATACGGTGGACGCGATGCTGAATGTGGCTGATCAGCGCATGTACGCTGTGAAGTGTGCTAAGAAAGAACATGCGGGCAAAGGGACAAAAGCCGCTGGGTTGCTCGGGGATGTTAACCCTGTTTATCTGTAAGTAATTGCTTTTACATCCAATGAAACAAAAGAAAAGCCAGCGTCATTTAGGCGCCGGCTTTTTAAAATCCCAATAGAGCTTGTCTCTGCTAACCCTAAGCGGGTGAGGCATGACTGGTTACTGATAAAATTAAGTTTACGCCATCATGGTTTGCAGGGTTTCTGCAATGGCGGATAGGAAATCCTCGCTATTAAGCGCTTGCGCTTTGCCGGAGAAGAGCAGCACAAGATCCTTGGTCATCTTGCCACTTTCAATCGTAGCAATGGTTGCCTTTTCAAGCATTGCGGCAAATTCGCTCAACGCGGTAAGGCCATCCAGTTCGCCGCGCTTGCTGAGTGCGCCGGTCCAGGCGAATATGGTTGCCACCGGGTTGGTGCTTGTTTCTTCACCTTTCAGGTGACGGTAATAGTGCCGCGTAACTGTGCCGTGTGCCGCTTCGTATTCAAACTGGCCGTGCGGAGAAACCAGCACGCTGGTCATCATCGCCAGACTGCTGAACGCAGTAGCAAGCATATCGCTCATAACATCGCCGTCATAGTTCTTCATCGCCCAGATGAAGCCGCCTTCGCTGCGGATGACGCGGGCCACAGCATCATCAATCAAGGTATAGAAATAGCTGATGCCGGCTTTTTCAAAATCCGCTTTATAGGTGTTTTCATACAGATCATTAAAAACATCTTTAAAGTGATGATCATAGGTTTTAGAAATGGTATCCTTGGTAGAAAACCACAGATCCTGTTTCACTTCCAAAGCATACCGGAAGCAGGAATGCGCAAAGCTTTCGATGCTGCTGTCGGTGTTGTGCATGCCGCGAATAACGCCGGGGCTATCAAACTGGTGAATGGGCAGGCGGACTTCTTCGCCGCTTTCATCAGTAAAGCACATTTCCGCCAATCCCTTGCCGGGTACGCGGTATTCAACGTTCTTATACAAGTCGCCATAGGCGTGGCGGGCGATGATAATGGGCTTTTTCCAATTGATAACGCAAGGATGGATGCCCTCTACCAGCACGGGAGCACGAAAAACGGTACCATCCAGAATCGCGCGGATGGTGCCGTTCGGGCTTTTCCACATCTGTTTCAAATCATACTCTTTCACCCGTTGTGCGTTGGGGGTGATGGTTGCGCATTTTACGGCTACGCCCAGCCGCTTGGTGGCCAGTGCGCTGTCTTCGGTTACTTGGTCGTCGGTCTCATCCCTGTGCTTGAGACCAAGATCATAATATTCCGTTTTCAGATCCACGTAGGGCAAAATCAACTGATCTTTGATTTTTTGCCACAATACGCGCGTCATTTCGTCGCCGTCCATTTCGACGAGCGGCGTCGTCATTTTGATTTTCTCCATTACGTTGTCCCTTTCTGAAAATTCCCACAGTATGGGATTCTATTGTATTGTATCGGCTTTACATACTGTTTTCAAGGGACGAACAGGAAAAATACAAGGAGGAGGGCATCGTAAAAAAGAACATATCGTTTTGCTATTATAAAAGAACCTAACCATAATTAAGCGGACGGAATCAATCCATCCGCTTGATTATGGATACATTATTGAATTGGAATTTCTGCTTCCTGCGCCGTCTGGTACAGGTATTGCTGAAAGGCGGTTGTGAAGCCCTTGATGATTTTTTGCGAAAACTCGCCATCTTTTTTACCGAGTTCGCGGATCAAAGCATCCCGTATCGTCTTTCGGGTGCTTTCGCTGCGCAGGCGTTTTTCAACGTTTGCCATGCGCAGGATACGCGGCAGTTTAGCGCGCATCAACATGCCGCTGACAGCAGGCCAGCCGAAGGCGGCGATGACGGCTCCGACAGCAGCGCCCGCCAGCAAACCCAGAGGTCCTGTCGCAATTAAAGCTACGCCGCCGCCGCCGCAAAGCAGCGCACCGACAACACTGAGGCTAACACCGACCAGCGCGCCGATGAGCGGGAAGCCCATCAGCTCCTTTGCGCCAAGCTTCAGCGTTGCGGAATCGCCGCTCGGGGAAAAAACAAGTTTCATTTCTTCTCTGGGTACCTGATACCGATCACAAATTGGATCGATCATTGTTTGCAATTCGCTGGTCAGCCCGCTCATCCATTGCGATAGTATGGGGGAGAGCGCCTCAACGGCCATAGGGGAAGCAAGCACGCGTTCAATACGGCGCTGCATCTGATCGTTCATTTGTTCCAGCGTATCAATGTCTCCGTTTTGCCATGCGGTTGCAATGGGAATGGCGGCTTCGGTAAGGGTTAATTCCGTCAATGCACCTGCAACGCCCGGTATCAATTCCGGCAGTGCACTTTTGGCGACATTACCGATTCTCTCGGGGGTGACTTCCTCCCGAATCGCTTTGCGAAACGCGCGTAGGTTATCATCCACCCAGCCTGCATAAGCCAGGCCTTTGGCAATGGAGAATTCCGGTTCCGGACACAACACAATCACAGCATCGGTAAATAAATCACGGCACTGCTTTTGTACGATTGGCATCCGCGATGCGCCGCCGGTAAGAAGCACCAGCTTTGGCGGATGATCCATCGTAACCATTTTAGCGTTGTCAAGTGACAGTTGAAGCGCACGGGAAAAACTGATGCCATTCAGTGATTCCAAGGCTTCATTTTCAATGGCTTCCGCTTCCGCAGCATCCATAGTAAGCGTTATTTTTTGTACACCATCATAATAAATACGCAAGCTTTTACTAAATGACGGAGCAGTTTCCTGTGAAAGCGCGCTGTAATATTGTTCCTTTACCTTTCGGGCTGCCAATTCGCAATAGCTGTACCAACTGCGGCTTTTTGCAAAAACAGCTTCAATAGCGTTACTTTCACGGCTCCGTTCTACGGCACGCTTTAAAATTGCCGCATCCAGCAAACCGCCGCCCAGATGCGTATCGCCGAAAGTGCCGACTCCGGTTTCCCGGCCGTCAACTATATACGCAAAATCCAGCGTAGAGCTGCCCAAATCGATTACCAAAGCGCTTTGCCGCAGAAGCTCCAAATCGAGTGCAATGGTTTTAGCATACTTAGCATATAGAAACGCCGCACGGGATTCGGAGATGACCTGCGGGGCGCGAACGCCCGCCCGGACGAGCAAATCAGCATAACGGGCGCGTGCTGCGGCGTTCCATCCGGCTGGACACCCGACGACAAAACGGTCATCATCCTGATAGGCATCTGCATCGCGGAGCGCTTGTAAAATGCCCTTCACAAAGCGGACGATCGTATCATAGCTGCGCGGGTCGTCGGTGAAGCGGCTTTTAAAGCGTACGCTTAAATCATCCGCCATGACACTGGTATAGGCTTGCTCACCAATGACGATCTCGCCATTGAGCAAACCCACAGCGGAGATGATGCTTTTGCTGCCTACAATCGGCTGTATAATCGGCTCAATGGCTGAACCCTGTTGAAAAAGTGCGACGGCGCTCTCCCCGTCGCCTAAATCAAAACCAATATAATGCATGTTTTCTCCTTATTACAGTAGACAGGTGCATATTGGGGGAGGAAGCAAGTCTATTAATGCGGCGCTTCCTGCACGGCGGCAGTCCCCCGGAAAAGCAGCGAACCGTCTTTTTGCGAAACCAGCGCCGGCACCAGCGTACGTGTTTCGTTTAAACTTGGTAAAATGGTAAAACTACCTGCAATCTCCGCGTTATAGGCTTCCGCACGCACCCCGCGGCCAGCCAGCAGTAACCTTGCTGCGGCAACAGCATCTTCGCCGGATTCACCTTCGCATTCACAAACAGCCTGCATCAGTTCCGCCAACAAAGCGATGTCCTGTGTCTCCGGCGATGCGCTGCGCAGGGCAATCTGCTCGTTTAGATAGGCAAAATCGTTCGTAAAGCGGTCAATCGCTTTCATTTGTGCGTCGATGACCTGAAAAAGTCTATCCCTATCGGGGGTAACGGTTACTTTTACACGATCCTGCGGAAGCTGCGGTGCGGGGGAACGGCGCGATTGCAGCCATCCGATAATTGTGGCAATCAGTGCGCCGGCTAACGGAATCCACAGCAGCGGTTCGTCCTTTAAATAAGCGAAAACACCTACAGCTGCCTGCACCGCACAAGCGGGCAGTAAAAAGCGTGCCGTATTTCGCTTTTGCTTTGGTTTTCCGGCAGCAGCAAGCGGCTGCGCTACCCAGGTGTTTGTGCTCATGGGCACTTCCAACAGTGTCAACGAGGTTTTGATACACGAAAACAAAATCCCCACCTGTTGTCGCAGGGAATCATCCTGTTGCTCGGCCATGGTATTCTGTTCTACTTGCGCCAACGCACGGCGAATGAGGTGGACTGTGGCCGGGGCTTCCTGCGATGCTTGCAGATTGGCTTGCAATTGTTCTTTTTGGGTAAGCCAGCATTGATATGCACTCATATGTACCTCCTGTGGCGGTAGACTTTACGCAACAGGTTGCATTCATCCATAGGGGAAATGCAGCATTAATTGAATGAGCCTCTTATAGCTTTTGTAAGGCGTTTATTTCTTCGGGCGTTAGTTCCCGCCACATGCCGCGGGGCAAATCGCCCAGTTTTAGCGGACCGAAACGGATGCGCCGGAGCATTACAACTTGATGGCCGATCGCGGCAACCATTTTACGCACCTGCCGGTTGCGCCCTTCATGAATGGTGACGATCATATCAGTATAAAGCGGGGTAACGCTGAGTATGCGTACTTTAGCGGGACTGGTTTTCCGGCCGTCGATTACAACGCCGCGCTCCAACAGGCTCGCCTCCTGCGAGGATACCTGTTGGCTGACCCGTGCCAAATAAGCTTTATCCACTTCACGGGAGGGGTGCAAAAGCCGCTCGGTCAGGTCGCCGTCATTGGTCATGAGCAGTAAACCTTCACTGTCGTAATCCAACCGGCCGACCGGGTATAGCCTTACGGGAAAATCGCGAAATTTATCCAATACGGTTGCCCGCCCCTTGGGGTCGGTAACGGTGGTTACTTCACCGGCGGGTTTATGGTAAAGAACGTAGTGCTTTTCCGCCTCCGGAAGAACAGGCTTGCCATCCACGGTAACCAGTTGACCCGCTTCAACGGAAACGCCCATAACAGTTACGGCCTGGCCGTCCACACTTACGCGGCCCTCTTGTATCATTTTCTCCGCTGTACGGCGGGAAGCAACTCCGCATTGAGCCAGATATTTTTGCAGACGCATGGATGTTCCTCCATTATATTTATGATTGGGCAGTTGAACGGGGTACACATTGGTTCCTATGGAACTTGCCATAAGCTATTATAGTCAAAGATACATTAACGATAGGATGATTGCTAAAGTTTAATTGGGAAGTGTAACAGGCAGTAGTTACTGCGGTATGCCCCCCAAACAAAGGAAAAACCATGATTATACAGAGCTATCCGATGACACCGAAAGCATATCAAAAAAAGGAAAACCTGACAAGCAGGGTTTTTCACGGGGAAAGACAGTAACGACAGGATTACGTAAGGGGAGCAGGCGTTACCGGCATAACAGATTGCAGCGCGGCTAAAGGAATCTCCACCTGATAGCCGATTTTACCTGCGCTGAAAATGATGGTGTCCATAGCTTGCGCACTGGCGTCAATAAAGGTAGGGAATCCCTTTTTCATACCGATAGGCGAACAGCCGCCGTGTACATAACCGGTCAACGGAAGCAGTTCACGCGCTTTAATCATTGTTATCGCTTTTTCGTTCGCTGCTTTGGCGGCGCTTTTCAGGTTCAATTCCAATGCTACGGGAATCATAAACACATAGTACTGCCCACTTTTACCCACTGTTACAAGCGTTTTAAACACTCTCTCCTGTGGCAGGCCCAGATGATCGGCCATCTCTACGCCGCTAAGCGCCTGTTTAGCAGATAATTCATAACGTTGGTATGGAATTTGCTTGCTCTCCAGCACACGCATAACATTTGTCTTGATATCCATAGGGGTCATCTCCAATTCTTTGGGAAACGGTGTTTATTATAGCAAATACAGTCCTATGGCGCAATCGCGCTTGTATGGGGAGAATAACAAAACGTGATTGTTCATGATAAATGGTTTTCGAGCGTTGACCCTTCACAAAGGTTGTGCTATGCTTCATTGAAACATGTTGCGAAAGGAGAAGAGCAAGACGCAGAAATTATTTCGCAAGACTGATGCGGATATGACACGGGGTGTGATTTGGCGGCATTTGATGGAATATGCTATCCCTATGGCGATTGGGCTGTTATTCCAGCAGCTGTACAACCTGGTTGATACCATTATTGTCGGCCGTTTTGTTGGGAAAGAAGCGCTGGCGGCCGTTGGCAGCACTGGAAGCATTATCAACATGCTGGTCGGGTTTTGCGCAGGGCTTGGCGTTGGGGCAAGCGTTGTCATATCGCAGCGATACGGCGCGCATGATCATAAAAAACTTCGCGAAGCCGTACATACAACTATTATCGTTGCGCTGGCATTATGCGTAGTGATGACGCTGCTGGGCTTGATGATAGTAGATACGGCTCTTCACCTGATGGGTACGCCGGAAGATGTATTCCCGCTTTCCAGCCAATACCTGACGATTTATTTTGCCGGACTATCGGGCGTGCTGCTATATAACTTGGGTGCGAGTATATTGCAAGCGGTTGGGGACACGCGCAGGCCGCTTTATTTTTTGTGTATATCGGCCATTACTAATACGATATTGGATTTGGTGTTTATCGTACTCTTCCATATGGGCGTTGCCGGAGCGGCGTTGGCTACCATTATAGCGCAGCTTGTTTCGGCAGCATTGGTGTTAATCTCCCTTACGCAGGAAGATGCGCCGTACGGAATCCGATGGAAACGGATGCGGTTTTCCATGGAGATGTTCAGGCAGATCATCCGCATTGGGATTCCTTCTGCGATTCAGCAGGCGATTACTTCTTTCTCCAATGTTTTCGTGCAGGGGTACATCAACGGGTTTGGTTCGGCATGCATGGCGGGCTGGGCCAGTTATAGCAAGCTGGATGGGTTGATACTGATACCGGTACAAAGCATCGGTATGGCATCCACAACGTTTGTTGGGCAAAACTATGGCGCGGGAGATTTGCGCCGCGCCAGAAAGGGCGCTAATCAGGCGCTGAAGTTGTCGCTCATCATTACCGCGATTTTGAGCATCATCGTAATGACCTTTTCCCGAACGCTGCTGACAATGTTTACGCAGGAAGAGGATGTGCTGGAATACGGACGCAGGTTTATAATGATCATTTCTCCTTTTTACCTGTTGCTGTGCTTTAACCAGATTTTTGCAGGCGCATTGCGTGGCATTGGCGTAGCACGGGCGCCGGTAATTGTAATGCTCGGTTCATTTGTATTCTTCCGTCAACTTTACTTATATGTTAACATGCTGCTGGGCAATGCGTTCATACCGGTTGCACTGGCTTACCCGGTTGGCTGGGGCGTATGCAGCCTGCTGTTGACGATACTATATATGCGATCGGAGCTAAACCGGCCTAAAAAGCAACAAAACGAAAACACGCCTCAACCGCAGTAGCAGGGGAGGCGTGTTTTTAAGCTAGATACGTATTGTGATTATTCGTTGCCACCCAGTTTTTTGTGGATGAGCTTGAATTTACCCGCGTTCAGATCCGACATGGTGTGCCCGTGACCGTATAGCTTATATTTATAGGTGCAAAGGCCTTCCAGCCCCATGGGGCCACGGGCGTGGATTTTACCGGTTGCAATGCCGACTTCGGCGCCAAAACCAAACATGAATCCGTCTGAAAAGCGAGTAGAACAGTTGGCGAATACATCCGCGCTGTCCACCAATGTCATAAAGGTTTCAATGGCGTCGTTATCCGTGGACAGAATGCTATCGGTGTGCCTGGAACCGTAAGTATTGATATGATCAATTGCGGCTTCCAGATCCTTCACGATCTTGATGGAGATAATTGCGTCCAGATATTCTGTGTGCCAATCTTCCTCGGTTGCGGGGTCACAGGCGATGATTTGTTGCGTACGTTCATCACCACGCAAAGCAATGCCTTTTGCACGCAAACCCTCGGCTACTTTCGGCAAGAAGCTATCGGCAATCGCCTGATGCACCAGCAAGGTTTCAGCCGCGTTGCATACAGATAAGTTTTGCGCCTTACTATCAACCGCAATAGTTACGGCCTGCGCTTCATCCACATGCTGATCGACATAAACATGGCAAATGCCTTCGGAGTGTCCCAGTACCGGTATAGCGCTGTTTTGCATGATATGGTGAACAAACGCGTTGCTGCCGCGGGGAATAACGAGGTCGATGCAGTCATCCTGCTTGAGCATCTCGTTTACATCCTGCCGTGAATGAAGCAAATGGCTCCAGCCTTCCGGCAAACCGGCTTCGCGCGAGCCTTCCAAAATGGCTTCCTGCAAAGCTTCGTTAGTCTCCATGGCTTCACGTCCGCCCTTGAGCAGCACGGCGTTTCCGCTTTTTAAGCATAACGAACTGATTTGCACCAACGCATCGGGACGGCTTTCAAAAATAATGCCGATGACGCCGATAGGGCAGGAAACGCGGTATAATTTCAGCCCTGCAGCCAATTCGTTGGCATACTGCACATGTCCGAGTGGATCGGGCAACTGCGCCAATGCCTGCAAACCTTCTATTACGCGCTCTGCTTTCTCCGGCCCAAAATGCAGACGCTTTACCAGTGGAGCGCTCAGGTTTTCGGCGGTTGCTTTTTCAACATCCCGTTTGTTGGCGGCAAAAATAGCGGGTAGATGCCGCCGAATAGCCTCCCCGATGGATAACAATGCTTGATTGCGCTGCTCAATGGATGCAGCACTGAGGGCTAAGCTGGCTTTGCGCGCATCGGATGCTTTAGCGCGAATGGAATCGGCGGGCATATGAATCCCCCTTCATTACTGTGATGCCTCATTATAAAGCACTTTCTTTCCCTTTGCAACCGAGTATAAATATGGTATAATATATTGCGCGCATCCTGCGGATGCGCGTGTTGAACGCTAAGGAGGGGGCAACGTGCCGCGCCAGCAAGGCATAAAAATTGTCGCGCAGAATAAAAAAGCCTACCATGAATATTTTGTGGAGGAATCCTACGAGTGCGGCATCAGTTTGCTGGGCACCGAGGTAAAGAGCATCCGCGCAGGCCGGGTAAACCTGAAAGAAAGCTTTGCCATGGTACGCGGCAACGAAATCTTTATTGAAGGAATGCACATAAGCCCCTACGAACAAGGAAATCTGTTTAACCATGATCCGCTGCGGGCAAAGAAATTACTGCTACATAAGAACGAGATTCGCAAACTGGCCGGATTGGTCAGCAGACAAGGGTTTGCGCTAATTCCACTGAAGATTTACCTGAAAAACGGGCGAATGAAAGTAGAATTGGGATTGTGCAAAGGGAAACAGTTGCATGATAAACGCAATACGGCGGCGGAACGCGACGCGAAACGGGAAATGGAGCGAGCCTTTAGCCGGAAGCGTGACGAGTAACACAAACAGCTTAAACACATGGGGGTGTACCGGTTTCGACGGGAGTTGATGAAGGCCGGGTAAGCGAGCCGCGGCCCCTGTACCGCGCAACAACGGGGAAAAACAATAACTGACACTAACGATTTAGCGTTCGCGGCGTAATGCCGCACGTCGAACCGAACTGCCCACGGATTCGGAGCTCGGCGTCATTAACGTGGGGAACGAGCCTGCCAAAGCTTTGAGGTAACGCCCGTAATATGAAGCTACCGTAAGCACAAGCCTGTCAAGAGGCGTGCGCCGAGGGGAATCCTAAATTCTTGACTGCGCTCGGAGAAGACTCGATCGGCATGCTTTCGGACAGGGGTTCAACTCCCCTCACCTCCACCAAAAGTATTACCATCAATTGATAAAAAGTATTTTATCGGTTGGTGGTATTATTTTACCCTGAAATGTCTTGAAACAAGCAGTCTCCGAAGAACCTCGGAGACTGCTTGTTTCTATTATTAGGGGCTGATATTAAAGTTTATCATTGTTATCCGTTTACTACGGCTGAGAGTCAAGTTAATAACCATTTGACATTAGACGGAGGAGCGCATTTTCAGGCAAATCGTTGAACATTTGAAGTAATCGTTGGAAATTTGTATTCTGATTGATGGAAACCATTTTTGCTGTAACTAAGGAAGCATGCCAGAGCAGAAAAATGTCAGATGGGTCAGAAGATCGCAAAGAAACTTTGTAGAATATGAGAACTTCATGTGCAGAGATCAGGATGCTGTAGCACTCGATAACCTGCTTCTTTATACAATCAGTGGCGGAGCGCTGGTAATCACGCTACCCGCAAGAATCACATACACGCAAGGAAAGAATGGTAAGTTTAGGCGGTTTGCGAAGAAGACTTACCGTATTAAAGAAATCGCTGAGCTTCCAGAGGGAACCTTTTATGGAATGAGAACGTTCTTTAAGTCACCAAAATCGATCTATGTTAAAAAATTGCGAATTCCGACAATAAATAAAAGGATACACGAGGGTAAACGGAGAATATATAAAATATGGGTGAAGTTGAATATTTATTTTAAATATTCGGCTCCACACGAATATGTTTTTAATCCAAAGTTTAAGACTTTGATTAAAACAATTATTAAAAACATAGAACATGAAGGAGTATTAAAATGTCAGAAAACAGAGCACTTGATCTCATTCTATCCAAATGTGATGAAAAAAGCTGCGAAAAAATCAAACTGATTAAAAATGTTGATATCTTGAACAAGATTGCAAGCAGAATTGAACTTTGCAATCCTAAAGATATTTTCGTTCACTCAGGCAGCGAAGAAGATTTCCAATACATCAAGGACATGTGTTTAAAGACAGGCGAAGAATCAAAGTTGAACATGGAAGGCCATACGATTCATTTTGACCCGCCAAAAGAACAAGGCCGTATTGTTGCACAAACATATTCTATTGAAGATGAAGGCATGTTCACATCTACTCTTGCAAAAGCAATGAAAAGAAACGAAGCTGATGAGCTTATCCAAACCAACATGAAGAACATCATGGATGGGAAAACAATGATCGTTGCTTTCTATGTTCGTGGACCTGTTGGCGCTCCAACAGCTTATCCATCTTTAACAATTTCGGATTCATGGTATCTTGCACATCAACAAAACAATCTTTATAGATGTTCGCCAGAAGGCTTTGAAAAGCAAGTTGAAAAAATTGGTTATTTTTTCACAAACACACATAGCAAAGGCACATTGGACACAGCTAAAGCTTATGTTTTAACAGACAGAACCAATATTGAAACTTGGGCATGGAACGTATCCTACTTAGGCAACTGTGCTTTGATTAAAAAAGGCCATCACAGATTGGCTAATGATGATGCTATCTATAAGCACAGAGGTGATTACATGTCTGAGCACATGTTCATCACTGGTATTGAGATGAAAGATGGCTCTACTGTGTGGATAGATGGTGCTGCACCATCAGGCTGTGGTAAAACAACAACAGCTATGGCCGGTAGTTCTTTCATTGGTGATGACCTTGCTCAAATCTGGCTTGCTGAAGATGGAACAATCCGCTCAATCAATCCTGAAATCGGAATCTTTGGTATCGTTAAAGACGTTAACAAAGAGGGCGATCCAGTTCTAATGGAGAAATTGAGAAATCCTGGCTCTGAAGTCATTTGGACAAATGTTTGTGTTGCTGATGGCGTTCCTTATTGGGAAGGTTCCAATGAAGAAACACCAAAGAGTGGAATTAACTTCCAAGGCGAATGGACAGAAGGGAAAACGGATGCTAATGGTAAAGTTATTCCTATTTCACATCCGAATGCCAGAGTTACAATTCGCGCTAATCAATTGAGCAACTTTAATGAAACAGCGTCAAATGATCCAAATGGTGTAGATACACTTGTATTTACATACAGCGGACGTGATTCTGATACGATGCCTCCTGTTGTGGCTAGTTTGACTCCTGAAGAAGGCGTAGTATTCGGTGCTGATATTACATCTCAAACAACAGCAACAGAAGTCGGCGCAAAAGGTGAGGTTAAAAGATCTCCTTGGGCAAATGCTCCTTTCTTCTTAGGTGCATTAGGAGATTATATGGATGGACAGTTTAAATTCTTCACAAATCCGAAGATGGCAACAAAGCCTGTTCTAGCATCTTTGAATTACTTCCTTACAGAAGCAGCACGTGGTGGAGATTCAAATAAACTCATCGGTGAAAAACGTGATGTACGCGCATGGTTAACATGGCTTGCACGTTTATCAAAGGGTGAAGTTACAGGAATCAAAACAGCTCTTGGAATCATCCCTACATTTGAGGAAATCAAAGGTATTTTTGATGAATTAATGCCGGATAAAGGATATTCCAAAGAGACATATGATAAGCAATTCTCGCTATATGTAGATAAGCTTATTGAGAGAATCGACATGCAAGTTGCAGCTTATAAAAAAGAAGCGAGAATCCCAGATGTTTACTTTGAAACACAAGCAACCAGAAAAGCTCGCTTAGAAGAACTCAAAGCAGCTAAAGGTGCTATTGTTACCCCTGATCAATTAGTTTAGTTTCAAAAACATAACAAACGCAAAAAAGGGCAGTTCTTAATTAGAACTGCCCTTTTTATAAAGAGAACACCACTGGCTAGGCCAGTGGTTCCAAAGAGGCAATGCTGATTAGGAAGACAGAAAAACTACTTTTGCTATACTCATCATGGAGTATGGCACGATTAATCAGGTTGCCGCAAAGAAATTTCAAGAGATGCTTGAGAAGACGATTGAAGAATACCACGAGCGGCGCAAGAGACTTTCAGCAAAAGAAACCGGTGCGGCCCAGAAAGAAACGTCTGAGGACATAATCGAGAATGCTAAAGAGCAAGCTCCTGCCATTCTACGAGATATGAATTTCAACAAAGAGGGCTTCCGTAAAATAGGGATCACTTTTGAAGAAAAGGCGTTAAAATGCTGTATTTGGCCATGATGGAAATCAAGAGGAAATGGACAGGTAAGTGGCAGGATTGGAGCGTTATCCACGTACAGCTGGCTCTTTTCTTCGAAGGCCGCGCCCGACTAACAGACTTCTAAGGTACGCATCAAGGGTCTGCACGGCTCCACAGCCGCTTCGATGAGCGGCGGCATGCCGCTGCCCTTGACACGTTTCTTTCCATCCGTTACGATGCTGCCAAGGCGGCCATCGAATATCTCCGCTGTCCGCCTCGCAATATTATGCTCGATTTTCGCCTGATTTTAGAGTTTACACAGAATTTGGGATTGCCCCAATTTCACCAGAAGAACTTATATACTTGCTTATCGTCTTGTGTTTCACCTCCACCACACGTAACGCCCATGAAATCACGATTTCATGGGCGTTTGCTTTATCTCATCTTACACTTCGTACCGCGCTTTTCATCAGTCTTGTAGGCGCAAGAATACCATACAAGCCTTAGTGAGCTTCGCTTTTTAATGCCGCTCTCCTTTTTCGATATTCAATGATCGGCGCATCTCCCGGTATAAGCATTTCTCCCATTTTTAGCTCTGTCTTTTTCGGTATCTGCGTCAGAACAACCCTTCTATCCTGATGTAAAATATATCGGTTGCTTATATTGCTGATGCCGTTGACGATTTGTTTCAGCCCGGGAATATTCATGAATTTCTGATAAAATCTCAGGTAAATTCGTGTGTTGCTCTCGTCAATAGGGGCAAAAATCGCAACGATTCGAATTTTGCTGCTTATTATATTCTGCCACATGTTTGGCATCTGAAACTGCAAGTGAAAAAGGTCTTTGTAATTAATGATTTCCTCCGGTTTTAAAGATTTAACTGAACCATCATCTTTAACGTTGCTCACATAGAATGTCATAAGATTATCATTCCATTTTACAACAGGGCCATTGACAACAGTACGATTTCCACGCCCGATTGAATTTGTGTGGACAAACGGTAAATGTACAACATCAAGCTGATTTTCTATCGCTCTTGTATAATGTACCGGCCATGTTTCGGAAAAGCCTCCATATGAAAAGCCTTCTCGCAGCTCTCTGAAAAACGGAATCTCTGGTAGTTCATCCGCATAATCCCCATACCAGAGCCATACCAATCCGTATTTTTCGACTGCCTTGTAAGCATGCACCCGATACCGGTCGGGAACTCGCGAAGCACTTCCGTTAGCTGGGATCAAAACAACTTTTCCGGAAGCGTCGTATGCAAATCCATGGAACGGACACTGGACTGTGTTATGCACAACTTTACCGGCGCTCAAGGAAGCTCCACGGTGGCAGCACTGGTCGAAGATACAATTAAGGCTTCCGTCTTCGCTTCTCCATAATACCAGTTTCTCACCCAAGCGCGTAACACCAATTGGTTTGTTCCCCTTGACCTCTTTCGCATCCAGAATCCCATACCATTGATTTCGGATCATAAAATCATCCTCTCAAGTATTTTTACCGGCACCGTATTTTTACCGTTTTATTTTATAAAACATAGTTGCGTTGGAATAAATTCTTTTCCGGGCAAATAGATACTCCTCGGTACATTTTAGGGTTTTTAAATATAGAAATACAGCGATTCTAAAAGATAGGTTTTTCCCTGCTCCTTTGCCAACCGAAATAAAAGGCTCTTAATTGGCTTGAGTGATTTTCCTTCACTCTGATATGCTGCAATCAGTGATGCAAATCTTCTTTGATCCTTTACATCCGAATCCCTTCGAACATAACCCCATATATGCTGTGCGGCATTCACCTGAGCTCCACGATCTTCATCCAGCGCCAATGCTTCCTCAATATATGTATAAAAGTGTGTGGCATTGGGCTCGGATTTGTTTTTCAATAGCATTCGAATCGTATTATATAGTAAAGCAGACCGGCTTAAGACAAGGTATTTATAGTGCGCCCACTCGCGTTCCAATGCTTGCATGTTCGGCTTTTCCTTTGTAAGTAATATGCATTTAACAGCCGATAAATTCTTATCCTTTACCTCAAGCATTAGATCAATGTTTTTTTCAAATAAGCCATTATAAAACTCTAAAAACTCTGCTGCTTGAATGCTTTTCGAATGCGCGCCTGCAGCCAAGTTCGGATCGCTTTGTGAGTAATGTATCTTTTGTTTTCCATCTTTTTTATGCCATGTACGACCACATAGTGCAATCCAATCATATGGAGATATATCGCTTTGCGTATGGTTCAATAAATGATGTAAATAGTCAAATACAATAGGGATGCCGGTTTGTTTTGAAATAAAATAAACATCGTCGGCGGTATATGATTTATCATCGTTTTCGATCACCAACCTAGCTTTAATGCGTTCATCCAGCGTCATATAACGATCAATAAAGCGTTTTATCGCCAGATTCTTATTCGAATAAACACCTCCAATATGAATAATGATCTTGCACGTTACATCACATCCAAGTGCATCAAGAAAATCACAGTGGTATTTCAAATCATCCATTGCTCTTTTCACAACTGCGCTGTCTGGAGAATTCAGAACGGTATACTGGCCCGGATGCATAGACACCCGTGTTCCATGAACCTTAATATGTTTGCCAAGTAAACACAACGTTTCTTTGAACTCGGATTTCCAGTCCACATTCATGATGGGGTGGGTAGCAAGCGGAATAATATCTGAGCTAATTCGGAATAATTTAATTTCATTATCAACGTTGTATTGCAGCATGGCGTACAGCGCATTTAGATTTTTTTTGATTACACTGCGTATATTTTCATCTGTTGCGTTGGCAAGCCGCAACGCAGAAAGCTTTGTTTCCTCGCTTCCAATATGTATACATGCGTATCCAATTGCCATGCTATCACCTTTCCTATTATCGTTTCTATAAGTATAAACATAATAGTAGAGCTATAAACCGAATTGTTGGGCTTTTACTTCCCTTAGCGGAAACGACCATGGTATAATATTATCATATTGGAAATCACTTGAGAGCGTACTTGTATTTTAGTAACATGCTGAGAATATGCTGCAAAGTATAACAGGGTAAACAAATTGTTAATAAAATGAAATCCATACATTGTTAATGGAAATCCCACAACAAAACAGGAGGACTCATGGATATAAGCATTAAGCAGGATGGAGAAGTATTACTAAATGAAACCCAAGTGCTGGAATTATGGTCAAAAACATATAATACGGATGGCAAACCGGATTGGTCGCATCTGTTTCCTTACTATCACGATGAGATAGTATTTCAGGACAGCATTCAACGTGTTGATGGGAAGGAAGCATTCATCGAGCTTTGCAACCGCTTGGCCAGCCGTTGCAAGCAGCTTCACATGGACATTGGAGCCATCGCCAGCACAGATAGGGAAATCATATTTGAATGGACGATGACAATGATGTTTAAGCGTTTTCCAAGTACGCCTATATACGGCTGCACGAAACTTACTCTGCATGAAGACGGCCGAATTATTCAACAAAGGGATTATTATGATCTTTGGGGCGACATCTTTAACGGTATCCCCTGGTTTAAAAAAATATACCGGCGGTTCATGAGCCGGAAATTCGGATGAGGTGAACCATGAAGTATACAAAAGAAGATCTTGCTTTTTTAAAAAATAAACATGTGCTTCAGCATACCTCAACGGAATCGATGAAGGGGAAAGTGTGCGTTATTTCAGGGGCTACTTCCGGGGTGGGCTTAGCAGCAACCCAAAAAATGGCTCAAAACGGCGCGGATCTTGTACTGATCGCCCGCAACCGTGAAAAGGCTGAATTACTCAAAGCACAGTTAGAACGCGAAAACCACGTGGCTGTCTGGGTCGTGATTGCGGATTTCAACAATTTGGATGCTGTAAGAAAGGCTTCTCTGCTCATTCGCGCTAATCACCCGGTTATCGATGTGCTCATTAACGCAGCTGGCTTGTATTGCACGCAAAGGCACCTTACTGTGGATGGAAACGAACTTGTTTTTCAGGTTAATCATCTCGCAAGTTTTTTGTTGACGACCCTATTACTAAATAACCTGATCAAAAGCCCTCAGGGGCGTATAATTCAGGTGAACTCCGAAGGGCATCGTTTCGGAGGATTGCGTGTAGATGATTTGGATTGGAAAAAACGTTTCTATATGGGGCTTCGGGCATATGGTGCATCTAAAACAGCACAACTCATGACTGTACGGAAATTATCCCAACGGCTTACAGGAACAAATGTTACGATCAACGCGATGCATCCCGGCGGAGTACGAACTCATATTGGCAGCAATAACGGCATTCTATACCGTGCATGGCAACGTATAGTCATTTGGCCGTTTCTTAAAAATCCTGCAATCTCCGGGGAAGCGCTTTACTACCTTGCTACCGCACCGGAGTTAAAGCATACAACAGGCAGATACTTTAATCTGACAATCGACGAGAAACCGATGCCCCATGTATTGAACGATGTAACGCGTGATACGATCTGGGATATAAGCATTGCGCTTACGGGTTTATCGAAGGTGCTTTAAAACGGTATCCGCGGCCAGCTTGCCCGTCAGAATAGCAATGGGGAAACCGGAGGGGCTATAAGTCCACTGGCCTGCTTGCCAAATATTCGGTATCGGGGTTTTAACTGATTTTGCAATTTGCGACATTTTTGATATGGCAGGCATTCGCGGGTTCACAAACGACCATCCGGTGATGGCGCCATCTGAATTGCCGGTGCGGCGTTCGATGGTGAGCGGTGTAGATACAAAATGTTCTGGCTGCTTGTCTTGCAGCGCTGGATAGATGGTACCTAAAAGCGTTTCATAGATAACGGTATAACACAATGCTTTAAATTCATCATACCAGCCTTGTTCCTGAATATGCTTGACCAGAGAATAATCCATCAGTGTGCTGATAATCAAACCTGTATGACCCGGCGGTGCTAAGCTTTGATCACGAAGCGCGGGTACAGAAATTTCATATGTGGTCAATCGCAAATACTCTGTTAGCCAGGAGATCAACCGGATGCGATCCGTAATGAAAGCACCGCTTGAGGTTTGAATGTTTTGAAGCGGTAACGAGCTTAATCCTTTTTTCTTGGGCGTGTAGAAAAAATGAGGGCTGTGAATATCTGCAAAATATTCAGGCTCCAGATTCGTTTTCAGGTATAGCGTCAATACTGAATCACCGCCACGCAGATCGGCTATGCTTTCTTGATGCTTCTGTACAGCCCGATACACAGCCGGTGGCAGTGCATTCGGCTGCTTTAACGATGAATACAGCGTCTTCATATCGGCTGCCCAAATGATTGTTTCAGCGCACAATACTGTACCGTCCGCAGCAATCACCCTGTGATGATGGGGGTCAACCGCCTGTATCGGAGTCATAGTTCTAATTTCACCGTTATTTTGGATTATATAATTTTCAAGGGCCTTAATCAACGACCCTGTTCCACCGCGCGGATAGTTGTAATCCAGATACAAGCTGAAATACGAAAGCGCAAAAAACGCCGGGGTTGCATGGAAAAAATGCTGCGCGATTATATCCCGCAGAGATTGATGATGGATAAGTTTTTCCAGATACTCTTCGATAGGCTGATTGAGTTTCTTAATGTTACCGATGGTAAATAGGTACCGCAGCAACCAGGGCAGCAGCGTTTTAAACAGATATGCACGATCCTCCTTCAGGTTTTTAAAAAGAGGGTTTTCAATTCCATAAAGTACATCCATGTCGCGCATGGTTTGCTTTACAACCGTGATCAGAGCGTCTATATCTTTCGTGTCCTTTGGGAAGCTATTCATCAACATATCCCGATAGGCTTGAAGGCTGCCTTCGGATTGCAAACGAACGATTTCATCTTCAATTCCAATGGATACTTCGTTGGGTAAGAAATCCACGTTGAGGTTCAGAGATTTTAACATCGGGAATAAAACGCCCGAGTTCTCCATGGCGCGAATACCGGCATCAAATGTAAAACCATCTACAGAAAACGAGCCAATTAATCCCCCGACATGATCCTCTTTTTCACACAGAAGTACTGGATGATTATTCTTGCACAGAAAAGCCGCAGCCGTTAATCCTGCGATTCCTCCACCGACAATAATGGTGTCATACTTCATACAAACTCCTAAATATAGCTCATTTTAAAGAACATCGAATATTTCCAAACTTTGTATGAATTATACCTTCAGACGCTGTGACTGTCAAATATCAAAGCTATATCTTGACCATATTTAGAGCAATCTATGAGAAAGAATATTGATCCATCATGCAATGAGAGAAAAGGCGATTTAAAATATTTTCGGATTTAATTGAATTTGGATCGCCATGCGTGAAAGACTATGAAATTGCAGCCATAATTATTCAACTAATTGCTGTTTTATCGTTACAGAAATAGATGCAACCAAATAACGCATCCATGAGGATGAAACTTGGTTTAGCTTTTCGAGGTTGTTATCTATATTTTGCGCAACGGAAAGCATTCAAATGGTGAGAGCTGGTGCGCGGGTATAGTATGCATATCGTTGATGTTGCACATGTGATGTTTGATTAAAGATACTTGTTTAATGATTCAACCAGTAAATCTTTATATTTATAGATCGAGTCATTGTTGTCAAGTGATACACGTTTTTCTTTACTGCCATCTTTAGCAGGGAAGATGATGGATTTCTTCCGACCTTCAATTTGTAAACGGCAAATCCATCTGGTGACTTTTTCATCCAGCAATACACTAAAGTAAGAGAGTGTATCCTTATAGGACAATCTGCATGGATCAACACTATCATGTAATAGCGCTTTTATTATCAAATACGCTTCAACCTCTTCAGCAGTTGTGTTAATACGATCCTCTTCTGATTCTTCATTAGTTTCGCTTTCTTCGTTGTTTGCTGAAGTATCTTCTTTTTCATCAGATGATGACAGCATTGACTTAAAGCGATCTTTCAGCAACTCGTTGATATACTGGGCAAAAGAGCGTTTAATTATACTTTTAAACTTCTCCATAACTTGAGTCGTTCTGCGACCGGGGTAGACTTCATGAAGTATATAAGCGATGAATTCATCATCGGGGTCGGATGATTGTTGAGCAAGCAGTTTCTTAATAGCTGATGAATATTTTAAATCGGAAGCGGCGCTGAAAATGCTGTCAACATCCAAAGCGTCACGTTGAAAACGCTTTAACTCGGGGATTAGTCCGTCTTTAATGTCAAGAATATCTAGCTCCATAAATGGTGAGAGATCCATTTTGTTTACTTCGTCTAGATCGGTATAGAATCGGTATAAAATTCCGTTTGTGAGAATGGCAATTTTTGCAGTTGATGTACCGAAATATCGGAAGAGTTGGCTATCGTGATTTTGAAGGTTCTCTCCGCACCATTTCGTTTCAATTAATATGGCAGGGCTTCCATCCAGAACAATAGCATAGTCAACTTTTTCCCCTTTTTTAATTCCAACATCTGTTGTAAACTCCGGAACAAATTCCACTGGGTTAAAGACATCGTAACCCAACATTTGAAAGAATGGTAGAATGAGAGCATTCTTGGTTGCTTCTTCAGTTTCAATAATAGGCGCTAGCTGCGCAACCCTTGAAGAAAATAGTTTGAGTTCGTCGATAAAATCCATGGATATTCTCCTTTCGATCTAACAAATAATACAAATATTTAATCATATGTAATAATATAGATAATAGTACCACTAAAGAAAGATAATTACAATTGTTACAATCAAATGGATTTCCTGTTATCTTCCCAGGGGTAACTTATTCATAGGGGTTAAATCGGTTCTGTGTCTATTGACAGCAAAACGCAGGATTAGTATGATGATAATAGAAGTATGAAACAAACAGCCCGCTCTTTTATGATGTTCAACTCTTGATGATGCTTTTCCTGAAAGAAGAATGAAAAAACCGTAAATGCGACAAGAAAACTGAAAACGGTGTAAGGCATCTGGAAAGACCAGTGGGTATTGGCAATAAACAAGACTGGCATAACAGCATTGTTGCAATGGAACAGCAAAGTTTTTCGTTTATATAGTGTAAGAAAACAAACCATACGCTTCACTTAAATCGAGCTGTACGACCGATGCAACCAACGGTACCCGCGGCTTAGCGTAAGGAGTGAATCATATGAAAAAATGTATAGCAATAGTGGCTGCACTGATTTTACTGTTAACAATCAGCCTTGTTACGCAACCAGCATTTGCGGCCCCAACACCAACGCCGGTAGTGTATCCTTCCAGTTCGCTGCAAGCGCTCTCGCACAACTGCCCCAACACTGGAATTATGGTGCCTTCCTCGTTTGATCCGCTTGTTACCAGCTATATCCTTACGGTTGCGAGTTGGGTTAGCCGTGTAACCGTGACGCCTTTTAGCATGGATAGCGGCGCTGCGATCTATGTAAACGGGCAATACATCGTATCTGGTCATCAATCACAGGAATTCGTGATGACCGATAAACCGCAGGCGGTCACCATATCAGTTAGCAATTACAGCGGAACTACGGTATATACCGTTTTCCTGCAACGCAGACCAAGCGAGGCACGCACGCGCGTATCTCTTGGATACCTGAAAGATTTTTACCAAAGCAGCGGAAAATGGTACGCAAAGCTGGATTTGGTTACGGTAACGTATGCAAACGGTTATACCAATCAAGTTGCTTCTTTTTCAAATCAATCCACCTATTTGTACAAGCATCAAATAGCCGTCAACTGCCTTTTGTACTCAGGCAACTATAATTACCCGCAAAGGCAGGCGTCCCCGGCAGCTTTCCGGAGTGCGATCAGCCTGGACGGCACAGAAATGTTCCATGTGGTTTATCTGGAGGACGAAATTGTCTCGTTGACGCCATACTCTCCGTAAAATTGTATGGAGGATTGAATGGGTTAGATATCGAACTGACAAGTCAGTTTTCTTTAATATGTATACGTATATCGGCCCAATTTGAATGTGTACAGTAAGACGATGATAACAGCCGGACATAAGGAACGAGATTACAGATGACAAAGATGCAAAAAGCACTTGCTTGTTTTTCCATTGCAGTACTGACGGTTTTCATTTTCTTGGCACAAGGAAATACAGGTGTTCTGTCCATCTCGGTGGCGGAGGACGACTATTTGGTACAGGATAAGGCTGCTTCTGATACCGCTGCGGCGGAGGACGGTGCAACCGATGCCGATTATTCATTCACCGTGTACCCGTCCGTATCTCTGCGGGAATTGGTGTTGGATGACGAAGGGTTCGCGGTCAACGGCGAGTACGTGTATATCAACTCTACAACCGGGGAGTACCGCTATATCAGCCCAACACTGAATATCCACATCATTCGCCATCAGGATACTTCGCCAAAAGTTGTATGGCATGAGGCGCAGATTTATGCGAGAAATGGAACGCTGCTTCATGCGTATCCATATGATAAAACCAATTGGATGAAAAAAGGAGCGCATCAAAACGTAATAGCGCAAAAAAACCACTTGGTTTTTGCTGTGAACAGTGATTTTTCGCATCTGCGAATTGGCTGGAAAGCAACGGTAGGACTATTGATTCGGGATGGTAACATCCTCTCCAGTAAAACCTTTACCACAAAAGCAAAGAAATATCCGAATCTGGATAATCTGGCGCTGCTTGCGGACGGTTCCATGGTAGCACTGGGAAGAAACGAACTGACGATTGACGATTATATTGCCATGGGAGCGTATGATTTGCTGGCATTTGGCCCGGTTTTGATACATGAAGGTGTTGTAAATACGCCTGCTTTTGGCAAGTATGGCTGGGAGAGAGCGCCGCGTACGGCCGTCGGCATGGTTACTCCCGGCCATTATGTAGCAATCATGGTGGAAGGAAGGCATGACGATAGCCGTGGCTGGTCGACGACACACTTGGCGGAGCATATGGCGGAATTAGGGGCAACCGAGGCACTGAATCTGGATGGGGGCCAAAGTGCAACGATGATCTTTATGGGGCAACAGATTATACGGGTAGGACAAAGCGAAAGCTTGAAAGCAAAACCACGTAAAGCAACAGAGGTGTTGGGCATCGGGCAGACGCTGCTGGTGCAGTTGCCGGAAGAATAGAACATAGAATTATTTTACTGTTACACTAACGAATGATATTGAAAACGGAGAGGCATATGCCTCTCCGTTTTCTTTTTGTTGATGAATGACATTTAGCGGGTTGTACGTTCCTGAATGATCCGTTTAAATACTTTCACAGTATCCTGCGTTTCCGCCAACTCGGTCTTCAGCAAAGCATTTTCCGCTTCCAAAGCCATAATACGCGGAGATTCCTGCGTATCCCTGCGCGCGCGTGTAAGCGTGCCGATCGATGCGGGGGTATAGGTGGATTTCTCTTCCGGGTTTTGCTGATAATCCACTACGAATACCTCATCGGTCTTCTCATTGTACAAGCCGCGTTGCGTATAGTGCGTGTGAAGTAGCTCATGGGACAGCGCTCCGTTAGGCTTTCCCAAAAAGTCTTGGTAAATTTTCTGGATTACAGGGTTTTCATGCGATTTGCGCATGGCTTTGCTCTCGTCTTCAGCGTAAAGCGCACGCATCCGTTTGGCGCGAATGTCCTTATCATCGCTTCTGGGTTGTCCGCCACCGGTGATGCAGCCGCCAGGGCACCCCATAATTTCAATGAAGTGGTAAGGCGAGGTGCCATTTTCGATTTGATCCATCAGCTGCTTTGCTCCGGCAAAACCGCTGGTAACCGCAACGTTCACATCGACTCCCTGCAGGAAGGTGTAATCCGGCAATGGATTTTCAATGCGGATCGTTGCGGTTTTCACCTGATTAAGACCCACAATGGGTGTAACATGCAGCTTATCAAACGGCAATTCGCGACCGGTAACCAACTCATATACTGTGCGCAGCGCCGCTTCCATTACGCCGCCGGTTACGCCGAAGATATCCGCCGCACCGGAGGATAGACCCAGTGGATTGTGGAATGTACTGTCCTTCAACTCGTTAAAGTCTATGCCCGCGCTATGGATCATTTCGGCCAGTTCGCGCGTGGTCAGCACTGCGTCGACATTCTGGTAACCGCCGTTTTGCATTTCATGGCGGTCGATTTCAAACTTCTTCGCAGTACACGGCATAACAGAAACGACAAACATATCCTTGGGGTCAATGTTTTGCATGTTGGCATAATAACTCTTCACAATTGCGCCCATCATGGTGTGCGGCGATTTACAGCTGGACAGATGTGCCAGTTGCTCTGGATAATGATGCTCGATGTACTTTATCCAGCCCGGGCTGCAACTGGTAATCATGGGCAGGGTGGCCGAACCGCCAGTCAGCACATTTTTCACCCGGCCTAAGAACTCGGTACCTTCTTCCATAATGGTCAGGTCGGCAGCCCAGTTGGTATCAAAAACATCGTCAAAGCCCAATTCCTTGAGTGCTGAAGCCAATTTGCCTGTACAGCGGCTTCCGGCTTCCAAGCCGAACTCTTCTCCAATGGCAACACGTACAGCCGGGGCAACCTGCACCACCGTGCGGCGGGTAGGATCGTTCAGCGCAGCCCAAACACGCTCGGTAGAGCTGGTTTCTTTCAACGCTCCGACAGGGCAAACGACAGTGCATTGCCCGCAGAAGGTGCAGCTTACTGCGCCCAGCGGTAGGTTCATGGCTGGGCTGATTTCTGTTTTGAAACCGCGGTTTTGTGCATTTAAGATGCCGGTTTGCTGTATGTTATTGCATACAGATACACAGCGGCGGCATAGTATGCACTTGCTCAGGTCGCGCGTGATGGATACGGAGGTATCCACTTTGCGGGTGGAGCGTTCGCCTTCAAAGCGGGAGCGTTCCACGCCCAGCTGAATTCCCAGTTTCTGCAGCTCGCAGGATTGGTTACGCTTGCAGAACAGGCAATCTTTATCATGGTCGGATAAAATCAGCTCATATAGCACTTTGCGGGAGTGCCGGACAATACGGGAGTTGGTATAAACCTGCATGCCTTCCGCCGCTTTTGTGATGCAGGAAGCCTGCAAGGTTTTTGCACCTTTTACCTCCACAACACAGATGCGGCAAGAGCCGATTGCGTTAATATCCTTGAGGTAGCACAAAGACGGGATATCGATATGGTTCATCCGTGCCGCTTCCAGTATGGTGGTTCCCTCGGGTACTTCAATAGGTTTATCATTAATCGTCAAATGCAACATTCTCGTCACCTCCGGTCACAGTGCAAGCACCGCATGGATTCAGCAATCGCGTTGAGCTTATGGTAACCCAGCAGCACTTCGCTGAATGCTTTGGTTCTGGTTTCCACAGGCAGACATTCCTGCGGGAAACGATTGTGAATCAATACTTCATCTTCATCCGTTGTCTCCGGTATATCGATTACACGGCCTTTGTTCAGCCTGCCGGAACCACCGCAGAACAAATCAATGGAGACTGCTGCAGTTTTTCCATCTGCAATCGCTCGGATCACTTCATCCGGCCCCCGTGCAACATCGCCGCCGGCAAACACGCCCTGCATCGTAGTCATTTTGGTTTGCGGATCGGTGATAAACGTGCCCCAGTTGGTGACGCCAATGTCTGTCTTTTTGATGAAGGGAAGATCGGCGTACTGGCTGACAGCGGGGATTACTATATCAACATTGATGATGAAGTTGGAACCTTCAATATGCGCGGTATTGCGTCGGCCGCTGTGATCGAAGTTGGACATTTTGCGCCGTACACACTCTATCATAGCCACGTGTCCCTCGGCATCCGGCAGAATGCGGATGGGGCTTACCAACTCTACCAGTTCTACGCCCTCTTCCAGAGCCTCTTCAACCTCGATATCGTAGGCGGGCATTGCTTCGCGAGTACGGCGGTACAGCAGCAGCACCTTAGCCGCGCCCAACCGGATGGCTGTGCGGGCAGAATCGATAGCGGTATTGCCGCCGCCGACAACCGCAACTACTTGCCCGGTGAGGTCAACGCTGTGGTAGAGCTTAACATTTTTTAGGAACTCGATGCCCGGCAATACGCCTTCCAAATCTTCACCGGGGATGTTCATTTTCTGCGGCAGCTGCGTACCAGTGGCTACATACACGGCATCCGTTTCGCTGCGAAGCTGCTCAAAGGATATATCCCGCCCCACTTCGGTATTGAGGTGGATGTTAAAACCTGAAAGCCGCATATGGTCGATTTCCCGCTCCAGAATTTCCGAAGGCAGGCGGTATTCCGGTATGCCATAGGCTAATACGCCGCCGGCAACAGGCTCCCTTTCGTACACATCCACCTCATAACCGATTCGGCTTAAGTAATACGCGCAGGTTAATCCCGACGCACCGGCGCCGATGATGGCGATCGATTTCCCGTTTCGGGGGAGTACGATATCCTGATCGTATTGCTTTTGATTTTTATAAGCATAATCGGCTACGAAGCGTTTCAGACTGCAAATGGATACGGATTCGTCCACGGTGCTGCGCCTGCATTTGCTTTCGCATGGGCGTGTGCAGATACGGCCGCAAACCGACGGAAGCGGGTTTTCCTGACAGATCAGATCATACGCGTCCAGGAAGCGTCCGGCGGAAATTAAAGCCAGATAACCGGGAATATTCACATGCGCCGGGCAGGTGTTTTCACACGGAGAGATGAACAGATCGCTGCAAACGCCTGCGCGGCAGTGCTTATCCTGAATATGTTCCTCATATTCATCCCGGAAGTACTTTATGGTGGAAAGTACGGGATTAGGAGCGGTTTTACCCAGCTCGCACATCGCAGTTTGCTTGATAACCGCGCCTAATTCTTCCAATAGCTCAATGTCGCCCTTGCGGCCCTCACCGCGTGTAATGCGCTCCAGTATGGACAGCATACGCTTGGTACCGATACGGCAAGCAACGCATTTACCACAGGATTCTTCCTGAATAAAATCCATGAAGTAGCGGGCCGTATCTACCATACAGGTATCTTCATCCATGGAGATCAATCCGCCGGAACCCATGATAGCGCCCAGTTTGGCAATGGATTCATAATCCGTCGGCGTATTCAGATTGTCTTTGGTTACACACCCGCCCGAAGGGCCACCGATTTGCGCGGCTTTGAACTGTTTTTTATTGGCGATGCCTCCGCCGATACGGAAGAGAATTTCTCCCAACGGAGTGCCGATGGGCACTTCCACAATACCGGCGTTTACAATATCGCCTGCCAGCGCGAAAACCTTTGTACCCTTGGATTTGTCGGTGCCGTATTGCGTATACCACTCTGCGCCGTTCAGCACAATCTGGGGAATTGCGGCCAGCGTTTCCACGTTGTTAATGATGGTTGGCTTTCCGTATAACCCTTTCTGGAATGGATACGGTGGTTTTTGCACAGGTTCGCCGCGGTTTCCTTCGATAGAGGCCATCAACGCAGTTTCTTCGCCGCATACAAAAGCGCCTGCGCCAATACGGATTTCAATATCAAAGGTGAAATCGGTACCGAGAATATTTTCGCCCAGCAACCCATATTCCCGTGCCTGTTCGATGGCAGCGGTAAGACGCTCAATAGCAAGCGGGTACTCGGCACGGATATAAACATAGCCCTGTTTTGCGCCTATCGCATAGCCGCCAAGCATGATCCCTTCAAGTACAGCGTGCGGATCCCCTTCAATAATGCTGCGGTCCATGAAAGCGCCGGGGTCGCCTTCATCTGCATTGCAAACCATAAACTTTTCATCGCTGACGGCTTTATGCCCGGCATCCCACTTGATGCCGGTGGGGAAACCTGCGCCGCCACGGCCGCGAATACCGGACGCCATCACAGTGCTTACAATATCCGCCGGTTTACTGCCGGTGATACTCTTGGCAATGGCCATGTAACCGTCCCGTGCAATGTAGGCATCAATACTGCCATAGGCAATCGTGCCGCAGTTGTGCAGCGCGATTTTGACCTGCTCCTTGAAAAAATCGATATCGTCAATACAGGGGATATGTTTGTTGAGCGTTTGATGGAAAAACGTATGTTTCTCCAGTATTTTGTGCTCCAAAATATGCGCCTTAATGATGTTGCGCACATTTTGAGGATCGAGTTTAATATAGAAAGTACGATCCGGCAACACAATCATCACAGGGCCGACGGCACATATACCCATACAGCCTGTTTCGATAACGCCGACTTCTTTTTCCAAATCCATCTCTTTCAAGGTGTCAATTGCCGCGTCCCGTACCTTGCCGCACGCAGCGGATACGCAGCCCGCGCCGGAGCAAATGAGCAGTTGGTAGCGGTAAGCTGCCTGCTTATCCAAATAATCTTGCTTAATCTGCAATAAATCATCCAACGTTCGTATCGCTTTATTCATCTATGTCCACCTCCTACTGAAATGTTGCCAGCAACGTATCTACCTTGCTGGGCGACATTTGCCGGTAAACCACATCGTCGATCATCAAGGCCGGGGCAAGGCCACAGGCACCGATGCAGCGTGCGATTTCAAACGTAAACTTGCGATCTGCGGTTGTACCGCCAACCTCAATACCGAGTTTTTTAGTTAAATGATCGATGATTTTCTTGCCACCGCGCACATAGCAGGCCGTCCCCAAACAAACCCGTATGGTATGTTCTCCACGTGGATTAACGGAGAAAAAAGAATAAAAAGTTACAACGCCAGACACCTCGGATAAGGGCATATCCATTTTGTCTGCAATGAATTGTTGCAATTCCAGTGGTAAATACCCATAAAGCCCTTGCGCGGTATGCAGCACTTGAATCAGACTGCCGCGCTTTCCTTTGAAATACAGGTCGATCAGGTCGCCAATTTCATGAAAGTCCGTTAATTTCTGCTCGATAACCAATGCTTGTTTGTCCGACATGTTCCACGATCTCCTTTTTACTGTCAGTAGTTGTGTGTGCGGGTCATGCAGGCATCGGACGCTCCGGGAAGTGACAACGCTTCTCAGCTAATCGCTTACTGTTCCGTTTTCCATAAAAGAGTCAATCAGGATGATGAATAGATTGTGATTTGCCGCGCTGCAAAAGGAAACACAAAAAGACCTTTTCGCACCGGTAAAACCGCTGGCTGCCCTCAGACGAAAAGACACCATAGAAAAAGTGAAATACAAAAAGCCTTTTGATTCCGAAACGCTGCAACGATGGTTTGTAAGCGGTCGTGCAATTCTTAACTACAGATCGTCGTTGTCGTGGAGGAAGAAAAGAACGGTCGGTCGGCATTTGTGTTTATAATGTTGTATAGTTTACCATTATGGATATTGTAGGGCGATTTGCTCGGTTTGTCAAGAATCTAACAATATGTTTATATAATTTCATAATGGCATTTCAATAATATGATGTATGATATTTTTAATAGCAATAAAAAAGTGGCACCCGGCAGAGTTGCCACTTTTTTTGATACCTGTTGGGCGGCATAATACAAGAAAGAACAATGTTATATTAATGATTGATGAGTAACTGTGCTTAAGAAAAAGGAAAAAACATCCGCTGTAAGCCAAAATATAGTTGAGGGGAGGAAGACAGAATATAATCCCGTTCGTTTTCAAAAATCATGGACAATCCAAGGAAAATAGAAGAAACCAGCAGTAGAATCAGAAAAAAATTCAGCACCTTTTGATGTTTGGTCTTTCCCTGTGTATGCATAGAGAGTATATACATGATGCCTGTGAATGTATAAAAAATCCGGAAATCATAGGTATACCGGAGCGTAACACCGCCTATACCATAAGATATAAGCATGATGGGAATGCTGACGATAAGCGGAAGCCAGTAAACCCAGCGGCTTTCCTGATGAAACGAAGGTAGGTTATTCTCCTTGTTTGTGGTTAACAGTGGGCCTATTATAATAGCCCATATGGCAGGATAAATGAACATGCCGGCGCAGGATAACTGGAATACATAATGTCCGGTGGTTGAGACCGTATGCCTTACAATCGAAATGTAGGGGAACTGCTGCGTAAAGTTTACCGGTTCAAAAAGATAATGGTATAAAGCGACGGGGAAATCAGCTAAACTGACTTGACGGAAATGAACATCCGTAGCTGTTAACTGGTGGAGCGCTCCAAAATCAAAAACAGAACCAAAACGGGCAGCGTTGTACCACATGACGATACCAACACCCAACAGCGCGGGGAATAAAAAGGATGCTGCCTCAAATAAGCGAGCGCGTTTACGCATCAGTTCTCCAATAAAGACGGGCGCTAAAAAGGCCACCAACAAAAGAGCGGCGTTGGGGCGGCTCATCAATACAAGAGCAAAACAGATGCCGGAGACGACATATAATAGGCGGGAAAGCCATCGCCTCTTTTGCTGTGCTCCTCTCAATCCAAAAGAAATGGCTCCGGCGCTATAGCAAACAAAGCTAAGCTCCGCAAGGTAGTAAAAATCCGCCGAAGCCAGCAGCACGATCACACCGGATGTAAACACAGCTGTTACGCAAGCAAGAGATAGTATAAACACGTTCACAGTTTGCAGATAACGATCAGCCATGGAACATACAGCCAAGCCTATGAAAACAATAGAGAGCCAGGCAAGCAATAATGCAGCATCCCGGCTGGCCGGCACTCTACCTGTTAAAAAATGATAAGGCGCATAAACAGTCAAAACAGGCGCAAGCCCAAAATATACATAGTATTGACCGTTATAGAGAGAATAATCGAAAAAGTAATCGACTCCCTCTGCTGTGCGTTCGCTAGGATCATAAGGATTTCCTAACGCTAGAAGCGCTTCGGAGGGCAGAGTTTCCAGTGATAACCGTCCCTGCCGCAGCGTTTCAAAAAGTACCTCGTAGGAATCATTTGTGCTGCTTTGTGCTTCTTCATCTGTTATACCGGTATAAGGAGCCGTTTCGGGAGCAATCCAAACAGAAACACCATAAGCAAGAACCATCATAAACACGAGTGGCAGAACAATCATTATACGATGAACCGGATTGCGTTTGTTGTAATGAATATGCGACCATTTTAAAAATAGGATGCACAACATAAGCAAAGAGATAAAAAACGAAAGAGCCATACGTACCGGTTGCCATAAGAAGGGCAATGGTACGTTAATACGTACGGAGTTTACCTTAAAATCGGCTCCGACCGTGCCATCCAAACGGATAGTAAGTTCGCTGGCTTCCCCGGCACTTTGCACATAGGCATTACAGAAGCGCAGGGCAGGATCGTCCGCTACGCAAAAGATACTATATAGGGTTTGATTGTTATAGTAACTGGATTCATCTTTTACAAGAATAGAAACATGCACCGGCCCGTGGCCTTGAAGTTCCACAATCACGGAGTGTAATTCCGTATCCAAACCATAGTAAATTAAATCAATATCATCTTGCTCATGTAAAACAATGTGGGCGCCATCTTCGTTAATAGCCACTGAATCATTAAAGCAAGTAAAGTCTTCCATATTGAGCGTTTCGGAAGAATACCCAGCGCTGATAAGCGCCGGATAATTGCTGCCCAGCTCGATGAGTAACATTATGATAACTGCTGCGATTGTAAGCAGGATGAATTTTACCGCTGTAGACAGGTTGCCCCAGAAACGCTTGATCGACATTATCTTTCACGTCCTTATCAATCTGGGTCTATCTTATGAAAAATTCCAGTTGCTGTCAATGATAAATAGTACATATTTATTGCTATAATACTTGATAACGGATGTAAGAGCAGTCTTGATTACATTGGTCAAGTTTTTAAGAAAAAACATGACCGTAATACGAAACGGTGACAAACAATGTGAAAAGAATATCAATAAGCGTGATGCCTTGACAGGAAGGTTAATCGAACGTAAGCTGTTAGCAAACAGAGCCTATTACATGATCAAGGAGCGGGGATATGATTACGACGGTTTGTATGAATCCTTCGTTTGATAAAACAGCTTCGGTAACGAAGCTGGAGTTTGGCAGTGTAAACCGTTTGCAGGAAGTGCGTTATGATATCGGCGGAAAAGGCTTGAATGTAGCCATAGTTTTAAAACGCCTTCAAATGGAAGTCTCTTGCGTAGGCTGCCTCGGAAAAACAGATGAAAAAGAGTTCATGGATATGGTGAACGCCGAAGGACTGGACTTTTTCTATCAGCTGCTGCCCGGAAAAACGCGAACCAATTTGAAAATACACGATTTGCATACCAATAGTGTAACGGAGTTTAACGAACCGGGCTTGCATATGGATGTACCGCAACTGGAACAGTTTATGCAGTTGCTGAAAGAAAAGAGTAAAGAAAGCCGCTTTTTGGTTCTCAGCGGACGTTTGCCCACGGGATGCGCAGATGATACCTACCGTCGCTGTATGGCAGCATTACGGGGGAAAGACTGCGTATTGGATACAGCTGGAGAGGCATTGCTGTCCGGCCTTGTGGAAAAACCGTTTTTAATTAAACCAAACTTGCCTGAACTGGAAGGGATGATGAAGCAGGAGCTGAAAACGCTGCGCTCTATCCGCGATGCTGCACTGTCGCTGATCGATAAAGGCGCGCGGAATGTTATCGTATCCATGGGCAAATACGGCGCTATTTTCACCGATGGTAAACATACGCTTTTTGCACCGGCCATTCAAGTAGAGGCGCGCTCAACCGTAGGTGCGGGCGATGCAATGGTTGGCGGTGTGTTGATGGGGCTTGAAAAAGGCGAAGCATTGGAAGATTCGCTGCGGTACGGCGTAGCCGCCGGAAGCGCCAGTGTAATGACACACGGAACACAATTGATGAAGGTAAGTGACTTTGAGGCAATTTTGCCGAAAGTCACCCTGCAGGAGTTATGAGAAGTGAAATGATTCGGACCTTCATCCGTATGGGCAGAGCAAACGAAGCCATGTTTACAGGAGATGAAATTGCGCTTGTTCCCTGCGAATATGAAGGAAGAAACAGACAAATCGGTTGCGAATGTACTTTTAAGTTTAATTTACGCCATAAAGCCAGCGGAGGCGTAGCGGGGCATATCAGTTTGCGGGTGGGGGACAGCCCCGAACAGTTTTACCTTGGCCACATCGGTTACCATGTGCGGCCACTGTTTCGTGGGCATGGATATGCGGCTGATGCCTGCCGCTTGCTCGTGCCGATTCTAGCTGCATTTAGCATGCGTTCGGTTGTTATCACCACAGACCCGACAAACATGCCAAGCATTCGCACCTGCGAACGCTTGCATTGCTGCCTGGAATCAACCGTAGCGGTGCCTGTGGAGGTGCGCGAGAAAGTCGATATATCCAGCGTGAAACGCCGCTATATTTGGATGCCGATAAAACCGTGAAACAGAGGTGGAAGGGAAAATATATAATTGGACGGGTGTGAAACTCTTTATAAACAGTAGCTCTAAACGGCTAAATTAAAGCGTTTTCACAAACGGCCTTTTCTTTTTTTTCGTAATGGGGTAAAATACTTTGGGCTGTACCTGGAAAGGTGGTGCCGATTTGCTAGCGGACATTAACGGATGCCGACTGTATTACGAGGTCAGGCGCAACCCGTCGCCGGATGTGCCATGCGTGCTGTTGCTGCATGGTTGGGGCTGTGACCATAGCATTTTCGCCTTTATTGAAAATGAGCTTGCCAATTCTGCAACGGTAATCACACTGGATTTCCCCGGCCACGGGCAAAGCGGCGAGCCTTCGCCACCATGGGGCGTTGGGGAGTATACGGAACAAGTGGCGGCCTTGCTGGAGCAGTTGCAGCTTGCTCCGGTGCAGATTATCAGCCATTCTTTTGGCGGACGTGTTGCTTTGAAACTGGCAGCAACCCGGCCGGAATTGGTGGATAAGCTGGTCATCACCGGTGGCGCGGGCATTAAAAAGCCGGAAACGGAAAAATCCAGAAAGCGTACGGCGCAGTACAAACGGTATAGCGCTTTTCTGAAACAAATGAAAGCCATACCCCCGTTAAAACCAATGGTGGAAAAGCTGCAAACGAAACTGCGCAACCGATACGGCTCGGCGGATTATGTGAAGCTGAGCGAAGGAATGCGAAAGACCTTCGTTAAAGTGATCTCGGAGGATTTGCAACCGCTGCTTTCCAAAGTACAGGCATCCACCCTGCTCATCTGGGGCGACAACGATTCAGAAACGCCGCTGTGGATGGGGAAAACAATGGAACGGGAAATACCGGACGCCGGCCTGGTTGTTTTTGAAGGCGGATCACACTACGCTTTTCTGGAGCAGATCAGACGGTTTTTAGTGATCGTGAAACAATTTATCGTGGAGGATAAAACCTGATGACAGTTGATGGACTCCAATGGCTGCTGCCGTTTTTTCCGGTGTGCGCCTCACTGCTTGCCGCCAAGGGAATCTACCATTATTTCCAACTGGAAAGCTATCAGTTTCCGGGTTTTTTCCGTACGCTGAAACGAAACCGTATACATGCATGGCTGCCGGGGTTATATACTACTGCGGTATGCGTACTTTTATATTACGGGTATGATCTGATTGTCTGGACTGTAACCTCCGTATGGGCCGGAAGTATACTGATCGTCCTTCTACTGGTACTTGCCGGTCTGGCAGGCTATGTGATCGGCAGTGTGTTTAGTGAAAAGAAAGCTAAAAAGAAATTTGTATTTACCGGACGCGTAAAACGGCTGTATACCGTATCGGTGCTGGTAATGAGCGCGCTGTCGCTTTTGATTGCACAAAGCCCGGTTGCCATTTTACCAGCCTTCTGGCCGCTGCTTCTGCCATTTGTTGTGGCTTTGTCGGGGTTATTGGCTTGGCCGGTTGAAAAATTGATCAGCGAATTATACTTCCGTGACGCACGGCATAAGCTTCTTAAGAATCCGCGGCTTATTCGCATCGGCGTTACCGGCAGCTACGGTAAAACATCAGTAAAGCATATTATCGGAGCGATCCTGACAGAAAAATATCCTACGTTAATTACGCCTGCGAGTTTTAATACGCCTATGGGCGTTTCCCGTGCGATCCGGGAGCGGCTGACGCCGTCGCATCAGGTTTTTGTTGCGGAGATGGGTGCGCGTCATGTGGGTGACATAAAGGAATTATGCAGGTTGGTTAGACCGACGATTGGTGTGCTCACCTCGGTGGGGCCGCAGCATTTAGAGACGTTTAAAACGATTGATCGCGTAGCCAAAACGAAGTATGAATTGATCGATGCGCTTCCGCAGGACTCGCACAGCTATTTTTGCGATGACCACGCTATCTGTAAGCAGTTGTATGACAAAACAGAAAAACCAAAAACACTCATCAGCCTGAATGCAGGGGAAGCGGATGTGTGGAGCGAGAACATCACCGTTTCACCGGAGGGCAGCGCATTTGATTTATGCATCCGTGGCAAGGGTACCATTCGCTGCCAGACCCGCCTGCTTGGCGAGCACAGCATTTTGAATATCTTGATTGCTTCCGCTGTGGCGGCGGATTTGGGGCTAACGCTGAAACAGATTGCCAACGGCGTTGGAAAATTGCAGCCAGTTGCCAGCCGCTTGGAACTAATTACTGCTCCGGGCCGGTTTACCGTGATTAACGACGCGTTCAATTCCAATCCTGTTGGGGCGAAAGCCGCACTGCGTGTGCTAAAACAATTCCCCGGCAGAAGAATCATCATTACCCCGGGGATGGTAGAACTTGGCGAACATGAAGCGGAGTACAACAAAGAGTTTGGTCGCGCGATTGCCGATGCTGCGGATATTGCCGTTGTTGTAGGAAAGAAGCGCGTAAAACCAATTATTGAAGGGTTGCTGGAAGCAGGCTTTGCGAAAGAAAACATACATCAGGTGGATAGCCTGAACGATTCAACCGCACTGCTTACCACAATTGCGAGACCGGAAGATACCGTACTATACGAAAATGATCTTCCCGATCATTATCAGGAAGCCTGATTTACCATTTCTACCGGATGCCTAACATGCAAAACCGGTATTGACAATACGGGAGGAATAACATGGGTAAGAAGCAATTAGGGGTCATCTTCGGCAGCCGCAGCTCCGAGCATGAGGTGTCTATCGTAAGCGCCGTACAGCTGATGAACGCGGTTGATAAGCAAAAATATGATGTAATTCCTGTGTATATCAGCATGCAGGGCGCGTGGTATACCGGTGAACCGCTGAAGGATATACATACGTATGCCGGGTTTGACGAAAACAAAAAAGGCATTTATAAAGTGCAGTTGGACGTTACTGCCGGTTCCGGCGTATTGACGACCATTGATCCCGCCAAAGGTCTTTTCGGGCATGAGCAGATCAGGATCATTGCCAAACTGGACTGTATTATCCCTGTACTGCACGGCATGCACGGCGAGGACGGAACCCTGCAGGGCATGCTGGAAATGTGCAATATTCCCTACACCAGCTCCGGTGTGGCGGCATCCGCCGTCGGCATGGATAAAGTGTACATGAAACAGTATTTTCAAGGCGGCGGGTTTCCGGTGCTACCGGGCATCAGCTGCCTGCGCGAAAATTATGAGAAAGTGCCGCATGAGGTGCTGGACCGCATTGAGGCAGCCGTTGCATACCCCGTATTTGTGAAACCCGCGATGCTGGGTTCCTCCATTGGCGTAAGCAAAGCAAAAGATCGGCGCGAGCTGACAAAAGCGCTGGATTTGGCGTTTGAGTTTGACCGCAAGGTCATGGTGGAAAAAGGGCTCGATAATCCGCTGGAACTCAACTGTTCCGTACTGGGTTATGGCAGCCAGGTGCGCGCCTCTGAAATCGAAATGCCGGTAACCGGAGGCGACTTGCTCAGCTTTATGGATAAATACATACAGGGGGATGCTTCCGCCAAAGGAATGGCTTCGCTGAAACGGGTGCTGCCTGCGCCGATCGAGCCGGAACTGCGCGACCGTATAAAAGCATTGTCTGTGGATATTTTTAAAAACATGGATTGCAAGGGCGTTGTACGGATCGATTACATGTTTGACACCAAAGAAAATGAATTGTATATTACCGAGATCAATACGATTCCGGGCTCGCTTGCTTTCTACCTGTGGGAGCCGTGCGGCGTTGCCTATTCTCAGTTGATTGATGAAATGGTTGCATACGCTATGCACGCTTACGAGGAAAAGAACAACAGCAATTACGCCTTCACCTCCGATATACTGACCAACCTCACGCTGGGCGGCAAGGCCGGCGCGAAATTCGGCGCAAAGAACGCCTAAGGAGCATCGCTTTGAAACTTTCGGAAATCAATCAGCCGGACGATATACGGCATTTATCCCTGGGCGAGTGTGAACAACTGGCCGAGGAAATACGCGATACCATTATACAAACTGTTTCCTGTAACGGGGGGCATTTATCCTCCAATTTGGGTGCGGTGGAGATCACGCTTGCGCTGCACCGCGTTTTTCACACGCCGCAGGATAAGTTTGTGTTTGATGTCGGGCATCAGGCTTATACGCATAAACTACTAACCGGGCGCGCCTGCCGCTTTGATACCCTGCGTAAATATGGAGGTCTTTCCGGTTTCCCCAAATGCGCCGAGAGCGACCACGATTGCTTTGAAACCGGGCATGCGAGCACCGCGATTTCTGCGGCGGTTGGCTTGGCCAGAGCGCGCGATTTGGCGGGGGACAACGACCACGTAATCGCGGTTGTCGGCGATGGCGCTATGACCGGCGGCATGTGTTACGAAGCGTTGAATGATTGCGGCAACCGTAAAACCAAGCTGATTATTGTGCTTAACGATAACCAGATGTCGATTGCGAAAAATGTTGGCGCTCTCAATGAGTATTTCTCACAATTGCGTTCCAGCTGGGGCTGGAATACAACCAAGAAAAAAGTGAAAAACAGGATTCGCCGGATTCCGTTAATCGGTACGCCGCTGGAGCGCTTTATTCACGCTGTTAAAAAATCGCTGAAAGCGATCTTCGTTGACGAGAGTTTTTTCAGCGCTTTAGGGTTTAAGTACCTTGGCCCGATAGATGGCCACGATATTCGCGCTATGGAGAAGATTTTCAAAAGAGCAAAAGCGCTGGATGAACCGGTTGTTATCCACTGCTGTACGAAGAAAGGTAACGGATACCGGAAAGCGGAAAAAAGCCCCGAACGTTTCCACGGAACGCCGCCGTTTTTCATCGAAAGCGGTGCGGCACAAAAACGCAGCCACCGCCTGTACGGGGAAACGGCTGCGGATACGCTGATCAGCCTTGCCAAGCGGGATGAACGAATCGTCGCGGTTACCGCTGCGATGCCGCTTGGGACAGCGTCGGTAAAGTTTAAAGAGCATTACCCGGAACGCTTTTTTGACGTTGGCATTGCGGAAGAGCATGCCGTTACCATGTGCGCCGGATTAGCGAAAGGCGGCATGCGTCCCTTCTTTTTTGTGTACTCTACCTTTTTACAGCGGGGGTACGATCAGGTAGTGCATGATGTATGCATGCAGCAGCTTCCTGTTACCTTCCTGCTAGACCGGGCAGGTCTGGGCAACGAAGACGGGCAATCGCATCAGGGATTATTTGATATTGCGTATTTGCGGCATATCCCCAATATTACAATGCTTGCGCCGGCTGATTCGGACGAACTGGCGGATATGATACGCGCTACGCTGGAACAGAGCGGCCCTTGTGTGATCCGCTATCCCAAAACCGCAGTGACTCCGAATGCTTCGTATCCAACGCGCCCCTTTATGATCGGGCGCTGGAGGACGCTGCTGAATGGTTCGGATGCAACAGTGCTTGCGGTCGGCAGTATGGTTGGCGCTGCAATCACTGTCGCACAGCGTTTGAAGGATGAAGGTATTGATCTGGAAGTAGTGAATGCGTCCACGATCAAACCGCTGGACGGTTTATGCCTTTCCAGACTGCAAAATAGAAAGAAGCCGGTTTTTACAATGGAGGAGCATGTGCTGCAAGGCGGTTTTGGCAGCGCTGTAATGGAGTACAACACACTGCACGGTAATCCTTTGCCTTTGTACCCTATTGCGGTTGAAGACCGCTTTATCTCGCAGGGCGATCACCAAAGCCTGTTAAAAGAAACCCGTATGGATGATCAGGGGTTGTATACGCGTATCCGTGAAGTGCTTGATAACGGAGGCCAAGCGGATGAGCGATAAAGTACGGGTAGACGTGGCAATGGTGCAGCGCGGTTTGGCGGATAGCCGTGAAAAGGCGCAGGCGCTGATTATGAGCGGAAACGTCTACATCCGGCAGGTAAAAGTGCTGAAACCCAGTGAGAAGGTGACGGATACAGACGAGCTGATCGTCAAAGCACCGGCGCATCCTTACGTGGGCCGGGGTGCGTTGAAGTTGGAAAAAGCGTTGTCGGCTTTTCACATGGATGTGAAAGATATTGTAGCGCTGGACATTGGCGCGGCTACCGGCGGCTTTACGGATGTATTGCTGCAAAATGGCGCAAAGCATGTTTTTGCAGTGGATGTTGGCTATGGACAGCTGGATTGGAAAATCCGCAACGATCCCCGTGTAACTGTAATGGAGCGCACCAACGCCCGTTATTTGACGCAGGAACAGCTGAACGGTGAGATTCCAACACTGACTGTAATGGATGTGTCTTTTATCTCCGTCAAACTGATTTTGCCTGTTGCTGCGGAGCGTATGGATGGAAAAGGGTCTTTCTGCATTTTAATCAAGCCGCAGTTTGAAGCGGGGCGGGAGAATGTAGGTAAAAAGGGCGTAGTGCGCGATCCTGCCGTACACGAGTCTGTAGTGCGCAACATTCGGGATTTTGCTCACGGTATCCAATATTCACTGACGATGCTGGACTACTCGCCCATCAAAGGACCTGAAGGCAATATAGAATATATCGCGCGTCTTTTACCTGCCGTGGACGGGAAAGACAGCGTTACAGATGAGCAGATTAAAGCGGTGGTTACGCAGGCGCATACGGCGCTTGATTAATGATGAAATATCTGTGGAAACAGAAAAAGAACACATGCTTGATGCGGAAACGATGATTGTATGAATATACAAAATATGATAAAATATAAACTGAGCTTGTCGGGAATTCCCTGCAATCCATAGAAATTTCTCAGGAAAGGCGGCACGCATATATGCAAAACATATACCTTATGATGCACCAGCGGCTGACCGATGAAAAAGCGGTCGTTGCCAAGGTAGCATCGGCACTGCGCGCAGAAGGTATGACTGTTTGCATGGAGCCGTGGCTGGCTAAAGTGGCGGGGGAAGATGATACTTGCAACGCTCACGACTTTCCAATGGAAGTGGTTGTGTCGGTAGGCGGCGATGGAACATTGCTGAGAGCCACACAGACGGCGATAGAGCATAATGTTCCGCTGCTGGGTATCAACTTGGGCCGCATTGGTTTTCTGGTGGAAAGTGAAATTGATGGGCTGGCACAGGCGTGCTATAAACTACGGCGAAATGAATTTACGCTGGAGAGCCGGATGATGCTGGATGTTCGCTTGCCGGACGGCAGTGTTAAAACGGCACTGAACGACGTAGTTGTAAGCCGCGGCGGATATGCCCGCTTGATAGCTGTACGGGCTTCGGTGGGAGAAGAGCTGATTGGCCGGTACGTGGCCGACGGATTGATTATTTCCACGCCAACAGGCTCCACCGGGTATTCGTTATCCGCAGGCGGACCGATTATCTGCCCGGAAGTGGAATGCGTCGTACTCTCGCCAATTTGCCCGCATTCACTTCAACACCGGCCGGTGGTGGCAAACGCAACGCAGACAATTACCCTTGCGCTGGATTGCGCGCCGGAACAGACGGCTCAATTGGACGTGGACGGGCGTATGGTGGGCACGTTAACCGGGCAGGAAGTGGTAACCATCAGCCGTTCTCAAACCGAAGCAAAATTGATCCGCTTCGGTACACATAGTTTTTTTCACCGTATTCGTGCAAAACTGACCGAATGGAGCTGCTAAGCAGGAGGACTGACCATGAAATCCACTAGACAAAACGCAATTTTGGAAATCATTCGTGAAAAAGATGTGGACACGCAGGAAGAATTGGCGGATGAACTGCGAAAACACGGTTTTACCGTAACCCAGGCTACCGTGTCCCGTGATATTCGGGAGCTGCGGCTGCTGAAAGTGCTGACGGCAGGCGGCTCTTATAAATATGCTACCGCCGACAAACCGGAAAGCGGGCTGAGCGAGCGGTTTCACCGTATTTTCAGCGAGTCTGTGCTTAGCATTGCGCACAGCTATAACCAGGTCGTGATCCGTACTCTGCCCGGCAGCGCAAATGTTGCCGCAGAGATGATTGATAATCTGCGCTGGCCGGAGATACTGGGTACGCTTGCGGGAGACAATACGATTCTCATGCTCGTGCGCACAGTGGAAGAAGTAGATGTGGTACTGCGCCGGATTGATGAAATGCTGAAATAAAACAATGTTTGAAAACGCAAGGCAAAGGAAGTGCTGACGCGATGCTTGTATCCATGACGGTGCGCAATATTGCGCTTATCGAGAAGTTAGATATGCAGTTTCATCATGGCCTGCATGTGCTGACCGGCGAAACCGGCGCGGGTAAATCCATCGTAGTGGATGCGATCAACCTGATCTTGGGGGAACGGGCTGACCGCGGATTAATCCGAACGGGTTGTGAAAAAGCCGTTGTCGAAGCGATATTTGATATAACCGATAGCCCCGAAGTGCGTGCTTTGTTAGAGGAGCAGGTGTTGGAAACGGATGGTAATTTACTGCCGGTCATGCGCGAAATCAGCATAGGCGACCGCAATGTATGCCGTGTTTGCGGCGTAATTGTACCGCTGTCGCTGCTCAGGCAAATTTCCGGCTATCTGGTGGATATTCACGGGCAGCATGAGCACCAAAGCCTGCTGGACGAGAAGAACCACCGAGATTTCCTTGATTCTTTCGGGGACGATGCGCATCAGGCGCTGATCGCCGATGTAAAAAAGAAATATAATACATGGCGGAAGGTGAGTGTCGATTTCAGCGCGCTGCGAAAAGAAAACGCAAAGCGCGAAGAGCGTATGCGCCAAATTTCCAGCCAGTGCAAGGAACTGGACGCGGCCTCGCTAACCATTGGTGAAGAGGCGATGCTTACGCAGCAGCGGATGAAGCTGGCGGACGCGGAAAAGATCAGCTCTGCGATCGATGAAGCATACAGCGCGATTGCGCAGGCGGATGGAGAGCGGATTGGCGTTACAGCGTTGCTGAAAGAAGCCTCTGAAAATTTGGCGAAAATTGCGCAGTACGATCCCCGCTTTGCCGCGTTGGCGGAGCGAATCAACAGCGTCTATTATGAATCGGATGAAATCGGGATAGAACTGCGGGATTTAAGTGAAAGTGAAAATTTCGATCCCGAAACCAATGAGAAAGTACTTGCGCGGCTGGATACCTACCGGCGGCTGGAAAAACGTTACGGTATGGATGCCGACGAGTTAGTGAATTACGCGGAAACCCTGAAAGACGAAATGAAATCGCTTGTATCGATGGATGATCGCCTGCGGGATGGGGAAGCAGCCTTTAAAGCGCGCCTTGCGGAATACCGTGAAGCGGCGGTGCAACTAACGGCTTCGCGGCAAGCGCTGGCTAAGCACGTAGAAAGCATGATGGAATCGCAACTAAGTGAACTGGGCATGGGAAACACGCGCTTTGCCTGTGTGTTTCAGCAACATGCGGCAGATCAAAAACGTGTGCCCTCTGAAAACGGTGAAGACCACATTGTATTTCATATCGCCGCAAATGTGGGCGAGCCGCTCAAGTCACTTGCGAGAACCGCATCCGGCGGCGAGCTAAGCAGAATTATGCTGGCGATGAAGGCGGCGGCGGCAGACCGAACGATGATACCGACCATGATTTTTGATGAAATCGATACCGGCATCAGCGGCAGGATCGCCAGTGTGGTTGCGGAGAAGATGGACGATATTGCGAGGTATCATCAGGTCATATGCGTTACGCACCTTGCACAGATTGCGTGTATGGCGGATATCCAATACCGCGTTCAGAAAAGTGTGGTAGGGGAGCGGACGATTACCAACGTAGCGGAACTTTCATCGGAAGAACGCATCACGGAGATTGCCCGTTTGGTTGGTGCGGATCAGCACCATGGTGAGAGCGGACTTGCACATGCGCGGGATTTACTGGCTGCGGCAAGCGAGCGGAAGCGCGCAACACGCTTGTAACACCTCGTATGGGCGGTTATCGGCGCGTGTGGTTCAAAACGATACCAGATAAGGGTTTGTTCTTCTACTTCGTTAAAAATTTGCCATAAAAACACCCGAAAAGCAGGCGATTTTTGCTTGCTTTTTGTGTTTTTGTGCTATACTATTTGGGATGGCATCGAAATATGCCTATTTGTATGCGAAACGCTGGCACAATAGCGATTTTATGGATATTGTAACAGCGGCATGTTTTTGCCGCAACTATCCGTGATGAACTGATGTGCCCGAAAATAGGAAGGATAGAGGTTCATGAGTCTATTTCACGTGTTTCCCGGGGGAATCCACCCCCACGAGGGAATTAACGGGAAAGCGGTAACGGCAAAGCTTCCGATAGAAGAATTACCGAAGCCTTCCCGTGTGATTATTCCATTGCAGCAACACATTGGCGCACCCTGCAAACCGTTGGTTGCCAAAGGCGACCATGTAAAGATGGGCATGATGATCGGTCAGCCTGTCGGTTTTGTCAGTGCGGCTGTGCACGCAAGTATATCCGGCAAGGTGGTGGACATTCAGCCTTGCATTATGGCAAACGGCTTGCAGCAGCCCTGCGTGATTATCGACAATGATTTTAAAGACGAATGGGTGGAGCTTACGCCGGTAGCGGAGCCTGAGAAGATGGACGGCAAAGCTTTAGCAGATTTGGCGCGTAACGCCGGTTTGGTCGGTCTTGGCGGCGCAACATTCCCGCATGCGGTTAAGTTCTCACTGCCGCCGGATAAGCCGGTGGACACTTTGATTTTGAACGGTGCCGAGTGTGAGCCGTATTTGTCTGCCGATCATCAGCTGATGCAGGAAAAAGCCAAAGAAATTGTTGCCGGTACGAAAATTATCCTTTCAGCGCTGAAAATTGAAAAAGCGATTATCGGTATTGAAAATAACAAACGGGATGCGATTGCGGCGATGCAAAAAGCTTGTGAGAGCGACGATAGCATCTCAGTTGTCGGCTTGCCGGTACATTACCCGCAAGGCGGTGAAAAGCAGCTTGTATATGCGCTTACGGGCCGTACTGTAAAGGCGGGCGGTTTACCGCTGGACAGCGGTGTGATTGTCGCCAATGTAGGCAGCTGCTATGCGCTGTACCGTGCAGTATATGAAGGACGGCCTATTGTAGACCGCGTCGTAACCGTCAGCGGTTGCGTACATAAACCGGCCAATTATCTGGCGCGTATCGGTACGCCGATCGAATGGCTGCTGGATACTTCCGGCGGAATGACCTCGAAGGCGAAAGTACTGCTTTACGGCGGACCGATGATGGGTATGGCGATCAGCCGGTTGGATATACCCGTTACCAAAGGCTGCTCCGGCATTACGGCGCTTGAAAAAGCCTCGGCACAGGAAGATGAAAGCAACTGCATCCGCTGTGGCCGCTGCTCATCGGTATGCCCGATGAAACTGGTGCCGTCCGTGCTGGATAAGCTGATGCGCAAAGGTATGTTTGACGAAGCTGAAAGGCAGGGCGTAATGAATTGCATAGAATGCGGCGCCTGTACGTGGAGTTGCCCCGCAAAACGGCAGTTGACACAGAGCTGCCGCACCAGCAAAAAGATCATCACCCAGCGCCGCCGCGCGGAAGCAGCCAAGCAGAAAGCGGAAGCCGCGAAAAGAGAAGCGGAAGCAGCCCAAAAAGCCACAGATGCGGAAAAGAAAGAGGAGGTAAAGTAGTATGCAGCGGAAACTGGTTGTATCCTCCTCGCCTCACTTGCGAAACGAAGCGGTATCAACCCAGCGTTTAATGCTGGAAGTTATTATTGCACTCTTGCCTACAGCCATTGCCAGCGTTATCTTTTTTGGCGCAGATGCCCTGCGGCTGATCATTGTAGCCGTGATTACGGCGGTGGCAGCCGAGTATGCATACCAAAAGCACACCAAGCAAAAGATAGCTGTAGGCGACCTGAGCGCCGTTGTAACCGGTTTACTACTGGCTTTTAACCTTCCGGCCAGCGCACCATGGTGGATTGCTATGATCGGTTCCTTGATTGCCATTGTTGTGGTAAAACAGATGTTTGGCGGAATGGGCCAAAACTTTATGAACCCGGCATTGGCGGCACGTACCATCATGATGCTGTCCTGGACGTCGCTGATGGCGGCCAATGTATTGCCACACGCGGGGCAATGGCTTGCAGGCAGCACGGTGGATGCGGTTGCGTCCGCTACACCGCTGGGGGAGAGCCCGGCAAACTATACGCTTTGGCAGCTGTTTGCCGGAGACATACCCGGCATGCTGGGGGAAACCTGCAAATTAACGCTGATACTGGGCGGCGTGTACCTGATGATTCGCAAGGTCATCGACTGGCGCATTCCGGTAGCGTTTATCGGTACGGCGTTTGTGCTGTTCTGGATTCAGACCGGCACCATCTACTCTGCCGAAAGCGGCACGCAAAACGTAATGTATCAACTGCTTAGCGGCGGTTTGATGTTGGGTGCTTTCTTCATGGCGACCGACTATGTGACCAGCCCTGTGAATCCATGGGGGCGCGTAATCATGGGCGTTGGGTGTGCAGTAATTCTGTTTGTCATTCGTGTCTACAACGGGTCCTATCCCGAAGGCTGCTCCTTCGCGATTCTGTTTATGAACGTGCTCACCCCGTTGATTGATAAGCTGACCACGCCCAAACCGTTTGGCTATGTGAAACCGGCCAAATCCCGGGAGGTGTAAGCATGAAAGAAAAGAAGAGTTTGCGCACCGTTTTTATGAACGGTATTCTGCAAGAGAATCCTATCTTCCGGCTGTTGCTGGGCATGTGCCCCACGTTGGCTGTATCCACAGCCGTCACGCAGGGTATTGGCATGGGGCTTGCAACAACTTTTGTTTTGGTGTTCAGCAATCTGGTTATTTCGCTGCTTCGCAACATTATACCGGAAAAGGTTCGTATTCCTTCGTTCGTCGTGGTCATTGCGACGTTTGTAACCATCGTGGATTTGATGCTGAAAGCTTTTATCCCCTCGCTGAGCGAATCGCTTGGTTTGTACATTCCGTTGATCGTTGTAAACTGCATCATCTTTGCCCGTGCGGAAGCCTTTGCATCTAAGAATACACCGATTCGTGCACTGGCGGACGGATTTGGCATGGGAATTGGCTTTACACTCTCGATCACGCTGCTGTCTGCGGCGCGTGAAGTGATCGGCAGCGGTACATTCCTGGGTGTGCAGGTCATGCCTGCCAGCTACCATCCAATGGCGATTATCATTCGCCCTCCGGGTGGCTTTATCATGCTGGGCGTTCTGCTGCTTGCTGTGAATGCCGTTGTAAAGATGGTTCAGAAACATAAAATCGCGAAGGCGAAGGAGGAGATCGCATGAGCAACTTGCTGTTAATCGTTGTTGCCGGCGTGCTGGTCAACAACTTCGTAATGTCCCAGTTCCTGGGTATTTGCCCGTTCCTGGGAGTTTCCAAAAAAACGGAAACCGCGCTGGGCATGGGCATGGCCGTAACGTTTGTTATGGCAATCGCATCGCTGTTCACGTACTTCGTACAGCATTATCTGCTGGTTCCGCTAAGCTTGGAATACATGCAGACGATCGCGTTCATCCTGATCATCGCCGTATTGGTGCAAACGGTAGAAATCGTACTGAAAAAAATCAGCCGTTCGCTGTATCAGGCGCTGGGCGTATACCTGCCGCTGATCACCACGAACTGCGCGGTGCTTGGCGCTGCGATTAACAACACAACGGCTGTGGATGGCGGGTATAACCTGATCCAGTCTGTTGTGAACGGCACGGCAGGCGCGCTTGGCTTTACGCTGGCGATTGTCGCTTTTGCCGCGATTCGGGAACGGCTTGCTATTAACAATATGCCCAAATGGATGGATGGTTTCCCCGGCGCGTTGATTGCCGCGGGTTTAATGTCCATCGCATTTCAGGGCTTTTCCGGAATGATTCGCTGAGGAGGGCATACAGATGACCGGTATTCTAATTGGTACGGGCATATTGGCGGCAGTCGCGCTGGTATTCGGGTTGCTGCTGACGCTCGTAAACAAGGTTTTTGCGGTGCCTTCCGATCCACGGCGGGATCAGATTCGTGAAGCGCTGCCCGGCGCAAACTGCGGCGGATGCGGTTTTGCGGGCTGCGACGCACTGGCGGATGCCATCGCAGCTGGGAAAGCCCCGGCAAACGCCTGCCCCGTCGGGGGAATGGCGACCACTCAAATGATTGCAGAAATCATTGGCGCTGATGCAGGCGAAGAAGAAGTTCGCAAAGTAGCTACCGTCGTGTGTCAGGGCACAATTGATCGTTGTAAGACAAAATTTACGTATCACGGCATTGAGGATTGCGTCGCAGCAACGTTAGTAAACGACGGTAACCGTGCATGCCAATATGCTTGCCTTGGTTTAGGCACTTGCGTACGGGCATGTAAATTTGATGCGATCCATATTGATGAACATAGCAAAATTGCCGTAGTCGATACGGATAAATGTACCGCATGCGGCGCTTGCGTGGCAGCCTGCCCTAAAAGCGTACTGGATCTGCAACCTGTTACACTGCCGGTGCGCGTATTGTGCCGCGCGGCGGAAGAAGGCGTGTTGGTCAGCGATAACTGTAAAATCGGCTGTATTGGCTGCGAACTGTGCAAAGATGCCTGCAAGTTTGATGCGATTACGATGGAAAATCATCTGCCGATCATCAATCGAGACAAGTGTGTCGGTTGTATGATGTGTGCGGAGGTTTGCCCGACCGCCGCAATGTGGGGCGATTTTGACAATCGTCATATTGCTTTGATTGATCGTGACCTGTGTATTGGCTGCGGTATCTGCAAGAAAATTTGCCAGTTTGAAGCCATCTCCGGTGAACGCAAGAGTGTGCACGAAATTAACGAGGCTTGCACTGGTTGCGGCCAGTGCGTACCCAAGTGTCCCAAGAAAGCGATTACGCTGCCGGTTCGGGAACATGTGCGTGATGCAAACGCGAAAGTAGGTACATCGGAAGGTGTGGCTGCGATTCCGAAAGCATCCCAGCAACAACCTGCCGTTGCAAAAGCGGAGGAAAAGGCGGCGGTAAAAGCCGAAACGCCTGCAAAGCCTGAATAACCCAACTACAGCGGGGGGCTACAGTTATGAAACTCGGTTTTATCGGCGCCGGTAATATGGCGACTGCCATTTTAAAAGGCATCCTCAGCAGCAAGTTTATCCAGCCGGAAGATGTTGTGGTATTTGATGTTGATGCTGCGCAGAGCGAACGCTTTGCGGGTGGCTTGCCTGTGAAGATTGTTAAAACACAGGAAGAATTGATACAGACATCGGATCGTATCCTGCTGGCAGTCAAGCCGGTGTACTTAAAAGATGTACTGGAAACGGCAAAACCGTTTGCTGCAGGCAAGGATTTTATCTCTATTGCAGCAGGGTGGACCTTTGCAATGCTCACCAATATTCTGGATGATGCCAGCGGAGCACGTGTACTGCGCGTAATGCCTAATACACCGGCTATGGTTGGTGCGGGGTTTACCGCTTTGTGCGAGCAGACCACGCTTTCAGCAGAATCGTTTGCATGGGCGAAAGATTTGTTTGCCACCTTGGGCGATGTTGCGGTATTGCCGGAGCGTTTGTTTGATGCGATTGTTGCGCTTACGGGCAGCAGCCCCGCCTATGTGTTTGTATTTATCGAGGCGATGGCGGATGCGGCTGTTGCGTTGGGAATTCCCAGAGCATTGGCGTATAAGGCGGCGGCTCAGGCTGTAATGGGCTCTGCGAAAATGGTATTGGAAACGAATGAGCATCCCGCAAAGCTGAAGGATATGGTATGTTCTCCGGCCGGAACAACGATCGAGGCGGTTGCTTCGCTGGAACGCGATGGATTCCGCAGTGCGGTAATCGATGCTATGATCGCCTGTGCGGAGAAAAGCTGCGCGATGGGGAAAGCCAAGTAAAACAAGCCATCCGTAAAAATCGAAAGCCTGAGGAAGTATATGACACAAACATCCGATAAACCGCTTAAACATATTTTGCTGTATACCGACGGCGCTTGTTCCGGCAACCCCGGACCGGGCGGCTGGGGTGCAATTTTAAACTATAACGGTAAGGTGAAAGAACTATCGGGTCATATGTCCGGCACAACCAACAACCGTATGGAATTGTTTGCAATCATCAGCGGTCTGGGGGCGTTAAAAGAGCCCTGCGTTGTGGATGTGTATTCCGATTCCGCTTATGCTGTCAATGCTTTTAACCAGCATTGGATTGATAATTGGCAGAAAAACGGCTGGAAAACCAGCGATAAAAAGCCGGTTGAGAATACCGATTTATGGAAACTGCTTTTGCAAATTATGAAAATGAAAAAGCATCAAGTGACATACCATAAAGTAAAAGGCCATTCGGATGATCCGCTGAACAACCGCTGTGATGAATTGGCGCGAGCCGCCATACAGGAATATCGCCGGATGAATGGTGAGACAGAAGATACAGCCAAAGAGACTACTCCTGACACTACGGAGAAGAAGTAGACGATAGAATAAACAAACAGCACGCAACAAGCGTGCTGTTTGTTTATTCTATCAGGAATGTCAGCCATTTCCTTCGTAAAAATCACTCACCGGCATATAACCCGCCAAGCCATTAGAGCAGAGTACATAGTACCATCCCTCATCCATATCACCGATGATATGAAAATCAAAGCTGTTTATTTTCTCTTTGGGAACAACGCCGCTGATATCGGCTGATGCGTCGGCTCGAAGATAAAGCGTCGCGCCATCCGTGTATAGTTCTTCCTGCATGACGAGTGCGGGAAAAGCGATTGTCACATTGAGCATATCGGTACCAAAAGCAATATATTCTTTCAGCATGTACCCTTCCAAATCGGCCACGCGCACTTTAACCCATTCGCCTATATCTTCCAGTACATATACCGGGGTACCGTTATAAAACTTACCTTTGGATACGGATGTAATACTGGGTTTGGTACGCAGGTTGAGCTGATCTTGCGGGCTGGGATTACTGACCATGCCGCAATGATCTGTATCGGCTAACGAAACAGCTTCTGCAAAATCAGCTGGAAAGGTGGTAGGATCAAATTGCGAAAGGGAAACGGTGGAAGTAGTAGTATAAATCCAGCTTCGTTTCGCCCCACGTTCACTGCCGGACTTCAGGTAATAGGCATCGCAGGTATACGAATCCGTCCCTTGTACGGCGCTTAGCCGCCACTCGCCGGCTGCATCCTGTGTAAAGGTGTATCCTAAAAAGTTGCCAAAGAACAAATGCAGCGCATTCGCGTCGGAACCACCAATATCGGGGAAAGTACCATCTATCGCCGTAAGAAGCTGGCTTTGCGCGACCAGCTCATAGCCGCTATCCGCCATTTGAAAAACACTGATAATATGTTCGGCACTATCGTTTCTGGTCAGCACAAAGAGATTACCATTTCCGCCATAGGCAGTACAAAAAACATTGGGACCCATACTATTTATGGTTTCCTGTACAGTATCGGGCAGTGCAGCAACCGAAAAATACGTATCGCTGGATGACCAGGCGAATGCAGGCTGCAGGGCCACCAGTAGTAAAAAACAAAGGAATCGGGATAACCAACGTTTCATGCGTCGTTCCTCCAATAAAATCATCGATTTCATTATATAGAATAAACGGGCAAGAATCCGGGTTTCATGCCCGTTATACTTGTAAAAGGTGGATAGATAAATGGTTACACCATTATAGACATTTGCAGTTTTGTATGATACAATCAAAAAAATTACGAAAGTGTTAACGAATGCGGGAGGCAGGCATGAAGAAAGAGGCCCACAACGCTTTCCAAAAGGTATTCGGGGTAATCATTGCCCTGTGTTTGGCGTTGCACCCTTTTCTTTCGGCATTGGCGACAACCGTAAGCAGCGCAACGGTAGAATCCGCACCCATCACCACCGCATCAACTTCGGTGGATGGAATGGTGCGCGTTTATTTAAGCTCGCTTGGCAGCCCGACTTCGCTCACGTTAACAGTGCAGGGCAATTATTCCCTTAGTACCGGGACGACGCTTACAAGCGGAGAAACGCTTTATGTTGGTTTCAGCAGCTCGACAGGGGCTATTACGCTAACCCGTAACGGAATAAAAACCAATATGGGTTCCTATTTCGCTCTTCGCAGGCATAGCGCTACCGGAACAAACGGTATCTTAATATCGCAGGCGAGGCAGCCCAGCAACCCTTATCCCGGGGATATATCCTTTCAGGCTGTGTATCAAAGCGGCGGATACTATAAACTGTATACCGTTGCCCATATCTATATCGAAAACTATTTATACGGCGTTTTGCCTTATGAAATGGGCAACAGTGCTGCCCTTGAAGCGCTGAAAGCGCAGGCGGTTGCCGCGCGTACCTATACTGTGCGGATGATGGCTAATCGTTCATCCGGTTATTACGACGTGGTTGATACAACGGGCGACCAAACCTACAACGGTACACCTTCCGGCTATACAGCTTGTGAAACAGCGGTTGACAGTACCAAAGGAATTATCCTAAAGAACGGCAGTTCCTATACCGCGACCTATTATTCCGCTTCCAACGGCGGGCAAACCGAATCCATATATAACATCTGGGGTTCGAGTGGTTACAGCTATCTGGACGTTCATGACGACCCGTTTGATTATGCCAATCCATACAGCACCGTTAAAAAAACAACAGTATATGCCGATTGCAACAGCTCATCCAATAATACTTCCCTAATGTCTCTGCTAAAAGCCAAAGCAGTCACTGCGCTGGCTGCCGCCGGATACAGCGCTACCAGCAGCAATACGACGTTGGGTACCATTACCAATATCGTTGCTCATACGCCGAAATACAGTTCGCCAAGCCGGTTGTACACGAAGATGGATTTTACCCTGACCGCCAGTACGCGTAACACATATGGAACACTGGTTACGGCGACGACAACGGTTACCTGTGATCTTTTTTCGGAGCTGGAAAGCCTGCTCTCAATGAGCATCCAATCCAGCAGCAACGAGCTTTGGACGGTAACGAAAAGCAGTTCCATCTATACATTGGAAGCACGCCGTTATGGACATGGGTTAGGCTTGAGCCAACGCGGTGCTATGTATATGGGAACGCTTGGTTATACGTATGATGAGATTCTGGGGTTCTATTATCCGGATTGTACCCGCGTACGCACTACGTTTACCAATACTATTTTAGCGGCGGATTCCACCGAAGAGATCACCACGGAGGAAGAAGCCGCAACAATCGAAGATGCAGACGAGGACGCATACTCAGCAGTAGTTACGCTGATTTCCAGCAGCTCGTCACTGGCCATTCGGGCCAGCAAATCCACCTCCGGTACAATGCTGGGTGTTGTTGCGGGCAGTTCTCCGGTTACGGTGTACGCCAATGACGGCACATGGTGTTTAATCAAGTTTGGTTCCATTATCGGCTACGTTCCGACAAATGCATTAACCATCAGCGGTACAGCACCGGAAACGTCGGAGGAAGAAGTAACCAGCATTGACGGATTCGCTACAGTTACCGCAAGCAGTTACCTTAATTTACGGTCGTCTGGCAGCTACTCCGCAAGTATTGTCAGCACAGCGCCGAGTGGAGCGATTCTAACGGTTTTAAGCAAAGGTTCATCTTGGTCTTACATCCAGTATGGTGCGATCGTTGCTTATGCCTGTTCGGATTACTTATCTTTTTCCAGCAGCTATGGCGGGGCTGTCGTCAGCTCCGGCGTAAGTACGGCAACGGTAACAACGTCCGATGGCAGTGCAACCTATTTGAGGGCGACCGCCAGCACATCCGGTACGGTTTTGGCACAAGTGGCTAACGGCAGCACGGTTTCTGTATCCAGCGATGACGGCTCATGGGCGGTTGTAACCTACAACGGTGTTACCGGTTATATCCTTTCCAGTTTACTGGCGATGGATAGTGATGCGGAGGTATCCACTGGCACGGATACAGTAACATACGACGACCTTGCCGATGGCGAGTTTTATGCAACCGTTGCGGATGCTACGGCAAACTTGCTGGAAAGTCAGGATGAATCCGCAAACGTAATCGCGGAAATTGCCATGGGGCAAAGCGTAGTCGTAACCGAACAGGGTGATACCTGGTGTGCAATACGTTACGAGGGCGAAACGGGCTATATACTGACTGCAAGCCTGACAATAGTTGAAACGACAACGGAGACCAGCTTAACAGCGATTGTAGCTACGCAAAGTGGTTCGCTGAATATGCGCATGGAAGGGCGTGCGGGAAGCACAATCCTGACGACGATTCCGAAAGGCGCGACTGTAATGGTCACCAACCGGGGCGATACCTGGTGCGGCGTTACCTACGGCGGCTATTCCGGCTATGTAATGACGGTATACCTGCAATTTACCGATGGGAGCGAAGCCAGCGGCGAAAGTGTAACCTCTGGTACGACCGCAACGGTGACCACGGAATCGGGTTCGCTCAATTTACGGCAACTGCCTAAAACCGGCAGTACGATTCTGACTACCATTCCAAGGTTGGGAACGCTTACCGTAAACACGTATGGCAGCGAATGGTGTTATATAACGTATAACGGTATCACAGGTTATGTAATGACTGTGTTTTTAACAATGGACAGCGAAGGCGACGATGAGACTTCCGCGGATAATACAGACAGTGAAGATACGGCGGATGATGATACTGCCGCGGAGGATGGAGACGATACTACCGACGAAGAAGCCACGCAGGATGATAATACAGCCGACGATACATCCACCGACGACACTACTGCAAGCGACACGGAAACAGATGCCACGCAGACGGATAACAGCACCATTACTGCGATTGTTACTACGACTTCCGGTTCGCTCAATCTTCGTGCCGATATGCTGCCCGGCAGCCGAATCCTTACCCGTATTCCCAACAAAACTACCATAACGGTCCTTGCAAAATATGCGGCATGGTCGCAAACCAGCTATAATGGATACACAGGCTATGTGATGAACAGCTATCTTACGTTCGTAACCGATGCGGATACTACCGATGCTTCAGCGACCACAGCAACCGTAATGACGGCATCCGGATCGTTGAATCTACGAGCTGAGCCATACGGTACAGTGCTCACCACCATACCGCAATATGCAACGGTATCCATTTTACAACATGGGAGCACGTGGTGTTATTTACAATATGCAGGTACATATGGGTACTCCATGACAGCTTATCTCTCCTTTACGGCAGAAAGCGGTACAACTGATACTACTGATGCAGATGCGGAAGAGGATACTGCAACAGAGGCTGGAGATACGCAAGAGGACACAGCAGAGGACAGCGAAACGGAAGACACTGCATCGGCAACGGGAACGACCGCCTATGTTTATACATCGTCCGGATCGCTGAACCTGCGTTTGAGTGCTTCCACTGGAGCTAGTATTCTTACCACAATTCCACGGCTAACGGTGATTACAGTTCTGGAAACCGGGGATACATGGTGCAAAGTTACGTATAGCAGCTATACGGGCTACGTACAAACGACATACCTGCAATTTATCGCGGGTACGGAGGAAAGCACAAGCGATACCGGTACGGTGACCGCCTGGGTATATACATCGTCCGGATCGTTGAACCTGCGCGCGTCTGCTTCCATATCAGCATCGGTGATAACAACCATACCACGGCTTGCCGAGGTGGCATTGCTCACGCAGGGCGATATATGGTGTAAAACAATGTATGGCACGTATGTAGGATATGCCATGACGAGTTACCTGACAACAACGAAGCCATACGAACTTTCTTCTTCGGAAGCAGATGATCAAAGTGAGCCGGATGGCAGTGATGCAAGCGACAGTGCCGGTACGGATGCGGAAGATACTACAACAGAGGATAGTACTGGCACAGGTGAAAGCGATGCAGACACAGGAGACGGGGAAACGGCGGACGAAACGGATACGGGCAGCGATGCAACAGCTTTAGCGGAAGCTGCTGCAGCCGAAGAGACAGGCGATACGACCGAAGGGGATTCTGCTGACGGGGAGAACACCGGCGAAGTAGCAGAGGATCCGACGTTAACTACACCGGATACCACGCTATATGCAACAGTAACACCGGTAAACAGCGCCGTTGCTTTGACCTTGTGGGAAAGCTGCACCGACCAAACCGGATGGCTGCTGGATATGGCTTCCGGTAAACAGGTACAGGTAATCCGGCAAGGAGATACATGGTGCGAAGTACGCTATTTAAATACGCAGGGCTTCTGCCTGACTGAAGGATTGACGATGATTGAATAAGGAATGCCTTTTGGAAGAAGAACAGTTGGATGACCTGCAAAACAACGGATTAAGGATTCTGCAAAAGAAAAATGGCTTCCGCTTTGGCATGGACGCAATTTTACTGAAAAGTTTTACGCGCCTACGTCCGCGGGATCAAGTGGCGGACATGGGAACAGGAACAGGTATCTTGCCGGTTTTGATGAGCACGTTATGTCCAACAGCACAGTTCCATGCTTTTGAATGGCAAACGGATATGGCGGATATGGCCCGGCGAAGCGTCGCATTAAACGGACTCACGAAACGCATCACGGTATATGCGGAGGATATGAGAAACGCAGCAAAAATAGTGGGGCCGGAGAGTATGGATGCGGTTGTTTGTAACCCACCCTATGGTAAAAGAGGCGGAACGATACCCAGCCGTACGGAGGCGCGACTTCTAGCCTGTCACGAAACGGATTGCAACTTGCAGGAGGTTTGCGATGCAGCCGCCGCTATCCTGAAAAATCAGGGAAGGCTATGGCTTTGTTTTCCAGCACCGCGAACTTTGGAATTGATGGACGCACTGCGAAAAAGCCGGTTGGAACCAAAAAGGCTGCGTATGGTATGCGCCAAAGCCAGTAAACCACCGTATTTATTGCTTGTGGAAGCCGTAAAAAACGCGAAGTCATCGCTGCTATGGCTTCCTCCTTTGATTGTCTATCACGAAGATGGTACCGAGACGGAGGAACTGCTGGATATTTACGGACGTAAATCGCAGGAAAGTTAATAGGCATCCGGCTGATGGTAGATTCATTTACAAAGTGGATCAATAAAAAGAATTGTACCCATATAAAAACGTCGTTGTTTTGTGTTTTATCACGAAACAACGGCGTTATATGATTGGTGCATTTCGTTGCAATAGCACCTAAAATCCTGTATAATGCCTCCAAAAGGAGGCGAAAGCCTTGAACAAATGGGATATTCGTTTTATGAAAATGGCGCGGCTGATTTCCGAATGGTCCAGCTGCTACCGTGCGGGGCGCTCAGTGGGCGCGGTAATCGTGAAAGACAAACGGATTATGACCACGGGGTATAATGGGGCGCCTGCGGGGCTAAAAACCTGCCGAGAACGCGGCGAATGTATGCGTGACTGCTTGAATATACCTTCCGGCACACGCACGGAAATGTGCTATGCCATCCATGCAGAGCAAAATGCCATTATCCAAGCAGCGAAACTTGGCATTTCCATCGACGGTGCAACCATTTACTGTACGCATCAGCCTTGTTCCGTATGTGCGAAGATGATCGTAAACGTCGGCATCAAGCGCGTCGTTTTTGATCAGGCTTATCCGGATGCTTTTGCGCTGGAAGTGTTTGAAGAAGCGGATGTTACGTTGGAACACTTCACCGAAGAGATTGATTAAGTAGTTTGCTACATCCGGAAGTATGGTTACTTTTTTCGCGGGTAGGGGTTGCTGCCAACACACCAGCCACGTAAACGGTTGATGGCGCGCTCGGTAGCGGTTTTACTGTCATTCCAGGGTAAATCCTGATGGCGGTAATCAAACTTGCGGACAAACCATGCTAAATCCTGCTGATCATTCTCCAGCTGCGCAACCAGTGCATCCAGCGCTTCGGCTGCAAATTCGTTTTGCTGCTTGGCGCTTAGAAACTGCTGTGCGGATTCAAAAAGAGCGATTGTGTGCGCGAGACAAACGCCATTGGAAGCTTTCCATGCTTTACGGAAATCTTCGTTTGTTTTCCATAGATGTAAAAAGGTATAACGATACCGTGCCATATGCGTGGCTACGGTGTCGCATACCACGCATTTTTCATTCATCCGGCGCAGTTTATCCAGCGCTGGCTGCAACGGCGATGCTTTTTTCAGCAATGCGCCTTTTACCTTTGTACCGGATGATACTTGTTTCTGTATTTTTTTCAGTTCGTCCAGCCGTTCTAATACGTGGGAATCCATAAGCAAAGCGTGCCCGAGACGGTTTTGCTCTGTAAACAGCATTTTCTGGTGCTCCGGGCACACCCCGGTATGGTTGAAACGAATACGTACGTCCGGCTCCATTACGCTTGCGCCAAGGGTGCGTTCAATCTCATCTTTTTCCGTTTTTTTCTCTAAAGCACATAGCGGGCATTGCGCCTTCCACTCCATTGCTTCCCAGACCGGTATCGTATCCAGGTGGTATTGCATCTTGCGCCTCCTGAAAGGTATAATAAACGGGTATCATCGTATCATTTTTAGACCGGGGCTTCAAGGGCAATCAGGCAATCAAAGATAACATTTCTTTTTATTGATAGCATAACCTGATGCTGCCATCCCTACGGAATGAAGTATAGGAGGACTTAAGCATGACAATTTCGGAAATCATCAAGATTCTGGATGCGCGCGTGCTGTGCGGGGAGGAAGCTGAGCTAGAGCAGGAAGTTAGCACGGCTTGCGGATCCGACCTGATGAGCGACGTATTGGCGTTTGTAAAAAATAAAACGGTATTGATTACCGGGCTTACCAATGTGCATGTAATTCGCACCGCTGAAATGCTGGATATTCATTGCATCGTTTTTGCGCGCGGCAAGATACCCTCGGATGAGGTTTTAGACGAGGCAAGGGAAGTCGGAATCGTCGTACTGACGACAAAGCATACTACGTACACAACCTGCGGTCTTTTGTACCAAGCGGGTATTCGGGGTAATAATGATTGCGCACCGTTCGATGAATAGGCGCATGGATAAATGGGGTATATGATGGAGCAACATACGATTGCGGATAGTTATGCAGTACACGCACAGGAATACGCCACCGCGGGGGATGCATCTGCAACGATCAAGCGGAAGCTTAAGCAGCTTGGTGTAAACAGCGCGGTGCTGCGCCGTATCGCCGTAGCCAGTTATGAAGCAGAGCTGAACCTGATTATCCACAGCGAAGGCGGAACGCTGACGATGCGCATGACGCCGGAGAAAATTGTGCTGATTTCCGAAGATATCGGGCCGGGAATTCCCGATATACAACAGGCATTAAAAGAAGGGTATTCTACTGCCAGCGAGGAAGCCCGCAACCTCGGTTTTGGCGCAGGCATGGGGTTACCGAACATGAAACGAAACGCGGATGAGTTTGCCATCGAAAGTCAGGTTGGCAAGGGTACGCGTATCCGCATGGGGTTTAATTTACAATAGGTTTTGGTATGTGAACGGCAATGAGTAACTTCTATGCGCGTTTACAAGGAAGCGAGGTTCCCGGAATGGAAGACAAACGGTTTCACTCCGTGCGGCTGGATAAGGAAAAGTGTAAAGGCTGCACAAACTGCTTGAAGCGCTGCCCGACCGAGGCGATACGCGTACGTGCCGGACGGGCGCATATTATCGACGAACGCTGCATCGACTGCGGTGAATGTATCCGGGTATGCGAATACCACGCTAAATATGCGCAGACAGACCCGCTGGCAACAATTAACCAGTTTAAATATAAAATTGCACTGCCCGCACCGTCGCTGTACGGCCAGTTTAAGCAACTGGTCAGCCCTTCACAAATACTGGAAGGCTTGTTGCACATGGGCTTTGACGATGTGTTTGAAGTCGCCGCCGGTGCGGATATTGTAACCCGCGCGATTCGTGAACGGATGCGCAGTATGAGCCCGGAACGCTTCCCGGTCATATCTTCTGCCTGTCCCGCGATTACAAGGCTGATACAGGTGCGGTTTCCGGAATTGATCCCGCACATTATTGATATGCGCCAGCCGATGGAAGTCGCCGCCATGGTGGCAAAACGTGAATTTTGCCAAAAGAATGATGTAAAACCAGAAGATGTAGGGTGTTTTTTCATTACACCGTGCGCTGCGAAAATGACGGCGATCCGCAACCCGATCGGGCAGGAGAAGTCCGCTGTGGATGGAGCCATCAGCATGCTGGAGATCTATGGCCTGTTATCCGGTCATATTAAGAATTATCCAAACGAACTCACGCTTTCCCGCGCTACATCATACGGTGTGGGCTGGGCGAATAATGGGGGCGAAGCCAGTGCGGTTTGCCCGGATAATAGCATGGCGGTTGATGGAATTGAAAATGTCATTCATGTATTAGAAGAGATTGAGAACAATAAACTTCGGGATTTGGTGTTTTTTGAAGGAGCAGCCTGTACCGGCGGGTGTGTCGGCGGTCCGCTCACCTTTGAAAACGGATATATTGCCCGAAACGCGATACGCAGTTTAATGAAAGGCTGCGACATCCGTCACCCGGACGAGGTGGTGAAAACCTCTTATCTTACCAAGTACCCATTGCAATCCACAAAGAAAATAACACCGAACAGTGTTATGAAGCTGGATGATGATATTGCCGAAGCAATGCGGAAAATGGAACAGATGGAAGAGATTGAAAAGTCACTGCCGGGCTACGACTGCGGCAGCTGCGGCAGCCCAACTTGCCGTACGTTTGCAGAAGATATCGTCCGCGGGCATGCAAGTAAAATGGACTGTATACATATTTTAAAAGATCAGCTTAAAATTATGGCGCAGAAAATGGTTCAACTGGCGAAAACCACCAGAGAATAGGGGATATTAACATGACGATCAGCGAATTGGCGAAGCTGTTGGATGCAAACTGTGTAACCGAAGCGGAAGATTGCACCGGCAAGGTGACTTGCGGATATGCCTGCGATTTACTTAGCTGGGTACTGGCGCACGGGCAGCATGGCATGGCGTGGACAACCGTACAAACCCATGTGAATGTAATTGCCATTGCAGTGTTGATGGAAATGTCCTGCGTGATCCTGGCGGAAGGTAACCATATTGAACCGGCATCGCTGCAAAAAGCAAATGAGGAAGGGCTGGCCGTACTGGAAACGGAGAAAACCGCATATGAAATTTGCGGGCTCATGGCAGCGGCGGGCATTCCGGCATCCGCAGAATAAGATGCGTGTTTATTGTGATTTACATATCCATAGCTGCTTATCTCCCTGCGGCAGCGATGAGATGACGCCGTGGAACTTAGTTGGAATGGCCAAGGTAAAAGGCTTGAATGTAATAGCGCTGACAGATCATAACACAGCGCTGAATATTCCCGCGGCGATAGCAGCCGGGAAAGAATACGGCATCGCGGTGATGCCCGGGATGGAAGTAACCACAAAAGAAGAAGTGCATGTGCTGGCCTATTTTATCGACGTTGAAAGTGCGTTGGCTTTTGGGGAAGAAATATACCGCCATCTGCCTGCTATTCAAAACGTTGAAGGACTTTTTGGAAACCAGATCATTATGGGGGCGGACGACCAGCCCACTGGTAAGGTTGATAAGCTGCTCCTGAATGCAACGGATTTAACGTTGGAACAGGTGGCTGAATTAATTGATAAACACGGTGGGATTTTGATACCGGCGCATATTAACAGGGGTGCAAACGGGATGATCGGCGCTTTGGGCATTATGCCATCACTACCGGAGTATCCGGTTGTGGAAGTTGCGCCGCGAATCGCATGCCCGCAGCAGGTGCTGGAAGGTCGGTTTGTGCTGCACTCATCGGATGCCCATTACCTGGAGCATATGGCAGAAAGAAATTTTTCGCTGGAAGTAGAAGCGCCAACAGTACAAGCCGTGTTTACTATGCTAAAGGAGCAGCAAAATAGACGGCAATAAGAATTTAATATACCCCCCTGCCAGAACAATTGAAACAAATGGCAGGGGGGTTACTATTTCTACGGTTCGTAACGGTTAGGTCTATCCAACAAGTGCTTTTTTGTCCATATCCGTATCTGGTGCTTTTAAAGCCATAATATCAACATATGGTATAATTCGCTAAAAATTTAACAAGTTTATAGGATAGGTTTAGAATTTCCTGTTTTCATTCTGTACATTTGGTGTAAAATTGTCAAAAAAATCACATTTGAAGAGTTGCTTTGCGTGCATTTCTCAATGTGGTATGATAAAATATATATCGCTGCGTAATGTTTACGCAGCTTTACGGCGTACCAATGATTTGAGGAGGTCTAAGGCTGCCATGACCGAAGAAAAGGCAAAGTTCGAGGCGCTGCAAAAAGCGATCGACGAACACAAGGATCAAAAAGGGGCGCTAATGCCTGTGCTGCAAAAAGCTCAGGACATTTTCGGCTGTGTTCCCATGGATGTACAGGAGTACATTGCCGATGCCCTGAACACCACACTTAGTGAAGTGTATGGTGTTGCTACCTTCTACTCCCAGTTCTCGCTGCAACCCAAAGGCAAATACGTTGTTGGCGTATGTATGGGAACGGCGTGTTACGTTCGGGGGTCCCAGAAGGTATTGGACCGTATCGAAAAGGAACTGGAGATCAAAGTAGGCGAAACAACGGAAGACGGCGTTTTTACCTTGCAAGCTACCCGTTGTTTAGGCGCCTGCGGCCTTGCCCCCGTAATGATGATTAACGACGAAGTTTACGGCCGTTTGACGGATGCAGAAGTACCGGCGATTTTGGAAAAGTATAAAGACTGACGATGCGGGATCTATCAATGCATGTTTTGGATATTGCCCAAAACAGCGTGAAGGCAAACGCAAAACGGTTGATGATAACATTTACGATTGACGTACGCAATTGGTTGACCATCGTTTTTGAAGATGATGGTATCGGCATGTCGCCCGAGCTGCTTGAAAAGGTGACAGACCCTTTCACAACGACGCGTACAACCCGGAAGGTTGGACTGGGAATACCTTTGCTGAAAGAAAACGCGCAGCTGACCGGCGGCGACGTAGCCATCAGCAGTAAACAAGACGTGGGCACAAAGCTGACGGTCACCTTTGACCGGAACCATATCGATTGTCCGCCGATGGGCGATATATGTGACACGCTGATAACGTTGGTATTACTCAATCCGGAAACACCTGAATTTGTATTTCACGCTTCCCGGCAGGCACTTAAAGCTAGCTTTGATACCAGAGTGTTGCGAAAAGCGCTGGACGGCGTGGCACTGAATGAACCTGAAGTATCCCAATGGATACGGGAATCGATCAACGAAGAATTCAAACCCATTTTGGAGGTGTAATATCGTGAAATCCATTGCTGAATTGGAAGCAATCCGCCAAAAAACACTGGAGCGCGTTTCTTATCGCAAGGACGCCGCTACCGATATCCGTATTGTCGTCGGCATGGCGACCTGTGGCATTGCCGCAGGCGCACGCCCTGTAATGCTGGCTTTCATGGATGAAATCAGAAAACGTAATCTGCAAAACGTAACCGTATCGCAGACGGGCTGCATCGGCATGTGCAGGCTTGAGCCTATGGTAGACGTCATCGTACCCGGACAGGATAAGGTGACCTACGTAAAACTCAACCCCAACATGGTGCCGCGCATTGTAACCGAGCACATCGTTAACGGCAACCCTGTGATGGAGTACACCATCGGCGCCGCGGAAGATAAATAACAGCTCACCTAAGGAGGAAAGACCATGGATTTTTATCGCGCACAGGTGCTTTGCTGCGGCGGCACCGGCTGTACTTCTTCGGGTTCCAACGAGATTATTAAACGCTTTGAAGAACAGGTCGCAAAATACGGTCTGGACAAGGAAATTAAAATCGTCCGGACGGGCTGCTTCGGCCTTTGCGCCGCCGGCCCGGTAGTGATCGTCTACCCGGAAGGCACCTTCTACTCTCACGTTCGCGCGGAAGATGTGGACGAGATTGTAAGCGAGCACCTGATGAAGGGCCGTATTGTACAGCATTTGGTATATAAAGAAAAGAGCGACGATGAAGAAAAGCATATGTCGCTTGAGACCATTGAATTCTATAAGAAACAAAAACGTATTGCCCTGCGCAACTGTGGCGTAATCGACCCGGAAAACATTGATGAGTACATTGCGTTTGACGGTTATAAAGCACTGGAAAAAGTGCTTACGACCATGAAACCGGATGAGGTCATCAATACAATTTTGGACAGCGGCCTGCGCGGCCGCGGCGGCGCGGGTTTCCCCACTGGTCTTAAGTGGAAATTCGCTTCGGCTTCCAAGGCGGATCAGAAATATATGGTCTGCAATGCCGACGAAGGCGATCCCGGCGCGTTTATGGACCGTTCCGTTTTGGAAGGCGACCCGCACGCTGTGCTGGAAGCGATGACCATCGGCGGTTACGCCATTGGCGCGACAGAAGGTTACATTTACGTGCGTGCGGAGTATCCCATCGCGGTAAAGCGCCTGCAAATCGCAATCGATCAGGCTCGTGAATATGGCTTGCTGGGCAAGAATATTTTCGATTCCGGTTTTGATTTTGACATCTCCATCCGTTTGGGCGCCGGTGCTTTCGTATGCGGCGAAGAGACGGCGTTGATGGCTTCCATCGAAGGCTGCCGCGGTGAGCCCCGGCCCAAGCCCCCGTTCCCGGCCGTGAAAGGCTTGTTTGAGAAGCCCACCAACATCAACAATGTTGAGACGTTTGCCAACATTCCTCAGATCATCCTGAACGGCTCAGAATGGTTTAAATCCATCGGCACGGAAAAATCCACCGGTACGAAGGTATTCGCGCTGGGCGGCAAGATCAACAACACCGGCCTTGTGGAAATCCCGATGGGCACGACGCTGCGCGAGATTATTTACGACATCGGCGGCGGTATCCCCAATGGCAAGAAGTTCAAGGCTGTGCAGACGGGCGGCCCTTCCGGCGGCTGCATTCCGGTGGAGCACCTGGACATCCCCATTGAGTACGATACGCTCACACAGATCGGTTCCATGATGGGTTCCGGCGGTATGATCGTTATGGATGAAGACAACTGCATGGTGGATATTGCCCGCTTCTTCCTGGATTTCACCGTGGATGAAAGCTGCGGCAAGTGCACCCCCTGCCGTATCGGTACCCGCCGTATGCTGGAGATTCTGGAACGCATCGTGAACGGCCGCGGTGAAGAAGGCGATATTGAAAAGCTGGAAGCATTGGCCAAGAACATCAAGGCAACCGCGCTTTGCGGCTTAGGCCAAACCGCGCCTAACCCCGTGCTTTCCACCCTGAAGTATTTCCGTGACGAATACGAGGCTCACATTAAAGAAAAACGCTGCCCCGCGCATCATTGCCAGGCGCTGCTGAACTATGTCATTACCGATAAGTGCCGCGGTTGCACCGCTTGCACCAAGGTATGCCCGGTTGGCGCTATTTCCGGCGTGGTGAAAGAGAAACACCTGATTGACACGGATAAGTGCATCAAGTGTGGCAGCTGTATTGAAAAGTGCCGCTTTGGCGCGATCGAAAAGAGATAACAAGGAGGAACAACCATGGAACAGATGATTCCGCTTACAATTGATGGCGTGCATGTGGAGGTTCCTGCCGGTACGACCGTGCTTGAGGCTTCTCGTAAAGCGGGTGTGAAAATCCCCACACTTTGCTATTTGAAGGATATCAGCCAATCCGGCAGCTGCCGTATGTGTGTGGTAGATACCGGCGCTCGTGCCTTTCAGGCAGCCTGCGTACTGCCCGTAACCAAGGATATGGTGGTAAAGACCAATACTCCCGCGCTGCGCGAAGCGCGCAGAACCGTGCTTGAGTTGATTTTGAGCAACCACGATAAAAAGTGCCTTACCTGTGTGCGCAGCCAGAGCTGCGAATTGCAGAAGCTTTGCCTTGAACTGGGCGTGGAAGATGGGGACCGCTTTGCGGGTTCGCAGAACGAGTATGACATTGACGACGTATCTCCCTCTATCGTTCGCGATAACAACAAGTGCATCCTGTGCCGCCGTTGCGTATCTGCCTGTGAAAAAGTGCAGGAAGTGGGCGTAATCGGCCCCACGAAGCGCGGCTTTAAAACCGAAATCGCTTCTCCGTGGGATATGAAACTGTCCGAAATGGCATGTATTGCTTGCGGTCAGTGCATTACGGTCTGCCCGGTAGGCGCGCTGCATGAAAAAGACGATACCGATTTGGTATGGCAGTACCTGAACGATCCCGACAAGCATGTGGTTGTGCAAACGGCACCAGCCGTACGTGCCGCGCTGGGTGAAGAGTTTGGGTTGCCGATGGGTACCAGCGTTACCGGCAAAATGGCCGCCGCGCTGCGCCGTATGGGCTTTGACAAAGTGTTTGATACAGACTTTGCCGCCGATCTTACCATTATGGAAGAGGGCACTGAACTGGTAGACCGCGTAACCAACGGTGGTGTACTGCCGATGATTACCAGCTGTTCTCCCGGCTGGATTAAGTATTGCGAACACTACTATCCCGAGTTTATCCCCAACCTGTCCAGCTGCAAAAGCCCCCACGAAATGGAAGGCGCGATGGTGAAGAGCTATTACGCCGAGAAAGAAAACATCAATCCCAAGGACATTATCGTCGTATCCGTGATGCCTTGCACAGCTAAAAAGTTTGAAGCAAAACGGCCCGAGCTGAGCGTTAACGGTTATCAGGACGTGGATGTGGTCATCACGACCCGTGAACTGGCACGGATGATCAAAGCGGCCAATATCGACTTTAATAAGCTGCCGGATGAAGATTTCGACAGCATGCTGGGTGAGAGCACCGGCGCGAGCGTCATCTTTGGCGCGACCGGCGGCGTTATGGAAGCAGCGCTACGTACCGCTTACACTCTCATTACCGGCGAGGAGCTGGAGGATGTAAACTTCTGCGCGGTTCGCGGCGTGGATGGCATCAAAGAAGCGACCGTTAAAATCGGTGATATGGATGTAAGTGTTGCTGTTGCAAGCAGCACCGCGAAGGCTTCGGAACTGCTGGAGGCGGTTAAGAAGGGCGAAAAGAACTACGCGTTTATCGAGATCATGGGCTGCCCCGGCGGCTGTGTAAACGGCGGCGGCCAGCCGATCGTGGATTCTTCGGTACGGGCGGAAGTAGATATTCGATCTGAGCGCGCAAAAGCGTTGTATAACGAAGACGCGGCTAAGACCTACCGCAAGAGCCACCAGAATCCGATGATCAAGAAGATCTACGATGAGTATCTGGAGAAGCCCAACAGCCACAAGGCACATAAACTGCTGCACACCACGTATACCAAGCGGCCTAAGTACAGCAAGTAAGCCTTGGTTGATTAATGTTCTTAAAACGGTTCCGGCATGTGCCGGAACCGTTTTTGTGTCAGTATGATAAGATAATAATACTTGTATTTAGTATGCTGATAGGAGAATTATAAAGTTTGTTCTGCACGATGGAACGTCGCTATCAAAATGTTTAATTCAAGCCTACGATGCCCAGAAGTGTATTAAAAATGATTGAGGATGGTTTGTTTTGCAGGTCTTATGTTAGCTTGTTGAAAGGTTTAATCATTTGCCGGGTGGTTTATTTGGTTGTTACTGTTAACTGCTTTTATATCCGGTCATTATATAGGAGTGAATATGCTATTGAAATAGCTTGCATAAGTTTGGGAACACCAAATTGGTATTCTTCCGGTATTCTATGAAATCCGCAGTATAACGCTCGGTTAAATAGCGTTCTTCCACCCGAATCAGCAAACGAAAGACAACATACAGAAACAGGGGAACCGTGAGCAGCAGCCAGGAACGGAACAGCAATACAATCCCCGGCGCAATAAAGAAGATAAACGAGGCATAGAGCGGGTGTCGGCAGAGGCGGTAAACCCCTTTTGTATATAATTGATCCTGACGGTAAACCGCCTTTATAGTTTTAGCTGAAATAATCAAAAAGGGAATGCCGATGCAAAGTAATAGGGCGGATAGCAGCCATATGAGTGTGGCAGGCACAAGGGAAAGGGTAAATATGCCGGGAAAAGAATAATGAAGCGCTAACAATATTCCGGTATAAAGCAGTGTGATAACGGCCATCTTCGGGCCGACCCCCCAAAAGGAAAGACGCTTCATAAATCTGTCTCCTTAGTAGTCATTCTATGAAATAACATGCTGATAATAATGATAATCAGTCATATAGAGATAATGCAATACCCCCGCACTTCTTGCGAAATACGGGGGTATTGCACGGAACCATCGCTTACACGCGGCTCGCTTCCTTGATCTTCGCAGCTTTGCCCTGCAAGCCACGGAGATAATACAGCTTTGCTCTGCGCACTTTACCGCGGCGTACCAAATCAATATGGTCTACACGCGGAGAATGCAGCGGGAACGTACGCTCAACGCCAATGCCGTAGCTGACGCGGCGTACAGTAAACGTTTCACGGATGCTGCCGTTACGGCGCGCGATCACGGTGCCTTCAAAAGCCTGAAGACGCTCGCGGTCGCCCTCGACAACCTTTACCCATACACGTACGGTGTCGCCGATATTGAACGCAGGCAGATCGGAACGAAGCTGTGCTTTTTCAATGGAACGAATGATATCACTCATTTCATGTGCCTCCTTCCCTCATAGACGTTCGTGCCTTCAGGCCTTTGCCTGGGCAGAGGACCGCCCGTTTGTCACAGCGAAAATTATATCATGAATTGTGCTATGAGCGCAAGTGTTTTATGAATATTTCCGGTACTATGGCAGAAGTATGCATCAGCACGAAAAAATACGCTCCTTTTTGTGTAAAATTATATATAATACAAATACAATCGTAACATTCTTGCAACATACTATTAAATGCGGTATACTTAGGGTTACAAAGGAGGGAGCCGGCATGAATAAACGTATACGCAACAACCCCAAAAAAGGCATTGCATTTATCCTTTGCTGGTTCTTATTGCTGCCGGGTGCTTCTGCGTTTGCCGGTGAGGCGGTAACGCAGAGGCAGCAAACAGTAACCATCGCTACCGTTTCTACCACGATTGGGGATAACACCATAGAATATCCGCAGTTGAAAGGTATGACGGATACGGTAGTGCAGCAAACGATTAACAATACCATCGTTGAAAAGGCGAAAATAGCCCAACGTATGGTTACGCTCAGTATGCTGCAAAGCGGCGGTGAGGGTTTAACGCTGAACTATCAGGCCTATCTGGGCGGAGATTTATTCTCTACGGTTATCAATGCTGTGGGGATTATGGAAAATGGAAGAAGCGGGCAGGAATATACCGCTTTATGCTTCTCACTTTCAACTGGCGAACCGGTAACGTTGGCAGATTTGTTTAACGATCCGGATGCGGCGGTAGCCTATATGGAACAAACGCTGGAAGACACGTATTGGGAGGAACTATCGGCCTATTTAGTCTATGCGGCGCTCTCCCCATTGCCTGTGAACCAATTTACGCTGGATGAAAATGGGATCACCTTCTATTATCCGTCCGAGCAGTTTTCGTTGCTCAGTGGTTATTGTGGAGCGGCGCAGTTCCATTTTGATGAACTTACGGAGTACTGGATTAACGATCCTGAAGGATATCCGGCAAAAATAGGCGCTCTGCAGCAGACCTTAAGCGATGCAGAAATGAAAATGAAAATTATTGATGCGGTAACCAACGGGAAATTGCCGGACATACCGGTAACCTTGGGGGAGCCTATGCCGGAGTTGGTATTGGCTTTTCGCCTGCTTCGCACGCCGGATCAATACCCTGGCGGCAGATACTTTCAATTGGAAGCGCCGATGTTCAGGCAGGTATTAGTACTGTCGGATGCTCTTACCTCGACCTATGATAACTCTGTTGCTGAAGGAATCATGAGTTTTCGCACGGACTTATATGGATTAAAAACAGGGGAGACACAGCGGGAGCGGTGGCTTTCCGTGCTGGGAGACCCAAAAAGCACCGTAGTATTTAATGAGGATTTGGCGTATGATTATGGCTTGCCGCTGGGCACAGCTGATTATTATTCATTTGACGGTCGTCAACTGCTGCTCTATGCAGATGAGAACGATACGTTATACGCAATCCGGATTACAAGATCATAACGTTATTATCATTTCGGAGGCAATATGCAGAGAACGAAAAAAGGCAGAGCCAAAACATACAATTCGGATTCTTTAATGATCAGAAGTGTATTGGGTATTCTGCTGATTGCGATAGGAATACTATCGCTTATCTCCGTCGTTGGCGGTGTGAGCGGAAGCGTATTTCTCATCATCAAACGCGCAACTCAGGGATTAGGCGGCGCTTTATGCCTGGGGATTCCCATTTTATTTGTTTGGGGCGGCGCTTTAATAGCCTTTTCAGCACAGCGCAGAGTGCCCATTCGTGCTTTTTTACTGCTCAGCTTACTGTTTATCTGTGTGCTGGGTATTTTTAACCTGCTTAGTAAAATTGGCAAACAAACATTTATGGATTATGCCGCAGCTTATAACAATGGAGCAGCATCCATAGCCGGTATAAATGGTTACGGCGCGTTCTTGTCGGCGGGGTATCAGATCTGCGCAGCTAACGGAACTTTTGGCGGAGCAGTGGGGATGCTGACCGCTTGGCCGTTATGGACATTTATAGGCTCCATTGGCGGTACTGCAGTTCTATCAGGGATTGGTTTGATATGTGTGCTTTTTGTCTCTAAATTTGACGTGATTGGCGTGTTCCAACAGTATCGTGATAATGCGGAACAGCGCACGGAAGCCCGAGAAGCGAAAATGGAGCGCCATGCATACGAAAAAGAACTGAAAAAACAACAGCGGAAAAAAGCATACGAAAATACGGAGGAAGCCTCTCATGAGGATGCGGTTCCTGTACAGAATAAAATACAAATTATGCAGCAAGCAGCGAAGCAAGAAACGGCACAGATAGCCGGACAGCAGGGCTTTACCGGCTTCACCGGCGGTATGCCCGGATGGCCGCAAAATAATGTCCCTGTGCCGTTGGGGCAGCAGGCGCAGGATACGCAGCAGAATATGTTTGTGCCCGGGCAACAAGTGACCTTATATGACGAGATGATCGTGCCGGAATCCCCTTCCAATACCAGCGCGCCTTCGTGGAAACTAAAGAATATTTTTAACCGGAAAGAAGCCGCCGCGCCGATAGAAGAAACCGTTTCACCCCCGACAACAACGTTTGCTCCAGCTGTAGATAAAGACCGGGAAGTAAACCGGGTGCTGGAGAAGATGGAGGAGAACCGAAAGCGTAAACAGGAGATTGAACAGCGCATTGGGCAAGCCGGCGGCGTGGGTGTCAGTACACCTGTCACACCGACAGCGCAAACGGTGTTGTCCAAGGCGGCTAAGAAGACACAACCTAACCGGAATATGACCCAGCGCCAAATCGACTATGCAAACCAGACGGCTGCCTACCAGCCGCCGGAGCACCCACAAACGGTGCAACCGGTTGAAAAACCAGTGAATACAGCGCAGCAGGATTTATTTGCCGCTTATAAAAAACCGTCTGCTTCTGATATAACGCATCCTATGAGCGGCCAACGGCTTGATAATCCATCCCTCAAGCTACCGGAAAAACGGAAAACCGAAACAAAAGAGGTAACCCAAACAAAGAAACATACGGATTATCCCTACCCGATGATCGAACTGCTCAATCTGCAAACACAATCGATCCCGGATACCCGCGAGCAGGATGAAGTAAGCGCGCGGCGGTTAGAAAAAACGCTAGAAAGCTTCTCCATCCCAGCCCGTGTGAAGCGTGTTACACACGGTCCAGCAGTAACCCGGTTTGAACTGGGGCTAATCTCCAGCGGTATCAACGTAAAGCGAATCCTGAATATCGCTGACAATATTGCGCTGGATATGGCTGCAAACGGCGGCGTGCGTATCGAGGTGCCAATTCCCGGCACCAACCTGTTTGGCGTAGAAGTGCCTAATAAGGAGATTATCGGCGTATCGCTGGCGGAAGTATTGACCAGCCCGGAAATGACAAACGCAAAATCGCCGCTTTCAGTAGCACTGGGTAAAGATATCGCAGGCCGCCCTGTTATTTGTGATTTGGCGAAGATGCCGCACTTGCTGATTGCCGGCCAGACCGGCAGCGGTAAATCCGTTTGTATTAATGCTATTATCAATAGCCTTCTGTACCGTTCCACGCCGGAAGAAGTGCGTATGATCATGATCGATCCCAAAGTGGTTGAGTTGCAAGGCTACAACAAAGTGCCGCACTTGTTGATTCCGGTTGTGAGCGACCCGCATAAAGCCTCCGGTGCGCTGGCCTGGGCGGTGCAGGAAATGCTGGACCGCTACCATAAAATGCAGAGCAAGGGCGTGCGTGAAATAACCGGATATAACGCCCGCGTAACCGGAGATGAGCCGAAGCTTCCGCGAATCGTCATTATTATCGACGAGCTTTCTGATTTGATGATCGCTTGCAAAAAAGAAGTCGAGGAAAGCATTATCCGCTTGGCGCAATTAGCCCGCGCAGCTGGCATTCATGTTGTTGTAGCGACACAGCGCCCGACGGTAAACGTCATTACAGGCTTGATTAAAGCCAATATCCCATCCCGTATTGCTTTCGCCGTAGCATCCAGCACAGACAGCCGAACCATTTTGGACATGAACGCAGCCGAAAAGCTGCTGGGTCGAGGCGATATGTTCTATTATCCCACAGGAGCCAAAGCACCGCTGCGTGTGCAGGGCTGTTTTGTCAGCGATACAGAGATTGCCAATGTGGTGGACTATATTGGTAAAAACTCCGAGCCGGATTATGATGAAACCATCAATGAGATTATGGAAAGCGCGCAAGACGGGGATGAGGATGACGCCGATACCGATAACGCAAGCGATACGGATGAGCGACTGCAGGAAGCGATTGAGATGGTGCTGACGGACGGACAGGCTTCCATCAGTATGCTGCAGCGGCGCATGAAAATTGGCTATGCACGTGCGGGCAGGTTGATCGATACGATGGCAACTCGCGGAATTGTCAGCAAAAGCGCAGGGAGCAAGCCAAGGGAAATTTTAATGTCGTATGAACAGTACGAGCAACAGCAAGAACGGCTGCTGCGGTAATCTATTTCCCAGGCTGGGAAAGTACCAATTGCCTCTGGTGTTACGGTTATAACCCAGAGGTTTTTAGTTACCTATATGAAAACGATGTAAACACGCGACTTTCCTTGACAATGCAAAGATAGCGCGTGTATAATCCACAAGAACCGTAGCGATTGAGGTGAAAAACATGTTGACTAGGATTCCCAAAGGTACCAAGGACATTTTACCCCCTGAAAGCGCACGCTATCAGGCAATGGAAGCCATGATGCGTGAGAAAGCCAAACTGGCGGGATACCAGGAAATCCGTACGCCGGTATTTGAGCATACAGAACTGTTTTTACGGTCGGTAGGCGCTTCAAGCGACGTCGTACGTAAAGAAATGTATACTTTTAAGGATAAGGGCGACCGCTCCATTACCCTGAAGCCGGAAACGACGGCGGGAACCGTGCGCGCTTTTATTGAATCCAGCTTGTATGCGCAAGCGTTACCCATGAAACTTTACTATATTTTCGCCCCTCATTTCCGCTACGAATCGCCTCAATCCGGGCGCCTGCGCGAGCATCATCAATTTGGTATGGAATGCTTCGGCGCGAAAGAAGCATCTGCGGATGCCGAACTGATATTAATTGCGATGGACGTGTTAAGCAGCGTTGGTTTACAGGGCATTGCACTGCGGATCAACTCTATCGGCTGTCCTAAGTGCCGCCCCGCATACCAGGAAAAGCTGAAAGCATATCTGAATGGTAAACGGGAAAAGCTGTGTAAGGACTGTGTTGAACGTATTGATATAAACCCGCTGCGTGTGTTGGATTGTAAAAATCCGGCCTGTCAGGCGGAACTGACGGACGCACCGCGGATGATCGATGCCTTGTGTGATGAGTGCCACGATCACTTCGAGGATCTGCAAAGCTATCTGCGAGCGGCGAACGTGGAATACGTCGTGGATTCGGGCATTGTACGCGGTTTGGATTACTACACCAAAACCGTGTTTGAGCTGACTGCGGAAACCCCAAACGGAACCATGACCGCCTGCGGTGGCGGCCGCTATGATAAGCTAGTAGAAGAAATCGGCGGGCCGGATATTCCGGCGGTAGGTTTCGGTATGGGGATGGAGCGTGTATTGCTGCTGCTGGATCTGATGCCGCCTGAAATGCATAAGCTGAAAATGGAAAGCAACGCCCCGGATATATACGTTGCCAGTTTAAACCGCAGTCTTGCGGCAAATGCGTTTCCGTTAATGCTTGCATTCCGTGCGGCAGGCTTGAAGGCGGATATGGACCATGCAGGCCGTAGCCTGAAGGCGCAGTTTAAATACGCGGATAAACTGGGCGCTGCCTACGTAACGGTACTGGGTGAAGATGAAATACAAAAAGATATGATTACGCTGCGTAACATGAGCACGCGGGAAGAAACGGAAGTTTCCCTTATGGAAGCACCGGAAAAACTGGCCGCGATGATCAGCAAGCGAAGCGAGGAGGAATAAACCCATGGCAATCACAAAGCGAACGCATATGTGCGGTGAGATACTACCGGGTGAAGTGGGCAAACAGGTATTGCTGAAAGGGCTGGGTGCAGCGTGCCCGTAATCTGGGCGGGCTGATTTTCGTATGGCTTCGCGACCGCACGGGCATTGTACAGGTTGTGATGGATTCTACCTCGCTGGATGAAGATACTTTTGCCTTAGCCGAAAGCCTGCGAAGCGAATTCGTAATCGAAGTTACAGGCGAAGTGCGTAACCGCGCACCGGAAGCTGTAAATGAAAAAATGGCGACCGGCGCGGTAGAAGTGCTGGCAAAGAGCTTGCTGGTACTCAACGCGAGTAAAACGCCACCGATTTACGTTGAGGACGATAGCAACGAAGCGGAATCGCTGCGGCTGAAGTATCGCTATATCGACCTGCGTCGTCCGACGATGCAGCATATGCTACAGTTCCGCCACCGCATTATCAAATGCCTGCGGGATTATATCGACGATCAGGGTTTTATTGAGGTGGAAACGCCAATTCTGACCAAATCCACTCCCGAAGGCGCTCGTGATTATCTGGTACCATACCGCCAGAAGCCGGGACTGTTTTATGCGCTCCCGCAAAGTCCGCAGATTTATAAACAGCTGCTGATGCTGGCAGGGTTGGACAAGTACTACCAAATTGCGCGTTGTTTCCGCGATGAGGACGGCCGTGCAGACCGTCAGCCGGAATTTACGCAGTTTGATATGGAAATGAGCTTTATCGAGCCGGAGGACATACAAAACGTAGTCGAAGGCGCATACCAGCAATTATTTAAAGAGGTAATGGGGATTGAAATTCAGCTGCCGTTGAAACGCTTGACCTGGCGCGATGCGATGGCTCGCTATGGCAGCGACAAGCCGGATACCCGTTTCGGGATGGAAATCAGCGATGTAAGCGAAACGGTGCGCGGATGTGGCTTTGTTGTATTTGAAAACGCATTGGCCGATGGGCAGACCGTGTGCGCGATTTGTGCCAAAGGCGCGGGCGGAATGAGCCGTAAAGAGCTGGACGCGCTGGGTGAATATGCAAAAACGTATCATGTGAAAGGCCTTGCATGGGCTGTGCCTAACGCAGATGGCACTATCCGCAGCAGCTTTGCCAAGGCTATGCAGGGCGATAGCATGCAGCGGCTGCTTACGAAAATGGATTGCCAGGCAGGGGATGCTTTGTTTGTAATCGCAGATCAAAAAATCAAGGCTTTAACCGCCATGGGTCAGGTACGTTTGCGCTTGGGCCACCAGCTGGATTTGATCGATCAATCTCGTTATGACCTGCTGTGGATTACCGAATTCCCACTCGTGTCCTGGGACGAAGAAGACCAGCGCTTTGTGGCAGAGCATCATCCGTTTACTGCTGTAATGGAAGAAGACGTTGACTTGATGGAGACAGACCCTGCCTCGGTTCGCGCTAAATCTTACGATCTGGTGATGAATGGCGTTGAAATGGGCAGCGGGTCTATTCGTATCCACCAGAGCGATTTGCAGGCAAAAATGTTCTCGCTCATTGGTCTATCGCCGGAAGAAGCCAAGGAGAAATTTGGTTTCTTGTTGGAGGCTTTCCAATATGGCACGCCCCCGCACGGCGGTTTTGCCTTCGGCATCGACCGCTTAGTGATGATTTTAAACGGTTCCGAAAGCCTGCGCGATGTGCTGGCGTTCCCCAAAATTCAAAACGGCGTATGCCCGATGATGGAAACACCGGCAACCGTAAATCCCCAACAGCTGGACATGCTGAAAATCAAAGTGGAGCAGTAAATAGCTGCTTGGTTCTGCACGGGATAATTTACGATAGCGGCGTTGTCAATTGCTGCAAAATCTGTTATACTACGCTTTGGAAAGCATGAACCATAGGAGGTGTGTAGCATGGCTGCAAGGAAAGATAACTTGCCCTTGAGTTTGCATAATGATGAGGATACAACGGGGACCATCACCTATGCCAACGAGGTCATCGCGATCATTGCAGGCGTAGCCGCCAACGAAGTAGAAGGCATTGCCGGTATGTGCACCAGCGGTGGCATAACCGAGGTGTTCGGGCGCTATCGCAACATTACCAAAGGCGTAAAAGTTGAGATTGGCTCGGAAGAAGCTTCCGTGGACTTATTTGTCATCGTTGAATACGGCACCCCGATTCAGACAGCCGCAGCCAACGTACAGGAAAATGTGCGCAAGGCGATTGAATCCATGACCGGGCTGCATGTGGTGCGCGTGGATGTACATGTGCAGGGCGTAAGCTTTGAAAAAGAAAACAAAGAAGTTTTAGAGAGCTTGGAAAACGCGGAACTTGAAAAAGTAACCGAAGGCGTGCATGCAAGCGTTACCGAAGATAGCGAAGTGCAGCCGGAAGAAGAAAAAGAACCGGACGAGCCCGAAACAGAAAACACAGAAACAGAGGCTGAAACGGAGAGCGAGCCGAAGGTTGAACCTTCAGTTGAGCAAACCGAGCCGCAGGCCGAACCGGAAACACAGGCATAAACGATGCCCCAAAAGACCGGTAAGGCCTTTTGGGGTTTGCTTTGTATCAACCGAGCCGGCAGGGAGGAATGGATTGTGAGACTTAAGGTAATAGACCGTATTTTGGCGGCGTTCACCGGTCTTTTCATTTTGGTGATTGGGATTGGTTTATTTGTTTTCGGCGCGGGCATTTTTCCCTTTACGCTGGATCTTTCTTTTGTAACGCAGACCTTTTTACTTTGGCAGCGTGCGGTTATGGTCGCCGTAGCCATTGCTTTGTGCTTTTTGGGGCTTCACAGTGTTTCGATGCTGTTTCGCTCTTCCAAAGAAAAAGGCTTTTTTGTGCAGCATACGGAATACGGTGATTTGAGCATTTCCATGTCTGCAATGGAGAACATGGTTAAGAAGTGCGTTGCAACGCATGACGAATTAAAAGTCAGCAATACGCGTATTCATCATGTACGGGACGGGGTTGTTATCAGCATCCGTATTGCATTGGCCAACGGGGTCAACATCCCGATTACTGTAAGTGTCTTGCAAAAGCAGATTAAGCAGTACATTACTTCCTGCTCCGGCATAGATGTGAAAGAGGTACGGGTTTTGGTGGAAACCAGCAATGGTACAGCCGCCGCGTGCCCGGCACCGGAGAAGACAATGGTAGAAGATGCCTACTCGGCCGTACAAAATACTGCCGTAGCTGGAACCAGCCAAGCAGTACCGCAAACATCTGCGCCAAGCGAAGCGCCGGTACCGGCAGAAGAGGATACAAAAAAGCCTCTGCATCAGCGCTTGTTCAAACGGGATGAGAAACCACAGATCATTCCGCAACCGCCGCAGGAAAGCGAAACTGTGTCAAGTGGTGCAGTAGAGGATGACGTTCTACCCACTGAGCAAGCAAGCACCACGGAAGAAGCAGCACCAGCGGACGATTTGCAGACCGAGCTTGCCGGCGAACCGGACAGCGTGGCGGAAAACACTACAGATACGGAAGAATCCTTAACGGATGATACCGAAGAGGAAGAAACCGAAGATGCGCTTGAAAAGCGCGATGCAAATCAGGAATAACGGCTGGGGAATAAGGAGGACGTACTATGGATCATCAAAACGGCGGCTGGTTTACCATCGGCACAAAGCAATGTGGGCTGTTGCTTGGCGCGGGCGGCGCAGCAATCGCTTTCATGCTGATTTTCCTCGGCTTTTTCAAAACGATATTGGTGTGCTTTTTGTTCGGTATAGGGTATTGGGTGGGCGCCCGTTCGGACAAGACGAATTTCATCAAGCGTTCCATTAATAAACTATTCCCGCCCAAAGGTGAATAAGACCGTCAATTGTGCTGTACTGCCATAGACATGATATGTCTTTGATGAAACAGCACATTTTACAGGTAATGAGACGAAACGGAGTGTAGTGCATGGCTCGATCAGTGGCCAGACAGGCTGCAATGCAACTGCTTTACGAGCGGATGTCTGGCGGCGAAGCCGACGAGGATACCTTGTTGTTGGCTTATGAACAACTTGCCGAAGAAGGCGAAGAAGCGGCGAAACCCTCATCCGATGAGAAAGCGTATATTGAGGATGTACTTTCGGGTGTACGCGAGCATCAGCAGGAATTGGATGAATTAATCGCGGCCAATAGTAACGGCGACTGGTCGCTGGAACGTGTGGCATGCGTGGATTTAAGCATTTTACGGTTGTCAGCGTATGAATTGTGCTACCGTAAGGATGTACCGGCCAACGTTTCGGTTAGTGAAGCGATGGAATTGGCTGATAAGTACAGCGAACCAAAAAGCGGACGTTACATTAACGGCGTATTGGGCGCAATTGCCCGAGAAAAGCGGAAGGACTGAACCCGGCATGAAAGTCGCAATCGGCTTTGATACGAGTTGTTACACCACTTCGGTAGCGGCAGTGGATTGTAACGGTAACGTTATTGCAAGCCGGAGGATGCTTTTACCAGTCAAAAGCGGGCAGCGCGGCCTTCGCCAAAGCGAGGCCGTTTTTGCGCATGTTAAGCAAATACCGCCGCTGGCGGAACAGTTGCAAGACGAGTTGCAAAATGCTGAAATCACCGCAGTTGCAGCGTCCAGCGCACCGCGCAGCCAGGAAGATAGCTATATGCCTGTATTTACAGTGGGTACGGGTCATGCACGTACGCTGGCTGCCATGCTAAATGTACCGGGATACTTGTTTTCACATCAGCAAGGTCATATTGCTGCCGGGCAGATCGACGGCAACGCGATGCCGGAACGCTTTCTTGCACTGCACCTGAGCGGCGGCACAACTGAGCTGCTGCTTTCGCAGAAGGACGAGCTTACGCTGCTGGGTGGAACGCTGGATTTACATGCAGGGCAGTTGATAGACCGTATTGGAGTGAAAATGGGTTTACCCTTTCCGGCAGGGCCCTCGCTTGAGTCGTTGGCGCTAAGAAATACGGAACCTGTACAGGCACTTTTACCTGTAAGCATGGAGCAGGGAGATTTGTACTGCCACTTCTCGGGTGCTGAAACGCAGTGTATGCGCTGGCTGGAGAAAGGCACATATACTAAGGAGAGAATAGCGGCTGAAGTATTTGATGTATTGGCGCGTACCGTGGCAAGGCTGCTGAAAGCAGCAAGCTTTCAAACGGGGGGCTTGCAGGCGCTCATTGTCGGAGGCGTCGCATCCTCCACACTGCTTAGAGAACTAGTGGCAATACGGCTGGGACGTATATGCGGTATGACATTGCATTTTGGCAAACCGGAATACAGTGGGGACAACGCAGCTGGTATCGCCTGGCTGGGTATGCGAAAGGTGATGGCATCGCGAAGCGATCCGCTGAACGCAGCAAAGTAACACATGAGGGACCGGCTCACGCCGAGAAGGAGGAACGATGGCAGCACAGATTTTAGATGGTAAAGCACTTTCCGCACAAGTGGAAAAAGAATTAAAGGTGCGTGTCGACGCACTGATTGCCAAGGGTATTATACCGGGTTTGTGCGTCATTTTAGTTGGAGACGACCCGGCAAGCCAACTGTATGTGGGTAATAAAGAAAAAGCATGCGAACGTTTGGGCATCGCCTCCATGACGGTTCGGATGCCGGCGGACAGCACGCAGGAGCAGCTGGAAGCAGAGATACGCAAAGCAAACAACGATTCGAAAATCCACGGCCTTTTGGTGCAGTTGCCGTTGCCAAAACACCTGAATGCCAATCAGGCGCTGGCGTTGATTGTACCTGAAAAAGACGCGGATGGTTTTCACGATATCAATACGGGCAAGATGATGCGCGGCGAGCCCGCACCCATTGCCTGTACGCCTAAAGGTGCCTTATACATGCTAAAATCGGCCGGCATTCCCATTGAAGGGAAGGATGCAGTTGTCGTTGGACGCAGCAATATCGTCGGCCGCCCCATGGCAATGCTGCTGATGCAGGAAAACGCAACGGTTACCATTTGCCACAGCCGCACGAAAAACCTTGCGGAGCATACGCGCAGAGCTGATATTTTGGTTGCCGCAATTGGGAAACCACGTTTTATTACAGCGGATATGATTAAAGAAGGCGCTGCCGTTATTGATGTGGGGATGAACCGCGTGGATGGCAAGTTCTGCGGCGATGTGGATTTTGAAGCCGCCAAAGAGAAAGCATCGTACATCACCCCTGTACCGGGCGGCGTAGGCCGTATGACCGTTGCTATGCTGATGAGCAATACCGTAGAAGCAGCCGAGAGGGCCAAATAAACAAAATGAATGCGCCAACCCTTACCGTTGAAGAGCTGAACGAATATGTTCGGCGCAGCCTTGCGAGCGATCCAATGCTGCACAGCATCCGTTTGCGTGGCGAAATCAGCAATTTTAAGCGTCATGTGTCCGGGCATTGGTACTTTTCGCTGAAAGATGCGCAAAGTGCGATCGCTTGTGTCATGTTTCGCTCCGCAGCCGGAAGCGTTCATTTCGCACCGAAGGACGGTATGCGGGTTGTGCTGCGGGGAAGCGTCGGGCTGTATGCAAAAACAGGTTCCTACCAGTTCTATGCAGATGGGATGGAACAGGATGGGATTGGAGAGTTGTACCTGCGCATGGAAGCGCTGAAAAGCACACTTTCCAAAGAAGGGCTGTTTGATGCAACGCTGAAAAAGCCATTGCCGCTTCTGCCCAAAGGAATCGGGATTGCCACAAGCGGAACCGGTGCGGTCATCCACGATATTTCACGTGTGGCATGGCGGCGGCATCCGGGAATGCCACTATACTTATACCCCGTAGCGGTGCAGGGCGAAGGAGCGGCGCAGCAAATTGCACAGGCGCTGCGTGTGCTGGATACGCTGGGACAGATTGACGTGATCATCGTTGGGCGCGGCGGTGGCAGCATGGAAGACTTGTGGCCATTTAACGAAGAAGTGGTGGCAAGAAGTATTGCAGCTTGCCATAAACCGGTGATTAGTGCGGTTGGACATGAAACCGATTTTACGATTGCCGATTTTGTATCGGATGTACGCGCACCTACTCCGTCCGCAGCGGCTGAACTGGCGGTGCCGCAAGTGGAAGCGCTGCAAGAAGACGTTGAAGCGATGATGCGGCGCATCAAGCGTGCGGCAGATGCGGAAATCGCAGAAAAGACGGCGGCGTTAACCCAGCTGCAACGCCGTATAGCGGAACAGACTCCGGCAAACCAACTGCAAGCAATAACAGAACGGGTGATATCGCTAAGCAGCCGGATCACAATGATAGCACAGGCACAAATTGACGCTATGTCGCATAGGGCTGCGCAGGCTACCATTCGACTTTCGGCGTCTGGCCCCAAGGCAACGCTGCAACGCGGGTATGCACTGGTTACGCAAAATGGGCATATCATCCCCAGTGTGCAGAAACTGAAACCGGATAATGACTTTACCGTTACCTTAAAAGACGGTAAAATTGATGCGAAAGCAATCTCTGTTCGGAAGGAGGATGAATCATGACTGCGAAGAAAAAGAGTAATGAACCTTCTTTTGAGGACGAGTTAACCCGTTTGGAAGCGCTGGCAAACCGCATGGAACAGGGGGATCTGCCGCTGGATGAACTGATGACAGCGTATGAAGAGGGCGAGAAACTCTCACAAGCGCTGATGAAAAAGCTCTCTGCAGCAAAAGCGCGGTTAAGCGAAGTGAAAACGGGGAAAAACGGCGAGACGGAGATCGTACCCAGCGACATTGCCACACAGGTTTCTATGCTGGACGATTCCGCTTCTGAAGCGTAAAATAGAAGACGTAATAAGTAGAGAAGGAGGCGGACGGTTTTGGGGCAAACATTGATGGATTATACCACCAGTATCGATGCTGCGCTTGAAACGCTGCCGCTTCTTAAAACCGCAACCGGACTTGTGACCCCACCCAGCAACCCGCCGAAGGATACTGCGATACCGGAACCGTTGGTTAGCGCCATGCGCTATAGTCTAACGCTCCCGGGCAAAAGGTTACGACCTGCTTTACTGTTGGCTGCTTATCATCTTTTTACGCCGGATTGGACGGCGGCAATGCCGTTTGCGCTGGCGCTGGAAATGATACATGCCTACTCCCTGATACATGATGATTTACCGGCGCTGGATAATGATGATCTTCGCCGCGGAAAACCGACAAACCATAAAGTGTTTGGGGAGAATATCGCCATTTTAGCCGGAGACGGATTGTATTCGCTGGCATTTGAAACCATGCTGGATGCAGCAGTTACATGGCCGCATCCCGACCGGGCCATCGCCGCAATGGAGGAGATAGCACGCCGTGCAGGCGTGCGGGGCATGATAGCGGGCCAAACGCTGGATGTGTCTTTGGAAAATACCAAACCAGACGAGAAGTGTGTCGCATATATCCATCGTCATAAAACGGCGGATCTCATCACGGCGGGGATTATGGCTGGAATGCTGCTGGGTGGTGCGAATAATGCACAATTGGCTGAGGGTCAAACCTACGGCCAATCGCTGGGTATGGCGTTTCAAATCGTGGATGATTTGCTGGATGTATCGGGGAATGTGGCAATGCTTGGCAAACAAACAGGGAAAGACCAGGAACTGGGGAAAATGACCTGGCCGGAAGTATATGGGGTAGATGCTTCGCGCACAGCGGCGAAAACCTATATACAAAAGGCGGAAGATGCCATTGGTATTTTTGGGGATGACGCTTCATTTTTTATCACGCTCGCACGCCAGATGCTCACACGCGTAAGCTGATCAGCGGCGCCAACGAGGAGGAACACTTTTGCACTCCATAAATGAAATTTTTAGCAATCATACGGCAATCACAGCTTTGATCGCGTGGTTTTTAGCACAAGCTCTCAAGGTACCACTGTATTACATGGTGGAACATGTGTGGGATTGGAACCGTTTTGTCGGCTCGGGTGGAATGCCCAGTTCCCATACGGCCATGGTAATATCTCTGGCAATATCGGTGGGAATGCAGCAGGGTTTTAACACGCCGATTTTTGCTGTGTGTTTAGTGCTGGCAGTGATCGTGATGTACGATGCTACCGGCGTCCGCCGTGAAACCGGAACACAAGCGACTGTTATCAATCAGATTTTAAAAGATGTATTGATTAACGGTAAGCGGATTTCGGATGAACAGCTGAAAGAGCTGGTGGGGCATACGCCTTTTGAGGTAATGGGCGGCTTTTTAATTGGCTTGGCAACGGCGCTTGTGTACTATTGGGCAGTGTTACAGTAATCAGCATTACAATGCGATTATACGTATAAAGATATGGAGGGCACAACATGGATCATTTTCTGGAAGAAATCGTAATCCGCAGAAACCGAATGGGGTATGAAATGCTGTACTATCTGGCGACTGTCGCTATGGTACTGTTTGCTCTTATCGGATTTTGGTCGCTTTCGATGATATTCAGCGCGTTTTCGGTGATTACACTGGCGATTACAGTCATCTTCTGCGGTATTGCCGTACTGCTGTTTCTTTTTAAAGATCGCCTTCGTACAGAATTCGAGTATACGTTTACCAATGGCGAACTGGATTATGCCAAAGTATTCAACAACCAAAAACGCAAAAATCTGGGTACGATGCGTGTAAAGAACGTTGAAGCTTTTGGACCGGTAAATAGCGAAAACTTCCGCAAGCTCATCAACATGCCCGGTATGAAGCGTAAGAATTGGTTTTTAAACCGAGGCGCGAATTTGTACTATTTTTACTACCAGAAGGATAGCAGCCGCACCATGATCGTGATGGAGCCTTCCGATGATATGGTAAGCATGATTAAAAAATATCTGCCGCACGGCGTTTTCCATGCTTGAATCAGGAATGCAAGCGTATCTGGATAATAGCGCGACAACCAAGCCCTGCCAAGCAGCGGTTGATGCGGTTACGCGCAGCATGGAAACCGAATACTATAATCCATCCGCACTGTACGGAAAGGCTGTGGAAGCGGAACGCAGCATAACGGCTGCGCGCAAAACCATAGCGGACGCTGTGGATGCGGAAGCAGACAATGTGATTTTCACATCCGGCGGCACAGAAAGCGATAATCTGGCGATATTAGGCCATCTGGCTACCGTGCGCGGACCGGGCAGCATACTATACACCGCGGCAGAACACCCGGCAGTGAAAAATGCATGCCTTGAAGCGGAATGCCGCTTTGGGTTCAAAGCCAGTGGCATCCCGCTTCGGCAGGACGGCACGTTGGATATGGACGCTCTGCGTGAGATGCTTACGCCGGAGGTAAAGCTGATCTGCGTTATGCAGGTTTGTAACGAGACCGGCGTAATCATGCCGGTTGAAGCCGTAGCAGCCCTACGGGACGAACTGGCGCCGCAGGCAGCGATTCATGTTGACGGCGTACAGGGTTATTTGCGAGTGCCTTTTTCCATGCGAAAGCTCCGGGTGCAAAGCTATGCCCTAAGTGCACATAAGTTTCATGGGCCAAAAGGCGTCGGCGCGTTGATCGTTGCTAAAAACCACCGGATCAAGCCTATCCTCTTCGGCGGTGGGCAGCAGCAGAATTTGCGATCCGGTACGGAAAACACGCCGGGGATTACTGGCCTTGCGGCCGCAGTGGAAGCATATCCCCAGTACGATGAGGCGGCTGCTTTATTCCATTCGTTAAAAACGGCTGCCATTGCTGTGCTCTCTTCACAGATCGAAAGCCTGCGGATACTTGGCTCTGCTCCAGAAAGTGATGCTTCCGCGCCGCATATATTGTATATTTCGATCCCGCCGGTTCGTGCCGAGACGATGGTACACGCGCTGGAAGCCAAAGGGGTCATGGTGGGCACAGGGTCAGCCTGTTCCAGCCACAAGAGCCACCGTTCGGAGGTGCTGGCAGCAATGGGCATTTCTCCGCGCGAGATCGATAGTTCCATCCGCCTTAGCTTTTCTGTGCAGAACACGGTGGAAGAAGTTACTTATGCGGCAGAGCAAATCGTGCAACAGTACCGATTGCTTTCTGCTTTTACCAGACGGTAAACAGCATTATAGTAGATATTGCATTATACATACCAATAGCGAAGGAGAACGATTATTTTGCGTGAAGTGCTTCAGGTGCGCTTTTCTGAAATCTACCTAAAAGGTTTGAACCGTCCTTACTTTCTGCGTATGCTCGTGGAAAGGGTAAAGAACGCGGCGAAAAGCGTTAACGGTAAAGTATGGCTAAACGACAGCCGTGTATACGTAAGCGATGTTACCGATATGGACTTAGCCATGCAAAAGCTGACGAAAGTATTTGGCGTACATAGCGTATGCAGAGCGATTGAAATGCCTAAAGATGATTTTCAGGCCATTCGGGATGAAGCGGTAGCGATGATGCGCGGAGTAACCGGAACCTTTAAGGTGGAAGCACGGCGCAGCGATAAACGTTACCCAATGGATTCCCCGATGATCAATGCGCAAATCGGCGGCTATATTTTGGAGCATTTGCCGGATTTAAAAGTAGACGTGCATAAACCGGAAACTGTGCTCAGCGTTGAAATTAGGGATTTGGCGTATTTGTACACCAAGCCAGTTCTGGCAGTTGGCGGTATGCCGGTCGGCACAAATGGACGCGCGACATTTTTACTTTCCGGCGGTATCGACAGCCCTGTCGCAGGTTGGATGATCGCCAAACGAGGCGTTACCATGAGCGCGGTACACTTTCTATCCCCACCGTATACGAGCGAACGCGCAAAGGATAAAGTGCTTAAGCTCGGTAGTTTGCTAAGTGAAAGCCTGTGCGGGCTGCGCGTACACTTGGTACCGTTTACCGAGATTCAAATGCAGATTCACGAAAAATGCCATCCCGATTATACAACCGTTATCATGCGGCGGTATATGATGAGACTGGCTAATAAAGTAGCATACGCGGAACACGCGCAGGCGTTGGTAACGGGAGAAAGCATCGGGCAGGTTGCAAGCCAAACCATGCACGCGTTGCAATGTACGGACGCTGTTGCAGAACTGCCCGTTTTCCGTCCGCTGATCGGGTTTGATAAGCAGGAAATTATCGACCGGGCGATACAAATCGGCACGTTTGAAACATCATCACTGCCGTTTGAAGATTGCTGCACTATTTTTACGCCGCGGCATCCGGCAACAAAGCCGAAAATGGAGATTATTCTGGATGGCGAAGCGAAACTGGATACCGAGGCATTGATGGAACGTGCGTTAGCGGAACAGGAAATCGTACAGTTGTAAAACTCGCAGTATCAAAATTTTAAATAAGCAAATTGGAAATCTGTCATAAGCAATTGAGACGGGTTTCCAATTTATTTATCTGCCGGGAAATAAAAATGTAATTATGGATAGATTGAATCGTCCTGAAATGATATGGCAAGCAGATCATAATTGAATGCGGTTTGCTTGATGAAAATGAATCTAGGCAAGGGAACTGTTCATGGATTTGATGATATTCAGAGTATATGGCGAGAAGTGAAATAATCAATATATGGTAATAACACCTATCTGTTGCTATTTTCGTGGTAGTAGTATATAGTAACCGTATAAAAGAAGTGCAAGTGGGACGAACCCATTATATGCAAGAAGCCCATTGCTTTCAACGTCAATGACCGGAGCAGAATGATAGTGCACTGTTTCATGACGTATTTATGTTTTGTATTTCAAGTGTATAGACAAGTCAATAAACCTCGTATTTCTGCGGCCATTACTCCTGTTAATACCTCTTTGACTCATGCATGACACTCAGATTGACTCTACGCTTTCGTAAAACAACCTCAGAATGCATTAACTTTCTGGACTACGGCAAGCAAGCATGAAGAGCTTCAGACGGATTTTATAGGAGGAAAATATGGATAACCAAAACGATAACAATAAAAGTATACAGCACAATGAAAGTGTAGATGAGCACATAATCGCCAAGGATAACGGCAAGAAGAAAAATGTTTTCAAACGGCTTTGGCTATTAACCATAATCCTATTCGTGTTGGTTGTAGCCGGAGGTGCATATTCAATATGGACCGTTCATAAGCAAGCCGTAAATGATGCAGCTGTCATTCAAGCGAATTTGGATACGGTTGAGAGTACATTCCAAGAAACGCTAGAGCAAACGGCGGCGGATGTGACGGCGCTTCAAACAGAGCTTGCCAACACCAGGACGACAATTGAAGAAACGCAGGAACAGAATGCAACGGATTTGAAAAATCTACAAACAGAGCTTTCCGAATTCAAGACTGCGGTGGCAGAAACACAACAGCAGAACATTGCGGATTTGGAAGCGCTCCAAACAGCGCTTTCCGAGTATAAAACTGCGATGGCGGAAACGCAGCAACAGAATTCATCAAAACTGGAAGCGCATCAAACCGAACTGACCGATATCAAGTCAGCCATGGAAGAAGTGCAAGCCCAAAACGTGGCAGCTTTGGAAGTACTCCAAACAGAGCTTGCTACTTTCAAGACAGCGCTAGAGGAAATGCAGCAAAAGAACGCATCGGATTTAGAAGCCATCCAAACAGACCTTGCCAACACCAAGGCTGCAATTGCTGCGCTGAAAGAGCAGAGCGAAGAGGCAGCAAATGTGCTCAAGTCAAATCTTGATAATATCGAAACCGTATATTCAGAAACACAAGAGCAAAATGAAACGGATATAACGGCAATTCAGACGGCATTGAGCAATGCTGAGATTGCACTGGCGGCTCTTGTTGAAAATTTCAGTACGACCGAAGATGAACTGGCAGCACTACAGATAAAGTTAGATGAGCATGTTCCTGCGTTAACCGTTACACGTACGATCTCGACAGATACTGCTTACGAAGGCGAGTCTGTCATGATAATTTATAATATCGAAAACAATGGAAAAGTATCCATAACCAATCTTGCGCTGCAGGAAAATAGCGAGATTTTAGCAGAAAGGATGGATATTGCTGCTAGATTACAGCCTGGAGAGAACGCAGAAATAAAGATTCCGGTAGAAATGGGGAAAAAGGACTTAATCAGCAAACCTATCTTTACCTATACAGTAGCGAACGGACTGGAAGTGCATACCTTCGAAGTTGAAGTAAGCGTAGTGACATTGAAAAAGCAGGATACGAAGAGCCGCACTGAATTAAACTGGAACATTAATAAGGAACCTGGTTCACTGGATCCTTGTTTTAATAACATAATGGATAACAGTGATATTATTAACCAGACTTTCGAAGGGCTTGTACGTGAAAAATCCGGTATCGTGTATCCGGGGATTGCTGAAAGCTGGGATATATCAGAGGACGGTTTAACCGTTACATTTCATCTGCGTAAAAGCAAATGGTCAGACGGTACCGAACTGACCGCAAATGACTTTATATACGCATGGTTACGCGCCATGAATCCTGAAACAGAATCTGATTATAATTGGCTTTGGGAGTATACTCATATCGTTGGGGCATGGCCGCTTGTGCTTGGCCGTGGTTCTGAACAAGATGTTGGTATTTCCGCAGTGGATGACTACACACTTCAAGTGCAACTCACCGAACCTACCTATTACTTTGTCTCATTGATGGCATATTATTATTTTATGCCTGTGAAGCAAGCTGCTGTGGAAGCCAAGGGTGGCGAAGACGGCGCATGGGGATCAAATCCGGCGTTATGCGTATCCAATGGTGCGTTTATACTTGCTGAGTACATCAGCGGTGTGGGATTCCGGTTGGAATCCAATCCGGCATACTGGAATGCTGAAGCGGTACAACTGACTGCTATTAATGGGAAATTTATCAATTCCGACGACATTGCATATGCTGCATATATGGCAGGCGAGCTGGACTTTATTCCCAATGTACCTGCAAGCGAAATTACGCGGCTTGCCGAGGAAGACTCAAACCTCTATGAATATCCTTTGTTGGGTACTTACAGCTATGGATTCAATATGGATTTGGAAATTTGGTCCGATGTTCGAGTCCGAAAAGCATTGGCATTGGGTTTTAGCCCACAGCTGGTTTGCGACAGCATTGCTTCCTCTATTCCCGCGGATGGCCTTGTATCGCCGGGATTCCTTGATGCGGATGGCAAACAGTTCTCCGAGGTGGCGGGCAGTTATACCCTTACCGATAATAGTATCAGAATAGAAGTTGCGAAGGCTCTTCTTGCACAAGCGGGGTATCCCAACGGCGAAGGCTTTCCCACGTTTTCGCTTTCGACCTATTCTTCGGTAGGGCAAACAATAATTGCTGAGATTATGCAAGAGCAATGGAAAACAAATTTGGGAATTAACTGTGTATTAAATGCAATGGACTGGGATGAGTTCCAAGCTGCCCGTTCTGACGGTGATTTTGAAATTGTTTACTATGGTTGGTTAGCTGATTTTTTGGACCCGATCAGCATGCTGGAAAATTACAAGAATTTGGATGCCTATTATAACTTTATCAACTACTATAATCCGGATTTTGAGAAGGCTCTGGATGATGCCGTAGCTGCAGCAGACCCGGCCGTACACTTTGCCCGTTTATATACTGCTTATGATATCTTTATGGAGGATATGCCGGTTATCCCCATCTATTACTACACCGACACTTATCTGGTATCGCCTGTTGTAAAGGGCTGGGACCGCTCGGTTTTAGGCATCATCGACTTAACGGGAGCCAGCATTGTAGAATAACACCAGTTAACCGTGAACATTGTAGTGCAAGACAATATAGATTCTACTATGTCGATTATTCATTTTGCAGCATTAGACTGTAAAATATGCAAATCGGGAATCTGCCGCAATTGTCCGCGGCCGATTCCCGATTTGCATACATATTTGTCAATTATGCTGTAATATAAGGGATGAATCAGATTGTAACTATAAAATTGAGTAAAATCCATCTTAAAATATTGTGAAGAAATTGTCAAAACAGGGATTGCATGAAGGATATAAATGCGGTATAATTCCTTGTGGGATGAAATTCGTCCATGCGGGTCAAATCTCGTCCCGTACAGAGGAGAGGAACGATGCAGGACGATTACTTTTCGCTGATGCAGAAGATAGCGCCCGATCTTGCACAGGAGATCGAGCGGCGCGCGCTGGTGTTAGAGCGGATAGACGCTTTACAGCCGGTTGGCAGGCGGCAGCTTGCCATGCGCCTGAATCTGCCGGAACGCGAAGTGCGAACAGTGGCGGCTTTACTTAAAGAGCGCGGCTTGGTAGAATTAGATGCCGCAGGGATGAGTTTGACGCCGGAAGCTGCCGGGATACTACCGCAGGCAAGGCGTTTCAGCCGCGATCTGCGGGGGCTGACCAAGCTGGAAACCGCGTTAAGCAAACTACTGGATGTGCCGCGGGTATATGTGACTCCGGGAGATTACGATGAGGACCCGCATGTGCTGCACGAGGTTGGCCGGATTGCTGCCGGACGTTTACGCTCTTTCCTGCATAGCGGAGCAACGTTGGCGGTTACAGGAGGCCAGACCATACACGAAGTGGCGCAAGCGCTGACTACGGGAACCCCGATGAATGTGATGGTTGTTCCGGCTCGCGGAGGTATCGGCAGGGCGCTGGAAACACAAGCCAATACCATTGCATCGGAGATCGCAAAACGGTTAGGCGGACATCACAGGCTAATGCATTTACCGGATCAGCTGGATGAACAGGCATTGGCTGAGCTTCGTAAGCTGAGTGAAGTAACCGAAACACTGGAACTGTTGCAGCGGGCCGACGTTGTGCTGTATGGGATAGGCCGTGCGGACGATATGGGCCAAAAACGGCAGCTCCCGTCTGATGTGCTGGCAAACGTGCTTCGCCAGGGCGCGGTAGCAGAGGCGTATGGCTGTTATTTTGACAGTGATGGACATGTTGTGTTTTCCGCATCAAGCGTTGCGCATGATTTGGGCAAGTTAAAACCGGATTGTGCAATGCTTGCGGTTGCCGCAGGGAAACGCAAAGCAACTGCCATTCGCGCGGTCATGAAGAACCGCCCGCAGGCAATGCTGGTAACGGACGAGGGCGCGGCAAGAGCCATGCTCGGTATTGAGTGATTGCACTGGTCCTCATGGGACTTGGCAATAAATTTGCAGGAAATGCGACTGGAATTTGCTTTTAAAAAGCGAAATGTCGCGGTCAAATGTTTCCGAAAAGAAATGATTCACTAAGGAGTGTGCAGTATGGCGAAGAAAACCATTGAGGACATCCAGGTAAAAGGGAAAAAAGTGCTCGTGCGCTGCGACTTTAACGTACCGCTGGATGAAAACCGGGTCATTACGGATGAAAACCGAATCCGCGGAGCGCTGCCGACCATTCAATACCTGATGGAGCATGGCGCCCGTGTCATTCTGTGCTCCCATTTGGGCCGTCCCAAGAACGGCTTTGATATGAAATACTCCCTCAAACCGGTAGTGGAACGTTTGAGCCAGCTGCTGGGGAAAGAAGTACCGCTTGCCAAGGATGTTGTCGGTCCGGACGCCCATAAACTGGCGGACGAGCTGAAAGATGGCGACGTAATGGTAATTGAGAACGTCCGCTTCCATCCTGAAGAAGAGAAAAACGATCCTGAATTTGCCAAGCAGCTTGCCTCACTGGCTGAAGTATATGTGAACGATGCTTTTGGCACGGCGCACCGCGCGCATGCTTCCACAGAAGGCGTTGCGCACCTGCTGCATCCCGCCGTTGCCGGCTTCCTGATCGGTAAAGAGCTTTCCATTATGGGCAAGGCGTTGGAAGACCCTGCGCGTCCCTTTGTGGCAATCCTCGGCGGTGCCAAGGTGAGCGACAAGATCGGCGTTATTACCAATCTACTGGAGAAGGTAGATACGCTGATTATTGGCGGCGGCATGAGCTACACCTTCCAAAAGGCGATGGGCGGCCGCATCGGCAAGAGCTTGCTGGAAGCAGATAAGATTGATCTGGCAAAGGAACTTTTAGAGAAGGCAAAAGAAAAAGGCGTTAAGCTTTTACTGCCGATCGACAATATTGCCGGTGATGATTTCAGCAACGACGCCATGCGTATTACCGTGCATAGCAAGGAAATTCCCGATGGCTTTGAGGGCATGGATATCGGCCCCAAAACCCAGGTGATTTTCTCCAACGAAATCGTAAATGCGGGAACCGTTGTGTGGAATGGCCCGATGGGCGTTTTCGAATTTGAAAACTTTGCTGAAGGCACGCGCGCGATTGCCAAGGCAATGGCAGAATGCAGCGGTGTTACCATCATCGGCGGCGGCGATAGCGCGGCGGCTGTGGAACAGATGGGGTATGCTGATAAGATGTCCCATGTTTCTACCGGTGGAGGCGCTAGCCTCGAGTTCCTCGAAGGAAAAACACTGCCCGGTGTTGCGGCGCTGGATGACAAGTAATATAATAACAACTGGAGAACGCAGACGGAGAAATTTCTCCGTCTGCGTCGGCATGCTCTGAGATATTACGTTTTAAAACGTGTTTCAACGTGAAGAAGAATGGGCATGTACACTGAGTAACCATCAGATAAGGAGCGGATCATCATGCGTAAACCCTTTATTGCCGGAAACTGGAAGATGAATAAAACCCCTGCCGAAGCTGCGGAATTGGTAAAAGAACTGGTACCGATCGTAAAAGACGCCGATTGTGATATCGCTGTTTGCGTACCCGCGGTTTGCTTTGACGCCGTACAAAAAATCGTCGCCGGTACGAACGTCCATCTGGGCGCGCAAAATGTGCATTTTGCCCAGAGCGGCGCTTACACCGGTGAATTGAGCGTCGATATGCTCAAAGCCTGCGGCGTAGAATATGTCGTTATCGGCCACAGCGAGCGCCGGCAGTATTTTGGCGAAACCGATAAGACGGTAAACCAGCGCGTTAAGGCTGCCGTTGCCGGTGGCTTGATTCCCATTTTGTGCGTTGGCGAAATGAAAGACGAGCGTGAGAACGGCTATACCAATGCTATTGTTGAATATCAAACCCGCATGGCATTAACCGGTTTAACAGCCGAAGAAGTGAAAGACATCGTAATTGCCTACGAACCTGTTTGGGCAATCGGGACCGGTTTAACCGCTACCGACGAGCAGGCAAACGAGACCATCGGCGTCATCCGTAGCGCGCTGGAGCGTCAATATGGCAAAGCGGTATCGGACGCGGTACGCATCCAGTACGGCGGAAGCATGAAGCCCAGCAATGTAAAGGGTCTTATGGCGCAGCCGGAGATTGACGGCGGATTGATTGGCGGCGCATCGCTGAAGGCGGAAGATTTTGCCGCTATCGTACTGTATAACAAGTAATCTGCAGACAGCGAAACAGACAAGCATAAGGAGTATCGTGAATGGATAAAACCATGACAGCGCTGATCATCATGGACGGGTTTGGTATCAACCCCGCCCATGAAGGCAACGCTATTTTTCAGGCGGGTACGCCGCATTTAGATGAGTTGATGAAGACCTACCCGCATACGCAAATCGGCGCCAGCGGCATGGATGTCGGGCTGCCGGACGGCCAAATGGGTAACAGCGAAGTCGGCCATTTGAATATTGGCGCCGGTCGTATTGTGTACCAGGAATTGACACGCATCACCAAGGACATTCAAGACGGCGTTTTCTATGAAAAGAAGCCGCTTTGCGATGTAATTGATCAGGCACGCGAACAGGGCAAAGCAATCCATTTAATGGGCTTGTTAAGCGATGGCGGCGTGCATAGCCATAACAGCCATCTGTACGCATTGCTGGAAATGTGCAAAAAGCGCGGCGTTGAAAAAGTATATGTGCATTGCTTCCTGGATGGCCGTGATGTGCCGCCCTCCAGCGGAATTAACTATGTTAAAGAGCTGGAAGCAAAATTACAGGAAATTGGCGTCGGCAAAATAGCAACGGTCATGGGCCGCTACTGGGCGATGGACCGTGATAACCTGTGGGATCGTGTGCAAAAGGCGTACGATGCGATGGTTTACGGTGAAGGCAAAACTGCCGATAGCGCTGTTGCGGCTGTTGAACAGAGCTATGCGATCGGTGAAAAGGGGTACGATGAGTTCGTATTGCCGACTGTTGTGCTTGCAGATGGCAAACCAACTGGCGTTATCGCACCCGAAGACGGCGTGATTTTCTTCAATTTCCGTCCGGATCGTGCCCGTCAGTTGACGCGTACCTTTATTCAGCCTGATTTTACCGGATTTACCCGTAAAAACGGTTATTTCCATGTAAACTTCGTCAGCATGACACAGTATGATGAAACCTTTACCGGCCTTTCCGTGGTGAACCCGCCGGTAAAACTGACGAATACACTGGGTGAATACCTGTCCAGCTTGGAGAAAACGCAATTACGCATTGCGGAAACGCAAAAGTATGCGCATGTGACCTTCTTCTTCAATGGCGGTGTCGAGAAGCCGAACGAAGGAGAAGACCGCATTCTTGTGCCGTCTTCTAAAGTGGCGACATTTGATATGAGCCCGGAAATGAGCGCCTTTGAGGTGGCTGGAAAAGCGATTGAAGAGATTAACGCGAAGAAGTACGATGTGATGATTCTCAATTTCGCCAATTGCGATATGGTTGGCCATACCGGCGTGATGGAAGCGGCGGAAGAAGCCGTACTGGCTGTCGATGATTGTGTATGGGCCGTTGTGCGCGCAATTTTGCGCAACGGTGGCCGCGCCTTTGTTACGGCTGACCATGGCAATGCCGACCAGATGGTCGATCCTGAAACGCATGAGCCCTTTACCGCGCATACGACCAATCCGGTTCCGTTTATTGCAATCGGGCCGGAGATGATCGGGAAGAAACTGCGCGAAGGCGGAAGACTTTCCGATATAGCGCCAACTATGCTGGAAAGCATGGGGGTTGAAGTCCCTGCGGAAATGACTGGAAAGAGCTTGCTGGCATAAAGCAGCAAGCCATCATGTGTAACAGTATAAAGCCCGGAGCCATAAAGGCTCCGGGTTTTGCGTATGTGGAATGGTTAATTTGCTGTACAGCAAAGAGGAGTAGGCACACATTGCAATCAGTTGTATTTACTTGAAACGCAGTAGTAAGGATATGGCTGCTTAACCAGCCACTATATACAGGTTTAATTAACAGAGATAGCATCAAAAGGCTGTAAGATTCCTGTTCGCAAAATTTAAGAAATAGAAATAAACTTATCGTTGTAAATATTGGCAATTTCATATTATTATCGCGGAAGTGTTGTATTTTCAATGTACTAATGCTGGAAAATGATACGTATAAATGAAATCATCATGGGAATCCTGTAACAATTTACTTGATTTTTTTATTAATTCGCTTTACAATATTGTTAAACGTGGCGATTTTATCTTTCACAATCGACACGATCCTGCTGATTCGGCACGAAAGGATGTAGCCTATGGCAAAGCGGATCTTGCTTGTTGATGATGAACCTTTGATTATCAAAGGCCTTAAATATACATTGGAACAGGAAGGCTTTGAGACGGATTCCGCCGCTGATGGCGAAGAAGCGCTGGCTAAATTTTTCTCCGGCAATTATGATTTTATTCTATTGGATGTAATGCTGCCCAAATTGGACGGCATTACAGTTTGCCAACGCATACGCGAGCACAGCAACGTACCGATCATTATGCTGACGGCGAAAGGCGAGCATATTGATAAGATACTCGGTTTAGAATACGGCGCCGACGATTACATGACCAAACCTTTCAATATACTGGAGGTTAAGGCCAGAATCAAAACCATTATGCGCCGCGCAAATGGCGCCCAACAAAACGAAGTGAAAAAGGTCATTCGCGTACATGATATGGAAATCAACTCCGTAAACCGCGCAGTTACGCTGGGCGGCAAGGATGTGCGCCTAACGGCGAAGGAATTTGACCTGCTGCAAATGTTTGTGAATAACCGTGGTAAAGTATTCAGCCGAGAGGCGATGCTTGAGACCGTTTGGAAATACGATTATACCGGCGATGCCCGCACGGTGGATGTACATATTCGCCGTCTGCGGGAAAAAATTGAACGCAACCCCGCTCAACCGGAGTTTATCTTTACCAAGTGGGGAGTGGGCTACTATTTCACCGATAAAGATTAAGAATCCGTTTGCCTCCATCCGTTGGAAAATCGTACTCGCCTTCCTGCTGGTCGTTGGTGTGAGCTACTATGCGGTTGCCACATCGTTGATAGGCTTGGTGGGCGATTATTTATTCGCGGATCGGCGCACGCAGGATCAAGCAAATACGGAGAAATTGGCGGTGGAAGCAGCGCCGCTGTTTGCCGATGCGCAAATGGACGAACTGCAGACCCTGCTTACTGCATCCGGCGGCGAACTGGGCGGCCGCCTGATGGTGCTGGATGTAAACGGAAAAGTGCAGGCCGACAGCTATTCCGAGTTAAACGGTTCGCGGATAGAATTGCCGGAAGTGGTTACGATACTCAACCAGGAAAAAACAGTTGATTATGGCGTGCACCAGCTGGGATCGCAGCAAACCATAACGATCCTGTCTTTTTTAACGCCGCTGGATGAAAACGCTCAATGGGTAGGGTATTGCACAGCGGCGATGGTGCAAAATGGAACAACGATTGGCATTATGCTTTTTTCGTCTCAAATACAAGATATGATGCAACGTTTAATTGCTTTGCAAAACCGTATGGCGATGTATTTCATCATTGCGGCTGTTGTCGCTATGCTGATTGCCCTTATCATTTCGCGTGTGATTACCAAACCGATTATTACGCTGACACGCGGTATTCAGCGTATGGGGCACGGTGACTTATCTGTGCGGGTACCGGCGAAAGGCAGCGGAGAACTGCGGAAATTGGCGGATACATTCAACATTATGTCGGAGAAACTGGAGTTGCTGGATAAAAGCCGTAACCAGTTCGTATCCAATGCCAGTCATGAGCTGAAAACGCCTTTGGCAACGATGAAGATTCTATTGGAAAACATCATCTATCAGCCGGATATGGATGCAGAGGTTCGTACCGAATTCCTCTCGGATGTAAACCGGGAGATCAACCGTTTGAACCTGATTATCAGTGATCTGTTAACACTGGTCAGCATGGACAGTAAGAGTATGCGCCTGCAAAGAGAAACCTTCAAGTTTGCGGATGTCGTGTCCGACGTTACCCATCGTTTAGCGATGGTGGCGGAGAAACGGCATCAGGAGATTAAACTGCATATCTCGGACAGCTGTGAAATGTATGCCGATTGTGCAAAGCTGACACAAGTGGTATACAACATAATGGACAATGCTATAAAATATACGCCCGAAGGCGGCTTGATCCGTGTACGGTTGATCCGTTCCGGCCGCGATGCAATTCTCAGCGTCGCTGATAATGGACCGGGAATTCCCAAAGAAGATCAGCCCCACATCTTCGACCGTTTTTACCGGGTGGATAAGGCACGTAGCCGTGATACAGGGGGTACGGGTCTTGGGCTTAGCATCGTCAACCAACTTGTGCTGATGCATGGGGGTACGATTTCGGTGCAGAGTGAAGAAGGGAAAGGTTCCACATTCACTGTCGAATTGCCAATTCATCAAGGATAAGGGGGAAGAGCATGAAGCGAAGAATACTGGCTATCCTGTTGCTGTGCACAATGCTTTTTCTCCTTAGCGGCTGTGTATCGCAAACGGCAGACCCGTTACTGAAAAATGAAACGACTGCCGTACCGGGACTGGCGATGAATGTTACCGCGGCGTCAGCGGATCAAAACAATGCGGATGTGGTCTCGGTAACGTTATACTTCCGGTATTTGGACGAGCCTATGCTTGCGCCGGAAATGCGTACGCTGACAGTACCGCAGGATGAAAGCCTGGAATATGCGATTGTACAGGCTCTTGTTGATGGCCCCAGTGCAGGCCATACGGACCTGCGAAGATTATTGCCCGCCGCCACACAGGTGGAGAGCGTGGTTTCCCCAGACGACATTTTATTTGTTACGCTTAACGAAGATTTTCTATATGACGATATCCCGGATGGCTGGGCTGAAAACGAGAATTGGATAAACGAAGCGCCCGTTCTTAGAAAATTGATTGTCCAAAGCATCGTTGCATCTGTAACGGAAAACAATCCTTATACAGGCGTGCAGATGATGATTCATAAAAGCGATGAAGTTCAAGCGAGCCTGCGCCTGGATAACAGTTATTTTCTCAATGGTTCAACGGGGTTAAGCGACCCAATCGTACGGGATGAGAGCCTGCTGCTTACTCCAGCCAATACAGCAAAAAGAATCCTGACAGCTTGGCAGGAACATGATTATGAGACCTTATATCTCTATATGGCTTTGGAAGGGCGGCCATCACAGGCTTCATTTGCAGAAACGCTCTCTCTGGCGGCATCCTTAGACACGTTTACGGTTAGCAGCGGCAGTGTGGCAAACAACGGACAAGCGGCTACCATCACAGCTGGAATAAAATTGCTTTCGTCAGACGGTTCAAAAGAGATTAAGGCGTATCCTATACTGCTTATGCGGGAAAACGGTGTTTGGAAACTGAGCTATGATCGACTGCAGGAAATGATGATGCGATGATGCGAAATAATAAAATCCCATTGGTTGTAAGCAAAATAAAAAGCAAGCGAGTAATGTTTGCGTGTATGCTCTGCGCGGCACTCCTCATATTTACTGCTTGTACGGATAGCGGTGTTCCCCTTCGGGAAGAGAGCGGTTCTGCGCTTCCGGACGTTGCTGTTGCAGAAGCGGCGCCCATTGGGGATGCGATGCTGGAATTCACCAAAGATGCTACGTTTTACTTGCCCCGTTTTGATGGCAGCAGTCTGGTATCGCTCAGCGCCCCGGTTAATTGTTCGGCAACCCGGCTTGATACAGAAAGTGTTATACGCAGCCTGCTCAACCATACTGGTAACGGCGTAGCAAGCGCGATGGGCGGCGGTGTGAAATTGTCGCTGTATGGGGCAAACCCGGTAGAAATCAGCGGGGATGTGGCAACGGTTAACCTCGCGGCGTCCGCACTGCAGCTGAGCCGCAAAGAGTTGTATATTTGCGGGCAGGCTATCGCCAATACCCTTACGGAAATTGGGAATATCCATTATGTTAATATACTCGTTATGGACCGCCCAATGGGGCTGGATATTGGTTCCACCCTTCCGGCAGGATCTTTAACCAGAAGTATGGTTAGCGACATTGGCGCGATATTTGAACAGAAATTGTCCCAAAGAGTGGAAACAGGGGACGATCCCACCGAGAAAAAGTTGAGCACGACTGCAACGCTTTATTTTCCGCTGTCTGCTATTAATGGTATGATGGCAGAAGCTAGAAACATTACGTTTGGAAGCCAGCGCCCATCCGATATGGTTATCAAAATATTAGAGGAGCTGTCAGAAGGCCCGGTAATGGTGACCGGTTCGCCAACACTTCCGCTTCTTTCCGGGTTGCTTGTAGAAACGCCTCGTGTTGAAGAACCGGATAACGGCGATGGTAAAATGATTTCGCTCCATTTTGATGCTTCATTGGATGATATGCTTAGAACAATGGGTGTTTCGCGCGCCAGTTGTTTAGGGGCTATCGCTTATTCGTTGAGCACCTTTATACCGAATGTTACGGGAATAGAAACTTATATTGGAGCTGAACGGGTTGAGCATGTTATGCTTGGTGCAACATCTGGCATTATGTTTGAAAATGGCATTCAGCGGCGCGCTAACTATGCTTCGCTGCTCATGGATGAGTGTTCTTTGTATTTTGCCAATAGCGATAACACAGCGCTTGTTCGCGTACAACGGCCAATTCCATATTACCTAAGAACAAACCCACGCGCGCTGCTGCTGGAGCTGTTTCAAGGGCCAAATGCGGAGGATAGCGTTACCAAGACAAATCCGGTACTGCCTGCGGGTTTGCTGACAGATGCTGATATTTTGGGTATATCCCTGCAAAACAAAACATTAGCGATAAACCTATCCGATATGTTTTTACAGGCAGGGGATGGCATAACATCGCAGCAGGATCGCCTGCTTGCCTATGCAATTGTAAACACATTGCTTTGCGATGAACGGGCAAATAAAATATGCTTTTTTGTAAACGGGAATCCATTAGGTGCTTTTACAAGCGAAGTGTATTGGTCAGGATATTTTTACCGGAACGAAGGATTGGTACACGTGAAGTAAAAAGATAGAATGCCTATAAAATAATTATCATCAATTTTTGCCGGATCAAGCGGTATTCGCATGATTCGGTATTTTCTTTGTGGCGATGATCGGCAGAAAAATCATTTGTTTTTCAAAATTCTCTTGCGCGTGCAATGTAACCGTAGTATAATCACAGCCTGTGGAGAGTGTAACCGTTACGGTAAAACGGATAGGTCCGCATATGCTTTATATTTAAACGTTTTTGTAAAGCAGCATTTAAGGCCTGTCGTATCTGTTTTTCGTTGCGCCGCAGCAGTGGCACATCCCAACGTGTTGATGATCCGTTTGTCGAGGAAGGCAAAGCCACAAAGGCATTCCCTTCAGGAAGCCGCGTCGCTCGTTCTTACAGCCGACGGAACGCCACGAATTGAAGGATCCGGGAAGGGAGTTCTTTCATATGAAGCTTGTTAAATGTCCGCGTTGCGAGCTGAATTACATTCAGGAAGGCGAAAAATACTGCAAGGTTTGTTTCCGGGAGTTGAAAGGCGAGCAAAACCAAGAGGATATGGAGCTTTGCTCGGTGTGTAACGCTGCGCCGGCGTTACCGGGGAAAGACGTGTGCCTTAGCTGCTGGAAAGAGATGCAGCACACCTCATCCGAAGATGATTCGGATGACGATGATCATGAAACGGTGGATGATAGTGCAATTGAGCTCAACTCTGTAAGCACGATGGATGAAATCATTCCGCAGGAACATGAAGATATTCCGGAAAATGAATACGGTGAAATTGAAAGTGAGTTGTCGTTGGAAAGCGTTATTGAGGACGAGCAAAACGATGACGATGAAGATGACAATGATGAGCAAAGCCGCTGACAAGCAGCTTTCATCCAAACAAACCTAATGAGCAATATGTAATGAATGCCGGATATGGAGAGCGAGGTATCCAATGGCGGTTTTTGCAATCGGCGACCTGCATTTACCCGGGAACAGTGAAAAACCAATGGACGTTTTTGGCAGTCATTGGGAACGCCATATGGATATTATCCGTGAACATTGGCTATCTTCCATCCAACCGGAAGATACGGTATTGATCCCGGGGGATATAAGCTGGGCGATGCAGTTTGAGGATGCGAAAACAGATTTGAATACAATTGCTCAACTGCCGGGGCAAAAGGTGCTATTGCGTGGAAACCATGATTACTGGTGGAGCTCAATATCCAAATTACGATCGTTTTTACCAGCGGGAATGTTTGCATTGCAAAACGATTCTATTGCGCTTGACGGGGTAGCCATTTGCGGTACGCGCAGCTGGACTTTCCCGACGGAGCAAAATCCTCTGGACGCAAATGAAGCAAAGATTTACCGCAGGGAATTGATGCGGTTGGAGATGGCGCTGGAAAGTGCGGTAAAGCATGCGCAGCCGATCATAGCCATGACGCATTTCCCGCCTATGTTGTCTGATTATCCGGATACGGAAATGTCAGCCCTGTTGGAGAAGTATAAAGTCACAATGTGTGTATACGGGCATCTGCATGGCGCAGGAATACGCAGCGGGTTTTCGGGTAAGCGCAACGGGGTATTATACAGACTGGTTTCCTGTGACGCTATTGGTTTTTCGCCCGTAAAAATATGGGATGATAACGGTCCAGTTGTTGATATGAACTAAATTTTCACATCCAGATAAGTAACGAAAAGCGGATTGCATTTGCAATCCGCTTTTCGTTACTTATAAGAAAAAGGGAAAATAACTCCCTGTTTTCATAATTCTACGTATTTATTGAAAAAAAGTTCCAAATAGAATATATGTTTGCTTGACGACGTGGAGGAAAGTGGAACATAATGGTTTTATAGACCATAGAGTGGCGGAAAGTGGAGATGGGAGGGGAAGAACTTGGATGATTCCGAGAATATGATAAGTTCTTCTATGCCTAACCCCGCTGATAAACCTAAGTTTGCTTTTTTCGGCAGCTATGCTCATTCGATTGATGCTAAAGGCAGAATTATAATTCCAACCGCATACCGTGATGCGTTGGGGGAGACTTTTACGCTAGGTCCGACACGGGACTTCAACGGCATTGCGCTTTATCCAGATGAAGTGTTCGACCGGATTTTGGAAGAACTGAGCGCCATGAATCAGCGCAAACCACTGGTGCAGAACTATACCATGCAATTTTACAAACTCAGTTACCGCTCGATGCAAGCGGATACGCAAGGACGTTTGCTGTTACCCCCGAAACTGCGTCAACGCATGTTGCAAGATGCAAAGGAACTGGAAATCAGCGGCGGATACAATCACGTACGCATTGTGGATGCTGTGAAAGCGGATGAAGCTGATCTTGAATTTATGGCTAAGAAAGACGAGCTGCTGGAAGAGATGGGCAATGAGCTAAGCGACTCCTAGCGGCAATTCCGGATAAAGGAGGGTTTTGGAACATGTCACAAGTCGGAATGGTTTACCCGTCCAATCAAGAGTATTTATATCAGAATTTTCAGCCGACAGATCGATTTCATGTCCGCTCTTCGGTTTATCTGCCCGGCGGCGATGTAGACCCGGATACCGGTATGTTGCGCAGCGATGGCCGCAGGGCGGGACGGACGCAGGCAATGCGTATGGAAGCGCAGCGCCTTGATCTTGAATTTGCTAAAATGCATGCCGCAGTACAAGCACGTAAAAAAGAAAAAGGGATTTGGATGCAGCTGCGTTATGCGGTATTGCTGACGTTCTCGGTCGCCGTTTTTTTCGCATTGGTTCTACTGGTGCAGCAGGGCATGCTGACACAACGTATCCGCAACCTGCAGGAAATGCAGCAAACGATAACAAGCATACAAACGGAAAACGAAGGCATACAAGCCAGGATTGATGAAGCATCTGATTCTGCGACCATATGCTATGCCGCTGCGCAGGATTTGGGTATGATCCCCGCAAGTTCTACGCAGGCAATTCATTTAACAGCTGTTGACACACGCCCGAGCGAAAGCAGCACATTTGTGAGCGCATCCGCCGATGTGAATAGCTATTCCAGCGGGACAGAATAAATAATAGACTGCAGCGAAAACAAGCGCCGTTTCTAATGGGAACTGGACAAATTGAAGGAGATGTGCTACTTTATATAAGCCGTAAAAGAAACAAACAGCATTGGAAACGGTTATCTTCCGGGGAAGCCAGCGCTGTTCGGAAGAGGTTTTTCTCATTTAACGGCGCAAACTCCGCAAAGGCTTATGCTTATAGGGCGGGGTGCAAAGGAGAGCGTGGGTATATCCGGTGGATTCATCCGCAATACTCATAGCATTCTATTTGGAGGCTGGCTTTATGTTGCTCGGAGAACTCCTTAAAGATATTCCAGGGATCGTTTCTACCCAAGGCGACATGGATGTGGAAATTGGATCGTTGATTCTCAATAGCCGTGAAAAATCGGATAAAGGCTTGTTCTTCTGTATATCCGGCGCAAAATTTGACGCGCATGCGTTTGCAGGGCAAGCTCTGGATAACGGGTGTGTAGCATTGATTGTTTCACATCCATTATCGCAATATACTGTACCGCAGGTTGTGGTATCAAATGTTCGCTCTGCAATGGCTTACCTTGCCGGCGCGTTTTTTGGGCATCCGGCCCGCCAGCTAAAATTAATTGGTGTATCCGGAACTAAGGGAAAAACGACAACCAGCTATTTGGTGAAGGCTATTATGGAAAAAGCCGGATATAAAATGGGCCTGATCGGCACAACCGGCAATATGATCGGTGACGAGCACCTGCACAGCAACCTGACGACGCCGGACCCGATTGACCTTCACCGCTGTTTCCGCCAAATGGTGGATGCCGGAGTACAGGCTGTCAGTATGGAAGTCAGCGCGCACGCAATTGATATGTGCCGTCTTGATGGTCTTACGTTTGAGGCGGCATGTTATACCAACCTTTCACAGGATCATCTGGACTATTTCCACACGATGGAAAACTATTTTGAAACGAAAAAGCGTTTCTTTATCGAAGGACAGGTGCTCAATGCAGCGCTAAACGCCGATGAAGATACAACCGCAGCCATATTGGATGATTTAAAGGTACCTTATCTTACCTATGGCATCAGCGCCAATGCGGATTTGTTTGCGCGGGATATTGAAATCAGCGAAAATGGCGTGGATTTTTCTATTCAACTGCGCGGCGTAGAAGAAATGGATATCCATATGCAAATGACAGGTATGTTTAACGTGTATAACGCGTTGGCCGCGGCTTCACTGGCAATGATTGAGGGCGTCGATAAAGAAGCGATTCGTGAAGGATTAAGAAGTGTCAAGGCTGTCCCCGGCCGCATTGAAATGCTGGAAACCGGCACCGCTTATAAGGTGATTTTGGATTACTCGCATTCACCTGATGCACTGGAGAATATTCTTAAAACCGTTCGCACTTTTACGAAAAAAAGAGTAATTGTTCTGTTCGGCTGCGGCGGTGACCGGGATCACGGCAAACGACCCATCATGGGTGAGATTGGCGGACGGCTGGCGGATTTCTCCATATTAACAAGCGATAATCCGCGCACAGAAGATCCTGACGTCATTTTGGAAGCCATTGAAGAAGGCATGAAACCGACGCATGGGAAGTATACCATTATCGAAAATCGCCGGGAAGCGATCCGATACGCGCTGAAAATGGGGCGCGAAGGAGATGTGATTATTCTGGCGGGGAAAGGACATGAAACCTATCAGGATGTGATGGGCGTGAAACGGCCTTTTGATGAGAAAGTGGTCGTTAGCGAGTTGCTTACGGAATTACGGGAGGCTCATGAAATCCAATAATATTCGTTACGGGGTGTACTGTAAATGCTCAGGCTGATATTTGCTTTACTGTTGTCCATTATCGCGATGCTGGTGATCACACCGCTGGTGCTGCCTGTTTTGCATAGGTTGCGTATCGGGCAAACGGTATACGAACTGGGACCGGAAACCCATCAGGTAAAACAAGGAACGCCTACGATGGGCGGATTGATTTTTGCGGTTGTAACAACGGTGATTGCGCTGGCACTGCATCTGGTTTGGTATGCGGATGTTGATTTTGGCCTGGCAATCATCGTATTTGCGCTTTTAAGCATGCTCATTGGTTTTGCTGATGACTATATTAAAGTCGTGAAAAGGCGCAACCTGGGCTTGATTTGGTGGCAAAAAGTGGTGGCACAAGTGCTGATCGGAGGGTTATTCTCTCTGTTTTGTGCGTTGAGTCCCTCCATTGGTACGAAAATCATCATACCCTTTGCGGATACGACTTGGGATTTGGGCTTTTGGTATGTACCTGTTATGACATTGGTGATCATGTTCATCATCAACAGCGCCAATCTTCAGGATGGGTTGGATGGATTGCTAGCCAGCGTAGCATCGGTAGGCGCTTTTGCTTGGACGGTTCTGGCGCTGCTTGCGGCTGTAACGGCGGGAACAGTCATGTTTCCATCCGAAGCCGGCAATTACGCGAATGTGGCGCTGGTGTCCCTCACGCTTGCCGGTTCCTGTATCGGCTTTTTGTGGTTTAATTTCCATCCGGCGAAAGTGTTTATGGGCGATACCGGTAGTATGTTTATCGGCGGTGCAACCGTAGCTATCGCAATGATTATGCGCATGCCGCTATTGTTGATACCAATTGCCTTTACCATGATTGCCAGTTCCCTGTCCGTAATTATCCAACGTGTGTATTTTAAAATTACGCATGGAAAACGGATATTCAAAATGTCGCCGATACATCACCATTTTGAAATGTGCGGCATGACCGAACCTCAAATTGTTGCCATGTATACCGCCGTGACGGGCATTCTTTCCGTCATTGCGATCTTATCACTTATCCAGTAATCCGATATATTTGGACGCTGGGAGGCGTTAATAATGAAAGTTGAAAAGAAGCGCGTACTGATCATCGGCATGGCGCGCAGTGGGATAGCGGCTGCTGAGCTGTTGCTCAGCCACGGCGCAATTCCATTACTGTATGATAGTAAAAATGAGCAAGCCTTTGGAGACCAGTTAGAAAAGTTAAAAAATACGGCGTGCCAGTTCCGTTTTGGAGAGAATCCGGTCGAATTGCTGGAGGAAAGTGATCTTGTTGTCATTAGTCCAGGCGTACCGATTGACGCGCCGATCGTACTTGAAGCAAAAGGAAAAGGAATACCGCTAATTGGGGAATTAGAGCTGGGTTACGCGTTGGCTCAGGGTGAAGTGCTGGCAGTATCTGGTACGAATGGAAAAACAACGACCGTTACTTTGCTGGGGAAAATGTTCCAAAACGCAGGCCGTATTGCGCATGTTGCGGGGAATATCGGTTATCCACTGTCAGCCGTTGCGCTAAACAGTAAAAAAGATGATGTAATTGTAACCGAGGTCTCCAGCTTTCAACTGGAAAGCATTAAAACATTTCATCCATGCGCGGCGGCGCTTCTAAACATTACGGAAGATCACTTGAACCGGCATGGTACCATGGAGCAATATATCCGTTTGAAACAGCGCATTTTTGAAAATCAAACGGAAAAAGATGTTGCGGTACTGAACATGGATGATCCGGTTCTATTTAAAATGGCAGATAAATTAAAAGCACGTGTTGCATTTTTCTCCCGCACACAGGCGGTGGAAAACGGTGCATGCGTTGAGAACGGTAAAATTGTCTGGCGCTGGGATGGCAATACGAAAGTTGTCTGCGGTGCGGATGAAATACTCATTCCCGGCCCGCATAACCTGGAAAATGCGTTAGCTGCAACAGCTATGGCATCGTGCCGCGGCGTGCCGGCAGCGGTGATTCGCCACACACTGCTGTCTTTTACAGGAGTGGAACACCGGATTGAAAAAGTGCGGAATTTACAGGGAGTCACTTATATCAACGACAGCAAAGGAACCAATGTGGACAGCACTATTAAAGCGGTGCAAAGCATGCAGGTTCCAACGGTACTGATACTGGGCGGATATGATAAGCATACCGATTTCACACCCTTATGCGAGGAAATTGTGAAGTCTGGAAACATCGCACAGGTTGTTGTGATCGGGCAGACAGCAGAGCAAATTGCTCAGACCTTGCAAAAGGTTGGGTATCATGCAATTGAAAAGGCGGATACGCTGGCAAATGCCGTGCAAAAAGCACGCTCGCTTTCCAACCCCGGCGGAAATGTTTTACTATCGCCCGCCTGCGCCAGTTTTGATATGTTCAGTGATTATGAACAGCGGGGGAAAGCCTTTAAGGAAATAGTAAACAGCTTGGAAGCATAATCTGGTTTTATTGATATAGCAATCTGTCTTTCCATACGCGAAGGGGTGATCGTATGAAACGTAAAGTTGATCGGGAAGAGGCCGAACGTTTTGTTGCATACGATTCATATACGTACGCGTACGATCATCCAGAAGAACAAAAGCGGCATAAAAAGTATCAAGAAGAGCAGGATGAGCCGGATTTTGAGGCGGCGGAATGGTCACAGGAAGAAATACCTTTAACAGATGCAGAACGTCAGCGCCGGGCACGGGAACGGACCCAGGCTCATTCGCGCGCGCTGACAACCAGGCTGATCATCGTTTTAGCTGTGTTGGTTGTTATTATTATTTTGTTGCAAAAAGTTGTTTTTAGCCTGACTACAGTTTATATTGTCGGCAACGATAAAATACCTGCCCAGCAAGTCGCCGCCGCTTCCGGTTTGGTAAAAGGGCTGAATATGTTTGCTATCAATGAAGATGAAATCAAAAATAATTTGGATTCTGATCATAACATTGTATTTCTTGGTATGCAAAAAGTATATCCCAGCACCATTTACCTGTATATCGACGAACGGGAAGCAGTAGCATCGATCCAGTGGCTTGGTTTGCTGTACACACTGGATGATGTCGGTATGGTGATGGATGAAGCCAATTCAACTGATTTGCCGCAGGGAATGCCGTCTCTCACGGGGATGGAGATCAGCAGTATTAATGTTGGGCAGACGATAGAAGTACGCAACCAGACGCAGCTCAACGCGTATATCAGCATTATATCCGAATTGGAATTGCAGTTATACTTGGATCAAGTCACTGAAATGAACCTCTCGGATACAAGTGATCTATTTTTACAAACGGCCAGTGGTATTTCTGTGCGGTTAGGAACAGCAAAATATATGAGAGCTAAGATTGGCGCTATCCGTACGGATTTACCCTTTTTACAGCAATTAGGCAAGACTTCCGGTGTGCTGGATGTTTCCATACCGGAGGATGCGAAGTATAGCCCGGATAGTTAACAAGCCGTTTTCACACGATAAATAAGCCTTTTCGCGGCATATAAGAAAAATTATTGAAATCGGTAAAAAACCTGTTGACAGCGTATGAAGTTTATAGTATTATTACTACCGTCGCTTGTGCGAATTGACGCGGGGTAGAGCAGTTTGGTAGCTCGTCGGGCTCATAACCCGGAGGTCGCAGGTTCAAGTCCTGCCCCCGCAACCATATGGCGGCGTAGCTCAGTTGGCTAGAGCATTCGGTTCATACCCGGAGTGTCGAGAGTTCAAGTCTCCCCGCCGCTACCAATTTTTTTACTAAAAAGCCTCCCTTTATTGGGGGCTTTTTTGTTGCACAGTTGCCACAATCAAAGAAGGTGTGGTAAAATTAGCCATGCGATTCGGATGGGGCAGTTAATACAATGACAAAATACGATAAACGCTTTCGTAAGAATTTCGTAAACACATCCGGTAATTGCTAAATCAAGTGAAAGAGACGGTTTTTTGTTGTAATTGCAAAAAAAGTGGCGAAAAATGGACTTCTCTCTTGCGTATAACTCATAAAAAGGTTACAATAAATGATGATATTTTGGATTTGTGTGACTATTGCAGGATTCGTCCGGCACAGCGAACGCAACTGGAATATACCGCGACGCAATCCGTAAAGGGGTTGCGGTTGATTCCTTAGGAACAGGGGAATGTCAAACCATGAAATCAACTATCGCAGCAATTGATTTTGGAACGAGTAAAATAGTGACACTGGTGTCGGAAACCAGCGGAGCGCAGCGATGTGACATCATCGGTGCGGGTATTGCCGCATACGATGGTTTCTTAGAGGGTGAATGGAATAACCCTGCATTGCTGAACGAAGCGATCGGTAAATCCATTATGGAAGCCGAGCAGCAGGCGAAGCGTAAAATCCGTGAGATCAACGTGGGCGTACCAGGCGAATTCTCCCGGGTGTATGCGGTGGAGACCACTGTGACCATTCAGGGCACAGATCCGCGTGTAACGCCGCGGCATGTTGAAAAGATATTCGCTAATGCGGATAAGCAGCTTTCCCCGGTACGTGGCGTTGTAGTACACCGAAGCCCGGCGTGGTTTATGGTGGACGGAGGTAAGAAGACGCTGGAGCCTGTTGGGCTAAAAGGCACGGAGCTTAAAGCGCTGGTCTCTTTTGTGGTTGCCGATACGTTTTTTCTGGACGACGTAATGGCAAGGCTAAGAGACATGAATATTACCATCAGCGGATTTTTCAGTACTTCCACAGGCGAAGCGATGCTGTATTTGCTGGAAGAGGACCGTGACCGTACTGCAATCTTGATTGATATTGGGTACTTGAGCACCGACGTAATGGCCGTAGAAGGCGATGCGTTGATTTTCCAAAAGACGCTCCCGGTAGGCGGCGGCCATATCGCGGCGGATATCGCCGAGGGTTTGTCGGTTCCGCTTGCGGCGGCCGAACAGATAAAGCGCGACTATGTGTACGGCATATCCACGATAAAGCAGGAGTATTCGGTCTCTGGCGGCGATGGCATCAAAAGCGAGACGTTTACGCAGGAACAGGTTGCCGAAGTGCTGGAGCCGCGCGTAGATGAAATTGCCGATATGATTAAAGAATGCATCAGTGACAGCGGCATTAAACTGGGCAACTGGTCCACCGTGTATTTAACGGGCGGTGGATTGTGTTTGAATAGGGGCGGCCGCGATTACCTCGCAGGCAAGCTGAACCGACCCGTACGCGAAACCATCAAGCGTACGATCAAGCTATCCAGTCCGATCTATGCAAGCGCAATGGGCCTGATGGATTTGATTATTGATACCATCGAATCACGCAATGCTCCTGCAAACGGAATGGCTGGCGGCGTGAAGGAATTTTTCAAGAGCTTGCTGGGCAGCTAAACAGGGCGCCAAGCGGGAATGTTTAACGCAGACTAGGGGGATGAGCTGTGCTCGAATTTCAGATTGAAGACCAACAGAACTTTGCTACCATCAAGGTAATCGGTTGTGGCGGTGCAGGCAACAATGCCGTTAACCGTATGGTGGATGCTGGTCTGAAGGGCGTGGAGTTTATTGCCATTAATACGGATCGCCAAGCATTGGCGATGAGTAAGGCAAGCACGACGATTCAGATTGGCGAAAAACTAACCAAAGGACTTGGTGCAGGCTCTGTGCCCGAAGTGGGCCGCAGGGCTGCTGAGGAAAGCCGTGAAGAGATCGCGCAGGCCATTAAGGGCGCCGACCTTGTTTTTGTTACGGCTGGTATGGGCGGCGGCACCGGCACAGGCGCAGCGCCTATTGTGGCGGAAATTGCCCGTGATTTGAATTGCCTTACCATTGCGGTTGTTACCAAGCCTTTTCAGTTTGAAGGCAAGCAGCGCATGAAAAACGCCGAAATGGGCGTAATTGACTTGAAGCAGCGTGTGGATACACTGGTAGTGATCCCGAATGACCGCCTGTTACAGGTGGTTTCCAAGGGTACTACCATGCTGGAAGCATTCCGCATTGCGGATGACGTACTGCGTCAGGGCATTCAGGGCATCAGTGATTTGATCGCTGTGCCTGCGCTGATCAACCTGGACTTTGCGGACGTGAAAACCGTTATGGAGTCTGGCGGATTAGCACATATGGGTATCGGCGTCGGCAAGGGTGAAAACCGTATGGTGGAAGCCGCTAAAAACGCCATTTCAAGCCCGCTGCTGGAAACCAGCATTGATGGCGCGCGTGCTGTACTGATCAACATTACCGGCGGCGAAGACATGAGCATCATTGATATCAATGAAGCCGCCAATCTGGTAATGCAGGCAGCCGACGGCGAAGCCAATATTATTTTCGGTGCGGGTATCGATAATGATATGGACGATCAGGTTCGCATTACGGTAATTGCAACCGGGTTTGAAAAAACTCCGTTCCCAACACGGGAAAAAGGGAAGGGCTTTGGCGCGGACCGCGATTGGACACGTGCTGCCGCTGGGCAGGAGAGCACCACAACCTACCATCCCACGCCGCTGATTCAACAGGATTATCCTACACCGTCTTACGAGGATATGAGCTTCGATATGGGCGGTGAAGAGGATTACCAAAGCGGTTATGGCACCGGTATGGGGAATATCCCTACACCCGCCGCTATGCCGCCGATGATGCAGGGCGGACAGGGGATGTATCAGGGCGGCTATAATCAAGGCTATCAGCAAAGCTATGGCCAGCCTATGAATAACGATTATAACAACATGATGGGGGCGCAGATGCCTTACCAAGGCATGCAACAGATACCCCAGCAGATGGAATATGGTCAAAGCTATGGCGCGGGGATGCAACCCCAACCCCAGCAGCAGATTCCAGAGCCGCAAGTACCGCAGGAGCAGCCCGCGCCGTTTACCAGTGCGCCGCCTGCGCCGGGCGAGAAACCAGCAGAATCGCCAATGAATAACGCTTCTGTTGAGCGTGATGATCTCGGTGTACCGGCTTTCCTGCGCAGATCCACGAAAAAGTAAAATCATTTAACACCGCTCTGTTGATAATAGTATTAACGGAGCGGTGTTTTTATTGCATAGTTTAATACCAAAAGCCAACAGCAAGAACTTGGATTTGCAATAGCTATACATATAAGAAAATGAAAAGAGCAAAGCGGATAACAAATTAAGAATTTTGAATAGGGAAAAGTAACATCGCTGTTTATGAGCAATGGAACAAAAATGTGATTGAAATTGATATTAAGTGTTCCAAGCTATGAATTGCAAGCTTATCATAAAGGTAAAGGTATACCGGGTTTTAAGCAGAAGAGGTTTTAATAGTAAAGGATAAAGACAAAGGGTAGGCAGCTACTACTTGGAGTGATGAAACAAGCCAGTCATATTTATTAGCATCCCCAGCTGTAAACATATTGGAAAAGGCCGAGTCTATCAGACTCGGCCTTTGGATAGATAATTTGCGTTGGCTTAGTACATGCCGCCCATACCGCCGGGCGCTGCGGGCGCGGGGGGTTCGGGAGCGGGAATGTCGGTAACAAGGCTCTCGGTGGTGAGTACCATTGCAGCAATGCTGCTGGCATTCTGCAGCGCAGAGCGGGTGACCTTCGTCGGGTCAATAATGCCACGCTCGATCATGTCCACATATTCGCCCTTGAGAGCATCGTAGCCATAACCCTGCTTGTGGCTGTTCTTGATGTTTTCCACGATAACACTGCCATCAATACCAGCGTTAATGGAAATCTGACGCAGGGGCTCTTCCAAAGCGCGCAGGATGATCTGTACACCCGTCTTGGCGTCGCCGGCAAACTTGGAAAGCTCGCCCTGTACATCCGCCAAAACATTCAGCAGTGCAATACCGCCGCCTGGTACAATACCTTCTTCCACAGCGGCGCGGGTCGCGGCCAGCGCGTCCTCAATGCGCAGCTTGCGCTCTTTCATTTCTACTTCGGTAGCAGCGCCGACGGAGATAACAGCAACGCCGCCAGCCAGCTTGGCCAGACGCTCTTGCAGCTTCTCACGGTCGTAATCACTGGTGGTATCGTCAATCTGCTTGCGGATGCTGCTAACACGGGCTTCGATATCCTCTTTGGAACCGGCGCCTTCCACGATTGTGGTGTTCTCTTTGTCCACTTTCACCTGACGGGCGGTACCCAGCATATCCAAAGTGGTTTCTTTCAGGTCCAGGCCGAGTTCTTCGGTAATAACCTGACCTCCGGTAAGGGTAGCGATGTCGCGGAGCATATCTTTGCGGCGATCGCCAAAGCCGGGGGCTTTAACGGCGACGCAGGTAAAGGTGCCGCGCAGCTTATTGAGTACCAGCGTAGCAAGCGCTTCGCCTTCAACATCTTCAGCAATAATCAGCATCTTCTTGCCGGACTGTACAACCTGTTCAAGCACAGGAAGAATTTCTTGAATGTTGCTGATCTTTTTATCCGTGATGAGGATCATCGGGTTATCCAGAACAGCTTCCATCTTCTCGGAATCGGTTACCATGTATGCGCTGGCATAGCCGCGATCAAACTGCATGCCCTCTACGGTGCTCAGTTCGGTTTTCATGGTTTTGCTTTCTTCAACAGTGATAACGCCGTCCTTGCCTACGGTGTCCATCGCGTCGGAAATCAGCTTGCCGATCTCTTCATCACCGGCAGAAATGCTGGCAACCTGTGTGATTGCCTGTTTGCCGTTGATGGGTTGGCTTAGCTTGCGCAGGCCTTCCACAGCGGCGTTAACAGCGGATTCCAAGCCGCGTTTCAGCACCATGGGGTTGGCGCCTGCGGCCAGATTGCGCAGACCTTCGCGTACAATCGCCTGCGCCAATACCGTAGCGGTGGTGGTGCCGTCACCGGCAACATCGTTGGTCTTGGTGGCGACTTCTTTTACCAGCTGAGCACCCATGTTTTCAAACGGGTCTTCCAGCTCAATTTCCTTGGCAATGGTAACGCCGTCGTTTGTAATCAGCGGTGCACCGAATTTCTTATCCAGCACTACGTTGCGGCCTTTAGGGCCCAGCGTGATTTTTACGGTGTTGGCAAGCGCGTCTACGCCCTTTTGCAGCGCCTGACGAGCGTCCTCGCTAAACTTAATTTGCTTAGCCATATCGATAACCTCCTAATGTTATACTCTTTGTGTTATTCTACCGTCGCCAAAATGTCGCTTTGACGTACGATGATCATCTCTTCGCCGTCCAGTTTCACTTCGGTGCCGGCATATTTGCTGTAGATGACCTTATCACCGGTTTTAACATTCATGGTCACTTCTTTACCATCTACCATGCCACCGGGGCCAACAGCAAGAACTTCCGCCATCTGGGGCTTCTCCTTGGAGCCGCTCGTGAGCAAAATGCCACTTTTTGTGGTTTCTTCCGCCTCGATGTTTTTAATAACGACGCGGTCGCCTAACGGCTTAACATTCATGATAGTTCCTCCCTATCCGTTATTAGTGTTTCTTCTGTTAGCACTCACTCATACCGAGTGCTAACAACGTTGTTAGTTTACGTCATTTTGCTATAATAAGCAACACCAACAACAACTTGGGAGGGCTGAATATGTGCTGGAAAGCCGCAATATAAGCGAAAAACTAGCATTTACTCCGGATTAAGCAAAATTACGCCGATATTCTCGATTATTCAATTAAACACACACTGAAAAATGATTACAATTATGGTACAATCGACCCTAAGAAGGTGATGGACTTGGAAAGGACTCCCGAATGGAGCCGGAAATTAATGAACTGGTACCAGAGTTGCAAGCGTGACCTTCCTTGGCGAAGAACAAAAGACCCGTATGCCATTTGGGTATCGGAGATTATGCTGCAGCAAACACGTGTTGAAGCCGTAAAAAGGTACTATATTCGTTTTATAGATCGCTTTCCTAATACAGGCACACTTGCTGCTGCTGACGAAGCAGAAGTGCTTAAATTATGGGAAGGGCTGGGATATTACAGTCGTGCAAGAAACCTGCAAAAGGCCGCAAAGTTGATAGAGCACGAATATAACGGTATTATGCCAGTTAAATATGATGATTTGCTTCATTTACCGGGTATTGGTGAGTATACGGCTGGAGCCATTGCCAGTATAGCATATTGCGAGGCGGTACCTGCTATTGACGGAAACGTGAAAAGAGTTGCCGCCAGAGTTTTCGGTATCCGGGAGAGCATAGACAGGCCGGACATCATCAAGCAAATACGTAAGTTATTGCAAAATGTCATACCGCAAGATCACCCTGGAGATTTCAATCAGGCATTAATGGAACTTGGCGCAACAGTTTGTATACCAAGGCTGCCGAAATGTGATATTTGCCCTTTACAATCTTTTTGCGATGGATATGCGCAGGGAGATGCGGACAGTTTGCCCATACATGAAAAGAAAGCGCCGGGGAAAATAGTTGATATGGCTGTGGTCTTGCTGACTTGTAAAAACCAGATTTGTGTTTTTAAGCGGATGGAAAGGCTTTTACATGGCATGTATGTCTTTTCTTTATTTGAGGAAGAAACGGAGCCGAAGCAAATTACATTACTGTATGAGCAAGATGGCATCCACGCTGAATACAAAGCGGATCTGGGCAAAGCAACGCATGTATTTACCCATAGAATTTGGCAAATGAAGATTTTCCATTTTACGCTTCAAACCATGCCGGATCAGCAATGGTTGAACGAACGGCACGGGATGATGGTAACGGCTCATATACTGGAAAGTTTGCCTATTCCAACCGCCATGAAAGCTGCACGCAAAGAAGCGCTAAGATTAATTGCTGGGTATGCTCGTAATGAGGGAGAATAATGCAATGATTGAACGTCAACCTTGGATGGATGACCGTTTATTATCCGCAAAAAGTGGCACCAATCCTACAGTAATCACGAAAATGAAAAGCGGATATTTGGTTCTGGGAGATTATCAACATCTGCCGGGATATTGTGTTCTCATTGGAGAGCCGTTTTCTCCCTCATTAAATGCTCTGCCGCTTGCCAAACGTACACAATTCATGCTGGATATGACGCTGGCAGGGGACGCATTGGTAAAAGCGCTGCAAGCGGATAAGGTGAATTATGCTGTTATGGGGAATTTGGATATTCTGTTGCATGCCCATATTTGGGCTCGATATCAGTGGGAGCAAAAGGAATACCGCTTTGGACCCGCGTGGAGCTACCCACAGGAAGAGCGCAGCAATGAAAGCTGCTACTTCACAAATCATTTAGAACTGATTCCCCAAATACAAAACGCCCTCCAGTCCATTTTGGAGGACGCTGCCTACTGGCAAGATGCTTAAAAGAAAGTGATAAGCAATTATGTATCTTCCCTTTGGTAAAGCACAGCTTCTGCCTGCTCCCGCTTAGTCAGCGAGGCAAGGGCACGTGCGTAACTATGGTCGATCATTTCCAACAAAACGGCATCGGGTACGGTTCCATCCAATGTGATGGTGTTATTGTACGGGTGCTGTGGCGGCGGGCAGTGGTACCCTCTGCGCACGGTGCCGGGGTATTGGCTGCGGGTCATTTCTCCATAGATTGGATCACATTTTAACGTGATCCACGGCCGCACCATAGAAATCTCCGCGAAGATACGCTTGCCAATTCTGGCACATAAAACATCCGGTCCAAACGGCATATTGGTATACGAGCCGGGTTTGGTGAGGCAATAATCGGTGATCTGCTGTGTGCTAAGCATTGGTTTTACGGGCTACGCCGCTGGCAATCGCTGCGTTTGCGACCGCTTTGGCGACTGCTGGCCCGACGCGGTGGTCAAAGGCTTCCGGTAAAATATAATGCGCATTTAAGCGATCTTCTGTTACCAATGACGCAATGGCCAAAGACGCGGCTATCTTCATTTCTTCATTTATACAAGTAGCGCGAACATCTAGAGCGCCGCGGAAAATACCGGGGAATGCCAGCACATTATTGATTTGGTTTTCAAAATCGCTGCGGCCGGTTCCGACAACGGCGGCGCCTGCATCAATCGCTTCGTTCGGCATAATCTCCGGCACGGGATTTGCCATAGGGAAAACAATGGGGGATTCGGCCATGGTGCGTACCATATCTGCGGAGAGTACATTGGGCGCAGACACGCCGATAAAAACATCCGCACCCGCAATTGCCTCGGCGAGGCCGCCGTGCAGCTGGCGTTTATTGGTTACCGTACACATGGCTTGCTGTGCGGTGTTCATTTTGGCTCTGCCTGTCACCACAATACCATGCAGGCTTACTAGAATAATATCTTTAATACCGAATTGCAATAAATGCTTTGCAATGGCGATCCCGGCAGAGCCTGCGCCGTTAATAACACAGGTAACCTGATCCATGCTTTTACCGACAACTTTCAGCGCGTTGATCAAAGCTGCTGCGACTACCACAGCTGTTCCATGCTGATCGTCGTGGAAAACGGGGATATCACACATTTCCTGTAAACGGCGCTCTACTTCAAAACAGCGCGGGGCGCTGATATCCTCAAGGTTGATGCCGCCAAAACTACCGGAGAGTAAATAGATGGTGCGAACCAATTCATCGGTATCCTTTGTTTTCAGGCAAAGCGGAAATGCATCGACACCGCCGAATTCTTTCATCAGCACGCATTTACCTTCCATAACCGGCATGCCGGCTTCGGGACCAATATCGCCAAGCCCCAATACGGCGGTGCCATCGGTGATAACGGCAACCAAATTATGTCTGCGTGTAAGCGAAAAACTCTTTTGCACATCCTGCTGTATTGCCAGACAGGGTTCCGCGACACCCGGTGTATAGGCAAGCGATAAATCTTTTCGGTCTTTAATAGGCACACGAGAGGTGATTTCCAGCTTTCCCTGCCACTCATAATGCTTTTGCAATGCTTCCGCCCTAATATCCATATCGCCACGCTCCGATCGATTCTGGTTCGAGCTATTGTACCATGTTTCTCTGGTGTAAGCAACGAATGCGATATCTGTACGTAAAATTGTATACAAATTGTGCTGATCAGGCTGCAACAGGTTTGCAAAGCAGTGGCGCTGTGGTATAATTGCAGCGAACACTGGGAAGGGTGAGGGATAGTTATGGATAAGATGATTCGTCAACCGATTACACTGGATGTCAATCATATGATGAGCGATATCATTGGTTTTCAATATGGTATCGATGCCAGCGAGATTGACGCTATGAGCGATGCGGCGGAAGCAGCGCAGGCTGCGGTAGAGAAAAACCGTGGAACCGGATGGCTGGGCTGGATGGAACTGCCGTATAACCAAAATGAAATTGTTGCTTCGATTGAAGAAGTGGCTGCGAATGTGCGCAAGAACTTTAAGAATTTTGTAGTTCTTGGTATCGGCGGCAGTGCGCTGGGCCCCATTGCGGTACAACAGGCGCTGAATCACTTGCGCTGGAATGAACTGCCGGATGAAAAACGCGGCGGACCCAAGTTTTATGTGGAAGATAATATCGACCCTGAGCGGATGGCTTCCCTGCTGGATATTATCGATGTACGGGAAACTTGCTTTAACGTAATTACCAAGAGCGGCGCGACGGCTGAAACCATGAGCCAGTACCTGATCATTTCCGAATTGTTGAAAAAGGCGATTGGAGAAGGCTGGCAAAAGCATATTATTGCAACAACGGATCACGAAAAAGGCAATTTAATTAAACTGGCCAAGCAGGAAAACTTCACGCTGTTCTATATTCCGGATGGCGTAGGCGGACGTTTTAGCGAATTAAGCCCGGTTGGCCTGCTGCCTGCCGCTGTATGCGGTATTGATATTCGCGCGATGCTGGAAGGCGCCGCGGCGATGGATAAACGCTGCAAGAGCGGCAACGTATGGGATAACCCGGCTTTGTTGGAAGCGGTGCTGCAATACCTCGCCATGGAAGAGCGGCACTCCAATGTGCAGGTTGTTATGCCGTATGCCGATAGCCTGAAATACATGGCAGACTGGTTTTGCCAGCTTTGGGCGGAAAGCCTTGGAAAGAATAAAACCCGTAAGGGCATGGCCGTCAACTGTGGACAAACGCCGACAAAAGCACTGGGCGTAACCGACCAGCACAGCCAATTGCAGTTATACACCGAAGGCCCTTACGATAAAGTGATCACGTTCCTGAAAGTCGGGCAATTCCGCAGTGAAGTTGAAATAGCCAATGGCTGCGAAGAATTTCCGGATGTGCATTTCCTGAGCGGGAAAACGCTGAATCAGTTGATTGGCGCTGAGCTTCACGGAACCGAATACGCTTTGTACAGCGCGGGACGGATGAGCCAAACCATTACGCTTCCGCAGGTAAACGCTTATACGATCGGGCAGCTGATCTGTTTCTTTGAAATGGCAACCGCATACGGCGGGGAGCTACTGGATGTTGACGCGTTTAACCAGCCCGGCGTTGAAGGCAGCAAGCTTGCCAGCTACGCTGTGCTGGGCAATACCAGCGAAAAGTACCTGAACAAAGCGGAAGAAATGAAAGGCAGGCCGGAACTGCTGAAGCAGTACGTGCTGTAATCATCTTCCTATCATGGCGCAGGCGCGAATACGCTTGCGCCGCTTTTTGCTTTTTCAGATTTCAATACCAGTGGTTGCAACTGACTGCGGTTTCCTGTACAATACAGACGTTTCATATCACTTGATAGTCTTGTGTGTTTTATACCGCACAGTAGAAGGAGGCGCTTACTTATGAAGAAAGTACGTTTTACGCCGCTTTGGATGTCGTATGCAGGGGTTTTAGTCGCATTGCAAATTGTTTTGGGCAGTCTGGTACAGATCGCTTTAGTTGGAAAACAAATGAATCTGGGATTTCTACCCATAGCAGTTGCAGGCTATATGCTTGGCCCCATTGGCGGTATGCTGGTTGCGGGGCTGGGGGATGTACTGGGTACGCTTATATTTGGCACGGGCGCTTACTTTCCAGGTTTTACTGTGACTGCGCTAATTGTTGGTTTTCTGTATGGATGGATGATGTCTCCTCATTACCAGAAATGGATCACCAATTCCCTGCGTAACCGGTATGCAGAATTCACCCTTCGCGGATTATTGGGCGCGGCGCTTGCGGCTGTCGTATATATCTTCTTAAACAGTTATTGGGTTACTTACTTTGTTCCCAAAGGTTATTGGGTTTTATTGGTTGGACGTTTGCCGTTTAATCTTTTAGAGATACCGATCTTTACAATTTTAATTGCGCTTACCTGCGCCGCGCTGGATCGCTTGCCCATGTCGCTTTTGCCGGAGGAAATTCGTGAACTGCGGCATCATAAAGCAGAGCAAGCCGCCGAAGATCATACCAAAGCGTAAAAGGAAAGGGCTTCATGGCAAGTACTGCAATCCAAAAAAGGATTTTAAAGAAACTGCGGGATTTGTATCCCCACCCAAGACCGGAACTGCATTTTACCAATCCCTATCAAACGCTGATCGCCGTAATGCTGTCGGCGCAAAGTACCGATGTGCAGGTGAATAAAGTAACGCCGGTTTTATTTACCCGCTATCCCACCGTTGATGCGTTAGCCGCCGCAAAGGTGGAAGATGTGTTTGCAATTGTGAAAAGCTGTGGCTTTAAAAGCAAAGCAAGCAATATCGTGAAAGCCAGCCAACTCATTATGCTTCATCACGGCGGCGAAGTGCCTGCCGATATGCAGGCACTAACCGCACTGCCGGGTGTGGGGCGCAAAACAGCCAATGTTGTATTGGCAAATGCGTTTGGAGTGCCGACAATTGCGGTGGATACGCATGTGTTTCGTGTGAGTAACCGGCTTGGACTGGCGAATGCGAAGAACGTGGAATTAACCGAAAAACAGCTGATGCAGGTAATCCCCAAAAAGGATTGGATCGATGCACACCATTGGCTGATTTTTCACGGCAGGCGCGTATGCCATGCAAGAAACCCTGCATGCAGTATCTGTACATTACAGCCGGAGTGCCGGTATATGCACCCGGAAAGAAACACACAGACTGCACCATCAGACGTGTAAATTACCGATTCGGAAAGCGCTTGGTAAAAGCGCTCCGTTTATCGATATCAGGAGGAACTATGTCAGCTTTTGTAGATCGGGTTCGTGTAACCATCAAGGCGGGTAATGGAGGAAACGGTTGCGTCTCTTTCCACCGCGAGAAATTTGTACAAAACGGCGGGCCGGACGGCGGAGACGGCGGAGACGGCGGCAATGTGGTTATTCTAGCCGATCCAAACATGCACACGCTGTTGGATTTTCGTTTTGTACGCAAGTATTTTGCCGAAAATGGAATGGACGGCAGCGCGGCACGTTGCCATGGAAAAAACGGAGCCGATTTACTGATTAAAGTACCGGTGGGCACCTTATTTTTACGGGATTCGGATGGCGCAGTTTTAGCGGATATGCATGAGGCGGGGCAAAAGAAAGTGTTGCTGAAGGGCGGCCGCGGTGGCTTTGGCAATGCTCATTTCGCAACGCCAACCCGGCAGGCGCCGAATTTTGCGAAACCGGGAATAAAAAACGAACCGGTCATATTCCGTTTGGAATTAAAGACGATTGCGGATGTCGGCCTTGTCGGTTTTCCGAACGTAGGCAAGAGCACCATATTAGCGTCTCTCACCGCTGCGAAACCCAAAATTGCCAATTATCACTTTACAACGCTTACGCCGAACCTGGGCATTGTAAAACGGTATGATACGGACTTTGTACTGGCAGATATTCCCGGTTTGGTAGAAGGCGCAAGCGACGGTGTTGGACTAGGCCATGATTTCTTACGTCACGTAGAACGCACCCGTTTACTGCTGCATGTTGTTGATGCTGCGGGCAGCGAAGGCCGCGATCCTTTGGACGATTTTGCGATTATCAACCGTGAATTATCTGCCTATGGCGACGCGATTAAAAAACCGCAGCTGGTTGTGCTGAATAAATGCGATCTCATTGCGGATGAAAGCGATATTCAGCAATTGGTGGAGAAATTTGGGGCCTTGGGCTATAAGGCGTTCCCGGTAAGCGCAGCGACGATGACAGGTTTTGATGCGTTGCTAAACGAAGTCATATCGCTGCTTCCGTCCCTGCCGCCGCCTGTGGTGTTCAGTGAACAAATGGTTGAACCGGAAATCCCGAATGAACCCTTTACCATCAGCCGTGAAGGAGCAACGTACGTAGTAGAAGGCAGAGCGATGCAGCGGCTTTTGGACAGCGTAAATTTCGGCGACGAGGAAAGCCTCAACTGGTTTCACCGTATGCTTCGCGACCGTGGCGTAATAGAAGCCCTGCGGGAAGCCGGCGCAGGAGAAGGCAGTACGGTACGGATAGACGATATGGAATTTGACTTTATTGAATAGGAGATTGGGGTAAAAACATGAACAGTAAACAACGTGCCAAACTGCGTGCGATGGCAAATACAATGGAAACAATCCTTTATATCGGCAAGGAAGGCGTAACGGATGCATCTGTGAAAGAGGCATATGATGCGCTGGAAGCGCGCGAACTGATTAAATGCGCAGTACAAAACGGCTGCGATTTAACCGCGCGGGAAGCATGCACCATCATGTGCGAACGTACGCACGCCGAGCCGGTACAATGCATCGGGCGCCGGTTTGTCATCTACCGGGAAAGCCGCGAGCACAAGAAAATATCGTTGGATGACTAATTTGCAAGGGAGGCTGTCATTGTGACCGATGCTGTAATAGACGCATTGTGCGCTATGCGGCCGCCTTTTGCGCTTTATGAAGCCGATCTCCACCGGATGGTAGGGGATCGGCTTTCCGAATGCGGTTTTACCTTTCAGCATGAAGCGCCGATTGCCAAGGGCTGCCGGATCGATTATCTGGTAGGCACGGTGGGTGTGGAGATTAAGAAGGGAAAACCGCAGGCTGCCGGGTTAAAAAGACAACTGCTCAGATATGCAATGAGCGATTGTGTGCAGAGCTTTGTGGTTGTCAGCTGGCAACGCGTTGCATTGCCACGTGATATCGCCGGAAAACCAGTCAAAACCATTGTTCTTTCCCAGCTATGGGGGGTGAGCTTACCATGAACCCACAGCAAACATTACCGCCTTACTTAGTTCAGGACAGCGCCGCTTTACCGGCGTTGCGTACTTACGGCACGCTAAGTTACAACCGAAAGCGGAACTGCTGGGTTGTGAAGGCGGAGCCGCAGGTGACAGAGCTTTGTAAGCGTTTATTTCCGGGCACCGTAACAAACCGCCGCGGTGAAGCACGTTTCAGCGCGCACCGCCGTATCATCGGCGATTTAAACTGGCTGATGATGCGTTATCCGTTGACCGTTAAACCACAGGATGAGAAACGCTGGGAGGAAGCGTTGGAAGGTGCGCGTGCTTATGTACGCAAGAGGGATGAAGCCTTGCATCTTCCGCAGCGTGTAAACCCATCCAAATCCGTATTTACAGGGCAACTAACCCCGTTTCAACAGGAGGGGTTAGGGTTTTTGCTGCGCACCGACCGGTGCCTGCTGGCAGATGAAATGGGCTTGGGTAAAACAGTACAAGCATTGGCAATGCTCGCGCAGCTTTCCGCATATCCGGCTATCATCATCGCACCGGCTCACCTGCTGTGTAACTGGGAACAGGAGATAGCAAGGTTTATTCACAAGCCGGATGGCACGCCGGTAACGATTCATACTGTAAAAGGGCTAAAGCCCTACGCTTTGCCCCCTGCGGATATTTACCTGATGCACTACCTGCTGCTGCGCGGATGGAAAGAAGAACTGCCGGAGAGCGGTTTGCAATATGTGATTTTTGATGAAATTCAGGAGCTTAGGCACAGCGGAACCGAGAAATACTCCGCAGCGAGCCTGCTGGCTGAATCCGCCAACCGTGTGATTGGTTTAAGCGGAACACCCATTTACAACCGCGGCGCCGAAATATGGAACGTTATCAATACGCTTGATTTTCATTTCTTGGGGGATTATGAGAGCTTTACCCGGGAATGGTGTTATGGGTACGGCAATCAGATTGTAGCAAAACCTGAACTGCTTGGCGAACATCTGCGCAGCGAAGGGATTTTGCTGCGCAGACGAAAGCAGGATGTACTTAGCGATCTGCCACCGAAGCGCAGGCTGGTTATCTCCATTGACCGTGATGACGGATTGTACCGCAAGCTTATGCTGCCTGTTGCAGAGAAGCTGAAAACACTTAAACATAATAATACTCTCACGGCATCCCAGCGGGCATTAATGTCGCTGGAAGTGGAACAGGGAGAGCGGCAGGCAACCGGACTTGCAAAAGCGCCTTACGTCGTTCAGTTTGTCCGTGCCTTGCTGGATGGTGGTGAGAAGGTTCTTTTATTTGCCCATCATCATCAGGTGATGGACACCTACCGTCACGATTTGCGCGCTTTTTCCCCTGCGTTTATTACCGGGCGGGAAACCGCCCAGCAAAAAGCACGGGCTGTGGAACGGTTTATGCTGGGGCGAACGAATTTGTGTTGTATATCGCTTCGCGCTGCCGCGGGGCTGAACCTGCAGCGAGCCAGCTGCGTTGTTTTCGGAGAGCTGGATTGGTCGCCCGCGGTGCACAGCCAGGCGGAAGACCGGGCGCACCGCATGGGGCAGACAGATTCGATTTTATGTTATTATCTGGTATCGCAGGCAGGAAGCGATCAGGATATACAGGATGCGCTGGGGCTGAAAGTGAGCCAGTTTGTCGCGCTGATGGGCGATCAGCCGCAGGATCAGAACGAACTATACGAAAATACACAGTTTGCAAGGCAGTATGCCGAGCGGTTGGTGCAGCGATTGCTGACAGATATGGACTGAAAGGAAACCTGTAATGCCACTGATGAGTTACTGTAAAAAGTGCAAAGTGGAAGTGCCTCCACAAAGTCTGTGCCCGCATTGCGGTGGTAGGCTCGCCAAGAGCGCGCAAAGGCTTTCTTGGATGTGGGAACGTAAACCGGTTGCGGATTGGTTTGCGTGGAATGGGGTATTGCGCATCGCGATACCGGTGTTTTTACTGGTTTTTATCGCCACCGTACTTGCAGAAGCGGTAGCTGATGGTGCCGCGGGTGTGATATTGATATTTACACAGGGATTCTTTTGGCAAATGATGCAGTTACTGGGCGTTTTATTATTGGCAACGCTTTTAGTATTATGGCTGCAAAAGAAAGAAACTTTATACTATATAGTCGATAGTAAAGGCGTTTCCCGGTATACCTACTTATATCAACCAAACCGGTTGCAGACTCATGCCCACTTTATGTCGGAACAGCAAATAGAGGAGCTACAAAAAAAGCTGCCGCAACCGACGCCAGAACACGCAGTATGTGTGCAGTATTGTGTGCTGAACTGGCAAGATGTGGAACGGGCGAAGTACTGGCCCGAAACACATACACTGCTGCTTTATAAGCCGTTTTGGTGGCAGGCAATCTGCGTACATTGTAAAGAAGCGGAATACGCGGAAGTAGAAACAATGATACGAACCAAACTTTCCCGTAAAAAGCGGAAAACAGCTAAAATGAAGCGATAAGATACAGATGTTACGTAAATATGAATAATAAACTTGACATGCTTCATATTCTAACCTACAATAATGCTGTTAATATGGATGAATTCTAGGGAAATGCGATCATCCGAAGTTGGAGGATTTATTAATGAAGAAACGCTTTATGCACGGGCTGACGATGGTGCTGGCACTTGCGCTGGTGCTGTCGGCCTGCATGTCCGCCGCGGCAACTACGTATCCATACGATACGGTTTCAGGCGACAGCGTAAAATTGCGTAAATATGCCAGCACTTCATCGGTTGTACTGGCTACCATTAATGCCGGCGATACGGTCACCATTCTGGCGAAATCCGGCAGCTTCTATAAAGTAGAGTATAACGGCTACAGCGGGTATGCCATGTGCGAGTTTATCGATGCCTTATATGAAGACACCGTACCCACTACGACACAGGACCCGCTTACAGGGGTAAGTAGTTACCCCTACGACACGACCACCATCGCACGCGTAAAACTACGGAAATCTGCCAGCACAGCGTCGAAATCGCTGCTGGTTATACCGGAAGACGACATCATTACGGTTTACGATGTTACATCTAACGGTTTTGCGAAGGTGAAGTATAACGGGAAAAGCGGATACGTAATGACCGATTATATTGTGTTGGCAAGCATTCCCACACCTACGCCTGTGCCTACGGTAACAGTTAATCCGAATGCGGTTAAATATACCACCCTTTCTACCGGTGCGACGGGTTCGCAGGTTCGGGCTTTGCAAGAAGCGTTAACGGAACTGGGTTATTATAGCTATACGATAGATTCCAAGTATGGTGCTGGTACAAAAGCCGCTGTGATGACATTTGAAAAACGAAATGGTCTTACGCAGGACGGCATAGCCGATCAGGAATTGCAGTATCTGATTTTTGAAGGAAAACCGAAGAATTATAGAGGATATCGTAAAGTCATTAAAGCGCTGCCGATGGTTGCGAATGTAACGATTTCATCCGGCAATACCGGCGAAGTCGTTGAGAAAATGCAGACACGCCTGCAAGAATTGGGTTATTATACCGGAGAGATCAACGGCATTTGCGATAAAGCAACCGTTACGGCATTGAAAGCGTTTCAAACCAAAATGAGCATTTCTGCCGATGGCGTAGCTACGCCGGATGTGCTGACAATTTTATACGGTGCAACCGCTATATCAAGCGGCGAATCGGTTAATCCGACCGCGACTCCGACGCTTACCCCGCCAGAGGATACGGTACGCAGCGGTGATACGGGTACAGACGTAGAAAATATACAACAGCTACTTGCCAATATGGGGTATTATTCCGGTGCAATCGACGGCAAATACGGTAATGCGACCATCACGGCCGTAAAAGCATTTCAGGCGAAAAACGGACTGACGCAGGATGGCGTATGCGGCGCAAAAACGGTGGCTCTACTTTTTAGCAGCAGCGCTGTATATGCGGTTGCTACGCCTACACCCGCGCCCGCCACAAGCGTAACGATTACAGAAGACAACGTTGTGGTGATCCGTTCCGGTTCGCGCGGTACGGCTGTATTGAATTTGCAGAAACGTTTGGTGGCATTGAATTACTATTCTTCCAGATTGGATGGCGTTTATCTGGAAGATGATATTGCAGCCGTGAAATCCTTCCAAAAGAAAAACAGTCTCACAGCGGATGGTGTTGCAGGGTATGAAACGCAATCCCTGTTGTATAGCGAAGAAGCCATCAGCGGCGATGTGGGCACGACAACATTGAGCTCTACGCTTCGTTACGGGGACAGAGGCGACGATGTATTAACGCTTCAAAACCGTTTAATTGAGCTGGGCTACCTTACCGGTTCTGCTGACGGCTCATACGGGGTGAGTACGAAACAGGCTGTTGTTGCATTCCAGAAAGCCAACAGTCTGGTACGCGACGGTGTTACGGGCACAAAAACGCAAGCGATCTTGTTCTCAACAAGTGCTATTGCCAATACTGTCAGCACAAGCACAACGCTGAAAGAAGGCAGTGTGAGCGCTGCGGTTACAGACTTGCAGGAACGTTTAATTACACTTGGCTACCTTACAGGCAGTGCAGATGGAGTTTTCGGGACTAAAACAGCGCTGGCGTTAATCAGCTTCCAAAAGCAGAATGGATTAACAGCCGATGGTATCGCAGGTACCAGAACACTTAAAAAGATTAACAGTCTGACAGCGGTTACCGCTGACGGCGCTTCGTCATCCGTTGCAACAACTACTGCGCCTACGCTCAGCTCTGCGCCCAGCGCGTCATCCGTACGGTATGCGAATTGGTATACCGAAGTCAAGGCACGCTGCAAGCTATATCCCTATGCGACTGTATATGATTTTACGACTGGTATTAGCTGGCAGGTACATATGTTCAGCTTTGGTGCGCATGCTGACGCAGAACCCCTTACAGCAGAAGATACCGCAAATATGGTGAAAGCCTTTGGTGGTGTGAATACATGGACGCCTAAAGCTGTATGGGTAGTGTTCAGCGACGGACGGGTTTACATGGCTTCAACGCATGATATGCCCCATGAAGTACAGCATATTACTACCAATAACTTTGCCGGTCACCTATGCATTCACTTCCCGCGCACGGCAGCACAGGTTGCATCCATCGGGCCGTACGCGACATCTCACCAAAAGGCAATTGATTTAGGCTGGACGGCAACACTTGCCATGGCCAGCAGATAATAGACCGTATAGAAATTAAAACCTCCGGCTATATAGCCGGAGGTTTTTGTTGATATGCGGCAAAATTAACGTATAACCGCTAACGCTATGAACCTTTTTATATGATTCACCTCATACCCAAATTCGCAGTCGACATTCGCGGCATCGGTTGTGCTGAGTGCGCTTAAATGTGAAATGCTAATAATATGATGAAGCATCAAATAAATGTTTAGTTGAAATAATCCGACTGAATAATTATGGCTGTCGGTGATGAAAAATTATTTTCTTCTTAACAAAATCCAGCATCATTCGCAACGGTTTTGATATTTTCCAAAAGAACGCGTTAGAAATACGGTTATTCACTTGCTGCAATTCTTCAACCTGTTTAATGATGAAACTGCAATAATGAAAAAACATCCGATTAGATTGCGATTCCTCAATTTTATGAAATGCCCACCCATTCAGTATTGTAAGAATCCTATCGATATTATCGGATACAAAATACCTTTCATACGCTATTGCGCGCAAAGCTAATGCATCCTTGGATGCGCCGGAAAACCCACATATCAATTCATTTACAAGTTCATCGGCGCTTATTTTTCTTAATGTACGCCTGCCTGAAAAATTATAGTATTCCTCTTGATCGATGTTCGACTTTAGGATATACCCCTCTCCGCCGAAATGATCGTAATTGAAAACCGGAATCCCTAATGCCAGAGCATATTGCACTGTTTTGCCAATCGATACAATACAATCGTATCCCGATAGAAGCTCTGGTGTTATCGGAACGAATTGATCTTGGATTCCAAAGAAATCTGTGGTTATATTTTCTCTGTTGAGTTTTCTCGCCATTGCTCTTTCTTCGTCAGGCACATGATTGGACACTACGGCAACTTTATGGAGGCGTTGCGGTTCTATGCTTTTCGCAAATGTTTTAGAACTTTCGGGGACTAAATTAGGCAAAACAAATATCGCGTTTGTATTTAAACAGTAATTTTGGATCAGCTTCGCTTTCAACGAAAAAGAATTAACAAAAACAGGCAATGAAGCATCCTTGGCAAAAAGCTCGGTGTTTCCAGCATTTCCAATCCTGAAAGGCATCCGATTCCAATCTTTTGGATTATTACACCGGCGCGAATTAAACATGGAAGGATCGGGAAATGGTAACATAGCGCATAATTCCAGACAATATCCTTTGGGATATCAGCTATGGTGTACAGCGCAATCCCTTTTGCTTGTATATACGCTCTGATCTTCTGTGTAATATCCACTGAAACAATACCAACCGTCCAGCCCTTCGCTGCAAGATATTCTCCAATTTCGCAAATATGCATCATTGAACCATGATAACCGTTGAAAGAATAACCTGTCAGCAGAAATGGCTTAGACATCAATAGACCCCCAGCATTTGCAACACTTAACTATATTCAAAGCATGTTTATATGTACAAGCATTAGATTTTGGAGTTGAAAAGTAAAGCTAATCTCTTTAATCAAATCTAATGATACCTCTTTTTATATTCTGTTGCAATTCTATGCTTATATAGGGTATCAAGGTAGATTTTATTATATCGCTTCATAAAAAATATAAACTTCATAGCGCTTCTAATTGGCGGATTGATATTTCATAGTCGATAAAGCAACACGCAATAGCGTTTACTTATCGCTCGCGTGATTGCAGTCTCCGCTTATGGAATTATGTATTTTATAACTGAAATAGTCCGACTGCTGTCCCGTTCCGGTTTCCGATACTACCATTGGAAGTAACGCATTTGACGAATGTACCAACCTAACGGTTACAACCAACAAACATAGTAATGCCAATCAATATTGTGAGGATAACACTATAAAGTCTACCTATCCTGGTATTCTTGACTGGCTCAATAAATAATAGCTCCATCAAAGCGTCCCAACGCTTTGATCATTGCAAAGCGTATAGGGGAGACGTGATTTTTCGTGCTATTGATTACACATTCAGCTTGGCTGTCATCAATGTTTTTTCAATCAACTGCACCGGTTTTAACTGCATTTTTGCATTACGCAGATTTTCCAGCCCCATATCTTCTTCTCTGTTAATAAAATCAAACGAAGCGATGGAATAGGCGTATTGCGCATAGGCTTGTATGATCATCGCATATGCGCCGGTATACTGTGGAAGCGCCTTTTCCGCTACGATATCCAGCAACTCCCGGCGCGGATGGGTACCGATGGCAAACGCAGCCGGCTGCCCGTTTGCAAACAGGATACCACCGCTTTGGCCATAATCGCCTTCCAGCAAAACCATCCGGCGGATCGCGTCGCGTTCAGCATTGACCATATCGCCGGAATGTTCGGTAGCCCAAGCGTCAGTAATGGCAAATACAGCATCGCGGTTGTCGGCGCCGATTGGCTCAAACGACCAATCATATTTGCGCTTAAACTGCGCAATCTGATTGCGTTTCGCTGCATAAGCCCGCCCGCGGAATTCCGTAAGATCCTGTGCGTTGTAAAGATAATCGTATAAATCTCTGCGCGGCGTGGCTGTGAACGTATCCGGGAATAAAGAAGCATCGCGCTGCACATTTAAAAAGCGAAATGTACTGCCTCCAAGGCTTTTTTCATATTCCATCAACTTTGTCAGCAGTGTTTGAAAATCCTCCGTCTCATAAGGTGCGATATACAGAGGCTTGTTATCCACCATGCAGCGAAGTGCAAACTGATTGCGCCAAAAAGCGATCTGCGAATGGTCCAATTGTTGCCAAACGTAGAGGCGGAATGCATCAAACTCGCTGCTTAGCGCGTGCAAATTCTGTTGCCGTTTCCATAATTCCGGTAAAAGTTCGGTGGTAAGCGGTTGAAACAAAAAAACATCTTCTTTCTATTCGGTAAAGCGGCATGGGGTATAAAAGCCAAGCCTTTTATAGTATACCCCAGATTGTATGTTTTGAAGCGCAAACCCATCTTCTTTTTATATCTTCCTATTCAATAAAGCCTTAATATACAATGAAAAATTATCGTTTTTAGAATCCACGCAAAAGTGAAAAATTCATATCGACAACCGATCCCTTCTGTGCTAGAATCGTTCCGCCCTGATATGAAAAACCAAAAGGGCAAACCGATGTCCGCCGATTTTTAAGCAGCAAAACAAGAAGGGAGCTGTCCTCTTTGGACACAGATGAGCTGTTATACCAGTATGTTACGGAAGGCATCATCCGGAATCAAAAACACCACGTTGGCGTAGAATTGGAATATCCATTAGTACCGTTATATGGGAAGGAGTTTAACCCTGCAGTAGCGCCAAAACTTATGTATGCGATGGAATCACTGGGGTATCGTCCTTCCCGCATTGGTCAGGACGACGCGGTTTTAGGCGTAAAAGATGAACTGGGGAATGTACTTACTTTTGATACTTGTCTTGAGAATGTAGAATTTGCATCGGCAAGCGCTCCATCTTTGTGGCCGTTATATCATCGCTTTCGGGAAACACTGCAAAAGGAACAGGAAGTATTACAGCAAAATGGACACGCTTTGCTTGGCGTTGGATTTAATCCCTTTTTGTCGAAAACCGCTAATCCACATTTGATCGAAAGTGACCTTACCCTTGCCATTGCGGAGTATTTTCAGCATTACCGTATGAAACGACGATATTATAAAGACTTTTACTGCGTAATCTCCTCAGAGCAGGTACACTTTAATACCACGGTAGAAGAACTGCCACGCATATTTGAACTGTTTACACGTTTGGATTGGATGAATATTCTTCTGTTTGCAAACTCACCTGCCAGAATTGAAGGCAGACAATACTTGTGTGTACGAAACGAGCTATATATGCGCTCGTCGTTTAAACAAATCGGGTTAGTAGGCGCGCAGCCGCTTGGTTTAACAACAGCGGAGGATATTGCGCGCAGTTATGGGGATGCTTGTTTGTTCATGCGCAGGCGGGACGGCAGAACCCAAGTATTTTCTCCAACACAGGTGCGTAATTACTTTATGCAGCCTGACGCATTACCGGAGGATATACACTGTCTGGATTTGGAACGGAATATCGTTACCACTTCCTATGGCACGGTAGAATACCGCATATTATGCTCCCAGCCGTTTGGACAAGCATTTACCCCTTCGGCTTTTAACCTTGGCCTGCGTACGGTGGTGGATGAAGCGTTGGAACTCGCTAGAGATTTTGATGCACATCACGCGATGCCCGCGCCCAACGAGCGCAACCGGCAAGCCTCGCTAGCCTGCTGCTCTTTTGCTAATACAGCGGATACGCTGCATTATGCCAGAGAACTATTACGTCTTGCGAAAAAAGGGCTTAAAGCACGAGGCTATGGTGAAGAGAGTTTGCTAATGCCGCTGGAAAATCGTTCTACCTTATTAGTATCGCCCGGCGCGGCATTGGTCAACGCCGCAAAAGAACGCGGCGAGCATCAGGCTTTTCTTGCCCGCGCAGCGTTGGGTGAAACCCTAAACTGTCCGGCGCTTGTCTAAAACTTTGTATCAGATATATGGATAGTTTGCCGCCGCAATAGGCGGCTTTATTTTTAACCCGTATCATATGCCTTTTTCTGCACAATGGTTGAAAAAGCGAGCCGGTCATGTTACATTATGCAGGGAGCCTACACAAACAGGCGCGGCGAGAGTCGCGCGTTTGTCTGCCCCGAACGGAGGAAAAATATGCAAGCGCGTATCGAACGCCTGTTACAGCGGGTGGAAAAGCCTGCCCGCTATACCGGCAGCGAAATGAATGCTACCACGAAATCTTTTAACGACGCAGAAATCTCTTTTGCGTTTTGCTTTCCGGATACGTATGAAGTCGCGATGTCCCACTTGGGAATGAAAATTCTGTACAGCATCATCAACAACCTGCCTTATGCCATATGCGAACGCGTATGTATGCCGTGGGTGGATATGCTGGAAGGAATGAAGGCGGAAAATATACCGCTGTTTTCACTGGAAAGCCGTACGCCTTTATCCCAATTTGATATTGTTGGTTTTACCTTGCAATACGAGATGAGCTATACCAACATACTGGAGATGCTCAGCTTGGGGAGCATCCCGGTCAAAGCGGAGCAACGCGGAGAAAACGACCCCATTGTCGTTGCCGGGGGGCCGTGTGCATCGAACCCTGAACCGTTATATGCGTTTTTTGACGCGTTTATGATGGGGGACGGAGAAGAAGTAATCATCGAAGTGATGGAGCTTCTGAACGAGTGTAAAAAGCAGCGTTTACCCAGACAGGAGCGTCTTCGGAAACTGGCACAAATTGAGGGCGTATACGTACCCGCACTGTACCGGGCGGAGTATAATGAAGACGGTACCTTGCAAAGCTTTAAGCCGATTGATGCAGCTGCACCTGCGACTGTAAAAAAACGCTTTGTTACCGATATGGATACGGCATACTACCCCGAAACGATGATCGTGCCATATACACAGATCGTGCATGACCGTATCATGCTGGAAATTATGCGCGGCTGCACGCGCGGCTGCCGTTTCTGTCAGGCGGGTATGCTATACCGTCCTGTGCGGGAAAGAAGCATGGAAAAGCTGATGGAATTATCCAAAAAGCTGGTGGACAGTACCGGTTATGAAGAAATTTCGCTTTCCTCGCTCTCCAGCGGCGACTATTCTCAATTGCCTGCATTATGTGAAGGGTTAATGGAGAATTTTGCTGATAAACGCGTTAGTATCTCGCTGCCATCGCTGCGGATAGACAGCTTTATCAAAGATACTTTAGCGCAAACCCAGCGGGTAAAAAAATCCAGCCTCACTTTTGCACCCGAAGCGGGAACCCAGCGGCTGCGCGATGTGATTAATAAAGGTGTTACGCAGGAAGATTTACTTGGCAAATTGAAGGATGCCTTTGAAGGTGGATGGAGCAGCGTAAAGCTTTACTTTATGATGGGCTTGCCCACCGAAACACAGGAGGATTTGGCAGGCATTGCAGAGCTTGCAAAGGCGGCGGTAGCTGCGTATTATGCCGTGCCGAAGGGACAGAGAGCCAAGGGACTGCGTATTACATGCAGTGCGGCGGTTTTTGTGCCCAAACCCTTCACTCCTTTCCAGTGGTGCCCGCAAGATACGATGGATGTTGTAAAGCAAAAGCAACAAGAATTACGCAAGCTTTTATCGATTCGCGGCGTTACGTTCCACTGGCATGATCCCTCCATCAGTTTTCTGGAAGCCTGCTTTGCTGTAGGGGACCGGAGGCTTGCGGATGTATTGTACCGTGCGTGGGAATTGGGCTGCAAGTTGGATGGCTGGAATGACCAGTTCCGCTATGACTTATGGATGCAAGCCTTTACAGATTGTGGTATCGATCCTGCTTTTTATGCCAACCGCAGCCGCGGACTGGATGAATTGCTGCCCTGGGACTTCATCGATATCGGCGTTAGCAAACAATTCCTTTGCCGTGAGTACGAACGCGCATTAAAGGCACAAACCACCAAAGACTGCCGCTTGGGCTGCAACGGATGTGGAATTGAAAAGATCGAGGGGCTTTGCAAAATATGCGGATGATTGTCGTTTTTCAAAAAAGCCTCGCACTCCGGCATATCGGGCATTTGGATTTGATGCGTGCCATGCAGCGGGCGCTGCGGCGCAGTAATTTGCCTATCTGTTACAGCAAGGGTTTTAACCCGCATATCAATCTTAGCTTTGCGTCCCCCCTGTCCGTCGGGGTCGTGGGTATGCACGAGATTATGGATGTTCCGGTAAACGAGCCCTGTGAAGCCGAGGTGTTCCAAAAAGCGCTGGCTGCCGCACTACCGCCCGCACTCCCGGTGATTTCGGTGCGTGCGGTGGAAGATAATTTTTCCACGCTTATGGCTTTGGTAGCCGGTTCTCAGCTGCGTATGTGCTTTGAAGCTGGTGAAGATGCTGATAAGGTTGCGCTGGTGTTGGACCGCTTTATGCATTCGGATGAGTGTGTTACCTTGCGGCGTACCAAAAGCGGAGAGAACATGACTAACATCCGTCCTTTTGTTTCCACAGCAAGCTGTGAAAAAGCGGATGACGGATACACCATACGCTGCGAAATTCGCAACCGTCCGGAAGGATCGCTAAAACCCGCCGTACTCATGCAGGCACTTTGTGAAATGGCTGATGTTGACCCCATCTACTACCTTGCCTATCGAGACCGTATCCTGACGAGCAATAAGGACGGAACGATGATCCCCTTGGAGGCGTATGAAAATGCCTGATTCGCTCAGCATATTGGTTAAAGCCAAACAGCAGCACCGCGAAACGGCTGTATCGGAAAAAGGAAAACTGGTGGAATATTACGCGGAACATGAGGACGAAACCTCATTGGTCGGCGCGATCTTCCTTGGCGTTGTTGAAAATGTCGTACCGGCTATGAAAGCAGCGTTTATCAACATTGGACAGAAGCAAAACGGCTTCTTGCCGCTTCAGGAAATGCAGAGCTTTACAGAGCAGGGCAAAGGCGCCGCGCTTGCTTCAGGGCAGGAAGTGCTGGTGCAAGTGAAAAAGGATGCACATGACGAAAAAGGCGCTTATCTCACCAGAGATATTGCCTTGCCCGGACAGAATCTGATTTATATGCCGATGAATAAATACATCGGCGTCAGTAAACGTGTGCAAGCTGAAAGCGACAGGGAAAAATTGGTTCAGCAGGGTAAAGAACTAAGCAGCAACAGTTTTGGGCTGATTATGCGCTATGGCGCGCTACAAGCTCGTTATGAAGCAGTACAGACGGAAGTATCTGAAATGGCCGAACGCTGGGAAGCCATTGAGGCTAAAGCCAAGCATGCGAAACCACCAGCGCTTTTATACCGTGAACCTTCCGCGCTAGCTGCCTTAATCAGGGATTATTCTCCGCGTTATCTCATCAACGTTACCTGCAACGATGCGGTGAACCGTATGCCGTCACCGCCTGTAGGGCTTTTATGGGAGCAGCTGAATGATGTGGAGATGGAAGCTGCATGGCATGCTGCCCATGTACAGGAGCAGCTGCAGGAGGCGCTGAATCGCACGGTACCGCTTCCCGGTGGAGGTTCGCTGGTGATTGATCAGCGGGAAGCCCTAACGACGATTGATGTCAACTCCGGTAAGTTTATCAGTCAGTCAGACCGCTCGCTGGCACTGCGCCAGAATTTACTGGCATGTGCGCCCATTGCACGGCAAATCCGGCTGCGTAATTTGGGTGGCATTATCCTGATTGATTTTATCGACATGGCAGAAGAAGATGAGCGAATGCAGGTCATCGCCCTTATGGAGGCGGAGTTGGCGCGGGAACGCGGCAAAAACGTGCTGCACGGGTTTACAAGCCTGGGTTTACTGGAAATGACGCGCAAACGTACCGGACTGTCTTTGCGGGATATGGTGCAAGCCCCCTGTAAAGCATGCGGCGGTACAGGTTACACCATGGGAAGGGAACAAGAAACGTGAGCAGAACCCCTGTATTTGTGACTAAGGCTGAACAACAGCAGCAGGAAGATGCGATAGAACGTATTGCAGCACTGCCGAATCGGCCTGTAAGCTACCATATTGTTACGTACGGCTGCCAAATGAACGCACATGACAGCGAAAAACTATCCGGTATGCTGGATGCAATGGGTATGAGTGAAGCGGAAGACCGCACCCATGCGGATCTGGTGCTGTTTAATACCTGTTGTATCCGGGATAACGCAGAGCGCCGTGCGCTTGGTAACGTATATTGGCTCAAAGAGATTAAAAAGAATAAACCGGATTTACTCATCGGCGTATGCGGCTGTATGGTGCAGCAACCGGATATGGCCGAACGGATTTTAAAGCAATATCCCTTTATCGATTTGGCGTTTGGCACGCATAACCTGCATCAGCTGCCGATTCTGTTAGAATCGCTATTGACAAAGCATGAGCGGGTCGTCAGCGTTACCGGGCAGGAAACGCTGATTGCCGAAGGCGTGCCAACAAAGCGCTTGACGGATTACAAGGCGTATATCACCATCATGTACGGTTGTGACAATTATTGCTCATATTGCATCGTACCTTTCGTGCGCGGCCGGGAGCGCAGCCGAAAAATGGATGATATTCTGCGGGAAGCGGAAACGCTTGTGCAAAACGGTGCGCAGGAGATTATGCTGCTGGGGCAGAATGTGAACAGCTATGGCGACGGCGCGGGGGAAAGCTTTCCCGAACTACTTCACCAACTGGACAGGCTTGGTGTGCCGCGTATCCGTTTTATGACGTCGCATCCTAAGGACCTATCCGACGAATTAATTAATGTTATGGCGAACGGGAAACATATCTGCAATCACCTTCATTTGCCGATTCAAAGCGGTAATAATGAAATCTTGGCTGCGATGAACCGCCGCTACACCCGTGAAAGCTACCTGCAAAAAGCGGCCGCCCTGCGAAAAGCCATACCGGGCATTGGACTGACAACGGATTTCATCGTCGGTTTTCCCGGGGAGACCGAAGCGCAGTTTATGGATACTGTTTCATTGGTGCGTGAAGTGGGGTATGATTCTGCATTCACCTTTATTTACAGTCCGCGTAAAGGCACCGCTGCGGCAAAGCTGCCGGGGCAGATTGATAAAGCGGTGGCGAAAGACAGGATACAGCGGTTGATTACGGCAGTGGAAGAAAGCACAATCGCCACGCAGCAGCCGCTGATTGGGCAGGATGAGCAAGTATTGGTGGAACACTTAAGCAAACGGGACAAAAGCAAAGTATCCGGGAAAGGTACCCGCGCAATGACCATCACTTTTGATGGGAGCGCGGAAGATATCGGGAAAATTATTCCGGTTACGATAACATCTGCGGCAGCCAACACGCTGCGTGCAACCAGAAAGTAAAGGAGAATCACAACCATGGAAAATGTACTTAACCAAGCAGAACAGCTCGCGGAAGCGATTTTGGAGAGCGAAGAATTCATCAAAATGCGTCTGGCTGAACAGGCGGCTATGCGGGATGAAGGCGCTACGCAGTTAATCGAAGCGTATTCCAACCAGCGCCAGGAAGTGGAAAACTTACTTGCTTCCAGCGATATGGATCACAGCGCTTTAGCGCAAGCCGGCACCAAGCTGGAGGACGCACAAAAAGCGATGGATGAAAATACGCTGATTCAAAACATGCGCAGCGCAAATGATGCTTTCAACAACATGATGCAGCAGGTAAACAAAATTATCAAATTTGTGGTGACCGGCGAAAACGACGAAGAGGACAGCTGCTCCGGCTCCTGTTCTAGCTGCGGCGGTAGCTGCCACTGCAACTAAGTAATTTACTTTGCATGGTTCCGGGTGTTTTTTACAGCGTTGTTCCGCTTTAGGCGTAATGAAGGGTTTTATCTTACTTCACAGCGCAAAGCAGTGGCGAAAAACGTGATAATCTCACCCGGAACCCGCATTCTTTAACGCGAAAGGAACGACCGCCATGCCCGTAACGCCTATGATGCAGCAGTATTTGGATGTTAAACAAAGGCATCCGGACTGCATCGTTTTTTTCCGTCTCGGTGATTTTTACGAGATGTTCTTTGAGGACGCCAAACTCGTTTCCCGGGAACTGGAATTAACTTTGACGGGTAAAGATTGCGGCCTCAGCGAGCGCGCGCCAATGTGCGGCGTTCCTTATCACGCTGCGGCAACGTATGTATCCCGTTTGATTGAGCGGGGTTATAAGGTTGCGATTTGTGAGCAGATGTCGGACCCGGCGCTTAGCAAGGGACTTGTGGAGCGGGATGTGGTGCGCATCATTACTCCCGGCACGGTGGTTGATCCGGCAATGCTGGACGAAAAAAGCAACAGCTATATACTATGCGTCGCCTTCCATAACAAGGAAGCGACGCTTGCCTATACGGATGTGAGCACAGGTGAATTTGTGATTCATCTGCTTACAAATGCATCCGTTCAATTGCGTGATGAGCTTACACGTATTCGCCCTCATGAGGTGCTAACCAACGATGAGCGAACACTGGCCGAGTATTTGGAGGATGCGGTAGCCGTAGCACAACTACCAGCGGCTGCTTTTGAGCGTAAAAGCGCTGTGGAGCAGGTGCTTACGCATTTTAAAATCACTTCGGTTACGGCGCTTGGGTTGGAAAGCCGGGATAAGCGCATTACCGCGGCAGGCGCGTTGCTGCGGTATTTGAACGAGACACAAAAGAATTCGTTGGAACACATTACGCAGATTACACCGTATCAAAGCGGAGATACAATGTATCTGGACCGGATGACAAGGCGGAATCTGGAGCTTACGCAAAGCATGCACAGCGGCGAAAGACGCGGCTCCTTGCTGTGGCTGCTGGATCAAACCAACACGGCCATGGGTGCCAGATTACTGAAAACATGGGTCGAAGAGCCGCTGATTAATCTATCCCGTATCGAAGCGCGTTTATCCGCTGTGGAGGCGTTAAAAGACGACTATATGACGGCGGATGAATTGACGGAAGAACTCGTAAATATCGCCGATTTAGAAAGACTGCTGGGCAAAATCAGCTATGGCAGTCTGAATGCGCGGGATTGCTTGGCACTGCAACGTTCGCTTTCTGCGATTACACCGATTAAAACGCTGCTTTCCGGCTTTACTGTTCCGGCTGTATCCGCTCTGGGGCATACATTGTCGCCCTTATCATCCTTATGCGAATTACTAACCAAATCCATTCATCCGGATGCACCGCCAACGCTCACAGACGGCGGTATCATTGCAGACGGATACAATTCTGAATTAGACGAATACCGCGAAGCATCCATTAACGGCAAACAATGGATTCTGGATTTGGAAACAACGGAACGGCAGGAAACAGGCATTAAAAACCTGCGTATCCAATATAACAAAGTTTTCGGCTACTTTATTGAGGTAACCAAGAGCAATCTTGCCAATGTACCGCTGCGGTATACCCGTAAACAGACTCTGACGAACTGTGAGCGCTTTATTACCCCGGAACTTAATGAGATTGAGCGTAAAATTACCGGTGCACAGCAAGCGGCACTAGCCTTGGAACTGCAGTTATTTGCAGAAATTCGCGATGCGATTGCAAAAGAAATTCCGGCAATACAGCAAAATGCGCAGGCGATCAAAACGCTGGACGCTTTATTATCCATTGCTAAAGTGGCACGTGAATTTGGCTATGTAAAGCCTGTCATGACGCAGGACGGGCAGATACATATACAGTCTAGCAGGCACCCGCTTGTAGAGCGGATGCAAAGAGATACGCCTTTTGTACCAAACGATGTATTGCTGGATGATAATGAAAACCGAATGTTGATCATCACCGGGCCCAATATGGCAGGGAAAAGCACCTATATGCGTCAGGTTGCACAGATTGTGGTCATGGCGCACATCGGCAGTTTCGTTCCGGCGGAGAGTGCGCAAATCAGCCTATGCGACCGTGTGTTTACACGAATCGGCGCATCGGATGACCTGGCCGGCGGACAGAGCACCTTTATGGTGGAAATGAGCGAGACGGCCAACATTCTTCGGAACGCAACGCCGCAATCGTTGGTGATACTGGACGAAATCGGCCGAGGTACCAGCACGTTTGACGGGCTTAGCATCGCTTGGGCGGTGGTGGAATATATACTGGATCAAAAAAAATGCGGCGCGAAAACGCTGTTTGCAACCCATTACCATGAATTGAGCGAGCTGGAAGGGCGCTTTGCCGGAGTAAAAAACTATTGCATCACCGTAATGGAACACGGCGAGGATGTTATATTCCTGCGTAAAATACAGCCCGGCGGCGCCGATAAAAGCTACGGCGTGCATGTGGCGCGACTGGCGGGGATTCCCGCATCGGTTGTCGCGCGTGCACATGAAATACAGGCCAGGCTTGAAGTAAGCGATATTAATCAGGAAACGATCAGCCAAAATATACTGGAAAAGAAGAAAAAAGCCCAGCGGCAGACGGACTTGTTCCATTTGGAGCAAGATCAACTGGTGGAAGAGTTAAAGGAACTGGACGTGCTATCCATTACGCCAATGGATGCACTCAACACCCTTTTCCGTTTGCGGGAAAAAGCACGGCGTATGAACTGATGTTTAATAATCAAGCATATTACGAAAAAGGAGCGAAGCATGGAATACCAACCGATCCTGAAACTGTCCGATGAAGTGATCGGGCAGATTGCTGCCGGTGAAGTGGTAGAGCGCCCGGCTGCTGCGGTCAAAGAGCTGGTTGAAAACAGCATCGATGCGGGTGCAACAGCGGTAACGGTGGAACTGACCGACGGCGGAATTACCGCTATCCGTGTAAGTGATAACGGCAGGGGAATACCGGCTTCGCAAATGAAAATGGCATTTGAACGCCATGCTACAAGTAAATTGATTACGGCTGACGATTTATTTAGCGTCCATACATTAGGTTTCCGCGGAGAAGCGCTGGCGAGTATAGCGGCTGTCAGTAAGGTGAGCTGCATTTCACGTACAAAAGACGCTTCCTTTGGCATCAGAGCGCAAGTGGAAGCAGGCGTAATTGCCGGCATCACGGAAGCCGCCAGCCCAGTTGGCACCAGCGTAACGGTAAAAGAACTGTTTTATAACGCGCCGGTTCGATTGAAGTTTTTAAAAAAGCCTGCGGCTGAAGCGGCATATGTATCGGATTATATTATGCGGTTAATACTCAGCCGGCCGGATGTAGCTTTCCGTTTTGTGAATCAGGGTAAAACTATATACCGCAGTGCCGGTGATGGCACATTAGAATCTGCCATTTATTGCGTGTATGGCAAGGATGCGCTGCGTGGAATGCGGCATGTTTCGGGCACGCAATCCGGACTGGTGCTGGACGGTTATATCGGTGTTGGTGAATATTCCCGCGGAAACCGTAACCACCAAAGCTTCTTTGTTAACGGGCGTTTTTTCCGGGATGAGCGAGTCAGCCGGGCACTGGAAACCGGTTGTGAAGGCTTTGTAATGATCGGAAGGTACCCGATTTGCGCACTGGCGCTGCAATTGCCCTACCGGCAAGTGGATGTAAATGTGCATCCCAATAAGCTGGAAGTACGCTTTCAAAACGCAGACGCTGTATTAACAGCCATTGAAAGCTTAACCAAACAGGCGCTTCGCTTGGAGACTGTGCAGCAAAGAATAAACGGAGAACCGGGTGTGCAGCCATTGCGTGCAGAGACCCCGGTTCAAGTAATTCCACTCAAAGAAGAAGCTTCGCAAAACGTTGTCTCTCAAACTACGCCGGAAAATGCACCGAGTGCAGCAATCCCATCCCTGCGGGAGCCTCCAACGGAGCTCACGAAGACGATTGAAGCGTTACAACAGGAAACCGATCAATTTAATAGACCGCAAGGGAAAGAAGAGCAGTTTACAAACGCATCTGCTTCCGATGCTTCAGCAGTACGGATTGAAGAATTGCATGCTGTACCACAGGAACAGCAGACAGTAAATATGCCTGCAACACTGGTAACAGCTGCTACTAACGAGGCTTTTCAGCCGGAAATGTCCATGCAGGAACCGGTACAGGAGCGAATGGCGCAGACAGAGCCGCAAGATGCTCTGCGCTATATTGGAGCTATCTTTAAAACCTTTTTATTGTTCGAAATCGGCGAGCGGCTATTGATGGTTGACCAGCACGCAGCGCATGAACGGGTGCTGTATGATCGGTACATGGAGCGCTATCAGGGTACAATGGTCTCGCAAAGGCTGATCGCGCCGCAAATGGTACGATTGACTGCACAGGATGTGCAGCGGCTTTCAGAAATCAAAGACGAGCTTACGGACATTGGTTTTGATGTTGAAGCGTTTGACGAAACGACGGTTGCGGTACGGGCTATTCCGGTTATACTGGGACAGAACGAACCGGTACGGGATTGGCTTGTTGATTTTCTGGATGAAACAAGAACCAATCGCGGAGCCGTAACCCACGACCGTTTACGCTCGCAAGTCGCACAAATGGCGTGCAAACATGCCATTAAAGGCGGCGATGTTCTAACAGATGCCGACGTGGAAGCGATACTGACACAAATGCTGGAAACCGGCACACAGCCGACATGCCCGCACGGACGGCCCATTGTAACGGAATGGTCGCACCGTGATTTGGAAAAACGCTTTAAGCGGATACCATAGGAGAAGGCACATGCAGAAAACGCCCGTATTGTGTGTGGTAGGGCCGACAGCCAGCGGTAAATCAGCGCTGGCTATAAAACTGGCCCATGCTCTTAACGGTGAAATTACTAATATGGACAGCATGCAGATATACCGTGGCATGGATATCGGCACAGCGAAACCTACATTGGAAGAAAGATGCGGGATACCGCATCATCTGCTGGATATTGTTTCGCCGTTTGAACCGTTTTCCGTCGCCCAATATGCGGCCTTAGCGGAAGAAACGCTGCATGCGGTATACGCAAGACATAAGCTGCCGATATTAGTAGGCGGTACAGGGTTTTACCTCCGTGCGCTGACAGACGGGCTATCTCTAGGTGGCATTCCAAGTGATCCTGCAATGCGGGAGCAGATTAAAGCTTCTGCTTCTACGGACGAAGGTAAACAGGTGCTCTATGGTAAGCTCATAGAAGCGGACCCGGTAACAGCCGCAAAGTTGCATCCAAACGATCTGGTGCGTGTATCCCGCGCGATGGAGGTTTACTACCTTACCGGTAAGCCGCTGTCCGCACAAAACACTGCACCTGTACCGGAGAGGCCTTTTTCATTTTGCATTCTGGGAACAACGCTACAGCGTGAAAAGCTTTATCAAAAGGTGGAGCAGCGTATAGATGCGATGATGGAAAGCGGACTATTGGAAGAAGTAAAACAACTACTGGAACAGGGCGTTCCTCCTGATGCGCAGGCAATGCAAGGCATAGGATATAAAGAATTGGTGCCGGTATTGCAAGGGAATCAACCGCTGGATACGGCAATTACTTTACTAAAACGCAACACCAGACGGTACGCAAAACGGCAATGGACGTGGTTTAACGCTGAAAGCCGCGTGCGCTGGCTGGATATGGATTTACCGGAAAGCACGAATGCAGCTATACAGATCGCAAAGGAGTTTTGGAGTAACAATGATGATGACGCAAAAGGTGGAAGAAGCGCAGAAACGTTGTGCTGACGCTTTTAAAAGAATTGAAGATATTGCCCTGCAAAACACAGCCAAAGTACTGGATAGCTTTCAGAAGCATCAGGTAGCGGCGCGCCATTTTGCCCCGACAACGGGTTATGGGTATGATGATATTGGACGGGATACGCTGGAAAAAATCTATGCAGATTTGTTTGGCACGGAGATGGCCATCGTCCGCCCGCAGATTGCCAGCGGAACGCACGCGCTTTCTCTTTGCCTGTTTGGGTTGCTCTTACCGGGCGATGAGCTGCTCAGCGCGTCCGGCGCGCCCTATGACACAATGAACGGGATTATCGGCATCGGCAAACCATCCGTTGGCTCTTTGGCAGAAATGGGGATAACCTACGCGCAAGTCGAACTAAATGGTCAAGGAATGTTGGATTTACCTGCGATTCGCGCTGCTATGAAGCCGAATACACGGGTTGTTACCATACAGCGCAGCAGGGGATATTCTTCACGCCGTTCATTGATGCCGCAGGAAATAGAGCCCCTTGCGAATATGCTGCATAATGAGTTTCCCAATACCTGCCTGATGGTAGATAATTGCTATGGTGAATTTGTTTGCTTAGAGGAGCCAAGCCATTTTGGCGCGGATGTTTGCGTAGGGAGCTTGATTAAAAATCCGGGCGGCGGACTGGCGCCGACAGGCGGCTATATTGTCGGCCGGGAGGATTTGGTAACCAGGATCAGCTACCGGCTTACAGCGCCTTCTGTTGGAACAGAAATTGGCAGCTATGCAGCCAGTTATCAACCTTTTTATCAAGGGCTTTTTATGGCACCTCATACGGTTGCGCAGGCGGTGAAAACCGCTACGCTGGCAGCGGCAATCTTTGAAGCAATGGCAATGAAAACCACACCATCTGTGGATGAACCACGAACCGATATTATCCAGGCATTGGAGCTGGGTTTTCCGGAGCGCCTTATCGCTTTTTGCCAGGGAATCCAAATGTCCTCTCCGGTGGACAGCATGGCGCTTCCCGAACCATGGGATATGCCCGGCTATCAGGAACAGGTGATTATGGCAGCAGGAACATTCGTGTCCGGAGCCAGTATAGAGCTAAGCGCAGATGCGCCTATGCGGCAGCCTTATACCGCTTATTTACAGGGCGGTTTAAGTTATAGCCATGGAAAGTTGGCTCTATTGCGAACGCTTGAATATATGGAGCAAAAAGGCTGCCTGTAAAGCTTAAAAGGCCATGAAAACACTATCAATATTGACATTCCAGCTTGTTTGGTGTAGCATAATAAAAAGTAATATTCTGTAAATTCTCGTTAACAAAGCGACTGGTTGTGTTTTGTGTTACATCTATCTGCATGCGCTAATCAGCCATGGGAGGTATATTGTGGAAAATACCAAACTGAAGCTCATTACGGATGCCTTGTTGCAGCAGATGCCTATGGGAGTCATCATTTCAGATGAAGATGGAAAAATTGTTTATGCCAATCAGGCGATTGGTGAAATGCGCCATGTTGATCAACATGAGATCATCGGTAAAAAATTGGTTAACTGCTGCAAACCGGATTCGCGTTCCGGCGTACAGCGTGCCATGGATTTACTGTTGCAAAACAAGGGTAAGCACTTCAACCGTCTCGTGGAAGACAAGGCGCATAAACAGTTTTTTATGGATAGTTATTCCCGTATTGAGGATGACGCCGGTCAAACAATGGGCGTCTCTCTTTTTTCGGAAGACGTTACCCAAAAGCGCGGATTGGAACTGGCAAGGGCTACCGCATACCGTATGCTGCAAGAATCCGATGAGAATATGCGAAAGCGTTACCACGAGCTGTTGTTGGCATCGCTGGAAACGATCATGCGTGTATTGGAAAAGCGTGATTCCTACACCAGTGACCATTCTTCACACGTATGTGATTATGCTCTGAAAATGTATGAGCGCAGGTTCGGCGTCGGCGTTGATTTTGAAACGCTGCGGACAGCTGCTATTTTACATGATATCGGGAAAATCGGTATCCCGGATGAAATACTGCATAAGGAAGGCAAGCTGACTGAGGAGGAGAAAGAGGTTATCCGGCAGCACAGTTTAATTGCCGAAGAAATCCTAAAACCACTGGATACAGGCAGTAATCTGTCCTCGGTTGTGCGTCATCATCACGAACATTTCGATGGCAGCGGTTACCCAGACGGCTTAAAGGGTGAAGAAATACCGATGCTGTCCAGAATTATTGCGATCGCCGATGCGTATGATGCCATGCTATCCACACGCCCATATCGTGATGCGATGTCTTATCAAGCGGCAATTAACGAAATTATTACTCATATCGGCAAGCAGTTTGATCCGGAATGGGTGAAAATTTTCTTGGATTTAGCCAATACTGGAAGCATCTAGCTTGCAACACCTACACACAAAAGCATTCCCTTTGGGAATGCTTTTGTGTGTTTTAAAGTTGAAATACAATACCTGCAACAGCGCCTACAGCAATGTATAGGATGGGGTGTACTTTGTTTAATACCTTCAACTGGGTGAGTGCGAATAGGACGACGAACAGAATCAGCGCATTCCATTGAAAAGAAATAACGCCGCCAATGCTCTTAACCAGCGATGTCTGCAATACGGTAAACCCGGCGGCGGCTATTAAACCGGTTACAGCAGGGCGGAGCCCTTCCAACCCGGCATTGATCAGGCGGTTTTTCTGGTAGCGATCCAAGATGCGCACAATCAGCATAATAATGATAAAACTGGGTAAAACCAGCGACAGGGTCGCGATGATAGCGCCGCCCAAACCGCCGACATGATAACCCACATAACTAGCCATATTGATGCCAATTGGGCCGGGTGTCGATTGCGATATTGCGACCATGTTCATCAACTCATCCATGGAGAACCACTCTGGATGGGTCTGGGACATTTCCATCAAATAAGGCAGTGTAACGAGTCCACCACCGATGGCGAATAAGCCCGTTTTAAAAAACTCGAATGCAAGTAAAAGATACGTCATGCTGTCAGCCTCCCCTTAAACATAAAGACTCCCAAAACAGCAAAGAAAACAGTGGGGAGAATAGGGGAGAGACCTACAATAGCAACGCTTATGAAAGCGAGCAGGGTAAACAGAACTTTCAGCCATGTATTGGAATTGCGCTTGAATAGCTTTACAACGGTAGATGCAATCAAAGCGCATACAGCTATCCGTACACCGGAGAATGCATGTTGGATCCATGCAAGTTCCATAAAATTGCTCAGGAACATGGCAATCAATACAATAATTATCAAGGAAGGCGCGATCATCCCGAGTGTAGCGGCGATAGCTCCCTTCACCCCGCGCCTGCGAACGCCGATAAAGGTTGCGGTGTTTATAGCGATAATGCCGGGCGTGCATTGCCCAATAGCAAAATAATCGAGCAACTCTTCTTCGTTGGCCCAATGTCTCTTTTCGACAATCTCCCGTGATAAAATCGGCAGCATAGCGTAACCACCACCAAAAGTCATACTGCCAATCAATGCAAAAGTAGTAAACAGTTCAAACAGTTCCCGCACGAGGCCTCTCTTTCCAGCTGCAAACTGTGCAGCAAAACAGGTATTTCCCATTACAGAATAAACAAGAATAGAAATTCGTTTTTTAACACACTGAATCCTGCCGCCGTTTCACATAAGACATAATAGGGTAAATCTAATCATGGATACTTGGTAGTATATACCGGTATTCAAAACGTAAGTTTAACAGGTAAAATCGTTTGGAGGCGATAAAAATGCAAAGGACGATTCTAATCGAAGGAATGAGTTGCAACCATTGCAAAATGCACGTTGAACAGGCTTTAACAGCTGTAGATGGCGTTACTGAAGCGGTTGTCAGCTTGGCGGATAAGAACGCATCCGTTACCTTGAATAAGGATGTTGATAATCAGAAGCTGCAAAAGGCGGTTGAGAACGCCGGATATCAAGTAACGGGCATTCAATAACCCGAATATAGCAAGCACCCCGCAGATTTGCATGATCTGCGGGGTGCTTGTATTTTGTTGCAATTAAACGCTCTTAATCTCCAACCACATTGCATTGTAGATTTCAATAAAATCCTGAATATCGCTGAAGAATTCGCAGCGGTCTATGATATCCTGCGTCGGATTCATCGTCAGGTTGCTGCTGTATTCTTCACCCATCAATGTGATAGCTTCGGTATTGGGCGTAGAATACCAGATCTCTTCACAGTTCATAACAGCAATGTCAGGGCGGCACATGAAATCAATAAATTTCTCGGCGTTTTCCTTATTCTTCGCCGCTTTGGGGATCACCATACCATCTACCCAAATATTGCTGCCTTCATCGGGCACTACATAAGCCAAATCGGGGTTCAGGTCGATTGCATACTGTGCGTCGCCGCTCCAAACCAACGCAAGCGCACCTTCGCCCGCGACCATTTTATCTTTGGTTTCATCAACCTGATACGCTTTCACAATACCGTCTTTTTTCTGCTGTATCAACAGTTCTTTGGCGGCGTTCAATTCCAAAGGATCGCGTGTGTTCATGGAATAACCAAGATATTTTAAGGTGACACCCAGACAATCGCGAATGGAATCCAGCATAAATACATCATTTTGATAGGCGGGGTCAAATATAACGGACCAGCTGGTTACCGGTTCGGTCACCATGGTTGTGTTATACAAAATACCGACAGTACCCCACATATACGGTACGCTGTATGCGCCACTCGGGTCATACGTTGGATTCTTCAGGCTGCTTTCAATGTATTGAAAATTGGGTACGTTGGCAAAATCGATCGTAGCCAGCAGATCTTCGGTGGTCATCCGCTCAATCATGTAGTCCGAGGGGAAAATCACGTCAAAGGAGGAAGGGGAATTGCGAACTTTCACAATCATATCCTCATTGGTTGTGAAGTTCATCATGTTTACGGTAATACCGGTTTCCTCGGTAAACGCGTCCAGCGCATCCTGGCTGATGTAATCTTCCCAGTTGTAGACGTTCACCACTTCTTCGGCCAACGAAGCAAGGGGAAGCAGGAGAACAAGAACCACAAGAAGCACGCAAATCAAGCTTTTACGCATGGTCGATATCCCTCCATAAAAAGAATATAATAAACGCATTTGCGTTTATGACTGGGTTTGGGTGGCATTGCCAGAGCGGCGGTTTACAATCAACAGCAGTGCCAAAAGCGCAAGGAACATTAGCGCGCTAAGTGCATTCAATGTCGGTTCAATGCCGATACGCGCTTTGGAATAGATGAGGGTAGACAGGTTTTGTACCATCGGGCTGGTGGTGAAGTAACTGATAACAAAATCGTCCAGCGAGAGGGTAAAAGCCAGCAGACAGCCGGTAATTACACCGGCAGATATTTCCGGCAGAATAACATGAATCAGCGCATAGGATGGCGAGGCACCTAAATCCAGCGCCGCTTCATAAGTGTGCTTGTTCATCTGCTTTAGCTTTGGCAGTACGGACAGAATTACGTAGGGTGTATTAAATGTGATGTGTGCCAGCAACATCGTAACATAACCACGTTCAATACGGCAAAACGTAAACAGGATCATCAGCGAGATACCGGTTACAATATCCGGCATCGTCATCGGAAGGTTGGTAATGGTCATCATCACTCCCTGCGGGCGTTTACGCATCGCGTGTATCCCGATGGCAGCTAATGTACCCAGCACTGTCGCGATCAGCGCGGCGATAACGGCGATGGAGAGCGTTACATACAGCGCTTTCATAATTGCCTGATCCTGAAATAACTCCGCATACCACCGGAAAGAAAACCCTTCCCATTTGGCGCGGCTTTTACCCGCGTTAAAGCTTTGGAAAATCAGAACGGCAATGGGGGTATAGAGAAACAGCAGCATCAATGCAAGGTAGGCACGCTTACCAAATTGTTTCAAACAATACCGCCTCCTTCCCCTTCGGGATCGGCTTTACGCAATATACTCAGGCTGATGAGAATCAATACCATCATAATCAAGCTTAGCGCACTGCCGAGGTTCCAGTTGCCCTCGGTTAGAAAGCGGTTTTCAATAAGATCACCAAACATCATTGTATTGCCGCCGCCAAGGATGCGCGGGATAAAGAAGGTAGTCACGGACGGCATAAACACCATGGTAATGCCGGAGATGACGCCGGGGAGGCTAAGTGGGGCCGTGACCCGGCTAAAGGTACGGAAATGGTTCGCCCCTAAATCCTGCGCGGCTTCCAATAGCTTGTTATCCATTTTGGAAAGGGACGTATAGATGGGAAACACCATAAACGGAAGGAAATTATATACCATGCCCAGCAGTACGGCGCCATCATTATACATCAGCTGTGCGGCAGGCAAACCCATGAGCCTTAGCAATGTATTGATAAGACCCTGATCTTCTAAAAGTGTCATCCATGCGATGGTGCGCAGCAAAAAGTTCATCCACATGGGAATAATGAACAGAACCACCAGCGTCGAGCCGATTTTCATTTGCCGGTCTGCCATAAAGTAAGCGGCAGGATAGCCAAGCGCCAGACAGATCGCGGTGCAGAGTACAGCCATCCAAAGCGAATATACAAGCGTTCCGATATTGACAGTGCCCCGCTGAATGAGTACAGCATAATCCGGGCCCATTTGCACGTATATTTGATTCACGGAATAATTACTGTCCCAAAAATTCTTGAAGTTGTCCAGCGTAAAAGCACCGTTTGCATCGGTAAAAGCATAGAAGGCAATCAACACACAGGGGAGGAGCGTGAAAAGCACCATCCAAACCATATAGGGAGAGGCAAAAAAGGAGCGCTTGATACCGTTGTTCCTACGAACGGAAATAAAGCCGAAAACGAAGAACGCTAAAATCAATACACCGAACATCCATAGCATCCAAGGCGGGAAACTAAGGCTTTGGCTCATTCTTCCTCTGCGCCTCCCTCCAGCAGCATAGGCTTCATAATATGGATATTGTAAGGCACAATATTCAAGCCCACACGCGAACCCTGCGGCTGCATAATAGTTGAGTGTACCTTAAACACGGTTTCGCCGGTATTGATCATCATTTCATAATGGACGCCTTTAAACAGGACGCTTTGCACCACGCCGGTAATCTGGCCGATATCCTCGCCAACAATCATAATATCCTCCGGCCGAACGACGACATCGACAGGCTGATTCTTTCCAAAGCCGTCGTCAACACAGGGAAAATCAAAACCGGAAAAGCGTACCAGCTCATCATGTATCATTTCACCGCGCATTATATTGCTTTCACCAATAAAATCCGCAACAAATGCATTAGCCGGTTCATCGTATACTGTTTTGGGATCGCCGATTTGCAGTATGCGCCCGTCGCGCATTACCACGACGGTGTCGCTCATGGTCAGCGCCTCTTCCTGATCATGAGTTACATACAAAAAGGTGATACCCAATGCCTGTTGCATACGCTTCAGCTCTAACTGCATATCCTTACGCAGTTTTAAATCCAGCGCGCCAAGCGGTTCATCCAGCAGCAACACTTCCGGTTCGTTAACCAACGCGCGGGCGATGGCGACACGTTGTTGCTGGCCGCCGGATAGCTGATCCACGCTGCGCTTGCTGTAACCACGCATATTCACAAGCTCCAGCATTTTATCGACTTTTCGGGATATATCCCCTTTGGACATTTTTCGAATTTTTAAGCCGAAAGCAATATTGTCCTGTACGTTTAAATGGGGGAAAAGCGCATACTTTTGAAATATCGTATTCACACGACGCTTATAAGGCGGGAATACGGATAAATCTTTGCCTTCAAACAAGAGCGTACCGCTGCTGGGATATTCAAACCCGCCGATAATGCGCAAGGTCGTGGTTTTACCACAGCCGCTGGGCCCCAACAAGGTGACGAACTCTTTTTTACGGATATACAGGTTAATATCCTGTAAAACGGCTGTACCGTCAAACTCTTTATAAATATGCTGAAGATCAATCAAATGCTGCTTCTCAACCATGACCGGTGCTCCTTTGCCAGAAAAATTAAAAGCTGGGAGGTGTGCTGACCCAAATTACTTTTGCCTGTGTTTTGCCTGTGTTTTGTAAACTATGCGTAGCGCTGGGGTGTATAGAAAAACTACCGCCTGTTTTCACGGGGTATTGCCGGTTGCCAAGGTTTAATACGATACGGCCGGTAAGCACATACCCGAATTCTTCACCTTCGTGCGGGGGCATTTCAGCCGTTTTTCCGCCGGGCTGCAACTCCAGTAATATCGGTTCCATCCTGTTTTTTTGCGCCGTAGGCACAAGCCAGATAATCTTGCCGTGCAGTGCATCGTCATCCGGCTTTTCAAATAATTCGGCAGGCGAAAAGGCGACCTTTTCAATGCTTTCCTCTGTAAAAAAAGTTTGCAAATCGCTGCCTAAACATTCCAGCAGATCCATCAATGTCGCAATGGAAGGAGAGGCAAGGTCGCGTTCTACCTGCGAAATAAAGCCCTTGCTTAATTCGCAGCGGTCCGCCAATTCGCCTTGTGTTAAACTTCGCTGTAACCGAAGACGCCGGATTTTTTCACCGATTTGCACGCTTTTGCCTCCTAACCGGATACCGTAGCTAAAAGTTTAGTGAAGCTAAACTCCGAATCAGGCATAATTAAACCATAAACATTGTATACTGTCAATAGGTTATACATAATAGCTGTACTGAACATATATTAAAAATGGCCTGACTTATACGTTTTTTACTATTAGATACACCCGGGGAGAGTAGCATCATTCAATCTCACACTCTAATTGACAATCACAAGGTTCAGCTAAAACGTGCTCTTCAAGGTACATTTCAGCTTCCACACAGCCCATCGCCCGGTAAAAAGACTGGCTTTCGACGGACGAATGGGCTGAAATGTATAGATTCTTTGCGCCATGTTCCTTTGCCCATTGCTTTGCTTGTAAAAACAATGCCTTGCCGATTCCCTGCCCGCGAAAATCTGCGGAAACATGCAAACAGGGGAGATCCAAGTATGCTTTACGGCCCCCAAACAACGTTGATTCCATAGCAACAAAGCCTTTAAGCTCGTTATTATTAAAAGCGCCTATCATCATCCCATTGCGTTTTAACGTGCCTTGCAGACAGACAAGCAGCGTCTGATAATCCTCCTCCGACCAATCGTCTATAAAAGCAATATCCTGTATTACCCACTGGCTATCCTGTTTTCGCCAGCACTTGGTAACAACCTGCCGCCGCTCGAAATGAGCAAAGAGTTGAAGATTTAAATCATTTTCTGTTAAATTGATGTATTTCATTCTGTTCACCTTTATCTTGTGATTACACATTCCAATATATCAACAATCTAACATTTTAACAATCATATAATAACCTCATATAACAGTTATGCATCATTTGAGAAAGAGCATCAGTCAATTGGTAATAGATGGGAGAAGGTGTATTATATTCGTTATTGCTGAGAAAAATGCAACCTAAAACTAACGAAAAACGCCTCTTTAAAGAGGCGTTGTCGCATTTATATAGATAAACAACATCGATGGATTACAGGGTGGCTAAGATTTCATTAACCTTATCTTTGGTAGCAAAATTGAGGGGCGAAAACCGGCCTTGCAGCGCGGTTTGCAGCTTGGTTTTTGCGGCGTCTTTATCACCAGCTTCTATATCATAATGCGCCAGGAAGAAAAGCGTATCGATTTGACCGGGCTTAATATCCAAAGCCTTTAAGAAATACTCTTTTGCTTTCTCTTTATCATCCATCAGCCGGTAATAGGTTTGACCAAGGTTATCCAGCGTGATGGGGTCTTCGTCGTCATACTCCATTGCTTCCTGATTGAACTGTAACGCTTTTTCCTTATCGCCCGCTTCAATATACAGGTAACCAAGCGTTTCATAAATCAAACCGCTGGGTTCTTTGGCGTGCTGGCCTTCCAATACAGAAATACCTTTTTCCAATTCGCCCATTTTATAAACACATGCGGCGTAGTTTACATAAAGCTGCTTGCGGCTATCGGCTGAAAGGTTAGGATTTTTCTGGTGCTTTACCAGCAATTCACGTGCTTTTTCGTATTCGCCGTCCCGAATCAGCAACACCGAATAGCTCAAAATATAACGCGGGTCATTCAAACCATCTGCGACTGCCTGTTCATATAATTTCTTGGCTTCTGCCTGATTGCCTTTTCCTAGTTTTGCAGCTGCGCTGCGAGCTTTGATGGTTGCCAGTATGCTCATGCTGTGTCCTCCTGTGGTTGCGTTCAGGTCGCAATTTTGCGGTGCAAACGCGTATAACGGTATTGTAGCGCATTTCTTTGCGATTGTACAGCTTCGCTGCCTTTCAGATTGGGTTCACTTAGCAGCAATAAGGCTTGTCGCGTGTATACCAAAGCCTGCTGCGGATCGCGAAGCTGATGTTCGTATAGCTTCGCCAGCCCAATACAGGCAGAAACAGGATTGTCGCCATGAGCCAGCATTGCGGAATACAGTTTGATGGCACGCTCTGCATTCCCTTCTCTTTTCTCCTGTTTAGCCAATGCGCTATAAGCTGTGTCTCGATGATTGCTTTTTGCCGCAAGACGGAAGCATTTTTTTGCTTTTGCGGTATCTCCGCGGCGCTGAACCGCTTTGGCCAGTGATACTAGATCGTCCGGTTCCAAAGCGGATTCCGGTTGATCAAAAAGCCTGCATAGAAAAAACAGCAACTGCGCAAGGCTGACAACGTCCTGCCGGTTATGCTCCAGTATTTTTTCCATCGATGCAAAGTCGCCGTTTTGCAGGAAGCGGAAAAAGGTTTGCGGTACCAACGCGCCCGGCAGATCATCCTCGCGGGATACGCCGAGAATAGCATTTTCCAAACGCTGCAGGGTACAGCTGCCTAAACGCAGTTTCCAAACCCTGCGGGAAGCATGCAGCACATCCGCATGGACGGAGGGCATGGCACGGCTGGAGATTCGCTGCATGATATAACGGCTTTCCAGCAAAGGCGCATCAAAGGTACGTCCGTTAAACGTGACCAGAACCGGAAAACGGCCGGTAAAGCGGGAAACGGATTCCAACATAACCGCTTCTTCGGGGTAATCGCGCAGCATGAATTGTTCTACCACGAAATGATCACCGCTGATATACCCAAGTCCAACTTCAAAGGCAATTGTGCCTGCGCCACCGGATAAACCTGTTGTTTCCGTATCCAGAAACAGCAAATCCTGCGGTTTCACTCCGGCGGGAAAATCAATTCCGAAAATTTGGCTTAACACCGGCGTGCGCATATGGCGAAACGCAGAAAAAGATGATAACGGAAACCGATCGCTGCGATGGTAACACGATGAAGCTGTGGGCTTTTCCGGATCATTTTTCGGAAGCGTGTTTTTAGGCGCAGCGTCGATCATACGCAGTTTATCCATCAATCCCGGCATGAAGCAATCAACTCCCTGAGGATTCGCACAGCGCCGCTTTTTCCGTTTGCACCTACCTGGCTCTCTGGCCCGACGCAACTCGGACAGCCGTTCTTGCATTCGCACTTTTCTACGATTGAAAGAGCGTGCTCAAGCAATAGTTCCTGCATTTCGTAAGCTTTTTCCGCCAAGCCGACGCCGCCCGGATACTGATCGTACAGGAACAGAGTCGGCAAGTCCGTTTGAGGGGCTTTTACCTGATAAATAATTTTAATATCCCTGGGCGCACACATCAGGTAGATTGGTGCAACGATAGCCAGTAAATTGGCTACGCCAACCAGCGCACCCTGTAAATCATCATTCCGGTACGTTGATGAAATTGCGGAGGGCACTGTCCACCACATGCCCACAGTGTGCATGTCGGTTTCCGGCAGGCGGACGGGTCCAAACCCTAAATTCTCGTGTGTATCCAGTTTCATTTTTTTAAAGATTTTCACTAATGTGGTAATTTTTAATTCGCCCAAAGTAACGGAAACGCTGTTTTCCAAGTCCTTCGTTTTCAGCTCATCCAGCACCGAAAGGCTGATGTTTAAATCCGCATCGGTATAATAGTCTACATCAACCGCACGCAGAAAGGCTTTACAAGCATCAAAGTCCAATTTTTCCACCTGATACTGCCGCCCCTCGTGCATATAGATGGCATTCTCATGCAAAAGCATAGGCACGGTGTAGCGGTCCATTTCGCCGATAACGCGATGATGCGAGGCATTAGAAATATCGATAATCACAAAGTTTTCCGATGCGGCGGAACGCAGGCTGATCTCACTGGCAGGGAAATCCTCCGCCGACCAATGATATTTACCGCCAACATGGCGGAGTATACCGCTTTCCGAAAGATAATCCAAAAACTGCTCCGTATCCTTCACATTTCCGAATTGTTCTCCATCGGTAAACGGGAGCTCATAGGCAGCGCATTTGATATGCGAAAGGAGTATGTATAAATTATCCGGGTATAAGAGCGCATGCTCCGGGGACTGGGATAGAAAATACTCCGGATGGCTTACCATGTACTGATCAATAGGGGCAGAGGACGCGACAAAAACGGTAAGCGCCGTGTCTTTACGCCTTCCGGCCCGACCGGCTTGCTGCCATGTGCTGGCAATTGTGCCCGGATAACCGCATAAAACGCAAGCGGTAAGTGAGCCGATATCAATGCCCAGTTCCAGCGCGTTTGTTGAAATGACCATATCAATTTCGCCCGCGCGCAAGCCTTTTTCAATCGCGCGGCGCTCGCTGGGCAAATAGCCGCCGCGATAGCCGCGTACCCTGCCGGAAAAGCCGTAGGGATCGCGCGCCTGCTCTTTCATGTAACGGGTAAGCACCTCCACCTGTACGCGGCTTTTGGCAAAAACAATGGTAGGGATGGCGTTTGCAAGCAATATACTTGCAATATCCCGGGATTCACCAAGTGCGCCTTTCCGGATGCCTAATTGCCGGTTTATAACAGGCGGATTATAGAACACAAAATGACGTTCTCCCATCGGGGCGCCGTTATTGGTGATGGTGCAAACATCGCGGCCAGTAAGCGTATGGGCAAGTTCCGCGGGGTTTGCAATCGTGGCGCTGCAAAGGATAAAACGGGGGTGACTGCCGTAAAAAGCGCATAACCGCAATAACCTGCGGAGCACATTGGCAAGATTGCTGCCAAAAACACCGCGGTACGTATGGATTTCGTCAATTACGATGTACTCCAGATTTTCAAACAACTTTACCCACTTGGTATGGTTGGGCAAAATGTTGCTGTGCAGCATATCCGGGTTGGTAACGACAATGTGCCCTGCCTGCCGTATTCCCTTGCGTGCAGCCGCCTGCGTATCGCCATCGTACGTGTACGCCTTCACATCTACGCCCAGCGCTTCAATCAGCTCGTACAATTCGCTGGCTTGGTCGGCGGAAAGCGCTTTAGTTGGGAATAGATAGAGCGCCCGTGCATCCGGATTTTTCAGGATTGCAGAGAGAACGGGCAGATTATAGCACATCGTTTTCCCGCTCGCGGTGGGGGTGACGACCACAAAATCCTTTTTATCACCGGCAGCCTGAAAACTCTCCGCCTGATGGGTATACAAGCGGTGGATGCCGCGACCTGCCAACACGTCACGAATTCTCGCATCAAGCGTACTGGGGAAATCAACATATTTCCCATCGGACGCGGGCAGTGTTTGCCATGCGGAGACATTAGCCATAAAGGCAGGATCGGCTTTCAGGTGGGTTATCAGTTGATCAACGTTCACGGGTCATCCTCCCAAACCGCCAAAAGCCGCACAGCGGCGGCTTTGGCAGAAATAAGGTTTATTGAATGGTAAGCTGTGTATTTTGCGGTGCAACCAAACCCTCTTTGCTGAAGGCAATTTTCCCTTTGCGGATGTTAAGGCGTACCGAATCGCCCAGTGCAATACGGCCTGCGATAATCTCCTCGCTAAGCGCATCCTCGACGCTGCGCTGAATGGTGCGGCGCAGAGGCCGTGCGCCGTAATTGGCGTCATATCCTTCGGTCGCAAGGTATTTCACAACCTTATCGTTATAATGCAGGTGAATGCCATGCTCTTCCAGACGCTTAACAACGTTTTCCAGCATTAACCCGGCAATCTTTTGTATATCATCCGGCTCTAGTGCGTGGAAAACAATCAAATCATCCACACGGTTGATAAACTCGGGGCGGAAGACATCCTTCACCTCAGCCATTACGCGTTCTTTCATGGATTCATAATCGCGTACGGTTTCCACGTTGCCGCCAAAACCAAGCGAGCGTGAATTGGTAATGCTGTGCGCGCCTGCGTTGCTGGTCATCACGATGATCGTGTTTTTAAAGTTTACCACACGGCCATCGCTATCGGTCAGGCGCCCATCCTCCAGAATCTGCAAGAGGATATTAAACACATCGGGGTGAGCTTTTTCCACTTCGTCAAACAAGACTACGCTGTACGGCTTCTGCCGAACTTTTTGGGTCAGCTGGCCGCCCTCTTCATAGCCGACATAGCCCGGAGGCGAGCCGACAAGGCGGGATACGCTGAATTTCTCCATATACTCGCTCATATCGATGCGTATAACTGCGTTTTCATCGGCAAACATTGCTTCGCCAAGCGCACGGCACAGCTCGGTTTTACCTACGCCGGTCGGCCAAGGAAAATGAACGAACCGATCGGACGTTTGGGGTCTTGCAGCCCCGCACGGGCGCGGCGCAGCGCACGGCTGACGGCACTGATAGCCTCATCCTGCCCAACGACACGTTTATGGAGTATATCTTCCATGTGCAAAAGCCGCTGGCTTTCATCCTCGGTCATCTTTTTCACGGGTACGCCGGTCCAGCTTGCCACGATTTGCGCAATATCCTCGTCGGTAACGGTGTCATGCGTCGTGTTTTTGCACTGTTCCCAAGCCGCGCGTTTTTCGTTGATTTGCTCGCGCAGTTTATGCTCTTCATCGCGCAGGGAAGCTGCCTTTTCAAAATCCTGATGTGTTACGGCTTCTTCCTTTTCCATTTTCAGCGCCTTTAAGCGGTCTTCCTGCTCCTTCATATCCGGTGGAGCGGTAAAGCTGCGCAAACGTACACGGGACGCAGCTTCATCCATCAAGTCGATGGCTTTGTCCGGCAGGAAACGGTCACTAATGTAACGGTCGCTAAGCGATACGGCGGCTTCCAGCGCCTCATCGGTAATTTCCACCTTGTGATGGGCCTCATAGCGGTCTCGCAACCCCTTCAAGATTGCCAGAGCTTCTTCAGGGCTCGGCTCGCCAACTTTCACCGGTTGGAAACGCCGTTCCAGCGCCGCGTCTTTTTCAATGTTCTTGCGGTATTCGTCAATCGTCGTCGCGCCGATGCACTGTAATTCGCCGCGGGCCAAGGCGGGCTTGAGTATATTGGCGGCATCCATGCTGCCTTCCGCTTTTCCGGCACCGATGAGCGTATGAAACTCATCAATAAACAGGATGACGTTGCCCGCTTTATGCACTTCTTTAATGGTGTCCTTCAAACGCTCCTCGAACTCGCCGCGATATTTACTGCCAGCAATCATGCTGCCTAAATCCAGTGAAAGTAACCGCTTGCCGATTAGTGTTTCCGGTACTTTACCCGAGGTGATCAACTGTGCCAGCCCTTCGGCTACAGCGCTTTTACCGACACCGGGTTCGCCGATCAGAACGGGGTTGTTTTTCGTGCGGCGGCTTAAAATCTGGATAATGCGCTCAATTTCCGTACTGCGCCCAATCACGGGGTCCAACTCACCATCCTGCGCGGCACGGGTTAAATCGCGGCAGTATTTCTCCATGACGGATTCGCCGTTTTGCGCATTCGGGCGTTTAATCTCCTGTACGCTGGATTCCTCGATGCCATCCGGCTGATTGTTTTTGAGCGCTTCCACCAAGCTATCGGCAAGGCTATCGGTATCCACCTGCATCTCGCGGAGCAAGCTGACGGCGACGCCTTCGCCTTCATGCAATAAGGCAAGCCAAAAATGCTCCGTGCCTACAAAAGCATGTTTGAATTTTTTACTTTCGGCAATGCTGCCTTCCAGTATTTTTTTGCTTCGAGGAGTCAGCTCCAGCATACCGCTGACGGGTTTATCGCCTTCGCCAACCAGTTCGCGTACTTTTTCCAATACGGTATCGTAGGTAATTTCTTCTGGGAGCAAATCTTGCATCACCGGGCCGGGTTCTTTAAGCAGCCCCAATAAAATGTGTTCCGTACCTACATAATGTTGTTTCAGCGTAACAGCTGCCTGCTGCGCAAATGCCACAGCCTGCTGTGCCCGCTGGGTAAAACGTCCAAAAATCGCCATATTAATCCTCCTTGGCGGTAAGTTTGTCCTGTATGATCACGCAACGCGCCTGGTCTGTCGAGAGAAGGGAATCATGCGAATGCATGAATTTCTCGGCATGCGCATTTTGCGCCAGTGTGAGCAGATCATCCACAGTATCCAGCGATATCGGTAACATATCCAGCGCAGTACCAAGCCGCAGGTTACTCCAGTGTTCCATGAATTCCCCGGTATCCATCTGCCGTGCGTATTGCAATGCACCATAGCTGCGCCATACACCGTCTTCCAGTGAAAGCCGCTCGCTGCCATCGCGCCTGCGCAGGGCATTTTCCATGCCAATCAGCTGTTTGCCTACGGCAGTTACCGCCTCGATAATTTCATTCTCGGTGCGTCCCAGCGTTACCTGGTTGCTCACTTGATACAAATCACCCAGTGCCTCGCTGCCTTCGCCGTAAATGCCACGGATTGTGAGCCCCAGCTTCGCTACGGATTGGGTTACGTTACCCATCTGCTTACAACGCGTAAGCATTGGCAAATGAAGCATCAGGGATGCGCGCATACCCGTACCGGTATTAGTAGGGCAGGCGGTAAGATAACCAAGTTGGTTATCAAAAGAAAAATCGCATACTGCGGCCAACCGATCCTCCGCGTTAAACGCCAGCTTTGCCGCATCAGGTAATGACAGACCGGCCAGCATCGCCTGAATACGCAAATGATCTTCTTCATTAACCATTACGCTAATGTGGCGGTCATCACGAATCAACGCGGCGCCGACTTCGCTGTGTTGGAGCAAATCTCGGCTGATCAGGTGCTGTTCCATCAGAGAAAGCCTGTCTTCTTTATTCATGTCCCGAAGTTTGAAAAGTGAAAACGCATTATGATCCGCAATATCATCACTTATTTCAAGCGCCTGTTGAGCGCGTGAGATACACAAGGCGGCGTTTTCCGGTTGATCTACAGTTGAAAACGGTAAGTCAAAATAATTTCTTGCCAGTCTAACCCGGCAAGATACGACAATACCGCCGCTTTTTGGTGCCATTACGGATTCACCTCCGCATCCTTCTGGTCGGTCAATATGCGAATCTCGTCACGCAGGGCGGCGGCTTGCTCAAAATCTTCCCGGGCAACCGCATCATCCATACGGCCTTTTAGTTGGGAAATACACTGCTCCAGTTCACGTTCATGTTTCCGGTTTTCCGGCACGCGCCCAGCATGCTGGTTGCGCCCATGTACGCGAAGCAGCATTGGTTTGAGCTGTTCTGCAAAAGCTGTATAACAATGGGTACAACCCAGTTTGCCGGTACGTAAAAATTCGCTGTAAGTCAACCCGCACTGGTCGCAGGTAAGGCTTTCTTCTTGCTTGGGTTCGTGAGAAAGGAGCGACAGGATAGAGGAAAGAAAGCTGGATAGCTCGCCTTTGGCAAAACTGCTCTCCATTTTCTCCATACAGGATTTACAAAGGTGTCGCGTGGTGGTGCCGTTACCGCTCATGACGGTGATGACAACAGACGCGGGATTCTGGTTGCATTCTTCGCATAACATGGCAACCGCTCCTTTCAGGCGTCGGAGAATTTGCTTTTATGGGCAATCTCCAGCAAAATCGATTTGAGTATGCGGGCGCGCAGCGCGTCCTTCAGGGTTGCGGGTATCGGAAGGGTGTAACAGTTTTCACAGACGGCAGCTTTCATAATGGCAGCTTCGTCCGGTGTTACAATTTCCCTCTCCTTCAGCTGGGCGATCAAATGCTCTGCTTCAAGCGAAGAAATGGTTTCGCCTACCCGTTCGTGTAAAAGGTATAACAGTTGCTCGCTTGTGTCCTGCTCCATCCTGAAGATGCGTATATAGCCGCCGCCTCCGCGCCGGCTTTCGATGATATAGCCATGATCAGGTGTGAAGCGAGTAGCGAGCACGTAGTTGATCTGCGAAGGAGCGCAGTTGAAATACTGTGCTAATTCGTTTCGTTTTAACTCAACTTCCTGTTCATCCTGCGTGAGCATGGTCTTGATAAATTGTTCGATTGCGTCGCTCAGTCGCATGGGGATAACCTCCTTGCCAAAGAAAATTGACCATCTTTGACCATCACATTGTACCATGCTTACTGCAAAAAAGCAATCAATATAACCAGCATTCACAGAATATTCATTGGCTACGATTCTATATATGGTATCCTTTTCCTGCTCGAGTGATAAACTAAGCAAGATAGGGGAGTACAGCATAGAAAAGCACCGCCGCGGCAAAACCGCGGCGGTGTGATAAAGTTTAGAAAGGTAAGTTATTCCTGTGCAGGTGTGGTATTGATGGCAAATTTCAATAGATCGCTCCACAGCGGGTGGTTTTGATCAAGCACCAGCGTGGTTTTATCTGTCATCGAGTCCTTCAATGCCTGCAGCGAACGCCAGTAGCTATAAAACTCTTCGTCCTGCCCATAGGCCTGCGCATAAATTTTCATAGCTTCCGATTCGGCTTCTGCTCGTACCTGTCCTGCTTCGGTAATCGCATCCGCTTCGATTTGTTTAGCTTCCAGGTCAGCGGAGGCTACCGCTTTGCGGTACTCTTCGTCACCTTCACTGCGTAACTGCTGCGCAACTTTTGCACGATCCGCCTGCATACGGGCATACGTACTTTCAAGGTTAGCGGTCGGCAAAATTGTGCGATGGACTTGAATGTCCTTCACTTCGATACCACGGGGAGCCATATCCTCGTTTACTGTGGTCAGGCCTTTTGCCAGCGCCGCGTTCAAAGCGTCTTTATTACTTACAAAGTCTTCAGCGGACAGGCGGTTAATCGCCTGCACAATGACCGGGTGAATCAGGTTATCCAGCTGATTTTCCGCGCTGATCATGTTGCCCAGCTTCAGGCTGAACAGAGCAGGATCGGCAATGTACCACTGCGCGTATGTCTGCACATAATACTGCTTTTTCTCGGCGGTATTTACCACTTCACTATCGCTGATGTACGTATACAAGCGCGAGGAGAAGGTTTCCACCTTATCGATAAACGGTACTTTAAAATGCAAACCGCTGCCATAACTGATCTTTACCTCGCCGGAGCTGGTAATCTCGTCCTGCAGAAGCGCCTGATACTGCTCGTGAAAATCATTCTGGTTGTTGATGATAATACGCTTAATGACACCAAAGCGGCTGACGACGCTCTGTTCGGCTTCGCCTACGATAAACATGCTCTGGCCGGCCAGAATGATCAGCGCGATCAGAATGACCAGCGTGATGATCAACTTCTTTTTATTGCGGTTAAAGCCCTCACGGAGTACCGAACTGGTGTAATTGATCGGGCGTTCGTTATGCATCGATCCGTTCACTGCGCGTCGCCTCCTTCCAGCGTGCTTTCTACTGCCGCGGTAGTTTCGGTGAGCGAGCCGGTTTCATCCAGACTCAACACTTTCACCAATTCGCTGCTGTCATCCGCTACGACAATCCTGCCGCTGTTTTGCAAAACACTTTCAAGCGTTTCAATCAACAGCCTGCGGCGGGTGATTTCAGGTGCAGCTTGATATTCCATATAGACAGCACTGAAAACGGCCACGTCGCTCTTAGCTTGCGCAATCGCTTCGGCTTTATAGGCTTCTGCCTTTTTTACCGTTTCGTATGCGCTGCTGCGTGCTTTTGGCAGCACCTCGTTTTCGTACTTCTCCGCTTCGTCCAGACGCTTGGTTTTTTCATTCTTGGCGTTATTCACATCTTCGTACGCGGAAGATACATCCGAAGGTACAGTGATGTTTTGAATACGCACATCGTTGATTTTTACGCCCATGTCATAAGTGTCGATCAACGCCTGAAAATCCGGTAGCACCTGCTGCTCAATTTCTTCTTTGTTCAGCAGTGCGTCATCCAGCGGTCGGTTTTGAATGTTACGGCGAATGACCGCTTCAAAAGCAAGCTGCAGGGTTCCTTCCGGATCGTCAATGTCGTAATAATACGCTTTTACGTCACGGATGGTGTACTGATAAATTGCCTCCAGTGATACAATGCTGTTGTCGTTTGTCAGCATCACACCCTCGTTGGATTCATCCACATATTGCGCAGCTTTTCCGGCTGTTCCTTGCTGCGTCGTGCGGAAACCATATTCCATCGTATGAATGGTTGTTACGCTTTCACTGACAATTTGCTGTACAAACGGGATTTTCCAGTAGAGGCCGGGGCCGTTTACATCGGTTACGCTGCCCAGCGTTACCACCAATGCCTCCTCGCCCTGCCCAACGCGGTAAAAACTGGTTGCACTGATCAGCACCACGATTACGAGCAGAATCAGGATAATCGTAGTTGAAAATTTTAATCTCTTTGCCATGTGTCGTCTCCTTCCTGGTTGCCGGTTCAAACCATGAGATTAGCATATCACAATTGTAAAACTACGTACAGAATTATGCTTAAAAAGCAGAGGGGACATGCACCAAAACAACATTTCACTGTATGTAGTTAGCGGAACAGCGGATAAAGCGGTGATTAATCCAATCTTTTAACGGGAAGAATCACCCGGAAAGTAGTACCCGCTCCTTCTTTGCTGCGTACTGTCATTCTGCCGCCGTGAGCGACAACGATAATCCGGGCAATGGATAGCCCTAATCCATGCCCGCTGGATTGCGCCACACGGGCTTTTTCGCTGCGGTAAAACCGGTCGAAGATGCGCGGTAGTTCTTCCGCGCTCATGCCCTGTCCGGTATCCTTAACCGATAAAATACACTCGTTGCCTGCTTTTTGCATACCAAGGGTGATGCTTCCTCCGGCAGGCGTATATTTAATAGCGTTATCTACCAAAATACGCATCAGCTGTTTTAACATGCCTTTATCGCCGTTTACCAGACAGTGCTGCAAGGGCGCTAGCGCAAAGGTATGTGCGGAAGAAAGCAGCCTTGCGTCCCGCAATACGGCGCTCATTATTTCGGCCGGATCGAAGATCTCCATTTCCAGCATCAGCGTTTTTTTATCATGCCGCGCGAGGAATAGCAGACGTTCTACGAGCTCTTTCATGGCAGCGGTTTCCTGCGAAATGGCTACAATGGCTTCGTCCAGTACTTCTTTATCGGTTTTGCCCCAACGTTCCAGCATACTGGTGTAACCCTGAATGACAGCGATGGGGGTGCGAAGCTCATGTGATGCATCGCTGACGAATTGTTTTTGGCTGTTATAACTGCGTTCAATGCGATCCAGCATGTTATTGATAACAGTAGCCAAATCCTTCAGCTCATTTTTAGTTCCGGCAATATTAATGCGGTTGCTCAAGTTGTTTGCGCTTAGCGCAGCTGCTGCGTCAGTGATTTCGGAGATGGGCTTCAGTACGACCCGGTTGAGCCTGTATTGCCCGCGCAGGAACGAAAGTACGCGCAGTACATCGCATCCGACCAGTGTCCATATCAGTATACTATACACATAGAGAATATAGCGCAATGAAAAAGCGGCAACCAGACCACCCTGCACGGTATTGCGGTAGATAAGCAGTTGTCTGCCTTGTGGTGAATCAAGTTCAGACAAGGAAAGCTGCATATTCTTTACCATACCCGCAATCCCATCCGGAAATGGTTCATCCAGTATATATGCACTGTTCAGCGGTAAGCCGATCAACTGTTGCTGGCTATAGCTACTTCCATTTGCAGGTGGCATAGCAGCCAGTGTATCCAGTGTGGTATTGATTGTTGGAATTTGGGCGACGATAAATAATACCGTTACAACAAGCAGCACCATAAAGGTTGTTTTCAATAATTGAAAACTATAATGTATCGCAATACGCAAAGAGAGCGAAAAACGTAAATTGCTAAACACAGACAGCAGCATATGCCCGATGCACCCCAGCATCCTCCGAATACGCTTCAGGGGCTGCGCTTTTCCTTTGGCGTTGCCGGTTGTGGGTGGTACGGGATTTGCCTTTGCCTGTTTTCGCTCCACGCGCTTTTTTGCGCGCTCGGCTATCTTTACTTTTTGCTCTTCGGCGCGTTTATTCTTCATAATTAAACATATAACCTACTGCGCGTATGGTATGGATGGTTTTAACCCGGAAAGGATCATCGATCTTTTGGCGCAGATAGCGGATATATACATCGACGATGTTCGTATCTCCGGCAAAATCGTAGCCCCATACGTTCATCAGCAGTTCGTCGCGGGAAACGGCGGTGTGCTCATGCTGCCATAAGTAATGCAGTAAATCGAATTCTTTTTTAGTTAAAGCAATAGCTTTGCTATTAAAGCTGACGGAGTAACTGGCCGGTTCCATCCGCAGTTGCCCAACGGCCAGCGCGGCAGTGTCGTCATTGCGGTCCAGCCTATGCTTTTTTAAGTTTACACGGATACGGGCCAGCAGTTCTTCGATTGCAAAAGGCTTTGTCATGTAATCGTCCGCGCCCATGTCCAAGCCCATTACCTTATCGCTTACATCATCCTTTGCCGTCAGCATGATGATGGGAATATCGCTTTGCTGGCGAAGACGGCGGCAAACCTCGATACCACTTAGCTCCGGAAGCATTAAATCCAGTATCAACAAATCCGGCTGCCAGCTCAAACTAAGCGCAAGACCGCTGCGACCGTCGAAAGCTGTTTGCACCTCATACCCTTCATGCTTTAGCTCCAGCTCAACAAAACGGGCGATTTTAGTTTCATCTTCAATGATTAATATTTTGTTCATCTTTACCGCCTCCGATCCTGAACCAGTATAGCAGAAAATTCCTTTCGGCAACAGCGTGTGTCGAAAGGAACTCTGCGATTATCCATTACTGGATATTGGCTTCGTGATACCCGTCTTCATCTTCCGTGATCTGGATGTTGCCGTCTTCTGAAAACTGTACGTTTACAGGAGTGGTTCCGCTCACCGGGGTTTCGGTCCGAACTTCGGGTTCTTCCGCCTGCGGTGTTTCAGGCTGCTCTTTTTTAGGCGTATCGCTCATCGCGCCTAAATTTTTAGCAACGGTAAACGCAGTATTGCGGATGTTGCTGCCGGCGTGCTTCAGCATATCCTCCAGCGAATCCCTGCCGATTTCTCCTGCATCCCGTTCCACTTTAAAACGATAACCCATCAGCAGTGCTGCCAACGCACTTAAGATGACAAGCCAGAAAGCCAGCAAGAATGAGAAAATGGTAAACAACACCGAGATGTTGATGATCGGGACATCCCCTTTAAACACCTTAACACGCAGTTTGAAGAGCATATTCCAGAAATGGTGACGGCTCTTATGACCCGTTTTACCGGCGGAGGGGCGGGTGTGACTGTCCAGCAGACGGCCGTTCCGTTCCAAGTCCACCAATGCGCGTGCCAGACTGCCGTTGTGGTACTCCAACAGGTTTACCGCTTCTTCGTAGGATATATCACTTTTTTGCCGGAGGATTTCAATATCCTCCACAGTATATTGCGCCATTTGACGAGCCTCCTTAATGGGTCGTTGTTCTTGGTACGTTCCTATCATAGCATACGCCTGCGGCGTTTGCTTGAGAATGTGCTAACGCTTTGATGAGAATTTCATGAGAGTTGACTAAATGTATACGGCTGTTTGATACAAATGCAATACAGCTTACAAAATGCCGTTCTCGTTGACGAATAATGAAGGTTTTGGTATTATACTGTTCGTATCTTATAAAATCCTGTGTATAAGGAGGATACTGCCATGTCTTTTTGGATTGTCACGGATGCATGTTGTGACTTGCCGGCAGATTATATTAAGAATCAAAAAGACCTATACATTGTACCCATGTCCTATCAAATCGAGGGGAAAGTTCACGAAATTCAGCTTACGGACCCCGAACTACCCAAGCAAAACAGGCTTTTCTATGACCAACTGCGCAACGGCGCGGTGGCCACAACGTTTCAGGTTACGCAAAACGAATGGATGGAGCACGTAACGCCGCTATTGGAGCAGGGCAACGATGTGCTGATGCTTGTTTTCTCCAGCAGCTTAAGCGGCATGTACCTGACTGCAAAATCTGCCGAAGCAGAATTGAAGGAAAAATATCCAGACCGGAAAATTTTCGCTTTTGACACCCGCTGCGCCAGTATGGGCGAAGGAATGTTGGTGCACTACGCGCTGCAATACCGGGATGAAGGGCATAGCTTTGATGAAACCTTACAATGGGTCACAGAGAACGCTCTGCGGTTCATTCACTGGTTTACCGTTACGGATTTGCACTTTTTGCACCGTGGTGGCCGCTTGTCCGCAACCAGCGCATACTTGGGTTCCATTCTGAAAATTAAACCCGTATTGAATGTAGACCCGATTGGCCGCCTGGTGCCGCGTGTGAAGGTACAGGGTCGTAAGCGCAGTTTAAAAGAATTGTTTGAAAAAACCGAGCAAGACGCGCAGAATCCGTCACAGCAGACCATGTTCATCAGCCATGGTGACTGCGAAGATGAAGCAATGTGGCTGGCAGACCGTCTGAAAAGTAAACTTGGTGTTCCGGAGGTCATGGTATCGACGATCGGTCCGATCGTTGGTTCCCATGCTGGCCCCGGTACCGTAGCTGTTTTCTTTCTGGATAAAGATGGCTCCGCACGGCTGGATGTGCCGGAAGTAAAATAACTTTCGATTTCAAGATAAAAAATTGACATATTCCAACGTTTGGCTTGGAAAGGCCCGGCATCAGTTATTGATGCCGGGCCTTATGTTCTTCGTTTGTTATTAAAGTAAATGGGTAACGGTATCCTTCACGATTACCTCATCTCCGCATAGTGTTAAGGAAAGCGGAGCACCGGAGACTAAGGTTACAGTGACCCGACCTCGCTTAACATCCACATGCAGCAAACGCTCGCGATAGGTAAACTGGAACGCGTAGCCTTCCCACGTATCCGGAAGGAAAGGGGAAAGCTGTAAACCGTTTACGGTGCGCATGCCTGCAAAGCCTTGTGCAATGCTTAGCCAGCTTCCGGCCATACTGGTAATGTGAAGCCCGTCATCCGTGTCGTTGTTAATGTTGTCTAAATCCAGTCTTGCCGTGCGCGCATACATTTCTGTGGCTTTTTCGTAGTAACCCAGTTCGGCTGCTAGAATGCTGTGCACGCAGGGGGATAAACTGCTTTCATGTACGGTTAGTGGCTCATAGAAATCGAAGTTGCGTTTCAAGGTTTCCGTATCGTACAGATGATCCAAGAAATACAAGCCTTGCAGTACATCAGCCTGCTTAATATAGCAGGAGCGTAATATTTTATCCCATGACCAATGCTGGTTAATGGGGCGCTGATCGGCGGGCAGCGTATTGGCAGGACTTAAATCCTTGTCCATAAAGGTGTCCTGCTGACTGAAAACGCCGGTTTCCGTGTCCACAGGGTAGTACATATTCTCCGTCACATCACGCATGTGGGTAAGCTCGTCTGCTGTGATCTGCAATTTGGATTTACGGTCTTCACTGACAATATTGCATACGTCGCAGAAATACTGGATGCTCCAAGCGGCGATCCGGTTAGTGTACCAGTTGTTGTTTACGTTGTTTTCATACTCGTTGGGTCCAGTTACACCATGAATCATATACTTGCCCGCACGTTTGCTGTAATGAACACGGTCGGTGTAAAAACGGGCGATTCCGCATAGTACATCCAACCCTTCGGTATAGAGGTAAGAATCATCACCCGTATAGGTTACATAGTTAAAGATGGCATAAGCGATAGCACCGTTACGGTGGATCTCCTCAAAGGTGATTTCCCATTCATTATGGCACTCCACACCTGTAAAGGTGACCATGGGGTAGAGCGCGCCCCTGAGACCCTGCATTTTAGCGTTATGGTAAGCGCCTTCCAGTTGCATATGCCTATATAAAAGTAATTGCTTTGCCACATCCTGTCCGGCAATCGCCATATAAACCGGCAGGCAGTATGCCTCGGTATCCCAGTAGGTTGCTCCGCCATATTTTTCTCCGGTAAAACCTTTCGGACCAATATTCAGCCGCGCGTCATCGCCTGAGTAGGTGCTTAATAATTGGAATAGGTTAAAACGGATACCCTGCTGCGCGCGATCATCGCCAACAATCTGTACATCGCAGGCGTGCCAACGCGCTTTCCACGCCGCAGCATGATCCTGATACAACGCATCAAAACCAATTTCGCGAGCACGAGAAGCTGCTTTAAGGGCCATAGTCATGAGCATATTCTCCGCATAATCACGACTCGTGAAGCACAATGCGAATTTCTCCAGCAATGCTGTCTCGCCTGGCTGTACATAGCCAATATAGGTTTGTTCAACATACCCCTCTTCGCGCAGCTTTGCCTCCAGTTCCATTCCATCCGCCCAGCAGCTCATGGCGGCGGCTACCGCAAAGCGCGGCGTATCAAATGGATTGACCTTCGTCTTGGTTAGAAGGCCCAGTGCATCTTCTGTTTCCTCTTCCTCCAGCACATCCCAGAACGTTTCCTGATAATTACTGTCCAGATTATGCACCCGCGCGTCCAGATACGGACGCATTTCTACCTCAGTGGCAAAATCCGGCGCAACGGCGTAGGATACCGCCAGCAGTTCTTTTTGTGCCAGAGATACAAAGCGTTTAACCGTAACGCTTACCTTTCCGTGGGGGAGGGCGACGGTAAAAGTACGCAGTACAATACCGGTTTGCATGTCAAGCTCCCGGTAATACTCAGTAACATCGCATTTATTGAGGTCGATGGTTTCGCCATCCACTTTTACATGCACACCCATAAGGCGTACAGCATTAATGGATTTGCCGAAGTACTGCGGGTAGCCGTTTTTCCACCAGCCGACACGTGTTTTATCCGGAAACCAAACGCCGCCGATATAGGTGCCGATATGGGTATCGCCGGTGTAATCCTCTTCAAAGTTGCCGCGCATGCCCATATAGCCATTTCCGATAGATGTAATGCTTTCGCCAAGACGTATTTTATCTTTGTCCAGGCTGGTTTCAACCACTTTCCAGGGATGTACGCCAAACGCCATGTAAACCCCTCCTGTAAAAAATGCGCAATCGTTTGCAACGTTAGCTTCATCATATGTAAAATTATCGTAACTGTCAAGTGGCATTTCAAAAACGTAGCAGAGCGCTTTGCGTTGCCGCTACTGATGAATAATGATATAATAAAGCATATAACAAAAGGCCACAAGGAGGCTATCGCAATGCGTACAAGGATTATTCACGCCGTATTGACACCCGGAACCACTGGGGAGGGACACATTCCGTTCATCCGGGAAGCCGAGGTACAAATAGATGGAAACCGGATTGTTTACGCAGGTGAAATGGAAAACGCGCCTGCATTTGACGCACAGGAGACGATAAACGCATCCGGCTGCTTGTGCATGCCGGGGCTTGTCAACTTGCATACACACACGCCTATGACGTTTTTACGCAGCGCAGGAGCGGATCTGGCGCTGGATGATTGGCTGCATAAAGCTATTTTCCCGCTGGAAAAGCAATGGGATGCCGACCTGATTCGTACGGCGACCGATCTGGGCTGCATGGAAATGCTGCGTTTTGGTACGACCACTTTTAACGATATGTATTTCTATACCGATACAGTTGCGGATGCAGTGCTGAATAACGGTATGCGCGCGACTCTCGGCCACGGCATCGTGGATTTTGACGAAAGCTGTGCCGATATGGCCGAAGGAATCGAGATGGCGGAAAAATGGAACCACGCCGCTGATGACCGTATCCGATTTTCACTGGCGCCGCATTCCGAAGGGGCAACCACAACCAAATTACTTACAAAGGTTGTGGCGGAAGCGAAACGGCTGAATGTACCGGTTCACGTACACGTAAGCGAAACAGATTTTGACGTAAAAGGCTGTTGGAAAAGGCATGGGGTAACGCCGCCCGTCTATCTGGAAAAGTTAGGCGTATTCGATATTCCTACGATTGCGGCCCATTGCGTATGGTGTGACGATCATGATATTACAATTCTAGAAAAACACGGCGTCACTGTAGCGCATAACCCGATCAGCAACCTGAAGTTGGCCAGCGGCGTTGCGCCTGTAGCCAAAATGCTGAAAGCCGGTTGCAAAGTCGGGCTGGGTACGGATGGCGTTGCAAGCAATAATAACTTGAATCTCTGGGAAGAATTAAAGCTGATGCCTTTGCTGCAAAAAGGGGTAACCTTGGACCCGACGGTGGTTACACCAGCGCAAACGCTGGCTGCCGCTACAGTGATCGGTGCAAAAGCTTTGGGATATGACGACGTTGGGCTTATTAAACCCGGCTACCGGGCTGATATGATACTGGTAAACCTGAAGACGCCGCATATGACGCCGGAGGTAGACCTGGAAGCTAATCTGATTTATGCGGCGCAGGGCAGTGACGTACGCATGACCATGGTAGACGGACAAGTACTGTACAGCGATGGCGTTTATACCACAATGGACAGAAAAACGCTGCTGAAAAAAGCGCGCGACGGTGCGGAAACCATGCGCCGGAAGATGAATAACGCTTAATGCGTTTACGGAGTATGGCATGAAAATACTCGTTGTTTGCCAGCATTACTGGCCCGAACCGTTTCGCGTGACCGAGATATGTGAGTCTTTGGTAACACGCGGGCATGAGGTAACTGCTGTTGTAGGATTGCCCAATTACCCAACAGGTATTGTACCGAAAGAATACCGCCGATTTCGCCACCGTAAAGAAGAGCGAAACGGCGTACACATCCGGCGTTGTTTTGAAATCGGCCGTAAAAATACCAAGATCGGTTTAGCTGTCAATTACATCAGCTATATGCTTTCCGCCTGTCACCGCGTGCTATGGATGAAAAGGGAATATGATGTGATTTACGCCTTTTCCACTTCTCCTGTGCTCATGTCGCTGCCGGCGGCATTCCTCCGGTTCATCAGCGGAAAAAAGCTGCTGATCTATGTGCTGGACATTTGGCCGGCATGCCTCGCAGCTATGAATGTGTACGAAGGGTCGCTGTTATATGCCGTCATGAAACGGGTCAGCCGCAGCATCTATAAACGTGCTGATATATTGGCGTACTCTTCGATGCGCTTTCAAGCTTATCTGCAAAATGTACACCGCATCACCGTACCGGATGCCTGGTATCTGCCACAATTTGCCGACGGACTATTTGATGCATTGCCGGAAAAAACAAAGGGTCAGGGGTGGAATTTTGTTTTTGCAGGCAATATCGGAAAGGTGCAGGGGGTGGAAACGCTTATAGCAGCTGCCGACTTGCTTCGGGATTTGCCCATTCACTGGCATATTCTCGGGGACGGTTCCAATTACAGCACATGTAGGGCACTTGCAAAAGAAAAGAAGCTGGATGGGATCGTTACCTTTTACGGGCGCAAACCTTTGGAAGAGATGCCGGATTTTTATGCTATGGCAGATGCGATGCTGGTAAGCATGCGAAATGACATTAGCGTAAACGATACATTACCCGGAAAGGTACAAACCTATATGGCCGCCGGAAAACCAATACTGGGCTCCATCGCTGGAGAAACCCCGTATATTGTATCGCAGGCAAATTGCGGTTTGTGCGCGCCGCCGGATGATGCGGAAGCATTTGCCAAAACGGTGCAAGCTTTTATTGCCCGGGATGACCAGAGAACCATGGGGGAGAATGCCCGCAAGTACTATCAGGATCACTTCACCAAGGAAGGACATATGGCGCAATTGGAGCAGATGCTTCAGTCGCTATTGGACGATGCGGTATGAAGATATTTGAGTTGAATACCTTTTGCGGTAATGGCAGCACAGGCCGAATTGCTGTAGAGATCGCCGGACAAGCCGCAAAGGACGGAGATGAGACCATTATCGGTTTTGGCGCCGGTACGCCGCCTGCGGACGCGGAATGTTACACGCTCCGCATTGGCGGAAAGCTCAGCCGGAAATGGCATGGGGCCATCCGGAAATTACTGGATGCCGAAGGATATGGCAGTACGTATGCCACACGAAAACTCATTGCTTTTTTAAGGGATTACAAACCGGACGTTATTCATTTGCATAACCTTCACGGTTGCTATCTCAACCTGCGAATATTATTCCGGTACTTACGCAAGGCAGGCATTCCTGTGATTTGGACCCTGCACGATTGCTGGGCATTTACTGGCCATTGCGCGTACTTCGATTGGGCTAACTGCGATCGCTGGAAAACGCAGTGCTTCGCTTGCCCGCAAAAAAGCAGTTATCCTGCGTGTATTGGTATCGGCGGAAGCAAACGAAACTATGTTAAAAAGAAAAAGTGGTTTTCAGGCATCTCGAATCTTACGATCGTTACCCCCTGCGTTTGGCTCAAAAACCTTTTACCTGCTTCATATTTAGCGTCGTATCCGGTACGCGTGCTATATAATGGCGTTGACCGGAGTGTGTTTTTCCCGGCACAGCGTTATATCCGTGCAGATTATCATATTGAGTGCCGCTATGTTGTTTTAGCGGTGGCAAGCGAGTGGGAACCGCGCAAAGGGATTGCGTACTTACCAGCGCTGGCAAATGCGCTAGGCAGCGATTATCAGCTCGTTGTGATCGGGCTGACACCTACTCAGATTGAGCAACTGCCAGACAATATTATTGGTATCTGCCGCACCGAAAGCAGAATGGAATTGGTGGCTTGGTATTCCACCGCCGACTGCGTTGTGAACCCGACTATGGAAGATAACATGCCGCTGGTGAATCTGGAAGCGCTGGCTTGTGGCACGCCGGTCGCCGCTTTTGCAACCGGGGGGTGCCCGGAAGTGATCAATGACCTGTGCGGCGCTATTGTGCCCAAAGGGGACGTTTCCGCCCTTTCCGATGCAGTTATGCGGTTGGCGCCGCAAAAACCTGAGTTGAAAGATGCGTGTCTCACGCAAGCATCCCGGTTTGACAGCACCTTGTGTACAAATGCATACGTACAGCTTTATCATGAGGTAGCGCAGTGAATACACTTTTCATGTCGCTTGCGTATCATCCGGAGGAAATAAAAACAGTAGCAAAATACTCGCGTGATGGGCTTCAAAACCAGATCGACGCATACCAATGGGCGTTTATCGAAGGTTTACAAAAAAATTTGAAGACAGACGAAGCCCTGACCATTCTTAACGCTCTGCCGGTGGGGGTTTTCCCGCTGCACTACCGCAAGCTGTGGCTTGCGCGCAAGCAGTTTGCCCCTAACTTTACTCAAATTGCAAGCTTGAATCTTCCCTGGTGTAAGCAAAAGATGCGCACTCATTTTGCAAAGCGGGAGCTGCTGCGTTGGATACGCTCCTCGCCAAACAATCGCAGCATTTTACTCTACTCATTGTATATGCCCTTTATGCAGGCGGTGCAGGAAGTAAAAAAACAGTATCCGGATGTTAAGGCAAGTGTTATCATTACTGATTTACCAAACGAACTGGGAATTGCATCCGGGCGAACAGGTCTTTTAAAGCGAATCGAATATAAAATCGGGACGCAGCGTATTGCGCTATGCAATGTGTTTGATGGATTCATACTGCTGACAGAGCCGATGAAAGAGGCGCTTCCGGTGGGGGAAAAGCCGTGGATGGTTCTGGAAGGACTTGTTTCGCAGGAGAATGTTCCCGAAGCATCCATATCTTTGCCGCAGGATTCACGCCCGGCCGTATTGTACACCGGTACTCTCAACCGGGAATTGGGCATTGATATTCTGCTTGACGCATTTACCAATTTAAAAGATATGCAACTATGGCTATGCGGCAAAGGCGACATGCAAAACGAAATCGAGCAAATTGATAAGGCAAGTAACAATATTCACTATTTTGGGTTGGTTTCCCGTGCGGAAGCACAGGCTTTACAGAGCAAAGCAACCGCCTTGATCAACCCGCGTACAGCGCAAGGCGTATTTACACGCTATTCCTTCCCGTCTAAAACCATGGAGTATATGAAAAGCGGGAGACCAGTGCTTTGCTGCAAACTGGAGGGAATTCCGGATGAATATGATGCATATCTACGATACATCTATCCGCAGTCGGCGGAAGGTATTCGCCAAGCGGTAACGGAACTGCTTTCGCTACCGGAAGAAGAGCTTGTATCCATAGGGGAAAAAGCACGTTCCTTTGTACTGTCAAATAAAAACAGCACCGTACAGTGTGCTAAATTGCTCGAGTTTATGCGTGATCTGTAAAGGAAGACGACAAGAAAAAGCGCCACATGCAAACTTATGCTTACATGTGGCGCTTTATGTCATGAAAAGTAGCGTTTTATAATTTGCAAAGGGCAATGGCAATTTGCGCCCCCAGCTTTGCGTTGTTCAATACCAATTTAATATTGGTTTCCAACGAACGGCCTTCCGTAAGCGTTTTAATACGATCCAGCAAAAAAGGAGTAATATCCTTTCCTTTTACGCCTTGCTCATTGGCTTGTGCAATTGCCAGGCTGATGGTTTTACCCATTACTTTCTCGTCCATTGCATACGCTTCGGGAACGGGGTTGGTAATCAGCATTCCGCCTTTTAAACCGGCTTCCTCCTTCGCATGGATTGCCGCAGCAATCTGCTCCGGCGTATCTAAACGGTAATCCACGGGAAAGCCACTTTTACGGCAGTAAAAAGCGGGTAGCTCTTCCGTTTGATAGCCGATTACAGGAACCCCTTTCGTCTCAAGATATTCCAGGGTTAATCCAAGATCCAAAATGGATTTTGCACCAGCGCAAATGACATTGACATCAGTTTGAGACATTTCTTCCAAATCGGCAGAAATGTCCATTGTGGTTTCGGCACCGCGATGGACGCCGCCGATACCGCCGGTTGCAAAAACGCGGATTCCTGCCAGCTTGGCGGCAATCATCGTGGTGGTTACGGTCGTCGCTCCATCTTCGCCGCGGGAAAGCAGCACAGGCAAGTCACGGCGACTGGCTTTGTGAACAGCCAGCCCCTTTTTGCCTAAATATTCAATTTGTTCCTTGGTAATGCCTACGCAAAGCTTACCCTGCAAAATCGCAATTGTTGCGGGAACGGCGCCGTTATCGCGAACGGTTTTTTCTACCAACAATGCCGTTTCAACATTTTGCGGGTAGGGCATCCCGTGAGATATAATGGTAGATTCCAACGCTACTACCGGTTGATTTGTTTGAATCGCATTCTGCACTTCCGCAGAAACCCATAGGTATGAATTCATAAAACTGCCTCCTCTTTTTGTGCAGCAAGAATGGTATCCGTCAATTTCTGCCAGGAGAGCTGTTCGGATACCGCATAATTTGTCTGGCTGGTCACAGCAGCAGCAGCTAATCCCGCTTGTAAAACCTGATGCAGGTTCTGCTGCTCAAGTGTGGCAATCGTGGTCGCCGCTGTAAATGCGTCCCCGCAGCCTGTGGTGTTCACGACCCGCATCAGATAAGGCGGGCCGCAAACCCGCGTTTTATTATCCGACGCCATGGCGCCTTTACTGCCCAACGTAGCAAATAGATAATGAACGCCCATACGATGCAGTTTATTGATTGCATCCATCATTGAATATTCGTTCGTAACAGTGATTCCGGAGAGCATTTCTATTTCCATTTTGTTCGCTTTGAGCGCAAAAAGACGGGGGAGGATGCTGATTAAACGATCAACTTTTTTTGTTGAAACAGCATCGGCAAAAATGGGCGGCGTACAATGCAAGGCAATGGTTTCTAATGTCTCCGGGCTTAAATTAGCATCAACAATAATGGCTTCCGCCGCATTAAGCTCATCCAGCTTGGATAGTATATATTCCGGTGTAATGCGGTTGCAAAGCGCCATATCGTTTATAGCAACCGCCATATCGCCGTCTTCGTTGTTGATACAAACATAAACACAACCGGACGTATTCGGTATTCTAAGCGAATATTGAACATCGATACCGGTCTTTTCAGCATGTGTAATAAGATGTTTTGAAAATTCGTCGTCTCCAAAAACGCTTAACAAGCGAACATCCTGCCCTAGCCTTGCCAGATTTTCCGCTATATTGCGGCCAACGCCGCCAAAGCCGATATATACATTACCAGGATTGGAATCGCCCATAACAATATTGTTTTTTGAAGTGGCGTTTATATCCATATTGTTGCCGCCAACGACAACAATGTGATGTCGGTTCATAACAGTGCCTCCCGGTTACTAGTACGACCCATACCATATAAACCAGATGATTAAGTATATGCTGCTAACATCAATAAATGCGATAGAGGGACACAACTTTCCCCAAGATCGTAACTTCAGGTACGATGATTGGTTTCATCGTGGAGTTCTCAGGCTGCAGCCGGAAAACGCCATTTTCGCGATAAAAACGTTTAACCGTTGCCTCGTCCTCAATCATAGCGACGACAATGTCGCCGTTTAACGCATTCGGCTGTTTACGCACTACTACATAATCGCCATCCATAATACCAGCTTCGATCATGCTTTCGCCGCTTACGTTCAGAATATAGTGTTCACCGTCGCCGAGCATTGCTTGCGGCAGGCTGACAAACTCGTCGATATTTTCAGTCGCTAAAATCGGCATGCCTGCCGTTACACAGCCAACAATCGGAATGGAAACCATATCGGAGCGTTCTTCCTCTGTGGCATAGCGGTCGTTGGATATACTGATGGCGCGGGGTTTCATGGAATCACGGGAAATAAGCCCCTTTTTTTCCAAGCGGATCAGGTGCCCATGCACGGTAGAAGTGGACTTTAAACCCGTTGCATCGCAAATTTCCCGTACCGAAGGCGGATACCCTTTGGCACGGGTGGTTTTCTCAATATATTCAAGGATTCTGGCTTGACTGTCGCCACGCGGATTGCCCATAGGCTCACATCCCTTGCAAACATTTGTTCCATTTTCAATAGCATATCATAACACTGTGTCTTTTGCAAGCTTCGCCGCGATATAACGATCAAATGTTCGCATAAAAACCAAAATGTACATTACAAATAGGGGAGAAGCAAAATTGCATAATGTCTCCTTCTTTTTTACGCTGTTACCTGATGGTAGAAGAATTTAGAAATGATCAGTGGTAGATGATTTTTGATAACGCAAAGATGTTCAAAGAAGCTTGACATTCATGTTGTAGGGTGTACAATACATATAAACTATTCGCTAAAGAATACTTTAACGAAGAAATACATATATAGTGACGAATGCAAGAACCTATCAAGGAGCTGATTCTTTATATGCCGGATATTTCGTACCGCGAACTGCTGGATCAGAAACGCATGGAATCGATCCGGCAAATGCTGCTATCCCTTCCGCGCTCCTGTGCCGATTTTATTCGCAGCTTGCTCAGCACTACCAGTACACTAACCCGCTTGGCTTACACGATCGATTTAGGGACGTTTTTTGACTTCGCCATGAAGGAACTCACCTGCTTCACGTCCGAAAATGCTTCTGAAGTGACCGACGCGGAAATTGCCAGGCTAACACCGCGCGATATTGAAATATACGCGGAATACCTTACGCTTTACTATAAGCAATCCGGAGACGAAGCGGAAAATCAAAAATTGCTAAAAAACCATACCTATGGTGTTATGCGTAAGTTATCTTCTTTACGTTCCTTTTTTAATTATCTGTTTCGTACGCAAAGGATTCCCGCTAATATCGCATCGCTCGTTCCGCTGCCCAAGAAGCATGAAAAACCAATTTTACTGCTGGAACGCAGTGAAATGCAAAAACTTATCCAAACCGTTTCATCCGGCGAAAGCCTGACCCCACGGCAGGCTGCTTTCCATAAGCTCACACGCAATCGGGATTATGCGATTATTATGTTATTTTTAGGCACAGGCATCCGTGTCAGCGAATGTGTCGGTATCAATGTAGAAGATATTGATTTTCGCGCAAATGCTCTGCTGGTTACCCGTAAAGGCGGAAACCAAGCCATTCTTTATTTCCCGCGTGAGGTATCGGCAGCTCTGAAGTCATATATGGCCGAAAGAGAAGCCATAACGCCCGAGCACGGGCATGAGCATGCATTCTTTTTATCGCTACAGAGGCGACGCATTACACAGCGCGCTGTAGAACAGATGGTAAAAAAATATTCCATGATTGTGGTACCGCTTAAAAGACGAATGAGCCCGCATAAACTGCGCAGCACCTATGCCACCAATCTTTATCAGGAAACAGAGGATATTTATCTGGTAGCAGAAGCATTAGGACATTCGGATGTAAATACAACCCGGAAGCATTATGCCAGCATGAGTGACGCTCGCATGCGCCAGGCAGCTGCCCATACGCATCTTAATGAAGAGCCTGCACCGTCAGCGGCTGAAGATACTGATTCCGCTTCTCGCAAACCTGAAAAAGGTTCATGATACAAAAAAACACGGCAGGTTTCCCCCGCTGTGTTTTTTGTATTGCACACAATCCACTACTTGATTAGTTATCGTTGCTACTCGTAGTAATAGTTACACTCGCTGTGTCAGCATCGCTGGCAAAAATAATATCATCCCGGAGGCGATACAAAGTGGCGCCTCTTTTCTTATGGCAAAACGCATCCACAAACCAATCAATGTCCTTTTCAGCGTCAAACTGTACAAGGCCGTAACGGATACCGTTCTTCTTTTGGCCTTTCATGTTAGAATCCGTCCAGCGCACCGTTTGGTTTTCGGGATCATAGTTGGCGATAAAAACCAGACTATGTGCCCCTACGCCGTAATAATAATCCGCAGACATCTGGAAATAGTCACCGCGCTCAACCTGCATCATAAACTGGCGGGCATATATTTTATTCTCATCCATACTGATAGAATCATCGTACCGGAAAGTAGCCGCAACCTCAAACGGATTCCCCTCAGCGGCAGAAACCTCTTTCCATTCCAAACCATACGCATAGGTGGTGCATTCGCTGGAAGGCAAATTGTCCGGAATCACCAGCTCAACATTCGGGTATTCCGCCATGCGAAAATCATCGCGGTTCTGGCGGAACAAATAGACGGTAAAGTTTTTGCATACATATATGTCGCCGGCATACTGCGCCCGCTGTAACTTTCCGTTAGCTTTGTCGTATGTATCTTCGGCTGTAGCAATAATCTGGTCGATAAATGCTTCTCTGGCGGTGCTTTCCGCAATGGCCGTAGTCATGAATCCGGCGCAAAGTATAAAGGTCAGCAGCAAACTAATGAATCTTCTCATATAAGCCTCCCCCATTTTTTAGGCATGCGCCGGATGAAAAGGATCCCGAACAGCTTATTCAAACCCTTCAAACCGTCTGCACCAGGTATATTTGGATATTGCGCTGTTTTGCGCGCTATGCACGTAGGTGCAAAGCAAATCACGGATAAACGGCGGCATCATACGGTTGAATTTCACTTCTAGTATCATCTCGCCGTGATCAAACGGTGAAATCGTCGGCACGTAAGGATTGAATAGATCGTGGGAAAGCAAGCCGGTGCGCAATTGCTTGTCAAATGTGATACGTACCTCTTCCGCAGGATGGAGGTACGCTTCCCGTACATAGTCCACTAGTACAACAGGACGCAATAAATTCACGGTCATTTCCCGGAAAACATCCTGTAAAAGCCCGCTGCGCGTGCGCTCCAGCCCCGTTGGGTCTCCGGCGATTAACTGATCTGCCAACAAGCGGGGTATCGCGACGGAGCGCTTAGAAATTAAGTTGCCAACTTTGGTCTTACATTCCATCCGAATTAGCTTGTCGGAAAAATTATAGATTCGAATCCGGTATTTATCTCGATTCTTAATACCACTGATTTTATCCAGCATCGCATCGTTACGGATGGTATCAAAATACAGTGACCGAATATGATATTCGTTATTTTCTTCATCGCCATTGGGATCTCTCTCCAGTACGTGGTCCAGCGCATTGGAAAGCAAATGATACTCCATCGGCGATATATAATACTTCAGCTCATGGCGAAGTGGCACGGCAACGGGCACGACGGCGCCTCCTTTATCCGGGTTGGGCAGAAAAACATGCGTCTGTCGCTTCCCTATGCGCCTACTTCACTTTGGCAGGCAACCAGCGTAGCATCGTGCACGCCTTCAATATCCAGCATACGGGTAACGATTTCGTGGCGCTCGCCCAGCCGTACTTCGTACGTCATTTCTGCGCCTGCACGCGTCAGCGATTTGCTGCGTAGCTTAAAGCCTTTTACGGAGCGGCGAAGTTCTGCGCTGATAGCCTGTTCGCAATACTCGTCATAATGCACCACCAACAGGTACGAATTTGGCGAATTAAACCGTACAAAGGTAAGAATGAACATCAGCACCGCAATGCACAGTACCACGATAAGCGCAATCAAGTGTAACCCTGCACCAAGCAAGATACCCATCGTTAGCGCCCAAAACATATAGGCTGTATCCATTGGGTCCTTTACAGCGGTACGAAAACGCACAATGGATAGCGCGCCAACCATGCCCATGGACAGCGCTATATCGCTCTTAATACACATAACCACCGGCGTGGTGATCAGCGTAAGCATAATCAGCGTGACCGCAAAAGATGGACTGTACAGTACGCCACGATATGTCTTTTTATATACAATGGCAATAATGGAGCCAACCACAAAGCCAAGCCCAAGCGCCAGAAACAGGTCGCTGGGAACAATGGACTTGAATTCGGCAGCCAAACCCGATGCAGAGATAATGCTTGCAGTGCTTGTTGCCTGTAGTAGTGCCGAGAACGTCATAACAGATACTCCTCCTTGTAATTGGAATTATCATAGCCGGATGCATATTTTTTGTCAAGCCAAAGGGTAACCATAAAGCAGTTTATACCAGTATATGCAAACTTCTGCGATTAACGCCACCGGTATAATACATCAGCCCCACTTTTTCCCCTCCGTTACGATGGCGTCGTCCGGCAACTGCGGTTTTTCGCCAAAGTAATGCAGCATCTGCTCATCCGATAATTCAAGGCGTTCCTGCACCATCTCGTAAAAATAGGTCGGCCTCTTTTTGAGCACGTTTCGTGTATAATCCAGTCTTGTGTACCAGTAACGCAGCGCACCTTCCGGCGACGTCGGCGAGTCCACGTTAATCGCCTTATCATTCTCTTCGGCCCAGCGGTTAAAATGCACTGTCATTTCAGGCTCCAGTTCAGCAGCCATCGAATTGAAAATTTCAAGCATTTTATCAGTTGTATAGTATTGAAAAATCTCACCGAGCCGAGTTAAAAACTTATCCTTCATCTCATCGTTTTCCAGCAGCTTCAAAATCAGCGTATTGTCGATTTTTTGCTGACCGGCGCCGGAATCCTTCAGATATGAAGTTACGCTGTCAAATCCGCTGCGGAAAAGTCCGTAATCCGCATCATAGAAAAGCCATTTCCACTTGCTGCCTTCTTGTTTCAGCTTATAAAAGCGGATGTTACCGGGGTCGGAGTTGCCAAAAAACATCTCAAAAGCCATATAGTCGAAATAGTTATCAATATCAATGTTATCCAGAATATATTGCAAATCGTCCGTATTTGTGCCCGGAGAACTTTTTTTAACCTTGGCTATCATGGCTTTGTACTCGCTGCTAGAACCGTAAACAAGCTTTCCGCTGGCCTCTAACACATCCAGTTGATCCGCCTGGCTCAACTCCAGCCCTTCATGCTGAGCAATGAAGTACCGGTCCGCACGCTCACGCATGTTATAATGGCCCCAGTATTGTCCGTTGATGTATACCACAACCGGGTTCCACGCTTGGTGAATAACCGTGGAAGGTGCGGATGCATTATCATTGAAAGCATCGATCAACCGGCTTTGGAAACCGTCGTTAAAGCGCGTCCACACACAGTCGTTACCGCTGTTACGCAGCACCAAGCCTTTGTATTGCGTAAAAATTCTGTCTTCAAATAATGCGGCTTCAAAATATTTTGCGCCGTATTTTGCCTTGGCTTTTACTTTAAACGATTTTTGCGGCATATCCAAGCTATATTGCCCCTGCAAGCTGAATTCCATTCCCTGGCTTAACAGCTGTGTACCGTCTTTGAGGTACATTTCAATATAACCTTCCCGCGGAATCTTGCCAAATTCACGGTAAACCGTATTCTTAAAAGGAATACCGTTACTTTTATCAACATTGTCGCCAATAGTCAGCATACCGTTTTCTGCATTCCATAATGAATCCGGGTCGCAAACTACGCTCACAATCGGGAAAGCATGATAAACATTGGGTAGATAGGTTTGCGTAATCACTTCGCTTGGCTGCAGCAGACCGCTTTCATCAAAAGCGCGCGCACGCAAAGCCGTAGAACGTGTGATTTCCAAAACGTCGCCGTAATTATATAATGTTGAATCCTCCGTGGGAATCGCACCGTTTGTGGTGTAATAGACCTTCGTGTTTTCAGGGATTGTGATGGTAACCTGTACGGAGCCTGTATATTCGCCGCCGCGCTGTGAAAACGACGGGTTGCTTGCATAGCCATAGTATCCCGTGCCGTTAGCGGCGCCGGGTGTCGGTTCGTTGTAATAATAAAAGCCCGCATAGCCGGATGAACGCCCATAGCTGTGATCTGTCGGCAACACAGAAAGCGGAATGCGGTCCAAAACTTTTCCGTTGGGATCACAAAAACTGACGGTATCCCCGCCATTTCGTGAGAGTGTAAAATTAGTATGAGGTTCGTAATAGGTATTCAGCGCCGCATCGCCATCCAGATAAACAATTAGATACGAGCCCGGCGCAATGGTTGTGCCCTGTGAAAACTGCCACTTCCGCGGCCGTTTTAATGTATTGCTTAAGCCGTAATAACTTAAATCGACCGTTTCGCTAGTGGAATTGTACAATTCCACAAAATCGCAAGTAAGCCCAAGGGTTCCCAAGGCTATGGTATCATTAGATGCCATAACCTCGGTAATATAAACCCCGGAGCTGTTATAGGCGCGAATTAATTGATCGGTCTTGCTTTGTCCGTTAGCATCGTTGGGGCTGCCCGGTGTAGCCAACGAAAAGAAAGTCCAAGCGCCGGTAAGGTTGCGCCCTACCGAATAATCCTCCGGAACATTCTCAATGGATACACGATCCACCAGTTGGCCGTTGCTGTTGCTTAAGATGATCGTTTCGCGCTCTGCACTGATGCTGAAGTTGGTATGCGGTACACCATTTGCCTGCAATTTGTCTTTTCCGCTGCAATAGACCAGATAATATCCGTTAGCAGGGATATAAGCCGAATCAGGGAACCGCCACTGAAGAGGCTTGTTCTCCTTATCGCTTAAGCAGTACCCGGCAAGTGAAATCGGTTGATCGGTCGTATTGCGCAGTTCCAGCCAATCCACAATTTCCCCGTCTTCATCCGGGATGCCCACTTTTGGATCGGGGCACACTTCGTTAATAATTAAAGCGCCGGTTTGAATGGCGTTTTCCGAGCGGTACGCGGTAAAGCCGGCTTCGGTATTTTCATAACCCGGACTATAGAAATCCGTCAGTTCATACTGCGCGTTTCCGTTTTCGTCCTTGCCGGTCCAAATATAGCTTTGATCAGCAGTCATCGTAGGCGTTACTACCTGATCGATCAAATACATATCCGGATCATACATGTACAGCGTTTCGCCTACAGACGAAATTTTAAACTTGCCATGGAACGGCGCGTTCGTATCCAGCTGGTATTGATTATCAGCGAAAATAACAACATATTCGCCTGCTTTCAATACATAGGACGGAAACGGAAATGTGACGCGGTCCGTACGGTTGGTCAGCATTACGCCTTCCATGTTAACATCGCTGCCGGTGCCATTGTAGATTTCTAGCCAATCGCTGAACGATCCGTTTTCATCCGGAACGGCGGACGAATTGGCTGCCATTACCTCGCTGATGACGAGTCCGTCATAAATACTGCCGCCTACATGTTTGCCTGCGTCTTTGGGGAAGATGAAGTACATTAGCGCAATGCACGCTAAAAATAACAACATCAACGGTATTACCGCCGCCGCGCGGGTTTTGCGCTTTCGAGGCGCATAGCTTTTTGTTGGCCTGCGGTTTCGCGGCGAACTGTGCTGCATTCCGGCTGTCCCCCCTTATCTTGGTTTCTTTCGCAACCGTTACAAAATTATAACACAATCCCTACGGGATGCAAACGGATAATCCCAATTGTTGGTGGAAATCGGCCGCCTAAAATGTAAAAATGCTTCCGGGCAAAACACCCGGAAGCCCTAAGCAGGTTTAATAATTTACATTGGAACACATTGGATTCAGGTTGATTTATCCCTCTATTCACCCTTCTTGGCGGCATGTAATAGAGCTGTAAATAGCGGATGCGGACGTTGCGGCCGAGACTGGTACTCCGGATGGTAAATCACCGCGGCATAAAACGGATGCCCTTCCAGTTCAAAAGCTTCCGGATAACCTGTTTCCACACTCACGCCCACCATATGCAGCCCTTTATCCGCCAAACCAGCCAGATAGCGCTGGTCTATCTCATAACGGTTGCTATGCCGCTCATGGATGACTTCGGAGCCGTACAGCGTTTTAAGCATCCCATCAAACAGCTTAATATCGCTGCCACCCATACGAGCTGCCGATCGGCTGTCGTTTTGGCATACCCGGTCTAATGGAATTTTTACGACGGGTTCAGCTGTTTCCGCGTCTGCCTCGGTAGTATTTGCGTTTTCAATACCGAGTAGGTGACGAACCGCTTCAACGATGGCCAGTTGCATGCCAAAGCCGATACCCAAAAAGGGCATTTTATTTTCCCGTGCATACTGCGCCGCAAGGATGATGCCCTGTGTGCCGCGTATACCGTATCCTCCCGGGGCAATGACAGCATCGGCGCTATGCAGCAGCGCTTGCACATTGTTGGGAGTGATTTCTGCGCTGTTGATGGTGTTGACAGCCACGTTGACACCTTCAGCCAGACCCGCGTGCCGTAAGGCTTCTTTTACGGACAGGTAAGCGTCCGGTACGGATACATATTTACCGACCAACGCAACCTGCAGCGTACGTGTCAGCTCCTTGTAGCGCTGCAGCATGTTCTTCCAATCATCCAGATCTGCCGGTTTATTCTCTAAGCTCAATTCAGCTAAGACCGCTTTGGGCAGTCCCTCTTTCTCCAGCATGAGCGGAACATCGTATAGGTCTTGTGTATCCCTGTTCTGGATGACATTGGTTGATTTAACATTGCAGAATAAAGCAATTTTATCCTTGGTTTCCGTAGTCATGGGGACTTCCGTACGGCAAACGATCACGTCCGGTTGAATCCCCATGGAACGTAAAACCTTTACGCTGTTTTGCGTCGGCTTTGTTTTTAATTCTCCTGCCGTAACAATAAACGGCATTAACGTCATGTGAATATAGCAGCAATCATTTGCATTTTCACATTCCCAGCGCATTTGCCGTATCGCTTCCAGATAGACGGAGGCTTCCATATCCCCCACTGTGCCGCCGATTTCCACTAATTGTATCTCCGAACCCGCGTTTTCGGCGGCTTCTCGGATCACCTGCTTGATTTCATTAGCCACATGCGGAATCGCCTGAACGGTTCCGCCATGAAACTCCCCATGCAGCTCTCGTTCAATCAACCTGCGATGGATTTTCCCTGTGGTTGAGGTTGCGTCGCCGGAAAGCGTAACATCCACAAAACGCTCATAATGACCAATATCCAAATCGGCAGCTGTGCCGTCCTCCGTTATAAATGCTTCACCGTGTTCCAAAGGGCTGAGCAAACCCGGCTCAACGTTATAGAATAAATCCAGCTTCTGCAAACTGACGCGATACCCGCGCGCCGAGAGTAGTTTGCCTAAGGACGCCGCGGTGATCCCCTTCCCCAAAGAAGAAACCACACCCCCGGTAATGAAAACGTATTTCAATTCCGTCCCCTCCTTTTATGATTCATACGATAAATGCGTTTGACGGGTATCCTTTATTTCGATTCACGATCCGTGATGGAAAGCATCATTACCGGAGGCCGCTGATTCAAATCTCCGCCGGTAAAACGGATAAGCGGCATAGGATCGGGGGTAACTTTCAGCATTTCAAAAAATGGCTGTACGGTCTGTATCGGCATCGATTCATTAAAGCGGGTACGGTAGTGCATAGGAATGGATACACGCGGCTCTAATAAATGAATATTTTCTATGGCTGCTTTTGCATCCGTGGTGTAATAACCGCCAACGGGCAGCAGCAGTATATCGGGCTTGCCAATTGCGTGGCGTTGCCGGTCGTTGATCACATGGCCAATATCGCCCATGTGCACAATTTTCAGCCCTTCAGCCATAATCACAAAAATCAAGTTATCTCCGCGCTGTGCTCCATTTTGCGCATCGTGTTTGCTGGGTACCCCGGTAATAATAAGATCAGCGTTAGGCGAGAATACGCCTGCGGTGTCAATAACCTGCGGGGTTCCTTCCACCATATCAACCGCATCATGATCGTGGTGGTGATGGCTGATGGTGACGATATCTGCTTTCAGGGTACGTTTGGGATAATCATAAAAATCCCCGTAAGGATCCGTCAACAGTGTCGTGCCATTTTCAAAAGCCATGGTAAACAGAGAATGGCCGTAGTACTGTAAAATCATACTAATGCTCCTTTCCCGCTTGTAGGATTGCTTCATTCAGCAATCCGGCTGCCGCAGATGGAAGAGGCTGGTGCTTTCGAAGTAATACGGCGCATTGCGCAATCCATTGCGGAGCGGCTTGAATGGTGGCGGAGGGATTGTTGCTTTGCTTTAGTATTTCGCGCAGCATATTGCGTGGCTGGATGTGCCAAGGAGCGGGATGCAGCGTTAGCAACCGGATGAGCGTATATATATCCAGCATCGCGGAACTATTCGGAAATGCAGGCATACTATCCATGCAGAATTGATGAAATATCTGCTGATATCGTAAATCGGTCAGGTCGATTTGCCATAACCCATTTTTCTGTTCGGTACAGGTAAATCCACTTTGAATGAGCTGGCTTTGTTTTTCCCGGAGTGAGGTTTGATCAAAACGTCTTGGTGCATCGGTGATGAATAACGCTTCATTGCTATCCATTCTGCGCAGGAAACAGCCGCCGCCCAACAATGCAGCCAGTTCCTTTTGTGGCAGCACGTCCATCAGGTAGCCTTCTTCCGCATCCAATGCAAACGCATGTCATGTACCGCGGCATATTGCCCGCCAAGATCCAGTTGGTATAACAATGCGATTTCTCCACCGTCCTGATTGTGGGAAAAATCAGCTTTTATGCAGTATAGAGCCATATCCAACACACCATATGGCGTATGATACTGGCTCTCGTACCGCTTCCCTTTTTGAAAAACCATATCAGCCTTGATCGTTCCGTTTCGGCTCATCGTAATGCCGTCGTTACGCAGCGCCAGTTCAATTTGCTGGGGCGGTTCATTTTCATCCAGATTCTCTTCGTAACGGATGATGGTTTCGTCCTTTTTTTCAAACAGCTCTCCCGAAGTAATCATGCGCATCACATCTTCAGGCTGTCCATCTGCAGCGGATTTTGCATCCAGCGATATCAAAATGGGAATGCCTTCTTTACGTGCCGTCATGATATTCCTCCCCTTGTTGCCGAAAAAAGAAAACCTGCTATAATAAGTAAATATAGCACAAGAAGGGGCTGTATGCAATGCTTGCGGTACTTGCACGCGCAAAAATCAACTGGTCTCTGGATATACTGGGGAAGCGGCCTGACGGGTATCATGTGATGGATATGCTAATGAGCAGCGTCGACCTCGCAGATGAAATGACCATGGAACTTGCTGATACGCTTTCATTATCAGTAAGCGGGAACGATGCGATTTCAAGCACCGACAATTTAGTATTAAAAGCGGCGCGCGCGCTGCAAACAGAAGCAAAATGCGGAAAAGGTGCTGTTGTCACTTTAAAAAAGCATGTTCCGGCAGGCGCCGGAATGGGTGGCGGCAGCGCAGATGCAGCCGCTGCATTGACTGGCTTGAATGAGCTATGGCAAACTGGTTTATCGCTGGCGCAGCTAATATCGCTGGGTGCTACGATCGGCGCTGACGTTCCCTTTATGCTGCAAGGTGGATTTGCACGGGTTGGTGGGATCGGAGAAGTATTACATGCAGTACAGCCCGCACCCATTGTGCCGCTGGTTATCATTCAGCCTTGTAAGCCCTTGTCGACAGCGGACGTTTTCCGCTTGTACGATTCGCTTGCGTGTGTGCATCACCCGAAAACAGATGATGCGCTGCTTGCACTACAAGCAAAAGACTTTATTAAACTTTCCGCCTCTTCTGGAAATGTACTGCAGCAAGCTGTGGAAACAGCCAAACCGCAAATTGTCGAGGCAATTGCCGCACTCTCCGCCTGCGGAGCACAATTTGCGATGATGACCGGCAGCGGGTCAGCGGTGTATGGTGCGTTTGATAATGAAAATGAGGCTAAGTCTGCTTATCATAGGCTTCATAAAAGGTGGCGTAGAACCTTTTATACCCACACAGCGCAGCAGGGAATATTTTTATTGCTATAATGCTGTGCTTTAGCGAAGTGTGCAGCATGATCAGGATATAAACGGTACAGAACATAGTCCTATCTTCTCTTATATCATCGGCGCCGTATCTTACGTAATGAATTTAATAAGATAAAAGCGCAAGTCCGGAATCCTTCTTCCAGTCTTGCGCTTTTCTGCGGTCATAGGCTTTGGAATTTTCAGGTCTGCGAGTTACAGGATTCACGCCAAACCATGTTCCTCTGTTTATCAAGTCAATTTCGCGCTTCTTCTTTTTCGTAAGCTTGTCATAACAAATGTGCTTTTTCATGTGAATACCACCTTTCCTATATCGAGTGATAGATATAAAGAAAGCCCTTGATCTCTCAAGGGCTTTTGGTGGTCTGTACTGGACTCGAACCAGTGACCCCATCGATGTGAACGATGTGCTCTACCAACTGAGCCAACAGACCACAGTTTCGTCAAATGCTTTATGCGTTGCCATAACTGGCTTTGCGTGTTCATTGGCGACCTGAATATAATAGCACACACGTGCTTTGCTGTCAATATACACGCTCGTATTTTTCGATGATTTTCTCAGTATAACTATCTTATATAATCAAGTTCTTCGCGTGAGCATTGACAATCATTTGGTTTCTGCTATGATGGGTACGTAATTTTACTCCAACGAGGTGTAGGTATGCTTATCAACGCGAATCCCAGTTTGTTCAGCCTTGCATTTGACGCGGCGCCTTGTGCCGTGGATGATACAGCCCTTCTTTTTCAAAAAGACAATGTTTGGTTAAAAAACACACCGGATGGTTATATATTACCAAGCAGACATGATTATAGCGAAACGCCCGTTACAACTACGCTCTTACACGCGTTAACACTTGGGAAGCGTCGAATTTGCATTGCACAGGCCGATTCCAATTTTGATGCGCCGCAAGGGCTGGAGTTGAAACCCGTTCGCATTTTTCGCCAACTTTCACCGGCGGAGGATGGATTTTTACTCAATACGGCTTATCACCTTTCGGTTTGGTATGCGCATAACCGTTTTTGCGGCGTTTGCGGCAATCAGATGAACCCTGCCGCAGAAGAACGTGCGCTGTTATGCCCAAACTGCGGTAACATCGAATATCCTAACATCCATCCGGCTGTAATTGTTGCCATTACGGATGGGGACCGTTTATTACTGGCCCGTAACGCACGCAGCCAATTCCCACACTATTCCCTGATTGCCGGCTACGTAGAAGCTGGTGAAACAGCGGAACAGACCGTGCGCCGGGAGATTATGGAAGAAGTTGGTTTGCAAGTGAAAAACGTCCGCTACCTGGCAAGCCAGCCCTGGGGGCTCAGTCAAAGCCTGATGCTGGGATTCCATGCCGAACTTAACGGATCGCCTGAAATCACTTTGCAAACCAGCGAGCTTTCGGAAGCAAGGTGGTTTGCCCGCTCAGAACTCCCCCAGCATATGGGGCCAGCGAGCATCGCATATGATTTGATGGAGCGGTTCCGAAACGGTGCGCTTGCGTAAGCGATATAGCTTAACTGTATTATCCAAAGGAGAAAGACATGGCTCATCAGTCTTATCGTCCGCCTATGTGCCGCCCGGCCCGGCAGCCATCCGTATTTCGGGATTATGTTCTGCTCACGCTCGGTTCTCTCCTCATTGCTGTTGGCGTATACTTTTTCAAATTCCCTAACCACTTTTCTACCGGCGGCGTCAGTGGCTTGTCGATTATTCTCAACCACTATTTCCCGGTTATCAGCCAGGCAACTTATATGTTTGTCATCAACCAACTACTGTTGGTTGTAGGTTTTTTAGTGTTTGGGCGCAGCTTTGGCGTTCGCACTGTGTATTGCAGTTTGGTAATGTCCGGTGCGGCTTGGCTGTTTGAGTATTATATTCCCCTCTCGTCGCCGCTTACGAATCAACCGCTGTTGGAGCTCATTTTCGCTGTCACTTTGCCCGCTATCGGCAGCGCCATTCTTTTTAACCTGCAATCCTCCAGCGGCGGTACCGATGTAATCGCGATGATTTTGCGCCGGTACACATCGCTGAATATCGGCATCAGTTTATTGTTTGTGGATATCATCATTACCGCGATGGCCGGGGTCGCTTTCGGCATTGAAACCGGGTTGTTCAGCGTACTCGGTTTAATGATTAAAGCGGTTGTCGTCGATATGGTGCTTGAAAACATTAACGTGCATAAGTGCTTTCAGATTATTACCGCAAAGCCGGAACCGATGATTCAGTTTATTGTCAATCAACTCCATCGCGGGGCTACGGAATTACATGGTGAAGGCGCCTATACGCATGAGAATAAAACCATTATTCTTACTGTACTCAACCGCCAGCAAGCCGTTAGCCTACGGCATTATGCCCGCGAAATTGATCCCTGCTGCTTTATCTTGATCACCAATACAGGTGAAATTGTCGGCAAAGGCTTTCGCGGGTCAATATAATAAAGCAAAATCAATTCTGGCAGAGAATAAAGCCGGGATACCTGAACAATCGTCATTTATTCTTTGTTTAACAAGACGTCGTTTTATATTTGGAGGCGATGGAATGGGCTGGGCAGTGCGTTTAGCAACCGTGGAAGATGCAGGCAGAATTTGCGCCATCAATCGGGATGCCTTGGGATATGATTTTCCAATCGATCGTACGCGCGAACGGTTATCATATATTTTGCAGCGGGATACTGAACGTATTTATGTAGCTTATCGCTTGGAAGACGGCTATGTTGGCGGTTATTTGCATGCCGCTGATTATGAAAACACTTATACCGAAAGCATGAAAAACATTCTCTCGCTGGCGGTAGACCAATCGTTGCAGGGGTATGGATTAGGCCGTATGTTGCTAAACGCAGTGGAGGCATGGGCGCAGGAGTGCGGTTGTGTTGCAGTAAGGCTTATTTCGGGTTTTAACCGCATAAAAGCGCATGAATTCTACTTGCATTGCGGGTACTGGCTCCGTAAAGAAGAAAAGAACTTTATCAAGTCCATACCCACGAAGAATAGCAGAGAAGAGTAATGAATCAATAAAACAGCACCGCAGCTTGTACAACTGCGGTGCTGTTTTATTGATCCAACTAATTCTTTAAACTATGCAAAGGCGCCGGTATCCGGCCGCCACGTTCGATAAACGCATCGTTACCGAAAGGATTTACCTTCATAATCGGGGCAAAACCAAACAATCCCCCGAAGTTGACGGTATCCCCCGCCTTTTTCCCATAGGCGGGAATGACGCGCACGGCCGTGGTTTTATTGTTTACCATGCCAATGGCGGCTTCATCCGCAATAATGCCAGAGATGGCGTTTGCGCTTGTATCGCCGGGAATGGCAATCATATCAAGACCAACGGAACAAACGCAGGTCATCGCTTCCAGCTTTTCGATGTTCAAGCAACCGGCGGTAGCAGCTTCGATCATGCCGATATCCTCACTCACCGGGATAAACGCTCCGCTTAAGCCGCCTACATGGCTGGACGCCATGACTCCGCCTTTTTTCACCATGTCGTTCAGCATGGCAAGGGCTGCCGTTGTACCGGGCGCGCCGGCCATTTCCAGCCCCATTTCCTGTAAAATATAAGCAACGCTATCACCGCGGGCGGGAGTGGGCGCAAGAGACAAGTCCACAATGCCAAATGGCACGTTGAGCCGCTTTCCGGCTTCCTGTGCTACCAATTCCCCGACGCGGGTAATTTTAAAAGCGGTACGTTTAATGGTTTCCGCTACCACGTCGAACGTTGCCCCACGCACTTCTTCCAGTGCACGCTGCACAACGCCCGGGCCGCTGACGCCGACATTAATTACACATTCCGCTTCTCCCGGGCCATGAAATGCTCCGGCCATAAAGGGGTTATCCTCCACAGCGTTTGCAAACACAACGATCTTAGCACACCCGAAACTCTCCTGATCTTTGGTCAGTTCGGCTGTACGTTTTACAATCGCGCCCATTTTGCGAACAGCATCCATATTGATTCCGCTGCGGGTGCTGCCAACATTTACACTGCCGCAGAGCCGCTGGGTGCTAGCAAACACTTCCGGCATGCTTTCCAGCAGCGTGTATTCCGCATTTGTGCCGCCTTTGTGCATCAATGCGCCATATCCGCCGATCAGGTTAACCCCTACGTCTCCCGCTGCCTTATCCAGCGCAACGGCAATTTTAGTGGGGTCAGAGCCAGAGATCATGCTGACAGGTGTTACACTCAAGCGCTTATTTACAATTGGCACGCCGAGCTCACTTTCCAGCTCGCAGCCGACTTTCACCAAATTCCCTGCCAATTTAACAATTTTTTCGTATACACATTCGGCGGTTTCCGCATCCGTGTTTTTACGGCAATCCAGCAAATTGATACCCATCGTAATGGTTCTGATGTCAAAATGCTGTTGCTGGATCATATGAATCGTTTGAAGGATTTCGCTGGATTCTATCATCAGTGTCCCTCCATTAAATGCGGTGCATCGCCGCGAACAATTCCATACGTTGAATATTGATGACCAGACCAATATCATTGCCAATATCAGAAAGCATTTTTGCGATCTGTTCAAACGTACCCTTAGCTGCGGATAAATCTACGACCATCAGCATTGTGAAGCAGCCGTCTAATATGGTTTGAGATATCTCTGTAATATTGATATTCTGTTCGCACAACGCGGTGCTGACCTTTGCAATAATCCCAACTTTATCTTGTCCCGTTACGGAAACCAACGCCTTTTGCATAACCATTCCTCCCTGAATACAACTGATAGTTACGATACCTTACGAACGCCTTACTGTCAATGCCCGCTTGCTTTTTTTTCGTTTTCGTGTATGATGGGGACTGATGAAACGGAGGCAATTTTCATGCAAAAACGCGCGTTAGCTATTCACGATATTTCTTGTGTAGGCCGCTGTTCGCTTACGGTTGCGCTGCCGATTCTTTCCGCAGCCGGAATCAATACGTCGGTCATTCCCACAGCGCTGCTAAGCACCCATACGGGTGAGTTTACGGGATACACACACCTTGACCTGACTGATCAGCTGCTGCCTATTTCACAGCATATTGCCACACTTAGATTGCATTTCGATGCGTTTTATACCGGGTATTTAGCATCGGTACGCCAAATAGAGTTGGTATCTGGCATGATGGATCAGCTTTGTGATGCGGAAACGCATATTTTTGTAGACCCTGCCTTTGCAGATAACGGTAAGCTCTATGCACTGATGGACAAAGCTATGCCGGAAAGGATGCGTGCTCTTTGCGCAAAGGCCGACACCATCATTCCCAATCTTACGGAAGCTGCCTTGTTGCTTGGTGTTCCCTACCGTGCTTCAGGGTATGATGAAAGCTATATATTGCAATTGGCACAGGGGCTATCCGCACTTGGGCCTGAAAAAATCGTAATTACCGGTGTTTCTTTTAATGATACACAAATTGGCGCGGCCGTATACAACCGCAAGGATGCTACCTTCCGGTTGCTTTTCCGTCCCAAGTTTGCAGGCGTTTTCCATGGTACAGGGGATGTGATGGCCAGCTTTCTCTTGTCTGCATTGTTAAATGATTTGCCATTAAACCAAGCTGCAACAATTGCGCTGGACTGCACCTATGAAAGCATTCGTCTTACCCTGGATGGCGGCGAACCGCTGCGGTACGGGGTGCAGTTTGAGCGTGTTTTACCAAAATTGATTTCAGAATTACAGAAACAATAAACCCTGTCAAATGGTAAAGCAGCTTGTCAACCAAAGGTAAATCATTTCAGGATTGAACCCAATAATGGGAGTATTCAATTATATTCATTGCAGAGGCGTAACTCCCTGAGGGCAGGAACAGATACGGATATATACATACTAAAATGTAAATTCAACAAATAAAGCCGCCTGCATATCACAGGCGGCTTTATGGCGGCTTTATACTTTACGCGGCTTCACCAAAGATTTCCGCAATGTGTTCCGCAGAATATGCTGTTTTCTGGGTCAGTTTGCTGACGACCGGCACGATGATCAAGCCGCTTAACATCGCAGCAGCGCCGCTCATGGGTGCCAGTGACATCGTCCCAGTAACGAGAGGCGGAAGTAGTGAGATGAGCGCGCCGCATATAACACCGGTAAAAGCACCGGCTTTTGTAACACCTTTCCAGAGAAGCCCATATAAGAACGGCGCCAGGAATGCGCCTGCAATCGTGCCCCATGAAAGTGACATCAGTGATACAATCGGGGTATTCTGCATCAGGAAATTTACAACCAAAGAAAACGCAACGAATGCAATGCAAAGACCACGCATCGTCCAAACGGTTGTTTTTTGCTTCATTTTGGGCGCTATTATGCCCAGTAGATCGACGGAGATAACCGAGGAGGACGAAAGCACCAACGCGGTTAACGTGGAAATGCTGGCGGATAACAACAGTACGACAAACAACCCTAGCATTGCGTCCGGAATACCGACTACCGTCGTATCGGTTAGCATAGTCGGCATAATCTGATCCATTGCCATTTGTCCGCTCTTTACCAGCGCAGCCATCGTGGTGGTACCATCCGCAGAAGCAATTTTACTAAGCACTACCCTGCCGAAGCTACCGGCGAAGTATGCACCCCCGGCAACGATCAATGCAAAAACAGTAGAGATAACTGTTGCGCGGGTTACACTCTTTTCGTCTTTAATCGCAAAGAACTTGTGAATCATCTGCGGCATACCCAGCACGCCCACAGAGGTAAGAATGACGTTACTGAGCAGCCAAAGTTCTTTCCCCTTCGGCGGCATAAGCGTATTCATGTTCTGACCGCCTATTTCATCCGTACCCAGCAGGTTCAGCGCTGTTGCGGTACCGCCTGCGGCTTTTACGATATAAACAACAATCGCGATAATGCCTACCAGCATAATCAGACCTTGAATGAAATCCGTAATTGCCGTGGCCTTGTATCCGCCCGCAAATAAATAGATGGATGCGAGTAAAGCAATGCCAATTACGCACCATGTGTAATCAAAGCCGAATGCCTTGCTGAACATGTTGCCGAGTCCTTTGTAAACGCTTGCGCTATAAGGCAGCAGAAAGATGAAAATCATCAGGCTTGCTAATACCTTCAGTGTTTTACTCTGATAGCGCTTCTCAAAGAAACTGGGCAGCGTTGCAACTTGCAGGCGTTCCCCCATTCGGCGTGTTGGCCGCGCTAACAACGCCCATGCCAACAGGCTGCCGATCAGCGCATTGCCAATTCCCAGCCAGATCGCGGATAGGCCGGCATTCCACCCCATGGAACCCGCATAACCAACGATGATAACGGCAGAAAAATAACTGGCTCCATAGCTGAGTGCGCTCATCCATGGGCCAACGCTTCTGCCTCCTAAGAGGAAGCCGCTTAATGTCAGGTTTTTTCGTGCTGTGAAGAAGATCACAACAATCATCATGATTGCATAAGCTACCAATACTACTAGTTTCATCGTGTAATACCGCCTTCCAAACTACATTGTTCCTGTGCACACAGAAACACTACAACTAGCATTATACCTGATTTGGCGGAAAAAGCAACAGAAAAAGACAAATCAATATGGTGAATACTCGTCTTTTTCTGCTGAACGATCAGTTATACTTCTATCATCAGAACATGTGAAAATTTAGGCTTTATCATCTCTTTCAATAAAAAGGGTTTGTGTTGGGTATGCAAAATCATAACCTACATCGTCAAATTGTTGTTTGATTTTCAGGTTGACTTCCTGCTGCCTGTCCATAAACAAGTCATAATCCGAGCTGAGGATGAAGTACACTATTTCAAAATTCAAGCTGGAGTCGCCAAAGGAAGAAAAATGCGCGCGTCCAAACATGGTATCCGGTACAGATTCAATGATCTCTTTTAATATGCCCGGTATCTTTTTCAATCCTTCAGCACTGGTTTGGTAAGTAACCCCTATATGAAACAGCACGCGGCGTTTCTCAAGCGTTTTGTAGTTATGAATACGGGAGCTTGTTAAATCCTTATTGGACAGTATCAGTTGTTCTCCATCCAATGTGCGCAGCCGTGTGGTTTTCACCCCGATGTGTTCAACCGTACCGGACTGCTCGCCTGCTACTATATAATCTCCGATTTCAAAGGGCCGGTCAAAGAAAATCGTGAAATAGCAAAAAACATCCTCCAACACGACTTGGGCTGCGAATGCAACAGCCAATCCGCTGATACCAAGGCCTGCGATCAGCGCGTCGATCTTTACACCGATGTTTTGCAGGAAGAGAATTACGATGATGCTCCACATCAAAAACTTTACAATGCCAACAACCCACTGTACGGCAACCTTACTGTCTCCGGCCGATTTCCGCTGCCGCCAGTATTGCTTGATCGCAAACGTGGTAATATGGGAGAAAAATAAGCCGCCAACAACTGTGGCAAATACGCGGATCGCAATACCAAGCGTCGTAGCAAGGGGTGTGGAAAGGGTCAGCATCCTCGTACAAAGCACAAGCGCCGTAAAGTACAAGACCGGAATGATGTACTTTTTCACACTGTGAATCAGCATCCCGACGATAGGCTTTTTAGATTTTTCCCACAGCGCTTGCATACGCTTCAGCCCGGCTTTGGTAACTAACCGGAGAATAATCAAGCTCGCCAGCAGCGTCGCGATAAAGATCAGGTATTGTTGTATGGTATTCTGAAAAACTACATAATTCAAAATGGCTGTCACAACAGTCCTCCTTACTTAAAAGTTATTATTAATGTTGTTTTTATGCTTTTTCTAGGTACGAGATTATCTCTCCGGCATTTACATCCGGCTTGACTTTTGGATAGATTTTTTCAATCTTACCTTCTTCATCAATCAAGAATGTAGTACGAACAACCCCAAAAGAAGTTTTCCCGTACAACTTTTTCTCATGCCACACATCATATGCTTTGATTGCTTCTAAATCCGGATCCGACAGCAGGATAAAAGGTAAGTCATATTTCTCCTTAAATTTGGTATGCGAGTTTTGGTTATCCTTGCTTACGCCAATCACTTCCACACCATGGGATTGAAGCACATCGTATGCCGCTTTAAAGGCTTGTGCCTCGCGCGTACAACCCGGCGTATTATCACGCGGGTAAAAATATAGTACTACTTTTTTCCCGATAAAGTCAGACAAGCTATGGTGAACTCCATTTTCATCCGGCAAGGTAAACATCGGCGCTTTCTGCCCTTCCATTAACATATAGCCTTCTCCTCGCTTTCTTTTATCGGCTGTGAACTGTATCTCTTATTGATATACGGTACTAATAGTATAGCATAAACAGCCGTTATGGTTAAGCGGCTTTCGTAATGAATAATGGTGTTTTGTGATAGAGAAGATAGAATTGCAAGAACGCAAATAACATTCTTAAATATCGATGATATACTATAAACTAAGCAATAATTTCTGAAAGAAATCATAGCAACGGTTCACGTTTACTACGCTGATACATTCATTGGATCCATGTATTTTGGATAAATCATCGTTTTCAATTAAATAAGGCGTAAAACGGTAAATATGGTCGCAAACCGCTTCGTACTTGCGGGCATCAGTTCCCGCCATTACCAGATAAGGCGCAACAATTGCATCCGGACACACAGCAAGGATTTGTTCCGTTATAAAACGGTAGGCATCGCAGTCTGTCGGTGATATCGCCGATGGGTCATCCAGCACGACCGGTTCGAGCATTACGGGCAATTTACCAAGCACTTTCCGAATATGGGTAAGCAGATCATTGCCATTTTCTCCGGGTAATATTCTGCAATTAATATAGGCGCTGGATTGCTGCGGTACCACATTGGGCGCCTGGCTGCCTTGCGCCATAGTCACGGCTATGGTTGTACGCAATAGTGCGCTTCCAGTTTTTGTTCTTGAAAAAACAGCGATGAACAACGGTTGAAACAGCCACAGATTTGCTAGGATTATACGATTGAGCCCCTGCATGTAAGGGCCTAACCGGGTTATAAAAGCTCGCGTTCCATCTGTGAGGTGAGAGTGGAACGGATGGGCTTCCAACTTACATAGAGCTTTTGCTAAAATGCCAAGTGATGTATGAGTGGCAGGCATAGATGCGTGACCACCATCTTGATTCACGGTCAAGCGGATATTGGCAAACCCTTTTTCACCTATGCCCACCATCGCGATAGGCGCTTGAATACCATCAAAAACATTGCGGACAATGCATCCGCCTTCATCCAGTACAAATCCAAATTGCAACTGCTGTTCCTGTAGGTACTTCACAATTTGCATTGCGCCAGCTTCGCCGTTAATCTCTTCATCATGTCCAAAGGCGAAGTAAACATCTCTTTTCAGTGCGTTTCCCGCTTGGAGCATGTTCTCCAGCGCTTCCATTGCGGCAATGAAATGCGTTTTGGTATCCAATGTACCGCGACCCCAGACATAGCCTTCCTGAATATCGCCGCCAAAAGGTGGATACCGCCATTCATTTGCAGTCTCCGGTTCAACAGGAACGACATCCATGTGCGCTGTAATGAGAATTGGTTTCTTGTCTGCCTGTGGGTATGGTGATGCGTAATGATAAAGCAAGCTATATTGATTGATAACGGTTTTCTCACAATTCTGGTGTACCAATGGAAACATCGTTTCTAATAATGCGTGGAGCTGTAAAAACGTTTTACCATCGGTTTGTGTTTCATCCATTTGAGATATCGTCGCAACGCGTACAGCTTTTGACAGTTTTTCTGCAACAGGCATAGCGTTTGATTCCTGATAACATTGGGCTGGCTGCTGAACCGTGGGTTTAAAACGAATGGTGCGAATAACAACAATGATTGCTATGATAAGAATCATTGAGATGATGATAATCACAATAGGCACTGTGGCACCGGCTTTCTGCTTTGGTTGTTAAAAAGGACCGTACTGTATTGCAACGCCAATCAATAAAAATACACAGGCAAGCGCCAGCGAAAACAACTGTAGCTTAATCGTCCACTTCATCCACTTGGTGTAGGTTACTACGGTTAATCCCAGGCAGATGAGCAATACAGGGTTCGTCGGGTAAATGATATTGGAAAATCCGTCACCAAAGCAAAATGCAAGCACTGAAGTTTGCCGGGTGATCCCCACCAAATCGGATAACGGTGCGATCAGCGGCATAACTAGAAAAGCTTTGGCAGAAGAGGAACCAACAAACAACTCAAGTAATAAAATAAGCGCATATACCAGCAAAATGGCGACATACGGAGATGTAGTCATGATTGCATTTGCTGTATAATATAAAATAGTATCCATGATTCCGCCTTCACTGATGATGTATTTAACACTCATCGCCAGTAGAATCAATACGATGCCCGGAGCAATCCCCAACGCTGCCTTCCAAAGGATAGTCAGCCTATCCCTGAGGGATATTTTCACAATTTTGGCAGCTACCAGCCCGCCAGCCAGTAATAAAATACCCAAAAGGGGCAAAATTAAATCCGAAAGCAACGGAACAAACGATGCCGCGATAATCAAAAGCAAGATGATAACAACAAAGACAGTAAAGGTGATGGCTGCCCGGCGAATATGGCCATACTGCTCCGGCGTTTTCTCACTTAACATCATCTGAACACTGTCAATATCACGATACTTCTCTCGCAGATGAATATCATCGCCATATATTAATGATTTTGTTGGTTCCTTCTCAATTTTTCTTGCATAGCGATACAGAAAGAAGAATACAACACCGTAATAAACCAGGAAGATGATTAACCTGTACCCAAAACCGGAATACAATGGTAAATCGGCAATCTCCTGTGTGATGGCGATTGAAAAAGGGTTGGATATTGCTGCAGTAAAGCCAAAGCAGGAAGCAAGCAAGCTCATGCCAAGTCCAACCAGCGAATCCCAACCAAGGCAATAAGCCAGTGCGATGATCATCGGCACCAAAGCTATATTCTCTTCAAACGTACCTAAAACAGCGCCCATAAGCATAAAGAAGAATACAATGATCGCCATTAGCAGATACTTGTAATTACTGAACCGTTTGACAATTTTAATGATGAAAAGCGACATGATATTGCTCTTTTCCAACAACGAAAAAGCCATACTCACCGCTAAAAGGAAAAAAATAATCACGGCGATTACAGCGCCGTCAGAGCTGAATAATACTTCAAACGGTGCGGTAAACCAACGGTATACCGGCAGCCTTACATCGTTTGTAAATTGAAAAGAACCTTGTTGCAGCACCTCTTTTCCATTAACCACTTCCCGCAGGTAACTTCCGGTGGGAATGATTTGTGTGAGTATTCCAACGGCGATAATAAGACAAAACAAAATAGAAAAAGCAATGAGAAATGTTCTCTTGCCAATTTTGATCGACGCTTCTTCATGTGATGGCATAAACGCTTGCATCCTCCCTTAACATGTTCATTTCTAGCATAATCATACAAGACGGCTGCTTTAATTGTGCAGCTAATTATAACAATAATATTAAAATTACTTGCAACTACAACACAGCATCTTTTGCAAAGCATGGATAAATATTCAATTGTATGTATTATATCGATTCAGATTTTACACGTCAATATGAATTGGATATGAAAACAAAACAAATACGAAAAACTATACCCATCTTCAGTTTAATTGGACAATAAGAAATAATTGTCGCAAACGTCTCCGCTTTCATTATTGAGCTTTTCAATACAGAAGATAAATGCTTCTACAGCCTCGGGGTCAAACTGTGTCCCGCTGCAACGTTCTAACTCAATCAACGCCTGTTTAAACGTTTTGGTCTTCTGATATGGACGCAGCGAAGTCATAGCATCAAAAGAATCAACAACAGCCAATAGTCTGGCAAGATAATGTATACTTTCACCTTTCAGCCCCAGCGGATATCCCTTGCCGTCATAGCGTTCATGGTGTTGTAATATTATCGGCCTGATTTCTTCCATGGCTTCATTGTTCTTAATAATATCCACAGCATACTGCGGGTGATTTTTAAGAATTTCCCACTCATCATTGGTAAGCGGTTCGGTTTTGTTTAATATTTCCTCTTTGATATTGATTTTACCAATATCATGCAGATATGCGGAGTAAACCAGCTTACGCTTTTCATCAGGGTTCAGATTCAGTTTATCTGCCAAAATGCTTGAATAAAATACGACACGTTCCACATGCCGGTATGTATATTTATCCTTTGCGTTGATCACAGCGATGAGCGTTTTAATTTGGGTAATCACTTCCGGAGCAAAGTGGAATTCATCTAAGATAGAGAAGTAAGATTCTACGCGATTCTTGCATAGGAATTTGGCGCGATAGCAAGCATCATCAGCACTCTTGATCAACTCTGCGTCTGTTTTAACTTTGCTTGGGAAAGAGGAAACGCCTACAGATACCGTAAGATTGCCGCCCGGCAAATTCTCCTGCCCATCAAAGGGATATTCCTGCACAGCGCGGCGCAGTTTTTCTGCTTCTGCAATAGCCTGTTCCTCATCGTAATAACTAAGTAAAACAGCAAACTCTTCTCCGCCATATCGCGCGATAAAGGTTTCTTTTGCAAAGGTGGCTTTCATAATCAGCGCAATGGACCGCAGTACATCGTCGCCTTTTTGATGGCCGTATAGGTCATTGTAATATTTAAAGTTATCTATATCAATAAAAAGCAGGGAAACCGGAAAATGCTTGGCTTCTGCTTCGTGTATCCGGCTTGATAAAAACTCATAGAAATACCGGTGATTATACAATTCGGTTAAACCGTCAATGTTGGCGATTTCTTTCAGGTAATCGATGTGTTTCTTTCTGATATCGTCATAGTAGCCAACAGTCCAGGAAATAATCAGGAACACACAAGCTAGAATAATATCGCTTTCAAAGTAAGTGTTGACCGCTCCTTTGGGTGCGAATAACAAATCCACCCCTAAAACAATAGCGGCTGATAGGCCCGCTACCGTCATGCTGGTTTTTTGGCTGCATTCAATACTGGTAAACAAGATGACAAAGATAAATAGAAACTTATAGCTGCTTTCATACGAACCTGTCATAACCACAGAAACCAATGCTATTGACATGGATACAACAGGATCAATCAATTTTCGTGTAACCGATTTATTTGCGATTTTCGATTGTAAGAAAATCCACAACATGTAAATTGCCAGTATGATTAGAAGAATCGAAATTGTTAATACCCCATGCGTAATATAGGACAGAAATCCGGGCATCTTTGAATAGTATTGCAAAAACGCGATCGCTGGAAAAGCAAGCGACGATATTTTGATAATATTCAGTATTTGTTGTATTTGTTCTCTATTATCCTTTTCCAAGATCGTCACATCGCCTTCCAACATCGTGAATAGTTAAAGGAAGATGGGAGGCGACGTTATCGCCCCCCACTGCGTCTGCTTACTTATTGCGCAGAGACGCGGGCTCCTGCGGCTGGTAGAAGAACCAGTAGCAGGCCGAGGAAGCAACCAGCGCCGCAACAACGGTGCTGACAGCGGCGATGACGCCATAGAACTTCTTCATAATTGTGCCTCCTTCCTGAAGAATTTAGGTAAATCATTCAGCTTATTGAGCAGAATGGCACCCAACGGTGTGAGCGTAAGGGATTGCCAAGCCGTACCCAATAAAAGGCTGATCCCATAAGAGTGAAACGCCGGGTACCGGCTCGCAAAAAAGTAGAAAACAAGCTGTAACGCAAAATATACAGACACAATAATCGTGCTGCCTTTACGCATGCGCTTGATTTTGTCTTTATTTGTAATTGGTTTATTTGGTGAATCCACAGGTACATAGCGGTATATAATCCAGTAAGTGAGTATATAACAAATGATCACCACTATAAGAACAATACCCGGATTAACGATCGTTGCTAACATACGTGATGCAAGCGCAGCAACCGTACAGTAAACAACGCTGACAATTGTGCAGAAATCAGCATCATATGCATGCGCTCCTCCACTGTATTTGCGAAAGATACTGACTGCAAAACATACAATCATTGCTTCTACAGGCGCGCCTACAATCAAACCAAAAATCAATGCAAGTATAATGGTAATTCCTATCTGGACAATTGCCAATAATCCGTAAGCTACAACTGCTTCGCGTTCCTCATCATACCCAAGAGAAACGGCTATCTTATTGGCCAGCCTCCTTACCATCTTCTCCATTTTTTTCAACCTTCTTCTTATTGATTGCTTTTGAAATAAAATATCCTGAGACTACAAAAATAGTCAAGAATATCGTTGACGGTATCGTATAGATGGCTTGCATTATCTGATTAGAAGTATTGACTAATGCATCCGCTTTCTCTGAGCCATATAACATTATCAGCAGTAATACGTTCAGTATTTCTGAAACGGCAATAAACACGAGAATGATTACAGAAGCAATCACCTCCCGAGGCATTTTCGATAATTCAATATGGTACATCATTTGGAGGCTGAAAATCATCACAAATAATGATAATACAGTGTTAATACCTAGCGTAATTGGTAAAAAGCGAATCAAATATGTTATTAAGACATAAAGCAAGCTAAGGATTAAATACTTCTTCTTATCAATTGGAATTCCCACCAGAATATGCATACCCCAGGCCACTAAAAAACCTTCAGGAATCCCTTTTAACAAGAACATTGTCAAACTGACCGCAATGCCGTCCATAGTGTCTTCCTCCTAAATAATCATTGCGTTTACCGGTCTGCAAAACGTAAATTTACCGCTCTGATCAGAGAGTAAAGCATGATGCAGACGAATAAATGTATCAACACATCACCCGCACTTAAGATACAGTAACCATAATCAATAATATCAGTTAAAAATTTCACCCTAGTTGCTGAACCGCCTAATGTGTGCATTGTGTCTGCCGTGGAAACCATCTCAGGCGTAACATATCCCGTCAAATAAGATAACGATGGAAAAACAGGCATTTTTCCATTGTTTTGCGCAATCGCCAGTTTGTTTAGCAATGTACCGGTTCCAATGCATATAGAGCCTGCAATTGCCGGCTTATATAGTTTGAAAGCAAATATTGCAAACAGGAAGGATAGGATAACAGCGGGTTCGGTATATGGTACCAAATGCACAAACGTATAATTCCGAATAAAAATACTTGCCTGAAACACTACCAACACACACTGCATGAGTAATACCGGATAGAAGGTCCATGTTCTAAATAGATATTTTAGTTTGTAATGCTTTAACTTTGCTATTATGCATACCAGAATGATTTCTACAACCATGGTATGCGCCTCCTGCCTGCGAGTTTTACGTGAACAAATCTAGCATACCAAATACATTCTGAAAATACAACCTGTATATTCGGTATGTTTTCATGCCATTTTGATTTGTATCTACTTAATAATTTTCAATAAAAGAATTATATAATGACATAGAGAATTAATTTACCATAATGTACCGTTGTGCTGGTTGTATTGTCTATTATGACCAAAATGTCAACCATGCATATTTTCTAAAAGAACAGAAAAAAGCCATCATATCCTATCGTGATATGATGGCAAATGGTTATAGATTTTACCCAAAATCCTACTTCAACACACTACCCAATGCAGCGAATTGATATGGATCCTCTTGATATTTTCGTTCCATTTCACTTAGATATATATCCAGCGCTGCCGCTGTATAAATGCTGTTATCGGACATATGCATAACCAAGACTACGCCGCTTTTCGTGTTCTTTTTTAAGTTCGCTGCCAGTTTATCCGCGCTGGTGGCTTTATAGTCCTGGCTGGAATAACTCCCGGATACGGAGTATAGATAACCACAATCGAATACCTTGGTTAAACCACACTTTTACTTACAGCCAGCGTCGGCGGGCGGAACAGGGGTACCAAGGCAGGTTGGCCGCCTACCGCTACATCCCCGATGACGGATTGAAGCGTGTCATAGGACTTGATGAGTTCGCCTTCCAACTCATCCAACTGTTCATTACTTAGCTCCGTAAACTTCTTTCCGGTGCCGACATCATTGGACAGTTCAAAATGAGAGTACGTATGGCTGGCAATGTTATGCCCGGCAACCGCAATAGAACGAAGAAGATTCGGATTATACTGCACATTCTTAGCCACCACGAAGAAGGTTGCCTTTGCGTTATGGGCTTTCAATACATCCAGTATTTTTTGTGATGGTTTCGTCGGTTCCCCAGTCGTCAAAAGTCAAAAAGACCATGTTTTGATCGTTGGGCACCAGCCCGGTTTTATCCAGGTCGCTTGATCTCATCCTTCGTAAATCCCGGAAGGAAGTTGGATGAGCTCACCCAATCCACGCCAATATAGCGGGTTGCAATTGCCGTCATCACATCACCGGTTAACTGCCCTGGATAGATCTTATCTTTTACACTGGCGAGTATGGAACTATCAGCCAGGGGATACCGGTAAGTGTATTCAGTGTTGTTGGCAATTGAAGTAAGGGATTTCAAGCTATAAATGTTACGCTCTTTCGCGACTAAACCGACCAGTTCACCCAGTAGCTGGTTGCTCTTTTGATACTGGTTCATCTGAAAATGAATGATTTCGCCACGCTGCAACACGCCTTGATCTTCCGGCAGCAGTTCTTCCAGAATCGTTTGCGCATCTGTCGCGCGAATATCATCTGTACGAACGGCATTCACCATCGAGGAAGCAAGCGTATAGCCGCCTGCGCCGCAAGCGCGCTTGAGATAGCCGTTTGCATTGCCATATACGGGGCGTACCGCCATATCATCCGTGTAGGAGTATAGCGTACGTATGGTTTCTTCGGTTTTCATGATCTGCATCAGCATCGCTTCAGCGTTTGAATAAAGAGAAGGCTGTATGGCGATACCCAGGCTTTGCCCAGCGTCTAAAATCTGCTGTATTTCATCTGTATAGCGGGTAGCCTCGTCTAACGTGATAAAGAATGTTCCGGTACCCTTTACGGTTTTGAGTGTTTGTAAAACACCGCTTAACTCCGCTTGATTTCCAAGCCCGGAGAATGTGAATGCGACGGCTCTTTCTGTGGTGTACACCCTTGTCATCGCATCAGCCGATGTGCTGTTTTCCTGCAACAACGCTTCCGAGCTGGCGCCTAAATCTGTTGAGGCTAATGCAGAGCATATTGCAGAAACCGCTGTGGATGCGCCAGTTGCATTTGCGGTAAGTTCTACGCAGAGAATAGATCCTCTCACCAGGCTGTCAACTGTCTTTTTTGCCAATGTACTTGTTGGAATATCAACAAGCGAAATGGTTTTTGTCGGCACTATCACCGTATCCATAGAGCTGGCATAAGCCGCCGCTAAAAGCTCATCATTTGCTTGCTGCGAGGATAGAACCTGTGACGGCCATAACCCAACCTCATTTTGTATTGTACCGCCAGTGCGGACAAAATCAGAAACTACACTTTCAACCGATGCGGATGTTACTTGAGATCCGTCCCCTTCATAAACAACGCCGACTACATAACCGGCATTGGCAATCATGCCAAGGCTTTCGTTATACTCAGACGCATCTTGCCCGGATACGAAGAAAGATGCGATGACATCGTTGTTTTCCATCGCGGTGATTAGGTCTTGTGTGGTTTGAGAATCACTTAACCCCTTAAAGACCAGCTCAACCTTTTGCGATGTATCGTCACTGGCGGTTGATCTAAGTAAAGCGATATCATCCTCGCCACGGTTTTGGTAATTCGTGACCGCTTCGTTGATGCGAATAATAGTTTGTTCCGATTGAGTAACGGGTACGATTGCACGCTGATCATCCGATCGGTACATTTTTACCGCTAAAAAGCAGCCGGCGATTACCAGGAGAAAGAATACGGTATGCCGTAATTGTTTTTTCCACATGGTACAATTCATTCCTCCTGTTTTATATCGTTTGGTTCATAAGTCGTTGCTAGGTGTCGGTTTTCTCTCGTTAATATAAAATTCGTGCCAAAAGGCTTACTATCAGTATAGCTGTTTTTGCCGGGAACTACAACGCATCATTCAAGCCAACAAATTGATAAGGTACATCCGTGTTTTCCGCTTCCATCGCCGTCAGATACAAATCCAAAGCTTCTGCGGTATACCGGCTGGTATCAGACATATGCATCAGCAGAATCGCTCCGCTTTTCGTATTCTTTTCCAAACTGGCGGCTAATTTCTCTGCGCTGACAGCCTCATAATCATGGCTGGAATAGCTGCCGGAGATGGAGTAAGTAAAACCGCAGTCCAACACCGCTTCTATCCCACTTTTACTTACCGCTAAAGTCGGCGGCCGAAACAACAAAGATAGCGATGGTTTATCCCCGGACATCAAATCACCCACAATGTGCTGCAACACGTTATAAGATGTTGTCAGTTCCGCCTGTAATTCAGTCGCCTGCTGCGAGGTCAAGTCATAATACTTTAGCTTGCTGCTTTTTGTGTCTACATTAGCCAAAGGCGTATGTAAATGCGTATGGCATCCGATTGTATGGCCTTCAACGGCTATTGCACGAAGTAGATTGGGATTGTACTTCACTTTGCCTGTTAGGATAAAGAAGGTTGCTTTCGCGTGATGAGCCTTCAGTACGTCCAGTATAGCCGTTATCGTTTGGTCGGTGCCCCAATCATCAAACGTAAGAAATACCCTGTTTTTGTTATTTACAATGAGCCCTGTTTTATCAAGCCGTTTAATCTCATCTTTGGAAAAACCGGGTAAATATTGCGAAATTGCTACCCAATCCGTTCCAATATATCTAAGTTCTATGGAAAGATCAGTATCGCCGGTCATTTGACCAGGATAGATTTTGTCGAATACTTCCGGTAAAATATCACTGTCCGCCAGCGGGTACTGATACACATAATCCGCGTTATTCGCAATTGCCATTACAGGCTTTATGCTATAAATATTCCGTTGAGTTGCAATGAGTTGTACCAATTGGCCGAGCAATACGTCACTCTTTTGGTATTGGTTCATGAGGAAATGGACAATTTCTCCACGCTGTAATACACCCGCCGATTGCGGTAAAATACTCTCCATAATGGTCTGGGCGTCAGTAGCGCGGGTATCGTCGCTGCGAACCGCATTTACCATAGCAGAAACCAGTGTAAAGTTCCCGGCACCGCAAGCTTGTTTCAGCGCATCGGTAGCGTTACCGTAAACCGTTCGTACCGGTAAAGCATCGGTATATTGAAAAGTCGAAGACAAACTTTCCTGTACGCGCAACATTTCCTCCAGCAGTGTAGCGGCATCTTTGCTTTCGGTCGTTTGTATTGCTAAACCAAGGCTATGCTCATGTTGCAATATTTGCGTAATTTCTTCCGGGTGATTGTCAATATCGTCCTGAGATACAAAGAATGTCGCTTTACCGTTAACAATATCCAATACCTTTAAAATGTTTTGTAGTTCTGTATCATTACCCAGCCCATAGAAGGTAAAAGCTACTGCACGTTCCGTTGTATATACCTGTGTAATCGGTTCGTCGGCTTGCGTCTCTCTTGCCAACAATTCTTGCGTATAAGCCTGCAAATCTGTATTCGCCAATGCAAGGCAGAAAACAGAAAAGCCATCCGCATCCCAGTTGGTATCTGTCCGGTTGGGTAATACAATACATACGATCTTGCCGCGTTTCAATGCAGTAATTTGCATTTTCGCTTTACTCGGGGTATCAACATCATCCAACAATAGTGATACGCTTGGTACAACAATCGTATCCATACTACTGGCAAACGCAACCGCTGCTAAAGTTGTGTCGGCAGAAGGCGCTAATAGCTTCGCCGGCCAGACACCTGTTAGCTGCCGTATTTGGTCGCCTGTCTGCACCAATTGAGTAATCATGCTTTCAGCTGTCTCGTCGTCCGTTATACTGTATTGATCGATCGCAACCCCGATGGAGTAGCCTGATGGAACGATTTGTAACAGGCTCTCAGGATAAGCCGCAATGTCACTTGCCGATACGAAGAAAGAAGCTGTCAAACCGTATTGCGTGATCACGCTCAGCACGCTTCGCATGGTACGGATATCGCTTAATCCCTGTATAACGATTTCGGCTTTTTCACGGGTGTTCACTCCGGTGTTTTCCCGTATGATAGCCGTGTCGCCCACTCCACGGTGCTGATATCGCTCAATTGCCATGTTGATTTGCCCAGTCAACTGTTGTTGCGGTGAAGGCGTCACCTCAATATCCTGCTTGTCTGATGAGAACACCTCTGCCGCATATAAGCTGCCCGCAATAGCCAGCATCACGATGAGAGCAAATATTAGCTGTTTCTTCCAAGCCAAGTTAAAATTCTCCCTTTATATCAGGCGCAAGTAGCTCACATTTCCAATCGTTTAAATCGTTGCCGCCCAATCTGAAGAAATCAAACGAGGAATAGCCATTTTTTACGCATGTATCTCGCCATATTGCCAGCGTTTCCGCATCCGCATACCAAACTTCATGCGTCTCTCCATCAAAATCATAAATCGCACATAGCGCCCCGCTGTCGGCATTCCGTATCGGCATCGCATCCGCTACGCATAGGTTCTCTTCAGCTTGCTGCTGTGTAAGCGAAGTTATCTCGCCATCGTGCCAATCAAATCCTCCGGTTGCAAATGCCATACTTACGTTGGGTAAAAGCGATTGATAATAATCACACGTCTCTTGTAAAAAGGCAATGTCAGCTTTTGGCCCCGGGCCGCTATGATAACCAAAAAGGTTATAGCACATTACGCTGTATTCCGGCCCCTGCGGCAAATCCACATAAACCGGTGCATTCCACGGTAGCACTATGCGCAGCTGTATACCATCACGTTTACAAACCGACCATGCCATCTCAATAAAGGCTGTATATTGTGCCCAAAGTTCCGTATCGGTGCGGATGTTCTCATAATCCAGTTCTATCCCGGTTAGTCTGTATTGGTCAATCAAGCCTACTAATGATTCTAAATGCAGCGCCATTGACTCTTCATCTGCAAAAAGACGGCGAAGCAAGTCGGTATTTTTATTGTCATAAACGCCAATATCAACTTCAATATCATTGACTACGGAGAGGTAAACAGCCGTACCGGTACCCTTGCAGTCTTTTTGTAGTTCATGCAGCATGTTCTCGGTTTCATCCAACATCAGTACATCATCATTCGCATCGAAGATACACGCGAAAGCAATCACCTTATCCAGCTTATCCGTAAGCGAATTTAACTCTTGAATAGAATCGTCGTACTCCCAGTATGGCATCCATGCACCATATTGATAGCTCTCCGCTGCAGCGCCGGAATATATCCCAGCAGATAGCAACATAAGCACCGCAAACATGCAAAGCTTCTTCTTCACACATGATCCTCCTTGGGCAGGTATATTGCGCGCTGGCAATACCCATGGATACAACGCCTACACAGGCTGATAGCAAAATACTGACTAGAAATGATCTACAAAGAACTGCGTGATCGACTTAAACCACCCGGTAATAATGGAATTGATCGTTCTTCTTTCCGCGAGGTTATATGAGTATAACACTTTATTCGCATCCTGCGCGTCGTAAATAACGATATCTTTGAAAACCGCGTCATACACATCGTCGTAGATATACCGCTGTGTATATTGCTCTTCCGTATTCTCATATACTTTCGCTGCCAAAGAAATCGCACCTAGCTGCGTACCGGAGACTTTTAATTGGCTTACGATGGGTTTATCATCGACCCAAACACTCAACCGGCTGCCCACCAAGCGAATCCTCAATTTACGCTCTTCCCGCGTGGAAGTATCATTCACCGGATAATACGGCGTGCCGCCGTCCTCCAATGTAAGAACAGGGGTCAAATACAGCTCCTGTAACTTCCGCGTCGCTTCCGCAATGCGCTGCGGGTCGGTATCGTATTGAATAATTGCCTGTTGAAGCGCAACTAATCCGTTATGCTCATCTTCCTGTGTAGAAATATACGGACCGCCGTCAAATTCAAACAAGTTCTGGAAGAACAGCTGCTCCTCATCATCCCCGACATCCCAAATCTCGAAATTATTATCTTCCAGACGAATTTCAATACCGTGGTCCCATTCGCGGTCTGTCCGCAGGCATATGCTTTGTCTTCCAACCAAGTTGCCCCGCACATAAACCGTCATATCCAAATCGGAGAACAGCTTTGTATTCATTGTAATTTGACCGCGCCCTGCAGGTTCGGAGGTTACAATGATTTGGTTTCCTTTATATTCGGCAACGCCGTCATCCGCGTACCAATGCGATGCTTCATCCTCGTCACCGGTTACAAATTGCAATGTATCCCCCGTATCATCCCATATCCGCATCAGCATATGGTTGGTTGAGAAATAGCTTTGCACCTGTAAACGGGTAAGGTCATAAATGGACGAATCAAGTGTATTCAAACAGGAACCTTCACGATTATAGTTCATCGTGTACAGGTTCGTAATCCATTTCCGGTTTGCTTCGCTTGCAATTGCATCCGTACCGAAAGCGCCTGTATTAGCGTGCATCAGCACATACATTTCCGGTACATAACCAACGGCGTTGGTGTATTCGGTACTCATTCCTTCATAATCTGCCTGAATCCGTTTTTCCAATTCTTCGACGCTTTCCGTCCGCAGCCGGTCTTCATCGCGGATGAAATCCATTAAGTAATGGTTGTAGTCGCGCCACAAGTATTGGCGAATGTCCAGAAATTCTTTTGCATTCAATTGACCAAAAAAGTTGTTATAACGGTCGAATACATTGATATAGGATAATCGATAACCGTTACTGCCTAACTCCCAATATCCATTCCTGGTCAGCGTCTTGATGTCCTCAGAAGTAATATAGTCACTTTCTAAATCCTGCAAGTTATTGGCATAGGTACAGATAGTAGCGCTGTAACCATGCTTTTTCAGAGTATCAATCGCATAATCGGTTGTTCTTTTAATACCGTCTTCAAAGAAGAGGAAGAGTGATTTTTCCGGCAGCGTACTGTACCGCAGATAAAAATCTGCGATATCCTGCTGTGTTATCGTTACATAACCGGATGCATGCAGCGCCTCAATCTGCTCTTTGAACGTCTCCAGATTCACAATTTTACTTTCAAGGCTCGTAGATGTTGTTAATCCAGGAAAAGATATGGCAATAAAACGCCGGTCTGCGCCCGCGCTCGATTGCACGGAGGGGCCGTCGCTATTAAAGCTGGAACTGCTCTTACTGGTAGGACCACCGCTGGCGGATGTTTGAATAGAATGCACAATGGAATAGACAGCAATTCCAACCGCAATAATAATTAAAACAACCTCAATAATAGACCGCAGTAGTTTTTTGCGGTTTGAACGCCGTAGGCGTGCCTTGGACGCTCTAAAATCTTTATTTGGATCGTTTGATTCGGTCATTTGACTCTGCTTCTCCTTCCGGATGGCAATGATCGGTCTTAACTAGTTTGTTTGTTCTGTAAATGAAATACGTTCAACATGGAAGCAGTATTCTTGTTCTGCAATAACCACAAATATTATGTGTCGCTGGCAGTCTTTCGTTTTTTCTTTTTCTTCTTGTTGCCGCGTGTGCCCCAATCCGATACCCAGAAGGTAAACCATGCATATGGCATTTGCCACAGCAAGATGGCTTCATAGTAAATCACAAACCACAGGCCATAAATCCAAAGGTTACTCTTTTTAAGCCGAAGCTGCGCCAAGCTCATTAGCATAGCCATCATCAAAATACCCAGCAAGAACGTCGTCGGAAAGATATGCTTCGTAATGGGAACGATGATCAGGTTGTACACCATAATCAGCGGAGCAATAAGCGGTATCAAAAGCCCCATATAAAACGACATGGACATCAGTGGTTCTTTTCGCCACATAAAGGAGCCGGCCTTCAGGCTTTCGCGCAGCCATGAACGTTTCCAACGCATCTGCTGTTTTAAAAACACTTTTTGGCTCTTGGGCACCAGCGTTGAGCAGATAGCCGTGTCCTGATAGGATGTCCGGTAATTTTTCACAATGAAGTTTGTTAGGCTGCGATCATCGCCAAAGGTTGCTTTCCGGCCGAGGAAGGTCTGGTTTACCCATGGTTCGAGTACTTCTTTTACGGCAGACAGACGGTAGCAGGATAACGGCCCGGACAGGCAGGTAACAGCATTAAAATATGCTTCTGCCGCCTTGATAATACGAAAGCTGATATAATAGCGCACACATTGCATCTTCGTCAGGTGGTTGGTGTACGTGTTGACAACATCTGTACGGCCGGATACGCCGCCCATTTTCGGGTCAAACATCGGTTGTACGAGGTTGCGTATGGCATCCGGCTCTAAAAAGCTGTCCGAATCCACAAAACCAATCAGTTCCGTATTTGCGTTTTTAATGCCTAGCGCCATTGCTTCGCGTTTGCCCTGATTGTGCTTTTGAATGAATACACGGATTCTGTTTTTAGTTTGGAACCGCTCATCCAAACTCCACAGCTTTGTAACGGTGTCTTTAATCACTTCAACTGAGCGGTCTGAAGACCCGTCATCTACGATGATGATCTCAAGCTTATCCAGAGGATAATCCTGATCGATACAGCTCATAATCGTACGGGCAATGTATTCCTCTTCGTTAAAGCAGGGAATGACAATGGTGATGGATGGCGTATAGTTCGGATCTACCGGTACAGGTTTATACAAAGAACCGAACAAATAGCGTGATAGCAGGAACGATGCAGTCGCGATGGAATAAGCATATAAAATACTGTTCTGGTTAAAGTACATTACACTTTCTGTGCGCATCAGTACAATAACCAAAGTAACTAAAAACAGGAAGAAGATCGATATGGATGAAAGCGCCGTATCCTTTTTCCTGCGACGGGATACATACAATGGCTGGTCAAACTGGACGGCAAAGCTCTGATTTTCAGGCAGATAACGTACTACACTGCCTTTGACGCGGTAATGGTCTTCCGTTCCTTCGTGCAAAACACCTGGTAAAAGTGAAAAGTCCAATGTAAGGGACTCATCCATTGTTAAGGGTTTGGCAAGCGCTGTGCGCGGTAGCTTCATCTGCATGCCGGTTTGGGAAATATCCATACAGCGTGCCGGAAAACGCCGCCGCCCATTTGAAGTGACTAGCACTTTAAAATTGGCAAAATAACGCTGCCCCGCATAATTTGCATACTGCGGTTTGGTTTTGTCCGTATGCAGATTGTTACGCCTGTCTTCGGGCGCACGAATGCTTGCCGGGTCGGGAACGTGTGATAACAGCCTTCGATCCCGGCGCGGTTGAAGCATTACGTCCGTAATGGTTGAATATCTCTTAGCCATGACTCAATCCTCTTCGCCTGTTATGCGTGGTCAATTGGTAATATAGTTACGAATAAAATCAATCCATTTTTCGCAACCCTCATCGCTAATATGAAACCCGTATGTTTCCGAGTCCAAGCACAAATTTTCGGGCAGATCCCCTTTTGCATTTCTTAGCGGATAAGCAACGTCTAAAAACGGAATATCATATTGCAAACAGAATTTGTACATTGCAAGGTTATAGCTGAATATTTTGCCATTGTTTGGTTTAGTATACCGGTTTTCAATGCCGGGAGGGACAGATTCCAACCAAATAGTGATGTCCGGGTTTGCCTGTCGAATTTCATAAACCAGCAACTTCAGATTATCGATGAACTGCTCTTGCGTATAGCCGCTAATATCCGTTTGCCCCGGCATAATAATGGCGTTCTTTGCGCCAAGCTGGCTTAATCCTTGTGCGACCGTTACGCCCTCTCCATCAATTGTCGGATGCTCAATGCCACTGTTTACCGGCAGCAAAGACAACCCAATACTAAAGTTATTCGTAGTCAGAAACTGGGTGTCACCCAAATATTCCGGCTCCGTCAAACGGCGCCACTCTACAAAATCCTGTAAACCCATGGTGATCGAATCGCCCACAAACACAACGTTCTGGGCTAACTGCCCATCCACAACGGACGTTTCGTCCGCTGCTGCTTCAGGGTTCACAGTCACTTCCGGTTGTTTGGGCGTATTCATTAGAACACTGTCTGTAACCGGCAAGTCATAGTTATCTGCATTCAGCATCGCTAATGTTTCCGCATCCAGTTCGGCAGGATGGTCGAACATAGTAATATGTTCCCGCTGCAAACGCTGCGGCGTGACAATCGTATAATCCATCTCGTCCAGTGCCTGTAACAGCCAACCGACCACATTGGTTACGTTAGCGTATGTATTGGCAATGGTATCTTCCATCCGGTCGGATAACATCGGCGGCGGGTCAATTGCCCGGTTATCCATGATGTCCTCAATGCCTTGATATTCATCCGCGTCCAGTGCCTGCCCCAGCTTGATGGTAATAATGGACCCGCGCACCAGTTTTTGTACCCAAGCTCGTGCGTCTTCATAGGTACCAAAGCTGGCGTGGTTCAAATAAATGTTCGGCTGAACGCCCGCTTCCAAACCGGAATAGGATGCTGCCTGCATAACCTCCTGTGTATACTCGGTTCCGTTGCAGCGAAACAGGGTTGGCAGCTTGCCGATTGCCTTTGAAATTAGCTCCTGCCCACGTTGAAACTGGTGTATGTTTGTAAGTACATCGTTATCCTGCATATCTTTTTCGCCGTTCAACCCATAATTACCAACCGTAAAGCCTTGGCTGGAAATCTGTTTAACGGTCTGCGCGTGCTCATCGGCAACAATCCCGCTGATAAAGAATATGGCAGGTGCATTTTTACTTTTTATTTCATTAACAACGGTCTGCACCGTATTATCGTCAATATAGCCTTCCAGAATAATGCTAACGACGCGTTTGTTGGTGATGACGTTTCCGTATAACTCAGCTGGTTCGTTTACCAGCGTTGGCGCAGGCGTCAGCGAAGCGTGAATAAGCTCCGGCGTGGCCGATTGGCTGGCGGATAATCCCTGTTCCTGCGTGCACCCACTAAGCAGCAGTAAACTGCTGCAAAGAAGAACCAACATTGAATAGCGAAAGATTTTCTGCGAAAATATCCGATTCTTCATGGCAATACTTCACCCGGCTCCTCATGGGTCGTGGAGGGGTCTGCCGCACGGTCGAGCGACATGTGTGAATTATCAATCTGTTGCAGCACATCGATAGACGCGTCCAGTTCTCTTTCCATGCCGCGGAATTGCTCGGCAAGGTCTTTTTTAAACTGTAAAGCGCTGTAATAAGCTGCTCTGCAAGCGGCAACCAGTTGCCTGCGTTGTTCGTTGGTTTGCTGCATCATCCGCTCGCTGTCCATATTCGCCCGGGCAACGATCTGATCTGCCCTTTGCACAGCTTGTCCCACCACATCTTCTGCGCTTTGCTTTTCCAGATAGGCAATTTGTTCGTTCATGTGATCAATCCGGTTTTGCAGGCGTGCAACTTCTGCATTCAACTGCGCGATGTGTTCGCTCTGTGCTGTGCTTTCACCGCTGGTTTGGGTAAGTTCATCACCGATGGCAACCAGCTTGTGCTGCTGATCGACGATTATACTTTCCTGCTGTTTGGTTTTATCGCGCAGGGATGATAACATCGATTCCTGGCTTTTATTGGTATTAAGCAGCTGCTGATATTGCGTCTCTAATTTTAACTGCTTGCTGCGTTCAATCTCCGCTTCGTCAGCCAACTCGTTCAAGTGGCGGTCTACCTCATCAACCAGATAATATTTTCGCCGTTTTACCGTAAATCCGTAATCTGCGTAATCGTCAATTGTCTTGCTCATCTGGCGGATCGCCTCCTTGTTGGATTAAAATAGTTTAGGTAATAACCCAAATCTGTATAGTGTATAAGCTACGGTAACGATGGCGGCAATCATCAATATGCCGTTTAACAGTGTAAAGAGCAAAATCGGTTTCCCGGAATCCTTTTGCTTCCACTGCGAATTGGGCGCTTCGATATAATCGTCCCATCGCGAAGTACGCTTTTCGCTTGTATTCTCAACTTCTCCGGCTTTGTCTGTTTGCTTGCCGTCCTTGTCCATATCAGGCGTCCACATATCTGTTTCAGCCGGGTTATAATCCACCTTGTCTATGGTAGTATCTTTGCTTTTTAGCTTGCCGGCTCCTTGATTAACCTGTTGCGAATATGTTGCGGGTATAAACTGTTGCACAGGCTCTTTCGCGGTGTCAGAAGAGACTGTTACGCTCTCCATAGACGGAGACGGGCCGGAAAATTGAATCGTCACAGTTGTCTGGGGCGGAGCCATGCCCGGTACTGCAACCGGCTGTACCGATGCGGTTACCGGATTGCTCTGTCCCTGAATAACTGTTTTCTCTTCTGCTCGCGGGGTCTCTTGTATTATATTGGCTGCGTTCTGTTGCGGCGGCACTGTTACTACTGCTTTGCCAGCAGGTTGAACCGGCTGTGCATACACGGGCTGTGTTATCTCCGTTGGCGCAGCCGGAGCAGGTTGCTGCCGGTTGATCACTTGTGATATAGACGAACTATTTTGTGTGGGTAAACGAGTGCCATCAACAAGCGTTGACCGATTCTGCGCCACACGGCGTCTGCTTTCATCAACACTGCCATCCGCAACTAGTTGTCTTGCTGCTTGTGCTTGCGATTTTTGCGTATGACTATTCAACTGCGCAAATACTAAATTCACTTGCGCCGCTAAAAACATATCGCAGTTTTTTGATAAGGTTCTATTGTGCGAATGCTCCCCAATATTTGTAAACACCTGCGCAGCGATACGATGCGCTTCATTGGGTGAATTTGTCAACTCCAACGCGGTTGAGTAGACAAACAAGTAATGTTCTTTGCGAAAGCGTTCTAGCGCCTCCGGTGTATCTATATGTATCAACCCATTCCCAGTCATGGGCTGTCCTCCTTCCTTCCCCGTACCTACTGCTAAAACTGCTGCTTTGAGAAACTTTGTTTCCCGCCTACACTTACACTTTCTTCAAAACATCGTAATGTTTTGTAAATCGTGTGAAGCTCCCGGTATCTCTTACGTGACAGAAGGAAAAGCTATGACCAAACCGGTCCGTTTATAATCGAATAAAGCCTGTACTAAAACTTTACCTGATATGCTTATTTGACGGTTGCGTAGAATGTCCACTTTTATCCCACACAATCTAACTACGATAAACCGAATTGTTGAGCTTTTCGCCTCCTGTACCGGCACGCTGATAAGCCTCTTTCTTCACTTTGTATTATAGTTCAAACAACGGTGGTTTGACAAGGGTTTCCAAGTTTCTCCCACTCTCAATCGCGATAAAACCGGTTATTTTTAAGATCTAACTCAACATATTGTTGTATAATCTTACAGAAAATCAATAGGTTTAACGAAAACGCATCCCGATTGCTTTTTCGCTAAAAATACGTTACAGGTACATTATACGCTCACTTCATACAGTTAACTATGCATATTCACAATACGCGAGTCTACTGGTTTGTTTGGAAATCCTTATACTAGCTCGGGTTCGTGCTACATAGATACTATAAACTGAACAAATACATATGAAACGTGTTGTTCGTATCCATATAAACAAATAAATAAACCTCATAATGTGAAGTGTAAAAATATTTATAATTGGCTAAAAACTGATAATGATTCTTGAAATGGTTAATTTTTTATATACCATATATTGATGTTTAGTATGTAACCGGTTTCTGATGGAATTTCATATAACGATATACATATATTTGATTGGTTATCCAAATATCAAAAAAGAAGGAGGTATTTTAAGTTATGTGTCAAACAAATACTCCGCAAATGCATTTTTTATACCCCATTTGGCGGTATAACCTTTTATAATCCATTCAAAGAGACTATTTGGATACGGCAAGCCCTATTGGGAGTGCCGTCATTTTATGGCAAAGGACGACAATGATGAAAGAGACCTTTAGTTTATGCGGCACATGGACACTGGAAGAAGCATCCGGCCAACAAAACATCCCCGCTTTGGTTCCGGGCTCTGTTTTAAGCGATTTGTTAAATACCGGGATAATCGAAGATCCGTTTTGGCGGGAAAACGAGTATGAAACGCTTCGCTTGTTTGACCGGGATTATCGTTATACACGAACCTTTACCGTCCCTCCTTCCCTGCTGGCTCGCGAAAACATTGATTTGGTGTTTTACGGCCTGGATACGCTTGCCGACGTTTCACTTAACGGCACGTATATTCTGTATGCTAATAACATGCACCGTACCTGGCGTGTGAATGTGAAACCATATTTGCTGCCTGCCCAAAACACGATCAGCATTCTTTTCCACTCGCCAAACCGGTTTATTGAGGAGGCAGCACAAAACAACCCGGACGTCACCTACGACGGCACAGGGACAATGCGTGGAACCAGTTTTCTCCGTAAGGCCCATTGCATGTTTGGCTGGGATTGGGGTCCGCAATTGCCGGACGCCGGCATTTGGCGACCCTGCGAGCTTGAAGGCTATGATTTTTTACGAATTCGCACAATTGCCATTAATCAGTACCACGATAACGGCAGCGTATCCTTACAGATAAAAGCAATAACCGAAGGCGCTACAGCTGCCGCAATGCGCGTATCGGTTTGCGGCCCTGAAGGTAACGTTACCGAAAAACAAGGCAATACCGATACGATGTCCCTATCCATTGATCACCCCAGGCTATGGCAGCCAAACGGCTGGGGCCAGCAGCCACTCTATACGGTTACGGTTTCTTGTTTAGACGATGAAGGTAATATACTGGATAGTTGCCAGCGGCGTATCGGTTTACGTACGATTCATATTTCCCGTGAACAGGATGAATACGGCGAAGAGTTTTGTTTAAAGGTAAATGGCCGTAAAATGTTCGCCATGGGCGCAGACTATATCCCGGAGGATAATATTCTCAGCCGGACATCACCCGAACGTACATATCAATTACTGGCTGATTGCGCTAAAAGCAATTTTAATACCGTTCGCGTTTGGGGCGGTGGTTATTATCCGGAAGACTGGTTTTTCGATCAGTGTGATGAATTGGGCTTGATCGTTTGGCTGGATCTTATGTATGCTTGCAATGTTTATAAACTGACCGAAGAATTCGAGCAAAACATCGTCGCAGAAACCCGCGATAATCTGGAGAGGATTCGTCATCATGCTTGTATTGGCTTACTCTGCGGTAATAATGAAATGGAGACTGCATGGACGGATTGGCCGGCTGTCGCAAACCACAGCAAAGCGCTGCAGGCAGACTATATAAAACAGTTTGAATATGTGCTGCGCAAAGAGTGTGCGTCGTATGCGCCGCAAATTGATTATTGGCCGTCCTCCCCTTCCTCCGGCGGATGTTTCGATGATCCCAACAGCTACGACCGGGGCGATGTACATTACTGGGATGTATGGCATGGGCTGAAACCATTTTCCGACTATCAGCAGCAATTTCCGCGCTTTTGCAGTGAGTTCGGCTTCGAATCCTTTCCGTCGCTGAAAACTGTTAAAAGCTATACTCTCCCTGAAGACCGCAATGTTTTTTCCCGTGTGATGGAAAGCCATCAAAAATGCGTTGGCGGTAACGGAAAGATACTCTATTACATTTCACAGAACTATCAATATCCGCTTACGTTTGAGCATTTACTTTATGCCTCACAGCTATTGCAGGCGGAAGCCATGCGTGCGGGGGTGGAACACTGGCGCCGTTACCGCGGCCGGTGTATGGGTGCAATTTACTGGCAGTTAAACGATTGCTGGCCGGTGGCCAGCTGGGCCAGCATCGATAGCAGCGGCCGATGGAAACAGTTGCAATATGCAGCTCGAAAATTTTTCGCTCCGCAAATCATCAGCTGCGAACGAAATGATTTCTCTGTTCGCGTAAACGTAGCTAACGACACGTTGTCCACTTTAACCGGCAAAGCCACCCTTCGTCTGATCGATGCACAGGGGCAAACTATATCAACACGGGATGTTAAGCTCTCCGTACCCGCTTTAACCGCACAGTGGATTTTTCAGGAAGATTTTTCTGTGCTGGAAAAGGCATTCCACGCCGAAGATAATATGGCCTATGTGATGACACTTTACGACGATCAGGGCCAAACCCTATCGGAAAACTGCGAGCTTTTCAGCCCACCCAAGTTTTTCCGTTTTTGTAAGCCCAACATACGGCTTGCCGTTAGACAGCAGGGTAATGATTGCAAAATCACCGTTTCCAGCGATGTATTTGCCTGGGGCGTATGGCTGGAAACGCAAGAAATTGACAGTGTTTTTAGCGACAACGGTTTTTTCCTGCTTCCGGGAGAAACAAAAACCATTATCGCACACCAAATTCAGAAAGATGTTTTGTTAGCGGAACTTGCCGTTACCAGTGTAGCGGATATTGGCCGGTAAAATAAAAGATTAAACGCCACGCAGCCGCTTTGGTTAATATATAGCGACTGCGTGGCTTATTATAAGGATTATTCAGCTGTACGGGCTGCATGTTAAAGCATTGCATTAAAATTCTAGCAAATTTCATGTCGTCAGTTTATGCGTCCACCCACTGCATAATACCCAGAGCGATTTTGGTAATAAGTCCTGCAATTTCATCGATCGATTCTTTCATACCGCTTTGAATCCATTGGTTTACAACGCTGCTGATTACCGCAGTGCGAATCGTACTCAGGTAGGACCGCAATCTCTCCTCCAGCTTTACAGCAGGGAAAAATCCCTCAATTACCCGCTGATTAACCAGTTCTCCAATATGGGTGAAAAATAATGGATCGCCGCTATCATTCATAGATAAATTAAAAAATCGCTGATGCTCCTGCACGTATGACAGGATTTCTATAACATGCGGGAACGGGCGTTTCGCGTTCTTGCTTTGCTGAATCGATTCTTCCGTTACCGTGCCAAGTAAATCGTCAATATCATCCAGCACTTCGTTTTCAAGGCTTTTCAGTAATGCCTGTTTATCCTGATAGTGCAGGTAAAAAGTAGCACGGTTGATTTTCGCCCGGTTGGCAATATTGCTGATTGTGATTTTCTCAAATCCATTCGTTTCAACCAGATCAAAAAAGGCATCTTGAATCAGCTTTCTGGTTTTAATAACACGCAGATCATTTTGATTTCCCATTTTCTCCCCCTGTACAATCAACACATTGAGAATAATGTCGATTAAAATACACTACAGGCCATCTTGATGATTGAGAATCCCTGCAAATGTATTATAATATTCACTTGTAGAATAATCAACAGTTACCAACTTAGCGTACGATATACATATCGAGGTGCCTTGCGGTTTTATGAAAGATATTCAAGCATTAAACACGGTTGATCAAAAAATTTTCAGGCTGGGTATTGATGTTGGCTCAACAACAGTAAAACTTGTTCTGCTCAATGGCCAAAATGATATGGTTTACTCTCGTTATGAGCGGCATATGTCCAGCGTATTTCAAAAAGTCGGAGAGTTGATGTCCGATTTGGCACAGGCTTTCCCGCATATATCAGTTGCCGCCTGTATAACCGGGTCTGGCGGTCTTGCACTTTCTAAAATATTGGATTTGCCTTTCGAGCAGGAAGTAATCGCCTGTTCCACCGCGATTGAAACGTTAATTCCCGCGACAGATGTATCCATAGAGCTTGGCGGAGAAGACGCAAAGATCACCTTTTACGGCGCCGCTTTAGAGCAGCGTATGAACGGTACCTGTGCGGGCGGAACCGGCGCTTTCATCGACCAGATGGCTATTTTACTCAACACCGACGCCGCAGGCTTAAACGAAGCCGCCAAGCAGCATACGATGATTTACCCCATCGCCGCCCGCTGCGGTGTTTTCGCAAAAAGCGATATTCAGCCTTTGATTAATCAAGGCGCTTTAACCAGTGATTTAGCGGCGTCCATTTTTCAATCCGTGGTAAACCAAACCATCACCGGATTAGCCTGTGGCCGCACCATCAGCGGGAACGTCGCTTTCTTGGGCGGGCCGCTGTACTTCCTTTCCGAATTGAGGAAACGCTTTGCCGAAACACTGAATCTGAGTGATAAAGAGATCATTTTCCCAGAGAATTCACAGTATTTCGTTGCTATTGGCGCAGCCTTAGCCGCAAAACTGCAGTCCGGGATTGCGTTGCATGAAATTTTATCCAAGCTGCAATCCATCAAAGCATCGGCGTTGTCCGAAACCAAGCATATCGACCCGCTTTTTGCCTCCGAAGAAGATTTTGCCGCGTTCACTAACCGCCATGCAAAACATATTGCGGAAAAAGTAAGTATCATGCAGGCGCAAGGCCCTGTGTACTTGGGAATTGACGCTGGATCGACCACTACAAAAGCTGTGTTGATCGATTCCCACAAAAAAATACTATATTCATTTTACCGTGGAAATGAAGGCAATCCCATTGCGACGGTTCGTACCATGCTGCGGGAATTATACGATGCATTGCCGCCAAACGCTTACATTGCCCATTCGGCTGTTACCGGTTATGGCGAAGAGCTGATTCAGGCTGGTTTTGGCGTAGATGTCGGCGAGATTGAGACTATCGCTCATTTTAAAGCCGCGAATGAGTTTTTACCTGGCGTAGATTTCATTTTGGATATTGGCGGCCAGGATATGAAATGCATGAAGGTGCGCGACGGAGCCATTTACAGCATTATGCTAAATGAGGCTTGCTCGTCCGGCTGCGGATCTTTTATCGAAACCTATGCAAAATCGGTGGATATGAGCGTTGAAGCGTTTGCCCGGGAGGGTTTGTTTGCAAAACAACCTGTAGATTTAGGCACGCGTTGTACGGTATTTATGAATTCCCGGGTCAAACAGGCGCAAAAAGAAGGCGCAACTATTGGTGATATTAGCGCCGGGCTATCATACTCGATCATTAAGAATGCTTTATATAAAGTCATTAAACTGCGCAACACGGAAGATGCGGGTGAAAAAATCGTTGTTCAGGGCGGCACCTTTTTAAACGATGCAGTTTTACGCGCCATAGAAACCATTTTGGGCCGGGATGTAGTACGCCCGGATATATCCGGCCATATGGGCGCATTTGGCGCGGCGCTGATTGCGTTGGAACAATCAACACAGCAATCCCGTTCCGGTTTGCTGCCGGCTACCATGATCGACCGTTTCCAGGTCGAAAGCTCGCACCGCAGGTGCCACGGGTGCGAAAACCAATGCTTGTTAACCATCAACCGCTTTGGTAACGGTCAAAAGCACATTACCGGGAACCGCTGCGAAAAAGGAATTGGCTACACCGGTTTAAAACAAAAAGTGCCCAATTTATTTGCGGAAAAATATACTCGTTTGTTCTCATACCAGCCGTTAGATGCAAAAGACGCTCCGCGCGGTGTAATCGGCATTCCCAGAGTGCTGAACATGTATGAGAACTACCCTTTCTGGTTTACTTTCTTTACGGAACTTGGGTTTTCCGTGCTGCTTTCCCCCACATCCACAAAGGCGATTTATGAGCTTGGTATGTCCGCAATTACGTCGGATACGGTTTGCTACCCGGCAAAGTTGGTGCATGGACACATACAATGGCTTGCGGAAAACGGTGCTCCTTTTATTTTCTATCCGTCCATCAATTATGAACGGGTAGAAGATCAAACCGCGAACAACCATTACAATTGCCCCATTGTTGCCACATACCCAGAGGTCATTGGCGGCAATATGGACTCGCTGTTTCAAAAGCATGGGGTTACGTTCCTTCATCCATTTCTGCCCTACGACGACGATCAGCGCCTGACAAAGCGACTTGTGGAGGAATTATCCGCATTAGCATTGCCTGCCGCGGAAATTGTGAAAGCGGTCAAAGCTGCCCGCAAGGAGGACGAACGCTTCCATAATGATATAAAGGTTATGGGTCATGCCGCATTGCAGGCGATACGCATGCAAAAACTCCCTGCAGTGGTTTTGGCGGGCAGGCCTTATCACCTCGACCCGGAAATAAATCACGGTATCGATACGCTTATTACCTCCTTTGGTATCGCTGTGCTCACAGAAGATAGCATTGCCGACCGGGCAGCTGTTTCAAGACCCACGCGTGTGCTGGATCAGTGGATGTACCACAGCCGCCTCTACCGGGCCGCGGAGTTTGTAGGGAAGTACAATCATATCGAAATGGTGCAGCTTAACTCCTTCGGCTGCGGTTTGGATGCCGTAACGACCGATCAGGTTGAAGAGATTTTACGCACGAAAAACAAACTATACACGGTTCTTAAGATCGATGAGGGCGCCAACCTGGGCGCGGCTAAAATCCGTCTACGGTCTTTGAAAGCCGCCATGGAGGAGCGGGCACGCAGCGGTATTTTATCGAAGGATACCCCATATCGCTTTACACGTAAGATTTTCACAAAAGAAATGAAACCTACTTATACGATTCTAATTCCTCAAATGTCCCCTATTCATTTTAATATGATTCAAGCTGCCATTGCGGCCAGCGGTTACCGCGTGAAACTGCTACCCAAAGCGGATGTGCATGCCATTGACGAAGGTTTGAAGTATATTAATAATGATGCCTGTTACCCCACAATGATCACCCTTGGGCAAATTATATCCTACCTTAAATCCGGTGAGTGCGACCTTGCACATACAGCCATATTCATGTCGCAAACCGGCGGCGGCTGCCGGGCCAGCAATTATATATCCTTATTGCGCAAAGCCTTAAAAGAGCTTGGAATGGAGCATATCCCTGTTATTTCTTTCAGCTCTGCGGGGCTGGAAGCCAACTCCGGTTTCCGCATTACCGCGATGATGGCACGCAGGCTGGTATTTGCCGCAATTTTGGGCGATGTATTGATGCGCGTTTTATATGCGACCCGTCCATATGAAAAGGAGAAAGGAGCTGCTGATAATTTAGCGGCTCACTGGACGCAGCAACTAGAGTCTGAACTGCCTCATATGAGTTTTTCCAAGTACCGCAAGCGTCTTCGTCAATTGGTAACGGATTTTGACCAGCTGCCTATACAACAAACACAGAAACCAAAAGTAGGCGTTGTAGGCGAGATTCTTGTAAAGTATCACCCCAACGCAAACAACAACATTGTTGAAATCATCGAATCCGAAGGCGGAGAAGCTGTCGTGCCGGACTTGATCGACTTTTTCCTGTTTGCTATGTATAACAAAGATTATAATTTCCGTTATCTGGCCGGGACCAAGAAATCCATGCTAATCAACCATCTAGGTATCCGTTTGATTGAGTTCTTCCGCAGGCCTGCCAGAGCAGCGCTGGTGAAGAGCAAGCGTTTTCACGCGCCCCTCTACATTCAGCAAATTGCCAATAAGGCAAAACGTTTTGTCTCCCTTGGCAATCAGTATGGAGAGGGGTGGCTGCTAACCGGCGAGATGGCGGAGCTCATTGACAGCGGCGTGCCGAACATTGTTTGCCTCCAACCTTTTGCCTGCCTGCCAAACCATGTGACCGGCAAGGGGATGCTTGGGCCTTTGCGTAAGCATAATCCGCTTGCAAACATCGTTGCGATCGATTATGACCCGGGCGCGAGCAATGTAAACCAACTGAACCGGATCAAGCTGATGATGGCGAATGCCAGAAAAAATATGAAGGCCGCTGAAAGTGCCAAGAGGACAGTTGATGAACCTATAATCCACGGTCAATCTTTATAAGTATTATAACATGAGTGCAGATTTTATCTTATTAACATACTTTCGTTTTTAAGGTATTGTCTTTAATACCCGCCATAGAATGCAACACAAGATGTTCTATGGTGGGTATTCGCATTCATATCATGTTTTATGTATAAAAAACGATTGTTATTGCCCTATGCCTACTTGACACAGGAGCTATATTGCTTTACGATAGCGACGATTTATGCTTTTGCAAGAACAGAGCGGCTCACAACCCAAACCACTATTATTTAAAAATATTATTGTATCGTACCATTGAACGTACATTTTTATTATCAATAATGGCAATGTAAAATATATTGCCTTGTTGTTAAAGGGCGTTTCAGCAGAGAAATACCGTGTTGAAAAAGTATCTGCTTGGACATTGTTGGTTATCATATATATTACAAATTATAGTTCGCATCATCGGATCAATAAATATGATGTATTCCTTAAAGGTGGTATCTTATGGCAATTATTGAAGTATCGGGCTTAGCAAAGACTTTCGAATATACAAAAAAAGAAGAGGGCATGAAGGCCTCCCTGCAAAGCCTTTTCCACCGGGAAAAACTATATAAGGAAGCTGTAAAAGGGATTGATTTTTCACTGGAAAAAGGTGAAATGGTAGGCTTTCTGGGGCCAAACGGCGCCGGAAAAACAACGACGCTTAAAATGCTTTCCGGCATCCTGTTCCCTACGGCTGGAAAAGCAACCGTAATGGGTTACACCCCATGGGAGCGTAAAAAAGAATTCAAGATGCGTTTTGCAATTGTCATGGGGCAAAAAAGCCAGCTGTGGTGGGATTTGCCAGCGATTGAATCCTTCTCACTTAACCGTCATATTTATGAAATTGACGAAGCACAATACCGCCGTACGTTGGGCGAGTTGGTTGAACTGCTTGATGTGAAGGACTTAATGAGTGTGCAAGTGCGAAGGTTGTCATTGGGCGAGCGTATGAAAATGGAACTGATTGCATCGCTGCTGCACAAACCGGATGTGATGTTTTTGGATGAGCCGACCATCGGTCTTGATATTATATCCCAGAGACGCATTCGCGAGTTTTTACGCCAGTACAACCGGGAAATGCAAACCACAGTATTGCTGACAAGTCATTCGATCGGGGATATTGAAGATTTATGCCGCCGTACCATTATCGTAGCCGATGGAGCCATCGCCTATGATGGAGAGTTGAAAAAAATCAATAGTCTATTTGGCGATCGCAAACGTATACAAATCACCTTTGAAACTGAAGAAGCCGCCCGGATGGATTTAAGCCGTTATGGCGAATTATGCAGTCGCGACGGCATACAAGCAGTAATTGAAGTGGATCGTGAACAAGTGCGGGACGTTTCTAAAATGATACTGGACACGCTGCCTGTAACCGACTTTAATATTGAAGACATCCCTGTGGAAGAGGGAATCGCCCATCTTTATACAAGGGGGAATGGGCAGTGATTCCCCACAAGTATCAATACGCGCTTGGCTTAGGCGTGAAGGAGACCATGGCATACAGAGCCGATTTCTGGATTGGGCTGGCAAGCGCCGCGTTTCCGATTTGCATCCAATTTTTTATGTGGCAGGCACTCTATGGCGGCTCTGATAGTTCTATCCTCTTTGGCCGGGATTATCAGCAAATGCTGGCATATTCCGTGTCTGCGGCAATTCTATGGCGGCTACTTCGTACTAATTTTGAATACGAGATCAACGAAGACATAAAAAATGGAGGACTCAGCAAATATGTGATCCGCCCTATTGGTTATCTGCCTTATCGCATGAGTTGTTTTTTAGGTCAGAAAATCGGGGTGCTATTTGGCGGTTTATCGCTGATGGCACTGGGCTTGGCAGGTGTTGGGCTTTACTTTCATGCATCTCCGGTTACTTTTAGCGGTATCCTTCTTTTCCTGCCAACATTATTCGGAGCTTTGGTATTAAATTTTCTAGTTTTCTTTTGTGTGGGTATGTGGGCTTTTTGGTTATCGGAGATTGGCTTTTTATTCGAAGCAGTACGGATAATTATCGTCGTATTAAGCGGCGGCATTTTCCCGCTGGAGATTTTCGGGGATGGGATATGCAGGTTCCTGAATTATTTACCCTTTGCCTATGCGGTGGGCTTCCCTGTGGATGTGCTGCTAGGCACTATTTCCGGTGCTGCCATCATCAGAGGTCTGTTATCGCAACTGATCTGGATCGGAATTCTCTTAATCGTCAGCACTTTCCTATGGAAAATCGGCTCGAAGAAGTTCTTGGCAGCAGGAGGTTGAAGCGATGAAAGCGATTCGAAAGCATCTGGCTTTATGGGGCATTCTGATGCGCAACAGTTTAATGAGCCAGCTGGAATACCGCATGAATTTTATTACTGGAATAGCTATGGAACTGGGCTATTTTCTCGCGAAAATTGTTTACCTGATTGTAATTTACAAAACCGGTATACCGGTAAACGGTCTTACGCCGGATGAGGTATTGGTGTTCTTTGGTACCTATATAATAGCGACCGGACCATATGCAGGATTATACATGATGAATCTGTTTGATATTGGGCGTCAAGTGCAAACCGGCGAACTGGATTTATTGCTGGTTAAGCCCGTATCACTGCAATTTATGTTAACGCTGAAACGTAGTGATATGGCGATTTTTACTGTGGACGTCGTGCTGGGTATCGCCGCGGTTGTTGTTGGCTTGGTTCGTATGTCCATGCCGGTTGGCTTTTTTACCGTTATGGGGTATCTTGGATATTTAATCACCGGGTCTCTCATTGCGTACTCTATGTTTTTACTGCCGCAGGTGTTGGCATTTAAGCTGGTGAAAACAAGTTCCCTTGCAGGATTGGTGGATTCTTCCTGGGATTTTAACAATATGCCGATGGGGATTTATAGCCGTTTTATCCAGCAAATCGGTGTTTTTGTCCTTCCCATTTTTGTAATTACCAACTTTCCCGCGCTTTTCCTGCTACGAAAGATGGAACCTCTCTATGCTGTTTGGGGGATATTAGGCCCGTTCTTTTGGTTGTTTATTTCAAGCTTTTTATTTCATAAAGGATTAAAGCATTATCAGAGTGCAAGCAGCTAACATAACTATAGAACTTATTCTCACATTTGTAGCTGAACTTTTTTTAAAGTTTGCTATCGCTTTCTCGATCAACACAACAGTCCCCCATGTTTATTCTTGGCAACAAAGAGAATACCGTTTCGGTTTTTCACTTTTATCCTCCAGTTACTTCCATCGTTGCACGTGTAGCTGTGATAATAGGATGCTTTGCACCTAATGGAAATCGCCAGTTTCCGATACAAACCATTACCGTTTAATTTGTTTGATTTGTATTGCCATATACTGTCTGGAAGGGAGCTTCACCTGGAAATGGCCTTTAAAAACACCCCGTCTTTCAGCTGTTCCATTCCACGTATCCAGCACAGTCACTTCAAAATCCGTATCCGCATCAAAAAAGAATTCACGGCTGGATGGGCGCATAAAAGAATAATAGTATAGATAATACTGTTCTTGATAGCGCTTATCCTGCGGTATTGCGCTTACTTCATCCCATGCGCATTTCGGGTTTGGACAAAGGCCTATCCCGGGGGTTTGCTTGAGAATCTCTAGTAAAAAAGCAAAGCGTTTGTGACTTTCGCCATGCAATTTGCCGCCATGCGACCACCATAAAATATCCTTATGGCCAATATATGTCTCTCCATGGCCCGGATATCCACCCCGCATCGCACCTTCCCAAAAACGCCGCAACATTTCTTCTCCTGTAATATTGCCCCACCCAAAGGGAATATTCCCTTCATACGCGATTTCATCCAATACGATCGGTTTATGATAACAGTCCCGCCACTCGTTCACCAGTTCAGCACCTTTATATAAATCCGTTCTTTGAATGCTGCAATGAGTAACCCATGGCTGATTGTAATCATAAAAACGCAAGCAATGATGGATCGACCGTAAATGTTCGTAAGGGTCATACCGGCAGATCGTTTGGGCTATGTTTTCCCAATCTTCTTCTGTCTTGTGATGCATTAAATCATATTCATTAGCCAGCGACCACCATACATTTTGGTAGGCGGCCAGACGCGCTACAACATAACGGATATAACGCGCATCATCCTCAGCGGTCATACAGGAGAAGCCCCAACGGTCATAGGGATGAAATAGAATTATATCCGCTTCAATCCCAAGCTTCTGCAACTGAAGAATGCAGTATTCGATTCTCTTAAAATGCTCCGGTTGGAAACGTGAAAAATCCCATTGGTTACCCTCGGAATGCTCATCGTATTGCGCATAATTTTTCTCTGTCAGTACTGATGAATCCATCGGTGTCCCAACAAAGGGATAGGACCATGGCTCGTGCAGATTATACACATAGTGTTTCGGAAAAATACAGAAGCGAATTTTGTTAAAAGCACTGTTTTTAAGTGTCTCCAGCGTTTGCGCAACCAGCTCATCCGTCTGCAGGTTCCATACATAGCAGGTTGTACCAATCGAATAGTAAGGCTCGCCATCATCATATTTAAAGTGATAGGTATCGTGTACATGCACCATGCCATGATTTTTATCTTGTGCTGGCAACACAGTAAACGATCCATTGTGTTCTATATCTAAGAATGTGCCTATGAGCTGAAAATTATATTCCCCAACATGATCAGGCATGAAACGAACGCGGTAGATGCCGGAGCCATCATAAAAGCCTTCCACTTCTATATGAGAATCCTTATGTTTAAAAACAGCGCGCAGAGCTTGATCCACAAATGGGTTCCCGTTTTCAGGTCCGATACAGGTAATTTCAAAGCAATCCCAACAGTGAACAGTCTGAGGATAGTCATATTTTTGAATTTGCGGCACGGTACTCTCTCTTCCCATCATTGATAATGATCATTTTTATATCTGGTTTCAAAATATTCCTTTGTTTGCTTTTCGTTTGATTAGCATCATAGGATTTTATCGCCTTATTATATAGGATTTCATATCGAATGTCACATGTAAATATGCTTAAAAAGCAGAATATACTTATTAAAATCTAGTATATCGTGAAATTTATAAATTATTTCATCTGGCCACCTACCGTACAAGTCCCGATGCTTGAATCATCAAGCTGTGTTCATACATAACACTCAATACCTCATTTTACTTATTCTGCATGCAGAGGTTACTTGTCTGTAATAACTGTATAGCGTTTGTAATTTTATGTGATACATTATTTCATATTATAAATTATGTTATTAATAATTAACATGTATTTCTTGATGTTAATGTATTGTTTTTGAATTCGAGCTTATATTTAATCTTTCATAGGTTTCGCCTTCCATTTTTGATTCTTTGATATAAAAATATATTTCTGTTTCTTACTTTTATTATGGTTTTAATAGGCTATTCATTATGCATCTTGATCTTATATGCTTTTGCACCGGCATTGCTATCCTGCTTTTTTATTAATCAGTAACCATAATAATAGGATAACAAATAAATAAAGGATTACTGCGGTGCTGTAACAACAATCAATCGTATTTCATTTCTTTTTTCATATTATGAATATTCATAGATTAACTTATATAATATCAATGGCTTTCGACTTGCATTAACCGTTTACAGGCAATTATTTTACCATTTTATAAAAATCCCTATTGACATTCCTATGCGTCAATGCTATATTGATGTAAACGATTACTGATTTAAACAACCGGTTAACCCCTACGCTGTACTGGATACGAACGAACAAGTCCTTATGCTGTCGTTCCTTTATAAATTCAGGTATTTACACCGGGATGTTATACCGGTTTACACACGGAAGGAAGTTTACGCGATGGCAACCATGATCGACGTGGCAAACCGCGCGAATGTATCCATTGCCACCGTATCCCGCGTACTGAACGGTCAAAGCTGTGTTGCCCCCGACTTGGTAAAGCGTGTACAGGATGCTGTGAAGGAGTTGCATTACGAACCAAACTTTACCGCCCGCAACCTTCGCCGTAACGAAAGCCGTACGCTGGTTATTCTCACACCGAACATTACTAACCCGTATTACGCCAATATTATTGCCGGTATCGCGCAAGGCGCACAGGAGCACGGCTACAGCTATTTTCTTTTCAATACCGAAGGGAAACGCGAACTGGACGAGCAAATTCTGGATCGTCTGAAAAAGCACCAAGCAGATGGCGCGATTCTATTGGCTGCAGAACTGGGTGCGGACTGGATATATGAATATGCCAAAGAATATCCCGTCGTACAGTGTTCAGAGTTTGATCCGCGCTTTGAAATTCCCCATGTGAGCATTGATAACTATCAAGCCACACGAGATGCAATGGATTATCTGATTGCCAACGGGCATACCCGTATTGGAACCATTAGCATCGATAACCGTTTTTTCTCCACGTCGGAGCGTCTCCGGGCTTATCGGGATGCTTTGCGGGAAGCAGATTTACCAGTAGAAGAAGATTATATCCGTTACGCTACAGGCGAGTATACTTTTAAAATGGGTTTTAAATCCGCACATTCCTTGCTGGCGCAGGAAAACAGGCCTACAGCATTATTTTGTATTTCCGATATGTTGGCGCTTGGCGCGATTGCAGGTGCCAGAGAAATGGGATTTCGTGTACCGGAGGATGTAACGGTCATTGGTTTTGATGACGTTGAGTATACTACAATGTTTCATCCCTATGTTACGACCATCGTGCAGCCTTGTTTTGATATTGGGCATACGGCACTTGAGCTGGTTTGCAATATGATACAGCACCAACAGGTTCCAACCAATGTTCTGCTGCCGCACCGCCTCGTACTTCGGGAATCCGCCGCCCCCTACGAAGGGAATATTGCGAAATTCACATCCTGTGTAACAGGATGATGATAAAATGAATGGGAGGGCTTTATCCATGAAGAAACTGCTTGCTCTGGTTCTATCGCTGGCCCTGATACTTGCCTCTACCGCAGCTTTGGCGGACGGCATCAAACTGGGCATCGTCACACCGGATGCGGACCACGGCTTTACAGGCGAAAGCGTTGCGCACGCACGTGCGGAAGCTGAAGCATTGAAAGCTGCCGGTGTCATCGAGGATTACATGATGGGTGTTGGCGGAGAAGCATCCAAGCAAATCCAGGCGATTGACGACATCCTCACTTGGGGTCCCGACGTTATCATGCTGTGGCCGCTCGAGGGCGATCAGCTGCGTAACGCTGCCCAGACGGTTGTTGACGAAGGCGTGCCGCTGATCATTTATGACCGCCTGATTGAGAATTTCACCGGCATGGCCGCTGAAATCATGGGCGACAATGAAAAAATCGGCAACATGATGGGCGAATACCTGCTCAACTACTTCGCTGATCAGCTCGCTGCCGGCGAAACCATCACCTATCTGCTGTTCATCGGCGATAGCTCCACCGTTTCCAAACAGCGTACCGACGGCATGACCAGCATTCTGGATGCCTCCGAGTACAAAGATCAGTTTAAACTGGTTACAGATGCTTTCCAGACGGATTGGTCCAATGCCAAATCCCAGGAATTCATGGAGAACTGGCTGAGCACTGCCGATGCTGCTACCATTGCGGATCTGGACTTCATCTGCACGCACGACGATGAAATCGTAGACGGTATTATGACCGTTATCAGCGATAACACCGCGCTGTCCAGCTTGAAGATCATCACCTCCGTTGGTGGCCGCCGCGAGACGCTCTCTACCTTCAAGAGCATCGAAACGCCCGAACTGCTCACCTACTACTTCAGCCCCTCCTATATTCGTGAAGCTATCCGGTTGGCCGTTGCCGCCGCTAAGGGTGAAGAATATCAGGGCCAGAAGATCGAAGGCCAGCTGTTCCTGATCCCGACCATTGAGATCGACAAGACTACCGTTGCGGATTACGAAGCCAGCCAGGAATATGCTGATCGTTACAGCATTAACTAAGCTTTCGTAACCTTTATTAGGAACTACGCTACGAGGGCCGGCCGGTGTTATGCCGACCGGCCCTCCCGCGCACATAAAGGAGGAAACCACCTTTGCTCACTGAAATGAAAGGGATCGTGATGGACTTCGGCCCCGTTCGCGCGGTGGACCATGTCGATTTTGCCGTAAAACCGGGCGAGATCGTTGGTTTGTTAGGCGAAAACGGCGCGGGAAAATCCACGCTGATGAACGTACTGGCAGGCACGTTTCCCCCCACCGCAGGTGAAATACTGCTCAATGGTGAAAAGGTGCGCATGTCCAGCTCCATGCACGCCATGAAACTCGGTATCCGTTTTATCCATCAGGAGTTAAACCTCTGCAACGATTTAAATGTGTTTGAAAACCTCTATCTGGCTCAGGAGATGATTGGCAAATCCCGCTTATTGAATAAAAAAGAAATGGCCGATCGTACGCACGAAGTATTAAAACGTATGCACGTCAATATCGATCCGTGGGCTCTGGTGGGTTCTTTGCAGCCTGCGGAAAAGCAAATTGTAGAAATTGCAAGAGCGCTACTTTTCAAATGTGATCTGATCATCATGGATGAGCCAACCACGGCACTTTCCAACAGGGAGATTCAAAACCTGTTTGTGATTATGCGTCAATTAAAGGCGGAAGGCGTATCCTTTATCTATATTTCCCATAAGATGCCCGAAATATTCGAAATATGTGAAACTTACTACGTTCTTAGAGACGGCGAATTGATCGGCAAAGGGAATATTGCCGATACCAACGAAAGCGAAATAACTGAAATGATGATCGGCCGCGCACTTGCGGATGATGATTTTACCCATAAGGAATATTACGGAACAGAGCAGATAGCACTGGAAGCCGACCACTTGAGTGGAAACAGTTTTCAGGATATCTCTTTCCAGCTTCACAAGGGCGAAATCATCGCCTTTACGGGGCTGCAAAGTTCTGGACGCGATATGCTGGCTGATGCGCTGTTTGGAATTATTCCTCATGAAGGCCGTTTGGTAATCAAAGGAAAATCTATGGCCAGACGTTCTATACGCAGCTTTATGCGCAATGGCGTGGCAATGGTACCCCGATCCCGTAAAGAACGCGGCATTCATAATGATTTGAGTATTATTGATAATAATTCGATGGGTTTTTACAATACACTGTTCCATCGCTTGCTGATCAACCCTAAGGAAGAGAAAAAGCGCTTCGAACGGGTAAAGAATGAGTTGTCGATCAAATCCGCCAACCCTAAAAACCCCATTACATCTCTGTCTGGCGGAAATCAACAAAAAGTCATTTTAGGACGCTGGCTGGAGACCAATGCGGATGTGTTGATTTTCGACAATCCAACACAGGGCATCGATGTTGGCACCAAGTTTGAAATTTATCATCTAATTTTGGAATTAGCCCGCAACGGGAAAGCAGTTCTGGTTTTTTCAGCCGAATTCCCGGAGATTTATAAGGTGGCAGATTCTTGCGTGGTCATGTATAAAGGGCAGGTTAACGCCGTCCTTTCCCGTGACCAGCTGACGGAAAAAAACATGATGTATTACTCCACAGGATCGAATTTGGAGGGCATGAAGCATGAGCAAACCAACTAGGCGCAGTAATGGTGCGCTGAGCGTCAATCCGGGGTCGGTATTAAAAAAGCTGTTTTCTGATTATAGCTACATGGTTTCCTTTATCCTGATCGTGTCGATCGCAGTATCCGTAAACCCCAACTTTTTTAAGTGGCGCAATATTACCAATATCTTCGTGCAATCTTCTGTAATCGGCGTCATTGCCTTGGGCATGACTATGGTTATCTGTGCGGGGCAAATTGATATTTCCGTTGGTGCGCAGGTTGCCATCATTTCCGGGTTTGGAATTGAGGTATTGAATTTTACACATAGCGTATTCATTACGTTGCTGTTTTGCATGGTGTTTGGCGCGCTGATTGGTGCGCTGAACGGCGTGTTGATTGCAAAAGGCCATATGCCCGCCATGATTGCTACCTTGGCAATCCAAACCTCCTGCCGCGCGATCATCAACCACTTCGGGCAGGGTGGACCTTTTACGGTTGCTAACGGCATCTCTACCGAGCCGTTTTATGAAGCTTTTCGGCAGGTTGCCAACGGCTCCATCAATGTTTTCGGCGTTAAATTCCCCTACCCTATGCTCATGTTTATTGCCGTTTCTCTCCTTTTTGGCGTGATTATGCAGCGTACGCGGCTTGGTAAGCATATTTATGCCGTTGGCAGCAACGAAGTATCCGCGCGTCTTTCCGGCGTAAACGTAAACCTTACCAAAATTGCGGTTTTTGCCATTACCGGTCTTATGTGCGGCTTTGGCAGCTGGATCTACGCATCCCGCCTGATGGCTGTTGCCGCTGCCAGTGCAGGCAGCCTGTTTGAGATGGACGCCATCGCAGCGGTTGCCATCGGCGGTACTGCCATGAGCGGTGGCCGTGGTAAAATCATCGGCACTTTTCTTGGTGTAATCATGTTTAAGATCATCAACAACATTCTGGTCGCGGCACAGGTGCCAACCTTCCTCAACGGCGCCATCAGCGGTGCAATCATCATTCTCGCTGTGTTGCTGCAAAATGTACGGGGCGATAAAAAGTAAGGAGGCCTTCACATGTTGCGCATTGGTATCATTGGTTGCGGTAAAATTACACAGGTTCGGCATGCGCCTGAATATGCGGAAAATCCGCAATGCCAGCTAACCGCTTTTTATGACTTTTTACCCCAGCGTGCTGCCGATATGGCAAAACAATATGGTGGTAAAGCATATGACAGCGTGGAGGCTCTATTGGACAGCGGTTTAGATGCTGTAAGTGTATGCGTTGCCAACGCCGATCATGCCGCTGTGACTATGAAGGCGCTTGCCAAGGGTTTGCACGTACTCTGTGAAAAACCAATGGCAACCACGCTTGCAGATTGTGAGGCAATGGCGAAAGCAGCCGCCGACCATAACCGTATTCTGATGCTGGGGCATAATCAGCGGTTAACCAAAGCGCATATGGAAGCGCGTAAACGCGTTAAAGCTGATGAAATAGGAGATATTATCAGTTTTCACACCACGTTCGGCCATCCCGGTCCGGAAAGTTGGACCGGGCAAAAGAACTCCTGGTTTTTTGATAAGTCCCGTGCTGCATTTGGCGCGCTCGCGGATTTAGGCATTCATAAAACTGATTTACTGCATTACCTTTTAGGGGAATCCATCGTATCAGTTAAAGCGACCTTCCGCACACTGGATAAAAAGTACCCGGACGGTTCCCCCATTGATGTTGACGACAACGCATTTTGTATTTACCGCACAAAAAGCGGTGCTACCGGACAGATGCATGTAAGCTGGACCTTCTATGGCCCGGAAGATAATTCAACCGTGTTATATGGCACAAAAGGCATCTTGCGCTGCTATGCAGACCCGCAGTATTCGCTGATCATAGAACATGCGGATGGACAAACGGAAAAATTGGCATTGGATGAGATGACATCCAATGAAAAACAGACCACCGGTGGACGCACCAGTACCGGTGTTATCGATACCTTTGTCAATAGCGTGGTTACCGGTGAAAAATCCATCTGCGATGCACAGGAAGCTATTAAAGCGATGCGGGTGATCTTTGCGGCTGAACGCTCCGCGCAGGAAGACCGCGAAATCGCGATTGATCAATAAGGAGGCGTTAGGCTTAATGAAACGACTAGTTACCATATGCTCCGGTCAGTTTGGCGACCTCACAACCGAAGAGCTTTTCCGTACGATGCACGAAATTGGATATGATGGCTTGGAGATTGCTACACAATCCCACATAGATGTTGATAGAATTGTATCCGATAAAGAATATTTAAAACAGTATCAAGCGTTGCTGCAAAAATATGATCTGCATATCGGTGCGCTTTCCGGTCACTTGGCGGGTCAGTGCGTTGGCGACCGGTATGACTCCCGGCTTGATAACTTCGTGCCTGCCAAAGTGAAAGGCGATCCCGATGGAATCGTAGCATGGGCGGTAGAACGAATGAAAACGATCGCCAAAGCCGCTCAACTATTGGATGTTAAAGTTGTTACATGTTTTCTGGGCAGCCCGATATGGGCCTATTGGTATTCCTTCCCCCAAACCACGCCGGAGATGGTAGAGGATGGTTTCCAATCTATTAAGGAACGCTGGTCTCCCATTTTCGATGTGTATGACCAGTATGGCGTGAAGTTGGCGTTGGAAGTACACCCAACCGAAATCGCATTTGATTATTATTCCACCAAAAGGCTGTTGGAAACATTGGAATACCGCCCGACGCTGGGGATTAACTTCGACCCGAGTCATTTACTGTGGCAGGGGGTAAACCCCACCGTTTTCCTGCGAGACTTCAGCAAACAGGTATACCATGTTCATCTCAAAGATGTACGCATCAACCATGATGACCGCGCCGGGGTGCTTGGGTCTCATATTGAGTTTGGGGATACACGCCGCGGTTGGAATTTCGTGTCACTTGGTCATGGCGACGTTGATTTTGAAGGGATAATACGCGAACTGAATCAAATGCATTATGATGGCCCGTTATGCGTTGAGTGGGAGGACAGCGGCATGGAACGCATTCATGGCGCGACTGAAGCACTGGCTTTCGCACGTGGAATCAACTTCCAGCCTTCTTCTTTCAGTTTCGACGCAGCACTTAAGATGGGTTAGTCAGCGCTTCTTCCAGTGCGCGCCTAACCGCAATGGTTGCAGCTGCACTCAGATTAAGCGGCGTCTCCTCCAACAAGCGGATACGCACAGCATGTTTTTGCGTAAAGATGGATTTGGAGTAAAGCGAATCCAGCATCCAAAAGAACAGCGCCCGCTGCCCTTTCAGCCAAGTGCAAAAGATGAGCAATTCTTGCGGATCATAGGTCATAATCATCGTTGTAGTCGTATCCACTAAATAGCCTATGGCTTGCGAAATCACCCGGTTGGCTACCGCGTCACCGTTTTGGGCTAATTCCAGCACTTCGGCAACTGTTTTCTTTTTAGCATTGGTTTGCGCGTTATATTGCCTTACAATACCAATATCGGAGCAGTATAATTCCAGACATCCGGTATTCCCGCACGGGCACGGAATCCCATCTTTACGCACAGTGAGATGGCCAATTTCTCCCGCCAGACTATTACAGCCCCGGAACACCTTGCCGTTAATCATAACGGCAGATCCAATGCCTTCGCAGATAGACAGGTACGCGCAATTATCAGTATTTTGTATCTCCCCCGTTTGTACCAACAGTTCCAACGCCGCGTACACGTCTTTATCCACTACGACCGGACAATGAAAGGTTTGCTGTAAACGGTCTGCCACAGGGAACTGCTGCCACTTGGGGGCGGAACATAATTCCTGCACCACACCAGTTTGAAAATCTACCGGCCCTGGCAGTGTGACCCCGATACCCAGCAGTTTTTCCCGTGGATATTCGATCTGTTGTATACAACTCTCCAGCAATTGCAGCGCTTGGCCTGTATACGTCTCAGGACCGGTATCCGCCATGGAAAGTGGCATTTCGGCATGTGCCAGTTGGTTCAGGGATAAATCAAAAACACCTGCTTCCAAATGGTTCAGGCGCATGCTCAAACTGCCGACAAAACCGATATCCGGCGCAACCCGGTATTGTCCTGCACGTCTGCCTCCGCTGGATTCGGCCATGCCCCGGCAGACGATAAGCTTATCATCCAATAACTTAGCAACCGCACCATGGACGGTCGAGGGCATTAAACCCGTCTGTTCACACATTTCCGGTTTGGAAATTCCCGGTCTGCGATGAATCAGTTCCAGCAGCGTTTTCAGATGAGCCCATTTTACCGGTACCTTTTGTGTCTTTGTAGGCGCCATTTTTTTCAACAGCTTTCATCAAACTTATTTCCATATTAGAAGGAAGTTGCCTTATTGTAGCAAGCTACTACGATCTTGTCAAGGCAGAATGGAGGAACTATGTACTGGGAAACACTACATCCCCGTCCCCAAAACACCAATTTCCGCTATGCGGTGCTGGATTTCGACGGAACGTTAAGCCTTATCCGCGAAGGATGGCAAAAAATCATGATCGGATATTTTACCGAGGAATTATATAGCACCCCCCAAGGAAAGATTATGGCCATATCTTCACTGGAATCACAAGCCAGTGAAATGATCTTTTTACATACCGGGCAGCAAACAATATACCAATGTATCGCCTTGGCAGAACACATTGCCCATATGGGCGGCACTCCCCTATCACCGCAGGATTATAAGGATGAGTACCTCCGGCGTCTGCTCCATACAATTGAGAATCGGCTAACGGGGTTACGCAGCGGCTCTATTGACCCTGAAACACTCACTGTGCCGGGTACCTACCACCTGCTTTCTTTGCTGAAGCAAAAAGGAATCACTTTATACCTAGCCAGCGGAACCGATGAAGACCATGTGCGTAACGAAGTTGCATTGCTGGGTTTATCCCACTTTTTTGGTTCTCATGTCTATGGTGCACAGTTGGATTATAAAACTTTCTCAAAGAAAATGGTAATACAAAAGTTAATTGCGCAAAACCATCTGACCGGCGCAGAATTGCTGGGTTTTGGAGACGGTTATGTGGAGATTGAGAACGTGAAAGAAGCAGGTGGTTTTGCCGTAGGCGTAGCTTCCAACGAATCAAAACGGCAAGGCATTGACGAATGGAAACGTGAACGATTAATCCGTGCCGGCGCGGATGCGATTATCCCTGATTATCGTGATATATCAGTACTGGAAAACCATTTGTTTTGATCGTGTAAAGGAGGATAAACATGCCTTTTCAGCAATTTGACCGCTCCAAACTGAACCTTTTACCCATTAATCAACGTGAACATGATCTGGATTTAAGTATTATGCTGGATCCGCTGGCCAAAACGGATTACTCTCACCCAACCATCGATATTATTGCAGACCGGATTCGAAAAGCACGTAAAGCAGGTGCGCCGGTTATGATGATGATGGGAGCGCACGTAATCCGGGCGGGTACGGCTCCTATATTGATTCGTTTACTGGAGGAAGGGTGGATAACACACTTCGCGTTCAATGGCGCGGGCGGCATCCATGATTTTGAATTTGCCATGATTGGCGCGACAACCGAAAGTGTTGCGAAGTACATCAGCGAAGGGCAGTTCGGCTTATGGCAGGAGGATGCCCGGTATAACGAAGCAATCAATCAGGGAGTCAAAGAAGGTCTTGGTTTTGGCGAAGCATTGGGTAAATACATCTGGAAAAATAACTTTCCGTATCGTGACTACAGTTTACTGGCAGCCGGTTATCAAAATCAAGTCCCTATGACGGTTCACGTCGGCATCGGCTGCGACATTGTGCATGAGCAGCCTAATGCTGATGGGGCTGCAATCGGCGAAGCTACCTACCGTGATTTTCTTATCTATTGCCATACGATTGATCAATTGGAAAACGGAGTTTTTCTAAACTTTGGTTCTGCTGTAATCGGACCGGAAGTGTACTTGAAAACACTTTCCATGTGCCGTAATGTCGCCAAGCAGGAAGGCCGCACCATCAGCCATTTTACAACCGCTGTATTTGACCTTTTGCCGTTAGAAGGTAAAAACGTATCCGAAACGCCCCCGAAAGAAGACCCCCGCTATTATTTCCGGCCCTGGAAGACAATCATGGCGCGTACGGTGGCGGATGGCGGTGAAAGCTATTACGTTCAGGGGCGGCACAGGGACACGGTACGCTATTTAGCCAGTTTGCTGCATAAGGAGGAGTAACGGATGACAGAAGCTCGTTTGGCGGAGTTGCTGGGACGCTTTCAACACTTAAAAATCGTAGTCGTTGGCGACTTGTTTCTGGATCAGTGGTTTGATATTGATCCAGCGCTTGACGAGCCTTCCGTAGAAACCGGTTTGACGGCCTGGCAGGTAACCAGCATGTCCGCCAGCCCCGGCGCGGCCGGAACGGTAATCAATAATCTATACGCAATGGGCATTGGGCAATTGGACATTGTGTCTTTTGTAGGCGCCGATGGCAACGGCTGGCATCTGCGTTATCTGTTGGAAAAGCAAAATGTTTGCACCCAAACCCTCTTCACCGTGCCGGAGAGGATGACTCCGGCTTATCTCAAGCCCATGTTCAATCGCAATGAAAAACGAGAAGAGGGTCATCGGCTGGATATCAAAAACCGAGAACCCACCCCTGCATGGGTTGAAGATCAAATAATGGATTCGCTTGACACACTGGCTGCAAACGCAGACGCAATGATGATTCTGGATCAATTAACAGAGGTTGATACCGGTGTTGTTACAGCACGTATTCGTAACCATTTAGCAACGCTTGGCGAACGTTACCCAAACCTTATATTATATGCGGATTCCCGGGAGCGCATCTCTCAGTTTCGGAATGTGATGATCAAGTGCAACCATTTGGAGGCAGCAAAGGCGATAGGCAAAGAACTGCCAATTTTACAAGCGCTCAAGCAGCTTCGTGAAATTACGCATCGCCCTGTCTTTATCACGCTTGGGAAAGATGGCATTGCTACTTCGGAGGGTATCGTACCTGCAGCCAAACAAACGAGGCCCATCGATGTATGTGGTGCGGGTGATTCTACAAGCGCTGCACTTGTAAGCGCGCTTTGCTGCGGTGCTTCTCCCAAAGAAGCCGCTTTGCTGGGCAATCTATCCGCGGGTGTAACCGTACGGAAACTCGGTACAACCGGCACAGCATCTCAAGCGGAGATGATGGCGCTGTACCACGAGCAGTTTAAGGAGCAATTATGATCGCGTTATGTTTTGATATCGGCGGCTCCAAGTATATGGTGGGTCTTGTGACGGACTTGGGAGAAATACTATGCACCCATCGCTGGGAATGGGACATGCTGACGCCTGAAAGAGTGATTGCGGCGCTGATTGCCTCCGGCCGAGAAATGCTTAGCAGCCACCCGGAATACCAACCGGAAGTGATCGGCGTTACCATACCCGGCCTTGCCAAAGCCGAAGAGGGTTTGTGGGTAGAAGCCAGTTTCAGCGGCATTCGTAACTTCCCCATCGCAAAATACCTACAGGAGGCGTTTGGGCTTCCTGTTTATGGGGAGAACGATGCAAAAGCATGTGCGCTAGCTGAAAAATTATTTGGACATGCCAAACAAACAGAGCACTTCCTCTATATTACAGTCTCCAACGGTATTGGCGGTGCTGTCTTTTCCGACAGCCGGTTGCTTTATGGTGCTGGCACCGCCGGAGAGTGCGGGCATATTACCGTTGTGGAAGACGGCCGTCCCTGTAAATGCGGAAAAAAAGGTTGTCTTGAGGCATATGCCGCAGGTCCCGGGCTCGCACAGACGTATCTGGAGCTAACAGGACAAAATGCGCAGGGAGAAGATATTGCGGGACGAGCCAGAAAAGGAGACTCTGCCGCACTGGAAGTATTTCGCCGCGAAGGTATCTATTTAGGGCGGATGATCGGTATGGCCGTGAATCTGCTCAGTCCAGAATTGGTCATCATTGGCGGCGGTTTATCACTTGCCTTTGATTTGTATCAAAAGGACTTGGAAAACACGCTTGCAAGCCACGTTTATCAAGCTGCTAATCCAAACTTACGGATCGTTCCAACTCCCCTTGGTTATCATGGTGGGCTTCTTGGCGCGGCAGCTTTAACGGTTTGTGGGATTCATCAATTGTATGGTTATCATGGAAAGGCGGTATAATTATGAGTATGCAGGAAACGATGCGAATATATCAGGAGGAACTTTTAAGCGCGATTCAATCTATCAATTTTGAGGAGATGGACAAAGCCATATCGCTCCTTATTGCCGCCTATCAAGAGGACAAGCAGGTTTTTATCTTTGGAAATGGCGGCAGTGCTGCAACCGCGAACCATTTTGTGTGTGACTTTGGTAAAAATGCTGTACAGGGCGATAAACGCCGCTTCAGAATTCTGTCTCTTAGCGATAACATTGAAAAAATCACCGCGCTTGGCAATGATATTGCTTATTCCGAAGTGTTTCGCGAGCAAATGAAGAACCTGATGCGTCCGGGAGACGTTGCGATTGCCGTTAGCGCAAGCGGCAATTCACCAAATGTGGTAAACGCATGCGAATATGCAGGGCAAATCGGTGCAAAAATCATCGTACTGTCTGGTTTCTCCGGCGGCAAAATCGCACCGATGGCAGATGCTGCACTGGTTGCGCATATGAACAGTTATGAAAGGGTTGAAGATATTCATTTGATCATCCTGCATATGCTCGTTTGCTACTGCAAAGAGCACCAGGAGTTATTTGTGTAACATGTATCTAAGTGCAAGAAAAGCGGCCGAACCGTCATAACGGTTCGGCCGCTTTGTGTTAATTTATTGTCTACCGGTATCCATAATCGTAGTAACCGTCGTCGTAATACCCGTCATCGTAATCGTCCTCGTAATAACTGTCATATTCATCATCATAGCCATCATCGTATCCCACGTCTTCATATCCGCTGCTATCGCTATTATCGTAAACATAAATGTCGCCGTCGTCATATTCCATGATTACGGTATCCGAATAGGATTCGCGACCAAAAACATCTGTTACGATGTACTGATACAGGTATTCTCCGTTTATAAGGTTGCTTTCTTCCATTACCACGTCGCCATCGACGGTGAATTGGTCCATCTCATAGGTGTATGTTTCATTCGTGTCCCAATTGATTGCATCAAACAGCAATGTGACTACATCGCCGTTCTCCAGCTGTACAATATCGCGGGCACTCATACCCGTGTCACTGTCGATGCCATCCCATGCACCATATACTTCAAAGTGGCCGTCCTCTTCACTGTCCCAAATAAAAGCAGCACGCAAGTACGTTTGCTCTCCGTTCAGCAAAATCGGAATTGTGTAAAGGTTATAATTATCCGTTTCCGAAAGCAGTGTAGGTTCGCAATAGCAGCCGTTCAGCGTAGGCCATACGCCGCGGAAATTATCCTCAAAATAGCCGTTTTCCCAGTCGCCGATAATATCGTTATCAATACCCAGCAACACATATTCATTATAATCATAATCCAGATAGTAGATTGCAAACGTAACGGAGACAACGGAATCCATGTCTCCCCCAACTTCCAGCGCATAATACCCATCATCCGTGATGTAGGTATCCAGTTGTACGGCATAATCATCTTCCTGTACAACAGAAGTCACTACCGGCGCTTCATCCGCCGTCCCTTGCGGCACTTCCCAATCCACATTGGAAATGGCTTGAATAAACCGTAAATAATTGCCGCTTGTCGATGCGGTGTCGGCATATACCGTAAGCTCGTCGTTATCAAAAGCAAGCGGATAATATACGGATAGGCCGTTAGCTTCGGAACGGCTAACGCCTTTCACATTATATTTTACTGCTGCAAATAAGGAATCCAGCAAGGTTAACGCAGTATCGCTGAGCACGTTTTCGGTGTTAATAGCAAAATCGCCCAGATCGACCATATTGGTATAACCCTCATATGCGTTGTTGCCCCCATAGTTTTCTGCCTTTTTAACGCCCTGCACAAACGTTTGGTAGGTTGTTATATCGGCTGTAACACCAGTCATTTTCTGCCGCCATTGCATCAAATTTTTCCGAAAGATCATCAATTGCAGACAGATCGGTCACCGAAAGGGTTGCCATCTCCCCTTCGCCTTCCCGGTTGCATTTTGTCATATAGCTATCGCAAATCTCTTTGCCAAGGGCAAGCCCATCGGCATCAGGGTTGCTTGCCAGATACTTGAGCCATGCGGTATAGTCCCACCCGCCGCCTGGCTCCGTCTCTTCAGAAGCGACCATATAATTGCCATAAGGCGCAATCGCTGCTGCGTTTTCCAGCGTGGCCATCAGGCAAGTATCAAAACCGATGACTTCAAATGTTGCATTGGCCATTCCAAGTCCATCAGAGAGTTCTTTGATGGAAAGGCTGTCGTCGTTGAACAATTCATCAAAAGCAAGGCCGGACGCTGATCCACCTCCATGGTTCCAAAACACTACCATATAATGATCGGCAGGATATTGCTGAACGCCCCAATTAAGAAAATCACCCAGCGTTTGGGCGGCACCCATACTGGCAAGTTTAAAGCTGTCTACCAACGAAAGACCCCTGTTTGTTACTTCCCAACGTTGCAGTTTTTTAGAATCGATACCACTTGTTTGCCACCGGGCTGTACCGCCCGTTTCTACAACCACATGGATGGAATCCGGCAAATTGACTGCCATCATTTCCTGCAAATTATCGGTTGCCGCGCCATCTTCGGATTCCAAATCTGTTCCGCATAAATACACGAAAACCGACCAAGTGTCTTGTTGCCCTGCTGCCAGCGCACAATTACCGAACAAAGAAATAAAAATCAGCATTCCCAATAGCGTTGCAAACAGTTTGATACCGATCCGTTTCATATGGTTGTCCCCCTCAGCTCTGTGGTCGATGCCACAAGAGACTATAACTTAAGTATGTTGAACTACCTTTTGTTTAAATGAAGCCATACGCATAGTATAGCATTCCTGCGTCTGTTTGTCGCTGTTTCTTGACAAGTTCATTCCAAAACATTACATTTTACCCATAGATAATATTAGCGTATTTTATTCCTATATAATAGATTAATCAATATCCTTGTTATGTGTTCATCATTTTAAAGCTTTCTGTATTAAATAGTAAAAAACAGTCGATGTACAAATTCAGCAAATTTCATCCAGCAATCAATATACAGCATTTTGTGATAACGTACTCGCCAGCCAGCGCGAAAGGAGAATAAAATGCCATACCAATTGCCCCTGTCATCATTTTCTCTCTCCAAATACCGTGATCTGCTGAAAAAGCAAAACCTGCTCCCTGGGCGTAGGATTCTTTGGCAAGATATTAACCATAACTTCGAAGTGCTGCTCTCACTTGGAATCACCGATGTTGGCCAGCTTTTTAAAAGCCTGTCAACCAAAGAAAAGCTATCTTCTATTGCATCCAAAACCGATATATCCGTTGAATATCTGACAATATTAAAACGGGAAATCGGCAGTTTGCTCCAAAAGCCTGTCAGTTTATCCGCATTTACAGGCATAGATACTAGTATCATAGAAAATTTGCAAAAACAAGGGATACATAACTCCAAAGCACTATATGAAAGTGAATTTTTTGGAGATGATGAGTTATCCTGTCTTTGTGATTTGGTACGTATTAACGGCGTGGGCGCGGTGGCTGCAAAAGTTTTCTTTAATGCTGGATATCACAGCGTACAGTCAATTGCAACTGCTGATGCAAAACAACTATTATCACGCATAACAGCGGTTAATGAAAAACAGCATTATTATAAAGCTAAACTTGGTATTCAAGATATGCAGTTTTGTATTGACTTTGCGAAATTGCTTGTTTCTTATGCGTAACAAACAAGCTTCATAAAAAGAAATCATTTCATATAAACGACTTCTTTCCTTCTCAACGCTCATTTTCAGTTAATCCCGCCATAGTGCAGGTTTGTACTGCCCGTTATAAAGTGGAGCGTAGACAAAAAAGTTATTGATTGTCTGCTTCAATGTTGCAGACAGCATGAATCTATCGCCTTATTGCTATTCCTGCAGGATCTATCTAAATCCACCAGACGAAACAAATTACAGCTGTTTTCGTAACTGCTGGGGTATATCGCACCATACTTGTGCCTCAATATACCGTTCCGGCCCATATGTGCCGGTTTGATTCCAAACCTGCGGCAATCCATACCGTTGAATAATCATGATAATTTCCGAATACGAATAAACGCGGCGGCGGTACTCCTTGCCGTCCTGTACGCGCTCACTGAATGTGGGAAACATATCCCCATAGGTAAAGGAAACACAACCCGTATCCAGCACATCTATGGGAATGGAAATGTGCTGAGCGCTCGAATACCAGGTTTCCAGCCATGGGCATTCTTCCACAACAAAATAATGGGGCGTATTACGCTGCGGGTTCCCTCCCTGCTCAACAAACTGTTTGCGAACGATTCTTTCCAGTTCGGCACGTCGCTCTATATACCCTGTAAAGCGGGATGCGGCAAATGTATTCCCTCTAGCTCGTATATCGTCCATTACCATTTTTGCTTCCTGCATCGGTAAGTCTGATAAACTACGCATAGGGCCTATCGATTGTTCATAATAATGGTAGAGCAGCATCTATTTTCTCCCTACTTCAGGTACTATATGAATCGATTTGCAATAAAACAGATGAGCGCCGCTTTGCAAAGCCGTGTAAGCGATAAGGCGTTTGTGAGTGGTAGCATATAACTTCATTTGTCTCCCAGTATCGTACCAAGTACATCTCCGAGCATATCCGCTACTGTATCTCCTGCAGTGCCGGATGATTGTTGCACCTCTCCCAGAATTGAACCTAAAATACTTGTATTTTCACCTTTCAACACCTTAATCGCTGCTTTTTTCGTTTGGCTGTCCGCTAAGCGATAATACTGTATCATCTTTTTTTCAGTAGCGGTTACGCGCATACTGATTCCCGCGCTTGAAGGTGTTTTCAGCGTTTTATTCTTTTCCTTTTCTGTTGTTTTTGCCGTTGTTCCCTTTCCCCTGGCAGCGTTCACCAGCGATGCCTGCGTAACGCCGGTAGCAACGGCAATTTTCTTTAACGTTGCCTGTGTAAGTTCTTTCTCTCCCCGCTCTGCTTTGCTAATGTCGTCTGCCGTCAGTTTGCCGCCAACTTTTTTTGCCAACTTCTCTTGCGTCAACCCTGCACTGGTTCTCGCCTTTTTAATCAAAGTACCAACTTTTGTAGCCATTCGCATGTCCTCCTGAATTCTTTCGGGTCAATCCTGTAACATAACATGAGTGGAATTTATTTTCGCAGTACCGTTTATCTTTAGGCTCTTCAACCGCGTATATTTCACTGCTTAACCTTACTTTTTCGCACCCACATACCTGTATCGCCATATTGATATTGCAGCGTACGAAAAATAAACATGCGCTTTGTATCGATGGGTGCCACTTTATGTGTAAGCATTAAACTACATAAAGTTATCATATCCTCTATGCTTTGTATGTGCAAGGGCTGCCCTTGCGGTTTATCATCCGTTGGAAATGTATTCATCCTGTGCCCGCCTAACATCTGATAACCGCTGTACCGTTTTAATTTGTTTTGCAAGGAAATCAGGTTTTCGCGGTAAGAGCCAATTGGCAAACTGCCGGGCAGCCACATCCATGCGGATGCGCCGCCGTTCCCAACCGCATCCCCCATGAACAGGCATTGATGCTTTTCGTCAACAAAAATGCTCGAACCTGGTGTATGCCCCGCAGCCGTAAGTACGTGGATCACATTGCCGCCGATATCGATGTTGTAATCCTCTGTAATAGGTATATAACGTGCAGGGTGAAATCTACGGAAAGGAACATGAAACATACGGAATCCCGCCAGCATCAGTACCTGCAGCATCCCTTTACGCCATGCTTCAATATCTGCCATGTGCAAATATACAGTTGAAAATTCAGGTGCGTGATACATATGGTCGATGTGCGCATGCGTCAGCGCTAATTCGATAGGCTTATCTGTGAAAGATTTTAGCATTGGCATAATGTCTTCCTGCATTAAACCGGTATCAATCAACAGTGCTTTTTCATCTCCGATAATCAAATACAAAGAATCTCCATTTTCATCATCCATTGCAAACAATCCTGGTTTCAGTTCTACAATTGTATAATGCTCAAATTCCAATGTTATGCTCCTTTACTTTGTGGATTTATTATCGCCGGTGTTGTACTGCCGAATAACAAGAGAGAATTATATTTTCAATTGGAATTCCCATGTTTTCCATTATTCTCATATTTTAAGGTAATCCCTTCTAAAACCAGTATAAAAAGTAATAGAACGTATGCTTTTATCATTGCCAAAGCAACAGAGAAACAGGGCAGCGTTGCCCTGTTTCTCTGCTAATGCAAATTGATTTGTTGATACACCAACGTATTTACGCCTATGTATTAGTGAATATGGGTTTCCCGTTCAATAGAGCAGGTGTTTCAACCAAGCAATCAGTCCAATCGCAGCATCATTTTAAGCAGTCTTTCAACGCTCCGGTCTACATCTGCACAGTCTAAACGGCCCTCATTCATCATCTGCAAAGTATGTTCCGGCATACCGCAGCCCATCTTAATATCGTTGCCCGCGGCAATTTCTCTATATTGCTCACCAAACGTATACCAGTCTGTCGTAACGATGCCATCAAATCCCCATTCGTCACGAAGAATGCCCGTAAGTAAATCCTTATTCTCCGATGCGCGCACACCGTTTATCAGATTATAGGAGCTCATTACTGTCCAAGGTTTAGCGTTTTTAACGCACAGTTCGAACCCTTTCAGGTAAATCTCGCGAAGTGCACGTTCGGATACGCGGGAATCTGCATTGCGGCGGTTTGTCTCCTTATTATTGCAGGCGAAGTGCTTCAGCGAGCACGCTATGCCCTCGCTTTGAATGCCGCGAATCATCTCCGTTGCCATACGTCCCGTCAGCAGTGGGTCTTCCGAATAATACTCGAAATTTCGGCCGCATAGCGGGCTGCGGTGAATATTGATAGCCGGTGTCAGCCAAACACCAATACCGTTCTCTTTTACTTCCTTCGCGCCGGCTTTACCCACCTCATAAACCAAACCTGTGTCCCAAGTGCAGCAAAGCAGCGTAGCGCAAGGGAAAGCGGTCGTCGTAACGCCGCATTGCGGCCTGATCCTTAAACCGGCAGGGCCGTCAGCAGTCATCACATTGGGAATACCATACATCAGCAAGTTACCAAAACCGAATGTATTGGCGGCTCCGCGGTTTGGCTGCCCACACAACAAACGAACTTTTTGCTCATCATTCAGCAAGCCCATCAAGCTTCCAAGCGTCATTTTCCCTGTGTAAACATCAACAAGCTGCGGCAGCGTCGGTTCGTCCCATGCGGTAAAAGGAATCGCAAACGGACTTTCTGTGGGTTGCTGCCCATCAAAAGGCAAAACATCGCTATTTTGCGAATAACGTTCCGGTACCGGGCGTTTCGGGAGTGTCTCATAACTGCCATCCGCAAGCATACGTTCCGGCAGTTGGGACGGCACGCAATGATGGGTCAGCTGGCACAGTACGCGATTTTCTTCCACCATCCAATTAAGTGGCAGCGGCTTAATCTCTCTTACATTTTCGCCGACATAGAAAGAATATTGTCCCGCTTCCAGTATCCATGCGGATTCCTGAACCTTACCCAAATCATCATAGCTGGCAAAATCCATTTGGGTAAAGTGAATGGACACCTGTTGGCTTTCGCCAGGTTTCAAACTATTCGTCTTCGCAAATCCCACCAGCACGATTTTAGGTTTCCCCAATTTTCCCTGCGGGGGTTTACAGTATACCTGCGCCACCTGTTTGCCAGCATATTTCCCTGTGTTGGTTATGGTAACGCTTGCTAAAAAACCATTATCCAACTCGGCGCATTGCAGGTTTTCCATTGTAAATGTCGTATAACTCAGCCCAAAGCCAAAAGGATAGCATACATTATCCGCTGCACCGGGTATGGTTTCAAAATACCTGTACCCTACATAAATATCGTCGTTATACGCAATGTATTCTTCCGACTGGTTAAAGGTTGCCGAGGAGGGATATACATCAAAATCTGTTGCAAACGTATCGCTCAAGCGCCCGCAAGGGCATACATCCCCACAGAGCAAGTCCGCCATGGCAAGGCCGCCTTCCAGGCCGCCCTGCCATGCCAGCAGCGCCGCACCCACATGATCATCCTCACGGATCCAGCGGGTATCCATCATGCCGCCAGTGTTGAGTACTACCACAATGCGGGTGAAAGCATCCCGTACTTGCCGCAACATTGCCGCTTCCTCTCTGCTGAGGAAGAAATCGCCGTCAAACGGCTCTCCGGTCCGGTCCCACGACTCACCGGAAAACCTGCAAATGCTGATAATTGCAATGTCTGTATACGCCCGTGCCTGTTCAAGCAGCGTCACCGGCAGTACAGGCTCCTTCGTCTGCCCAGGCAGGCATCCAGCTGCATATTGAGCAGCAACATCCTTCTGATAAAAATCAGAAACAGGCGTATAAAGGGATAGCCGCCCTTCGGCTTCTTTTTCTTTCAAACCGTCCAACAAACTGCGTGTATAGGCAACGGTTGTATCGCCACTGCCGCCGCCGCCTTTTACATAATCCGCTTGCGCTTTTCCAAAAATTGCCAATTTGCTGCCGTTGCAAAAAGGGAGCAGTTCGTGATCATTTTTTAATAATACCGCGCCTTCTCTTGCGGCCCGGCGAGATAAAGAAATATGTTCTTTACAGCCTGTTACCCGCTGTCCGTTAGCTCCCAGCGGTGTAGAGGGCATATACCGTACACGCTGCCATTTTTGCTGATCTGTCATAATACACCTCTTACCTTCCCTATAAATTAGATACGAACAATACAATTCGTTGGTTAGTATATCACTCACTTTTTCTATGGTGCAAGCGAATATTCGTTTTATTCAAACCTTTTTTGTGAACCTTTGTCTGTTTATACATATTTCTACAGCTGTCCAGGTTCAGGCTTTTCATCGTCATGCTATTAAAAGCTAATATGATGGTTTAACCGCCATAATACAAGGTAGCATTTTTCTTCCCTCAATTATTTTGATCATGTTCAGCATCAAAAAAACCGGCCGAGTTATTTTTCGGCCGGTTTTTTCGCAAAATCAAATATTTTCTTACGGGGCGGACATTTTCGTGGTATAAATCAGCTCTTTCCGCTGGTAAACCCACTCGATTGTTTCACCGCCGGCGATTGCCGCAAGCCCATATTCAACTGCATATACGTTTTCCGTTGGTTTCATTCCATCCACGAATAGAATGAGATCGCCTACTTGCAGTCCGGCAGCTTCCGCCATTGAGTCGGGAGTAATGCTTGTAATCCACTCACCGCCCTGATTCATACCATAATAGGCGGCATTGTAATCATCCAGCAGGTAATACCGGTAGCCAAGGTTCATCGTATTGCAAAGGTTATACACCGCATTGGAAGGTTCCGTGTAATAAGAACGATGGTAATCCGGTACTGTAGTAACCGACCCCGGTAAAATCCATTGCCATTCACTTTCCGGGATCAGGATATATTCACCATTATACTGGTGATAGTAGCGAACCGCTACCGCAATACCAACCGCACCGCTGTAATCGGCAAACACATCCTCTGTCTTATAGGTATCCCCGGGTTTAATCACCTCATCAGGCGTATAGTACCAGTTGCTTTCCTCTTCAATATACCCTTCCTGCGTATTTGCGTTGGAATATACCTTCGTTCCATCGCTGTTATAAAACGACAGAGCAATTCCGAATTCATCGATGCTAATATTGCCATCGTTTTGAAACGTCATGCGCATTACAATATTACGCGGTTCAACCGATACGTTCAGGTACGTGATTTGCAGTGCTTCCGGGTCGATCACAGTGGTTTGACGGGGAATGGACTGTGCCAAAGCTGCCATAGGCGCCACACAAATACTGACGAGTAATACCGTTGTTATGATGATTCTGACAATGCGTTTCATCAGCCAGCCCTCCTTTTCTGTTTGTATGTTCGATCCTGCATCCTTATCATGTAACTCTATTATACCATGCTCCATTAGTGCCTACAAGCGTCTGCTTTTAGTCTATCCATACACTATCGAACATAAAATGCAATATTACTATCGTTTCCCGTTTTATGCACCATCGGCAACCGCGGAAATCCTCGATTGGCAGAAACTGTCGATCCGAATCCGTTTTTCGGAAAACATAGATTGTATTGCAGAAACTGTGGATTTACAAACATACGGATACCCGATAAACTTTGGGTAGATGATTAAGCTTAATCATAGAAACGTTCACAAAGGCGTGAACATGTCGCTGCATTACCGGAAGTGCGGCGCCAAGTTCGGATCAGGTAAATCCGTACTGATATGGATAAAGGAGGAAACTCAATGCGCAGACTTATATCAATTCTGCTGGCAGTGTTGATGCTTATTGGCATAACAAGCTTCGCAGCTGCCGAAGAAGATGCAGCCATCCTTAATCAGGAAGCTTACGATTTATATCTTGCTGCGGAAGACAATACTTTACCAATTTGCAATCCTGGTGAAATTACCTTAACCATTTATGTGGAATTGGACGAATACGCAGCCAATTTCATGCAGTCCTACGATGAACACCCGGTTGTAAAGAAAGTGGAAGAGCTCACCGGTGTAAATCTGGAGTTCATTCATCCCCCCACAGGAGATGATGGTACTTTCTTCAATATGACAATCGCTTCCGGCGACTATCCCGATATTTTTATCACCTCCAGTTTCAGCGACAGCTATCCCGGCGGTATCGAAGGCGCCATTCAGGACGGCGTTCTTGCGGACAACGATGAGCTGATCCGTAAATACGCGAAAAACTTCCTGTATTCCATGGCACAATCGGATGTTAACACCTACCGTAACACCGTGGATGACGAAGGCAACCTGACGCTTGGCACCTGCTTCATGTGTGATTACCTGCTGGGTATCAACAACATGGGCTTTATCGCCCGTAAAGATATTCTGGATCAATATGGTCTGGAAGTACCCAAAACGGTTGATGAGTTGACAGCCGTATTGCGCACCCTGAAAGAGAATGGTATTGAAGTGCCGATGGCGCTGGGTACGCTGGACGACTTCCGCTATACCTGCAGCAATTTTCTCTCCGGTCCTTTTGGCGTCGTAATGAACGGCTATCAGCTGGATGAAAACGGCAAAGTTTTCTACAGCCGCGCTAACGATGGCTATAAAGCTTATCTGGAGCAGATGTCTGCCTGGTACGCCGAAGGCTTGATTGACCGCGATTTTGTAAACCGTGATGTAAGCGACGCGTTAAAGATGTTCTACAACGACCGTACTGCTTTCTGCATCATCGGCAACTGGCAGACGACAGAAGTAATGTCGCTTGGTCAGGCAGAAAATCCTGATTTTGCAATCTATCCTGTTCGTGTGCAGCGCTTAACCGATACGGAAGAAGCATTCCACCTCGGCGATCCGCTTACGCAGGGCGGCGTTGGCGATATGCTGATTTCTGCCACCTGTAAAAACCCGGATGCCGCCACGAAGATATTGGATTATCTTTACAATATGGATATGGCGGAACTCGCTTACTACGGCGTAGGCGAACTGGATGACGGTACCAGCACCTATGTGATCAACGATGAAGGCGAGCTGGAATACGGCGATGCGATTATAGCCAATCCTGACTGGCCTTACGAGACCATCCGCCATAAGTATACCCTGCAAATCTTCCAGCGGCAGTTGCTGGAAGGCCCGGAAAGCTTTGAATATGCTAACCCGATGTGCCAGACCTGCTGGGATGAGTGGGGCTATAAAACCGACCGCTCCGGCCGTTTGCCCGATTCAATCTCCAGAACCGTTGATGAGGATACGATTTACACCACCAATCAGGTGGATATCGAAACCTACAGCGATGAAATGATCTACAAGTTTATCACCGGCACCCTGAATATCGAGGAGAATTGGGACGAATTTGTATCCACGATGTACGATATGGGTCTGGCTGAGAATGAGCAGATTCAGCAGGCAGCCTACGAACGCTGGTTGCAGCGCTAATCCCCCTTCGCCGCTTCATCCGGCTGTGTCCCCCGCGCCATTGCATAGCACACGGCACATGGCGTTACCATAACCGGAACCGGCAGGCGATTCCATAAACCGGCCGGAGGCGAGAGGAGTCCTCTTCCCTCCGGCTTTTTCTTTGACAACATTGCCGCAGGCAGTCGGTTTACCTGCCGGCGAAAGGAGATTGCAATCATGGTTGCAGCAACCGGTCGGAAATCCGTCAAACCCAAGCGTATCGGATACCTAAAAAACATTGCGCAAAATCCGATGCTGTATCTTATGGCGGTTCCCGTAATTGCCTATTATATTATCTTTTGTTATTTGCCAATGTACGGCGTTGTGATCGCTTTTCAGGATTATGTGCCCGCCCGTGGGATACTTAACAGCAATTGGGTTGGTTTAAAACACTTTGCCAGTTTCTTTGCCAGCACGTATTTCCCGCGTTTGGTTCGCAATACGCTGGAAATAAACATTAAGGAGTTGGTTTTCTCCTTCCCCGTGCCGATTCTGTTCGCACTTTTACTCAACGAAGTACGCAGTACCCGCTTTCGGAGAATTTCACAATCCATCACCTATATGCCGCATTTTATCTCTACAGTAGTTATCTGTGGTTTGTTGGTGGACTTTACCAAAAGCTCCGGCGTACTTACCAACTTGTTTGTCGCTCTTGGTATGGATCGTGTAAACATGCTCTCCGTACCGGAGTACTTTCAAGGTTTGTTTATCGGCAGCATTGTATGGCAATCTTTCGGATGGGATTCGATTATCTATTTTGCCGCGCTTACAGGGATCGATCCCATGCTGTATGACGCGGCGCGTGTGGATGGCGCCGGACGCTTCCGGCAAGCCCTGCATGTTACGCTGCCCGGCATAGCCCCAACTATCGTTATTCTGATGTTGCTGCGTATCGGCTCTATGATGAGTGTTTCCTGGGATCGAATCATTTTGTTATACAACCCGCTTACGTATGAAACCGCCGACGTACTGAGCAGCTATGTATACCGTATCGGTTTAACCAAAATGCAGTACAGCTTCGCGACGGCCGTTGGCTTATTCAACTCGGTTGTTAATATTTTTCTGCTGATCAGCGCCAATAAAATTTCCAGCCGCGTCAGCGATAACAGCTTATGGTAAGGGGGTAAAGAAATGAACGCAAGTGTTATCTCCCGTAGACACCGTAGAAAAGATGGCCGCAGTATTGGAGAAAGAGTCTTTAGTGTTGCCAATATTATATTTATTATTCTGTTGGTGCTTGTCACCGTATATCCGCTGCTCTATACAGTTTTTGCTTCCTTCAGCGACGCCCGAGCCCTGCTGAAACACGAAGGTATGCTACTGGCGCCACTTGGCCCCTATACCTTACAAGGGTATACCATGACTTTCGCAAACCCTAACATTCTCCAGGGATTCATCAACACCAGCTTTATGGTCGTCAGCGGTACGGTGATCGGCGTTGTTATGACTATGCTCGGCGCTTATGTTGTGACCCGGAAGAAGTTTAAACTGCGCGGTATTATGATGAAAGCCATTATCGTTACCATGTTCTTTAACGGCGGCATCATCCCCACATTTTTCGTTGTGCGTAACGTTGGGCTTTATAACAGTTTTTGGTCTATGATTATTCCAACCGCGCTGAACACTTATAACCTGATTATTCTGCGCACATTCTTTTTAAGCGTTCCCGATAGTCTGGAAGAGTCCGCCCTGCTGGACGGCGCCAACGACGTGCAAATCCTGTTCCGCATCTTTTTGCCGCTTTCCTTGCCCGCCATTGCGGTGATCACCCTGTATTACGCAGTAGATTATTGGAACTCGTGGTATCCGGCGCTTTTATACATCCGGGACCGTAAGCTGTACCCACTGCAAATGTTCATGCGCGAATTGCTGATACAAAACGAAAGCGTTGAATCGCAAAGCGGGAAGCAGCTGGTTTCCGAAGTGTATACGCGCGAATTGGTTAAATATTGCACAGTTGTCGTATCCACAGTGCCAATACTCATCCTCTACCCGTTCTTGCAGAAATACTTCGTTAAAGGCGTTATGATCGGCGCTATCAAGGGGTAGAAAAGGAGCTTCGTAAAATGCGAAAAGTTGTGGAAATTCAACAGGCGCTGCAAATTGCGCAGGCGGTATACGATGCGTTTCAACAAGCTGCAATACCCGGCGCTAAGGAATATGAGTTGGAGGCGGCCGTACGGCATGCCGCGCAAGGGCAAACAATCAATTTCGATTTGCTAACAGGCCCCCGTACAGCCGGTATCGAAGGCGGCGCAACAGAGCGTACGTTAGCGATAGGCGATCCCTTGCTACTAGATCTTTGTTTGCAGTTTGGCAGCCATTGGTGTGATGTTTGCCGCACCTATTTTGTCGGTTCACCGTCCGAAGAAGCGGCAGATTTATACCGTAAAGTACTTACGTGCAAAAAGATCATTGCAGATCAGTTGCGCCCCGGCATGGAGGCTGGTCAGCTGTACGAAACCGCCCGTCAGTTTTTCGCACAGCACCAAATGGATGGAATGCTAAGGCATCACACAGGGCATGGAATCGGGCTTACACCATTTGAAGCCCCTGTTGAAATTGCCGTTTCCAAGGATATTCTGCACAAAGGCGACGTGATTACTGTAGAAATTGGCGCATATGTTGACGGTCAATACGGCATCCGGTTGGAAGATGATTACCTGCTTACGTCCAGCGGCGCAACTGCGCTGTGGCAATACCCCATTGAGCAGCAGGTTTTGCCTGTAAAATAAGCAAAGGAACGATATGTGATGAAGGCAATGTTATGGGAAGGGCACGGCCGATTAAAACGAATCGAGTTGCCCGAACCCGTATGTAAAACCAACGAACTGAAAATAAAAGTATATAGCGCAGGGGTTTGTGCAACAGATGCGCACATTATTCACGGCACCTTTTGGAATGGCGATCCTCCGCATGTGCTGGGACACGAAATCTCCGGCGAGGTGGTTGCGGCAGGCTCCGATACGCTAAAACAATGGGTTGGAAAACGCATTGTCGTAGAAACCGCGGTAGGCTGTGGCGTCTGTGAGCAATGCCGCAGCGGCAACAAGCATTTATGCGCACAGGGAGGCGAAATTGGCTTTCCGCCATATCAGGGTGGCTATGCCCAGTATGTTTGCATCCCATGGACTTGTGCGCATGTTATGCCGGATTCCATGACCTATGATGAGGGCGGCATACTGGAGGCTGTGGCTTGTCCGGTAGGCGCAATACGCCGCATCGGTCTTTCCTTTGGCCAAACCGTATTGGTTCAAGGCATGGGGATTGCAGGTTTATCCTTTTTACAGGGAGTTCGCGCTGCGTCCGCAGGTAAGGTGATCGCGACCATCACGCGCGAAAATAAGCGTTCTCAAGCACATCATTTTGGCGCGGATGTGGTTATCAATGTCAAAACCGAGAACCTCCATCAACGTGTTATGGAAGAAACCGGCGGAATGGGCGTAGATTTATCCATAGATGCTGTTGGCTCTGCCTGTACGCTGACAGACGCGGTCGAGCTATGCGCGCCGCGTGGCCGGGTGTTGCTGTATGGTTTGCCGGATGAAAGCAGCTTGCCCCCCTTCCCGGCAACGAGAATGATTATGAAGCAGCTAACTGTACTGGGCGTTACCAATAATGAGCTGGTATGGGACCCGCTTTTGGAAATGACAGCGCGTGGCATTATCAATGTTCGGGATTTGATTACAAACCGGTACCCGCTTTCCGGGCTTGCAGAAGCAATTGAAACCGTATCCAAACGTCCAGATGGGTTTATCAAAGCAGTTGTGCATCCCTGGGAAGAAGCAAACGGCTAATCAACACATGAAAGAGGTGGATTTTCATTGAAAATTACCGATGTACAGGCTTATATTGTCCGTCAGCCGGAAATATCGCTGATTGGAGACGGTACGCAGGATTCTGTAATCATCCGTATTGACACCGATGAGGGTATTTACGGCGTTGCGGAGGTGGACTCCGCGCCGTATCTGGTGAAACAGGCAATCGACATGCCGGATTCCCACAGCGCACAGCGTGGTATGCGTAATATTTTGATGGGCTTGGACCCGATGGAAACCGAAGTGATCTGGGATCAGCTTTATACCAGCGCCTATTACTACGCACGCGGCGGCGCCGGTATGCACGCCATCAGCGGGATTGACATGGCGCTTTGGGATATTCGCGGTAAAGCGTTGGGTGTGCCGGTGCATACGCTACTCGGTGGTGCTTATCAACGCCGCATTCCGGCTTACATCAGCATTCTGATGCCTTCTACCGAGGATGAAGTAAAGCAATTGGTGGATTACCATATGGTGAAAGGCTATTCCGGTATTAAGTTTGGCTGGGGTAACCTCGGGGATGATATAGCGCACGATTTAAAGCTCATTCGCGCAGCCCGTAAAGCATTGGGGCCGGATAAACTGCTGATGATCGACATTGCCATGAACTGGCGGGAATATAAGCCTGCGTTGGATGCCTGCCGTACGTATGAGCAAGAAGGCGTGTATTGGGTGGAAGAGCCTTTCCGTGTTGAGCAGCCGGATGATTTCGCCCGTCTGCGTCAAACAACGTCGCTAAACATTACCGCTGGAGAAGAGCTTAGCGCACTTAACGAGTTTGAAGCCTATCTGCGTAAAGGATGCGTAGATATTCTGCAGCCCGATTTGAGCCGCTGTGGTGGAATCACCATTGGCAAGAAGATACTGGAGCTTGCAAAAATGTACCAGGTACCGATTATTCCCCATAACTTCAAAAGTGGATTGCTCATGTCCGCAACACTGCAATACATTGCTGCTCTGCCCCATGCCAAGTATCTGGAATACTGCGGCCAGGAAACTGTATTAAGCCGCAGTTTAGTGAAAGAGCCTGTCACCGTTACCGATGGATTTGTGGATATTCCTGACCGACCGGGTCTGGGTGTAGAGCTCAACATGGAAACGGTGAATCGTTACCGAGTACAATAATCCACGGAGACCAATCCGTAAATAACGTCTCTTTCAGGTTTATACTATGCAACAAGGGAACGCCCATCTGCTAAAGCAGATGGGCGTTCCCTTGTTGTTACCAAATCTTAAATTCAACTTATTTTCGGCTTGTTCTGCGTATGGATAACTACTCGCCCTCTCCGTTTGATAGCAACCCAAGTGTTGAATAAAGGGATATAAAAAGGATATGACCCCATTAAAAATCATACCCTTTGCAATGAAAATTCATGTCGCTTATCTTGCTCTGCGCTCCAACACACCCGGAATTGGTTGAAACGGATTATGCGGTTCCTGCTGATACCAATACGCTACGGAAGATATGTCATCCTGCCGTTCTCTAAGCCCTCTTTCGTCCCCGCCGATTTGCTGCAGCGTTACCCGCAACTCCTGATCGAACAAGATCGGGTCCGGAATATGGAATCTGTACAGCGCACGCATCGGCGGGCATTCGCTCATGAAAAACTCGTTCTTAATGCCCGTATCGCGGCTATAAAATGGGTAACCCATATATGGCGTTTGAAATGTCTGCTCCCGCATATTTCCTTCCGCATCCATACCGCCAAAAGACCAGGCGCCGCCAAAATAGTCTTCCATCCCGGTTCCGCATATGGTGGGGTATTCTGTATCCCCATCCAGATAGAATTTCATTTCACCTTCGCCCCACCAACCGCGTTCCAGTGATTGCAGCGCGATGAAAGTGCCAATGTAATGGCCTTTACCTTTAACACCGTCTAAAAGCACATAATCCTTTTGCAACTGCGTTACCGGTTCGCGCCGCCATTGCGCATGGAACGACCCCATATCCTTTGGCGGTTCGTCTAGTTCTATATAGTCAATCTGGTAAAATAAGCCCGGTACGTCTCCGCCATGCTGGTTTTCAACCGTAATTCTCGCTCCGCTCATGAACGGCATAGGGAAGAAGCAGTTCATGCCCTGTTTGGGGTTTACAACTACCGGCTGTGAGTTAATTGAATACCCACGCCCAAACCCATTGAGAAAGAAATCTCCCAACGGGGTTTCGACCGACGGGGAAGTTTCTCCATCCCAATACATGCGCAAAACCAAATCCCGAAAAACGTAGCGCCCGGCATCGGTACGATCCGGTACCGTCATCCAGATATGGTTAATGATTCCCGGGCCCTCAATCGACGCCAGCGTTGCCGTTTCCCCCTGCGGTATTACGCGTATGCAGGGCGAACCTTTTCGGGATGGCCCCAGCTCTCCGGCTGTTTTCCCGCCGCAGCCCTTTTGCCCGGTTGGGTTTTCCTGTGTAATCGCGCGGGAACGGCCTTTGCGCAGTGTAGCCAGACCGTTCATAGTGAATGATGTAAACAAAGAAATGCCTCCTGTTTAGAAAGAATAAAAGGATAAAACCACCTCTGTGGTGATGGTTTCAAACGGTCTGAGCACCGGCAGGCTATTTTCCGCCTTCGCCTGCAACCGCCCGTTCACATGGTTATTGGTGGGTTCTAGCCCCAGTACATAATCCCCGCTGCGCAGGCAGCGCCATTGCTGCAAATATGGCAGGGTATCTGCTTTATACCGTATTCCCATGCCGATGTGGAGCGCTTCGTTCTCAGCATGTAAGCGGCAATAACCATCTTCTGCAGGCAATTGATGACGATAATCCTGCTCTATAAAACCCGGTTCCGGCGCAGCAAAGCGTGTAAGCTTATCCATATGGAGCCGTGCATCCTCTGTCGCGGGCTGTGTTTGCGTTCCCGGTGGGAGTTGCAATTTGAGATGCTCATCCAGAAACGGATACCCTAAATTAATATGATACAGCAGCATCCATTCTTGCTCATATAGCGTCTGGTTTGTAATGGTATCCCGAATGGTAATTTCCGCCTGACCCAAATTAAATTCCAGCTTGCGGTTCAACAACAGATTTTCGCCAAACAGCGCCGCTTCCCGCATTTCGCCTTCCAGCACCAACGCTTCCCCATTATTACGAATGCTGCGCATACCTGCCGACTGCAAGTGAATACGTCCATGGGTTGGTTGTATCTCATCTCCCGGGCCAACATTCTGCAAACCGCAGGTATACAGCATACCGCCGGAAAAGCGGCTTGGAAACGGCATAGCCAAATCGTTTCGTTCTTCCCCTTTTCCCAGATAAGCAAAGGGAATGCCCCGGTAGTTCAGTCTTGTAATATCCATGCAACGATCCCAAACAACCGTAGCAGATACTTGATTGGGCAGCGAAATTTTTTGGCATGTAATTGTACGTCCATTCCCCTGCCGTATGCTGACTTCTTCATTTTCGATCAACTGCTCCGGTCTTGCTATATAGCCAAAACGCATCGCATCGTGAACGTTATCTATTTCCAATCCTGATTACTCTCCTTTTTTCCGGTATCTGCCTGGCGTCGTACCCTCAATCCGCTTAAAAGAGCGAATAAAGGAGTCGGCTCCAAAATACCCAACGCGCTGTGAAATTTGTACAATCGAAAGATTGGGCTGATTCATCAATAGTTCTTTCGCTGCTTTGATCCGCATATGATGAATATAATCCAGTAAACCTATCGTCGTTGTCTGCTTAAAGACGCGCGATATATAATCCACGTTTTTCCCCAGTTTATCAGCAATCGCACTGACGTTAAGCATTGGGTTGGGGTATTCGTTTTTCACAATTTCCAGAATATCGCGTTTAATCCGCATTTCCGTACTTTCCCCTTCGTAGGTATCCACCTCTTTTTCCGAATTGGATTGATATTCGCTGAAGGTATTTACCTGTTCGGTCAGTTGCTTCATCAGCTTACCGGTTTCATCCGTATCGCCGCGCAAACAGGCGTGCATCAGACGATTCATGGTATGTTCTACCGAGATTTGCATTACCTTGTCTACCGCTTGCGTGGAATAGAACAGGATGGATTCGCCTTCTGCCGGCTTTCTGAAGCGATGCGCGCTTCCGCAATCAGTTCCGACAAAGCCTGCCCATTTAAAACCGGCAGCTTGTGAATGGCGCTGACGGCAATCTGGCAATCGATAGAAAAGCTACTGCGCAGCATATGCAGTAAGTTGGTGAAGGAATTGCGCAAATACGCCAGATGCTGCAACTCTTCCGAAGGCAAATTAATCAATACCAGCAATTCCTTATCGTTATAAAGCGGCAGTGCCGTATAGAATTGCGAGCCTATGGTACTGAACGATTCGTGAAGCTGTGTCATCGTATGCTGGTACGACGTTTGCGTATCAATATCGTCATCCGAAAAATCCACCAGCGTAACCACGCTGAAAACCCATGCCGTACCGACCGTTTCCAGTTCCTCGCGTTGCATTCTGCGTTCCAGTAATGCCTGATTCCCAGCTTTTAGCATGCTGCGGACTAAATTTTGGTCGTCCAGCACCTGTCTTGCATATTTTGCATGGTCCATACGCAGCTTCTTTTCATCGCTGGCTTCCATCAATGAAATTTTTAAGCGTGTAAATTCGTCTATATCCGGGTCGCTTGTATCCGGCTGCGCCAGCGTGCTTAGGTATGCAATCGGTTTGAAGTTACGTACCGTCGTTAAATATGTGATGATGGTACAGATTAAAAATGAAATCAACAAAACCGCGATGGAGAGGTTACTGGGTGCCCGTAGTGCATTATTGATGTTTGCCAGCGGCATCACGCTAAAATAATAGCTTTTCGTTAGCTTGGAATGAAAATAAGTATACAGCATATTGTTTTGAATAAAGTTACCGTTATCCTCCAATGTACTGGATAGATCAAAGTCAGGGGTTGCGGCACGGGGGGAATAAATCACATTGCCTGCCTCATCCACCATGCCAATCCATTCATTATCTGCCAGTCCACTTTCGTCAAAGACATCTTTCAGGTAAGCGGGGCTTACGGCAATCATCAGGTTGCAAGTATCGTTATCAAAAGCGGATGGAAGGGTTTGAATGTAGTATAAAATAGTCTCCCCTTTTTGGCTTGTAATACTGAACCATTGGCTTGTGTACGTCTGAGTAAGCATCGCCTGCCATTGATCATCATCCTGCGGCATTAAGCCGGCATCCTTGAGCGTATATAAGGCATCTTCTACCGGCAACGCCCTCACCGCATCCACATACAATCCGTTTGTCGGCATGTATAAAAAGATGCGCGATACAACGGCAGAATCGACCGCAAAGCTGCTGAGTACACCGCGAAGGCTCATCAGGTGTAATGCATCGGATGGCGTAAGCTCATCGTACATTTTTTTACGAACACTATTTAAAATGGAGTTGTTAAGCAGCGTTGCAGAAAAAGTGCGGTAGCGGGAAAATTCAAAATCCATTGTACGGCGCACATAGTTTGCTGTTGTCTCTTGAATGTCATATATTTCTTTGGTAAGCAACTCCCGGTTCGTATACTCCAGATAGCCGAATACCAGTGTAAGCGGAATAACGAAGGCCGCTAAAAAGGAGAGCAGGAATCTTCGAAAAACGGGGCTTCGAAAAAAGAAAAACATCGATTTCAAGGCAATCCCCTCCCTTGCGCAGATTGGTCATGGTGCCGTCTTGAATTCACCCTATGAAAACGGATCGCCGCGATCCTTTGCGGCACCTTTAGTCATTGCTTGCTTGGCAACCGCTCGTTTTTATACACTGGTTTTATTTTCCATGCGCTCCGTTCTTCGTATCTATTATACATGCAACCAGCATCGACAGCCATAGATGAAATCCTACCCACCGTGTTTTAAGGGTGCTTCTGCAAAAATCGTCGATAAACTACGGAAATTGCTTGCCGCAACCGCAGAAAAACACGATGGTAAACGACCATATTTGTTTGACTCTCCTTACGTGTTTTCGCTATGCTTTTTTCAGAACCATCGAAAGGAAGGAAACAATATGAGTACAGACGTACGCTCCTTTGACCCCATCCGGTATGCCCGCATTCGCGCCTATAACGAGGCAACCGGTCGAGACATGAAAGCTACGCCCATCGTACGTGACGAGTTGGGAGGGTGGACCTGTGCCCCGGCTTCAAACAGCAGGTGGCAAATTGGATTTGAATGGGATCAGCCCCGTGATATTCTTGGGCTGCAGCTCACCTTTACACAAGGCTCTCCCCTGCCTGCGGATTGGCATGTGGAGTACTGGCATTATTCATGGCCCAACGAACAAAAGGATCGCCGTGTAGGCGCACATAAGGGATGGCTGCTTACAGACGATGCTTTTCACGGCCAATGGCTGGCTGCATACGGCGAGCAGACCTTGGATAAAAGCGGCTGTTCTGTTTTATTTGATCACATCGATGTAAACGAGGTTCTCTGTTTGGGCGGCGATTACCCCCAAAATCTATTTTTATCCGACGATTATAACGCGATGTTCCGGCGCGCATTAAAATTCCGCATTGTGTTTGAGGGGGCAGCGGCACCCCATATTCAAAGCATAGCCCTTACAGGAGATGCCACCGTAAAAACAGTAGCATGCAACGTTTACCCCCATGCAATCGGTAAAGCTACTGCTTGTGGTACCGTACAGGCGGAGTCTATTTGGAATGGCGAGTTTCTTACCGGGCAGGGCGAGATTACCGCTCCTTCACAAATCACCTTCTTGCGAACAGCTGGCGCAAAAACAGAGGCAGACCAAACTATTCTCACTTTCCGGGTTGGTTCTATCGCCTTTGGTGTGCGGGCAGAAGATATTGACCACGGCGTATACATGGAAGATTTTGATTTGCTCATTGCGCCCGATGAACTGGGCGATGATCCACTGCAAATTGTAAAGCAGCTTACCGAAGGTAAGCAATCCATCTTCAGCCGGGTGATCGAGCATCCGGAACAATCCGTTGCCAACGCCATGGCGGAGATACCGGCTATGCAAAAGAATATGCAGCCGAAATATGGCCGTTATGTGCTGATGGGTTGGAAAGGCGTGCGGCAAAAGTTCGCGCTTCGATATAACGGGGATATTTTCGCCAATAAGATCGATCAAAAAGTATCCGCACGGGATACCGCCAAAACACATTGGGCGGGAAATGAAATCCACTTTCGTTTAGCCAGCGGCGATCCGCCCTGCCGCCACGAGGGAAATGATGATACGACGCAATCCATGCCGGATGCGCGCGTACCTGTGTATGTTACAGAGTGGCTGGATCGCGATGTAAGCTATAAACAAACTACTTTTGCAACGCTGCTGGACACGAAGCCAAAAACCATTGTCGGCGATGAGGATATTCTGGTGATGAACCGGGTGGAAATTCGCAACGCGTCCTCCGAAGCGCGTACGGCACATTTGCTGATTGAGTCCTATCCCGGCGAAGAATTGCACTTGCACGGCAATGCGCTCGTTGCGGTCGGCCGTGTACGACCCGGCGACACGCCCGTTGTTGGCTGGACCGTGCAGCCCTACCCGAAGGAATATCTGCGTATGCAGATACAGTCTAATAATAAAGGCAGTCTGCGGTGTATTCCTTATTCGGCTGCCGGAAATACATCCCTGTCCATGCAGCCTCAATTTGGTTTTGAAGGGTACGATCGCAACCCGGTACGTCAGCCGCCCTCGTCCTGTGTGGCAACCACGTTACTCTACGAGGTAACGCTCGCAGCATATGAAACCCAAACGATTGATTTTGTTCTTCCCTATCCTTCTTTGGCAGATGAGGCAGATTGGCAGCACCTCCGCTCCCGTTCTTTTGATGCGGAGCTGGAACGTGTTCGAAGCTTCTGGCTTGGTTTTGCCAAGCAGGGTGCGCATGTTGCGCTACCGGACGAAGATAAGCTGAATGCTTTTGCGCAGGCGGTGCCGTGGCATGTTGCGCTTACCGCTATGCGCGATCTGCGTACAGGGCTTTACATGGTGCCCGCCGGTACGTATGGGTATGGCGCCTGCGGCAATGAAGCCTCACTGCAAATACGGATGCTGGATTATATGGGATATCACGAAGATGCGGAAAAATATCTGGAAACCTTTATCGTCAGTCAGGGAACCGGTAGTATGGACGGTAACTTCGTCTCTAACGATGGTGCGCTGGTCGCTAACAATTACGGCGGTTATACGGATAATACAACTTCATTATTCGCATACAATCTGGATCACGGCTACATTCTTTCCTGTTTGGTGGACCATTACCGGCTTACCGGCAATCTGGATTGGCTCAAGCGTATCTCCGGTACGCTGGTTAAAGCCTGCGATTATATTTTTACCGAACGGAAAGCCACTAAGCTGCTGGATGACAACGGTGAAAAGGTAAGCTATTACGGTCTAATGCCGCATGGGCATCTGGAGGATAATCCCGAATGGCGCTGTTGGTTTGCCGTAAATGCACAGGCATACGGCGGTATCCAGGCAGCAATCGGCGCGCTTAAGGCGATTGATCATCCGGAAGCAGACCGTATCCAGCAGGAGAACAATAACTATCGCAGCGATATTCGCGATTGCGCTGCCCGTGCGATGGCGGCTTCGCCTGTCGTACCGACCGGTAACGGCGGATATATGCCGCATATGCCTACGCAAGCGGAGATTCGCGGCCGCGATTGGGGCTGGTTCCGCGAAGTAGCGTATGGTGCGCTTCACCTTTCATCCTGCGGTGTGTACCCGCCGGAGGATGATGTGACCACTTGGATATTGCACGATCAGGAAGATAACCTGTTCCTCTCCCGTGATTATGGCCGCGCTGTGGATCGGGAGCGGTATTGGTTCAGCCGCGGTGGTATGACAATTCAATCTAACCTGCTGTTCAATGACCAGTTGTTTTTACAGCGGGGCGAAAGCGAGCGGGCCATTCGAACGCTGTTTAATAACTTTGCACAAAACCTGTACCGGGATGTAAATTGCTTTACCGAACATCCCATTACAGATTTCGGGCTTGGTTTCGGGCCTTTCTTCAAAACGCCGGATGAAGCGCAGTTCATCGTTAATTTGCGCAACCATTTGCTGCGGGAAGAAAACGAAAATCTTCACCTGCTGCAAGGCGCTCCTAGAGCGTGGTTTGCCGAAGGGAAAACCATCCGCTTTTCCGGTATGGCGACTTACTTTGGTAAAGTAAGCTGTACATTGACCGCTGGCAAAGAAAGCTTCACACTTGCCATGGATGCGCAGTGGCGAAACGCTCCGGGTGAAATTGTATTCCATTTACGTAAGCCCCTGCCAAAAGCAGCTACCGGCATTACAATGAACGATGTTAATCTGCCGCTTAGCGTACTGGAGGGCGAAACTATACGGCTGAAGAATCCGCCGGAGTCCTTCACACTGCATGTGAAGTATTAAAAATAACAAGCCTTATCGCAGCCGCCAACAGTTGTTGGCGGCTGCGTCTGTCGGTTTATCAAGCGTCTTCGCTAGTTCCCTTTTCAATATTTCATTCTAATCGGTATCACTTCACTTGTATTTGATGGTTTATATTCTATTTTGCATTGATTTCTTTTCCCATTACTAACCGCGTTGAACTTTCATCACTACTCAATCGCTACTAACGTTTCCCTGAATTACATTTTACAACCGTATCCTATCTGTTTTCCCTCTCTGCTAAAATTGTATATTGGCAGTTCATATGCAAGCATCACAAATACGCCACTGCCGATAAAGCGGTGGCGTATTCGTGATACTTTGTTCTTATTATTCGATTACGAAGTTGGCTTTGAATACTCTACATCCATGGGCAGGTATCTCAAGCGGATAATGATCCGTATGAATACCAGCATCCTCACCGCTCATGACGTCTGTTAAATGCAACTGTATGCCCGATGTATACGGCAACCCCATATCGGCAAAAATACAATCCACCTCGTCTTCTTCCCCGGTCAGGTTTACAAACACAAGGGTGACTGTATGATCGCTCAAGTGTTTTAAAAAGCTGAATTTTGCCCCTTCATGGTAGATCAGGTACGGAGGTCTGCACTCTTCATCCTGATTAATAGCGATCAATGCTTTGTTTTGCAGTAAATTCCGCATTTCATCCGATATTGCCCGTACATCCGCACCTAATATCAACGCGCTTCCCAAACAGGACCACAACACGAACTGGGTAATATAGTCCTGAGCAGTACATGCATTTACCGCTTTGTTGTTGGGATCTTCCAACCCAACGTGACCCTTTCCGTACATGCCTACGGTCAGCATGTCCATATCGTTAAAGCACGGTGCCGCACTGCAATGCAGCAAATGCAATTGACTTTCAGCGATGGTTGCGGCAGATTGAAAATTGTCCAGTATATCAGCCGTAGAGCGGTAACTGTTTGCGCCTACGGAACGCATCCATGTTTGAGGTTCATCCACGCCCCAATTACAAGCTGCAAAATAAATATTCCGGCCGCTTGCCCGAAGCGCCATCGACATGGTTTGGTAGCGCTGTCGTCCATCGGCGCTTTTAGGGAAATTGCAAAAATCGTATTTTAAATAGTCTACCTCCCACTGGGCAAATTGCTTTGCATCGCTGAACTCGTGATCAAACGAGCCCGGATAACGCCCGCAGGTACGTGTACCTGCACAGGAGTAAATGCCCAGCTTCAATCCTTTGCTGTGCACATATTCCGCCAGCGCGCGGATACCATACGGGAATTTTTCCGGATCAGCGACAAACAAACCGTTCGCGTCGCGCTCCATCATCATCCAGCCGTCGTCTATGATTACATACTCGTATCCGGCATCTCGGTATCCAAGAGCTACCATCGTATCCGCAGTTTCACGAATCAGCGCATCCGTAGGCTGTGGGCCAAATGTATTCCAGGAGTTCCATCCCATAGGTGGTGTTTTTGTGTACATGCGCATTCTCCTTTTCGTTTCATGCAAAATATTTTCAATCGCCGCGTAGCGTATTGATTAAAGGTACTATTATTAATAGACATCCCATTAGTATGGTTTTATGCCCGGAAAACTAAGCGAACGGCAGAAGAATCGGATTTGTCCATGCGCTTTTCCCTTTACGATCAATAATTTGGCATCGTACATACGTCTCGCCGCTTTGCGCACGCAGATCATAAACACTTTGCGTCAGGTTACGGCCGGTGCGGCATCTGCCCGCTACCCAGCTGAGGTTGCTGTAAAATACAATCATACTTACGGGCGAGCATTCTATCCGTATTTGGGATTCCTCCACCGTAAGTTGATTTATCCTCGGGCCTTGCGTGGCATAGAAGCGTTTTTCCTCCAACGCGTACAATATATCCGCTTGGGTTAGCGATGCTGCTTGCACCATAATGTAGCTGTTGCAATGTTCGCCCTCATAAAAGTGAGCATCGTCCACCGCCACAAGCGGCAGTACGCTGCCATGGGCAGCGGCAACATCCAACACAGCCGATGCGTCCGCACGCAGGCAGTTTCGCGGAGCCGTAGACATGGCATTATAGATTTCCGATGCTGAAAGCCCCCGCAGCGCAGAGATCGTACCTGGCGTCAACATCGACCATGCCGGGTGTGCCAGAATTGCCTTCCCACCGCTTTTGCATATGATATCAATTGCCGCCTGCGGCCCAAAACGGGCATCCAATTGCTTTTCAATTCCTTTTGGGATGCCGACTCCGACAATATGCATTTCTTCCGCCGCAAGCTCAAACGCAAGCTCGATCCCGGATAGCACAAGTAAGTTGTTTTCCATGTGTGTCTCGCACCCAACCGTATCGTGATCGGTCATCGCGATAAAATCGTATCCGTTTGCCCGATATATCCGTGCTGCCTCTTGCGGTGTTCGCCGTCCATCGCTTCGGGTCGTATGCATATGCAGATTGCCTTTCCAAAACGGAAGCGTCTCCGAAAAAACCTTCATTTGTTACTCCTCTCTATGTGGATTGAAAAGCACGCAGCCCATTGCACGGTATTCAGAAATTTTCAGCGCAATCACTGTTTCCGGCACGCCCAAACGTTTTGCAAGGCATGCAGAACAGTAAAACTGTGTTAAGCCTCTGCTAACCAACCGTTTGGAAATACCAATATCATCACGTTTCAGCGCCACGCCGCAGTCAACACAACTTGGACTGGGTATGGACCCTACACAGACGGGACGTTTCAATCTAGTTCACTCCCGGCTAAATGTTAATTCAATTTTTATTATAACGAGGACAAACGGGAAAACAATTTTCGGTTTCCTACATCGCATAGGGAATTTTTGACCATATACAAGGACAGTCAGGCATCTCGGTTTTTACTGAACGTATGTCGGAAATAGCCGCTTGTTTAAATCATCTGTTTTTTTATACTGAAGATAAGGATATTAAACCCATTGAAAGGAAGATTCGCGTTGAAAGAATTACATGGCGCTATCGGTGTTACGGTAACCCCGTTTGATCTAAACTGGCAGGTTGATTTAGAATCGGTTCGCAAACAGGCAGAGCATCTATCCGCAAGTTACATCACGGGTGTTTTCCCCTGTGCATCCACTGGCGAGTTTCCGCATCTTTCGCCCATGCAACAACGAGCTATTTATCAAGCAACCAAAGACGGTCTATCCGGTCAAAAAACACTTATCGCCGGAGCCTGCGCACCAAACCTGCAACAGGCGATCGAATACGCTCAAATGGCATACGAGCTGGGTTATCATGCCTGTGTTGCCTGCCCACCCTATTACTATCCGCTTACCCAGGAAGAAATATATCTTTTTTACCGTGAACTGGCAAAGGCATCCCCGCTGCCGATTATTATGTACCATGTGCCGTTCTTTACCAGCGGTATTGAAATCGATACCATCAAAAAGCTGCTCCGGATTCCCAACATTATTGGGCTTAAGGATTCCTCCGCCAATTTAAAACGAATTTCCCATCTTTGCCAGCTGCACTCAGTTCGGAATGATTTCTTAATATACGCCGGCACGGATGATTGCCTTCTACCGGCGCTTACTGCAGGGGTAGATGGCAGCATGACTGCTTTTGCCGCCGCTATTCCCCGGTTGGTTTCCGGTGTCTATCAGGCATATGAACGTGACGATATAAAAACTGCTATGAAGTATCAACAAGCGATGATGCCGCTTTTATCCGTAGCGGACGCACTGCCCTTTCCACTGGGTTACAAGTTGGTCGCGCAAGTGAATCATGCTTTACCCATGACACGGAATTACTATCAGTTGGCACAACAAGCAACCTTTAACGAAGCATTGCAAACAGTAACGGCTTTAGTAACGGAAATAAATACACATTTATAACAACAATCTTTGGTTCTGTCTGCTCCATAAACGTAAACGCAGCTTACACTTACTTCAATATAAGTTTTTGTTTGTCTTTACAGTTGCATGCTTTCATGATACGATATCAAAAATTACAAGCTACATACTTGGTTTTCCAATCATGGGAGGAATTAACGATGACCGAACAGACATTGGATCTAAACGAGTATATCGAAATCAAGGAAGGCGTATACTGGGTTGGCTTTGCAGATTTAGACGCCGGGCTGCACTGCAACCCTTATTTAATTGTGGACCATGACGAAGCGGTACTGTTGGACAGCGGTAGCCGGAATGATTTTAGCACTGTAATGCTAAAGGTTTTACGTACCGGCATCAACCCAAACAACATTCAAAGGTTGATCTATCATCATTATGATCCGGATTTATGCAGTAATATTCCGCATATGGAGGCATTGATACAAAACCCTAATCTTCAGATTATCTCCCATACGGAAAACAACATTTTTATAAACTATTACTCTGCACAATCGCCCAAATTATGCATTGAGCAGCTTGGGTTTTGTTACTGTTTTTCCAGCGGACGTGAATTAAGATTTATTTTTACACCATATGCCCATTCGCCCGGTAGTTTTATGACCTACGACACGAAAACAAAAGTATTGTTCAGCAGTGACATCTTCGGAAGTTATGACCATAATTGGTCACTGTATACTTCGCTTTCCGGCCTTTGCACAAAGTGTGAACCTACATTCGTTTGCTCTGCAACCGAAAAAAAGTGCCCGTTGTTTGGCATTCAGGATTTTCATTGCCGCATTATGACCAGCCATAAAGCGCTTAACTATGCGCTGGACCGCATTGAGGAACTGGACATTTCTGTTATTGCACCACAGCACGGGAGCATTTTACATACGCCGGAGGCACAAAAAGTTGTAATAGAGCATTTGCGTAAATTAACCCATGTCGGCATTGATCATTTTTTAGAGGAGTATTGCCATGAAAACAGCACAAAACACTCCTCTTGATTTACATGCGCAACTGAAGCAAACTCAACATTCCGATGATTATTTTCTTCTTCTGTTCAATCATTTTGCCGAACGTGTTGACAACAAAATCCAAAATGAATTATACACACAGCTCATGAATCGCTATGCCAGTGTTTCCCAAACCTTGGAATCAACTGTAAAACAGCTGGCACGCAGCGATACGCTCCGAAAGCAGGCAGAAAAAATCGCCATGCTCGGTAACTGGATTATCGATCCAAAAACAAAGATTATTGAATGGTCGGATACGATGTACATCATCGCCGGGCTCCCCAGAGATCGCGCACCCGATTTGGCAGAATACTACAAGCGTGTTCATCCCGAAGATATATCGATTGCGCAGGAAGCAGGCAATCAACTTTTAAATGGAATTCCCCCTGAGGATTTAACCTATCGCTTGCAAATGCCAAATGGAAGCATTAAATGGGTGCATTCCCAGCACATTGTGGAACGTAATCCAAATGGAGAAGTCGAAACCATTTACGGTACATTGCAGGATGTGACCACGGCTAAACTCGCCGAGCAGAAGTTGCAGCAGTATAACGACCATTTAGAAGACTTGGTTCAGCAAAAGGCTGATGAAGTATATGCTTCCCAATTGGCAACCATCCATGCTTTGGTGAAATTAGCCGAATCCCGGGATGATGATACTGGCGAACATATTGAACGGATGTCCAAGTATAGCCGCCTTTTCGCAGAAATCCTACATGCCGGAAGCCTATATGCCGGGCAGGTAAACGACGCGTTCATCCGTAATATCGCCATGGCCAGTCCGCTGCATGATATTGGAAAGGTCGGTATTCCTGATCATATTTTATTAAAGCCTGGCAAATTAACGCCGGATGAATTTATTATTATGAAAACCCATGTATCCATCGGGTATGAGACATTAGCCAGCGTTCATAAAAGCTATCCGGGCAACGGATACTTAAAAATGGGCATGGATATAGTCAGATGCCACCACGAAAAATGGGATGGCAGCGGCTATATGCAGGGTTTAAAAGGTGAAAATATACCGCTTGCCGCCCGCATCCTAAGCCTTTGCGACGTATACGATGCTTTGCGCAGCCGCCGCGTTTACAAAGAACCCTATTCCCACGAGAAAAGCAAAGAGATTATCCGCAAGGGAAGTGGCATCCATTTTGATCCTGTGCTTGTAAACCTCTTTGAGGAACATGATACAGATTTCAAGCAAATATTCGACCATCATTCTTCTAAATAACTCAAAAAAGCACCCTTGGCACCTGTAATACATCTTTCTAGTAGATGCATGCAGACATCAAGGGTGCTCTTGTATTCAAAATTGTGCGCTATGTAAAAGCATTATCATCTATCAGTAAATAACATCGTCCACGTTCGGATTAGCATTTGAGTGCTTCCATCAAGGCAAAAGCAAGAAATCCTGCGCAGGTAGCAAACGCTTCACCCGTCTCACAAGCGCCTGTCTGCTCATGCACGCTTTCACAGGCGATGCCGTTATCCATCTGTGTTAGCCGTAAATGGCGAAGCGCCGACTGGCTATGACCGCTTAGCAAACTGTTGCAAATGGATAAAATCCATGGATGCGGCGCATGTTTGCAGCCAATTTCGGCAATCGGCTTACCGGCGAACGATAATGCATATTTGCTATCGCGGATCATATGAACCGTATTCTGCCACACTTCGTCATCCGTCGTGCAGAAACCATAAAAAGGCAATTGTTGGAGGCTTCCCGGTGGCTCGTCATATATATCATAATGTCCGTTTCCATCAACAGACCATGCAAAGAAGGTTTTTTCTTCCTGTTTTTGTACGCAGTGCGAATAAATTGCTTTGCGAACAGCCTGTGCTCTATCTGCGAGCAAAGGGCGGTTTAATAGCAAGGCTAGCGCGCGGTACGTATACCAAACCAAAACGTTATCGTACGTAAGATACGGGTAGTTGTGCATATCGTCCGTTGGTTGTAAAAAGGTTTCATACAAATCAATAGTGTTATGTTTTTTGGACTCCAGCGTATGGATAATGCGGTCTAACGCTTTTTGTACAAATGATTCATCAAGTATACTATGGTCTTCCGTAGCCGTTACATACCGCTGCAAAGCAATAACCGGGGCACATAACTCATCCAGCTCAAAGCCCGGTTCCAGCACCGTACCGTCGATATAACGGCTATGAATACCGAAATTTCGCGCCTGCCGGGTAAATACGTATCCTAATATTTCGCGCGCATAACCGGGGTCTACCGCGATTATGGATGGGAACGCCCAGAGCAGGCTATCCCGGTCCCAGTAAGCGGCACTTACATAGTACCGCGGGCTGCGTGAGGTCATCAAACACAGTTCTTCCGTATCAATACTCCGGCCGGAGGCATAAAAGAAAGAGAAAAATAAGTTCGTGTTTAAAATGGCATTGATGTTCTCATCCGGTGTATATCTCTCCCGGCTGATTAGCCAGTCTGTTGTTATCGTTAAAAGCGTACTGTATCCTTGCCGCAGCAATTCTTTGGCACTTGTTGCAGCCGCTACGCTTTCATAACCGATGCCAAAGTAAATGTTGAGCGTTTCGGATTGCTGTGGCTTGAGCAGAACTTGTTTGTGGATTCGATAAGAAAAACCGTCTTGTTCCCATTCCGCATCCTGATCGATCTCGCTGAACGGTTGTGCATCCGACACGCAAGGTGCAAACGCAAATAGAGGAAGCCCCGGTTTTTGCGACCAAATAAACATCTGGTTCCAGTTTGAGCGGATAACCTCCCGCCCCTGCGGCAGTTCCGTCGTTTCGTTAATTTCGTGAAGTGTTCGATCCCAGCGTCCCCCAACGCCAAAATCGGCTTGTATCTCTTGAGTGCCCATGTTAGCCAGTGTAAGTCTTACCACAAATGCCCGTTCGTTTATCGGGGTCAGATAGGTACAGGAAAGCTTTGTTTCATCCTGCGATGACGTAAAAGTAGGTATCCAATAATGTTCGCGTCTCCATTCCGGCTTAAGCGCTTGCTTCTTTCCGTTCAGCGACAGAAACGGGCAAATCAAACCGTTGTCGCCGCGAATTTCCAGCAAGCCTTTTAATTGCATATACAGAAACGTAACACCTTCCACCGCACCATCCTTTTCACGAATGGTCGGGAGCGAAAGGTACTCATTCCCCGTCACCTGATACTGGGTCATCGCAGAGCCTTCCTTTCCAAAAGAAGCCGTGGAAGGGGTTGTGCCTCTTCCACGGCTTTATGCATATTATTATATGGCTTACAGCAAGTCGGCGTCTTCCAGTTCCATCTGAATTTCGTCCAACGCTTCCTGTGCGGTCATATCGTTCGCTTCCAGCGTGCTCAGAACGTTATTGATAATCTCGCTGGCAGCGCTGGCTTCGATCAATGCAGGCGGTGCAGAAGCATAATTCATGCTGTCAAACACGGCGGCACGGTTGGCGGGAGGCGTAATCTCCAGATACTGGCTCAGCAGGCTCTGATCCGCAATAGTCGGCAGCTCCCAACTCGCATCCAAGCGAAGCTGTACAATGTCAGGGTCGGAACCCATCGCATCGATGAATTTCGCGGCAGCTTCTTTGTTTTCGCAGCTGGGCGATACGCAGTTTACGTTGGCAAAGAAGAAGGTAGCTTTGTCGGCATAGCCGGGTTCTACTACGATATCCCAATCGAAATCGCATTTTTCGGTAAAGGTGCTAAAGCCCCAGATACCGGTGATGATCATGCCCAGTTTGCCTTCGGTGAACAGATCCCAATCGCCGCGGCCCGCCAGCTCTTCGGTGGTGGGCATCACGTGGTTATCACCGCGTAAGCGAGCGATCATCGCATCCAAAACCGCAACATTTTCAGACGTGTTTACGGTAAAGGCGGTGTAATCGTCGTTCAGCAGGCTGCCGCCGTTACCGGCGATCGACTTATAGAATTCGTTGTACGTAATCGGCTGATAGTAGCCCCAGATGTCGTCGCCCAACGCGGCGATTTTCTCTGCGGCAGCCTGTGCATCGGCCCACGTCCAATCATCGGTCGGATAACCGATGCCCGCTTGGTCAAACAACGCTTTGTTATAGAACAGTACGCAGGTGGAGAAGCTCATCGGCACCGCATACAGTTTACCATTGCTGGAAACTGCGGAGAGCGTGCCTTCGGAGTAGTTGGCCGTATCAATGCCCATATCCGTCAGATCCGCGCAAGCGCCGCGCAGCATGTAAGCCAGATAGTTTTCCATGTTCATTTCGAACACATCGGGGGCATTGCCGCCGCCGATTTTGGTGGCGAGGCTATCAAAGTAATCGCTGTAACCGGTGATTTGAAGGTCAATTTTGATGTCCGGGTTTTTGCTTTCAAAAACCTCGATCATCTTTTTCAAGGTTTCTTCCTGTGCGCCGGAGCCAGAGAAGTGCGTATAGGTAAGGGTGGTTACTTCTGCGCTGGCGGTAGAAACTACCGACATCAGCAACAGCATAGCAAGAACGAGTGCCAACAGTTTTTTCATGGGATTTCCTCCTTTTTATTTGATAACGCTCATCACGTTATTTCTATTTCAGCCCGCCCAGCGCAATGCCACTGTCCACTTTGCGCTGCGTAAGCAGATAGACGAAGAGTATCGGCAATATGGTCAAAACCGCGCCGGCCATCAACACATGCTCGTTGTTTTTGTACATTCCGTTCATGTTACCCAGCACAACCTGCAAGGTTTGTTTATTCGTGCTGGAGAGTACAATCAACGGCCAAAGGTAGCTGTTCCAGCTGCCCATAAACGCCAGCAGTATCATCGTAGCCAGTGTTGGCGCAACCATCGGTAAAACAATGGTAAAGAAGATGCGGTATAAGGAAGCTCCATCCAGCATCGCCGATTCCAGATAGCTGTCGTTTAACGTCAGCATGGACTGCCGCATCAGGAACACACCAAACGCATTGGATAAGAACGGTAATATCAATCCGGTAAACGTATCCAGCAGTCCAAACATCCGCAGGATAATATAGTTAGGCACCATGGTCACGGTGCCGGGAATCATCATCGTCAGCAGATAAAGCCCGAAAATCTTATTGGAGCCTTTGAACGGCAGCTTTGTGAAAACGAATGCAGCCATACAGGCACTCATCACCTGTACAAAGGTGCAAGCGATTGAAAGGTATAAGCTGTTAAACGTCGCTCGTGCAAACGAGAACCCCTGCATGTTGAAAACCTGTTTATATCCATCCAACGAGGGATGCTCCGGTATCCAACGGATTGGAATCGTCCGGATGGCTTCGCTGCTTTTAAAGGAGGAAGATAGCATCCATAAAAACGGAAGTACGGTAAAAAGCGCCATGGCTGTTAATACGATATAGAATAGCGTTTTGGAAAGAATTGCCCTTTGTTTATTACGCATCGTAATTCACCCACTTTTTCTGCAGCCTGAATTGTACGACAGTAAAAATCAAAATCAAGACAAACAATATCCATGAATACGCAGACGCCATACCCATTTTGTATTGCCGAAACGCGTATTTGTATATTCTTTCCAAAAATACGGTTGTAGCGCCTCCCGGGCCGCCATCCGTCATAATCAGTACGGATTCAAAAACCTGCAAACCGTAGATTACATTAATAACAACCAGTAAAAATAACGTTGGGGAAAGCAGCGGCAGTGTGATACCAAAGAACTTACGCATCCCTCCGGCGCCATCTATCGCGGCGGCTTCATAATAACTTGGGTCGATGGATTTAAGAGCCGCGAGCACCATTAACGCATAATAGCCGGTATCTTTCCATACAGCAGCCAGTACAATGCCCGGCATCGCCCATTGCCTGCTGCTTAACCATGCCGGTCCCGTAATACCGATGGAACTGAGCATTTGGTTGAGCATGCCATATTTTCCGCTCAAAACCCATGTCCATACCACAGCAGCCGCTACCCACGATGTAATGACCGGCGTATAGAAGATCGCCCGGTATACGCCGCGGCCGCGAAAGGATTGATTCAATACTATTGCCTGCACGACAGACGTAATCAGGATCAAGGGAAGGTAAATCCCCAAATAAGTCATCGTATGGGAAAGCACTTTAGGAAATTCATTGCCCGATAGGATACGGGTGAAGTTTTTCAGCCCGATCCATTCTTTGCTGTTGGCCAGTAAATCATAATCCATGAAGCTATAAACCAGCGACATTACTATCGGTATCAGGCAAAAGACAATGAGTCCGATGATGGAAGGGAGCAGAAAAACCGTCGTTGCGATTTTCCGGTCCGATGTTTTAGGAAGATACATGGCAACTACTCCTCTCCGATGGTCTGGCCTGCATGATCTACATGAATTTTTAGCCGTTTTCCATGATGGTAGGCATGGAAGGTTAAGCTTTGAATGCTGGGCGGCAAGCAGGGTTCCAAGCTGATTTCTCCGTTTTCCGCCCAAAGGCCAGCCGCACCAAAGACCAACGCCTGCCACGCCGCGCCACACGCGCCGACATGAACCCCTTCGTTTCCCGTGTTCCCCATCACATTTTGCAAGTCAAGGTATAACCCTTTATGCAAATATTGCTCCGCTTTCTCCCAAAGCTTCAGCCGGAACGCCAACTGTGCATGCACGGCAAAGCTCAAGGTGGAATCATGCAGAGTTATAGGCTCATACGTTTCAAAAATCACGCGTTTTTGCTGCGGTGTAAACGCAAAGGGGAAAAGGGTTACAAGCAGCACCAAATCCGCCTGTTTCAACGCGCGGTATCGTTGCATCCGGTCAAAACATACGCTTTTATACGAGGGCGTATCATCATCCTTGATAAAAGGCGGCAAACGGTCCAGTGTTTCATCCTGCAAATACAAATCGCGTTTTTCATCGTATAAAAGTTTGATTCGCTCTGCCACATTTTGCATTTGTTCCTGTTCCTGCGTGCTCAATTCGCCTTTTTCAAGTGCCAATTGCAAATTGTAACGAGCCATATAATTGGTAAACGTGTTGTTATTTGCAGCTCCGCAGTATTCATCCGGCCCTTTGATAAAAAAGGAACTGTAGCAGTCCTCCACTGGTTCGTATGTAAGGCGCGAGCACCAATAGCGGGCCGTTTCCCGGTAAAGTTCGGCAGCATGGTTTTTCAGAAATGCTCCATCGTCCGTTACTTCCAAATAACGCTCTGCCGCATAGGCAATATCGGCGGTAATATGTACTTCGCAAAGCCCGATATCCCAACTTTCGCACTGTTCTGCGCCCGTATCTGCACACATCCATGGATAGCGTGCACCATCAAGGTTTTGTTTTTTGGCTAATGCCTTTGCATCTGCCAATTTATCGGTACGGTAGTATAAAAGGTTTCTGGCAGCCTGCGGCCTTGTCCACAAATAAAACGGAAGCATAAACACATCGGTGTCCCAAAACGTATTTCCTTTATACCGCCCATGTGTCAACCCACGCGCGCCGATGGATACCTTGCGATCCTGCGAAGCATTATTGCATAAGAGCTGAAAAATGTTGTACCGGAGTGCTCCCTGCATATCCGGATCGCTTGCTTCCACAAGAATATCGCAATCTTGCCACAACTTATCCCTTGCAGCTGCGTTTGCTTGCCAAGGATCATCTAGCGTTTGGGTAGAAGGTTCTCCCCCCACCCGAATCCTGACCCGCTTTTCCACCGTAAAGCATTCTCCCTGCGAGAGATATACTTTAAGTGTAGTTATAACACGGTTCTCATCCACAACCGTTGTGCATTCTGTTTCCTGCGAATATTTGAGTTCCCACGCAAGTGACACGCGCGTTCCTTCGTTGCGCGTATGCAGCAACAGGTGATCATCCGCTTTCTCATCCAACTCCAGAATTTGTGTCAGTTCCGTCGCAATGATGGTTTGATCGTCATGTACCGGCAGGTTCGCAACATCGGCGTCGGCAATTGCCTGAATTATATATTCCCCCGCCTGCTCTGCTGTAATACTGAGCGTTTGTAAAATCAGCTGTTCATCCGCCATGCACGCGCAGCGTTTCATCTCAAACGATGCCCGTTGTGTTTCCCAGCTGTGGGTAACAACGCCCGTTTGCATATCCAGCGTCTGGTTTACTGCCGTTGGCAGCTCGCCTACCGGGATGAGCGTAAACACATCCGGTAGTTGCACCATATCGGTGATACCGGGCTTAATGCTGCTGAACAGCCCGGCGCGAAAAACAGCGTGATCCTGCAGGCTGGTTTTACTGCTCCATGCACCAAAACCACGTATACCCAACCGGCCGTTGCCAACAGAAAAAATGGTTTGGCAATAGTCGTTAACCGGTGATAGATGTGTAATTTGCCACGGTTTGATGGTTACATTGCTCATGGGGTCATCTCCTTACGAAAAACGGGTATGCGATCCCAAGGGCAATCAATTTGCACTTCGCATGGTCCCAGATAATGTTCGCCTGTAAAGTATTCCTGCCACACGCCCTTTGGCAGATAAACAATACGGCTGTTTTGTCCCGGCTGCACAATTGGCGCTACCAGCATTTCCCGTCCCAGCATATATGCGTCGTGAACATTCCACACGCGCTCATCTTCAGGATAATCCAGGCAAAGATGAGCCATCATGGGTCTGCCGTTTTGCGCGCAATACTGCGCCTCCTGCCAAAGATAAGGCCGCAATTGTTCTCGCATCCGGGCAAATTGACAGCTTATAGTCAGTATGCGTTCATCCTGATAATACTCTGCCAGATTCCACGGGCTGCGATCGTTATTCTGTACCTGTTCACCGCCGAATTGGCCGCCGCGTGGTTCGGCGTGCCACTGCATGACAGGGCAGAAACATCCCATTGCGGTAGCACGCAAGTATAGCTCCGCATCCGGCAATTCTCCGGCAAAACCGCCGATATCAAAGCTCCAGAACAGCACGCCGGATAGCCCGGCTGATAACCCTGCATTGAGTTGCGCCTGCAACTCGCACCACTCGCTTTTCTGATCGCCGGCCCAGTGAATAGGCTGTGTTTGTGCGCCAACATAACCGGCACGGCTGAACATAACGCCATCTACACCGTTGGAACGCATAAAATCATGATAAGCGCTGATATACTGAACCGGGTATGCATTATGTGCAGCCAGCCCGCTCATGCCATTGGACAAACGAGCCGACTTTTCAAACAAGAACTCGCCGCCGTCCGTTTTGAACCCGTCCACACCCATATCCAGCAAGTATTTGCGTTTATCAAACCACCATTTGCAGCAATCCGGATTGGTAAAGTCCGGCAGCATACTGTGGTGAAACCAATTCTCCGTAATATGGTACGGTTCTCCATTTTCACTACGCACGACATAGCCATTTTCAACCGCTTCCTGGATTTCTTGTTCCAAGGCTTTTCCGCTGTCGCCATCCCACTCGTGCTTGATTACCGGAATCTGCCACAATACCAGATGCAGTCCAGCGTCCCGGACGCGTTTCACCATCTGCGCTGGATTCGACCAATTTTTCTCATGCCACAGGTAAAAAGTACGCTCATCGCTCCACTGCTCCAGCACAAGAACGCTAGCTGGATAATCATTTTGTTGTAAGGCTTTGAGCTGTGCATCCACTTCCGCATCACAGTTCCAGCCGTTCCCGCTAATCCATATACCAAACGACCACTCCGGCGGAAGCACAGGTTTACCGGTTGCTTGCAGAAAAGATAGCAGTATTTTCGTTGGGCTGCCGAAAAACAGTTGATCCGTTGTTAGCGTTTCCCCTTCTGTTTCCTGTGTAATGGTAACAGTATCCAGAAAGTTCATTTCCGCCGGAATGTTACTGTTTCTATACCACCCAAGCCCCTTTTCAGTAAAGAAAAACGGAACCGGTAGGTAGGTCTGATCCTGTTGATGCGTAAACTTCTCAACAACCCGGCCATTACTGGAAAGCCCCTGTAAATCCACAGTATGGAACCGTTCACCCGTTCCCATAATATGTTTGCCGGATAGCGCCATCTCTTGCGATACTTTACGTACCTTTCCGTTTGCATCACGGTAGAGAACATAAGCATTCACGCGTACCAACAATTCGCTTAACCGTTTAAGTTCCCAAATATAATCCGAACCCATCGTAATTGATGCAACGCCCCGCAATTCGTACCCCTTGTTTGGATAGGGTGTACCCTGTGCGGAACTCTGCATTAGTTGAATGGATGCATCTTGATTGACATACAGTGTAATGTCATCCGCCAAAGCCAGTTCTATATGATCGTTGAAGGCCAGTACTGCTTCCGGCTTTGTAATCCGCTGTGTAGTCAACACATCACATGTGTACCAGGGGGTTTGCTCCTGCGTGGTTGCGAACCGATAGGAAAACACAACCGCTTTTTCAAAAGTACCCAGAGAAAACGAAAAAATATTATTCTCCGTCTTAATACCAGTTATGGTTTGTTCTTCTGTTCCCACACGAAGCGTAAGCGATGGAACCGCATCGGTATGATCCATCCGGCAGCAAACCGTTACCGGTTCGCCGGTAAGCGGCATCTCCGGGTATCTGGCAAAACCGCAATCCTGAAAAGGAACCAAGCCTTCCGCGATATGCTTAATCATTCTGGCTCTCCTTCATTTGCTCATCTATCCTTTGTACGGAATCCCGTACGACCAAATGGATTGACATGATGTTCTCCTGTTTTTCGGGATGCCCGCCAATTGCGTCCATGATGATTTGCACAGCCGCTTTCCCTTTTTCGCTTATATCTTGTCCAATAGTTGTCAGCGAGGGTACGCTGATCTGCGCCAAATCCAAATCATCAAAACCGACAACGGAAATGTCTTCCGGTATCCGCACTCCCAATCGATGCAAGCCTTTAATCAGCCCTACACCCAGTATATCAGCTGCTGCAAAAGCTGCGGTTTCATGACTTCCACGCCGCTGCATTTCTTTCGCAACTTCCTCCGCATAGTCAAAAGCGACATTCCCCGGGTACAGATAATCTTTGTTTATCGGAATACCCGCTTTTTTCAAAGCGTCCTGATAGCCTTGAAAGCGCTTTTGCATAACGCCTTGCTCACTTACGTCGCCGGAGATAAAAGCAATCCGGCGATGACCACTCTCAATCAGGTATGAAGTCGCTATTTCGCCGCCCAAACGGTCGTCGTTGCCAATAGTATGAAATACCGGGTCCTTTACATACGTATCAATCAGCACAACCGGAACCGAAAGCTGGTGCAGCTCCTGCAGCTGTTTGGATGGATAGGAACCAACGATGATAATACCATCCACATTACGGTTACGGGCAATGTTTGTATAGCTCTGGTTGGATTGAGGCCCGGACAACAACAAGTGATAACCATTTTTGCGTGCGGTGTACTCAATGGCGGATAGCAATTCGCCATAAAACGGGTTGGCAAACATAAAAGCTTTCCCCGGCTCGGTTTGCGGTATGACAACTCCTATCAGGTTCGTTTTATGGCTGGATAAGCTGCGTGCGTTAAGGTTGGGAACATAATTCAACCGTTCCACAGCCTGCATTACCCTTTGTGTGGTTTCCGGGCTAATAGTTTCAGTCGCTTTTTGGTTTAGCACATAGCTAACCGTAGACGCTGAAACACCAGCCTCTTTAGCCACATCTTTAATGCTTACACGCTTCACGTGTACACCTCACTTAATTACTTAAACGTTTCAGTAACCATACTATACGACATCTACACGGCATTGTCAACCCCTTTTTCGCGAAATTTTTCGACGTTATCTTCATAGAATTGATAAAGTCAAAAGCACTGTGTATTACACTACACACAGGCTCGAAAAACTAATAAATTGGGTTTGCCTTTACTCCATTTGGTTTTCCTGGCATAAATCATATAGCTTCAAAACTGTCTTCCAGTTCCGTATCGTAGCGTCTTTAAAAGTTTTATTAAGTCGAATTGCCATTTTAGAGATGCGAATACTTTGTTTACACAGCAGGTAGATTTCCCGTTCGCCCAGATAACACAGATCGCCATCTTCGTTTTTATCTTTAAAAACGGTATCTATTTCTTCTTTTAGCGGCTTGGAGGCAAGAAAATAGACATACAAGTGTTCCGCTTGTGGTAACGCCGTTTGTGCATCGGTAATTTGTTTTTGCGTAAAAGGAAGTTGCGCAATCAATTCCTGCAATTCTGCTTGGCTGCGTATGATGATATTGCTGAAAAAGCCAAACTTTTTATCAAACGCATCCCCAATCGCTGCTTGCATCGCAGCATCTTCCCTATTCGATTCCACTACCACGTTCCCGCTTTGAATATAGGTTTGCACCCCTGTAAAACCCATTTCTAAAAAAAGCGCCTTCAACTCCTGCATTTTCACAATATGCTTGCCGCCGACGTTGATACCGCTGAATATAACAACATATTTCATATTTGAGCACCTCTTTTTGTAAATTTGAGTATTCCATTATAAATAAAGGTATTGATTCTGCTAATAGACTATTTTTTTACTATTTAACCCTCTTTATTGTATTGATAGTAGATGCGGTATAATAGATCATATCTTATATTATTGGCAAGCTTCTATCGATTGATGGAGAGTTTGCATACGCTATCCATAACAATAATGCATTGTTACTAAAACCGCTTATTATACATAGCAAAAAACCGATAGCATAAACGGCCTTTCCGATATTCGGAAAGGCCGTACGAATGATACGCCAAAATGGATGCTTATTCTTCTTCCTCGTCTTCGTGCTTGGCGCTCTCGATGATCTTCTGCGCAACATTGGCGGGTACTTCTTCATACCGTTCAAACTTCATTAAGAAGGAACCGCGTGCCTGCGTCATCGACCGCAAGTCTGTTGCATACTTGAACATCTCAGACAACGGCGCTTCCGCTTCCAGCTTCTGCATACCGTCTGCCTGGTTCATACCCATGATGCGGCCACGGCGTTTATTCATATCGCCCATGATGTCGCCCATGTACTCATCCGGTACAAAGACTTCCACATGCATGATCGGCTCCAGCAGTGTCGGGCCGGCATCCATACAACCTTTCTTGTAGGCAATACGGGCTGCGGTTTTAAATGCCATTTCGGAAGAGTCTACCGGATGGTAGGAACCGTCGTACAGTTTTGCATGCAAGCCCACCATGGGGTAGCCGGCCAAAACACCTTTTACAATGTTCTCCCGCAAGCCTTTTTCTACGGAAGGAATGAAGTTGCGGGGTACGGAACCGCCAACAACCGCATCTTCAAACTCAAAGTCGATGTTTGTATCCGCACTGGGCGAGAATTCGATCCACACATCACCAAACTGGCCATGTCCGCCGGATTGTTTCTTGTGGCGGCCTTGCACCTTTACTGTTTTCTTAATCGTTTCGCGGTATGGAATGCGCGGATCTTCCAAATTAGCTTTCGCGCCGAATTTGGTCGCCAGCTTATTGCGAACAACGTCCATATGCAGTTCGCCCTGACCGGAGAGCAGTGTTTCGCCTGTCTCTACATTTTTCTCTACCGTAATGGAGGGGTCTTCTTCCTGCAGACGGGCCAATCCGCTGAACACTTTATCTTCTTCGCCCTGTTTGGTAGCGAAAATCGCTTTGCTGATGCAGGGAACAGGGAACTCAATCTTCGGATAGATAATCGGTTTAGCTTGATCACACAGCGTATCGCCTGTGTTGGTGAATTGCAGTTTAGCAAGCGCGCCCATATCGCCGGCGTTCAGCAGCTGTGTGGAAATCTGCTTTTTCCCGCGCAACACATACAAACCGGAGGTTTTTTCGCTCTTTTCCGTCGTAGCATTGTAGATAGCGGTGCTCGGGGTCAGAGAGCCACTCATCACCTTAAACAGGGATAGCTTACCCACAAACGGGTCTGCAATGGTTTTATACACAAGCGCTGAGAAGGGTTCGTCGCTCTTGCAGGCACGTTGATTTTCCTCACCCGTTTTTGGATCGGTGCCCTTGTACACGGCACGCTTGGGTGAAGGCAGGAAGTCCGACATAACGTCCAACAGCTTGGTCACACCCACGCCGGTTATTGCCGAGCAAGGCACGACCGGTGAAATTTGTCCGGAGAACATACCCATTTTGAATCCTTCCAGAATCTCTTCATGGGTAAGCGTTTCACCCTCCAGATATTTCATCATCAGCTCATCGTCCGAGGCTGCGGATGCTTCTGTAATCTCTTCCAGCGCTTTGGCAATTTGATCGTCCATTCCGGCAGGAATCGGGATTTCCTTGAAGCTCTTGTTTTCGTATGTAAAGGCTTTGTTTTCAAGCACATCAATAACGCCTTTATACTCCGAACCATTGCCGATAGGCAACAGAATGGATACAACACTGTTGCCAAACATATCGCGCAGCTGCGTCACCACCTTGGCAAAATCAGCATGATCGCGATCCATCTGGTTAACAACAAACATTTTCGCTACATTATTCTTGGAGGCATAATACCATGCTTTTTCAGCGCCAACATTAACGCCGCTGACTGCGTTTACCAGAATCGCCGCGGTTTCTGCCACGCGCAGCGGTCCCATCATTTCGCCGATAAAATCAAAGTACCCAGGTACGTCGATAACGTTAAGCATTTTTTCTTTCCAGTCGATCGGCGCAATCGCCGCGCTTATGGAAATGCCGCGCTTAACCTCTTCCGGATCAAAGTCGGTTACAGTGGAGCCGTCCTCCACTTTGCCCTGACGGTCTGTTACACCGGCAGCGAAGAGCAGTGCTTCCATCAGCGTCGTTTTGCCTTCGCTGCCATGACCCATGAGGGCAACGTTACGGATGTTCTTAGTATCATAGCTAGCCATAAATTGATCCCCCTTATGTATTTCATTGGCGACCAAAAGCCTATATCCCGGTATGCAAATAGCATAGTCCGGGAATAACGTGCAGCTTTGGGCGCTATCGAACGATATAAAGCTTTTTTATTGTATCAGATATGTAAAGAAAAAGAAAGAAAAAAATGAAATTCCTTTGTTATCCAGCCTGATTTTACATTCCATTGCATTGCGTTTAGCATCTCGCCCGTTACACTTGGGGTTGTTGTGCATCCTTGTCGCTGCACAAATAGCGTGTTAGCTTTTGCCATATTGCCTGCGTTTGCATAAATTGCTCGTAATGTTTCTGCACATTCCGGTCATACGCATCCAGCTCTTGAATAATGTTGTTAAAATCCCGCATGTGGAAATACGCAGCTACCTTGGGCAGCACCCATTGTAATTTTTCCCGCATTTCATGAATGAGTGCCGGGTATTCTTCGCGACGGGTAATATAAAGCAGCAGCGGTTTATAGCGCACCCAGCCAACACATGCTTTATAAAAACGCGTCACCACCGCGCGCGATTTTGCGGTAATCGGCAATAGCTCGGTTGGTAATACGCCGCTGAGCAGATAATTGTAAATCGAAAAGCCGTTATGGAAAGCATAACAGGGAATTCGCAGAACGCTGCGTTCGCTCAAACAGGTACTTAAAAAGGTATCTTCCCCGCGTGCGCCGGGTGGATTATAGAATGGAAACACACGCTCCGGCCGCGTTAAATTCAGGCACAGGTTGGAACCCGAAATAAACTTACAGTGGTTTATCTCCGGCACTTCCGTAACTACTTTATCCTTTAATATTGCAGTATCGGCATAGGTTACGCCGCCTTGTTTCATTACTCCGGATATGGTTTCCCAGTTGATAATATCATTGCTGATCGCTTCAATAAACAAGCGAAAATCTTCTTCTGGCAGCCGCTCGTTAAAGTGTATACACGGTATTGGAGATATATAGCCGCAGTGATGCCCGTTCGTAATATCGACATCACGAATGTAGCGCAAATGCTCCGCCAGCACCTGTTGCCCGCTCCACAATGCAACATCCCCCGCCTTGGTTACAGACAGCGGATACTCATCATCATCTAAAAATAATAGATAATCCATATGATTCTTTACTGCTGTGTACAATACTGCATTGCGCATCGCGGCATACCCTGAAGAGAAAAATAAATCTGCTTCCTCCTGGTTTATTACATCATGACGCACAAGGCGTCCCGCCTGCCAATTGACATATTCAATGTCTACAAAATCAATACTGTCTACTTTTTCAGCCATACCTCTACTGATTCGTGTAAAATCCGTTTCTTTGGCATTGTTATACTTCAGGTCATATGCGATAAAAAGATGGATCCGAACACGATCAATATCGGTCAGTCCACTCTCTTTCCAGTTATAAATATAGGTTTTTAATACTTTCAGAAAATTCCTCCGCCCTGTAGCGAAGCCTATTCCAACGTGGATGATGGGTTCCTTGTTCATATACCCTCGCTTTCTTCCTATGTTACAATATGCTACCAGACAGCAATTCATCAACCATCCATTCAGCATAAATCAGTTGCTTTATTATACTAAATCATCGCAGAAAAAGCAAACGGCCCGTTAACAGATCCTTCGTTTACGGGTCGTTCGCTTACTAATTTTTCTGTTATGGCAATAGGTATTTCATTTTCAAATACCCTTCCAGATTCCCATATTCCGAAACCGTGATTCGTTCAATTGCAAGCTGTTCCATACAACAAGCGAGAATGGCAAGCCCATGTACTATAATATCAGCCCTTTGTGGTTGCAAGCCCGGCAAAGCCATACGTTCTTTCATCGGCATTGGCGCGAGCATTTCCATAACAGTAATCACCTGTTTTTGAGTCGCCGAATATCCATGAATCCTGTCCCGATCCTCCCAGTGGATGTTCTGGGTCAGGGCGGCTGTTGTTGTAAAAGTTCCCCCAACCCCAAACCACTCTTCCGGCTTTGGTAATGCAAGTATTTGCGGTTTATACCGCGCAAGTATCTTTGACGCTAATTCCATTACATCATATGCTTCCTGCACGGTTGCAATAGGCGCCATACGGTGCAGTCGTACCGCACCCATTTGGAGGCTGTCGGCAAACTCCAGCGCGATACCTTGCCCGATTACAATTTCTGTTGAGCCTCCGCCAATATCGATCATGCCTGCACGTCCGGCTTTGGTTGCCCCTAAAAAAGAAAGCCTGGCTTCCACCTCGCCGGTACACACTTCCAGTGTTAACCCGGTAGCTTTCAGCAAGCTTTCTGCAAATTCAGTTTGATTGGCAGCATCCCGTACTGCGCTTGTTGCGAACAAGTGAATAATATCCACGCCGTATTCACGTGCGCTGCGTGCCATTGCCGCAACAGAATCACATGCCTGTTGAATCATAGCCGTATCAATATTCCCGTCTGCATCCATAGCGGCAAAAACGCGCAGCCCCTCCCGGTCCCGCAGAACACGGTGGAGCTGTGCGTTTTGTATGTCTGCAATCAACATACGCAAAGAATTGGATCCGATCCCAATGGCGGCAGCTCTCAAAACCTTCACTCCCTGCCATCACCAATACCGGGTGTGCTATTCATCGCCGGCAGCGTTTTCATCGGTGCCGTAAAGCGCTTCCGGATTGGTGATGATGATACGGATTTCATCTTGTTTCATATAATCGTACAAGTCACGTGCCTGGCTTTCGATAAAAGCATCACTGTTGACGGTTTCCAGCTTTTCTTTCAGGTCATTCTGTGTGTTTTGAAGCGTGTTGCTTCTGGCTACCGCTTCCTGATATAGCTGATCCGCCTCACCGATTTTCTGATCCAGCTTGGAGGAGTACCACAAAAACGCAATCGAAATACATGCAAGCACGATGACGATCGGCAGCACTTTGACTCTTTTGTGCATATCCCATCGCTCCCCTGTTGTCATGTCCCAAAGCATATTACGTATTTATATAAAATTCTACGCTTTGATAACATTTCCTTCTCTTTTACGTGAAAAACAAGCCGATAAGTGAAAATTGTTATGCTTCTTCAGCGGCGCTGCGATGCTGCCTTATTTTTTCGATTCCCGAAAAAATGAGAAACGCCAGAATATTTGCGACTACAACGCTCGCGCCAGTCGGCGTATTATACAGATACGAGCTCAGCAGCCCAATTAAAAAACATACGATCGATACCACCGCCGAGCAAATGGTTACGCCATGGAAACTTTTACAAAGCCGCATAGCGGTAATCGCCGGAAACAATATCAGACTGGAAATCAGCATTGCGCCCATCATCCGCATCCCCAGCACAATGGTAACGGCCGTCAATATCGCCAGCAGCATGTTGTAAAACCCTGCCGAAACGCCGGTTGCCCTTGCAAAGGTTTCGTCAAACGTTATGGCAAACAGCTTACGGTATAGGAAGGCAAACATGATCAACACCAACGCGGCTAAAATGCTGCTTAGCCAGACGTCGCTCTCGCTCATCGCAAGAATGCTGCCGAACAGATAATTATTAATATCGGTCGTCATCCCTTTGCTGAGCGACAAAACCATAACGCCTACCGCAAGAGCTCCGGTTGCAATCATGCCAATCGCAGCGTCTCCTTTAATTTTACTGCGTTCGCTTACACGCAGCAGTAAGAAAGCCGAACCCACTACTACCGGAACCGCAACGGAGAGAGGTGCAAGCCCCAGCGCTGTGGCAATAGCCAGCGCGCCAAACCCGACGTGGCTCAAGCCGTCGCCAATCATCGAATACCGCTTCAATACCAGGCTTATTCCTAAAAGTGCGGAGCAAAGCGATACCATCAGGCCGACAATCAACGCCCGAACCATGAAACTGTAGGAGAACATTTCGCCAATTGTTTTAAGCATCCATTTGTCCCCCTGTTGTAAAGGTATGGCACAGCTCGCTGGCAGCATAATCCTCGGCCGTTCCGTAAAAGAGCGGCTCGTGACGCAGATGGAGGATATGCGTTGCATACCGTGCAGCGGCGGCAACATCATGAGAGATCATAATAATGGTTACTCCGCAGTTATGATGCAAATTGGTAATCATATCATACATTTCCCGTGTAGCCAGCGGGTCCAGACCCGCAACAGGCTCATCCAGCAGCAATAGTTTCCTTGTGGCGCATAAAGCCCGAGCCAGCAGCACACGCTGCTGCTGTCCGCCGGACAGCTCCATCATGCTGCTTTTCCGTATAGAGTCTATATGCAGCAGCCGCATATTCTCTTCCGCCGTTTTACGCTGGTGACTGTTTAAAAATAAAGATTTCGCCGCAAATCCGGAGGAAACCACTTCCCACACCGAAGCGGGAAAATCTCTCTGCAGAGGATTTTTCTGCGGAAGATAGCCAATTTCGTCTTTACGGAGTCCATCGCCGTAGGTTATCGTTCCGCGTGCAGGTTCCAGTAAACCCAGCATACCCTTTACAAGCGTGGATTTGCCGGACCCGTTTTCCCCTACGATACACAAATAATCGCCTTCGTTTACCGTAAGATTGATGCCGGAAGCAACAATCTTCCCTTCGTACGCGAAGGCAGTATCTTTACAGGTTAATAACGCCATTTATTTAGTGGCTCCCTTCCTTTTTGGACGGATTCTTTTTTGCCTTGCGCTTTTCTTCGCATTTTTCGCAGCGGCCATATAGCATGGTTTTTCCTTCGTCCAGTAAAAAGCCATGTTTGCCTAACAGGTGGCGGGAGAAATCATTCATCACATCGCAGCGGAGATGCTCCATCTCACCGCAATCCACACAACGAATGTGCATATGGCTGCCTTCACAAGGGTTTAGCTGGTATAGCGCTGCACCGCCTGCGTTTTGCGGCATATAGCGGCGTAAAACCCCTTCTTCGCATAAACGGGTAACCGCGCGGTATACTGTTGTCATACCTACGTCTGCGCCCAATTCTGCATGTATCTCTTCTGCCGTAACGCAGGCGTCCGGATGCGCACGGAAATAATCGACGATCACTTCTTTTTGTTTAGTTTGATACGCCCCTCGCGTTGCCACGCATCCCACCTCCGTTAATACCAGTTACAAATGAAATTGGTAACTGTTTTCATATTATAGAATCTCAAATGCCTGTTTGTCAACCATGTTTTTCCAGTATTTTCAACGGTTTTACGCACTTTTTTCCATTGACAACGGCCATAGGGACTTTTATAATGCTTTATGTTAATGATAAATCATGATAATCCAAAATTGAATGTGATAAGAAATGGTAGGGTCTAAATGTATGTCAGAAGATTTGTTTGTAACGATTAAGTCCCATTACAACACCTTTACCCGAGCGGAACGCAACATTGCCGATTATATTCTTACCCAGTCTAAAGATGTTTTGTACATGACTATTACGGAGTTAGCTGACGCCTGCAAGGTCGGCGATACAAGCGTTTTCCGTTTTTGCAGGCATTTGGGCAAGAATGGTTATCAGGATTTTAAGGTCGATCTTGCCCAGGCGATCAGCGATGCACACACCATGCCGGTGCTAACCAATTGCATCGTATCCTGTTCCGATTCTACGGAGATTATGCTGCAAAAGGTATTAAACAATAACATAGCGGCTTTAAAAGAAACCTATAAGCTAATCGATCCGGTCACAGTGAAAACAATCACCGAGTGGTTAACCGATGCACAACATATCTGCTTTTTCGGGGTAGGAGCATCATCCATTTCCGCTCAGGAGGCCAACAACCGTTTCCTGCGTGTTTGCCCGAAAACTGAATGCTTGCAGGATTCCCGTATGCAAATTGTCCGCGCTTCGTTGATGGCGCCCAATGATGTTGCGGTTTTCTTTTCCTACTCCGGCTCCACCAGCGAAACCGTTGCTATCGCAAAAACAGCGCGGGATGCCGGTGCGCACACGATCTGCATATCTCGATTTGCCAAATCTCCGCTTGCGGAAGTTTGTGATCTTCTGTTTTTATGCGGTGGTAACGAAGGCCCTCTGCAAAGCGGGAATCTTAGTGTAAAAGCGGCACAGTCTTTGTTGATGGAAGTGTTATACATCGCTTACTGTCAAGCCAATCCAGAAGAATGCAACCATTATTGTCAAATATCCGCGGCGCTCATGCGGCAAGATAAGTTATAAGCAAATAAAACATAGTATTCTTGACGTTATTGCTTCTTTTCAAAATCTTGAAATGCTTCACACATGAATTTAACGTACCGTTGGATTCTGGTTTGTGCTGGAATTCCTTTTGTTTATGGACTGTTGCTGCCTTTATTAGAACTTTATCCCCAGCTTGCCAAAAGGAATACGGGATGATACAATCCATGCGTGTAGAGAGTAACAGGAGGTGCAGTTATGTCTGAAGAACATCGCATCGTCGTCATCGGGGCGGGAGCCATCGGCGGTATTACAGCAGCGCTGCTGAAAAAAGCAAAGCATGATGTGACGCTCGTCTGCAAACATCAGGATATAGCCACTCTGCTTTCCGGGCGAGGTTTGCATATTACCGGTGTTTTGGGCGATATGCACGTGCCGGTTCACGCCGTTGCGGCGGTCGAAGAATTAAAAGGAAAATTTGATATAGCGCTTATTGCGACCAAAGCATACGATATGCCGGAAGCAGCGCGGCATCTTCTGCCGTTTCTAACAGATCAATCCATGGTATTCAGCCTGCAAAACGGCATATGCACCGATGCGCTTGCCACTGTAGTCGGCCGTGAACGTACTGTTGGCTGCGTCATCGGTTGGGGGGCAACGATGCTCGCGCCCGGCGAACTGGAGATGACCAGTACCGGAGATTTTATCATCGGGCGTATTGAAGGCGATCAAAATACACTGGAGCCGGTAAAAACGATCTTAAGCGACGTTATGCCGACTATCGTCAGCTCCAACATTTTAGCAGAGCTATACTGCAAGCTGATCATCAATAGCTGTATTACATCACTGGGGGCAATTTGCGGCTTAAAACTAGGCGAAATGATGAAACGCAGGCAAGCGCGCAAGATTTTTTTAGCGATCATTGCCGAAGCGATGGCTGTAGCCAAAGCCATGCCGCTCACCATACCACCCTTTGGCGGAAAATTGGATTATTATCGTTTAATGCGCGGGAAAACCATCTTCTCCTCCCTTCGGAGGCATCTAACCATCCGCGTTGTCGGCATAAAATACCGCAATCTTACCAGTTCCAGCTTGCAGTCTCTGCGCCGTGGACGCCCGACCGAGATTGATTACTTCAACGGCTATATTGCCGCCAATGGTAAGGAACTGGGAGTTCCCTGCCCCATTAACCAACGCTTAACCGAAATGGTGAAGGCAATTGAGGGACGTAAGCGCAGCATTAAAGAAGAGAACTTATACGATTCTGCATTTATGTCGATATAAACAAGATGAATGCAAAGCCGCTTCCTGATTCATCGGGAAGCGGCTTTGCTTTTATCACAAGAATTGTATTACTTTACCGTTTTAGTTGCAATTATATCTACTCCGGTATCACATACGTTAGAGTATAGTACTTCACCCAGTTGCACTGGCGGCTGCAGTTGTAAGTTTTCTATCGTCTGCATACACGTAAAGATTTTTTCTTTAGGGATTGGCATTCTCGTTTTTACGCTGACGGGCATTTTACGGCCTTGTACGGCAACAACAGCCGTAACCATACGCTTGGGTGCAATACTTTCCTGCGTAGCATACTCGATGCCGCGTTTACAGTTGTTACCGGTAATGCTGACCACTTTGCCATCTACAACATTCACCGTCATACGACAGCCAATAGGGCAATTGATGCAAGTAATTACTTTTTCCACGCGCACACCTCCTCAGCTGCATCAATTTGCACCGTGATTTCACTGCCTGTTAATGCTGCTACCAGTTCTGGTTTTAACGTAATATCTGCCATTTCACCGGGCGCCAGTATCCGCTTCTTCACTTTGTAGATCTCCGTATTACCATCCAGTACGCGAATAGTTGCATTTTCGTAGACGCAGGAAGGGCGGAACATAACTTGAATCGCTTCCGCGTCTTCACGGCTCTTCGGCAAACGAATACATTGCGGAACAACACCCCGCACGCCAGCGCCATCTCGAACGGTAGCGTTTCGTTCATTCCCACGAATCCCCATTATATATTTTGCCGCCGATTTACCTGCTTTTATACTTTCTGTGCTGACAAAATCGACCAGATCATGTACATGTAAAACATTTCCGCAGGCAAAAATACCCGGTTGGTTCGTTTGCAGCGAATCATCGACAAACGCGCCCTGTGTTGCCGGGCTTAATGCAACGCCCGCCAGCTTACTTAACTCATTTTCGGGTATCAACCCCACAGATAGCAGCAGTGTATCGCAATCAAACTGCATATCTGTTCCGGCAATAGGCTGCCTGTTTTCGTCCACTTTAGCTACTGTTACGCCCGTCAGGCGTTCCCGGCCTTGAATATCAACCACGGTATGGTTAAGCAATAAGGGAATATCATAATCGTGCAGGCATTGCACAATATTCCGGTTCAGCCCGCTGGAGTAAGGCATGATTTCCACACATGCCAGCACTTTCGCCCCCTGCAGGGTCATCCGGCGTGCCATAATCAACCCTATATCGCCACTGCCTAAAATGACAACCCTTTTGCCCGGCATATACCCTTCCATGTTCACAAATTTCTGCGCCGTTCCCGCCGAGAATACACCGGCACAGCGCGTGCCGGGAATTGCCAACGCCCCACGCGGCCTCTCGCGGCAACCCATAGCCAATATGACTGCTCCGGCTTGATAAACTTGCACGCCCGCTTCTCTGCTGATGGCTGTTACCTCACGGTCTCGGGTAACGGATAGTACCGTTGTGTTACAGCGAACATCAATACCAAGCGCCTGTACGCGGTCAATATCACGCTGGGCGTACTCCGGCCCCGTTAATTCTTCTTTAAAGCGATGCAAACCAAACCCATTATGGATACACTGTTTCAGTATACCGCCCATTTCTGGTTCGCGTTCCAGCACCAGCAGGTTATCTATCCCTGCTTCCTTTGCAGCGATTGCCGCCGCCAGCCCTGCCGGTCCAGCCCCGATGATTAAAACATCAATCTCTTTCTTTAATAAAACTGTTTGCACGTCAGGTATCCCCCTTTCGTGCGAACTGTGCCAGCGTGCCTGCCAGTACGTACCCTTCACCGCCGTCTTTGGTAATAGCCGTTGGCGGCAAACCCAGTTCTTCGCTCAATATCTCCAGCACGCGAGGGCTGCAAAAGCCGCCCTGGCAGCGCCCCATACCCGCCCGTGTGCGCCGTTTTACCGCATCGATTGTCCGTGCCCCAACCGGTCTGCGTATCGCCGCGCGTACCTCTGCCTCCGTCACCTGCTCGCATCGGCAAACAATGTTCCCATACGCAGGGTTCTGCTCATACGCAGCTTGTTTTTCCACTTCTGTCATAGCGGAAAAAGCTTTGGGGTGTTCAGGCGCGGGTTTCCATTCGGTTTTTTGCTGTAAGGAAAAATCGCTGACAATTTGCGCACATAGCGCTTTTGCAATTGCTGGCGCAGCCGTTAAGCCGGGGCTTTCTATGCCTACCGCTTCGTATACACCCGGTGCGTCCGGTACGTCGCCAACAATAAAATCGTCTCCCACTTCATGTGCGCGCATACCGGCAAAAGTAGTAATTACATTACGCAGGTTCTCCGCCGGCCATGTCAGAGCCGCTTTATCCCGCACAATCTGCAAGGCTTCGGCTGTTGTGCTTACATCAAACGGATCCTCAACATTGGTTGCAGAAGGTCCAAGCAGCATGGTTTGGTGTGCGGTGGGCGATACCAAAACACCCTTTCCCATTGCTGTGGGAGTTTGAAACATTGTGCGTGAAAACATTGGTTTTATATCATGGTCCAATAAATAATACTCGCCTTTACGAGGAATAATGGTTTGGTTATGCTGACTGATTTGATTATGCAGTATAGCGGATTGCACCCCGGCACAATTTACGATCCATTTCGTGGAAAAATCACCTTGATTGGTGCTTACCGTGTAGCCTTCGTCTGCTTTGGTAATGGTAACCGCTTCAGTATTCAAAAAGAAGGTTACACCGTTTACCGCTGCATGATCAGCCAGTGCGCAGGTCAATTCATATGGGCTGGTCAATGCGCTTGTTTGTGCAAACAGCGCGCATTCCACATCCGGGTTCGTATTTGGTTCCAAAGCCATCACCTGTTCGTGCTCAATGATGGATAGTCCTTCTACTCCGTTATCAATTCCCTGTTTGTATAACGCCTCAATATGCTTCCGCTGCTGCGCATCAAACGCTAAAACAAGCGCGCCGGAGCGCACATACGGTGCGTGCACCTCGTTGCAATATGTTTCAAACATACGGCTTCCCTGCACGTTATACAGCGCCTTAGCGGTTCCTGCTTTTGCATCAAAACCGGCATGCACGATACCGCTATTGGCTTTGCTGGCTCCGGACGCCACATCCGGTCCCCGTTCCAATAAAGCAATTTTTATGTTGTATGCGCTAAGCTCCCGCGCCACAGCGCAGCCCACAACGCCCCCGCCGATAATCAGCAAATCCCATTCCATTTGCGCATCCCCCCATGTGCTAGCTACGCGTTCGTTATCGTCACTCCAATATCCTTCGTATTGCTTCGTATGCCAAATATAACCCGCCAACGGAAGGTACATATGGCAAAGACCCGGTTACCGGCCTTTGTTCGCCGGGTTTTCCGTTATCTGGGCTAATATAGGGCGGTTCAACCGAGTATACACATCTCAATTGTTCTACACCGCGTTTACGCAGTTCCTTGCGCATAATACGGCAAAGCGGGTCGCCCGCGGTAGCAAATACATCCCCGATCCTGATTTGCGTAGGATCAAAACGGTTGCCCATCCCCATGCAAGAAACCATGGGCAGTTTTCTTTGCCAACAGGTCTGCGCCAAATGAATTTTGGCGGATACCGTGTCGATCGCATCCAGTACTACCGCCACATCCTCCGGTATTTCTACCGGGCTTTCCGGCAAATAAAATGACTGAATTCCGCATATATCTGCTTCGGGGTTAATATCCAATAGCCGTGCTGAAACCACGTCTACCTTTTTTTGCCCAATCGTCGAGCCTAACGCACACAACTGCCGGTTGCAGTTGCTTTCGGCAACGGTATCGGCATCCACTAGGGTTATCTTACCAACCCCCGCACGCGCCAATGCTTCGGCGGCATAACTGCCCACGCCGCCCAACCCAAACAGCATCGCATGCGCTCTATTAAGCCGTTGCATCTGTTCTTGCGTTAGCATAAGCGCGGTTCTGGCAGAACGTTTTTCCCAAGCTCCGTTTGCCTGTGTCATTTTGTAACCCTTTCCAATCGGCGTCTATACCGCGTTCTCTACCGGTACAGGTGATACGCCCAGCGCAGGCAGCACCCGCTCCCAAAACTCTGATTGTGTAAAAACAAGCGTCGCTGTGTTATCGCAGGGGTGGAACGCAATATACTCCGTATCCTTTACTGCTGTTTCGTAACACAACGTAATTTCATGCTCCTTATCAAAAAACAATCCAAAGGGGCTTACTGAGCCGGATGTGAGCCGAAGCATACTGAAGAGTGCATCCTCCGGTGCGAAGCTAAGCCGGGATACACCCAATGCTTTACTAACTATGCCGGAACGAAAAGGTGTTTCCGGTGAAAGCAGCATTAAAAAGAATGTGCTCTTTTTCCGGTTGCACAAAAATACATTTTTACACACCGTAATATCATCGTTAATAAAAGGCATTTTCAAACTTTCCGCGATCGTATCCGCTTGCGGATGTTCAAAAAACTGATACCTCAATTGGTGTTCTTCCAGCCACTGCATGATGATCTCCCGTACCTTCCGCTTCTCTTGCATCCATTTCCCCTCTTTGCCAACATGTTCACCTGATCCTGTGCACTATCATACCGCACCAGCACGTTTTTGTATATCCTTTCAGGTGGGATAAACAAAAGGTAAACATAAAGGGGTCTCGATTATAGGTTTTATGCCCCGTATCGTTGCGGAAGGGTAAAATTTCATGATATAATTAATATAACAGAAAGAAGGGATGATATTATGAAGCGCAGAATCGGCATCCTCACAAGCGGAGGCGATTGCCCCGGATTAAACGCGGCAATTCGCGGTGTGGCACGAGCTTCTTATGAGCTTTTTGATGCGGAAATTATTGGTATTCGTAATGGGTATGGCGGGCTGATCGCCAACGAATGTCAGGAAATGAGCAAAAAACAGTTTTCAGGCATCCTCACCCTTGGCGGAACCATTTTAGGCACCAGTCGCCAGCCTTTTCGCCAGATGCAGGTGATTGATGAAAATACCGGTATTGATAAGGTTGCTGCGATGAAGAAAACTTATCGCGACCTGAAGCTGGACTGTCTTGTTACGTTAGGCGGCAATGGCACACATAAAACAGCTAATCTGCTTTCAAACGAAGGACTTAATGTTATCGGATTGCCGAAAACGATTGATAACGATTTATTCGGCACCGATTTTACCTTCGGATTTCATACCGCTATGGAGATCGGCACGGAGGTAATCGACCGCATCCATACCACCGCCACCAGCCATGGCCGCTGTATGGTGATTGAAATTATGGGGAATAAAACCGGCTGGCTTACGCTTTACTCCGGCATTGCAGGCGGTGCGGATGTAATCGTTATTCCTGAAATCCCCTATGATATTAAAAAGGTTGCCGAAACGGTTGAAGCGCGGGCCAAGAGCAGAAAAGCGTTTTCGATCATTGCCGTTGCCGAGGGCGCGATGAGCCTTGACGAAGCCAAGATGAAGAAAAAAGAACGTGAGGCTTACCGCGCATCGCTGCCGTACGACTGCATCAGCAAGCGTATTGCAAAGCAGCTGGAAGAGCTGGTTGGCGTAGAGTCTCGCAGCGTTGTACCGGGGCACATCCAACGCGGTGGCAGCCCCTGTGCGTATGACCGCGTGTTGGCTACACAGTTTGGTGTACATGCCGCGGAGTTAATCCGTGATGAAATTTACGGCGTAACGGTCGCTTTGAGCGGTAACAGCATCATCCATAATAAGCTATCCGATATTGCCGGCATATCCAAACCCGTGCCAAAGGATGATAATATGGTCTTAACCGCGCGTCATATCGGCATCTCTATGGGTGATTAAAAAATAATTGTATATGAAAGCCTTCTGAAAAGAAGGCTTTTTTCATGCATTGATACTTTCTGATTATTAAACATGAATTTCCCTATCGAATGCGCCTTTATGGTGTAATTGGGTGCAAAAGGGATTTTTTACCCATTCAAATGGTTTTTTCAGTCGATTTTCAAGTATAATTACAAGCAAATCCCATTTGGGGGTGCTATCGCCCATATAACAACCTTTTTGTGGCGATATAAAGCACCCACACCCATCCCGGTATAACAGAAGGCGGAAGAATATTCTTCCGCTTTCTGTTTTTTCCTATGACAATCCGACTTGATTTATGCAAACGGATTTTCGTTGGGATACAGTACGCCTGCCGGCTGATTATAATCAATGTCTTTTACACCCAGAAGTTTCAGCGCTTCGAAAAGCACTTTGCCGGTTTTCCCAAAAGCAACTGCGCCATGGTGGGGATAGTTCTTCTGCACTAATACATGACGGTAAAAGCGCGCCATTTCCGGAATGGCAAAAATGCCAATGCCACCAAAAGAGCCTGTCGGCACCGGTAGAATCTCACCTTGCGCAATGTAGCTGTGCAGTGTCGCATCCGCAGCCCCTTGCAAGCGGAAGAACGTAATATCGCCGGGCTTCAAATCACCTTCCAGCGTACCACGTGTAATGTTCGGTTCGGTATCCGGCTCCAAAGCGCGTTTCATAATCAACTGGTATTTCATTTCCCCTTGGGAGAGGTGACACATGGGCGTATTGCCGCAATGGAATCCCATAAAGGTATCTTCCAGCTTATAGGTGTACTTGCCTTTAATCGCATCTTCATACAAATCGGCAGGTACAGTATTGTTGATATCCAGAATTGTCGGTGCATCGCCCATAGCGCAAGCAATCATATACTCACTTAATCCACCATAGATATCCACTTCGCAGCTGATCGGCATCAACCTTGCGGCGAAACGGCTGTTTACATAGCATGGAACAAAACCAAATTCCGTCTGGAATGCCGGCCAGCATTTGTTAGCCATAAAAGCATATTTGGCTGCGCCCAAATTTTGTTCTACCCAATCTAACAGCGTTGCTTCATACTGCGCCAGACGGGGAAGAATTCCGGGCATTTTATTCCCTGTGCCCAGTTCCTTCTCCATATCTTCGATAATTTCAGGAATCCGCTTATCATCCGCATGTGCCTTAAAGGCTGCAAACAAGTCCAGCTCGCTGTTTTCCTGCACATTGACTACGCCCAAATCATACAGAGGTTTAATCGGCGCGTTGCAAGCCAGAAAATCATATGGACGAGGCCCGAAGGTGATGACCTTCAAATTGTGAACACCGATAATGACACGCGCAATCGCGCAAAAATCGTTGAGCATATCGGCAATGTCTCCGGCACAGCCCACCGGATATTCCGGAATGTAAACCTTCAAACCGCGCAAGCCAATATTGTAACTGGCGTTTAACATGCCACAATACGCGTCTCCGCGGTCACTTTTAATGGTTTCCCGGCTTTCCTCGGCAGCTGCAGCAAACATAACCGGGCCATCGAACTGCTGGGCAAGCAAGGTTTCAGGGCCTTCCGGGCCAAAGTTACCCAGATAAACCAGCAATGCATTTACATCCTGCTCTTTTAATTCTGCAAGAGCAGGCGCAATGTTTAATTCATTTTCAATGATGGTTTCAACCTCAACAATTTGACCGTACTTTTTTGTATAGGCTTCTACCACAGCAGCGCGGCGCTGGCGGGAAAGCTGAATGGGAAAACAATCGCGGCTAACGGCAACGATACCTAGCTTTATGCTGGGAATATTGGACATGATAATTCCTCCTTCACGGTATAACTTCTATCCTTTATTGTAACTTTTCTTGGCATGCTGTCAAGCTGTCTGTATGAATAATCCATCATTTTTATTGTGAATGTTCCGTTTGTTCGTACATCTCACCAGCATATTAAATAAAGAAATTAAATTGAATTCGTAAGTATACTATTTATTATCTACTGATTTCTATTATATTTTCTACTTGCTATATAAAATTCTACATAGTCACATTTTAATGCATGACATAATACATAAAGAAGCACGACAGAATTCATCCTGAATCATATTCCCTCATATCAAATTGCAGAAAACAGCCGTCCCGGGTTACCGGGACGGCTGTAAGTAACGTTTGTTTATTTGTTTAATTAGCGCTTTCGGACATCGCTTGCAATACGCTCTCCGGCAAGTTCGCCATCATGTTATATACAACTGTCATGGCGCTTGTTTCTAAACTGGATACATAGGTTTCCAGATCCGAATCGCTCATTTGCATGATCTGTACCGATGTTTCCGGTGTAGCACCCGCAACAGAGGTGAAGTAACCACTGTCGTCCTGTACAACGGTATTTACCTTCAGCGTGCCAAGCAGCGCAACATCGGGGTTGGCGGCAATCGCATCAATCGTATCGGCATAGGACAGCCCAATCGACGTATCAATCGTGTTCTCCGTTACTTTTTGGGTAAATGCCAGCTCAATTGCGTAAGAAGTGTCATCTTCCATCGCCGTCAAAGAGAGTTTACCCGTTACGTCAGCCGGGTCAGCTTTGTCTTCAACAAATGAAATTGTAACCATAGGATTACCGTCTTGAATCATATACAGATTTCCAGCGACTGCCGTATCGCTCAGGCTCAAATCACCATTAAGCGCCATGGACGAGTCATCATCGACGGTCATATCCATTGTCAACGTGTAAACTTTCGCATCCGCCACAGTTTTACGAATAATTTTCATATTCATATCCATCTTGGTCGGTTCCTGCGTTACCGTTTCCGTCGTTGCATCGGCGGTTTCATCCGAACCCGTCATTTCACTGCTGAATGTGTCTTCGTAGAATACGCCGGCCATGTTCATCTGCATCGCTACCAGTTCATCTTCGCCAATGGTATACTCAACCACAGGTATGGAGAATTCGGATTTTTCCAGCGCGGTTTTCATTTCCGCAATCACTTCGTCCACCTGCGCGGCAGCATCGTCATCGGACAGCGTAGAATCGCCCGTTTGCAGGCTCCTTTTGAGCATATCCTTCATATACTGCGTTTCGTATAGGGCAATTATATCTTCTTTGGTAATGGTTAATTCCGTCTTGGTATCAGCGACGTCACTGTCTTCCAGAGTGAAGCTGCCATTGGTAACGACCATTTTCGCTTCAATGCCACTCACCCATTCCATCAGGCTTTCATCGCCGCCCATTGCTTCCAGCATCTTCTGTTTGAGCTCTTCTTTGCTCATGTTCTCAATATTGCCGCTTTCAGCAATCGTACCCACCGCAGCCATCTGCTCCATGCCGGTGGAGAAGCTTTCCATCATCGCGGAAATCTCTTCCTCATCCATACCACTGGATTTGAGGCTGTCCGTCAGCGCCGTTTCCATATCCGCCCAGGATAAGTACAGGGTGTCGTCGCCCAGTACTTCGCTTTGCGCATAAAGACCATCTTCATCAACGCGGATTTTGGCACTTACCATTTCCTCTCCGTTGAGCAGTACGGCCATCGAGCCATATCCATCCGATAATCCACGGAAGACAAGCGATGTCACATCGCACATATCTGCAACCATCTGATCGGCTGCCAGCATGGCGCCCGGTTCAAAAGTAACCGTGCTTACGATTTCTTTTCCGTCTTCTTTCGCTTGGCTCAATACATCATACGCCGCGCCCTGCGCCATGGCGCCAAGCGGCAGGATTAATGCGATGATGATGCTTACAAGTTTAATCCAATTTTTGCTTTTCATCATATTTCCTCCTCTTCACATTCGGGTCATTCCCGATGGTTCCATTATACAGATGTGCGGTCGTACTGTCACCTTTTTCCTGCCCTATTATGAGAATTTAACCTTTAACCGTCGTTTTCGCCAGTTGAAAGCGGATTTTTCAGCCAAACGGTTTCGTTGACAATCGGTGTGTAGCTTTGGATTAGCTTTACAACTTTCACGCTTACGTTCGTATCCGCATAATCTTGCGGCATGGCGCGTGGTTCGCCGTTCTGCTGCATGGCAATGGCTAACTCAGCTGCCTGCATAACACTTTCAGTTGAAATTCCGCCAATTACCACCGTTCCCTTGTCTAAAACCTCCGGACGTTCTGTGGAAGTACGAATCAACACACCGCAAAACCCCAGCATCGCGCTTTCTTCGCTGAGTGTGCCGCTGTCGGAAAGTACAATAAGACTGTTTTGCTGCAATTTGTTATAATCCATAAAGCCAAGCGGCTTAACATTTTGCACCAGCGGATGAAAGGCAAAATTTCGGTTTTGAATAAATTTCATCGAGCGCGGATGCGTGCTGTAAATCACCGGCACCTGATAAGCCTGTGCAATATAGTTGATCGCGTTCATTAACGAAATGAAATTGGGCTCCAGATCGATGTTCTCTTCCCGATGGGCGGAAACAAGAATATATTTCCCTTTTTCCAATCCCATGCGTTCTAAAACATCACTTTTTTCAATTTCTGTCTGTGCGTTTGTGAGCACTTCACGCATTGGCGATCCGGTAACAAAAATGGTTTTCCCATCTATACCTTCGCTTATCAGGTACCGGCGGCTATGCTCCGTATATGGTAAATTAATATCGCTGATATGATCGACAATTTTACGGTTGATCATTTCACTGACATTCCAATCCCAGCAACGGTTTCCTGCTTCCATATGGAAAATAGGTATTTTCAGCCGTTTAGCGGATATTGCAGCCAATGCGCTGTTTGTATCCCCCAGTATCAGCAATGCATCCGGTTTTTCCTGCTGCATTACCCGGTAACTTTTCGCGATAATCGCACCTATCGTTTCTCCCAGGTCTGCACCGACCGCTTCCAGATAATAATCCGGGTTACGCAGTTTTAAATCGCGAAAGAATACATCGTTCAGTTCCGGAGCATAGTTTTGCCCCGTATGCACCATAATATGGTCAAAGTAGCGATCTGCACACTGCATGACCGCCGATAAACGAATAATTTCCGGTCTGGTGCCCAACACCGTCATCAGCTTCAGCTTTTTCATGGTTCCACCTTCTCATTTGGGTTTTCTTCCACCGGCAAAAAATACGTATCCGGCCGGCTTGGATCAAATACTTCGCTGGCCCACATCAACGTCACCATGTCGGTATCGCCAAGATTTTCAATGTTGTGTGTGTATCCGGGCGGAATATCCACAATTGTCGGCACTTGCCCATCCACCATGTAGGTAATCACTTCGCTGCCATACACGCTGCGCAGGCGTATCACACCGCGTCCTGCTACAACTATAAACTTCTCATGTTTGGTATGGTGCCAATGCTCCCCTTTGCGAATATGCGGTTTTTGCACATTTACGCTCATCTGTCCGTACCCGCCAACATGCAGTAGTTCTGTAAAAGAACCTCGTGCATCTGCATGATTTACCGGCTGGTACGCAAATTCATTCTCCGGCAGGAAGCTCTGATAGGTTGCAAACAGCTTTCTTACGAATGCATCCTGCTGATTTGGTAAATCAAGCGTTTCCCGGCTTTGGTGAAAACGTTCGATCAAGCGCACGATTTGACCCAGCGTTGCCTCGTGTTCCGGTAATACATGGCAGAACCCATCTTCGCCAATCGTCGGCGAACCATCCAATGCGCGTATAAATTCCGCAACAATATCGTCTATATAGTTCAGGCGCATCAGATGAGCTGGGTCGTTTACCGTAACCGGAAGGTTACGTGCAATATGATGGCAAAACGTAGCGACCGCGCTATTGTAATTGGGCCTGCTCCATTTGCCAAATGCATTTGTAAGCCGGTATAAGTATACCGGCGCGCCGGTTTCACGGCTGTATGTCCGCATCAGTTCTTCCGCCGCACGTTTGCTGCGCCCATAGGGATTATCCAGTTCCGCTTGCACTGATCCGCTCATCAGCACCGGCGGCTTTTTCCCATTTTTCAAACGTTCCAGCAAACTTCCCGTAAAATCTGCATTGCCGGTTTGAAATTCCGCTTCCTGTTTCGGCCGGTTTACACCAGCTAAATGGAATACAAAATCCGCTTGGCTCGCCATTTTATCCAATGCTTCAGCATTAGTATCCACATCAACTAAAAATAGTCGGTCTTCGCGCTGTGAAAGCGTGGCACAAAGGTTTTTACCCATGAACCCATTAGCTCCAGTAATGAGGAGATTCATCCTTTATTCTCCTTTCGCCGCTGAACAAACCAGTTACGCGCATTAGCCAGCGGCATAAAACAATTACATGGTTTTATGGACAACTATTTTATACTTTGCTGAGCATAGCCGCGGCTTCGGCTTCAGTAGAGGCGAAAAACACATGTCCGCCGTGGTTGCTTTCATATATGAAATCTTTCAGCGGTTTGCTGGTATATCGTGAGAAATCGCCGAAAATTGCGAGTCTTACGCCATAATTTACAAACTTTTGCAGTATATTGCCCGCCAGCCCTGTACTAAGAATGAAAAAGTCTTCCGCCACTGCTTTTTTATCGATGGCGATTCGGTCAATATCCAGTTGGTATTGAGTGTTCACCATCAAGTCCAGCGCAGATTGCACATCTTTTAATATAACCTCGTCGCTATGGATGAGCGCGTAGGTTGTCGTACCGCTTTTCCGTTTTTCAAACTGCATGGCCAGACTCCTTCTTTTATTCGTTTAGAAAGCTCTTATTTCCCTACTGCTAATTATATTCCACTGTGCGCTGATATGCTTTATAGGTAGACGTGTGAAGAAGTTTTCTCTTCGTCTCCTGACCATTGGCATACCATACTTGATACGTCTCTACCACATAACCTGTTCGTGCTTTAATGGTTTCCTTGCTTGTGCCGTATGCCAATTCAGGGTTTTGTACGTATATAACATTACTGGGCGGGTCAATGGTTTTGGTAATTTTGGAATCCAAATCAATGCTAACACCCTCGCCAAGTGTCATCCCCCATATTTCTGCGGAGCATTCACGGTTTTTATAATACATGATTACGAAGACAGGCGTATCTTTATTGTTTTTAAATTGAAAATCGAGGTTTGGCCAGTCTACCGTCGCATCCTCACCAATGGTCACATAAGTACTTGGCCACGCATGCGGGCTGCGGCTGATCACTTCCAAATCTGCGCGTGCCACCGCATTAAACAGCGTTGTGCTCACCTGACATACGCCGCCGCCTACCTGCTGTACGGTTTCGCCACCGGAGATGGCACCCGCTTCTTTATAGCCCTTATCTCGTGTGCGCTCTCCGGTGGTGCCGTTAAAGCTGAACGTTTCTCCCGGCATCAGTACTGTACCGTTGATCGCTTGACAAGCCAGATCAATATTTGTATTACGACTGCTGGAGCTTGTCGTTTTCGTTGTAAAAGCAGAAACCATGGTGAAATTGGCTTCCAATTCTTCCTTGGTTACCGTGGCTTCCGTAAGGACGGGATCAACCGTAATGGTTTCATTCTGTGCCCCTGCATCAAGCCGATCAATCACCTTAGCATATAGTGCGTCACCATCGATACTAACGCCAACCTGGTCATCCGTAAATGAAAAAGAACGTGTGTTAAAATCAAACGTGTTAATCTGTGCATTTACCGGTTCACGGTTAACAAATGCAACAATATCGTCTACCATTGCGCGTACAGCATCATGATCGTATGTCGTATCGCTCTTTATATAAACATAATGATCCAGCAAATCCAAAACTGTATCTACACGCTGGCGAAACGGTGTGCGGTTTGTGCCGATAATATCGGTCGTGTTCTGACGTCCGATCGCATAAGCCGCCTGCAGCGTCGCATCTAATGTGCGTGTGGCAGCTACGTTGCTCTGGTCAAACGTCCACCATTTGTTGCCGATGCTGACCGTAACGGAAAACGGGTTTACCGCACTGCTTCCATTTCCGCCCAGCATCTCACTTGCCTTGGCGACAGTTTGACCGCCAACATAGGTATTGTCAACAAAGATACCTTGATAGATCATATCTTGCTGCAAATAATCCCGGTATTGTTTGTAATTGTCAACAATATCTTTATCGTAGCGCAAAATCTCACCGTTGATGAAAGCATAATTGTCTAAATCCTTCCAAAAATACCCCGCCATTTGGGGCATCATCATAACGGCAAGAAAGCTCAAAGCAGACATGCAAATGATAATAACGGTCGCGTATAAAATTGGCCTACCATGCGTGAACCAGCGGGGCTGCTTTTGTGGTTTCTGCGAAACCGGTGCTTTTTTGCGCACCGGTTCGCGGCGTTTCGCGTATGGATTGTCTGTTTCTTCTTTTACCCGGGTAGTCGATTTATGTTCATCATTTGGCAGTTCTGCCAAAGGTTCGTTCCAAACCTCGTCCCCGTCGAATAAATAATCATTCTGTACAGGGGGCTTGGCAACCGACCGGGTATTGATCTGCTTTTGCAGTTCCTTCGGTCCTGACGCACTTTCCACATGTGGTCGATCACGTGGTGTATACAGCGAAGGATCGTTTACATCAAGATCGTTGCGCGCCACGCATGCACACCTCCCGCCGCGCGTGTCAAAATCAGGTGTTATCCTGATGCTTCATCTTGAAAGAGAGAATTTCCAATCCCTCTTCCAAATGAACATTGACAACCTTAACATCCGGCGCCAGCTTTAAATCTACCGGAACAAAGTTCCATATCGCATGTACGCCATTATCACAAATGGATTCCGCTATCTGCTGCGCTGTTTCAAGCGGTACAGCCAGCACTGCAATATCCACTGGGTTATTTTTTAAAAAGGATGCGATTGTGCTCATATCCATTACATCGATTCCCCCGATGCGGGTACCGATTTTCTGTTTATCCGTATCAAAGAGCGCAATAGTGCGAAAATTGTTGGCAGGGAAAGAATCGGATAGTGCCACAGCACGACCAATATTACCCGCACCGACAATAACCATATAATGCACATTATTCAGCCCTAAAATTTCTCCTATGTGTTCGCGTAATTCCGGGACGCTGTACCCATAGCCTTGGCGGCCAAACCCGCCAAAACAGTTGATGTCCTGCCGAATCTGGGAAGCCGTCAGGCTCATCCTTTCGCCCAGCCCTTGTGAAGAAATTTGTTTTACGCCTTCGTTTTCCAGCTCTTTTAAGTGACGGTAGTAACCGGGTAAGCGCCGTATGACCGCCTCAGAAACATAGCCTGCCATGCAATTTTCTCCCTTCCGACGCAGCTGCGGTATTAAAAATAGGCATTTTGCTGATAATAGTATAACATATTACTGTTTTATTAACAACATAAGAAAAAACGTCGCCGTTATGCTTCGGCGACGTTGAAAAAGCGGCAATTATTTGAGCGTAATCACCACATGACGGTTAGGTTCGTCACCTTCACTATGGGTGGTTACCGCATTATTTTGCTGCAATGCGCTATGCAAAATCCGGCGCTCATAAGGATTCATTGGTTCCATAACGACCTTACGGCCAGTCTTAACAGCGCGGTTCGCCATACGGTTAGCCAAGCGGGTAAGCGCTTCTTCCCGTTTTGCACGGTAATTTTCTGTATCCAGCGTAACGCGAATGTAATTATCCTGACCACGATTCACATTCAAGCTGGTCAAATACTGCAGCGCGTCCAGCGTTTCTCCCCTGCGGCCGATCAGAATGCCCAACGTATCGCCATGCATGTCGACACGCACATTCCCCTCCGCATCCGTTTTCGCATTGACCGAAACGCTGACGTTCATTAAACGAGTAACTTCCATTAAGAACTGCTGTGCTTTTCCTGCCGGGGTGGCGGGGTCCTGCAGTTCTACATCGTCCGTAACTTTCGCTTCGGAAGCCGCCTGTTTCTTAACAGGCGCATCATTTTTCGTTTTCTCACTATTTTGCGAAGGCGCTTCCTCTTTAACCTGCTTCTTGGCAGGCTTTTTTGCAGCTTTCTCCTTCTTAACAGTGTTGGCTTTATTGGTGCTGTCTTTTTGCTCAAGCTGGCATTGAAGCGTCAGGGAAGAGAGAATATCGCCATCCTCATCGCTGTCTTTCAACGTAAGCCGCACACGCGCTGGTTTGCCGCCCAGCAAACCAAAAAGCCCTTTAGATCCTTCATCTAAAATATCAATCGAAACGTCGCCAAGCGACACACCCATTTTTTCCAAGCCCTGGCTAACTGCTTCTTCTATGGTTTTTGCGGAGCATTCTATGCTGCTCATCTCATGCTCTCCTCTCCAACAATCTCTGCTGATTTGCTGTTGCTTTCCTGCGCTTCAAAGATTTTATTAAGCACAAGGCCCTGCGCCCAAGAAATCAAGTTCGCCATTACCCAATAGATGGAGAAGCCTGCATTGTACGTGGAGCAGATATACAGCGAGAAGATCGGGAAGAACCATTTCATAAACTTGTTGGTTCCCGCAGCCGGGTTGGACGGATCCGCGGATGGCGCCGTTTGAGGCTGCGTCAACGTCATCAGATACTGTGTTACCGCTGCAAGCACCGGCAAAATGAAATAGCCGTTGTTGTGGGCAAAAATCGTAATCTGTGTGAACACAAGGTTGATTTGAGGCATTGTGCTCCATGTGACCATTTCATTGGTATAGGCAGCTGATGCCTGCAACGCGGCAAATATGGTTTCGCCATTAATGGTATCTGCCGTGATTTGTAAATTCGCAAGCGACGTAATCTGATCTGGAGACAATGCCTGAAATACGCTGGACCAAATATCAGCCGGGATCATTTTTAAACTGCTTTCACTTGCAAGCGCAGTTGTAAAAGGACTGTCCGGCATCCACAAGTTATGTACCCACAGCCAGCCTTCGCTGTTCTGGGTTCCCAGCGTAATTAAATCAACCACCTGCTTTGCCAGCTCCGTATTGGCTACCATGCGCATAGCGGCAAACATGGCAAACAAAACAGGCAGGGATACAAGCATCGGCAAACAACCGCTGAGCGGATTGATATGCTCTTTGCGGTATAGTTCAGCTGTCTTTTGATTCAGCTTATCTTTATCGTTTGCATATTTCTTTTGTAACTTGGTAATCTGCGGCTGCAAGTTGGACATGCGGCGCATGCTTTTACGGCTCTTCAAGTCCAGCGGGAATAGCACCAGTTTGATGAGAATAGTAAAAACAACGATGGACCAACCATAGTTGCCAATGAATGAATTGAGACCGCTTAGAATACCGGCTAAAAACGTATTGATCACATTCATATGGGCGTTAATTCCTCCTTATGGTTACGGTAGGGTCTTCCGGCACAGGATCGTAACCGCCTTTGCCAAGGGGGTTGCAACGTAAAACGCGCCAAATTGCCAAACGACCGCCTTTTAAAACGCCAAAGCGTTCAATCGCGGTTTGCGCATACTGCGAACATGTCGGCTGAAAACGGCACGAAGGGGGCGTGTGCGGGCTAATGTGCCTGCGGTAAAAACGGATACACGCCAAAAGGATTTTCTTCATCTCTACGTTTATTGGGTCTTCTCGTTTTGGAGTACGACCAACTTATGAAGCATATTTTGCATGCTTTGTTCAAGTTGTGCGTATGAACGCTCTGCAGCGCTCGGATGGGCTACTACTACATACAAGCCACGTTTTAATTGTGGCAGCCAAGGCCGTACGCATTCCCGCAACCTTCTCTTTACCTTATTGCGGGTTACCGCGCCGCCTACCTTCTTGCTTACCGAAAAACCAATGCGTTTTTGCTGGCTTTTTACGTATAGCAACGTAACATCCCGGCAGGATGCCCTTGCACCGCGTCGATATACGTAACGAAACTGGCTGTTACGGTTCAGGCGATGCTGTTTCTGCAATGCAATCCCTCATTCTGCGCCCGTTTACAGCTGTTTGGACGCTTCCCGGATACCGTAAAAGCCCGTACCCACTTCACCCGAAATCAAGGATCATGGGGGCGGGCTCAACCGGCAGGCGATTTATACATGCCTCAGGCGCTGAGAACCTTACGTCCACGACGACGGCGGGCCGACAGTACGCGGCGGCCATTTTTGGTAGACATACGGGCACGGAAACCATGCACCTTGCTACGCTGGATTTTCTTAGGCTGGTAAGTGCGGAACATTCGAAAACAACTCCTTGCAGTTTACAATATGTATGGTTTCGCACGCTATATAAAGCGTACCGGATACCACAAAGCAACTATTATATTATAATGGCGGCCCAATTGGCTGTCAAGCATGAATTTAACATAAGTATATAAAGACTTATTGCGGATATTCATTTATAACCGTTTTGATTCTGATCCTTACTTTACGAGCGATAAAAGATGCTTAATTGCGTACGTCTTTCAAGTAGGCTATAATAATACCATTATCCCGGTTTTCCGGATCAGAAAGGATTGCGTATGCAGCAAACCGATCCCTATACCCTACAAGTAATCGCAACGATACACAATGCATTTCCAACAAAGTTCGGTTTGCCACGGCAAAGCGGGCTGATAGAAACATTGCTCTCCGAAATTATCTTCACTCCGGAATACCGCCTGCCCGAAGCTTTTCGTGGCTTAGATGGGTATAGCCACCTCTGGCTCCTATGGGGCTTTTCGCAAGCACGGCGTGCCCGGTGGTCCCCCACGGTTCGCCCACCCCGTCTTGGCGGCAATACACGTATGGGCGTTTTCGCTACGCGTTCACCTTACCGCCCAAATCCAATCGGGTTATCTTGCGTAAAACTTCTCTCAATCGATACTGCCCATCCGGAAGGCCCGGTACTCAAGATTGCCGGTGCTGATTTGATGGATGGCACCCCAATCTTTGACATTAAACCATATTTACCGTACTCTGATTGCCAGCCTGATGCTGTCGGAGGGTTTGCAGCCACTCGGCCAGATACGGCTTTACCTGTGGTTTTTCCGGACGATTTGCGTACGCTGCTGCCCGAAAGCCTTCTGCCTACGTTAATTGCTGTTTTGCAAAACGATCCGCGTCCTGCTTATCAAAACGATCCTGCTCGTGTGTATGGCTTTAACTATGCCGGGTTTGATATCCGCTTTACTGTAAGGGATGGGGTCGTGACAGTTTGCGAAGTTGTACCGCTATAAATGGTTGATTTATTAAAAATGAATACGTTAAAACCGGCTGTCAATATTGCCGGTACCGGGCGTTATAACATTACGACCGGAAAACGAGGGTAATCTGTAAACATTGATAGTTTCAGATACAGAGCAGTCGGATGTTGCGTTTGCTTTTTCATATACAATGCTTTTGCCACCTAATGGATGACTACGTAGCATGCTTTAAGCACAAACGCAACTTGCCCCTATTACACGTTCTTAGCGATGAACTACCCAGGATTTCAGTTAGCTGAAGCCTATAAAAACCGGCTGCTTAAGCAGCCGGTTTAATATTGTTTTACTGTACTTCACCTTCTGCAAAGTCCTCTAAGGGCTTCCACCCGATGCAAACCCCGTTGAAAAGATCGGTCGATTCCCAAGTCACTTGGGTACAACCAAGCTTATCCATTAGCTGCATCATCTGCTCCCGAACGCGGGGTTTCATCATATCATTTTCAACATCGCTGCGGCTGAGCCCTATTAGCTGGCGAAGGGGCGCAGGTACGGTTTTCAAACCCATCAACAGCTGGCCACCTGGCTTTAACACGCGTAGTGCTTCGGCAATCGCCTTCTCTGTCGCAGGAGAAGTTACCAGTTTTAGAAAAACACAATCAAACGTATTTTGTTTCCATGGGATGTCATCACGCGAGGCATACACAATATCCGCGCTTTGTAACCGCGAGCGGGAATGGCGCACATTCTCCATATCAGCCGACATGCCGCAGATTTCGCATTCCATGTTACGGTGCAGGTATTCCAGCATCGTGCCGTTTCCAACCTGAACATCCAGCACTTTATCGCCGCGCTCCGCCATGGACCAGCGTATCAAGCCCTTTTCCATGGTCGTCAGCCGCTGCGGCTGTGCAAAGGCGGTATCAGGCGCATAGCGCTTGCTTTGTACCTTTGTAATCATGCCATGCACTCCTCAATTCATCCACTTCCTTGCTATTGTATCACAAATCTTTGAAGATTGCACGCATATTCGTAACATTTCAGTAATTACTTCAACATTTCCTGTAAAATATAAGTCTGTGCTGTTTTCCCTGTCAATCGTTTATACAACAACAAATCTGCCGCCAACACCCCTACGCTCATTAACAATAGGATTATATCGTAGTTTATCCCAAGGGTTGTCAGCCAATAGTATAAGAAACCACATGCGGCCAGAAACCCGATTGACCCAAACATGGATAGCGCAGCAAGGCCATTTTGTTTAATCGCTTCTGTTTCGTTCTTCCATCCGAATTTCGGGTGAGAAGCATCAACCATCAAACCAAACATAGAGAAGCCGGTTGTAAACAACAGCGAAACAACAAACCCGATGATAATCGAGATTCGGAAATCACCAAATAACACTAAAGCGATCACTGCCATCGGTACGGTCATTATTAAGTTTAGCGTAATCCCCATCGATAGTTTCGCCAGCAACTGTGTTTGCGGCTTTACAGGTAATGAGCGAAAAAATTCATGCCGGACGCCTTCGCGCGATACAGCTGTGCTTACAGCCATATTCATGCTTGCCGTCATCGCAAAAAGCGCTGCCGCACATGCCGTAATCACCGAAACCGGCACCAGTTTAACCAGCTCGCCAATTGCTGACATATTGCTGCCTGCGGAACCGGAGCTGAAATATATAATGAGGAAAACCAACGGAAACATGATGCCCGTAGCCAAACAATTCATTGCATAAGATGGGCTGGAAAAGATTTCACGAACTTCCCGGCGATACAGCGCCTGAAATGGCGTACGCATTCCGTGACGGTCCGCACGTTTGCGCGTTGACGCATTCAAGTGTGTCAGTGTCTCATTTTGCCGCACCGCCAGCCGTTGATAGCTGCCGCCCAGCAGCGCAATCACAACCGCAATCACCGCTATATTCAGACCAGCAAATCCAAACCAGTTAACAACCGCAGGCAAACCTTTTAATGTCAACGCTTGCGCAAACAATTGAATAGGCGGGTACATGCCGGCAATCAAATCCAACATCCGGCGCTGGCGGATCACAATTTGTACAACCGCCGCGCTCATATTATCATCCTGCACAGACATGGATAGCTTCATTTCGCCCCATACCATGCCAATCATGAACAACATGCTAACAATAACCGTCATCGTCTCACGCCGTTTCCATAATACGGATACACGGATTAACGCGAAGGCCAACAAGGTGACAATACTCAACGGCACGATCGGTAAAAACGGAATCAACAGAAGCGCTTTCACATAGTACATAACGCCCATCGCCTGATGCACACCATACAGTATGGATACCGGCAGGCAAATCAACCAGGTAATCACAATTTCGCCCAGCCAAATGCGAATCAATTTAGCTGTGAGCAGTTCACGCGAAGTAATAGGCAGGGAGGAGACAAATGAAACATCTTTTGAGAAGAACAGCTCGCTTACAATATAGAAAAATCCCGTGATAATGGTAAGCGTTACACACATAATACCGGTAAGCGCCAGCATCGTTTCCGGTTCTCCAAGTTGTGCAAACGCTGCGAACATGAAATATTCCATCGCCACCAACATGCCGTATAATGAAACCATGCCAACGATAAACGCAATCATACCAATTGTTGCGCCAACTTTTGACTTTCTGGAGCCAAACATATTCCGGGGTTTCCATGCTTCAATACGCTGCCGGATGAGGATGCGCAAATAGGGCAACATATCCTATGCCTCCTTTCCCGTTAAATTCAGGAAGAGGTCTTCCAGCGTTGTAACGCGGTCATCTTTCATCAACTCATCGGGCGCGCCCTGAGCGATCAGTTTTCCTTTACGGATAATACCGATTTCATCACATAACCGCTCAGCTACATCCAATACATGCGTGGAAAAGAAAACAGTTTTTCCACTTTCGCAATATCCCCTCATTTCCTGTTTTAAAGCGTGCATACTGGCTGGGTCCAAACCCACCATCGGCTCATCCAATATCCATATGCGGGGCTGATGAATCAAGGAACCGATAATCTGCAGTTTTTGTTTCATGCCATGGGAAAAGCTGCGAATTGGCTGGTTGATCGCATTTTCCAGTTCATACAACGGTAAATATTTATCCAAATGTGCTTTTCGCTGCGCATCGTTTACCTGATACAGATCAGCAAGAAATTGAAGATATTCCATACCGGAGAGCCGTTCAAACATCTCAAAGCTATCCGGTACAAAACCGAAGGTTCTCTTTGCTTCAATGGGGTTTTTGGCAATATCGATATCTTCCAGCAAAATCGACCCTGTATCCAGATTTAAACTGCCGGTCATCATTTTAATCGTAGTCGTTTTCCCTGCACCGTTCGGGCCCAAAAAGCCAAAAACTTTCCCGTTTTCAACTTTCATTGTTAGCTCATCTACCGCTTTGGTAGCGCCGCCGGCATACGACTTTGTTACGTTTTCAAAAAGAATCATAATTGCCTCCCTGTATCACTTTTATTCATGAAAGATACTTTTATCGTTACCTATCGTAAAGTATCACCATAACATAAAAAAGGGAAGTGGATTTGCTCCACTTCCCCGGTTTTTGGATCGAAATCAGCCATTTTGTGCCCGTTCCTGTATCATATCCTTTACCTTCATCAGGCGTGTCAGGCTGCCGCGCTCGTTCTCATCCAGCTTCATGGTGATAAAACGGATGGTATCGGTGAATTGTGGAATCATAACATATTCCAGCGCATTCACGCGTCGGCGGGTTTTTTCGATTTCATCCGCCAGTAGATTACAGGTTTTCTCTACTTCGGCCAGATGGATCAGTTTTGGCAGGAGCGAAGCCAGACTTTCTATTGCGCCGTCCAGCTGTGCGGATGTTTCCGCAAGGCCGTAGCTGAGCGTCGTTTGCTGATTTTCTTCCTGCATGGTCAGCATCGGCACCCGTACGCTCAGTACGCTGCGGATACCCATATCCACACCGATGCTTCGCGCAGGGCAAAGCAGCGCTTCCTCGATCAGCTCCGGCTCTGTCACGGCACGTGCCATCGCGAAGTTGCCAAGCGCAAGCGTAAGCTCTGCTTCAACTTCCTGCCTCAGTTTGTAGTTTTCCCGGATCAGCATGATAAACTGTCTCACCATCTCGTCCAGCTTGTCCTTTAGCAGCTTGTGGCCGCGTTTTGCAGTAACAAGCCTGCGTTTGATGCGTGTCAGCTCCATCCGTGTCGGGTTTACACGCAAAGTGGCAGCCATTATTCCTCCACCTCGCCGGAATCATCGTCATCTTCAATGGTGTTGTCATGCAGATACTTATCCAGCATGTCGTCGCGAATACGCTTCAATTCGTTGCGCGGCAGCATCGCCAGCAGACCCCAGCCGATATTGAGCGTTTCCTCAATAGGACGGTTCGCCTGATAACCCTGCGATACATAATCCTTTTCAAATGCATCGGCAAAAGCGGCATACTTCTTATCAATGTCCGTCAGTGCAGCATCGCCCAGAATAACCGCCAGTTCTTTTGCTTCCTTACCACGGGAGTAAGCGGCAAACAGCTGGTTCATGGTGGCAGCGTGATCTTCGCGGGTCTTTCCTTTGCCGATACCTTTATCCTTCAAGCGGCTCAGCGACGGCATTACGTCAATCGGCGGCTGAATCCCTTTACGGTACAGCTCGCGGCTCAGGATAATCTGCCCTTCGGTAATGTACCCGGTCAAGTCGGGGATCGGGTGGGTTTTATCATCTTCCGGCATGGTCAGAATCGGTATCTGTGTAATGGAACCTTTTTTACCGATTACACGGCCTGCTCTTTCATAAATGCTGGCAAGATCGGTATACAGGTAACCCGGATAACCGCGGCGACCCGGTACTTCTTTTCGGGCTGCGGATACTTCACGAAGCGCTTCCGCATAGTTGGTAATATCGGTCAGGATAACCAACACGTGCATATCCTTCTCATATGCCAGATACTCGGCAGCCGTCAGTGCCATACGCGGCGTCGCAATACGTTCAATCGCAGGGTCATTGGCAAGGTTCATAAACAGCACCGCGCGTTCGATAGCACCGGTACGCCGGAAATCGCTGATAAAGTATTCCGCTTCTTCAAACGTAATACCAATAGCGCCAAACACAACGGCAAACTTTTCATTTGCGCCCAGCACCTTCGCCTGCCTCGCAATCTGCGTAGCCAGCTGTGCGTGCGGCAAACCGTTACCGGAGAATACCGGCAGTTTCTGGCCACGAACCAGAGTGTTCAAGCCGTCGATCGCACTGATGCCGGTTTGGATAAACTCGTTGGGGTAATCGCGCGCAGCCGGGTTCAGCGGTTCGCCGTTAATATCCATCCGTTTTTCGGGAATCAGCGCAGGGCCGTTATCTCTGGGAGTGCCCATACCGTCAAATACGCGGCCCAGCATATCAATGCTTACGCCCAGTTCAATGGAATGCCCTAAAAAGCGGGCGGATGAGTTGGCAATCTGCAAGCCGTTGCTGCTTTCAAAAAGCTGCACCAGCGCTTGATTTCCGTTTACCTCCAGCACTTTACCGCGCCGGATTTCGCCATTTTGCTGGCGGATTTCCACCAGCTCGTTGTATGTTACGCCTTCCACCTGATCTACAAGCATCAGGGGGCCGACGACCTCTTTGATAGTGCGGTATTCTTTCAGCATCGCTTAAAGTTCCCCTTTCTCAGAGATCGCGGCGATCTGTCCGGCCAGTTCATTTTCGATTTGCGTAAACTGGTCCTTTTGATCCTCGGGTATATACTTGCTGCGGCCAATCCGCTCGCGTACCGGCAGCTCAATTACGTCGGACAGATTGGCGCCGGCATCCAGCGCCTGGCGGCCCAGACGATAGTAATCCAGAATCAGGCGTAGCATCAGGTACTGTTTATCCAGCGACGTAAAGGTATCTACGTCGTCAAATGCGTTTTGGTGCAAGTAATCTTCACGGATGGAACGCGCCACTTCCATGGTCAGGCGGTCTTTCCAGCTCAATGCGTCCATGCCTACCAGCTGAACGATTTCCTGCAGTTCGCTTTCTTCCTGCAACACCAGCATCGCTTTTGCGCGAAGCTCGTTCCATTCAGGAGAGACATGGTTATTAAACCAATCCTCCAAATGATCGGTGTACAGTGAGTAGCTTTGCAGCCAGTCGATTGCCGGGAAATGGCGTTTGTAAGCCAACTGCGCGCTTAACCCCCAGAACACCTTAACAATACGCAGCGTAGACTGGGATACCGGCTCGGAAATATCGCCGCCCGGAGGAGATACCGCGCCAATCGCGCTGATGCTGCCCTGCCTGCCATCCTGCCCCAGACATTGCACCACACCCGCACGCTCGTAGAACTCCGCAATACGCGAAGCCAGATAGGCGGGGTAACCTTCGTCACCGGGCATTTCTTCCAGTCGTCCGCTCATTTCACGAAGCGCTTCGGCCCAACGGCTTGTGGAATCGGCCATGATGGCAACTTTGTAGCCCATATCGCGGAAATACTCAGCGATTGTGATACCGGTATAAATGGAAGCTTCGCGGGCTGCCACCGGCATATCCGACGTGTTTGCAATCAATACGGTACGCTTCATCAGGCTTTCTCCGGTACGCGGGTCATGCAGTTCCGGGAATTCCATCAAAACGTCCGTCATTTCGTTGCCACGCTCGCCACAGCCAACATACACAATAATGTCCGCGTCCGCCCACTTTGCCAGCTGGTGCTGAACAACCGTTTTACCGGAGCCAAAAGGCCCGGGTACCGCAGCGACGCCGCCACTGGCAATCGGGAAAAACGTATCGATAACACGCTGCCCGGTAACCATAGGCACTGTCGGCGACATCTTTTCGATATAAGGGCGTCCGCGGCGTACCGGCCACTTCTGCATCATGGTCAGGTCATGGGTATTCCCCTGTTCATCGACCACTGTGCAAATGCTTTCGGTAATGCTGTGTTCGCCGGTGGCGATTGTTTTTACCTCGCCGGAAATGCCGCCGGGCACCATAACACGGTGCTCCACAACATTATTTTCCTGAACGACGCCAATAATCGTACCGGGTACTACATTGTCGCCCACTACGACGCGTGGCTCAAAATTCCAGCGTTTTTCACGATCCAGCGAAGGTACTTCCACCCCGCGTGTGATGCGCTCGCCCACTTTTTCACGAATCTTGGTGAGCGGACGCTGGATACCGTCGAAAATGGATTCTATCAGCCCAGGTCCCAATTCTACCGACAGCGGAGCCCCGGTGCTTTCCACCGGTTCGCCATAGCCAAGGCCGCTGGTTTCTTCGTATACCTGTATGCTGGCACGGTCGCCGCGCAATTCGATGATCTCTCCGACCAGGCGGTTTTTACTGACGCGCACCACGTCATACATGCGCGCATCGCCCATGTTTTCCGCCACAATCAAAGGGCCCGCGACCTTGACGATGGTTCCTTGTGCCATGCTTTACCCTTCTTTCTGACTGTTGTTGTTGCTAAACAGAATATCCGCGCCAATGGCTTTTTCTACGTTTGCCTTAATGCGCGACATCGCATATCCGCTTGCGCCCGTACTGCCCGGTATGGGAATAATGGCGATTTGCGGGTCGTCTTTGTATCGTTGTAGCGCTTCAGTTGCCTGCTTTGCTGCATGTTCCGTAATAAAAATAACACGTACACCCTGCCGGGTCAGCGTAAACAGCGCTTTGGTGGTTTCCTCCGGTGTTTCGGTAGGCACTACTTGCATGCCGATGGCTTTAAAGCAGAGTACGGCGTCGCGTTCCCCTACGGCACCCATGGTAATGTTAGCCATTCAGTTCACGCATCCTTTCCGCTACTGCTTCCGGTTTGAAACCGTTTAGCTTGCCCGCCATAATCAGGCGCACATCCGTAGCTTCCCGTTGCTTTTGCAATAGGAAAGAAATCAGCACTTCAATAGACGCCGCATCATAACGGTGCGGTCGAAGCAAGCTATACAGGTAATCATCCGTTACTTTTTCCAGATACGGCAGTTTGGAAAAGTCCACAGCAGCTTCCGTTGCCGCTTGATACACATCCACACTGTAACGGCGCAGCGGGCGCGCAAAACGCTCGCTTTCAGAGAAATCAATTGCAAACGCAGACGGCTTCACATTACCGCCAGGCAACGCAACGTTTTCAAAGAACGCCGCATCCTTCCCCATTGCTTTTAGGCGTAGCAGCATAATCGCATTTTGCAGATCAGCTTTCGCCTGAAAATAGCGTTTGGCTACATCACCCTGCGTAGAGAGCGCAAGATTCTCAAAAATTTGCCGGTACATTGCTTTATCAAGTTCCGTATCGATCAACATCGGGTCAAACGCAACAGCATTTTGCTTTTCCAGCGCATTCATTGCGTCTTTGATCGCCTTGGGCAATAAAGCATAGGTATGATCGGCTACGCAGTGGCGCAGCTTATCCGGGGATATGGTTCCGCAGGCAGATAAAAACCGTGGTTGCTGCGCTAATAAACGGGATTTCATCAATACTTTTAAATTATGCACGTCATAGCGCAGAAAAAAGCAATCCGTCACAAGCGGATCGGGTGTCACGGCACGTATCAATTGGCATGCTTTTAATACATGCTGATCCACCGCCGATTGAAAATCCGCATTGTCGGCCGCGGCAAAGCCAATGTCACTTAGCGTGCGATTTGCTTCTTCATAACTGCGGGTAGACAGCAGGCGTTCCAGCTGCGCTTTATGCAGCGCGGTGCGCCCAAGCGCGCCTACCCGTCCGCAGGCATAGTTAATGCTAGGTTGGGGCATTGCCGGGCCTCCTTTCTATCGGTGCCTTATCAAAACGAAAGGCATAAAATACTGGATGGCTCATCAGGCTTTCCCAAACAGGGTTTCCGCTACCTGTTGTTCCATTCCCACACGCACTTCATCCAAAAGTGCAGCAAATGTACATTTGATCTCCGCGCCGCCGCTGACCAGAATAACACCAGCACTATCTGCCCGCTGTTCCGGCGCAAGCGTCAATGCGGCTTTTTTCCCAGCCTTCGAGAGTGCTGCGTTCGCATCCGAAACAAACCCTTCATCAAACCAGTCCGTATCCTTTGCCCCGATGATGAGAGTTTCGTTTCCGTTTGCATAATCAACAACCGTTTGTAAGAAGAAAGAACGTTTCTTCTCCGCCGGTGCGTTTTTCAATTTTTCGCCCGCCATGGCAAACGCCTCGTCGATCAGAGCGCGCTTCATGCCGAGTAAATCCTTACGATCATCCAGTTCCGCCATGCGCAGCAGCCGCTGTTCCAGCGATTCGCTGTCCTTGCCGGCTTGCGAAAGCATGGTCTGGTGCATCGCATTGATCTTTTCACGGGATGCAGCTTTCAGCGCTTCCGCCTTTGCCTGCGCATCAGCGCGCAGTTGCCCGGCTGTATCGCGTGCATCCTGTTCGATCTTGCTTACAATGGCCTGTGCGTTCATCTGTCGCTCCTTACAGCTGAATGGCGTTAACCACCAGGAAGCTAACCAGCAACGCAAGAACAGCGTAGGTTTCAACCATAACGCACATCGTAATGCCTTTACCGCTCATTTCGGGGCGCTGTCCGGTCATGATCATGGCGGCCGCCGCTACTTTGCCCTGTTTGAGGCCGGAGAAGTAACCGACAAAACCAATCGGCAAGCAGCCCATCAAAATACCAAGGCCCTGATACAGATCCACCATCTTCATCGCGCCGCCCAAAACGTTGGTGTTAATCAGCACGATAACCGCAATCAGGAAGCCGTAGATACCCTGCGTAGCAGGAAGGAGCTGTAAAACCAGCAGTTTGCTGTTCACTTCAGGATTTTCCGTGGATACCCCCGCAGAGGTTTCGCCGGCGATACCTACGCCCGCGCTGGATCCCATACCGGCGCCGATGACAGCGATGGCTGCGCCAAGAAGAGCTAAAATCTGACCGATAGACATAATTGGGTACCTCCTACATCATAGATGTTGCATGTTTTATTTGAATATGATTTCCAAGCTTCCCTGTTGCGCAAACCGTTTTACCCGGGATTTTGCCTTTATTCACCGCCAGATGGTACAACCGGATAACAAATTTACGCTCCCATAGGGCAGGATCGAAAATCATATCGCATCAGGTTCAGGTTCGGGGCTGCGTTTCCGTAATGTAAACGTATCGGTTTGTTGCCTTTAAAGGATTAAACGGTTTCCCGCCGTCCTCGTAAAACTTGCCGAAGAACTCGATATACTGTAAACGGCAGGAGTGTACATACGCGCCCAATGTGTTGATCGCCAGGTTGAATAAATGTCCGCCAACGAATAACCCGGCGCCCAATACCCAGCCAATGGGTCCGGAGGAGAACACCATGCCAACCAGTATGTTGATAACCATGCCGATTACGCCGGTTGCCAAGCCCATACCGAACAAACGCATGTAGCTTAGCAGATCGCTGACCCAGCTGGTGACGCCGTAGAGTGCGCCAAGCCCGCTGATGAGACGCTTGAAGGGATTTTTACTCTTTTCGCGTCCAGACGTTACCAAGATAATGCCTGCGCCCGCCAAAGCCATCCACTTGCCAATTGAGGGCATAAAGATCATCAATACCAAGCCCACAACCAGCAAAAACCAGCTCAACTGATCCGCCACCGCATCCAGCGGTTTGCCGCGTTTAATGTTCATATACGCCGCTACGCCAAGACCGGCAAACAGGTGTACCGCGCCAAGCGCAATACAAGCCGCCATAACGGGAATCGCGTTGTTCATCGGGTCGAACACCGTTGGCATTGGTGCAAAGCCAAACCAGCTGTTATACATCGTACCCCAGAACACCGTAGCGATGCCGCCAGCCATCAGCAGCCACAGCAACCGCCGGGTTCCCGGTGCAGGTTTGAGAAACTTAATCAGCAGCGGCATCATGATCGCCATCATCACACCGTATCCCGCATCCGAAATCATCATACCCATGAAATTAACAAAGAAAGGCATCATGATCGCCGTGGGATCAATTCCGCCGGGAGCCGGCAGTGAATAGCCGGATACGACCGATTCAAAAGGCTGTATGATTGCAGCATTTTGCAAGAGCACCGGAGGCTCTTCATCCTTCAGTGGTTCATAAAACTCCAGCGCAACCGTAGGCGCGACTTTTTTCAGCCGTTTCTCGATTGTTTTTTCCATTGTCGCGGGAGCCCAACCCTGTAAAAAAAAGGTGCGCTGGGATACGGAGAAGTTCTTCGCAGCCAATAGACGCGCCCGCTTGGAATTGAGGATGTCATACAATTGTTTTATCGTGGGTAGATCCGATACAAGAGCGGCTTCCGCCTGCACAATCACTTGTTGTTTGGCTTCAACCTCTTTTTGTTCATTTGTCAGTACTGCAAGTTGCTCATCTGCCGTCATATTGGATGGCGGAAGTACAACAGCGTTAAAGCCGAGCTCTTTCAGCTTACCCTGTATGCTGTTTTGGCAGGATCTGTGATAGAGAACATAGATATATGCTTGATCCCGTTGCGTGGATACTTGCTCCAAGTCGCACAGTTCATCAAGCGGCTGTTCCGTAAGCCATGCTTCTAGCGCCATCTTTGGAACAGTGCCAAGCATCGCCACGGTATTGCGTGTACTTACGATTTCATCCGGTGCCAGTGAAAAACCGCTCCACGGTAAAAGCTGTTCACGCATCGCGTCATTGCGCGCTGTTTGGCCGCGCAAATCACCTGCGTTCCGTTCCAGGTCTTCCAGCTTTGCAACCGTATCCATCAAAGCGGATTGCTTCTCCAATACGGTTTGCGCCTGTGATTCATCAATCGTGGGATTGTCCGCCATCATCGGTCGCTTGGTTGTATCGTAACGGTTCAATTTACCGATAGCCCATGAAAGGCGGGTTAACGTTTCTTCTAATGTAGGCAGTTCCGCATCGCCGGATGCTTTGTTAAACGTAACATCCTCGGAATCCGACGGAAGCATTTGAAAACAGCCCAGTTTCTGGATTTCGTAAAGCAGTGCCTGCTTGTCCGCATCCATGGCCAGCATGTTCACATGCTTCATCTCAACGATTGCCATCGTTCCATACCCTTTCAACAATCTGCTCCGCAGCCTGCGTAAGCTGGCCTCGTGCATCCGCAAGGATCGCTTCGTGTTTCGTTTTCACAGCCGCTTTCCCCGCTTGTATCTGTGCCTGTACGCTTTCGCGTTTTTCATCCAATATGCTTTGATACATCGCGCGATGTTCCATTACAACGGAACGTTCGTTGGCCGCAATTTCCGCCTGCGTGGATTTTATTAACTCGCGCGCATCCCGATGGGCTTCTTGCAGTAACTGATCTGCATTGTTTTCGGCGGTCTGCACCGCTTGGAACACTTCACGTGCCATGCGTTTTAATCCTTCCTTGGGCTTGTTTACCCGTCGCTTATTTTGTACCAAACAGGCGGTCGCCCGCATCGCCAAGCCCGGGGACAATATAGCCGTGCTCGTTTAACTTTTCATCACAAGCAGCCACATAAATATCCACGTCAGGATGATCCTGCTGAATGCGCTTGATACCTTCCGGTGCGGCAATCAAGTTGACCAGACGGATATATTTGCAGTTACGCTGCTTGATATAGCTGATAGCTGCCGAAGCGCTGCCGCCCGTAGCCAGCATAGGATCAAGCACCAACAGCTCGCGGTTTTCGCTATCCGCAGGAAGTTTGCAATAATATTCTACCGGCTGCAATGATACCGGGTCGCGGTATAGACCGATGTGGCCGATGCGCGCAGCCGGAATCAGCTTGGTTACACCGTCCACCATTCCCAGCCCGGCACGCAAAATCGGCACGATGCCGATCTTCTTGCCGCTTAACATACGGGTTTTGGTTTTGCAAATCGGCGTTTCTACCTCAACTTCTTCGGTAGGCAGATCACGCGTTACCTCATAGACCATGAGCATAGAGATTTCTTCCAAAAGCTCGCGAAATTCCTTCGCGCCCGTTTCTTTATTTCGCATGATGCTGAGCTTATGCTGTATCAGAGGATGATCCAAAATATGGATTTTGCTCAAGATTGCGACCTCCTTCAATACGGGAAAGGCAGGTCTTACCAAGCACGGCTTGCGTGCGACGCCTATATCCTATCCCAAATTCATTCTAACCTATTCTATACTAGTTGACGGGGCTTGGCAACCCTCATTTTTGTGATTTCGTTCACAATCTCTATCCTACTAAACGGCTAAACATCAATTACTGTCTCAAAATCCGGAATCGCTTCCATAGTATACAAAGAATTGATTTTCTGTTTTTCATTTGTATTTTGGCAGAAAATGACGATGTTTTCGTTTCTTTTTTGTCCAAATTACGCCCGAAAACGACACAGGCTACATTGCTTTTTTTCATTTCGATTCACCTTCTTTTCTTTTTACTTTTTACTCATTTTATATTTGTAAGTCTGTATTTAATCATTTAATACCAGTCAAAAGAGCGAAATACATAACAATTTACAAATTTATCCTTGACAACCCTCTGCTTTAATGTATAATTCATGTGTACTATCACTCATAGTACGGATAGAAAGGATAAGCACCATGTTTCAGATTGATCGTTTCGGAAGACAACCCATTTATGAGCAGGTGATCGATCAAGTGGAACGGTACGTCGCATCCGGCGCGCTCCGTCCCGGCGATCTGCTCCCGAGCGTGCGGGCGCTGAGCCAAACGCTCTCGGTCAACCCTAATACGCTGCAAAAGGCATATACAGAGTTGGAAAGGCGCGGTGTTACAACCAGTGTGCCCGGCAGCGGGCGTTACATCAGTCAGGATGCGCCCCGCCTCATCAACGAAAGCATGGAAGGTTTGCTGGAAGAAGTCACCGCACTGTGCAGAAAACTTCATCTTGCGAAAATCTCCAAGGAGCGCGTTATAGCTGCAATTGAAAAAGCGTACAACAATACACCCGCCGCCGCAACCGGCAACCCATAGGCATAACTAAGCTACTACTACAAACGATGCACTGGAAAACCTGTGCATATGGAAAGGAAGCAATGTTGTGATTATTGCTAACAATCTCACCAAGCGCTTCGCGGATACCACCGCGCTGGATCACCTCAACTGCCATATTCAAGATGGCTGTGTGTATGGCCTTGTAGGCGCAAACGGTGCAGGAAAATCAACTTTTCTGCGATTGGCCAGCGGCGTATACCAACCGGATGAAGGAAGCATTAAACTTGGGGATTCAAGTATCTATGAAAATAAGTCTATCAAGAACCGGTTCGCCTTCGTATCGGACGACTTATATACGCTGCCGCAAAGCTCTATGGAGCGGATGGCCGCCCTTTACCGCAGCGCATATTCCACCTTCGATCTACAAAAGATGTACTCGCTAGCCGGAGAATTCGGACTGGACAGCAGCAAACCCCTGTCCACCTATAGCAAGGGCATGCGGAGGCAGGCTGCCACGATCCTGGCGCTTTCCACCGGCGCTGATTATTATTTTTTTGATGAAACCTTCGACGGGTTGGACCCTGTAATGCGCAATCTGGTAAAGCAGAAGCTGTATGCAGAAGTATTCGACCGCGGGGCAACCGTCATTATGACCAGTCATTCACTCCGGGAACTGGAAGATACCTGCGACCAGCTTGCATTGCTCTATAAGGGTGGCATTGTGCTGGAAAGCGACGTAGCCGATTTGAAAACTTCGCTGTTCAAACTGCAGGTTGCTTTTGCGCAGGAATATGACCAGAGCCTTTTTGCCGGGCTTAACGTTCTGGCTCAACACCGTCAGGGCAGCGTTACAACCCTTATTATTCGCGGTGACAAAGCCGAAACGAAGGCATCCATCGCGGTTCATGAGCCATTAATCATGGAAGTGCTTCCTGTAACGCTGGAAGAAGTGTTCATCTACGAGATGGAAGCGTTGGGCTATGCGTTCAATGCTGCCGAGGGAGGAGAACAAGCATGAAAATGTATAAAGAAACGATGCGTCGCCTTGCGCCCGTTGGTATTCCGCTGGCGATAGCCACGCTCTTATACACTGTTATAACAACCGGACAGAGCTGTTTTGGCGTTTATACGATTTCCACATCCATGTCCGCCATTGGGCTGACACCGGTATTGGTTTACTATGTTTTTTCAGCGATTGTATTCGCCTTTTATGGCTTTTCCTACCTATTTAAACGCTCCGCGAGCGATTTGTACCACAGCCTCCCTGTATCCCGTATGAGCTTATACCTTTCGGTTAGCTTGTCGACGGCGACATGGATGGGCTTCACTATCGTGCTGAACATGCTGGTTACCCTATTTATGTACCTAATCAGCGGGTGTCCGTTTGTTCCTTTGTATATTCCGCTATTAATCCTCTTTTACTTCGTCGCAGCTATGTTGGTATTTGCGGCGTCCGCCATCGGTTGCGCACTCTCCGGCACCTACATCACAGCGTTGGCATCAACTGGCTTGGTGCTGTTTCTGCCCCGCTTTGTACAGTTCATCATGGCACATGGGGTAATCAACAACGTTCCTATTATAGGCTGGGCTGACCTTGGCGTCTGGCTGAGCCCGGATACGAACATTGCCACCGGACTTATCGTGATGCAATCACGTAACATATTCATTACCCGCATCGTTACATTGCCGCATATACTGTATTCGCTGCTGTTGGCAGCTATCGAGCTGGTAATTGCAGCATGGCTGTTCGTACGCCGTCCCAGCGAAGTGGCGGATAAAAGTGCCAAGCACAGTGTATGGCCGGTCATTACGGCTAGCCTGCTGGCTTTTACCTTGCTTATTCTGATTACGTTATATGACCGCCGTCTTATTTCCGTATACGGCATTGCTATCGTCGCTATCGCCCTGCTGCTTTTCGTATTGTATACGCTGCTTTCTCTGCGCAGTTATCAAAAAGCGCTTAAAGCGCTGCCCGCATTTGCCATTGCGGCGGTACTTGCGTTTGGCGTATCCTTTGGTATTCAAACCCTGAAAGATCATGCGCTAAACGTCACACCCAGTGCAGATGAAATTGCGTCCGTTACTTTCCGTGGGCACGACAGCACCGGCAGTAATAGTGAATACGCTACCCTGTTAATAAAGGATATTGCTTTTACCTCCGACGATATAAAGCAATATGTAGCCGAAAATCTTTCCAACGCTGTTCAGCAAATCCGTGACCCGGAAAATTATTACCAATACAATGGTTATGATAGCTATCAGTACCAAACTATCGAGCCTATTACGCTGAAACTGACAAACGGGAAAACCTATTACCGCACCATTGAGTTTATCAATGTAAATACCCTGAATGACCTTCGGATTGAAAACGCTGATTTTGCCGTTGCTATTCGCGCTTTCCCGCCGAACAATGGAGTGCAGTACGTAAGTACCTATAATCATCAAACGGACGAGGAGGATATGGCTCTTTGGAACAGTTATGAGGAGGAGATGCAGGCAAACGGGTTGATCCCTAATGATTACTATAATACAAGGGCATCTGTGTCCAGTGATGACGGTTTTATGTATACCATTGGCGATTCGCAATCAATTTCAGGGTTCATTGTATCCGGCTATGTCGGTACGCAGCGCTACTACGACTACCTTAGTATTCTGCTGAACACACCCAAGACAGTATCCCTGATGATGCGTACGATCAATAGCCATGCCCTGCCTGATACTATCGACAGGCTTTCAGAAGCCGTTGATCACATCGTTTCTCCCCTGGCTCTTGAGAACGATTCGCTCAGTTTATCACTCAACTTCTATAATGTACCGCTGGAAACCGGCGAAACCCATAGCGACAGCATCAATCTCTATCTGAGCGGCTATTCCAAAGCGAACAGTCCCTATGCGGACACCTATCTTGATTACGCTGAACGAATCACCGATATTCTGAAGCGTGCAAAACCTACGAGTGACGTAAATGGTATGTTCGCTTGTTTGAACTGGTATGAGTATGACGGTTCGAACAACCTCCCCAACGACGAGCCGCCTGTATACCTGAGCTTCACGGACGAAGATTCACAGACCTTGATTACACTGCTGCAAGAGTGGAACCAATCTGTAATGTACATGTACTAACACCCAAAAACGCCCCTATGCTTTGTTACCAAAGCATAGGGGTGTTTTTCATTATTCATTTCGTTATTATTACTCACCGGCTAAAACTGAGCCAGTACGGAGAGCAGACTTGCCAGCGAATCTCCCATGAAAAGCCGAATTCCAATAATGACCAGCAAGTGTAATGGGTATAAGCCGTATCCCAGCCATTTTGGCATTTTCAGATGGATATGCGTCGGTATCAGTATCAGCGGCAGTGCCAGCCACATCATCGCCTGTATACGGAATAACGGAGCGAGCACATTGCCGATACCGGGCCAGGATAAAAAGGTAAACAGTACCCCTCCGAAGGATGTAACCTGTCGTCCGTTTCCTCCCCAATACATTGCAAAGGCTATAAACACCGCAGCCAGTCCGCCTTTGTTTTTCCGCGCCGCATACATCAGCAGGATAAAAGTGAGTCCCTTCCAGCCGTAATCCACCTGTACAAAGCCTAGAAACAGGTAGCAAAGGATCGGCGCCCAGAATTGGCTGCCATACCATTTTTTCTGTATTCCGCCAATCGCTGCAACGCCCAAAAACAGTAAGAACAGTATGTTCAGCTTCGTCCACGGATTATCCAGTGCGACCATGTTGATGGGTTGGGAGATCACCGCAAGGATAAGCAAACGGAATGCATACCGGAAAATGTTATGCGTATATTCCGCACCGACTACCAGACACCATACATAAATGGGCATCGCGATGCGCCCAAGAACCCTCATTTCCGGTATATTGGGAAAAACAGCTACGCCCAGATGATCAACCATCATAAAAATGAGCGCAACAACCTTTAGCCAGCCGGTATCCGTATTGCCACCGAGCTGCGGTAAACGTTTAGCAGTAACCGTTTGCGTTTGCATCAGTTTTCATCCTCCACTCTGCTGGTTGATTATATCATACCGCACCATACCTGCCAATTCCCCGATATACTTTCAGTGAAAGTACAAGGGTTGTTCACATATGTTTCACCCGGCAAAGGGATAATCTTCCTGTAAGCGCAATACTTTGGATGAGGTGATTGGCGGGTGAATACATTGTGGACAAGAATGATTTCGCTGATATTATGGCTTCTGGGTGTGGGAATTACTGCCGCCATTCTGCTTGTGTTATATGCCGTACTGCCCTAGCCCTTCCATTAGAGAATGATTGAGTTTCATAGTTTTGTTTGGTATACTGAGCATATATAATAATCGTATTATCGGGAAGAGGGATCGCATGAAGCTGTTAATAGTGGATGACGAACAGAAAATCAGAGCATTGATCGCCAAATACGCCGCTTTTGAAGGCTACGAGTATTCCGAAGCGGAAAACGGCATGCAAGCGGTGGAAATCGCCCGGAAGGAGACCTTCGACCTAATCATTCTGGATATTATGATGCCGGAACTGGACGGTTTCTCGGCTGCGCGTGAAATACGCAAAACGGAACCGAATTTGCCCATCATCCTGCTCTCCGCAAGAGGCGAGGAATATGATAAAATTCACGGTTTTGAACTGGGGATTGACGATTATGTTGTCAAACCGTTTTCACCCAAGGAGCTTATGCTGCGCATCGGTGCCGTACTGCGGCGCGCAGGCGGCGTCGGCCAAAGCGGAGACGAGCATCAAACCGCGGTAATCGATCAAATGGTGGTGGATTACACCGCTCGAAAAGTCACCATCAAGGATGAAGAAATTGATCTCTCTCCTAAAGAATATGATCTGCTGTTTTTTTTAGTTCGCAACCGCGGTATTGCGCTGACGCGCGATAAATTGATTTCTGAAGTATGGGGATATGATTTCTTTGGAGACGACCGCACGCTGGATACGCATATCAAATTGCTGCGCCGGCAGTTAGGCGATTATGCCAAATATATCGTGACGCTCCGAGGAGTGGGATACCGTTTTGAAAAAGCATGAAATGGCCGCATCTGTTAAACCTGAACCCGGTCATAAGAAAAGGTTGATTCATCCTTTCTTTTCGCGCTTGTCTACCCCTTTTAAGCAGCTTGGAGTACGTGGTCGGATTTTTATTTATTTTTTAGGGTTTACCGTAACGCTGCTCGCGCTTCTTTGGGTTTTTCAAATTGCGTTATTATCCAACTTTTACCGTCTGCAAAAAACCAATATGCTTACCGCGAACCTGGATGTGATTGAAAAAAACATCGATAATGAAGATTTGCAGTTGCTGGCAGACCGCATCGCGGAAACTAACGATGTCAGTATCCTCATTGTAAACGAATATGCAGAAAAGCAAATTGCTTCTGAAATGAATTCGGAAAGTATCATTGCCCATATGTCCGGTTATGATGTGAACCGCTATATAACGCTCGCACAGGACAGCGATACAACGCTTTACCGTATCTTCAACCTTTCAGAAATACACAAGAGCGATTATAACGAGAATCGTTTCAGCGGGCCTGTCCCCCGCGAAGATGATGGCTTATCCCGCAGTATGGTGGCCATCCGGGCTGTGGTTACCGGCAGCGGTGAAACGCAGTATGTATTTGTTAGTACCATCATTACTCCCGTAGATTCGACAGTTCAAACGCTGCAAAGCCAGTTCTGGTTTATCGCCGTTTTCATGGTTGTATTATCTTTCCTGCTTTCGCTGGTGTTGTCCCGCAGGATTGCGTTACCGATCATTGATACGAGCGAGGCTGCCATAGGCTTATCCGAAGGGAATTTCAAACCCGCCAAAACCAGCGTAAGCTACCGGGAAATCCAACAGCTGAACGCCACGCTAATACAAGCTGCAAAAGACCTGCGGCGGGTAGATGAAATGCAGCGTGAGCTGATTGCGAATATCTCACACGATTTACGAACACCGCTTACACTGATTGAAGGATACGCCGAGGCTATGCGTGATCTGCCCGGCGAGAGCACGCCGGAGAATATGCAGGTCATTATTGATGAAACACGAAGGCTTTCCAGCTTAGTGAACGCGGTTTTGGATTATACAGCAGGTAAGCGCGGACTTACCCCCATCGACCCGCAGCGTTTCAACCTCACCCGGAGTATCCAGCGTATACTGACTCGTTACCAGAAGCTGACCGGACTAGAAGGGTATACTGTGCAGTTTGATCACTCCGATACCGTATGGGTTTATGCCGATGAAATGCGCATCGGCCAGGTGGTGTATAACTTGATTAACAACGCGCTGACCTATACCGGAGAAGACAAGCTGGTAACTGTACGGCAAATTATAGAAGGTTCGCAAGTGCGCGTAGAAGTTACCGACACCGGTGTAGGCATACCGCAGGAGGATTTACCTAATATCTGGGGCCGGTATTACCGGGGGCAAAAGCCGCATAAACGGGCTGCTATCGGCACAGGATTGGGCCTCAGCATCGTTCAAGGTATCTTTGACGCACATCATCTGGACTATGGAGTAACCAGTAAAATCGGAGAAGGAACAACTTTCTGGTTTACACTGAATATTGAGACGGTTGATCCACAACCCGAGCCACTGCAGGAAGACGCGGAAAACACGATAGAATAAAGTTATTAATTCGAAAAACAGGAGCGTCTCCAAAATGGAGACGCTCCTGAATATTGTCATAATATTATTAAAAGAAATTGCTAACCGCTGCCGCCAGTAATACGCTACCCAGCAGTACCACCGCTAATGAAAGCGCAATAATACGGTTAATTCTATTTCTACGGTTGGTTTTCCGTTTGGTTTGTGCAGGCATCGCAGGGTTTCCTCCTTATACGGGGCTATGCCCCACATGCTTTAAAACGCTCTGATTATAGCATATCCGGTTGCTGCTGCGCAAACCATGTCTTTGCCTTTTGCGGGTATTTTGTGCGATACGGCATTCTTTTTACAAAAAATGCCGCAATGGTTATTGACATATGCTATTAATGCTGTTATCCTAATGCTGTAAATGACATATGTCAAAAACATGGGAGGTGAAAAGCAATGCCGTTTATGGATGGAACAGGACCCCGTTGGCAGTACGAAAGTACACGTACTTGCGGCTGCCGGCACGCCGGCCGCCATATGCATGGTTTCGGCGCCCAACGCGGCGCGGGAGTTGCGCATGGCTTTGGCGGCTGCCGCATGGCTGCTGAAACTGACCGTGAAGGTCTGACTGCGCAAAAAGAGTGGCTCAACTCACGTCTTGCAGATGTGGAAAGTAAACTTAAGTCACTGTAATATGCCGACATTGCGGATGGCTGAAGGACGCTTTAGCCATCCACTGGAAGGAGGGTAACCATGCCAAGACCCAGAAAATGCCGAATGGTCTGTGGTCTTCCGCGCGTAAACGAGTTTATACCGGGACGTTTACAGGAACCTAATCAGGAAACAATTGTTATGACCGTAGATGAGTACGAAGCGGTTCGCTTAATTGACCATGAAGACCTGTCGCAGGAAGAGTGCGGCGAGTATATGAATATCGCTCGCACAACAGTGCAGCAAATCTACACCAACGCACGAAAAAAAATTGCACGTGCTTTAGTAGAAGGCTTAATACTGCGTATTGAAGGCGGCGATTACCGGCTATGTGACGGAAGCGGACGCCATATGGGCCGTGGGTGCTGCGGCAGACGGCATGGATGCCATGGGCAAAGTAGAGAGGAGAACGATGTATGATTGTTGCTGTACCAACAGATGAGAATAATGCAAGTGTTAAAGTATGCGTTTCCTTTGGACGCGCTCCCTTTTTTCTGTTTTATAACACGGACAATGGGGAGACGATCTTTGCAGAAAACCCTGCAGCATCGGCTTCGGGCGGAGCTGGTGTAAAAGCGGCTCAATTCATCGTGGATCGGGGAGCCAAAGCGTTAATCACGGTACGTGCAGGCGAAAACGCTGCAGAAGTCCTTACGGATGCGGAAATGGATATTTGGAAAGCGATAGACGGCACGGTAAATGAAAATTTGAGCGCATTTCATCAGGGAAAACTGAGCCGGCTCGAGCATTTTCACGCCGGGTTCCATGGCAAAGCATGAAAATTGCAGTATTAAGCGGAAAAGGCGGCGCAGGTAAAACATTCGTCGCTGTAAATTTAGCGGTTACCAATCAGCAAGGTGTTTATATCGATTGCGATGTGGAAGAGCCCAATGGCTACTTGTTCTTGCAGCCGGAAAATGTACAAACCACCTCTGTAACAACGCCGCTGCCGGTGTTTAACGAGGATCAATGTATTGGCTGCCGGAAATGTGTGGATTTTTGCCGTTTTAATGCGCTGGTCTATATTAAGCAGAAGCCCAAGGTATTCAGCGACATTTGCCACTCCTGCGGCGGTTGTTTGTTGGTATGCCCTACTGGCGCTGTTACCGAAACACCGCGGCCGGTAGGTGCACTGGAATGCGGTGTCCGCAATAATATAGCTGTCGTTACCGGAAAAATGGCGTTGGGCGAAGCATCCGCAACGCCCGTAATCCGCGCGGCGCTTGCAAAAGGTGTGCAGTCAGATGAAGATGTCATTATCGATTGCCCGCCCGGCAGCGGCTGTGCCGTTATGGAAAGTGTACGGGAAGCGGATTATTGCATACTGGTCGCTGAACCAACCGCCTTTGGGCTGCATAATCTTGCGATGGTGCAGGAGTTAGTACAACTGTTGCAAAAGCCCTGTGGCGTCATCATCAATAAAGCTAAGGGTGATTACCAGCCCCTGCTTGATTTTTGCCGTCAGCATGACTTACGCATTCTAGCCTCCTTCCCCTACCGTGCGGACATTGCAGCGCTTAACGCCAAGGCGGACATTGCCTGCGAAAAGGACGAACCCTCAAAGCAGCAGTTTGCCACGCTCTTGTCCACACTGCGCACGGAGGTGGAGGCATGAAAAAACTGTTAATTCTAAGCGGCAAAGGCGGAACCGGAAAAACCACCACCGCAGCTGCCTTTATTCGCTTTTCCGGCGCAAATGCCTTTGCGGATTGTGATGTTGACGCACCAAACCTACACTTGGTCACCCAATTAACAACGCAACCGGACCAAACTGATTTTTACGGTTCTCAAAAAGCGCAGATTGACGCCAGTCTATGCGCAGGCTGTGGGCGCTGCCAGCGCGCTTGCCGGTTTGAAGCAATCACGAGCGAAGGCGACCATTACCATGTTGATGAATATAGCTGTGAGGGTTGTGGCGTATGTCAGGCTGTATGTCCCGCAAATGCCGCAACACTTGTGGATGATGTTGCCGGGGTGTTGACGCTCTATCGCGGGAAGCCGGTCTTTTCTACCGCAACACTACGCATGGGGCGTGGTAATTCCGGTAAATTGGTAAGCGAAGTCAAAAAGGCGCTATTTAAGGAAGCCGCACAGGAGTCATTCGCCATCATCGATGGATCTCCGGGAATCGGGTGCCCGGTCATCGCCTCCGTCAGTGGAGTCGATCTGGTATTGGTTGTTACCGAACCGTCGCTTTCCGGTTTCAGCGATATGCAGCGCATCCTGAAAACAACTGCTATCTTCGGCGTGCAAGCTGCGGTTTGCGTAAATAAGTATGATATAAGTCCGGAGAACACGCAGGCGATACAAACCTATTGTGACCAACAGAGTATTCCCTTTGCAGGCCTCATCCCCTATGACTCGCATGTATCACAGGCAATCAATTCTGGTTCTACCGTCGCGGATATCGATTGCCCGGCGAAAGAAGCCCTGCAATCCGTTTATACATTCACTCAAAAACTGTTGGGAGGCGAACTGGTTTGAACGTGGTCATGCTTATGGAAAATACCCCCTATGCGGATGGTTTTTTATCTGAACATGGTTTAAGTATTTATATTGAAACAAAAGACCATCATATTCTGTTTGACATGGGCCAGTCCGACGGTTTTATCACCAATGCGCAAAAATTGGGTGTTGATTTGGATTCGGTCGATATTGCCGTTCTCTCCCACGGTCACTATGATCACGGTGGTGGATTAGAATCGTTTTTACGCTTGAATCGCTACGCGCAAGTCTATATCAATCAATATGCGTTTGAACCGCACTTTCACGGTGCTGACCGCAGCATTGGCATCAGCCCCGAATTAGCATCGCACCCGCAGGTTATATTGGTAGAAGATAAGTTGGAAATTGATTCTACCCTCTCGTTATGCGCCTGCAACGATTGGCCAAGACCTTATCTTATGGACAGTTACGGCTTGAGCGCGGAGCACAACGGTGTTGTAGGGCCTGATGCGTTCTACCATGAGCAGTACCTGACCATTACGGAAAATGGGCAACGCGTTGTAATCAGCGGTTGTTCGCATAAGGGCGTGCTGAACATCATGAATTGGCTTGCTCCGGATTACCTGATTGGCGGGTTCCACTTTATGAATATTGACCCTGCCAGCCCGGAGCGCGAGGTGCTCGATGAAGCCGCTCATGTGCTGATGCAGTATCCTGCGAAGTACTACACTTGCCACTGTACGGGTTTGGAACCTTACCACTACCTGAAGAACATTTTAAAAGACAGGCTCGACTACCTGGCCAGCGGCCAGCGTATTACCATAGAATAAACCCTGTTGAGCAAACACGCCGTACTAACGCGGTGAAAAGAAGGAGAAAACATAATGAAAATTGCTGTAGCATGTATGGGCACCGAGGTAGCGCAACACTTTGGCCACTGTGAAAGTTTCCGGGTATTTACCACGGAAAATGGAGCTATTGCCACGGAAACGAACATCGTTAATCCCGGTCATCGCCCCGGATTTTTACCAAACTTTCTGGGAGATTTAGGGGTAGAGGTTATCATCGCAGGCGGTATGGGCGGCGGAGCCGTTGAAATTTTTAATGAGCGCAACATTGAAGTCATCGTGGGTGCTGCCGGAGATGCACGGGCTGCTGTTGCCGCCTATTTAAAAGGCGAATTGAAGAGCACCGGTTCTGTATGCCACGAGCATCAGCACGCCGACGAGTGTGGGAATTAATCCCATCCCAGCTGGGTTACTCGTGCCAAACATACATATGAAAAATCCTCCCGATCGGGAGGATTTTTCATTTACTCATTCTCTTTGTTTTCAGCGCATCATGTGTGCTGTCCACTTGGAGTATTCTTCTTCCGTTGCCAGTACGCGGTGCGTACCCTCCACCAAATGCTCGGTGCCTTTGCTGTAGTCCACCCCGAATTTTTGGTAGTCATATTCCATGGCGATCCGTTTCTTTTCGACAACGGGATTGGGGTGCGGTATCGCCGAAAGAAGGCTTTGTGTATACGGATGAATCGGATTGGAAAAAATCTCATCCTTTGTACCCGTTTCCACCAGATGCCCCAAATGAAGCACCCCGATCCGGTCGCTGATATACTTAACCATGCTAAGATCATGCGCGATAAACAGGTAAGCACAGCCCGTATTCTGCTGAATATCTTTCATTAAGTTGACAACCTGCGCCTGTATGCTCACATCCAGCGCGCTGATGCACTCATCGGCGATAATCAGCTTCGGCCGCATAATCAATGCCCTTGCAATCCCCACACGCTGCCGCTGTCCGCCGGAAAACTGGTGTGGATAGCGGTTTGCATGCTCCGGCGCCAAACCTACCTGTTCCAATATGCTTGCGATTTTTTCGTGCCGTTCGCGGTTATTGCGGTACAAGTGGTGGATGTCCAAACCCTGCCCGATAATATCGCTAACTTTTTTACGGGGGTTCAGGCAAGCCATCGGGTCTTGAAAAATCATCTGCATACCGGTACGCAGCTCGCGCTCAACACTTTTACTCATCTTCCCGCTGATATCCTGCCCGGCAAAAGTAATACTGCCTTTTGTCGGCTCATATAAGCGGATTACACTGCGGCCAATCGTACTTTTACCGGAGCCGCTTTCCCCTACCAAGCCATACGTCTCCCCGGGATAAATTTCAAAATCCACCCCGTTGACAGCCTTTACGGTAAAATGCTTATTAATACGGAAATACTGCTTCAGTCCTTCTACTTTTAAAAGAGGCGCGCTCATTTTCCTGCCTCCTTCCGCATCCGCTCAATACGCGCTTTCAACTCTGCCGGCATTTCAACTTTCGGTGCGTTCTCATGCAGCAGCCACGTTGCGGCGTAATGCGTATCCGTCACCTTGAACATAGGCGGCATCACGCGGCTGTCGATGTTCAGCGCGAAAATATTGCGGGGCGCAAAAGCATCGCCCGGCTTTTCGTGCATCAGGTTCGGCGGGCTTCCGGGGATGGCATACAACCGCTCGTCGTTCGTATCCAGATCAGGCATTGCCGAAAGCAAACCCCAGGTATACGGATGGCGGGGATCGTAAAATATTTCATCGATCAAGCCTTTTTCGACAATATTGCCCGCGTACATAACGTTTACGTAGTCTGCGACTTTTGCCACAACGCCCAAATCATGTGTAATGTAGATAACGCTGATGCCCAACTCGGCTTGAATGCTTTTAATCAATTCCAGTATTTTGGCTTGAATCGTTACATCCAGCGCTGTTGTTGGTTCGTCACAAATTAACACATCCGGGTCACATGCAAGCGCAATAGCAATAACAACACGCTGCCGCATTCCGCCGGACAGCTGATGCGGGTAATTCTTCATTCGTTTTTCCGGTTCCGGGATACCCACCTTTTCCAGCAGCATCACGGCCTTACGGTGTGCCTCTTTCCTGCTGATATGTTCGTGCAGCAGCATACCTTCCATAATCTGCTTGCCAATCGACATTGTTGGGTCCAGCGAAGTCATCGGGTCTTGAAACACCATCGCGATGTGCCTGCCGTTAATGGTATGGCGTATCGCTTTGCGACTCATTTGCAAAATATCCACGGTTTTGGGTGTTCCATTATCTTCATAATGAAACTCGATCTCACCGCTGTTGATGACACCGTTTTTATCCAGTATACCCATAACGGCTTTCATGGATACGCTTTTCCCCGATCCGCTTTCTCCTACGATTGCGACGGTTTCGCCCTTATACAAGTCAAGGTCTACACCGCGAATCGCATGTACGTCTCCATTATTGGTGCGAAAGCTGATGTCGAGGTTGCGTACGGATAAAATCATTTCTCTTTCTTCCATCGCTGCCTCACATCTCCTTCATTTTCGGGTCAAACGCATCACGAAGGCCATCGGCAAGCATGTTGAAGCAAAGCATAAGCAGCGCCAATACAATTACCGGCGGCACAATCTGGAACGGATGGGTTGTAAAGCTCTTAAACGCATAGCTGATTAGAGACCCCAAAGAGCACATCGGCTCCGGTATCCCAAGGCCGACAAAGCTCAGAAACGCTTCGGTGAAGATTGCGTTCGGGATGGAGAACATGGTGTTGGTAATCAACTGCCCAATAATATTCGGCAGAATTTCGCTGAAAATCACGCGGATATTGGAAGCGCCCAGCGTATGGCTGGCCAGTACAAACTCCTGCTCTTTCAGCTTCAGCATTTGCGCGCGTGCAATGCGGCTCATGCCGATCCAACCGGTAATCATCAACGCAATGGTAATGGTCAGCAAGCCCGGCTTGAGTATCAGCATCAAGAGCGTAACAATAACAAGCGTCGGAATGCTATTGACAATCTCGGCAAACCGCTGCATCGCAGAGTCTACCTTGCCGCCAAAGTAGCCGGAAATCAGGCCGTAGCTCATACCAATAAGCATATCGATCAGCACCGCGACAAAAGCGATGTATAGGCTCACCCGCGTACCGGTCCATGTTCGCGTCCAAATATCACGTCCCAGCGCATCAGAACCAAACCAATAATAGGTGTCCGATTTTTCACCGGTTTCTTTGTTCACGACATAGGCGTTTTTTAATTTTGAACCGGTTGACGTTTTCAGTGTCTCGTCACCGTTGAGGATGCCCAGATTCTCTAATCCGGGAACGCGCGGCGCCATATTGGTTTCGGTAATGTTTTGCTGTTGGTAGGTATAAGGAGAAATCATCGGTCCGAATATCGCCAGCAGGATGATCAGCAATATGACGACTAAGCTGAATACAGCGCCTTTGTTCTGTTTGAAGCGCAGATATGCATCCTTCCAGAAGCGCTGGCTTGCGAAGTTAGTATCCAGCCGGGTCGTATCCGCACCCCTTAGTTCAAAATCGTTGGGCTCAAAGGTGATGTTCGCCAGCATTTCTTCGCTATTCATGCGCACCCTCCTTACTCAGTCGGATTCGCGGATCGATCACGCCATATAAAATATCCACCACCAACATGATGCCGATGTACATGGCGCTGTAAATAAAGCTGAGTACGATAATCACATTGTAATCATTGGATTGTATCGCCGTTACCAGCAAACTGCCAATACCGGGAATGGAGAATATTTTTTCCACGACCAGACTGCCCGTCATCAAGCCGACGATCAACGGTGCAAGTACGGTAACAATCGGAATCAGCGCATTACGCAGCACATGGCGGATAATCAGCCTGGGGCCGTAAACACCCTTGCTTTCCGCCAGTAAAACATAATCGCTCCCCAATACCTCCAGCATTTCACTCCGGGTGAAACGCGCTATAGATGCGATGGTAAACATACATAGCGCAATGCTCGGTAATACCGAAGACTTAAAGGGAAGTTCCAAATTATACAGCAACGGGAACCAGCTTAACTCGTACCCAAACACATATGCCAATGCAAGTGCAAATACGTAGGATGGTACGCTGACGCCGATAACGGATATAATCGTGGCAATGGTATCCCATAAGGTGCCATGCCATATCGCAGCCACGATGCCAAGAATCAAGCCGATCACAGCGCCCAATAAAACAGCTTGCCCGCCAATACGCAGGCTAACCGGTAATCGCGTTTGTAATAATTGTGCGATTGGCGTGTTTTTACTGATGGTATAACTAACGCCAAAATCACCTCTGAGCATGTTCACAACATACTTAAAAAACTGTACGATAATCGGTTGATCCAACCCGTACTTTTCATAAAGTACAGCGCGCTGATCCACCGATAATTTTTCATCATTAAAGGGAGAACCCGGCATGAACTGTAAGAGAACAAATAATAGAAGAATAACAACGAATATCGTTCCGATGGATATGAGTAGTCTTTTAATAATGTAACGTCGCATGTAGCCCTCGCTCCTCTCGTGCGGCGGCTTAATTCACCAGGCTGGGAAAAATACCGCGCAGCGGCCAACGACGGACGCTGCGCGGTATGAAACCTCGCCTTGTTTCAGATTAGTCGATCGTAGTGTCCTTGAACACACGGTTGAGGGCAATAGAGTGGCACTGGAGATTCTGCACAGTGCTCTTTACCATCATCGCGTTGCACTTCTGGTACACCGGCAGGATAACCATGTTGTTCATGATGATATCCTCAGCCTGATGCAGCGCCGTCCAACGAGCGGAAGCATCCATCGCCAAGTCGCCGCTTACGCAGCTTTCGATGATTGCATCGTACTCAGCATCGCTCCACAGACCGTAGTTGTTGCTATTGTCGGTAATCCACATGCCCAGATAGGTCATCGGATCGGCGTAGTCCGGGCCCCAGCGGGTGAGGCAGGTGCTGTAATCGCCGTTCTGAATGTCCTGAATGCGCTGTTTTTTGGTTTCCACTTTCAGCTCAACCGTTACGCCGGGCAAGGTGCTCTGCCATTCCTGCTGGATGAAAGCAGCGATGTTCTGCGCAGTCGCATCATCTTCCACAAGCAGGGTCAGGCTGAATTCACTCTGGCCCAGTTCTTCGCAAGCAGCAGCGTAGAAGGTGGCGGCAGATTCTTTATCAAAGCCTTCGTAGGTGGTAGCGGTGGAACGGAAATCCAAACCATCGGGGCCGGTAGCCAGCTGCTCGGGAACCGCGAAGGTAGCGGGCGTGGAACCGTCCTTGATGATGGAAGCGCAGATCGCGTTGCGGTCATACGCCGCGGCAAGCGCCTTTCGGAAGTTCACGTTCGCCAGCTCGGGCACGTCGGCCTGGTTGACGGTGATGTACCACAGGTAGCCCGCGTTGACGGAGATGAACTCGGGATCGTCTTCAACCAGTTCAACCTGGTCGCCCGACAGCGTAACCACGTCCAGATCGCCGTTCTGATAGCTCAGCAGAGCCGTTTGGCTGTCTTTGATTACCTGATAGGTCAAGCCGTCCAACTGCACACGGGCAGCATCGTAGTAATCGGGGTTCTTTACCAGCGTAAAGCTCGTAGCGGCGGGCTCGTAGCTCGTCAGCATGAAAGCACCATTGGCCAGTACGGTCTCGGGGCTGGTGGCGTAGTTATCGCCGCAGCTCTCGCAGAACGCACGGTTTACCGGGTAGAAGGTCGGGAAATACATAAGGCCGAGGAAGAAGCTTACGGGGCTTTCCAGTTCAACCTGGAAGGTCTTTTCGTCCAGTGCCTTTACGCCCAGTTCGTCCAGCGCCATTTCGCCGCTGTTCACAGCCGCGCTGTTTTTCACCAGAGCGATATCGGTGATCATGTAAGCATACTCGCTGGCGAATTCAGGATCGCAAGCGCGCTGCCAGCCGAATACGAAGTCGTCGGCCGTAACGGGATCTCCGTTGGTCCAGAACGCGTCGTCACGGATTTTGAAGGTGTAGGTGAGACCATCGTCGCTTACGGTCGTCTCGGCAGCCAGTGCGGGCACGGAAGCGCCGCTGGCGTCCATCTGGTACAGGCCGTCCGTGAAGTCTGCGATGACCTCAAAGGACGTACCGTCCGTCGCCACCTGCGGGTCCAGCGACTGGACTTCGGTTTCAATTTGTACTTTCAATACCTGCTCGCCTTCGGCTGTAGCGGAAGCGAAGCTGCCGACAGTCAACACGAGGGTCAGGCAAAGCACAAGCGAGATAAGCTTAGATGCCTTGTTTTTCATGTGTACTTTCTCCTTAATTCCATTATTTCTTCCTTTAATTTTGAAGCGGAACAAACAGGACCGGAAGATGTATTTATGATAATACAAGCAGTTCCCGTTGTCTAGCACTTTTATGCATAAATTTGTATTTTCAATGTTCTTATATCCAGCAAACGCAATGTATACAATGTTTTGGCGCATTATTGCAGTAAAGGATTGCATACAAAGATACAGCTGTTAACCTCCTTCCCTGCGGCATTTTTCTTGTCGTATATCAGTAAGTCAACTTATCTTCCATGATAGTTGTTGTGATTCATTACTTATTAAAATGTAATTTTTGTTATGCATACCAATCCATTTTGGCAAATACTAATACTATTTTCTTGTTCCTGTTAGAATATAGCGGATGATTTCCTCCTCGTTTTTAAAATCATCATAATCCCCTAAAAATCCATTTCGGTGATAGACAATTCCCAACTGTTCGTTTCTTTCCAGACAGTCAAGTAGGCGATTGATCCCATAACGTTTTATAAAGGTACGAAATGCTTGAATCCGCATGGAATTAACCGTCCAGCTTGCGCAAACATCCATACACGCATAACAGCCGGCAATCCCTTTGCCAATGGAGCAGGCCCGGTTGATGCACGTATTGCTTTGCGCACACCCACCCTGTTCACATCCTGCGCATTCATCATTCTCCGAGCATATACAACACGCCAGCCCGCAACGGGCAATACCCAGCTCTCTTTTCATTATGATTCCCCTTTTTCAGGTATTTTTCATATTGTTAATATCTTTGCTGTTCATAGATGCACGCTTTCATACGAAAGGAAATATTCGAATATATGTTCTCCAATTGATTTATTATCTCCTGCCTTGGTTTTTCTCTTTTCGTGCTAACACACATCCTATTGGTATGCTCCGCTTTTACACTGCCTGCTAAGAAAGCACAATAGGAAACCATTTTGAAACAAGGGAAACGATTGACAAAAGAATAGATTATTGTATCATATAGATTGATATACTATCGTTTCTCGACGGCCGTATATCATAAGCGGAATACTATCCGCTATGAACGGAGGCTTTTTGTTTGGCACAAAATACAACAGCTGTACTTTCGTTGGAAAGCTTGGATAGTTATTTGTCTCTCTTTGGTGCGAATGATCGTAATGTGCCGCTGTTGGAAAACGAACTCAGTGTTACGCTCAGCGTTCGCGGTTCCGAACTTAAAATTACAGGCTCCGAAGAAAACGTATCCATGGCACAGCAAGTTGTTGAAAAGCTTAAATCCCTTGTACTCAGGCACGCGCAAATTGACCGCACTACGCTTCGGTACGCCGTGTCACTGGTGCGTAAAGGTGAACTGGACCGGCTGGACGATATTGCTTTTGAAGTCGTGGCGATCACGCATCGCGGAAGACCGATCCGGTGTAAAACACTGGGGCAGTACCAATACGTTAACGCCATCCGTTCTCACGAGCTTACCTTTGCCCTTGGCCCTGCCGGCACAGGCAAAACTTACCTTGCCATGGCGTTGGCCGTCGTTGCCTTGCGAAACAAGGAGATTGAGCGCATTGTCCTCACCCGCCCCGCGGTGGAAGCCGGGGAGAAGCTTGGTTTTTTACCGGGTGATTTGAGCCAGAAAGTAGACCCGTATTTACGCCCCCTTTATGATGCACTTTATGAAATGATGGGGCCGGAATCCTATACGCGTTTGCAGGAACGCGGCGTGCTGGAAGTTGCTCCGCTGGCTTATATGCGCGGGCGCACGCTTTCCGACAGTTTTATCATTCTGGATGAAGCGCAAAACACCACCCCAGAGCAGATGAAGATGTTCCTGACCCGCTTTGGATCAGGTTCGCGTGTTGTAATCACAGGCGATGCAACCCAGACCGATTTGCCTTCCGGTAAGCAATCCGGGCTGTTGCAAGCCGTGCATGTGCTTAAAAACATACCGGAAATTGCAATCGTTACACTGTCGCACTCCGATGTGGTTCGCCATGATCTGGTGCAGACCGTCGTAAAAGCCTACGAGGCTTACGAACAGAATCAAGCGGGGAGGAGTCCGAAACATGACGCCTAAAAAGCGCACGGCTTCCACTCACAACAAAAAAAGTTCCGCTTCATTGGAAGCTATTATTAAAAAGCTTCGCACCGTACAGGCTAAAAGCTGGTACGTGTTGTTGGTAGGCACGATTTTCATGATCGCGTTATTTGCTTTTGCCATCACACCGGAACGCTACGACCTACAGGTAGGCGATATTGCCTATACCACCATTACAGCCTCCAAAGATGTTGTGGATGAAATCGCCACCGAGAAAAACCGGCAAGCTGCCGCAAATGCGGTGGAACCCAGTTATTTATACAAAGAAGGCGTTACCGCCGAAGTATTGCAAAATCTGACTTCTGTACTTACACAAGCCAATACCGTGCAGCAATACGGCCAAAAAACGCTGGAGCAGCACGCTCCGGGGGATGCAGCAGCGCAAAAAGCGTATGATTTTACTGACGCCGAGTTAGAATACGCCAAGGCGCTGATTCCGCTGCTGACCCTAGCCAATTACCAGATTGATACACTGATGCGGGCGTCCGATCAGGATATGTTAGATTTGAACGATAACATCACTACTGCCGTTGAAAATACCATGAACACCACCATCCGCGAAGGATATTTAAGCGAAACCATTCAATATTTACAGCAAATCATCGGCTATAAAACCGATATGGATTTATTGCAGAATGTCGTTACGCCGATTCTTCGCAAAGTGGTTGAACCCAATATGGTTATCGATCAGGAAGCAACCGAGAAGCTACAGCAGCAGGCGCGCGATGCGGTCGATCCCGTCATTTATAAACAGGGTCAAAATATTGTCGTTTCTCGTGAGCGCGTAACCGCCAACCAGTTGGAAATGCTTCGCAGCCTAGGCCTTTTGGACGATGAGAGTTTTGACCTTGCCATGTATCTTGGCGGGGCGCTGTTGGTTTTGTTCGCCATGCTTTCCTACGTAATGACACTATTGCTCTTCAATGTGCATTATCTTCGCAGCCCTAAAAAGCTGGCGATTCAGATGATAATCTTAAACATCACCCTGGCTTTATCCATTGGGGCAAAATTGATCGATCTTTACTTGCCGCCCGTATTATTGGGAACCATGATGCTCACGGGCTTGCTGGGGGTAACCAGCGGGGCGGCAGCCACGGTAACGCTTGCAATTATCGTCAGTTCCCTGATTGCGGGCGGAAACAGCACCTACGGTACTGAAATGGTGAATCTGCTGCTTACGTCCATCATCAGCGGTTTTCTGGCAATTCTCATCATTCGCCACAAGCCAAACCGCCAGCAGGTGCTGCTGGCCGGTGTTGCAACCGCGCTATCCAATATCGGTATTATCCTTACAATTGGCTTCATGACCAATACATCGCTGACTGAGGTGTTTACCAATGCCCTTTGGAGTGCGGCAGGCGCATTAAGCGCTTCATTGCTATGCGTCGGGTTGGACCCGATTATGGAATCACTTTTCCACCTTGCTACGCAAAGCAAGTTACTGGAGCTTAGCAATCCAAATCAACCGTTGTTGCGTAGGTTGCTCATGGAAGCTCCCGGCACCTATCACCATAGTATTATTGTCGCAAATCTCGCCGAAGCCGCCGCCGAAGCCATCGGCGCCAACCCACTGCTTGCGCGCGCCGGCGCTTACTACCATGATATCGGCAAACTGAAACGCCCGCTGTATTTTAAAGAAAACCAAATTGGCGAAAACCCGCATGAGCACACCAACGCTTATGTATCCGCCGCTATCCTTACAGCACATACGCGTGATGGGCAAATGATGGCGCAGCAAAACCGCCTTCCGGAGGAAATACAGGACATTATTATCGAGCACCACGGCGATACGCCGGTGATGTATTTTTACCATAAGGCTTTACAGCAGTCCAACGGACAGCCGGTGGATATTGCCGATTTCCGCTACGACGGCCGCAGACCGCATATGAAAGAAAGCGCGATTATCATGCTGGCGGATACGGTGGAAGCCGCTGTGCGATCCATGCCCGACCCCACCCCTAAAGCGATTGAAGAATTTATTGAGCGTCTTGTACGCGATAAGCTGGAGGATGGGCAGCTCAGCCATGCGCCTGTAACCCTGTCGGATATTGACCGAATTTGCGAAGCTTTCTCCACTGTTCTCAACGGCGTATTCCATGAACGCATTGAATATCCGGCAATCTCTATGGAACAGCTCAAGCGTCAGAATCTCCCGCCTGCCCGGCCGCAACCACAGTCGCCATCTGACGAAAGCACCGTAGAAGCGAAGGAATTGGTTAAAAAAGCCGATGTTGAAGCCGAAAAAAGTGAGAGTAGTCAAAACGATGGCCCTAGTGAAGTGATTTATGCTCCGGAAGCTTCAGCGCCTGTCGAAGAGATACAATTGTCCGAAACGAATGAGGAACCGGAAGTCCCTATTGTTGAAGCGGGTACTTCTGTAGGCACGGATAAAGTTGAGGATGACCCCAAAACAAACACAACCGAACCGGACGCCGTACCCTCTGTTGAAGCTGCAGAACCAGCGCCGATAAAGGATGAGCAAAAAAATGAAGCTTGAGTGGGAGCAGGAGCCTGGTATTTCCGTACCTTTAACTGCATGGGATTCCGCTTTGCTGGCTTTAACGGCAGATTGCTGTGCTATTACGGAGCAATTGCCCTGTCCGTGCGCGATCCACGTGTTATTAACGGATGACGAGCATATCCGCGCAGTCAACCGCGACCAGCGCGGTATTGATGCTCCCACCGACGTACTGTCGTTTCCGACGGTTCGGTACGCAGCGGGGCATACCGCAAATACGTCCCTCCACTCTCTGCGCCGCGAGTATGACCCCGAAGTCAACGCTTGTTTTTTGGGCGATATACTCATCTCCTGCGAGCACGCCGTTGCACAGGCCCAGCAGTACGGTCACTCTTTTCAACGGGAATTATGCTATTTGTTGGCGCACGGCTTTTTTCACCTGTGCGGTTACGACCATATGTTGCCCGATGAGCAAAAGGAGATGCGAACCATGGAAGAAAAATCATTAAATCTTGCGGGTATTACGCGCGATGAAGCACAAATAGCTGCCCCGACAGATGAGCAGCTGCTCGCTTTGGCACGGGAAGCAATGGCACGGTCTTATAGCCCGTACAGCCATTTTAAGGTAGGCGCTTGCCTGCTCAGCGCGGATGGCCGCTTGTTTGAAGGCTGCAACATTGAAAACGCATCCTTCGGCCTTACCAACTGCGCTGAACGAACCGCAGTTTTTAAAGCGATCAGCGAAGGTGCAATGGAGTTTACCGCTATTGCTATCGCGGCAGAACACGCCGCACCATGGCCGTGCGGTGCGTGCCGCCAGGTACTGAACGAGTTTGCCCCCGGCATCCGTGTTCTTGTAACCTGGGAGGATGGCAAAGTAGAGCAAGCTCCGTTAACCGAGTTGCTCCCCCACGGCTTTGGCCCGAAGGATTTGCCGTAAATACTAATATTCATTTCATCATCAAACAATAAGGAGCTACTATGCCAAATCAACAACCTTTCCATTCCGGCTTCATTGCGATTGTTGGCCGTCCAAACGTTGGAAAAAGTACTTTACTCAACGCATTGTTGAAGGAGAAAATTGCGATTGTCAGCGATCGTCCACAAACGACGCGCAACCGGATTTTAGGCGTATATACACAAGCAGATAGTCAAATGGTCTTTCTGGATACGCCGGGCGTACATACCCCGCGCACAAGGCTGGGCGAGTATATGATGCGTTCCGTTAATGAAGCGTTGCAAGGCATTGACGCTTTACTTGCCGTAATTGATGCTACACAGGTAACCCGGCAGGACGAATTGCTGGTTACCGAAATGGCCGGGCAGAAGTGTAAAAAGGTACTTGTATTTAATAAAATCGACCTGATTCCAAAGGAACAATTATTAAGCTTATTACAGCGGTTTGCCGATAAAGGCTACGACGAGCTTATCCCCATTAGCGCAAAGACCGGCGATGGCGTTGAAGCATTGCGCAGCATCCTTATTTCGCTGCTGCCGGAAGGCCCGCGCTACTTCCCGGAGGATACCCTTACCGATCAACCGGAGCGTTTCCTCTGTGGCGAAATCATCCGCGAAAAAGCATTGCTGCATTTAAAGGATGAAGTCCCCCATGGGATCGGCGTAGAAGTGCTGGGCTTAAAAAAACTGAGCGACCGCCTGACAGAGATTAATGCAACTATCTACTGCGAGCGCACCTCCCATAAAGGAATCATCATCGGCAAACAGGGCGCAATGCTCAAGCGCATTGGCGCTGAAGCGCGGCAAGACATCGAAGCTCTGCTGGATACGCATGTGAACTTAAAATTATGGGTTAAAATTCGGGAAGATTGGCGCAACCGCTCCGGGGACCTGCAAATGCTGGGGTATACGGATAAACAGTAGCATTTAGGCTTGAGAGCAGGCAGCAACGGCAAAGAATAATACCATTATCGCAGATTCTCTGCATATATTTCACTTAATACCTAAACAAGCATTTCCAATTATAGCAATTGATACGCCAGAAACAAAAATCGTATTATACACTTATACTGGTTAAAGCAATGCTTACAGTTCAAAAGCAGGCGGTTTCCCCAATTATGGGGAAACCGCCTATTTTTTCTTATCATCAGCACACTGCTGCGGTAAGCACATAACGGCGAATCGCTTCGGCTACGCCATGCTCGCGGTTCGTTTTTGTAACTACGTTTGCTAAACGCATTACGTTGTCGGAGGCATTCCCCATTGCCACGCCTAACCCTGCATATGCAAGCATGTCTAAATCATTATCATAATCACCGATTGCCATCACTTGCTCCGCCTGTAAACCCAATCTCTCCGCCAGTTCCTTCAGCGCTGTACCTTTGTTAACGTTTGTCGGCATCAGTTCGAGATTGTCATTCCAGGAGGATGTAACCACCAGTTCCGGCAGCGGCTCCAGTTCCTGCTGAATTCGGGCAATCCGGGGAGCGTTCGCCTTATCAATATATACGATCTTGCAAATGCCTTCTCCTTTATGCGCTTGTAAAGCCTGTTCGCCGTATACATACGCTTCCGGGTTTTTCCGGTTGACATGTGTACCCCAGTTCGGCTTCATCACATTCGGGTCATTTTGCAGGACGATCACGCGTTCTTGTTGAAATGCCGCAAAAGTAATCCGATGTTTCAGCAGCACATCAAGCGTACGGTCGACTGTCTCCGGCTTAATATAATGCACCGCATACGGTTTTTGGTGTGGCGCGGGCAAACAGCACGCACCGTTCAGCGCGATGACCCCGCATTGTTCCAACCCGCCGTCGGTTGCAAAAAAGCTGACATCCGCAGCTGTGCGGCCGCTGCAAATGGCAATATGCACTCCTTTTACAACCGCTTCCCGCAGTGCCTGCAGGTTCTCCGCCGAGATTTGCTGCTTTTCATTTAGCAAGGTTCCATCCATATCCATAGCGATTAAGCGTATTGGTTTCATGTTCCTCCTGTTAATGTATACGTAGGTTTCTAATGCCGTCCGGCAGCGCTAGAAACGCGGTTCTATCGTGAATTGCTTGTCGTTCAGGTACTCTAGTTCGCCCTGTAAGTCAAGTCGAAGTGCTGTTGCCGTAAGCATTAGCCGTTTTGCTTTATGCACACGGTTCCAATCCCGGTCACCGTATTTATCATCACCCAGCAGGGGATGCCCGATATGCGCCATATGCGCGCGAATCTGATGCGTCCTCCCCGTGTGCAGCGTAACCAGCAAGCGGGAAATCTCACCTGCTTGTAAGGTACGATACTCAGTGCATACCGGTAGCGCATCCTGAAACGGTCGATCCAATATTTTTACCGTTGCGGTCACCGCGTTCTTTCTAAGCCATGCGTTCATGGTTGCCTGCGGCGGCGTTGGCGTGCCTTTCACCATACAAGTATATTCCTTATAAATACGATGCTCCCGAAAAGCCTGTTCCATTAAACTGCGTGTTTCGTCATCCAAAGCAAGAATCAGCAAGCCATCAGTCTGATTGTCCAGCCGATGGCACGCCATCGGTACCGAAGGCAGTTTAACGGCAGCGTTTTGATACACCCATTCTCCAATGGTTGGCCCACCGTGCGCATCCGTATCACAGGAAATGCCCACAGGCTTATATACAATCAAAATACGCTGATCTTGATAAAGAATCTCCGGTAATTGCAGCGGACAATCCGGCTGCAGGTACACCTTCACTTCCGCATCCGCGATGGCAGAAGCATCCCGCGTTTCCCGCACACCATTCATTTTCACGTCCCGTTTGGAAAAAGCACTGCGAACGCACCGATCCGGTACATGCGGCAGCATTTTGCCGACTACTGTATACAGGTTTTCGCCTGCAAGCCGCTTGGGAACGATAAAGGTTTGCAATATCATAGCAAATACATTCCCGGTCAGTGTTGCAGGTTTGCCGCCATGCCTATCCAATGGGGCGTACGGTCATACATCTGGCGCACAGCATCCTTCATCGCGGGAGTGGGCAGCACACTGATCGTTGCTGCCATCACTGCTTCCATCTGTGTAAGCGATACGCCTTGTTTGGCGAGCAGGCGCAAATCTTCCGCAGTTTCATCTGCATCGCATTCCGGGCGTACAAACCCTTCTAGCGCGGCAGCCATTTGGCGCTGCAACGGTTCTTCTTCCGGCAGCATACCATTCATACCGCCTGCCAGCGTCTCTTCCGAAAGCGACAAGGTTAAATCGCCGCTCAGCCCGATCATGGTAATCAGCTTATCCGGGTCTGCCAGCCCGGGGTGCATTAACACAAGCCCGCCATTTTCATCGTCGGTATACTCAAAAGAAGCTTTAATATAGCGGTTTGCAATGTTCACTGCCAGCGTATCCTGGCGCTTAATTACATCCTGCACAAAAAAGCTTATCGGCTGCTCGGAAGGTAGAAACCCTGCAATATAAAGCAGTCCATGCATTGTAGCATTGTAGCGGAACAATCTGGATTTAATCTCTTGTATTTGCGGATCATTCAGGGCTTTGATCAACGGGTCGATCAACGGCTGTGCAATGGTAAGCGTCCATTTTTCATCCTGATCGGTGAACGAGCACCACAGCCGCCGCATCAGCGCTTCCGCCGCGTCGATCACATCCCAGTTGCTTGAAGTGATTTGTCCGTTGGAAACCAATAGCCGTTCTAATAAATCGCTCTCACCGCGGGACAGGTACAACGCTTCCGTAGGAAGCATTGCTAGCACCTTATCCCGCAGCGTAGCGATTGTAGCAAGGCCATTATTGCCGGGTTCGTTCGCAAAGAACGAAGCCTCCAGTAAATCCTGTGCGAAAATATCATTCGCGTCAGGGGAAAACAGGTTGACAGAGGGAAAACCGGATAATCGGCGTTCACAAGCTTCATACTGTTTTTCCCGCAGCATGCTCATGGTTTTTTCTCCCCAGTCCGACTCATGTGCCATGCTTGCTTCTCTGAGCATGTTCGCTCCTCCCTGCGTGGGTCAATACTTATAATTTCGTGATCCAGTTAAACGGATCAGCCACCTTGCCGTACTGAATACCGGTCAATGTATCGTACAGTTTCTGGGTGATCTTACCGATTCCGCCATCACCGATGGATACCGTATCCTCACAATAGGCAATTTTATTAACAGGCGATACTACCGCGGCTGTACCGGTGCCAAAGGCTTCGGTCAGCTTGCCGCTTTTTGCGTCGGCCATGATATCATCAATCGCTAGGCGCTTTTCTTCGACTTCATAGCCCAGCTCCGCTGCCAGTTTAATGATGCTGTCGCGTGTGATACCGGGCAGAATGCTTCCGTTGAGCGCAGGCGTTACGATCCTCTTGTTCTCGTACACAAACATCATGTTCATAGCGCCGACTTCTTCAATGTAGCGCTGTTCCACGCCATCCAGCCAAAGCACCTGCGCATAGCCCTTTTTCTTCGCCTTGCTGCCGGCAAGAATGCTGGCAGCATAGTTGCCGCCGGTTTTTGCGCAGCCAACACCGCCGCGTACAGCACGTACCAGCTGGTCTTCTACATAGATGCCTACCGGTGCAAGCCCGGTGGCGTAATATGCGCCGCTTGGCGAAAGCAATACATAGTACAGGTATTTTTTCGCTGCCGAAACGCCGAGGCCCGCTTCCGTCGCGATCATCGTGGGACGAATGTACAGGGACGTTCCCGTTTGGTGCGGCGTCCATTCCCGGTCAACTTCCAACAGTTTCAGTAAGCTTTCCATATAAAGCTCAATGGGCATCTGCGGCATTCCCATACGCTCTGCCGAGCGGTTCATGCGGGCAAAATTATCGCGAATGCGGAACAGATTGAAGCCTTCGGCTGTGCGGTAGCACTTCGCGCCTTCGAAAATCTCTTGGCTGTAATGCAGCACACAGGCTGCAGGGTCCAGCGACAGGTTGCCGTATGGCACCACGCGTGCGTCATGCCAGCCCTGGCTTTCATCATAATCGATCATCAACATATGATCGCTGAAAATTTTCCCGAAACCCAATTTGTTTTCATCTGCGGGTTTCTGCTTGAGTTGGGTCGCCTTGGTAACTTTGATCTCGTACATTCCTCTCTCCACCCCTCGTTCTTCTATGCTTCGAAAGCGCTTGCAAGACGCTTAGTGTTATTATAGGCTCTATCCGGCGTCTGTCAAGCAATTCGGAGAATACAACAGCAGTTTCTTAATTAGTTTGCTCTGCTTCCCCACCGGGCAGCTCAACCGTATACTGTGCGGCCGCTTCATCGAAAGTGAAGGTAATCCCAGTTGCATCGGTAGCCGTTTGCATTGCCAGATACAGCACGTTTTCCATTTCAAATCCGCTTCGGTCCGGCAAAACAACAGCTTCCTGCTGCTTTAAAATTTCCAGCTGCGTAATGCTGTTATTCTCATCCAGTTCAAAATTGATTTGATACAGCTCATCATTCAGTGTAAAAGCCACTTCGCGTTGCGTGCCATTGGCGCCGGGCAATACTACACTGCCTGTATCACGGATCAATTCAATCACTGGCACGTATACCGTATCGTTATATTCCAACGGGTGCAGCAACGCAGGTTCCTCCGCTCCTGCTTCCATATCGGCCAGCAGCGTAAGGGGTGTATCGTTGCCAGCAAAAATAAAGGTTTGCTCGCTCATCAGCACCGGTTCTGCCAGAAGGGCTGCCGTAGTAAGTTCAGACGGCGCAGTCTCTTCAGCCGCCGCTTGCGTAGGTTCCGGTGTATCAGTGGGTGAAGCGGTTGGTGTGGGTGCAAATGTTGGTGTGGACGTATCCGTAGCAGGCGGAGTTGTAATGGCGGGAGCCGGGGTTGTTGACGCCGTCACAGTCGGCGTAGGGGTTGAAACTATTTCGGTCGGTGCGGGTACCACCTTATCACTTTCGTAGAGCACCGTCAGCGTACGTTTGCCGGCAATCCCATCCACCGAAAGGCCCTGATAGTATTGGAATTGCTGCACGGCTTTCAGTGTCTGGTATCCAAACACTCCGTCGATATCGCCTGAATAAAAGCCCAATGCTACCAAACGGGTTTGCATTTGGGTAACTTCTTCCCCTTTATCGCCCAACTGCAAAGTCCCATACGCATTATTGGGTGTAATATCCGGCGTCGGCACAGCGGTTGGCGTAGGCGAAGGGGTGGGCGAAGGGGTGGCCAATATAGAAATCATGGTTGGCGAAGGCGTAGGGGTAACAGGGATAGCCGTTGGTTCCGGCCCTGCCTGTACCGATGAAACGAAAACCATCGTCATATAAATCAGGAGAGTATTGAGCAGATTCATATGCGCTCCTCCTTCGGCTTCGCCGTTAGTTGATGAGTGCATTATACCATGTTCCATACCGCTTTCGCAATGCGGGCAGGCGTTACAAACCGGTTGTTCAAAAGCTTGTGCACCATAGTTTTTCATACTTTATCCGGCATTGCTGATGAGCGCTTACCATAGAAATGTTTATTTTACCATAAAGAAAAGCAGGTGTATAATATCTGCTCAGACCATCGACAAAGGCCATGTTTCATCAAAAAACATGGCCTTTGTCGATGGTCTGAACCCGCTTCATTTGAAGCGGGTTGAATATGAATGGCGATTATTTTACTACTTCACGATAAGTTGCTATTATATGCTGTAAAGCTTCTTCACCATTAGGAAAATCAATTTCTATTGTGGATATATCTTCTGATTTTGAGTTTGTGTCAAAGGACAGTAAATAATCTAATGACATATCAGCATAAAACATATGCTCTTCAATGAATTTTTCAATCTGCGCTTTCTTTTCGGGTGCTGAATTAGAATGCAGGTATGCTAAACCACAAAATAGCGCCGAAAAAGGTTGTTTTCTAATATAATCAGAATTGACAACTGTCCCAAATCCATACCTCTCACAATCAAAAATACTCCGTAGAATATGTTCGATATCAACCGCGTAAGATTGGGCACGCATGACCGCAGTGCTTTCCATATGTTCGTCCTCCTTACATATATTGTATTTTATTATATCATGCTACTTTATCTGAAATCAAGGTGAAAGCGGCAATTCGCACCAATAATCACCCCTTTTTTGCTGTAACGATAGTTCGCTTAGCTGTGTCATCATTATGCGATACAGTTCCTTATCCTGTGGGAACCTGTCTACAAATGGTGGTATCACATTTGGCATCAATTCTTCCAGAATCACCAGCTCCATGGTCTGCTGTTTTCCGTTTAGTTTCTACAACATGCTGTTCACCGCCTATGCCTTGATTTCAAGCGTTTCTTTTACTATTTACGTCGGCATTCAGCTGCTTTTCCCCCATAAAAAATGACCGTTGACTTCGGGCTTGTCAACGGTCTGAGCAGGTATATAACACCTGCTTCGCCTGATTTAATAGAATAGGAGTAGTTTACATGGTCGTGTCGCTGCTCTGTGCTTGTTCACCCTGTGTATTTCCACTGGATTGGCTGCTGCTGCCAGATTGCCCTTGCGTACCATCACGTGTGGTATTGTTCTTCCGGTTATTGTTGGTGCCATCCGGCAGCATATCTATCCGGCCTCCGCCCGTCTGCCCCAAGCCATATACGGTACCCATCCCTGTAATTCCTGCGTTTTGCAGGGTAGAGCGAAAAGTAGCCAGCGCCTGTTGCATGGTTGTCAAAGCTGTTTGAATCGCAGAGTTGGTATTCGCATTTTGCCGAATTTTCATCCAAAGGTTTGTGGTGTTCCGGCTTGCCAGTACGTCTGCCTGCGCCTGTGTTAGCTGACCCGCGTCCACTAGCGCTTGTAACGCCGCGGTCAGTTCATCCCCGGTTTTTTGAACTGCTTCATAATAGTCTTTATACTGGGCAGCCGTCCAGTTGCTTTTGTCCAATGTATCCATCGACGCTTGTGCCTCACGCAGCGAAATATAATCATCCATGTCCTGCTGTGCAATCACCCCGTCAGAGACCAAGTCCTTCAGCACTTCATCCTCTACGCCTTCGTAAAGTGCCAACGCATCGTTATAAACTACCTGTTGCTCTTCTGTTAATACAGTCGTACTGTCGGTATTCCCCATACCTATTTGTTGATTGCCCCTATTACCGCCCATTTGGCCTTGTGAAGGCATCATCGCGCCCGGTAACGTTGATGTAGCGCTTGCCGTAGCATCGGCAGCGAAAGCGGTAACCGGCAGTGTTGCCGCCAATATCAACGCAAATAACACTGTCGCTCTTTTTTTCCAGGACATCGTTTTGGAATGTAGCATCAAATCATCCTCCTAATGCTTTATCCATACGGTTGTTCCGTGTTACAGCTACACCATAATACCCTTACACGAAAAATGCGTGAACCCAAACTGCACGTTGTGTGAAAATTGCTTTGAATATTTACGCATGCTTTATTTTGTTCCGATACCAAATGCGAAAAATCGTCCCATTTTCACATTGCCACCGCAAGCGAATATTTGTTTTTATGCGTTCCTGACTGTCACTTTCTATTTCATAAAGAGCTGATAACATAAAAGCAATCACTCTCTTGCCTTGATCAGCAAAAGGGTGATTGCAACTACAAGGAATATCAGCTATGGTTGCAGTTTATCAAACAGTAAAATATTCGTCATCCCATACGCATAAAACTTGAGCAACAATCGGTCGTCCTATTGGGGCTCACTGTGCGCACACGTTACCCTGCCCTAACGTTGTTAAATCCGTTCCCAGCGTAAAATAGGATCTGTTGATACCAAACAGCGTGGTTGATTCGTAGGGTACTACATATTCAATATACAATCTGGCGCCGTAATACATATTCAGAGAACCCAGCCTGTCTCCGGTTGATACATAGTCACCGGCTTCCAAGTCTTGGTTTGTACTTTCAAAGCCTTGTATGTAAAGCAGCTCTCCATATAATGTTTGCATGGCGATACCCCTTTGATCGCCTGTATCAGAATTGTCAAGAATGAACCCGTCCGCTGGTGCATATAGGAATAGGTAGCTTGCCAGATTGTTTTTGTCCCTGATTGTTACATGCAATTTATGGTGGTAGCCCGTATACTTTGTTACCGATTCGTCTAGATAATCTACCGTCTGGCCAATATCGTTGTCCCCTACAATAATGGATATCCCCGTATTAATATTTCGCCACGGTAAACACCAATCGTCAGGCCCTGCCAGTGCTGCTGTAGTGACAAACAACATCGCCGTTGTTACCAGTAACACAACAAAAAAGCGCGAAATGTTTTTTACGCTACGCATCAAGCCCACTCCTTTCGCTTGTGGCTGTTAATCGCCTTGCTGGGTTGCCGTTTTATGCGTCCCAACTGTCTTTTGCTTAAGAGAAAAAATCGGGCAGTTTTGCTTTTTCAATCTTACAGGTCATTAATTGCTTGTTTCAGTATCAACAGGAGTACGGTAACCAACGTTCCGGCAGTCGTCTTAATACTGCTCATATCTATTTAAATTGTATTGCAGATCGCTGTTATTGTCAAACTACACAATTACTTCATCATTGTTCTTTATAAATAAAAAAATAATATGCCGCACGAGCCTGTACTTTGTTAAATTGTTAGCCTGCTATACAGTACAAGAAGAAGAAAAATTATCTCTTACATTTCCGTTTATCCGCTGTACCATTGTTAACTACTCAGCCTTGCCGCGCCAGCAAAGACAATAAGGAAAATTGGCTTTTACGCATCCTTGCCATCTATGGATACACGGTTGCGCCCTTCCCGCTTGCTTTTATATAACTGATCATCAGCTCTGGTTAGCATTTTTTCCAGTGTATCACCCGGTTTGTAATTAGTAGCGCCAACAGTAATCCTCGTTTGAATTGCGGTATCTTTAATCTTCGTTTGTGTATTTGCCGCCAGTATTCTAAGTTTTTCTGCCGTCTGCCATAAAGCCTCATGATCTGGCGCCAAACAAACACCTAAAAACTCATCTCCGCCCCAACGGCCAATACGATCCGTGCTTCTTAAATTGTTCAAAAACGTTTCCGATAAATTTTTAAGTACGGCATCACCAGCATCGTGGCCATAATCATCATTCAATTGTTTAAAATTGTCTATATCGATTAAAAAAATACCGAAGCCAACCGAGAAAATCGAATACTCATTCATTTTTGATTTTAGAAAATTCTCAATGTAATAACGGTTTGGCAGCCCTGTTAAATGATCTGTCAGTGCTAAAAACCGCAGCTGATCCAAGTTGTACATTTTTTCTATTTTTTCATGTTGTATTTGAAAAAACTCCAACGCGCCAAAAATACTACCCTCTTCCTCGATGGGAATTGTACGAACTGAAATCGGTATCCTGTATCCGTTTTTATGTTTTAAGTAGACAGAAGCACAGACCATGCTGTTCTCGTCAATGCTTTTTTTAAGCGGACAGCCATGAATACACAGTTGATTGCCGTAATCATCCGTATGCAGCAAAATATTATCCTGACAGTATAAGCCAAGCACTTCTTCTTTTTTATATCCGGACATTCGTTCCGCTTGTTCGTTCCAAAACAGGATTTTCCTGTTTTTATCAACAATATAGGCGCCCTCAAAAGAGTTTTCCAGCAGTCGCGCAAATCCTAAAACATCCTTCATAGCGTGACCTCATTTCCATACAATCAGAACCATAAATCTATAATATAAGCAACACTGTTTTCAATCGCTATACAATATTGCAAATCTCAATCCGGGGATACAGCCAAACCCCGAAGATCAAACCGGGCAAACGCTGCGTAAGAGAGCATTTAGAGCTCTCTGTTCACGCATAGCCGCTAAAATAAGAGTTTTGTCATTGTTCTATTTACCCTATATTGTTACGGAAACATGTTTCCTTTGTATTCTTTCCCAGCTGTTTATAGCGAGGCCCGGTGCCTTCTTTTATTTCGAAAACCAGCTGCGAAAAATTAGCAAGGTTGCTATTGTACTTAAAGCCAATAACGCCCAAAGAATCGTTATACTACCAGCGCGGTCTCCTGTATCCGGTATATTTGTTTCATGATCTGATTTTAAGGAATAATAAATAGTGCCATTCCAGATTCGGGGGTATATGAGTATGCCGCCAAATTGTGGATTGTTCTGTGCTGTGCCAGTCGTAATTCTTATATTATCGTCTTCGTATTCCTTTGTTGTTTCCAAATTTGTATACCGAAAGTATCGGTTAAATCCGCTATCTACAGCCATATAAATACCATAGGTTTTTCCAGCGGTAAGCGGTATATTACCAATTGGTAAATGTGTTACCATATTTTTCCCTTGTGCTTTAACATTAACGGATCCTGCAAACGTCCAGGTTCCAGCATCATGCTCGTAGCCTTCGTAACCACCTTCCCGGTAATATACATATACTGTTGTTGCAGAAATATCACTTGTCAGATTGATATCAAAAGAATCGATGATCCAATCCGTATCGCTAATTACTTCCACATCAAACAGGATGCCCTCTGCGTGGCTGTCCGCATCATAGCGGGTTGTTAACGATTTTTCTTCCGCCAGCGTTGGGACTGGACTGCCCAACATACATATTATACAAAGGATGAGCAGTGCGGTCGTTTTGGTTCTTCTCGTCATCTTTTCATTCGTCTTCCCTACCGTGATTCGACTGTTATATAGACAGTTGTAATATTATTTTATATTGATTTTTAACCACTGGCAAACGTTTTCCCTAATATATGGTAAATCAAATGATATTTTCACTTATTTCTTGGAACAGCTCAAAATCTTTAATCCCTTCAGATTACTATGGGTGATACGATTCTAATGCGTAAGAAATCCCCCGAGCGCGTTCACTTCACGTTTGGGGGATTTCTTCATTCTTTGGATTCATAAGCAAGGCAGCCATCATTAAGTTGATGAGTTTCCGCTTTGATTATCTGTATTCAGAATGCTTGGCACATAGCCTAATCAATCAACAGATCATCAGGTTTTTTCCATACCATAGGTGTAAAAATAACGATAGTGCTCTGATTGTATCGCTTCTTCAGGAATCGGTTGTACCTGCTCTGCACGCGCGGCCGCATAAATCTGGCATGATTTTTCCAAGACCCGGCAAGCCAGCAGCGCTCCCTGCAAGTCGCGCCCGGCAGCTACCGGCCCATGGTTACGCAATATCAACCCGTTATGCTGCCCGATCGCTTTCGCTGCCGCTTCACCAAGGCGCGCATGCTGAGCTGCGGGTACATACTCCTGCGTCACCGGGATTCCCCCGCCCAACAGTTGGGACATCTCTTCCACCATACAGGGAATTTCCTGAATGTCTCCCGCGGACATAGCCATGGCATAAGGCGTATGTGCGTGAATGACTGAACCCACATCATCCCGTACACAGTAGATTTGCCGGTGCACCTCTTTTTCGGATGTCGGGTTCCTGTCCCCTTCAACCTTGTTCCCTTCCAAATCGATAACTACGATATCCTCCGGCGTCATCGTATCATAGCATACTTTGCTGGGGGTCAGTAGAATATGATTGCCGCGCCGAACGCTCACGTTACCCCATGTTCCTAAAAAGAAGTCCATCGCTTGCAGACGAAGGCATATTTCTATCATCTGCCTTCTGTCCTCTGGATAGAGCATGGTTATTCCTCCCCCTGCAACTGCCTGCGCAGTTTCCACACCGGACGAAGCGCTTCATATGTCTGCTTGTACAGCGGATAGAACTGCATATACTGATCATGCTTTTTAGCATCCGGTATATAGCGGCAGCGTACCGATACCGTTTTTTCCACCGCTGCTGCATAGTCCGGGTACATCCCCTGTACTACCGCGTTGTTTAGCACCACGCCTTTAGCACCCAGCTCATTTCCATTCACCGCTACAATCTCAGAACCGAGTGCATCAGCAAACATCTGGCACCAGAAGGGGCTATTGGCACCCCCGCCGCAAACGGTAATCCGTTCCGGTTTACGGGGCATGTGTGTGTAACAGTCCAGCATCGCGAATGCAACACCTTCGTAAGTTGCGCGCAGAATATCCGCAAAGCCATGGGTCACGTTCACATTGGTATAGCTGGCGCGCGCTCCCGCATCGGTAAACGGTGCGCGCTCTCCCCCTGCCAACAGGTATGGATGGTATATCACTCCGTGAGCACCAATAGGCACATCCTTTACCAGTTGTTCCGCAAGAGCATATACGCTGGTTTTTTTCGCAGCGGCTTCCTGCTTCAGCTCTCCACCGAAGGTGTTGAGCACCCATTCCAGATTTGGGGTGCCAGCAAGCGACGCCATCAGCCGCAGCCATCGATCCGGCATAACATGGGTTACTGTCATTCCTGCGTGAATGGTATCCGTAAGCGGTTTGTCTATCACCATTTCATGCAATGCAGCCGTACCGATAATGGAACAGCAATGCCCGGGTTCTATCACGCCGCTGCCCAGCGCGCAGGCGCTTACATCCATTGGGCCTGATGTTACCAGTATCTTATCACTCAAACCCAGTTCGCTGGCTACGCTTTTTTGCAGTCGGAAAGCATTTTGTTTAGCGGCCAGAACCGGCGGATATTTATCCATATATGCTTCTAATCCACATAACGCAAAAACTTGCGGGTCATACTGCCTCGTTTGTTGATTTAAAAAAATCAGGGATTGATCAGTCGCATCGGTCGTTATCACGCCGGTCAGTTTATAAAACAGATAGTCTTTTAGATGAAGAAAATGTTTCGCCCTCTTCAGGGATTCCGGCTCATGCCGTTCCATCCATTTGACAATGCCATTCTGATTGCCCGTAAAAACCCGTGTGCCCGTCAGGTCGAATAGCAGGTCGCAGGTACCGTCTTCAACCCATTCATCCACGATCTCCGAAGCGCGGCCATCGCAAAAACAGCAGCCATTACGAACCGGCTCACCATTTTCATCGATCATCCACAAGCCGTCGCCCTGCGCGGTAATGCCGATGCCCACAATGCTGTCCTGTTCAAAACGAGAGCCAACATCCTTCAGTGCGAGTCGGGCATTGTTCCAGATTTCCCGCATATCTTCCTCATACATATCTTGTCTGGGGCAGATCGCAGTCAGTTTATAATCTTTTTTATAAACCTCTTTGCCAAGGGTATCCATCACGACTGCTTTGATGCTGGTCGTTCCGGAGTCTATACCTATAATATACTTTTCCATGTTTTCCTCCGCTCAGTCGAAGGTGCGTTTCAGGAAAGCAAGGCTTTCCGCCAGCATCCGATCCAGCATAGCATCGTCCCATCCTTTTGGCAGCATCTCGCGCCATACATTGCCGCCGCTAAGCGCCACGGTACCGCCGGTATGCACCAAAGGTTCAATGCTAATGCATTTATGATAGCCAACATCCTTCATAGCTTTAGCGACTTCCGCCCATGGCTGGAAGCCCGGGCGCGGTAATTTGCGGTTGTTGGAACCCACATGGTAGTGAGCCAGTCGGTCACCGGCGATGCGCACAGCTTCGGCCAGATCATCTTCTTCCAACATGCCATGGAAAATATCCAGCAGGATATTTATGTTTTTGCTGCCGGAAGCTTCCGCCAACGCGCGTGCTTCGGCTGCGGTATTGACAAGGTAGCTTTCAAAGCGGTTGACAACTTCCATGTTCCAGCTAATTCCGTAATCAGCCGCCGCACGGCCAACCTCGCCCAGCGATTTTGCCGCAGCATCAAACCGGCGCGGTTTGTTTTGCGGGTCGGAAAGGCCACACCACTGGCCATAATTAATGCCTGAAAAGTTATGTGCGCCAAGCTTGGCAATAGAGGAAAGCAATTCTTTAGCTTTTTCCACGGCCTTTACGCGGTTGGTTTCGTCCAGAGCGGATAAATCCTGTTCGGGGCCGAATCCGCCTAACGTATAAAGTTCAATTTGATTTGCTTTACAAGCTGCTTTTATATCCGCAATTTCACGGTCTCCCATCGTCGGTATGCGGCCACAGAATATCTCCAGTACATCCAGGCCGCACTTACGCGCCCGCTCTATCTTTTGCGGGTAGTCTTCGCCTTCCCAATCCTTGCCCCAATAGCTATATGTAATACCATATTTCATTATTTTCACCTCTGTGATAAACTGATAATAAGAAAAGGAATGCCAGCCGCACAGCTACCATCCCTTTTCCGTCCTGAAGCCCTCTTCCAGGGAGGATACCAATAAGGCTCTGGAAGGGCTTCAGTTCCCGGCAGGAACCGTCAGCGCGTGAGGCAAAGACGGTTCCTGCCTTTTTGATATTAGATCAGAAGTCGTAGTTATCCACTGTTTCAGCGGTGAATACCAACGGTTCGCCCATAATAACGGTTTTGTTGTTAATGGTCACGGTGTTGTAGCCTTCGATATCTACATCGCCATCCACAACTTCGTTGCCATCCAGGATGTACTTGGCCATGCCGACCGTCAGATAGCCCAGGTTGGCGGGATCCCACAGAATGCCGGCATCGATGGCGCCTTCCTTCAGCAGCGTACGGGCGTCATTGGGCATGCACGTACCAACAACAGCAGTAGCATCCTGCATACCCATTTCGGAAACTGCCTGGCCCGCACCAATGGGAGCAGGAGAGCTGAAGCCGATGATACCCTTCAGATCCGGGTACGTGGTCAGCAAGTCGAGGGTCTTGGCATATGCTTCGTCAACACTTTCGTTGGTGCAAACGGGATCGCATACCAGCGTCAGATTGGGGTATTTTTCAGCCGCATAGGCCAAGCCAAACGCAATCCACTCATTGCAGGTACCGGCGGTGAGGGTGGAAGTCAAGATGACGTATTCGCCCTCGTCCGTGCCCATATGCTCAACCATCTGATCCCAGGAATATTCTGCGAACTGCTCATAATCAATTTCTTTTACAGACAGGTCCACAACCGAAGGATCGGCGGGAGAATCCCAGTCAATAATTACAACGCCCGCTTCTCTGGCTTGTGTTAAAACAGGGGTCAGGGAGTCTGCATCGTTTGCGGAAATCGCGATTGCGTTTACGCCCTGGCTGATCAGGTCTTGAATCATGGAAACCTGCTCAGCGGCATCCGCCACGGTGGGGCCTGTGAAAACAGCGTTCACGCCAAGGGTTTCACCAGCTTTTTCAACACCCGAGCGAGCTGCTTCAAAGTAGGTGATGCCAACCAGTTTAGGCATAACAACGATCGTGTAAGTGCCATCAGTTTCAGCCAAAGCTGCCGCGGAGACCATAAGAAGTGCTGCCACGAGTACCAGTGCGAGTATTTTTTTCATTAGATAGTTCCTCCTCTTTTTAAATCATATGCCAGCGTCTCCGCCTCCACGGATGCAGGCACCAGGTACAGGTTTTATGCGCCGCAGAGAGCGCCTGACGCGCTCGCCCCTGCGGCGGGTAAAAAAGTTCACCGTTAGCACACCAATCAGCACCAGACCGGTGATCATCGAGGTTAAGCAGGTATCCATACCGAAAATGTTCATGCCGCTGGAAATGCACTGCAAAAGCATTACCGCCACCACAATACCGCCCACCTTGCCATAGCCGCCGGTAATCAGCGTACCGCCCAGCACAGCGGCTGCTACCGTTTGCATGAGGTACGAAGAACCATAGTCGATTCTGGCGGAATTATAGCGGGACATCATAATCACCATCGCAATGCCACTCAGGAATCCCGAGAGCACATATGCCCACATTGTCGTACGGCGCACATTGATGCCCGAGTACATTGAGGTTTTGGGGTTACTGCCCACCATATAGACGTTCATTCCCCACGGTGTACGCTCCAGTAACAGATAAACCGCGATTGCAGCGATCAGGAACAACACCATCGGAACCGGAATGCCCAGCAGAGTTTTATTGCCAAACCAGTAAAACTCCGTAGGAAACTTTGAAATCGAATTTCCTTTGGATATCAACAAACCGATACCTTCATAAAGCGTTGAAGTACCCAGCGTTGTCATCATCGCTGCGGTTCCAACGTAGGAAACCACACCACCGTTGATAAAACCGCATAGTGTTGATACTCCCAGCACCGTAACCACGGATATCGCAATGGCAAGGTTTGGATTCATGCCATTCGCCCAAAGCCGCGAGAGTACCAGCGCGCCAAATATACCACCCAGCGTGCCCGAGGTAATGACCGAAAGATTGATACCTCCGGTAAGAATAGTCACCATCATCGCCAATGCAAACAATCCAAACTCTGGAACCTGAAAACCCATGGAGCGAAGATTGTTGCCGGTTAAAAATTTACCGGGCGACATGATGGACAGCACAGCGAAAATGATCGCAAATATAATCAGCAGTACCCATTCCTGCGATAGTTTGATCTTCTTCATCTCTTGTCGTCCTCCGTTATCATTCGCTGATGTCCACACGGCTCACGTGGCTCTTTGCACGGTTCTTCTGTATCACCACGAAGCAGATTGCGACCACCATTACGGAGCCCAGTATAATCTTTTCCCAGTAAGAAGAGATGTGCATCAGAGTCAAGCCGTTCTTAATAATGGCAAACAGCATTACACCAAGAACTGTGCCAAGCAGCGAACCTTCGCCGCCCATTACATTTACACCGCCCAATATGACCGCCGCGATGACATCCATTTCATAGCCCGTAAACGCATTGGGGTCAACACGCCGCATAATGGTGATGTGGGTTACACCCGCTACGCCGCAGATAAAACCCATATAGGCATATGTGAACATCTGCACAGCCTTGACGTTGAAACCAACGCGTGTGGCCGACAACATGTTGCCGCCAATTGCAAATACACCGCGGCCAACTTTTGTATGCCGGAGGATTACATAAGTAAGCCCCAGCACCAGCGCCAATGGAATCAATTGGATCGGGAGCCCGATATAGGTACCGTCTCCCTTGGGGAATATCTTTAAAAACGATGTCAGTCCAAAATCGATGAAGGACTGGGGAATGTTGTTAATGTAAGCGCCCTTTGTGAGGAAGATCATCAGTCCGCTGGCCACTGAGTACATACCCAGTGTTGCCACTAACGGCGGCAGCTGTAAAAATGCTATCAGCAAACCGTTTAGCATTCCAAACAGGGTGCCTACACAAATACCAATCAGGTAAGCAGTTGCCGGATTGGGAGAAACTTTCACCAGATAATTCCCAACCACTAACGCAGTAGCAGTAATAATGGCAGCCACGGAAACATCTATACCGCCTGTAATCATTACCATGAGCATACCAACGGAAACCATTGTTAGGATGATGTTATTCTTTAGTATGTTCATCAGGTTGCTTGCGCTCAGGAATTTGCCGTTATTCAGCGTAATGATGAGCGACAGGATCAACACGAGAACGATCAACGCCATTTCCCTGCTTTTTAAAAACCGCTTCATCTTTCCGCCCCCTTTGCTTTCCGGGAGAGGATGGCAGCGTTCATCAACTCTTCCTGATTCGTATCGGCGCCTTCAAACTCGCCGTTAATACGCCCGCGGCGCATGACAAGCACTGTATCCGAGATAGCCAGGACTTCCGCAAGCTCGCTGGAAACCATTACAATCCCCATGCCTTTTGCGGCTAATTCCCGCATCAAATTATGAATCTCCGATTTTGCTCCGACATCAATGCCGTTGGTTGGTTCATCAATAAAGAGGATTTTCGGGTTTGTCGCCAGCCATTTCGCGATGACCACACGCTGCTGGTTGCCGCCCGATAGTTTTTGAACAAGCATATCAGGGTAACCCGGCTTTATATTCAAGCGTTCAATCCATTCTTTGCTCGTAGCATGAATACGGCGGTAGCTAACCAACCCGCTGCGGCCACGAAGTTTATCATGAATGGTGATAACTGCATTATCCTCAACACTTTTAGTGAGCACAAGGCCTTCTGTTAAACGGCTTTCCGGTACATAGCCTATACCATGACGCATCGCATCCTGCATGCTGCGTATGGTTACCGGTTTCCCATCAATCAGTATTTCTCCCTGATCGGCGCCATCAATGCCGCAGATGGCCTGCACGACTTCCGTACGTCCCGCGCCAACCAGCCCGGTAATGCCGACAATTTCACCGCTATGTACCTGAAAACTTACATCTTTAAAGCAACCTTCTTTGCTAAGCCCCCGAACCTCAAGCAAAGTTTCACCAATTTTTTCAGCGCCGTTGCGGACAAACTCCACCCTACGGCCCACCATTAGATTGATGAGGGTATCATTATCCATTTCCTCCCGGGGATGAGCGGCGATGTACTGACCGTCCCGGATCACCGTAAATGTATCGGCAATCTCAAATAGCTCTTCCAGCTTATGGCTAACAAACAGGATGGATATTCCGCGCGCTTTCAGATCGCGAATAATTTTGAACAGCAGCTTTACTTCACTGCCCGACAGCGTAGATGTTGGTTCATCCATGATGATAAGCTGTGCATCGCAGGCAAGGGCGCGCGCAATAGCAACTAGCTGCTGCCTGGCTGTTGAAAGCGTTCCAAGCTGTACGTTCATATCAATATCAACGCCAAGCAGTTCCAAAGCCCGCTGCGCTTTAGCGCGCATATTCTTCCAATGTACACCAACACCCTTACGTTCCACTTCGCCGGTGATCGCGATATTTTCCACCACCGAGAGATTGGGGAACAAGGAAAAGTCCTGATAAATAACCACGATACCCTTATCCAGTGACAGTTTTGGCGTAAGCGAGGAAAATGTTTCGCCGTCGATGCATATTTCCGCGCCATCATCCGGTTTGTAATTGCCAGCCAGAATCTTGATCAGCGTGGATTTTCCCGCACCATTTTCGCCGACCAGCGCATGGACTTCGCCGCGGCGTACCGTTAGGTTGATACCGTCAAGCGCACGCACGCCGGGGAAAGTCTTACTGACGTTTTCCAGCCGTATGAAAACATTCTGTTCCATATTTTCACTCCACTTTATTTTCCAAAGAACATTTCTACCAGATTTGCATGCCGACCGGGTGCACCCGGCAGCGTCCAGCCCAGTTCGCGAATCACTTCATCAATACCGGCTGTGTCTTCCCGGGTCAGCGTTTTCAGGTTTCGGCCCATAATGCGGCCGACTTCAATCGACTCCGCCAAAGACTCCATCACCTGCAGCGATTCGATTGCGTTCAATACATTTTTCGGGCTGCATACCAATGCCCCGTGGCTTTCCAGAATGAATCCGTTGGAATCATTCATTACAGGATCGAACATCAACCCAAGCTCTTTCATGTTCGGGTCCGCATACGGTACGGTAATCACAGGCCCAAGCTGCATCATCGCTTCAGGGATGAGCGGAAGCATCAGTGCCGCTTTGCCAGCCTCGCAAGTGGACAAACCCGTCGCCAGCGGCGGATGGGCATGCATTACAGCCGTAATGTCCGGCCTTTTTTGCAGAATGTGCAAATGCAGGAAGGTTTCACCCGTCGGTTTCTTCCCTTCAGGAATGTATAAGGGGTCTCCGTGCAGCGTAAGCACGCAAATGTCCTCTGCCTCAATCAGCCGCTTGGGCGTATTGGTCGGGGTGATTAAAACAACATCCTCTTCGACCCGGCAGGAAACATTACCGCTGACCGCGGGGCCGTAGCCCAGTTCGGCGTCGCGATGGCAAACTTCCACAATTTCCTCTACCTGATGCCAATACTTTTGAATATACTCGTTCATGCTCATTCTCCTACTACTTCAATCTGTTTCCAACCAAACAGCGCAATCGCCTGCTGGTAATACCTGTCCCAAAGCGCTTTATCCTGCGGTTGATATACGGCCGTGCTTTCACTTCTTGCAATATAATCCTGTGCCTGCGAAACGTTCTTCAGCGTCTTTACTGCAAGCCCCTGCTGCATAAAATTGCCCATAATCGAAGCTTCCGAAGGCCCGGCGGTTACTTTCATATCCAGCGCATTTGCCGTAAACTGACACAGCAGAGGGTTTTTCGATCCACCGCCAAGCAGCCGAAGCCCGGTATACCGCTGCCCTGACAATGCGGATAAAGTTTCTGCCGAATACCGGTAGCGAAAAGCCAGACTCTCCAGCACAACGCGGACAATTTCTCCCGGCGTTTCCGGTATCCACTGATCCGTTTTCCTGCAATAGTCCTGCACCTTTTGCGGCATATCTCCCCTGAGAAAAAAGCTCTCATCTTCAGTATCGATCGCGGCAAGGAAATGTCCTCCGCAGGAAGCCAGCTTCATCATTTGCGAATAGTGCATGGTGTTACCGTTTTCATTCCACGCCCGGCGGCATTCCTGTAAGATCCATAATCCAGTATGGTTAAAACGCAGATGGTGCTGACCAAATAAACCCAGATCGTTTGTCACGCCTGATTGGTACAGCGCATCCCCATCCAGTGCTTGCGGTACGCGGCAGCCCATGCACGACCATGTGCCACAGCTTAGGTAAAGGCTTTCTTGCAGATCTCCTGCTGGTACGCAACCACTTGCCGAAGCGGTATCATGCCCGGAAACGGCGATTACAACCGGTGTCTTTTTGAGGCCGACTTTTTTACACAGGTCACTGTGCAACGGTCCCAGTACAGTGCCGTTATCAATCAGTTCAGGCAGCCAAGCCGGGTTTAGCCCCAGCCCACGCATATAATCCCGATTCCATGTGCCGCTTCGCATATCGACCATCTGGGATGTCGCCGCCATTGTTTTTTCAGAAGCAGCTTTACCGCAAAGCAGATAGTTGAATAAATCCGATACCATAAGAACTGTCTGCGCCTTAGCCATTACTTCCGGTTGTTCCTGCTGTAAATAACGCAGTACAACAGTGGGTTGCATCGTCATGGTAATAAACAGGGTCTGATCAAACATTTCACGCCGAGAATAATGTCGGGAAATGGATTCCAGCGCTTTATCCGGCGCCGTTTCCCGGTAATGCAGCGGCGTCCGTAACAGGGTTCCTTCCTTGTCCAGTACCCCAACGGTATTCCCCCATGAGCATAAGCCAATCGTATCAAACTCTAGTCCGGCTTTCACACAGCGCCGCATACCCGTTACGATATCTGCAAACAGCTGTGGTACATCCCAGCATAAAAGTCCCTTTTCCTGTATCGGCTGGTTCACAAAACGGTATATTTCGCGCATTTGCAAGCCGTTCGGCGTCCAACTGCCCCATACCACGCGACCGTTGCTTGCGCCCAAATCGATCGCCAGCATCGCGTTGGGTTCCATTTCTTTACCTCCTGTTGTCCGACTCTGCACGATTTTTGGTTTTGCCAAAGTACATACAGAATCCAGGGCTAGGCAGCCGTCTGCCTTATAAAGGTTTCACCGCCGGATGCAGCGTCGTTCCATCACCTGCGTCCGGATAGGTGTTCGTGTTATAAGTAGTATTCATCCGGATCCTGAAAAAAACGCTTATGTGTGTTAAGCTCTTTCAAGCGGTTGAAATCATCATCCGTTATCTTAAAACGGAAGATATCCGCATTTTCTGCGATATGCGCGGGTTTGGATGAACGAACGATCACGCGCACACCATATTGCGTAAGGTACCGTACTGCAAGCTGTGCGGGAGAGCAGTTATATTTATCTGCCATCGCCCGGATGAGAGGATCGGATATAACCGTTGTTCCCCGCAGCAGTGGGCTCCAAGCTTCTACGATAATATGCTGCTCCCGGCAGTATGCTAAAAGCTGTTCATCAATGTAGAAAGGGTGCATCTCAACCTGATTAACCATCGGCTGCACGCCGCCCAATGCTTTTAATACCCGCAAATGATCCGCCGTAAAGTTGCTGACACCGATAGCGGCAACCTTTTTCTGCTCGTACAGGTGCTGTAACGCCCGCCAAGTTTCCTGATACAAGCCTTTCATCGGGCAAGGCCAATGAATTAATAGCATATCCGGATTGGTTTGAAGGCGTGCGGCGCTCTCTTCAAACGCTTCTAAGGTGCGTTGGTAACCATGGTCCTCGTTCCATATCTTCGTGGATAGATATAGTTTCGCTCGCGGCTGGTTCAAACGGGAAATCGCTTTCCCAACCTCTGCCTCGTTTCCATAATGTTCCGCAGCATCGATGGCGGTAAAACCGGCTTCCAGTGCAGCGCCAATTACACTGTCTAAATCCTGCACTTTGTAAGTTCCAATGCTCAGCACCGGGACATCGACGCCGTTATGCAGCATAACCGTTGGGATAATGGAGGGCATCATCTTCACCTACGCTCAAGTCGTTTGAATATCGGCAAACATATCGCTCATCGTTTTATAGCGGCCCGGAGGGCAAGGCATGATCGCGCCACGCTGTATAAGAAGCTTATCCATCCCCGTCATGTTGTGGTCATTCAGTTCGCGAATATTATCCTCAAAGATTCTGCAGGTCATAGCTGCCTTTGCATGTGCCTCCATAACCTGGCAGGCATCCACCGTATCGCTGATCCCTGTATGGCTGCAAACCAGGCAACCATGATTGCCCATTATAAAAGCGTTGCTGCGCATAATATAGGGGTCAAACGAGTATCCCAGTTCATCCCCGTTAGGCCGTACATAGGGAATTGTTAAAATCGGGCCAAGGAACGTTGCCGCATCCGGAAGAACAGCTTTGCTCATTACTTCCGCGCCTTCCTCCGTAAGCGACATACCAATCAGCAAAGGCGGGTGCGCGTGCATGGTAGCTTTCACATCCGGGCGTACCTGCATGATATGTAAATGCATGAAGTATTCGCCGGTTGGTTTACGTCCTTCGGGAATATACAACGGGTTACCTTCCAGATCGATAATACAAATATCCTCAAAGCGAATTTTCCGTTTTACAATACCGGTGGGGGTAATCAAAACAACATTGTCATCCACCCGGTAAGCCGCGTTGCCGCCAGACCCCGCGCCATACCCTAATTCCGCGGAGCGTTGGCACGCTTCAATCATTTCCTCAATTTGGGATTTGTACTTCTGTTGCAAAGCATTCATCATCAAATTCTCCTACCTGTTCTGCATTTCACATTTATGGTTTGTTATGGGCCAATTATAACATCGCTTTTTATTTTAGTCAATATATATTTTTGTTTTCCATCAATTTTTCTATACTTTTCTGTTTTTTACCTTATTATAGTTTGTAAATGTTTGGTTTTTACTGTATGCTTCTATAATATTATCTATTCATACATCACTCTTTATATAAAAAAAGAGCCTTACGGCTCTTTTTAAAATCATTTGGTTATCAATCCGCAATAATCACGCGAACACCGGCCTCTTCAAACTCTTGTACCGCTTGCGGCGAAACACCGCTATCGGTTACGATTGCCGTCAAAGCGTCGATTTTGCAGGTAGTAATGTGCGCAATACTGCCGATTTTGCTGCTATCCGTCAGCAAATATACTTCTCTGGAGATTTCCATCATCTTTCTTTTCACACGCGCTTCTTCCTCGTTGGTATCCATGACCCCGAGCCTGCTGTCTAGCGCCGCGCAAGAAATGAATGCTTTCTCTGCATTGTAGGTTTTAATAGCATTTTCAGTCAGGATACCCTGAAAAGACAGCGATTTCTTATGTAGCTTACCGCCCGTACAATACACAGCTACGCCTGCGTTACGGGCTAAACTGTTTGTAATTTCCAACGAGTTAGTTAATACAACGATATTCAAATGATCAGGGATTTCTTTGGCAAGCACAGAAATTGTGGAACCGGCATCCATTACAATCAAATTATCAGCGGTGATGAGCTTGGTCGCCGCATAAGCAATTTTCTGTTTTTCCATATAATTCTGAATGATTCGCTGATCCAACGGGCGTTCTATGTTATATTCCTTTACCGCTGCCCCGCCAAAGGTACGGATGATATCTCCCCTATCGCTCAATTCCTGTAAATCTTTGCGAATAGTTTCTTCCGTAACATTGAAAAATTCACTTAGCTCCGTGCTGGTGGCGGTTTTTTTAGCTTTGATATATTTAATGATCTCTGTCTGTCTGTTTGCTTTTGACGTAGCCATAATGCTTCTCCTTCACTGCAATCCTATGTTCTGTCATTATTATACATGAAGTTTATCCAATTTCAAGTTTTTGTTTTGCATATTTTCTTCAATTTTTATTGTTTTTCAAAATATTATTTCGAATTCGTCCAACATTTAAACTTTCAAGCACATTTTTGTTCTCGCAAGTTATCCCTATTTATCAGTAAAGCTTCTTCGTTCTATTCTCCATTTTCTTACTATTATCTATCAGCATAGCAAATCCATCGAAATAGCAACCATTTGCATCATTATTCGTCATATTTTGTTTTACCATACCTCATATCAAAAAACAACGAGGCAGGAAATTATACCTGCCTCGTTGCTTTGTTGATATGATATTCATTTCATTTGGATGCTGCTATGAGCAGCTTTGAATTACTGCTTTTTCATCGAAAGCGTTACCGTTACAGCTCCATCACCCAGAATCGTTTTCAGTTCGTCCGCTGTAACGTTGTTGATTTTGCCCAGCCTTGTGAAGTTCCAAGAGTTTGGCGCGTAATAAATCACAAACGCGCTACCTTGATAGAGAATTAAGTCTCCTGCTCCCGTCGTAATCTGCATATCGTTTGTCGGCAGACTGGAACCAAGCGACCCTACTTTTTCCATATTCGCGAAATCACGCATATCAATCGTGATGTCCCCTTTAGAAAGCAGGTCTTTCAGTGCCTGCGCTGACGAGTTATTTTCCAGCGTCGCAGTTAATTCCTGATCATTTACGCGAATGCTTAGCATCTCTTCCACGCCCTCCTTACCATCCATACGGCTATCGTCCAGCTTCACTGTAATATCAACAGTGCCCGTTAAAGACGCAACAAAAGGTATCTCTTCGTCGTTGATTGTTCCAATAATCGATATACCCGGCATATTTGAAAATTGCTCTTCATGATCACAGAGAATCGTGAACCAACCGCCAAACCAGCCAATCTCACCGATTTTCCATTCTGTTTTCGCTTCAGCTACATCTACGGGAAGCTCTTCTTGCACCGTCCCGCATAGATCATCCGCCGCGCGGTTTACGGTTACGGTGTAAGGCAGCAATTGTAAAAAAGCCTGCGCTGTGACCGTATTGTTAATAAATCCGTGTACTTCCGTTCCGTTCATATCCAGTATGATCGGTGTTTCGTTCGCCGTACTCTCTGCGCAGGCAAAGCCTGTCAACATTACGAGCAGCGCAACGAGTACAGCAACTGCCTTAACCATCGTCTTCCCTCCATCCTCGGTAATAGCTTCTGTATTATTTCAACTTGCCGCCATAAACGGGGAAAAAGCTGGCATCTCCATAATTTTGAATACGTTCCATCCCTTTGAGTGTCTCCATGTCTGTATCGGTAATGACGAAGTCAACTTCGGCATTGCTGCGCATATGTTCAGGGTTAGCCGTTTTCGGCAGGGGTAGCGTACCCAGCTGCAAGCAATAACGAATGCCAAGTTGCGGGACGCTGACGCCATATTTCTCCGCCATGGCGATGATCTCTTTATTCTTCATCATCTCGCCATGCGCTACCGGCGAGTAGGCTTCCACAAGTATATCTTTGCTGCGGCAATAGTTGATCAATGCAAAAGGCGTATTGCTAATATGCGCCAAAACCTGATTCACCATCGGCGCAACCGTACCATTTTGCAGAATGTTATCCAAATCAGCTTCTTCAAAGTTGGATACACCGATTGCGCACAGTTTCCCGGCTTGATAGGCTTCTTCCAGTGCGCGCCACGCTTCAAGATTACCTTCAAAATAATGGTTATCTTCGCGGAATTCCACCCAGGGTTGCGGGCTGTGGATAATCATCATATCAATGTAATCCAAACCCATCGTCGCGAGCGATTGATCAATCGCAGCCACAGCTGCATCATAACTTTTGATTTCGGCGGCAAGTTTGGTGGTTACAAACAGCTCATTACGGGCGACTCCGCAAGTACGTATACCTTCGCCTACACCCCGCTCGTTTTGATAAGCTTGCGCGGTATCGATGTGACGGTATCCGCTTGCCACTGCGTCGCGTACCGCTTGTGCAGCTTTGTTATCCTCAATAAACCAGGTGCCCAGCCCGATTTTAGGAATCTTAACTCCATTGGACAGGGTAAAAGTCTCGTTTAAAATCATTATGATTTCCTCCTTTATCCATGTTGGTTTCCGTTTCGGGTTATTTGATACAGAGGATCTTCCCCCGGCAGCCTATGCATTATTGCTTAGCCAGCCGGTTGTACTCTTCATCCTCAACTGCTTCCAGCCACTCATTCTTACAGTCTTCCCCCAGGAACCTCAACGGAAATATGGCTAAACCAACTATCCGCCTTGGCTCCATGCCAATGTTTTGTACCGGCAGGAATCGTAATCACCATACCCGGAACCAAGCTTACCGGAGCTTTTCCTTCTTCCTGATACCAGCCTTCGCCTGCCGTACAAACAAGCATTTGCCCTCCGCCACTTGCCGCGTGGTGAATATGCCAATTATTACGACATCCGGATTCGAAAGTTACATTCGCCATAAATATGGGGCTTTCACCGGGTTTGGTTAGAAAGTTCAAGTAGGATTCACCGATAAAATACTTTGCAAACATCGTATTTGGACTGCCGGTTCCAAAAACATTTACCGTATCAAAGTCTTGTTTGTTCAGATACTTCATCTGCGTTACCTCCTAATTCCTAATCCCATCAGGTCAAACAGGAAACGATTCTACACAGTTTGAAACTCCGGAAAAGCATCATTCAGGCTGCTCTCCGGAATGCCCAGCCGCGCGTTGTTTGTTTTACTACTTCCTCACGTTTCATCGTTTGTCTCCATTGCCTGATATAAACCGGCGCTTATACTTCGTACTCAGGCGCTTTCTTTAGCAATGTCTTTCCGCAGTTTAATTTCACCGGAACACTCCATAACCGGATCGTCCCAAATCACTTCTCCCACATTATCCACAATGATCGTGCCGGATTTCGGATTTTTAATCGAAAGTACATTACCGTGAATGTCAGCGTCTACATCCGAGTATTCAAACGATAAATCGGTATCTTCCATAGTACAGTTAATCAGTTTCAGGTTTTCACAATAGCATAGGGGCTGCGTGCCGATAATTTTGCAATTAATCAGCGTTAATCCGTCCGAAAACCACCCGAGGTATTCACCTTTAACGATGCTGTTGCGTACCACTACATTTTTACTATGCCAGAATGCATCTTTTGTATCTAGTTCCGAATCAATGATTTCGAGATTCTCCATGTACTGAAAGGAGTATTTCCCGCTCATCTTGACCCGTTCCAGCTTTACATCACGGCTATCCAAAAACAAGTACTCTGATGCGATCGTTGAATCTCTGACTATGATATTCTTGGATTTCCAGCCAAATTCCTGCGATTGTATATCACACCGGTCTACAGTAAGCCGATCACCTTCGCGAACGGCTTTTATTCCGTTTAGTTTGCTGTCCTCAAGCACTCCATCTTGGATATACCACAACGCAGCCCTGGTCAGTTCATCCATCGTCGTATTGCTGACTTTGAAGCCCTTGACGTGCCACATGGGATACCGAAGCGAAAAACGGCTATGCTGGATATGAATATCTCTTGCTTCTTTGAGTACGGACTCCCCGTCCGCCGGACCGGCGAATGTACAATCAATAACATCAGCATGCTGCAGATGATATAACGCCCGTTCCTCATCGTACTGTTGTCCACTAATTTGGGTTCTCATTCTTACTCTCCTCGTTGAGACCGAAACAACAGGTGCACCGCCTCTGTCATCTATGTCGCAAGCGTTTCAATACTTTGTATATAACCATTTCAAAAATCGCGTACTACCCTTGCGGTGCAGCGGAACGAAATTCATTCCACAAGCGGTAAAAATCGCTATTGATTTGGTTACAATCCTATGATAACATTAAAGATGAGTTTAAGGTCAATCCTTTTACGAAATTTTTATTACCGAGGGGATCATATGAGTAAATATACCATAAAAGACGCCGCAAAACTCATGGATGTGCCGACTAGCACCATACGCTACTACGATAAAGAAGGATTGCTGCCTTTCATGGAGCGTCTGGAGTCGGGTTACCGGGTTTTTTCAGAAAGTGACTTGGCGATGCTACGCACGATAGACTGCCTGAAAAAAACCGGGATGCCGATTAAAGATATTCGCCTATTCATCGAATGGGTACAAGAAGGCGATGCTTCTTTAGACAAGCGATATGAGTTATTCGTTGAGCGAAAAAGAGCCGTTGAAGAGCAAATTGCAGAGCTGAACAGTACGCTGGATATTGTCAACTTCAAATGTTGGTACTATAAAACAGCTATCGACAAGGGCAGCGAAGAAGCCGTAAAGGAAATTGCAAAGAAGACCATGAGCGACTCTTCCGCAGAAGCCGATATAGCAAAGTATTTACAGGAAGCAGCTGAAAAGGTAGCGCAAATGGACGAAGCGGAGAAGTAGACTTTACATACTAGCCTTTTCAAACACGAGTCATTCTGAAATGGCGGGCATGATTATTTCATGCCCGCTTTACTTTTCGCCATATGATATTCTAGCGGCAATCTGTTCTTCATAACGTACCGCTGATATTACCGGTTAGCTCCTTCCGCCAGGTTAAACACAATCGCTTTGGGTCGTGTCATTGCTTCAATAGCATATTTCACACCTTGTGTACCCATGCCGGATGCCTTGACTCCCAAGAACGGAAAATGGTCAGGCCCACGCTCTGTTTTGTTATTAATCTGCACGGTTCCCACTTCCAAATGGTTAGCAATGTAAAACGCATCGTGAATATTTTTAGTGAAAACAGAGGATTGCAAGCCGTATTCCGAGTGATTCGCAATTTCAATTGCTTCGTTGATACCCTGAATCCGCATAATCGGCAGTACAGGGCCAAAAGGCTCTTCCCACGCCAAGCGCATGTCGGCGGTTACATGGTCCACCAATGTTGGCTGAATCACATTTCCTTGCCGTTTTCCCCCGATCAACACCTTGGCGCCTTTAGCTACCGCATCCTCAAGCAAGCTCATCACAAAATCAGCAGCTTTTGTGTTAATAAGCGGCACGATCGTTGCGTTTTCCCGCGGATCACCGGTTTTCAGTTCTGCGATTTGGGTCAGCAATTTGGGAATCAGCATTTCCGCAGTATTATCGTCCACCAGAATACGCTTAACTGCCGTACAACGTTGCCCCGCATACGAGTAGGCACCTGAAACAATGTTTTTAGCTGCAAAATCCAAATCTGCGTCCGGAAGAACAATCGCCGCATCCTTCCCGCCCAACTCCAGCATCAGGGGAATCATGCCGACTTGCTTGGCTATCCGTTTCCCAACAGCTGTACTGCCGGTGAAGTTGATGAAATCAATTCCGGTATGCGTAACCAGATAATCGCCAATTTCGCTGCCACGACCGGTTATGGTATTCAGCACACCGTGCGGAAGCCCCGCCGCCTGAAAAACCGCTGCCAGATAAAGCGCGCTGATCGCACCTTGACTGGCAGGTTTGAGCAGTACGGTATTCCCGCTGATCAATGCCGGAGCCAGCTTGGAAGCCGAAAGGTTGATGGGATAATTGAACGGAGAAATGGCCAAAACAGTTCCCAGCGGCACGCGGCTTACGTAGGAAATTTTATTTTTGCTTCCTCCCGGAAAATTATCGCCTCCAATAGCCTCGCCAGCCATACTTTTACCCGCATCCGCTGTGTAACGAAGCAAATCAGCAGTGCGGAGAACTTCAAAGTGTGAAGATTGTTTATCCTTCGCTATCTCCATCATCAGTACATTCGCAATTTCATCTGCATTTGCTTCCAGCAGATCGGCGGCTTTATAAAAAATACTGGCGCGTTCATGTATGGGTGTCTCCGCCCAGGAAGTAAAGTTCTCCCTTGCGTTTTCAATCGCTTTGTCAACATCCTCATGATTCATCGCAGGTACACGGCCTACAAAAGAGCCGTCTACAGGGGAAAACACTTCATCATATTGGCCGGAAGTGCCTTCGACCCATTTGCCGTCAAATAAGTTGCAATAAGTCTTTTCTTTGTTGCACATCTGTTGGAACAAACCAACCGCCTTCTTTCTATCGCTGTTCAAAACAGTTGCTAGTCTTGTTTGGTTACACTTTTATCGTGTAACCCATTTTACTTCTTACCACACTTAATCCGTTTCTAAACATGAAACGATTCCATGGTGAAAGCCGAATTTTTCTAAAGTTATTATTATAGGCTGCAAATACCGCTGTTTGTATACGGCGATATGATAGCCACCATCTGTAGTAGTTGTCAAACACAATCACAAAATAGTGCATGTTAAATAAATAACTTTCTGTATTTATGTTGACAATAAACAAATTATAGTGTATTATACCCATACAAGATGATGCTCGAGCGCATCTGGAGCGTGGAAGCAAGTATTGTTTCAAGATGCAGTACTTGATGGAGCTCAAAAGGGTTGAACGTATACCTCAACTTGAATAGGCTAACGCAAGAGCCGAAAGAAAACGTTCAGGCATAGGAGCGAAAAGCTCCTATGCTTTTATGTGCGGAAAAATGATCCACTATTTAAAAGAAGGCGCTTTAAAGGCAAACCATTTTATGGTTTGCCTTTAAAGCATAATCGAAAAACCGCTGTAAGCCCATCGTTGCATGCTTACAGCGGTTTGGGGATATTTTAATACGAGTTTCAGCGGATCACCAGAATCGTTTGGCCGCCTTCTGCTGCACTACAACGTACCAAATGAATAGTGTTGTCGGCAGAATGACCAATAGCAAGGTTACGATGCTGTTATTGTTTCCAAAAAAGTGATCCAGTACAAACAACCCGCCAAAAACCACCAGCCCAATTCCCAAGATGAGAGTCCGCGGAAGGATAAACTGGAGAAACTCTTTTGCATCCTTACACTTCTTTGGTTCGCAGTTGTTGGGACAAATGATCTTATTTTCGAGCAGAACACTCTTTTGCCGTTGGATGAAGTAGGAATAGATACTGTAGATACCGCATCCAATAAACGAAACAATCAACAAAATGTCCATCATGCCCGTCATATCCAACGAATTCGCCGTTCCTGTTGTAACCGCCGCTGTAGTTGCCTCCGCAAGAATAGTCAGAATTGACATAAGTCTTTGTATGACAGCGCAGGTTTCACCTGCTGCAATCATACGCTCCTTTCCGTATTGTTTTTACCGGCGTATTGAGCCTGACTGATTCAGCAAGGGCGATACAGGCCGGATCTGCTTACGCTTTTTTGTGCGTTTTGATCATATCCATTGCTACCGCGAAGATAATCAATACGCCCGTTGTAACATCCAGTATATAGGGGTCGATCTGGAAGGCGGTACCCGCGTTGGTAATGAGCACCATGAGTATAGTACCAAGCAGCGTGCCGGTTACCGCGCCGCGTCCGCCGGCTAGTGAAGCGCCGCCGATTACCGCTGCGGCAATTGCGCTCATATCATACCCTTCGCCTGTACCCGGCTGCGCCATACCCACACGAGCCGCCAGCATAATAGCCGCTATACCGTATAACAGGCCCGCAAAGGAATAGACCATGTAGAACATTTTCCTTACTTTAACGCCGCTCAATCTTGCGACGTCAATGCCGGAACCAATTACATACAGACTGCGGCCAAAGATAGTATACCGCAAAATTATGAAAACGATAATAGCTACCATTATCCATATTAGTGCCAGATAAGGAATAAAGTTGAATAATTTATCCGTGCCGATATTCAAAATGCGCATATCGGTATACGTAACGTTCAACCCGCCGCACAGGAGTTTAACAATACCGCGAATTACCGTTTGGGTACCCAGTGTTGCTATCATTGCCGGTACGTTCAAATCGAAAATAATTACACCGTTTAAGAATCCGCTTAAAATTGTTACCGCAATGCAAGCAAGAATCGTCACTACAAACGGTGTTTCAGTATGGGTTTGCAAAAGTGCCATCACCATACAGCCAAGCCCAGCTATCGCGCCGCCGGAAATATCAATACCGCCGGTAATGATAACCACCGTCTGCGCCACCGCCATGACGCCCACGATCGCGCCCTGCTTGGTAAGGTTGGTCAGGTTGTAGGCGCTGGTAAAGTTTTTTGTAAATGTAGCCGCCAGCATGAACAGTAAAATGATGATAATGCCAAGCGTAAACTCCGTTCTTTTTAAGACCTGGCTTAGCGCGTTTGTGGGTCTCACCAGCTTATTCGATGCCATAGATGTCTCTCCTTATTGTTCAATAGATGCTCTGCGGAGCACTTCTTCTTCCGTCAGCGTCTTTAAATCTTCCTTGCTAAACTCTGCGGTCATGCCTCCCTGCGCCATTACAATCAGGCGGTCGGAAAGCCCCATAACCTCCGGCAAATAGGAAGAGATCAGGATCACACCGCGGCCTTGCGCGGTCAGGCGTTCAATCAATTTATAGATTTCTTGTTTCGCGCCAACATCGATACCGACCGTCGGCTCATCGAAAATTAAAATATCAGGCGCGCGGCACAGCAGTTTTGCAATCACCACTTTCTGCTGGTTGCCGCCGGAGAGGTTCCCTACCAACTGCTCGATGGAGGGCGTTTTTACATTTACGTCTTTAGTGTAGTTTTCAGCCCGCTTTGCTTCCTTGCGCAGATTGATAAATCCCCATCTGCTAATCATTTCAAGAGAGCTCATGCTGATATTCTGCTTTACGGAAAGTCCCAGTGCGCAGCCATCCGCCCGGCGGTCCTCCGTGAGAAAACCGATGCCATGCTGCAGCGCTTCGGTTGGGTTTTTAATATTCACTTTCTCTCCATACAGGTACACATCTCCGCTCAGCCGTTTTTCTACACCGGTGAGAGCGCGCATGATCTCGCTGCGTCCCGCACCGACAAGCCCAACAAAACCGAGGATCTCTCCTCTGTTCAACTGAAAGTGAATATCGTGAAAATGCTTGCTGTCGGCAAAATTCTCTACCCGCAGCAATTCCTCGCCCGGTGTATAGTGCTCAATATTATAGATATCGGACATTTCACGCCCGACCATCATCGCAATGAGCTTGTCCTTATTCACCTGAGAAACCGGCAGTGTGTCCACATAAGTGCCGTCCTTGAGCACGGTAACGGAATCGCAAATGTCCATAATCTCCTCCAAACGGTGGGAGATATAAATAATGCTGATGCCGCGCGCTTTCAGTTCGCGCACAAAACGGAATAATATTTCAACCTTGTCATTTTCCAAAAGAGCGGTCGGCTCATCTAAAATCACAAGTCTGATGTCTTTATTGATGGAGATTTTACTAATCGTAACCATCGCCTGCATAGCAATGGAAAGCTCGCGGATTTTCGCGTTTGGGTCCACGTTCATCTCAAACTTATCAATAACTTTTTGGCTTTCTTCAGTCATCTTGCGCCAGTCAACAAACAAATTCTTTTTAGGCTGGCAACCGAGAAAGTAGTTTTCAGCAATGCTTAAATCCGGTGCAATCGTAACGCTTTGGTAGTTTGCAAACACACCGCGGCTCTGCGCTTCCACAGCATTAGAGTTGACAACCCACCGGCCGTCGTAATTCATGGTTATGCTGCCCTCGCTAAGCTGTTCAACACCCATGATGCACTTGATCAGGGTAGACTTCCCTGCTCCGTTCTCCCCGCACAGCGCGCGTACTTCGCCCTGTTTCAATTCAAAACTAACATCGTTAAGCGCTATTACGCCGGGGTAGAATTTGCTTACATGTTCAATTTTTAAAATGCTTTCCTGCAAAATATCACCCTCATTTCACATCAGTTTTCTTCTGCAAAGCCCTGTGGATTCGCCCACAAGGTTCCGGCGGCACACAGCCGCCGGAACCGTTGTTTCCCCTTCAGAAGATTCTTTTGGGTGACCTTGAACCAGAAGGTTCCACAGGTCCTCAGCTTCCTGCCGGCAGTTAGCTTATTGCGCCAGCTGCGGGTTCATGATGAAGTTGATTTCTTCACTGTCGATGTTATCCATGGTTACGATAACCGGCGGGCAGTTGATCTGCTGTACGGTTTCGGGGTTGGAGCCGGTAACGACTGTGCGGATAGCGTTTTCCATGCACAGATAACCCTGCTCATACGCGTTCTGCACGATGATCGCCTGCAGGTAACCATCACGGAGCGCCGCAATTTCGATATCGTCGGAGTCAACACCTACAGATACGAAGTTGTCCTTCAGGTTCGCGCCGCGCACCGCGTTGCAAACACCGTCGCAAGTGATGTTGTTGCCGGAGTACATGCCGATCAAATCGGAGCCATAGGAAGAAATGATGTTCTCGGCATTGGTCTGAGAATTTTCAACAACGTTGTTGTTGTAGTAGGTGTCGGTCATTTGCAGGCTGGGAGCATTCGCAGCGATATAATCGCGGAACGCCTGAATGCGGTGGTTGAGCGCTTCGTTTTCAACATTCATGTTAACACCGATCACGCCGGCATCGGTCGACATGCCCTTATCAGCCATCGCCTGCAGGAAAGCCTGGCCTGCCAGTTCGCCGATGGTATCGTTGGAGCAATAGTAAAACTCATTATAATATTCCTGGTAAGCGCCGTCATCTCCTACGCCAAGGCCGCAGTTTACGAAGTTCAAAACGATGCCTTGTTGGGAAGCTTCACGGGCTTTGGCAATGGTGGAATCAATAGCCAGTGTGGCCGTTACAATTGCTGCCGGAGCCTGTGCAATTGCGTTTTCAAAAGCCGTGATATATTTTTCGGTTTCCTGTTCTTCCGCGGGGCCAACAACGGAGTAGTTGATGGTAATGCCAAGCTCTGCTTCCAAATCGGCTTTTGCTTGCAGAATGCCAACTTCTACCTGGCTCCAAAAGCTGGAGGCCGTAGACGGCGTCAGATAGATAATGTCATACGATCCTTCGGCAGTACCGCTGCCAACGAACAATGTGGCTACCATAACGATGGTAAGAACGAGAGCTGCAAGTTTTTTCATGGTGGGTCCTCCTTCATAATATATGTGATTGCATCACGCAATAACATTTCAAAACATTGATGGATTACAGAACGCCCTTTTGCAAAATGATGCATCCATAGGGCTTCTTTTCACTTGTGCAAACCGTTACATATGCCTTCGCGGCTTTTTCGTAGAATTTTGTCCGTTCGATTTCACCGACACAGGCAACATCGTAGCCATTCGCAACAACCGCTTTTTTTACGTCTTCCCATACCGGCGAGCTTTCCATAACGATACCGGAATCCAGATCCGGTACCATGTATTGAATTGGCTGCTTTTCGTATTCAACATCCAGTGGAACCAGTTTAAGAATTGCGTCTACCATTTGCGCCGCGCCGCAGCCTTTTGCCTGTATACTGATCGCGTTCGGTGATTTTGTGATAGGCGGATAGAAATGGTCCGCGATAACGATTAAATCACCATGGCCGGTATCCGCCAGCGCCTTCAGCAAATCAGAACCAATAATATCAGGAATGCCTCGTAACATAAACCGGGTCCTCCTTATGTATTTTCATTCGCGCTCCGCAAGGAACGCATCTACTTCTTCTCTGGTAGGCATAGAAGGGGTTGTGCCAAGCCGCTGTACCGAAATGGCTGCCAGTGCGTTGGCAAACTTTGCAGCCTCACGTAAGCTTTTCCCTTCCGCAAGCGCAGCAATCAAACCACCGTTAAAAGCGTCTCCGGCGCCTGTGGTATCAATCGCATTCACTTGATAAGCCGGAACAATTTCAGAGTGGTTTCCTTCGTTGATATATACACCCTTGCCGCCCAAGGTGATCAGCACGTTCTGCACGCCTTTGCCGAAGATTACCTCCGCCGCGCGATCCGCACTTTGTAAATCCGTTACATGTACCCCTGTAAGGGCTTCCGCTTCCACCTCGTTTGGGGTCACCAGATAAGCGCCGTTTAAAAACGCATCGGTTACCGGTTGATAAGGAGCCGTATTGATAATCACCCTAACGCCATGATCCTTCGCGATTTGGGCAACTTTTTCGTTCGCGTCCTGATTCACTTCCAACTGCAGCAGCAGGTAAGCGGAATCCTTGATTCTCTCTTCAATCGATGCGATATCCTCATCGCTAATGGTAGCGCACGCACCGGGAACGATTACAATTTCATTCTGGCTCGTATTTTCATCTACTATAATCAACGCTACGCCTGTTGCGGTATCATCGTTATAAAAAAGGTAGTTTTTCGGCATTTTTACGTCGTCCATCGCATCCAACGCCACATCCGCCATCGAATCACGCCCGAGTTTTGTGATCATGGCTACATTGCCGCCCGCTTTGTGTGCTGCGATTCCCTGATTAAAGCCTTTACCGCCGGCTCCCTGTTTAAAATAGCTTCCTTTCACGGTTTCTCCCGGCACAGGCAAATGCGGTGTTCTGCCCATCAAATCGACTACAAAACTGCCGAATACAGTAATCTTGTCCTTCATCTTGTTACCAACCTCTTGTCTTTCGGTTTTCTCCCCTGTTATCAAGACCTGCGGGTTCACTGTGAGTGTACCTCTCCAGCTTATTTTTCCTGCTGTTTTTCGATCAGCTGGATAATCCGGCTTGTGCCGAGACGGTCCGCACCCAGCGCAACAAAGCGTTCTGCATCGTCCAGCGTTGATATGCCTCCCGCCGCCTTGATTTTAACGTTTGGGCCAACATGGCTGGCAAAAATCTCAATATCCTTAAAGGTAGCTCCCGCCGTGGAAAACCCGGTAGAAGTTTTAATAAAATCTGCTCCGGCGTCCGTAACCACCTTACACATGGTGATTTTTTCTTCATCTGTCACAAGGCAGGTTTCAATAATGACCTTGAGCACCAAATCGCCTGTGATAGCCTTCAGGCGCTTAATCTCGTCTTCAACATACGCGAGGTCTCCGGCTTTCAGCATGCCGATGTTAATCACCATGTCCAGTTCGGTTGCGCCGTTGGCAATAGCTTCGCGGGTTTCAAACTCTTTCGTTTCCGTCGTGGTGTTACCGTTCGGAAAACCGATAACCGTGCAGATGACCATCTTCCCCTGCACATATTCGTGCGCTTTTTTTACATAACAAGGCGGTATACAAACCGAAGCCGTACCGTAAGCGATGGCTTCATCGCATAATTTTTGAATATCCTTCCATGTAGCGGTTTGTTTGAGTACCGTATGGTCAACGATTGAGCAAAGTTCTTTGGTTGTCAATGTATTCCCCTCCAGTTTTCTATTCTGTAATTTGCTAATGCAACGCTTTGTATACTTGCTTCATTAAAAAGCAGAAAATATCATCAAGCGGGCATAGTCGCATGGCTGCTTAAAAAGTGCTTATTGGTGATCGTTGCTGTGTTTTTAGCACATACTCATCAGTAGCGGCTATTCTTGGTTCCTTCGTAGCCGTATTATAAATACGATCAAGCTCCACTCTGCACTGGTTTCGCAGGTATACAAATCCCGAAAGCAATAGGGTTGCCAGCAATAGTTCAAGCACCTATCATCGCTCGTAGCAATGCTATCTGCATCTTTTCACAGCTAAATCACTGTACGGACTATGCTTACCGTTAGAACCTGCATATCAAATATCAGCCTGCTTATCAAGTTGACCCGGCGCTTTCTCTTCTCCTTGCTTTTACTACCATGGTTGCCGCGTATGCATCTTTAACACAACGTTGTTATTTGTAGTATAGTGAATTATCCAGTCAAGTCAACATGAAACTTATTGATTTTCACCCTATTTTTCACATTGTTTCATGTACATATTGTCCTGCTTTCTACCATATGCATAATGTTCCCAGCAACTGCACCAACCTTTTTCCCATGGCTTCACGTCGAAAATCAGCGGATTTTTTATCCGCATAATCATATAAAATCAGCATTGAACACGCTTACCATTGAAAGGATATAAAATTATCTGAATGAAGCAGTTAAGCGAAACAAAATGATGAAAAATAAATAAATCACCATTCCCTTAATTTTAGGCTGTTCAACATGAAAAACACCCCCGCTTGGGGGTGTTTTTATTATTTTCGGTTGACCGGGAATATTTCTGTGCCATGCAATACCAAGGTTGTATCATAGCTGACACGTTTAGAAACATAGAAGCTCTTTTTGTTGCTGGCAGACATCTTATCCAGCATCAACTGTGCACATTCATATCCCATCAACTCGGTTGGTTCCACCAGTTCGGATACCGTCCCCATCCGGTTAACATCATATGGGGTTAACGATCCGTATGAGATGAACGCGATATCTTCCGGTACAGACAGACCCGCATCCTGAATAGCACGCAAAGAACCGATAGACATCAGGTTATTAGCGGAAAAAATCGCAGTAACCTTCGGGTGTTCCCGCAGCAACTGCTTTGTTAGATCAAAGCCGCTTTCCATTTTAAAATCCCCGTATAGGATGTATTCCTGACGCACGGTAATGTTATGGTTTTTCAACGCGTCCATGTAGCCCACCATACGGTCCAATCCGGGCTTTGATGTAATAGGGCCTCCAACAATCGCAATCCTTTCATGCCCCATCTCTATCAGCTTGTTTACCGCATTAAAGGCGCCATCATAGCTGTTCTGAAAAACACCGCTCAAGCCAATGCCTTTTACATCCCGATCCAACATAATGATAGGGATGCCTTTTCCGTACAGCTCCTTTAAAAAAGCGCAGTTATATTCCGCGTTTTCAGATGCAGGTGCAATGATAATCCCGTTGATATTCAACTGTTCCAGAAGGCTTAAGGAACGGATTTCTTTGTTCGGGTCTTCGTTGATATCGCAGATAATCGTCTCAATCCCATGCTTGTCAAAAACAGCGATGATTGCGCGAATTATCTGCTGAAAAAACGCGTTCGCTATATCAGGCACGACAATACCGACCACTGTCTCATGAGCCGCCGATGTGAAGCGTTTTTTATACTGGCGGGGCGAATACCTGCACTCCTTTGCAATTTTAAGCACAAGTGCTTTAGTTTCTTCTTTTACGTAGGCATCTTTCCGGAAAACACGCGATACCGTTGTGGCCGAAACGCCCGCCATCTTTGCAATATCGGTGATGGAAGGAGTTTTTTTCATCTACTTAACACCTCTGCTGTTTCTAATGATTATATTTCGAACTCATCTATGAATTTGATACAGACTTACAATGAGGTCAACCGTGTTTCCATACGCTATTGTGTTTCATTATTTTCGATAGTAATGTTAGTCTTGTTATTAACACACGCCAGTTGATCGTCTGATAGTGTATTATAACAGAAAAAAATGATTTTACCATATGTTTCTTTCATATTCTTTATTCATTTGTGTATGAAATGATTTAAATTAGCGTCTTGATAGCATATTTTTACTTTTATTGATAAATAGAATGCTGGTTTAATCCGTAAATTTATCACAATATGCGCCAAATGAAAAAGCCGGTTGGCAAATCGGTGCATATATGACAAGGGCCAACAGCTCGCTTTAACTGTTGGCCCTTGTAACGACTACCATAAAAATACAACATCGTTTGCTTATGAATGAATGGAAAATGGGTTTTAACATTTTATAGTATACAACATAAAATCGCTAAGCATTGCCGCAATATATCAACGCTCTTTCCCCTGTTGATTCATCAGCATTCTGTAACTTGAAGCATACTGTCGTAACACATCAGTGCGCTGCTAAAAAAGTTTCCATTTCTGTTTTTACAGGGATTGACGGGGCTGCACCCGCCCGTGAAACCGCAATCGCCGCCGCTGCTCCTGCTTGCGCAAGACAACGGTCGATTGCCTCTCCTTTGCATAATCCCGCCAGAAAATAACCGCAAAACGTATCGCCTGCTGCTGTCGTATCCACAACGTTTACCCGGAACCCCGGATGAGAGTAGGTTTGTCCATGATATAGGCAAATCACACCATCGCCACCCAGCGTGAGCACAACAGCAGCACTTGGGTACATACTTTGTAACGCCTGTAATATCATTTTAGGATCGTTATCTTCCGTAAGGTTGGCCAATTGTGCGCCTTCTGCGGCGTTTACCAAAAACAAATCCACGCTTAACAGCGGCAATGCTGAGAGGTCTTTGGGGAAAGGCGATGGGTTCCAAGCCACCAATAACCCATGTTCGTGAGCCCGCTGTATAATGGTGTCAACTGAATTGGTTTCATTTTGTAAAAGTACAATATCTCCAGGCGTTGCTTTGTTCAGCATGGTTTCAATGTAATCTTCCGTCAGCTGTTGGTTGGCGCCGCCATAGACGATAATCGAGTTCTGTCCCGCTTCGCTTACCTGAATCACCGCGTGACCACTGGGCCCACCGGTATGCAAAATACCGGTCGTATCGGCTCCCGCTTCCGCTATCACCGCTTCCAAAGCAGCGCCGTCTTCTCCAATCGCGCCCGCATGGATTACCTGTGCGCCGGCTCGGGCTGCCGCAACAGATTGATTCAAACCTTTTCCGCCGGGATAAAAGTGCAACGTACGGGCAGAGATCGTTTCGCCGGGTTTAACGAAATGTTCCACATCATAGACACGATCGATGTTTAACGAACCAAAATTTAGTATCTTCATGGCTTTTCCTTCCGCGTTCGTTTTTTTGAACGATTCTTAAACCTATCCTTTGGCGTCGCTCCGGCCGCACTTGAGTTGTATTCTTATTGAGGCGCTTTCTGCAGCTTGGCAAACATGTCTCCAAAAATAGCATCCCGGTATGCAAAGTTGCAAAGGCGCATCAGGTGGCGCGACGAATCCTGCCGCCAACGAATGTCATCGGTAAGCCAAGGCGTTGAAACAAGCGTTGAGGGCATCCAATTCGGATTCGCGGCATATGCAACGGTAGAAATGTCCCAAATAATACGCGATGGTGACAAAACCACGTCGGTGCAGGGCGTTTGCTGCGCTCCGTAATCATCCAATCCAAAGTTGTAGGTCTTGTTAATTAAATTCAACCAGCGGTTCCCCATTTCCTGCGTAAGCTGCCGTATAACCGTATCAGAAAGGTATGTACCTACCCTGCTTTTCCCCTTCAAACGTGTTTCCAGCTCCGGCGCAGTTACTGTGAGGTTGGAAGCGACCGTCATACAAGGCACCAATACCAACGGCACACCGGAATCCAATATCGTTTGCGAGGCCAGAATATCCTGCCCGATGTTAAACTCGATAGCATGCGGCCAATACAGCGGTTGCCCCGCAAGCCAAATTACAACAATTTTCCGTATAATACCGGGGTCCATTAAAATGGCGGATGCGATGTTTGTAATTTCTCCAATGGCTAAAATATACAGCAAGTCTTTACTTTCATTGGCGCGCCGCACCAGGTCGCGGGCCGCCTCGCTTTCCACCGGCTCGCCCGGTGCCTGCATATATTGCGTCGATCCGCGAAACACCCTGTCTTGCGGCGAAACATTTAACAGTTGATGAAGCCGTAAGATCTCCTGATAGCTCTGCTCCATCCCTTCTGCAACATCGCTGGTCATGGGCAACGCTTTTTCGTCGGAATCCAGTAGCTTTAAAAAGAAGCCGGCGGAAAACGGAGCGGCATACACAGCCTCTACCGTCATCTGCTCCTGCGACATCATCGCATAGGAAATCGCAAACTGGTCATCTACTTCATTGTAGGTATCGCTGTCAATGATTACCCGAATAGGGCCTGTCGGCGGCGCAAGCCGGGATAACCGTTCTTCCTGTGTAAGCGTTGGAAACATCATGCGGCGGATCCTCCTTTAATCACGTTACGGGATTCTTTGACTTTTTCCACCCATGCCTGAAGCCGATCCGCATTTTGGAAAAAGATCATAACAATCAATAAAAACGCACCCAACACAACATTTTGGAATGTATCCGGCATTCCAACGGCAATCAAGCCAATAAAAATGATATTTAAAGTCAACTGGCTGATAAAGATGCCGACCGTTAAATTGCAAAGTTGCTGTAATACAATTGCCAGCAAAATACTGATTAACGGTTTAAACACGATTGTCACACTGCCAAGGCTTGTCTGCGCACCTACCGAGCCCGATTGGCTAAGCGTGAGAATGGCGGCCACCGCGATAAAAACGCCGCCATAAATGAAGGATTTCAATTTCACCATGCCAACCGGAATCCCCGCGTTCCGGGCGATTGCCTCGTTGCTGCCGATGGCGCGCATGTGAAAACTAAACTTCGTATTGTTGAATAGAAAAGAAAATAGCGCTGCAGATAGCACAAACACCACCAGTATATTGGGAGAAGCACCTAAAAAGGTATACTGGTTATCAATCTGTACAAACCCAAAACGACCCGCCAGCTGTTTGCCGACAATCTCAAACACCATGGTTAGCCCCATCGTTAGCACCAGCGAGGGAATCCGCAACGCCCAATTCAGCACGCCCGTAAACGCCGAAGCCAGCAGGCTGGCTGACAGTGCGCCGATGATCATGCCCGGCATTCCATATTGCGCTGCCATCAAGCCGCCGACCACGCCGCTGATAATCACCCGCGCGCCGATCGTAAAATCAAAAATTCCGCAGATATACCCGTACGCTACCGCATATGCTGTAATCGTAGGGATGATGGACTGAATCAGAATCGTGTAAACACAGTTCCAATTCCCAAAACGCGCCGGGCTGAGCAATAAAAATATACCATAAACAATTACCGGAAGCGACATCGTTCCTGCAATTTTTGTAATCATCTTTTTCATGGTTTTAAAACCGTACCTTACTCCCGGCTCGATCCGGGCGTTTGTAAGCGCCGCGGGGCAGCAGACTGCCCCGCGGCGCGCTGAACCAGTTATTTGTGACGGGAAACAACATCCGCGATGGAGAACGTTGCAATCAAATCATCCATGTAAGCGTGATCAATTTCGGAATTATAGAACTTGATCATGGAAGCCTGAATCTCTTCGGCGGTGTAAACAGGGGTATCCCCCAGGAAGTAGTTGGTAAAGTCGGTGGCTTCCTGTGCGGAAGTCAGCTCCAGGTAAGGTGTAATCAGGATCGTCGGATTCTCTTCATCAATCGGGGTACCAATCACCTTGTTGACGAGAACAACCGCAGACATCAACGGGTCAATCTGCTGCTGGCCGCCATACGAAACATGGAACGAACCGGCTTGCAGGTACTCGCCCATCGTGGCGTCAAAGTCGATACGGCCAACTTTCACTTCACCGGCTTTACCGTGATCAGAAAGTGCCTTCTCAATGGTGGGCAGTGCCGCTTCACAGTATGTGCCCAGTAACAGAATGCCGTCCATTTCGGGATACGCCGCAATATAGCTTTCGATCGTCTTGGTCATATCGGTTGTGATGGTAATACCGTAGGTAGTGTTCAGCAGGTTGATACCCGCCTCCGCCACACCGCGGGAAGCGCCTTTATCGCGCAGATCGGAAGAGGTATCGCCTTTAGCAATGTTGATGCAGCAAAGGTTTTGAACACCCATATCAGCCATCGCATTTACAATGCTGGCGGCGCAGGCTTCGTCATCCTCGTTGCAGCCGCCTGCAAACCATTCGGAGGCGTAAATCTGATCCCGGATTTCAGAATCGCTGATGGTGCGGAACATGGTGCCCCAGTATACGCCGGCTTCCGCGCACATCGCATCCACAGTCGGCAGCATGGAATCGGAAGCGGGCATCAATAAAATACCGTTCACACCACGGCTGATGAGTTCGCTTACGTTGTTGATCAAACCGTCCGCAGAAAGGTCGGTTTCTACGGTGATCAGTTCTCCGCCCGCTGCTTCCACCGCGGCTCTTACGTTATTCGTAATGGAAATCCACACCGGGTCGGTAGAGGCGGTATCCCAGGGAAAGCCGATGGTAAAAGACGCAGGCTCTTCCGCAACGGCGGTGCTTGCGGTTAAACCAATCACCATCATCAGGCACAGGAGCAGGGCAACGATTTTTTTCATGGTTAAAAAATCCTCCATTCTATATTATTTACAGACAACCGTCTGCAAACATCACATGTTACTGTATCACAGCTGCGTTTCGACGGTCGAAGGACAGCGCCACCACCGCGATTAGGATAATGCCTTTTATAATCTGCTGTGTCAACCCGTTGATGCCGGTAAGCGACATTCCGCTTTTGAGCACTGCCATGGCAACACTGCCGATCACGGCAGCTCTGAATTTAACAGGCCAGCCGCCGGAGAGCGGCATGCCTCCAAATAACACAGCTAACAACACGTCAAATTCAAAAGAATTACCCGTACTGGACGAAGCCGTGCAGGCGCGCACCAGTGTAAAAAACCCTACCAGTCCGCACATAATGCCGGAAATCATAAACGCCGTCATTCGCGTGCGCTTCACCTTCACGCCCGATTGCTGTGCAGCCAGTTTGGATGCGCCTACCGCCCGGCATTGCTTGCCGTATGCGCAATGTTCGTAAAGTATATACAGCGCCACAAGCAGCACCGCAAAGGTAGCCAGTTTTACCCCGTTGGCATCAAATGCCCGCATGGCAATGGGTACGCCGACTGATCCATTGAGAAACCATGTCGTCAGCCCCCGTACGACAAAGGACATAGCAAGCGTGCCGATAAAGGATTCTACTTTTAAGTGGGCTATCGCCGTACCGTTCAGGCTGCCTATCAAAAGCCCTGTCATCAGGGAAGCCGGCAGCACAAACCACAGACTAATCTTGGCGGCAAACGCCCCCATCGCGGCAGAGAGGCCAACAATCGCCCCTACCGATAAATCCAGCTCTCCCAATGCCATGATAAAGGCAAATCCCATAGCACTGAGGCTGATGTTAAAAAAATTGTTGAAAATGTTCATCAGGTTCCGGCTTCCCAGCAATTTCCCCTCGGTCAGCAGTTCAAACAGCGCTACTACCGCTATCAGACCAATAAAGGAGAAATTGCTTAGCAATATCGCTTTCAGCCTGTGTTTTCGCCTGTCCACAGCCATTGTAACGGAATTTTCCATGTTTACACCTCAAATAATTTTATGGATCAGCTTTGTTTCGCTTAATCCGTCCCGACGGTGGAATTCCCCGGATACTGCCCCATCTTTCAACAACAGCATCCGGTCGGACATGCCGATAAGCTCGGGGAGCTCTTCCGAAATCAGCAGGATGGATTTCCCTTCATGCTTCAGTTTCTCAATCAGCTGATAAATCGCTGCTTTTGTACCGACGTCGATACCGCGGGTCGGGCAATCCAGTATCAGTATATCAGCGCCTTTGCCCAGCCATTTCGCCAACACGACTTTTTGCTTATTACCGCCGCTTAAGGTATTGCAAAGCGTTGTAATGCTGTCCGCCTTTACTTCCATCTGCTGGAACCATGTCTCCGCCAATCTTCGTTGCTTGCGGGGAGATATCGGCCCCACCGGGTTTAGATCCTTCAGTGAAGGCAAACAGATATTATCCCGTATCGTACAAACCGGCATCAGCGATTCCTGATCCCTGTTTTTGGATACATAAGCAATATTGTTCTGCACAGCCCAAGCTGCATTTTTTACAGTTTGCATTCCATTCAGAATGACTTTACCGCTTTGCGGCTGCACCAAACCGTACATTACCTTTCCCAGTTCGTGCATACCGCAGTCGCTCAGCCCGCCAATTCCTAGGATTTCTCCCTTATGAAGCTGCAAATTCACATCCCGTAATTCATCCGTATAGACATTCTTTGCTTCTAATACTACATCGTCAAAATCCGCTTCTCCGTTATCGTCACGATAATAATGCCCTGTCAGTTCTCTGCCGATCATTAACTGGCGAATGCTGTTGGGTTCAAACTCCTCTTTCACAAGGTTAGCCGTTAATACACCGTCCCGCAGAATAGTAAGCGAATCGCATTTTTCCATAATCTCGTCGATATCGTGAGATATAAACAATACCGATCCGCCGTTATCCCGTACCCGGTTCATCAGACTGTAGAGTATTTCTCGCCCGGATATAGTCAGCGCAGTCGTGGTTTCGTCCACGATCCAGAGTTTAGGCATCACATATAATGCACGCGCCAATTCCACCAATTTACGGTCTTCAAAGGATAGCTTGTCAATCATCATACCGGGGTCAATATCTGTGATGCCGATATTTTGCAGTGCTTCCCGTGCCGCCTGATTCATCCGTTTTACCCGTAAGACGCCACGGCTTACAAACATTTCTTCCTTGCCAAAGAAAATATTGGCCGCCACTGTGATTTTTCCAATCGTACCCTGCTCCTGAACAACCATGCTTACGCCTTTTTCCATAGCATCCACGGTGCCGGCAGGCCGGTACTCCTGCCCCGCTAAAACCATTTCCCCGTTGTCTGCCTTTTGCATACCGGCAACGATTGAGGAAAAAGTTGATTTCCCCGAGCCGTTTTCGCCCACCAGCCCGCGGATTTCTCCCCTGCGGATTGCAATATCAAGCCCCGCCAGCGCCCGGACTGTTTCAAAGGATTTGCGAACCCCAGTGGCTTGGAAAAGGATCGTATTATCTGTGGACATCAAGTACACCTCATACATACCGTATTCGTTCACAACTTATCTTCGGTTTGATTATACGGTCTGATCTGGTCGAATAATAGATGAAAAACTTCATCTTTTGTTCAATTTCTTGAGATTCAGATGCAGAAAACACACTACAACGCTATACTGAAACTGCTTGGGATGGATAGTTTCGGCTTGTAAAACAGGTATCCGGTTTTCATGCTATAATGAATTATTCTTTCAAGATTACATACTTTTTTGCGTATGCCTGCCGTAAAGCAGGCGAAAGGAAACCATGAAAGAGAAAATTCCGGTTATGATTGTGGATGACGAAAAACTGGCGCTGGAAGATTTCAGCACCCTTGTAGACTGGGAAGCTCTCGGTTTTCACATCGTAACAAAAGCATTCAACGGCAAACAGGCACTGGCACGGTATCAACAATACCATCCGCGGATTGTGTTTACCGATATTAAAATGCCTATCATCGACGGTATTGTACTCTGCCAGGAACTGCGAAAACTCAACGCGGATGTAACACTGCTGTTGCTGACCGCATACGAAGATTTTTCCTACGCCAAAGCCGCCATCAGCCTGGGCGTTACGGATTATATAATTAAAAGTGAAGTAAACAGCCAAACCCTAACCACAAAATTGTTAGCCTTACGGGAGCAGATTGAGCGGCAAAATCAGAATCAAAATATACTCATGGATAAATTGGTGGAAAATTACCTGGCAGATCGCGTTACTGACACAGAAGATCCGACACTGTTTCAAAAACATTTCAGCTTTTTATTGGTTGAACAGGCATTACCGTTAAACCTCAGCGGAGAACCGTGGCCTGCAGGATTCATCATCTCTCAGGGGAATGTAATCAGCTGTATCAACCGGGAAACGTTGGTTCCTTTCCAGCGCGTTGCCGCATGCCAGACAGATGGGCAGCGTGTCTTAATTGTGCTGGAAATGCAGGAAGCGTCGCTGAGCAATGTTCGGCAGCAATTGCAGCAGTTAGCCGCATCCCTTTCGCAAACATTACAGGATGCCTTTTCCCGCCGGTTTATCGTATATTGGAGCAGCCGCCCTCAGAGCATACGGCATTGGAAGGAAAGTGTACGCGCTTGCCAGCCGGTTTTCAGCCGCCGCTACTTTATTGAAGGAGACCGCCGCATCTCACGTCTGGAACCACCAACGACACCACAGCAGGAAACCGCAGCCATTACGCTTAACGGAGAGTTGCTGCACGAACTGCTCGCCGCAAAGGACGAAGAAAAGCTAACGGATTACATAAGCGGGTTATATGCCTCGCTTTGCAAAACGAAAAATCAGCAAAACCTCAATCGCATATCCAGAGAATTGCTGTCATTACTACGCAGTTTGATCGAACCGTTTCCTTCCGAAGGCGATAAACCGAACCTGAGTTTGAAAGGCAATCTGGTGCATTGGGCAACGGCCGGGTCGGTTTGCGAATGGATGCTTTCTTGTTTGCAATGGACGGTGCTAGCGCAGCAGCAGCAGGACGAGCAGCGATACTCCCCTGCCGTAACCATGGCAAAGAAATACATTCACAAACACTATCACGAAGCCGAGCTTTCCTTATCCGATGTAGCTCAAAGCGTTACAATGAGCGTTGGATATTTATGTACTCAGTTTAAACAGGAAACCGGTACAACACTTCGCCGCTACATTAGCAATGTGCGGATTGACGCGGCAAAAAAACTGCTTGGGAAAGGGAACCTCAAGGTAAACGAGGTCTATAAAGCAGTAGGTTATTCATCCAGCCAGTATTTCAGCCAGGCTTTTTATAAAATTGCGGGCGTTTACCCCAATGAGTATAAAAAGGGCGAGGTGCCGCAGAAATGAAAGGGCGTTCTATCCGTAAAAAGCTGCTGTTTCAAATTATCTGGATCGGTATCATTACCTTTATTGTATCGCTGTTGTTATCGTTTGTTATCTTTGTCCCGCACTTGCGCCGGGAGGCAGTTGCCGCTGCCGAAAAAAGCAACGAGGAGATTATTCGCCAGCTGGAGGATGTAACCAGCTATGTGGAAGATTTTACAGAATCACTGGCACTTTCGGTAGAGCAAAACAGCGCCGTGCAACAGTATTGGGAAGAACCAAACGCGCATAACGAAGGGCTTGCCTCTTTAACACTAAACGCGCTTACCAGCTACGAGGGCGTAGTGCGGGCCATTTTAGTAGAATCCGACGGCGCTGCACCGCTGGATTCTATCAGCAAAACCACCGAAACCGATTTGGCGCTTTTGCAATCGCCGTGGTATAAACGCATTCACGAAGCGCAATTTGGCCGCTCGTTTTCATCAGTATATCAGGTTGTTATCAACCACCAAACGTATTACACGGTTGCCTATGTACGTAACTTTTACCAGCATAACCGCTGGTGTACGTTCACCGTACTGGTAACACTCAATGATGAGCTGTTCGACGCATCCTCTATCGGCGAGAGGAATTTAGATTACTTTATGCTGCTGGATGCCGGTGATCAAACCTTTTATCGTTCCGGAGACGAAACATGGGCAGACAGCGTGGCTGCGATACAATCGACAGGTAAATCTGAAACGGTTGAGCTGGCAGGCAAAGGCATCGCCTTTACGCAAAAATCGGTACGCAATAACTGGAGTGTAGTATCCTTTGTATCCAATAAAACGATTGTGAATACATTGGTGCCTTATATGATTGAGCTGTTGATTGTAATGCTCTTTTTTCTGGTGCTGACTATGCTGGCGGCTTCTACCACCATCGATTCAATCGCACGTCCGGTGATCTCACTGTCCAAGCAGATGGACCGTGCGGCAAAAGGCGACCTAACCTGCCGGGTAGCTTTTAACCGTGACGACGAAATCGGGATGCTCGGTACTGCCTATAACAAAATGCTGGACGATATGAAGCAGTATATTCAGGCCAATGCGCAAAAAGAAAAACAAAAGCAGCGCATACTGTTCAGTCTGCTGGTAAGCCAAATTGATCCGCACTTCATTTTTAACACCATAACCAGCATTAATTATCTGGCCCGTAAAAACCGCTGCGACGATGTAATTGCCGTTAACACAGCGCTGATGGCTATTTTACGCGATCGCCTCCGGGTGAACGATATCCAAAACACCGACACCATCGCAAAAGAAATGGCAGTGGTAGATCAGTACATTATTATTCAAAAGTACATGTACGAAGGTGATTTAACCTTTCGTTGGGAAGTAGAGGACGCGCTGCTGGAAGAACAAATACCGAAAAACATGATTGAGCCTTTGGTGGAAAACAGTTTACTGCATGGACTGATTAACGAGGACACCGGCGAAATCAACGGTGAAATTGTTGTGCGCATTTTCCGGGATGGCGAAGATATTGTAGTTAAAGTATCGGACAACGGTCACGGTATGGATGAAGCGCAATTGCAAAAGCTAACTGTGTTTACCCCTGTGGGGGAAGAACGAGGCAGGCGTATCGGTCTTACCAACGTGAGAGGCCGTTTGTACTTTTTATACGGAAAATACGATTGTCTGCAAATTGATAGCGAACTTGGAAAAGGCACCATCGTAACACTCCGGTTCCTAAGTAAAGTCAACAGCTGATGGCGATGTACGGATAAAGTGGAAAACAAGCAGGCAATGGTACCTGCTTGTTTTCACGCTTCTAGACAACTTCTATCTTCATCGCAGAGACGATATTTCTTCATAATACAATTTTAGTGATGATAGATACGGCCTTTGATGAGCGGAAACGTGATCAGTACAGCTAAAAGCACTATCCGCTCATGTTAGTGAATTCTTTGGATGTGTATTTCGCATTCATGATGTGTATGTAATACGATAAGCTTCCTCTATTGGTAGCCAATCAATGAAATTCATGCTGCGTAATTGGCCTGTTTTGCATGTACCGTATCATCGTTTCGGCTGTTTCACGCCAATCTGCTACAACGCCATAATCCGCATAATCAAAAATGGGCGCCAACCGGTCATTATTGACAGCAATCACCGTTTCTGCTCCGTTCATGCCTGCAATGTGCTGTACCATACCGCTAATGCCAAACGCAAGGTATAGCTTTGGCCTTACCGCAACGCCCGTTTGCCCAACCTGATGGGCATAGGAAGTCCACCCCGCATCCACCGCGCCGCGGGACGCGCCCAGCGTTCCGCCTAATAGATTTGCCAGTTCCGCGAGGATTGCAAACCCTTCCTTCCCGCCTACGCCCTTTCCCCCAGCTACGATCACTTTTGCGTTTTGCAGGGACACCCGATCTGCCGACGGGGTATACGAAAGAAAGGTCAACAGTTCTGATACATGAGATTGTTTAATCACTTGCACGGGCAAATGAACATCGCAAGAAACCGGATTGAGCTGCATGAATATTCCCGGGCGTATGCTTGCCATTTGCGGACGGTGATTTTTACACAAAATTTGCGCAATTAGATTCCCACCAAAGGCCGGGCGGGTCTGCAGCAAATTGCCATCTTCCGTAAGGGAAATATCCGTGCAGTCCGCCGTTAGCCCTGTTTGCAGTTTTGCTGCTGCCCAGGCTGATAAAAACCGGCCTTGTACTGTTGCCGGAAACAGTACGGCATCCGGCTGAAGCTGTTCAAGCGCCCTGGCAATCTGCGTACCCTGTGCGCAATAATCCGAACAAAGAGAAACCGTAGCAATTTCGTCCGCTCCACAGGCATAATATTGATTTATGGCAAGGTCTTTAACGTCACAAAGAGCGATTACCCGCACGTGATGTGAAAGGCTATGCGCTTTCCCAATCAGTTCGGTTGCGGAAGACGCAATACAGACAACCACAATTGTCATGGCAGCACCTCCAGCACTTCCAGTACGGATAGCTTTTTACAGGCGCGAAGTCCCATTGGCTTCGCGCTGACGTGAATCACCCGCGTTGGCGAGCCTTGCAAGCCACAATCCGGTTTATCCAGACCAATATCCATATGTGTCAGCACCTGTATCTGCGCTCGTCCTGCAGCGCGTAAACCCATAAGCGTAGGCAAACGAAGCCTGTGGCTCCATTCGCAAAGCGTCACCAATGCGGGCAGTTCGCACTGCCATGTATTTACACCATTTTCTAGCAACTGTTCAATTTCTATATTTATTTTTTTATTGCCAGTTTCTATCACTCGTACATCGGTTGCATTGCTCACACAGGGAAGGTTGCAAAGCGCGGCAAGCATCGGCCCCACCTGACCGGTTTCTCCATCGGTCGCGCGGCGGCCGCAAAGAATCAGGTCGAACCCGCCCAATGTTTCACCGGCAGCTTTCAATGTTCTTGCGGTTGCCAGCGTATCCGCTCCGGCAAAGGCTGTGTCGCACAATAAAACCCCAGCGTCCGCGCCACGGGAGAGAATTTCCCGCAGCATCCCTTTTGCGCTTTCAGGACCCATCGTCAAAGCGGTTACTGTGCCACCAAAGCGGTCCCGCAGGGAAAGGCCCAATTCCAAGGCCGACTCATCCGCCGGGTTAATGACTTTTGCTACAAACTCGCGTTGTAATGTATAATCCGCGCCTAATTTTACATCCGTCGTCTCCGGCACCTGTTTTACGCAAACAAGTATTTTCATATGCGTTACCCCTGTAACTTATGGTAAATCGGCGCAAGCGCCGCTTGAATTTCCCGGTAAATCGGGAAATGATCTGTATAATATGCCGCACCATCAGGGTTTGGTTTCGTTTCGCCGCTAACACGTACACAGCGTTTCACAGCATCCGTATGGCTTTGGAAAACGCCTGTTGCAACCCCGGCTAACATGGCGCTGCCCAGTGATGAATCAACATTTTCCACCGTCAAAAGCGGAATATTCAACATATCCGCCAGTATTTGCCGCCACAAATCGCTTTTCGCTCCGCCGCCAATTGCAACAGCGTGTTCCGGCGCGGCCTCCATTACCCGCAGGGTTTCAAAGCAATCTTTCATGGAGTAAGCCACGCCTTCCAGTACGGCACGGTTAAAATGCGCCTTTGTGTGGTAGCCCGCCGCACCTGTAAAGCTGGCACGGAGTTTATCATCCAAATATGGAGTGATTTCGCCTTGCAGGTAGGGGTGGAAATACAGTCCTTCCGCACCGCGCGGCACTTCTGCTGCCGCCGCGCTCATTTCTCTGAACGTACCGCCAAAAACATCCCGGTACCAGCGGTTTGCCGCTGCGCAGGATTTTGTTGCTGTGCCGGGATACCATAATCCATCTACCACATGCTTGTAGGTAACCAATCGCGGATCTACCAGCGGATGATCGGTAATCGGGCAAATGCGTCCGGCTGTCGCCAGTTTTACCGTCGCCTGACCAACTGCTACCGCCCCGGCGGCATAAACCTCCATTACGGTATCGGTCGCTCCTGCAATTACAATAGTAGATGCGGCAAGCCCTGTATCCGCTTGCGCCTGCTTGGTCAATTGGGACAGTTTTGCCATCGGGTCCACGATAGGCGGCAAAATTGATGGATCAATGCACGCCAGTGCGCACAGGAACGATGACCATTCATTTTTTTCCACATCCAGCAGCAGATTCCCCATCGCCTCAATCGTATCGGTTACATAATCAGCTGTTAAGCGAAAGCGCACATAATCTTTCATCGCCATTATTTTACGTGTCTTTCGCAACGTTTCAGGCTCATTTACCCGTAACCACACCAATTGAGGAAGCGTCCATAAGCTGGAAACGCTGTTATAGCATAGATGCATGATCTTTTCGCCATAAGATTCTTTTAATCCGGCTGCCTGCTGTGCGGCACGTGCATCCGTCCAATAGATTGCCCTGCGAACAGGTTTATCATCCGCACCCAGCAGCACTGCCGTATGGGTCGCCGCATCCAGTGCCAGCGCGGTGATTTCTTCAGGTTTTACTCCGCTGGTTTTGAAAATTTCGCGGATGTTCGTAACCAACGCCAGATAACTATCCTCCGGGTCCTGTTCGGCCCAACCGTTTTGCGGATAATAGGTCGGATACTCGCTGCTTGCGATAGCGTATACTACACCATCCTCGCCCAATAGCGTCGCTTTGGATGAGCTTCCGCCAAAATCGATCCCAAGCAGATAGTTCATATGCGTTCCTCCAATTTCACCCTTACCATTAACCAAACATGGACGGTTATTGCACTACCACGCCTACTCCATCCGGAATTACGACAACGGAGGCTTCCTGCCCAAGCCGTTTCGTAGCCTCGGCAAGCGCGGTATTCACATCTGGTTCCCAGTTCATGTGCATACGACAGATCAGATCACGGTTTTCAATGCCAGTTACAAAGAAAACAGCCGCTTTGCATAACACCCGCGCCAGAATCTGCGCTTCCCATTGATCCATACAAGTCGCTTCCGGTGGAATCTCCGCTATCTCCCGCGCTACCGACTGCGGACTTTCCCTGTCTGCAAACCAGCGATGGAAAGCCTCTCCACCGTGTCCATCGCCCAGCGCCGAGCACATGATGATCACACCGCCTGGACGTACACAGCTTTCTGCCGCCGTCATTCCCTTCACGGACTGATACACATTCTGATCCAGCGGATACCCACCGTTGGAAGTGATCACAATATCCGCTTCGGTTTTTGTAACCCGTGTACGCAGCAGGCAAGCTTCGCAGCCTGCTGCATGTGCCGCCTCAGGCTCCCCCGCATAGGCTGCGATAATTTGCTTGTCCTCGTCGATTAAAACATTCAGAATAAACCGAAGTCCCGCTGTTTGAGCGGCAAAAAGCATGTCCTTGTGTAACGGGTTGCCCTCCAGATTTCCCTGCGTTGCCAGCGGGTTGGCTAAGAAACGGGCATTATGGTTATAAAGCACTGTTTCGCGCGCTGCGATACCCGGCAGTATGCTCTTTCGTCCGCCGGAAAATCCGGCGAAAAAGTGTGGCTCGATAAAACCTTCCGCCACAATTAAGTCAGCCCATATGGTTAATTTGTTTAACTTTAGCACGCCCCCGGAAGGCAGCGTACCCAGCGTAACCATGTCCGCATCCTTCTCGGCTTCGTGCGCTACAATCGTTTCCTGTTCTACAATGGCATCACCCATTTTGGCGCGCAGTTCCGCCTGCGTGCTAGGCCGATGCATGCCTGTGGCAATCAGGATTTTGATTTCCGCATCCGGATTGCCTTTACGAATTTCCATAAGCAATAGCGGCAATGTAATACGGCTTGGCACCGGCCGTGTGTGGTCGCTTGTAATCACCAATACACGCTGTTTTCCGCTTGCCAGTTCGCTCAGGCGTGAAGAAGCCACGGGGCATTGTAACGCCTCGCGTACGATTTCTTCTTCACCCCGGTTCGATTCTTCCGGTTCAGCAGGCTTGAGCACGCCCCGTAAACGTTCTTCCGGCAATTTCAGGGTTTGGACGCCCTTACCATAAGGAATAGATATACTGGTCATGGCTGTCCTCCAAATATTTAACTAGAGGAAATCGAAAACGATGATTCAATGATAAATAGATTGTACGGGAAGTCTATACGTAGTGTTCTTATCATTGAAATCAACAAACGTCGCCTAAATCACCTTCCCGGGATTTAAAATTCCGTTTGGGTCGAACGTCTGCTTAATGCCCTGCATCAGGCGGATTTGGGTGTCGCCCAGCGACTGGCGCAGAAAGTCCCGCTTGGCGTGGCCTACGCCGTGCTCGCCGCTTACCTCGCCGCTCAGCTGCTGGGCGGAGGTGTACAGCTCGTCCATTACGGTTTGCACCTTGGTCTGCCAGTCTGCGTCCGTCAGGTTATCCCGGCAGGCGTAAATGTGCAGGTTACCGTCGCCCGCATGCCCGAAGGAACAGATGCGTACGCCCTGCTCTTTGCCGATTTGCATGCTCTTTTCCACAAACGCGGCAATCCGGTCGCGGGGTACGACCACGTCGCACTCGTCCATGCCGGTCGTGCCGTTCTTGATCGCCTCCAGAAATGCGCCGCGCGCATTCCAGATGCTCTCCTTGCGCTCGTCGGTATCCGCCAGCAGCACATCCTGCGCGCCTACGGACAGGCACAGCTCCGTTAACGTGTCTACGGCGGGCTGCAGGGCTTCGGCACTGGCGCCGTCCAGCCGCACCAGCAGGTACGCATCCGCGCTGGTATCCGGGAACTGCTTGCCAAGGTAGGTTTCCGATGCGGCGATTACCGCGCGCTCCATAAATTCCACAGCCGTCGGCTCGCATCCGCAGCCCAGCACCGCGGGCACCGCCTCGATGCACTTGTCCAGATCGTCAAAGGGAATCAGCAGGGAGAGGTTGGTTTTCGGCTCGGGAATCAGCTTAACGGTCAGCTTGGTTAAAAAGCCCAGCGTACCTTCGCTGCCGACCATTAAATCCACCAGGCTGTAGCCGCTGGAACACTTCACATTCTTGCCGCCGAGGGTGAGCACCTCGCCGCTGGCCAGCACTACTTCCATACCCAGCACATAATCCCGCGTTACGCCGTAGCGTACCGCGCGCATGCCGCCCGCGTTGGTCATGGCGTTGCCGCCCATGGTGGCGGTTTTCTCGCCGGGATCGGGCGGGTAGAAAAGCCCTGTGCCTTCCAGCGCCTTGGGAAACTCCATCAGCAGTACGCCCGGCTCCACCGTGGCGGTCATGTTCTTTTCATCCACTTCCAGCACTTTTTTCATCTTCTCGGTGGAGAGGATTACGCCGCCCTGCGTGGCTACGCACCCGCCGCACAGGCCGGTGCCCGCCCCGCGCGGGGTCACGGCGATGTTATGCTGGTTGCAATAGGCCAGCACACCCGACACATCCTCCGTGCTCAGCGCCTGCAATACCACATCCGGCTGGAAGTGCCCGTATTCGGTCATCTCGTCATGGTCGTAATCCTCGCTGATCGCGTCCCCGGAAAACACACGTCCGGGCAGCAGTGCTTCAAAATACGCGAGGTCGGCCGCGTCTACCTGCTTAAATGGTTTCATGCCGCGCCCTCCTTCAGTTTGGCAATCAAGCCCCGCACAATGGGGTACAGATCGCCCACGATGGCTACGTGCGCCACGTCGAAAATCGGCGCGTTCGCATCGGTATTGATGGCGATAATATGGTCGCTGCAATTCATGCAGCTGGCGAACTGGATCGCGCCGCTGACCCCGCAGGTAATGATGAGCCGCGGGCGTACCGTACGGCCGGAAAGCCCGATCTGCCGCCCGTTATCCGCCCAGCCTTTTTCCACCAGCGGGCGGCTGACCGCCCAGTCCCCGCCGAGTGATGCCGCCAACTCTTTCACCAGCTGCAAATCCGCTTCCTTTTGCAGTCCGCGGCCGCCCACCACGAGGATTTCCGCATCCGATATAGTCTTGCCCGCGGGCACCGGCACGGTGCGCACATGGGTGACCGGGGAGGCGGCTACGCCTTTGGGGATTTTCCGCGTTACGATGGTACCTGCTGCTTCCTCCTGCCGTGTCGGTGCGTCCATCACCTTATAGCGCACGGTGGCGAACTGCGGGCGGGTATTGGTGGTAACGATCTGCGCCATAATATTGCCGCCGAATGCCGGGCGGATCTGCACCAGATCGGTATTCTCCCGTAGCTCCAGACACGTGCAGTCCGCGGTGAGGCCGGTATGGAAGCGTGTGGACAGCCGCGGCGCAAGGCTGCGCCCCAGCGAGGTTGCGCCCACCAGCACTACGCTGGGCTTGAGCGCTTTAATCGCGTCCTCCGCGCAGGCAGCAAACGCGTCCGCGCGGAAGTAGGCAAGCTGCGGATCATCGTAGGTATACACATGCTGTACGCCGTAATGGCGCAGCTCCTCGGCATCCTGTTCAATGTTATTTCCAATCAGCACGGCGTTTACCGCAAACCCGACCGGCGCCGCCAATTGCCGCGCCTTGCCGATCAGCTCCAGGCTCACGGGGTGCAGGCCGTGCGCGCCGGTTTCCGCGAACACGAGGATATCCTTCCACAGGCTTTTATCCACGCTGTCCACCTTGGTTTCCAGCCGGATGATCGCTTGTTTGGGGCAGGCTTTCACGCACACGCCGCATACCCTGCACGCGGCGTTCAATTCGGGTTTCCCGTCTTTCATGCCAATCGCGCCAAAGGGACAGGCGGCAATGCACGCGCCGCAGCCGTCGCACTTGCGCTCCAGTATTGCTATTTGTGCCATGCCGTCGCCTCCCCGCCGATAAACTTCCACTTGGTGAGCGTTTCATGCAGTCTTTCTGCGCAGTCCTCACCCGTCCACACTTCTTTGTCCGCGCCGCAGGGCGGCGGGAAGATACGCTCCACCTGTGTGGGGCTGCCGGAGAGGCCGTAATGGCCGGGGTCGGTATCCGGAAACGCGTCCAGCCCGATGATGTGCACGGGCTTATCCTTGACCGCCTTGGCCGCCTTGAGCGAAGGCAGGCGCGGCATGTAAATATCCTTTTCCACGGTTATCAGGCAGGGAAAGGGCATATGCACGGTTTCCACCACGTCCTGCAGCTGCTGTTCCACATCCACGCCGCTATCCCGCACGGTCACGCCGGACACCCACGCCGCGTGGGGAATACCCATGTGCTCGGCAATGGCGGGGCCGACCTGCGCGGTATCCCCGTCGGTGGTCTGTTTGCCGCAGAGGATGAGGTCAAAATCGCCCACGCTCTGGATGGCCTGGGAAAGCGTATAACTGGTAGCCAGCACATCCGCGCCGCCAAGGCGCCGGTCGGAGAACACATAGCCCTCGTCCGCGCCCATCCAGTAGGCTTCCTTCACAATCGCCTGCGCCTGCGGCGGGCCCATGGTGCCGACCGTCACCGTGCCGCCGTGCAGCTCCCTAAGCCGCAGCGCCGCCTCCAGCGCATACAGATCGTACGGGTTCATTTTGCTGGCAACACCCGCGCGCTTGAGCACCCCGGTCTGCTCGTCCACTTGCACCTTGCTTGTGGCTGGTACTTGTTTGATGCATACGAAAATGTTCATGGAATCCCCCGTATTCCCCGCCGCCTGAAAAATATTATACAGGCAGCGTAATATGATGATGTGTGATCACTAGCCCCTCTCTTTCATCTATTACCCGGTGAAATAAGAAGGTTTGTTTACTTTCCCCAAATAGTATAAACATCTGCAATATTATCGGGCACTATTCACATCATTGTAGCGTACTTCGCCCCATACATTGCTTTCATGCTTTGCAAATGGAGCATGGTTATACCACCACATTTGTTGCTTTTTGGAATATGGTTGTAAAAATGCCAGTTGCCACATGATTCTATTCTATTGTAGTAGCCAGCTCCTAAGTCTGCAATATGCCATTTCCACGATTTTATTAATATAATCTTCATATTGACAAAGCATGTCCTTTATGCTCCAAGCGCTGTCAGCATCACTCCAAATGCATATTTTGTTTGCTGTACTTGTATAGTGTGTTACAATGTTCGTAGATCGTTTCTGGAGAAAAGCCAACATAACTACTCATAATGTGAGGTACAAAAGAATGATTTGCATTAAGTGTACTAAAATCAGCACACCTATCCAACCTATAAGCATATATTTCTTGGTATTTTTCTTGTTTATTTTTCTGCTGTCAAGCTTGCCCTTTATCAGCATGGCTGAAGATTTAAGCGAGGGCGAATTGCTATATCAGCAGGCACAGGCAGCGGAAACACAAAGAGAATATACAAAAGCACACCAATTATTCGTGAAGGCAATTCCGCTTTTACTAGCAGAAGGAAAAGCAAGCCTGGCGGATGACTGTGACATGCGTGCACAGCGGGCTTCCCTGTACCCCATAATTTATCCTTACACTTTAGAAGAACTGAAAGAGCAAATCAGAAAAACGTATCCGCAAGTAAGCGAAGAAGAGATAGCTTTATGGACCGCACCGGAAGAAACAGAACACGCATTTTATGACGGCGAAGATCACTACCTCGATCAGGCTTTGGTCAATCTGGCCTACCGCCATGTGGAATTGATGCGCGCCAATGACAAGAATATGGAAACATTATGCAATCTTGTTTTAAAAGTCAACCGGGTGGCTGAAAATCAGCCGGAGGATTCCTTTTTGCAGTATGACTCGCCTGCGGTCTATCGCGGTACGCATACCATAACCATCCCACGGAATGAATTGCCAGCGCAGGGAACCTATCGCCTTTGGCTGCCAATTCCCATCAACACCGGAGCGCAGACTAACGTTATCATCGAATCCATTACACCAAAAGAGTGGGTTAAACAACCACCCAGCCTTGATCAGGATATCGGGCTTATTTATATGGAAGTTCCTTTGGCAGAACTCACCGGGGATTTATCCATCCAGGTTGTTTTTACCTTCTCGCATTCCGTGCAGCGTTTTTCGATTGATCCGGAAAATGTTGGCGAGTATGATCAAAGTTCAGCTCTTTACCAGCAATACACTCGTTCCTATGGCAATACCGAAATCACACCGGCAATCCGTACGATGGCTGAAAGTATTGCCGCTGGTGAAAATAATCCATATCTGGCCGCACGTAAGCTGTACGATTATATTGTTAATAACATCACCTATGCGCTTATGCCACACAATATTCTGTGGCCGCGGACAGAATTAAGCGAGTCCAGTTACGTACACCAATACCAGCGTGGCGATTGCGGCGCTCAATCGATGTATTTTTCCGCCATGTGCCGGGCTTTGGGTATCCCTGCCAGAACAACAGGCGGCTGGCAGCTGTTCAAAGATGAATTCGGCGGGCATTTCTGGGCGGAGTTTTACCTGCCTAATTATGGTTGGGTGCCTGTTGACACATCCGTAGGGCAGTTGGCGCTATACCCGGATAACCTGAGCGCTGAAGAACGGCAGACGTTTATTGATTTTTACTTCGCGAACCAAGATTCAATGCGTTGTGTCGTTCAAAAAGATACCGATCTGCCATTGATTCCCCCAGCCAGCGGGGAAGTTTTCCTGCCGCTCGCAATTCAGTTTCCAACTGCTGAATATACGATTCCTACCGGCGAATTGCCACTGGCATTTCTTACAAACAGCACCATGGTATGTGAATTGATCAGCGGACAATAAGCATTGGATCGGAATCATCATTTTCAAAGTTCATGGTTTTATGTTCCATCTTAGCCAGTTTTCTTGACAGTCGTACACAGTTAAAGCCTGCTTTATACTTTTCCAACTGGAAAAAAACACATCGTTCTGATGAGAAGGAGACAGTTTCGAATGAAGAGAGCAATGATGAGGAGAAAAATAGTATCGGTTGCCTTACTCGCCGTTTTGCTGCTGTCTCTGGTTTCATCTGCTGTAGCTGGTACTACAAACTCACTTGCGGACCGGGCACAGCAAATAGCCGGGCTGATCGTCAGCGACCATGGCGCAACCAGCGTCCAATACGCAATAATCGATGACGGCCACATCGTTCTTTCCGGAGCCAGCGGCGTTTACAGCAAAGCGGAAAACCGGGCAATCACAAAAGATAGCATGTACGGTATCGGTTCTACAAGCAAAATGTTTGTCTCCGCGGCCATTATGGTTCTTTGGGATCAGGGGCTTATCGATATTGATACGTCCCTTACCGCCTACATTCCTGAATTTGTTATGGACGATCCGCGCTATATAGAGATAACCCCCCGTATGTTGATGAACCACTCCTCCGGGTTATATGGTTCCACCTTTTCAAACACTTTTTTATTTGATGACAACGCTACGCAATCACACGATACGCTTCTTGAGAAGCTGGCGGGTCAGCACCTCAAAGCTTCGCCGGGAGAAATGAGTGAGTATTGCAATGACGGTTTCACGCTGCTGGAGCTTCTGGTTGAACGCGTCAGCGGAATGAGTTACACGGAATTTATTACAAAGCACTTTTCCGAACCGCTTAGCCTTACCAACACGAAAACACCACTTGATATATTCGATCACAAGCGTTTGGTAAAAACATATATGCCTTTCTATGAAGGCGCACTACCAACAGATACCGTCAACGTTTTGGGTACCGGCGGTTTGTATTCAACTGCGGAAAACCTATGCACGTTTTCACAAGTGCTCATGGGAAAGTGCCCGGACATTCTATCAGAACAGGCTACCCTACTCATGCAGGAAGCTGAATATAAAAAGGGCATTTGGGTTGACTATGAAGGTGACAATCTAATGGCCTTTGGCCTTGGCTGGGATACGGTGCGTAGCTTCCCTTTCGGGGATTACGGAATCACAGCACTGACAAAGGGCGGCGATACCTACTTGTTCCATTCTTCGCTGGTCGTGTTGCCGCAGCTTAACATCGCGATGGCAGTTGTATCCTCCGGCGGTTCCTCCTCGGTTGATTGTGCCTTTGCCTCAACAATGCTGCAAGAGTTGCTGCTAGACAAGGGCATCATCAGCCAGATAACCCCGCAACGGGTTTTAACCGAACCAGAAAAAGCCGAAATGCCCACAACACTTGCATCATATTCAGGGCTTTATGTCAACGTCACATCGGAAATTAACATTAGCGTAAAAGACGGCATTTTGACCCAATCAACGCTTGACGGCACTTCAAGCGTTGACTATGTATATACTGACAACGGCACGTTTGTGTCCGAAGACGGAAGTGCAGCCCTGCGTTTTTCGCTGCAAAAAGATGGAAACGTCTATCTGCAAAGCAGCCAATATAAGATTTATCCAGGCATCGGGCAATTGACTGCTACGCTGTTTCTATACGTAAAGGCAGAACCAGCGACGCTTGACCCGAACGTACTTGCAGCATGGAGCGAGCGTGCCGGAAAGAAATACTACATTGTAAGTGAAAAATCTTCCTCGCAAGAATACTTTTCGGCAACAGGCACCGGTACAATAGAAATGAATGCCTCCTTTGCGGATGGCTTTGCCCGCGGTGCAGACTACATTGTAGATAACAACAGCGCTGTGAACGTTGTTAAATTCCGCGATACCGCAGACTTGATATTCCATGTATACGATGGCGCAGAATACATGGAAGTGAATGATTTGCTTTATATCCGAGGCGATTGCATCCCCGCTATCAACAGTGAAACCACTTCCTGTGTTATTCAGGAGAACGGTTATGCGAAGTATTATGCTATCGACGCCGGTATGGCCGGAAAAATCATGACCGTAACCATACCGGATGGTGCGGCTTATATTGTTTATGATCAGTATGATCTATGTGTCAATTACACCACCGTCAGCAAAGACAATACAACCGTATTACCTGAAAGCGGAAAAATTGCTTTCATCGGGAATCCAAACGATACTTTCACCATTTCATTTCGTTGAAAAATTTCAACAATAGATAGACGCATGGATAAGCAGCATCCAATCGGATTCTGGTTCATGAAGTTTGATCTTTCATTTTGGGAACAGTTTCTAAAATTTCATTGCAATGAAGAGAGCCAACATCAGCAGGCGGATGTATCGTTTTATGCTTTTCCAATCATGTTTCATTAAGGTGTGTAGGAGCGCGCAACAATAAAGAGGGTTCAACCCTTACTGTTGCACAACCGCTTAATCGGTCGCGTTCATATTTTACAACCAGCAGGAACAGTCTTTCGGCCGTTCCTGCTGGTTGAATGATTGATATTCTTATGAATATTCCCTTAGGCCAATCTGCCATGCAATGATGCGACGCACACCTGCGCTTTGCCTTACGCCTCATCTCTTAGTTCTTCATGCCTGTCATCACAATGCCTTCCACAAAGTATTTTTGGCATACCAGATATACCAGAATGCCCGGCACAATGCTCATACAGGTACTGGCCATCGCCAACCGCCAGTCGGTACCGTAACTCCCCGTAAAGCGTTTCAGCCCCAGAGCAATGGTGTTCATTTCTTGCCTTGTAATATAAACAGTCTGCTGCAGTACATCATTCCAAATGCCGATAAAAATAAAAAGTGCAACTACGATAATAGCAGGCTTGATGCTGGGCACCAAAATCTGCAACAGGATACGCAGTCGGCCCGCGCCGTCTATTGTTGCTGCTTCATCCATTTCCCGCGGAACCGACATAATAAACTGACGGATTAAGAAGATATTGAACGCGCCGCCGCCCGTCAAGTAAGGCAGGATCAGCGGCCAGTACGTACCACCCAGTCCTAAAATGCGTATCCAGCCAATGTACAGGGGAATTAGCGTGACTACCGGTGGCAGCAGGAGCGACGCGATACATAGCCCAAACACGAAACTACGTCCGCGAAAATAAAGACGCGCAAACGAATAGCCACACATTACAGCCGTAACCGTGCCAAACACCACGCAAGGCACAACAATGGTCATGGTGTTGCCGAACAAGCGGAAAAATGTGAATACTTGAAGCGCCTCAGGGTAGTTGCTTACCAGCCAGCGGCTGGGCAGCAGATTTAGTGTCCCGATTTCCGGATTGGTCATCAACGAGGAACGAAGTATCCACCACAAGGGAAACAGAACTAATGCCGCAAAAACAAGGATGACAAGGAATGCAATTATATTGGCAACGCGTTCTCTGCGCCGCTTACTTTGCAAACCACCGCGTACCACCATCAACGATCGCCCCCTTCGTAAAACAGCCAGCTTTTACTGGTGGCAAATAAAATCAGCGTAAAGAAGCCGATAATCAAAAAGAAGATAAACGAGATGGTGCTGGCGTAGCTCAGGTCATTGTTGATGAAGCCTGTGCGATACATGAGAAACGACATAAATGTATATTCCGGATACGTAGTTCGGTTGCTGCCCGCGTAGATCAGCGATGGAACAACCACCTGCATGTTGGTAATCAAGCTCATGAGAAGGTTATAAAATACAATGGGTGTCATACATGGCATGGTGATGTTCACAAGCCGTTGCCAACCATTGGCTCCGTCTATTTCCGCCGCCTCATGGTATACGCGGGGTACGTTCCCTAAGCCCGCGAGGAAAATCACAATCAGGTTGCCGCTTGCCCATACCGCAATCAGCGATATGGAGGGAATAATAAACCGTGAATCCGATAAGAAACCTATTTTCCGGATGCCCTGGCTCGCCAGAATGGCATTGAAAACGCCAAAATCCGGGTTGTAGAGCAACGCCCAGCTCATATACACCGCCATAGCAGGGATGATATAGGGTACATAAAACACTGCACGAAAAAATCCGCGCCCGGGCATCTTGCGATTCAACAGCATAGCGATGGTAAGTGTATAAATCATACTGATGCCAACCGTGAGTCCAGCGTAAAGCACCGTAACTTTGATAGATGTCCAAAAGAACATATCGCGCGTAAAAAGCTTGATATAGTTGTTTAACCCCACAAAGATTGGTTGTGGCATTATAGCCGTCCATTTAAAGAACGATAGCACAAAAACCGCGATCAGCGGCAGATAGGTGAGAAACGTGAGCCCTAAAAATGCGGGGATGAGAAATAGTTTAGCCGCGCGAGCTTCCTGACGCGCCATGCGTGATAAAGGCTTGTGTCTTCGCTTCATGAATCCACCCCATCCATTAGGGCATCGTCCGCCTGATTAAACCATTTCCCTTGCGCAAAGCCTCATAGCGGCATTTGCGCAAGGGTCAGGTTATTCAATCCAGAAACGGACGATGCCGAATCAAATTACTACATTCCTTCGTGTGCGGCCTTCAGGGTTTCAAGACCCTGATTGATGGCGTCAGCCACCGTTGCATTGCCGCTCCAGCAAGGCGCCAGAATCGTGCTGAGTGCATCGTTGAACAGGTTGGTGTTATTTACCCAATACCAGCTGGTGGGTTTAGCATACCCGGCAGCATAATCCACGACCGCAGACTTATAGACATCATACGGCGGGAAGTTGGGGTTATCCACCCATTTATGAGTGAGTGCTTCGTCGGTATAATAGCTGCTGTTCACAGGCATCCAAATTCCACTTTCGATCAGGCCCCATGCGTTTTCTTCCTTCGCATACCATTTGAGCCATTCCATAGCTTCGACCGGATGCTTTGAGGTAGCAAAAGCCACGTTTACACCGCCGGTGTTCAGGGTTACTTTGTCCTTCATGTACGGGAGCACGCCAACGCCATAATCAAGGCCAACGCTGGTGCGGGCCGGGCCAAGCCATACGCCGATAGACCACTGGCCATTGATGTACATGGCTGCATTGCCCGCGGCCAGATCCTGATCGATGGTGGTAGCGGTATTCGTGCCATACTGGGGTGCAACGTGGTGCACAAGCGCCAGATCGGCAACACGTTGTAAACCTTCAATGGCTTCCGGGCTATTGATGACAACATTGCCATCCTTGTCATACCATGCGCCGCCATTCATGACCGACCAAACCTCAAGCTGCCAGAAATCCGGGCACAGCATGACGCCGTAACGCTTGATGTTGTTTACGTCAAAGTCTGGAGACTTGGCGTTATTACCGTTAACGTCGATGGTCATTTGCTTGGCAACGTCTACAAAAGTATCCCAGTCCCATGCGTCGTCCGCGCTGGCGGGCGGCGGGGTTACCCCTGCGTCGGCGAAAGCTTTTTGATCGTAGAAAGTCAACAGAATTTCGTTTGCCACAGAATAGCCGACCGGCTTACCCTGATAGGTGAAAGCCAAACTGTCCAGCGGCTTGGGCTCGTCTGCAGCATACATGTCGCTTGCGTCGGCCAGCATCCCCTGCGACGCCCACATGAGCACAGCGTCCTCCGCCATAATGCCGGTATCAGGCAAGTCGTTACCTGCCGCACGGGTGTTGAGCGCTCCCACATAGTCTGCGCGGTCAATTTGGATAGCTTCCACATGGATTTTATCCTGCTCGCTCTCAAACTTTGCGATAGCCTCATTGAGTACGCGCAGCTCCTCGTCGTTGCCCCACATGGAGTAAGTGATCGTAACGCGATCCTCAGCTAAAGCAGCCAGCCCTGTAAACAGAGACAGCAGCATACCGAGTGCGAGCGCGAGGCTCAACAGTTTGATTCCCTTTTTCATGTCGCATCCTCCCTTTATTTTTTCATACGCATCCGCGCATGATTGAGACCGTCCTTTTGCGCCGTCAACGTACATTCAGGTATACACGCATTTCGCCTTCGCCGCGGTTTGCCCACAAGTAGTAAGGTATCAGTTTAATATCCGTGTTTTCCCACACCGGCAATTCGGTTTGATATAGCGTATCGCTCTCAGCAAACGCAGCTTTGCGGCCTTTCACCGTCAGCGCCATAGCGCCATCACGCGTAAAAGCTTCGCTTTCCCGGCAAGTAAGCGTATCTGAAAAAGCCATGCTTGCCACACCGGCGCCATTGTCCGCCTGTTCTGCGCAGTAAACTATGGGGCCTCTCATGACCGCCGCTTTGCCGACATTGCCGGTTACGCCCGGATGAGCAACTACGAAATGCGGAGCCATATCCAGCGTAGCTTCCACAGTATCCCCCTTGGCAAGCTCCGGCAGATCCAAGTAGCCATGTACTTCGGTAAGCGGCAGAGGGTTTCCATTCATCAAAAGCGACACAACCGGTGCGAGGCCGCTTTGCCGAAGCCGTATATGCTGCCCATTCTCCTGTGCTGTAATACGGATTTTATTGCCGTAGGGGTATTCACCCTCAATTAGAACAGCATGACGGGCATACTTTACTTCCGCCGCCAAAGGTATATTAATGTACAGTACCTCCCCGTCCTCTGCATAGGCATAACCGCCGATAGACATGATGGTGCGCGCAATATTGGTTGGGCAGCATGCAACATCAAACCAGGGCTGGCGAACGGTTTTCACGTGGAAAAGATCCGGGTTCTCGTGACAGGCGGATGGATCAACTGCCAGCGGACCTACGTAGAAGAATTCCGTTCCTGTAAGCGAGATACCGCCTAACACCCGGTTGAAAAAGGCGCGTTCTACAGTGTCAAAGTAAGCGCCTTCACCGGTCAGCGCCGCCATGCGGTTTTCAAACATCATCAATGCAACCGAAGCGCAGCTTTCCCCATACACGGTGTGATCCGGCAGGTCATAATCACCGGTAAAACTCTCCCCCACATGGGTGGAGCCAACAGCTCCCGTCACGTACATGCGCCGGGCGGTTACGCTGCGGTGCAACGCTGAACAGGCATGTGCCAAAGCATCGTCATTGCGCAAGGCTGCCAGATCAGCCATGGCGCTATACATATACAAGGCGCGCACCGCATGTCCCACAGCATCGGTCTGCTCCACAGGGCGGGCATGGATTTGCGCATAGGTGGGTATATAAAGCACCGGCTCTCCAAACAGGTCGTGAAATCCCTTGCGTTTTCGTTCCGCTTCAAAGTAGAGAGGCTTTTGGCCGCGTTCGGACAGAAAATAATCCGCCAAATCAAGATACCGCTTCTCACCCGTTACTTCGTAAAGCTTGACCAGCCCAACTTCAACTTCCTGATGACCTGGGTAGCCTTTGATCTGCCCATCGCCTAAACCAAATACTCTTGATAAATAATCCGCGAAGCGGCAGGCTGTATCTAAAATGTCCCGCTTCCCCGTCGCTTTGGCATAGGCAGCCGCCGCCTCAAACAGATGGCCCGCGCAATACAGCTCATGCCCTTGCTGCAGGTTCTGAAAGCGGTTACCAAACCCAGAAAGCCTTTCCTCGGTAGCGGTGGAGCCGTCCGGCAATTGTCCGCGGTGCCGCAGTTCGTTTCCTTCCTGCAGCTTCTGGGCGCAATGATCCTCTTTGCATAGCGTATAGTAGGTATTAATATAGCCGTCCGGTTGCTGTGCCAGACGGATCAGCTCACACATTTCATCCGCCTGTGCTTCCAGCGCCGGATCGTCATATAACTCCAAGGTATAGGCTACGGCTTCCAGCCATTTATACAGATCGCTATCTTGAAACACCGTTCCATAATGCTCTCCCACAGAAAGACCTGCCGCGATACGGAAGTTTTCAATGCAATGGCTTTTTGCCGCTCCCTCAACACGATCGTGCAGGATCTCCCACTGATACGGCACTACCTTTTCACGTACCAATTGCTGCATACGCTTGGCCAAACCATCCGACATATGCACATTAGCCAACGGGAGAGCTGTTAATCGTTTCATATCTTTTCCACCTTACACTATTATTTTTTATATACGTAGTTTCATGAACCTGATACGCCATCAATAAAGGCATCAGGTTACGTAATGTATAAATCTAATCGATTCACTTTCTATAATCGGATTATAACACCGCTAAGATCGTCTGTCAACGGGAATTTTTACGCATGAAAATCCATCCATCAGGCATTAAAAAGTCAATACAATAGGCCTTTACGCAATTTTTATTGACAAGAGGCATAGAATTTGCTATATTATTATGAATTTAAACGTTTCATTTCAGTGAAGTTTTAATCGCCCGCGTGGCAGGAGTGATGTACTTGGCAACCATGAAGGAAATTGCAAAACTGGCAAATGTATCGGTAGCAACTGTATCCTACGTACTCAGCGGCAAAAAAAATGTGAGTCCGGATAAGCGTGATCGGGTGCTGAACGCTGTGAAGCTGACCAATTACAAGCTTAACAACATCGCTAAAAGTTTGCGAACGAGTAAGACAGGCATTATCGGCGTTTTAGTTGAAGATATTTGCGGCTTGCCAGTGCCAGAAATTGTCGATGGTATCAGCCAGTGTCTGATGGACAGCGGCTATCAGGTACTACTGAGCAACCTGCAATTGCTCAGTAAATTATATAATCAATATGAGCAGTTGAGCCATTATATCGGTTCCGTTAATCGCGGCATCCAGCTGTTGGAGGATGCTCGGGTGGATGGCATCATTTACATCGCAATGCATGACAGGCGTATTGACGATATCCATCAGCCGGCAGGAATTCCGCTCGTATTTGCCTACGCCAACAGCAACGACCCCAACAGCATCTCCGTAACCTACGACAACCAACACAGTATGGCTGCTATCACACGTCATTTGATTGAGCAGGGACACCGCCGCATCGCCCTGATTGCCGGCCACCCCACCAGCGCCGTAACCAAAGAACGTCTTACGGGCTTTCGCGCCGCTATGGACGAGGCAGGCCTGCACATGCCGCCAGAATATCTGCGGTGGGGCGATTGGGAATATCATTCGGGTGTTGAACAAGCGGAAGCACTGCTCTCACTTACAATACCGCCCACCGCCATCGTGGCAATGAACGATGTTATGGCCGCAGGCTGCTATGCGCAGGCGGCGCGTAAGAATTTGCGCATCCCTGAAAACCTGTCGGTCGTAGGGTTTGATAATCAAGTGTTCGCCTCTTACCTATTCCCACCGCTGACTACATTGGCTCTGCCTAACAAACAAATCGGTCTAACCGCGGCACAGCACCTGCTATGGAAACTGGATGGCAACACCGATGTACCCGCAAGAACAGTATTGCCTTGCCAGATTATTTTGCGGGAATCGTCCGCCCCGTTACAATGAACGGAATCATGTTATAAATATTTATCTTCCTCGGGCTTGGCTCCGGAAAACGCTGCTTGCCAAGCGAAAAAGATTTACGAGGTACTCGAGCGCAAGCCAAAATGCTGCGCTTTTTATCCTTATGTTGATCTAAACCACAAATAAGCCGACAAGTCGTGCCTGTTAGCGAAATGAGATTTAAAAGAGCACAGCAGCGATAAATACAAGCTATCGGTTCGCGTTTTTCAAAATGACATGTATTTGTAGTTTTGAATGGGTTCTTTTCACTTGTAAAGAGACGCTTGATCTCGATATGAATCAATGTTTTGCTGCCCTCGCAGCGACAGAGGCTGTTTTTAAGCGAGCTGTTCCAAGATTGCTTTGGGACGGCTTGTAATGGATTTTATCCTGAATGTTTTATGCTATGGCAACGCATCGATGATATTCTGGGCTTCTTTTGCAGCCTGTTCCGGGCTGACTTTTCTGGTAATCACATCTGTAAATGAGCCGGAAATCGCCTTGGAAATAGCTAACCATTCCGCATTCGGCCCGCGAACCCGTGCAAACTCCATTTGCTGTACAAACATCTGCATTTTGGGGTCTTGAAGAAATTGTGTTTCAGCAACGGCCTTATCTGCTGATATATAGCCAAAGTTGCTCATTAAAGAATGCAGCGTTTGTTTACCGGTAACATAGCGGATGAAGTCCAGGGCGCCATCCTCATTTTTCCCGGCTATAACAGCGTAGTTTTCGCCACCCAAAACCGAGGCCCGTTGTTTTCCTTTTGGGAGTAGCGCCACATTATACGGTGTATCTGGGAAATCGAGCTGAAGCACAGGCACCTGCCAGGAACCGTTAATCATCATGGCAAGTTCTTCTCGTCCAAATTGTTCCATGATTTCCGCTTGCGTAGCGTTGATGACGTTTACGCTCATGCTGCCATCATCCATAAGATCACGAACAAATGAATAGGCACTGATTCCAGCTTCATTATCAAGGTGGGTTTCATCCGCACCCGCAGCATAGATCATAACAAGATCGTTAAACGTTCCTTCTTCGCTTTGAATATTGGAAAACCCAAATCCATATACTCCATCATTTGTGAGGATACGCGCCGCGCCTCTCAATTCATCCCAGGTTTCCGGTGGTTGCAGGCCTGCCTGCTCCAGCATCCGGGTATTATAAAACAGCGCCAGGCAGTTCGCGCCGAAGGGAACACCGTAAAGGCGTCCATTGTAGGTACAGGACGCAATCGAGTCAGCATAATATCCGCTTGTGTCGAACTTGTCTGTTAAGTCCGCAAATATTCCGGTCGAGGCATAATAAGCGTGGTCGGATACAGCGATAATAACAATATCCGGTAATGTGTCTTCCACAATTGCCGCGGAAATCTTTTTCAACATATCATCAAAAGGGATATAGATGAGATTTGCGTGGTTTTCGGATTGAGATTGATTGTATTCCTCCACAACCGCGTTCAATTCCTCCTGCTGCCCTTTATTGCCCAAATAATGCCAAATATCCAGTTGTTTCGCAACGGTTTGCGTTTCCACAGTGTCAACTTTCGTCTGCGAACAACCAGCACTCAGCAGTAAAACCACAGCCAGCAACAGAACGAACAATCGCTTCTTCATACCGCTTTCTCCTTTAAGTCGGCGTATTATTGGTTCTTTCTTCGATAGTCGGTTGGCAGCATGCCCGTACACTCTTTAAAGACTTTGCTGAAGTACTTCCCATCCGTATAGCCGATTCGCGTTGCGATTTCCCACTGTCTCAAGTTGGTTCCGATCAGCATTTCCTTTGCTTTTTGAATACGCAGGTCACGCAGAAAATGTGAGAAACTGATTCCCATGCTTTTATGAAATGATGTGCTTAGATATTCCTGTGTTACACCCAGTTTTAATGCAATTTCATCCTGCGTTATTCCTTCGTGATAGTAACTTCGGATCATATCAATCGCCTTGGTAATCAACACGTTGTCCTGCAAATGTGCCGTTTGCCAGAAGCGCATTTCGCCGCCTATTTTCATTGCGACTGCGATTAACTCGGTTCTTGTTTTTGCCCACCGCACCTGCTCAAACAGTGCATGCCTGTCCAGCGCGGAAATTTCAAAAAGCCCAAGTCCTTTGCCGGTATTGATCATCAGCCATAATAAACGTGCCGTAAACTCCTTCGCTTGTCCGGGTGTACATGCGTTTTGAACGTCCGGCCACAACCCCTCGAAAAAAGTGATTACGGCTTTTTCAATACCCTCTTGATTCCGGTTGCACATAGCAATGCGCAGCGCTTTCTCGGAATCGTTTGGGTATAGCCTCAGTACTGGTTTTATTTGCCGTATCTTGCTGTAATCCAAAGCGCTGAAATCGCCCAGTGTAATGTTCCAATCCATAACGCTTCGAAGCAGCGTACAGCCGTCCTTCAAATTGCAAAAATCATCGCAAAAATAATAACCCACAGAACACTGCGTGAATAGCTCCCGATTGCGCAACAGGTTTTGACAAACTGTCCGCCCTCGTTTTTCCGTCATTTCCTCTTCATAAAACGCCATGAACAGCGTTTTCTCAGCTTCCCAGCGAATCAGCAGGTTATTGCTCACCTGCTGATGCTCCCTTTCCTTCTTGATCAATTCATATACTGTTGGGAAACGGTCATAATCGTTGCCCATATAAGCCGCGACAAGCATAACCTTCGTTTGCCGTGTAATTCCAAAACGCTCACTTAGCGATTTTGCCAGTGGCTCACTCCATTGGATTCTGCCGGTCACCAAATCCTCGCATATGATCTCTAATTCGCGTGGATTCTGCTTTTCCTGTGCTTGCGCCAGCAACGCCTCTACACGTTGCACAGCACTGATAAAATCCCCAGCGTTGACGGGTTTAAGCAGATACTCATTAACACTCAATCGCACAGCCTGCTGTGCGTAAGCAAATTCCGAATACGCGCTCAAGATAATCGATTTGGTTTCCACGTGTTTATCTTTCAGAGCTTCCAGCATTTCCAAGCCGTTCATATCGTCCATCCGTACGTCTGTAATCACCAGGTCGGGCCGCTTCTCCAAAATGAGCTGTAAACCTTCCTTGCCGGTGCAAGCTTCAGCGACCACGCGATATTGGCTACCCATTTTGGACAGCAAGTACCGCAGCCCATCCCGAATCCGTACTTCATCCTCGACGATAACGATTTTCATGAATAGCGCTCCAATTTCTCCATTGGTATGTTGATATGTACAGTGGTGCCGTTTTTACTTTCCACCCAAACCGACACCTTTTCCCCGTAATACATTTGAAGCCGTAAAATAGCGTTTTTCATACCTAAATGCCTGTCTGCCTCCAGGTAATCCAGATCGCCGCTATTGATCGCCTCTACAATCTCCTTTGGGATACCTCTTCCATTATCACTGATGACAATAGAAAGTAACTCTTCATCCTCGCAGATCGTTACTTTCAGGATACCGCTGCGCCGCAGCCTCACAAACCCATGGATAATGGTATTTTCTACAAACGGCTGTAACACCAGTTTGTGAAGCATCAATCCACGGACAGCTGGGTCCACGTTGATCTCACAGGTGAAAGTACCTTTTAAGCGAATTTCTTGCAACAACACATATTTTCGCAGCCATTCAATCTCGTGCTCAATGGGAACCGACTGGTCGTTATCCACAATCCCATAACGCAGGATTTGCCCTAAAGCACTGATAGCGTCGCTGATCTCCCGTTCATCGTGCTGTATTGCCATCCAGTTGATAGTATCCAGCGTGTTATTTAAAAAATGAGGATTGATTTGTGCTTCCAACGCGGCGATTTGGGCAAAACGATACTTTTTCTCAGCCTCTTTTTCGCGATCAATCGATGCTTTCAAGCGGTCCAGCATATCGTTATACTGCGATAGCACGGTGTCCATCTCTACCGGAATGCTTTCGCCCGCAGTTACACGGGTGGACAAATCACCTTGCCCAAGGCGTTCAAACGCATCGGAAATAATGCGCATTGTACTCATTAGCTGGCGCATTTCCAGCAAAGTAAAGCCTATGGTCAGCGTAAACGCAAAAAGGATCAGTATAACAAACAGGTTTCGCTGTGACTGCAATTGCAGGATGGCGTTGCTTTGATCGGATACCCCTATAATATCCCATCCGAAATAGTCATCGTGCGCTATATAAGCCGTCACATACGGTCGCTTCCCGAATTGCTCATTGACAAACGCCAAGGCCGACGCTTTGCGTTCCTCAACCGTTTGATCCGCACCGGCCACTTGACGGCCTACCTGCGTAAGATCGGAAAAGGAGAGAAGGCGTCCCTCTCCGTCCAGCACAAATTGATAACTGCCATCGGTATTGTCAGCGCTGTCACACAAGCTTTGTAAAAGTGCCACGTCAATGCTTAAAATTACAATGCCGGATTGTTTTCGCACATCTAAATAATCCACAATGCGGCGGCCAAAATGGAAGAGATACTGCGGTTTGCCACCGAAATCGGTCGCATAACGGGTTGCAAAAAAGCTGATACCGCCATGAGAAGCGATTTCGCTGTACAGCTCGCTTTCCGTCATGCCCATTTGATCAATCCATGAGTTTTTTGAGGCTACGGTGGTAAACTGGTCGTAGAACACCATGCTACCATTTTCGGGAATCAGCGTGATGGACTTAATATAACTTCGGGAATAAAACAGTTCCTGTAATTTGGCTCGAATAGCCTTTTTCACCAGTTCCACATTTTCCTGGCGGTTGATTTCATCAGCCCAGTCGACAATCTCATCACTGGTACTGATCTGGTAAAGCAGTTCCTCGTAGGAAGACAGCCATGCGTCAATGTTGCTCTTTGTTTTTTGCAGACTGAGTTCTGCCAGTTGATCCATATTGTTACGGACGATGGTCACACTGTTGGAGTAAAAAGCAACAGCCATAAATAGCATGGGTACTGCTGCTGTCAGCAGCATAGCCACGATCAATCTTCGCCTGAAGCTTGTACGCTTGCTGTTCATGAATCTGCCCCCTTTTGCCATTATACGGGGTGCCGTAGTTTCGCACAAGAGGGAACGCGGCTCGTATCCCTACGCACGGCATATCACAAACAGGCGCGCCATTGAAGCATTCAATTCTACCGTAAGGCCGCCATCATTTAGCGTATATGGAACAGGCCGATCCTGCGGGTACAGGCATTGTGCACGAAGCGCTTTATGGCCGGGCAAAGGCAAGGTGATCGATTGCTTCGGCCCATGCACGTGCCAAACCGCCAGGAACAGCGTATCCCCGCAATCCATCCCGAATGCTAAAAATGGCGAATCCATGCCCCCCAACCCCAGCGGCCAGAAGGGCACCCCCTCTTTCAGATAACCGCAAATGCTTTGGTGACAGGCGATACCCTCCTGTACCAGCGCCAAACGCGCAGCAGAGAGACGCGGCAGATGACCACTCTGGTGGATGCGCAGCAGCATAGCATTGACCATGTTGAAGATCGTTTCTTCTTCGTCTCCGTTGGGCAGGGGATAACTCCAAATCGCAGCTTGTTCGGGCGTAACCCCTGTCGCACAATGTGCTGCGATAGCTGCCATTTTCAAATAATCCGTCTGGTCGGTTACAGACTGAATACTCATACGGGACAGAATGGAATATTCCATGCGCATGCCGCCGCTGCCGCAGTTTTCGATCACCAAATCAGGATAACGGGCAAACACTTCATCCAGCCATGCAAGATATGCGCGCGTGTGTTCCAGCAATCCCTGCCCGGCATTATCTGCATGCAGATCCGTACCTATGCCGGCATTGATGTTGTAATCCATTTTAATATACCCGACCCCATACTCCTGTACCAACCGGTCGATTATATTGTTGGCAAAGCGAATCACCTCTGGATTACGGAAGTCCAGCTGATAACGGCTGCGGTACAATATGGGCTTGCCATTTCTTTGAAAAAACCAGTCCTTGGGAACCTTTTGTAGCATAGGGCACTGCATGCCCATTACTTCCAGCTCCATCCACAATCCGGGGATCATGCCCTTAGCCCGGATATAGTTAAGCACTTCGGTAATGCCGCCGGGAAAACGCGCGCGGCTGGGGAGCCACTCCCCTACGCCATCCCACCAGGGACCATCAGAATACCAGCCGCAGTCTACACAATAGTACCGGCAACCGACATGCGCCGCCGCATCGATAAGGGGAATCTCCTTAGCGGTCGTCGGATCGCCCCACAAGCAATTCATATAATCATTGAAAATTACTGAAGGGTTTTCGTTGTCACGGTTTTTCCGGCGGATGGCTCTGCGGTAACGCGTCAGTTCCTGTATGGTATGTTGGAATGAATTACCCAAAGCGATGGCACAAGGTACCGATTGGAATGACTCGCCCGGTTTTAAGAGTAAAGCAAATCCGTTTTCCTGCTCGCTAGGCCCGGATATAGCCACATAAAGCTGCCCATGTACGTCGGATATCTCCCAATTCCATGACCCCGAGGTTTCAATTTGCCATGTAATAGTATGTTGTGTGTGAACGTTTACGAAAGACCCCATCGGTAAATGCTCACTTGCGGGCCACGTTCCGGTAGATGAGATTGCAATGCGTTTCATGGAAAAGTTTGCGCCCTCATCCTCACAGAATGCGCCATAACCCAAATCTGACAGGGAATACGTTTTCCATTGTGCTTCTCCGAACCAAGAACTGTGAGGAAGGTACAATTGATGATTCTTATCCCGCAAATCCTCTCCGCCAGCACCCAGACCGGTAAGCACAAAGGACGAAAGGTACTCAATGGGATGGACATCCGTGGATTCCGCGCTATGTAATTCTGTCCAGCTCCGAACCACCCGGATACCGGAATAGAACTGCAGATGACTGACAACCGTAAGGCCTCGCCAAGCTTGCGTTAATTCAAGTTTTTTTCCAAAGCCGTTTTCTTTGATCGTATGGGATACATAGCGCAGCAAACTGCCCGGCTGCGAACCTGTATGCTTGCTGCCGCAGTTATCATCCAGATTTTGCCCTGACTCCTGTATCTCCACCAATCGGAACCACCGGCTATCAACGATTTCTTCACCGGTATGCTCGGACAGATTCAACAATCGCACGTCTCCGTCTTCTGTGATTAAGATGTGCAAATCCAGCCCGTTCTCATGCAATTCTATGTTCATGCGGAACCCTCCTCAGCCTTTAACGGCGCCGATTGTCATGCCTTTTACAAAATACTTCTGCAAAGAAACAAACAGGATAATAATTGGCAGCGCACACAGAACAATAGCAGCAAAAGCAGTGGTATAGTCGCTGGTCTGTGTTGAAAATAACGAACGCATTGCCACAGTGACCGGGATTAAATTTCGGCCACTCAGGTAGATATTGGACATCAAGAAATCATTCCATATGCCAAACGCCTGCAGAATCACCAATGTAACCATAGCCGGTTTGAGCAGCGGTAAAACAATTTTGAAAAACACACGGTAAACCGAGCAGCCGTCAATCAGTGCAGATTCTTCAATTTCTACCGGAACTGTGTTCATAAAACTATTCATTAAAAATACGCCAAACGACAAGTTGGAAGCAATGAAAATGAAGATGATCCCAATACGCGTGTTGTAAAGGCCAAGATTGATGCCGACCGTAAAAATCGGCAGAAAAAGAGCCTGCGCAGGAATCAGGATGCCAACGAGAAAATAGATGTATGATATCTTGAAAATCCGCTTTTTACCCCGTGAGATCGCCCATGCTGCCGCACCACATAGAATGGCAAGCAATACTACGGCAACAATAGTATACAACAACGAGTTGAACATGGTCACTTCTAAATTAAGTTTATGAAAAGCTCCTTCATAATTGCTCCAGTTAAAAGTTTGCGCCGGAACAAGCGGATTGCTTAGATACAATTCCCGCTTTGTCTTAAAGGAGTAATTGATGATGATATAGAGAGGCAATACGAACAAAGCGGCGGTCAGCACAGTAACCAACTGGCCTACCCATAACCCCGCGCGTACTTTATTGCGATGGGGATGTGTTGTTTTCAGCATTACACCTGCACCTCTCTCTTTTTTAACACGCCAACTTGAAATACTGCGACCAGCAATAGCGCCAGCACCAGCGACATTGACAATGCCGAGCCGTAGCCATACTGACGGCTGCCTATGGCTGTATTGTAGATATACATGATAATTGATGTAGAGGCATAACCCGGGCCTCCATTAGTAGATGACACAAGCAGGTCGTAAATTTTGATTGAACCGGTGGTGATCCCTACCACACAAACCGTGATAGCCGGAGCCAGCATCGGCAGGGTTATACGGAAAAATTTCTTCATGCTCCCAGCGCCATCCACTGTGGCTGCTTCATACAGTTCACCGGGGATGGACTGAAGCGCTGCCAGATAAATTAAGGACCAGTATCCAATCCACTGCCAATTGTTAGCGACCAGAAGGCCCGAAAGAACGGTATCCTTATTACCAAAAAGCATCATGTTCAAATCCAAGCCTATCGCCTTACAGAGGGTAGGCAATACGTTGTTATACATTTTCAGCCAAATAAAACCCACGATTACCGCACTGATCAGGCATGGGATAAAAAACACCGTGCGCAGTAATTTTTTCATGTGGATACCGCTATCCAGCGCGACTGCGAGCAGGATTGCGCACACGTTCTGAATCACTGTATTGAACACCGTAAACTTAATAGTGAACCACCAAGCGGAGCTCACATACGGATCGGCGATCATGCGACGGTAGTTTTCCAGCCCGACGAAAGGTTTTTCAGTCGTCAGTCCGTTCCAGCCGGTCAACGAATCCATAAAGCCAAGAACCAGCGGTACGATCACACCCAGGGTAAATATAAGAAGCGCTGGGAACATCAGCGTTATATACTGAACGGTAGTTTTCCCACCCCAGCTTTTTCGGCGCAGCGCTGAGCCATGATCCATATTGCATTCTCCCTCCGTCTGCTTGAAAAGGGGTAGTTCCATAAGGGTATGGAAACTACCCCTTGCGGTTCGCGCACTTTATCACCTTAGCGGCGGTCAAACTGCGATTTAGTTATCCAAATTACTCACTCTTGCTTGCAGCACGACGAGCATCTGCCGCGGCAAGCGCTTGTTCCAGCGTAATGTTTCCTTGAACGTATTCTGCGATATCCTTAGCGTTTTCTTCCTGGAATCCGCCCCACTGCAGCTGATTATTGCCGGCGTTCACATCCTGTATACGGTTTTCCGCCGCATACATGTCAATATCGCTCTGGCTTGGATTGATGAAGGTCGGCGTGCAGTCCTTTAACATAGACGCGGTCTTCGTGAAGTCACAAATTTCTACACCAAGCGCCTTGTCATTGGCAAGGATATCAAACACCTTGTCGATCGCGTCTTTCTTGGTGGAATCCATATAACTGTCAGACGTAGCCATGAAAGTGATGTTCGGCTCAAAGAGAAGTTTGGCATCGCCCGTCTGGTTAGGGAACGGGAAAACGCCGAAATCGAACGCGGGGTCAATATCTAGGAAGTTCTGGATCGACCAAGAACCGGACACCTTCATAGCAGCTTCGCCCAGCACCATTCTGGCATCGCAAGCGGTCTGCTCGGTAGAGAATGTTTCGTCTTTCCAAGTGTTGTCGTAGATAAGCTTGTCGTATTCGTAGCAGGCGCGGTATTCCGCAGAGGTGGAGAAGTTTACTTCACCGGCGCGGAATTTATTGCCCCACTGCAGGTCGTTGCGAAGCAGTTCATTGGTTGCAAATTGCATCGTTATATTGCCGATACTCCATGTATCCACCATGTGTGTGGCAAACGGATAGATACCGGCCGCGTTGAAGGTGTCAATAACCGTTTGCAACTCATCCAGCGTGTCGGGAATCTGGATGTTGTACTCGGTAAAGAGCGCACGGTTATAGTAAACACCCTGATACAGCGCATTATACGTCAAACCCATCAGTTTACCATCCAGCGTTACACCTTCCTGCGCAGCATCCAGCACGCCGTCCATGTATGCCGCACCGGTCAAATCAGCCAGAATGCCTTGGGAGCCATACGTAGCCACATCCTGTGCTTTCCCTACGATGATATCCGGGAGCCCCGACTGCATGTACATCTGAACTTTGTTGTTCAGGTCGGTACCCCAGCCTACGCACTCCCATTCCAGCGTGATTTCTGGGTATTGAGCCGCAACAGCCGCGGTGATCATATCCTCAATACCTGCGTCGGTTGTAGACTGCCCAGCCAGTATTTTCAGTGTGACCGGCGTGGCCGCTTCTGCGGTTGCAACGGTACCCAGAAGCGTGGACATAAGACAGATCGTAGCGATGATAGCCATGAGCTTTTTAACCAATTTCATGTATAAGGTCCTCCTTTTTTATTTTTGGTGGTTTGATCGTAGCATGGAATAGAGGCTCGATGAACTCGAAACTTTTAAGATATGGGGAATATTTTAATATAAATGTACATGAATAGTCAGTTTGATATATGTCATAAGTTAATGCATCAAAAAATGATAAAGCCCCTATTATATGCATGGCTCCACTCGTATTTCATTTTTCGAAATATGGACATGTTTCATAAATAAAAGAAAACCGGTTCATATCCGGTGGTATTTATAAATATACTAGCATCAAGTTTTTATTACGAAACTTAGAAAATATATATTACTCATTTTTATACGTTAAACCGACCTGACAAATTGGAATTATTGCTTAATGCTCGTCTTCTCCTTTTGGTTCAGCAGTTTTTCCTGGTTGGGTCGACTGTCATCCAATAAAAAATTGGCCCATTCGAGATTAAGCTTATCGATGTTTTCTTGCCAATAATCAAGGCGCTGGCAGTAGTAGTCGATTTTATTGCAAACCGTGTCTTGATATTCGTCTGCTCCTAATTTATAAACAAGGGATGTCAGCTCATAAAAAGGAAGCCCTAAAGCATGGGTTTCCACATGCACGGTAGCGCCAGCATGACCAATCGCATGGCACAATGCGCCGTATACTCGATCATCAATTTCTTTTGCCACAGCGTGGGCATCCAAAATTGCCCGCTTAGCAGCAGGCATCTTTATTTTACCTCTCGCCCAAGCTTGGCAAAGCTCTAATGCTACTCTTGGCCTTTTCTCATATGGGTATTTTTCTTCAAACTGCGACAGAGGTACTTTAGCGCAATCCAGCGCCCACATAACGAGAGTACGATGCTTTTGCTGTTCTATCAACAATTTTAGCTCCTGCAGACATTCACTATCGCGGGAAAATAACAACGTATTCTTTTTCTTCAATTTCTGTTCCACATCAGAAAACATACTAAACTGCCTCCATGCCTATCAGCCTTCCTGCATAATGCTACCCGGCAAATTCTTGCTTGGCAATATTTTTCCCAATCTAATTATAGCAGCCCGGGAAGAAGGTTAAAACACAAGGAAAGCAAAAACAGGCCGATTTATCATCAGCCTGTTTTTGTTCTTATGAACACCTGAGGTTCATTCGTAGTGGTGCCGAAGGCGGGACTTGAACCCGCACGTTGTCGCCAACAACGGATTTTGAGTCCGTCACGTCTGCCATTCCATCACTTCGGCGAAACAAAACGAATTATATCATCATTACAATTATTTTTCAAGGGTAAAATGCTTGTTAGGCACAAGAAAAATTGTCGCTTCCATATATAGGCGATTTTGGTTTGTTCAGGTTGTCTTTTATGTAAAGAAACGCATTTTTTCAAGTAAATACAAGGGTTTAACATTGCTATCTGTGCGAAAATGCGATACAATTCAACTAGTTGGGATGATATGTGATTATCGTATCGTTCTATGTCATGATAAGAGCCAATAGTAAACGGAGGGTTCCGCCATGAAACGGATACTATCAATATGCTTGGTTGTTTTACTTCTGGCAACGATAATTCCAGCGGTATCACTGGCAAGTACGCAATACGGCTATGTCATTGGTGGCTGGCTGCGGTTGCGTTCCGGCCCATCTTTCAGCTACAGCACCATAACATCCTACTATACCGGTACCCGTGTAGAAATACTGGGCACGTCCGGTAGCTGGTACCATGTGGAAGCACCAGATGGGCAAACCGGCTATATGTATTCCTCCTATATTTCGCTTTACAGCCCCGGAACCGGTACAGCCTACGTAACCAGTACCAATGGTTACGGCGTACGTATGCGTTCCGGTCCCAGCACCGGGTACCGCATTTTAGCCGTTTATCCGGTTGGCACCGCGGTTACCATTTTGGACGAAGGCACATACTGGGATAAAATTCAGGTTGGCAGCCTCGTGGGATATATGATGAATAAATTCCTTACCACCAGCGGTGGCGGTACGCCATCCGGTGATACCGCAACCATCTGGAGTCCTAACGGTTACGGCGTACGGCTGCGTACAGGTCCAAGCACAAGTTACTCCATCATTGGTGTATACAGTGTTGGTACCACGGTAAGCGTGATCTCGCATGGCTCCACATGGGATTATATAACCGTGGGCAGCCGTACCGGGTATATGATGAACTACTATTTAACCAATTACATTTATGACGACGCGGAAGCAACCAGCATCGCCATCAGCCCCGCAACCACAAGCGCGCAGCAGGGCGATACGGTTGACCTGACGACTACGGTCGACGGCACCAACCTATCCAGCCCCGCCTATACGCTTGCCATTACCCAAAATGCTTCCATGGCTTCGCTCAGCGGCGATACGCTTACCATTAACGGTTCAGCCACCATTGGCTCCGTAATCATCGTAACCGCTACCAGCGTAGATGAAAACAGCTCCGGTGACCAGATCACAGCTACTTGCGAAGTTACGGTTACCGCAAGCGATCCGCTTGCAACCAGCATCACCATCGATCCTTCCTCGGATGATATTAAGCAGGGTACCGACGTTACTTTCGTTGTAACCGTCAATGGCGTAAACCTTTCCAGTCCCGCTTATACGCTTTCCGTTACACAGGGCAGCAGCCTTTGCACTCTTGTCGGCGATACGCTGACCGTAGACGCTGCAGCGGCCATAGGCTCCGTTATTAAGGTGACTGCGCTCAGCGTTGATAACAACAGTTACGGCAACAAGATTGCTGCTATCGGCGAACTTACTGTGATTGCCGCTACCGCACCGGATGCGCCTACTCTTGATACTGCTACCGCTGGAAACGGCGAAGTAGCGCTCACCTGGAGCGCGCCTGCCAGCGACGGAGGCAGTGCCATCTTAGGCCAATACCTGTATTACAATACGGTGGACGACATCAGTACCGCTTCCAGCTCTTACATTGCCGGTACTGCGTCGGTTATGACCTCTACCATTACTGGGCTAACAAACGACACGCCCTATTACTTCTGGGTAGCAGCCGTCAACGCAATTGGCGAAGGCGATCCCAGTGCCAGTCTTTCCGCTACACCGACTGCAACGGCTTCGGCGAATGCCCCGACCGATATTACCCTCTCCGCCGATACCATCGACGAAAACAGTGCGAGCGGAACCACAGTCGGCACCTTTACCGCAACAGATGCAGATGTTGGCGACACCTTCACCTACGCATTGGTTTCCGGCACGGGTGATACGGATAACGCCAGCTTCACCATTGATGCGGATGCATTGAAGACTGCAATGGTTCCCGATTATGAAACGCAAACCAGTTACAGCATCCGCGTACAGGTAACGGATTCCACCAGCAATACCTATACAGAGGTATTCACCATCACTATAAATGATGTAAACGAGGCTCCGTCCATTACCTCCGGTGCTTCCAGCAGCTGCAACGAAAATCAGACCAGTACCGGATACACCGCAACCGCTACCGATCCGGATGGCGATACGCTGTCCTACTCTATCAGCGGTACCGACAGCGCCCTGTTCACCATCGACAGCAGCAGCGGTGTGCTTATCTTCCTCGCAGCTCCCGATTATGAAACTCCGGGCGATACGGGTGCGGATAACGTATACGACTTAACCGTAACCGCGTCGGACGGCACACTGAGCGACTCGCTCGCCATTGCCATTACCGTAAATGATCTGGGCGAATCTACGCCGGTCATAACCTCCGGCTCAACAGCCAGCTGTGATGAGAACCAGACCAGCACCGGTTACACCGCAACCGCGACCGATGCCGACGGTGATCCGATCACCTACTCCATCAGCGGTACCGACAGTGCTCTGTTTACCATCGACAGCAGCAGCGGCGTTCTCTCCTTCGTTTCCGCACCGAACTATGAAAGCCCCGCGGATAGCGGCGCGGATAACACCTATGATATTACGGTAACCGCATCGGACGGCGTTTTGAGCGATTCTATCGCTCTGGCGATTACGGTAAACGATGTAAACGAAACACCTTCCATCACCTCCGGCTCCTCCAGCAGCTGTGATGAGAACCAGACCAGCACGGGCTATACCGCTACCGCTACCGACCCGGATGGCGATACGCTTACCTACTCCATCAGCGGTACCGACAGTGCCTTGTTCACCATCGACAGCAGCAGCGGCGTGCTTTCCTTCCTCGTCGCACCGGACTACGAAACCCCGGGCGACGTGGGTGCGGATAATGTATATGATTTAACCGTAACCGCATCGGATGGTACGCTGGATGATTCTCTTGCTATTACCATTACGGTAAACGATGTAACAGAGTAACATAACCAAGATATCAATAAGGTATCGGTAATGAACTTACCAGCAAATAAAAACAAGCCCCGGAGAAAATACCGGGGCTTGTTTTCATCTTGTTTACCACTATAACTTATTGCATCAATGTAAAATGGTTTTTATGAAAGGTAAGCGTCCCTTCATCCCGCAGTTTACCCAGTTCGCTGGACATAGCGCTTCGATCCACCGCAAGATAATCGGCCAATTGCTGCCGATTAAAAGGAATATCAAACTCCGCTTTACCCTTTTGGGCTGCAATTGCGGATAAGTAGGATAAAACCCTTTCCCGCGTCGTACGGCGGGTAACATGCCGGAGTTTTTCGTTGAGAAATAAATTTTTCTGCGCAAGCATCCCAACCAAACGGCGAATTAGCGAAATATGATAATCACATGCTTTCCCGCAAGGCGTAAGTAATTTGCTGATGTATATGTAAAGAACCGTCGTTTTTTCCTGGGTCACTACATCAACTTGAATAGGCGCGCTGTTCGCACATGCGTAGCTTTCTGCGAATACTTCGCCTATACCAAGTTCTGTGATAATGTTTCGGTTGCCCCAAAAATCCTCCTCAATGACATGTACGCTGCCGGATAGTACCATGCCGATCATCTCAGCCTTATCCCCCATCCGCATCAGATACTCGCCCTTATCATACGTTTTTTCCCAACTATCCAGGCAGGGCAGCAATTGATTAAGCTGTTCTGGCGTGTAACCGGAAAATAAAACGGATGATTGCAAAATATTAATCATTAGCATTATCCTCCGCCCGTTGTAAAAACAACCGATTCTTTGTGCTAAGTGTACTATACTCATCCCGTAGAGTCAAGGAGGCGATTGTTATGCTTAGGAAGATTATTCAAATCGACGAAGAAAAATGTAATGGCTGCGGTGCGTGTGCTGCTGCCTGCCACGAAGGAGCCATCGGTATGGTAGATGGCAAAGCCAAGCTATTACGGGATGATTATTGCGACGGATTAGGAGATTGCTTACCCGCATGCCCAACCGGTGCAATTACATTTACCGAGCGGGAAGCCGCTGCGTATGATGAAAAGGCGGTTGCCGCGCATCGTACCCAGCCTGTTGCACCGCTTGCCTGCGGCTGCCCGGGCACTCAGTCCCGTACGCTTCATCCAGCCGCGCCGCAGGAAAATACAAGCGCATCTGCTCCCCGTACCTCCCAGCTCACCCAGTGGCCGGTTCAGATTAAGCTTGCGCCGGTCAACGCGCCCTATTTTCAAAACGCAAAACTGCTGGTTGCTGCAAGCTGTTCCGCTTTTTCCTACGGTGATTTCCATGACCGGTTTATCAAAAACCACGTTACACTGATTGGCTGCCCCAAGCTGGATGGCGTAGATTATGCCGAGAAGCTTTCTGCCATATTAATAAACAACGATATTCAAAGCGTAACGGTTGTGCGTATGGAGGTTCCCTGTTGCGGCGGTCTGACACAAGCCGTTGTCAAAGCGCTGCAAGCCAGCGGGAAAATGATTCCATGGCAGGTTATAACCCTTTCCACCGATGGCCGTGTGCTTGAATAATCATGATTCCATAAATCACCATATTACTGCAAACAGGGCATTGGCAGTTATCTGCTTCCAAGCCCTGTTTGCGGTTGTAAATTGATATGCACGCTTCACTGCGCAATTCGGCGCTTTTGTTGTTCGCTTGTATAGGTTTTCACCGCTTTTTCTGTGTATTTACGCGCTTTTCACAACTCGTCACTTGTGGTATACTTTCAATGGAATATTGGAAGTTTTCGCGCGAGAGGAGAAAAAGCGCATGTATATTGAAAAACGGTATATAAAACGGATCGAAAAAATATTTAACCAACTATCAGCGCATTTACGATTACTGGATTCGCAGGGCAACTGTATTGTTCCGGAAAGCGACAAACAGGAGCAAATGCCTAATTTGGTAATGGCTGCGGGAATTTCTCACCGTATCGGCGAGGTGTTCTACCGCCCGCTGGATATGAATCCCCCGCTTATTTTGGTTTGCCCCGTTGACGCACCGGGTGCAGAGAATTTATTGATCGTAACCGATGCCATGCTGATGAGCTTGTTTAAAAGCAGTCTATCCATCTCCAGCCATAGCGATGTATTCCGCCGGGTGCTAAAGCAGGAGTTAACCGGGGCTGATTTGATTTCCCGCGCAGGTGAGCACCAGATCGCTCAGGACATGGAACGCTGCGTAATGCTTTTCCAAATGGAGCAAACGGAAAAGAACAGCGCTTATGGCATTCTTGGCGAACTCATTCCTCTGTCGGATACCGATACGTTAGTGGAAATGAACCGTTATACGGTCGCCCTGATTAAGGATATGAACGGTATCGACGGCATCGAAGATTTATACCAGTTCGCGCAAGCTGTACAGGAAACCCTGATGGAAGAAGCCGTTCAAACGGTTGAGATCGGCATTGGGGAAAGCAAGCATACCTTATCCACACTCGGCGAAAGCTATCAGGAGGCACGCCGCGCTATGGAAGTCGGCCGTATCTTTTCGCCGGAAGAAAGCATATTTGTTTTCCGCAATCTTTTGTTAGAACGTTTCTTAATGAACGTTTCCCGCGAAGAAAGTATGCACTATCACGCGCTGCTTTTTAACCGCAAGACCGCTAAGCTGTTCAACGATGAAATGCTGCAAACCATTGAAATGTTCTTCCGCAAAGACTTGAACCTTTCGGATACCGCCCGCCAGCTCTACATTCACCGCAATACGCTCGTTTACCGTTTAGATAAAGTGCAGCGCCACACAGGGCTGGACCTACGCAAGTTCGACAATGCCGTTACGTTTAAAATTCTGTACGAATTGAAAAAATGCGGTCAGGAAAAACCCAAACAGATTTACTGAGGGGTGAGCACTTGAAATTGTTGAAATCAGTCGGTAAACTGGCGCTTATTGCAATTTTCTCGATGATGCTGATTATTGGTTATGCCGAACTGACAGGTTCCGCGTCCTCCATTAAAGGCAATGCGCTGGAAAACACCAGCTCGGAAACCGTTACGATTTCAAAATCCGAATACGACCGTCTGGAACGGTACGTTTCGCTGGATGAGATTTCGCAAATGGTCGAAAGTTACTTCTATATTGATCCGGATTTGGATTCCATGCTGGAAGGCGCAAAACGCGGCCTGCTGGCAGGGCTTGGCGACCCTTACACCTTCTACTACAGCGCGGAGGAATTTGCCGCGATGTGGGAGGATGACGAGGGCGAGTACGCCGGTATCGGCATCCAAATCTCCGCATCTTACGAAACCATGCTGTGCACCATTACCCGCGTTTTCAGCAATAGCCCGGCTGCCGCTGCCGGCGTAGCCAAAGGCGATATACTCTATAAAGTTGAAGACTTGGACGTTGATGCGACCACCCTTAACGACGCTGTTAATATTATGCGCGGCAAGGTGGGCGAAGTTGTCCATATCCAAGTATTACGTGGCGATAATCTGCTGGATTTCGATATCCCCCGTGCCGTTGTGCATGTGAACTGGGTCAGTTCCTGTATGCTGGACGACGATGTCGGATACATTTTACTGTACGAATTCTCCGGCGATTGTACCGAAACTTTCCAAACGCACTTAAATGGCTTGCTGAATGATGGCGCAAAAGCGCTGATCGTGGACCTCAGGGACAATCCCGGAGGCTGGATTGACGATGCGGTTGGCATCGCAGATATATTCCTGCCCGAAGAAACGGTAACCTATTTGGAATACCGTAATGGCGAACGGGAATATTATAACGCCACAGATGGCGCGTTGAACATCCCTTTGATTGTTTTAATTAACGCAAACTCTGCGTCCTCTTCGGAAATATTATCTGGCGCGTTACAGGATTACGGCCTGGCTACCATCATCGGTACGCAAAGTTACGGCAAAGGCGTTGTGCAGTTTGTGTTGCCGGTAGGCACCGACGGCGAAGGAATGCAGTTAACAGCCGCCCTTTATTACACGCCTAATGGCCGAAGCATTCACAAAGTTGGAATTACGCCGGATATCGAAGTGGAACTGCCTGATGGCGATACGACTTTATATGAGCTGGGTGATTTGAGCGATGCGCAGCTTCAGAAGGCGTATGAGACTGCGTTGGGAATGCTCGATGGCACCTTTGTGCCGCAGCAGTCGGACCCCACGCAAGCTCCTTCCGATCATGATGCGGATGGTACGGCCGCAAGCAGCGGTACGGACGATTTAGCAGCGGATGATCTGTTTTCCTTTCGCGTTTCATAAATATACCGTTTGTGGTATACTGTAACTGTTACAGAGGATGATAAACCCGCGTGGGCAACCATCAGGGCGAATTGCACTCTTTAACGATCAAACACCCTGTTGACGCTGATGGCACGGCCAAAAGCGAAAAGAGAGGAGGAAAATCTATGTGCATTTTCTTGGACGGCTAAACATTTTGTATTTAGTCGTCTTTTTCATGTTGTTTTCTACAAGCATGAACCAGTATTCACCTGGTAATCCATGTACAGGAGGCATCAGTCCATGGACGCGGAAAAACGGTTGGGGTTTATCGGCATTGTTATGAACGACCGTAAGCATGCCGAGGAAGTCAACGCTATTCTTGGGCAATATTCAAACGTCATCAAAGCCCGCATTGGTGTGCCGGATGCTTCCACTCCCGCCGCCGTGATCGGTTTGATTGTGGAAGGCGATAACCAAACGCTGGGTTCTCTTACCGCGAAACTTGGCAACCTACAGGGGGTAGAAGTAAAAAGCGCCCTGACAAAAAAGACAACACCGGCCACTTGACCGGTAACCTGAAAGGAATTGATATTATGAGCTCTCAAAACATTCGTAAAATGGTAACAACCGCTATCTTAATTGCATTAACGATCGTATTCCAGCTGCTTCGTCCGTTCCTTGGCGGCAGCAATATCATATCCACCTACATCATCGGCAGCCTTGTCAATCTGGCGCTGATTGTTGCCGCTTGCGCTGTTGGGCTTTGGAGCGGTATTGCGGTAGCTGTGATTACGCCTATCATTGCTCTTCTCCAAGGCCACGCGACCCTCCCGCTGGTTCCGGTTATCATGGCAGGTAATGCTGTGCTGGTTATCGTATTCGCTTTACTGGCGCAAAAAGACAAATCTACGCTCAAAGTGGAATGGGTACGTTGGATTATCGCAGGTATTATCGCCACTGCACTTAAGTATGTTGTGATTATGCTTGGGCAAGCGCTCGTACTTACTTCTCCAAGCGTAAAAGGCCTTGCTTTTAACACGGCGATTGGCATTGCCGCAACCGCGCAAGTGGTGCAAATCATCACTGCCGGAATCGGCACTGTTTTAGGCGGCATCATCCTGCCGATGCTCCCCGCCAGCGTTGTTGGCAAATAAACCAACCACGCAGACACTCCATTTTTTACTTTTTAGCCGCTGGCATAATAACCAGCGGCTATTTTTCAAGCTTGTTTTCCGAGTTCATGTGTTTTCTTATACTTTCAATTTTAAGAATTATGATCGCGTAAAATCATCAAACACCCTTTTTCTTTTCTCAAGGGTTATTTACCTTTGCCAATATCAAATGTTTGCCTGTTATATGTATTGCCCTTCAATCATTTTTCAATGCTTGACGCTCTTCTATAAAGTGCTTACAATTGAGAAAGACTTACTTACCACCTTTAAAGCGAGGAACCACAATGAAAACGCTTTTACCCATTATCACAGCGCAGCTTTCGGCAGGTAACAACGTAGCAATGGCTACGGTACTTGCCTCCAAAGGGTCTGCACCTCGTGGCAGTGGTGCTTGTCAATTATTATTAACCGATGGTTCCACAGCTGGCACAGTCGGCGGCGGTGTTTTGGAGCACCGAGCCCTGCAGGAGTTAGGCCGTTTGCTAAACATCGAAACACCGCATACTGCTGAACCTATTTCCATTGCTGTGGATGCGCCGTCCGCATGGATTACACTTCCTGCTTCCGGCTCATCTTCCGTGCAGGAGTACACCTTAACGCAGGATGATGTGCAGAATCTGGGCATGGTTTGCGGCGGGAATGTATCGCTTGCCTATCAGCTGCTAACCCCGTCGCTGCTTCCCTTATTTTCCGCACTGAACAACTGCTTGCTACGTCATAAGAATGTTTGGCTGCTTCGGCAATTTGGCCAAGGGCAGATTACCCATATCGGCTTTACCGATAGTATAAGTAACCCAACCATATTGCCGAATGATCAACTGTACTTCTCCCTTGGCCGCAAAGCTGTATGGAATCAACCCGTTGCAGATACTCATGACAATACTTTTCAGGGTGTTATGGTCGAGCCCGTCTCCTTCATCAGCCATACCTATATTTTTGGCGGCGGCCATGTAGCGCAGCAGGTTGCACCGCTGCTTGCACAGCTCGATTTTGCACCGGTTATCTATGACGACCGCCCTGAGTTTTCCAATCCGGACCTTTTCCCAACAGCTGATAAAGTGATATGCGCTCCATTCAGCGAGGCTGCTCACCACACGCCGATTACTGCAGATGACGAAATCGTCATTATGACACGCGGACACGCCAACGACCTAGCTATTTTAACATACGCCTTGCGGACACAGGCTTATTATATAGGTTTGATCGGTAGCCGTTCTAAAATAGCCCATACTCAAAACATGTTGTTACAACAAGGATTTACGCAAGCTGATTTTTCACGCGTGCATACGCCCATCGGCATCCCAATTCTTGCAGAAACTCCCATGGAAATTGCCGTGAGCGTTGCCGCGGAAATGATACGTTGCCGGGCTGAATGGGCTAACGAAACCAGTGTATAAAAACGCAAGCTGATTAATAATCAGCTTGCGTTTTTCTTATGTTGTAACATTTTACTCTGAAAGAATAATCGCTTTATCCCGGCGCTGTACCACTTCACCGATACGTTGCGCCGAGGGTACGACTGCTTTCAACGCTTTGTATGCTGCGTCCGCGTCTTTCGCTGCCACGGCAACCAGCAATCCGCCGGACGTTTGCGGATCAAAAAGCACATCCGTCACTTCCAGTGGCGTCGCGCCAATATCCGCACTGGCTTGTGCAAACTCACGGTTACGGTACATCCCTTCCGGGATGATTCCCATACGCGCCATTTCAACAGCTTCATCGATTATATCCACTTGGGACGGGTGTATAATCAGGCTGGTTCCGCTGCCTTCGGCCATTTCCAGTCCATGCCCCATCAGCGAAAACCCGGTAACATCCGTACAGGCATGGATTTCAAACGGCTTAATTGCTTCCGCCGCCGCACGGTTCAAAGTCGTTGTCAGCTGAATGCAGCGCTTCTCGTTCTCCGGTGAAAGCATACCCGCTTTGAGTGCCGTCATCAAAATCCCGATGCCCAGCGGTTTGGTTAAAAACAAAACATCTCCAACTTTTGCGCCGCAATTGGACAGCAGTCGATCCGGTTTGATAAAGCCGGTTACCGCTAATCCGTAAACAGGTTCGTCACCATAGATACTGTGTCCGCCGGTAATCATGGCTCCGGCTTCATATGCTTTGTCATACCCGCCGCGTAATATCTCGTGTACAATTTCCTTGGGCATATTTTGCGGTACAATCAGCACATTTTGCGCCAGCTTCGGTTCCCCGCCCATAGCATAAATATCCGACAGTGCGTTCGTAGCGGCAATCTGGCCAAAGGTATACGGGTCATCCACCATCGGCGGGAAAAAGTCGATCGTCTGCACCAGCGCCAGATCATCATTGATGCAATAAACCGATGCATCATCGGAAGTATCAAAGCCAACCAGCAGGTTTGGGTCCCGGTGCACCTTCAAGTCGGTCAGCAGTTTGGATAGCGTGCCTGCGCCGACCTTCGCTCCGCAACCAGCGCACTTAGCAAGTTTGGATAATTTACAGTCCATCTTTGATTCCTCCCGATAGCATCAGCAGCGCCTCCAGCACCGCACCACCCAGTGCGCGCGCCTTATCACTAACTGTTGCACAGTATTCCGCAACATCACGCGGGTCTACATCGCCGCTTTTCATCCCCTCGGTTACCGGGGTTCCATCCGGCAGCAACCCGCGCAGAACACCATTCAGTGTTGAGTAGACAGGCTGCTCGTTTACTGTAGCGACAATCTCACCCTTTTTAACATGCGAACCAATGGTATGGCCCGTTTGCCATATGCCTGCACAGGGCGCGCGCAGAATCCTTTCCTGCGTGTATCCCGCTATATTGCCGGGCTTTCCGGTGTTGGGCATTGCGCTTCCCTGCGTCAAAACCCGTCCCAGATCATGCCCGCGCATCGTCTCCACAACCGCATGGCAATCCATACCCGCGGTAAATCCGGGGCCAAGAGCAACGACAACCGGCGCATCCGTAATATGCGTATTGATATTCCGTTTCGCAAGCGTTGCATCCACAACCGCATCCGGCTTTAAAGCTGCTATACAGTCAGCATCTGGATCGATTAGCACAGCAATATCCCCTGTTTCGGCAATGGTCCGTGCCTCTTCTGCATCCTTTGCCAGCTTTGCAGTCACATCCTCCACCGTCGCTTCGCCTTCCCACACCGCGCGGCAAAAGCTGACAGTACGCCGAATGGCAGTCGGGTGGGCAATCTCCGTCATAATCAGTTTGATGCCGCTTCGGCGCAACCGCACAGCGACGCCGCTGGCTAAATCGCCCGCCCCTTTGATGACCACAAGCATGTGTATTCTCCTTCTTTCGCATTTGCCCATGCAACAAATTTAAAATAACTTCCATCAGTCTTTCAACTGCCGACCGTCTTTCCAGTGTTCAGACCAATTTGGTTTTGTTTGCAAGGCTAACAAATAAACTTCTTCACGCATCGTAATTGCTATTTGCCGGGCAAATAGCAATTGCGCCGGAGTATCCACTTGGTTCAAAGCAACTACAAAACGCTCCCGCACGCCTTTACGCTGCCCCATCGGATGCGACAGCACGCTTGCTACAGCTTCCGGCGTTATCGTATCCTCCTGCGATAGGCCGCAAAGCGCCGCATACCGCAGCGGCCGGTGAGCAGCTTCCCGGATGGTTTTTTGCATACAATCCATCCCGGCAACCGCAATCACCATCGCCGAGCCATCCGGTAATACCGGCTCATGCTCCGCAGGCGCTTTCAGCGGGAATCCGCGTGAACCATCCGCTTCGATCAGCACATAATCCGCCAATCCCTCATATTGGTTCTGAAGCGCATGTACAGCCGTCAGTTTCCCCTCTGGAGTGGGATCTCCAATCGCCAGTAAGCGTTCTTCCCGCAGCGCATCTGCTATTTGGACACGGGATGGCGAAATAAGCGTATGGCAATCCGGCGGCCAGATGTGCGTCGTTGTTGTAATCAGCACCGTATTATTTTCGCTCAGCTCCTGCGCCAATCTGCATATCAGCGTGGTTTTTCCACCGCCGCCCACAACTGCGGTAATTCCCTTCGGAATTGCCATTGCATCACTAAGACGCATTGTTTTCCTCCACCGTTTGGTAGGTTCCATCATCCAACGCAATAACCACGCGTTCAAAATCCGCATGCATCAACTCCCGGCAGGGTGTTGACGCGGTAAACACTACGCAGGTTCCGCAATCGGCGCTAAGCGCGCGCGGAACAGGCCCCATCTCCGCCGGAAGCTCTTCGTTTTGAAGCTTCCGGCAGGTGCTGAGCGCTGCAAAGTGCGTATGGAAAGTTGCTATATAGTCGTTCATTTTTTCGTTAATGTCAGTGTTACCTCATAACCATTTTTTGCCGCCTTTACCGCGTATCCGGCGCTGTTGGCAAAACGGGAAATATTTTCGACCGCACAACTGGCATCCACCAATACTTCCACCCCTTCCGGGCTTTCCAAAATGGCATTGCGTGTCATCACTACGGGTTCCGGGCATGCACAGCCCCTTGCGTCAACCGTCATCATGCTTTTGCTCCTTTCCGGGAAATATTCATCATCGTAATTGCTAAAAGTACCAACGCGCCGATACCAACGGCAATTTTACCGTTCGCCGTAGCTCCGCTGCCAGAAGAAGCCAAGCTGAAGTTATGGCTTATGGCCGCTCCAACCAACATACCCAAAATGGTGATGGCCGAATCCGTGTTGCCTTCACCCGCCAGCACGGTTTGCCGCAGCGGGCAGCCGCCCAGCAGTACGCTGCCCCAGCCAACCAGCGCCATACCCAGGAAATTCCAAGCGCCGTCGGTATGTGCAATCGGCTGATTCGCAAAGCCAAGGTTGAACTTACCCAAAATGATGTTGCCTACTAAGATGACTACCAACAGCGCTACGCTGCCGGACAGCAAATGAAAATCCTTAAACAGCATCTCGTCGCGCAGGCCGCCAGCCATGCAAAAGCGGCTGCGTTGTGCAAGACCGCCTACCAACAGTCCGCCCGCCAGCGATATACCAATTGCTGCGTGCAGAGCGCCGGGGCCTTCGGTGGATGCAGCAAACAACGTCGGAATGAAAATTGCCAATAGCAGCAATGCCGTAACCAAACCCGGCATGGCATACCCTTCCAGCTTGTTTTGGGTATAGGCGCGCTTTAAAGAAAAGCCATGGTTCAGCGCAATTACCCCGACCCCAACGCCGCCAGCAAAGCCGACAAGGCCCACCAGCGCATTCAAGTCTCCGCCGCCAAGACGAATGAGCATACGAAGCGGACAGCCGAGGAATACCAGCGCACCAACCATGACGACCGCACCCAGTACAAACCGCGTTACAGGGGATGAGCCTCCACGCGGTTTAAACTCCTTGGTAAACAGCGAGATCAGGAACGAGCCCAGGATAATACCGATGATTTCCGGACGGACGTATTGTACCACAGAAGCCTGATGCAGCTTCAATGCCCCGGCCGTGTCGCGAATGAAGCACGCAATACAGAAACCCATGTTTGCCGGATTTCCGAAAGCAACCAGCAACAGCGCAATGACGCCAATTGTACCGCCTGTGATAATTACCGACAGATGTTTCTTCATTTTCATTCCCCCAAGTATATGTTATACTATTTGTATATCTACTATTATACTTATATTATCGTGATACGCAAGGAAGGACAACGCAATGTCGATAATTTATTTGGATAATGCCGCCACCAGTTACCCCAAAGCGCCCAATGTTCCCCAGGCAATGCTCAATTATCTGCAGGATTGCGGCGGTAATCCCAGCCGGGGCAGCTATCAAGCAGCAACCGCAGCAGAAACAACCATGTTGCTCTTGCGTGAAACGTTGTGTAAGTTCTTTGATTCTCCCGAGGTGGAAAGCTGCATCTTCACCCCCGGCGCTACTTTTGGGTTGAATTTATTGCTGAAAGGCTTTCTCCGTCCGGGTGATCATGTATTGGTAAGCTCAATGGAGCATAACGCCGTTATGCGTCCACTGAACCAATTAAACGGAGTATTGGTAGAAAAAGTACCCTGTGCGCCGGATGGCACGCTCCGTGTTTCAGCTGTTGAAGCACGCATCCGTCCCGAAACCCGTTTGGTTTGCCTTACGCATGCTTCCAACGTGTGCGGCACGTTGCTGCCCGTTGAGGAAGTAGGTGCATTATGCAAAGCACATGGGATTACATACATTATTGATGCGGCGCAAAGTGCCGGGCACGTGCCTGTTCACCGAAAGGCTTTCAATGCTGACGCCGTTGTCGTTCCCTCCCACAAGGGATTGTTAGGCCCGCAAGGAATCGGTGCAGTTTTAATGTCGCGTTCTTTCGCCGAGCATGTAACCGCGCTTGTCGCTGGCGGCACCGGAAGCCGGTCCAGCATGGAAACTCAACCGGAGGATTTGCCGGATAAGTTTGAAGCAGGTACGCAGAACCTGCCTGGCATCTATGGCTTATATGCCGCCATGCAGTACATATCGGTCCATCGGGAAGCCATTCATCAAGCTGATATGCACCTCTGTGGTGAATTTCTGGAAGGTGTCAGCAAACTGCCCAATGTACGTATTCTTGGCAAACAGGGGCTTGAGGGCAGGGTATCCGTTGTATCGCTGGATTTTACCGATATGGATAACGCCATGGTATCCAACCAGCTGGCGCGTAAATACGGTATCAGTACTCGGTGCGGATTACACTGCGCACCTTCCGCCCACCAAACGTTGGGTTCTTTCCCGCAAGGCTCCGTCCGGTTTGCGATTGGGTATGGCAATACGCAGGCGGAAATCGCAGAAACAGTATCCGCCTTACATGCTATCGTATCACAGCGCAAACTTTATGCCAGCGTGTAAATAATACAGGCCTGGCTTATTTGACGATTGTAATCGTATCGCCTTTTTTCACCGTTCCGCCGCTAAGTACAATGGTAAAAATCCCCTCTGTCGGCATCACACATTTTCCCGTCGCCTTTTGAATCGCGCAGCCATCGTTATGGCATTCTTTGCCGATCTGCGTCACAGCCAGCAAGCACTCTCCCACCAACAGACGCGTTCCAACCGGAAGCGCTTTTAAATCGATGCCCTCCGTGTTGATATTTTCGGCAAAAGCGCCCGGTTTGAGGGTAGCAAGGCCCAAGGCTCGCATCGTATCGATGCTCTCTTCCGCTAACATGCTAATCTGTCTGTGCCAGTTGCCGGCATGCGCGTCACCCACGATACCGACGCCTATTTTGAGTTTAATGGTATCAACCTCGTGTTTGCTTTGTCCTTTTCTCTCGCTGATGTTTACGCTTACGACTGTTGCCAAAGCTGCGTTCCCCCTACGTATGTTTCTGTGCTACGGTGAAAATCCCCGCTCTTCCCGCCGCTTTTCATCAGCAGTCGAATATCTGTTATTTCCATATCACGCTGCACAGCCTTACACATGTCATAAATCGTCAGCGCGGCGATGGAACAAGCCGTTAAGGCTTCCATCTCTACGCCTGTCTCCCCCTTACACCGGGTAAAAGCGGTGATATGCACCCCGCAAGGGTCGGTTCGGCAATCAAAGGAGATGTCCACTGCCGTTAGCGCAATCGGATGGCACATTGGTACCAATTCATGCGTACGCTTTGCTGCCATAATACCTGCGACCTGCGCTACAGCTAAAACATCGCCTTTTTTGACCCCGCCGTTCTGGATTAATGCTAGCGTTTCCGGCCGCATAACAACAAAGCCTTCGGCAGTCGCGCTGCGTGTTGTCGGTTCTTTTTCGCTTACATCTACCATACGTGCACGATTTTCTGCATTAAAATGCGTCAGCTGGTTCATGTCAGCCTCCGATCTGGTTCATGGTTCGGTTGGTTTCGGTGCCGGTTTCATTCAGGTGATGGGTAGCTGGCTTGGCGCCAATGCCCTGCTGGATAACAGCAAGCAGCGCATCTCCCGTAAGGCCGCGCAAGTTGATTTCTGTACCGGAATGGAGACATGGCTTCAGCATCCCATCTGCTGTTACACGGATGCGGTCACAATCGCCGCAAAACGCGTGGGACATGGGACGAATCAACCCAACTGCGCCTTTCGCTCCCGGCAGCCGGTAGCGCATCGCAACACCGTTGGTATCAATCGGTATTAAATCAGGGCATTTTTTAAGTACGATCTCATCGCTGATAAAACGCTCTTTCGGCCACGCTTTGCACTGTCCCATCGGCATCAGCTCAATAAACCGGACTTCCAGCGGCTGTTCTTGCGTAAGCGCCACAAAGTCCACAATTTCGTCCTCGTTTATGCCTCCCATCAGCACGCAGTTTACTTTGACACGTTCAAATCCGGCAGTCAATGCGGCCTGCAATCCAGCCAGCGCATCCTTTAGGTTCCCGCCGCGTGTAATCTCCGCATAACGCTCAGCGCACAAGGAATCCAGTGAGATGTTCAATCTTGTCACACCGGCTTTACGCAGCGGCAAAGCCAGTTCTGCCAAGCGAGTAGCGTTGGTTGTAATGCATAAGGAATGAATCGATTCCAGTGCCCCGATTCGCGTGCAAATTTCCACAATGTCATTACGAATCAACGGCTCTCCGCCGGTAAGGCGGATTTTATTGATACCGCTTTGTGCCGCTGCCTGTACAATGGCGACCAGCTCATCCGCCGTCAGCATTGATCCATGAGAGGTTTGACCCTGTGCAGGCATACAATATTGACAACGCAAATCACACGCCTCGGTTACTGCTAACCGCATTGCGCGGATCTCACGTCCAAAGGTATCCAGCATGGAAATGTTTCACTTCCTTACGGCTGCGCAGCACAGTCGGCTTGTCCGCCGCGCAGCATTTGCAGCCCATGTTCCAGTGTCGGCAGTACCGCTGCCAAATTCTCTAGCGCTGCTTTTGGGCTGCCGGGCAGGTTGATCATCAGCGTTCGGTTCCGAATGCCGGCAGCGGCGCGGGATAGCATCGCCCGCGGCGTGATTGCAAAAGACGCACGCCGCATCGCCTCCGGGATTCCATCAGCGCGGCGCTCGCAAACTGCCAGCGTTGCTTCCGGCGTAATATCCCTTGGGGAAAACCCCGTTCCCCCTGTGGTGACTACAAGGGCAATGTCCTGATCATCTGCCCATGCAATCAGCATTTTCTCAATTCTTTCCTGTTCATCGGGTACAATTGCGATTTGACGTACCTCATATCCAGCATCTTGGAGCATTGTCCGTACCTGCGATCCGGACGCATCCTCGCGTACGCCTGCATAAGAACGATCACTCACGGTCAGCACTGCCGCAGTAAACAAGTTGTTCCGCCCGCCTTTCCGATAAACAATCAAATACTAATCTCTATGTAAAGTATTCTGTATAATCCCTGCATTTCAACTAGGAAAGCGTTTGTCTTTTCACTATACATACACTTGGGCGATTGCGTTTAGCCATTCTATCTATATTTGAGTATATCAACCCGCTTAGGTTGCTTTCCCAAAGCCACAATTGGGATAAGTGCAAACCGGGCACTTTAAGCATAACCCGCCGCATCCCAGTTGAACAACGTCCTGTTTGCTGATAATAATGCCTGCGGCAATCCTCGGCAGTAAAATATCAAAAACCGTTGCTTTAGCGTACATCACGCAGCCCGGTAAACCCAATATAGGCGTGCCGTCTTCATAATACCCAACCAAAAGCATAGCGCCGGGTAATACAGGCGCGCCATAGGTAACGATTTTTGCGCCGCTTTGTTTGATGGCTGCCGGAGTGCAATCATCCGGGTCAACGCTCATACCGCCTGTGCAGATGATAACATCCGGGTGATGTGTGTGCATCTCTTCAATCGCGCTGCGGATATGTTCTATCGCATCATCGGTCGTCACGTGCCATTGGGTTTGTATGCCATAAGCAGCCAATTTCTTTTCAACAACAGGTGTAAAACGGTCCTCGATCCGGCCGTTAAACACTTCGTTACCCGTTGTAACGATAGCTGCGTTTCGTAAGCGGTACGGTAGCAGCGAAAGCAGCGGTACGCCGGCGCCGATTGCTTCTGCTTTTTCAATCTGGTTTTTCGCAATAACAAGCGGTATCACGCGCGTACCGCACAGCGTATCCCCCGCCTTAACCGGGCTGTTGTTATGCCTCGTCGCGATGATTATCTCATCCAGGCTGTTTATTTCCAGTAACCGCTGTGTATCAACCATAAACAGGCCATCCCGTGTCGCCGTCAATTCCAGCTTGCCTTCGCAGATTTCGCTTGTCTGCATTCCCTCGTTTTGGCATAGCGCACCCAATCTAAGGGCTGCATCGTTTTCGTGCAGGCGGTCTTCGTCCATTTCCCATACGAAAATATGGTCTTTCCCCATGCTCAGCAGTATGGGGATGTCCTCCTGTGTAATCACGTGCCCTTTGCGAAATTGAGCGCCCTTCCATTGCCCGGGGATAATTCGCGTCATGTCATGGCACAGCACATGGCCGACTGCGTGAATCGTTTTAATCTGCCGCATTTCTCCGTCCCTTTCCCGCGAATGCCGCTTGTATCAGTATAGCATGATTCTACCGCAAGAACAACGGCGGCGCATGCTTTCAGCATGGATGGATAAGTATGCTAAACCGGTTTCCGAATGCGGCTTTGCAGCATCTCCGTTCCTTTTACCACCAGCATGTGATAACCGATGCCAGCTGCCAGATTGCCCGCGCACAGCAAAAGCCACATGGAAATACCTTCTATCGCAAACTTCTTGGCAAGCTCCACCATCCAAATATTCAGCAGGTAAACTTCAAACGAACAACAGCCCAAAAAACGGAGTGGTTTCAGCAGCGCTGCCTTGCTTTCAACTTTTTGCATTACCCATGCAGCGCCGATACACAGACCGGGTATAATGAGCGCAAAAGGATACCAGTACATACCATAATCATATAGCAAGTCCGGATATTTTAGCGTACAAAGCAACAGAATTGCCAGCCCCGCTAAAAATGCAGCACCGTAACCCAATCGTACCCAACCGTGCTTTTCGCTGCTCTTCCACGGCATGGCAAACGCCATTCCCAGTAAAAACACCGGCAGCCTCGACGCGCCCATGAGCTGCTTTTGCGCAATGCAACCAAACCCAATCGCTACGGCAAGTGCCAGCAACACAAGCAGCGTTGCTTTTGGTTTTTTTGCTCTCCTAAGCAATGCAAAGCATAGCGGCGCAATAAGGATAAAGAAAAATTGTCCGTTTGCAAACCAGTTAAAAACATAAGGCGTTTGCAGCCAATATCCCGTCATTGTCAGGTTCCCGGCGACACCGCGAATCGCTTCGGTCGTGGACAAACTATACGTTGGGTACATTATGACCATCCAAAACAATAAAACCGGCAAATAAGCAGGTAAAATACGCCACAGTCTTCGGGATGCGTACCCCGCCAGCGCATCACTTTTTTGCAGCGAACGGTACAGCCCCATTCCCATCAAAAAAAAGAAGATGTCTACGCCGCCATAACCAAGCTGCCTAAGCAAGTCCCAATGCCCGGGCAGCGCCAGATGTGAATGGAAAAAGACAACCCATAAAATGGCGATTCCTTTGAGTTCGTCACGGTAACGGCTAACCAACGCCTGACGTTCCATATTTACCTCCGTTTAGCCAAAAAGCCGCCGATCAATCGGCGGTTCATTGGCATGGCAGATTTGTATGAAATAATTTTACTACAAGCTGGTTGTTTCGTCAATTCACCTTTCGCGAACTGCTTACACGCAAACGCGTCATAGCGCGCAGCAGCATCGCCTGATTCATCATATAACTCTGGCGATCCTGTTTTTGCAGCAGCGCCTCGCGCGCTTTGGCTTCGGCACGTTCGGCGCGTACACGGTCGATATCCTCCGGCCATTCGGCGGTTTGCAGCATCATAACGGTTTCATCCTGCGTGACTGTCATAAATCCATCGGATGCCGCCGCCCAACGCAAAGTACCGTCTGCTTCCCGCAGGGATAATTCGCCCTCTGTCAGGCTGATTACCGTAGGCGCATGCTCCGGCAACACACACAGCTCGCCGTCGATTGCGGTAACGTTCAGCATTTCCACCTGACCATGGTAAAACTCATGTTCAGGGGTAAGTATGCTTAACAGGAACGTCTTTGCCATTTACTTCGCCTCCAGCTCCTTGGCCTTTCTGCGCGCATCTTCCAAGTCGCCCACCATATAGAAGGCGTCCTCCGGCAGATCATCCGCTTCACCGTTGACAATTGCTTTAAACGAAGCAATCGTGTCTTCCAGCTTTACATAACGGCCGGGTATACCACTGAACACTTCCGCCACGAACATCGGCTGGCTCAGGAAGCGCTGCAAGCGGCGTGCACGCAGTACGATTTTCTGGTCTTCTTCACTTAACTCATCCATACCTAGAATGGCGATAATATCCTGCAGCTCACGGTAACGCTGCAAGGCTTCCTGCACGCGCATGGCAACATCATAATGCTCCTGGCCAACTACCAACGGATCAAGAATACGGCTGGAACTATCCAGCGGGTCTACTGCAGGATAGATGCCGATTTCCGTAATCGCACGGCTGAGCACTGTTGTTGCATCCAAGTGAGAGAAGATCGCGCTTGGCGCAGGGTCTGTCAAGTCGTCCGCAGGTACGTAAACGGCCTGTACCGAGGTAATAGAGCCGTCGTTGGTGGATGCGATCCGCTCTTCCAATTCGCCGATTTCGGTTGCCAGCGTCGGCTGGTAACCGACCGCGCTGGGCAGACGGCCCAGAAGCGCCGATACCTCACTGCCGGCTTGAATATAGCGGAAAATATTATCAATAAACAAAAGCATATTCTGCTTTTTAACATCCCGGAAATATTCTGCCAGCGTAAGCCCCGTCATCGCAACGCGCATACGGGCTCCCGGCGGCTCGTTCATTTGCCCGAACACCAGCGCCGTGTTTTTAATAACACCGGAATTGGTCATTTCCGTCAGCAAATCGTTACCTTCGCGGCTACGCTCACCTACACCGGTAAACACACTGTATCCGCCGTGTTCCGTGGCGATATTGTGTATCAGCTCCAGTATCAATACAGTTTTACCTACGCCCGCACCGCCGAATAAGCCGATCTTACCGCCGCGCGCATAGGGCGCCAGCAGATCGATTACCTTAATGCCGGTTTCAAACACTTTTGCAACAGGCTGCTGCTGCATAAAGCTGGGCGCTTTGCGGTGGATCGCCATATTCTGCTCGGTCTTGGGAGCTTCCTTGCCGTCGATCGGCCTGCCAAGCACATCAATGGCACGTCCCAGCATTTCCGGGCCAACCGGGATGCTGATAGGGCTGCCGGTGCTTTCCACCGATAAGCCGCGCGATAAGCCTTCCGTGGCTTCCAGTGCGATACAGCGTACCGTGGTGCCCATATGCTCGTGCACTTCCGCAGCCACTTTGCGATCCCCATCAATAACATACACAAGGGTATTGATGGGCGGTATGGCATTGGCGCGGAAACGCACGTCAATTACAGGCCCTACGATACGGATTAATGTTCCTTTGGTCATAGCGCTTCTCCTTCCCGAAATGGGATGCGTGGCTCCTGCTGGAGATGCCACGGCTGGATCATCGGCTTCAACTGCGACATGGTTGCAATGAAACCGCTATAGAGTAAAGCTGTCGGGGTTGCCGCCGATAATTTCGGTAATTTCCTGCGTAATGGCAGCCTGACGGGCATGGTTTAATTTTAAATGAAGCTTTTTCAGCATTTCATCTGCATTACGCGTTGCCGATTCCATCGCCGTCATCCTTGCGCGGTTTTCGCTGGCAAAGCTTTGTACCAAGCAGCTGTACAGCACGCCGACAACATAATGCTGCGCCATACTGTCCAAAGCGCCGCGCGCATTCGGCCAGAACTGCAAACCTGCAATTGGCGTATGCATCGGCTCAACGTGCTTAACCGTATGCTTGGTAATCGGCAGCACGCTCAGGCGTGTCGGCTTCATAATGCCGCCCTTCAGCATTTGCGTGTAGATGATGAAAACCTCGTCAAACTCATCCCGCTTATAGCGCTGGCACAAATCCGCAGCCAATATACGCGCATGCTCCAGCGTAGGGTTTTGTACGGCGGTTAAATAACTATCATTGACCACAACGCCCTTGCGGCGGAAAAAATCCGTCGCCATATGACCGAATGTAATCAGGTGTGTGTTCAAATGGCGCGTATCCAGCACTTCGCTGTACGCTAATTTGAGCACATCATGGTTATACCCGCCGCACATGCCTTTATCTCCGGCGATGACCATGTAGCAGGCGCGCCGTCCGTTTGCCCGGTAAAAGTCACTGTGAAAATCATCGGGCGCGTTATCCAGAATAAAACGCATATTGGAGCGGACAAGGCTGAAATACTGCAATGTCTGGTCGTGCGCTTGCAACGCCTTTTTCATCTTCGCAGAAGAAATCAGGTGCATGGCGCGCGTAATCTTCGCCGTTTCGGTAATGGCTTTGATGTGGTGGCGAATCTCCGCAATGGAACTCATTGTTTCTCACCCGCCGTAGATTTCGGGTCGATCGGGCAATGCGGCATGGGCGTTTCCAAATCCATATCACCCGGGCCTTTGCCCTCTCCGGCTAGCCAGTTCTCAATCGCCATACGGAGCGCTGTTTCATTGGCGTGGCTCAACTCTCCAGAGATATTCAGCGCCCTGTAAACCTTATGATAGTTCGTTTGGAAATAATCCGGGAACTGCTCTTTAAAGAGCGCAAGGCTTTTCAGGCTCATATCTTTGGGCAGCATTCCCTTTGTGGCTGCATACAGGAAGGCCACCTGTACCGCAACCGGCATCGGGCTGTTATTGCGTTGTTTGCACAGTTCGGTAAGCTGCTCGCCGTATTTTAGCTTATCCTGCGTAGCGGTGTCCATATCGCTGGCAAATTGTGCAAATACCTGCAGTTCACGGTATTGCGCCAATTCCAGACGGAGCTTTCCGGCAACCTTGCGGATGCTCTTGCACTGTGCAGCACCGCCAACACGGCTAACAGACAAACCGCCGTTTACCGCGGGCCGGATGCCTTCACGGAACATTTCGGTGTCCAAAAAGATTTGTCCATCCGTGATGGAAATAACGTTAGTCGGAATATAAGCCGAAATATCGCCCGCCTGCGTTTCGATAATCGGTAAAGCGGTCATGCTGCCGCCGCCCATATCATCGCTTAAACATGCCGCGCGCTCCAAAAGACGGCTATGCAGGTAGAACACATCCCCCGGATAAGCTTCGCGTCCCGGCGGCCTGTGCAACAGCAGCGACATGGCACGGTACGCAACAGCATGCTTTGTAAGATCGTCATATACGATCAGCACATCACGGCCGTTATTCATATACCATTCCGCCATCGCACACCCTGCATACGGCGCAATATACTGCATGGTAGCGCTATCCGCCGCCGTCGCGCTGACAACGGTGGTGTACTCCATGGCCCCCGCCTCACGCAGGTGCGTAATCATCTGCGCGATACTGGATGCCTTTTGGCCGATCGCCACATATATGCAGATAACGTTCGTTCCTTTTTGATTAAGGATCGTATCGATTGCAATGCTGGTTTTTCCCGTTTGGCGGTCGCCAATGATCAGTTCGCGCTGTCCGCGCCCGATCGGCACCATTGCATCAATCGATAAAAGGCCCGTCTGCATCGGCACACTCACCGGTTTGCGGTGCAGAATCGGCGGCGCCGGAGCTTCCAGCGGCCGATACTCGGCGGCATCCAATGTGTCGCTGGTATCCAGCGGCATGCCCAGCGGATCTACCACATGCCCGAGCATGCTGTCCCCGCAGGGGATGGACAAAACACGTCCCGTACCGTAAGCCGCCATGCCAACAGCGATGGAATCATCGTCGCCCAGCGCTACGGCCAGCACCATTTTTTCTTCCAAGTTCATGGCAATGGCATAACTGCCGCTTTCAATCTCTATCATCTCGCCGAACTTACATTCATTCAGCCCGTCGATATGCACAATGCCATCGCCGACAAACAGCACCTTGCCGGTGCTGCGCACATCTACCGTGCGCTCATAGTCGCCCAGCCTTTCTTTCAGGTTCTGGCCGACGGATTTCCACGTCGTTTGGGTCATAGTTCCTCCTCATCATGCCGCGTGAGCATTTTCCGGACGTCCGCAAGCTGGCCGTGCAAAGAACCGTCGTAGGAGCATCCGTTGATCTCCACACGTACCCCCGCAATCAGGTTTTTATCTATCCGGGTGCTCAGTTTCACATGGCAGCCCAGCAACGATTCAAACCGCTGCACGATGCGCTTGCGCGCCGCTACAGATAGCGGCATGCCCGATATAAGCCTTCCACGCAGTAAAGGAATTTCGGTTTGCTCATCGTCTTCTTTTTTCGGGATATTGACAGTTTCTTCACTCACAGCTTACTTCACCTTCTCCAGAAACTCGTCCACCAGCTTGGTGTGATCCGCCTGCTGTATTTCGCGCCGAAGGATTTTTTCCGCCAGTTGCACGCTCAAGTTGGCAACTTCGTTGCGCATTTCGTTGCGGGCGTTCTTACGCATAAATTCAGCCTCGATGCGTGCCTGCTTCATGGTAAGCTCCGCTTCGCTATGCGCCTCTTCCAGTATGCGCTGCGCCTGCTCGTGCGCCTGCGAAACACTGCCTGCGATCACTTCGGCGGCATGTTTACGGGCGGCATCCACTTCTTCCTGCGCCTGTTGCTGCTCGTTTCTGAGCTTCTCCTGCGCATCCGAAACATCCTGCAGATCCTTAGCAACGCCGTCCGTACGTTTGTTCATAAAACGGCGCACCGGTTTATACAGCAGGAAGTACAGCGCTACGATCAGTATCACGGCATTGACGACATGCAGCAGGATGGACAGCGGGTTAAACATACCCTCCAAGCCTCATCCCTCCTTTTTCGTTATGGAAACAGTCGTCACACCTTCGCGCCAAGAATGAACAGGATCAGGATGGCAACCAGCAGCGCGTATACAGCGCAGGTTTCCATCATAATCAAACCAAACATCAGCGAAGAGTTGATTTTACCGGAGGCTTCCGGCTGGCGCGCGATGGCTTCCACCGCTTTGCCGGTTGCAGTACCCATACCGATTGCAGCGCCCGCACCGCAGAGAGCGGCAATACCAGCACCGATTGCGATTAAACCTAATGATGTCATAAAGAATTCCTCCTTGAAATGTGATGGCAATGGACTATCGTTAATGCGCGCCTGCGCAGATAACGTTTATTCAACGGCTTCGCTGGTATAGATGATGGCCAGCATGCCAATGACGAAGGTTTGTATGGCAGCCTCAAATACGTTAAAATACGAGGCTACAGCCGCCGGCACGATGATGGGCACGACCATATAAATCAAGTCCATGATAATACTGCCGACCAGAATATTGGCGAAAAGTCGAATCGCCATGGAGCAGGGGGCGATCAGATCGGTAAGCACCCGGATCGGGAACACAACCGCCGAGGGCTGTGCCAGCCCATGCAAGCGCCCGCGCAAACCGCCGCGGTACTTAAAGCCTGCAATATTAAACGTAAAAAAGGTACATAAGCCGACCGCGAAAGTACAGTTAATATCCTCTGTCGAAGGCGGCAGGCCAAACATTTCGATAATGCTGTTGAAAAACACGTACACCATCAGCGCCATGGCTACCGGCCCGACAAGGTTTGCGGCGCTGCCTACCCTGCCTTCCGCCCATTTATGCATACTGGAAACCAAAATTTCCAATACGTTTTGCGTGCCTTTCGGCACCGGCTTCATTTTGCGGACGACTACAACGTATAGCGCTATCAACCCGCCCAGTAATAAAGCCATAACACACCAAGAGATTACAACCGACAGCCCCACATTCAACCCAAATATATAAAACGATGTGGGAAACAGGCTTATCTCCAGCATGTAACGCGCCTCCTTCAGGCTTTTCTATACAGCAACGCTGTGATGATAATCATCGTTGCCGAGGCTACAACGGCAAAAACCAGTAGTAGAGGGATGGCAATCAATGCCGTGATCAGCAAAGCCACCGTCCAAAGCACCAGTTTGAGCACAAACAGCCCTTTTTTCGGTTTGTCGCCCAACGCCGCCCGTTTCATCAACAGGCTTTGCAGTACACCAAAACCAATCGCAGCCGGTATGATCAACAAATATGCCCACCAGGCAACGCTTGCAAAATCCATATTGCCGCCTCCAGCCAATGTATCTATCTTGATATTGCAATTATAGCACATCAATACAAATACAGAAAGAACATGCAGTCTGGTTGCTACCGGGGATGGGACCGATCCGGTTACGCTTTTTCCGGCTATTTTATATACGGTTGCTTCTATTGGGAAGAACCGATCATTTTTTGTGCAATAAACAACTCAACAGAACGAAGGTGAGCATTCTCCGCAACGGATATGCTTATGGTTTTAGGAATATATGCGTTCATAGCGGTTTGTTCCGCTGCCAATTCGTCTATCTGCGGCATGCCCGAATCATCCGCCTGTATGTTCGTGGGCGGCAGCACCAATCCGGCATGCTGTGCAATGCTATTTTGTTGCGTATAATATTCGGCATTTTGGATGTGGTAAGTAAAAGGCACTGTCAGCAAAATGAGAATGCTGAGCAGCGCCAAAGCACGAAACAGGAAGGTTGCCATGTCAGCCTGAGCATGGTTTAGCCTTGTCATTTGAAATGACTTTACGCTAACCATCATGCTACCCCTTCCCTTCCTAAAGCCGTATCACATTGATAAGTTTGTAACATTGGCATCTTAGCATGATTTCTAAAGCAATGTCAAATAGATAAGGGCTTATCGACATATAAAGCCATAATCTATCCATATCGTACATCAATCATTCATCGCAAGATATAGAAAAAGCGGAGCTAAAGCTCCGCTTTTTCAACATTTACTGTTCCTGTGCCCATTGTTCGCAGCGTTCAATCCGGTCGCCCTCGTCTTTTGTTGCGGGGTCAAACGCGAACTCATGCAGCTTCTTGCAAGGAAATTGCTCACATTGTCCGCAGTTTGCAAAGCCCTTTGATTCACAGCAGTTTTTAATCGGGCATTTGCTGCCCCAATAGGGTTTCTTAATCGCGACGCAACCGGCGCATTTCATAATCTCCCGCCATTTGCATTCGCTGCATAATAACCCGCATCTTGATTCGATCACGTTCTTTGCCTCCCGGTATCCCGTGTCCCTGTGCATATGGTTCCATCAGCACGCAGGATTAAGGGTCAGAAATCGATTTTTTTAGCCAAATAGGCTTCTAAATCGTCAATGGCAATACGCTCCTGCGTCATGCTATCGCGCTCACGCACGGTAACGGTGCCGTTTTCCTGCGTATCAAAGTCCACTGTAATACAAAACGGCGTGCCGATTTCATCCTGGCGGCGGTACCGCTTGCCAATCGAGCCGGACTCGTCGTAATCCACCATGAAGGATTTGCTGAGCTTTTCATATACGCTGGTTGCAAGGTCACCCAGCTTATTCTTTTGCAACGGTAAAACAGCCGCCTTATACGGCGCCAGTGCCGGGTGCAGGTGCATTACCACGCGGCTGTCTCCGCCTTCCAGCTCCTGCTCCTCATACGCGTTGCACAGGAATGCAAGCGCTACGCGGTCCGCGCCCAGCGAAGGCTCAATTACATAGGGCACATAACGCTCGTTAGTAATCGGGTCGATATATTCCATATTCTCGCCGCTTACACGCTGATGGGCCTTCAAGTCGTAATCCGTACGGTCTGCAATGCCCCAAAGCTCGCCCCAACCAAACGGGAAATGATACTCAAAGTCCGTGGTCGCTTTGGAGTAGTGAGATAGTTCTTCCGCCTTATGGTCGCGCAGGCGCAGATTATCCTCGTTCATCCCAAGGCTCTTGAGCCAGTCGCGGCAGAAAGCGCGCCAATAGGCAAACCATTCCAAGTCCTCGCCGGGTTTGCAGAAGAATTCCAGTTCCATCTGCTCAAACTCGCGGATACGGAAAATGAAGTTACCCGGCGTAATCTCATTGCGGAAGGATTTACCCACCTGACCAACGCCCATGGGCAGCTTTTTGCGCATGGAACGAACAATGCTTTTGAAGTTAACAAAGATACCCTGTGCCGTTTCGGGGCGCAGGTACAACTCGGCGGCACTGTCCTCCGTAACACCCTGATGCGTCTTAAACATCAGGTTGAATTTGCGGATGCCAGTAAAATCATGCTTGCCACAGGTCGGGCAGGGAATCTGATGCTCTTCAATAAACGCTTCGTACTGTTCGTCCGTCCAGCCATCAGCTTGAATCTCTTCTCCCTGCTCTTTGCTCCAGTCCTCGATGAGCTTATCGGCACGGAAACGTTCCTTGCAGGCTTTGCAGTCCATCAGCGGATCGTTAAACGTGCCCACATGGCCGCTGGCCACCCAAACGTTACGGTTCATCAGGATCGCGCTGTCCAAACCCACGTTATATTTATTTTCCTGCACAAACTTACGCCACCAGGCGCGTTTGATGTTATTTTTATATTCTACACCCAACGGCCCGTAATCCCATGAATTGGCTAAACCGCCGTAGATTTCGCTACCCGGAAAGATGAAGCCGCGCCCCTTGCACAGCGCTACCAGTTTGTCCATGGTCAAAGCCGCCATTGGTTTCCCTCCATACTTTCATAAAAAATCATTCCTTATCATATCCACGCGGCTATGCTTTGTCAAGCAAAAGCGGGTTTCTGTTGCAATTCTTGCACTTTACAGGCTACGTTGCCAAGCGCTTCTCCCTTAATATGCAAGCGCTTATGCAATCGTTGACTTTACAACGCTCTTGCGCTATAATAGCATGGTTATTTGTAGGCACCGTTGCCGTGTGGCGTTTCTGCCGCTGGGCAACGGTGCGTATTCTGCGCTTCAACGCGGCTTTTCGCCAAGCGCGCATTGAGAAAGGGGAACGACCATGGCGGAACTGAAAGAGAAAAAAACCGTTCTGACCAAAGAGGGCTATAAAAAGCTTGAGGCCGAGCTGGATTATTACATTAGCGTGCGCCGTAACGAGATTGCGGAACAAATCGCCTTCGCACGCGGTTTTGGCGATTTGAGTGAAAACGCCGAATATGACGAGGCTAAAAACGAGCAAAGCCGTATTGAGGCTAAAATCGTTGAGATGGAAAACACGCTGCGCAACTGTGTCGTAATCGATGACAACCAGGTAACGACCGATACTGTCGGCGTTGGCAACACCGTTAAGGTGATGAACCAAACGCTGAAACGCGAGCAGATTTTTACCATCGTCGGCGCCAACGAAACCAACCCCAGAGAAATGAAAATCAGCAGCGAAAGCCCCATCGGCGAAACCCTGCTGGGTAAAAAGGTTGGGCAAGTTGTACCGGTGGAAACGCCCAGCGGCGTGATGAAAATGAAAGTACTGGATATTTCCCGGTAAACCGACAGGGGTTTATCCGATGATTTGGAATGCTTAAAATGTCTTGAAGGGATTGAATCGCATGAGTGACCAGCCGCAAAATCCGCAGGCGACCGAAATGACCGCTCAACAGCTGAGCGAACAGGAGGGAATCCGCCGCGAAAAACTGCAAAAGCTGGTGGAAGGCGGTAAAAATCCTTTTCTAATTACACGGTTTGACACCACCCATTACAGCACGGAAATTCTGGACGGCTTTGACACGCTGGAAGGGCAGGATGTTCGGATTGCCGGCAGAATGCTCAGCAAACGCGTAATGGGTAAGGCCAGCTTTGCTCATCTGCTGGATACGTATGGACAGATGCAGTTCTACGTACGCCGCGACGACATTGGCGAAGAAGCATACAAGGCTTTTAAAGACTGTGACGTCGGCGATATTTTAGGCGTCGAGGGCACGGTTTTCCGCACGCAAAAAGGAGAAATCAGCGTACACGTAAAGGCGATTACGCTGCTTTCCAAGAGCTTGAAGGTGCTTCCGGAAAAGTATCACGGCTTGAAAGATCCCGATTTGCGATACCGTCAGCGGTACGTGGACATGATCGTAAACCCGGAGGTGCGCGATACTTTCCGCAAGCGCAGTAAGATCATAGCCGCTGTTCGCGCTTTTTTAGACAATCGTGGCTTTTTGGAAGTTGATACTCCGGTTTTGCAAACCATTGAAATCGGCGCTGCAGCGCGTACCTTCAAGACACATTTAAATGCGCTGGATTTAGATATGTTCCTGCGGATCGAAACCGAACTGTACTTAAAGCGTCTTATTGTCGGCGGTTTTGACAAAGTATACGAAGTTGGCCGTCTTTTCCGCAACGAAGGGATGGACGCAACACACAACCCTGAGTTCACAACGGTTGAAACCTATCAAGCGTATGTGGATTATAACGAAGTAATGGAAATGGTGGAACAGCTATATTCCACTGTAGCCCAGCAGGTTTGCGGTACTACCTGTGTGCCTTACGATGGAAAACAGATCGAACTGCAAGCACCTTGGAAGCGCGTGACCATGGCGCAGGCTGTGTTGGAAGCCTGCAACGTGGACTATTCCGAGTGGAAGACCGACGAGGATGCACGCGCTTGTTTGGATAAAATGGAAATCCATTATGAAAAGAATGCCAAGCGGGGCGATTGCCTTGCCGCATTATTTGATGAATACGTAGAATCTACGCTGATACAGCCGACCTTCGTAACTGACTACCCTGTCGATATTTCCCCGTTGGCCAAGAGAAAGCCCGAAAACCCCGATTTAACGGAACGTTTTGAGTTTTTCATCAACGGGCATGAAATGGGTAATGCTTTCTCTGAACTAAACGACCCGATCGACCAGCGTAAGCGCTTTGAAGAGCAAGTTCGCATTCGCGCTGCCGAGGGAATCCATGCCGAAGTAGATGATGACTTCGTTACGGCGTTGGAATACGGCCTTCCGCCTACCGGCGGCCTGGGTTTCGGAATCGATCGTTTGGTAATGCTGCTGACCGACAACACTTCCATTCGCGATGTGTTGCTCTTCCCCACCATGAAACCGCAAAAGTAATACGAGTCATCCGCGGTTAACCAACCCGATGGAGAAATTACTATGAGCTTGAATATGCCAATTACCAAGCGGAAAATCCGCAACCATTTCCAATACAATTTTTGGAAGTACCTCTTGCTGATCGTGCTGGCCATATTCGGTTGGAATTTGCTGTATACCTCGACACGGTATCAATCACCGGACAATTTAAAAGTTGAGTTCTATGCCGAAGGTTCTTCTCTTTATGGTAGCGATCTGCAAACAGTAGCCGACACGATTCATCAGGAAATCATGCCTGAGATGGAAGACGTCACTGCGACCGTTGCCACATATGATGACACATATGGCGATATGCAGTTGACGGTATGGGTCAGCGCCGGTCAGGGCGATATCTACCTCTTATCCAACGACCGGTTTAAATCGCTTGCACAGAATGAAGCACTGCTTGATTTAGCCCCCTATGTGGAAAGCGGCGCGCTGCAAGTGGACAGTATTGATCTGGATGAAGGATATCAGCGTGTTGGCGACACAGGGAAAAAACAGCTGGTGGGTATACCCGCCGACACATTGACTACGCTTGCAGATTACGGCCTTTTAACGGAAGACGCAACATTGTGTGTGCTGGCAAACAACGGCAATGACGAGTATTCCATCATGTTCCTGAACTATCTGCTTACCCATATGCAAGGTGATAGCACGACCGGTGCCGCAGCCGGCGAATAGCATTTTCTTCAGGAAAATAAAAATCATTAGCACTGGCAACAACATTTGTTGAAAACATGTAATAACGGATAAAACAGCCCCCTACCGCAACACTAACTGCCGTAGGGGGCTGTTCTTTATCGTGCAGGCAAACCTGCGTCGCATATTACATTACGTTTTTATATATGACGCAGGTTTACAACTGTCTATTCATCCATGCCTATCGGTTCAAAGTCCGAAGCCGGATGTTTGCAGACCGGGCAAATATAGTCCGGGGGGAGCACATCCCCTTCATAGATATATCCGCAAATTTTGCAGCGCCAGCCGCGAACCTTCTTGTCCAGAGGCTTCGGCTTGGGTTTGATATGATCGTAATAATCGGCGTAGGTTACGCTTGGCTCGTCTGTCAATTGCCTCGCTTCCGTAAGCTCCGCAATGAAGAGCGTATGGGTGTCATAATCATGCGTGGATACCACTTTACAAGATATGATCGCATTGCAGTCTTCTGTGAGGTACAGCAAACCGTTTGCGCTGCGGTCAGTTGCTGTAAACCCATCAAATTTATCAATATTCTTACCGCTTTGGTAGCCGAAACGTTTGAAAACAGCAAAATCCACATCCGCCGAAAGTACGCTGACGTTGAAAACGCCGGTTTTTAAAATCATATCATGGGTATAGTTCAGTTTATTAATGCCTATGGCAAAGCGGTTGGGTGCATTCGTTATCTGGTTCAGTGTATTCAGGATGCAGCCGTTATCCTTCTGCCCGTCCTTTGCTGTCACTACATACAAGCCATACCCGATTTTAAACAGCGCAACCGGGTCTACAGGATCATCGGATACACGCGGTTTATGCTTTGGCAAAACCAAAGACGCCAACGTATCCGCAAGGGTATACAGCGGTTCCTCTTCTCCTTCCAGCAGCGCAGAGCGCACATGCACGAACGGCTCAATCACCATAACGTCCTTCAGTTCGCCAAGCAGTTTGGTAATCAGCTTACCGGCAGCAGGCGCCCAGGATCCGTTTTCCAGCACGGCAAAGGTGCGGCTGTGCAACATGTGGGCTTTTACATCCAGTAAATAGTTTTCAATGGGCGGATAAATCCCAGCGTTATAGGTTGCAGAAGCAACCACAATATGGCTGAAGCGCCACGTTTCCGCAAGCAATTCTCCCACATCCGTCACAGAAACGTCATACAGCGCAACCCGTACGCCCTGATCGGCCAGCCGAGCTGCTAAAACCTCGGCCGCATTTTGCGTATGTCCGTAAATGGAACCGTAAATGATCAGCACGCCTTTTTCTTCCGGTTCGCAAGCGCTCCATTGCTGATATTTCTGCACATACCAATCGATATGTTTACGCCAAACCGGCCCATGCAAGGGACAAATATAAGCAATATCAAGCGCTTCCGCCTTTTTCAGCAGCGTCTGTACCTGAGCGCCGTATTTACCGATAATATTTGCATAATACCGCCGCGCATCGGGCAGCCATTCTGCTTCAAAGTTCAATTCATCGGCAAACAGGTTGCCACCGAGTGCACCGAAGGTGCCAAAGGCATCGGCTGAAAACAATGTTTTTGTTTTCGGGTCATATGTCACCATTACTTCCGGCCAGTGTACCATCGGCGCGGTGATAAAAGTGAGTTTACGGTTTCCAATGTCCAGCGTTTCTCCGTCGCAAACCGTCTGCAGCTTCATGCCTGCAATATCGCCAAAAAACTGCTTGATCATTTTCTGCGCGATCGCCGTACAAACCACAGTTACTTCCGGATGCAGCTGGATCAGCATTTTCAAGGTAGCCGCATGGTCAGGTTCCATGTGTTGTACAACGACATAATCCAGCGGACGGCTCTGCAAAGCAGCGCTAAGGTTTTCAAAAAAAACATCAGCCACCGCATGGTCTACCGTATCCATAAGCACGGTTTTATCATCCAACAATACGTAAGCATTATAGGCGACACCGCGAGGCAGCGGAAAAAGATTTTCAAATTTCGCTAATCTCCGGTCGCTTCCGCCTACATACCGAATATCATCCGTAATATGGCGTACACAATTCATTAAACAACCTCCCTTAAATCCATCGTACCTATTTTACACCGACTTGCGGCCGGTGAAAAGGGGGCAAGTCCTGAAAGATTGGTTTCTTGCCTATAAACCGGCATAAATATCATGATTTCCATTGCTTGCCAAGTACGGCTCTGCTGCGGTACAATCTGTAAGATTAAACTTTGGATTTCTACATGCAATGTAAATAACAGATAACACTCACCGGAGGTAACAATAATGCCGCTAGACCGCCGTTCCATCAACCGTAACAAACTGCTATGGGTTGCCTGTACCACCGTGCTGCTCTTTTTACTTTGCTTTTTATTATTGGGCCGTTTAGGTGAAGTGTATATTGCTGATTATGATGAGGCCCGCCACGGAGTGAGTGCCTATGAAATGATCCGCAACAACGATTATCTAGTGAACACTTATCAAGGCGAACCGGATTATTGGAACTTAAAACCGCCTATGAGTTTCTGGCTCATATCGCTGGCTTACCGGCTGTTTGGGTATAATGCTTTTGCTCTGCGCTTTTTCAGTGCCATGGCTACATTGCTGTCTGCTTGTGCGATCGCATTATGGGCATGGCGCGAAAACGGCCGCTGGGCTGTTCCGTTTATTTTTATGATTTTTGTTGCCAACAATGTTATTTATGGCCTACACTTTGCGCGCTATGGCGATGCTGATTCGCAATATCAGTTTTTCTTTACGATTGCAATGCTGGGTGCGCTGCTTTGTGACCGGGATCTTCGCTGGATATATATCAGCGGTTTTTTCTTCGGCCTCGCGTTTCTAACGAAGGGGCTTCATGCGGTAACAATTCCAATTACTTGTTTTTTGATTTTGCTTGCCAATGGTCAGATCAAAAAGATGCGCCTGAAGCACTATCTTCTGGTTTTAGCATCCGGTCTGATTGTAATTGTCCCTTGGGCAGCAGCAAGGTACCTGCGGGACGGGACGGCGTTTTTCAGCGGAATGTTGTCTACCGATGTTGCTGACCGGTTTGGTGCGGTTGCAGATCCCCTCGATGCAGACGTCCCAACGTTTTTATATTATCTAACTCCTTTCACCCGCAGCCCTGCGATGCTGATATGCGTCGGGCTTTGCTTAGTCAGTATTTTCACACTCATCGTAACCAGACACCCCATTTCCGCCGCCCGCAGGCATGCAGCGATTGGCAGCTTGCTGTGGGTGGTTGTTCCGATCATCTTATATACACTTGCAAATGTTAAATTCCGCTGGTATGTCTATTCCTGCTTAATGGGAATGCCTGTGTTAACGGTTACACTTGTTTATAGTGCACTGGAAGCCGTTTCTTTCCGAAAGCTGATGATCATATGCCTGAGCGTTGCTTTCGCAGGTTTTGCATTCCCCGCCTATCGAAATGTCCAAAATGTACTTTCAACGAAGTTTAGCCAAACGATACAGGGATTTTTGAAAGAGGATTTAGACCGGGATTTGGATGAAGGAATGCATGCTTATATACAGTACAGCGAAAATCAGCAAACGACATGGATGCAAGGTTCTATTTTAACCGCAGAAATGTATGGTGATGTTGTCTGTTTAAACGGAGGTATAGAGGGTTACCTATCCGATGAAGAAAGTTCCATTTTGTATATCAGCAAAGACAACAACACCAACGAAATCACGCAATTGCAGCAGAATGAGATTGTGCGTAATGAAAATTACTACTTGATTGCATTTGAAAAATAGAAACCCGTCTCCCTAACAATATGCGCCGTTCTTTTGGACGGCGCTTTTTTCGGTAAAGGTACGCATTTTCTATAGTCATGTTGGATTCATGTGCATGACAAACATGCCTCGATTACCATTATATGAAATCGGTTTCGGTTTATTTCTTGTTGTTCACCTCCTGGTTTTATTTTGATTCAACCTTTTCTTTCTTCAATATTTCCCTTATATATCAACGGTTTTTTAACATCGTTGCTCATTTGGCTTTTTATAACGGTTATGAAACACATTGTGATATGGTAGTATATTTGGTAATTCGAGTAGTTTTCATGATTTTTCTGTGATTTTCGATATTATTCGTTGCTTCACTAGGCATTTTGCTGTATTGTAAGGCGAATATATAAACAATTCGTATAAATTTATATCGCAAATCAGAATCATTTTCGAATTTTTGCTTGACTAAATCGTTTTAGGTAGCTATAATGATCTCGACCAAGGTGGTTCGTTCATCTTGAAAAATTTAGGAGGTGCTATCATTATCATGAAAAAGGTACTGTCTATTGCTCTGTGTCTCACCATGATGCTGATGGTCTGCGCTTTCGGTTCCGCTACTGCGGAAGAGAGCAAGGGCGTCATCAACCTGTACTCCTTTACGGACGAAGTTCCCGGCATGGTTGAACAGTACATCGCATCCCATCCCGACTTTGGTTGGACCGTTAACTCTACTGTTATCGCTACGACCGACGGCCTCTACCAGCCCGCACTGGATCAGGCTCTGGCTGCCGGCGGCAACGATGCGCCCGATATGTATTGCGCCGAGTCTGCGTTCGTATTGAAATACACGCAGGGCGACATGTCCAGCTATGCTTCTCCGTACGCTGATCTTGGTATCGACGTAGCCAGTGCTACCGCCGCTGCCGATATCGCGCAGTACACTATGGACATCGGCACCCGTCCCGCCGACAGCGCGCTGGTTGGTTTGGGCTATCAGGCTACCGGCGGCGCGATGATCTATCGCCGTTCCATCGCTAAAGACGTTTGGGGCACCGATGATCCCGCTGCAATCGCCGATATCGTTGGCCCCGGCTGGGATAAGTTCTTTGAAGCTGCTGCCGCGCTGAAAGCCAAGGGCTACGGCATCGTATCCGGCGACGGCGACATCTGGCACGCAGTTGAAAACAGCTCCGAAATGGGCTGGATCGTTGATGGCCAGCTCTACCTCGACCCCGCTCGTGAAGCTTTCCTCGACCTGTCTATGGAACTGAAAGCGAACGGCTACAGCAACGATACCAGAGACTGGACCGACGCTTGGTACGCCGACATGCAGGGCATTGGCGAACAGCCCGTATTCAGCTTCTTTGGCCCCGCCTGGTTGATCAACTACGTTATGGCCGGCAACTCCGGCGGTACTGCGGTTGGCGAAGGCACCTACGGCGATTGGGCTGTTTGCACGCCTCCGATCGGCTTCTTCTGGGGCGGCACCTGGGTATTGGCTAACACCAACTCCAGCGACGAGAAAAAGGCTGCTGTTGGCGAACTGATCAACTGGATCACCTTGCAGTGTGACGAAGATAGCTTGCAGTATAAGTGGGCTAACGGCACGCTGAACGGCGAAGGCGGCACCAAGGATACTGTTGCCTCCGGCACCGTAATGAGCATCTCTGATGGCGTATTAGACTTCCTGGGCGGCCAGAACATGTTTGATGTGTTCGTACCGGCCAACCAGTTTGCCAATGGTAAAAACCTGACCCAGTACGACGAAACCATCAACAACATCTGGCGTGATGAAGTTCGTCAATACACGGCCGGCAACATTACCCGTGACGAAGCCATTGCTACCTTCAAGCAGACGGTTTCCGACACTCTTGGCATTGACGCCGCCGAATAATCCTTATCGCATGATGAGGTAACATCGTATGGACGGACGGATATCTTCCGTCCGTCCATATCCTTATGTGATTGGGTGCTATCACACACTAAGGGAGGGAACACTATGCGGCAAGGCGGAAAACACCGAAAGGGCGTCAGTTATGCCAAATATGGCTATCTGTTCAGCATACCCTTTATTGTTATTTTTCTGATTTTTTCACTATACCCCACAATTTTTACCGCCGTTATCGGTTTTACCGATTTTAAAGGGGTTGCCACAACCACCTTTCATTTTCTGAAAAATCCTTTTGGCAATTTCCAAAGCATTTTACGTAATGCTACTTTTCAAAAATCACTTGTTAATACTATCGTCATCTGGATGATTAATTTTATTCCCCAGATGAGCCTTGCACTTTTATTAACCGCCTGGTACACCAGCAGAAGGCGCCATATCCGTGCTCAAGGCGCGTTTAAGGTCATGTTCTATATGCCGAACATTATCACCGCAGCTACCGTAGCCATTTTATATTCGGCCATCTTCGGATACCCAATCGGCCCTATCAACGATATTATCACTTCGCTCCACATTGTGGACGGTCCTTTTGATTTTTCCACCAGTCCATGGGCTGCCAAGCTGGTTGTCGCATTTATACAATTTTGGATGTGGTATGGTTATACGACGATCATCCTCATTTCAGGCGTTCTGGGCATCAACCCTGCCCTGTTTGAATCCGCTGAAATCGACGGCGCTTCCTCGCGGCAGGTCTTCTTCAAAGTCACGCTGCCCTGCATGCGCACGATTCTATTGTTTACGCTGATTACCAGCCTGATCGGCGGCTTAAATATGTTTGATATTCCCAAGCTGTACATTTGGAATGGCGGCCCCGCCAACGAAACCATGACCACCAGCGTATTCATCTATGCTCAGGCTTTCAGCGGAACCTATATGTACAACCGCGCAGCTGCAGCCAGTATGATTATGTTTGTGATTATTTGTATTTTGTCCGTATTTGTATTCTACCTGATGCGCGACAAATACGAATCAAAAGCGAAAAAAGAAATGCGCAGGCAGAAGCGTTTGCTTCGTAAAACCGGGCAAAAGGAGGCTGCCTTATGAGCAAGAACAAGAATGTTGTGAAAGCAGAAGGCGGAAAATCCAATATTGGCGTTTATATTGTAAGCATCGTTCTGGCTTTACTAAGCATCCTTCCGTTTTGGATTATGATTGCAAACGCGACGCGTAGCACCTACCAAATACAGCAGCACGCTATATCGTTGATCCCGTCTGGATACCTATCCAGCAACTATGCGGTGTTAACAGGGAAAACCTTTAACGCGCTGCGAGGCTTTGTGAACTCTCTGGTTATTTCCACCAGTTCAACAGTTTTATCCGTATACTTCTCTACGCTTACGGCATACGCATTAGTAGCTTATAATTGGAAGCTTCGTCAGGCATTCTTCAGCGTAATTCTGGCAATCATGATGATTCCCGCACAGGTTGTTATTATTGGTTTCTATCAATTCATGTACCGTATTCACATGACCAATAATTTCCTTGCGTTGATCCTGCCGGCGATTGCAGCGCCGATGACAGTTTTCTTTATGCGGCAATACATGCTGCCATCGCTCAATCTGGATATTGTGGCATCCGCCCGCATCGACGGTGCCGGCGAGTTTAGGACATTCAACGACATTGTCTTACCCATCATGAAACCTGCCATGGCAACGCAGGCAATCTTTACTTATGTCACAAGCTGGAATAATCTGTTCTTGCCGATGATTCTGTTGACACGTAAAGAGAACTACACCATGCCAATCATGGTCAGTTTACTGAAAGGCGACATCTATAAAACAGAATACGGTGCCGTCTATCTGGCGTTAGCGCTTTCTGTCGCCCCGCTGTTGATTGTATACTTTGTCCTGTCCAAGTACATCATTGCAGGTGTCGCGTTAGGTTCGGTGAAGGAATAATGGAGCACGCACAAAACCAACTTAAAGAAGGCTTACGCAGAGTGCTTGCTGCTCTGGCAGATTTGATTGTGCTCAATCTGTTGATAATCGTTTGTAGTATTCCGGTTTTCACAATAGGGGCTGCTTTAACGGCGGGTTACACCTCGTTAATGCGCATCTTACGCGGAGTGGAACAAAACATACCCGTACGTGAATTCTTCAAAGATTTTAAACAGGTATTTCGTACCGCTACCTTGCCATGGCTGCTAGTATTGCTGTGCAGCGTAATCATCGCGGGCGACTATGTATTTGCCGTTATCATCAGCAACCCGGTAAACCGGTTCTTTCTGGTATTCTCGCTTATGATGGCGTTCGCTGTTGCATGTGTCACGGTATGGCTGTTTCCTCTCGTTGCCCGTTTTGATAATACCATTTCGCAGCACATCAAGAACGCCATTAAAATGGCGGCAGGAATGTTCCCCCGCACTCTATTGGCCATTGTCTTGCAGTTAGCAGTCATACTTCTCCCTATTATGGTACCTACCCTGTTTACATATCTCGGTTGGTTTTGGATTCTTTTTGGTTTCTCCCTTCCGATGTACTTCACCGCAAAACTGTTCCGTATTCCTCTGGATTGTGAGCCCCCAGTAGAATTGGAGAATGGACAGGACTAAAATATCCCGCCCATTCTTCGGCGACATACTCCCATCAAAAAAGCGGGCAGCAAACGCTGCCCGCTTTTTTGATAAGCTTTTCTTAATCCTTGGCATGTACCGTCAGCGTAAGGTTATAATTTACACCCGCTGCATCGCCAAATACTTTTAACACTCTGGGCGTATAACGAAGCATATCACCCATTGGAGTGGTGGAATAATCCAACGTAATATGCACAGGCTCTGTAATACTGGACAACTGGTCATAAAGCGCATCCAGATTGGCGCCATAATAGAATGGAAAACCAAGTTGTTCCTTCAGGTAACGGTGTACAGACACCTTCTCTTCAAATGTCGAAATGTCCAATTGAATTTCCAACATATCATATGCCTCCCTTGCTGTTCCTTATCCTCCGTTATGAAAACCATTCCATCGAGATTTTTTCATTAAGGTTAATATACCTGTATAAAACTTTGATGATTATCCGGCGTGAAGAAAATCAGACCGTCATTGCTCCAAACCAGCCGTTCGCTGCTTCGCCTGCCTGCCTGCATGTTTACATCGCACTCCAACCATGTTCGGCCTTGTGCGTCCGGCAACAAGCCTTCCCGGTTACCAAAGCTATCTCCGCCAATGGCGTATCCCGGCGCCACATCCCCCAGATTGTCTTTTTTGCTGTTCCAGCCTAGCGCTTTGGCTTGCTCCCGCGTTATATAGTTACTGGGTAAAACACCATATAGTTTCAGGTATGCCGCCACATCGTCCTTCGCCGTGTAACAGCCATCAAAGGCAACGCTTTCATTCACCGCCATGTGATCCGGTTCGCCGGAAACCACTACCTGTACAAAATGATTATAATGGTCTTCGGTGTAATAAATCAAGCCGTCGTTTGAAAACACTATCCGTTTTGCGTTACGGTATCCCCCATCCGAATCAATATCGCATTCCGTCCATTGGCGTCCGCTTGCCGTTGGCAGCGATTTTTCATAATTACCAAACCGGTCACCGCCAATAGACATTCCCGGAGCCACCTGCCACAAGTTGCCATCGCTACTGCTCCACCCCAACAATTGCGCTTCCTGCTTGGAAATAAAGTTGGATGGCAGTGTGCTGTATACGGATAGATAAACGGCAACTTCTTCCATGGTTGTATAGGAACCGTTTTGCGTGATCGTATACGCCGAAGCATCCAACGTAATGGTTTGTGTGCTCCCAGCCAGAGCAGCGCCGCTGAAAAGCAGGCAAATACCCAGCACGCTTGCCAGCAGTTTTTTCAATACAAGTCGTTTCATACGTCGTATCCTTTCATCCGATTACAAAGCAATCGGGCTGCACCATGCGCTTTTCCCATTTTCATCAATGATTTGGCAGCGAATGAAACGTTCGCCCATTTCTTGATGCAGTTGATAGCTTGCCTGTTGCAAACCATTACCGATGACCATTCTACCGGGGGTCCATGGTAGGTTAGAGTGAAAAAACACTTTTTGCACCGGTGAACAGCGAACGGTTATTTTGCCCTCCGCCAGCGAAATCTGCGAAAACTGCGGTCCCTGACTCGCAAAAAATAATCCTTTATCCATCGCATCCAGTATGCCAGACATACTCAATTCGCTGGCTTGTACCATCGTGTAGCTTACGCCCGCCTCCCCCTCATACTGATGCGAATCGTCCGAAGCTACAAGCGGGTAGAGCTTTCCGTGCGTTGAGGTAACATCCAGCACATCGGAACTATCGGGGCGCAGATACGAAACCGAATTGAATATTTCCGCTGCGATCGTGCCATGCAACGCCTTTAATGTAGACATCGTATTCAGTGACCAGTGCGGGTGTGCTACGATTACCCGGCCTCCGCAGCGCCGAACGCTGTCAATGCCTGCTTGCGGCCCTTGATCGTAGTGAATCTGCAGCGGAGCATCATCCGCCATTGCAAATCCCACCAAATGCACAACTTCACCAGCCAGCGTATAGTCCATTTCGATGCCCGGCAGCAATAGCATGTTGCCTTCCATGCGGTTTCTGGAAATCGTCACCTGCCGGTGATCTGTAATCGCTAAAAAATCGTACCCCATTGCCTGATACGTTGCAATCACTTCATCCGGCGTTTTAGCGCCGTCGCTCATCGTCGTATGACAGTGCAGGTTCCCTCTGAAAAAAGGTTTCCCCTCTATAAAAAGATTCATCTCTATAGTCCTCCCACTGCGTTTCTCTAACTATTCTATCATTTCGTTAAAAATCTATTATTATTTCTTTAGTTGTGAAACCACCCAGGGCATATGGCTTGCCAGTTCATCCGCTGTTTTGCGATATATCGCCAGCGAGCCGCCAAAAGGATCGCTGATCGGCGGGCGAAACGCAATAACGGGCGCATTGGGATAGCGCCTTTTAATTTCAGCCGCATAGGAATCGCCCATCGCAACAATCAATCGCGCCGAACGTACCCGCTCAGCGGTCAAAGCGCTTGCTATATGGCGTGCCAGGCTTAGCCCGCGTTCCCGCATAACTTGAAAAGCACCATCGCTGGCTGCATCGCCTTCCCGTGCATAAAGCCCGGCGGATTCTGCGCGGTACCCAAGCCCATTACGATCGCAATATGCATGGAACAAACATTCAGCCATCGGGCTGCGACAGGTATTGCCGCTGCAAACAAACATCACGTCCGCCATGGTCGTCTCCTTTCGGTAGCGCTGCTACACTTCCTCTACATGGAAAGCCGCCGCGCGATACATGCGGTTCATAATCGCCAGCCCAATTCCCTCCGTAGTAACTGCCTCGCAAAGGATCACTTGCACTTTCTCCTCATCCATTTGCCGAAGTACCGCAAATAGCTCGTGTGCCAGCGACTCTGGTTTTTGCAAGGTGCCAATAGTCTGGGTATAGCAATCCGGGTACCAGTTCATATGCTCTTGTGGCGTTAGAATGCAAGCTTTTTTACCACAATCCTGCGCTTCTTGGTATAAGCGCAGGCAGGCGCTGCGTACATTTTCCGGCTTGCCCTTTAATAACGTCAATTGACCTTTCGGCGCATAATGCTTGTACATCATGCCGGGGCTAACCGCTTTCTCGCCTTTCTCCAAAGGTCGCATTACGCTGCCTGCAACCTCCACTTGAGGCAGTACCGCAAGCAGCATTTCACGGGTAACCCCACCCGGCCGGACAATTACAGGCACTTCACCGGTAATATCCAGTACTGTGCTCTCCAACCCTACATCACAAGCGCCGCCATCGAGGATAAGTGGTATCCGTCCATCCATGTCCTCCAGCACATGCTGTGCGGTTGTCGGGCTGGGGCGGCCGCTCAGGTTAGCGCTGGGCGCCGCGACAGGCACGCGGCACGCCGCTAACAAACGTTTTGCCACCGGATGGCTGGGGAGCCGAATCGCCACACTGGACAGCCCCGCGTTGGTTATATCCGGTATCACTGGCTTTTTCGGTAGCAATAGCGTCAACGGGCCGGGCCAAAAGGCATCCATTAAACGTCTAGCCCTATCATCAATTTTGCATAGCGGTTCAGCTGCTTCAGGACTTGCCACATGCACAATTAAGGGGTTGTCACTCGGGCGGCCCTTCGCCAGGTAGATCTTACCTACCGCCTGCTCATCCAGCGCGTTTGCGCCAAGCCCGTACACCGTTTCCGTCGGGAATGCAACCAATTCTCCGCTTTGCAGCAGTTGCGCCGCTTCCGCAATCGCATCTTCTGTAGGTGCGAGCAATTTCGTTTGCATATTACGCCTGCTCTCCCAATGTTTTCAGTTTTTCCGCTTGTTCTGCCAGTGTTAACGCCTCCAGCAGTTCGTCTAAATCTCCATCCATGATCTCATCGATCCGGTAGAGTGTAAGCCCGATGCGGTGATCCGTTACACGGCCTTGCGGAAAATTATAGGTACGAATGCGTTCGCTCCGGTCGCCCGTACCAATTTGCCCGCGGCGGTTCGCCGCGTATGCCGCATCCTTCTCTTCCCGCATTTTCTGATACAGGCGGCTCTTCAGCACCAGCATTGCCTTGGCACGATTTTTAATCTGGCTTTTTTCATCCTGACAGGTAACCACCAAACCAGTTGGCAAATGGGTTATGCGTACCGCGCTATCAGTCGTATTAATGCACTGCCCGCCGTGTCCGGTGGAGCGGTATACATCGATGCGAAGATCATTCGGATCGATGTGTATTTCCACATCTTCTGCTTCCGGCAGCACCGCAACCGTGCATGTGCTGGTATGGATTCGCCCGGACGCTTCGGTGCTGGGTACCCGCTGCACGCGGTGTACGCCGCTTTCATATTTCAATCTGCTGAAAACCCCTGCGCCGCGAATGTTAAAAACCGCTTCCTTTACCCCGCCCAGTTCCGTCATGTTATAACTGACCGGTTCCAGCTTAAAACGGTTACGCTCAGCATACCGTGTATACATTCTAAGCAAAAGCGCGCCAAAAAGCGCAGCCTCGTCACCGCCCGCCCCCTGGCGAATCTCCATTACCACATTACGGTCGTCATCCGGGTCTTTTGGCAGTAAAAGCAGCTTTAACTCCTGCTCCTGCTGCTGGCGGCTTTCTGTCAGCTCTTCCAGTTCCTCACGCGCCATATCAGCCATATCGGGCTGTTGTAACAGCAATTTAGCTTCTTCAATCTGTTTTAGCGTATCCTGATAGGTATGATACGCTTGTACCGCTGGTTCCAGCGATGCATGCTCTTTGAGCAGCTTTTGGTAATTATCCGTATCGGCAATAATTTCCGGCTGAATCATCGCCTCCGTCAGCTCCTGATAACGGCCGATCATCCAATCAAACTTTTCAAACATAATAACTTCTCCTTCGTCCAATTAACATTATACCCTTTTGGCATCAAGAAAAGCTATGTCGGAAAAGCCTCGAAACGGGCCGTTACAAAACGTTCTTTTTCATATAAATCCTTGTGAGCGCAGATATTTGCAAAACATCCCGTATCCCGCAGCAAGCACATTACCGCATTTGCCTGTTCTTCGCCGATTTCCATCATCAGCATGCCCTGCTCATTTAAATAGGAGGGGGATTCATTCGCAAGCCTTCGATAAAAATCCAATCCGTCTGTGCCGCCATCCAGCGCCAGACGCGGTTCCAGCATCACTTCGGGCTGTAGGTGGTCGCACACCGTGCTTTGCACATAAGGTGGATTGGAGAGGATGATATCGAATTTTTCTCCCTGCACAGGGTTGAGTAGATCGCCCTGCAAAAACCGGATCGCCGCATTGTTGCTTGCCGCGTTTTCACAGGCAACCGCAAGCGCATCAGCGCTCACATCCACTGCGGTAACTTCTGCGGCGCTATACTCTTTTTGAATGGTAATCGCAATCGCACCGCTGCCTGTGCATACATCCAGCACACGCGGAGCGGTATAATCCGGCAATGCCCGCAAAGCCAATTCGCAGAGCATTTCCGTTTCCTGCCGCGGAATCAACACCCTTTCGTCTACATGAATCAGGTAGCCGAAAAAGCACCGCTCCCCCAGCAGATATTGCAGGGGCATCCGCTGGGTGCGCAAAAGCAGGAGGGAACGGAACTGTTCCTCCTGTTGCTCTGTCAATGTTTGTATAGCATCCAGCCGAAGCATCAGCGGCGGTTTGTGGGTAACATGTTCCAGCAGCGCCATCGTATCCGGCAAAGGATCAGGTACATGCCGCAGTTGTGTTTCCCCCAGTTGTATTGCTTGTTTAATCGTCAACATTCATTCACACGCCGCTGTAAACGGTTGGGAAGTTTCTTGCGGGGCAAACCCCTGCTCTGCCTCGCTCTGCGTTTCACCTTCCATTGCCGATGCGGTTTCACGGTCTGTTTTTTGCTCTTCCTCTTCCGAAGCATCAGCCGGTTTTTCCGGTTGATAAGCCGGATCGCTTTCCGCATAGCTATGCAGTATCGCCCAGCCTTCCGGTGTACGCTTGGCATGTGCGGGCATACCATGCAGGGCCACATTCATCGCAACAATCGCACACTCCGTCTGTTCCATACTGGGCTTACGTGTTGTAAGCCGCTGCAGTTGCAGCCCCGGCCAACGCAGCGCCCGGGCAATACGGCTTTCGCTATGAGCCAGCCCCTTTAGCGCCTCGTAGCTAACTCCAGCTACCACAGGCAGGAGCGCTAAACGGCTAAGCAGCCGCCAGATGAACACATTTCCCTGATACCCAACCAGTGTAAATAAAATGATTGAAATCACAAACACCAGCAGTAAAAAGCTGGTCCCACAACGGGGATGCAGTGTTGTAAATTGGCTTGCGTTCTGCGGGGTCAGCGGCAGATCGTGCTCATGGCAATACACCGTTTGATGCTCCGCGCCGTGATATTCAAACGTTCTTCGCACATCCGGCACTAACGCGCAAAAGAGAATGTATCCAATTAAAATGCCGATACGCAGCACACCACTAAGCAGGTTAATCAACCAGCTCATACTGCCATCAGGCCAAATCCCTTTTAGCAGTTTTGCAAATAGCTCCGGCAGCACAAAAAACAGTCCCACAGACAAGGCTACCGCCAGCACAATAGCGGTTGCCATGACGATTTTATCAATTCCTTTACCCAGCTTTTTACTAAGCCAGCGCTCAAACTTTGATGGTTCATCGTCCAGAATCCCCAGCATATCTGTGCTTTGCTGCAGGGTATTCATGCCCATCGAAAGCATGGTAAACAAGCTCACAGCTCCGCGAATAAACGGCCACCCCATCCAAGGATGCTTTTCAGCCAAGCTGTGAAATGCTTTATATTGAACCACGATGGTATGGTTAGGTCTGCGTACGGCAACGGCAATTGCCTTTGGCGCTTTCATCATTACGCCTTCCATAACCGCTTGACCGCCAATATCCACTCGTTTACACGTTTGTTTCTTGTTCATGGGTTCTGTTCCTTTCCACCCATAATATAGGTAAGAACTGGTTTCGACATTGCAAAGGGTTCTCCTGCCTGCCGCAGAAGCCCTAAAACTCCATCTTCAAGCTTCGCCGGAACAATCCGTCGATACTCTCGCGCACATCCGCGCCATGGTAGAGTACATCGTACACAGCCCGGCTGATCGGCAGTTCTACGCCGGTTTCCCGCTCCAAATCCATCAGCGCTTTTACGGTGTAATATCCCTCCGCCAGTTCTGTATAGGGCTGTCCGGTTGCTACACATTCACCATAGCGCCTGTTATGGCTGTATGGGGAAAAAACAGTCGCTTCGTAATCCCCCAAGTGGCAAAGTCCATATGCGCTTAACTCATTGCCTCCTAAAGCGGCAATCAATCTGGCAACTTCGCGCGTGCCGCGGCTCATTAACGCGCCTTTTAAGGTACCAAGGCCCATCCCGTCCAGAATCCCCGCGGCAATCCCTACAACGTTCTTTGCGGCAGCGCCGATTTCGTTACCGATCATATCCCGGCCGTAATAAAAGCGGATCAGCTCTCCGGAAAACGCGTCCACCAGCTCAGATTTAAGTGCTTCATCCTCGCTGTCGATCACCATGCAGTTGGGTACGCCTCTTGTAAACTCCTGTACGTGTCCAGGCCCAAGCCATACCGCAACCGGCTGGCTTTCCCCCAATTCTTCGGCTACAATCCGGCTCAAGCGCTTGCCTGTTCCTACTTCCAGCCCCTTCATACATAAAACCAGCGGTTTGCCCGCTATATACGCCGCCTGCGAGCGGAGCATTGCACGCAAGTTTTGCGAGCCAATCGAAATCAGAACGACGTCCGCATCTCCAGCAAGCACCGTTGTCAGCCTCACCGTGTCCGGCATGGTAAGCAGATCATTCTTCCGGGTTTCCATAAACATACGCATATGCTGCGAGTTTTCCCGCCCATACAGTTGCACATCATGACCGAGCCGATCCAAATACCATGCTAAAAAAGATCCCCAGCGGCCGCAGCCAATCACCACTACACGCATGTCCATTCCTCCCGTGCGCTATCATAGCATAAGCAGCCTTTTGCCGCAACCCGCCGCCGGATTACTGCTGCAAATCGCTTTAAAATATAATTTCTCCACGGGTAAATACATGGTTTTTATTGACGATTTACTTGTAAACATTGTATGATAACATTACCACAAATTGGAGGTTATCTATATGTTAACAGACGGCAAAATCTGGGTTGGTACAGGAGAACAGCAACCGTTGTTTCTGCTGCCGGGTATGGCAAACCGCCATGGCCTCATCGCAGGCGCTACCGGAACCGGGAAAACCGTTACATTAAAAGTCATGGCAGAAGGTTTTTCCGCTATGGGCGTACCCGTGTTTCTAAGCGATATTAAGGGCGATCTAAGCGGAATGGTTAAAATGGGTACGAATTCCGATAAAATCGCTTCACGCCTGATGGCTACGGGCGTTGACCACTTTAAGTTTGAAACGTTCCCTACCGAATTTTGGGATGTTTACGGCGAGCAGGGGCATCCGGTGCGGACTACGGTAAGCGAAATGGGTCCGTTGTTGCTGGCCCGTATGCTCAACCTGAATGAAACGCAGGCTGGCGTGCTGAACATTTTATTCCGGGTTGCGGACGATGAGGGTATGCTGCTGCTGGATATTAAGGACATTAAAGCAATGCTTGCGTATGTCGGTGAAAACGCAGGCCGCTACACCTTAAATTATGGCAACGTAAGCAAAGCATCCATCGGCGCGATTCAGCGCGCTCTGGCTGTACTGGAAGATCAGGGCGGCGATCACTTCTTTGGTGAGCCTGCGTTGGACATTACCGATTGGATGCAGCAGGATGAGGAAGGGCGCGGCGTGATTAACGTACTCTCCTGCGACAAGTTATTTTTAAATCCCCTGATGTATTCCACTTTCCTTTTATGGATGCTCAGCGAACTGTATGAGACGCTCCCCGAACAGGGCGATTCCGATAAGCCCCGCATCGTGTTCTTCTTTGATGAGGCGCACCTGTTGTTTGACGACTGCGAAAAGCAGCTGATGGATAAAATTGAGCAGGTCGTCCGCCTGATTCGCAGCAAGGGCGTTGGCGTATACTTTATTACACAAAATCCGACCGATGTACCCATGACTATTCTTGGCCAGTTGGGGAACCGCGTGCAACATGCGCTTCGCGCCTATACGCCACTGGATCAGAAAGCTGTCAAAGTTGCGGCGCAAACCTTCCGTGCCAATCCCGCCTTTGATACGGAAGAAGCCATTACACAGCTGAAGACCGGCGAAGCGCTGATCTCCTTCCTTGATGATCATGGCGCGCCATCCGTGGTAAGCCGCGCGACGATTTTGCCTCCGCAAAGCTACATCGGTGCTATTGATGAATCACTGCGCAAGACATTCATTGAAACCAGCGCTTTTAGCGGCGTTTATGAAAAGGTGGTAGACCGCGACAGCGCCTACGAGTATCTGGCCGCTGCGCTGAACCTGGGGCGCCAGAGCGCACCTGTAGTGCCTATGCAGCCTGCCGCACCGCAAATAGCAAGTGCGCCGCAGCCTCAAATTTCTCCTGTCCTTGCTGCTCCGCCCGCAACAACCTTTATGGTGTTTGACCCGGCATCCAACAGCTATGTATCTAAAACATTGGATACATTATCCCCGCTGCCGGCAGAAGCGGCCGCCGCGCCTGCGCCTGCAGCACAGCCCCAAACTGTGCTGCAAAACGTGTTGGTGCTTGACCCTGTTACCGGCCAGTACGTACAAAAACAAATGAACATGATGCTGGATCCCGCTACCGGACAATATGTGCCCGTCATGAGTGAGGAAGAAACCAAAGCAGCTGAAAAAGCACGTAAAGATGCGGAAACAGAACAGCTTAAGCAGGAAAAAGCCGCCGCCAAGGCTGCAAAAGAAGCCGATGCAAAAGCACGCCGTGAGAAGATGGATGCTTTGCGGGACGAGCGTGCCCAGCGCGCCCGGAAAAACGACAGCGTGATTGGCCGTGTAACCAACACAGCTATCAGCACAGCGACCCGTACCGTCGTCAACCAACTCACCCGCGGCTTAATGGGCAGCTTAACCAAGTGGAAATAACCCGAATCATTATTAAAGCGCAGACGGGCCGGAGTTAGAACTCCGGCCCGTATCGCTTTTCTTTATTTTTTCCCGGAGCGCTTGCCCCTTCGTACCTTTCCTTTATTTGCCTCTATTTGAGGCAATCTGCGCTTTAACACTTCCTCACTTGCGATTGAATAGCCAAAAAAGCCAATTGGCTTGCTGACCGCCTGATACTTTCCATGTACAAATGTTACTAATTCCAGCGCCTCTTCGTTAATACCCCCGCCATTTTGCATATAACGCTGTTGTACGCATACATCTACAATTTCTGCTATGATCAAATCATGACTCCCTAATGCAAGTGTATTGCGCACTTTACAACTGAGGTAGACAGGCGCCTGCCCAATTGCTGGTGCAGCGCTTAACGCATTAGGGGCTATAGGTGTGAGCCCAAGGGTTTGGAACTTATCCACATCACGGCCGCTGGTAACGCCGCAATAGTCCATCGCTTTACACAGCGCTTGATTCACAAGATTCACTGTGAATTCACCCGTGCGTTCAATCAGCCCTCGACTGTACCGCTCCGGCCGGACGGCGATGCTGAGCATCGGCGGTTTGGTACAGCAAATACCGGCCCATGCAACCGTAATCAAGTTTGGAGCCGCCCCTTCCCCCCTGTGCCAACCATCATCCTGAGCGCAGCCTACCAAAACCGTCGGGATCGGCGCGAGGAAGGTAGTTGCTCCAATGGAAACAAACTCATTTTGTGTTAGCATTACATACACCCCTTGTTCATGTTGCTGCATCCGTGTACAATAGTTTTACCGCTTCGGATTAGGAGGGATTCGTCTGCCACGCTATGATTTTAAATATCGCAAACCACCGCGCCGCAAACCCCGGTTATCCCGAATCGTGCTATTTCTGGTAATACTTGCGCTTCTCTGCTTGCCCTTTTACCAAGCCTATCACGTAACTGTGGACGAAGTAAACCTTAAAATTTCGGATCTTCCCACGAACCTGAAAAACTTGCGTATTGTATATATATCGGATTTTCTGCAAGGTTCGTATATGTCCCAAAGCCGTATTAACAGCATCGTAAATCAAATCAACGGCATGAGCGCCGATCTCGTTTTACTTGGCGGTAATTACGCCCAAACCAGTGCAACCGCCATCAATTTCTTTAACAATTTACCGACGATCTATGCCCGGCTCGGTGTATACGGCGTACTTGGCGATAATGACCGCACCGAACCGGAGAATAACTTGACAATTCTGGCGAAAGCCATGACGAATAATGGCGTCACCCCCCTTGTCAACAGCGTTGAAAGGGTCAAACTCGGAAAAACGTACCTATATCTGGTTGGCGCCGACGATTATGTGAACGGGCAACCCAATGTGGAAAGCATCGCGTCACAAATCCATGAAGACGATTATGTCATCTTCCTTGGTAACAATCCCAATCTGCTTACCGCCGCTTTAAAGGCGACGGATGCGGACGGCGGGAACCATTGGTTTGATCTGGCTTTGTTTGGCCATACGTTGGGCGGACAGGTAACCTTGATGGGCTTCCCCCTTATTTCCAGTTTGGTTCCCAGTGTCGGCAGCCGGTACGTATCCGGTTGGCTGGAAGAGAACCGGGCGAATATTCTTATCAGCAACGGTGTTGGCGTTCGCTATTTTCCGGTGCGCATTTTTGCCCCGGCGCAAATACACATGATTATCCTCAAAAAAATATAAACAGCAAATGGAATAACGTGCCCGGCAGTCCTGCTCTGTGTGGCTTGCGCCACCTTTAGGATGCCGGGCTTTCGTTTACATGTCCTGTATAGCGGCAATTCTCTCCAGCGTCGGCGGATACAGAGGAATAGGAAATTTCATTACTGCTGCCGCTGCGCATGCGGAAGCAAACGCAACGGTATCATCGTCGTTCATATCTTTGAGTAAAGCATAAATACATCCGGCTTTAAAGGTATCTCCCGCCCCAAGCGTACTTTCCGCCTTTACCCGGTATGTGGCGCGTTTGCGCATTTCCGATCCTTTGCGCCCATAGAGCAATTCACTGCTGCCGGCGGTAAAAATCGTCAAGCCTTCGCTTTGCTGCGTATAGCGTGTCATAAGCTGCTCCAGCGTCTCGCCCGGATACTGATTCCGCAAGAATTCACCGCTGATAGCCGTAATCGCCGCATGACGCGCGCTAAAGGACTCCGGCGCACAATCGATGGTAACATACGGCAGTTCCGCCTGAACGCACAGGCGCGCCACATCTTCGCATGCTTCGCCAAAGAACGGGTCGATCCCCGCCACTTTGCAGCCTGAAAGGTGGTCAATCGTCGGACGGTTCCAGCGGTACCCTTTCACAGGGTCCTGAAACGCGCCGAAGGTACCCAGGCAGGTACGCGTATCGCCATCGATCAGCACGTAATCTTCCAGACCTTCAAAGGTCTCATCATACGTCATCAGACTTAAATCCACATTTTTACCCTGAAAGTATGAAAACACACTGTCCCGGGTGCTTCTGCCCATCCAGGTGCCTTCCATCCGCACGCTGCATCCAAGCGAATCCAGCACAGCAGCGCATACGCCAGTTTCACCGCCAATTAAACGGTAACGTGCTCTCAATTCTCCATACCCGTCCCGCTGCGGCATGCCGTTTTCAAGCAGCAGGCTGGTCGTCATCAGAATCTGTCCATAGAGATACACATCTGCATTTTTCATAGAAGCCTCACATCACTCTATCAATTGATACAGTTCCTTTGTTCATCTGAAAAAGGAGGCAACGCGCGGATGCATACGCTCTGACCGTTACGGTTGAAGCTTTGAATGCACCACGCATTACCCCCCATCAGATAGTAATTATTAAATTTGCGTTGCTACGCCGTTACGATGCAGTACAACATGGTACGGTTTTTGTGTATCAGTCGTTACAGAAACGGTGTCTCCCTGCACTGTAATGGTATAACGGGCATCCACCTTACCTTTTATATCCGGTATGGTCAGGGTCAACTCACCATCCTTCGGCTCAAACACGTGCAGCGTTACGCTATCAGTATAGTCGTAATCCGCACGGGTATCGCATGCGCCCATCGGCAGTACACAATTCTCCCGCACCATCAGCGGCAGTGTGTGGAAATCATGGGTCTCTTTTTGCCAACGTCCGCCATCTACCACCTTCCCGGTGAACAGGCTGGTCCATTTTCCTTCTGGCAGATAATAATCCACATGTCCGTCTTCATGGAACACCGGCGCTACAAGCAGCTTTCCGCCCAGCATATATTGCGTGTCACAGTTTTCACCGGCAATATCCTCCGGGAATTCCAGCATCATGGGGCGCAGCATAGGCACGCCTTTTTCATGTGCTTCCACCGCTGCGTCAAACAAGTATGGCATCAGCCGGCATTTCAGGTTGACCAGTTCTTTAAGTACAACGCAGCTCTCCTCGTCAAACAGCCACGGTACCCGGTAGCTGCTGGACCCGTGCAGACGGCTATGGGAAGACAGCATGCCAAACGCACACCAACGCTTGTATACGTCCGCAGGAGCTGTAAGCTCAAACCCTGAAATATCATGGCTCCAATAGCCAAAGCCGCTGTGGCTCAGGCTTAATCCGGCACGAAGCGTTTCCGCCATGCTGACGTAGCAGGCGCTGTTGTCGCCGCCCCAATGCACAGGGAACTTCTGTCCGCCTGCGGTAGCGCTGCGCGCGAACAGCATCGCTTCGCCTTTGCCGCGTTCTTTCTCAAGCAGTTCAAACACCATCTGGTTATACAGATAGGTATAGTAATTGTGCATCTTCACGGGATCGCTTCCGTCGGAATACCGCACGCCTTTTACCGGGATACGCTCGCCAAAATCCGTTTTAAAGCAATCCACACCCATATCCAGCAGACGTTTCAGGTAGGAGGCATACCATGCTTTGGCTTCGGGGTTGGTAACATCCAAAACCGCCATACCCGCCTGCCACAGATCGGTTTGCCAGACCTCACCGTTCTCCTTCCGGATAAAGTAACCCTTTGCCATACCCTCGTCAAACAGGGGGCTTTCCTGCGCGATATAGGGGTTCATCCATACGCAGATGTGCAAACCACGCGCTTTCAGGCGGGATAGCATAGCCGCCGGATCGGGGAACGTATCGCAGTCCCATGCGAAATCGCACCAGTTAAATCCCTTCATCCAGAAACAGTCGAAATGGAATACATTCAAAGGAATATCGTATTTTGCCATACCTTCGATCAGCTTGGTTACCGTTTCTTCATCATAACTGGTAGTGAAGCTGGTAGTCAGCCATAGGCCAAAGCTCCACGCGGGCGGCAGTGCCGGGCGGCCTGTTAATGCAGTGTAACGCTCCAATATCGCTTTGGGCGTTTCGCCGTAAATAATATCATATGTCATGCTTTCGCCCGGATGGCTGAACTGTACGCGCTCCACCTTTTCACTGGCGACTTCAAAACTTACATCCCCGGGATTTTCAACGAAAACGCCATACCCGCGGTTGGTCATATAAAACGGAATGCTTTTATAAGCAATTTCACTTGCCGTGCCGCCATCCTCATTCCATGTTTCGATAATCTGACCGTTTTTTACATACGGGGTAAACCGCTCGCCAAAGCCATACACTTTTTCGCCCACGTCCAGATAGAGCGAATCGATCATATAGCTTCTATCGGTTGGTTTATGCAGTGCACGCGCCATGCCGTGGTAACCGGACTGGGTAAGCGTTTTTCCATTTGCGCTGAAAGTAACGCTCCATTTTTGGGCTGCTTTACTTACCGATGCTTTGAGGTCGCCGCTCTGTATGGTAAGCTCATCGTCGTTTTCGGTAAAAACAGGTTTTACCGGCGCTTCGGTCAGTTCAAAATGCGGGCCGTTGTCCAATTCACCCTTAAAATGGGATATGCGCACCCGCAACACATTTTTAAGCGGTGCAGATATGGATACGGATAGCGCAGCACAATTGAGAATGTCCCCCCGCGAACGGATAGGTACGCTGGGACACAGCACCTGCAGCGTATCATTGATGATTTGCGAACGGTAATGTTCGATTGCGAAACTAATGTCGTATTCCGGTTTTAGCATCCAATAGCCGTTTGTAAATTTCATCTGTCGACGACTCCTTTATCCGCGCCTTTGGTAAGCGCACTATCTTTATCAACGGCCGCAGCCGTTATTTACCGAAGGCAGCTATCGCTATCGCCGTTGCAGTTTACCACGCCGCGCTGTGCATCCAGCGTAACGGCTGAACCGCTTTTTAAGATTTGGGTTGCGTTTTCCGCACCTGCCAGCACCGGCAGGTCAAGGCTCATCCCCGCGATAATCCCATGTCCATTGGGATCGTTATCCTCTAAAATCAATCCGCTTGCCTTGCGTACCAGCGGAAGCAACCGATGGCTGGTTTGGTGGATGACCAGAATATCACCGTCATGGAAGTTCTTCTCGGCTTCTTCCTCTGTTTGGGCAACACACAGGCTGCCATATACCGCCCGGTGGCCAATACCGCGGCCGGTGACCAAAATGTGCCCGACAACGTGCACTTTCATCAGATTCGTTGTACCGCTGATGCTGAGCGGCACGCCCGCCGTCATAACAACCAGCTCGCCATCATGCAAAAGACCCGCATGTTCCCCGGCTTGCACAGCGCGTTCAAACAGCTCGTCTGTATTGTGCGCCTCCTCAATAATCAGGGGGATTACGCCCCAGCTTAAGCTTAGCTTGCGGCAAACGCTCTCGTCCATTGCGCAGCAGATAATCGGACAATTCGGCCTGTATTTGGAAATCATTCTCGCCGTGCGGCCACTCTTGGTAACCGTGAGGATTGCCGCGGCATGCAAATCATGCGCGCTGGTAACGGTGGAATGGCTGATGGCGTTGGTCACGTCCGGCGTGCGCTCATCTTCCCGCTCTGTAAAGCGCTTTACATAGTTGATATCCGCCTCTGTACGGCAGGCGATACGCGCCATGGTACGCAAAGCTTCAATCGGGTATTGCCCTACCGCTGTCTCACCGGAAAGCATCGTCGCGCTGGTGCCGTCATAAATGGCGTTGGCTACATCCGCCGCTTCGGCGCGGGTCGGGCGCGGGTTGGTAATCATGCTTTCCAGCATTTGCGTAGCGGTAATCACCTGTTTCCCTGCGGAATAGGCTTTATGAATCAGCATTTTTTGGGTTACCGGCACTTCCTCCAAGGGGATTTCCACACCCAAATCGCCGCGCGCAACCATAACGCCGTCACTTACACGCAAAATGTCGTCAATATTACTTACGCCCTGCATATTCTCGATCTTCGCGATGATGCTGATTTCACGGTGAATCTGGTTGCTGAAAAGTTTGCGGATTTCCAGTACGTCTTCCGCACAGCGGGTAAAGGATGCGGCGACAAAATCCACATCCTGTTGCACGCCAAATAAAATATCATCCTTATCCTGTGCGCTTAAAAACGGCATCGTCAGCTCCGCACCCGGAACGTTTACCCCTTTGTGGTCGCTGATTTTTCCGCCGTTTTCCACCCGGCAAACAATCTGCGAATCGGAAAGAGCTGTAACCGTAAGGGAAATCAACCCATCATCTAGCAGGATCACCGATCCGACCTGAACATCCTTGGGCAACTCTTTATACGTTATGGATACTTTGGTTTCATCACCGGGAACGTCATCAATACAGAGGGTAAAGGTTTGCCCCTTTTTTAGTACCGCCTGCCCGGCTGAAAATGTACCGATACGGATTTCCGGCCCACGTGTATCCAGCATAATGGCAATGGGCAAATCCAGCTCCTGCCGCAAACGCTTTACGCGTTCTATGGTTCGGGCATGGGTTTCATGCGTGCCATGGGAAAAATTCAAACGCGCCACATTCATGCCGGAGCGCATCAACTCCCGTAAAACTTCATCATCCTGCGTAGCAGGCCCAAGGGTACAAACGATTTTCGTTCTTCTTTGTGACATATGTTTCCTTTCTACCGCTTGGGTATCAAGATTTTCAAACGTTTTAGAGGGTATGGTATCCAACATTCTCATTGTATCATATCAGATGAATCTATGCATTATCAGACGTTTTTACCCTGTTCCAGCGCCAGTAGCGCCTGTTTCAGCGGCAAGCCGCCGCCATAACCGACTAGTTTACCGCTACTGCCGATAACCCGATGGCAGGGTATGAAAATTGGCAGTGGATTATAATGGTTTGCCATACCAATAGCACGAGCCGCTTTGGGACGGTTGCAGCGCTTTGCCAGTTCTCCATAGGAAATAGTTTCGCCATAGGGAACGCAGGAATACAGCGCCTCCCATACCAGCAGTTGAAAAGGCGTTCCCTCCGGTGCCAGCGGTATGGTAAACTGCTGTCGATCGCCTGCAAAATATTCTGCTAATTCCTGTGCGGCGGCGAGCAATAAAGGGGTTTCCGTCAACTGCTCCTTTGTGTCCACTTCTCCGTTTAGCCGCAGTTCGCTCAGATATTCGCCCCGTTGAACCAACACCATTACGCCAAGCGGTGTTTCCACAACCATTGCATAACGCTTTTCATCTTCCTGCTTTGCCTGTTGTTTCGTGATCGGATGTAAAACTTGCGTTTGCTCATCCTGTTTCATTGTGCCGCCACCCCCTTTTTTGAAAAATTATACTTACTTTATTTGTACACGGATGCGTTCTTCCCGGTACACCCAATTTTCCAACGCTCTCCACAGGCTATATGGCATCAAAAAGATCAGTGCGCAGCAACCCGCCATAATGCCATAATCCCGAAGCAGGTTATCGCTGCCGTCCACGCTGAACTCCACCATCACGCAGCCCGCAATCGCAATCAGGACGACTAACCACATAACAACCAGCCGCCAATCCACCCGCTTAAACCGTAAAAACAGTACAAAATATAGCACAAAGACAGCCAGAGCAATTCCGCCTGACAGGCGTTTATCCGTCAAATCCAGTACATGGTTCAAAGGCTTTACCATTAAAACACCGATCAGCGCCGCAATAGGCAATGCTACCCAAGCGGTTACCCGTGCCGTGCTGATTTCGCGTATCCGCGAATACCTGGCACAAAAAATGATCAAAGCCAGCACAGGCAACGCGATATAGCCAACCTGTTGTACACGGATAAACCCTGCCACCATGTGACCGTCGTCCCGCAGGCTTTCCAGTACAACCTGCGCGGCGCCATATAAAGCATAGATAATCATTGCCACATCACCGGCATGTGCCCTGCGGCGCTGCCTGCGGCCGAAAAACAGCCATAAAGACGGCACCAGCAGCACCAGCGCCACAACCGCTTCATACCGGTATACCGCCAGCCGGAACAATACCAGTGTTCCCATTTTCTCCTGTACAAACAGCCACGGCATCAACTGGGTAAACAGGCTTTCCTCCGCCTGCCTGCCAATGCCAAGTTGCCCGCCGGAAAAGGCCTCTGCAATGCGCGCGCTGATAACCAGCAGCATCAGCGGCGCAGTCGTTACATCCAGCAGTGTCCCAAACCGTACTTTTCGGATCCGCGCCGTCAGGAAAGCAGCTATCACCAACCCAATCAGCATGCCAAAAAAGCTGTATCCCCCATCCCAGAAATGCAGCATTAAAAACGGCTGGGATACCGTTTCCGTATAGTAACCGAAATTCACGGCACAAAAGCCAAGCCTTGCAAAAATCAGCCCCATCGGCAGCCCGATCAGCCCAAACAATCGTATGGTGCCCGCCGGCAGCCGTTTATGAAACCCCAGCACACCTGCCAATCCAAGATAGGCAAGCGCGCCCAGTCCGAATATCAACCCATACCAGTAACCGGTATAACCAAATACGGTGAAGGTCATGGCTTTTTCTCCCTATTCGGTCGCTGAAGCAAAATAGATAATGTCGTTTACCGAGCGCTCTTCCACATTTTTTATACTGAGCAAATCGTTATGGTAGACCAGTGCGGAACTGTTGCCCCCATCCAGATTGTATGCCTGTACGCAACCAATCTCGCCCATAAAAGCCGCGAGGGATTGCAGCGACGTGCCTTCCGATTCGTCAATCCGGCCGTCTACCGTGACAATCACATACGAAAGCGGTCCGAGCTGACCGATCGCCGCACGCGGTTCCTGCCCGGTCGGGTTCCAACCATAATCCTTGGAAATTTCGCATACTTCGCCATCTATGACCAACGCGGGGCCAAAAAAGAACCCGTTGATAATGTCGTGATCCTGCATGAGGCTTTTAATACCACTTTCCTGTGTGCCCTTGCCTGCCAGCAGCAAGTGGAAATCCGCATTCTCATCAATCAAGAGCAAATCATAATTATTACTTACTTTTTTCCGTACCGTCTGCCCCTGCCGCACAATATAGCCGCCGGTAAACTTGGAATAGAAATCACCGTTTACCGCTACAATTGCGTTAACGCTTTTTGCCAGCGTCGTCGTTGGTGCTGTGCGGCTGCTGTTTAGCCCGCCCGCTACGAAGGTGCGCAGCTGGGTAGGCGAGGCAATTTGCACATATGCCAGATGATATATGCAGTTATCCTGTGAAAGCTGTTGAATCTCCACACTAATAGTATCGTCGCTGTACCCTTCGTCCGTAAAACTGTCTTCCGCCGGAGTATTGCCGACTGTGTCCATATCGATATCCAGCGCGTTTGCCTGCGCATCCTCACTGTCGCCAAAACTGAACGTCACATCGCTTTCAGCGGCGGTCGCAATGATACGGTAAGGGGTGATCGCAGCGTCTTCATCCCATTCCACCATCATATCTTCATCGTCATCGCCCCAATCCATGGGTGCGTCGTTTTGGTACTGTTGTTTGGCGGAAGATAAAATAGAGCCCGACGGTACGATAAAAGAAAGCGATAGCGCCATCAGTACAATCAAAGTGGTTTTCAGCGCCATCCATGTTCGGTTCGTTCTTCTTTTTTTGCTCATGTTCAGGTCAGTCCCTTTCACCAATCATCCACCTGCGTTCATTTTACCGATGAACACGGCTGTATAGCACGATTTTACCGCAGTTAAACGGAGCTTTTGCAGTCCATAAATCGCTTTTCCCATTATACATGATCGCCTTGTACTCGGCAAGGTTTGCGCCCTCCAACTACAATTTTTACGAATGATATTTAGCTACAAAAACGTACGCATTTCATCTATCGCACGCTGTTCGTTCAGCAGTGCTGCCAGTATATCAGCATTTTTACAAAGCAACTCTCCCGCTGCTTTTACCGCGCTTATAAAAGCCGGACTCATTGCCCGTAATCCGCCTTCTTCCGGCAGAGGACAGACAGCCCATGCACCGGGGTCGATTTCCGGCGTAACATCGGTCACCTGCCCATTCTCTCCCATGGTGATGCGGTTTCGAAGCGGAAAGATACGGCAGGCAAAAGGTCTAAACTCCCGTATGCACCGGCCTTCGCACACCAGGCGTTTACCGCCGGTATAAAGCCGGTTATCGTCTGCCATATGAAATGGAAAATTCTCAATTGGCATCTGGTAAAGCAGCTGCTCAAAAGGGAGCAGCAACATTCCATTTTCTCCGCTTTCATCCGCCTGGCAGCAAGCCGCGCCGCATAGTTTACCACAGTTACCTTTTAATGGTGTTATACCATCCAGTATAGCGTGCGCCTTACGTATCGTTTTTAAAGCGTCAGCATTAGCAAATGCGTCCATCATACTCTCCGTCAGGTCTCCTCTCCCCACATCCATACAACAAACTATCATCTCCGCTATCTTAGCAAAGCAACGAAACGTTTTCAAGGCTGTTCATATCATTAACGCAGATTATACACACATTTCATTGCAAACGGCTTGCTTTCCGCATTTATGCGCGTTATGCTTAAAAATATCTGTATAACGCATGTGTAGATTGACTTTGCACCGGCAGCGCGTTATGATGGATTCACAATATTATCGTTCGGAATCATAAGGAGGTCGCCCTGTATGAAACTGGATACCCACCGTACCGTTCGCGTAGGACTTGCGTTTCTATCTATCTGTGCTTTCTGGCAATTGTATGATAGTATTGTCCCACTCATTTTGAAATACACCTTCGGCGTGCAGGATGGCCCTTCCGGTATTATTATGTCGCTGGATAATATTCTTGCGTTGTTTTTACTGCCGTTGTTCGGCGCGTTTTCCGATAAAACCCGTACCCGTTTGGGTCGCCGTACCCCATATATCCTTGGTGGCACAGCCGCCGCGGTTTTGCTGATGAACCTGCTGCCGTTTGCTGATAACATTCATAGCTTCTGGCTGTTTATTATCTCGCTGGCATTGCTGCTGATTGCCATGGGTACCTACCGCTCCCCTGCTGTTGCCCTGATGCCGGACGTAACGCCCAAACCCCTTCGTTCCAAGGGCAACGCCATCATCAACCTGATGGGCACTCTCGGTGGTATTTACACCCTGATCTTTATGAAAATACTTGTTTTTAAGCGCGAAGACGGTACCGATAATTATATGTATTTATTTTTATCCGTTGCCGCCCTTATGATCGTCGCCGTAGCCATTCTGCTACGCACCGTGAAAGAAAATAAACTGGCAGCGGAAACCACAGCTATTAACGATGCATACGACGCAGAAGAAGCCGCGCGGCAAACCCCCGAAGAGCGCCGCGCCGAAGCCGCGGCGCAAAAACGAGCCGAAGCCGGTTTGCAGTCGCTCTCTCCCGAAGTACGCAAAAGCCTGCTGCTCATTTTAGCCTCCGTGTTCTTCTGGTTCATGGGGTACAATGCGGTTACCACTGTATTCACAAAATATGTAATTGAACAATGGGGCTACGATCTCAGTATAGCCTCCAATTTTCTCATGGTCGCTACCGGCGCGGCGCTTATATGCTACATCCCCGTCGGCATCCTTTCGGCCCGGTTTGGCCGCAAACGGATGATTCAGTTTGGCGTAGCTTTGCTGGCGCTTAACTTTGCTGCGCTTGGACTTTTTAGCACTTTCTCCCCCTTGCTGTATGTGCTGTTTGTGCTGGTAGGCGTTGCTTGGGCGACCATCAACGTAAACAGCTATCCAATGGTTGTAGAGATCAGCAAAAGTGGCGACGTAGGCCAATATACCGGATATTATTACACTTTTTCCATGGCGGCACAAATTGTAACCCCCATCTTGAGCGGATATTTAATGCAATTTCTGGGGTACCGCATTCTTGCGCCTTATGCCGCGTTCATGGTCGCTATATCCTTTATTACCATTTCACTGACAAAGCATGGCGACTCGCGCCCGGAATCCCCGAAGAGCAATCTGGAAGCATTTGATGTAGGAGATGACTAAACTTGAGCGGTTTGATTTGGGCTGTTCTGGCTTTACTGGCTCTGGTAATTCTATATTTATGGTTGATTGCCCCCCGGCGTACGCATCCCGATGCATCCCAGCTAACAGGCCGTTTATACGCCCATCGCGGTTTGCATGATGGTAACCACGCGGTTCCCGAGAACAGCTTGGCTGCTTTTCAAAAGGCGATCGACGCAGGTTACGGTTTTGAACTGGATGTGCAATTAACGGCGGATAATATACTGGTCGTTCACCACGATGGGAATACCAAGCGGGTCTGCGGCGTTGATGCGGAGATTAAGAATACCAACTATGCCGACTTGCCGCAATTGCCGGACGGCACCCCCATACCGACCTTTCAGCAATTATTAACGCTTGTGGACGGCAAGGCGCCAATGATCGTAGAAGTGAAACCGTATGGCAAACCCCGGGAAAATGCCGCGGCGACTCACATAGCCCTTCAATCCTATCAAGGACCGTACTGTGTGGAATCCTTTCACCCCTTGTCGGTACGCTATTTCCGCAAGCATGCGCCGCAAATCATCCGTGGTCAGTTGGCGATGGGCGACCGTTTCAAGCCTGGCGAGGCAGATTTAATTACGCATCTAATGCTGAAAAACCTGCTGGTAAACGTATTCAGCCGTCCCCATTTTGTCGCTTACGATTGCGCCAACGACCATAACCTGTCGATGTGGCTCATGAAGCATCTTTTCCATCCGTTGCTCGCAGCTTGGACGGTACGGGATCAGCGCTTGTTGGATTATACCCGCCCTGCGTATGCCATGCCGATTTTTGAACTGTTTACACCGGATCAAGGTAAATAAAGATAATGCTATTTCCTGAAAGCGCGGCAACGCCGCGCTTTTTCACATGTATCTTCGACTTTGTATGCCCGCCAGTAGCGCCGCGTGCGATAACAGCATTAATTTCAGCCGTAAAGTATAACTATAACAAGCATTTAAACGTTTAAATCAAAGCCCATGAGATATTGCTGATGATAAGCAGTAGAGTAGGAATTTTGTTAGAACAATAAGCACTTTTCGATTAGTGGACTTAAAACGAAGTAAAGCAATGATTCCATCCTGTCCGAATTTATGATGGGAGAACCCTATGATTTACCAACACATAAGGAATTGGAATGACGATACACCTGTAAAAACAAGCCGCTGTTGATGCCTATATTCCATCTATGCAGCACGATTATCCCGATAGCCGCCACTCTTTTCGCTCCGCAACCCCTTTATCTCCATATTGCGATACACTGCTATTCGTGGTAGAATACGGATGGTTTTATCACTACATTTTGCGGTATTATCTCGGCTGGCAATATAGAAAGGCGGCGTCCTTTTGCAATTTTGTACACTTTTCAGCGGCTCCAGCGGTAACGCAGCGTACCTGGGTACGGAACGGGGCGCTATTTTAATTGATTGCGGCATGAGCGGTAAACAAACGTTGGAAGCGCTGACGCTCGCAAAGTTAGATCCCTCCGCGATACACGCAATTTTGGTCACACATGAGCATAGCGATCACATTAAAGGCATCGGTGTGGTCAGCCGCAAGCTGGGCGTACCTATTTATGCGACGGAAGGCACTTGGGATGGAATGCCCGCTTCGATCGGCGCGATACCTGCGTGTAACCGGGTATCCATCACGCCCGGAGAAAGCTTCTTTCTGGATGATTTTGAAATCGCACCGTTTTCAATCCCGCATGACGCGAACGACCCGGTCGGTTACCGTTTTTTTGTCGGTAATCACAGCGTTGCTATCGCAACCGATCTTGGCTACTTCTCTCAAACGGTTTGCGACGCCGTTACAGGTGCGGAAATTGTATTATTGGAGAGCAACCACGATCCTGATTTGTTAAAAAGCAACACGCATTACCCGGCTCGCCTGAAAAGCCGTATTCTTGGCAGAAAAGGGCATTTAAGCAACGATGCAGGCGCAGATGCCGCCGTACGGTTAGCCCAATGCGGTACACGCCACCTGCTGCTGGGGCATCTAAGCAGCGAGAACAATACGCCGGATATAGCCTATCGCACCGCACACACTGCGCTCACCTCGGCCGGCGCCGATGTCGGGCAGGATGTAACGTTGCATGTTGCTTCCCGTTACCAAGCCAGCTATCTATATCAGGTGAAGTAGCCAAACGCTTTTTACTCTCTTACCCGATATACAGGAGGAAAAATGGAGTTCCGTGTTTTAGACGAGCCGGTGATCATGCCCGGTTATGGGATTACCCTGTTGGTAAGCGAGGGCGACTGCGATGCCTTTGCCGACGGTTGTACCATACGCGATATACGCGGCCATGCGCATACGGTGGAACAGGTTACGCAACAGGAAGGATTCACCTGCCTGTTTATCCGCAATGGGGATGAGTCGTATTTCGGCCGTCTTTTCCGCGATATTCTTGTAGATGCAACACTATTTATCCTTGAACAGGGAGAGCAATAAAATGGCGCTCACTCTGCTATGTGTTGGCAAAATACGGGAACGGTTTTATGCAGACGCTGTACGCGAATATACCAAGCGCCTATCCACATTATTACCCTGCAAGGTGGTAGAAGTTGCTGACGAGCCCGAACCCAAGCAGCTATCACAGCCCGCCGTTGACCGCGTGCTTCGTACCGAAGGCGAACGCCTTTTACAAAAAATACCGGAGAGCGCCTATGTGGTTGCACTCTGTGTGGATGGACCGCAGCATACCAGCGAAGAGCTTGCCGCTAAATTACAGACGCTTCTGGTATCTGGCCGCAGCGATATTGTGTTTGTCATCGGCGGTTCTTTAGGATTACACGACATGGTATTATCACGGGCCAACGAGAAAATGGGAATGAGTCGCATGACTTTCCCGCATCAACTGGCGCGTGTGGTGTTGGCCGAGCAGCTATATCGAGCTTCCAAGATCAACGCCGGTCAACGATACCATAAATAAACGCCTGCATACGCAGGTTTTTTCTGTTTTAGGAGCTTAACTGCTTTTGAACGGGAGGGATGAACGATGCTTAAAAAAGCAGAATACTTATTATTAACGCTATTACTGCTCCTGTTTTCCGGCACTGCCGCATTTGCGCAGGATAACACTGGTGCAACGCTGGAAGGGCTGATTACCGAAACCAAAGATAATTATTTTCTAATGGATGATATTGCATATGGCAGTGTGCAAGTAAATTTGGACCCGTCTTCTACTGTATATGAAGGAGTTGCGGCGGCTTATACGTTAGCTGCCGGGCAATATGTTTACGTAGCCTACAACGGCAGTATGACGAAAAGCATCCCGCCGCAAGTACAAGCGGATAAAGTATCCTGCTTCACTGTCACCGGTACTGTCAACGCTATTTTAAACGACGGCTTTACTGTTGACGGGGATGCGTTGCTTGGTACGGTAATCGTACATACCTCTGGCGTGTTAAGCCCTGTTTATCAAGGGGTTTCCATTACGCTGTATTATAATGGAGTCATGGCGCTTAGCTATCCTCCGCAGGTAACAGCCGTGTATCTATCGGTGCCTACATTACAAGGTGTTGTCTCCGGCTTGATAAGTGATGGATTTAAGTTTACGACAGATGATGATATCACATATCAAATAGCGCTATCCCCCAGCACGGATATTCTCGCCTTGCCTGCCGAAGGTGCGCGGCTGTTGGTTTATTATAACGGGGATAGATCCGGAGAAACGGTGGAAGCACTGGCGATTACCCTGCCAGATGATGTGATCTACCCCAGCGCAATGTAACCATGTAATATAAAAATGCCAATTCCTTGCCGGTGAAAATGGTTACTACTGATGTATTAATCATATGTCCATTCGGTTTAACGGATTTTATATTCCGGTATGCTATTTTAATGTTAATGAGCAGTTACTTATCACAGCAAAAAAGATATAACAAGCAATAGGCGGCGTTTTTTATAAAAACGCCGCCTATTATCTGACTTTTAATCCATTATTCTTAAGAGGATCAACGGATGGTTACATCGACCTGATAGGTTTTTCCTGTTTCCGATCCGGCAGGGATCGTCTGCCCTTCCAGCTTTTGCCCATCCACACGTATTTCCACACGGCCTTTCTCGCTGCCGCTGATGTTGTGAATGGCAATTTCATAATTACACCCACGGAAAGAACGGTGCACCTGTACCTCACGAAGCTGCGCTGGCAGGCACGGATCTACCATCAAGCCATCCAGCTGCGGCTTTATCCCAAATATAGACTGGGACACAGCATAAAAGTTCCATGCTGCCGTGCCGGTAAGCCAGCTGTTTTTCCCTTCGCCCGGTTTGTAGCTTTCTTTACCATTCACCGTCTGGCAATACACATACGGCTCTGTGCGGTGCAATTGCTGATCCTCCACGTAAGCGGGAGAAGTACGGCGGTATACATCAAAAGCACGGTCACCGTGACCCAGCACCGTTTCGGCAATTACAATCCACGGGTTATTGTGGCAGAAAACCGATCCGTTCTCTTTGTATCCTGGCGGGTAGGTGCTGATTTCGCCCAAGTTGAGATAGTACTGCTTGTAAGCGGGCCAGTTAAGCACAACGCCATATTCAAACATCAGCTTTTCGCGGGTCGCATCCAGCGCTTTTTGCGCCATCCCGTTTTCTTTGCCGATGCCCGCCATAACGCACATCCCTTGTGGTTCGATGAAAATTTTACCTTCTTCGCACTCGTCAGAGCCTACTTTATCGCCGTTTGCGTCATAGGCACGTATAAACCACTGCCCATCCCAGCCGAACTTTTCAACAGCTGCAACCATAGCTGCTTTCTGCTCCCGGGCGAATGCAGCTTCAACCTGATCCCCAGTCACATCGCATAGCTGAATATAATCATCCGCCACACCCACAAACATGCCGGCAATAAATACGCTTTCCGCAATGCCTGTGTCGTTGTTGGTGATCGTTTGGAAGCTCTCACCAGGTTCGGCGGAGAAACAATTCAAGTTCAGGCAATCGTTCCAGTCTGCCCTACCGATTAACGGCAGCCCGTGCGGGCCGCAATGCTCAGCCGTATAATGGAAGGCTCTGCGCAAATGTTCCTTCATGGGTGCAGCCTGCGAAGCATCGTTATCAAAGTCTACTATTTCCTCCAGCAGGCTCATATCACCGGTTTCCTTTAAATAGGCACTAACCGCATAGAGCAGCCAAAGCGGATCGTCATTAAAGCCGCTGCCTACGTCCAAATTGCCCCGCTTTGTCAGTGGCTGATATTGGTGGTAGGCGCTTCCATCCGGGAATTGCGTAGCCGCAATATCCAGTATACGATCACGCGCACGCTGCGGTATTAAATGTACAAATCCAAGTAGATCCTGACTGCAATCCCTAAAGCCCATGCCGCGCCCGATTCCACTTTCAAAATAACTGGCGGAACGGCTCATGTTAAACGTAACCATGCACTGGTATTGATTCCAAACATTCACCTGCCGGTTTAGCCGTTCATCGGCGGTTTGTACGGTAAACCGGTTAAGCAGCTCGCTCCAGTATGTTTTCAATTCAGCCAGATGAACAGCAAACTGCTCGTCGGTACGGAACTGCGCTAGCAGTTCGTGAGCATCCTGCTTATTGATCACACCCGGCGCGATGAACTTTTGATCCTTCGGGCTTTCACAATACCCAAGCACGAAAATGAAACTTGCCCCTTCGCCCGGCTTGAGCGTACGGCGAATGCAATGGCTGGCAATCGGCGCCCAACCGTGTGCAACGCTGTTGGTAGGCTGGTCGTTCGTTACCACTTTGGGCGCGTTAAAGCCATTATATAAACCCATGAAACTTTCACGGTCGGTATCATATCCGTCAACATCGGCATTTACCGCGAAAACCGCATAATGATTACGGCGTTCCCGGTATTCTGATTTATGGTAAATGGTAGAGCCGTCCTGTTCAATTTCCATTTCTGCCAAAGCATAATTACGCTGAAAGTTCGTCGCGTCATCATTAGCATTCCACAGGCAAAACTCCACCAAGCTATATAAGCTGATTGATTTTTCCTGCGTACTTTCATTACGCAGGGTTAAGCGTGTCACTTCGGCACGATAGCCACGCGGCACCATAACGCATTGCTCTGCTTTTAGCCCATTTTTCTTGGATGTGATGATCGTATAGCCCATGCCATGCCGGCACTCGTATTGATCCAACTTGGTCTGGGTCGGCTGCCAGCCGGGATTCCACACCGTGTTTCCATCCCGAAGATAATAATACTTACCGCCCACATCGGTTGGTACATTGTTATAACGGTATCGCGTTAAGCGAAGCAAGCGTGCGTCCTTATAAAAAGAATAACCGCCGGACGTATTGCTGATGAGCGAAAAAAAGTCCTCGCTGCCCAGATAGTTAATCCAGGGATAGGGGGTATCCGGCTGCGTTATTACAAATTCTCGTTGCGCATCATCATAAGTGCCGAAATTCATAGCTCGTACTCCTTTATCTTCGCAAAATGCGTAATTACCGTGAATGTGCTTTCTTCTTCCCTCTGTAGTTTATACGATTCATAAAATCGCAAAGATACAGATGGTACCCAACTGGTATTTAGCTAGAAATAATTGCAGAATTAAAAACTGAAACGTTTTCGTAACGTTGAAAATGCTTATCCTCTCCTGTTTTCACCTCTTTTACAGAGGTGTCAACTTCGCCTCACCTATCCTTTTTCATATTCATTCATGAGCAAGCACGAGGAACGGCTGCACCTTTCCTTCCGCTTTTCGCGGTAAAATTTGCAGCCGTTGCTGTGTTGTTAATGGTCTTGTTTCGGCGGTTCGCCGACGGTTTCGCCTTCGATCAGCGTACAAGGTATCACTGTGATTTCTGGGATCGTCGTTTTAGGACTTTCGATCAGCTGAACCAGCTTGCTGGCCGCCTCTGCCCCTATCCGGTGCGTATCCTGCAGCACACTTGTCAAGCGTGGTTTCATCAGCTGCATCATAGGGATACCATCATAACCGGCTATCGATATATCCTGTGGTATTTGCAGCCCCATATCAGCGGCCGCTTCATAGGCGCCAAGCGCTGCGTAATCATCCGAAATTAAAATGCAAGTTGGCCGGTTTGGCAGCGACAGCAATTTTTTTGTCGCCGTGAATGCGGATGAAGGGTCGTTATACTCGCAGGACTCAATGTATTCTTCCGGTACAGGAACCTGATAGAATTCCATCGTCCGGTAAAAAGAGCCTAAACGCATGTCTGTAACAGCGCTTCTGGGACCATGAATATAGGCAATCTTACGGTGCCCCTTGGTGTAAATGTAGTCAACCAGTTGGCGTATCCCTTCAACGTTATTGGACTGGATACCCATACGGTTATTGAACAAATGGTCAATCGTTACAATCGGCAACTCGCTGTTAACAAGCTGTGTAACTTCTGTATCTAAAAAATCGATACAGGCAATGCACACGCCGTCTACTTCACGGTAATGGCAATGCTCCAGATACGTCATGGATGTTTCACCCATATTATGGCTAATAAAGGTAACATCATAACCATGCCGTTCTGCTTCCTTTTTAAAATTCTCTAAAACAAAGGAAAAAAAGGCATGCGTAAGTCCGCTTTGCGTATCATCTACAAAGAGAACACCAAGGTTATAGCTTCGCTTTGTTTTCAACGCACGCGCATGCGCATTGGGGTAATACCCCATCTCCTTGGCAACCTTCGTTACGGTTTCACGCGTCGCCTCACTGATATCTGTATATCCATTCAACGCTTTACTAACAGTTGATATAGACAATCCGCATCTTTTTGATAACTCTTTTATAGTAACAGCCATGTCCCTATCGCCTGCCTGTCCATTAAAATAAAGTCCGTAATTCCAACATCTACATCGTTTTCGTTACTAGATTATCGCGTATTGTATTAATTGTCAAGCCCTTTTAAAAAGATACTGTAACGATCGCACATAATCGCGTATTCTCCAAACCGGCAAAGAATGTGATGTATAACCAACAATTCTCTCTCATTATGTTGGTTACCTGACTATTATAAATGCAATTCGCATAAAATCCAATACCTTTTATGGAAAAGCATAATTCGCTTGTTTGCCATTTCCATTTTCTCATGTTACAATAGCAGCCAGAACGAAAATCTACGAAAACATTCGTGATTTCAGCAAAATAGGGCCGTTTTTGACATCATGTTTCCATTGACAGCATCATGAATGGCTGATAGAATAGCCGCAATACAGATAAGGAAAGGATGAGTAGGATGTTGGAAGAGAACCTACGCTCGGGATTGACCTTTGACGATGTGTTGTTGGTGCCTGCACTCAGCAATACTTTGCCGCGGGATGTGAACACATCCGTAGAACTGATGCCGGGCATCAAGCTGAATATTCCGTTACTCTCCGCCGCCATGGATACTGTGACAGACGCACGTATGGCTATTGCCATGGCGCGTGAAGGCGGTTTGGGAATTATCCACAAAAACATGACAATAGAAGAACAGGCAGCACAGGTGGATAAGGTGAAACGCAGTGAGCATGGCGTCATCACCGATCCTTTTTTTCTATCTCCCGATCATTTGATTCGCGATGCCGAAGAACTGATGGCGCGTTACCGCATCAGCGGCGTTCCGATTACACGCGGGAAAAAGCTGGTGGGGATTCTCACCAACCGTGATCTGCGCTTTGAGACGGATGACAGCCGCCGGATCGAAGAAGTTATGACCTCTAAAAATTTGATTACAGCGCCGGTGGGCACAACGCTTGAAGACGCTAAAAAGCTGCTGGCTGCACATCGTATTGAGAAGCTGCCGATTGTAAACGATCAATATGAGCTATGTGGTTTAATTACCATTAAAGATATTGAAAAAACGACCAAATATCCCAATTCGGCAAAAGACCAAAACGGGCGTTTGCTTTGCGGCGCAGCCGTCGGCGTAACAGCAGATTGTCTGGAGCGTGTCGATGCACTGCGAAAAGCAAAGGTCGACGTGATCTCCATCGATACGGCACACGCACACAGCAAAGGCGCCTTGTCAATGATGCACGACATTCGCGCTGCTTTTCCGGATTTACCGGTCATCGCAGGCAATGTTGCTACGAAAGAAGCTACCCTCGCCTTAATCGAAGCAGGCGCAAGCTGCATCAAGGTTGGTATCGGCCCAGGCAGCATTTGTACTACCCGTATCGTATCGGGCATTGGCGTACCGCAGATTACCGCAATTGCAGATTGCGCAACAGAAGCGCAAAAGCATGGTATCGCCGTAATTGCTGATGGCGGCATCAAGTATTCCGGCGATATTCCTAAGGCAATCGCCGCCGGCAGCACCGCTGTAATGATCGGCAGCCTCTTTGCCGGTGTGGATGAAAGCCCGGGCGAAATGGAGATTTATCAGGGACGTAGCTTTAAAGTATATCGCGGTATGGGCAGCCTAGGCGCGATGCAGCAGGCCCATGGCAGCAGCGACCGTTATTTTCAGGAAAATGCGCCCAAGCTGGTACCGGAAGGCGTAGAAGGCCGTGTGCCATACAAGGGGCCGTTAAGTGATACCGTGTTCCAGTTGATTGGCGGTTTACGCGCCGGCATGTTCTATTGCGGCACACCCAGCATTGATGATTTGCGTGAACACGGCCAGTTTATCCGTATCACGGGCGCAGGGTTGCAGGAAAGCCATCCCCACGACATCGCTATCACAAAAGAAAGCCCCAACTACTCCCGTCAGGGGCTGTAACAAAGGCAACGAATTTTAGTTTTACAGTAAACGCCCGCTGGAAAAACCAGCGGGCGTTTTGATTATTCTTTTGCTTTTAGCTTTATCTTCTTCAAATTGATTGTCCGCTTGGGCGGCTCATTTTTAACGCCGCGTGATATTTCATCCGCTTCCAGCACAACCTTCAACAGGTTCAGCAATACCGGACCAATGATCAAGCCCAGCACGCCGACCAGCTGGAACCCGGCGAACATCGCCATCATCGTTGCCAACGGATACAGCCCTAAATTGGCACCGACGATTCGCGGTTCAAAAATTTGCCGGATCACAACTGTGCCAATGTAGGTACCCAACAGGAATATGCCTGTGGGAATATGTCCTAAAATCAATTCCACTGCGCCCCATGGCAACAGGAACAATCCGGCGCCAATCACAGGCAGGGCATCTGCAAGCCCTATCAGAATCCCCATCAGCAAACCATATTTGATACCGTAAATAACAAAAGCAACCGTTAAAAAAGTCATTATAATCAACGATACGGTCAACTGGCTTTTGATTTGGCCAAACAACGATTTGAAGAGATTATTTTTAACCAATAGCCCGTGCTTTTGCATGTTCTGCGGAAAAGTCCGCTTCAAGAACGTGGTAATGCGGTCCCGATCCGCCGTGAAATAAAAAGTTCCCATGATGGTTAAAACAACGCTTAGCAACACACCCGGTATAGATGTTGCCGCATTGACCGCACCACTGGTGAGCGCTGCGGATATATTGCCTGCAGCACCCAGTGCTGCATCACTCAGCGATGAAAGCGCCTTATTGATAATATCAATTGTCGAAGCGGGCAATACGTTGGAATATTGCTGGTACAGATCGCGTATATAGGGGAAAACCGTATTGGAAATCCAATCCACAAATTCCGGCGCCGACCGGACGAGGGCAATAAATTCGTGAAATAACCGGTTAAACAGCAATACAAATCCAACGCCCAAAACGCCAAAAAGTAACAACATTCCAATCAGTGTTACCAGCCAACGTGGAATGTGAAGCCGTTCAAGCTTTGTTTGGCACAAGCGGATCAATGGCATCAGCATCATGGAAAACAGCAGCGCCAGAATAAAAGGCCAGCATAGCGGTACAATTAAAACAAACAGCCATGTGAGCAACAATGTGAACGCAATCAGCAGGCCTTTGCGAGGTAATCCGTTTGCGCGCTCATTCCACTTTTTCATTCGTTCGATCAGGGTTGTCAACCTCTATCGCCTCCATACATTTCATCAAGTTTATTTAAGATCATGTGTTTGGGAGTCGAGGGGGGTTGCACACATCAAATGCTTTACTCAGCCATCCGCAGGAATTATAGTAATCTCCACTTCACCGTCATTGTTCGCTTCCAGCGAATCATCAACGACGGTGTCGGCTGTCGCCGCGTCGTCACCTTCAGCCGACGTCACTTCTGCTTCATGCAAAGCTATGCGCCGCTCATATTCCGCTTCGCTAATAACCCCTCTGTCCAAGTTGGTTTTATCTATTTCTGCCTTGCGTTTTACCGGTGTGCAACTGGGGCACGCAGTCAAATCTGCATAAATGCCGGTGTCCAGTTCGCTGTACTTAAAGGCAGTCATCGGCGTATACTTGCTTTTTACAGAAGCACAATCGGCATATGCGTGGTAATACTGTCCGCCGTCCGGGTTGTAATACAGCAGTGTGTCATCGTCAGGATAAGGCATCTCACGACCGCCATCGTCCCAAATGATGATCTTAGTGTTTCTCTTCAGATTGTCCCACAGCCATTCTTGATTCAAGCCGTCCTCATTGGGCAGGCGTGCAACACGAATGCAGCCATGGCTGGCTTTTTGCCCCAACTGGGTTTCCCATTTGGTATAGCGGCGCGTTCCGTCGGCAAGAATCGTACAGGGAACTTCGTGCATTTTATCTCCGTTATTAAAACGGATCGCCATGTCGCAGTACATGCCCTCGCTATCAAACCCGCCGCTCCAGCTAATAGCCAGATATTCGCCTGCCGCCGTTTCGTTATAAGGTTGTTTATCGTTGGGAAGCCCTGTGGATACCGCGCAGGAGCTAAAAAACTCGCCGTCGATAAACACATACAATTTTTGTGTCAGTTTATCTACCACTACGCCGTAATGCTCGTTTGGCGTAGCCGTTTTTAGCAATTTTGTTTTGACATAACCGCGAATGATGCGGTTATAATAATCAAGCCCTTCAATCAGCGTCCAACCGTCTTCATCCTCGCCTAACACATGTACGGCGGCGGATGCGCCATTGATGAACCCGCCCAGCTTATCGTTGTTAACTTTATCGCCGCCCGGCTCGGTAAGTGGGTACACGCTTTCCGTTTCCCCCACATCCAACACCGTAATCGGCTGCATCAGTAAATCCCAAACTGCTTGGGTATCGGTGATGTCATAATTAAAATCATCGCCGAACCATTTTTCACCGGTATCAAAACCTTCCAGCCATTCGGCAACGGTTTTGGCGGAGCTCTGCGACGTAGGAACAAATAAAAGTCCCAAAAATAAAATCGTCGTCATGAGCAGAGGGATGATACTTTTGCGGATGGCCATAACCTTCATGGTTTCCTCCTTGTCTTGCACCTGAAAAGTACAGGTGTTGGGACGTCTTAGCCCGTACCTGCGGGCAGTGAATAAAGGATAAAGCGCCGGGCGGCATTGCCTGGGCTGCCGTCCGGCGTCGCATGTTATTGCTTTTGCTGATCTTTTTCGCGCAGCTCCACACGGCGGATTTTTCCGCTGATGGTCTTGGGCAGTTCGCTGACGAATTCAATCACGCGCGGGTATTTATAAGGCGCGGTGATCTGTTTTACATGCTCCTGCAGCTCTTTTTTCAGCTCTTCGCTGGCGGTAAAGCCGGGTTTGAGCACGATCGTCGCTTTAACTACCTGTCCGCGTAGTCCCTGCGGGTCCGGCGTTGCGGTAATGGCGGTCTCCAGCACTGCTGGATGCTCCAGCAGCGCACTTTCCACTTCAAACGGTCCGATCCGGTAGCCGCTGGACTTGATCACATCATCCGAACGGCCCACATACCAGTAGTAACCCCACTCGTCGCGCCATGCGGTATCGCCGGTATGATAAATACCATTATCCCATACGGTTTTGGTGAGCGTCGGGTTTTCATAATAGCCGGTAAACATGCCGATTGGAAGCGCGTCATCGCTGGTACGTACGACGATTTCACCGGTAACGCCTGCCGCGCAAGAATTCCCCTCTTCGTCGATAATATCCACATCGAAGATCGGACTGGGTTTGCCCATGCTGCCGGGACATACTTTCATAAATGGGAAGGTAGCAAGTGTTACCACCAGTTCGGTTTGACCAAACCCTTCCAAAAGCGGTATCCCTGTACGCTTGATCCATTCAGCCGCCATATCCGGGTTGAGGGGTTCGCCGGCCACCGCGCAATGCTTGAGTGCACTCAGGTCATACCCTGCAAAATTCTCCTGCAGAATATAGCGGTACATCGTTGGCGGAGCGCAGAAAGATGTAACGTGATATTTGCTCATCATGTGCAGAATATCTTTGGGAATAAAGCGTTCAAAGTCGTACACAAATACCGCGCTTCCGGTTAGCCACTGGCCGTACAGCTTACCCCATACGCTCTTGGCCCATCCGGTTTCGCTGATGGTAAAGTGCAGCCCCCCATCGATACACTGTTGCCAGAAAAGACTGGTTACAATATGGCCCAGCGGATAATAGTAATCGTGTGTTACCATCTTCGGCATGCCCGTCGTACCGCTGGTAAAATACAAAAGCATGGAATCGTGATTCTGAGGGTACGCGTCTCCCTCCGGCTTCTCCCACTCGGCGGATGCCTTGGGCATTTCCTTTTCATAGCTATGGAATCCTGCGCGCTCACCCTTGAGTATCATCAGCGTATCCAGCGTCGGGCATTTTTCACACGCTGCTTCAGCTGCTTCCAGTACTGCATCATCTTTATGGCTGATGATCGCCATCTTTATACCCGCAGCATTCACGCGGTAAACAATATCTTTTTCCGTCAGCAAATGCGTCGCAGGCACTGCAATCGCCCCGATTTTATGCAAGGCCATGATGACAGGCCAAAATTGCAGATGACGGCGTAAAATCAACATGACTTTATCGCCCTTGCGAATCCCAAGGGAATAAAGCAGATTGGCCGCCCGGTCGCTTTCCTCCTTCAGCATACCGAAGGTATAGTTCGCATAGCCCCCGTTTTCATCCGTCCACAACACAGCGGTACGGTCCGGCTCTTCAGCGGCAATAGCGTCGGCTACGTCATAAGCAAAGTTAAATGTTGCAGGCCGGGTAATACGGAAACGCTTGTTAAAATCATCATAGGTCGCATATTGTACCGGGCAGTCCAGATATTGCAGGTAGGGCGGTTTCATCATGCTTTGGCACCTTCCTTTACAACAACGGCAATGAAGCGGCAATCGCCCTCTAGCGTATACATCACATGCGGAAGGGAACTGTCGTAATAAAGGCTGTCGCCCGCTTTCAAAAATAGCTCGTTACCGCCCAGCACAATTTTTAATTGGCCTTCCAGCACGTAGTCAAATTCCTGGCCTTCATGGCTGTGCGCTTGCTTTTCAGCCCCCGGTTCATCCTGTGAAACAGTGACGATAAAAGGCTCTGCCAGCTTATCGCGGAAATTATAAGCCAAATGATGATATTCGTACTGGTCCCTGCGGTTGAACTTTAAGCCCTGCCCGCCACGGGTAAGAACATAGCCATGCAGCTTGGGGCTTTCCCCGGTCAGTAAATCACTGATATCTACGCCGAGTGCCTCTGCAATATTAAACAAATGAGAGAAACTGAAATCGCTTGCGCCGGTTTCGTAAGCCTTATATTCTTCCAGACTGATGCCCGTTTTTTGCGCTACTTGTTCAGGCGTTAAGCCCGCAATATCCCGCAGGTCTTTAATTCGTAAGGCAATCAGTTTTAATTGCTCCGCATTGTCCGCCATTCGGGTCGCCTCCTCAGTCCATTTCAACGCTTGACCATACAGGCCATAGCGCATGTAGCATACCATGGAAAACCTTATAATGTCAAGGTAATCGGCCTTGTCTGCCCCCTATGCAGCAACGCTTGTAAAGCCGTTCGCAGTTCATAAAACAGGTTTTAAATACCGTGAGGACAGCATCATTTTACGAATGTTTCATCAGCTGGCTGGTTCCTGTTCCTTTTGCCTTTTGAAAGCCTCATCGTCACGGATGTTTTGTCACCGGTTCCACATTATGGAATTTGTTGATTTTACTACGTTTTCTGCCCTTTTTATGCTTGACGCAAAAGGATAAAAACAGTACAATTATAACAATTGATCATTTGAGATGCACACGCTTCTCTATGGTCTGCGCACACAATGGCGCGTGCGAAACGGCAGGGACAGAGAATATGCATTTCCGTTGACAGCTACCGTGTTCAACGCCGGTTATCCGCCTCAAGTATTACCAAATAAGCGGATAGAGCGGAATAAATGTAATTCCACCCCAAGAGCAAGGGGGTTCCCCGTCCGTTCACTTTTGAAATATGCAGCCTATGCGAATGAACATCATAGGTTGTGCATATCGCAAAGACAGAAATCACAGCCGCTACATATAGCGCTGTTTTTTTCTGCGAATCCATCCATGGGTATCGCAACATTTGCAAAGTAGCTGTTTTTCAGCATACAACGGTAACCCATGCGCCTCTTTGCAAAGGAGCAGTGCCCCTTGCGCTATAGCAGGTTGCTGCATCGGATGGTGCATCCGCAAAAAGAGATGCAGAAAAACCAATAAGCTGCTGCTGCGTATTGAATAAAGGCTGATCCATAGAAACCAAAATATTCTCAATATAATATTTTTTATCGCAATATCATGAATCCGCAAGGAGGAAAACCCCATGGCGCAAAAGCAGGCACGCAGGCTAAAGAAAGTTCGGGTATCAGCTGAGGAATTGTCCGTTATCTGTCAGCAAATCGCGATGATCCTTCGTGCCGGCCTTCCGCTGTATGACGGTATTGACGCGTTAAGCGGCAATTACCGCGGCACGAGCCTTGCGTACCGCTTTCGGCTGCTACGTAAATCGGTTTTAGAAACAGGTTCGCTTTACCGGGGGTTATCCAGTGCGGGTATGTTCCCCGATTACATGGCAGAAATGGCGCTGATTGGAGAACGCAGCGGAGAACTGGATACGGTAATGGATAATCTGGCTCAATACTATCAGCGGGAAGCATACATCCGGCGCTCCATCCATACCGCGGTAGCCTATCCCTTTATTATTATCGCAATGATGACTGTCCTGATCGCCGTACTGGTTACCAGCGTATTGCCTGTATTTGAAGATGTATTCAGCGGTATGGGGATTAACGCTTTGCAAAACCCATGGATCAGTGCCGGTGTCAATGCAGGTAAAATTATTCTCATTGTTTCCTGTATATTTATTATTCTCTCGCTGCTGGCGCTGCTGATGATTCGTATGAATCAAACCGGACGATTCCGGCGTTTTCTGTTAACCATTTTCCCGCCTTTGCGTAATTTAGAGGAGCAAATGCACGCCGGGCGCTTCGCTTCCGTGCTCGCTATGCTGCTGCGTGATGGGTTTCCAATGGATGAAAGTTTACGATTGATCGGCAGAATTGTGCAGCCTGGCATTATTGCCGATAAAATCGCAGCCTGTCTGTATAATGTTGAAAACCATATGGCCTTTGCGGAAGCCATTGAAAAAATGCACTTATTCAAGCCTTTGCATATGCGTATGATACATGTAGGCGTACAGGCAGGCCAAACCGAAGCGGTGATGGCAAAGATCGCCGAGATCTATGAAAATGAGGCTGATGAGAAGTTAGCCCATTTGGTTTCCATTATTGAGCCTACTCTGGTGGCGGTCATGACTGTTGTGATCGGCGCTATTTTATTAGCTGTATTACTACCCTTGTTATCGTTGATGCGTGCAATGGTGTAGCACCTGAATAAAGATTGCTATGAAAGGAGCCGGGCTATGCGGGATCGGTCTATTTTAAAAAGCCTCGTCATTACGCTTTCCGCTTTTCTCGTCATGCTTGTGTTGTTCTTCTCGGGGCTCTCTTTGATTCGAGCGCATTATCATCAGACGACCACCGCATCCCTGCGGGCTTTCGTACTACGTGCAACGCTTACCTGTTATGCAATTGAAGGCCGCTACCCGACAAATATTGAATATCTTCAGGACAATTACGGCCTTACCTATAACGCGAAGGACTTTTATATAGCGCTTGCAAGCGCTGGCGATAACATGCTTCCCGAGATTACCGTTATCCACATTGGGGAGGGTTAAGCATGAAGAAAACAGTAACGCCTAAGCTTCATCCCCTCCCCTATGCCTTTTTATTGATATTGATTGGGCTGTTCGCGTTTTCCGCACTCGCGATGACACTGGTTGGCACGCACATATACGAGCGTATAAACAGCGATGCAATTCAGAATAGCGACGCACAGGTTGCGCTCACTTATATAGGCAATAAAGTTCACACGTATGATACGCTGGGTGGCGTTACCTTAACAACCATAGGGCAACTGCCGGTTTTACGTTTGCACGAAGCAGTTTCCAGCCCGTTGTATATCACATTGATCTATGCCTATCAAGGCCAGATACGGGAGAATACCCTTTCCACACATGAACCTTTTGATCCAACAGCCGGAGAAGTGCTGGCCTATGTCAAATCGCTCCAGTTTTCGATGCTTACCCCCAGCTTGTTGGAAGTAACTGTGGAATCACCAAACGGAGAGACGCAAACCCTCCGCATGGCTCTTCTATCCACTGTCGGCAGGGAGGCTTTGTAAGATCATGCAAAATCATCGCCATCCTATTTTGCTGATCGAGGTTTCGCTTGTCATTCTGTTTTTTGCGCTTTCACAAGCGGTGTTGCTACAGGTGTTTGCCAAAGCACAGCAAATCAATCACCGTGCCGCGCTTCAAAACCATGCTTTGATGTGCGCCCAGAATACTGCCGAGACGCTTGCCGGGTCGATGGACCCGGAGCAGACACTTTCTGCTTTGGGGTACGTTGCAAACGGTAATCAATATCTGTTGATTGATCCAGAAGGGTACCGAATTGAAGCGGTTGTTACGCGTTTTACCCAGCCAACAGGCATCTTGACCACAATAGCCCTTAAAGCTTATAATGCCGAAACGGAGCTTTTCAGCCTTCCCGCTGTTATCTACCGGGAGGTGAACCCTGCATGAAGCCACACTGCGAGTATAACATCGGCATTGGCGCCAGTACCATTTTGCTGATTTTGGTGGTGATTGCATTAGCGGCACTCAGTTTGACCTCGCTGGGAAGCGCACGCAACAATGCCGCGCTTTCCGACAGGAATTTGGAGATGACGCTGGCTTACTACACCGCTGCCGCGCAGGCGCAGCGGACGCTTGCCGCAATGGATGCTGTTATAGCAGAATATGCCGATGCGTTTACCAATGTGGACGCGCTTAAAACACTTTTTGCTTTTCACGGTCTAAGCAATGTTAAAGTATATAGCAATTATACCTTCACGTTTTTCGTAAACGCCGGGGCGCAACGTTTATTGGAAGTTGGCGGCACGCTATCGCCCGGGCAAACACCGCGCTATACCCTCACCCGGCATACGCTGGGTAACGGCGGCGACACCACAACGGCTAACGACGCCGTTACCCCGGCCTTTGCAATGCCGCCATACGATTAACCAAAGCAGGTGATGTTGTTTCATGGAAGAAAATATGCCAAGTCTGGAGATTATACTGCGGCAAGTGCTTACGCAGAAGGGATCGGATTTATATATTATTCCCAATGCCTGTATTACATCGAAAATCAATGACCGGCTTGTTTCGCTGTCCCACGATAAGCTAACGATCGCAGACTGCAGGGAACTGATTCGGCAAATCTACGCCCATGCCGGCAACCGCTCCACCCAGCGCCTGCTGGAAGATGGTGACGACGATTTTTCATTCGGTTTAGCCAGAATCGGACGTTTCCGCTGCAACGCTTTTAAGCAGCGAGGTAGTTTGGCCGCCGTACTGCGCGTCGTCCCTTTTTCACTCCCCGACCCCGCAGCGCTTCATATCCCAAATATTGTGCTATCGCTGGGGCAGAAAAAGCGTGGCATGGTGCTTGTAACCGGCCCGGCTGGAAGCGGAAAAACCACAACCCTCGCCTGTATGATCGACCAGATCAATCAAACAGGCAGCAGCCATATTATTACGCTGGAAGACCCCATTGAATACATACATCCCCATAAAAACTGCCTGGTCACCCAGCGGGAAATTGAAAATGATACGCTGGATTTTGCCCATGCTTTGCGCGCTTCTCTGCGGGAAGCACCGGATGTGATTTTACTGGGAGAAATGCGCGATTTGGAAACCACGCAAACCGCGCTGACCGCGGCTGAAACCGGGCACCTGCTTTTATCTACGCTTCATACGCTAGGCGCGGGAAAAACCATTGACCGTATAATTGATATTTTCCCCTCCGGGCAGCAGCAGCAAGTGCGGTTACAGCTATCGATGGTTTTACAGGCTGTAGTAAGCCAGCAATTGATCCCGACGGTTAACGGCGGGCTTGTACCCGCCTTTGAGGTGATGATTGTCAATAGTGCCGTTGCCAATATGATCCGGGAAAATAAGGTGCAACAACTGCAAAACGTAATTTACGCAGGCGCTTCCGAGGGAATGCTATCTATGGATTCCTCTATTTTGCAACTGTACCAAAACGGTGTGATTACCCGCGAAAATGCTTTGTTATACGCGATCTATCCGGAGATACTGGGAAAGCGCATATAAACAACAGGCTCTTTATTTCCGTTCCAGTGCTGAAAGGATCATGCTTTGCAAAGAATTGTGATTATTGGCTGCAGCGGCAGCGGAAAATCCACTTTAACCCGTATACTCGGTCAACGGTTGGGTTTGCCGGTGACGCATCTGGATCAGGTTTTCTGGCGGGCGGGCTGGGTAAACGTAGATCAGGAAACCTTTGATGCAAAGCTGGCACAAACGCTCGAAACTCCGGCGTGGATTATTGACGGAAATTTCGACCGTACGCTTGTCTGGCGCCTGTCTCGTTGCGATACAGCCATTTATCTGGATTATCCCCGCGCGCTGTGCCTATATGGCGTTTTAACGCGCGTGTTATCATCCTACGGCAAAACCCGCCCCGATATGGCATCCGGCTGTCCCGAGCGTTTGGATTGGGCTTTCCTTAAATGGATATGGCACTTTAACCGTACCCATCGGCCCGGTAACTTAGCGGCATTACAGGATGCAGAGCAGGCGGGCGTAACCGTACTGCGGTTTACCCGACGACATCAGTGCAAGCGTTGGCTGGCAAAGCTGCCACCCCAAACCCCAGAAAAATAGGCCGGATGGCAAATACACACATCCAGCCCAAGTAAAACGCCCGCGTCCCTTATTCCGCCTGCTGTGCAAAAGCATAGCCTTCAACAGGGTTATAGATTGCATAACAACCAAGCCGATCTTTCGGTATTTCGCTCATTGAGCCATATAACCAGCTCAAGCATTCGTCGGAGAGAACATCCATGGGTGTGCCCGGAGAATATAAAATGAAGTATGTGCTGTTCTCAAGCCCATATGGTTCAGAAGCGATATACTTTACACCGTCTTGTATATGATCTTCAGCCTCATAAGGCGTTAAGGCAGTAAGGGTAAGCATGCCGGAGTATGCATTAATCAGCTGCCAATGCTCAAACTGTCCGCTGAAATCGCAAAAATACTGAATACCGTTTGGGTAGGATGTGTCGTCGTCACCCATGTCGGAGTCGTGGAAATTGCCGAAAAACCATCCGTTTGGTAGCAATGTTAGCTCTGTCATCCATGCTCCAGCTCCGCTGCAAAAGAAATATGTACCCATTGCATCTGTTGGGATCACGTTGGTATCAGACACTTCATCCGTCGGCAGCGGCGAGGAACTGTTATACTGTACATCGCTGCAACTGCAATCGAGATAATCAGCATCGACCCAACCTGTCAGCCCTACCCACGAATCTGGGCTGGTTTTAGCGGATTTAGTAACCACGACCTTGGCATAACCGTTTTTCAGCTCCAGCAGAACTATTTGATCTGCCTGTTCCAGATGACCGTAAACATTCGATGGCATCGGCTTTTCCCTGATCTTCAGATAGTTCCCGGTTCCATGAAGATCGGTTGCGAACAGGTGCTTTTCGAGGTGAGTAAAGTGATACGCCGACGCGGCGTCTCCAGATATGTCGCGCGCCTTTTCCGCTGTGGCGTTGCCAACAGCCATAAGCGATAACAGCAGGCAGAGCATGATCGCAATTTTTTTCATAGGGTTGCATCTCCTAATACGAATAAAGTGAAACAAGTCTGATTCTGCCGTATGGTTTGAAAAGCATAATTTCGCTGTGCCATCCTCATAACCCGCCGCCAACCAGTGGAAGCGCCGTTTTTTGGCAAGCGGACACGGTTTAGTAGCATGATGCGTTAGACTCGCTTTACGGTTTCATTTCCAGCATGGAAATATCGCTATCCGAGCGGCTGAATACAGGAATCACGCTCAGCGGCGCGTACGCGTTTACGGTACTCCCGCCCGAATAGGTAATTCCGGTTGCCTGCTCCACCCAATCTGTTCCCTTGGGCAGGTAAACCGTCCGCTCTGTTACCCCCGCACTGAGCACAGGCGCAACCAGTAAGTCCGGACCGAACATATAAGCCGTTTCCTGCTTCCAAGCCGCTTTATCCTGCGGAAAGTCAAAAAACAAGGGGCGCATTGCCGGCGCGCCGGTTTTGTGCACCTCCGCCATCACTTTACGGGTATAAGGGCGCAGCCGTTCCCGCATCCGGATATAATGGCTCAACAATGCTTGCATCTCCGGCCCAAAGCTCCATACTTCGTTTGGTGCGCCGCTGCCAAACTGGCGAACGCCCCCACGGTATTCTTCGGCGGGCGGCTCGTAGGGCAGCCGGTCTCCATGCATACGCATTACAGGGGTGAATACACCCCACGCAAACCACCGTGCCAGCAATTCCCGAAATTCCGGATCACTGGTTTTCCCGCCGATAAACCCGCCCAGATCACTGTTCCACCAAGGAATTCCCGCCATACCCATAGACAAACCCGCTACCAACTGCTCCCGCATGGAACGGAAGGACGAATCTACATCACCGGACCATACCAATGCGCCATAGCGCTGGCTGCCTGCCCATGCACACCGTACCAGATTGAGAACATCCTTTTGTCCCTCAGCGGTCATGCCATCATAAAAGGCTTTGCTGTACATCGCCGGATAGATATTACCCACCTGCATGGCCGGGCCGGTATGGTAGCGGTGAAGGTCAAAATCATACACCCCGTATTCGGGTTCCGCCTCATCCAGCCAGAAAATACGAACGCCGTATTTGTAATAGTTTTCTTTCGCCTTCTGCCAAATAAACTCCCTTGCGCCGGGATGGGTTGCGTCAAAGAACACGCATTCACCCATCCAGTTCATATGCACCGGCACGCCCCTGTCCAGCGTGACCAGATACCCCTTTTCTTGCATTTCCTTGAAGTTGCGGCTGCGGCTATCCACCGTAGGCCAAATCGAAACCATCAATTGAATGCCAAGTTGCTTTAGTTCATCGATCATTGCAGGTACATCCGGCCAATCCACCGGATCAAACATAAACTCGCCCTGCATAGTCCAATGGAAAAAATCAGCTACGATCACATCCATCGGCAACCCCAGCGCTTTATGTTTGCGCGCGACGGTCATTAATTCTTCCTGCGTCCGGTAACGCAGGCGGCATTGCCAATACCCCATGCCGTACTCCGGCATCATAGGCGCATGCCCGGTCACATCCGCATAGGTGCGGATGATTTCTGCCGGTGTATCCCCGGCGGTGATCCAGTAATCCATTTCCTGGGTTGCGCCGGCCTCCCACTCCATAACGTTGGTGCCGAAAGAAGCGCGGCCAATCGCGGGGTTGTTCCATAAAAAACCATAGCCAAGGCTGGAAACGTAAAACGGTACCGATGCCTGCGTATTACGGTGAGCCAATTCCAAAATGGCGCCCTTTTTATCAAGCAGCCCATCCTGATACTGCCCCATACCGTAAATGTGTTCATCCGGCAGGCTTTCAAACCGGGCTGTCATGCGGCAGGCATCCTGCCCCGGCACTGGCGATAGCTCCCGTCCGCTGATGTTCAACGGCATGGCATAGCGGCTGATATCCTCTCGGTTTCGCCAATATTCCTCCAGCAGCGTCGCGCCTTTTACATTGGTAAAGCGCAGCCAGCCTTCCTGATTGATTAGGCAGATCAGTCCGCCGTTTTGAATTGTGGCTGAATCCCCATCGATATGAATCTGCACCCCATCGGTTGCCTGTTCCTCCAACAGCGCCCAATTACGCCCGGTAAAATCCGCATTGATTGTAGCGCGTACCCGCAGCGCATTTTGACCCCAAGGTTCTATTTGTAACAGTTCCCTGCCCATACGGCGGCAGAGTGCATTACTTTGCTGATAGATCATTTGCTTTCCTCCTTACGCTTCAACCAGCGCCATCACACCATAACCCGGCAGCGTAATCACGCCGGATACCAGCGTATCCGTTAGCAGATCAATATATTTTCCGTCCAGTGTTAGCTGGTTTTCTTTGGTAAGACAATTCATGACAAAGCGGTATTTACGCCCGTTTTCACCAATACGCATTGTAGCTTCAAACCCATCCGGCAATCCGGCGAGTACAGGCTCAATCATTGCTTCGGCTGCTGCATTCCGGTACAGCTTCATTAAAAAGTCCGTTCCGGTGCGGGCCGCAATATAGTAACAACGTCCCTGTCCATACACATTGCGCGTTACTACAGGCATGCCGCGGTAAAACTCCTGCTGGTAAGTTGCTAAAACTTCCGCTCCCTGCGGATGGGTAAGTTCCATATACTCACGGCATGTAAACGTCTCCCCCTGATAAGCAAACGTATTCTCCCTCTCCGGCGGCAGCGCATCCAGCTCTTCCGCCCAGATACCGGCCGTTTTTTTCAGGGGGCCGGGAAACCCGCCCTGAAAGCACAAATCCTCTTCGTCCACATATCCTGAAATATAGGTGATCAACAATGTACCACCCTTTTGTACAAAGTCGTTTACTCTTTGCGCGAATCCATTTCGCAGCAAATAACACATTGGCGCAACGACCAGCCGGTATCCAGTAAGGTCGCATGTCTGGTCAATCACGTCCACTCCCAGCCCCGCTTTTGACAGCGCCGCATGGTGGGATATGACCGTTTTTTCGTATCCCTTTTCAAAAGCGCCGAATTTCGCATCCTCAAGCGCCCAGCGGTTCTCCCAGTCGTATACCAATGCCACTTCGTTTTCCGGGGTACTGCCGCTCACTTCGGCAAGCCGTTTCAGTGCTTGTCCCACATCGCATACCTCACGGAAAACACGGGTATTGCCGTTTCCCGCATGGTCAATCACCGCACCATGGAATTTTTCAAACCCACCGCGTCCCTTGCGGAACTGGAAGTACTGCACCGTATCCGAACCATGTGCAATAGCTTGCAGCCCTTGCAGCATCACCACACCCGGACGGCGCAGCGAATTCATCGGCTGCCAGTTCACAGCGGAAGGGCTGGATTCCATCATCATAAAGGGTTTTTTCCCGCCAACGCCGCGCATTAAATCATGCCGGAAAGACGTATCCCTATAAACATCCTCATCTTCCGCCGTACCTTTCCATACAGGATAGTTATCCCAGCTGGACCGGTCCATCAACTTCCCCAGCGCAAAGTAATCAATCGCCGGATAAGTGCTCATCAGGTTGGTTGTGCAGGGAATATCCGGCGTAATACGCTTGAGGGGTTCGATCTCGTTTGTATAAAAATCGCAGTGATGCCAGCTGGTAAAACGCTGCCACGCCAGCTTCAGGCCGTGGCTTTCATTCTCCCCCAGCCAGTCGGGGGACGTAGGACTTTCAATCTGGTCAAACGATGTATACCAATGCGACCAAAAACTGTTCCACCATGCGCGGTTCAGGTTTTCTATGGTACCGTACCGTTGTTTAAGCCAGTCGCGGAAAGCAGCCTGACATAACGGACAATGGCATTCACCGCCATATTCGTTGGATATGTGCCACATGCCCAGCACCGGATGTTTCCCATAGCGTAAGGCAAGCTTTTCATTGATGATGCGCACTTTATCCCGATAAACAGGTGATGTAAGGCAATGGTTGTGTCTGCCGCCATACAGCATTTTCTGGCGTACATTATTCATACGCAGTACTTCCGGGTATTTCTGCGCCAACCATGGCGGCCTTGCGCCGCTGGGTGTAGCCAGCACCACCTTGATGCCGTTCTGGTAAAGCAACTCCATTACTTCATCCATCCAGCCGAAATTGAACTTTCCTTCTTCCGGCTCCAAAAAGGACCAGGAAAAAATGCCAATACTCAGCGTATTAATGCCTGCAGCTTTAGCGAACGCCATATCTTCTTTCCAGATGGTTTCCTTTTGCTCCATCCACTGTTCCGGGTTATAGTCACCGCCATGCAACAACACTGGCATATCTTTCATAATCGGTGCATATTGTGCCATATTTATACGCTCCTTATGATTGTTTTTCTTATCTGGGTTTATAGTAGCGGAAACACATCTTTTTTTCAATGACCATTCATAATAAATGAATATTTTTCACTGTTTACCGTATAAATCGCATGTGAAAATCCCTTGCTATGCCCCTCCTTTGCGGTATAATGGATATGAATTTATTACAAAGGCGGTACCACGTATATGAAAAAAACGTATGTTACCACCATGCCTGATCATGTAGGGGCTTTTTTACAAGCCAGCCGTTGTTTCAGCTCGCTGGGGCTGAACATTACCCGCGTCAGCTACAATAAAGCGGTTGATATGCACACGCTCTTTATTGAGGCGGAAGGTTCACCCGAACAGTTGGCGGCCGCAGAACAAAAACTGGCTGAAATAGGCTACCTACAGGGGGATGCCCGAAGCCCGAGTATTGTTCTTTTCGAGTTTGCGCTGCACGACCAGCCCGGTGGAATTACCGCGATATTGGAATTGATACAAACCTTTCATTTTAATATCTCCTATATGAGCTCGCAGGAGAGCGGAACAGAATATCAGCTGTTTAAAATGGGGCTGTTCGTGGACGATCAGCAAAAGATGAGCGATTTTCTGGCACAGGCGCAAGCGTTGTGCCGCGTTCGCGTGATCGATTACAACCATGCGGAGAAAAACTTCGATAACAGTATTTTTTACCATTCCTACGCCGAAGGCCTTACCCACCGGCTGGGCATGTCGGAAACAGCGCAAAAAGAACTGCTGATTTCTGTAAATCTGGCAATGCAGGTATTGGATGAGCAGGGGCTTTCCCCCTATCGCACTTTTGACAGCATCAGCCGGTTTGCCGATTTATTGGTGCGTTACCGGGGCGGCGCTTTTGACCCGCGTGTTACCACCCACCGCATCAGCGAGCATACCCGCTTAACGCTGATTGAACCGCCCTGCGGCAGCAATACTGCCATCCTGCAAAGCGGCGATGACGTATTGTTTATCGACACCGGATACGCCTGTTACCGGGAGGAAATGCTCGCACTTTTCCATAAAATGTTTCCTAATTTTGACCAGATGCCAAAGCAGGCGCTGATTACCCATGCGGATGTTGATCACTGCGGGCTTCTTTCCCTGTTTGATACCGTTATGATGAGCGAGAAAAGTGCAGCATGCCTCCGCTTGGAAGCCGCCGGAGAGGATGACTACCGCGAACGGATTCCGCTGCATAAGCCCTACATTAAAATATGCAAAACCCTTACCAGTTACCAGCCGCCTGACCCCGCTATTTTACAGGTCATTTGCGGAGATGCTATGCCGCAGCAAACTCCATTGAGGCCGGTGGGCATGTTTGTTTTTGGCGATATGCGTTTTGAACTGTTGGAGGGGCAGGGCGGCCATTTACCGGGCGAATTGATATTGATCGATTATCAGCACCGGGTTGTTTTTACAGGAGATGTCTATGTAAATCTGAAGGATATGACCCCCGAGCAATCCGCTTATAACCGCTATGCGCCTATTTTAATGACGTCGGTAGATACCGACCCGGCATTATGCGCTATGGAACGCGCCGAACTATGGCAACGCCTGGGCGTTGGCCATTGGCAGATTTTTGGCTCGCACGGAATGAAGCGGGATTATGGTGTAAAGCATGAGTGATTGATGCTCTACTCCAAATGATGATACGGAGGGATTAGTGTTGGACGTGATACAAGCCATTCAAGAACGGGCCAGCTACCGCGGAACCTATACACTTGCACCGGTACCGCGTGCCGATTTGGTAACTATCCTTCATGCCGGCTTGGCAGCTCCATCCGGCTGCAACAAGCAAACCACCAGCTTAATTGCTGTTGACGATCCGATTCTGCTTCAAAAGTTATATGCTCTTGTCACCCCCTACGTCGGCGTCACCGCCCCCGCCTTGATACTGGTACTCAGCCAACCCATCTGCGCGTACCGTGATAAGTGTTTTAACAAGCAGGATTATTCCGCCGCGATTGAAAACATGCTGTTGGCGATTACGGCGCTGGGGTATGAAAGTTGTTGGGTAGAAGGCCATATTACTGATAAAGACCGTATTGGCCGTAAAATGGCGGATATATTGGGTGTACCGGAAACCTACGAGTTGGTTTGTTATTTACCGGTCGGCCGCGCTGCGGAGCCGGTAAAGCGCGTATCCAAAAAGCCTTTTCATGACCGGGCTTGGTTCAACGGTTTCCAAAATCCCGATTAAGAAGGGTGAACCGGTTTCACATATCTGGTATGTAAGTTTCGTCCTCTTTGCAAAGCGTTTAACCATAAGGGTTTTATCGTTAAAAGCAAAGTGGATCGTACATTTGACAAACATGCCCTAGCGTGCTATTATATAGGCTCGTTGGTGCCATGCCACATAATGCGGCCGGTCAAACGGCATCAACAACTTATGGACCATGCCAAGGAGGTACCTTCGTGACCACCGAGCAACAAATTGACCGTGCCTTAGCTTATTTCACTGACGAAGAGCACTTGTGCAGTTATGAACTCTTGGACGGTACGGGCAATATGCTGATCAGCGCACCCCATGCAATGTTGCAAACGCGCAACGGCTCCATAAAAAGCGCAGAGCGTTTTACCGGCATGTTATGCCGGATGATGCATGAGCGTATTGGCTGCCCCGTGATTTACAAAACACGCCATCTGCGCGATGATGCAAACCACGATCCTGTCAGCGACTATCGTGATGCATTGTGCCGCTACGTCAAGCAGCACAACACCGGTTTTGTATTGGATCTGCACCAGATGAAGCCCGAACGGGATACTGATGTTTGCATCGGTACCGGATATGGCCGTAATTTAATGGGTAAAACTGATCTGACCGGCATCGTACGGGATGCTTTCCGTGAGCGGGGCGTCAAACGGATTACCGTTGATGATCCTTTCCCTGCCGTAGGCCCGAACACCGTCAGTGCCACCGTCGCTTCCCGCTGTCACGTTCCCGCCATACAGCTGGAGCTGAATACAAGGCTGCTGATGAATGGATATGACGATTACTGCTTTATACGGGTATTGGACGCTTTGTGTGATCTTACCCAGCATTTAAACCTAAAGGCGCAAGAAATAGCGCTGTAACCGTGCCACGCCCGAATGATTGCCATTTTCAAAAGGGGGCTGACGGGATGCTACACGGATTGATGGTTGTTAACGCTTTTCTGCACATCACAAAATTCGACGAGCTTTATCACATTCTGTTAGACAGCGCTCACCGCAGCGGAATGGAGCTCTCCGTACATACGAATGCCGAACTATGCGCCGTGGTAGATACCCCGGCGTTTTCGTCATCTGATTATGATTTTGTCCTGTTTTGGGATAAAGATATTGCCCTAGCAACGCAGCTGGAGCAACGTGGATTGCCCGTTTTCAACAGTGCGCGAAGCATCCTCAATTGTGATGACAAATCGCTTACCTACCTTGAACTCAAGCGTACCGCCACACCTATGCCGCGCACGATTCTGGCGCCAAAAACTTTCCCGGCAATCGGCTATACCGATACTGCCTTTGTAGACGCTGCCGCAGAGCAACTAGGCTTCCCGTTGATTCTGAAGGAATGCTTCGGTTCTTTTGGGCAGCAGGTGTATTTATTTAACGATTTGGTTTCCCTGCGGGAAAAGGTGGTGTCATTGGCGGGTACGCCGTTGCTTTTTCAACAGTTGGTACAAGAAAGCTACGGGCGCGATGTGCGCATTAATGTTGTTGGAGACCGAATTGTCGCCAGCATTTTACGGCAAAGCAAGGGCGGAGATTTTCGCAGCAATTTAACGCTTGGAGGCAGTATGCAAGCCTATACGCCTACCCCCGCGGAAGAAACACTGGCACTAAGGGTTGTGCGTGAACTGGGGCTTACTTTTGCAGGCGTCGATATTTTATTTGGCAAGGATGGACCGCTGCTGTGCGAAGTGAACAGCAATGCGCATTTTAAAACAACGCTGGCCTGTACAGGCGTTAATATGGCCGATGAAATTCTACTGGAAATTCAGCGGAGGTTGGAGGCACGTTTATGAAAACCGGTTGGCTCCTCTATGACGAAAGCGATCTAAACCATAACCGTGATTTTGCCGACCATATGGTGCAATTGGCGCAACAGCGCGGTTTTTCGCTGCTCACCGTGCGTACCAATCAACTTATTATGGGCGTGCATGACGGTGGTAAACTATTTGTTTGCAGGGATGGAAAAGAAGCTATGCCGGATTTTATGATTTCGCGTCAGCGGGACGATTTGATCAGCGCACAGTTTGAAGCCATGGGTATTCCAGTTTTTAACGGTTCACGCGTCTGTAAAATCTGCAACGACAAGCGCCGGACCCATCAGTTTCTGGCGGGGCTGCCAATGATGGAAACCACCTTTGTCAATCACCGATATGCTGTTGCGCCTGCTGCGGATCATTATCCCGTTTATGTGAAACCCGCGGGCGGGCACGGCGGCGAGCAGGTGCGGCTGGTAAATAACGAGTATGAATGGCGGGAGGCAGCCGATGCAATTTTACCGCAGGATTTTTTAGAGCAAAAAGCAGCGGATAACGCGGGGCGCGATTTGCGCGTTTATGTTTTATTCGGCCAAATCACAGCAGCGGTAATGCGCACGGCAACGCAAGGCTTTTTAAGTAATTTCAAGCGCGGCGGTGCTGTGGCGCTCCATTCGCTGACCACCGAAGAGGAACAGCTGGCCAAGCAGGTTATCGCCCGTTTTTCCTCCGCTGACGCACCGCTTTGCTTTGCGGGTGTTGATATGCTTTACCACAACGGACACCCGGTACTCAGTGAAGTTGAGGATGTGGTTGGCAGCCGCATGCTGTACCAGGAAAGCAAGCTGGACATTGCAGCTATGTATTTAGACGCGATTTGGCAACGTTTGCGGTAGTATACGTTGCCCATCGTTAACAAAGGTTTTCCAGTATGCAGGCCTTATGAATTATGATATACTTTATACAAGGTTGCCCTACGTGGAAAGGCCACAAATTTGAGCAGAGCAGGCGATTGAATGATTCCTTTTAATGTACCTCCCTATATTGGCGCAGAAGATGAATATGTATTGCAAGCCATCCATAGCCATAAAATCAGCGGAGACGGCAGTTTCACAAAGCGCTGTCACGCGGAGTTGGAACGGATGACCGGCACCAAAAAAGCGCTGCTGACTACATCCGGCACCAGCGCGCTGGAACTGGCAGCAATTTTATGTGATGTTCAACCGGGCGATGAAGTCATTTTACCTTCATATACTTTTTCCAGCACCGCAAACGCCTTTGCCTTACGCGGAGCAACGCTTGTATTTGTCGATATTACCCCTGACACCATGAATATCGATCCAGCTTGTGTGCGTGCCGCTATTACAGATCGTACCAAAGTGATTATCCCGGTTCATTATGCCGGCGTCTGCTGTGACATGGATACAATAAACGCGATTGCCAAAGAGCATAACCTTTTTGTCGTCGAGGATGCGGCGCAGGCGGTAGATGCCTATTATCAAGGCAAACCCGCCGGTTCGCTTTCGGACGTCGGATGCTTCAGCTTTCACGAAACTAAAAACTTCAGCATGGGTGAAGGCGGCGCTGCTTTGCTGAATAATCCCCGTTTTGTCGAACGAGCCGAGATTATTCGGGAAAAGGGTACTGATCGCAGCCGGTTTTACCGCGGTCTGGTCGATAAATACACGTGGGTAGACATTGGCGGTTCTATTTTACCAAGCGAGATTAACGCGGCATATTTACTTCCACAGTTGGAAAACAATGAAAAAGTCACACAATGGCGTATGCAGCGTTGGAATCAATACAAGGCCGGTTTGTCCGATTTGCAAACCGGCGGTAAAATCACCCTGCCCGTCATTCCGGACGATTGCCAACATAACGCACATATGTTTTACATTAAATGCAAGGATCTTCAGGAACGCACCGAACTGGCTGCCTTTTTGAAAAGCAGGGATATTATAGCGGTATTCCACTACATTCCGCTGCACTCCGCCGCTGCCGGTTTAAAATTTGGCCGGTTCCATGGAGAAGACCGCTACACAACCTGTGAAAGCGAGCGGCTGCTGCGGCTCCCGTTATTCTACGGGTTAAGCGAAGAGGACTGCGTTGCGGTTATTGATGCGGTTCATGCCTTCTATCAATCTTGATCACAATTTTCCTTGCTTCTGTGTTGTCATGAAACTGAATGTACGACGGAATGTGAAAGGAGCATATCTATGCTGAAAAACCTATTCAGTTGGAAATTCACCGGTTGGACTGCCATTGCATTTTATGCTGTTTGCGGACTGCTCTTGCTCCTATGGCCCGGTCTGGCATTGGGTATTGCCAATTATGCGCTGGCAGCGCTGCTGTGCATTATGGGCATTGTGATGATAATTCGGTATTACCGTTCCGCTTTAAAATTACGTATACAGGATTTGAACCTCGCTAAGGGTCTTATCTTGCTGTTGATCGGTTTAGTGCTGGCATTAAAGAGCGATCTGTTAATCACCGTGCTTCCCTTCCTATGGGGCGTTGCCATGTTAGTCGGCGGTTTTGCCAAACTGCAAATGGCATTTGACCTTCGTGGTTTTGACCGAGAAAAATGGTGGTTAATGCTGATTGGCGCAATGCTTTCCCTTGTGCTTGGCATTATTGCCGTTACACAGCCCGTATTTCTGGCAAGTGTTATCACACAGATTATGGGTGTTTCCCTCTTGCTGGAAGCTGTATTGGATGCCGTAGCGTTGGTAATCTTCCATCGCGAAATGAAAGAAAATCTATAAACTCCCAAACCAAAAACAGGCCGCGTGATCACGCGGCCTGTTTTTATTTACCCCTAGGTTTTCTTTTCGCCGTATCCGCTGTAAATAATCCGTCACCTAACAGCCAATACCGGTAGAGACTGTTTAAGGGTTCGGGTCCTTTCGTTTTCATGTTCACCACTGGTCTAAGCAGCCGTTCCAGTCTCCCGTCATTGGGCCGGTCTTCAGGCTTTAAGCTTAATGCCTTGCTGATCATCCACTTGTCTGCAGGCTCGAGGTTTTCAGCAAGCACCGGCGTTCTTTTCGCAAGAACCGTTTCGTATAAGTACGTGTGGTTTCCGTCCGGCTGCGGTAATTGCCCTGTAAGTAAGCGATGCGCAATCAAGCCAAACGCGAACGTATCCATTGCCCCTGTTAACCGTTGCGTCTTACCGGAGATATGCAAGTACATTTCCGGGGACATATAAGCCGGATCAACTTCAATGGTTTTTCGGTCAGCGGGCGGATGCGCTTGTAAAAAGCCGCTGTCAAAATCGATCAGCCTCACCCTGTCGTCCTGTATGAGCACATGCTCCGGCTTCAAATCGGCATGTACAATCCCCTGCGCATGCACGCTGCTCATGCAGCGTGCCAGCGAATATAAAAGCCTGTGCGCCCTGCGTAACGGCTGTTTTCCCAGCGTTTCAAATGTTTCATACGGCATGGTTATCCACTCTGACGCCGTATAGAAACGACCCTCAAATGAAAAAAAATCTGCCACCGGTACCGCGCCGTCTCCAAGCGTGCAGCCCAACGCCTGATACAATTCCTTTTTCGTTTGCTCAAACGTATCACAGCGCTGCCGCTGTTTTCGTTGCAGTAAAAAAGGTACGCCCGAAAACGTAGCCGGGCGCACCGGTGAAAGGAATTGTTTCAGAAAAAAGTATTCTCCCGCTTTGGTTGCTTTGCACCAACGCGCGCTGCCGCTGCCAAACGTTTCAAAGTCGGTTTCACATTGGTAAGCGCCTATTTGCATGCCGCAATCCCCCATCTGCAGCCTCAGCCGTTATCTAAATCGTGTTGCAAACCGCATCGATCACTTGTTGATATTCCAGCTCTGTCAAGCCTTCGCTTACTGTTTGCACATGTACTACCTGTGCCCACTCACTGGAGATACGGTTCCAGTCGGGAGCATCCGGGGCGAAAATTAATAGCCGTTTTGCGTTCTCGTCCATCGTTCCGCCTAGTTGCTCATCTTCCCACCAAAGGCTAAGCTCATCAAAATCCTTCGCCATCCCATCGGGATACCAAGGCGCGGCTTTTCCGTGCCCCAAGGTATGGGTCGGTGCGTCAGACCAGACAACTATTATATGCCGGCGCTTAATTCCTTCCCTTGTCCAATCGCTGCGAATTGCATAAGCAAGCGCTTCCATCCCATCCTCGGGGATATCTCCGCCGCCTTTAGCCTGTATGCTGTCCAGACTGTCATAGAATGGTTGTACCTGATCCGGCAGCGTAAAGAAATCACTTACCAGCATGGCTTGGTCTCCATCGGTAAGATAATCCCGGAAAGCAATAATCCGCACACGCATTTTGCTGATCACTTTTTCTTTTTTACGCATGGCTTGCATAACATCTTTATAGAGATTCATCGCATTATGCTTTACAAATTCCAGCACATGGCGCATGCTTCCCGTCGCGTCGATACAAAAAACCATGTCAACATGGTAGGAAAGCTGATAGTTCTCCATGGGCTCCTCCTTGAAGTCTCATCATATTTTTGATATGTCTTTATCCTTATTATATTCTTCACCTGCCCGCTTTTTCCTTCGTTATCAAACGCAACTTCGCAAAACCGTTTTCAAGATAGAGGAAGGCAAGGTTTCGCCGTCGAATTTGATAATATTGTAGTATTATAACCCTGCTGATTGGGGAGTGTGGATAGTAGAATGAAATTTGTAAGATTTTTAGGCGCTTTATTGTGCGTGATCGGCTGCATCATTGCGCTGGCCGGTATTTTGGCAACAGCTTTGCCATTAATCAACAACGAACAGGTTAATAGCATCATCAGCTCATTTTCCGTAACATCAGAAAATCCGCTGATGAATTTGGTCAACAAAGCCGGATTGTTATGCATCAATTACCACTACTATGTATTTGGCGGCGGTGTATTGATGTTGCTGTTCGGTGGTTTGATCCATACCGCCGCGGATAATAAAATCAACAAAGACCTTTTTTTCGAAGACGATGACAGTCTCTTTGAACCAAACCCTCCCACGCCTAAAGCAAAACCGGCAAATGCTACTGAAGAATGGACTGTCGAAAAACATTTGGCTTCCACCCAGCAGGCCGCTAAAAATGCTGTACTAGAAGAACCAGTTGTTACCCCATCTGGCTCCATTTTGGATTTGAACGAACCGGACGATACGGCTCTGGATTCTTCGGATCAACTTGTGACGCCGCCGCCGGTTGCCGCATACATGCCTAAGCCTTCTTCCATAAGCGATACACAACCTCTACAAAATGTTTATCCTCCCATCCTGGCAAGCCGTGACACAAGCGGCTTGGAACAAGCTGTATCCTACGAAATGCCGCCTTTGGACACGCACCCTCATACACAACCGTCCGTCATACCTGTTGAAAGCGAAATACAACCCTCTTACTCACCAAACGTGATGTATACGCCGGTGGAAAGCCACTCCGAAGTACCATCCAGTATTCAACAGGCGCCTGATGTCTACGATGTATCCGAAACCTTCTCTCCATACAGCAATAACGGCACACCTTCGTTTACGGAAGCTCCTACCGTTCCTACTTATGGGAAAAGGCAGCGCACATTAATTTTCCCGGACATACCGAAAAAAGGCGAAATGAACCATTTTAAAGTCACCGAAACATCCTATTATCCAACCGCCACAGAAGCGCCTCCATTGAAGAATCGCTCAATTTCTTCACCAGTTCCTGTATCGCGTCCAAAAGAAGCTGAGATGGTAGCGATGCCTGCTGTCCCTAAGCCAGCTGTTTATACAACTACCCCCAAAGCACCGGAGCGAGTTGTTTTTTCATCCATACAGGGCGTGCAATCAAAGACTGTCGAAATGGATAAACCTGCAACCACAACGTGGGATTTCCCTGTGAACGGTGAAAGCACGTTTGTAGCAAAGCGGCAAGTTACGCAAACACAAACCACAACGCCGCAAAATTCCATACTAAGAGCGACCCTGGCTGTGCCGCAAAAATCTGATGCTGCTGATGTTTTAAGCGATCAATCCCCAATTACAAGGCAGCCTTCATCCGCTAAACTTTATAGCCAGGCGGAAGATATATTGGTTTCTCGTTCGCCGAAAGAAGAAACAGCAACCTATGTACAACCCTCGCCAAAGATTGCTCCGCATCACAGCGATTATTTTACGGTGCAGGATGAACAAGCGATTCCAAAATCTAATGACCCGGATTCGGCTTCTTCCCCCGCATTGCAGCCATCACAATCCAACCGGCCACGAATTGTAAGTACTATGGGCAAGAAAAGTACTCGTTAAAACTATACCCGTTTCAAGTATTACGGTTACCATGCATGTAACTCCCGTTTTCGCTGCATATATCTTCTTTACCGGTAAATGACCAGCTATGTATTCCATATATTGGTAATCTATTGCCTCTATTTGGAATTTTTTTATCGCAAATTTCTACCAATAAATCCGTGTGTTATTAAAAATAATGTCGTTTTTTTACATAAATTTGCTACTTTTTATTGCATCTTGAACATGATATGGATTATAATTTTGTATCTGCATATGTAACCGTTTTAATTTTCCAATTCCGTCTATTTAATGGGAGTGGTTCAATCTTGGAACATGTCATCCGGAGCATTCAAAAGCATTTTTCTCTTTCTCAAGAATTTTTCCGCAGCAAAAGTGAACAAATCGAAACAGCCAATATTCATACATTGAAACGTGCATCAAGCTTGTCCTGCATTTTCATGTGCTTCTCTATCCCCATATTAATCGGTTTTCACTACTCAACTTATATCATTATTTTTATTGGGCTGACAATTGCTTTGCATGTGACCGTACATCAAGTAGCTATCAATGAGGCGCTCTATCTTCACCGCCACCCCAAGAGACTGCAATGGCTTTGCATCGGCTATCAAGCCTCATTGCTGCTGCTGATTACAGTCATATCCATTTTTGTAACGCGGGAAGACCCCGGTCTATTCTTTGCCCCACTGGTAATTATTACTTCACTTATTTTTATTATTCATCCACTACAAAGTATCATCGAAGCGCTCGTATCATCCGGTATCTTTATCGTACTTAGTGTGCTGCAAAAAAGCCATCACAACGCCCATATAGATATTATACTTGCTATTTTCACCTTTATTATGAGCACAATTTTAGTTCACGAATTTTTTATCGTCCGAAAGCAAAATTTCATTCTCCGCAGTGAATTATTACACCTTTCCTCAATTGACAGCTTAACTGGGTTGATGAACAAGAAAACAGCTGAAGTTTCTGCGCGCCAGTATTTGAACCACTATGGCGATGTTGAAGGTTCCGCGCTAATGGTTGTGGACATGGATCAATTTAAACAGATAAATGATATAATGGGTCATCAGGTTGGCGATGAAGCGCTGGAAATATTCGGGAACAAGCTAATCCGCCTTTTCCGATCCCAGGATATTGTCGGCCGTGTCGGCGGCGATGAGTTTTTAGTTCTTATGAAAAACGTTACACATACCGATATGGTTTGCCAGCGTGCACAAGCAATATGCGACGCAGTTCAGGAAATGCGTTTACAGGGCTTTGACCGCTCCCTCACTTGCAGCGTTGGCATTGCGCTTTGTCCGGCGCATGGCAAAGATTTTGATGTTTTATTTCAAAAAGCTGATGAACAGCTTTATCAGCTCAAACGAGGCGAGCGCAATGGATACAGCATTGTAAGTATGGAGCAGCCGGCATTTTAAAAACGCCTAAAGAATGGAAAACAGATTATAAACTACGAAGTTAAATAAAAATGAAGTTAAATAATGAAAACATCTACAAAGAAGTAAACCCAATTCAAAACGACCATACCCGTGTTGTATGGTCGTTTTAATTGGTTCATGCTAATCAATTCGTATCGTCATCGCTTCCCGGTGGAGACGATGTAACTAACCCCGAGGGATGCAATCCATAGCAAGCGAAAAACATCTGCTAGAGCAATATGATTTAATCCACTCTTAACGCCTATACTTAAATTTATTAAGATGATAGGGCCGTTGCATTATTATAGTTTTTGCGGTTTGGAAAAATAGTATCCTTGAATGATAAAATCACCTAGCTTCTTTAAAATATTGTATTGTTCTTCCGTTTCTACGCCTTCTGCCACAAGGTCGAACCCATATACATCTTTCAGCATCGCAACAATCTCAATTATTTTAATAATTTTAGGATCTGTGGCTATCTGGTCAATAAATGACTTGTCAATTTTCACTTCATCAAAGTGTATTCTTGATAAATAGAGCAGTGAAGAATATCCGGAGCCGAAATCGTCCAGTGAAATCTTAAAGCCGTATTTTCTGATATCCGTTATAACCGCAGCCGCATTATCAATATTATCGATAAACGTCTCCTCCGTAATTTCAAAAACAATATTTTCAGCCCGTACCTTATTAAAATCGATATCATTGGCAATGAAATTCACAAAATCTTGGCTTAATAAGTACTTTGGCGATATATTGATCGAAATCTTGATATCCGGAGAGTATTTCTCGCATAATTTTTCGTAATCTTTCAATACCAGCCCAATAACAAGGCTTCCGAAGGCAGAAAATAGCGTTGAGTTCTCAATCACAGGCATAAAAACATATGGGGAAACGAGCCCCCGATCATCGGAATGCCAACGGGCTAACGCTTCTACTCCAACGACCTGATTGGTTTGGTTTTCCATTTTTTCCTGGTAATACATGGCAAATTGATTGTTTGTTATTGCCTCCTCAACAGCATGCTTCACATTCTCTTCTTCCTTAATCAAGGTTTCAATTTGTTCGTCATACTGTACGGGTTCAATAGCGTGGTTGGTTCTTGCCACCTGTAATGCGATTTTAGCTTTTTTATAGGCCTCAAGAATCCCAATCGTTTGATTGGCATAATCGAAGTATCCCAAATGAAAGTGAATACCTCTGTTCCATTTGGTTATTTTATTATGCTTTTGTACTTCCTCGATCGACGCTTCAACAAAGGGCAAGAATTCATCTTCCTTATTCTTTTTCCAGACAAAGGCAAACTCGTTTACATCGGTTCTAGCATAACAAACAATATTATCATTTCTTGCAGACAGTAAGCTGCTGATCGCTAAAAGGATCTCCTGAGTTACTTCTTCCCCATAAACTGAATCCATTAAATTGTAACCGTCAATACTGAATAGGACAATTAAGCCGGCATCCTTGAGTAAAGGTTGGTCAGCGGAAAGCAGTTTGTTCTTATTTGGTAGATCTGTTAATGCGTCATAATATGCAAGGTGGTTGATATAGTCTAATTGTTCTTCCGTTTGTTTTAAACTGATACTAAAATACCTTTTAATGGTATTGATTACGATAATAATAATCATAAGGCTAATAATAAAAACAATAAAAAGATTAATCCAGCTTGAGATAAGGTTTGGGTTGAATTTTTGATTACTGGTATCGTACGTAATAATATTATGATTCACCAACACCAAAAATACACCTACGGAAAGGACGAGAAACACAGCATAGAAAATAGATATTCGTTTTGATAAAAAGCCTGTAATCAGGATGCTTCCCAATAACAATGTCAGCGCTCCTGATCCGGTAAAGCCAGATACCGTAACGGAGGCAAAGCCGGCAATCAGGGTCAAAAAAGCAATCGCCGCGATTTTAACCGCATTGCTTATCTGCTTCTTGCGTATGGTAATAACCAATAAAGCGATAACGATCAGCGAATCTATCCCCATTATTAAGTTGTTGCGTCTCATATAATCATTTATCACCATAAGAACAACTAAAGGAACCGCCGCTGGAATGATGATATTCAAGGTATGTTCAATCTTCGATAATATGAGATTATTATATTTTTTATAGTCTTCATTATACTCTACATTATTAACCCGATTCTCTGTTTGGCTCCGTACCTTTTTCACTTTTTGCATGCTGTTACACATCCTTATCTGGCAAGCAAGCGAGAACCTGACATCTGTAAAGATAGCAGTAGTTTACCATATCAATTAAGTTAAGTAAACAAGTTTTGTTAAAAGGTTATCAAATTGCCAAAAGCGGTTCGGCGCCCGTCCCCCCTATAGTTTCATATATGCTATTGCTGTTACCTGTACAAAGCGGGAATGTAGTATATAAGGCGATGATGATGGTCCGCGAGATTATCGGCAATACCATGTGCGCCTGATTAAAATTGCCCGCGCAGAGTAAAGTCAAGTGATTCTATGTATAAAATCTTTTAGCGATCAAGAATCAATATACCCTACTATTTTCAATCCATATTTTAGTCTTTTTGACCCTTATAATAAGATTAAAAAGGCATCCGCCGACCAGACTCTCGACTAAAGCGTAAGTTTATAAGGTCTTCAAATGGTCACTCATCTATACGTGCAAATTCTCAAAAATGCGTTTTAACGCTCTTTTTAAATTCACTATTGTTTACATAACGGAATCTGCGTTTTAACTCCCGGAGGTTTTATGGTATAATCTCGTTTGCAAAGTTAACTAAAAGGAGCTATCGATATATGAGAGTACTCATTGTAGGGTGCGGTGCCGTAGGGCTTTCTCTCGCATCCGCGCTCTATACATCCAACGCGGAAGTCGATCTTGTGGCAAGGGGAGAAACCGCGGAAGCCATTATGAAAAACGGCATCGAGCGCTGCGGTTTATTAGGGGATGCCGCCATCGCGCCAGAGAGAATCCACCTGTTTGACAAGATCGAGAACACGCAAGGCGGCTATGACTTTATCATTAATAGTGCCAAATCAACAAGCAACGCCGACATTGCGATAAGTCTCGCACACAGGAAAAACGATATTCTGCGCCCTGATGGACGTTTAGTACTCAGCCAGAACGGCTATGGGAACGAGCAGGCGTTTATGTCTGTATTTCATAAGCATCAAATTTATCACGGAAGCTTCGCAATTGGATTTAAACGCCCAAAACCATATATCAGCGAAGTAACCGTTTTAACCGCGCCCATGTCCATCGGGAGTATTTTTGGCGAGCCAGCCGACGCATGCCGAGAGCTCTCTGAAGCAATCGACCGGGGCGGTATACCCTGTGCTACGACTAACGAGATCGATAAAACCCTTTGGTCAAAACTACTTTACAACTGCACGCTGAATCCGCTCAGCGCGATATTGGGAACCAATTATGGCGGGCTTGTGAAAAGCGAAGACTCTGTTTCCTTGATGAAGGAAATCATTGCCGAGATTTTCACAGTCATGCACGCAGCTGGTCATGAAACATTTTGGAAAAATGCAGAATTGTATGAGAGCGATTTCTTCGAGAAAATTCTGCCGCCTACCTACCGGCACATCTCCTCGACATTACAGGATATCAAGCGCAAAATCCCCACCGAAATTGACAGCCTGAATGGCGCCGTCGTAAAAATGGGTATGCAGTACAAAATTGATACACCGCGTAACACGGTAATAACGCAGATAATCAAATCGATGGAAGCGCTCTATTTTGAAAATTAATGTCAGTTCAAACAGACCTCCCCTCATTGAAAATCAGGGTAAGCATTAACCCTTTATAAGCGTATACATTCTCACCATTGACACGCTTCGTATTTTATCTATAAAAAACAAGGATATGCAACTTATTTTAATTGATCTAACTCTATATAATATTCACACAAATTAGGAGAGAGACGTAATTAGTACGTGTATTCCTGTATGTGCAAATCTGGTCAACTCCAAAAATGTACATAAAAATAGAGTTAGAGAGCAACCATGATCAAGCAGACTGTAGAACAGTCTGTGAAGCAGGTGGGCGGTACCCCAGGGAACTGTGAGGACGCACCGTGTTATAGGTATGTACCCAACGCCTGGTTAAAAATAATGGCTTCTTGCAACGAGTCAAAAAGCTCACCATTCAGGAATTCGTCTCGCATTTTGAACTGAAGCTTTCGCAGTATCCATTTTCCCAAGGGCTTACAGGTTCAATATCGGCAGTAGATACATCCAAATGTTGTAACCATTGCTTCAACGTCTTAGCGGTAAATTCGCTGCCATTATCACTGCGCAGATAGACAGGACATCCCCGGGTTACAAATAAACCGGATATGGTTTCAATGATCTGTTGGTGTTTCCAACTTACGAACAGGCATATAACGTGCAACTCGATGACTGATTTGTATTGCCCGACATGCCCGACGCTGTGATCTCAAATTTAGCCTGTGCGCTGGTAACAGCCTGCCGTCGTTTCGCCGGGCATACCAGTTTCCCTCTGCGGCATCCTTCGGAATTGCGTTATCCGGGCTCAAATCCGCAACCAGCTTTTTGAGGCGAGCATTTTCTTTCTCTGGCTCCCGGTATTTTTTGCATGACCGGTAGTTATAACGCCATATTTTTCCGCCATCGGTAACCAGTATATATGTCGGCAATCGTGTAAGCAGTAGCGCCAAATAAGTATCAAGAAGCGCAATGAAAGAAAAAAGAAAACCACACCGCAAATCCTTATGCAGCGGGGTTTTGACAGAGAAGGAGGAAGTTGAACCCTTGTGCCGGTTAACTCAGCCTACTCCCTTAATAGGGGAGCCCCTTTAGCCACTTTAATATCACACCATATGAAAAAAGCCAATGCGTAGAATATGGATATGGCTTCTCCTTAATAACGGTGAAAATAAACATGCTTTCTTACTAGAAAAATAATAATACTACTGCTTAACAGGGCAGCTATACCGAATAGCCATAAAAAAGATCCAGAAGAATCGCCTGTTTGCGGGATAACCGGAGAAACTGTTGGCGTAGGCGGTTGCACAGTATAATAGATCGTACCATTCCACAGACGTTCTAAAATAGTGATGCCCGAGAAATTTGGCGTACCGCGCCCGATACTATCGGAGATTTTCAGATAATCATCCTGATAAGTGGTGGTACCTTCAGTATAATACATCCGAATATATGGCATACTATAATTATCAACCGTTATATAAATACCATACGTTTGGCCGGCTGCAAGTGTAAAATCGCCAACAGAAATCGGGGTTGGGACATTAATACCATTGGTTGCAACGCTTGTGGTGCCGACCAAAGTCCATGCAGAAGCATTAGCCTCGTACCCGGAATAACCACCAAGCCGGTAATAAACGGATACACTTGTGTTTTCATGCAAATCACTGTTAATATTTACGTCAAACGAATTGATGACAACGTCATTGGCTGATAGAACGGTAAGATTAAACATATTGCCTGCATATTGATTATCGGTTGCAAATAGCGTAGTCAAAGAGGAAGTTGACGTAGCAGCAAAAACAGCCGAAAACGGAACGAGAACGAAGAATAGGATTAGCATAACCGCGAGTAAAAAGCGCGGTGTCCAACGAAGGGACATTATCTGTCATCTCCATAAAGTATTATTTCATATGTACAAGCACCAAAGGTTGCATTATGATGTAATATCCAAATTATATTCCAAAACAAACAAACAAGCAAACGCAAATATTATAAAGCTCGAGCCAATTGATGTCAATTTATATGGTAGATAAGCATTGAATTCACACATATGTCGCTCCGCATACACTGTTCATAAACGAAAACATAATATTGTGTTGACCTTGAGCAGAAATAGTACTGAAGCCATCCATTTTTCTGGGTTTCTCTGCTGATTACCATACTGCAAATTAGAAGAGCATACTATCATAGATCAATTGGATGCTTTAATTGCTTAAGCAAGATACTTGGTACTTGCATCTCCCCTATGGTTAAATCCGTACATGCCGTCATTTATTGAACGACCAAGCACGGAAAGTATATTAAAGGAAATCCCAGTGATATGCCGAAATTATTGTTATATGAACCGTCCTCACTCTACAACAACACACCTCACGCTACAGATCGAAGAGAAAGGCGGAAAGATTATGAAGAAGCTATTCGTAATGCTCTTGATATTATTATTGTTTGTACCTCTCATCGCAGCAGCTGAAAGTTCTGCGGCAGATCCTAAAGAAACGTTTGTTTTTAGGGATAACATTAAATTTGGTATGTCTAGAGAAGAAGTACTGTCTATTGAATCAGCCTATGAATTTGTTGAGTATAGCGACTATATTGCGACTTATTTTCAATCCGCGGGTGAAGATGCTGTTCTTGTTTACTTTTTTAACGCAAGTGATGACCTTTACAGCGTTTTTGTCGTATATACTGCTAGTCACACCGAGAACAATATGTATGTGAACGATTTTGAAAACATTGATACTGCTTTAAAAACAAAGTACGGCACACCTGATATAGATCAATATTACAACTGGATTAACTCCAGTTATATTGATAAAACCGAGTATTATGGTTTGGCTATAAGCATGGGTTACTTAACAATCATATCGCAGTGGGACTTAGAGTCTGTTAGTATAAGACATGTAATTAATGGGGACAACTATGAAATTACACATTCTATTACATACGATGATCCATATTACGAAGAACCAACCGACGTAAGCGGTATCTAATACTAAAAAGCGCTACGGTTCTTATATCGTTGAGCTTCCTAAATTCATCACACGTGTATCTGTCTATGATTAGAAGATGTGTTCAGCTCCAGCCCTAGTACTGGAGCTTTTTCCATTTCCCAACACCCAACCGGTTGAAAAACGCGCGCTCTTGTTTCAGGAAACGGATATAGAACTTGTGATCCCATATGTGCATGCCAACGATAGTATCGTCTCAGCCAACAGTCAATTTATAGACAAAGCTATTTTTATTATATATATTAAACACATATATGACAGATTATTTTTAACTACCGTTTTGACTACCAAAACATCTATATAAGCATATCATATGCTATTATTTCGCTAATCGAAATAAAATAAAAAACCCTGGAAACCTTTTGTTTCCAAGGTATTTGGTGGTCTGGGTGAGAGGATTTGAACCTCCGGCCTCTTGAACCCCATTCAAGCACGCTACCAAACTGCGCCACACCCAGTCAGTTCGTTTTGAGCACGTTAAGCATCATACCATCAATTAAAACCTGTGTCAATACCATTTATACAGGTATTTGCGTGTTCTTTCCCATGAATACAGCAGTTCCTATCCGTACGTTCGCGGGCTGTATATATGGGGAGAGATACAAACAGGACGGCGAGTTGTTGCCGTCCTGTATCTGGAGCGGGTGATGGGAATCGAACCCACGTGACCAGCTTGGAAGGCTGGAGCTCTGCCATTGAGCTACACCCGCCCGCAAGCGCCGCCGGAATCCGATCATTGTCACACGTCCATATGAAGAAAAGTGGAGCGGTAGACGAGATTCGGACTCGCGACATCCACCTTGGCAAGGTGGCACTCTACCACTGAGCTACTACCGCACGTTCCACAGGTTCTTCTGCTGAAAAAGACAATGGTGCGGACGAAGAGACTTGAACTCTTACGCCGTTAGGCACCGGAACCTAAATCCGGCGCGTCTGCCATTCCGCCACGCCCGCACAATTCTCACCCGTAAGTGAGGCGTTTAGGCTTAACCGAAGGACGCTTATGTTGCCTGGGTCAACAATCATCCATCAACAGGCGGAAGCCCTCACAACGGTGATAATCATACAACAAGATGGTTATATTGTCAAGCAGATTTTTTAACTCGGTACATCTTTTCTTAGTATGATTCTCGCTAATCTGTTATAAATCATTTATCAGCATATCGATTGAAATCACCTTCGCAAAGCGGTCTTTCCAGATGGCCTTTTCATAAAAAGCTACAATCTCTTCCGCCTTACAGCCATGGCCATCAAACGCACCGGTGGTGCCAGCAGGCACCGTAACCTGATAGCCAAGCTCAAAGGCGACTTTAACGGTTGTATCGACACAGTATTCTGTTTGCATACCGCAAATCAGCAAGTGGTGCGCGCCGATCGATTGCAGATGCTCTTGTAAGTCAGTTTGCCGAAATGCGCTGTTATATGCTTTTTCAATAATTTTCTCTCCGGGTAACGGTGCAACTGCCTTATCAATGGTCCACCCTTCGCTGCCGCTCACCAAGTCGCCCTCCAGCTCATGATGGCGTACATATATCACCGGAATACTCCGCTCGCGGCATACCTTCAGCAGCTGCTGTATGTTATGGATCAAAGTATCTACATGCCAAGGTTTCTCCCGTACCAGCGCGGTTTGCATATCAATCACCAGCATAGCATCCGGTTTCATGCGCTTTCCCTCCATTTTGCTTAAATTACAGCGAAAACTCCACACGCACGACTCGGCCAATAAAAGCCAGATCCGGCAGAGCGCAGGCTTCGGCTGCGTATTCACGGTCGTAGCTCTGCAATAAAACCGTTAAAGCATCCATTTTTTTGATTTTCCGCAGCATCCTCCGGCCTCCTTGTTCCACCAGCATCACCGCACCGTCAATGGGGCTGCTGGAGGGCACAACAAGGCACAAATCATCCCGCAGAATGCGAAAGCCACGCATACTGTCATCCGGTACGCTATAATAAAACACTTTATCCGGCGCGGCCCCTTCAATGCGGCCGTCTAGCACCGGCAAAAGCCGATGATCTACTTCTTTCATCACCGCGTTATATACCGGCACATGCTTTAAAACACTGCTGAGCGCTTCCAGCCACACACCACCATGTGAATCGCCGCTCTTTTCGTTTGTATCCCGATAAGCCACTTCCGTTTCAGCCGAACGTTGCGGCTTTACTGCCTTAGCTGCAGCAGGTGTTACCGTTTGCAGGTCAACGGCAGCCGCAATATCATCCAGTGTGAAATCCGGCTCGTTATGTTCATTAAGGCCAATTTTTTTAAGGATGCGCCTCGCCTGATCATCCGCAATGATGCGTTTTCCATCTTCTACTTCTTTAAGGTATTTTTCGCTTACGCCGCCCGCTTTGGCAACCGCTTTCAGCGTCATATTTCTCCGCATGCGCTCGGTGCGCAGTAAATCTCCCAATCGGCTCATGTCCGTTCCTCCCACTCTCTTCAACCTGCATCTATTATACCATAAACCCTTTTTGTTCCAAGTCCGTATTTGGCAGGAAACACGGGTTTTCTGTCGAATAAATAATATTTGGTGTAATTTGCATGTGGCCAGGCTTTTCATTTGCCTTCCCAAAGGGCGCAGCTTTCAGAGTCACGCTCTTCAAATCGCCGAATACAGGCTGTGTTTTTTCGGGCTATATCCCGTCCAGCAAGCCTGTCCCACAAGAATACGAAGTGAGGAGCCTAACGAATTGGCAACAGAATCTAATCCGGAAATAATGAAATTCTCCCAAGCCGACATCAGCAAAGAAGTGCTGCAGGCCATTGATAAAATGGGGATCGAAACAATGACCCCTGTACAGCAAGAAACGCTTCCATTGATGATGGAAGGCCGCGATGTAATCGCAATTGCGCCTACCGGCACCGGTAAGACGCTTGCTTTCGGTATCCCCATGCTGGAGTATGTTAACCTGAAGGATAACCGCGTACAGGAATTAGTACTGGCGCCCACACGCGAGTTAAGCCTGCAAATTGCCGAAGAGCTGCGCGCGCTTTCCCACTGTATAGAAGGTTTGCGAATTGTCGTTTTATACGGCGGCCAACCGATCGCCAAACAAATTACACAGCTCAAGCGCAATCCCCAGATTATCATCGCCACACCGGGCCGTTTGCTGGATCATATGAACCGCGGCAATATACGGCTGGACAACGTACATACCATGGTGCTTGACGAAGCGGATGAAATGCTCAACATGGGCTTTGTAAAAGACGTTACCAAGATTATTGAGGCAACGCCCCCGCAACGCCAGTTGGTGCTGTACTCCGCTACCACCAATCAGGATGTGCTCACCATTGCATGGAAATACCAGCAAGACCCTGTGGAGGTTGTCATACAGGCGACCAAGGAGAACCGGCCCCAAATCACGCAATACGTAATCGAAACCACGCGCGAGCAAAAGTATGAACACTTGCTGTATTTGCTGGACAGTGATCAGTTCCAGCGTGTGATGGTTTTTGTAAATACGAAAAGCATGACCCAGCGCCTGACTAAACGCTTGCAGGATGCGGGTTACCCGGCGGAGTGCCTGCATGGCGATATGCGCCAGAGCGCACGCACACAGGTGATGGATGCCTATCGAAAAGGGCGGTTCCAGATCTTACTGGCGACCGATGTCGCGGCCCGCGGCATTGATGTAGACGATGTTGAGGCCGTTATCAATTACGATTTGCCAAACGAAAACGAGTATTACCTACACCGTATCGGCCGTACCGGCCGCGCCAAGAAACAGGGCGTCGCCTTTACTCTGCTTACTTACACCGAAAGCGTACGGCTGGACGCGATACTTAAATACATTAAAGCCAACCCCGTACCCCTGAAGTTTAATGAAATGGGCATTCTCATTACCGAAGAAGGCAAGCCCTTCTTTGAGAACATGTAAAAACGGAGGCGACCGATCATGTCCCGCAATTTGGATGAACAGCGTAAGGAAGTAAACGGAGTCACCTATTTCGACCGCGGTGTGATTACGGGCAAGGATGGCAAGCAGTACCAGCGCATGGCCATACAAACGCATTTTGTTGAGGTTGGCGAAAGCCAGAAAGAATTAGTCGAAAAATACGTACGGCCTTTATATCAGCCGGGCGATGTTCTTTCCTTCGGCGCCAAAGTCATGTGTATGTGCGTTGAAACCGTTCGCACACGCGACCAGGTAAAACCGGGCTTCTGGGCAAACCGTTTATGGCGTTTCGCCGGCATCAACTCCACCGGCGTGGGCATGCATGAACCGTATAAGCTTCAATTGGTTATTGATATTGTCGGCCTGCCGCGCGTTTTATTTGCGGCGTTCCTTAGCGCGGTTACCAAACCCTTTGGCGTACACGGTGTTTTCTATAAAGTATGCGGCAAAGGCGTAGGCGGTATTGATGGTTTCTATTTCCGCTCCAGCTTCCAGCGGTACCATGAGCTGGCGCTGATTAACCCCAGCAACGGCCCGGAATTATGTGAGGAATTAAGCAAAGAAACCAGCATCCCCGTTGTGCTGATGGACGCAAACGATATTCAACGTGACCAGCTGGGCAAAAGCAGCGATATGCCGCTGACAGATGAGCAACTACAAGACGCCATGGCCGATAACCCCAGCGGTCAGGGCGACGAATTAACACCACTGATTCTTATCCGGCCGCTGAATTAATTATCCGTTTGTTTTCTTTTGCTCCCGGCCATTGCGCCGGGAGTTTTTTACATTCCTCTTTTTCTGCACATTCATGGTAAAAGAAAAGACAGGCAATAAAAAAAGCCTGCCCTATGTTTGCTCCTGAAAACTTGAAATTTATCTGTCTTTCATTGGTGTTAGAATACCACATTTCTCCTGAAAAGTCAAGTCTTGTCTTTGCTTGCGGCATGGTGTAAGGTACGGTAACGGAGGTGTGGAGAATGCAAAATCCCCTGTTTTTAGCCCTGCAAAAGGAGCGTACAGCAGCCCTGACACAGAAACTGCATAACCATAACGAGCTAACCCTTCGTTATGGTCTTTCCCTGTCCGATGCGCAAATTCACTCCTTGATTACCGCACAATCAACAACACTGCGGGATACAGGACGTATAGAATTTGGCGAAGGGATATTACCCCGTTTGATTTATACTTTTTGCGATTCGCCCTACATCGACCATAATAACTATTTTGATACACTGCTTGCGTTACAGGATTTATTCTACACCTATCAAAACGAATTGAACGACGCGTTGAGCGATGATGAGTTGCTGGATGCCATGCAGCGCCTTTATAACGGTAGAGCACAAGGCTCGCTGGAATACATGGAAAACGTTACGAATAACGATCTGGCGCGCGCCGCTTTCCCGGAGAAATATGGAGAAGAAGATGATGACTGATCCGGAATTTGACTCGCTTATGCCCTTATGCCCACTTTACGGGGAAGAGCCCCTTTCTTCGCAGGAAACCGCTATGCTCCAAAACAAGTTATGGGCAATTCTACATAACCAGGTGAAATTAAAAACGCAGGGAGACCACACCTCCCTTCGTGAGGAAGACGCAGCAGAGCTTTTAGATTCGATTGTATTTACCCTACAGTACCATCTTAAATGCCACAAACTGCCCCTTCGCGCGCTTTTATCCTGCGACCTGCCCAACCTGTATAAAGAGGCACAAACCTCGCTGTACGATTGCTATACGCAATCGGAGACACTCTACCGTATTGCTATGCGCAATGTGGATACATTCGGTAATCAGGCGCTCATGGATACGCTCGCTGGAATCGGCATTTTCTTTCAACAATATGATTACCGTATGTACGCCCAGCATATACCGGCATCAATCGATTATCAGCTCTGTTCTTCTGTTCCCGAAAACATGCGTGGAACAATATATATTTATACTTATTTGCAACGTCTGTTAATCGAAAATGAGTTGCTCTGCCGCTTCTCCAAACCCCGCGTTATCGCGCTGTTAAATCGTGCCTCGCCTGATTACAAGGAACTGCTAATGGGCTTATATGAGCCCGTTGCCGCGGTTGTGCTCGGGCATTCCTGTTTGGGCGGCGGCGAAACCCTGCTGGATCTTTCCGCATCGCAGGCAAATAACATTGCGGCTCAAATTACTGCACTTCCGCCCGCGCAGGCAAAAGCAGCTTTGCGTATTGCTGCACAGCAGGCATGCAGCCGTCTGCAAATCCATGGTGCGCAATACCTGGGCGACTTTGCTGAAACTTTATACCCGCGTCTGCTATGCAGCCAAGCCCATGCTTCCCATGTCTTTTGTGCGCGTACATCCCTGTAACCGATGTAAACCGTCTGAACAATATGCCAAATTCTATTGCATCTTGGGATAGGATACGCTAGAATAACTTGCAACTTGGTATATCATGCAGGGGTACGACATCTTTCGCTATGGAGGTCACGCATGAAAACACGCAATCCCCGTTTCGCTTCCCGCCTCCATTTGTTCGATGAAACCGGCATGTCTACCGAACTTCGTAAAAACCTATACTGGGTTATTTGGGCGGTTACCGCGGGCATGCTGGGCACTGTTGTGACCACCGGCGCTGTTTGGAGTGCTTTTCAGCGGCAGGTTCTGGGCGCAAACGATTTTCAGCTGGGTTTGATATCGGCCATTCCCTTTGCGGTATCCGCCATCCAAATCCTTTCCAGCTATATCATGGAACGGCGGCATAACCGCCGGTTTCTGTTCCTGTTTTTTGGGCTGCTGGGCCGTTCCTTTTGGATATTGATCGGTTTAGTGCCCTTCCTGTTCTCCTCGTTTAACATTGACCTGCGTATTTGGCTGGTTATCACCTTTGTTGCTATGGTTTACGGAGGCAACAGCTTTGTAAACATTGGTTTCGGCAGTTTAATGGGCGACCTTGTTCCGATTCGCATTCGCGGTTCCTATTTCAGCTCCCGGCAAATGGTCAGTCTGGCTTCCGGCGTTATCGCGGGCCTGCTGATCTCCTTTATGATCGACCATGTCGGCATCGTCGGTTACTCCATCGCGCTTGTGCTGGCAGGCATTTCACAGTTAATAGACATTCTGTGCTTTTTCTTTATCAAATGGCCTCCCATGCTGGAAACCAGCGCAAAAAGGCCCTCATTGCTTGCCATGCTGCGGGAAGTGCTGGCCAATAAACCGTTCGTCAAACTAATCGTCATTTATTCGGTATGGATTTTTTCTGCCAACATTGCCGGACCTTTTTGGAATGTATACATGTTGGAAGAACTACAAATGAGCTTTACGCAAATATCGCTGTATACGCAAATCATTTCCAACGTCACTTCTGTACTGGTCATCTCCCGCTGGGGGCGTCTGGTCGACCGGTACGGTAACAAGCCGGTCTTGCAGATGGCGACGATTATCATGGCAATTTCCCCGCTCCCCTGGCTGTTTGCCACTCCATCCTCAACAGCGTTTGTGCTTTTCAGCAACGTAATGGGCGGCGCTTCATGGCCGGTCAGCGACCTTTGCCAGCAAAACCTTTACCTCAGCCATTCGCCGCAAAAATACCGTTCAATGTATATCGCCGTATTCTTAGCGTGTGTCAGCCTGTTTGGAGTAGCGCTTTCCAACACAGTTGGCGGTTGGCTGATGCAAATACCATTCAGCGCTCTGGCTGCAAAGAACTATGTATTTCTAGGGATGCCAATGAACGCAACGCGTTATATGTTTATCGCAACCATTCTACTGCGTGTATTTGTCGTTCTCTTTCTGATTCCCCACATTTCCGAGGAAGGCGCATGGACCATGAAAGATGCTTTTCACGATATGGTCCGCTTGGGCAGAGAAGGCGCTTCCCTCCGGTTTTTCCAACTGCGTGCCAAACTGCTGCGCCGCAAATGGCGCAAGGAACATGACCGGTAGCCTGTAAAGGAGGGCAACACCATGTTTGAAGATTGGAAATCGTCCACAGCAGCTTATGTATACCAACATATAGACCGGAAGCTGTTCCAGCCGATTGCAGGTGAACTGGAAGAAGATATTCATCAGCTATGCGATTACTTTATCGCTGCATTGCTGGAACTGCATATGATTGATGAAGAGGGCAACGAGATGGATGCGGATTGTGACGAAGACGACGTACTCGAAGCGATTCTTCAACGCTTTTTAGCAGTGCACCCGTGTGATACCGAGCGTGATTTGCTATATACACAGCTCATCGACGCCTTCTTACAGTTGGTAGAAGAGTACAGCGAAGACCTGTGAACGTGCAGCCTTGCTCCTCCCCGGCAGGAGAAGGCGCATTATTTGGCGAAATATATTTGATTGTGTTTTTTGAAAGGAGACGAGCAGCGTGAAATGCCCCTCGTGCGGAAAGTGGAATGCCGCGTCCCTACCCCATTGTAAATACTGCGGTACTCCGCTGGATACGAACGACGGCTTTTACACCGCAGCCTCCCCGGACTGGCAGAGTCAGCTGAAGGATCAGCCCAACACTTTTATTTTGGTAGATGAAGGCGGCGATACGGAAGCCTCGCGCGACTATCGCGATGAATTGGCCGACGAAATGGTAAACCTGAGCAAACGCAAGCGCGAGGGAGAAAAGCGGCAGCGTGAATTGCGCGCCGAATCCGCCGTAAGAGGGTACGCCCCCTCCGGCCGTACTGTACGTACTACCAGCAACCGCAGCACGTTTTTTTCCTCTATGCCGGATGACCCCGATGCGACGCTTCGCCCCGTTGACCCCGATTTAGTAGAAGGGGACGACGAAATTCCGCTTGATGCCGGGCATCCATATAGCGCTACATTTCGCAGCACACGCCAGCGTGTTACCCGCACACGCGAGCGAAACCCCGGCGTATTTGACAGTTCCCGCCGCGCCCCCGCTTTAGGCATATCGGGAGAAGAACAGCAGGTATACGACGGCTTTTTAGACACCAGTGAATATCTACCGGATTACCAGCATAGCAGTAAATACGACCGGCATGCCAATATGCATAACACGAAAAATTGGTCGCCGCGCCGCGTGGGTGTACGCAGCGTATTGCTTACTCTGCTCATTATCAGTTCGTTATTGGTGATTGCCTGGTTAGGCATCACCGTAGTGCTGCCGATGGTAAACGGCAGCCAGAGCAATACACGCGGCGAAGCGATCGTTCTGCCGACCATTCGGGATGACCTTGCCGCCCATACCATTACCATCCCCGGCGAAGACGGCGAACGGATTTCCATACGGGAATTGCGAACTTCCGCCATTGTCACCGGCGGCATCGCAACCTTTGATATTCCGGATCATATTTGGTATGACGATTATGAGGATTATCTGCAGGAATCCATGACCGTTACCCTTACCCCCTACCTGATTACCGATACCGGAAAACAGACGCCGCTTTCTACCATAACCTATGATATCGATATTCCGCTTTCTCCGATCGATCTGGTTACGCCGGATTCACCGTATACCATTGTGAGCACTGCACTCTATACTATCGTTTTCTACGTTAGTGACGGAAGCACCGTAACGATTAACGGCACGGATTACTCCGATCTGGTTGATTCGGACGATGGCAAGGTAAGCTACAACGCGACTGTACAACCGGTCGGCGAGAATGTGTTTGACATCTCCGTACGCAGCCAGTATTGCCGCGAGAATTCCGTTACTGTTACGCTGTACCGTGAGAAGCAGGAAATTCCGCTGGATTTATCCTCCGATATCAGCAACCGCAGCACCGACGATGTAATGACGATTCGTGCCACAACTTTACCGGGCGCGGTGGTAAACGTACTATCGCCTTACACGGATTTGGATATTACCGATACCGATACGGACGGCTCCTTTACTTTTAAAGCGATTTTCGAAGAAATGGGCGATAACACCATCGTCATTACCGCGGATTACCCGGGTAAAAAGCAGACAAAGGTAGAGTATACCGTTTACTATGTTCCCTCCATTGATGTTTATAGCCGGAAAGCATGGGACATCGTTACCCAATACGATGAATTACTCAATAATATTGATCTTCGAAAGGCTAACAACCAAATCTACGTGTGTATTGGCAAAATCATTTCCATTGAAACAACAAAGCCGCAGCGCGCCTATATGGAATGCACCACAAGCAACGGCACCGTAACCGTATATATAGAAAATTCCACGCAAACCACATGGAACGAAGGGCAGGAATACCGTCTCTATGCGGATGCATATGGCATGTATAACAGCGTCCCCTGGCTGATTGCCCGTTATACGTACGACCCATAACAAGTGCTAAAAACACGCTTTCCGCTAAGCGGGAAGCGTGTTTTTTATTTCACCATTTCCGAAGTCGACACTTTTGTACTAAAACCCCGTCGCTTCAAACGCATTTGCAATATGCAGTATTCCATCCTTGGTAAGCTCGATCACGTCAAAGCGCGCCGTTCCTGCCCAGCTATTCTGTGCCAAATACTGCATTGCCGTTTTAATGATCTTTCTTTGCTTCGCCCTGCTTACCGCCATCAGTCCCGTGCCTTCACAGCCTGTCTCTCTTGCCTTTACCTCTACAAATACCAAGGTATCGCTATCCTGCATCACAATATCAATTTCACCAAAAGGGGAACGGTATCGCCGGCAAAGCAATACCATTCCCCTGTGTTGTAAGTATACAATTGCGCGGTCTTCTCCCACGATGCCTTTTTCGTATGTCCGGTCAGGCATTAGGGAAGTTCTCGTACAGCGGGAAACGGTTCATCATCGTTTCCACATCGGCTTTCACGTCCGCACAGGCTGCTTCGCCGCCTTCGGCTACCCGCTTAATGAAATCGGCGATTACTTCCATATCGCTCTCCACCATCCCGCGTGTGGTTACAGCCGGTGTGCCGATACGGATACCGCTGGCAACCATGGGGCTAAGTTTTTCGCCGGGGATGGTATTTTTATTGACGGTAATATTGCACTGGCCCAGCAGCTCTTCCATTTCCTTACCGGTACGGTTAATGCTGGTCAAATCGAGCAGCAACAGATGATTATCCGTGCCGTCCGATACCATGCTAACGCCGTTTTTACGCAACGCATTCTCCAGCGCCTTGGCATTTTTAACGATCTGCTGCTGGTATACTTTGAACTCCGGCTGAAGCGCTTCGTGAAAGCAGACCGCTTTAGCAGCAATCACGTGCATCAGCGGGCCGCCCTGCGTGCCGGGGAAAATAGCCTTGTCAATCGCCTTGGCGTATTGCTCTTTACACAGGATCATACCGCCGCGCGGGCCGCGCAGCGTTTTATGGGTGGTGGTGGTAACAAAATCGGCGTAGGGCACGGGGTTTTGGTGCAGTCCCGCCGCTACCAAGCCCGCAATGTGCGCAATATCCACCATCATCAAGCAGTTTACTTCGTCACAGATAGCACGAAGCCGTTCAAAATCAATCGCACGCGGATATGCCGAAGCGCCGGCTACCAGCATCTTCGGCTGATGCTCTTTTGCCAGCTTCATCAATTCATCATAATCGATGCGTCCGGTTTGCTCGTCTACGCCATAGGCAATAAAGTTAAAATATTTGCCGCTGATGTTCACCTTGCTGCCGTGAGTCAGGTGACCGCCGTGAGAAAGGTTCATGCCCAATACCGTATCGCCGGGTTTGAGCATAGCAAAGTAAACGGCAGTATTTGCCTGTGCGCCGCTATGTGGCTGCACGTTGGCATGTTCGGCGCCAAAAATCTCTTTGGCACGGTCGCGGGCAAGATTCTCGGCAACATCAACACATTGACAACCGCCATAGTAGCGGTGTGCGGGATACCCTTCGGCATATTTATTGGTCAGGGGCGAACCCATCGCTTCCATCACAGCAGGAGTAACAAAATTTTCAGACGCAATCAGCTCAATATGAGCACGCTGGCGTTCTACTTCTGCTTCAATAGCTGCAAACAGTTCGGGATCGGATTGCATAACATGGGTGTAATTCAATGTTTTATCCCCCTATCCTTTGTGTGCCGCCTGCGATACCGCAAGCGCTTCCGCGCGCAACCTTGCATACAAGCTGCGCGGATGTATGAGCAACGCGATAAAAAAACCGCGTGCACTCAGGCCGAGCGCCCCCGCAGCACATTCCAAAAAGCGCTTACTGCTGCTACCTTCCGGTCCTGACAGGGTTCACGCCATGAAATCGCACAGGACTCAACCTTCATTATGCACACGGCCTGACTATTATACAATGGCATCTGCGAAAAAGCAATGTTTAAACACCCGGCGTAAAATGAAATGCACAGAGAATACAACGAGGATGCTGGTTTAAACAGCATCCATTACGGTACATTTCACAATGCAAAATCGCAAATTAACGAATTCGCTTGTTTTCCATACAAAAACGGCTTATGGACAAGCCATAAGCCGTTTTTTTCAAGTTATAAGATATACCGCTTGGTATCAAAGGCAGAGTCTTCTTTGCCCAGATGCTCCACAACATAATCTTCATTGATGTTCAGATATACATTTGGCATTTCATCGCCGCCCGCGTTGAAAGATATATCTTCCAGCAATTTTTCAAAAACCGCATGCAGCCGGCGGGCACCGATGTCCTCCCGCGTTTCGTTCATTACATAAGCCGCCTGCGCAATAGCGTCGATCGCGGAATCTTCAAACGAAAGGAAAACTTTATCAACCGCCAGCAGCGCTTCATATTGCCTTGTCAGCGCGTTCTCCGGCTGGGTCAGAATCGCACGGAAATCATCCTGAGTAAGGCTCTTGAGCGTTACCCGCACCGGAAAACGACCCTGCAATTCCGGAATCAGGTCGGACACCTTGGCGACGTGGAACGCGCCTGCCGCAATAAACAGCATAAAGTCCGTACGTACGGAGCCATACTTGGTACTTACGGTCGAACCTTCCACGATAGGCAGAATATCGCGCTGAACGCCTTCGCGGCTTACATCCGGGCCATGGCCGCCACTGGAGCGCCCCGCTATTTTATCGATTTCATCAATAAAGACAATTCCGTGCTGCTCCGCGCGGCGTACTGCCTCTTCATGAACATCGTCATCGTCAATCAGCTTGTCGGCCTCTTCCTTCAACAGGATTTTACGTGCATCTTTCACCTTCACGCGGCGAATCTTCGTTTTCTTGGGCATCATACCACCCATCATATCGCCGATGTTGATGCTGCTGCCCCCAACCTCCAGCTGGGGCGTGCTTTCTTCTACTTCGATTTCAATTTCATGATCTTCCAAATCGCCGTTACGAAGTTGATTACGAATTTCTTCTCGCTTACCCGCAATACGCTGCTGCTCTTCCGCAGGTACTTCCGGCTCTTTCTTACTTGGGTTCAGGAAAAGATCAAACGGATTACCGCTGCTCTTTTTGGGCGGGTGAATCAGCAACGATACCAACCGGTCCTCCGCCAATACCGCTGCGCGTGTCTCAACCTTTGCCTCGTACTCATCACGCACCATCCGCACAGCGTTCTCCACCAGGTCGCGCACGATGCTTTCCACATCCCGCCCGACATAGCCAACCTCGGTAAACTTGGTCGCTTCTACCTTTACAAAAGGTGCTTTTACCAGTTTGGCCAACCGGCGTGCAATCTCCGTTTTCCCTACGCCGGTAGGCCCAATCATAAGAATATTACGGGGGTTGATCTCCGCACGCATCTCATCCGGCAATTGGGCACGGCGGTAACGGTTGCGCAGCGCAATGGATACCGCGCGTTTTGCCTCATCCTGACCGATAATGAACCGGTCCAGTTCACGCATAATCTCTCTTGGCGTCAGCTCTTTCATGCTTTCAGCCTCCAATCGTTTCCACGGAAATGTGGTCATTGGTATAAACACAGATCGACGCCGCGATTTCCAGCGCTTTCACAGCCACTTCCTCAGCGCTTAGTTCTGTGTTTTGCACCAGCGCGCGAGCCGCTGCAAGCGCGAAGTTGCCACCGGAGCCAATCGCCGCAACGCCGTCGTCCGGGTCGATCACTTCGCCATTGCCGCTTAAGATCAGCATTGCATCTTTATCGGCAACGATCAGCATCGATTCCAACTTGCGCATAGCGGTGTCCCCGCGCCATTCCTGTGCCAGATTTACCGCCGCACGTTCCAGATTGCCGCCGCACTGCGTCAGTTTTTCTTCAAACCGTTCGCACAGGGCAAACGCGTCCGCTACGGACCCGGCAAACCCGCTGATGACCTTACCTTTATACAGTCTCCGCACTTTTCGTGCGGAAGACTTGAATACCGTTGTCTCGCCAATGGTCACTTGACCATCGCCCGCAATGGCAACCTGTTTGCCGCGCCGTACGGCGCAGATGGTGGTTCCACGCATTTCCATGTTCAGTTCACTCCTCGTCTATCAGGCTTAGTACCCAGTCTGCCAGGTATAAGCCGGCTTGTTGGTCCAGTGTTTCAGGTGTATCGTATTCTGCAACGGTTTTAGCATTTTCGGATGGGCCGTCATAAATCATCATCATATGGTTTAAGTTACGGAACATCTTATAATCCACGCCATAAGCGTATCCAACCTCGTCAATAAACGCATTGATGCCATTATCCAGCGGCGTTTCAAAATCTTCATTGCCCTGTACGATGTAGATAGGCTTTTTCATTCTCTTAATCAGTTTAGCGGCATCCGTCTGCATCATTTCCCAATAATAGTATCCGTTCCTGCCGTTTACAGTGATGCCTTTTACGTCATCCGCTTTTTTTGCCTTTTTCAGGGTATTGATCTGATCGCTAAGCACATCTACCTGTTCCTGTGCAGCCGTAAGTTCATCTCCCGAAAGGGATTCCAGTGCAGCTTGCTGCCTTGCCAGCAGAATTTCCAACGGACTATCCGGCGAGCCGGCAATCAGCACCATCGCGCTGAAAAGGCCATTGGCTTCGTACATAATACGCGGCGAAAGGGATGCGCCTATGCCATGCCCCAACAGGACAATACAATCTGTGTTGACTTGCTCATAACCTGCCAGAATATTTCCGGCAGAAATCGCATCCTGCACGGTATCTTCTTCTACAGTCAAATCATCCGTTACAATTTCCGGGTAGGTATAGGTACGTTTATCATACCGTAGGGTAGCGATACCCATTCTTGCAAAGATATGTGCAATATCCGCAAACAGCGTCGTCTGCCCTACCGTCTCATCCATATCCAGCGCGCCGGCATCGTGCACCAAAACAACCGCAGGCACTTTATCCTCTGCGCTTGCATCTTCGGGTAAGGTTAAAATGCCCGCAAGCAGATAGGGTGCCTCCCCAACCTGTACGTTTACTTCTACATAGCTATATTGCGCTTTGGCGACAGCTTCCTGCGCACTGGCCTGCGCTGCCGGGTCTACCGCCTGCTTTTCGCCAGGCACAAACTCAACAGCCATTACTTCCCAGTCATCCTCTTTATCTTTGTGTGTGAAGTACAGGTCCAGATCTTGTTTCTCCATACACAGGTGAAGCACGTGGGTTTTAGTCAGCTGCTCCGGCTCTTCAAACGACTCGTAAGTACCAAATGCCACAAAATTCCCTGTCATCCAGGCAATCTCGGTCAGCATGCCGGTATACGTGTCCATAGGCATATAGCGGCGGATTTGTAAATCATAGTAACCATATAACCGGTCAATATCTACGCCGTTGATAAAATCCATCGCGTATTCTTTTACCGTTTCTTCCGTCCATACCGGTACGCCGTCCCGCATTTGTTTGGCTGCCGCTAAAGTCGAAACCGGAATTCCCGTTAAAAGCAAAATCACCGCTAACATTAAGGCGAAATACTTCTTCATCATTACCCTCCATAAAGGTCAGTATACTACGGATGCGTTACCAACGCGCCTCCTGTTGTCCCATTTGTCGGCACAGCGTATCGATTTCCGCCAAAGCACGTTCTGAAATGCGCTCATACCGCTGTTGCTTGTTGCGTATTTTTTTCTCACCCGGCGCATACGCATAAGGATCAATCAGCCCAAAAGCGCAGTTCATTGGTTGAAAATGGCGGTTGGGGGTCGATATATACCGGCCCATGGCGCCAATCGCTGTTTTTCCGGTAAATTCCGGCGGCTGCTCGCCATGCAGGCGGTATGCCATGCTCAGGCCGGCAACGAGGCCGCTGGCGGCACTTTCCACATACCCTTCCACGCCGGTCATCTGCCCGGCAAAGTACAGATGCGGGTTGTTTTGCACCCGGTAGGTTTCATCCAAAAACCCCGGGCTGTTTACAAACGTATTGCGGTGCATCACCCCGTACCGCGCGAATTCCGCATTTTCCAGCCCTGGTATCATACCGAAAACGCGGCGCTGCTCCGGGAACGTAAGGCGTGTTTGAAAGCCAACCAGATTATACAGCGTTCCGGCAAAATTGTCCCGCCGCAACTGTACAACGGCAAACGGCGCTTTCCCCGTGCGCGGATCGTTTAGGCCCACCGGCTTCAGCGGACCGAACGCCATTACCATATCCCCGCGTTTTGCCATGCTCTCAATCGGCATACAGCCTTCAAAGACGGATTTCTCTTCAAACCCCTTCACCGGTACGGTTTCTGCCGTTTGCAGCGCATGGGTAAACGCCATATACTCTTCTTCATTCATGGGGCAATTCAGGTAATCCGATCCACGGTCATACCGCGACATTTCAAACACCTTGGACATATCCAGCGAATCCAACGTAACGATTGGAGCTGCGGCATCGTAAAAATGCAATGTGCTCATCCCGTCCAACCCCTGAATCACTTCGCTGAGTGCATCGCTGGTCAGCGGCCCGGATGCGATAATCACATCCCCCTGTGGAATCTCGGTAGTCTCCTGCGGGACAATGGTAATATTCGGGTGATTACGCACCGCTTGATCCACGCCCTGCGAAAACCCTTCTCTGTCCACCGCCAGCGCGCCGCCCGCAGGCACGCGCGTTTCATCCGCGATGCGCAGGATAATCGAATCCAGCCTTCGCATTTCTTCCTTCAGCAGTCCAACCGCATTGGTCAGCCGGTCGGAGCGCAGGCTGTTGCTGCATACCAGCTCCGCCATTGTATTCAACGACTGCGCCGGTGTTTTCCGCTGTGGTTTCATTTCCCACAGCGTTACCTGAACGCCGCGCTTCGCCAGTTGCCATGCGGCTTCACACCCGGCCAAACCGCCGCCGATTACCGTTGCGTTCATTCGTCCTGATCCTCTTTTTCCTTTTTCACTACTTTATAACGGCATTTTTCATTGGCGCACAGCAAAACCCGCTCGCCTTTTTTCGTCCGTTTTTCAACCATATAACCGCCGCAATGCGGACATTTTTCTTTTACCGGCTTTTCCCAACTGACAAAATCGCATTCCGGGTATTTTTCACAGCCATAGAATTTGCGATTTTTCCGGCTGGTTTTTTCCATTAGACGCGCGCCGCACTTGGGGCAGGGCGCTTCGATATAGGTAACGATCGGCTTGGTGTTGCGGCACTCGGGGAAGTTCGGGCAGGCAAGGAACCGGCCGAAACGCCCCATTTTATAGACCATCATCGCCCCGCATTTATCGCAGGGAATATCGCTGACCTCGTCCTTAACTTCCACTTTTTCAATTTGCTGCTCGGCGACGTTCAGCATTTTTTCAAAAGGCGGGTAGAAATCTTCTAAAATCGTACGCCACTGCGCTTTGCCTTCTTCCACGGAATCCAGTTTATCTTCCAGGGAAGCGGTAAACTCGGTATCCACAATCGGTGCAAAATAATCCAGCATCATAGCTGTTACCATTTTGCCCAGTTCGGTTGGATAAAGGCGCTTTTTCTCCCGCGATACATAGCCGCGGCTGATAATGGTGGTAATCGTCGGCGCATAGGTACTCGGGCGGCCAATGCCTTTTTCCTCCAGCGTTTTTACCAGCGACGCTTCCGTGTAGCGCGCGGGCGGCTGGGTGAAATGCTGCAGCGTTTCTACATTGGACACGTTTACCGCGTCTCCCGTTTCCAGCTTCGGCATCAGCGTTTTAGGCGCTTCCGCTTCATCGTCCTCGCTTTCAATGTATACGGCACGATACCCTGCAAAGGTCATGTGTTCGCCATAGTAACGCAACTGTACTACGCCGGTTTTATCAATCGTATTTTGGTTTCCGCTCTCAAACTCCAACGTAACCGTCTCAAATACGGCAGGTTTCATCTGGCTGGCGATAAAGCGCGTATAAATCAACTTGTACAGGCTGTATTGCTCGCGGGACAGCTTCGCCTTGATCGCATCCGGCTCCAAACCAATATCGGTCGGTCGAATGGCCTCGTGAGCGTCCTGTGCGTTTTTCCGGCCCTTATATTCATTGGGCTTTGCAGGGCAAAATTCTGCGCCGTAATTCGAGTTGATTTTTTCGCGAACTGCCGTTACCGCTTCCGCACTGACGCGAACGCTATCGGTACGGATATAGGTTACCAAACCTACCGTACCATGCCCCACATCCACGCCTTCATACAATTGCTGTACAACCTGCATGGTTCTGGCTGTGGAAAAGTTTAACTTCCGGCTGGCTTCCTGCTGCAAGCTGGAAGTGGTAAACGGCGGCTGTGCACGGCGCAGCTTCTGGCCGCTTTTGACCGAAGCAACGGCGAACACGCCTGCAAGGATTCTTTTTTTAGCAGCCATCGCCTCATCTTCATTACGGATGACCGCTTTCTTCCCGTCCAGCATCGTAAGCTTGCAAGGCAACGTAGTTTTTTTATTGCGGCCGCCCGCAGCGTTTACATCGGCTTGTACATCCCAGTATTCTTCGGGAATGAAATTATCTATTTCTTCTTCGCGCTGCACCACCAGCTTGGTGGCAACACTTTGCACGCGCCCGGCAGAGAGCCCTTTTTTCACTTTGGCCCATAATAGCGGGCTAATTTTATAGCCCACCAGTCTATCCAGTGCACGGCGGGCCTGCTGCGCATCCACGCGATCCATGTCCACCGCGCGCACGTGGTCGATAGCCTCTTTCACCGCTTTTTTTGTAATCTCGTGAAACTCGATACGGCAGGGTTTGGTTGGATCAATATCCAGCGACTGCGCCAAGTGCCAGGAGATCGCTTCCCCTTCGCGGTCAGGGTCGGTAGCCAGATAAACCTTGGACGCCGCTTTGGCATCTTTTTTAATCTTAGCTAAGATTGAGCCGCGCCCGCGGATCGTGATATATTTCATTTCAAAGTCATTATCCGGATCTACGCCCAGCTGTGACTTCGGCAGATCGCGCACGTGACCCTGCGAAGCTTCTACTTTATACCCTTTCCCCAGGAATTTTTCAATTGTCTTTGCTTTCGCGGGTGATTCCACAATCACCAGTTTTGGCTTGGTCGCTGTTGCCATTCCAGTGCCTCCTACTCTTTCGGGGTTACGCCGATGGCGAGGGCAAAAATATTGCCGCTTTCCCGCCGGATCTGTCCGGTTATCTCCATAATGGTCAGTTCTGTCATCAGTTCGTCCGCGCCCAGATGGGTCCGGGTGCAAAGATCGTCCAGCCCCAAAGGCTCGGTCAGCAATACCTTCAATATTGACTGCCGTACAGGGCTATCGCCCGCACCCGGTAGTTCCGGGGTGGGAGCGGTTAAATCGTTCTTCGGCTCCAGCCCCAAATCCATTAGGATATCTGCAGCAGACGTCGCCAGCCTTGCGCCTTCCCGCAGAATCGTCAACGGTCCTTCCGCGCCGGCTTGCCCAACGCAGCCCGGAACCGCAAATACTTCGCGCCCCTGATTGAGCGCCTTATCCACAGTAATCATACCGCCGCTCTTAATGCGCCCTTCTACGAATACAACTGCGTAGCAAAGTCCGCTAATGATGCGGTTACGGTTGGGAAAGTGATAGGTTTGGGGCGTGGCATCCAGCGGGTATTCGCTGATCACCACACCGCCCTGCGCAAGAATTTTGCGGTACACGCCAATGTTTTCCACAGGATAGGGCACATTGACTCCGCTGCCCAGTACCGCAACCGTTTTCCCTGCGGCATTCAGTGCGCCATCGTGTGCACAGCCGTCGATCCCACGCGCCATCCCGCTGACAACCGTCATGCCGGCTTCGCACAGCCCAAAAGCAATGCTCTGCGCCATATTGCGGCCATATCCGCTGGGGTAGCGCGTGCCTACCACCGCCACAGCCGGTTGGCTGATCACGGAAGCATCGCCCATAGCGTACAGCACATAAGGCGGATCGTCAATACACGCCAGTAGCGGGGGATAGGTTAAATCTTCCTGAAATATCGTTGTAACGGCCTTTTTCTCAAGCCTTTCGCACAGCGCATCCAGCGCAATTTCACTATGATACCGCTGTAAAATCCGCCGGGCATCAGCGCTGGCTGTAAAGGAAATTCCCCGCCCGAAATCTTCCCACAGCGCATCCACGCTACCGCATTGCAGCAATAACTTGCGTAGCCTGTCCGCTGAAATCTCCGCCGCCGACAGCCACAGTAAACGGCGCTGCTGCTGTGTAAAGGTCATCGCTACCTCCAATACTGCCCGTCAAGATTGCGCAGCTGTATCGCCAACGCAACGTCCGGCAGTTGCAATTCGTCATGTCCGGCCAAATCTGCAACCGTGCGCGCCACCTTACGGATGCGCCCATACGCGCGCATACTGATGCCAAACTGCGTAACAGCGCGGTGCAATAGCGCCGCGGCATCTGGTGACATAACACAATATTTCTCCACCCCCTGCTGGGGTAAATTCGCGTTACAGAAAAACGGATCTTTCCGGTACCGGTTCAGCTGGCGCTCCCGCGCAGCCTGTACCCGGCGCCGTACCGTTTCGCTGTCCTCTTGCGGCTCACTTTGCTCAATCTCATCAATGGAAACGGCATCCATTTCCACCTGTATATCAATACGGTCCAGCATCGGGCCGCTGATACGGCTTAGGTACCGTTGAATTTCGTAGGGTTTGCAACGGCATGGACGGGTCTTGCTGCCATGGTTGCCGCAGGGGCAAGGATTCATGCCCGCTACCAGCATACAGCGGCTTTGGTAGCGCGCCTGCCCGCTGATACGGGTAATGTTCACGTATCCATCCTCCAGCGGCTGTCTGAGCGCCTCCAGCGTTTGGCGGTTATATTGCGGCAGCTCATCCAGAAACAAAACGCCGTTATGCGCCAGCGATACCTCACCGGGGCGTGCTTTGGTGCCGCCGCCGATAACGGCGGGCAGCGACGCGTTATGGTGCGGCGCACGGTAGGGGCGCCGGGTCATCAACCCCGCGTCCTTCTCCAGCTCACCCGCAGCCGAGTGAATACAGGTGGTTTCCAATGCTTCTTCATACGAAAGAGGCGGTAATATTCCCGGCAGGCAACGTGCCAGCATAGTTTTGCCACTACCCGGAACGCCTACCATGAGTAGATTGTGCCCACCGGCAGCCGCTACTTCCAGCGCTTTTCGCGCAATTTTCTGCCCTTTCACGTACTTCAAATCATTTTCCAGCGTACTCATACTGGTGAGCTGTTCATACGAAATCTGTTCTTGCGGGGCAATGGGCTCCTGTCCCGTTAAATGGTGGATTGCCTCAGCCAGCATACTTGCAGGGTATACGGTAATATCACCCAGACACTCCACTTCACGGGCATTTCCAGCGGGCAGCACCACGCTGCGCATCCCGGCGGCACGCGCCGCCAGCACCATGGAGAGCACACCGCGAATGGGCATCAGTTCACCATGCAGCGTCAGTTCCCCAAGCAGCAGCGTTTCCTGTAAGCCATGAAAACTCTCCGGTTTTTGCGCTGCCAAAAGGGAAACAGCGATTGCCAGTTCCAGACTGGTGCCTTCCTTGCGTACATCAGCCGGAGCAAGATTGACCGTTAGTTTTTTCATCGGCCAGGGATAACCGCTATTAATCAGCGCTGCACGGATACGGTCGCGGCTTTCCTTTACGGCAACACTGGGTAAACCGACAATATCAAAGCCAATCAGCCCGTTGCTGATGCAAGCTTCCACCTCGACCAGAAAGCCGTTTACGCCTTCCAGTCCGCCGGATACCACTTTTGCCAACAAAGAAAAACCCCCCTCTTTCAGCGCTAAAAAAGCGCAAAATCTGCTTGTGTTATACGCTTATGCCGCTTCTTTGAGACACGTACAGCTGATAGCGTACCAAAAACGATAAGAAAATGTCAATAGTAGAGCTTCGGGAACCATTTTAACCAATCCATATACCATGTTGGCGTCATCAGCCCCGAGGCGTACGGGAAAAACATTATAAAGAAGCCCGCAGCCAATACTACATAAGCTATCATCGCATATCTGCGCCAGCGGTTATCCGGCAGCAGGCCGAACACCGTCATCGTCGCCAGTATAATAAAGGGAACACTGGCGAAGTAATGATAAATATACATCGAACGCGGCACCAGCACCCACGGCAGATACTGCGCCAGAAAGCCGATGGCAAGCACCACAAGGTGCAGGTTGCCATCCCCCTGTTTGATCCGTAAATCATCCCGGAAGGACACATATTTTCGAATCAGCAAGCCAAAAACAATGACCATGCAAAGCGCACCCACATAGAAAATCAGGGGATTGCCCATACACATAATCGTGCTTGCCCAGCCCGCAGGCTCAAACTTGTCCTGTGCAAACCACATGGGTTTTAAAATCAGCGGCCACTGCCACCACGGAGAATAGAAAGGATGATCCATTCCCAATCCGGGCGTAGAGTGATAATTGTACATGCCGATTTGTGCGCTGATGATCCGCTTTACTGTAACCGGCCCTGTCGGCGAAAGATACGGAATATAGCTGAGGTAATAAATGACCGCCGGAACCGCAATGAAGAACAGCAGGCAAAACGCGCAGGTCACCAGAATCCGGCGGAGGGTAATATCCCTCGCCCACCGCACACGCAGCTTTTGGAGTGCGGACAGCTCTCCGCTGTTGATATCAACGTCATAGGCAACAAATCCTGTGCGCGCCTGCCGGTATACGCCGATGAAGAACAACACCGCCAAGCCAACAGCAGAATACAGCCCGATCCACTTGCTGGCGATGGACAGGCCCATAAACAAGCCGCTTAACCCCAGTGGTATCAGCGTGCGCAGATACGTCTTAGTCAGTACACGTGGTTTACTCTCCATGGTTACCGCTCCCGGTACGGCAAACACATCCGTTTGCAGGTAGCGGATCATGCACAGCACGGATAAGATAATAAAGAACACCGGAAAACTATCAATCGTCGCAATGCGCGTTTGCGTAAAGTGCATTAAATCAAAGGTGAAAAGCAGCATGGCAAAAGCAGCCATATCGCGTCGTTTGGTGATTTGCTTTGCCAATAAATACAGCGACGGCAGCATCAGCACGCCGATCAGCGCGCCCGCAAAACGCCAGCCAAACGGCGTCATACCAAAAATGGAAATGCCAACCGCCATCAAGAGTTTGCCAAGTGGGGGATGCGTAGTTTCGTAGGGTGCTATGCCGTGCAAGTGCTCGTAGGCTGTGCGGGCGTGGTATATCTCGTCAAAATAGGTCCCATTAAACCAGCCCGGCTCACCAACCAGCGTGTCCTGTTCATCAATCAGGTTTTCCGGGGGTCTTTCAGCACTGAGAACATCCTTCGCTCCGGTATGGGACACCAGCGTCAGCGGCAGTTGTTCCCCATCCTGATCCCGCAGAATGATTTCCCACAGGTTGAGCCCAGCCGTCTCCGCGTTAACCCGCAAATACTTGCCTGTAAGCCAGAGTATATTGTCTTTATCCGTATTGTTAAATGTTACGTTACCGCCGTTGTCGGTTTTGCTGGTTATAGCATAGTTCCAGCGATAGCAAAGCCCTTCCCTCATTTCGCAGGGGTAGGTATCCGACCAGTTTTCCCCATCGTCGCTAACGGATACGGAAAAATTATTATAGCTTACCCCTGCGTAGTAAAGCAGTTCAAACGTCTGCTGCTCATCCAGCTCAAAAACCACTTCTTCGGTCGCGCTGGTGGCAACCCATGCGGTTTGCGGCGCTTTGGTGCTGCCCAGATTGGTAAACGTAATAAAGCTATATACAACAACCGTAAGGCACATGATGAGCCAATCCCGTTTACCCAGATGCAGCCGCGCATCCCGCGGGACCAGCAAATCGGTTCGGTAGCATATGTTTGTTCGAATGGAGGTGGATTCTTCCTCCTTCACAGTTTCCGTTTGGGGGGCAAGCCCTGTATAAGCGATTACCCCTGCATAGAGGCATAACAGTACGTTAACAATGCTAAGCGTCATATTAAGGGCATAGGTATCCTGATTCAGATGTCCCATAGACGAACCATACAGAATGGAATTATCCAGCACAATAGCGGTATTGATAAACGTCGTAACCGACAGCCCTACACACAGCCATAACAGACGTTTGTCCCGCGTGTGCACATAGGCAAGCGGCAGCAGCATCAGTGCCGTAAACAAATAGCGCTCGTGAACTTTCAAGCCTAAAACATAGATGCCAATTAGCATCAGCGCCATCGCAAACGGGAGCGCATCCGCTTTTTTTTGCGTAATCAGGAAGATAAACGCAAACAGATATACCAATACCATTAACGTTGTACCGTACGATAAAAATGTACAGCGGATGAAAGCAGAAATAACGAAGATGCACCCGAACAGCAACAGTAAAAGCGATAACATTACTTTGCGCCCGGTGTTCCCAAAACCCTCGCGCTCACGCAGACTGGCCTTCATTTCCAAAAGGCGGGTTTTCAGCGTGCCCAGCCCTTCGTACAAGCGCAGCGTGCCGATACCCACGCTCAACAGCAGCGCGCCGGTCACAGACGGGGTCATAGAAGAAAGGGTAGTAATCGTGCTGTCATCCCCCGCCGAAAGTTGCGGCCAGTTCCCATTCAGCAGGTTCGTAAAAAATGCGGCAATGGTATCCCCGGTTCCCGTTGATAGCTTCGACCAGTTACCCCCAAGCAGATACATCAAGTTTGCTGTGTTCAGCGTAGCATAGTTATAGGAAGAAAGCGTATCACCATATAAGTGAATCAGCCACCATGGGTCGTCCTGCCCGATGGAAAACGGTACAATCACCACCGCAGCACAGCCTGCGGCAATTGCCGCGCCCAGCCCGATATGCTTCCACTGTTGTTTGCGCTCTTCCTTTGTTGCGCGGTAGAGCGATAAAATCAACCATATACCGCCAACAGGCGCAAACAGCAGCGCCTGCGGCTTCATCAGCGCCGCTACCACAAAAAGCGGCAGTGCCGCGCGCCAATTCCGCTCCATTGCCGTCATCGTAGTAAGCAGCAAAAGCAATCCCAGCACCGTATCCACCTGCCCCCACGCCGCGCCGTTCACCAACGCGGCGGGATTAAGCGCAAACAGCAGGGATACGAACACCGCCGCTTTCAGCGGAATCCGTTTTTTAGCATATGCAAACAGCACCATGGCCGTAACCATATCACAAAGGATGGGAATTGCCTTGACAATGAGTCGGATACCCGGTGAACTCGCATAGCCGATGGCATGAATCACCCACCCGACAGGCCACAGCAGCAGCATGTATCCCGGTGGATAATCGCAAAAATAGTCCGCCGCATAAAACCCGGTCGGTCCCACATCCGCCATGCGGATACTCCACGCGGAGAAACAGTTTATATCCACCTGATAGCCCTGTACGCTTGCCCCCAGAACAATCCGCGCGGCAAACGCCAGAATCAACAAAGAGAAATAAATCAGGATCGTCCAGTTGCTTTTCGGCGTAATGCCAGACTGACCGCTCAGCAGATACCGGCCCAAAACCGTTGCCAGCAGGGCGAACGCCATCGCCAGCAATACAAACAACAGCGTGCTTTTTTGCGGGGTATCGCTTTCCTCCGTCGTTGTAGCAGCGTTGGTATACTCCACCGAATACAGCGGGCTCACCGTTATGCCCTCCGGCACAGAATCCACCTGTTCAACTGAAATATCGTCAAAGTAGGCAATGCCCTGACTCTCTGCGCCGTAACCGCCGATGCGTACATCAAGATCGATTTCCTTTTGCCCTTCCTTGGTAATGCCATACCACTCCACATATTGCCATTGTCCATCCGTATCGTAGACACGTTGGGAAAAAGCATACACATCCTCAATGGCAAAGTTTGCCCCATTGCCTTCGTCTTCCATAGTCTCCACAAGGATATAGCCCGAAACGCGATAATACGTTTCGGGCTGTACGGCTATGGAGCACACATAGCGTGCATCGTTTGTGTTGGCATTTGTAATTTTTGCGCTGTAGGAACCGGAATGCGCCTGCTCATCGGTAATTTCAAAACGGGTATACCCCTCTTGCGTACGGTAAGCGCTCGTATACCAGCCCTGCGGTTCACCGGAAGCGTTGATGCTTTCAAAACCGCCGTTCTTTAACAGGTTATCGCCATCCGCCAGCGCACCGCCAATGCATACGCCAAGTAACGAAACCATGATCATTAAAGCACAAATCAGCTTTTTCATCATCCACCCCACCTGTCTAATCAATCCATTTTCCGATAAAGGAACAGCGATGCTGCGGGCAGGCACCAAACTGCTTAATCGCCTGTATATGCTCCGCGGTGCCATACCCTTTATTCCGATCCAGCCCGTATGCCGGGTACAATTGCGCCAACTCGGCCAATTGACGGTCCCGCGTCACTTTCGCAACAATACTGGCTGCTGCAATGGAATAGCTAACCGCGTCACCATGTACGATTGGCTCAGTCGGAAACGGAAGGGTAAGCCCGGTAACCGCATCCACCAGGCAAAGCGAAGCAGGTGCGGACTGGGCAGCACGCCGCATTGCCAGCTTGGTTGCTTGTAATATATTAATATCATCAATTTCCTGCGCACTGGATTCGCCCACACCAACATACAGCGCACAAGCCAAAATCTGGTCGTATACTTCTTCCCGCCGTTTTTCGGATAGCTTTTTACTGTCGTCCACCCAAGGCAATAGCGGAGCCTGCGGCATAATAACACATGCGGCAACCACCGAGCCAAGCAACGGCCCGCGGCCCGCCTCGTCCATACCGGCAAGCGATGCGCCAAAGGCCGGGTATGCTTCGTCATGCCCGGCCAGTGCCTGTAAACGGGCGATCCGTTTCGCGTTAGGTTTCGCCATCGGTACGTTCCTCCAACACCGGGTTTGCTGTTTGGTCTGCCACAGGCGGGTATTCCAGCGTAATACGCCCTACTTTGCCTGCGCGGAATTCATCCAGTACAACGGCGCAAACACGGTCGGTATCCACTACGCCGCCCTTTAGCAAAAAACCCCGCCCACGTCCCACTTCTTCCAGCAGTTCGGCGCCCTGTGCCTCCGGGTCTTTTATCTTATAGCGTTGGCATGTTTCTTCGTTGCGTACGGTGAGCAAATCCTGCAAAAGCCGAATACATAATGCCTGTTGATCATATACCGCATCGCGGATGGTACCGATATACGCCAGTCTGGTCGCTGCCAACTTATCTGAAAGCTTCGGCCACAGCATACCCGGCGTATCCAGCACTTCCAGATAGGGGCCGACTTTCACCCATTGGTTGGAACGCGTTACCCCGGGCCGGTCGCCAACGCTGGCAATGGAACCTCCGTATAGGCGGTTAATAAACGTGCTTTTCCCTACGTTAGGCACACCGACTACCATCGCGCGTATGGTTTTGCGCAAGCCGCGGTCCAACCCCCGCTGAATAATTTCCTGTGCGGCGCGGTCGATCATCGCGCGCGCTTGCTTGGTTTTTTTCGGGCTGGTATCGTACGCCATTGCATCGATTCCCTGCGAGGCAAAATACGCAAGCCAGCGGTTGGTGGCCTGCGGCTCCGCCAAGTCTGCTTTGCACAGCAGTAAAACACGCCGCTTCGCGTTTAGCAGCCGGTCCAGATCAGGGTTCCGGCTGGACAGCGGCAAGCGCGCATCGCACAATTCTACCGCCAGATTTACTTTGGACAATTGCTGAATCAACGTTCGTTTTGCTTTGGCCATGTGGCCTGGATACCATTGTATTTCCAAAGGGCACTCCCCTATTCTTCCTGTCGGTCCGGTTATTAGCACCGCAATCATTGCCGATAAATCGTGAATAAACCATATGTTTCGGGCTTTTGGTTCAAATTCCCTATCATTAAAACATTGTTTTATCAAAATAGCAATAGCGGGCGGCCTGTGCATCATGCCCCGGCCTGTTTCCCGCTATGCCTTATTTCACAAGCGTTTTCGCGCTTGTTGCATCCAAAAGCAAAAAAGCTGTTACAACTGCAACAAACGCACGGCTGTGCTTACTCCTCTTCGCCCGGCGCAGCATCATCGCTGCCTTCCATATCCAGCGTGCCGAGGATACGCCCGGCTTCCGCCTCTTCCAGCGCTTCTACGCCTCTCAACCTGCGTTCAATGCTGCGGGTACGCACAAAGGCTGTATCAATACTATCAGTGGCCTGCCGCAGCTTCTCCTGTGTTTTTTGCAGCACTTGAGAGAAATTACCAAAATCGGTTCGCACCGCACCCAGCAGCTTCCATAATTCCGCCGAGCGCTTTTCGATCGCCAAGGTACGAAAGCCCATTTGCAGGCTGTTGAGCATCGCTAACAACGTACTCGGTCCCGCAACCACCACACGTTGTTCCCGCTGGATTTGCTCGATCAGCGCAGCATCCCGCACCACTTCGGCATACAGGCTTTCCAACGGTAGAAACATGATGGCAAAATCGGTCGTATACGGCGGCTCAATGTATTTACCGGCAATCCGCTTTGCTTCCACCTTTACGGCATTTACCAGCGCCTTGCGTGCAGCTTCGGTTTGGGTAGCATCACCGCGTTCGCCGGCTTCCGCCAGACGGGCATAATCCTCCTGCGGAAATTTACTGTCAATGGGCAGATAGATCGGTGCGCCTTCTTCTTTCCCCGGCAGGCAAACCGCAAATTCCACCCGTTCGGCGGCGTCCGGTTTTACCTGTACATTTTGCGCGTACTGCGTCGCCGTCAGTGCTTCGGAAAGCAAGCTGCCCAGTTGAATCTCACCCCAGATGCCGCGTTTTTTCACATTGCTCAGCACCCGTTTCAAATCGCCTACGCCTTCTGCCAGCCGATGCACTTCGCCCAGCGAACGGTATACCTGTTCCAGCCGTTCGCTGACCTGCGCAAAGCTCTGCGATAGTCGTTTGTTAAGGGTATCCTGCAATTTTTCATCCACAACGCTTCGCATTTCATCCAACTTGCGGGTATTTTCCATACGCAGCTCCGACAGCGATTTTTCCAGCGTTTCCCGCATGCGTTCCAGCCGCATCTCGTTTTGCTGTAAGCGCTGTTCCAGTGTTCCATCCACCGTTTTCATGCGCAGTTCAAACTTGCCCAGATTTTCTTCTACCATCTGGTACATGCGCGCCTGCCGGTTATCAGTTGCGTGGTCGTGCTCATATGCGTTTTGCTGCCAAAGGGAAAACTGCTGCCCCTGTTGCTCCGCGCCCCGGTTAAGCAGGCTTGCCAAACTATCGCCAATGGATTGTAGCATCCGCAGCTGTTCTTCCCGCTGCCCGAGGCTTTGCTGGGCATTATCTGCCTGCAGGTTACGGAGCGTATCGTACAAATCATCGGCAAGTTCCGCCAGTTTCCGCTGCTCCATATGGTTTCGCCTGCTCACAATTGCCAGAATTACCACCAGCAGCACGAGGTTCAATGCGAGCGCTCCCAGCGCGGCCCATTGCCATATCTCCAGATTCAGCATACCTACTCCTTCCATTGAAAAAGCCGCCGCTTACATTTGACGGCGACCTTCCATGGCTTTTGCCAGCGTGATTTCATCTGCATATTCCAAATCGCTGCCCACCGGAACGCCATGGGCGATTCGTGTAACCATGACCCCCATGGGTTTGATTAGCCGCGCTATGTAACTCGCGGTCGCTTCCCCCTCTATATCCGGGTTGGTGGCCAAAATCACTTCGGTCACCTTGCCGTCGGATAGCCGGGCCAGCAGTTCGCGAATGCGAATATCATCCGGCCCGATCCCTTCCATGGGGGAAAGCGTGCCGTGCAACACATGGTATGCGCCGCCGAAATCGCGCATCCGCTCTATGGCGGCTACGTCACGCGGGTCGCGCACTACACAAATCTGTCCGTTTTCTCGGGCCGGATCGGCGCATATATCGCACAGGTCGCCGGTAGCGTAGTTCCCGCAGACGTTGCAATAGCGGATGGCTTTACGGCCCTGATAAATCGCCGAAGCCAATTCCCGCACATCCTCCAGCGGCATACCAATAATATGGTACGCCAGCCGCTGCGCGCTTTTTTGCCCAATACTCGGTAGTTTGGTTAGTTGCGCCACCATCCGTGCAATGGGTTCCAGTTGCTGGGCCATACCTTACAGCATTCCTCCCATACCGGGCGTCAGTTTGGACATTTCCGCCTCGCGCGCCTCTTCGGCACTGCGCAGCGCTTCATTCGTAGCGGCTAAAACCATATCCTGCAGCATTTCCACATCTTCCGGATCGACACATTCCGGTTTGATATCGATGGATTTCACTTCGCGTTTTCCCGTGACAACCACCGTCACCATGCCGCCGCCCGCTTGCGCGGTAAACTCGCGGGAGTCTAAATCTTCCTGCGTTTTGGCCATCTGCTCCTGCAATTTCTGCGCCTGCCGCATTAACTGCTGCATATTGCCGCCGCCATATCCGCCCGGGCCGCCGAAGCCGCCAAACTGTTTTTTACCCATTGTCGTTCGTCCTCCTGTTACTCTTGTTTTGCATAAATCAGCTTCACATCTGCCGATACGCCTGTAATGCGTACCTGCGGGTCTCCCGCCGCATCCGTGAGCTGCACGCCTTCGGTTTGTACGCGCCCGTTGACCGAACGCATGGATACGCCCAGTTTCTCCACAGCGGTTTTCAACGTGATATCGCCGGATACCGAGCGCAGCTCCATTTGCTCAAAGCCCGTTTTTTGGCTGATGCGCTGTTCTCCGTTGACCGTGGAGCATTTATAGTACTTTGCGGAAACATCGGATAAGACAATCTGCCCGCTAAGCGAACGCGCCGAAAGACGCTCTGCCGTCAGCTCGTCCGCGCGTACATCGCCGCTTACGGTTTTCATCTTAATCTCTTTTGCCGTAATCCGGGATACATGCACATCCCCGGAAACCGTATCCAGCTCCAGATAACTGCCGTTGAGCTTACGGGCATTCAACAGCCCGCTTACCGTTGTCACATGGATTTGCTGGTTCCAGCTTTTCGGCATACGCACGCATACCTGCATCCAATGGCTTTCGGTAATATTGAGCGAAAGCCCGTATTGCGGCTGTTCCACAATCAGCACCTGTCCATCCGTTTCTATGCGCAGGTCACTGACAGAGTTTTCATCTCCTGCCGCGAGCACCTGCACACGGTCGATATCGTCCGCAAATATTTCTACTTGCGCCCATGCCAGGCGAATAGCCAGATCGTTCAGATTGGCCGCCGCGAAACTTTCATTCCGTTCCAAAGCGATACGCCGCCTTTCATGCATAGATTTCTTGCTTTATGATACCTTTTTTCGCAGCAAATTGCAATTCCCAATTCAGAAGAGCCTGTCCCGCGCCCTTACCGGTACACGCTTTTCATTTCCCTCGCTTTTCGGTATAATGACGAGGTGGGAAATAAGGAGGTTGTTATGAATATACAGCATCTGCGTTATGCCGTTGAAGTGGAAAAAACACGTTCCATCACCGAGGCTGCCGAGAATCTGTTTATGAGCCAGCCCAATCTTTCCCGTGCAATTCGAGAACTGGAAAACCTGCTGGGGATTACAATTTTTGACCGAACCCCAAAGGGGATTGTGCCTACCGCACAGGGTGAAGAGTTTTTACATTACGCACGCAGCATACTGGCACAGTTTGACGAAATGACAGAGCATTATCAAAAACAGCAGTCAAGCGGCGGCACACTCAAGCTTTCGGTGCCGCGAGCCAGCTATATCGCCGCTGCGTTTGAACGTTTCGCCCAATTTGCCGATCCTGGCCTGATGCTGGATTATAAGGAAACCAACGCGCTGCGTTCCATCCGCAATGTAGCCGAAGACGGCTATGATTTGGGGATCGTGCGCTATCAAACGGATTACGAAAAATACTTCTTAACCACTTTTCGCGAAAAAGGTTTGCAATACCGCGAGTTATGGACATTCCGCTATCTGGCCATGCTGCGGGTAGATCACCCCGCCGCGCGGAAAGAGATGATTACCATGCGGGATTTAGCCGGCAGCGTGGCCGTAGGACAGGGAGATATGTATGTGCCGTCGCTCCCTAAAAACAATCTGGCGGCAGTAGAATCGGAAATCCGCACCATACGGTTGTATGACCGTACCAGCCAATACGAGCTGGTTGCAACGCTGCCCCGCGCCTATGCTTGGGTTTCGCCTATCCCGCGGGATATGCTGGCGCGCTACAATGTTACACTTCGCCCTTGTACCGATTACGCCTCGCGCTATAAAGATGTATTGATCTACCGCAAACAATATATGCTTTCCCCGATGGACGAGCTGTTTTTGGAGCAGCTTGCGCAAATACAGAGCGAATTGCTGCCTTACACACGATAAACACGTCTATTTTGACACCATATCAAACATCATTTTACTTTTATTTGATGCCCTCACCCCCCAGCTATTTGTTATTGTGATTGGGTTTGATTGATTTTGCATCATATTGTTAAATATTTCACATATCATTTAGGATATGAGCCTATACGTATGATGAATTGTGTTTTGCCTCTCCACTATGTTAAACTTTTAACGAACCAGAAAGGGGAGGGAAATTTATGAGTGACACCCGCAAAATCATCGATAACGTCGAAAGCCTGGAGCAAGCCCTTACACAGGTTCGCGCTGCGCAAAAAGCGTATGCCGAATTTACGCAGGAACAAGTAGATAAAATTTTCTTCGCCGCCGCCATGGCTGCGAACCGCGAGCGTATTCCGCTGGCAAAGATGGCCGTTGCTGAAACCGGAATGGGCGTTGTAGAAGACAAGGTGATTAAAAATCACTTCGCTTCCGAATATATTTACAATGCCTGCCGTGATATGAAGACCTGCGGGGTCGTCGAGCGTGACGAGGCATACGGTATTACCAAGATTGCCGAACCGCTTGGCATTATCGCCGCAGTCATCCCGACAACCAACCCTACCTCCACTGCTATTTTTAAAACCCTGATTTCGCTGAAAACCCGCAACGGCATCATCATTTCGCCGCACCCGCGCGCGAAGGACTGCACCATTGCCGCTGCGAAAGTCGTATTGGAGGCGGCTGTTGCCGCAGGCGCGCCGGAGAACATCATCCAGTGGATCGATGTGCCCAGCCTTGAAATGACTAATCTTGTTATGAAGGAATGCGATTGCATCCTTGCTACCGGCGGCCCCGGCATGGTGCGCGCGGCTTATTCCAGCGGCAAGCCCGCGCTGGGCGTCGGCCCCGGCAATGTGCCCGCCATCATTGACGAAAGCGCCGATATTCTCTTGGCCGTAAACTCCGTAATCCACTCCAAGACCTTTGATAACGGTATGATCTGCGCCAGCGAGCAAAGCGTTATCGTGCCGGAAACCATTTATAAAAAGGTGAAGGATGAGTTTGCCCGCCGCGGCTGCTATTTCCTTAAGGGCGACGAACTGGATAAAGTACGTAAGACTATCCTGATCAACGGCGCACTGAATGCCAAAATCGTTGGTCAAAGCGCGCCTGCCATTGCCGCGCTGGCTGGTGTAACCGTGCCGGAAACCGCAAAAATCCTGATCGGTGAAGTACAGAGCGTAGAAATGAGCGAAGAGTTCGCCCATGAAAAGCTCTCCCCCGTACTGGCAATGTATAAAGCTAAAGATTTTGACGACGCCATGGCGAAAGCCGAACGCTTGATTGAAGACGGCGGTCACGGCCATACCGCGAGCGTCTACCTCAACGCACATACCCAGCGTGAAAAGCTGAATCGCTTTGCCGAGAAAATGGAAACCTGCCGTATCATCGTCAACACGCCTTCTTCGCATGGCGGCATCGGCGACCTGTATAACTTCAAGTTGATGCCTTCGCTCACGCTGGGCTGCGGCTCCTGGGGCGGCAACTCGGTCAGCGAGAACGTTGGTGTAAAGCAGCTTCTGAATATTAAGACTGTTGCCGAGAGGAGAGAGAATATGCTTTGGTTCCGCGCGCCGCAAAAGGTGTATATTAAGAAGGGTTGCCTGCCCGTAGCGCTGCAGGAGCTGAAAGACGTACTGAACAAAAAGAAAGTGTTCATCGTTACGGATTCGTTCCTCTTCCAAAACGGCTACACCAAAGCCGTTACCGACCGCTTGGACGAAATGGGCATCCAGCATACCTGCTTCTTTGACGTCGCACCCGACCCCACACTCGCTTGCGCCCATGAAGGCGTAAAAGCCATGAACGCCTTCCAGCCGGATTGCATCATCGCTATCGGCGGCGGCAGTGCTATGGACGCTGCGAAAATTATGTGGGTATTGTACGAACACCCCGAAGTGGACTTTATGGATATGGCGATGCGTTTCAGCGATATTCGCAAACGCATTTACACCTTCCCCAAGATGGGACAGAAGGCCTACTTTATCGCTGTACCGACCACGGCGGGTACCGGCAGCGAGGTTACGCCGTTTACCATCATCACCGATGAAACGACCAGCGTAAAATATGCGCTTGCCGATTACGAACTGCTCCCCAATATGGCCATTGTGGACGCGGATATGATGATGAACGCCCCCAAAGGGCTTACCGCTGCCAGCGGTATCGACGCTGTTACCCATAACCTTGAAGCGATTGCCAGCATGCTGGCGACCGATTACACCGACGGCCTTGCCTTGCAGAGCCTGAAAATGATCTTTGAATACCTGCCCCGCGCTTACGACAACGGTCCCAACGATGCGCTGGCACGTGAAAAAATGGCCAACGCCGCCACAATTGCCGGTATGGCTTTCGCCAACGCGTTCCTGGGCGTGTGCCACAGCATGGCGCATAAACTGGGCGCTTTCCACCACCTGCCGCACGGCGTTGCAAACGCTCTGTTGATCGACGAGGTACTGCGCTATAATGCTGCCGAAGTCCCGACGAAAATGGGCACCTTCCCGCAGTACGATCATCCTCATACGTTAGCCCGCTACGCAATGGTTGCCGATGCCCTGAAACTGGGCGGCAAGACAGATGAAGAGAAGCTGGAAAAACTCATTGCTGCGCTGGATGATTTGAAAGCCAAGATCGGCATTAAAAAGACCATTCGCGATTACGGCATCGACGAGAAAGATTTCCTGGACCGTTTGGATGCAATGACCGAGCTGGCCTTCGACGACCAGTGCACCGGCGCTAACCCGCGTTATCCGCTGATGAAGGAAATCAAGCAGATGTATTTGAACGCCTATTACGGCGAAAAGCAATAACGATCGGGAGGGATTACGATGAAGCTGGATAAGGTGATTGCGGTACGTACCAACAAAACCGTCTATCGTGACGGTGACCTGGCCATCAAAGTGTTTGACAATGATTACAGCAAGGCCGATATTCTCAACGAAGCGCTCAACCAGGCACGCGCTGAGGAAACCGACCTGCGTGTGCCCGCCTTGCAGGAAGTTACCAAGCTGGATGGGAAATGGGCTATCGTCAGCGAGTTTATACAAGGCAAAACGCTTGCGCAGCTGATGGAGGAAAACCCCGATAAGAAGGACGAGTACCTGAACCTGTTTGTGGATCTGCAATTGCAGGTGCACGCGCAAAATGCGCCGATGATGACGCTGCTACGGGATAAAATGCACCGCAAAATCCGCCAGAGCGGTTTGGATGCCACCACCCGGTATGAGCTTCATACCCGGCTGGAAGGCATGCCGAAGCATAACAAGCTGTGCCATGGCGATTTCAATCCTAAAAACATCATCTTGAAAGATGACGGCACCGCCTATATACTGGATTGGGCGCATGCTACACAGGGTAACGCTTCGGCGGATGCAGCCCGCACGTACCTGTTATTCTGGCTGGACGGCGATATGAACGGTGCGGAAGCTTACCTGGATTTATTTTGCCGTAAAAGCGATACCGCCCGCCAATATGTGCAGAAATGGATTCCCATTGTTGCAGCCAGCCAGATTGTAAAAGGCAAGCCCGAAGAGCGGGAATTCCTGCTTCGCTGGGCGAATGTAATGGATTACGAATAAACGGCATAGATCTTGAAATCCCTTCCATGGGAAGTCGCCTCACAGCCACCATTTCAGGCTGTGAGGGCTTCCCTTTGGCAGGGAGATGCGTTAACACAGGTGTGCTCCGTGCGCCGGTACCATCTCCGGTTCAATTTTGTTTTGTGTGTACCGGCAGTCTGCACAAGGCTGTTGCCCCGGGGATGATACCGGCGCATGAAAGCATTTCTGTTTTTCCCAAAGCCTGTCCCTATTGATCTATGCAATACGAAAGGAATGGAAGCAATATGGTTAAGGTTACCATCTGCATCGGTAGCAGCTGCCACCTGAAAGGTTCCCGCCAGATCGTGGAAGAATTGCAACGTCTGGTATCTTCTCACAATGCAAAAGATCAGGTAGAGCTTGCCGGACAGTTTTGTATGGGCAACTGCCAAAACGGCGTTTGCGTTACCGTTGGCGATGAAAGCTTTTCACTGAAGCCAGCGGATACCAAACAATTCTTTGAGGATCAGGTGCTGCCTAAGATTCGTTAGCGCACAGACTTGCAACCAAACGGGAAATGGGATATTATGGAACCGGTATCTTGTATGCCACCCAAACGCTGTCTGCTTTCCCCCACCGTTGCACATTGTACCGTTTCGTCCTTAAACCAGTCGCATTTTCGCTAAGGAGCGTGATTTCCCCCATGACGGACATCCTGCGTTTGAAAGAAAACAACTGCAAGGATTGCTACAAATGTATACGCACTTGCTCGGTAAAAGCTATCAGCTTTGCCAACAATCAAGCGCAGATTCTACCGGACGAATGTATCTTGTGCGGCAGTTGTTTTGTGGTTTGCCCGCAAAAAGCCAAAGAAATCCGCAGTGATGTACACCTTGTAAAGGCTGCCATCTCCGCGGGCAAACATGTGGTTTGCAGCCTTGCGCCGTCCTTTATTGCGGATTTCCCCACACACGATATATCCGGTATGTCGGCTGCGCTGCAAACACTTGGCTTTTCGGATGTTCAGGAGACGGCTATCGGCGCGCAGCTGGTAAGCGATGCTTATGCCGCCGACATGCGGGCTCATAAGCAAAGCGTACTTATATCCAGCTGTTGCCCCAGCATTAACCTGCTGGTACAAAAATACTATCCTACCATGCTGCCTTATCTGGCAAAAATCCTCACGCCCGCCCAGGCGCATTGCAAATTGATTAAAGCGTCGGATCCGGATAGTTTTACCGTTTTTATCGGCCCTTGCATCGCTAAAAAAGATGAGGCAGACAACAGCCCCTATATAGACGTTGCGCTTACCTATGACGAGCTTCGCTCCTGGCTTTCGGAAACCAATGTGGAAATTCCCGATTACGCCCCCGCAGATGAGGATGCCGGCAAGCGGGCGCGGTTTTATCCCGCTACGGGCGGCATTCTCAAGGCAACAGAGAATGTACCCGGTTACCGGCGTGTAGCCATTGATGGCGTGGATAACTGCCGTATGGTGTTTGATGAGATTGAGCGCGGCAATATACACGATGTGTTTATTGAAATGAGCGCTTGTGAAGGCAGCTGTATCAACGGCCCTTGTATTCGTGAGCATCAGGAGCGCCGGGTCAAGGGCGCGCTGCGCGTGGATACCTACGCGGGGGATGACCGCTTTACTGTTAATACTAAAGCGGAGCCGATCGATCAAAGCTTCCGTTTTATCGGCGGGAAAACTGTTTCCTTCGGCAGCGAAGCCATTGCCGCTATGCTGCAAAAGATGGGGAAGACGACGCCGGAAAAAGAACTGAACTGCGGCTCCTGCGGATACCCCACCTGCCGGGAAAAAGCGATTGCAATTTTACAGGGCAAAGCGGAAATCGACATGTGCCTTCCCTTCTTAAAAGAGAAGGCGGAAAGTTTCAGCGATACGATTATCAACAACACACCCAATGCGGTTTTGGTAATGGATGAGAATTTGGTCGTGCAGCAGATCAACCGCGCCGCGGTTAAGCTGTTCCGGTTAACCGGTGAAAGCGATATCCTGCATGAACATGTAATTCGCATCTTAAATCCCGAACCATACCACGATGTGGTCATCGGTGCGCATAACACCGTCGGAGTCAGCCGGTTCCTTGCGGAATACGGGTTATATGTGGAGGAGACGGTTCTTTACGACCGTCAGTACCATGTTGTTATCGCAATTTTGCGCGACGTAACCGAGCGGGAAACCATGCGCGACAAGGATCATCTTTTACGCAACCAAACCGTGGAAACCGCAGATCGCGTAATTGACAAGCAAATGCGGGTTGTACAAGAAATTGCTTCGCTGCTGGGCGAAACCACCGCTGAAACGAAGCTTGCGCTCTCAAAATTAAAGGATGCGATGAACCGTGAATGATCTATGGACCGAAACGGGGTACGTAAGCCTGAACAAGCAGGGCGAAACCTTGTGCGGCGACCGCGTTGAGGTTGCGGGTGGCGGCGAAGAAGATGTAACACTGGTTTTGGCGGATGGGCTGGGCAGCGGTGTAAAAGCCAGCATTCTGGCAACACTCACCAGCAAAATTGTTTGTACTCTCCTCAGCGGCGGAATGCCGATTGAAGAATGTGTTTCTACCATCGCCAGTACCCTGCCGGTTTGCAGTGTGCGGCAAGTAGCATACTCCACATTTACCATCATCCGAATTACCAAAAACAGTATGGCGCAAATTATCCAGTTTGATAATCCCGCGACCATCGTTTTACGGGACGGAGAAGTGCTTGATTATCCGGTCATTACCCGCGTCATCGCGGGGAAATCCATTTGGGAGAGCAGCTTTCCCGTACAATGCGGCGATATGTTTATTTCCATGAGCGACGGCGCGGAATATGCGGGCGTTGGCCGCGCTCTCAATTTCGGCTGGACGCGCGATAGCATCGCCCGTTTTGCCAGCGCTAATTACCTGCCGGAAAACTCCGCTAAAACCACCGCAGGTCTGATTGCAGACGAGTGCAGCCGCCTCTATGGCGGCGCGCCGGGGGATGACACCACCATTGCTGTTTTACGCGTTCGCAGGCGGCATCCCGTCAATCTGGTGGTTGGCCCGCCTGCAGATAAAGAACAGGATATGAAAATGATGAACCTGTTTTTTGCCAAAGAGGGCGCGAAAGTCGTCTGTGGCGGCACGACCAGCCGTTTGGCTGCGGATTACCTGCATCAACCGCTGATTCCTTCGCTGGATTATCCCGATCCAGACGTACCGCCTATCAGCACCATCGCCGGTGTGGATTTGGTTACGGAGGGTGTGGTTACGCTTTCCAAAGTGCTCACCTATGCCAAGGACTTTCTACAAAGCGCCAAACTGGCGCCCGATTGGGCTATTGGCAAGGACGGCGCAAGCCTGATTGCCCGGGAACTGTTTGAAAACGCGACCGACATTAATTTTTTCATCGGTCTGGCTGTTAACCCCGCCCACCAGAACCCCGATTTACCCATCACCTTCAGCGTAAAGCAGCAGCTGATTCAATCGCTGGCCCAGCATCTGGAGCAAATGGGCAAACACATCCGCCTGTCCTACTTTTAGGAGGAAGAATATGCGTTTATTTGATACAGACGTCCAAAAGCTTAAATATGAGGTACTTCGGGAGGTCGCACGCCACGCCTATCATGATAACCTGACCGATTGTTATGTGGATATTCCCAAGCAGCTTGCGCCGGGGCCTAAATCCACCATGCGCTGCTGCGTTTACAAGGAACGTGCCATTTTGACCGAGCGCGTCCGCATGGCAATGGGTGGTGACAAGAGCAATCCAAACATCGTGGAAGTGATCGGCATCGCGTGTGACGAATGCCCGGTCAGCGGTTATCAGGTGGGGCGGGACTGCCGCGGCTGCATTGCGCACCGCTGTATGGCTGCATGCCCAAAGGATGCCATATCGCTGGATGAAAACCGGCACGCCCACATTGACCCCGCCAAGTGCATCGGCTGCGGCAAATGTGCAGCTGCCTGCCCGTACAGCGCCATTTCCAACCACCGCCGTCCCTGCGAAAACGCCTGTAAAGTGAAGGCTATCCACATGGGCGACGACCAGTGCGCTTCCATCGAAAAGGAAAAATGCATCGGGTGCGGCGCTTGCGTATATCAATGCCCCTTTGGCGCGATTCAGGATAAGTCTTTTTTACTCAATGCCATTGATTTGCTGCGGCAAAGCGATGAGAACCAAAACTATAAAGTGTATGCCATTGTGGCACCCTCCATCAGCAGCCAATTTGGCTATGCAAAACTGGGGCAGGTAGTAACGGCGCTGAAACGGCTGGGCTTTTTCAGCGTAATCGAGGTTGCACTCGGCGCAGATATGGTAGCCAGCCGGGAGGCGAAAGAACTGGAGGAGAAAGGTTTTCTTACCTCCTCCTGCTGCCCTGCCTTTGTGGATTATGTGCAAAAGAATTTTCCGGCACTTGCGCAGCATGTCAGTTCCACACCTTCGCCTATGGCGGAGTTGGCACGGTTCATCAAATCCACCGACCCCGCCGCCAAGACCGTATTCATCGGCCCCTGCACCGCGAAAAAGCTGGAACAGCAGAATCCCGATGTTTCACCGTACGTGGATTGCGTGCTTACCTTTGAAGAATTGCAGGCGTGGATTGACAGCCGTGATTTTGACATCACCGGTCTGCCGGAGGATGTGCTAGATAACGCCTCCTTCTTCGGCCGCATTTTCGCCCGCAGCGGCGGTTTAAGCGATGCAGTATCGGAAGCCCTGCAGGAAAACAACAGTGATTTCCCCTTAAAAGCCATCGCTTGTGATGGCATAGAAGAGTGCCGAATTGCATTGCTTAAAAAGAGCAAGAATGTACTGCCGGAAAACTTTATCGAGGGAATGGCCTGTGTAGGCGGCTGCATCGGCGGCGCAGGCTGCCTTACCCACGGTGTTAAAGATAAAGGCGAAGTAGACAAGTACGGTAAACAAGCCTATGAAAAAACCATCGCTTCCGCATTGGCGCAATGCCGCTATCCAAGCCAAGAAGAAAAAGCGAAGTAGTTTTACCCCAAGGCAGCCTGTTTAAAAACCTTTATTGACAACGTAGAAGGGACTTTTTAGCAGGGTCTCAGAGTGGTATGGATGACAAATCTATACCACTCTGTTTTCATGTGCAGCAGGTATCATTTTACAATTCAGCAAGGAGATATGCTGCCATTTCACGAATAGTATTGTTTATTCATACTCTGCCTTCGGCCATGCCGGAGGATTCCTGTTTATCATACGTTTGGAGGGGTTGCCGTGCGCGCTGAAAACTCCACAGCCGCTGTGGTTGTTGCCGGGCATATCTGCTTGGATATAACACCCGATTTGCGCGGCCAAAGCAAACAGCCGCTTTCCATCCTTTTCAAACCCGGGAAACTGGTACGCTCCGGTGCGGCGGATGTACATACGGGCGGTTGTGTTGCCAATACCGGGCTGGCCCTGCAAAAGCTTGGGATGCAAACCAAACTGATTGCGCGTATCGGAGCAGATGCGTTTGGCGATATCATTACCCGATTCCTTAATTCTTCCGGTGCCGACCATGCGTTAATCCGGGAAGACAATGGCTCCACCTCTTATTCGGTCGTTCTCGCGCCACCGGGTGTGGATCGCATTTTTATCCATCATGCGGGTGCTAACGAACATTTTAAACAAACCGATGTACCGGATTCACTTTTAGCAGGCGCCAAATTGCTGCATTTTGGATACCCGCCGCTAATGCCCGGCATGTGTGAACACAACGGTGCTCCGATTCAATCACTGTTTTCCCGCGCCAAGGGTCTGGGGCTGATCACATCGCTGGATATGGCCGCGATCGATCCATCGTCACAAGCCGCACAGACAGATTGGGAATCACTGCTTAGCCTCGTGCTCCCCCATACGGATTGCTTTTTGCCCAGTGCCGAAGAACTATGCTTTATGCTGGATAAACCCCGCTACAATAGCTGGCAGACACGTGCGCACGGTGGAGACATAACAGATATTTTAGACATCCAGACCGATATAGCACCGCTGGCCAATCGCCTGCTGGATATGGGTACGCAAATTGCCGTGATTAAATGCGGTGCAAAAGGTTTATACCTGCGTACCACTGGGGATTGCAGCAAAGTTTCCGAAATATTATCCCCTGCTTTATGGGTCAGTAAGGCAATATTTCAACCAGCGTTTATCCCGCAAAACGTTGTCAGCGCAACAGGCGCAGGCGATACCAGCATCGCGGCATTCCTCGCGTCTCTTTTAACCGGGTTGCCGCCTGATGTATGCCTCAAACGTGCCGCCGCAACCGGAGCCTGTTGTGTAGAACAGTATGACGCCATCAGCGGGCTTCTCCCATTTCCCGCTCTTGATAACCGTATTATGGAGGGTTGGAAAACTACAGCTGATTAGCTTTGCTTTACGCAATGCGTTGATAACTCTTTTTTAAGGAGGTAATCCCATGCTCGCTACGCTGAACGATGTGCTTATCCCTGCCCGCAAAGCACAATATGGAGTCGGGCTCTTCAATACCGTCAATCTGGAAATGGCCCGCGGCGTTTTGGCTGCCGCCGAAAAGCTTCGTTCACCTGTTATCATCGGCACAGCCGAGGTACTTTTGCCCTACGGCCCTTTGCGTGAGCTTGCAGACTTGCTTATTCCCATGGCACAGCGCGCTACGGTGCCGGTGGTCGTACATTACGATCATGGGCTAACGTTTGAGCAATGCCTGCTCGCGTTGAAATACGGTTTCTCCTCTATTATGTACGATTGTTCCACCGCTGGATATGAGGATAATGTGCGCAGTGTAAAAGAGATTACCACTATTGCCCATACCTTTGGCGCAACGGTGGAAGCCGAACTTGGCCACGTGGGAAACGCCGAAGGAGCGGATGCCGATGAGCCGGACAATTTGGAAGCATTATATACCGACCCGGCACAGGCGAAAGAGTTTGTAGCGCTTACCGGCGTTGATGCGCTGGCGATTGCCGTGGGTACGGCTCACGGAGCATATAAGCTGCCCCCCAAGCTGGATTTTTCGCGGATCGAGGCCATTGCCGCGCTCATACCAACACCATTGGTGCTGCATGGCGGCAGCGGGCTTACCGATATGGATTTTCGCGCAGCGATTCAAAGCGGCATTAGCAAGGTTAATATTTTTACGGATATCAACCGCGCCGGAGCCGATGGTATTCGTAAAGGCCTTAGCGAAGGCAAGGACAGCGTGACCGATCTGACACTATATCAAACAGAGGCAATACAGGCTGCAACCGAACGGAAAATGATGCTGTTTGGCTCGGCTGAAAAAGCCTGATAATTTATAAGTTTTTTACAAAGAGGTGTACGGCATGGCGCTTGTTTCTATTACCCATACGGAGTCCTATGATGATGAACTGCTTTATCAGGCTGTATGCAGGCATTTTGACGCACTGCATGTAGATACGGATGTAACCCCGGATACCCGTGTTTTGCTCAAGCCCAATATTCTATCCGGCCGTGCTCCGGAACGGGCCGTTACCACGCACCCCGCTTTTTTACGGGCTATCGCCAGACGACTGCGGGAGTTAGGCGTTACACAAATCATTCTTGCGGACAGCCCCGGCGGCGTTTACACGGCAGCTTCGCTGGAACGGGCCTACCGCGCCTGCGGGTATGATACCCTTACGGATGTGCTTACCCTCAACACGGATACAACCTCCGCCGTTCAGGATGATTTTACAATCATCAAACCTGTACTGGATGCCGATTATGTTATCAATTGCCCAAAACTAAAAACCCATGGCCTTACCGTCATGAGCGCTGCTGTAAAAAACCTGTTCGGTTGCATGCCAGGCTTGTTGAAGCCTGAACAGCACTATAAAAACCCCACCATAGAATCCTTCACAGAAATGCTTGTCAACTTATCCCAAACCATTCCTGTACAGCTGACGCTGATGGACGCTGTCGATTGCATGGAGGGCAACGGCCCCGGCGGCGGTAAGGTACGGCACATGGGCTATACGCTGGCTTCCCGCTCCATTTACGATCTGGATGAGGCTGGCGCGATGCTGATGGGCTTGCATCCCACATCGATTGCACCGATCATCCGCCATGGTCGAAAACACGGTTTAAGCCATCCAGACGATCTGCAATGGGCAGGCGATGCGCTTGTCCCTGCCGATCCTCCGTTTACTTTGCCGGATGCTTACACTAAGGGAGAGCGTATCTTTTCCATAAACGGCTTATTCCATCGCTTTTTTGGGCAAAAGCGCACATATCCCGCCATTTTAAAAGACCGCTGCATTGGTTGCGGCCGTTGTGCCGAATCATGCCCGAAACACTTAATAGACATCGTAGAGAAAACCGCTGTCATTGCCCGCAAGGGTTGTATTTCCTGTTTTTGCTGTCAGGAAATGTGCCCGGCGGAAGCCGTAGATACGGTTACCAAGCACCCCGGGTAACCCCGCTCCATCCATTCGAATGGATGGATTTCATTCCGCCCGGTAATCCGGCAAAATCAATAAAACTTTTTGCTTTTTACCATCAAACATTTTCATCATCGAGTATAGCAGATTGACTGTATTTTTGCCGTTTCTTATCCTAAAATTTCCCATTCTTTCTTGACAGCCGGACTAGTTTTTGATACGTTACTGTCCAGGTGAAAAAATCCCATCATTTTTCTTCGCCATTCGGATTGTTCTGGTTTTTCTTGCTGAATTGTTATGGGATTTTACGCGTAGGGGATGCAACAGATGATTGTATACGATATTATCAGCATTTATTTCTTCATTATGATTCTTTCCGTTATTTATTGGGCTTCCGCAATTAAATCTTTAAATCATTCGGGATATACGCAAATCGCCTACTTGCTCAGTTTGGTGATTTGTATTTATATTTTCGGGTATGCGATGGAATTAAACTCCAGCACTGCGGAACGAATCCTGTTTTGGAACCGTTTTGAATATTTAGGTATTCCTTTTGTATCAGCGCTTTGGTTTACCGTAAGCCTTCTGTATACGGGACATTTTAAAAAACATAAAAAACTATTGATACCGTTTATTTTCGTGATTCCTGTGATCACTATGGTGCTTCGTTTTACCAACGATTGGCATCATCTTTATTTTTCCGCAATCAACTTTATCACGTTTCAGGGCCGTTTTCTGCTGGTTCGCAGTTATGGCGTTTGGATGTATGTGCAAACCTTCCATTCGATGCTGATGATTTTTGCTTCATTCGGCTTGTTTATCCGGGAATTGTACTTTAATCAGGAAGTCGTTCGGGGAAAAATCAAGCTGATTGCCATTGCATCCGCTGTCGCTGTTGCCGGTTTGGTTCTCTCCTTCACCCATCCTTTCGGATTAGTGGTCGATTACATGGCCATCTGTCTACCCTATTCCTGCCTGATGGTGATTATCGCCATTGTGCGGTATGATTTTTTAGACGTCAAAGCATTGGCACGCAGCAAATCCTTCGATTCTAACCAGGACGCGTTGCTGCTGGTCAGCCGCCGTTCCCGGGTGATTGATTATAATAAAGCGGCACAGGTGTTGTTCGCACAGATCGGTGTAGAGATAAGCAATTCCAATCTAGCCAAATTGTTTACCGACCAGCATGAATTATTGGAAAAACTGCAGCAAGAAGAACCCACCGTAATTCATATGCCGCTGGAACAGGAAAACCGTTATTATGAGGTCAGCACACGCTGGGTCGGCAAGCAAAACGTCAACCAGATTAGTATAAAAACTATCCGTGATATTACCGAGGCTTATGAGCTGAATCAAAGTTTAATACGCCAAGCAATGATGGACGAGCTCAGCAATCTGCATAATCGCCGTGCCTTTGTGCATAAAGGCAATGAAATGATCCTGCAAGCGTTGCAGAATCAGCAGGCTGTATACTTATTAATGATGGATCTGGATCATTTTAAGCACATCAACGATACCTATGGGCATCAGATCGGCGATAACGCCATTAAACGTATCGGCAGTATGCTTAGACTCAGTTTTCCTAAAAACAGTTTAATCGCAAGGTTGGGCGGCGAAGAATTCGGCGTTTTGCTCTCCGGCTTTACGGAAGAACAGGTTATACATACGGTAAAACAGTTCATCCGTTTTGTGGCTGAGCAAAGTTATACCGATCAGGGAAAGACATACACAATGACCATCAGCGTCGGTATCGCCCGCCAGCAGCATCCGCAGCAGGATTTATATGGTTTGATGCTGGTTGCGGATAAAGCTCTGTACCGGGCCAAAGCTGCCGGCCGAAACCAGATGGTAAATTACGCGGACATTCAGGCATAGGCGAGATCGCTATCGATTGCCGAACGCCGCTTAGTACGGTATACTGGATACGTTGTGAATATGGGGAGATGTTCTGAATCTTATTATTTTATAGGAGTGATTGTTTTGACTCCGGTACAAGTTTTTTTTGCAAAAACCCGACCCGTTGCTATTTTACCCCATAAACGGGATGAAGATGCAGGCTATGATATTTTTGCCTGTTTGGAAGACGATTATATCATTTTTGAACCGCACCAAACACAAAGAATACCTACCGGCATCGCAAGCGCGTTTCCCAAAGAATATTATTTTCATATCGCGGAACGCAGTTCAACTGGCAACCTTGGTATTTCGCAGCGCTGCGGCGTTGTCGATAGCGGTTACCGCGGGGAATGGTTTCTTTCTTTAACCAATTTAAATAGTATACCACTGGTACTTGTACGCGGTGATGCACGAGAATCAGCTATTTCCGCCATAAACGGACGCCCTCATATTCTCTACTCTACCGACCACGCCATTGCGCAAGCGCTTTTATTGCCGGTTCCCACGACAGAGATTACGGAAATCCCGCTAGAAGACTTGCACGCTATGAAATCAGCACGCGGTACAAATGCAAACGGTAGCACTAATAAAGGCTCTTCTTATTAAAGAATGACCGATTGGCGGACAAACAGCTTCATTATTCAGTTTGATTATTGAGACGATCAAGACTGGAGCCAATGTATACAGTAAAAACATGCCATACGGGCAAGGGAGCAGATAAAGTGGATATTCAAATCCGAGCTTTTCAACAAGCTGATATCAGCGCCATAATCGACATTTGGAATGAGGTTGTCGATGCGGGTATCGCTTTCCCACAGGAGGACTTTTTAACCGAAGAAAGCGGTCCTGCTTTTTTCGGGGAACAGACCTATTGCGCCGTAGCAGAGGACAAAAACAAGCAAACCATACTAGGTTTGTATATTCTACACCCAAACAATATTGGCCGGTGCGGTCACATTTGTAATGCAAGCTATGCGGTATGCGCAAGCAGCCGGGGTCTGCACATCGGCGAGGCATTAGTAAAAGATTGTATGGCGCAAGCAAAGGCACATGGATTTCGAATTTTGCAGTTTAACGCGGTTGTAGCAACCAATCTGCACGCGCGGCATTTGTATGAGCGGCTTGGTTTTATTAGTCTGGGTACCATTCCCGGTGGTTTCCGCATGAAGGATGGACATTATGAGGCGATTTGCCCGTACTATATCACGGTTGATGGGGACGATATACACTAGCAAACACTCGGTATCCGCCACATAAAGCGCATCCGCGTGTTTGCAGAAAAGCGATCAATATTCCCTATACCCATAAAACACCGCAGGACAGAATATATCCTGCGGTGTTAGCATGTTCGGGAATGGAATAATGATTATTGGTTTCTTTCAATTGTGCGATGTGTTTATTCACCATAACGCAAGCCGTCTCTACCGGCAATACCGCTGAAGAACAGTCCAATCTTACTGACGCAGTCCTTTCCCGTTTCTAACTGTAAAAAATCAGGATTACGGCATTACAGCCTCTATGTTTGTTACTTCGGAATGAAAGAAAAACGCTTTCACCCGTTTCACATAATCCTCCGGATACGCAAGGCTCAACTCGCCATGCTTCAACCTTGGTGCTATGTAGAGTTGGCTTCCAGCAATCCTGCTTTGTAGCTGCCGTGCTGATTTTTTCATTACGCCGATTTCATGTTCTCCAACGATTATCAGTGCTTTCGCCGTTGTTTGCTCAAACGTATCTTTGAGCGCATATGTGCTGTTGCTTATCATCGTGTTTTTAAGCGATGCTTTGCTGATTTTTTGACTATCAGCATAATAGCGTTCAAACTGCTCTTGTGGAACACATAATTCTCTGGCTTGTAATCTGGCAAACCACCGCATGCGGATCAATGGAAAACTAAGCCCAACCATAAGAGGAGTAAACTGCTTAACGTACCGTATTGGGCAGACCAAGGCACTTTCGATAACGGCATACTCCGCAATATCATCTTGCTGTGATAGCATCTCTACAACGATCTGCGCACCGATAGACAGTCCGGCTAGCGCATATACCCTACCGCCGCACGCGGTTTGCAGATACGAAAGCATTTCTGAGGCAGAATGCTCAATGCTGATAAACATTTGACCGGAAGCCTCTCCATAGCCATCAATCACCGGTACAAGTACACGATAATCATTTTCCAACTGCCGAATCACCGGCAGCCACGACCACCACGATAACCCGCCCCCATGCAGTAATACAATACAGGGTGCGTACTTTGCGCCAAATTCTTTACAAAGCATGTATGCCTCCATGAGAATGTTTTTCTTTCAACACGCGGCCCGGTAGAACGCAACTATTTGTTACGGATTAAACGAGCCAATCTCTATCAGGTTTCCTTCCGGATCGGCAATATAACACGTTCGCTGGCCCCAAGGTTCGGTAACAGGCGCAAGCACAGGCGCCGCCCCTTTGGACACTACGTCCTGGAAAGCGAAGTCCACCGCGGCGTAATTATCCACACGCAGAGCGATTTCATAATGACCCTGAATACCTTCTGCATAATGATAAGTACGTTTTGTCATCTTCTCAAAATCGGAACGGCGGTACAACAAGAACAGCGTACCATCCTTTTTAAGAAATACATTGGAGGTATCTTCATCCTCCTGTATTTCAAACTGTAATACATCCCGGTAAAAACGGATCATAACCGCCATATCGGTTACGAAAATACCAAAACCGTCCAGTTGCATCGTTTCTCACCATCCTTGCAACATGTATACAACCAATCAGAGCATGTATGCATGTGCGGCTTTCCCGTAATATCTTAGTATCTATTTCTGGTTTTCAAGTTGAATAGAGTCATCGTATCATTTTCGCTTGTTAAAAGCAATCCTTTCCCATATTTGGCAACGGAATCGCTAATACCATGGTATAATAAGCGGGAAATGAAAAAGATCCACAGGTCCATTGCGAAGCTGTCCCGTTACGCCTTGTTCTTCTATCAAAGCAGCGTTGAATGGAAACATAAATGACATTATCCGGCACTCATTTATTGGATAAAGATATGCAGGAGGCATGCAGATATGCATACACAGCAACGGTTTTTCATCGGTACCTACTCCAAGGGCGAAGGGGATATTTTTACTCTCTGGCTTAATCGCGAACGCGGCGAACTGAGAGTAGGTTCTATCTATACCGGCTGTACCGCTCCCAGCTTTCTTGCACTTTGCGGTGATTGTTTATACTCCGTAAGCGAACGCTCAGATGGCGGTGCTGTGGCGTCCTACCATGCCGAAACAGACGGCACACTTACACCCACAGCCCTACTGGATGCTCCTTATCCCGCTTTGTGCCATGTCTGTGTTTGGCCCAAGCATAATGCAGTATCCTTTGCCAGTTATTCCGGCGGCGGTGCGCTTACCTGCGCAACGGACGAAAGTGGCGTACTCACCGCTGTAACGCAATGGCTGCCCAATACCGGGCACAGTATTAACCCTGTTCGTCAGGGACAGGCACATGTACACTCGCTTACCGCAGATGCCGCGGGGCATTTCCTGATCGAGGCGGATCTGGGTATTGATCAGCTGCGAATTTTCAAAGCAAATGATGGTTTGCTGCTGCCGCACGCTGATATCCCCATCCCGGCCGGAGAAGGACCTCGGCATTTTGTTTTCCATCCCAACGGACGGTATGCCTATCTGGTTACAGAGTTGCTGTGCCGGGTACTGCTTTTTGACTATGATGCGGAAAAAGGAATGCTCACCATGCGGGGAGCTTATGAGCTTCTGGATGGCAGCGAACCAGAAAACAGCACTGCCGCCGATATTCACCTTACGCCTGATGCGAAGTACCTGTACGCGTCCGTACGCGGCGTACCGCACTTGGTCCGCTTTACGGTTAACGACGATGGAACCTTATCCGGCAGAACATTTACCTCTTGCGGTGCTAGCGCTGTGCGTAATTTTTGCATTGAAACAAACGGGGCCTACCTATTGGTTGCCGATCAGAATGCAGATGAGGTACGCTTGTTTGCCATTCATCCGGAAACGGGCGATTTAGGTGAATGCCTGAGCACCGTACGCATTCCTTCTCCCGTTTGTATTATCAACGCATAAAGCGTAAACAATCTCGATGTTCCTCTCTGAAATCTAAAAAGTATCCTGCTTATTCTAATGATCGTATTCGCTTTTACAATCGCTTTTAGCTGTATAAATAGACATAGGTTTTTACCTGCCACCCGCTCCCGGCATTGTGAAGATGATAAGTTGGATATGCTTTACTCGTGAAATCCCGCAGGAGCAAACAAATATACGGCGGCGGATGTATTGCCACACCCGCCGCCGTTTGTGTTTCCCGTTCGTAAATAGTTGCTTTACGCTTTTAAAATCCGGTCTATTGTCGCCAGTTCCTCCGCAGTAAACGCAAGATGTGTAAGCATCTGCACATTTTCCGTAATCTGGGAAGGCTTGCTTGCGCCAATCAACACGCTGGTGACCACTTCATCCCGCAGCACCCAAGCCAACGCCATTTGCGCCAAGCTCTGCCCGCGCCCCTCGGCAACCTCGTTCAACTGCCGGATGACCGATAGCTTCTCCTCCGTTATATCCGTCGGTTTTAAATAGCGCGGGTCGTGGCTTGCACGCGAATCAGCCGGGATGCCGTGCAAATAGCGGTTAGTCAGCATACCGCCTGCAAGCGGCATGAAGGCAATACAGCCTACTTTCTCGCGGCGAAGCACATCCGTAAGCCCCTCTTCCACCCAGCGGTTCATCATATTATACCGCGGCTGATGGATCAGCAACGGTATCCCAAGCTTTTTCATGGTTTGCACGGCTATCTCCGTTTGCTCCGCATTATAATTGGAGATGCCTACATACAGCGCTTTGCCGCTATGTACGGCGGACGCCAATGCGCCCATCGTTTCCTCGATAGGAGTTTCAGGGTCCGGGCGGTGATGGTAGAAAATATCCACATAATCTAAATGCATACGCTGCAGGCTCTGATCCAAACTGGACAGCAGGTATTTACGGCTGCCAAAATTACCATACGGTCCCGGCCACATGTCGTATCCGGCTTTCGTGGAAATCACCAGTTCGTCACGATATGGTTTCCAATCCCGCAGCATATGAATGCCAAAATTACGCTCTGCTTCACCATAAGGCGGGCCGTAATTATTTGCCAGGTCAAAGTGTGTAACACCATGATCAAACGCTGTGCGCAACAAGCTTTGCTGCGTTTCAAACGGGGTAATGTTGCCAAAATTATGCCATAATCCGAGCGATAGTACCGGCAACAGCAAACCGCTTGCACCACAACGGCGGTACTGCATGGTAGAATACCGGTTTTCATCCGCTATGTACATCATCATTATCCTCCCTGTTTCTTTGGTTCCTTTCGAAAAGACACATCGGTTTTATGTAAAGTGCTATTTTAGAATGTATGCGTCTTCTCAGTATCGGTAATAAAAACATTATACGGCAAACACAGCTAAACTTCCACGGCAACCAGCTAAAAAAGTAAAAAACAGCGGACGTTTTCATTGATAGATGAAAACGCCAGCCGAAATTGGTGCCATTTTTCAGATTATAAACCAAAAATTCTGATAGCGCTCCTTACAGCAGATGCGCGCACTCCTTATCAAATCCTATATATGCCTGATCGCCAACTTTATAGATTTTTTTATTCACAGGGCAGTTATCCGCAATTTTCACCAGCGTATCTCCCGTGCGGACATGGTAGTTTTGATAACTTCCCATAAAGCAGCTTAGCTCCACCGTGCAGGGTAAAAGCCCGCTATCGCCGATCAGCACTGCTTCCGGACGCAGTACAACTTTGCACTCCTGCCCCGCTTGCATTGTACGTGCGGTTTCAACCAACGCTTCATGCCCATCGACTGTTACGCGGCAAAGCGCCCCCTCCATACTGGCAACTTTCCCTTGCAGAAAATTTGCCTCTCCAATGAAGTCCGCCACAAACTCGTTTACCGGATGGTAGTAAATCTCCATCGGCGTACCCGCTTGAACAATTTCGCCCTTGTTCATAATAATAATCTGGTCGCTGATAGACATAGCTTCGCTTTGATCGTGCGTTACATAAATCGCTGTAATCCCCAGCGTTTGCTGTATGCGGCGAATCTCGGTGCGCATGCTGACACGCAGCTTCGCATCCAGATTGGATAAAGGTTCGTCGAACAATAGCACGCCCGGCTCCACCACCAGCGCACGCGCCAACGCAATACGCTGCTGCTGCCCACCGGAAAGCTGGTTGGTCATGCGGGCTTCCATGCCATCCATTTCCACCAGACTCAGTATGCTATGCACGCGCTCCTCAATTTCGGATTTGGGAAGTTTCCGCAAGCGCAAACCGTACGCCACATTATCAAACACATTATAATGCGGGAAAAGCGCATAACTTTGGAACACCATCGCTGTATCCCGTTTGTTGGGAGTCAATTCGTTAATGGGTTCGTTTCCCAGAAAAATCTCGCCCTCATCAGGGCTTTCAAACCCGGCAATCATACGCAATGTTGTGGTTTTTCCGCATCCGCTTGGGCCCAGCAATGTTACAAAGGCGCCGGGCGCAATATCCAAATCAGCATTACGCACAGCATAAAAATCCTTACTTGTTTTCGGGTCTTTATAAATTTTGGAGATATGGGAAAGCCGCACGCCTTTACTGATTTTAGCCATTTTTTTCTGCCTCCCTAATCTTCTTGCTGGTTCCAAAATATTTAATAAACAGGTTCATCAGCAGGATTGAGCCGTATACGATGAGTATCAGGATCGTCGCATATGCACAGGCCTCGCCGAATTTCCCTTTTTCCGCAAACTCATTAATCTGTGTAGTAATCAACAGGAATTTCGGCGTTACCAACAGGATGATCGCACTGATTGCCGTAATAGAGCGAACGAACGTTGTGACCAATCCGCTGAAAAAGCTGTCTTTAATGAGCGGCAACGTTATGGACATAAATACTTTACCGCTGTTAGCTCCCAAATCATAGGCGCTTTCTTCTATGGAGCGGTCAATTTGCCGCAGGGCGGATATGCCGCTGCGCGTTCCAACCGGCAGGCTACGCACAATAAACACGATTACCAATATCATCCCGGTGCCGTATAAGCCCTGTAAAATACCGCTGCCAAAGATGCCGTTGGCAAAGCCGCGAATATACCCAACACCGAGTACCGTACCGGGCACCGCCATTGCCAGCATACTCACAAACTCGATCAACGCTTTTGAACGGAACTTCTTTTTTACTACTAAATAACTAATAACCATTGATAACAATGCCGTAATCGGCGCAGCGATTATCGACAGCATGAACGAATCGCGAAACGCTCTGGCGCCTCCGCCGTATTTGAAAATATACTCAAAGTGAACCCAGCTCAGGGAGTAATTCCGCCCCCACAGCTTAAACAGAGCGCCAAACGGTACGCTGATATACATCATCACCACAAAGCCGCTGAACAAAGTACACAGCAGGGTAAGTGGCCGCGTAACACTGCTGTCGGTTATCAGCATCCGTTCGCGGCTGGCTTTACCGGTCAGCGTGGCGACTGTTCGTTTTTCAAGATAGTATTTTTGTATCAGGAATAGAAGCAGCGTTAAACTCAGCAGTACGACCGCCATGGCAGCAGCGCCCTCCTTGTCGTACGCCCCCGTTACTTGCAGGTAAATTGTCGTTGCCAATGTATCGTAACTGCCGCCGATAATCATGGGGTTTGCGAAGTCAGCGACCGACTCGATAAACGTTACTAAAAACGCATTGCCAAGCCCCGGCAGCAGCAGCGGGAATGTAACCGTCGTAAACACCTTCCAGCGGGAAGCGCCCATATCACGGGAAGCTTCCTCCAGCGAAGGGTCGATATTGCGTAAAAGTCCTTTAAGCATCAAATAGCAGACCGGGAAAAACGTAAGCGTCTGCACGATAGCGATGCCCTTGAGACCATAAATTTCACTGTCGTAAATGCCAAGCAGCGTACGGGTAATCAAACCGCTGCGGCCAAATAAGAGAATCATGCTCAGGGAAAGAACAAACGGCGGCGAAACCACCGGCAGCAGGCTAACCACATCGAACAGCTTTTTCATGATACGGGACCGTACTTTCATGTATACGTCCACATATGCAAAAAGCAAGCCGATCAATGTGCTGGCAAGTCCAGTGATCATGCCTAACGCAAGCGTGTTGGTAAACGCTACGCGGAAGCGCTGCAAGCTTAGCACCCGCGAAAAAACATCCAGCGTAAAGCCGGTTTCGCTATTAAAGATGCTGTTCACCAGCAAAGTTGCCAGCGGATACAGGATAAACAGTAATAAAAAAATCAGGAGAACAATAATGGTGGATACCATGATCGGGTCCCCAAACAGCTTTTTACGGTCGAGCCTTTTCCCTTGCGATGGTGCTCCAACCATAGAGACAGCCCCCTTCATGCAGTGCTTCCGCCGCAATCGCAGCCTGATCACTGCGCATCGAAATACCAAAGCAGTTTACCCGGATACCGCCATGTAAAACGGGAGGATGACGGTTCTCGTCATCCTCCGTGTCCGTCACTTCGGTTTCCTTATTCCGTCTGGAAACGGCTGTCTGCCGCCGCGCCGATTGCCTCAAAGAACTCTTCTACGTACTTGGAGGTATTCTGCTTGGCATCTTCAAAATCATATTCAATCGTGTTGTTGGGATCCAGGCCAAACTGCGTTGCCTCGGCAGGCTGCTCGGCATTGTCAATCACCAGGAACTGATAGCTCTCGGCGGTTTTTGCCAAGTTAACGCACTCAGGGCTCAACGCATATTCAACCCACAGTTTCGCAGCGTTAGGATGCTTTGCGCCCTTAAAGATTGCGGTAGCGCCAACTTCGTAGCTGGTGCCGCTTGCCGGAAGAATCAACTGAATGTTGTCATACCCGGCCAGAATCTGCGTAATACCATCGTGCAGGAAGCCGATACCGATTACACATTCACCGGGGCCAACCATTTTCGCCGGACCGGAGCCGCTCTTGGTGTACTGGGCGATGTTCTTATCCAACGCAGCCAGATATTCCATACCAGCGTCGTGGCCCTTCATCTGTACCATTGTATTGATAACGAGTTTAGCTGTACCGGACGTATTGGGGTTCGCCATCCAGATCAGACCCTGATATTCAGGTTTCAACAGATCGTCCCAATCCTGCGGTGCATCCAAGCCGAGGCGGGCCAGCTCTTCGGTATTCACCATGAAGCCCAGAATGCCTTTGTAGATGCCGTACCAATAGCCATCCTTATCGCGATAAAGCTCGCTGGTGAGGTGGCTGGCGTTTTTCGCGTCGTACGCTTCCAACAGCCCCTTGGCAGTGCTCTCGTTATAAGGGTCGGTGGTGCCGCCAAACCAAACGTCGCCGCTGGGATTGCCGTTTTCTTCTTCGATCTTCGCGGCAACTTCGCCGGTGGAGAGGCGTTGACGGTTGACAGTAATGCCATACAACTCCTGGAAGTGGTCGCAGGCAACATTCATATAAGCTTCTTCACAGGATGCATATACGGTTAGTTCGCCTTCCGCTTGCGCAGCCGCAATCAATGCCGGGTCGATAGCATCGTCAGCAGTTTCGGCTGCTGCAAAGCTTACCGTACCAAGCACCATAAGAGTGGACAACAAGATCGCCAGAAATTTCTTCATCAGGCATCGTCCTTTCCAATTGTGTGTTTGTGTTATTGTAAATTCCTTTTTACAAAGTATAGAACGAATTGTAAACTTTGTCAATCCGTTCACACAATCATTTGTTGCTGTATGCCTTACCGTGTCAATGTTTTTCCTGCTTGATCCGCTCGTACTTTTGTGATAGTATAAAAATAATCTGGAGGTGAGAAGATGCTTTACCATCCGTTAGGAAAAACCGGTATACAAGTTTCAGCCGTTGTGTTCGGCGGCATCATCAACATGGACGAAACACAAGAAACATCCAATCAGTATGTTGCCAGCGCAATTGATGCGGGCGTTAATTACTTCGATGTTGCCCCTACCTATGGCAATGCCGAAGAAAGACTGGGTCCGGCGCTTGCGCCCTACCGTAAGGATGTTTTTCTAGCCTGCAAATCCGAGCAGCGCAGCGCGGAAGGTGCACGAAAAACAATGGAAGACTCCTTGCGCAAACTGCAAACCGATCACTTTGATGTATTTCAGTTGCACGCACTTACAACCGAGCAGGATTTAGACTTGGCTTTCGGCCCGGGCGGCGCTATGGAAACCGTACTGAAGGCCCAGCGGGACGGTAAAATCCGTAACATCGGCTTCTCAGCACACAATGAAGATATAGCGCTTCGTGCGCTTACCTTGTTTGATTTTGATACCGTCCTGTTCCCGCTGAACTGGGCGCTTGGAATCCAGCGTGGCTGGGGCGACCGTATTTCTGAAGCAGTCAAGGAAAGAGGCATTGGATTGCTGGGTATGAAATCCCTCGTACGCCGTCAATGGCGCGAAGGCGAAGAACGGCTCTATCCCAAATCCTGGTGTCAGCCAATCTGGGGCAACGACGCGCTTAGCATAGCGGCAATGAAATACGCCGTCCTGAAAGGCGCAAATACATTGGTTCCTCCGGGTAACTATGAGCATTTTTCATTCATGCTTAAACACGCGGACGTCAGCTTTACGCAACCGATGACGGAAGAAGAATGGGACATGCTTCGTCAGGAAGCCAAAGCAGCAGCAAATGAACTGATTTTCTAAATTTCGCGCAATGCTTAACCCTTCTCTCCATCGTATCCCATTTAAAACCATAGGCAGTATAATAGCGCTAATGGTTAAAAGACGCTTGTTTAGCGGCGCAAAGCAGCCTGCCGCATACATTCAAGTATGCGGCAGGCTGCTTTATTTTGGTGGACTTCCGGTTACTGATAGATAAAACGATAATTATTCGGAACATCACTTAAAAGCGAAATAAGCTTTGACTCATCGATTGATCCTGTAAAACTATCTGCTGTTATATTCTATCGTTGCGGCGTTTTTCATCTTGTACTTGGATTACAGGGTTTTTATTGTTTTTCATCACATGCCAAATTTATAACAGCCAGTTTCTTAGTTCATGTTCTGCAGCTATAATAATACTCTCTTCCTTCCTGCTATTTCCTAGCATCCCCATGCAAATGTGAAACCGGTACTACATTTCGCAGAAGCGTCCACAGTGTTTCGGCGCCATCCGTGATCTGCTCATGAGGCAGTAAAAAAGCTTGCCCCGGCGATACGTAAAGGTACGTGCAGTTTTTTCTGCGGTAAACGGCATATATCTGTTCCCATGCAACATGTTGGGTCTCCTTCGCCATTGTTATTTCCAATCCGTCTGAATCAGCGGACAACGAGTAAGCATGACGCGGTTTATCCAGTTTCATTCTATCAGCCTGCGCTTTAATGGAGAGCAAGTAACTAAAAAAGTATACACACGGAAGCACAATACCCACACTGAGCAATACGCTGGTCAATAAAATTGCCTGATCGTTCTGAAAGCGAGCAAAATACGAGATCAATGAAAACGCAAAAAAAATACCGGCAAATAGCACGGGCGATACCCATTTTTTCTGCCTGCAAAAAGCATCAAATAACGCAAAGTTCCGAAAAATTTTTTTAGAAATTCGCACGTCAATTTTTAATACATCTATTGTAATGGACATGTGCTCAACTCCCATTTTATTGTGGTTTTATTTGTATTCTTATTGTATAATTAATGCAGATAATTGCAATGAATAAATAAATATTTGTGCATAATCCACAAAATTCAATGTGTATTTTTAACTTACATACCAGTAGACAGTGCTGTTTAGATTTGGTATATTTGTATAAGATTTGTTAGCGTTGCTAAACAAAATATCCAAAACACTAAGGAGGAGAACCATGAAAAAACTGTGTTGTGCTCTGGTTGCTATGGTAATGGTGCTGGGCCTGGCTATGGTCGGCAGCGTCGCAGAAACCGCAGATTTTGGCGATGTCGCCAACGATCCACAAGTAACCCTTACGTATGCTGAGGTAAATCCGCTTGATTCTATTGTTGGTCAAACTGGAACCGCTTTCAAAGATAAAGTGGCAGAGTTGTCTGGCGGCTCTATTATCATCGATATTCAGGCCAGCGGTGTGTTAGGCTCTGAAAACGATGTGCTGGATTCCATGCTTGCCGGCGGCGATACGATTGATATGTCCCGTATTTCTGCTTTTGCGCTGACCAGCTACGGCTGCGACAAATCCAAATTGCTGTCGATTCCCTATACGTTTGCCAATCGCCAGCACTTCTGGAATTTTGCCAACAGCGATCTGGCTGCCGAGTTCCTCAATGAGCCGGAAGAATTGGGCCTGGGCATTCGCGGCATCTTCTACGGCGAAGAAGGCTTCCGTCACTTCTTCACCAAAGAAGCGGTCAACTCCATTGAAGATCTGGCCGGCTTGAAACTTCGCGTCTCCAATGACCCCGTTATGACCGGCATGGTTTCCGGCCTTGGCGCCAGCGCTACCGTTGTTGCTTACAACGAGCTGTACTCTGCGTTGCAGACCGGCGTTGTGGATGGCGCTGAACAGCCCATTGCCAACTACAAATCCAAGGCTTTCTACGAAGTCGCTCCCAACATGATCCTCGACGGCCACACGCTGGGCGCGGTTCAGGTGGTTATCACCGATGCCAGCTGGAACAAGCTTACCGAAAATCAGCAAAAAGTGATCATGGCTGCCGGTGCTTACGCACAGGATTTCAATGCCGCACTTTCCGAGTCGGAAGAGCAGAAGGTATTGGATGAACTGAAGGCCATGGGTGTGAACATCGTCGAAGTTACCGACAAGAGTGCTTGGACGGCCGCTTGCGCGGATGTAATCTCGGCGAACACGGCTAGCCAGGCAGAACTGTACCAGCAGATTCTTGATCTGCAGTAAGCTCTGTACCCGAAATTTTGGAATGAATGACTTTTGGACGCAGGGAGTTAACAATGCCCTGCGTCCGATTTTTCCTACGTGAAAGGTGACGATGGCGATGCCTAAAGTTTTTGAAAAGCTCGATCGGGTCAAGCCTTTATATGACAAAGCATATACCGTTATTCTGTTTATTTGTAAGATATTATTGATTGCGGACATCGCAATTACCACGCTCACCGTTTTAGGCCGTTATATTTCTTTTATTCCTGACCCCGCTTGGAGCGAGGAAGTTATTTTAACGCTGATGACCTATATGGCGGTACTATCCGCTGCTTTGGCAATCCGTCGAGGCGCGCATATCCGTATGAGCGCTCTGGATAAGTACTTACCTAAAAAATTGCTATATAGTCTGGATATATTTTCTGACCTTGCTGTTTCAGCCCTTGCGATCGTCATGATCGTGGTGGGCTTACGGTATGCAACCGGCATTGGTGGTAAGGGCACCTACATTTCCATGCCTTTCCTGTCTAAATTTTGGATGTATTTCCCGGTGCCGTTAGCCGGTTGCGCCATGCTTCTATTTGAAATCGAATCCATTTACAACCACATCAAAAAATTCTTCGTGAAGGATGGCGATAAGAAATGACGACAGCGACCATTGCAATCATCATTTTGCTGGGCAGCTTTCTGCTGATGATCCTTCTTCGGTTCCCCATTGCATATGCAGTGGCAATATCCTCGGTTCTCTGCCTGCTCTATCAAGGTTATAACCTCGTTACCGTTTGTCAGCAGATGGTAAAAGGCATCTTCTCTTTCAGCCTGATGGCCGTTCCATTCTTCATTACCATGGGAGTTATCATGGGCAGCGGCGGCATATCGCAAAAGCTCATCGCGCTTGCGGATGCCTGTGTAGGCTGGATGCGCGGCGGCATGGCTATGGTGAATATTGTTGCCTCCTACTTCTTCGGCGGCATTTCCGGTTCCGCCGCAGCCGATACCGCTTCGCTGGGCACTATTCTGATTCCGATGATGGTGGAACAGGGGTATGACGATGATTTTTCCACCGCCGTTACCATTACCTCCTCCTGCGAAGGCTTGCTGGTACCGCCCAGTCATAACATGGTTATTTATGCCACAACAGCCGGCGGCCTTTCCGTTGGCGCGTTGTTTCTGGCCGGTTACCTTCCCGGTGCTCTTCTCGCGCTCAGCCTGATGATCGGTTCCTATATCATCTCTGTCCGGCGAAATTACCCCAAGGGCGATAAATTCAATTTGAAGAATTTAGCTGTACAGTTCGGTAAATCATTTTGGGCGCTTGCCGCCGTTTTGATTGTGGTTTTCGGCGTCGTAGGCGGCGTATTTACCGCGACGGAATCCGCCGCTATCGCTGTTATTTACAGTTTGATTGTGAGCGTGTTTATCTATAAAGGCATCACCTGGAAGGGTGTGTGGAAGGCGCTTGGCGAGTGTATCAATACGCTGTCTATCGTGCTGATTTTAATTGCAACCTCCAGCGCTTTTGGGTACTGCCTTACGATTCTGCATGTACCTACGCTGGCTGCCAATGCAATCACCAGCATCACGGATAATCCCATTATCCTTGCGCTGCTGCTGAACATGATACTACTCATTTTGGGCTGTATTATGGATATGGCACCGATCATTCTGATCTCTACACCTATCCTGCTTCCGCTGGCTCTGCAAATTGGCATGAATCCCATCCAGTTTGGTATCATTATCATTTTAAACTGCGCCATCGGATTACTTACTCCGCCGGTAGGCTCTGTGTTGTTCATCGGCTCCGCCGTTGGCAAAGTACCCATGGAACGTGTGGTCAAGTCCACCATGCCCTTTTATATCTGCATGATCATCACTCTTTTACTGGTCACCTTTATTCAGCCGATCAGCATGATCCTGCCGACACTTTTGGGATAATCACAAGGAGAGAACTGTTGCATGAAAATGACTTTTCGTTGGTATGGCTCCGGTAGCGAGTCGATCACGTTGCGCCAAATCCGCCAAATTCCTGGTATTACAGGCATTATGGGCGTGCTGGATGAGAAAGCCGCGGGCGAGGTTTGGAGCGAGGATGAAATAAAGGCATACATTGACGAGGTGCATCGCGCCGGACTAGCGTGTGAAGTAATTGAAAGCGTGAACGTTCACGAGGATATTAAAGCCGGACTCCCTACGCGCGACCGGTATATCGAAAACTATAAGATTACCATTCGCAATCTGGCTAAATTCGGTGTAAAAGTCATTGTTTACAACTTTATGCCTGTGTTTGACTGGCTACGAACGGACTTGGCGCGTACCATCGAAGCCGACGGTTCCAACAGCCTCTATTTTGACGAGGCAGAGCTGGGCGATATGACGCCGCTTGAAATCGTGCAGAAAACGGCGGAGGACAGCAACGGCTTCACCCTGCCGGGCTGGGAACCTGCGCGGCTTTCGGAGTTAGAGCAGACCCTGCAAACGTATCGCGGCATTACTCCGGATACATTGCGGGAAAATTACCGTTATTTCCTTGAGAGAATCATTCCCACCTGTGAAGAATGCGGTGTTGTGATGGCATGCCATCCGGATGATCCAGCCTGGCCAATTTTCGATTTGCCACGCATTGCCCATAGTCAGGATGATTTTGATAAGATCATCCAACTATACGATTCTCCCAGCAATGCCGTATGCCTTTGTACCGGCTCGCTGGGTTCCAGCCCGGATAATGATATTCCGTCCATTATCCGTCATTTTGGCGCGTTGAACCGGATTGGCTGCCTGCATGTACGCAACGTAAAGTATTTAGGGCACCACAGGTTCCGCGAGGCAAGCCACCTATCCTCGGATGGTGATTTGGATATGTACGCCATTATGAAGGCGATTTACGACACCTGCCCGGATACTTACATCCGTCCCGACCATGGGCGGATGATCTGGGATGAAAAGGGGCGGCCAGGGTATGGTCTATATGATCGGGCACTGGGTATCGCTTATTTAAACGGCTTATGGGAAGCCATTACCAAAGCCAAAGGATGACACAAGGGGGCCTTTCTGTGAAACTTAATTATGAAGGGTTGCAAGCCCAAAAAGCATGGCATGATGCTGGTATCGCCCTGCCGAATTTCGACTGGAAAACCATGTCGGAGGCCACTTTACAAGAACCCGTATGGGTACATTTCGGCGCCGGCAACATTTTTCGCGGCTTTATCGCCCGGTTACAGCAGCAGTTGATCAATCAGGGATTGGCTCAAAAAGGCATCATTGCAGCGGAAACTTTCGATTTTGATATTATCGATAAAATCTATACGCCCTTTGACGCTATGACACTGATGGTGAGCCTGAAGCATGACGGTTCTATGGCAAAAGAAGTCGTTGCCTCCATTGCGAAAGGGTTGAAAGCCGGTATACAATTCCACGACGATATAGAGGCACTGAAGCGGATATTCCGCTCCCCCTCGCTGCAAATGATCAGTTTTACCATTACGGAAAAAGGATATGCCCTGCAAAATACGAAAGGCGAGTTCTTCCCCTTTGTACAAACCGATTTTGAAAACGGCCCGGAAAAGTGTACTCACGCAATGAGCATCGTCACCGCACTTTTAATGGAACGTTTTCAGGCAGGGGCAACCCCTATTGCCGTTGTAAGCATGGATAACTGCTCGCATAATGGTGAAAAACTGCGCAACAGTGTTTTAACCGTCGCCGCGCAGTGGCGGGAACGTGGTTTTACCGATGATGGATTTTTACAATGGGTGCAAAATGAACAAAAGGTTTCCTTCCCCTGGTCCATGATTGATAAAATCACGCCCAGACCCGCTAAAGTGGTAGAGGATACGTTAACGCAGCTTGGCGTTGCGAATATGGCGCCGATTGTGACTGCGAAAAACACCTTCATCGCACCGTTTGTCAACGCCGAAGCTCCGCAATATCTGGTTGTGGAAGATCAATTCCCAAACGGCCGACCCCCGCTGGAAAAATCGGGCGTATATATGACAACCCGCCAAACCGTAAACCAAACCGAGAAAATGAAGGTAACCACATGCCTTAATCCCTTGCATACGGCACTTGCCGTATACGGTTGTCTGCTGGGCTATACCAGTATTGCTTCCGAAATGGCGGATACAGAGCTAAAATCTCTCGTTGAAAAAATCGGTTATGTCGAAGGTATGCCCGTCGTAACCGATCCCGGTATTCTGTCTCCGGAGGCTTTTATACACGAGGTGATTGAAGAACGGCTGCCAAACCCCTTTATACCGGACACCCCGCAGCGGATCGCAACCGACACCAGCCAGAAGGTATCCATCCGGTTTGGGGAAACCATTAAATCGTATATCGAACGGCCTGATCTGGATGCGAAAACCCTGACTTTCATTCCCCTTGCAATCGCCGGGTGGATACGGTATCTAATCGCGCTGGATGACGACGGCAAACCCATGGAGTGCAGCAGCGACCCCATGCTTTCGCAGTTGCAAACAGAATTATCGGGTATTACGCTCGGTACCCTAGATAATGTGGATGAAAAGGTGGCCCCAATTCTATCCAATCAAACCATCTTTGGCGTTGATCTGGTTCAAGCCGGACTGGCAGAGAAAATACTGCAAATGGTAAAAGAAGAACTTGCTTCTATTGGGGCGGTTCGCAAAACGCTCCAAAAGTATCTAAGCCAGTAAATCCGGAAATTAAATACTACAACAGCCGCCATTTTGGCGGCTTTTATTCTTGTAAAATCAACTTAATCATCTGTTGGAATTAACTTTTACCCAGAAATATCTACCCTATAAATAATGAGTAAATAGACACAAATCAGTATCTATGCCCGGCTTAATAATGCAAATTTACGGCTGCCCACACCAAGCATCCACCCGACGATATAAGCGCCAGCCAGAATACCAAAAGCCCACAGCATAGAAGTGAAAACCGGTTGATGCATCACGCGGAGGAATGGATATGGGCCGTCCAGCGTGCCGGTTATATTCAGCAATATCGTGACAATTGCGTACAGCAGTGTCGGCAAAAGCACCACCCAGCTATGTTTTCGCGGCAAAATCGGCTCCCGGTCCAATAGCAGGAAGGATAGCAGTGCTGAAAGCGGGCAGATAAAGTGAGTATACAACATCGACCCGTGAAAAAGCATGTAAACCGCCCCACCCTCTTCGATTGGGGAGAGCACAAACAGCACAATTATAAAAGTTACCATTAAGCAGCTGGTAGCAATATATTTGAGGCTCTTCACCCAGTAGGGCAAGATCAGGTTGTTTTCTATCAAGCCTTTCCACTGGAATATAGCGCAGATACCACAGGCGAAAAGTGCAAGTAAATTGCTATCCTGCGTATAATACTTAAAAATTCCCGTTCCACTGTTTTGGATGCTAAGCAACGCCCCAATGCTGCTCATCACCACGATAAAGATGTTTATGATCATTGATACAACCCATAATGTTTTCCGTTGATAACCGCTTTGAAAATGCATGTTTTCATCCCTTTCTGCTATAATTTAATTATAATACGTATCTTTTCCGCACGCAATCGAAAATAATCATTTATTTCCATATAAACCCATTTTTATAAAGATTGCGCAAAATTCCCATAAAAAATTATGATGATCAAGTGTATATTCCCCACTGGGATCAAAAAGCCGGCATCCATTGGCAAACAATTTGCTAATGGATGCCGGCGCCTGATGTTTAACTATATAACTACCTATTTTATTGATTATCATCGGTCACACCAAAGCCGGGCCAAACGAACGTCGTTTTCCCAAGCCCATCAGCCTTTTACGCTTCCGGCTGTAAGCCCCTGCACAAAGAATTTCTGGCAGGTAATGAACACCAGTACAACAGGAATCAACGTGAGCACAGACATTGCGAAAACGTATCCCCACTGGGTGAATTGGTGTTGCCCAAAGAAGCCTGCAATGGCAATTGGCAGTGTGCGCAGATTCGTATCGTTAATCACCGTATTCGCCCATGGGTATTCCTCCCATGCCGTGAGGAAATTAAAAATACTGACCGACGCGATAGCCGGAGCCGCCAGCGGAAGCGCGATACGCAAATATACCGTCATTACGCTTGCCCCATCAATATAGGTCGCTTCCGTAATTTCGTTGGGTATGTTCTCCATAAATCCTTTGATCATAAAGGTAGAAAACGGAATCACCCATGCCACATAAAAAGGAATTAGCCCCCACAGCTTATTGACCATACCAAGCGAGGTGGCCAGTTCAAACTGTGGCACGATCATCGTCGTGCCGGGAATAATCATTGTCAGAATAATAAAGGCGAAAAGTAATTGTTTTCCTTTGAATTTGAACTTACCCATCACAAACGCCATTGCCGAGGACGCAAGTGCCGCCAGCCCGACAGATGTCAGTGATACAAACACACTGTTGAGAAAATTATAGTAAAACTTGCTCTGCGTTAAAATGTACTGATAATTTTCCAGCGTCAACGCACTGATTTGTGGAAAGAAGCGAGGTGGATACTCGTAAAGCGCGCCGTTGGGGCGCAGGGAAGTCGAAATCATGTATATCATCGGCAGGGTACTGATAACGGCCCCCATCAGCAATAATAGATAACGAATTGCGCGTGAGCGCAGGCTGTTTTTTTGATTCATCTTCATGCCCTCCTACGCGTCACGGTTTTTCATAGCCTTGATTTGCAATATGGCCATCAGCCCAAGCGCCAGTGCCATAATAAAGCTCAGCGCCGCTGCATACCCGAATTTTCCCGTGCTAAATGCCTTATAGTACATCCATGTGAGTAAGGTATCTGTTTGATGCGCAGGTTTACCGCCGGTAATCATCTTGATAGAGGTAAACACATTAAAACCGCCGATGGTGAGCATGATGAGCGCAAACAGTATCGTACCGCGAATAGACGGCATGGTAACGTTGATAAACTTTTTCCATGTGCCGCAGCCGTCAATTTCGGCAGCTTCGTATAGATCGGCTGGAACCTGCTGCAGTGCCGCCAGAAAAACAACCATGTTCCATCCGATCCCTTTCCAGATGCCCAATATCATCGCAACGCTTAAGCCGCTCCAACGGCTGTCCAGCCAGCGAACGTTCTGCGAAGTAATGCCGATGGTTTTCGTAAGAAAATAGTTTAATAATCCTTCGGTGTTAAAAATATAGCGAAACACAAGCGACGCGATTACCCATGAAGTGATTACCGGTAAGTAGTTAATCACCCTGAACCCAACGCTAAAGCGCTTTACACCATTTAAAAGCACCGCGACAAACAAGCCGATCGCCATCTGCCCCGGTACGGTAACCAGCGTATACACCATGCTGTTGCCAAAAACCGTCCAAAACGTATCATCCGACAATACAGCGCGATAGTTTGCAATTCCTATCCATGGCTGCTGAAACATGGAACCGAAGCTCCAGTCGCAAAAGCTCATCCATAGAAGGCGAAAAATAGGATAAACGGTGAAAATCGCAAATACTATCAACCCCGGCGAGAGCAGTACGCCCAGCTGAAAGCGGTTTAAACGTGATTTAGTTTCCATTCGGGCACCTCCATCCAATCGATCTTCGGCGTTAGGGAACGGGCAAAATCTTTTTATTATGAAAAGCCTTTGCCCGTGCTCCAACCCATAGCAGGCAAGATGCATCCCTACAGTTCGAAATAAATGATAGTTTATGAACTGTCGTTTCGCGGTATACCGGCGGGAAGAATCAACCTCCCGCCGGCTATACGCTATTACTTGACGCTAGGATGCATTCAGGGTATTATTGAGCAAGCAGCGCGTCGAATTTCACGGCCAATTCGTCCATGGCTTCCTGTGCGGTTTTATCGCCGCTTACCACAGCTGTCATGGCAGTGTTCAGTTCGTTATCCATTTCGCTCCAGGCAGCAACAGTCGGGCGCGCTTTCGCGGTTTCAATGGCTGCCAGGAAAGGCGCATACGAAGCGTTCTTAACCGTATCGCTTTCCAACGCCGCTTTGTTTACCGGAATCTGGCCGCATTTTGCCATTTCGGTCTCGGCGTACTCGCTGGTCATAAACTGCATGAATTTCCATGCGGCATCCTGATTGGCGGTATTGAACATGGCAATATCCTCACCGCCCAGCACGCTTACGCTTCCGCCTTCTCCAGCGGGGATCGGTGCGGTGCCGTATGCCACATCGGGATACGCGCCGGAAAGTTCCGCGGTTTTCCAGGGCCCTTCGAGCATCATCGCATAACGGCCGGTACCAAACCCATCCGTCATGGGAATATCGCCGCTGTTAAAGCCGGTAATCGCACCCGCTTGTACTAATTCGGCAAACGTTGCTACCGCTTTCACGGTTGCTTCGCTGTTGACGTAGCCGGTTGCCACAGTCTGCTCGTCGTTGGTCAGGCTGCCGCCAAAGCTCCAAATGAAAGGGCAGATGTTCCAGCCGCTCAGCGCAGGCTCATTCCAGCCCCATACCTGTTGACCGTTCTCGTTAGTGCCGGAAAGCTGGGTAACCGCGCTAACCCATTCATCCATCGTGGTGGGTACAGCAACGCCCGCAGCCTCAAGCATAGCGGTGTTATAGAACACAATTTTGCTGTTGGTGTTCAGGGCCAAGGCGTAGTAATGGTCGCCAATCTTCGCGGTGGACATTGCGCTGTCCAGCAGTGCGCCGCTCACATCCGTGAAGTTTTCCATTTCCTGATCCAGCGCGACCAATACGCCCATCTTCTGGAATTCCGGCAGCCATGCGATATCGCAGCGGGCTACATCCGGCAGGCTGCCCGAGCTGGCGCTAACCAGCACTTTATCGTGCAGTTCCGCCCATTCATGTGATACGGCGTTAACCTTAATCCCGGGGTTTTCGCTTTCAAACTGGGGGATTAAGACGTTCATCAGCGTCTCGTTCTCCGCCGACTGCGCACTGTAGTGGTGCCAGAAATTGATGGTTACCTGGGGTTCTGTCGATTCTGCCAAGGCTGCTCCCGTCGCCAAACAAAGGACAGCTGCCAGCAGGATCGCCAGAATTTTTTTGTAGGTACGCATAGATTTTCCTCCTTATGGTATTTGTATGATCTCTACGGACTGCGGCAGAACGGTTACCGTTCCTACAGCGTCCGCGAAGTCCAGTGTTTGGGGCAGCACGGATCGGTTGAAAACCGCGATGATGCGCTCCCCGTTATAGCTGCGTTCAAACGCAACCACATCCGGTATACTGGTTTGCAGTATATGGTACTCACCCAGCCGCACGGCTGTATTATGCCTGCGGAGGGAGATCATCTCCCTGGTCCATTGCAGTAAATCGTTATCCGGCTGCTCCCATGGCATCGTACGCCTGCAATCCGGGTCGTTCTCGCCCGCTATGCCAACCTCGTCTCCATAAAAGAGTGCAGGGCTTCCGGGAAATAGCATTTGAAACGCTATTGCAAGCTTCAGCCGCCTTTTTTCTCCGCCTGCCTCGGTCAGAAAACGCGCCGTATCGTGACTGTCCAAACAATTATACATGCAAAGGTTCGTTACATCGGGGTATTTCATGAGCATGTGCGAAAGTCTGTTATGCAGTTCCTGTGCGTTAATCCGGTCCTTAGCGAAAAAGTCAACCATAGCATCGCGAAACAAGTAGTTCATCGCGCTGTCAAACTGGTCTCCCTCGCAAACCATACGGCTTGCATCGCTCCATGTTTCGCCCAGTAAAAGCGCATCAGGATGGGCTGCCTTCACCTTTTCCCGCAAGTAGCGTACCGTAGCGGCGTCCAGTTCATCCGCCACATCCAGCCGCCAGCCGTCTATATGCGCCGTTTGAAGCCAGTGCAGCATCACCGACAGAATGTACTCCCGCACCTTGGGATTCGCTGTGCGCAAGCGCGGCATATAGGGATAGTCACCAACACATTCATAGTACTTAGGATCGATTTTAAGCGGGTATTCTTTGCAATAAAACCAATCGCAATAAGGCGATACCTTGCCGTTAGCAAGCACGTCGGCAAAGGGAGCAAAGTGAATGCCGCAATGGTTGAAAACCCCATCCAGTATTACGCGTATTCCGTGGTGATGCGCTTGCTCCACCAGCGAAATCAAGTCGTCATCCGTTCCGAAATCCGGATCGACATGAAAATAATCGGTCGTTGCATACTTATGGTTAAAGTCTCCTGCGAAAACCGGCGTCATATACAGGCACTCCACGCCTAGCTGACGCAGATACGGCAGTTTGCTTTTGATGCCTTCCAAATCCCCACCGAAAAAGTTCTCCCGGGTAGGCGCAGCATTCCATGCCACATAATCGTCGCGGGGTTTTATACTGCTGCCTGCGGCAAAACGTTCGGGAAAGATTTGGTAGTATACGCTGCCCTTTGCCCACTCGGGCACGGACAGTACATCCGTCTCGTTTGCCTGTAACACCTCAAAGCATCCCTGCTGCGGCTGCTCTCTGGAGAAACCATATTCGCAGTAATACCGCTCTTCACCGTTTGTAAAATCAATCTTAAAAAAATACTTTATATAATGTGCTTCTTCTGCCAGAGCAGCGTCGCCTGCCCATTCGGTACGGTAAGCATCCGTATAACGGATATGAAGCGTTACCGTGTTTAGGCTTTCGGGGAATGGTTCGCTGCGTTTCCAATAGTAAAGGGTTACGGAATTGCAATCGTCCTTTGCCGTAAAAATCCGGAAGTGCATCAGATTTCGTGCAAGCGGTTGCCTAAAGGGTAGAGTAGATGGGTGCATAACGGCGGAGAGGTTCATATCTTCACATCCTACAGCTTGATTCACGCTCGATCAGCGAAGTGGAAAGCATGGTTTGCCGGTTAGTAATATGGCGTTCGATTCTCTGAAAGAGCAATCTGGCTGTCTCTTCCCCCAGCATCGCCGTGTCCACGTTCACAGCGGTCAGCGGCGGGTCCGTATACATAGCAAGAGGATAGTTGTCAAAAACAGCAACGCCGATTTCTTCGGGTACTTTTCGTCCGGCTGTTTTCAGCGCCTGTAAGGCGCCAAAAGCTGTAATGTTATCATTACATAAAAAGGCATCAGGCGGCTGCGGAAGAGCCAAAGCGTCCGCCGTGTACCGGGCAGCCTGCTCCGTGCTGCCATCCGTTGGGAAAATCACCAGTGTATCATTTGGCTTTAAAGCGCTGCGGTAACCCTTGATGCGCCGCTTTACAAAACCTGTTCCCCCATCGCCGCCTAAATAGGCAATGCGACTATATCCCTGTTTATACAGATGCTCCACTGCCAAAGCAGAGCCTTGTTCGTTGTTTACATCCACCCAGCAAGTTCCCTGCCGTGCAATATCCGGCTGCCCCAGTACAACATAGGGAAAAGCATCCACTTTTTTCAACAGTGTTGGTTTTACGGTAGACGGAGGCAGGATTAGCCCATCCACCTTACGTTCCAGCATCAAGTTCTCAATGGAGGACACGCCGCCCGCGCGCTTTGCGCTGTTGGCGATAATGACGTTATACCCTTTGGCTTGTGCCACCTGCTCAATCGCAAAAAGGCTTCGGCTGAAAAATTCATTGCTGAAAGCATTTGCATCGTGTGCGTCCATCACTACGCCGATTGCCCCGCTCAAGCCACTGGCCAGACTACGTGCCACACTGTTTGGGTGATAATCCAGCTGCTGCATTGCGGCGTATATTTTCTCCTTCGTTTCCTCGGAGATGGAGGCTTTTCCGTTGATAACCCGGGAAACCGTAGACGGGTTTACGCCGGCAAGTTTAGCAACATCATGAATGGTTGAAGCCATCATAAAGCCTCCTTTCGTTTCATTTATGCAACCGCTTGCGTTACTGTTATTCTAACTTACCTTGTACAGGTTGTCAATCCTTTTTATCAAAAAATCTATTTTTCTGTTCATCCCGCGTTTCAACCATCGTTATTACTGATTCACAATCCCGTTTCTATACTGATTCATGTTTACTCCGTCTTCGTTAAGCATCTTGCTGGTTGTTCCGTTTTTCATGTATATCGTGTTTTAATATTCTGGCAGTATGCAGACCCCCTGCACCGTAAAATAAAACAATCTACTGTAAACCCCAGCAAGTTCTAAAATGCGCGTTTCTATCCATTTATTTTCCAGTAAAAAGAGCGCCATCCATGGATGGCGCTCTTTTATTAATTGTATTTGCCGGAGATATAACAATCTGCTTCTCAGATACTCTATGTGTTACGCTGCTGTATCTCAGCTATCTTTGCATTAAACTTGCTTTTGCTTCTATTCGTTTGGAATAATGTAAGCCTTACGCCGCATAAAAGGAGAATATCCAATGGGCATCATTCAAACGGATATACCAGGCCCCATTGTTTACGAAGCGTATCCATCAACTGCATAATGCGTATTGTTTCACTATGCGGCATCGCTTCACACTCCACTTTACCCTGTTCAATTGCATCAATGGCTGCCTGCACCTCATACTCAAACCCGGTAATCTGCTGTGGTACAGCATAAGTGCGTACATCCTCGCGATCTTTTTTGGGTGTGATGGTAATTTTGCCGGGGTTATTCAGCGTATCAATCTGCAATGTTCCCTCCGTGCCGAATACCACCCCGTGTTCATCGCCTGAACATTTGATGGATGCAAACAGCATCGCCATTTTTCCATCCGCATAGGTCAGCGTAATGTTTTCCTGTTCATCTACGCCTGTATCCATCATTTGAACGACACTATTGATGCTGGTAACATCATCTCCAAACAGCATGGAAGCAAACGTAATTGCATAAATTCCCAAGTCCAGCAGCGCCCCGCCCGCTAGCTGTGGATTGTACATTCGTTCCACATGCCTGATGGGGAAAGCCAAGTTGGCAAACAACGCATACGGGGTGCCTATTGCGCCATCAGCGATCATACGCTCCACCATTTTTCGGAAGGGCATATATCGCGTCCATATTGCTTCGGCAATATACAGCCCTTTGCTACGCGCCAGCGCTATCACTTCTTCCGCTTGCTTTGCGTTAACAGTAAAAGCTTTTTCACACAGCACATGTTTACCGTAAGAAAGGCATAGTTTCATATGCTCATAATGGTGCGAGTGCGGGGTAGCTACATACACCAAATCAACAGCCGGGTCCGAAACCATTTCTTCGTAAGAGCCGTATGCCTTTTCAAACCCATATTTCTCTGCAAACTGTTTGGCACGTTCTTCGTCCCTTGCTGCAACGGCATACATGCTAATGGCTTGGTTCCCTTGCGCGATCATACCGGCCAGTGTATCAGCCATCTTTTGCGCGATATTGCCTGCACCTAAAATTGCAAATCGAATCAAATTCAACATCCTCTCCTGCAATACTTACTTACACCCTTATCCGTATTCCACTATGGTTCTCCTATCCTACCAAATCCAATCCAATACCGCAATGCCTGCAACAAAACCCCCTCAATAATTCAGCATATGCCCGTAAGTTTGTAAATCCCATGAAAAGAGTATAGGCAAATGAAAAAGCCGGGTGTATGATAACAGTATCATCCAACCGATTTTTTCCCTTATGACATGGCCTGTTGATGTAGCTGTATTTTTCGACCAACACAGATAGTTACATCCCTATCTGAAAGGAGGCATTCGGATGTCTATAAACCCAGAAAAACATGCGGCGTCCCATACGAAGCAAAAAGAAGGCGATCCCAGCAATATCGACAAGTATATCGCAATGCAACCAGTTTCCGTGCAGCCTATATTGCAAACCATCCGGCAAACGATCCGCGCTGCCGCGCCCAATGCGGAAGAGAGAATATCTTGGCGAATGCCAACCTTCTGGCAGGGTGAAAACATCATTCATTTTGCAGCGTTTCAAAAACACATCAGTATATTCCCCGGCGGCGAAGCAACGTCTGTTTTCGCGGAACGCTTGCAAGGGTATCATACTTCTAAAGGTACGATACAGTTTCCGCTGCATTTGCCTATCGATTATGCTTTGATTACGGATATTACTCTTTGGCGTATGCAACAGGCAGCAAAAAGCAAGCTGCCCGCCCGGTAACAATTTGTGCTATAATCCATTAAGAACCATGTTAAATAGAGGAGGCAGTTTTATGAAATTTAAAATGGTCCATGAAAACTATAACGTCAGCAATTTGGAGCGTACCCTTGCTTTTTACCGAGATGCACTGGGGTTGACTGAAAAACGCCGTAAGGTAGCGGAGGATCAATCCTTTACGATTGTGTTCGTTGGCGATGGAGAATCAGCATTTGAGTTGGAATTGACCGAACTTCGCGATCATCCGCAAAAGTATGATCTTGGCGAGTGTGAATTCCACCTGGCGTTTCAAACAGACGATTATAAAGCTGCCCACCGCAAACATGAGGAAATGGGCTGCATCTGTTTTGATAATAAGAAGATGGGCATTTATTTTATCGAAGACCCGGATGGATACTGGCTGGAAATCGTGCCGACCCGTAAATAACCATCCATTTTAAATGCCATACCTAAAGCAACTGTGGTAAAACCAATGCATAAAACAACGATATAAAAAGCATCTGCCGGTTACGGTTCGTATACCGGCGGTTGTTTTTTCGTTGATTGAAATAAAACCCCAAGCAAGATGGCCGCCGTTAGTGAAAGAATAGCGCCCAGAGCAAACGGCGCAAAAGAGCCTACCGTATCCCACAGCGCCCCGGCGATAATACTAGCCGGGAGCAGCGCAACACCGATCAACGTTGCATGCAGGCCAAGCATGGTCCCCTTCAAAGCAGGCGGCGCAATCTCCGCAATAAACGCACGCTCAACGCCCGTTACCATAGCGGTATAAAGGCCATACAAGATAAACATTACTGCGATTACCCACTTCGCATTCGCAAAGGCGAACCCGGCATAGACAATGGAAAACGTTATATAGCCCGCAATCAGGATTTTTTTGCGTCCAATCCGGTCGGACCTTTTGCCAAAAGGAATAGCGAAGATTGCAGTGACGATGTTATAAATAAAGTATAGCAAAATCACATCCGTACTGGAAAAGCCGATCTCGTTGGCTCTGAGCAACAAAAAGGTGTTGGATGAGTTGCCCAGCGAGAACAGGAAGGCCACGACAAGGTATAGCTTCAGGTTACCATCCAGAAAGCGTATATTTTTCCAGAAATACTCCCGCTTTCTTTGCGCGGGTTCCCCACGCTTTTCCTTCACAAATGCGAACATCACCAACGCACAGATCATGGGAATGATTGACACAGCAAAAACCGTTTGATACGCATTCTCCCCTATCCCGCGAAGCAAAAAGAAAGCAATCAGTATCCCAGTGGCAGACCCTGCCATGTCAAGCGCTTTATGAATGCCAAAGGCATGCCCCATCTGGCTTGCATTAGCGCTATCCGATACCATGACATCCCTTGGGGCCGTGCGAATGCCTTTCCCAAAACGGTCAATCACCCTTGCCCCGAGAATCCCGACCCAGGAAGTCGCCACAAGCAACGCAACCTTGTAGAACAGCCCGGAAGCGTAGCCTAAAAAAGCCAGCGGTTTTTTACGGTTGTATTTATCGCTGATATATCCGCTGAATACCCTGAGCAGGCTGGCAATGCTCTCCGCAATACCCTCGATAATCCCAACCAATACAGGGGTTGCGCCAAATGCAGTTGTCAAATACAGCGGAATCAGCGGATACACCATTTCCGTGGAAATGTCGGCAAAGCAGCTAATCAATCCCAGAAAAATGATGTTCTTCAGCATCCAGTTTTTCGGTTTCTCCACAAGGACGCCTCCAATCGGCGATATCCATACTCTAAGTTTTCTCGTGGTTTGCTTATCTTGTTGATTGTACCACGATTCACAATGAAAATAAAACATCTCCATTGCAGCCGTTTTTATACATAGGAATTAAACCGTTCACACAGTGATGCTTTGGCAATCCATAATATCGTTATTGTCTCTATTGCCGCGTATTTTCTGCCTTAAAATCATAAATCTACCGCCGCAAACCGGGAAAAGTATAGTATAATCAATGTATTGTTATTCCCAGTATCCATTGCGTCTATCGATAGGATAAAGGAGTTCACATGAAGGAAGTATTGATTCGCCTGTCATCCACAAAGCAGGTCCAGCAGTTTGTTAAGGATTTGGTTCCGCTGCAGGGAGACTTTGAGTTGGTATCCGACCAGTATGTGCTGGATGCCCGCTCCTTAATGGGTATCTTTGGCTTCGACCTCACCCAACCCCTACACTTGAAAATTTATAACGACAACCCTGTGAATTTAACCGCTATTGCGCCGTACCGGGTTGATGTGGAGGAAAAAGAACATGAGTGAATTTGTTACCCTGACCATTGGAAAGCAAAAAAATATTGCGCTGATCGCCCACGACGGAAAAAAGAAAGAATTATTAGAATGGTGCGAATGGAATAAAGCGCTGCTGCAAAAGCATTTTCTTTGCGGCACCGGTACAACGGCCACCATGATTACCGCGAAAACCGGGCTGCCGGTACGCGCGTATAACAGCGGCCCGCTTGGCGGCGACCAGCAAATCGGCGCTAAAATCGTAGAAGGCGCTATCGATTTTGTGGTTTTCTTTTCCGATCCGCTCTGCGCGCAGCCGCACGATCCGGATGTAAAAGCGCTTCTGCGTATTGCTGGCGTTTACGACATCCCCATTGCCACCAACCGGGCCTCCGCCGATTTTATGATTTCTTCCTCTTTGATGGATCAGGAGTATGATCACGAAGTGGTCAACTTCCGGCATACCATTTTGGAACGCAGCAAAACGCTGTAAACCCAGCACGCCATTTTTCTTTGCCGGTATGTCGATCCGGCAGTACATCGGCGCATCAATATTTAGTAATTCCATTGGAAGAGCACGGGGAACGCTTAGTAGCAGCGTTCCCCGTGCTCTTATTCATTTTCGAAAATTATCGAAAACATATTGACCAGTCTGGTCAATGGTGTTATACTATGTCCAACAGACAACCGAAATTGATGAGACTTTCCAGAAAGCTGTGGCATGGATGGAAGAGAGCAATAAAACCATAGACCCGGAAAAAAGAGATCGAATCTATAAAGCCGCGCTAGCCGTGTTTGCCACTTCTTCTTATGAAAAAGCATCCACCAACGATATTGTGCAAAGCGCCGGCGTATCCAAAGGGTTGTTGTTTCACTATTTCGGCAGCAAAAAAGAGTTGTATGATTCTCTGTTTGTATTTGCAATCAACCTGATGTACCGCACCGTTACCGAAAAGATCAACTGGGCGGAAACCGACCTGTTTGACAGGCTTATCCAAATTGCGATGGAAAAAATCGAAATTAACCGCTGTTATCCGCATATGTTTGATTTTATCAAGAACGTCGTAGCCGAAAAGAAGGTAGGAAGTATGCAGGAAGTTTCGGCGCTATACCATGACTATGGCATATCCTTTGAGGAAATCTATCAGGATGTTTATCACCGTAATGTAGATTATACCCTGTTCAAAGACCCCGCCGGTATACCCAAGGCTATCAACATCGTCCGCTGGACGCTTGAAAAATATACGGAAGAAAACATTCTCTCCATTATCCCGGAAGTGCCATTAGATTACGATGCCATTGCAGCAGAACTGCAAAGTTACGTTAGCATATTAAAAAAAGCTTTCTACCGGTAAACGTTACGTAAGGAGGAGTCGCCATGATCACTGTGGAGCAGCTCTATCATTCCTACACGCATAACGATGTGTATGCGCTGAAAGATGTCAGTTTCGACATCCCCAAGGGAGAGGTTTTCGGGTTTTTAGGCCCCTCCGGCGCGGGCAAATCAACCACGCAGGGCATCTTAACGGGGCTCCTCAAGCTGCAAAAAGGGCATGTGTCCGTAGCCGGTTACGATGCGGAAAAACTGGAACGGAAAATGTTTAACCAAATTGGCATGTCCTTTGAGCAATCCAACGTATACAGCAAAATGACGGCGCGAGAGAACCTGCGTTTTTATGCCAGTCTCTTTGACGTGCCAACCCGCGACCCGGATGAACTGCTGAAATTAGTTGGCTTACAAGGCAAAGCAGACCTTCGTGCCGAAGCGTTTTCCAAAGGGATGAAACACCGGCTCACGTTTGCCCGCTCGATGATCAACCGTCCGGAACTATGGTTTTTGGATGAGCCCACAACCGGTCTGGACCCGGCCATTGCCGCCAACATTAAAGATATTATTCGCGCGGAGAACCAGAAAGGCGTTACCGTATTCCTGACGACCCACAATATGTATATCGCCGATGAACTGTGCGACCGTGTCGCGTTTATTGTGGAGGGTGAAATTAAGCTGATCGACAGCCCCAAGCATTTAAAGCTACAGTACGGCAAAAGCCTTGTGGAAGTGGAGTACGGCAAGGATTCCCAGTTGCAGAGCCAAACCTTTTCCACCGTGGACGAAGCGGATAAAAAGAAGCTCGCCGAGTTGATCGAACGCGAAAACATCGTCACCATGCATACCAAAGAAGCCACGCTGGAGGAAATCTTCATCCAGGTTACCGGCAGGGGGCTGATGTAAATGAAGCTATGGTCAAGCTTTGTCAAGGAATTGGTCATCGCTTCGCGCGGGTTTTACTTCTACATCGAAATCGCAATGGCATTTATCCTGCTGTTCATCCTGTTATTTGTCGTGCCGGAGCAGTTTAACAGTAAAGAGGACGAATACCTGTATCTCAATTTTCCATCTATCCTTACCGAAGCGCTGTACACCTATTCTTTCGAGGATTTAGATAATCAGCCGGAGGATGTGACGCTAAAAGCCGATAACAGGGATATCCCCGCGCGGCTCTATGAAACAGCCGACCGGCGTATCTATGTATTGAAAACCGAATCGGATTTGGAATTGATGGCAAAAACCAAACACGCTATCGGCGCCGCTGTCGTGATGGATGCTTCCGATGGGGAGCTGCATTACACGTATTATCTGCAAGGCAATGAAACCGATCGGTTAAAGCATCTGCTGATGATCATTCACGGATCGGATGATGCTGCGCTATACGAAGCCGCTGATAATATGGAAGTGCGTACCTTAGGCAGCAATGGCATAACGCTGACGGACCGGGAGAACCTGCTGCCTGTTTTCCTCACCTTCAACGGCGCGCTCATGGGCTTTTTTATCATCGCCGCCTATATCTTTCTGGATAAAAAGGAAGGGGTTATTAAAGCCTATGCTATTACCCCATCCCCGGTATGGCAATACCTGCTTAGTAAAGTAATGGTGCTTACCACGACCCTTATCATCACATCGCTTGTGATTACTGTTCCAGTCATGGGGCTGAGAATCAATTATGCGGCTTTGATTGCTTTTCTGGTTGCATCCGGTTTGTTCGCTTCAGGGTTGGGTCTCATCGTCGCCGGATATTACGATGATATGGTTAAATCATTCGGCGTCATGTATCTGCTGATGATCGGCATGTGCCTGCCTATACTGGCTCACTTCACACCCGGCTGGAATCCGCTTTGGATAAAGTTCATCCCCAGTTATTATATTCTTTTTGGGATCAAGGAAATTATCATCCGGGGCGATATGCACTTCGTTCTGTTGGCCGCGCTTGGGTATTTAGCAGCCGGCGTTTTGCTGCTGCTCTGGTCCAATGTTCGTTACCAACGCACGCTATCGGTATAGGAGGTTCATCATGTTCAAGAAAATGTTAATGATTTTTTGGCGGGACATTAAGGTGAACACCCGTACCTCGATATCTCTTCTTCTGATGGTGATTCCCATCCTGCTTGCGATCGTCGTAAACGTGCTTGCGCCCGGCATTGAGGATACCACGGTAAGCCTGGTGCTGGTTGACGGCGAAAATCCCGCTATGGTCACGTATTTGGAGGACTATGCCAAGGTGCAGGTAGTCGCGGATTACGACGCACTGGAAGCCCGAGTGCAAAAACGGGACGATGTCATTGGTATTGGGGACAGTTCCGGCACCCCCTATATACTAACACAGGGCAACGAGCCGAAAGAACTGGTCGATTATGCCAAGGTGTTAAGTTCCTTTTATCGCTATAACAGGCAAGTGGCGGATTCTACTGTTGTGATCAAGGATTTTAGCGTAAAAGTACCTCCCGTTAAAATGCTGTGGGCCAATATGGGCATTTTACTTATGACCGTACTGTCGGGAATGCTGATCTCCCTGAATATTGTGGATGAAAAGATGGATCATACCGTCAGCGCCATGAATGTAACCCCAATATCCCGCACGGCATGGATATTCGCGAAAAGCCTGATCGGCATTGTCATTTCATTGGCAGGCAGTATGGCCATGGTTGCGATTATGGGGGTTGCCGGCAATGTGAATTTTGCGCAATTACTCGTTTTCGTCCTCATCGCTTCGCTTATCAGTATTATGATTGGTTTTATGGAAGGGCTGAACAGCGACGATGTAATGACCGCCATGGCATCCACCAAGATGATTATGCTTCCACTGGCGGCATCTGTCGCCGGATATGAGCTGTTATCCGCCAACTGGCAATGGGTACTGTATTGGTCGCCGTTTTACTGGATATATAAAGGTAATATCGCTATCCTGAACGGTACGATGACATGGCTTTCGCTGTTAGCTACCAGCGGAATTGTACTTCTCATCGCTGCACTGGTCTTTGCCTACACCGCACCGCGAATCCGCAAAGGGCTAGAATAGAGCACTGTAACAGCTGCCTGATTACAGGCACTGCGATAGGTTACAAAAGGAAGGGGTATGGTTATGAACGGTTGGGCACTTGGCGGACTATTGTGTATCATTTACATGCTGGTCGTTGGCGGGCTGGCGCTGAAAAAATCTCCGGGATTGATTAAGTTGGTCAAGATGAAGTTAGGGAAAAAGACAACCGATAAAACCGCGATCACATTGTCTTTGGTGATGGCTGGGATTGTTGGAGCCGCGGGGATCGTATTCTTCGTATTAGCTGCTATACAGTAATCCATACCATGCGGTATCGGCCGGGATAGGCTCATTCTATCCTCATGCAAGCCGCCAGCAATATGGAAGAATAGGTAAAAATCCAATAGAACCAGCACCGGAAAGGGTTTTCCTTCCGGTGCTGGTTTCATTACGCAACTGCAAAGGCGGTATAGACGATTTTCCAAGCATTCACAATGAAACCAGATTGTTTCAGTGCTATTCGCCCGCTCAACGGCAAGCAGCTCTTGTAGCATTTCACGGGTAATAAATTGCTTCAAATTAACAGCACAACCTTTGATCGCATTTGGATGAATCGTTTACTGCCGTTGACTGTCCCGTCACTCTGGATTATACTGCACTTAGATTGAGCCGTTCCGATAAAGGCGTGACCCCTGCGCGTACATTTGAAAGGCGATGAATAGCAGATGAAAAAACTGTTTTATCAGCGCATAATCGTTGTTCTTCTTATGCTTTTTCTTAATATCATGCCTATGACTGCTTGTGCTGCTTCCGCTTCTGATATTATGAATCGTTACGAAGCCGTTTTATCCGGCGCGCAAAATTATTTGCAATGCGACATTTATAACGGAACTGTCAGGGAAGCAACGATATCCGATACCATATCGGAATGGTACGGCTATCCATTCAGTATTCCGCTTACCTATGAGGCGTTCAGCGTAATCGATCTGGATCGGGATGGCAACCCGGAAATACTATTGCAGCTTTCCGAGTACTTCGGTTTTGAACTGCTGCGTTATGAAAACGGTCAGGTTTACGGCTTTCCATTTGTTTACCGGGCGATGGAACGCATAACAATTGCCGGAGAAATACACGGCTCCAACGGCGCTGATGATTATGGTTGGTACCGGGTTCATTTTGCTGGTGAAACCATGGAAACAGAGGACGTTTGCTGGAAGCATGTTGATGCGGATTATCACTTTCAATACACCATCGGCGGAAAAGAAGTGACTGAAAACGAGTTTGAGCAACTTTGCAACGATCTGGAAGGTAAAGAGCAACCCATTTGGTATGTCTACACAATGGACAACTTTCATGCAGCCGTAGCGGCTATTGGCGAAGAGTAATTCTTTTCATTTTTCTTCTATATACAGCGGTAATATTGCCTCGCGCGCAGTATATTACCGCTTTTTAGCGTTTATCCCCTTGCCGCCATACCGCATACCGCTTATACTGGTTTCAAAGACGTTTTTACCTGCCTTTATCCTGCAGGCAGGTACGCAATCAACCTTATATTGGAGTGATTACTATTGCATCATGATACATTGCACAGTCAACAAATACGGTCTCTATCCCCCGAAATGGATTCTCTGCGGATTGGCATGGGCTGGCGTGTCGAAGACTTGGAAAAACCACAAATTCTGATTGAGAGCACATTTGGCGACAGCCATCCGGGCAGCGCGCACCTATTTGCGCTGGTACAATCGGCAGCTCTCGCCGTAAACAACGCAGGCGGCAAAGCTGCACGCTATTTTGCCACCGACATCTGCGATGGTATGGCACAGGGGCATGACGGCATTAATTACTCTTTAGCCAGCCGAGATACACTTGCCAACTTAATGGAAATCCACGGCCGTGCAACCGGGTTTGACAGCGCGGTGTTTATTGCCAGCTGTGATAAGTCCGTGCCTGCACAGCTCATGGCGATCGGGCGGCTGAATATACCCGCGGTTCTTTTGCCCGGCGGGGTGATGAAAGCCGGGCCCGGCTTGCTGACGCTGGAGCAGATTGGCAAATATGAAGCCATGGCGCAGCGCGGGGAAATCACCCCCGAAAAGTTGAATGAATACAAATTGTCCGCATGCCCTTCCTGCGGCGCGTGCAGTTTTATGGGCACTGCCTGTACAATGCAAATTATGGCCGAAGCGCTTGGTTTGGCTTTGCCGGGCACAGCGCTTTTGCCCGCAACGGGCGACGAGTTGCAGCAGGCCGCCACACAAGCCGGAATAACAGCCATGCAATTAGCAAGGGACCGCCTTACCCCACGGAAAATTGTTACCCGGGAGAGCTTTGAAAACGCCATTATAATCCATGCCGCAATTTCCGGCAGCACGAATGCGTTGCTTCACTTACCTGCCATTGCCGCGGAGTTCGGCATTGTACTGGACGGAAGCGATTTTGACCGCATGAATCGGCATGCAAAATGGTTGGCAAACATCCGCCCTGCGGGTCGTTACCCTGCCGAGTTTTTCCACTACGCGGGCGGTGTGCCCAGGCTATGCCGTGAGCTAAAGGACATCCTCCATATGGACGCGCTTACTGTTACAGGCCAAACTATTGCGCAGAATATTGAAGCACTGGAGGAACAGGGCTATTTTGCAAACTGCGAAAAATCGCTTGCACCCTACGGCCTTTCTGCTGCCGATGTGATTCGCCCCGTGGGTTATCCCCTTGGCAGCGAAGGCGCTATCGCCGTTTTGCACGGTAATCTCGCCCCTGATGGCTGCGTTGTAAAGCACAGCGCAGTGCCGCCTGAAATGTTTCACGCAGTTTTGCGCGCTCGACCGTTCGACAGAGAAGAAGATGCGTTGGACGCCGTACTGCATGGTAAAATTCAAGAGGGCGATGCGGTGATTATTCGCTTTGAGGGGCCAAAAGGCAGCGGTATGCCGGAAATGTTTTATACGACCGAAGCCATCGCCACCGACCCTATCCTGGGCAGTAAAATCGCATTGATTACCGACGGCCGTTTTTCCGGAGCTACCCGCGGGCCCGCTATCGGGCATGTAAGTCCCGAAGCCGCCGCTGGCGGGCTGGTTGCGTTCATACAGGAAGGCGACTTGATCGAACTGGATATTCCCAACCGGAAACTAGCAGTCATTGGTATACAGGGCGAGCGGAAAAGCCCGGATGAAATTGATGTTATTCTATCCGAACGAAAAGCTAATTCCCCTCATCGCACCCCCAAATATCAACACGGGGTTCTTGGCGTATACACTCAGTTGGCCGCTTCCCCAATGCAAGGCGGCGCTATTCGTGTACATTCCGGTTCCCCTTTGCATACTGCTTCCACATCGGACGAGGCATAGCAGCCGCAAGTGTGTGGCATATTTGAGCTGATACCATCCCCATTGAAACAAGCCAATCACGCACAACCCACTCCAGCCCTTCTTCCATAGCATGTAAAAGGCTGGAGTGTTTTATACCTTCTAGCTTGTGAAGGAAAATATCATATACTATTGTCTACACACAGGCTAATCCCGTTCACATCACCCTTTAAAACTCGCGATTTACCTCGCAACACTCTGAAATGCCGTGTTTTGCCTCCTCAAATGCATATTGATACAAGTAATTAAAAAAACAATACAAAAAGATACCACTTATGGTTATGTTTACATAAGCGTCAATTGACAGCCCTAAGCACAACCCTCTATAATAAGCACACATCAAAGCAAATTTATCATTGCTGCAAACACACCGACGATCAACACATCAGGAGGCGCGAGCATGAAAAAGTTACTTTCCGTTTTTCTTATTCTCATGGTGCTTATGGTATCTGCCCCGGTTTATGCAAGCGAAAGTTCAACCGCCGCTAATTTTTCCGATCTGCAAACAGCGGTAAGCATAAACGAAAACTCCGAACCTACTGTCCTGTCGGATGTTTTCCTAATGTCCTCCTCGAGCATCTATGTCACAGGTATGCTCAATGATTTGCCAATAGGCACGAGCATCCGGGCTGATTGGTATTATAACGATATGGAGCCAGCATATCTAATCGCCTCCGCGGAGCTGACAACCGTGGAAAACACCTCTCCCTTCCACTTTTCCCTCAGCCAGCCTGATAACGGATTCCCTTCCGGCGCTTATGAGGTACAACTGTATAGGGATGGCAAATATCAGACATCCGTTTATTTCACGGTTTCACCTGCATACTTTACCGATTTAGCAACTGCTTCATCGATTGACGATGATTATCTGCCGGTTGAACTGACCAGCGACTTTAGTACACTATCTCCTATTGTGTATGCCACCGGTATTATCAATGATGCGCCTGCCGGTACGGTCGTGAGTGCTGATTGGTATTATGTAACGGAGGATGAGCAATATACCTATATTGACAGTGCTTCCATGGCGATTGATTACACCACTATGTCAATCAGTTTCAGCCTGTCTAAACCGGATAACGGGTTTTTACCCGGCACGTACATCGTTGGTATCTACATTGGCAACGTTTTAGCGGACATTGTCCCCTTTATGGTTGAGTAGCCCGCATATACCCATCATAAAAACGCACCCTTTACAAGGTGCGTTTTTATGATGGGTATTTTTACTTGACTTGGCAGTATTGCAATCAGCCGATTTCCCACGTTTGAATCGGGGACAAACCGGGTGGCATTACCCTTTACACATTTTCACCAAGCTCCATAATCGACTTATGGAAATCCTCATTCTCCGATACAACCAATATTGGTTTGGAGAAGTCCAGCGTATACATCCCGATATAACTTTTAGCGTCAATCATCACAGTACCATCTTCAGAATGCAGCCCGACACCATCCGGGCAATGCGATGCAAGCCGTTGAATCTCCTGCAATTCCTGTATGCTGTGGATACGTTTTCTAGAAATCATCGTCTTTCCCTCTTTCTGTTTCATTTATTGCAGTGCAACCGGCTTAACGAATAAACACACAGCCGCTTGCCACAACAACCGTCCGCTTGCATCACCCCATACAACAGAAGTGCTTCCAGTGAAAGCCGCTTCCGCGTTTAATGATCGGCGGATACTGTGAGTATACCCGAAACCAGGAATATAGCAACCCTTTTCTTTGCTGCGTTAGTAGGAAAAGATGTTGTATTGGTAATCGTTATTGTAAATATCGCAGTTGGTTAGGGTCAGCTCCTCACGGTCATCCACCAGGAAGAGTGCGGTTTTCAGCACCGACTCCCAGTTTCCATTGTCATGGATGCTGCATTCGCTGAATAGAACGTTCTTGCTGTCGTCGGTTATTTGCACTAACGAATTGATATACTTGCTCGTTGTACCAATGCCGAACATTTCTGTGCGGAGGAAAGATACATCCGTTCCGCCATAAATGTATATGGCCATGTCTGTACAGTCACGGATAATGGAATCCGTAAACGTAATGGAGGACGAATTCTCAATGAATACGCCACCATTGCCGCAGCCATACAGTTCGCAGTTGCTAAAAATAAGGTCTCTGCATTCCGCCGTACTAATAACGTCGGCAACACAAGCATCGCCGCGTTCCGGCTTGTGCCCCACTAACAAACCGGACAGGGTAACATCGGAGCAGCTTTCAAAGTTCAACACGGTATCCGTCGTTTTTGGCGTATAAATTTCTTGTTGTTCTTCCGCAAAAATGGTCAGGTGGTCCACATTCGCAATCACAATCCCTTGATTCATTGATTTCCCGGACATATTACTCTTGTAATACACGTAGGGAAACTGCTTATTTTGGTCATCCTGCAGTATCGCCAGTACTTCATCTGCGCCAATATTATAATCTCCCGGCAGAAGACGAATGGTGCGGTTGGGTTGTATGGCAGCAAGCAGCGATACTCCGTCCGTTACCTCGACCACGTCGGGTTCCAGCATTGCTGCTTGCGTAGCCGTTGGTTGCGTTGTCTGATTTGCCATACCATTTTTTTCACCGTTTGCGGTTGGCGCTGGCGATGCGGTCGGGGCGGTTAGCTCCGCAATTGTGTTATTTAACTCGTTGATTTTTGCATTCAGTTCCGCTTTTGTCTGTTCCGCTTCCTGCTGCGCAGCTGTCAGCGCTGCGGCAGATGCGGCAGCATCCGTATCATATTGCTGTTGCAGGTTTGCCAAAGCGGCCTCCGCCTCGGTCTTATATGCGTCAAAAGCATCTTGCAGTGTTTGCAGTTCTTCATCCGCTTCTGTCATCGCGTTTTCCAGTTCGGCTTGCACTCCGGTAAGGCGCGAATCAACATCCGCCTGTTGCTCCGCCGCCTGTGCAACCTGTGTCTCCAATGCTTCTACCGTTGCCATCAACTCTTCGTTTTGTTTCAGCGCATTGTTTTTATCAATCACGCTAAAGACCGACACAATGATTAACGCAACCAGTATCAAGCCCAGCAGAACAACAGATATGTACAGCTTTTTACTCCAAACGCTTGGTTCTTGCTCAGGCATCCTATTTTCCTCCCTTTCCATACCTTTACGAGAGAACGTTGTTTCCATGCACGTCCGTCCACAGGCTGTTCATCAGCAGGTTAGGTATATTCACTTTTATCCGCAGGCAAATGATTTTTTGTCGTTGGTTGTGCTTTGTCGGTCACCCTATGTCGTACATAGATCAATATAACTACCCTTATTTTACCTGCATATACCGATCTTGTAAATAGCTGCGGCAGTAACAGCGCCGCGCCTTATCCGATGCCATTTTATGTTGATTGCTACCACATATCGCGTTGTCCTCATTGTAGACATAGCAGACAAAAAACAGAGACAGCTTGCATGTTTAGCAGCTGTCCCTGTTTTGAATTGATTATATTGATCGTAGAAAATACAGGATGGTGCTAATAAACCCTATTCGCATCATTGTACCCTGTTGGTTTGGAATTAGCGGTAATCGTTGACTACCTTCATGAATTCCTTTACGCGTTTTACATCCACAGCGTTTTCAAAAATGCCGTCGAATTTAAAGGTGGTTGCGCAAATGGCGCCGTCTGCGATAGACAGCTGACGGGTAATATTGTCTTTGGTGCAGCCGGTGTTGCAGAATACGGGCGTACGCTTGACCGCATCCTTGACCCGCTTGAGCACCTGCGTGTCTGTTTCGCTGCCCGCGGTGAGCCCGGATACGCAGATGACGTCCGGCGCGTTGTTGAATTCCGTCGTTTTCGCAATCTCCGCAATGTCGCGGTCCGCAAGGTATTTGGCGGCTTCCGGCACAATATTGAAAATCATCTTCACGTCTTTGGCGCCGATGCGTACTCTGTGACGTGCGGTTTCGCCGGGGTTGGTATTCCACAGGCCAAAATCGCTGGCGTATACGCCGGAAATGATTTCGCGAATGAATTTCGCATCCGTCGCAACCGCAAGATCCAGCGACGCAATTGGGTCCCACAGGCAGTTAACACCATAAGGAACCGTAATGTCCTTTTTCAATTCGCCAATGATATTCGCCATCGCCGCAACCGTAACCGTCTCCAGCTTGGTCAGATACGGAAGGCTGAACTCATTGGAGAACATAATGCCGTCCACCCCGCCGGCTTGAAGCGCGTCCAAATCAAACTTCGCAGCTTCCAGCACTTTTTCCATGCCCGCATTCGCATCATAATTGGGGTCGCCGGGTAAGGGCTGTAAATGGCACATCGCGATAATCGGTTTTTTAACGTGAAATAATTCCTCTGTCCAATACATAATCATCTACTCCTTTTACTTTGTCAATCCAATTCTCTTACCAGTTGTACCAGTTTTTTGATCTTAGCAGGGTCTTTCAGCTTATTGGTTTCAGCCCCGGAACTGATATCCACCGCATAGGGGCGAAAACGCCGCACCGCCTCCTGCACGTTTTCCGTGTTCAAGCCCCCCGCCAGAAAAAACGGACGGTCGATGGTGCCAATCAGGCTCCAGTCAAACTGTTTGCCGGTACAGCCGCCTGGCGTATCCAGCAGGATATAATCGGCATTGCTCTGTAAAATTGTCTCGATGCTTTCCGGGCCGGTGACACCGATCGACTTCACTACGGTTTTTCCGGTCTCTTCTTTCACCCTTTGCACATACTCAGCGTCTTCTTTGCCGTGCAGCTGCGCAACATCAATAATACCGTCGTTCAGCAGACCAATTACTGTTTCCACAGGCGCATCCACAAATGCGCCTACCGCTAAAATGGATGGGTCCAGAACCGCCTTCAGCGCTGCCGCCTGTTCCCGCGTAATATAGTGCCTGTCAAAATCAGCGAAGATAAAGCCGATATAGTCAGGCTTGGCTTCGTTTACCGCCAGAATATCCTCTTTCTTCATCATCCCGCAAAGCTTGATCTTTGCCATCATTCGAACCCCTTTCGCTGTGTCGTTCAGTTTGTACTTTCGTTAAAAGCCCGTATCAGCTTTTTCATTTCCGGGATATCATTATGCAGGTTGAATACGGCGCTGCCCACAAATATGCCGTCCTCTCCCGCATCCCGGATAGCAGCAGCGTCAGCCGGGCTGTGCACGCCAACGCCGCAATAAATGGGACGGTCGATGCCACGGTCGCGCAACAGTTGTATACAATCCTTCAGGGTAGGATATTTTTCGTTCACGTATCCCTGCCCCGGCCGTACCTTAGCCTGCATATACACAAACCCGTTGGATTCAATAGCGGATAGTATTTCCTCCTCCAACATCTGGAATTGCACATAGCAGGAAACCCGCAAGCCGCTTTGGATGATTTGCTCCTTCAAATCGTTGGAAGAAAGCCCAACCAGAATCACATCCAGCAGATCATGCTCCCGGCAGAAGCGGATAAACTTATCGGTGCCAATTTCTAAAACCGTCTCTTCATAAACCAGCACCAACAGTTTTACATCCGGAAGGCTTTGCTGCACCGCAACGATGCTTTCCATGTATCGATCATAATCACTGCAGTTTTCCAACGCTTTTTTCATCCGGTCGGCAATCACTTCCCCTTCTAAATAGGGGTTGCGGGCAGGGAAATCGATCTCAATCATTTTACACCCCGCGTCCGCATATTCCCTTGCCATTTGAACGCTGTGTTCAAGCGTCGGGAAACCGTTGGACAGATACAGGATGATCGGTATTGCTTTACTCATGCGTTGCCGTAAACCTCCGCATACAAATTCTTCAGCTGTTCAACCGTAGGGATAATTGGGTTTGTTTTGGTGCAGCCATCCGCCAGCGCCGCCAAAGCCATGTCGTCCAGCAGCGAGAAGTATTTCTCCTTGTCGGGGATGATCTGCCCGAGGGTCGACGGTATGTTTACCTGCCGGTTGAGCGTATTGATCGTCGCAACCAAATCCTCGCTGCCGATGCTCTTGGCAAAGGTATCGTAAGTTTCTTTGGCATACGCTTCCGCCATGTTGAACCGAACAATATAGGGCAGCAGTACCGCATCCGCCAGCCCATGCGCCACGTGGAAATAGCTGCCCAGCGTATGTGCCATGGAATGGACGATACCCAGCGAAACATTGGTAAACGCCATCCCGGCAATCATAGAAGCATTCAGCATCGTTTCCCGCGCCGCCAGATCGTCCCCATGGTGGTAAGCCGTCGGCAGCGTAGCAATAATATCCTGTGCGGCTTTGGTAGCCAGTATATTGCTGATGTAGTTAGCACGGTTGGATACCAATGCCTCCAGCGCATGCGTTAACGCATCCATACCGGTTTCTGCTGTAATCCGCTGCGGCATGGAAAGCGTTACCTCCGGATCGCAAATCGCGATGTCCGGCATCATTTCCATGTTGCCAAGGCCAACTTTCATACCCGTATCATCATCGGTAATTACAACCGAACGGGATACTTCGCTGGCAGTGCCGCTGGTGGAAGGGATGCAGCAAAACCGTGCTTTCTTGCGTAGTTTAGGGAAAGCATTGGGTGGCAGTATGTCCGCAAGTTTCGTCAGCTGTTCATTTTCATAATAAATCCACATTGTTTTGGCCGCGTCCATTACGGAACCGCCGCCAAGCGCGATAATCAAATCCGGCTGAAAGCTCTTCATCGCTTGTACGCCTTTGCGCACAGTGGAAAAATGCGGGTCGGGTTCTACCCCGGTAATCAGATCCGTCTGTACGCCGCCCTCAGCAAGATACGCCCGCACCTTATCCAGAATGCCGCTACGCTCCATGCTGGAACCACCAATTACGATAGATGCTTTCGTTGCCTTGACTGTTTTTAAATAGGCCAGGCATCCGGCACCGAACATTAACTCGCTGCCTGCCAGTTTCATTGGCCTCATCATAATGTTTGCCCCCTTGTTACTTCTGCGTTTGTTTACAGTGGTAGTGATAAATTCCTTCTAGCGCTGCCCGGCATAAAAAGTCTTCTGCATCTGTCCGCGCCTGCCCGGAAAGAAACTCCTTGAGGTTTTCAAGCACGGTTGTCATAGTCAGAATGCAGGTTTTTACCTGCATTAGCCGCCCAACCACCAGCATACAGGAGGATTCCATATCAATGCCATATACATGCAGCTTTTTCAGCTCTTCAAACACCGGTGCCATGTCCCGGCCAAACTCTTTGGAAAAACGGGAATCGTGCATCTGGCTGTAAAACCCGTCCATGGTGCAGCTGATACCGTTTCGGTATCCACCGCCCATTTGCACAACGGTTTCATTCATAGCATTCACCAGATCCAAATCCGCCACAGCCGGAAATGCGGTTTCCACATACGTTGCGCTGGTTGCTTCCCTGCGCATGGATGCTATGGGGATAAAAAACTTGCCCAGCATATCATCCTGCAAAGACATGGAAGTTCCCATGCGAACTGCTACCTGCATACCCGCCTCGTACATTTCTTCCATGGCAATGGCAGCCCCCGGCGCGCCGATACCGGTGGACGTAACCGTAACGGGTACACCCTTGTAAAAGCCATTATAGGTATTATATTCACGTTGGAATGCGACCCGCTCAGCGTCGTCCAGATAAGCCTTGGCTACTTCTACGCGCCAGGGATCTCCCGAGAACAAAACATAACGCGCCACCTTGTCCGCACCCATGTATAAAGTACTCATACATCATTCCCTTTCAAATCGTTCTTTCATTTTGGTTTCCAGCGCCTGCGCGTCCGGCAGGCCGGTGCAGCATCCTATCTCGCCGAGGACAAAGGATGACAGCGCCGCCCCAAGGCAACAGCACTCCCTGATGCTGCGCCCTTTCTGGTATCCATACAGGAAACCCGCCATATACGCGTCTCCGGCACCAGTGGCATCCACTACCTTTTCCACCGGGCAAACGTTGATTTCATGTTTCACGAGCCTTCCCATGTCGTTTTTTGTATAACAAACGCTGCCGCACTCGCCCAGAGTTGTAATAATGGCGATTGCGTCACCGTGCGTTATCAGCTTGGTCGTATCGCAGCCCAACAGGTCTTCTACGACGCTGCGTTCCTTCTCGTTCATAAAAATGAACTGGCTGGCACGCAGAACCTTCGTCAAAAATTCCGGTGGAAATGCGTCAAAATCATCCTTCATGCCAAAAGCCAGCGGTACGTGATGTTGTTGGCACTGGCGTAAGAAGAACTCATTATCCGGTTTGCTGGCGACCGTCATAATTCCGAGCCGCGCATTGGCAAACAGCTCGTCGGCTGCGGGTGCCGCATATTTTTTAGCCATTGCGCCGGGATAGAAAATAGTTATATGGTTGTTTTGATTATCCTGCAACAAATAGCAGGAGGATGTGGTTTCGCTTTCCAGTACGGTAATCCCGTCCAACGGTACTTTTGCCGCTTCCAGAAATGCCTTAAAGCCGTTAGGCTCATAATCCAGGCCGACACGCAGCAGCGGCAGCGCCGTAAGCCCCAGTTTACACAGCGCAACCGATATATTGACCGAGCAGCCGCCATAATAAATCTTCGCATGATCAGCATTGGTAATCAGCGAGGTATACCCCGCCTGCACAGGCGTATCCACCTTAATAATATGGTCCATGCTTACATAGCCGCTGACCAGCGCATCGTATTTCATGTTGCTCATCACCCGCTTATAATTCTCCCGCTTCCAGCCTGGCAAACAGGGTATTGCTGTCAATTACTTCGCCGAGGTATTTGCGCATGTCTTCCAGATTTACACGGTTGACCTCTTCGGAGTTGGTGGCAACACAATCCTCAATAACAATGCCGTTATAATCGTTATAGAAGGCGTCGGTTAGCGTTGCACGAATGCAGCAGTTGGTTTTTGTGCCGACCAGAATCACATTTTCAATGTGATTTTCCCGCAGAACCAAATCCAGATCGGTTCCAAAAAAACCGCTATAACGCCGTTTCCGAATCACATAATCCTTTTCTTCATCCACCGGCAGCAGGGGGTCTATCTCAATACCGCAGGTGCCCTCAATACAATTGGGGCGCATGGATTCGATACGGTGATCCGGCTTGCCTTTACGGTTACAGTGCTGTAAAAACACAATCAGACAATCATGTTTGCGGCACGCTACCAGCACATCCCGGATTTTCGGGAGAATTTGCCGGTTTTGCGGATAAAACACCAGCCCGTCCGGATCGGTAAAATCCCGCACCATGTCAATAACCAGCAGCGCACTTCTATTCATTGAGCTTAAACACCCTTTCCCGCACGTTCTTATGTTTCATGTACGACGCGAAAGACAGAACGCAGATCATGACAACGTAAGGGATGCAGTCGAACAAACCGGAAGCTTCACCGGCGTAGATGCTCAGATTGACGGACAGCGAACGCGCAAGACCAAATAAAATTGCATACAGCGAGGACAGCGCCGGATTCCCCTGCCCGCAGTATATCGCTGCGATCGCAATAAAGCCGCGGCTTGCCGTCATGTTGTTAGTAAAAATCCCCATGCGCTCCAGCGAAAGGTTCATGCCTGCCAGCGCGCAGCCAACAGCACCGATGAGTACGGCGATATACTTGTAGAAGTTGGTGCGGATTCCCAGCGACTTGGCCGCTTCTTCATTCTCGCCCACTACCCGCACATAAACGCCGAACTTCGTTTTATACATCAGCGCATAGGCTACCAGAATCAGCAGGAAGCTGACATAGGTAATTGTGGGATGTCCGCTCACAATTTCCCCAAGAAAAGGCACGTCCTTTAGAAGCGGGATGTTGATTTTGAAATCGTTCACGTTAAAATCCGGTATGATAATGTTGGACGATTTCATGAGCACCAACACAAAACCCGCAATTGCTGAAGCTGCCATATTCAGCGCTAGACCAATGACGATAACATTGCCCTTCAGGGTAATGCCGAAGTAGGAAAACACCAATCCATACAGCAAGGTTGAGGCGATCGATAAGACCAGCGCCATCATCATGCTTTGCGTGGAGTAGTAAGCCAGCACCGCCACGAACGCACCGTTGAGCATCATGCCTTCCAGCGCAATGTTCAGCACATTGGCTTTATAGGCGAACACGCCGCCCAGCGTACATAGTATGATCGGCGCGCTGTGATACACGCAGTCATACAGAATATTCATCAGCATCTGCATTATCCGGCGCTCCTTTGCTTGTTTTTCTGAAACCGGCTGAGAATTTGCGTTTTCAGCACCGAGATATGATCCTTGTTCTCCCGGAAAAGTTTTACCGCGAGGAACAGGATGATGAGCGCCTGAATCAGCGATACAATTTCCTTAGGTACATTAGTAAACATGTTAATATTGTCAGCACCTGTTTTCAGCACGGCGTAAAAGACTGCCGCAACCATTATGCCGACCGGGTCATGCCCGCCAAGCAGTGCTACCAGCATACCATCCCACCCGATGCCGGGGTTACCGGAAAAGGTGAGCGTATAGCGGTACTGATCGTTCAGCATCCAGCCACCGCCGGCCAGACCGCCCAACGCACCGGAGATGAGCATGATTTTGACGATTGTCCTTTTCACGTTCATGCCAGTTGCTTCGGCAAATTCGAAGTTCTTGCCCATGGCGGTGATCTCGTAACCGAGCCGCGATTTTTTCATTACAATATAGAGAACAAAGAGCACCGCCATGACGATGAAAAAGAACACCGTAAGCCGCGAACGCCCAAAAATACGGGCAAACATCGCGCTGTCCGATACGATGGGGGTGCACACATACCCGTTGCCGGAATCTCGGAACACAGAAGTCGTCAAGTATTCCAGCACCTTCGCCAGCGCATAGTTCATCATCAGCGTGATAACCATTTCATTGGCGCGGAATTTTACCTTGAGCACAGCGGCGATCAACGCGTAAGCCATCCCGAAAAGTGTTGCGGCGGCCAAGCAGATGAGTTTCAGCGGAACGGAGGGCATCGCGCCTAGCTGCGCGCCCAGTATCCCGGCGATAAAGCCGCCCACCAGCAGGGAACCTTCCACACCCATGTTGTAGATGTTTGCCTTAAAGGTAATGGCAATCGCAAGACCAGTCAGTATCATCGGCCCTGCATAATGCAGCGTGTTTTGAAAGCCAACCTTGGTAAAAAATGATTTCTGGAACAGGATGGAATATACGTTCAGCGGGTTTTCCCCTATGGCCGCTATGACAACAGCACCGACGGCGAAGGCCATAATAACCGGGATGATCGCGTTAAGAACCGCTCTTCCTTTTCCCTTCATCCCGCCTGCACCTCCCCGCTTTTCCGAATACCAGCCATCAGCAGGCCAATATCCGTCATACTCGTTTGTTTGGGGTCAACTTCTCCGGAAATTTCCCCTTTGTACATCACGATCACCCGATCCGACAGGCTCATAATTTCGGATAGTTCGCTGGAAATCAGGATGACGGAATTCCCCTGATCCCGATACGCCAGCAGACGTTTATGGATAAATTCAATCGAGCCGATGTCCACGCCGCGCGTTGGTTGGCAGGCGATCATAAGCGCCGGGTTTTGCGAAAGCTCCCGGGCGACGATGATCTTTTGCGCATTACCGCCGGATAGGGCGGACACGTTTTCCTCCTTGTTGCCGACGCGAATATCGAAGTTACGGATCATCGCATCCCGCTTCGCATTGATCCTTTTGCGCTGCATTATGTTTAAGCTGCATACCCCGTCGCAATCGTGATACCCTGCGATGCAGTTATCCGCAATGCTCATTTCCCTGCATAAGCCCTGTGCATACCGATCCTCCGGTATAATGCCGATACCGGCTTTACGAATCTGCCGGGGCCACCAGTTGGTAACTTCCTTGCTCTGATAGGTTACGCTGCCGCCGGAGGCTGTCATCAGTCCGCTGAGCACGGCTACCAACTCCGACTGCCCGTTGCCTTCCACCCCGGCAATGCCCAAGATTTCGCCTTTATACACGTCAAAGGAGATGTTGTTAACAACCTTTTTACCGAAAATATTCTCGGTTACCAAGTTGCTTACTTTATACACGATTTCGCTGCAGTGCGGCTGCCTGTGCTCGTTTTCCACCGTAAGCACAACGTCGCGGCCTACCATCATTTGCGCCAGTTCCTGCTCGCTGGTATCCGCAGTTTGCACATTACCAACCACTTTGCCGCCCTTGATGACGGTAACGCTGTCGGATGCTTCCATCACCTCGCGCAGCTTGTGCGTGATGATGATGATTGTTTTGCCGCGCTTCTTAAGCTCTTTCAGGTTTGCAATCAGCTCGTCGGTCTCCTGCGGCGTTAATACGGCCGTGGGCTCGTCCAGTATCAATATATCTACGTTACGGTACAGCATCTTTAATATTTCCACACGCTGGCGGCTGCCGACCGAAATATCATCAATTTTATCAAGCGGGTTCAAGTTAAAATGAAAGTCGTTTATTAATGTCGTTACTTTTTCAATTTCCTTTTTCCGGTCTATCAGTACACCGTTCTTTTTCAGTTCCGTACCCAGCATGATGTTTTCAAAAACCGTCAGGCTTGGTACCAGCATAAAATGCTGATGCACCATACCAATGCCGTTTTGGATGGCATCAATGGGGCTTCTCATATGCGTTTCTTTGCCATTGATGAATATTTTGCCTTCCGTCGGCTCCAGCAAGCCGTACAGCATATTCATCAACGTAGTTTTTCCGGCTCCGTTCTCACCGACGATACATTTGATCTCCTGTGGCAGTACCGACAGGCAAATATGATCATTGGCAACAAAATCGCCGAATTTTTTCGTCAACCCATCCGTTTGGATTTTGTACTGCATAGGGGCAATCTCCTTTAGGGATGGGCCTGTACCAATACATTATTAGCTTGATACAGGCCCATCGAATGCGCCTTTGTCCGGTTCAGCCCTTATTTGAACATGATGTTCGGGCAGGTGCTCTCGTCAAAGGTGTCGCCGTTTTGCATGTTGGTAACAACGATAGTGCCATCGGAAATCTGTGCCTGCAAGCCGGCTACTTCTTCCTGAATCTCCGCCCACTTGGCCTGCGCATCATCCGTGGTCAGGATGTACTGGCTGATGGTGGCAAGATCAGTGATCGTGGTGGAGCCGCTGGCCAGATCATACGTGGTGATGCTGGGTATGCTGCTCAGGCTGCCGTCCATAGCAGCTTCCGCCAGAGAGATGACAACCACTTTGGTGTTCTTGATAACGGAGGTAAGCACATAGCCCGGCTGCTGATCGTCCTTATTGGAGTCTACTTGAACAGCCAGCTTGCCTTCTTCCTTGGCTTTGGCGGTTACACCGTCGCCAACGGTGCCGGATGCAACGTACACAACGTTCGCACCCTGATTGTAATAGGTGCCCGCAACAGAGCTGCCGGTAGCGGTATCGCTGAAGCCCGCATCGTACTTGGCATAGAAGTCATATGTTACGCCCAGTTCCGCAGCAATCGCCTGCGCGCCTTCCACAAACCCTACGGAGAACACTTTGATGCCGTTCGAATCAGTGCCGCCGATAAAGCCTAACGCACGCGCTTCGTCGGGGCTGGTGAAGTTATAACCTTCGCCAAACAGGGTGGAAGCATTCTCGTTAACCAGTACCGACAGAGCGCCAGCCAGGTAAGAAGACTCGTTTACGTTGTACAGAATGGAAATGATGTTATCATGAATGGCTTCGCCATTTTCGTCCACATTCGGGGTAGCGTTGAAAACCACGAAGGTGGTATCGGGATACATGGAGGCGATCGACTCGGATCCCGCTTCGCCATTGACCAACGCATCAAAATCATACACCATGGAGAAAATCAGGTTATAGCCGGCTTCCGCCAGTGCAGCCAGCGTATCGCCCGTGCTCTGCGTGGGTTCAACCACTTTGTAATCGCAGCCATATTCAGCGGCAATCGCTTCGGCGCCCTGCACAGCAGACTGGTTGTAACCATTATCATTCTGGCCTGCGGCATCGCAAACAATCGCGATTTTCAAATCAGAAGCTGCAATCGCCCCCGCGCCTTCCGCGCTCACTGCGGATACACACCCCAAAACCATCGCCAACGCCAATGTGAAAGCCAGAGATACCTTCAAAAAGTTTTTCATAATAACCGCTCCTTTCAACCATGCTTGGTGTTTGTGATCTGGTCGATAAAAAATTTATAGTGATCCGTCCGGTAATAACAGCGGAAACTTTCAATGGGAACTTCCTTACCATAGGATTTCCCGTACGTTACACACTCAAAAAGGATCACAGGCATATCCGGGTTGATTTCCAAATATTTGGCGACCATCGGGCTGGGGATGACCGCTTCCACCGTTCGTCTGGCCTTTTCAATCGTGACGCCGTATTCCTGCTGGATGGTATTGTACAATGACAGTTTCTCAAAATCGTATTGATCAAGTTGTGGAAACAGCTGTTCAGGAAGAAAGTTGATGGTATAGTTCAGGGGTTCGTCATCGGCATAGGTTATTCTACCGAAGGAATACACGCTGTCACCCACTGATAGGTTCAACCGCTTGGCCTGTTTTACATCGGCGGCGATTTTTTCTGCAAACACCGTCTTTTTTGCCGGCGTTTTATTCATGCGCCTCACATCTTCCGAGCAGCTGGTTAAACAATACAAGTTCTGGTTGGCCGTATCGCCTTTTACAAAGGTACCTTTCCCCTGCAGCCGGTACAGATACCCCTCGTTCACCAATTCGTCAATTGCCTTACGTACAGTGGTACGGCTGAACTTGTAACGATCAATCAATTCCCGCTCGCTCGTGATGGGTTCGCCCTCCGGGGAAAGCGCCGCTTTCGATTTTTTTGAGCAGCTCTTGTCTTAAAATATAGTACTTTGGTACGCAGTCCCTTAACACGTAAACTCCTCACTTCTCTTGATATGATGTCATGTGGTCATTACCAGTTGATGCAGCAAAAGAGTCTTCCTGCTTCTCACCTCTTCTCTATATAAACATCAATAGGAAGCCGCACAAGAACTGTGGACTTCTTTGTCACAGCGCCAGTATAGAGGCTTTTTTTAAAAACGTCAAGGGGGTTTGCTAACACAAACACGAAAAAAACAATACCAGTTGCAGCTGCTTCATAACGCTTTCCACCCTTGAGAAATAAGGGATATCATGAATCCATCAATGTAACTGGTATCTAATTTTACACTTGTATCGTTTCATGTTTGCTTTGTTGAAGCGCAGTGATGACAAAGCATCCCTATCGCTCCGCCTTCGCTTGTTGTGGACTGTATAGTAAAGAATCAGCATGATGATAAGGATTGTTACTAGATAAAAAATTTACCTATTTTTTACATACTGGCAACAACACTGTTGCATATTCAAAACTGGTATTCAGCCAGCCAAGTCATGCAGGAAAACGTGTCTGGTTATGGGCAGAAGCCCCAAAGCGAGTAATCGGACACGCTATAGAGCGTTTAAATTCCGCAATTGACTTTATCACTGCCTAATGTTACCATTTAGCCAGTTTCAACGGATCTGGAGGCCACCTTTCAGGAGGTAAAAACATATGAAAAAGATACGGAAAAACGTAAGCCGTGTTATGGACGACGCTGTTGCGCGCGGTGAAGCGCCTTGTGTATTGACATTACTATGGCAAAAGGATGAGGAAGTCTTTTTAAGCGGCAGCGGTTATGCCGATATTGAGCGTAACGCGCCGATCTGCCGGGATACGATCTTCCGGCTTTATTCACTAACAAAGCCCCTGACTGCCGTTGCCGCCATGACCCTTGTGGAGCGCGGACTTCTGGATTTGCTCGCGCCCGTATCGGATTTTCTGGAAGGGTTTAAAGACCAGCGTGTTGCCCTGAGCGATACGGAAACCGAACCCGTTAAAAGACCTGTGCAGGTACGGGATCTATTCTCCATGACGTCCGGGCTTTGCTACCCGGGCGATGCAACCCCAGCGGAGCGCGCTGCCGCCGCGCTGTTTGAGGATATTGAGCGGGAAACTGCCGAAGGCAATCCACCCAACACCAATACCATAGCCAATCGCATTGGTCAATTGCCGCTTTTGTTCCACCCGGGCGAAGGTTGGCAGTACGGCACGTCGGCGGATGTGCTGGGCGCTGTGATTGAAGTTGTTTCAGGAAAACCGCTGGATGAATACATGCAAAAAGCGCTGTTTGCGCCTTTGGGGATGGAAGATACCGATTTTTATGTGCCGGAAAGCAAGCAAGATCGTCTTGCTACTCTTTACGAGCAAAAAAACGGAACTTTGCAACCCTATACGGAAAGTCCATCCAGAGCGCTTACCCATTTTACCAAGCTTGCCTACCACTCCGGCGGCGGTGGCGCGGTATCCACCATTGATGATATGCTCGCCTTTGCGCGGATGTTGCTGGGCAACGGCTCACTGAAGAAAACGCAAATTCTCACCCCTGCCTCTGTGCAATGGCTTACCCATAACCATTTAAACGCAAAGCAGCGGGAAGGGCTTGTTTTCCACACAATGAACGGTTATGGGTACGGCGGCTTGATGCGGGTGATGGAAGAACCGGGGCTTGGCAATTCGTTGGGTGTTGTTGGTGAATATGGTTGGGATGGCTGGAGTGGAACCTATATGACGGTCTGCCCGCAGGAAGAAATGATTCTGCTTGTGCTGCAGCAGCGTGCCGATGCGGTTATGCCACCGCTCACACGGAAAATACGGAATATCGTGTACGCCGGGATTCTCTCCTGATTCAGTGGGCATCTTCACCATCAGGTCGCAGGTAAACAGCTATGGAACTGCACCCTGTTTTTCATGCCTTGGTTTTCTGGATGCTGTATATATATAAGTATTGATCGCTACCCATTATCGGCAACTCCCGAGTCTTTTAATTACGGCTGTTATCCCTATTGCATGACCGCCTATGCAGACAATTCGCTTTACGTTTATAGGGTTATACAGCTTGTCGGCAATATAAGCAATCGTTGTTTCCCACAAATAACGCATTGAAAGCATCCGATCTGATCATAAGGAATGAACGCGTATGCACAAAACAAGCAGTCTACTGGAACGAATCTACGAAAAAAACCCGGAAAACGGGAATTACGTCATTGAGGTATCGCTTGACACCTATACCGATATTTTTAATGATTGGGATCACGCACCCATGAAACGTAAGGATATCGATCCCGAACTGTTGCATTTTTTGGAAGATTCCATCGACGATATTCCCATGAAATACAGCATTGATTTGTGTCTGTATCTAACACAGGAGGTTCGCAATTCAGAGCGGGAACAGGTGATTATTTCCTGGTTTAAAACCTTTTACCGCTTTTATATCGAGCTGGAGAAGAAAAAAATTCGGTCATTACTAAAAAACGCTGTTATCTATCTGTTCATTTCAGGGATACTGCTCACTTCCTCATACTTGGGCATCGGCACCAGAAGTAATATTGTCGTATATACGTTAACTGAAATCGTCATTGTCGGCGGTTGGGTTTTCCTGTGGGAGGCCATTTCGCTGTTTACTTTTGAACGGGCAAAAATAAGCAAACGCATCCGCAATTACCGCCGTTTTGTTGATGCCGAAATCACATTCCGGTACAAATAGGCGTACAAAAACCTACACTTGTGAACCTCGTGTACCAACAATGTTGCTATAGCAAGAAATCACTAACGCGCATATATAAACGATAAAATACGACTATTCAATTTTATTGGCGCCATATTCACGGCGCTCTTTTGCCATGTTAAATTTAGGTAAATCCACAATATCGTATTGACATTATTCGATGTTTCTTAAATAATAATATCGAAGAATATAGATGTGAGGTGCTTAGAATGGCGCAAAACAATACCCTGAACGCGAAAGTTTTTAAGGCTTTTTGTGATGAAAACCGGCTGACTGTTTTACAACTACTATGTACAGGCGAAAAATGTGCCTGCCGGTTACAGGAAGCGCTTCAAATTGGTCAATCAACACTGTCACACCATATGAAAATCCTTACCGAATCCGGCGTGGTATCCGCCCGGAAAGAAGGCAAATGGACCTATTATTCCATCTGTAAGCAAGGCAGCGCAACAGCTGCACAGCTGCTGGAGGAATATACCCATGTAGTATGTGAGCAACGCGACATCAGCTGCGCGCAGTAAAAGTACCATACCTCACGCCTCACCAACACAGGCCGTAAAACAATCAGAAATGAGGTTTGCTTTATGGAAAAAGAAAAACAGCCGGGGATCGGGTTTTTCCAACGGTACCTTTCTCTTTGGGTTGCACTTTGCATGGTGGCAGGCGTGCTCATCGGCAAGTTTATCCCCATCGTGCCGCAATTTTTAAACCAGTTCCAATACGCAAATGTTTCCATTCCCATCGCCATTTTAATTTGGTTGATGATCTACCCCATGATGCTCAAAGTTGATTTTCAAAGCATCCGGGATGTTGGTAAAAACCCGAAGGGGCTTTTTGTTACCTGGGCTGCCAATTGGCTGATCAAACCTTTTACCATGTTTGGCATTGCCTGGTTTTTCTTCTATGTCGTATTCCGCGCATTCATTCCCGCCGCTTTGGCCCGGGATTACCTCGCTGGCGCTATTTTGCTGGGTGCGGCTCCCTGCACAGCGATGGTGTTTGTATGGAGTCACCTAACGCACGGCAACCCCGCCTACACTGTGGTACAGGTAGCCACCAACGACCTGATTATACTCGTCGCGTTTACGCCGATTGTTGCGCTGCTTCTTGGGATTGGCGGGGTTACCATACCGTGGAATACGCTGCTTTTATCGGTTGTGCTGTTTGTGGTCATTCCGCTGGCAGGCGGCATCCTCACCCGTACCCGGCTGATTCGAAAAAAGGGTGAAACCTATTTTATAAAAACCTTTCTGCCGAAATGGAACCATGTTACCATTGCGGGGCTGCTGCTTACCCTTGTCATTATCTTTTCGTTTCAGGGGAATGTAATTTTGCAAAATCCCCTGCACATTGTGCTGATCGCCATTCCGTTGACCTTGCAAACGTTTTTGATATTCTTTATCGCATACCTTGCCAGCAAAGCGTTAAAACTCCCTCATGATATTGCCGCGCCTGCCGGAATGATCGGCGCATCCAACTTTTTCGAGCTAGCTGTTGCAGTTGCCATCTCCCTGTTTGGCGCCGATAGCCCCGTAGCGCTTGCGACAATCGTAGGTGTATTGGTTGAGGTGCCTGTGATGCTGACGCTGGTCAACATCGCTAACAGAACCACGCATTGGTTTCCGCAAAACACCAAGCATTAATCACATACTAAATACAATGCGCTTATTTTGCTGGGATTGCAAAATAAAGCGTATGGCAACGGAGGGTAACGCATGCGAATCATCATCATCGGCGCTGTCGCCGCAGGCACATCCGCGGCAGCCAAAGCCCGGCGTAACCGTGAGGATGCGGAGATTGTGGTATACGAAAAAGACGGCGATATTTCCTACTCCGGCTGCGGTATGCCCTATTACCTCGGCGGTCTTGTGGAAAATGCAGACGAGCTCACTCCGCGTGATCCGGCGTTTTTCAAAAGCAAGTATAATATTGATATTCATATCCGCCACGAGGTTCTTGCAATTGATCCGGCTTCCCATGCCATTACTGTCAAAAACCTGTCAACAGGCGTAGTGCTAACCGATTTTTACGATAAGTTGGTACTGGCTACCGGCGCGCGCGCCGCTATTCCCCCGATTACAGGCATTGGTCAACCCCATGTTTTCCATTTGCGCAATATTGGCGATATGCGCCGTATTAAAAACCTTTCTTACTACACAAAAACCGCAAAGCGCGGCGATCATCGGCACAGGCTTTATCGGGCTGGAGGTTTGCGAAAATCTCAAGGCGCTGGGCATCTCCGTTACCCTGCTGGAAAAACTGCCACAGGTAACGCCCGGACTCGACCCCGATATGGCGGTGCATGTGCAGACGCACCTGATGAAAAACGGCGTCACGGTGAAAACAGGCGTAACCGTGGAGTCAATACAATCAGATTCCATATCCCTTGCCGATGGCGGTACTGTCTGTGCCGATATGGTGCTCGTTTCGATCGGCGTAAAACCCAACACAGAACTGGCCGCCGCTGCGGGACTTCAGCTTGGAGTAGCAAATGCAATCCGAGTGGATGCGCAAATGCGTACCAGCGTCCCCGATATTTACGCCTGCGGAGATTGCATCGAGCAAACACAGCTAGTTACGGGTAAGCCTGTTTATCGTCCGTTGGGTTCCACAGCTAATAAAACAGGCCGTATTGCAGGCGATAGCCTGACCGGCGGCGACCTGACTTTTCGCGGTATACTGGGTACCGGCATCTTTCAAGTATTCGGCATGACGGTTGCGCAGACGGGATTAAGCGAGCGAGAGGCATGCGCCGAAGGATATACCCCGGTTGTATGCCACAATATCAAACCGGATAAGCCAACATATATGCACGGTCAGGAGATGATTATCAAAGGCGTTGCAGACCGGGAAACCGGGCGTTTACTGGGCGCACAAATCGTGGGCTTCTCCGGTGTGGATAAAAGAATCGATGTGTTTGTTACCGCGCTTTCCTTTAAAGCGAAAGCGGAAGATTTATTCCATTTGGATTTGGCGTACGCTCCGCCGTTTTCTACCACAAAAGACCCCGTGATGTATACCGGCATGATCCTCGAAAACGCCATCCATCGCGGCCGGGAGCTGATGACCGCCGATGCGCTGGATACGCTTGCTGCCTCCGGGGAACCCTACAATCTACTGGATACACGGGTACCTGCGCAGTATGTAAAACGCCACGTGCCCGGTGCCGTCAACCTGCCGCATGCACAGGTTCGGGCTGAGACAGCGCATATGAACCGGGATACGGTTACCATTACCTATTGCAATAAAGGCACCACCGGGAATGCCGTGCAAAACATACTGCTTGGTAAAGGCTTTACGCATGTATATAATCTTTCCGGAGGAGAAAAGCAGTACGCTGCCGAACATGAAAAGCCGACTCAAAAATAGATTTTCAATAGCAACGGCAAACTTTACGATAGGTACAGCTTAGTATACTGTGTTCCCAAGTATTGTTTGTTGATTGTTGCCATAAAGAAAAAGGCAGAAAACAAAAAAGTGGCGTTTGCCACTTTTTTATTTTCTCGTTCACTTCCGCGGTATAGTCATTGTGTTTTCAGCCGGGTTTTATTTCTGCGCAAACGTAAATATGCAATGGTTCTCTTCGTCCCGCCCTGTTACCGTAAAGCTGCAAGTATGCAAATCAGCTTCCAGCTCCGCGCTGCAGCCGTTTTGCCGCCAGCAAAACGCCAGTTTGTGCGGTTCCTGGTTTAAAACCGTAAGCTCCGCATCAAAGCCGAATGCCGGAAAATCATTGCGGAAGCGCAGCAGCGCCAGCTGGTCTTTGACCACCTTGCGTTCCATTGCCTTTTGCACCTGCTCCGCCGTCAGGTTGGTGCGGTTTATCTCCTTATGCCCGCCCGCTCCGGCGTGCTTTACAGCTTCAACATCATTTTCCCCTGCAAACAAGTCCAAATACCACACTTGCGGTTTGCCCGGCATAAACATTTGCAGGGCACGCGCGAGCAGCAACTTCCGTTCTTCTCCGCCAAGCGCGCTGAAGTACGTTGCGTTGACCTGATAATACACATTCTTTTGCCCATGCAGGTCCTTTACCATACCACCGCGCTGCACGACGGAATCAATCAGCTTTTCAATTTGCGCATCCGGTAAAAAGCCCTTCAAGTCCAGCAATGGAATACCATCGTGACAACCCAGCATATTGACCGTGCGAATACCCTTATCCTTCTGTTCTTTCGCCCAGGCCATCAGCAAAGCGCCGTTTGCATGATCCAGCGCATCAATCATCAAGCCGGGCAAAAAGAAATCGTAGCATAGATACCCCTGCTCCGTGAGCTTTTCATAGGTCTTCTCAACATAGCTTGAGTGTATTTCCGGCAGGAGTGTCAAACCGTATTGATCGGCAATGGTTTTTATTTTGCCCAGTAATTCCCATGTATCCGGCTCGTTTAAAAAGTTATGCTTACCGGGTGTTTTCGGCGCATAGGCAAACGCGTCCAATCGGATTATTTTTGCCCCGTAACCTGCCAGCGTCGCCAGTGTGTCCTCGTAAAACTCCCACACTTTCGGAGAGTTGATGTTTACATCCATCTGACCCAGATACTTCCGGCTTTTTTCCAGCAGCTCAATCACCGCAGCACGTGCCTGCGCAAAGCGGCCAAAGTCAATTTGCTGTGGTGTTTGCCCGGCATCAAGTGCCGCATTGATGCGCTCCGCCAACACATCCGCCGCGGCATATTGCAGCTCGGAAATCCGCATAATGTCCTGTGCATCCAAACGGGGATACTGTACCGATTGATAAAACGTATTCCAATACGGCACGCTCCGGCCGTCCGGGAAACGCACCATCAACAACGGGAGGCCGGGTTTACGGAAGAACATGTCTTTTATTTCCGCTTCATCCGGTTGTATATACCCTTGCGGCATCATTTGCCCATGGCCTTCCCAGAAACGGTTCCAGTCAATAAAAAAATCACGGTAGGGCGATGCTTCACCCTTTTGCAAAATATCCTGAAACTGCGGCGAGAGCACAGACGCATGGTTGAGAATAAAATCCAGCTTTAGCCCAACATCCAGAGCCTTAATCGCGTCCAAGTCGGAACGATCCGCATACAAGTCGTTCAACGAATAATCAATGACCGAAAAGCCTCGGTCCAAATCCGTATTGAACAAACTGGGCAGAATATAGGCCGTGGAAAAAACGCCTTGCACATCCGGCGACTGCAAAAAACGCACAACGTCTTTTAACGTTCCGCCCATACTGTCGGGATATGCGTTCAGCATCGGCCCGGCTGAAACTGCGGGCAACATTTTATTTCCCATCTTACGCCTCCGCCATCAGCTTCCGGTATTCATCATACCGCAGAAGCTCGCCGGACTTGGACACAATGATGCCTGCTTTAGCCGCCTGCATTTCCAGCTGGCGCTGCTCTAAATGCAGCACCATTGTGGTAAAAGGGCTATCCGTTCCACCGTCCCGGTGGCGGGATTTGCGGTAGGCAAGTGTTTCTGCCGGCGTACTATTCAATAGCACAGCAACATCCACCCCGTGAAGATGATCGCTGTTTCCATGGGTCCATTCAATCAGCAATACGTTTGTATGGCTGAAATCCACTGCTTCGTACCACAAAGCAGTTTCATCGCGCCCCATTCTTTTCAGGTATATGCTGTCTGCGCCGTTTTTAAACTGCGAAATGATTGTGTTTAGCTCGTCGAAATCCTGCTCCTGCGGCGAACCCAAATATCCCGCAAGCGCAGTACGGCCTTCCCGCTGATAGGCAGCAAGCCATGGGTATTCGCTAACAAGCGAAACATCCGCATCGCGCTCTTCCCGCTGCAAGGTACGCACAGTTTCACCGCGAGATTGCGTGTAAAGCCCGTTTTGCACCAACCCGCGCATACCGGCTTTACGGAATATACGCATACGCTCGGTATCGTTATCACGCGGAATGCGGTGCGGGTAATTATCCCCGGACAGGGTATAGCTGCCCTCTTGCACACCGCGGAAGTAATGCGCCAGAAGCGATGCCGTTTCCGATTTGCCTACTCCTGAGCCGCCGCATACCGCAACCACCACACGTCGATGGGGATTACTACTATATGCAGATTCCAGCAATTTTAACAATTCCGGAAAAATGACATTTGCTTTTTGCATATGGGTTTCCCCTATGTGGATGCTGTCTCCCGGCATATCACCATGCTGAATGTCGGCTGGCACTGCCGGCGGCGACCAAAGCGCACCTTTTGATTGTAAAGTATTCATCACTGCGAACCTCCTGTTGCCTCTGTTCTCATCTTCTCAGCTTGTAAAAATGCGGCCGTCTCCGCGCGCCATGTCTGAAGATGATTGCCATCGAGGTAAAGTATACGGAAAGAGTTATGGTAACGTCAAGGTTTTCGCCGCCCATCCTGCGGCGTTTGTGTTTAAGTTTGCAAACCCATGCCTACGTTCTCTCAGCTGGCCGCTTGCATATCGCAGAAAAAAATGGTATTATTTCGATAATCAAAGAACGATATACCGATAAAAGCCAAAGAGGAATTCGATCATGATTAAACATATTCCCTATACCGGCCCGGTCATCTCTTTACAGGCTCTGCAGCGCATGCCGGCCTATTTGTACTATTTACGTTCCCTTCAGGAAGAAGGCCTAGACAGTATATCGGCATCCAAAACAGCAGACCATTTTGGACTTACGGAAATACAGGTGCGCAAAGATTTTGCCGCCGTCAGCACCACACCCGGCAAGCCCAAATACGGTTTCAGCATAGAAGCGCTCATTAACAGTATCGAAACTTATCTGGGGTTTCGCAATACCAAAGAAGCTTTACTCGTCGGTGTAGGGTCACTGGGCGAGGCATTGCTTCATTATGAGGGCTTTACGCTTTTCGGGCTCAATATCGTTGCCGCTTTTGATAACGACCCTGCGCTGATTGGCACGACACTGCACCAAAAGCCAGTGTTATCCGCCTCTAAAATCAGCGATACAGCACGCCGGATGAATGTGCATATTGGTATAATTACTGTACCCCGGCAGCAAGCGCAGCTTGTATGCGACCAGTTGGTTGCAGGCGGGGTGAAAGCCATATGGAACTTTGCGCCCATTCACCTATCCGTACCGGATGATGTACTGGTACAAAACGAGAACATGGCTGTTTCCCTTGCGATTCTGTCTAAGCATCTGGAAGAAACATTGAACCCGACAGGGGGAGAAAAACTGTGAATACACAATATTTTCAATATGTACTGGTGGTGGATCGCGAACGCTCTATATCACGTGCTGCGGAACGGCTGTTTATCTCGCAGCCCAGTTTGAGTAAGGCTATTCGGGAAATGGAAGATACTCTGGGGTATGCCGTGTTTGAGCGCAGCCCTAAAGGTGTGATTCCAACCCCGGAGGGTGAAAAGTTATTGGTTTCGGCGCGGCGCATCGTGGCGGAGCTTGAGAAGATGGAATCTATACGCACGCCGGACCAGGCAGATACGCTATCGCTGCGGTTTTCCCTACCGCGCTGCAGTTATCTTGCGGCGGGCTTTGCCAACTTCATGACTAAGCTGGATGTAAGCAAGGGGATCGATATACGCATGCAGGAAACCAACTCCCTGCAAGCGATAAACAATGTTGCCAACGGACAATGCCAATTGGCGGTGATTCGCTACCAGCCGCCCTATGAAACCTATTTTTTAGACGCGTTGAAAGAACGCCGTTTGGTTGGTGAACTGGTATGGGAAAGCGATTATCTGGCGCTGTTTTCCAAGCATCATCCACTGTCGCAGGCACCAAGTGTAACACTGGAAAAACTACGCGAAGGTATCGAGATTGTCTATGGCGATTCCTATGTCCCCTATCTATCCGCTAATGAGTCGATTCAAAACCGGGATTCGCTGATGGCCGACCGGCACGTGTTTTTATACGACCGTGCCAACCAATTTGAATTGCTGACGCGTTTACCTACCGCTTATTTATGGGCGTCTCCCTTGCCGGAAGGCATGCTGAAACGGTATAGTCTGATGCAGCGCAAATGCGAAGTCCCCAACCACCGGTTTAAGGATTTACTGGTTTATCCGGTTGGATATCAATTTACTACTTTGGATCGCCGGTTGGTAGATCAACTTTTTGCAGCAAAGAACGAAGTCGCCTTTATGCAGGTGCAGTAGTATCAGACGATATATGGTATTTCTGCAAAGGATTACCGATTCCGATATATCGATATTTATATATCTATATTCCAGTTTGCTATAACCCAACAGCTCTATTTACGGCTATAATAAACATGCAGCCAGGGCGACCGTTTCCGTATGGAGCGGCCGTCCTTTTCTATTTTGATACTGTGGGTTCGATAGATAGCAATTACGCTGCTTACGTACATCTGTACTTAGATGCCTATGCATTCCATCCTGTTATATGCGCAAACCGGTGATAACTTGGTTTGCGTTATCTCCTCTAGTGATTGGTTTTTATAAGCACGAAGCAACTTACATCATTTATATTCGGGTTTCATATATTTTTCATTTTCATAATGGTTAAACCATGCTGTCCCATGCTGCATAGCTTTATTCATCGGCTGTTATCCATCAAAATCTATACCGTACAATTGTTTTACTGCACCAATCATCGAAATATACAGCCTGCGCTTAACACAGCATCAAACAATGTATCGTATCGCCGCCAACCTTAATATTACAATACGTTTAAGACGCCGATTTAATTTCGATAAATTTTTATCGTTAAATTATTAACCATATTCCGATTTGCTATGACAAAAACACAATTTATACTGTTAAAATAATAACGCAGCCGAAATGACGTGGCAAGGCTGCATACGCCACACAACTACGGAGCGGAGGCTTTAACAATGGCAAGATTTACATTACCCCGGGATTTGTACCATGGCAAAGGCGCTTTGGAAGCCCTGAAAACATTTGAAGGCAAAAAAGCGATGATCTGCGTTGGCGGCGGTTCGATGCAGCGGTTCGGCTTTTTGGATAAGGCTGTTTCCTATTTGAAGGAAGCAGGCATGGAAGTGGAAATTTACAGCGGCATCGAGCCGGATCCTTCTGTGGAAACCGTAATGAAGGGCGCCGACGCTATGCTCAAGTTTGAGCCCGACTGGATTATCGCCATGGGCGGCGGCTCCCCCATTGACGCAGCTAAAGCCATGTGGATCAAATACGAATATCCCGAAGTGACGTTTGAAGATATGTGCAAAGTGTTCGGCTTGCCCAAGCTACGCAAGAAAGCCCATTTCTGCGCCATCTCTTCCACCTCCGGCACTGCGACCGAAGTAACGGCTTTCTCCATTATTACCGACTATCAAAAAGGCATCAAATACCCTATTGCCGATTTTGAAATTACACCAGATGTTGCCATCGTAGACCCCGATTTGGCGGAAACCATGCCCCAGAAGCTGGTTGCCCATACCGGTATGGATGCGATGACCCATGCGGTAGAAGCATATGTATCCACCGCCAACTGCGACTTTACGGACCCGTTGGCACTGTTTGCCATTCAAATGATTCAAAACGATTTGGTCGCGTCTTATCAGGGCGATATGGCTAAGCGTGATACCATGCACAACGCGCAGTGCCTGGCTGGTATGGCATTCTCCAACGCTCTGCTCGGTATTGTCCACTCCATGGCGCATAAAACAGGCGCTGTGTTTGCCGATTATGGCGCACATATTATCCACGGCGCAGCGAACGCTATGTATCTGCCTAAGGTAATCGCCTTTAATGCGAAGAACGAAACAGCCGCCAAACGCTATGCTGTTATCGCTGATTATATGAAGCTGGGTGGTTCCACGGTCGAAGAAAAAGTAGCGTTGTTGATTGCTTACCTGCGCAAAATGAACGATGATTTGAAAATCCCGCACTGCATACAGCAATACGGCGCGGATAGCTACCCCACCGAGAAGGGCTTCGTTCCGGAAGCCGTATTTCTGGAGCGTTTGCCTGAAATTGCGAAAAACGCAATTGCCGACGCTTGCACCGGTTCCAATCCCCGTCAGCCCAGCCAAGAAGACATGGAAAAGCTGCTGAAGTGCTGCTACTACGACACGGATGTGGATTTCTAAGTCTCCTTCGATATCAACCCAAAGCGGAGCTTAACGCTATTACCTATACATCCCACACGGTAAATACGCTAAGCGGAAAACGGCTGTTGGCCATTCAACAGCCGTTTTCCATTGGGTGAAAACAGATGGACAATTTGGATGAAAACAGAAGCGTTAGCACCATATCTTCCCTGTCCTTTCACCCAATACGTTCAAAACGCCGAAATCTTTATATCCAAATTCCCTTTTTTGCAATCGCACGGCGGTGAACTACGCTCATCCGGGCATACTGATATCAATGTTTAGCAGGCACCCCAATCAGGTTGGTTTGCAGCTTGATACGGCATCCGCAGGCGCGTTCTTTGCCTTGTTACCGACATACCTCATTTCAGGAGGAGCAAACATGAATAAAATACTGGAAAAGAAAATACTGAACCCCACCGTAACCCTAATGAGAATTGATGCGCCGCTGGTGGCACGTAAAGCCGAACCCGGACAGTTCATCATTCTGCGGGTGGATGAAAACGGAGAGCGCATTCCCCTGACCGTAGCGGATTATGACCGCGAAGCTGGTAGTGTAACGATTATTTTTCAGGTGGTAGGCGCAACGACCGAAAAGCTGAACCACTTGAATCAGGGCGACGATATTCACGATTTTGTCGGCCCGCTTGGGCGCGCTACCCACACCGATGGCCTGCGGAAGGTTGCCGTAGTCGGCGGCGGCGTTGGCTGCGCCATCGCCTATCCCGTTACGAAAAAACTGCATCAGCAAGGCTGCGAGGTGCATGCCATCATCGGCTTCCGAAATCAGGATTTGGTGATCTTGGAGGACGAGTTTGAAAACGCCAGCACCAAGCTGGTGCGCGTAAGCGACGACGGTAGTTGGGGCGAGAAAGGGCTGGTAACCGACGCGCTGCGCAAGCTGATCGAAAGCGGCGAACAGTATGACGAAGTCATTACCATCGGCCCGTTGATTATGATGAAGTTTGTTTGTCAGCTAACCAAAGAGTATGGCGTAAAGACTATCGCCAGCATGAACCCGATTATGATCGACGGCACAGGGATGTGCGGCGGTTGCCGCCTGACGGTAGGCGGTCAAACGAAGTTTGCCTGCGTGGACGGCCCTGAGTTTGACGGCCATGAGATCGATTTTGACGAAGCAATGGCACGCGGCAGCGCCTACCGCGATAGTGAGCGTCACGCTCATGAAGAAACCTGCAACTTGTTTAAAGGGGTGAAATAACCATGCCCAATATGTCTATGCAAAAAAATCCTATGCCGGTACAGGCGCCGGAAGTACGCAACCACAACTATCAGGAAGTAGCCCTGGGCTATACGAAAGAACAGGCTATCGATGAGGCGCAGCGCTGCCTGCACTGCAAAAACAAACCCTGCGTCAGCGGCTGTCCGGTGCGTATTTATATCCCGGAGTTCATCGCCAAAGTAGCGGAAGGCGAGTTTGAGCAGGCTTATCAAGTCATTACGCGGTCCAGCTCGCTCCCCGCGGTTTGCGGCCGCGTCTGCCCACAGGAAATGCAATGTGAAAACAAGTGTGTACGCGGCGTTAAAGGAGAAGCGGTTGCCATCGGCCGCTTAGAGCGTTTTGTAGCGGATTATCACAATGCCAACTGCACTGCTAAGGCAGAAAAACCCGTTTCCAACGGTCACAAGGTTGCAGTCATTGGCTCGGGACCTTCCGGGCTGACCTGCGCGGGTGATTTGGCGAAAAAAGGGTATCAGGTAACGGTATTTGAAGCGCTGCATCTGGCAGGCGGCGTGCTGGTATACGGCATACCGGAGTTCCGTTTGCCCAAGGCGATTGTGCAAAAAGAAATCGATACCCTGAAAGACCTGGGAGTAACTGTGGAAACGAACGTGGTGATCGGCAAAACCATCACCATCGACGAACTGAAAAGCGAGTATGGCTTTGAAGCCGTGTTCATCGGTTCCGGTGCGGGCCTACCGAAATTTATGAATATTCCGGGCGAAAATCTCAAAGGCGTATACTCCGCCAATGAGTTTTTAACCCGCATCAACCTGATGAAAGCCTACCGGGAAGGCAGCGATACCCCCATCCAGCACGGGCATCATGTAGCTGTGGTTGGCGGCGGCAACGTTGCTATGGACGCCGCCCGCTGCGCCAAGCGCCTTGGCGCTGAGGTAACGGTATTATACCGCCGAACCGAAGCGGAGCTTCCCGCCCGCCGCGAAGAAGTGGAGCATGCCATGGAAGAAGGCATCATCTTCAAATTTCTAACCAATCCGCTTGCGATTACCGGCGATGATAAGGGTTGGGTGTCCGGCATCCATTGTCAGCAGATGGAACTTGGCGAGCCGGACGCATCCGGGCGGAGACGGCCGGTTGCCATTTCCGGAAGCGAGTTTGACCTGCCTATGGATGTCGTGATCATGGCACTTGGCACATCGCCAAATCCGCTGATCAAGAGCACCACGCAAGGCCTTGATACCCAGAAATGGGGCGGTATCATCGTTGACGAAGCAACCGGTTTAACCTCCCGCGAGGGCGTCTACGCCGGCGGGGACGCTGTAACAGGCGCTGCTACGGTTATACTGGCTATGGGCGCCGGAAAGACTGCAGCAACAGCAATCGACGGGTATTTACGCGTATAGCCGTGCGGGTTTGCACAATGTAAGTTGTAAGGCACCATTTTTCTTACTCTTTTCATTGAAAAGTAAACTTGCTTTTGCGCTATACTATCAGAGTAGGGCTGCGTTTACGCTGCTCATACTCCCTTCCAATCTGTAAACAATAGTCGCCAATTATCATGAACGCTCGAGGCGTAAGCAAACAAAACGCTCACTGCCATCTACAGTGAACGCCGGAATGTTATGCTTACGCCTCGTGTGTTTTTATGCCCTTATAAACCTAAGCTTCCACTTTTTCACCGAAAAAGTTGATCTTAAACCGTTCATATTCCTGCTGTGGCCTACCGATACTATGAAACAACATTTCAATCATATCCAGTCCATCGGTCAACGCCTGGTTGTAAAAGTTATCAAGATTCTTTTCGTGGATTACCTGTTCTTTGGTGAGTAATTCAGCGTCATCCCAGAAGCATAGCCTGCCGTAAATCTTAACTATTTGCGAACATAACAACGATGCGTTTTTGGCATCCATCATTTTTTTCAATACATGTGTGGCGCGAATCGATGTCTCCACCGTTCTCACCGTCAGATTTGGCCAAATCATGGCGATGCCCGCAAAGTCCAGCATAGTAGCCGGCAGGTAAGGATACCGCTCTTTACCGTAATCGTAGCGGTTCATAATAACTTTATCGTAGGCCGCTTCCATCCGCCAATGCTCAGTAATGTTGCGGCAATGGTCAAACACATAAGCATGACAGGCGCTATCCAGAAAATAATGGCATAAAAGACCCAGCACATAGGCAAAAGAAGACGCCTTCTTCGGTTCCTGTGCGAAGAGAGGCGCAAACATACGGTTGGCGGAACAAGTATGTGATTGGATGCCGTAGCGTAACAGGGCAGGTGCTTTAAGCATTTGATAGGAAAAGAAGATATCCGGCCCCTGCAAGCCGATGTCAAATTCATTTTTATAATCACCAATCATCTGCCGGAGTTTTTCATTAAGGCCACCCAGAATATCCTGCCCGAACTGGTAATGCGCCATGCAACTTGGCATTGCGAAGCTCCTTCCGGCCTAAACGGCCTTGGTAATCGGTAAAGCAATGGGGTATTTTTGCAACAAATCATCGAAAATGCTTTCCCAACTGCGCTTGCGTGCAGTATTAAGAGCGCCTATGCGTAAAGTGTTCCGCAAAGATTCGTCCATCATCGCTTCCATCGCATGCGCAAGCGCAGCCGCATCACGCGGGCGGCATACATATGCGTTATCTCCATGTATCGTAAAATCCGTCAAGCCTCCGGCATCCACGCAGATTCCAGGCGTGCCGCTTGCCATTGCCTCCAGCATTACATTGCCGAACGTTTCGTTGTCGGATGGAAACACAAACACATCGCAACTGGCATACATTGCCGATAGCGCTTCACCATGCAGCGCACCCGTGCAGATGATATTCTCAATTTCCATTGCTTTAAGCGTATCCAGATACGGGCCGTCGCCCGTAAACACAAACTGCGCCTGTCCCGGATGCATCGCATTAAACTGCCGTATGCTCTGCGCGTACACATCAATGCCTTTCTCCATGGAGATACGGCCCACATACAGATACAGCAGTTTCCCCTCGGCTCCCAGCTCTTTACGCAGCTGCCGGGAGGCAAACTGCGGTGAAAACCGGCTGCAATCAATGCCGCGTGACCAAACCGCCAGTTTTTGAAATTTACGAAAAGTCAGGCGGTGCATCGTATTTTCCGACGGGCAGAGGTTGAGCTGCGCATAGCTATGAAACCAGCGCATGTACTGCCACAGGGGTTCTTCCAGCAATTCCAGTTTGTAATGCTCCAGATACTGGTCAAAATTCGTATGGTAGCTCATAACAACCGGTAAGTTCAATTGCCGCGCAGCGCTTAGCCCCGCAAACCCCATGCTGAATTCCGTTACAATGTGCACCACATCCGGCTTAAACTCCTGTAGTTTTTTACGGATGGCATAAGTTGTCGTAATCGCCAACCGTACCTGCGGATACAGCGCAAACGGCAGCGAGGGAAAGCGAACCACCGGGTATGTATCTGCGGTTCCCCTATCCTCCTTGCATTCGGGGATGAAAAAAACGTGGTCGATATTCCGCTGCGTTAAATACCGGCTGAAATAGCAAAGCGTGTTGGATACTCCGTTAATCTGCGGATAAAACGTATCCGTAAAAAATGCAATCCTCACAGTGCACCTCAACATGTAGTAGTTTGTTCCAAATAGAACATACTACTTCCTTGTTAAGGCAGGGTCATTGAAAGGTAAAAAGAAGCTAAGCTTTTTCGTTCTTGCTATGCCCGCAAACAAAGACGATATAAAGCATGCCCATATTTACGGAGCAAATCATCTTAGCATGTCCGCATCCTTCAAATAAGGGTATTTATCTGTGTTCAAAAGAATGAACCCTGCCAAAGAATAAAAGTGTAATCAAGTGCTTCCAACATTTTTCTTTTCCAGTCTATAGGATAGCAATCATCATTGTTTGTATTTGCTACATGTTCCTACTTTTTCTAAGCCGTTTATATCCCAATCATCAATTTTATACCGCTGCCGCCCTTTTGCTTTCGGTTCATAAACAGGCAAATAAAAACAAGGAATAACCACCCACAGGAGGGATGGTTATTCCTTGCGTAATAGATTGTTACAGCGCCTCAATCAATCTGGTCAGATCTATAAGTTGTACAAATTCCGTACGGTACCCGAAGACGTCGCTGCCTAGGTTTTCAATCGCAAGGTCGATAACGCCGTCCAGCGATGCATTTCCCTTGTAATCAGAATCCAACAGTAATAACCCATATTCCGCAACAGCAGCAGCAAAAGCCATATTCCCGCTCATTGCGTCAAAGGGAGTCGCAGCCTCAATAGCGCATCCGGTTTCTATGGTTTCCATGCTATCTGGCAGTTTATACCGCACGGAAACGTATAACGTCTCCGCCGAGTTTTTCAGCGTTCGCTCCTGATAGCGGGATTCCGTCGTAGGCAGTGTGGTTTCCCCCTCAACAGCCGGTACGATTTCATATAGGGCAATCATTTGGTGCCCCGCGCCCATCTCTCCTGCGTCTTTTTGGTCGTCGGTAAAATCCTCCGTAGCCAGCAGCCGGTTCTCGTACCCAATCAGCCGGTATGCAGCCACTTTATCCGGGTTAAATTCCACTTGCAGCTTCACATCTTTTGCTACGGTGTAAATGGTGCTTGTCATATCATCCACCAGCACCTTTTTCGCTTCTTTTAGCGTATCGATATAGGCATAGTTCCCGTTGCCGCGGTCGGCAAGCGTTTCCATTTCATAGTCCTTCAAGTTCCCCATACCAAATCCCAATACGCTCAGGTAGATGCCGTTATCCCGTTCCTGCTCAATCAGCGCCTCCAGTTCGCTTGCGCTGTGAACGCCTACGTTAAAATCGCCATCCGTAAGCAGAATCACCCTGTTGTTACCGCCATCAATGTAAGCCTCTTTGGCTTTCTGGTACGCAGCTTGTATACCGCCCGCGCCGTTGGTGGAACCGTATGCGTTCATGCTGTCAATTGCTTTCCCGATGGTTGTTTTGTCATCGGCAGAAGTTGTATCCAGCAAAACCCCTACGGTGCCCGCATACGTAACGATCGATACGCAGTCTCCGGCATCCAATTGTGAAACCAACAGTTTCAACGCCTTTCGCGCCAGCGGCAGCCGGTTATACGCCTCCATAGAGCCGGATACATCCACCAGAAAAACAAGATTGCTGCCCGGCAGATCCTCCTTATCAGGCGCATAACTGCTGAGCGCGATCATCGCCAGTAGATGATCCTGATTCCACGGGCATACGTTTAGCTCCGTCGTAACGGAAACAGGCTCATCCGCCGTAGCGCTTGGCAGTTCGTAATCGAAGTAGTTCAGCATCTCCTCAATCCGGATTGCGCCTTTGTCTGGCAAATAGCCCCCAAGCAGGCACCTGCGGATATTGGAATAAGAAGCGGTATCCACATCCAGTGCAAAGGTGGAAAACGGACTATCCACGGGGTTTAAGAAGCGGTTCTCCTCGTTGTTGCCGTAAGATTCGGCATTCAAGTTGTTATAATCCGTTGTTGGGTAAACATCCGGAATATAGATGCTGCTTTCCGATGCGCTTGGCACTGCCCCTGTTTGTTGCGTGCCGCTGGAAAGTACGAACGTATCCCGCAGTAAATCCTGTTGCATCTGTTGAATTTTATCATCCTGACAGGCGGCAAAGGCAGCAACCATCTTCTGTGCATCTTCCTTTGTCAACTGCTGTGCGCTGATAAACACAACGCCGGGAATCAGGTCGTTTTCAATCGCAAATGCCAGATATTCGGTGGCTGTGAGCCCTTCCATTCCCAATGCTTCGCATAGAATGGCCAATGCTTGTTCATAGGTAATCACTGTGTCCATGTCCACTCCCGGCTCAACACCCGGGAACTTGGTCTGCAAGAGCGAATAAAACTCCTGCGTACTGATCGTGCCGGCTTCGCTCGTCGTATCTTGCCCCATCGCCGGGAAACTCATCGTCAGGGTTACAAAAAACAGCACCAGCAAACAAAGCCATTTTTTAGCTTTCATTCTTATTATCTCCCTTCACATCTCTATCGGTATATAAGGTAGTCGGAAACATCTGTGAAAATCTCTGTTCAACGATCGCTTCGCACTGGTCACAGGCTTATAGTTTTGCGCGCTTTCCGCCTTCTAACCATTAGACGCTTTGGCTTGTTAAAAAGTTCCCTGTTAAACGGTGTATTTTGTTTTCGGTCGGTGCATCCTGTATACGTATAGTATACTACGATCATCCATGAAAAGAAATTCATGTGTTGCGCAGCGCCCGGCATTGATGCCTGTATTCCTTCACCTCTTTCTCAATCTGTCGATTGATGCGAAGCAGGAACCCTCCCTTTCGAATACCTGATTGCACATTCTTCCAGTTTTTTCGGGTATATACACGCATCTGGATTCATCCATAGAAATAAAGGCTTAGGACTCTACGTTATCATCTAACGAAAAGTCCTAAGCCTCAACCATTTCAGTTTATCATGTTCAGTTGGGAATAAAATTGACCGTTTCTCTTTCGCATTCCACCGTCATCGCTTTATACAGTCTGCATCCCGGCTTCTATACGCCGTCAAGTATCACAGCCCTGTATTGCCTGGGTATACAAATCGTACTGATTTTCTGCAACTCGTATTCCCGTACTGCAATCAGCACATGATGCTTGTGCGTTATATAAAATTTTTCATAGCAAGATAATCCTTGATGATTCTCACGCAATTTTCATCGCCGACGCGCGCACTGTTCAGCGTCATGTCGTAGTTCACAGGATTGGTCCAATAATTACCGTTTGTATAGAATTTATAATACTCCGCACGGTACCGGTCCGTATTGGTAATCAACTCATTGGCTTCTTCCTGTGTAATGCACATACGCTGCATAATATTTTTAAGGCAGTGCGCCCGCGGTGCTTCAATATAAACACTGACGACATTTTCATAATCCCGCAGCACATAATCCGCACATTTCCCAATGATAATGCACGATTCGGTTTCCGCCAGCTGCTTAATAATCTCTTCCTGATACTTAAACAGTTTCGGATCGGACACAAAACGGCTGAGTACGGGTTTTGGCTTCGTCGTGCGGGATAGTTTACCAAGCTGGTTCACAATCATCGGCGCGCGGAGACGCTCATCATTCTCGACAAAAATGTGCTCATCGTAACCGCTGTACTGAGAGGCCAGTGTTAGAATCCTGTTCTCGTAGCAGTTGATGCCCAGTTCTTTGCCCAGCTGACTGCCGATGCGTTTGCCGCCGCTCCCGAAACCACGGGCGATGGTTACGATAAAGTTTTTCATGTGTTACTCCCCCGTTTTGCTATACGTTCCCGGTTGTCAAACCATGCAGCAGCTATGAATCGGCGCCGGGTTATTCCCTATGCCTGTCACTATCGCATCGACTCATACATTTCCAAAAGCATATCATCGGTTATTTCGACCGGGTTGTTGTATAAATTCGGATGTCTGCTGATCTTCACCAAGTCGGCAATCTGCGCGTCCATCAAGGCCATATCCTTTAAGTCTACACGCATACCCATCTTCTCTTTCAGGTTATGAATAGCGTCCGCCATTTCCACCGTGTCGCGGAAACCGAGCTTTACTGCCATATGATCCACCCGTCCATTTTCCGCAGTCGCATTGATACGGGCAAACCAGTCCAGCGTAAGCGCGCAGGCTTCTCCATGGGGTATCCCATGCAGATTGGTCAGCGGGAATGAGCAGGCATGGGACGAAGTGGTTTTGGGCAAGGTAAACGCAAGCCCCGCAATCAACGAAGCCTCCGCCATCTTCTCCCGTGCCTCTTCATCCGCTGGGTTCAGATAGGCCCGGTATAAATACCGGAACACCAAATCGGCAGCATAGATTGCGCACGCATCGCAAATAGGCTGATGCCCCTTGCTCCAGTACCCTTCCAACGCATGGGAAAGCACATCCAGCCCGGTGCTGGCGGTGATCTGAGGCGGAAGTGTGTACGTAAGCTCCGGGTCCACAATCGCCGCCACGGGATAAAATCCGTTGGAAACGATCGGCGCTTTTTTCCCGCATTGATGATCGGTCAGCACCGATACGCAGGTTACCTCGCTGCCGGTTCCGGACGTTGTCGGCACTGCGAGCAGCGGCAGATGCGCATCGGGGATCGGTACGCCCGTGCCGTGGTATTTGCTGATGGGGTCATCCGTAAGGCAAATGGTGGCGGCTGCTTTGGCGCAGTCCATTACACTGCCACCGCCAAGCGCAATCACAAAATCCGCCTTCAAATCCCGCAGCATTGCCGCGCAGGCATCCACCTCGGTTACATCCGGATTGGGTGAAACGTTCCCGTAAACACCAACGATTGCGCCGTTGCTTTCCGCAAGGATTTTCTCTGCCATATGGCTGCGTACAAAGAACGGACTGCAAACCAATAGCCCTTTGCTGCCGCCGGCCAATGCCGCCGCGTTTGTAAGCTGCTTGACCGTACCCTTACCGAAGATAATTTTTACCGGCTGCTCATAGTTCCACATATTGCCTCCCCCAGATAATCGCCGTAACGAAAGTAAGTTGCGCTTTAAAAGCAGTGATTTACTTACCCAGCATGGTTTCGTCTACCCATGTAAGAACTTCATCCAATATCGGCAGCTGCGCCTCCAGCTCTTCCTGGGTAATTACAAGCGGAGGGCATACATTCAAGTTGTTCTCACGCCCGAAGGTAAGGAATTTGCGTTTCTTCAGCTCCGCCATAATGCTGGGCAGTCCGCCGTGGTTATACTCTACCAGTGGCTCGCGCGTTTCCTTATCCCGCACCATTTCCAGCGCCGCGAACAGGCCGATCTGCCGCGCTTCGCCGACACAGGCATGTTTTTCCACCATTTGATTCAGGAAATCGCCTAAAATCTTGCCCATCTTTACAGCATTTTCGCAAATATCGTTTTCCAGATAATACTGCACCGCCGCAAGGCCCACCGCGCAAGCCAGCGTATGGCCGCTGTAGGTAAGGCCGCACTGCAGCACATTGTTCTCAAAGTACTCGGAAATCTGCTTCGTCACGATTACGCCGCCCAGCGGTACGTAGCCACTGTTCACACCTTTGGCAAAAGTGATCATATCCGGCTTCATCCAAAGTTTTGCCAGGCAAACATTTTGCCCGTACGGCCAAATCCGGCCATCACCTCATCGCAGATCAGCAAAATGCCATACCGGTCGCGAATGGCGCGAATCCCTTCCATGTAGCCGTCCGGCGGCAGAATTACCCCGTTGGCGCCTACAATGCTCTCCATGATGATGCAGGCCACGTTTTGCGGCCCCTCGTATTTCAGCTGCTGCTCCATCCGCTTCAGGTATTCGGCCGTGCAGGCAGCATCGTCCACTCCGCGGGTATAGCCATCCTGATACATATGCGGGTTCATAAATTTCACAAACCCGTTTGCCCCGCCGATTTCTGCGGCAAAGCGCCGCCAGTCGCCGGATGCGTTGGATGCGCCGAGTGTCGCGCCATGATAGCTGCGGTAGCAGCTGAACACCTTGGCCCGTCCGGTTACCATGCGCGCCATTTTGATGGCGTTTTCATTCGCGTCCGCGCCTGCGTTGGTAAAGAATACTCGCTGGTATGTATCGGCGCCCGCCACCTCAACCAGCAATTTTGCCAGCCTGCTCTTGGGTTCCGTAGAATAAGCGGGAGCCATGAAGCACATTTTCTGCGCCTGCTCAATCAGCGCATTCACAAGCACCTGATTCTGATGCCCCAGGTTCATATTCACCAGCAGCGAAGACATATCCGCGTACTTATTACCGTCATAATCGTATACATATATGCCTTCCGCACGTTCCACCGGGATGGTATCCATCCCTGATTTGGACCAGGACTGCATTACATAATCCTTCTGTAATTGCATAATTTCATTGCCAAGTTTACTTTCCATTCTCATATCCGCGAACGGTTTATTAACGCCGTTCTATCCTTTCTTACTCAATCAAACGGTCATGCCGATGCATGTTCCGGTGTTGCAACCTCAGAATAACCATAGCAAAGCTACAATTGTAACGTCAACGTACGAATAACCAATTCCTTTTGGTAAAATCACAAGAAATGCTTTTATGGAACAATATCAGGTAAAAGCGTATTTAAATCATAAAACACTACACAATGGCAACGACCCCAGATACGATCAGCAATAGATAGGTAAGCTTCAAAAACGCCGCCTGATCCAGCTTTCCATACAGTTTCCCACCAACAAACACGGATAAACCAAGCGGCACCAAGGACGCAAGAATCAACCATAGGTTTGCGGGCGTATAATAGCCGCCTGTGAAATGTGTAAAAACAAGCGCTGTACCAAGCACCACCCATACCGGCGCAACTGTAGCGCGAAACTCGTCCTTATCGGTAAGCACTGTAACGGCGTACACCACCAGCATCGCCCCGCCGGATAGAAACATGCCATGGATAACACCGGCGAGTATCAGTACTCCATACATACCCCACGACGGCAGCTGCATACGGATGTGGAAAAACAACCGGTTCAGCGCGATAAACAGGATCAGGCATCCATATGCCTTGAGCAGAACATCAAAAGCGACGGCTTTAAGTAAAAAGGTACCGATAACCATACCTGCAAGCATAAAACCGATCATCTTCGCCAGTATATTCCACCGGATGAACCGCCGGTTTTGCAGAGTAATGATCAAACACGCAACAACCGTAAAAATATTGATCACCGCCGAAGCGCTTTGCGCTCCCAAAAGGCGGATAGACGGCGGCATAGCCAACAGATTCCCCGCAAAACCGGTAATAGTTTGTACGGTATTGGCGATGAATAGAATCAGCATAAAAGCTGCGTACTGCATAAACGGAAAGCCGTCTCCCTTCGTTTGCAAGCCAGCGGATCAGGCCGCACGCCTTGCTTACTGCTGTCCCCCTCAGGCCTGCGGCACCGCTTCGCTCCACACCGGTTCGCCGCCTGCCCAAACCCGGCTTACCGTAATATCACGTATGGTTTCCGGCGCGCAGGTAAGCGGATTTTCGTTCAGCAATACCAAATCCGCTTTTTTACCGGCAACAATACTGCCCAGCATTTTTTCCAGCCCGTACTGGTAAGCCGCGTTAATCGTAACGCCTTTAAGCGCGTCATAGACAGGAATTTTATAGGCTTCGCCCAGTACCCTGCCGCCGGATGTGGTGCGGCAGACAGCGTGCTTCACCAACGACAGCGGATGGCAGGGCGTGACCGGCGCATCGTTATGCAAAGAATAGATGATATCCCGCTTTAGCGCACTGCCGACGGGATTGATCCTTTCGGCGCGATCCGGGCCGAGGAAGGTTTCATAATGCCGGTCACCATACACAAAGATGTGTTCGGGAAAGAACGATGGCAGCAAATTGTATTGCTTAATCCTATCCAACTGATCTTCCCGTACGGTTTGGCAATGAATCAACAGGTTGCGGCCGCATTTAGCCTGCTCAAAATTTTCCAGGCTCGCAAACGTATCCAGAATCGCGTCGATCGTCCAATCGCCATTGCAATGGATGGCAAAGTTGCGCCTTGCATCGACGATTTTTTCCAGCATCGGTTTCAACTCTTCCGGCGTAATGCGCAGAAACCCACGGTAATCATCCGGCTTTTTACGGGTGGGATGCTGCTTGTAATATGGTTCAGACAGCGCCGCAGTATTGATTTGAATGCTGCCGTCCATGACCAGCTTAACCGGCCCGTCGATCATCTGTTCCGGGTTGCTTGCACCCATCTTTTCCGGCACGTCGCCATAAATCAGCGGGCACATAATCATGCGCAGCTTTAGTTCGCCCTCTTCCGATTTGCGCATCACCATCTGGATGTTGGCGTTGTCGCCCGCACCTTCGCACACGGTGGTAACGCCTTTAGCAAAGTAACTGTCGGCGGCTTTTGCAATGCCTTGCTCAAACTGTTGTATCGCGCCGGGCATACCGAGGTATGCCATAAATGGCGCCATCGCATTTTCTTCAAAGATACCGGTGGGCTTCCCGTTCTTAAAATATACAGTACCGCCGGGCACCTGATAGGTCTCGTCCACAATGCCCGCATCCGTCATGGCCTTTGTGTTGGCCGAAGCCATATGCACCGAGCTATGCAGTACGCAAATAGCCCGTTCGGTCGAAACCCGGTCTAAATCCGCCGCAGAAGGCATACGGTACTCCCGCACCAGCGTATCATCAAAGTTTAGAGCTACAAACGGTTCCGTTCCGGGATGCTCTGCATCGTACCGCTTTAATTCCGCAATTAAATCTTCAATCGAAGCGATTTTCCCCAACGGCGCACAACGCGCGTCCGCAAAGGAGCAGATCGCCATGCCTTGCAGGGTGAAATGCCCGTGTGCATCTATAAACCCCGGCAGCAGCGTTTTCCCATGTAAATCCACCACTTCCGCATCGCCCGCAAGTGCAGTCATTTCTACGCGGCTGCCGACGGCAACAATGGTGTCCCCTTCCAGCAACACCGCTTCTGCACGCGGGCTTGCATCGTCCATGGTAATAATAGTCCCGTTGACCAAAACCTTTTTCATGGTTTCTCCTTTCCTTCCGTTCCGCGAAAAAATGCGGGCGGAAGCGCCGGGCTTCTGTTTAACTCAGCGTATAAACGGTTACGCCGTCTTTAATGGTTTCCAACACTTTAATATCTTTCAGCGTCATTGGTTCCACGGCAAGCGGGTTCTGATCCAAAATAATCATATCCGCCGTTTTCCCTTCCTGAAGCGTTCCCTTTTGTGCTTCCTCAAAATACTGGTAAGCCGTATGAATCGTTACCCCTTTAAGTGCCTCGAAGGTGCTAACCGCCTGCTGCTTGCCCAGCACCACCCCATCGCGCGTTACACGGTTTACGGCGCACCACACAGAGTGCAGCATATCCGGCGGCGTCACAGGCGTATCCTGATGGAGGTTGTAGATAAGTCCCCGCTTGAGCGCGGAACGAACCGGGCTGATTCTTTCCGCGCGCGCCTGCCCCAGATTGCGCAGGTGTGTATCGCCCCAGTAGAAAACATGCCCTACAAAAATGGAGGGGATCATTTGCAGTTCCACCATTTTATCCAGCTGATCCTCCCGTACGGTCTGGCAGTGGATCATTACCGGACGCAGGTTATCCTTCTTGCCTTCCGGAGCTTGCAAATAGGCTTTTTCGTAGTATTTCAGCAGCTGGTCGCCAGCCGCATCACCGTTGCAATGGGTTAACAGCTGCTTTCCGGCTGCAAGCGCTTCTTTGCAGTAGGCCTCCGCATCCTCATCCGTAATGCGGGGATAGCCTGCATATTCTCCAGAATTTTCATACGGCATGGTCAGCCATGCCGATTTACCCTGCGGCGAACCGTCCAAAAACATTTTATATCCGCCGATTTTATAGTGGTTCACATATTTTTCAACGCAATCGGGATTTTGAGCGCAAAGCTCTTTCGCGCCGTTTCCAACCATCGGGTATGCGACTACGTCTATCTTCAACTTCCCATCCGCTGCCGCGTTACGAAGGAGTGTAATATCGCTTTCGCTTACTGCTCCGTCCTGCGCGGTGGTAACACCATAAGAAAAGTATAATTCCTGCGCTTTTTGAAGCGATAAATCAGGATCGTACTTTGTGCGCTGCTCCGTTACCGCGTGCGCGGCCATCAGCGCAGTTTCTTCCAGATAGCCGTTCGGCTCGCCGGTTTGCGCATCATGGCCAAATTTACCGCCCATCGGATCGGGGGTTTCTGCGGTTACGCCGCCGAGTGCTAGCGCCATATCGTTCGCATAAGCTATATGGAAAGAGGAATTATACACCACCACAGGCATCGACTCGGACACCTGATTGAGCACCGTTTTATCCAGATGCGCATAACCCGGCATCGCATTATGGTCAAAATTATAGCCAACAGCGATATCATCCTTGGTATAACCGTTTTCCTGGATATAGCTTTTCATTTCATCAACAATTTGCGTAAAGCCGGTGCAATGCCCAAGGTCCTTCTTTTGCGCCATCTGCACTGCCATAGAAATATGCCCGTGCCCGCAAATAAACCCCGGCATTAAGGTGTTACCCTGCAGGTCTACCAGTTCCGCATCCGGATACAGTGTTTGCAGCTCTTCCGGAGAGCCTGTTTTTACGATGGTTCCATCCTCCGTCGCCAGTGCCTGCACATAAACGCCATACGCTTCCATGGTCAGGATGGTGCCGTTGTAATAAATCTTTTTCATATGAAACATCCCTTTCAGCCCGCAGCAGGCAGATAACAAATCCATGAAGAACGCGGCATTAACACTTGCTCAGGCCAATTCCTTTGCACGAAAGCAGGAAACAAAATGTCCGGGAGCAACTTCCTTCAGCTTTTCTTCCACTTCCGAGCACTCCTCTTTGGCAAAAGGGCAACGCGTGTGGAAACGGCATCCGGACGGCGGATTTACCGGGCTGGGTAAATCGCCTTGTAAAATAATCCGGTTGGATTTTACCTTGGCATCCGGGATCGGGATTGCCGACAGCAATGTTTTGGTATATGGGTGCAGCGGATTTTCAAACAATGTTTTCTTGTCCGCAATTTCTACAATACGGCCCAGATACATCACCGCGACCTTTGTGCACAGGTAGCGTACAACGCTCAAATCGTGGGAGATGAACAGGTACGAAAGTCCTTTTTCTTTTTGGATGCGCTTCATCAGGTTGAGCACCTGCGCCTGCACGGAAACATCCAGCGCGGAAACCGGCTCATCGCATACGACAAAACTGGGCTCCATGATAATAGCCCGCGCAATCACCACACGCTGGCGTTGACCGCCGGACATGCTTTGCGGCGTTTTATATAAAAAGCTGGATTTAAGCCCTACATACTCCAGCAGCGCCGCCGCCTTTTCCACCCGTTGTTTTGGCGTACCGATCTTATAAACATCCAGCGACGCTTTCACCGAATCCAGTATCGTCATGCGCGGATTAAGCGATGCGTACGGGTCCTGAAAAATCATTTGCATGTCCTTACGCAGTTCATGCATTTCCCTGGGCGTCGCCCTGACAATATCTTTGCCTTTGAAGACAATGGAGCCGTCGGTCGCCGGATATAAGCCCAGCAGCGTACGCCCAAGCGTGGATTTTCCGCAGCCGGATTCGCCCACCAAGCCGACCGTCTCACCTTGCCAAATATCCAGACTTACACCATCAACGGCTCGCAACACCTTGCGTTCTGCCGGAACCATGCTCTTTTTTACCACAAAATGTTTTTTCAGCCCACGCATGGCCAGCAGCAGTTGGTCCCTGTCCGGCATTAGCTTTCACCTCTGTCTTCACGATATTTCCAGCAACGCACACTGCCGGTGCCAACCGCAACCAGCCCCGGGTCTTGCTTATGGCAAATTTCCATCGCTTCTTTGCACCGGGCGCAGAAGCGGCATCCTGCCGGCATTTCGCTCAGCGAGGGCACAACGCCTTCGATGGTTGATAATTCTTCCGTGTCCTGATCCAGCCTTGGCAGCGAACGCAACAATCCCTGTGTATAGGGATGCAGCGGCGTTTGAAAGATTGCTTTCACCTGATTGTGCTCCACTACTTGCCCGGCGTACATTACCATTACGTCGTCAGCCGTCTCGGCAACCACGCCCATGTCGTGGGTGATCAGCATTACCGCGGTGCTGTACCTGGTACGCAAGTCGGACAGAAGCTGCAGTATCTGCGCCTGTATGGTCACATCCAGCGCAGTCGTCGGCTCATCGGCAATTAAGAACACCGGGTTAGAGGACAGTGCCATCGCAATCATCACGCGTTGGCGCATACCGCCGCTAAGCTGGTGCGGGTATTCGTGCATCCGTTGCTCCGGAAGGGGAATCCCCACTTTATCCAGCATTTCACAGCCATAGCGGAACGCGTCTTTTTTGCGCATGGAACGGTCGTGTGCCCGGATGGCTTCCACCATCTGTGCGCCGATGGTATACACAGGGTTCAGCGCCGTCATAGGCTCCTGAAAAATCATGGAAGCATCCGAGGCGCGTACCTTGCGCATTTCATCATCCGTCAGTTTTGTTAAATCTCTGCCGTTCAGCAGCACTTGCCCGGCGGGAATTTTACAGGAGCCTTTGGGCAGCAGCCGCAGCAGCGAGGTTGCCGTTACGCTCTTTCCGCAGCCGGACTCACCCACAACACCCAGCGTTTTCCCCCGCTCGATGGAAAAGCTTACGTCTGAAACTGCCGTGATTTCCTTTTTGCCTGTAACAAAGCTCACGGTCAGTCCCTTCACCTCAAGTATCGGCTCAGCCACCGGTTACACTCCTTTTATGGCCGGGAAGGCGTTTCCGCCTTCCCGGCTAAGCCAAATGTGATTCCGTTCTTAGTTCGCAGCGACAACCCAGTTCCAGGTGTCGTTGTTAAAGTAGTTAGCCGCAAAGATATCTGCATTGCTAAGCCTGTCGGAAATACCGGCCATGGACTTCTGCCAGATGATGTTGCAGCTTGGTGCCTGCTCGTACATGTAATCCATCAACTGGTGCAAAATTTCCGTCTCTTCCTCATCCGTTGCCGCGGCTTTGGCTGCGGTGTACAACTCGGTATAGGTGGAATCGGTAAGACTCAGCAGGGAAGCCGCCGCAGAGTTAAACACAGCTTCCAGCGTATAAGCGTCGGTCGTCGGCATCAGGCCCATCATGCACAGGTCGTATTTGCCGCCGTACATACCGGACCACATGGTGGTGGAGTCCAAATACTGCACGGTGGATTTTACACCGATAGCTGCCAGATACTGCTGCACCAGTACGCACTGCTTTTCACGCGAGGCGGTGTTACACACAATCTGAATTTCGCGGCTGTAATCAAAACCGGATTCGTCCAGCAGGGCTTTGGCCGCCGCAGGATCGTAGGGATACACATAGGCGGCATCTTCGGGAACATTCGCATTGTCCGGATGAATCCAGAGGTCCCAATAATCGCCAAGACCTTTATAGAAACCATTGTTCAGCGTTTCGCGGTCAATCGCCATGGTGAAAGCTTCGCGCCAGCGGTAGTCGCTTAAGCTGGTGTTGTTGTACACAATCAACTGCAGGAAATCCGCGATTTCATTTTGCACAATTTGAATGCCGGGCATTCCCTGAATGGAAGTAGCATCGTCCAGACTGAGGAATATCCACTCCAGATCGATTTCGCCTGCAAGCAGCGAGTTAATAAAGTTGGACTGATCCATGACGCGAATCACAAGGTGGCCGAATTTCGGCGCGCCAAGGTAATAATCGGCAAAGCTCGCCAGCGTGATTTCAGAACCGCTGATGTCGCTTTCATACATGCAGGGGCCGGAGCCAATGGGACTGAACCAGAAATCATCCGCAATCAAATCCGCTTCGGCAATGCCTTCCAGCAAATGCTTGGGCAGTACGTAGAAAGACTGGGTATAGGTAAGCCAGAAGCTTTCAAACGGAAGCGCGGATTTCATGGTAATGGAGAAGGTGTAATCATCCACAACGGTAGCCGCAATGGAGCTATCGGACAGTTCCACGCCGGTAGCATCTGTTCCGGCTACCTGATTGGCCAGCGAGCGGGTCGTCGGCTGGAAATCTGGGCTGGAGATCAACTGGAGCGTCCACACCCAATCCTCCGCGGTAACCGGTACCCCATCGTGCCAAATAGCGTTTTGGTTCAGGGAGAAGGTCCACGTAAGACCATCGTCCGAAATTTCGTAGCTATCACAGGCACGGCTGAGCAGTTCGCAGCTGCCGGATACATAGAAAAGACGGTCAAAAATCTGATCCCAAACGATGCCGCTGTAACTTTCCACAGCGTTATAAGGCATGAGCATGTTCCATGCGCCGGAAGAAGCGTAAACCACCGTGATGTCGGAATAATCGGTTGCTTCCGTGGCTTCGGCTACAGCCCCGCTCGATACCAGTAGCAGCATCGTCATGACCAGGGCCAGCAATAACGCGGTTACCTTTTTCCCTTTTCCATTATGATTCATAAAAATGTCCTCCGTTTCCCGCCTGTGCGGCTAAAGTAGATTGAGTAGCCATGTTTTTATAAAATCATACCGTCCGTACGCCGTTGCCCCGCCATTGCGGCAAATGGGTCCTCCCCACAGGCGTGCGTGGGTATCATTTTCACTTGGTATTGGGGTCCAGTGCATTGCGGATACCATCGCCGATGAAATTAATGATAATGACCGTAAACACGATGCAAATACCCGCCGACAGCCAAACCCATGGACGCATCGCAAAGTTGATATAGCTTTGCGCTGCGTTCATAATATTGCCCCACGATGCTTTGGGCGATTGTACGCCAAGGCCCAGAAAGCTGAGCGCAGACTCGATGAGAATCGCAAAGGAGATGCTGTTTGTCATCGCCATCCATACGGGAGAAACCGCATTGGGGAGGATGTATTTAAACATAATCCCAAAATCCCCAACACCCGATGTGCGGGCTGCTTCAACATACTCTTTTTTCTTCACGGAAAGCACGTTGCTGTATACCAACCGTCCAAACTGTGTCCATTGAATAACGCCGATCACTACGATTACTACTGTAATGGATGGGCCGGTAATGGAAACGATAACCATGATAAGGATCATCGAGGGGAATGCTTGAAAAATATCCGCAATACGCATTAGGATATTGGCAATAAAACCGCCGTAATATCCCGCGAATAAGCCAACGGGAAGGCCAATCGCCATGGAGATAAGCGTGGAGATCAACCCCACCATCAGCGATACCCTGCCGCCGTACACCAGCCGCGCAAGCAGGTCGCGCCCTACATCATCCGTACCCAGCAAGTGCCCTTCGGTTCCCGGCGGCGCGTTAAACACCGTAGACGTGTAGGGGTCCAGACCCATGATAGGCGGAAGAACAATAACCATTAATATCTCCAGCAGAATAAAAACGAGGCTGATCAGCGCGAGTTTATTTTTCGCAAATTTAGCGAAAAAGGTGTTTTTATCCTTGAACCGTAACGCCTTTTCCATACAACAGACAGCCTCCTAATTATCGTAACTGATGCGGGGATCGACATATGCGTATACAATATCCAATAGCACGTTGACCACGATTACTACCGTGGAGATCAGCACAGCCACCCCCATGATGACCGGATAATCGCGGGAATTGATGGATGTGCTCATCAGGCTGCCGATGCCCGGCCAGGCAAACACATTTTCCACTACCACCGCGCCGCCGACCAGAAACGGAACCATCAGTCCGATTTGTGTTACGATGGGAATCAGCGCATTGCGAAACCCATGTTTCACCACAACGGAAAATTCCCGAATGCCTTTGGAACGCGCGGTTTTTATGTATTCCTCGCCCATCACTTCCGTAAGCCCGGCGCGCGTCTGCTTGATAAAGCCGCCCATTACATTGAAGCAAAGTACGATAGACGGAAGCAGCAGATGCCTTGCCAGCATGCCGATGGTTTTGGTTCCCGCGGCGTCATACATGCCCGAGGCGGGCAGTACGCTCATCTTGACCGAAAACAGGTAGATCAGGCAAAGGCTGAAAAAGAAGGTCGGCACGGACGAGCCGATGTAGATAAAAAAATTGGCAATCGACGTCCAAATGGATCGGGGCTTATAAGCCGAAGCAATGCCCAACGGGATACCGATCAACAGTGCCAGTATCAATGAGGATAGCGTAAGCACCAGTGTTGGCACAATCCGCTGCCCCAACACGTAGCTGACCGGCTGGTTCGTTTTATAAGAGGTCCCCAAATCACCCTGCACGACGTCTCCTAGCCATGTTGCATACCGTACGATGACCGGTTGATCCAGTCCGTACTGCGCTCTGAGTTGGTCAATCTGCTCCTGTGTCATGCCGGTGTTGCTGGCAGCCACCACCTGATCCACCACGCTGCCCGGCGCCATATTGGACATGATGTACACCGCCAGCGTGATACCAATAAAGATGGGAATTGAGAAAAGCAACCTCCGGAAAATGAATTTCACCATATCACTCATCCTTTGCAAAAAGGCGCATATTGCTTAATACAATACGCGCCTTTGCCTATCGGTTTCATATGCTTTTTACAGTCAAATCATAACGAAAATACTCACGTTCGTCAATTAGCCAAAGTGTAGATTGTCTTTAGTCATTCGCACAAAGGGCGTTAACAATGCGGACAATTATAAATAGCGACACGTTATAACAGATCGTGCAGCTTGACCGCCAGATTGATCTCCATCCTTACGGTTAAGTCCGAAAGATCGCACCCCAGAATTTCCTCAATCTTATGGATTTTATAGATTACGGAGTTCCGGTGCAGGTAGAGCCGTCCGGCTGTTTTTTGAATGTTCCCGCCGGTTTCAAAATGCACCTTTAGAAAATCCACATACCCGGTTCCGTTAATCTCATCGTACTGGATCAACGGCTCAATCGTATCGGCGTAATACTCCTTAATCATCTCATCGTCTTCAACAGACATCAATATGCGGTATACGCCCAAATCGCGATAGGAAACAACGGTGTCTTCTTTCCCCAGTTTCATTTGCAGGCGCAGCACCTTTTGGGCGATGCGGTAGCTTTTGCACAGGCAGCGGACGCTTTTTGTGTTCCGGCCAATACCACAATAGATGCCGTCGCCTTCCGGCAAAAGCTTTTTCCCATATTTCATAATATCGCTCACAGCGGTAAGCACCCGTTGATCCGTAAAGTTCATGAATACGGCAAGTACGATTCCGTTTAATTCAAAAACCAGACTGCCGGGATATTTGGGCATAATAAAATTGCTGATGTTTTCCGCAAGGTTTGCCATATTGATGCTTTTCCGCTTTTCTGGCTCGTTATGCATGATGGAAATGACAGCCGCACAATAGGGCAGCTCTCTGCTAAAGCCGTAGCGTTCCAGTATGGGTACGTATAAATCCTCCTGCGTTGGTAAAAATACTGCGTTTTTCACAGCGGAGGTCAGTTCCATGCTGGTCCGGTCTGCAATGGTGATTTCTTCGCAGAATTTCTTCATGATTTGCGCCATGTACACATGCCATGGAACGCTGAAAAGCGGAAAATCGCTCTCGTTGCAAAAGGCAATAATCTCTTCCGACACTTCCGGAATATACGGCCCATAATTAATCACCAAACCACTGGCACCATTTTTTTGAATGGTCTTTACCAGTTCCGTCAGCTCCCCGGCTTTGGATAACGCAATTCCAGTCGTGAACGCAACCTCTCCCCCTTCTAAAAAACGGGAGATATCCTCTCCCTCCACCATATGCACCCAACTAACGACGTTATCCAGCCCGTTCTCTCCGGCTAAAAGCTTGATCTGAAATTCCCGCTGGTCCTTCACTGCCTCGTAGAGCTTTTTCAGCTGCACAGACACGCTTTTACCCCCTTTATATAACAAAAAGTGACAATGTGTTCATCATTGTCACATACAGTTGCAACGCTCACCTTAAGATACGCTGCCGCTTATCAGTATCCTATTCGATCAATGCATGGCTGTCAAGTGCGTTCCCAGTGTATTTACAGCCAATGACGCAGATGAGAAATCTGCCATCTGGCTTATCAAACCATTACAACCCAACAGGATACTAAAAAATAAACATAATAAATAAGGTAAATGTACACACCATCACATTAATATTTATACAATATAGATACAATCATCCATTCAAATAGATGTTTACTCATCGACTATAGAGAAGGGCCGCACAGTGCATTTTCACTTCCTCGGCTTGCATGCCAACATGCGATCACCTGACTGCCTTTTGCATTTGGCATACAAAGAAGGGAGCGTGCTCCCTTCCCGACCGTAAAAACGAGATTATCATGCCGAAAAGAGCGGAAACGAAAACATTAATAATATCTTTCATCTTCTTTTAAAATAGGCCTTGCAAACCATTTTTAATGGATTTATCCTCATAGCAGGGCGTCCTGAATCTAGTAAGGAGAGGACATATGCAACAGGAAAAAATACAGGAGCTTGAAACGCTCATTCAAAAAGAATACGGCAATACAGCGGGGATTCTGGTGCAAGCCAATGGAAACACCGTGTACGAAGCCTATTTCAACGGTTTTAACGCCAAACAGCCCGCGCACGTTTTTTCCGTAACCAAAAGTATCTTCTCTATTTTGATCGGGATTGCGATCGATCAAGGCTATATCCCAGGTACAGATGAAAAAATACTCACTTTCTTCCCGGATTATAAGATTAAGCGGGGAGAGAAGACCCTGCAGCAAGTTACTCTGCGCGATATGCTCACGATGACTGTTCCCTACAAGTACAAATCAGCACCTTATACCAAGTATTTCAGCAGTGAAAGTTGGGTAACGGCGGCGCTTGATTTGTTGGGCGGCAAAGGCACAATCGGCCCCTTCCGGTATGCGCCCCTGATCGGGCCGGATATTCTGTCCGGCATTCTCACAAACACCACCGGCCTTTCGGCACTCGCGTTTGCCAAGAAGTACTTATTTGAACCGTTGGCGATTCCGGCGATGGGCAATATCGTCTTTCGCAGCAAGGAAGAGCAGATCGCCATCATGACGGGGAAAAGTGCCAGCGGCTGGGTTGCCGATCCACAGGGTGTGAACACGGCAGGCTGGGGACTGTTTCTAACGCCCACCGATATGGCAAAAATGGGTCAATTGCTGCTGAACCACGGCATACGGAACGGACAGCAGATCGTATCACAGGCTTGGATTGACGAAAGCACAACCAAACACAGCCAATGGGGGCAGTTAGCCTATGGCTACTTCTGGTGGATTCTTGCCGAAGAGGAACATAGCTTTGCAGCGCTTGGCGACGGTGGCAACACCCTGTATATCAATCCCGCGAAAAATATAGTCATTGCCATGACCGCTCTGTTCAAGCCGCGTGCTCCGGACAGGGTAAGACTTATCAAAGAGTACATCGAACCGCTGTTTACCGATTGATCTAAGTGGTTTCCCCGTAAACAACAGAACCGCCGCATTTCTGCGGCGGTGCCGTTGTGCTCTATACTTCTTTTCGTTTGCTATTCTGTCATCATATGCAAAATCTCAGTATCGGTATTGCGCATACCCTCTTTGCCTAAACGGCCGATATTGCGGATGGTGTTTTCTACACCTTTTTTTATAATCCCTTCGCCGTCACGGAACTGCTTGCCTGCAAGCGCCAATTGATACCCCATGATCCCCGCATCTACCGCTGAAGCGATTTTCGCTGCACAGGAGGGTTTGGCGCCGTCGCAAATCGTGCCCGAAAGCACCGCCAGCGAATTGACGAGCGTGTGGTTGATCACATACAAATCCCCGCCCGAGAGGAAAGCGATACCCGCGCCCGCCGCACAACCTGCGCTGATCGCCCCGCAAAAAGCGGATAGATAGCCGATTAACGCTTTCACGCGGATTGCCGCAAGGTTGGACAGCGCCAGTGCGCGCAGCAGCTGATCGTGCGAAGCATTCAATTCCTTGGCATATTCGATGACCGGAAGGGATACGGTAATCCCCTGATTGCCGCTGCCTGAGTTGATTATCACGGGGAGTTCACAACCCGCCATACGCGCGTCGGAACCAGCCGCCGCATACGCACGCGCACGCACGCGTACATTGCTGTCGCCAAAACTATCCAGCAGCACCCGTCCTACCGCCGCACCCCAGCAGCCGCTGATGCCCTCCCGGGCAATCGCAGTATTATAATCGATTTGCCGCTCGAGAACCTCCGCAACATCTGCCGTATCGCAGGTGCGGGCAAAATCGAAGATGCCTTCTATCGTCAGCAGTTCCTCATCGGGATCAGCAATGCTCTTTTCCTCATTTAAAGTACAGCTTTGCTGCACGCATCCATCCAACTCGACCTGTACAACGTTGGTATGCCTGTCGGCGATGCGCGTTACCGCGGTATGTCCGTTGCAGGATGCAATCACCCGAATATCAAAAACGCGGGCTTCCGGCATCAGCCCCACCGTTATGTGCTTCTCTTGCAAATACCTGTCAAGTTCGGCACGCTGCGCATCGGTTACAGAGGCAATCACCTCCAGCTCTTTTTGCGCATCTCCCGCAATGATTCCGGCTGCACATGCCGCATCAATCCCTTTTTTCCCATTTGTATTGGGCACGGTAACAGACTTGGCATTCTTTAGTATATTGCCGCTTACCTGCACTTCTACCGTCTCCGGCAGACAGCCCAGCGCACATCGGCAGACCGCCGAGGCATACGCAATCGCAATCGGCTCGGTACAGCCCATAGCAGGCCGCAAGTGCCTGCGAAGCACAGCCACGTAAGCGGTATAACGCGGATCATTCTTTTGCATCGTACGCCCCTTACCCCTTTACAGCTCCAGCCGTAAGGCCGGATTTTTGGAAACTCTGCAAGAGCAGATACAGTAGAATACTCGGTACGATAACGATTGTCGTGCCGGAAAGCACCACCTGCCACGGTGTGGAAAGGCCGTCGCTCGTCGGCAGCATGGATACAGATACCATCAACGTGTACATGCTGCTCTTACGCAGGAACAGCAGTGGCCAGAAAAAGTCGTTCCAGCGCGCAATTACTGTTAGACTGGCCCACGACGCCAGCGCAGGTTTGATGATCGGCAAAATAATCCGCATGAAAATACCGGGGTCGCTGCAACCGTCGATCCGCGAAGCTTCCACAATTTCATCCGGTACGGCGGTGATGTACTGCCGCATGTAGAAAATGCCGACCGCTGTGGCGATGCGCGGCAGGATGAGCGACCAAAGCGAATTGATCAGCCCAACTTTACGCATAATGATGAACATCGGAATCGAACCGGCTTCCGGTGCAATCATCATGGTAGCAATAACAAAATAAAAAAGTACGTTGCGGCCGGGAAAACGGTACTTAGCAAAAGCAAAACCGGCCAACGCGCAGAAAAACAGCGTTGTTACCGTACCAATGACTGTAGAAAACAGGCTGTTGTACAGATTATCCCAAAAGGGAATCAACTGCATTAGCCGTTCGTAGTTCGCCAGGGTAGGGGTGTTGATACGCAAAGCGTTAAACCCGGATATGCTTTCGCCTACTGTTTTAAAGGAAATAATGCACATCCACAATACCGGAAACAGGCAGGCGATTACCAACACCAGCATGATAAAGTAAATCAATAACCGCAGTGATGTTTTTCTCGTTTTCATGGGCATTCTCCTCCTTCGGTCACAGTTCGCCCTGGTTGCGGCGGACTTTGAACTGCACCACGGAAATGAAAAGCAAAATCACAATCAGCACTACGCCCAGCGCAGATGCATACCCCATTTTAAAGGTAGAAAACGCCGATGTGTACAGCAGTTGAAACAGCGACATGTTGGATGAACCCGGGCCAGCCAACACATAGGATTCGTTGAATATTTTCCACGAATCCACCGTAACGGTAACAAAGCAGAAAAACAGAATGTTTCCCAGCATCGGCAGCGTGATTTTAAAATACTGCTGCACCCCGGAGGCTCCGTCTACCGTAGCGGCTTCGTAATATTCCGCCGGAATGTTCAAAAGGCCGGATAGCACAATCAATGTATACCAAGGCGTTAAGCGCCAAATATGCAAAATGAGTACGGGTATCCGGTCCCACCGGCTGGAGGTAAGCCACTCGATGCGGTTGCCTCCCAGAGATACAATCACTTCGTTAATCAGTCCTGCATTTTCTTCAAACAGCATTTTGAAAATCAGGCCCATCGCTACCGAGGCACAAACATAAGGTAAAAACGTAACCGTTTTAAAAAAACGTTTACCGGTAATCTGTTTGCTGTTGAGCAGCCCCGCAGTAAGCAGTGCAAAGGCGATTACGCCGATAGCCGTAAACACCCAATAGATAAATGTGTTGCGCAGGGAATCCATAAACATGTAGTCCCTGGCCATCATTGTATAGTTTTTCAGCCCAATCCACTTTAGCGCCCTCAATCCATCCCACTGGGCAAAACTGATAACGCCTGTCCAAACCAGCGGAATCAGCTGGAAAACAAGAAATAAAATGAAGTAAGGGCTGATAAACAGGTAAGGCCAGCGGAATTTATGCAGGGTCCTCCACATCGCCATTCCTCCCGTAGCTTTATCGCTTCACCGTGAGCGCGGGGTAATGCCCCGCGCTCACGGCATTCAACCATTGGTATCCTTAGGGAATCTCCACCGTGCCGATACGTGCATTCAGCTCGCTGTCCATGTTGGCAATCGCCTCGTCCATGGTTTGCTCGCCGGCCACATACTTTTCGATCTCCGCGGAGATGATGCTGTCAGCTTCACTGTCCTTCGCGGTTACTGTCATATTCACGGAGGGGTTGTTCAGCGCAGCGCCTTCCGCCGCACGGAACGAAGTATCGCCGTAGAAAGCGGAAGTCTCCTGCCAGAAGGGATCTTCCAGCATGGCTTTGTTGATGGGGTTGGAGTAAGCGCCGCCGATTTCCACCATTTCGCTTACCCACGCCTTGCGGCTGTCGTTATCGGTATGGAAATCAAGCCACATTTTCTCCAGCAGACCGGCATATTCGTTCGAGCCGTTGTCTACCAGGCAAAGGAAGTTGGACACAGGAGCACCGTTGGTGCCTACCTCGTCAAACACCGGCGCATTGATCGCGCGCCACTGGCCCACAGTCTTGGTGAGGTTGGCACGCAGGAACTCATCCCAGAAAGCGCCGATATAGAAAGTCGCAATTTTGCCATCATCAGTCGCTTCATACAGGGGCGGCGACATCATAGTCGTTTTGTACAACATGCCTTCGCTGTAAAGTGTATCCAGGAAGCCCAGTGCCAGCTTGGTACCTTCGTCCGAGCCGATGGCCACGTTACCGTTTTCATCCCAAATACGGGCGTTCGCCTGCGGCATCAGGCCACGGCGGCCCCAATAGCGCCAGGTGTAGGTGGTGGGGTCAACATAGGAAAGATACACTTCACCATTGGACTTTTCTTTCAGTTGACGACCTGCTTCCAGATAACCGCTCATCGTAGACAGCAGAGATACATCGATGCCGTATTCTTCAAAAATAGCGGCATTGTAGTACAGCATTTGCGGGCGCACCGCTTCCGGCAGGCCGTACACCGTACCCTGAATGGTACCGTCGTTGGCTGCGCCATCCACAAACTGGTCGGCCAGCGGCGTGTAAAAATCCGTCTCGTCCAGCAGCAGACCGGCGCTGGCCAAATCCACTACGCCAACAGCGTCCAGGTAAATGGCATCCGGCATATCTTCATAAGCGCCAGCAAGATAATCCATGGAGATTTTCTGGCGGCCAGCTGCCATGTTCTCAATTTGCACAAACTCGATCGTCACGTTCGGGGCGATATCGCGGTTGCGCTCGATCCATTCATCGAAGTACATTTGTAAGAATTGGGGTTGCCCGGTGCAATAAAGGGATACGGTTCCGTCGGGGTAGACCGTCTGTTCATCGGCAACCGCAGGTACGGAAGCCGCCAGGCAAAGCGCCATGACCAGAGTAAGGACCAGGGAGAGCAGTCTTTTCATGGTTTGTTTACCTCCATAGATTATTCGATAACAGCCGCGTGCACTGCAGTTGCTATACGCTGATAAGGGATTTCTGTCGGCAAGGTACAATCCGCGCCCAGGATGAACCCTTCGCCATTGAAATCATTGATAATTTTATGAACCTCCGCTTGCAACTGGGCATCCGTACCCTCCACAAGCACGCCGCTGCGGTTGGCAAGCCCGCCCATCATCGTTTTGCCGGGGAAAAGAGCGCGGCCTTGCTGCATGGTGTAAGGCACTTCATAAATACCCCAGTTTACTACATCGCAATGAGCGCCATATTCACGATAACGTTCCATATTCAAATTTTCCTTGCAAATATGCAAAAACACATCGCCGCCTGCCGCCCGTGCCGCGTCCATAATCCGCAAGTCGAAAGGCGCAATGCATTCGGCAAATTCTTCATCGGTATAAAAGTGCTTCTCTCCGCCAAGCGCCGCGTAATAAATGCCGTTGCATCCAGCTTCAATGCTGGTGGTTGCCAAGTCGCACATTGCATCCGCTATCCGGTCAAATGCATCCAGTACCGTCCGTTTATCCTCACGGAAGGTTTTCACCATCATTTCACGAACCGGCACATAGCCATAACGTGCTTCCAGCGGATGTATCGCGCTGGCGCAAATGCCGTGGATGGTTGCAAGCGAATATACATTTTCGCCCGCATCTTGTAAAACCCGGCCGATCATGTCCAGCTGCGCCTGCATAAAGGGAGAATGCCGGTCATAGGCAGGTACTTTGTTCCAGTCGGCGGCGCTGTTCATCTCCCCAATAGGCGGAACAAGGTGCTCGTTCATAATTTTCAGCACATCGCAATCCGTTTGACGGTAAAAATCCAAATGTGCTTTTACCGCGGTTTCCCCTTTAGCAATCTCGCTGGGAAAATGCAGCGAAAAGCACGCGGGAACATGATCCACCGGTTTCATCGCAATAGCTGCCTGTACTCGTTCCTTTTTGTTCATGAATCGTGCACGTCCTTCATCGTTAGATAATTTGTTGAATATCCTGTTTCAGCATTGTCTGCGCCGTTTGCAGGTCTTGCTTTACAATGGCTTCGACAATCGCATCGTGGTAGTCGGCCTCGCCCTGCGGAATACCGCGCGTATGCAGGTAATACTGCGCCGCCGCGCGTGCGCAACTCCTTAACACATACTCCAGCGATGAGAGCAGATACTCGTTTTGAGTAAAACTTGCCAACATCGTATGGAATTGGATATTTCGCATCCAGTTTTCGCGAATGCTTGTATTCTTTAGTTCCGTTTCTTTACTCTGCCGCAAATGCTGGGTTAGCTGCGTAAGTTGTTCTTCTTTCAGCAGCGGCCACGCCTTTTCCAGCATAAACGGTTCCAGCGCAAAGCGCGCTTCCGTCAGCTTTTGCACCTGATCCGGCGTGATTTGGAGCACTTTGTACCCCAGCCGCGGAATCGACTGGATCACATTTTCCTCGCACAGCAGGATCAACGCACCGCGCACCGGCGATTTGCTGACGCCCAGTTCCTCCACCAACGCATTCTCGGTGAGAATATCGTTATTGGTAATGGTGCCGTTGATAATCCCATCGTAAACAAAGTCGTACACTTTGCCGGTCAAGGGCTTTTCTGTCCGTTTCAGAGGGATCTCCTCCTTACTGTTTATCTGATATTCTTTACTGATATTATCACAAGAGCATATTAGCACAAGAGCACTTTTCCTGTCAACGGATATTCGCTGTTTTTTCGTTGTTTGTATTCCATCGTGCATGGTGAAACCACATAAAACCGTTGGTATTATTGAGTTTTTGATTTATTGATACATCCGAAAAAAATCAGTATATGAAGAAGCCACCGGTTTATCGGTGACTTCTTCATATATTTTTTCGATTTAATACAGCATTGGTAGCGTTTACCAGCTTCACCAGCACCGTATAGCCCATTCGGTTGAGAAGTTTTATTTCACCCCAGCCATATAGCAAACCTTGACAGCGGCAAGCGGTATAATCGGCAGTATAGCCGCCCGTTATTTATTAATCTTCTTGAGCAGGCTTTCGTAGGTTTCTTCGTCAATCTCACCTTTAGCCAGCCGCTCTTTCAGAATATCCTGCGCGTCCGTCGTGCTTCTGTTCGTGGTATGCCGGTTATTGTTGCTTACCAAAAGGTAGATCACAACACCAACCAAAATAACGCCAATCAACATTGCAACTCCTCCAAACCAGTTAAACCCATTGATTCCATAGCCGCCAAAAACGCCTCTGCAAAATTCATACATCAGGAAAACCCCTTTCGTATTTGATTCATCCTTATCCTACCTATGAAAAGTGGAGAAATTATGGAGAAAGGTATTATACATATAGCGTCTGCATAATATCTCCATATTTATTTGCAATCATAATATGACTACGATAGAATGAAGGTGATGAAGATGTTCAAAAGCCTACGAAGGAAAATACACCAGTTTTTACTATGGCTGGCGCAAGCCAATCAGGAAGCGTTCGGCTCCCAACCGCCGCGCTGCTGCGGACAAGATACCCACAGGCACGATTCGACAGATCAGCGCTGACAGGAGCAATGTAAATGGATAAGGATTCCTATACTGTTTTAGTCGTTGACGATGAAGAGCGGATTGTAGAATTTGTTGAGTCCTATCTTTTAAAAAGCGGCTATACCGTCTTAAAAGCCTACAATGGCAGCGATGCGCTGCAGCTGTTTGAGCACAATAAAATAGATTTGATCCTTCTTGACCTGATGCTTCCAGACGTGAGCGGTGAAGAGGTGTGTAAGACCATCCGCAAAACATCCCGGGTACCGATCATCATGTTGACAGCCAAAGCAGAAGAGGAACAAATTTTAAAAGGACTGGATATCGGCGCCGATGATTATGTAACCAAGCCTTTCAGCCCGCGGCAGCTTGTCGCGCGGGTCGGGGCGCTATTGCGCAGAACTGAAGGCGGCAATTACAGCGTTTCCAGCATACTATCTTATAACAATCAAGACTTAGTCATTGATACACTCAAGCACGAAGTGACCAAAAATGGAAAAACCATCAATCTGACTCCCATTGAATTCAATCTGCTAAGCACAATGGCCAAAACCCCCAACCGCACCTATACGAGGGATGATTTAATCACCTATGCCCTTGGCGATGAATACGATGGTTTTGACCGTTCCCTTGATTCGCACATTAAAAACCTTCGGCACAAAATTGAAACCGACACAAAACACTGCCGGTATATCCTTACTGTTCACGGTATAGGGTATAAGTTTGGAGGCGAGTAATTGCAGTACAAATTACGAACCAAGCTATCCATTTCCTATGTATTGGTGATTTTGGTTTGCGTTTCGATTATCATAATATTGTCTAACATCGTGTTTGAACGTCAGTTCAGCGCTTATGTCACCAGCCAGCAACAGCAGCAAACGCAAAACACGCTGCTTTTGCTTACAGAAAGTTATTCAGCCGGAGAAGAATGGGATGCTTCCGCTATTGAAGACATCGGTATGAATGCGCTGGATAATGGGTTGATCGTTAAAGTAACCGCTACGGATGGCACGGTCGTTTGGGATGCGGCTACGCACAACAGCGGAATGTGCCAGCAGATGCTGACAAAGATGGGAAGTAATATGCAAAGCCGCTATGGTAACTGGGCCGGCGGATATGAGGAAGAGGAATACACTGTCACCTATAAAAACCAAACAACAGGCATCGTGAGCATTGGCTACTACGGCCCGTTTTTCTATACGGACAGCGATTTGTCCTTTATTAAGACCATCAACGCCCTTATCCTTTGGGCCGGCGTCTTTTCAGCCGTCTTAGCATTTGCGATCGGCATAATCATGTCCCGGCAGATTAGCAGTCCCATCTCCCGTGTCATTGCCAAAGCACAGCGTATTGCACAAGGGTCTTACGGCGAAATCATTTTGGATAAAACCAAGACCCGTGAAATTCGCCGTCTGGTGGATACGATCAACAAACTCGCCGAAACCCTTCAAAAACAAGAGGAACGCAGCACGCAGGCTTCCAGCGATATCGCCCACGAGTTGCGAACACCGCTTGCAACCATACAAGGCAATCTGGAAGCTGTGATGGATGGCGTAATGGAGCTAAATCCAGAGCGAGTAAAGGTACTTTATGAGGAAATTCTTCGTATCAGCAGGCTTGTGGATACACTATCAGAATTAGCCAGATACGAGCGCAAAGAAACTGCCCTGCATAAAACACTTTTCGCTGCGGATACGCTGATCAGAGAAACTTTTGCAGCAGTGCAAGGCAATTTTGACAAAGAGGGAAAGACCCTTTTGTTTGAAGGTTCTCCACAGACTCTATCAGCAGACCGTGATAAAATCCATCAGGTCATGGTCAATCTGCTTTCTAACGCGCTGAAATATACCCAGCCGGGTGATACAGTTACCGTCTCGCTCAACGGCAATGCGGATACCGTCGTGATTCGGGTCTGCGATACGGGCGCAGGAATTGCCGATGAGGATTTGCCTTATATATTTGAACGCTTCTACCGGGCGGACAAATCGCGCAGCCGGAAATCCGGAGGAGCCGGTATCGGCCTGACTATTGTAAAATCCATCATTATGGCGCATGGCGGAAGCATCAGCGTAAGCAGCAAGCTTGGTACAGGAACGGAATTTACCATCACCCTTCCCAGAGAATAAAAGTCCAATACTGTTTGAAAGGTTTTACCGAACTTGTATATATTCTGAACGTCTGTTAGCTCAAATCAATCATCATAGCATCCGTTTACCTTCCGACTCACACAGGAAAGGAGAACTTGTTTTGCAGCACAATCATCAGCAACACCAACATACCGGGCATAGTGAGGATGCTTCTGTAAACCAATCCCATCAGCATAGGGAGCCACCGCCTGCCCATAATGCCCCGGCAACAGGCAATGCAATGGAAAACATGCATGCTGCTGGGCATCAACACACGATGGATGCTTCCATGCAAAACAGCACTTCTTCCCACATGGCAGGCGGACATGGGAACATGACAGGGCATAATCACGGCGAAAGTATGTCAGGCCATACCCATCACGCCATGATGGTACGGGATTTTAAACACAGATTTTACATATCCCTGTTGTTAACATTGCCCATTTTGCTTTTATCCCCCATGATTCAAAGCTTACTGGGTTTCTCCTTGTCTATCCCAGCCGGAAAATACCTTCTATTTACCTTTGCTACCGTGCTGTTTTTTTACGGTGGTAAACCTTTCCTTACCGGCGCTGCCGGAGAGCTTAAGCAAAAGTCTCCGGCTATGATGACACTGATCGCTTTTGCTATTTCCATATCGTACTTATATAGCATACTGACTGTGTTTTTCATTGCTGGCACTGATTTTTTCTGGGAACTCGCCACTCTGATTGTCATCATGCTTTTAGGGCACTGGATTGAGATGCGCTCGGTTATGGGCGCTTCCATGGCGCTGGAAGAGCTTGCGCAACTGATGCCGGATACAGCGCACCTGATCGGGAAGACGGATGAGCCAACCGATGTACCTGTTAGCAATTTAAAAGCCGGAGATACGCTGTTGGTAAAACCCGGCGAGAAAATACCAATTGATGGTAGAATTATACAAGGCCAATCCGCCATAAACGAATCCATGATTACGGGCGAATCCGTGCCAGCCGAAAAACATACGGGAGACGAAGTGATCGGCGGATCGGTCAACGGCGAAGGTGCTTTCCGTATGACCGTTAACAGGGTAGGTAACGATACCTTCCTTTCACAGGTGATTCGGTTGGTTCGGGAGGCACAGGAATCCAAATCCAAAACACAGCGGCTGGCAGATACCGCTGCCAAATGGTTGTTTTTTATTGCGCTCGCTTCCGGCATCACAACCTTTGCGGTTTGGTTATTCTTGGGATACGGCATTGCCTTTGCTATTACGCGCGCAGTTACAGTCATCGTTATCTGTTGCCCTCACGCGCTGGGTTTAGCCATTCCATTGGTTACTTCGGTTTCCACCAGTATTAGTGCAAAACAGGGGCTGCTCATCCGCAATCGCGCCGCCTTTGAAAACGCGCGGAATTTGAACACAGTTGTTTTTGATAAAACCGGCACGCTGACAGAAGGCCGGTTTGGCGTAACGGATATTGACTCCGCCGCTCTTACCCCGGAAGAGTTGCTTACGTATGCCGGTTCGCTGGAGGTCAACTCCGAGCATCTGATCGGGAAAGGCATATTGCAGGAAACGAAAAAAAGAGGATACTCACTGCGGCCTGTTCAGGATTCTATTACCCTTCCGGGCAAAGGATTGCAGGGCACTGTGGACGGCCACAATATAATGGTGGTCAGCCCCGGTTATCTGAAAGATGAAAATATTTCTTTTAACCGGGAGCGCTACCAGCAGTTAGCGCAGCAAGGGAAAACCGTTGTATTTGTGCTGGCCGACCATACTCTTGCCGGTTCCATCGCCCTGTCGGATATTGTGCGGGAAACCGCAAAGAATACAGTTGCACAGTTAAAAGAGATGAACGTCCAAACAGTGATGCTTACGGGCGACAACCAAAAGGTTTCCGCCTACGTTGCAAACGCATTAGGTATTGACCGGGTATACGCCGAAATGCTGCCTCAGCAAAAAGCCGAGTCTATTGAAACACTGCGCCGGGAAGGACGCATAATCGCCATGACAGGTGACGGCATCAACGATGCTCCTTCTTTAGCGAAAGCAGACCTTGGCATCGCCATTGGCGCCGGTACGGATATTGCCGTTGAAACCGCGGATGTGATTCTGGTAAAAAACAATCCGCAGGACGTTATTAAGATCATCCGGTTATCCAAGGTCATCTACCGGAAAATGATACAAAATCTTGCTTGGGCAACCGGGTATAATCTTATTGCGCTGCCCCTTGCGGCAGGTGTGCTATATCCGCTTGGCATCGTGCTCAACCCTGCCGTCGGTGCTGTGCTGATGTCGCTTAGCACCATCATCGTTGCCATCAACGCACGTTTTATGAAAGCGGAATAGATTCATATTCGTCTGCATTCATTTAGCAAACAGCTCCTTCGGCAATGCCGAAGGAGCTGTTTGCTTGCTTACTAAGCTGATGAGGTTACTCAATGATCATTTTCCCGTACATGCCTTCCTGTGCATGCCCGGGATACTGGCAGATATAGTAAAACGTACCTGCCGTGTTTGCTTCAAAGGTTATTTCCACCGAGGGATAAGCATCGTTTTCAGCTTCGGGCAATGTGCTGATAAAACTGCCCGGATATACGCCTCCGCCCATCATAGCCATGTAGTAGTACGGCGGTTCAGCGGTAGTAATTTCAAACGCGTGCGGCATCTCCTCGTCCGCATTGATAAACTCTAATGTGACCGTGGCTCCTTTGGGAATATAGACCGTAGGGTTAACAAGACCGTTCAGCACAAACTTTTCATCCGCTTCCTCCGGCCCGCCGACAATTACCAGTTTCACCTCATCGCCCGTATACGTTATGGTGTTGGCTTGTTTATCCACTTGGGCATTTGCCTGCGCGGCGGCAATATCGGCTTGCATTTCCGTATCCGTCTTAGTTTCCAAATTGCTCTGGTTATAGCTGTATCCACCCATCATGCCGAAGATACCGGTGTTTCTATACGTACCCATCATCCCCGTACGATACCCTGTGCTCCGGTTCCACCACATCGTCTGCGGTGAAAAACCGCTCGTCATACTCATCAGGCCAAATCCAAGTAAAAACAAAGCCAGAATACTGATCACAACGATTGTGACTTTTCTCCTTGTATTCACAGGTAAGCCTCCCTTCTCTTTCCTGCTCACAGTATGCCGCAGGGATATGGAGATTTCATGGAGATTCATTTTTGCGTTTCTGTATTCCGATCAAACATATTAAGTGCTGTCAATCATTCTGTGTCCCCTATTGTTGTTGCATCGGTTTAATTGCTTTTTTGCGGATAAATAGAAATCTATTCCTTCTAACTTTCGTCACAAACACACACACTCGTTTTACAGTGAATATCTTGTATTTACACAAATTTTATAATATTGTCTCACATTGTTGGATAGGTATATTGCAGAATCATTAAACTTTAAACCCGCTATTGAGGATAACAGCTATTTCAGGTAAAATATAACTGTCTTGAGTAATTTTAGCAATGTACAATCCCTCAAAAAGAAAGAAGCTCTTATATGAATAAAATAAAATCAGCGCTGGTATTGCTGCTGATCATTATGCTTACGTTTTCATTGCCGATAGCCGCAGCCTATGCGGATACAGCCTACAGCACCGAGTTGGTCATCAACGGCGGTGCTGAGTTGGATGCGATTACAGGGTGGACAGACAATACCGGGCAAAGCCGTTGGAACAGCGGCACCGCATTTTCCGATTGGGCACTGCCAACCGCAGGCAGCAAATACTTTTATTTATACAACCCAAGTATGGATACGCCATTATCCGGCACTATGTCGCAGAACATTTCGCTCTCCGGCACTGAAGGCAGCGGTCTTTTTGCCAGCATCTCCGCCGGGAATGTAGCCCTTCACCTCAGTGTGGATATGTATCAGGCTTCCGCTACGGATAACGATGTAAAAGCAATTGTAGAAGAATATGACGCCAGCGACAATCTTTTACACACATCGCAGGTCGTGAACACCACGGCCGGCACCGGCGTAATGGGTTCCTATGTAATCAATACACAGCTGCAGACAGGCACCCGGAAATTCATAGTCATCCTATCCGCCACCCTTGCCAAAGGCGTGTATGCCCAATACGATCAAGTATCGTTAACACTTGTCGAAGCGGCATCAGGCAATCCCCCGGTATTTGGCAGTGATTTCCCCACATCCGTTACGACAGATTCTGGCGTTGCATACAACACAAGTTTCACCATCAGCGATCCAGACGCGGGGGATGTAGACATCGTCACCCTCGGCGCTTCCTCCACCAATGTTAACCTGATCCCCGCCGCCAATATAACCTTCGGCGGCAGCGGAGGAAACCGAACGATGACCGTCACCCCTGCGGGCAACCTGTCGGGCGAGGCGGATATTACTGTCACAGCCTCCGATGGCACCAAGAGTGCAGAAAAGACATTCCATATCATCGTAACCAAAGTGATTTCGATGGATACCAATCTGGTCGAGAATGGCAATGGCACGAACGGGTTAGCCAGTTGGGAAGGCAATACGGTTAACATCACGGCGACTGGTGACGGTTTCAAATCACTTGATTCACAAGCATATATGTCTCAAAACGTAGATGTTTCAAAGTTCTCATCACTCATTAACGGTGGCGAAACTTATTTTCTTCTATCGGCGGAATTATCCAGCACAATCGGCCGGGTAACGGTACGCTTTTATACGGATATTGCCTGTACTAATGCTGTCGGTTCATCTTATTATGTGAATGGCAATCCCGGGTCTTCTCAACAAAAAATACCCGCAGGTACACTGGGGGTAAAGGTCACCTTTTCTGGTGGCTCCTATTCCGGACTCATTGTTAAAAACATCAGCTTTAAAGTGATTGATGACTTCCCAAAAATCAAAGCAATTGAAGAGCAATCCTCCGATTTCAACGAACTGACCGTAGATGTGCATGCTTATTACACTACAGAAAGCGCAACATTAACAGCTGTATCCAGCAACCAATCCATCGTATCAAACAGCGGAATCACCGTTTCCGGCACCGGATTTGACCGGACCGTTGCTTTCACGCCGCTTACCAACGGCACCGTAACCATCACCCTAACGCTGAACGACGGCAGCGAAACAACAACAGCCAGCTTCAACGTTATCGTACGGGATCCTACTAAAATCACTTCCCTTGACGCTCCGGCATCCGGATATTACGGTGCAGGCAGCTCTTTGGACTTCACCATACATTTTAGCCGTTCTGTCACCGGAGGCGCTAGTTCGCTCCTGCCACTTACAGTCGGCAGTGTCTCCGTTAACGCCGCCTATTATTCCGCCACAACAGATAGCATCACTTATCGCTACACACTAGCCAGCGACGATACAGGCTCAATAACGATCGGCTCTGCGCTTACCGACTCCGGCGCATCCATCACCGATGCGGACGGGTTCGCACCCGAACTAGCCATCAGCGCATCATCGCCCGGCATTACCGCTGTACCATTGCCGGAGATTATCAGTTCGGCAAGCAGCAATACAGCAACCTACGGAACCCAGGTCACTTTTACAGCTACGCTGAATTGTGCGGATACCTTATCCGGCACCGTACAATTCAAAGCAGACGGTGTGAATCTGGGCAGTCCGGTAACTCTCAGCAGCAATCAGGCGCAGTATGAAACAGGCGAAAAAACACTCGCAGCGGGTTCGCCTTCCATAACTGCGGAATACATACCCAGTGGGACAACCTACCGGTTCACCAGCTTAACCAGCAGTACCTGCGATATGACAATCGAGCAAAAATCCGTATCCGTAAGCGGCCTTGCCGCTACGAACCGCGCTTATAACGGCACGACTGATGTTGACCTTACAGGCGGCACGCTAAACGGCGTACTCGACGGTGATACGGTTTCCGCAACCTGCCCTACAACAGGTACGGCGGCGCAGAAAAACGCCGGTACGCAAGCGGTAGCCTTTGCCGCCATCACGCTTAGCGGAACAGATAAGGATAATTATGTCCTTTCCGCCCAGCCCATTATTAGCGTTGTGATTGCGCAAAAATCCATCTCCGTCACGGCTGATGCCAGCAATAAAGAATATGACGGTGCCGCCAATGCGACTGTCACAAACATTATTTTCAGCGGATTAATCACCGGGGAATCCTTCACAGCAGATGTGGATTATACCGCTTCCGGGCTCTTTGACCGCTCCGGCGTAGAAAGCAATATTCCGGTCACATTGACCATATCGCTGAAAGATACAGTAACCGCAAACAATTACACATTATCGTCCGGCACCCTGTATACTACAGCCAGCATTGCCCCAAAAACCGTGTCTGTTACAGGTCTTGCTGCAACAAGCCGTGCGTACAACGGCACAACCAACGTTGAGCTGTCCGGCGGGGCGCTAATTGGCATCGTCGATGGGGAGACGGTTTCTGCCACATACCCCACAACCGGTACCGCAGCGCAGAAAAATGCAGGCACGCATAGCGTATCCTTTGCTGCCATCACCCTTACCGGAGAGGATAAGGATCATTATATACTCTCCAGTCAGCCCAGCGTTAGCGTTGTTATTACTCAAAAAGCGATTTCCTTCTCAGCGACCGTCAGCAGTAAAACGTATGATGGCACCACCAGCGCAACGATAACCGGCATCGAATACACCGGGCTTGTATCAAACGAAACACTGACTACCGAGGTGGATTGTACAGTCAGCGCTGCCTTTGAGCGCGCCACAGTTGGCAATGATATTCCGGTAACCATAACGATGGCACTTTCCGATACGGTTGTAGCCAACAACTATACTTTGTCCTCCAGTACAGCCGGCACGACAGCCAATATTACGCAAAACGCCATAACCATTTCCGGCGTTGCTGCGGTGAACCGTGTTTACAACGGCACTGTTTCCGTAACGCTAACGGGCGGCACATTATCGGGGGTTGATCCGGCCGATGCTGCAGATGTCAGTTTTACACTCGGTACAGGCAGCATGGCAACCGCAAACATAGGGACAGCAAAGCCCGTTGCCACAAGCATTACCCTCACCGGGAGCAAAGCGGATAATTATTCCCTGTCTCAGCCGTCCAATCTTACGGTCAACATCAGTCAAGCGCCGTTAACGCTATTAAGCGCTACGGCTTCCAATAAAATTTACGATGGAACAACCACGGCTGTCGTTACAAGCATAACCTTCAGCGGGTTAGCTAGCGGCGAAACATTAGCCGCAGGGATGGATTACACGGCCTCCGGCGTTTTTATCACCGCCGACGCCGGCAATGGTATCGCTGTCACCGTGTCCGCCATACTGGCGGATACAGTAAAAGCACAAAATTATTATGTCACCGGTACAGTAGGTACCACAGCCAATATATCCCGGCAGACGATTTACGGCTCCGTAAGCATCGACGTGGTAAACGGCACAGGCAGTGCCGGTCTGATTGATCAGGGAGATCAGTTGACGGCGAATACCGGAGGTGTGCTTGCCATTGGCACGCCAACCATATCTTATCAATGGTACCGTAACAGCCTTTCTCTTACGGGCGAAACAACATCCGTTCATATTGTCGGTGATCTTACCGCCGATCCGGTCGGCACCTCCTTTACGGTAACCATAACAGGCACGGGCAATTATATGGGCACATTAACCAGCGCCGCCGTAACCATTGCCAGCTCTCCCTTAAGCGGAAGCATCGCCATTTCGGGTGTTCCCTCATTGGGAAACACCATGGCACTTGACGCATCCGCTCTTGCCCCCGGGGAGGCGACTTATACGATTCATTGGCTTCGGGATGGTACGGACATCGCCGGAGCAAACAGTGCCAGCTACGTTATCCAAAGCGCAGATCAAGGAACCACATTGAAGGTATCCATAACAGCATATGGTTATTACACCGGCACAAAAGAAGCAACCATTAGTGTACCGCTGAAAAGCCCCTATATACCGGAGCCCGGAATCGTTGAGCTTGCAGATAGTATAACTGTAGACCTGACGCTGGATTCTACCATTCTTTCGGCGGATCAGTTAGCGCGGCTGATCGCCCTGAACGCTGAAAAACCCATCGTGTTTAGCGGCAGTGACTATACCCTTACTTTCCCGCAAGGCTGCATGAGCGGCGCAGGCTACGATTTGGATATGGGGCTATCCAGGGATTCCGGTACATACTATATCACCATTCAAACAAAAGCCGGGGATTCCCTTGTAACAATGCTGGAATTCAACCATAGCGGCGCATTACCGGGAACCATGCAACTCAGTCTTTTTGTTGGCAAATCCTATGCCGGACAAACGATGCAATACCTGTATTACAATACGGATACTAAGAGTCTGGAGCTGATACAAACTGCCGTGGTCAGCCAAAGCGGATACCTGACCGTATGCCAGGATCATTGTTCCGACTACGCGGTTACGCTTTCCCCGGCTACCGTACCCATTACCGGAGATAGCAGCGCTACGCTTATATGGTGGTTACTGGCCATTCTTTCCGCAGCAGGCATCACGATCCTCCTTAACCGCATCCTTCATAAGGAAAGCGGATGCAAGCCATAAAATTTTCTTCCCCATTGAGTCAACAACCGGCCTTGCATCGAAATGTGCATGGTCATTTCGCAACGTTTACAGTGCTATGATCAATGTTTGTTGCCGCTTTCCCAATCAATCCAACATATTTAAAGCCCCCGCAATAGCGGGGGCTTTTGTTACTCACTTTGATTTGTATACCCTGCGGGTATACCACTTTATTGCCAGTAAAAGCAATGTGCCCACGGATAGCGCAGCCGCCGCAATATATAGCCATAAATAACGGCCAAGTACATCGCCGGTCTGCGGTACCTCCGTATAGGGAGTATAATACACCGTACCATTCCAGATGCGGGAGTCAAACGCCGATGAAAACATGGGCCATCCCGTTCCAACACCGCAGGAGATGAGAAGATTCTCATCCTCGTATTCTCCGCTGCCTTGTGTATAGTACATTCGGATGGGATTGGTATCATGATCGGAAATCGTCAGGTAGAAGCCATAGGTATGACCCGATAGTAATACAAGTCCATCAATGGGGATATGTGTTGGCTGATTGATTCCAACTGGAGTAACATAGGAGAAATCCACCAATGTCCATTGGCTTGGGTCTGTCTCAAACCCTTCATATCCGCCATCGCGATAATAAATGTAAATGCCGGTTTGGGTCGTTAAAAACCGACTGAGATTAACATCAAAAGCCGTAATCATAACCGGGTCTTTGGATTGGACCGTAATATTGAACATGTTGCCCGACGCATAATTATTATATGCGAAAATTGTGGTAAGTGTATGGTCTGTAGCAGCCAAGGCGGTAAAGGGGAGAAAGAATACCAGGCCAAGCACCAGTCCAAACCATGTTCTACACAAGCGGGAATATTGTTTCAATTTGCGCGGCACCTTCTTCAAATTCTAACTATTAAAAACGATAGAATCAACTTCATTATCATAGCACACTTTTTTATCGTTACAAAAAAGTACGCAATAAAAGCTGAAATCCCCCCATAAAAATCATTTCATATACAAGCCTAACAAGGCTTTTTGAATGTCAGCATCCGTCTCGCCGCTGCGCTGCCTTCGGGCGAACAGTACAAGGCGTTCATCTTCATAGCAGGTGGCGAGCGTGAGCAGGGTATCCGAATCATTAACATCCAAATAGCGCGTATAAAGCGAATGTTCGTAAACATCATCAATGTAGGCATCGAAATCTTCCTGCGTGGAAAAGCTGTCGTGTGCCCAAAAAGATAAATAATCCTTCGAGCGATACTCCGTGGACGCTTCATCAACCGCAAAGATGAGATATGTGAAACTTTCAAAGCGGGTTTCCAATTGTATAATGTGATGGCTGTGCAAATAATTGTCGCTCACATATTTGGTTAACCGTCCAAACATGCTTCCATCCTTCATATTATGCCCGTACAACAGCAGGTTTTGCGCATCTTTATGCAGCGGATGGTTTTCATCCAGAAAAATCGCGCCGCAGGCGTTACGATTACCATAAAAATCATGTGTGAGGTAATACACATTATCACGATACACAATTGGCTGATCCACACTCCCATCAATCGTTATCCAGCCAACCGTATCGTCATTTTGCTTAACAAACGGCTTCATTGCTTCCTGCGTCAGCCCGATCACCTGAAAAAAGTCCAATTCTTTTGTTTGTGATGGTATCGCAGCACTGCTGGAAACCGTTGAAGCGGGTGTTACCGTCGTTTCTGGTACTGCCTGCGTTTGCGCCGCCTCGTCCGCATCATTAGCAAGCGCAGTTTGGTGCTGCTGCGCTAATTGCGCCTGCATCTCCCTGTTGCGGTAGGAACAGACAAAATAAATGGTAAGCTGCGTAATACTGACGATCAAAATGATCAACAGTAAAATAAATACCCACCGTTTCCAAATGGGCGTTCTTTTCACCATAGGGGTCTTTTGGTAGCGCCTGCCCCGATCCATGTGCTGTTTCCACCTTTATCTAAGCTTTGTGAGGTTAGCAGCAATTGCTGTTAATTCATCATTTTCCGTAAAAGCGGGGCAACGGATTAAGCGCTCCACTCCCCCAGCTATTTGACAAATAAAAACCAGATTATGCTGTAAAGACTATTTGTTTTTAACGGTTCCTATAGCATTATAAGCCTTTCCGCACGAAATACAACGCTTTGTTTCTCCGGCGCTGACCATGCAGGTAATTAAACAAGCAAACCGCCGTCCGAATGGACGGCGGTTTGAGGGTAACCAACAGAAGAGCGGCCTGTCTCGCCTTGATAAATATCGCAATTGCTGCTTCAAAGCGTATGTATTGTCTATCTGGGTACAAATTTTTCAAAAATCCATGTGCTGTACCGTTTACGCGCTTGATCTAGGCATGTCTGGTCCCGTATTGTCCACGCAACCAGAAACGCCCCGAAGAGATGCTTATTCAGCCACAAGGAAAGGCTTTCCGCGTGATTACAGTCATAAGCAATAAAATGAGGCCGTCCAAGGAAATTATGCAATAAGAATTTATTGATAACGTAGCGGAAAAAGCCTTTTGCTTTTATGGATTCCCCATTGCCGCTGTCCAATTGACCGCGGATAATATCCGGCGCATGCAGCTTAAAATACCTTACAATCTGTGGGCTGAAGGATTCGATGCAATACGGCCCCTCGTAAGCACGCAAGTGTTCAAGTGTTGCCTTTGCCGTTTGCTGCTGATTGCCATACCCTTTGATTTCCACAATCAACGGCACTCGCCCCGCAACCATGGCAAGGTAATCGGCAAACAGTGGAATCCTGCTGCCATCCGGAAGAAGCGGCAAATCAGCATAATCTGTATCCAATATGGTTTTATCCGCAGCGCAAACCCGTTTGGTGCTTGCATCATGATGGACCACCAATTGATGGTCTCGGGTAAGCTGCACATCCATTTCAATGCCATATCCGTTTTCTACTGCAAGCGTGAAAGCCTTCATGCTGTTTTCAAACACTTGCTGATTTCCATCGTGTAATCCCCTGTGTGCGCATAGCTTACCAAGAAACGCATTCGTCTGCGGTTGTGTATGCGACGGAGCAATGAGCCACAAATAACCAGCCACCAGTACGAGGACACCCATGAGAACCCAACCAAACCAAGGCATACGTAATCACCTTCACATGAAAAGTTAAGAATAAACACAGGTCGTTATAGAATTGAACCGTATCGGAGAATGCCGATGGCATCATAGTATACTTGGCATCCGTTTGTCAAACACAAATGCAATATTCCTGCATTTTTCATGCTGGAATAATATGTTATATCTGTTTATCCCGGTGTAGATTCTCATATTATACATGTTGTATGCAAGTGCAAATTGAAGTTTTTCTGGCAAAAGCCTTGCAAACAGAGGCATGCGGTTGTATAATGCAAGTGAAGTAACTGATGTAAATACCGACAACCCCATACTGTTTTACTCTCCATTTTGAGATTTGAGATCAACGAGAGACGCCTAGTTTTCTCTTGTTGTTTATTTTTGCGTTCCGGGAAAAAAATTGAATGTTCATGCCAGATGGCATGTAAATAAACATTGAAAGGATGAATCCCATGAAGAAGTACCTGGCCATTGCTTTGGCGGCAATTATGCTGCTGTCGGCAGCACCCGTCGCCCTGGCGGAAAGCTATGAGGTGACCGAGCCCATTACCATCCAGTGGTGGCATGCGCACGAAGACCGCTTTACCCCCCAAATCGAGTACATGATCGAAAAATTTGAAGAAGAGAATCCGCTGATTACGGTGGAACCGGTGTATATCGGCTCCTACGGCGAGATTAACACGCAGTTGATCGCGGCTGTCGCTTCCGGCGAAGTGCCTGCACTCTGCACTGCCAATACCTCGTATCCGCCTTCCTATGGCGCAGCCGGCATTTGCGAAGTGCTGGACCCCTACATTGAAGCTTCGAACTATGATATTGCTGATTTCGGCGAAGGCCTGATTGCGGCAACCAGCTATGAAGGGCAGCAAATCTGCCTGCCGTATCTGATTTCCACGCAGGTTATGTACTACAATCAGGATGCGGCGGAAGCCGAAGGCATTACGATGCCCAAAACCTTTGATGAGATGGATGCTTTCCTGGAGAAAGCCACCTTGTTTAACGAAGACGGCACTACCAAACGCTATGGCACCGTTATCGCCGGTTGGGATTATTGGTACTATGAGATGCTGTATAAAAACAACGGCGTCAACGTGATTAACGATGACGGCTTGACCACCGACCTCAACGGAGAAGCCGCAACGTATGTCACATCCAAGATCAACGAATGGATTCAAAAGGGCTATGCGTATTATGCGTACGGCACCGATGCTTCGCCCAACATGCGCCAGCTCTTCTGGGACGGCGGCGCGTTCAGCGTATTCCATACCTCTTCTCTGTATGATTTGTATGTATCGCAGTCCAACTTCACCGTCGGTATGGCGTGGCTGCCCGGCGGCATGGATGGCGAAAGCTTCCGCAGCGAAGTCGGCGGTTCCGTTATCCTGATTCCCGCCAAGGCCTCGCAGGCGCAGAAGAACGCCGCATGGGTATTCCTGCAGTTCATGACCAGCCCCGAGATTAACCTCTATTGGGCGGACAACACCGGCTACTTCCCCACCCGTCAGAGCGTGCTGGCAACAGATGCCGTAACCGAGTATCTGGAGCGCAAACCCGCTATGAAGAACGTGATGGAGATGACCCAGTGGATCAACCCGCGTAACCAGAACCCCGCGTACGACACCGTCGCAAACCTCTGGCGCAACCAACTTGCACAGATTTTTGTAGAAGGCGCGCCTGTACAGGATATTCTGGATGACCTGGCAGCGGAAGTAACCGAAGAGCTCGAAGATCAATAACGCAGAAGAACCGGGGGAGAGAGTCCTCTCCCCCGGTTTATTACAGAGGTGGTCAACAACCATGGAAAAGAATGTACTGCTGTGTTCAACGGTAATTCATCAGGGACGCGCAATGAAAATTACGTACTGGCTGCTATGGGTCCTCGGGGCTATCCTTATGCTCGTTGGTCTGTTTGGGTATATGACAGGCGATTTGCAGGTGCCGGGTTTACAAACCATTGCAAACGATGTTTACGATGCGCGCGCGGTTGCGCAGAACGCGGGTGTCCCTGTCAGCGGACAGTTATTTCTGTTTGGCGAGGGCAACCATTTTCTTTTCTGGAACGGCGCTGTTTCAGCATGGCTGATCAGCAACATCATGAATACCGCCGTCATCATTATGTTGATTGGCGGCACCCTGATTTTTAACGCCGTTATGTTGAAAAAACAATCGTGGGAAAACATGAAAGATCTGCTGTGTGTGGAGCCCGCCTTGTTTTTCTTTCTGCTGTTCGTATATTATCCCGTCATTGAGCTGATCCGTATCAGCTTTACCGATATGCGCATGCTCAGCGATTCTACTTTTGAATATGCGGGCATCAAAAATTTCAAATGGCTTTTTGCGGGCACAGGCTCGAAATATTTTTTAGAATCTCTGCGAATCACAGTGACCTATACCTTCTGGGAATTGTTCATCACGCTGGTAGGCGGCTTATTATTGGCGCTGCTGTTTAACCGGCTTACCAAGCTATTCAATGCTATGCGCACCATCGTATTTATGCCCAAGTACATTGCTGTTTCCACAAGCGCTGTTGTTTTTATCTGGATTCTTAACGGCCGCTTCGGTATTTTAAACAATGCGCTATCCGTTTTCGGAATCACCGGCCCGGACTGGCTGAATAATGCCAGCACGGCGCTGACCGGCATCCTGTTCCTTACAGCCTGGCGCGTTGTGGGGTATGCCATGATGATCTATCTTTCCGCAATGATCGGCATTCCCAAAGACTATTATGAAGCCGCCTCCATCGATGGCGCCGATAGCGTGAATCGCTTTCGTTACATTACCTTGCCTATGTTAACGCCTACCTCCCTGTTCCTGTTTGTCACTACGTTCATCGCGAGCATGAAAGTGTTCCAGTCGGTGGATGTTATGACCAGTGGCGGCCCCGGCAGGGCGACCAACGTGCTCGTGCAATGGGTGTTTAATCTATCCTTTGTGGATTTCCGCGTCGCCCGTGCCGCGGCGGTATCCGTTGTTTTCTTTTTAATCTTGCTGGTTTGCACAATTGCGACAATGCGCTGGTCCAACCGGTCTGTCAATTATGACGCATAGGGAGGAATGAAAAACAATGAATCGTAAACATTTACTTACCATGCGCCAGTCCGGCTGGTTCTCCCTGCTGCTGTTCTTTCTCACGATCGGGGTTATTCTACTGGCGCTGGGAACCATCGGGTATATGCAAAACAGCGCGATTATGGAAAAACTGGGCGAAAACCCCAGTGCCTACGAGTTGGCCCAATCGCAAACGTTCTTAAGCAGTGGTTACCGCTCGTTTCTGTGGATTGGCGGGTTTGTTGCCGTCGCGTCTTTGCTGGGCTTTGCTGTCCTTCGTTTTATTGCGCCAATCTTTCATACCGATGTGCGAAAGCAAAAAGCGCTCAAACGCGTTGGCGTTGCAACACAGTATGTTGTATCCATCCTGCTGACGCTGTTTATGCTCTTCCCTATCTACTGGATGATCGTATCCTCCCTAAAATCCAGTGACGAACTACTACTGGCGGTGCCTACGCTGTGGCCGCAGCAAATCATGTGGGAAAACTATCCCAACGTACTCCAACGCGCGCCCTTTGGATTATATTTCTATAATACGCTGGTTTCCACGTTCCTGATGATGCTTGGCGAAACCTTCATCGGCGTATTGGCGGCTTATGGTTTTTCAAAAGGCAACTTTAAATACAAAAACACGCTGTTTATGCTGGTGCTGGGCGCTATGATGGTACCCATTCAGGTTACCTTCGTTCCGATTTATGTGATGATTTCCCGGATGGGGTGGCTCAATACCTTTGCCGGTTTGGTCGTCCCCAATCTGGTTACCGCTTACTTCATCTTTATGCTCCGCCAAGCCTTTTTATCGGTGGATAACAGCTACATTGAAGCCGGAAAAATCGACGGGATGGGCAGAATCGGGACCATTCTCAACGTGCTGGTGCCCATGTGTGCGCCTACTGTGATTACAATTAGCATAATATCCTTCATCAATGGTTGGAACAACTACTTCTGGCCGCGGATGATCGCGCCGCTGGAAACCCGCCGCACCTTGGCCGTAGGGATTACGCAGCTGCGCCGTACCTTTGCAGGCATCGTTACAGCAAACTATAACGAGATCATGGCCGGCGCGGTGCTTGCCATCATCCCGATCATCCTGTTGTTCCTGTTCCTGCAAAAATTCATCATGACGGGTATGAGCAAGGCGGCTATGAAGTAGCATGAAAAGAATTCTCACCAGTATCCTCTGTTTTTTGTTACTCTTTTGCCTGGTGTCGGCTGCCTGTGCGCAGGACCGGTACCAGGAAGTCTTCGATACAAGCAATGATGCGGGCAATCTCACGGCTCGTTTTCTGGAAATGAGCACCGATTTAAGCGAAAAACACGGTGACGCGACTGTATTAACATCGCCGGATGGCAAGGTAATGCTGATCGACGCCGGATATCCCGAAGCGAGCGATCAGGTAGTAGCGGCACTACAGGCCATGGGCATTACCCACATCGATTATCTGGTGGCATCCCATCCACATGTGGATCACATTGGTGGATTTCCCGCCGTGATGCGTGCTTTCACCATCGGCCAGGTTATGACAAGCTACGTGGAATATCCAACTTCGTACTATAACGCATATATGGCAGAGATTGCGGAGCAGAATCTGGAGCATATCTATCTGTCGCAAGGCGATACGTTCTCCTTTGGGGATGACGTAAAAGTCGAGGTGCTCTGGCCGGAAAGCCCGATTGAATACTATGATGATTATCCGCAGTCCAGCACACAGTTCATCAACAACCACTCGCTGCTTCTCAAATTTACATACGGCGAATCCACCATGCTGTTCGGCGGAGACTTGTATTCCGCCGCAGAACGGGAGGTCGTAGACCTTTACGGAGATGTATTGGACTGTGATGTTCTCAAAGTTAACCACCACGGCGATTCTACCTCCTCCTGCAAACCATACCGAAATACAGTATCTCCTCAATTTGCCGTGATGATCTCCGATACGCTGGAGGATTTGAACACCTATCAAAAATACCTGAAAGACGGTATCACCGTTTATATTACACATTATCACGGAAACGTAAAAATATCGACCGGCGGAGACGGCACTTATCAAACATTAACCCAGCGGGATTGGACTTTCGGTATGTAAGTCCATTCTTCGCCGGGTGGATAAAAGAAACGACGATACAGCGCATAATGATGCGCAGGGAAGGACAATACAGAAAGAGTGAAGTAATATGTTATCAACGCTATCGATCAATGCAATGCTAAACCCCGGCTTGCCATGGACCGAAATTGGTGTGCGGATGTTGGCCGCAGTCCTTGTTGGCGGCGCAATCGGCATTGAGCGGGAGTACAAAAACCGCCCCGCAGGCATGCGTACCCATATCCTCGTTTGTTTGGGGGCGGCGATGATCGCCGTGCTTGAATGTTTAATTCTGGCGAACGCGGATATCATGGATAAATCAGGGAGCGCGGCATTCACACTTACGCGCTTATCCGCGCAGGTCATCAGCGGCATCGGTTTTCTGGGCGCAGGCACCATTTTTATTGCGCAAAAGAAAATCGCCGGTCTGACCACAGCTGCCAGTTTATGGAATGTCGCTTGTCTGGGGCTCATGGTCGGATTCGGGTATTATTGGATTGCACTCCTGTGCTGCGTGCTGATTATCACCATTTTAACGCTGTTCCAAAAGGTAATCCACGTCAACTCCGTAAAACGGGTGGAAGTACGGTTTATCAATCGCGCCGAAACGCTGGATTATATCAACAGCTATTTTGAAGCGGAAAACATCAAGATTCTGGACATCGATTTTCATGTGGAATTATTCCGCGATCGCAATAAAATGGAAATGAACAGTTATACCAACCTGTACACGCTGCATCTGCCCTCGAAGGTATCTTATACGGATATTGTAAAGTACCTGTCCGAGAATGAGAACATCCAAACGGTGCGCACACGCAACACCTGATCTATCAAGCGCAATCTGTATTTGACATCAGGTACGCGGTATGGTAATGTGTAGCGGAGGCTTTCCTATGAAGGTGGCTTCATGGTTCCCGAACAATAACATAGCAGACGAAGAAATGAGATGAGTCTATTTCACGGTTCCAACAGGAATCGGTTATGGGCTTGTGTTTTTTTCTTCATGAAAGTGTGAAAGCCGATGGATACCATTTATACCCGCCTTGGGCAAAACCCGATCATCGCTTCCGTAAAGACACCGGAGATGATGGACAAAGCGCTTGTGTCCCCTGTCGAGGTCATTTTTATGCTGGCAGGCAACATCTGCGATTTGGGCAGCGCCGTCGCCAAAGCGCATGACGCCAACAAAAAGCTGGCGCTGCACATAGACTTGATCGAAGGTATGGGCAAGGATTACTACGCGCTGAAATACCTGAGTGAAAATGTGAAGCCGGACGGCATTATTACAACGAAAGCCAATTTGGTCAAATACGCCAAGGAGTTTGGCATGTATACCATTCAGCGTATGTTTATGCTGGACTCCATGTGTTTTGATAACGCGCTGAAGTACACAACTACCAACGGTCCCCGTGCCGAGGCTATCGAAGTGCTGCCGGGCGTGATTCCCTCCATTATCAGAGAATTGTCGGAGCTTACCCATTGCCCCATTATAGCCGGAGGCTTAATACGGGATAAAAACGACACCATCCAAAGCCTGAAGGCAGGCGCAGTGGGTATATCCACCAGCAGCGAAGCGCTTTGGTATAGCTGATGATGCCTGTCGCCTAACCCACGGTAACCAAATTGCAAATAAGACTAGAGTTGAGAGAGTCGCAGAAAGCAAGGGCCTGCAAGCCCTGCCTTTTCTGTGGCTTTTTTCTATGGATTCATTCATAACGCTTGCTAACGATATGGGATGTATGGAAAGGGGATTGGCAATACTATGGTATATGATGTTGCAGTGATTGGCGGCGGCGTCGTTGGCTGTTCCATTGCTCGCGAACTCGCCCGTCTGCAACTGCGGATTGTCGTATTGGAAAAGGAGAATGACATCGCCGCCGGCAGTTCCAAAGCCAACAGCGGCATTGTACACGGCGGTCACGACTGCGTACCGGGCACGTTGAAGGCCAAGTTCAACGTGCTGGGCAATCCAATGTTCGACAAACTAAGCGAGACGCTGGATTTCCCTTTTCAGCGCAACGGCTCTTTGGTTCTTGCTTTTCATGAGGATGAGATACCACAACTGGAAAAGCTTTTGGAACAAGGCACAGCTAACGGTGTTCACGAACTGAAAATAATCGGAAAAGACGACATTCAGAAGTTGGAGCCAAACATCAGCGATGACATTGTTGCGGCACTGTTGGTACCAACCGGCGGTATTGTGTGTCCTTATGAGATGACTTTTGCCTATGCCGAAAACGCGGCTGAAAACGGAGTGGAATTCAAGCTGAATTTTCCCACAGAACAAATTCGCAAAGAGAATGGTAACTTTCATATTACCGGGGAAGCCGGAGAAGTTACCGCCCGTATTTTGATCAACGCGGCGGGTCTTTATGCCGACAGCATCAACAATATGCTCAGCAAAGACCATTTTACCATTACACCGCGTAAGGGTGAGTATTGCCTGTTGGATAAAACCGAAGGGGATCTGGTGCATCATACGTTGTTCCAGCTCCCGACCAAAGCGGGCAAAGGGATACTGGTAACCCCAACTGTTGATGGGAATCTCCTGCTTGGGCCAACATCGCACGAAGTCGAAGATAAGGAAGCAAAAACCACATCCCGCGAAGGGCTGCAGGAAGTAATTGATGCCGCGCGGCGCGATGTGAAAAATCTGCCGCTTAATAAAACCATTACCTCCTTTGCGGGGCTGCGCGCCTCCTGTGACCGGCACGATTTTATTATTGAATGCTCTGCGGATGTGGAAAACCTGATCAACGTGGCAGGCATTGAATCCCCCGGTCTAACCAGTTCGCCAGCCATTGCGGTATATGTTGCCGGGCTGGTGAAGGAAATGACAAAGGCTGCTGAAAACCCACATTTTAACCCCGTGAGAAAAGCGTTTCCGCAATTCCGGCACATGAGCGATGAACAGCGCAGCCATGCTATCACCGCCAATCCGGATTACGGCCATCTGGTATGCCGCTGCGAGCAGGTAACCAAAGCGGAGGTGCTCGCCGCAATGCGAGGCCCCATCGGCGTACGCGATATCGATGCGATCAAGCGGCGCACCCGTGCAGGTATGGGGCGTTGCCAGGGCGGCTTTTGCCTGATGCGTATCCCGGAGATCATGGCGCAGGAGCTAAACATTCCGCTGAATGAAGTAACCAAAAATGGCAGCGGCACAAACTTGCTGAGCGGCATTGATAAGCAGGACTTGTAAAGACAGGAGATGCGAACCATGCAAACAATAGATTTAGCTATTATCGGCGGCGGTCCGGCTGGGCTGGCTGCCGCGCTGGGGGCTTATCAGGAAGGCGTTCGGGACATCATGATTTTTGAACGCGACAGTGTGCCAGGCGGCATTCTCAACCAATGTATCCATAACGGGTTTGGCCTGCACACATTCAAAGAGGAGCTTACAGGCCCTGAATATGCCGAACGCTTTATTCACCAGGTGGAAGAACTGGGCATCACGATACAACTCAATACTATGGTGCTTACCATTTCGCCACAGCGGGAAATAACGGCGGTAAACGAACAGGGCGTTTTGCACGTGCAAGCTAAAGCGGTTATTCTGGCCATGGGCTGCCGGGAACGTCCGCGCGGCGCGCTGAATATACCGGGCAGCCGCCCCACGGGCATCTTTACCGCGGGTACGGCGCAACGGTATGTAAACCTGAACGGATATTTACCCGGAAAAGAAGTCGTAGTACTCGGTTCGGGCGACATCGGCCTGATTATGGCGCGACGCATGACGCTGGAAGGCGCACATGTAAAAGCGGTTGTGGAGCTGATGCCGTTTTCCACAGGCCTAAAGCGCAACATTGTGCAATGTCTGGATGATTACGGCATTCCCCTGTTGCTGAGCCATACCGTTACCGAAATTGTCGGCAAACGCAGGCTGGAAGGGGTAAAAATTTCGCAAGTGGATGAAAAACGCCAGCCCATCTCAGGAACCGAGCAATACATCCCATGCGATACGTTGTTGCTTTCTGTAGGGCTGCTGCCTGAAAATGAATTGTCCAAAACTGCCGATGTTCAACTCTCCCCCGTCACGGGAGGCGCTGTGGTAAATGAGCAGTTGGAAACCAGTACAGCGGGCATTTTCGCCTGCGGAAATGTGCTGCACGTACATGATCTTGTGGATTTTGTTTCCGAAGAAAGCACGCTTGCCGGCCGTAATGCCGCGCGGTATATACAGCAAAAACAAGCGGAAACGCGGCACAATATCCCACTTGTCCCCAAAAACGGCGTTCGCTATACCGTTCCAACTTTTGTGGATCCGCAGCATATGGATGATACGCTTACCATTCGCTTCCGTGTCGGTCAGGTGTACCGCGATCACCGGATTTGTGTCTATTTTGATGAACAGCTGGAATCCTCCCGCAAGGTACGCATTTTAACACCCGGCGAAATGGAATCCGTAACGCTTACTAAAGCGATGTTTGCAAAGCACGCTTCGCTTTCTTCCATCACGATTTCTGTAGAGGAGGCTTAAGCGTTTATGTCTACACTCACATGCATCAATTGTCCACTCGGGTGCCAGCTTACGGTATCGAAAGACGCACAGGGAGAACTGCATATAGAAGGCTATACGTGTAAACGAGGCCTCCAATATGCGCAAGCGGAACTAACCCACCCCACCCGCACGGTAACCAGCACAGTCCGGTTGGCAAACGCGCATATTCATCAATTGCCTGTAAAAACGGATGCACCCATTCCCAAGGGGCAGATTAAAGAATGTATGCTGTCGCTCAAGCCAATGGAAGTGAACGCCCCCGTTCGCGCGGGAGATGTAATCGTCCATAATGTATGTGGCACAGGCGTCAACATCGTCGCCACCCGCAGTGTCCCGGCGGAGAAACCCTGATTACCCAATCCCATAAATGCAATTCCCCCGCTTGCACGGGGGATTTTTATTGCACAGGTTGTAAACTGCAATGATTTATGTATTACTTTTAGCAAATTTTCTTTAAAATCCGTTTGCCGTGTATAGATACGCGCTTTCACCTGCAAAGCGAAGCCGGCGCAGCTTATGCAGGATTGTGAAACCAGCTCAACTGCTGTATTCATTTTTTCTTACGAATATTTTATGAATTTTTCTTTCACAAAGTAATAAAACTGTACTTTGGTACGGCGACAGTCACAGGGCAGCATAGTATAATACTCCAGCAGATGACATTCGCTGCTTACATGGCACAGAGGATGGAGACGGCGTTTTCTTCGGGCGATATACTCCGAATGGATCAACATGCAAGCCGCTCCGCTTTGTGAATGTCATTTGTAATCTAACAGGAATAAAGGGAGTATACAACGATGAAACGGACAATTGCGATTTTACTGGCCCTGCTTATGCTATTTTGTGCAACCGCTTACGCGGAAACTGCCGATGTGTCGGATGCCGCTGATGCATCCATCCCGGAGATCACCTTTGATGAGAGCGCCGCAGCATATGAAGGCGATTGGCTTACTTTTGACGATGACGGCTTTATGGTTTATCTCCCCAGCGATTGGATAGACGTTGACGTTACTGACGAAATGATGGCTTCCGGTACCTATTATGCCGCAACGTCCGCGGATGGCGCTTATGCCATGACGGTAAGCTATTCGGATGAAAGCGGTGTCACCAGCAACGATGATTTAGCCGCGCAGCTGACTGCCGCCGGTTATGACGGTGTCACGCAAGTGGTCATCAACGGCATTAGTGTCGTCGGCTACGATATTACTGCACAGGATGTAACCGGCATGGCCTTTTTAGACAGCAACGGCGCTATGTATGTGTTCTCCTTCACCCCCGCATCGGATGAAGCGTATGCGGCAATCGGCCAGACAATCGTCTCCTCGCTGTCCCCTATCGATGCTGATATGGCAGAATAATAGAACGCCTATCCAAAAGCCTGTGCGGAAACGCACAGGCTTTTTGTATCTATATTTGTTAAAAATTTCGCTATTCAATCGTTTGCTCTTGCGAACAAAGACAATTTGCATTATTCTGTTGGGGTGCCTATCGGAGGTAGTTATGGAATTTTGCAAAATACTGTTTAACCGCAGCTCTTTATATCAAACATTGGATCAAAATATCCAGAGCCGAAAAATTATATATATCAGCGCACATGCCGGTTGGGGAAAGACCATCGCGCTGATGGATTGGGCTCGCAAGCAGGCAAATGCCAGGTATATGACCGCAAAAGAGCTGCTTGCTTACACAGACAGCTCTAAAAAAGCTGTTTTATTTGTGATCGATGATTTACAGAATATAACAGACGATGAACTGCAAACATGTCTGTTGCCCCTGTTGTCAGAAGCATCCAACAAAAAATATATCCTTATCAGCAGGGCAGCACTGCCCTCTTTGCTTTGCCCGCTCAAATTAGCAGGCCAGCTAGCTGTGCTGGATGAGGATACCTTTATAATCAGCCGCGATGTAATCGATTCTTATCTGGCGCAGACTGATATACCTTATTCGGTAGAAAACTCCTCCTTTCTGTTCAAAGAAGGCAAAGGGTACCCGGTTGCGATCGATTGTCTTGCGGAGTTACTGCAAAATGGCGCTCCCTGCACGCAGCTCACCGCTCAAAAAGCGACGCAGGCATTTTTTGATTTTTTTGAGCAAGCTGTCTTTGCCCGGTTTTCACCAGAAGCGCAAACTTTTCTTTTGAAAATCGCACAATTTTCAACGTTCACGCTGCGTATGGCGGTTATGATCAGCGATGACAGCAGCATTATGCAGGTGTTGGAGGAGATTATGCATCGCGGCAGATGCATCGAGCCTGCCGCACCGGAAAGCTATGCCATCCCTTTTCTCTTCCACCGTTTCTTAATATATTATCAAAAAAGAAAATGCCCGGATTCACTGGTCGCCAGTATATGGCGTAAAGCAGGCTCATACTATGAATCGTGCGATAACATACCGCAGGCGCTGCATTGCTATCAACAGGTAAACGATTGGGATAAGCTTGTAGCACTTCTGATCCGCCATACGCGGCGGCCGCCATATACAACCTACTATTTTGAATTGAAGGAATACTACCTGGCCCTGCCTGTGGCGCTGGTCGAACAATCCCCCGAGCTCATGAGTTCGATTAGCATGATCTATTCTATGAGCCAGCAGGTACAAGAGAGCGAGCATTGGTATCACAAACTGGAAGAATACAGCCGTTGCAAGAGCAGAAGCAATACCGAGCAGAAAACGGCGGCAGAACGGCTGGCGTATTTGCGTATCGCCCTGCCGCACAGAGGCAGTAAGCGTATTGCACAAACCATTTTGGATATTGCAAAGCTATTGCAGGGCGAAGACCGTTGCCTGCAGTGTATCAGCCCCACCAGCGGCCTGCCCAGCCTAATGCACGGCGCAAAAGATTTCTGCAATTGGAGCCGGCGGGAAGAACCATTATACCGTGTGTTGAAAAAGCCAATAGAATTGTTGCTTGGGAAAGCCGGTATCGGCGTGGCGGATGCCGGACTTGCGGAAAGTAAGTTGGAACGCTGTTCACTGAAAAACATAGCCGATGTGATGCTGCATGCCACATCCGCGTTGAACCAAACCGAACAAGCCGGTACGCTGGATGTGTATTTTGCCGCTGCCGCTACAATTGCGCGCCTCGCCATAATGCAGGGCGATCTGTCTGCCGCGCAGAAAAACATTGATTACGTCTATAAGAAAGCACAGGCAGAAGGAAATACCCGGCTGCTGTCCAACATACAAGCCTTCCGGGTCCGGATTTTCCTGTTGGAGGGAAAAACAGCGGAGATCAACCGCTGGATGCAGGAATCAGCCCCGGATGAGATTGAGCAATACCAACTGTTAAACCGGTACCAGTACATGGTCAAGGCAAGGTGTTACATTTTAAGGAATGAGCCACTGGAATCTATCGCGCTGCTTATGCGGATGGTTCCTTACTTCGAACGGAATGAACAGCATTATTGCCTGATGGAAGCACAAATGCTGCTGGGTATTGCGCAATACCGTATGGAGCAGGATGGTTGGAATGTACCGCTTGAACAGGCGCTTAAAAGCATGGAACGTTTTGGTTTCCTCCGCCTGCCCGCGGAGGAAGGGGCTGCACTGTTGCCCCTGCTGAACACAATTGATAAGGCGCCTGCAAGCCATTACCGTCAAGCGCTGGCGCGCGAAGTTGCACGATATGCGCAGCTTTATCCAGATTATTTGCAGCAACCAAGTCTGCCTATTCAAGCTCTTACCCAAACTGAGAAGCAGGTACTCCATCTGCTGATTCAGGGGCTGAAGAACGCGGAGATTGCACAGGCGCTGCGCATCTCTGTCCGCACCGTGAAGTTTCACACAGGGAATATATACGCCAAATTGAATGTCAACAGCCGCACCGAAGCCATTGCACAAAGCCGAAAACTATTTGAATGATCATTGCGCCAATGTTGTTTCCATAAGCTGGTTATTGGATAACTACAGTACTTCCGTTTACTGTGCAATGCGTATCCCCTTACTACTCATGTAACCATTTTCAGAAAAGAATGATCGATTCACCGGGCGTATTTGGTCGTCGTCCGGTTTTTTATCCCTTTGTAGAAAACACATTTACTGGCACAACTATTATGTAACCGTTTGATTGCCCGCGTCTGTTGCTCGGTTACATAATATTTGCAATACCTCTTTAAAAAAGAACGATGTAACTGGTTCAGGTGTTGTCAGATGACAGTTACTGTATTATAATAATAGAAAATCGTCTTAATTCCTGATTAATAATAGTTTTCCAATAGAATCAAGGTCCCGAGTGAATGGTTACATTAAAATTATGCAAACTTAAATATCCAGTAATCTTAATCAGGGGTTCCATCATTAACAGAACTGAAAACACATCAGATTTTATACATGCACAGGGGGTATAACCCATGGCAGCACCACAGCCCATATTTCGCGAACAAAGCGTCAAGAAAATGGCCTCTCCCGATAAGCTGGATGATTATATTCACGTAACCAATCCAAGCGTTTGGATGGTTCTCGGCGCGGTGGGTATATTGCTGATATGCGCCTTTATCTGGAGCATCTCAGGCTCGATTCCCACCACTATTACCAAGCTGTTTATAGCAAACGGAGGAGAATTGGTATCCTACGTTTCCACCACCGAAGCTGCCAAAGTTAAAATTGGCATGTCTGTTGATGTAAACGGCACACCCGGGACTATATCAGCTATCGGCACTTCACCCCTTTCCTACGATGAAGCCACTGAGCAGCTTCCGGGCGATTACGCCGCCCATGTGATGGAATTGTCACAGTGGAACGTACCTATCACCGTAACCAGCGCCAAGGATGTTGCCGACGGTGCATTTATAGACGTTTCTATTGTAACGGAATCAGTTCGGCCTATTGATTTTCTGTTGAATTAGGGAGGGACGTTTTTTGGCGCAAAGACCTGTCAAAGTGCCGGTCATCATGCAGATGGAAGCGCTGGAATGCGGCGCCGCCTCACTGGCAATGGTATTGGCCTATTATGGCAAGTGGGTTCCGTTGGAGCAGGCGCGTAACGATTGCGGCGTCTCCCGGGACGGCTCCAACGCACTCAATATACTGCGGGCCGCACGTGCCTACGGCATGGAGGCGACCGCTTACCGGTATAGTACGGTGGAAGCACTGAAAAAGGCGCAGCTGCCTTGCATCCTATTCTGGAATTTCAACCATTTTGTCGTACTGGATGGTTTTCGGGGCAATAAGGTGCTGCTAAACGATCCCGCACGCGGCGCCGTGCGGGTGGATATGGATGAGTTTAATGAATCCTTTACAGGTGTTTGTTTATTGCTCAAGCCAACACCCGCGTTTCAACGCGGTGGCTCTCGCCGCTCGGTAGTCGGCTTTGCTAAAACACGACTGAAGGGGACTTTCGTACCCTTTTTATTTGTAATGCTGACGGGCGTGCTCACCTCCTTGCTGGGTGTTATTTACCCCGCATTTTCCCGTGTGTTTATCGACCGGCTATTGACGGGGAAGAATCTGGACTGGCTATACCCTTTTATCGCAATGATGTGCGCTGTGGTGGTTTTGCAAGCAGTAGTCATGAGTATACGCGCACTGTATATCCTCAAAATTGCAGGTAAGCTATCCGTAACTGCCAGTGCATCATTTTTATGGCATGTACTGCGGCTGCCCATGGCTTTCTTTTCCCAACGGATGGCAGGCGATGTGGCAAGACGGCAGGCTTCCAATGCCAATATTGCCATGACACTCATCAGCCAATTAGCTCCCACGCTGTTGAATCTGGCGCTGCTGGTGTTCTATCTGGTCGTTATGATGCGTTACAGCCTTTTGCTTACGGCTGTCGGATTATTATGCATTGTACTCAACATCTTCATTGCACAGGTCGTATCCAAAAAGCGCATCAATATTACACGCACGCAAATGCGGGATGCAGGCAAGTTATCCGGCATGCTGGTATCCGGCATCGAAATGATCGAAACCATCAAAGCAACCGGTGCGGAGGAAGGGTATTTTGAGCATTGGGCCGGATATCAAGCATCGGTAAACACTGGCTCTGTCCATTATGCCAGGCTTAACCAGTACTTGGGTTCGCTGCCGGGTGCCATCGAATCTCTTACCAACGTCTCTGTTATGGGGCTTGGCGTAATGCTGGTAATTCAAAACCATTTCACAGTGGGCATGCTGCTTGCGTTTCAAGGCTTTATGACCGCATTGCTTGCACCCGTCAACGCGTTGATCGGGGCAGGGCAGAATGTGCAGGAAATGCGCACCTCTATGGAGCGCATTGAAGACGTGATGAATTATCCGCCGGACGTAACCGAAGCCGACTTGGAGTCCACAGCCCTGGATTCCGCTTCCAAATTGACTGGAACGCTGGAAATGCGGAATGTCACTTTTGGATACTCCAAGCTATCACCCCCACTGATCGAAAACTTCAGCCTGAAGCTGGATATCGGTTCAAAAGTAGCTTTCGTCGGTCCGTCTGGGTGCGGCAAATCAACGTTATCCAAGCTGATTTCAGGCTTGTACAAGCCATGGAGCGGTGAAATCCTGATTGGCGGCGTACCGCTGGCAAAAATCCCGCATGAGCAGCTGACCAGTTCGCTGGCGGTTGTTGATCAGGACATCGTACTCTTTGAAGATACCATTGCCGCCAACATCAAAATGTGGGATCAAAGCATTGAAGATTTTACAATGATACTCGCCGCGCACGACGCACAGCTGCACGAAGATATAATGAAGCGTGAAGGCGGGTACGACTATAAAATTCTGGACGGCGGACGCGACTTTTCCGGCGGGCAGCGGCAGCGGTTTGAAATTGCCCGGGTGCTGGCGCAAGACCCAACGCTGATTATCATGGACGAAGCCACCAGCGCATTGGATGCCAAAACCGAAGCCGAGGTGGTTACGAACATCCAAAACCGCGGCATCACATCGGTGGTAATTGCACACCGCCTGTCCACCATCCGGGATAGCGATGAAATTATCGTACTGAAAAACGGCAAGGTAATGGAACGCGGCACGCACGATTCACTTTGCGCATTAAACGGACTGTATTGGCAGTTGGTATCGACAGAATAAAGGAGAGAACGGCATGGGCTGGTTCGACTCACAAATCAAACAGCGCATGGAGATGGACGAGGAAAGTATGCGCGGCGCGCTTACCGACCTCGCTTCCGTTGTCTCCAAAAAACCGTTATTTGCGGATTTGCAGGGTGTAGACCGCAAACGGCTGCAAATGCTAATGGATAGCCTGCTGGATTTTTACCATGAAAAACGAGTGGAAATTCCGGATACCGTAGCAGATGTGGATCAAGCGGTAGCCTACATATCTCGGGTTCGCAGCCTTTCCCAACGCAGGGTATCGCTGACCGGCGCATGGTACAAGGATGCCTCCGGCGCAATGCTGGGCAAGCTGAAAAGCGGCGAACCTGTGATGCTATTGCCAAAAGGGCTTTCCTATACATACCGCGATCCGGCATCCGGCGCAATGGTGAAGCTGACTGCAAAAACAGCATCCGCACTCGACCCCGGCGCTTTGGTTTTTTATAAGCCCCTTCCCTTGAAGCCTCTCAGTATCCGCGATTTAGGCACGTATATTTTGAAAACGCTAAAATTATCCGATGTTTTCCTGATGGCACTGGCAACGCTGGCTGTAACGCTGATCAGCCTGCTTATTCCCTACGCCAATACCATCCTCTTTTCCAATATCATCGGCAGTCGGGATATGATGGCGCTGGGGATGATCATTACACTTCTTATTGGCGTATCCATCTCTACCACGATGATCGGCATCGTAAAAATGCTATTGATGCACCGTGTGGAAAGCCGCAGTCAGATTGCGGTTTCTGCCGCAACTGTATCGCGTATGCTGGCGCTGCCTGTATCATTCTTTAAAGGGTTTACGCCGGGCGAACTGGCATCCCGCGTTGAAAACGTGAGTGCGTTATGCAACGCCTTGGTGGATGCCGTGCTCTCTGTTGGGCTTGCATCGCTGTTTTCACTCATCTATTTCGCGCAAATATTCCGCTATGCACCTTCGCTGCTATTGCCCGCCGTTGTGATTATTCTGGCAACGTTGCTGCTTGCATGCCTTACGCTGTTGGTCGGTCTTCGCAATTCCCGCCAGCGCATGGCTGCCGAAGCAAAGGTATCTGGGTTAGTGTTCGCCCTATTCTCCGGCGTACAGAAAATAAAGCTGGCAGGAGCAGAAAAACGCGCTTTTTCCAAATGGGCCGCCTCTTATACCAAAGCCGCTAAGTTGCAGTTTGACCCGCCTATGCCGATCAAGTTCAATTCGGTCACAACCGCGCTGCTGCCGATGATTGGCTCCATCCTTTTGTATTTTTCCGCTGTTCGCGCACGGGTACCTGTTGCGGATTACATGTCTTTTAACGCATCCTATGCCATGGTCAGTGCCGCCATCCTGTCCCTTTCCGCCGTCGCGCTTGATTTTGCCAAGATTCGCACCATGATGGAGATGGCAGCGCCTGTACTGAGCGCGCTTCCCGAGCAGGTAGGTGATAAAGTTGCCCCGGACCACGTAAGCGGCAGTATGGAGTTAAGCAACGTCAGTTTCCGCTACGACGAACATATGCCGCTGGTGCTGGATAACCTTACTTTAAAGATTGATCCCGGACAATATGTGGCCATTGTCGGTAAAACCGGATGCGGAAAAACCACCATACTAAAACTGCTGTTGGGCTTTGAAGCGCCACAGCAGGGGGCTGTGTACTACGACGGAAAAGACCTTGACAAGCTGGATGTACGCCAGCTGCGCCGCCATATCGGCGTTGTTATGCAGGACGGCAAGCTTTTTACCGGCAGCATATACGATAACATTGTTGTTTCCGCCCCATGGCTCTCCTTGGACGATGCCTGGCAAGCCGCCGAAACCGCCGGTATCGCGGATGACATTCGCGCAATGCCGATGGGGATGAATACACTCTTGTCGGAAAGCGGGGGCGGCATCTCCGGCGGGCAGCGGCAACGGCTGATGATCGCGCGCGCCATCGCCCCCAAACCGAAAATCCTCATGCTGGACGAAGCTACCAGCGCGCTGGACAATATTACACAGCGCCATATCGCCCAATTGCTTGGCGATATGAAAAGCACGCGTTTGGTTATCGCGCACCGCCTTTCCACCATACGCCAATGTGACCGTATTGTTATGATCGAAAACGGGCAGATTGCCGAAGATGGCTCCTACGACGAGTTAATGAAAAAGAACGGCGCTTTTGCGGATTTATTGCGCCGCCAGCAGCTTGATACCGAAAATGGAGAGGAGGCTTCCGAATGCAGGCCGAAGTAGTCCGGGAGCTATATAACCAGTACGGCGAAGCTGTTTTCCGCTACATTCTCGGCCGTGTATGCAATTATAGCGATGCAGAAGATTTACGCAGTGATGTTTTTATAAAGGTAATGGCCAATCTGGACCGGTATGACAGCCAACGTGCCGCCTACTCCACATGGATATATGCCATTACCCGCAACACTGTGAACGATTATTTCCGAAGCCGCTTCAAAGCCGCCGCCATAATAAGCGAGCTGCAGCCGGGCGAGCTGTGCACATGCCCCTGGGAGCGTTGCCTCTCGGCGCTTGCCGAAGCACTGGGTCAATGCTCCGAGCGGGAACGGGATATTATTATCCTGCACTATTACTATGGCTATCCGTATACACAGATTGCAAAAAAGCTGGAGTTAAGCTGCGCCAACGTTCGTATGATCAGCTTCCGTACTTCCAAAAAATTGCGCGAGCTAATGCAGACAATGTAACAAAGCATCTCTGTGCTGCGTATTAACTATGAAGCAGAACAGGGAAGTTGGATGGTATGGTGAAGCGACTGCGGCGTCGACATTTTCAAGCATTGTTTGATTATCAGCGTTTTCAGCAGGATACAGGTTTGAGTGCGCTGATCGGGCAAACAAACCAGCGGTATTTGGCGGGTTGCGAAGCATTTTCAAGTCTTTCGGACGAGGCAGTCAGCGCTGTGTACGGGGCTGGCGAAACACAAAATGCTTCACTCTGCCCTTTTTGCGGCGCTGTTCTGCCCGGCGAAGAAGCCTTACAGCAACATATCGCAAGCCGTCACCCTTCCCTGTAACCACTACTTACCCCCAATGATTTGATACGGCCCGGCACTTTGGCAGCCGGCCGTTTTTCCTGTATATCACAATCCGGCGGGTTACCGCTACGGAGGAGGAACCAAATGGCCAATCTGATGATCACCGGCAAGTGCAACCTCGACTGCCCCTATTGCTTTGCCTCTGACTTTGTACAAGGCGAAGCGCCACAGATGGATGAGCCCACCTTTCGGCGCGCACTGGACTTTGCCATGTCCGGTAGCCAAACCTGTTCGGTTGGCATCGTTGGCGGAGAGCCAACACTTCACCCGCGCATCGGACATTTTCTGGAAATCATCGAAGCGGACGGCAGGGTGAAACGAGCAACCCTGATGACCAACGGTACCCTGATCGCACCAATTGCGGACATTCTTGCACGCAGCAAGAAAATCGTTGCTTTGGTCAACTGCAACGCACCAAGCACCGTACCCAAAGCAGCCTTTATACAAACACAGGATAACATCCGCCTGATGCTAAACGAGCTGGGTATGCGCGGGCGCGTTACCTTGGGTGTGAATCTTTTTTCGCCGGGCATGGATACTTCCTTTATTATTGATCTTCTTAAAGACAATCATTTACGGGAGTTGCGCACATCCATCGTGGTTCCCGCGAAACATTGCCAAACGGAGCTGGACGCCCTTGCATATTTCCGGTCCATGAAAACCTGTGTCCGCGATCTGTTTTTTCAGCTGTTTGCGATTGGCGTGACTCCGTTTTTCGATTGTAATGCCATGCCCGATTGCTTGTGGGCAGATGAAGCAGATTTTCTAAGCGCCATGCAAACGATGCTCAAGAGCAATACCAACGCGCTCGTTGGGGAAAGCCGCTGCCACCCCGTTGTTGATATTTTGCCGGATTTAACCGCCGTGCGTTGTTTCGGGCTTAGTGAAGGAACATCGCAGCAGATTAAAGATTACCGAAACCTGGATGAATTATGCGGATACTATTGGCGTACGGTGGATTGTTACGCTTGCAACACCTGCTCCTCCGGCGAGTGCGTCGAATGCAAGCAGCGTTTATACGGGCAATGTGCAGGTGGCTGCCTTGCTTTTAAATGGAGCCAGATAAAACGTGAGCGCGAATTTTCACAAGCCATTGCGCAAGAAGCGGTTATACGGAGGTAATAATGGGAAAAAAGCTTACGCTCCTGCTTGCTCCGGAGGAGTACGCATTTTTCGGTGGCGGGTTTATACAAGCTCGTCCGTTGCCGTTAGCCATTGGCGTACTGCAAGGCGCGCTGCGAGCCGCCGGGCACAGTGTTACCTCCTTCGACCTGAGCCCCATGCTGGAAAGAGAATCGTTTTCTGCGGAATGGCTGTCACTTTTTTCTGTGGACAGTGTAATAGAAAGCCTCCGCCATGGCGGCGAAGGTCCGCTAAGCGCACAGCTGGATAAACTGTTGGATGCAACAGACGTTGCACTCTGCGATGCCGCCGGTGTTTCCATCGGCGCAAACAGTTCCATTTTTGAAATGCACACGGGTTTGCTGCTGGCGGCGCGAATCCTATCGCGTTTTGGTAAGCGCGTAGCTGTGGGCGGTGCGAATGTCGACCACCTAACGCAGTTTTTTTGGATGTATCAGCCGCTTTTAGAAGCTGTGCTCGATCTTGGCATTACGCTGCTCGTCGGCCCCGGAGAGGAAAGCCTGCCTGCTTTTCTGACGGGTAAACCTATGGAGAAACTGCCCGGTGCTATAAGCATTGTCAATGGACAACTAATGCGCATTCCGGTTTCCAAGCCCAGCTTTATATGCCCCGATTTTGATGGGCTCCCCCTTGCCCCCTATGCCGTATCCTTTCGCCGTATGAGCGATCCAGCATTGGAGAATCAGGAAGCGGAACGTCAGCTTTTCAGCGTTACCATGACGCGCTCGCAGGCAATCAGCGCACGCAACGCATCGCTGCCAGCCTTTCTCACGCACAGCGCGCTGGTATTGCCCTATTATTTTAACAACGGTTGTGTGTTCAACTGTGCTTTCTGCGTACAAAGCCGCAAGGATTGGACACCGTTTTGCGCCATGCAGCCGCAAGATACCGTGCGTGATTTGAAAATACTCAGCGAAAAGTATGAAACGCCTTACGTGCGTTTTTTCAACAACGCTTTCAACCTCTCTCCCCGTTTTGCCCGAGAGTTCTGCACGGTTGCAAAGCAGGAAAACCTGCATATCCGCTTTAGTGATTGCGGACGCTTCAACAATTTCACGCAGGAGGACGCATTTTTACTGTACGAAGCCGGTTGCCGCAAGCTGGTATTTGGCTTGGACAGCGCAAGTCCAAGCGTGCTTGCCCTGATCGATAAACAGCTGGATTTAGCGCAAGTTACAAACGGTTTACGCTATTGCCGTCAAGCCGGTATCCTGACAGAGTTGGAAGTCATCGTCGGGATGCCCTCGGAAGGCTGGAAAGAGTATCAGGAGTCATACGATTTCATCAGTGCGCTCGTCGGCGAAGGGCTGGTGACACATCTAAACGTAAACCGCTACTTTGTGCTTCCCGCTTCCCGCTTTGGTTTATACCCTGAACAGTTCGGCATTGCGCTGGAGCGTCAACCGGATGCGTACCAGCGTAAGGCAGAGCAGGAAAAAGCGCTTTTTACAGCATTTCTCAATCCCAATGGAACGGATCATCTGCCCATGCGGGTTGATCCCATCCGCTACTACGAGCCAAACGGGCGGAGTGCGGAGCAAATTATGCAGGATAATCTGGTGAAATACCGCCGCATGCGCGAGCTTACACCCGGCACCTGATTGGTTGTTAGCTTCTTCTTACCTGCGCGATCATAAAACTGCGTACTGAGGTTTTCACCTTCCAGCACGCAGTTTTTCGATAAACCGAATATAACTTTACCGCGTTAGCAGCTGTTACAGCATCGTTGCGCAATGCAGTTTTCTCGCCGTCTATCACATAAAACATAAGCATATTAGATATATCCGGTTCGTAATGCACCTGCCCGCCTCCCGGCAAGCAAAATCGATCTCTATCCGTTAATAAATACTTCCAGCCGCTCTACCGATTCCCGGAAATGATCCGGTACTTTTACAAACGACCAGGAGCAGGAAAACAGTGCTTCCCCCGCTAAATACAAGGGCAATCGAACCATAAAATCCTTTGCTAAAAAGCCCGTTTCCCGGTAGCCTGCAAAAAACGCTTTGGCCCGCTTTGGACGGTTGCCAAACTCAGCACGACACAGGCAGGCAAGCTCCTGTTCAGCATTACCTTCGTGTGCCAGTTCAAAATCGATCACACCCGTGATGTGCCCATTTTCTGCCAGCACGTTTCGGGCGGAAAAATCCCCGTGGCAAGTACCCATGGGTAAAAGTGTAAACAGCGAGGGCTGCGCCTGTATCGCCAGTTTTTCCGCAGCGGCGGTAATGATACCGGCTTCTTTCGCACTGCATGGCTGTTGCAGTGCTGTTTGCGCGCAGGATTGATTATACGCAAGCCATCTTGCAAGCCACTTTTCCCCGCCAAGCGGCACCGCCGCGTGGAAAACACCCAGCAGGCGGCCAATCTCCCTCCACGTTTCCTCATCATCTCCGGTCACCGGCATGCCGGGCATCCGCTCGCTGACCGTATATACACAGTCTTCTACTATGCCTGTTTTCAGGATGGCGGGAGCTTTTACCCCGCGTTCGAGCGCCAATGCCGAATACTTTTGTTCCGCCTGTGCATGTGACTGTGCGTCCATGCCATCGCAGTTGCCATAGAACTTAATAATTTCATTATTCGCCGCGAACACGGCATGCCGGTTCAACTCCGTATGCCCAATTTCGCGGCAGTCTGCGGGGTCATACCCCAAAGCACGTAAAGCAATTATATAGAGATGCTTCATAACGGCTTTTCAAATAGCGAAGCAAGCGCAATCTGGCTTGCAACATTCTCCGCCATTTTCTCCTGCGCGCGCCGCTGCCGGCGGCTGATGGATGCAAAGCGGCAGTCTGTCCGCACGCCGCAACGCTCACAAGCAAAACAAGCAGGCCACTCCTCCTCACGGAAGCGCCAACTCATTGCATTTTCGGCAAGTCTTCTATCATAATCAACCGATAAAGCATCTATCGCCTCTTCTTTTGTTTTTCCAAGTGCAAGCAGTTTCCATCCGTCCCGCATGGCCATACACAGCCGCCGCGGCGCTATTTGCGATGCGTCGGAGGCAAGGTATGCTTCCATTTGTAAAGCCGCATCGGCAAACATACCAGCACAAGCATAAAGCACTGCTGAAAAAGCGTGTCTATCATTGGCGAAAATGGAGGATTCCTGATGTGAAAGGAACCATTTCTCCGGCTGGAATTCATCCGTTAAACAATTATCTTCCGCCTGTTTCAGTGCACTTGCTAACCGTTTCAACGCTTCATCATCCGCATAAGGCAGATTGAGCAGGGTTTTATGCTCGCGCGCAAGCGCCGTCCATGCAAAAAAGTCCCGAAACCGCGGCGCATCAAACAGAAAATCGATCTCGCTCATACCCGGAATATAGGCGATGTATGCCGGGAAGCCAAGATAGCTGCTATCTCTTACAAAAAGCCTCCGCCCCATGCCGTTCACCAGCCGAATGAGATAATCAAAATCATCCTCATCCGACCAAGACACCGGATGGGTGAACCCTTCAAACGGTTCTCCCTGCGCACTTACGCAGTCTGGCCATGCGCCAAAACCACTGGAAACCGACTCCGTAAAATGCCCGTAATACGAAGCCCGCCGTGCGTGATCCTCCCGGTAATCCGGCTTACTGCCAATACCGCTTGGATGGTAGCGGCGTTCGTTATCCTCCGCCCGCCCCTGATACAATTCCGTCAGGCAGCGTTCCAGCGCGGTGATCGGGGACGGATCAGCCCCAAGATGGAACGCATGGGTTCCGTCCTGACGAATCAGCCGGAGGCCGATTACCGGTAAGTCGCGCCCCATGGAACAATCCCTGATTTCGTAACGCATTCCGGCATTTCGCATAGCTTCCAGACGGCTAAGAATTTCGGTGCCCATAAAAACAGATGGCGGGATCACCGGCGGCGGCGTGTTCTCCTCATACAGCAAACGGATCGCGTACCGCTCCAGAATTTCGGATATGCCCTGTATCAACGCTTCCCGTGGTGTATTGCCCGCACACATCCCGTTCGTGCCGCAAGTGCTCCATAGCAGTTCCATTGGCAAAAGGCGCGTGCTTTTCTCCGCTACGGAATAAAATGGTATGCAAGGTGTTTTATCACCCTCTATCGAGCGTGCCAGTAACTCTGGCACATCCGTTTCCCTGATGCCAAACATTTCAGCGATGATATCCCCGCACGCTGCCGCCGTTTCCTCCGGCGTGAGCCAGCATTCATCCGGCGCAAACTGAAATAACAGGTTCGCGCCCTGCTGTTTCAGCTTTTGTTGGAACGCCTGAAGCGGTTCTTCCACAGCACCCGGAAGCGCAAACCTGCGCTGACGCATAGGAAACAGCGCGCCGTTTTGCAGCCGCTCCAGCAGTTCTCCATAAGCGCTGGCCAGCGCAAAACGCGCATTCATCCCCTTACCATTTGTGCCGACTTGCAGATCCTCTATTTCTTCATCGCCCAGCCATACCCGGCAGCACGCAACGCCTGTGGCGGGAAAGCGATAGTGTTTTTCCAGCGTAAACAAATCACACTGGTTCAGTATCGTTCTGGCGCGCGTTATCGATTCCAGCGGCGGCAGCGATTTATACTCTTTGTCACGGCGAATGTTATCCACATCCGACCCTCCCTTTTTCAAACCCTTGTTCCGCTTGCAAAAAGCGTTCTCTCCATCCGCCTTTGTACATGTTGCAAGCGTTGGGTTCCACACCATCCTGCGAACCGCCCTCGGTAAGCGCGTACGCCCGGCACCCCATGCCACATTCGGCAAAATATTCGCAGCCTTCGCACTGCGGGTTTCGCGATAACCGCGTCAACTTTATCTCCCGGCAAAAATCTGCAAGTGAAGATGCCGTTAAAACATCCGTCAGTGTACCCCCGCGAAGATCGGGCATTTGGCTTGCAACTACCGTACCGGTAAACCCGGGGCAGGGTAGCAGGCGTCCATCCGGCAGCAGAAAAATACGCTCGCGGGTATCCGCGCATTCCAGCGATTGCGGGGAGTATTGCACCTGTTGATGCGGCGGCGGCGCACCGGCACGGCGCGCCTCATAAAAGGATTCCAGCAGCATATTGATCGGCTTTCCATCCTCAAGCCACCGGCGCTGCAATGCAAGCAAAGCCTCACCCATTTCATCCATCGTAAGCGCTGCCGGACCGCCGTGCCATAATCCCGTCGTTTGCGCCCGGCTGATCATCCATGTTGAAACGCCCACCGCTTTCAACTGTTCATAAGTCGGTATAAGCGAATCGATATTTTCCCGGCTGAAAATAGAGGTAACCGCAGTCAATAATCCTGCGGATATGCAAAGTGTTATCGCAGATAGTGCCGCCTTTTCCGCTCCGGTCACCCCGCGCATATGGTCGTGCCGCTCCAAGCCATCCAGACTGATTTGAAAGGCAGGTTTTTGCCCAAAGTCTTGTAAAAACCTTAAAAAGTCTGCGTTGAGCAGTGTGCCGTTGGTAACGATTTGATTGATCGCGATTCCGTTTTTACTCAACTGTACAATTAACGGTTTAATGGCAGGGTGCGTCAGCGGTTCGCCGCCCGTGAGTGAAACAAACGCAGCATTTGCCAGCACTAACTGGTGAACTGTATCCGACAGTTCATTTTCCTCCGGCTGTGGGTATCTGTCGATTGGCGATTCCATAAAGCAATGCCGGCACCGTAAGTTACACCCGCCAGTAATCGCCCAATGAATTTCGCGCAGGTAAGGCCCATCGGTACGGCGCGGACGCTGAAACGCTTTCAGCACAGTGCCTTGAGGGCAGATTTCAGCATAGCCCTGCCGAATCAGCTCGCGCAGAATAGCGCGGTGACGATCGGTATACGCATAGCTTTCAAAGTCGGATGCCGCGTCCAGCCCCATCAATACTGCTCCGGCTTCGGCAGGCAGTTTTTTTACGATAAAAAGACGCCGGTCCGCCAATCCGGCTACCCCATCCCAACAGCGCGGCATATAGCGTTCATTCGCACGCGCATACAATGGCATTAGCCCACCTCCCCGTCCAGACTGCGGGCAAACGCATGAAAATCATCCATGTAACCACCCCTGTGCAGACGGCAGCATACAGGGTCGTTTAGCATATGGTTCCCCCGGGAAAGCAGCGCCGAAACACGGCAGCCCGACCCGCAGGCTTCGAAGTAGGCGCAGGTACCGCAGGTTTTATTGTACGCCCTCACTTCACTCTTTTTCAGATCGCACAGGCTGCGCAGTTCCGGCAAGTCCCATGCATCGCACAGCGGTGTTTTCAGCAAGTTAGGCATATGGGCGGCAAGCGTGCTGCCCGTGTAACTGCCGCAAGGCACAAGCGTCGCATCCGGCGTAACATAAGGCAAACAGTTTGCACTTGCGCAGTCGAAACTGGCATCGGTAAAGCTTTGCCCCATGCCGCGGAACACGCGGCCTTCTTTATAATATTTTCCAAGCCGCCACAGCATCATATCAAACGGACGGCCCATATTATACCAGCGTTTCAGAACCCCTTTCAACGCAGGCAGCAGCTCATCTATATCCACATTCGTATCCGTACCCTGCCATTCGCCCACTTCCATCGGCGGCGCCATCCACCAGTTATCCACGCCAAGATCGGCCAGCAAATCCAGGGTGCTGTCCAAGCCACGGATCACGACGCGGTCGATGGACGTAATCACCGTGACCGAAAACCCCCGCTTGCGTAGCAGGCGGATACCGCGCAGGGTAGCCGTCTCCGCGCCCGGAACGCCGCGCATATAATCGTGGCTTCCCTTACAGTCAAAGCTCACCTTAAAATAAGGGTGAAACCCTGTCTCCTCAATCGCGTCCAAAATAGCATCGTCAATCAACGAAGCGTTTGTGAATATCTCCGAAAAATCGATTCGCCGATCCCGCAGCCCACGCAGGAAAGCCGGCAGTTCCGGCCGGATGAGCGGCTCGCCGCCTGTCAACGCCACTTCCGGCACATTCGCCTCGGCAAATTGATCTAAAAGCGAAAACAGCGCATCGTTGGAAAGTTCTCCATAGCGACCCTGCGGCGCTTCTACAAAACAATGGCGGCAACGGAAATTACAACGATTGGTAATGGACAGCAGCAAACCGTCAATGTAAGTATTCTTGGCTTGCCAAAACGCCTGTCCATTTAACAGCCTGCTTCCCGGAGCACATTCTTTCGCGATGCCGTCCGCCACAAGCCGCATCACAATACGCTTTAATTGATCCGGTATCGCGGGCGATGTGAAATCCGTCGCGCCGTCGCACAGTTTGGCCGCTGTTAGCTCCGTCTCGTCCAAAAAATGCTTTTCGGCTGTGCGCCAGTTTGCCGCAACGGCAACCTGATTGCGGTATCCCCGCAATTGCCAGTCTTCGCTGAGAATGCAATACCATCCGTCGCTCATGTCCGTTGCCCTCCCAAAGCGGAAAACCGCTCTTTTAAACCACTTTGAAACAAACCGCATACCGTTTCATCAAGACCGGTAAGGCCGTTGCCTGCCAACAGCGCATTCACCCGGCAGCCTGTGCGGCATCCGTCCAAATGTTCACAAGTTATACATTGCGGGTTGCTTTTCATCACATCTGCCTTCGTTATATCCATCACGCGCCGAAGCACGGGGTTGTGCCATGCTTCTTCCCAACTTGTTTGAGCGAGGTTACCAAATCGGTTGCCATACTCAGTATCGGCATAGCAGGCACAGGGTATCAACGCTCCCGTATGGGTGATGTGCGGATAGACGCGGCAGCTTTCACACGCAAACAATTCGGGGTGAAAAGGTGGATTTTTCACACGCTCGTCACTACCGACAATTTCGGAATACAACGCTTCCAGTCCAAGCGTGAACGGCTTTCCATCACGCTGCCACCGCTGAAGCAGATTCTCGCAGACGGCGGCAAAAGCAGGATCTTCCACACGCGTCATATTTTTTGCGCAACCGGCAGCTACGGGTCGACCGATACCCCATGCGTACACACCCAACGCCCGCATAGCATCATAGGTAGCGTTCAGCGCGGGTAGAGTGCTTTGGTCTACACTCGTCGTCACAATCACCGTATGCCCCGCTTCTTTCAGCATGCGGAATCCGCGTATCGCGCGTGCCTCAGCACCCGCAACGCCGCGCATTTGATCATGCACGCCAACGCCGTCAAAACTTACATGAAAGCGCATCCGAAGCCCCGTATCAGCAATTTGTGTAAGTACCTTATCGTTCATCAAGGTAGCGTTGGTGAAAATATCCGTTGTCGTAATGCCCCGCTCGCCAAGCAACGCGAGCAAATCAAACAAATCGCGCCGCATAAACGGCTCGCCGCCGGTTAACTGCACGTCGGTCGCGCCGCCATCGCACAGGGCATTAACAATATGTGTTAAAGCCGAAAAAGGCAATTCGCTTTGCCCCTCCGGCGCACCCATATAGCAATGGCGGCATTTCATATTGCACTTACCGGTAACAGCCCAAAGCGCACCCTTAATCGTTGGTTCATCGCCGCCGAATCCCTGTGGGCAGCGCCATACCGCACCCCGGTGTAAAAGCCATTTTAACGCCTCGCGGTGACGTGGTAAAAAAGCCGGGCTGGCAAAATCATGCCGCCCATCGCACAGGGAGAATACATACCATGCATCCTCTATAAGGTTTGCCGCATTGGAGCCTGTAACGTCAAGCAGCGCACCAAACTGATCATGGCGCGCTGCTTGCCAGCTTTTTGCCGTACGTGCGTAACAGCAAACCATTGTTACTGTTTTCCGATATACGTGCCCAGGAATTCACCGCAGCAAGACCCGCATACACTGGTACAGTTGGGATCGCCGTGGTAGCAGCCGCCCGCAACCTGTGCAACGGCAGCATCATCCAGCGGACCGTCGCCGGAAAATGCATCATCAAAGTCCGCAGCAACGACATCGTAGCCCTTGGCTTGCGCAATTTCAGAGATTTTAGCAAAAACAGTTTTGCTATCGCCGCGAAGCGCCATCAATTGTTCTTTTAACGCCTCGTCTTCGCCAACCTTTTTGTAGAATGCATCGAACTGTGCCTTGCTCATGGAATCGCCTCCTGTTTATTGTAGTCGTCAAGTTTTATACGCTTGTAAAACCCCGGATGTAACAGAATATTTATTTTGTTTCCGGCAGGAATTTCATACTTATAGCAGAGAAGTGATGAATAATTCTTTCGTTTAAACTGCATGTATTCGGAGGTGATACTGCCATGTATTGGAAACTGAATGATAACTTGGCTCTTCGCAGTTGGTTGGATATGCCCTATGCGATACTGAACCTATCCGACGGCGAAGCTACCGCCGTAACTGAAGCAGACTACGGGCTGCTAAAGTGCTGCGACGGCGTTACCCCCATGCCCGGCGGGGACCGGCTGCGGGCTTTTACACAATCCGGATGGCTTTTATCCAGCGAAACGCCCTCCCCTATCCGGAGCGAACAACAGCCAAAAGCATATGATGTAGCTCATTTCACATCCGCAAACATCGCTATTACAGGTTTTTGCAATTATAATTGCCGCCATTGTTTTATGGCCAAGGATTCCGGCGCGCCCAGAAGCGAGTTTTCGCTTGCGCAATTGGAAACCATTTTGGACGGTTGCGTCAGCTGCGGCATTAAGCAAATCAGCCTTACCGGTGGCGAGCCGCTGCTGCGGCGGGACTTTGACGATCTGCTGCGCGCCATAACGGCACGCGGTTTAAAAATTGCGAATATCACCACCAACGGAAGCCTGATCGACGACGCTTTGATTGATCTCATGATCCAGTTGGATCAGCATCCATTGATGCGCGTCAGTTTTGACGGTGTAGGCTGGCACGAATGGATGCGGGATGTGCCCGGCTCCGAACAGGTAGCTGTCGACGCGATGCGCAAACTGCGGCAGGCTGGTTTCTCAGTACTGGCACAAATGTGCGTGCACACGGATAACTTATCCACCATGCAAGAAACGGCCGCGTTTTTATCCAGACTGGGCGTGAAAGATTTGCGCATCATGCGTACGGGCGAATCCCCCCGGTGGCGGGAACGTTCCGGCGGCAAGGCGTTATCCTTTGAAGATTATTACGAAGCGGCTTTGGAATTCTTACGTTGGTATACCACATCGGGGTTGCAAATGGATGTGGATATTTGGAATTTCGTACGGTATTCGCCCACAACGCAAAAATTCCATTGCCTGCCCGTCCACTGTCCCACCGGTTCATGCGCAGCAGATACCCCGCTGTGCAGCGATGCAAGGCGCGAGGTGTTCATCGGTTACGATGGGGAGATGTCTCCTTGCAGCCAGATTTCCGGAAAACTTGGCGTGATGGGCATCAGCCTTGGCAATGTATTGAAAACCGGGCTGACCGCCCAATTAAAAGAAAGCCGTTATCTCGACTTTGTTAACATGCCTGTGAGTACGCTGACCAAGGCTGGTACAGAGTGCCAAAGCTGTGAATATATGCGCTACTGCTTGGGCGGATGCCGTGCAATGGCGCTGGTCATTACAGATGATTATTTAGCTCCGGACAAGATGAGCTGCGTGTTCTTTAAAAAAGGATATTGGAGACGGCTGTATGATACAATGAAGGAATGCAGGCCTTCGGCTGCGACCCTATGATAGTGCCGCTGCAAACGCCGGAAACACATAAAGCGGTACCGCCGCTTGAGACAGTTCACCGGATACGCAAAATACTTGCCAATCTGGATATTATTACGGTAGAAACATTCAATACTCCCACATACCACACGGCAGCGTACAGCTGCCGTGTGGAGTTGGGGGATGAACCTTTTCTCGGCGCGGGTTTCTCGGTCAACGGCAAAGGCATGTCGCCCCACTGGGCACTGGCAAGCGCATACGGCGAGTTGATAGAGCGGCTTTCCTGTGGTACGCTGCTGCCGCAATTTCCCGATGAAACGAATAATCAATTCACGCTCTCCCCAAACGAATTCGCCCATCATTGCCCGGATGCTTTTGTGCTGGGTATGGGCGTATCCTCCCGCGAAGCACTGGCTGCCTTTTTACAGAATGCATATCAAGGTAAACCGCTCGTTTGCTCTGCGTATACAGATGTAGAAAGCGGAGAACAGGTATTATTACCGGATGATCTGCTGCGCGACCTGTGCGGCACAACGGGATTATGCGCAGGAAACACCCCAAGTGAAGCGATGTTGCAGGGGCTAATGGAAATATTCGAGCGGTATGCTACCCGAAAAATATACCAGTACCAGCTAACGCCGCCGCCCATACCGGATGCTTATTTTGAAGGTGCCGAGGTGCTCCATCGTATCCGAGCGCTTGGCCTTATGTATTCCATACGTGATTGCTCGTTAGGCAAGAGGTTTCCAGTCATTGGGCTAGTTTTGACTTTACCGGATGGCAAACGCACTATGCGGCTGGGTGCAGCTGCTTCCCCGGTCACGGCGCTGGAGCGATGCCTAACCGAGATTTATCAGGGTACATCGGCTGCTGCAGAGGGGCGGTTTCAACCGCCCGGTGCGCTGGACTTAGGCAATGCGTTCCAACTCTTTGCAGAATACTGTGAAACCATCTCAACGGGCAGCGGCGCATGGCCTGACGAAACGCTGGATGGTGAGCCTTCCTACCCCTTTACCGGATTTGGGCAAGCAGTGTTCGGCAGCGATGGACAAGCACTCCATTATTACACCGCTTTATCAGCGAAATGGGGTGGCCGTTTATATGCACGCAACTGCAGTGTTTTGGGATTCCCTGCTTACAGATTGTATATGCCCGGAGCATCGGAAGCTTTTTTCAATTTTACACTCACCCAACAGGACTATATCCTTTGGCAGCATTTACGCACGCATCGCGAAACTGTGCTCCGATTGCCTTATGCTACGCCAGCAGCGCTGAAAGCCTTGGCTTTGGGTATACTTTCCGCCCGTAAGGCAACCATGCCCATTGCACGGGAGCCGCAAGCATGGCTTGCTGAAAAAGCCATGCCCGGTATTGGCGCGCTGGAAGGAGCGCTGATCCCGTTGCTGCTGGGAGCAGCCGGGTATTATTCCTCCGCCAGTACAGAATTGAGCGCTTTTCTCGCCACGCCTGCGTCCGAGCAGACGCCAAAACGTTACCTGAAAGTACTCACGGCTTTCTGGCTGGAACTGGCAAAAGGCATATCGCCGGAGGCTGCCGCAGATAGTATAACCCAGACATGCGGGACTACACTTTCAGTCCGCTGCCTGCAAAGCATTGCCGAACCGGCTACGCTATTCTCACAAGAGGATTGGCCCGTTTGCCCGGATTGTGGTCATTGCGCGCTTCGGAAACGCTGCCGCCTCCCTGCGGCAGAAGCACTGGCCGCACGGCTGCGGACAAGCATACAAAACCGACAGGAGGAACCCCAATGACGATTACAAAAACCATTGACGGCGGAGCGCTCACCCTACAGGTTGAAGGGCGGCTGAATGCAAACACGGCCCCCCAGTTGGAGAGCGTGTTGGATGCTTCGCTGGACGGCATAACCCAGCTGACCTTCAATTTTCAAGGTTTGGATTATCTATCTTCCGCCGGACTACGGATTTTGCTCGCTTGCCAGAAGCGGATGGCAAAGCAAGGATCCATGCGCGTGACTCACGTTTGCGATGATGTGATGGATGTATTCAAGATGACGGGCTTTACCGACATTCTCACCATTGTATAACCGCCCTTCCTTATACCAATGGAGATAATAGAATGAAGCATTCCATACGTACAAAACTAATGCGCGCCTTTATGCTGCTTCTTTGTGCTTTTGTAGCATTCAGCAGTATCCTTACACTGCTGGGCATGCATTCGCTGCGCAGCGCTGTTGATAAGAGTGCAAAACAGTTAAGCAGTCTGGCATCCCGCAGCAGTTATGAAACCATCGTATCCCAAGCACTTGATTTCGCCGGAAGCTACGCCACCGAAAAAGCGCTTACCATTAGCCAGGCGCTTCAGGTTTACATTACCGCATCAGCAGAATTGGCAGACTTTACCGCCTATCTTTTTGAGCACCCAGATGATTTCAAGGCACTTCCCGTCCCCACGCCGGCTGAGCTGATGGCGGCAGGTGCTGCGGCAGAACCTGCATTACAATACATCCCCGCGATAGCGGATGTAACAGGAGTAGAAGCCGAAACGGAAAATGCGCTGCTTGGTAACCTGAGAAGCGCGTTTTCTACAGTTTATACAAACCTGCCGGGCATCAACAGCATCTACACCGCCCATGAATCCGGGGCGAACATCGGCTACGATGCAAACGCGGCATTGAAGGTGGACACACCAACGCTTGATTGCCGTGCTTTCTCGTGGTATACCGCCGCAAAATCAGCCGGTTCTTTGTATGTATCCCCGCCCTATCAGGATCACTTCGGCCGTGGACTTACCATCACACTGGCGCAGCCAATTATCGTAAATGGTGCTTTTAACGGCGTTTTAGGCGTAGATATATTGATTGAGCGTATCTCCAGCGAAATTCAAAATGCCCGATACGGCAAAAACGGATACGCTCTCCTGCTGGATGGTAGCGGTGGCATCATCGCTGCAGGCGGTCAAAGTGTAAGCGCAGCTGGTACTATTTTCAATGCCGATATACTGGATGCCATGCAAACCAAAAATAATGGATATATAAAGAGCCAGATAGCAGATCAGGTCGTGTATCTCCTGTTTGCGCCTGTTCCGTCTGTTGGTTGGAAACTGATGCTGGTTACCCCGGAAGACGATATGCTTGCTGCGGCCGCAGCGGATGACGCGGAGATCGCCGCTATCAGCGAACAAACCTTGGCTGAAATGGATCGCATCAGTAACCGGATCAGCCTGATTATGGCAGGATTGTTTGCCGTATTGGCCGCCATCGCTGTATTTGTGGTACGCGGAGTGAGCAGCCACGTATCCAAGCCCATCCTGGCACTTTCCAAACAGGTTGATAGCATCAGCGAGGGGCAGCTTACTTATCACGCCAATATTCACACCGGGGATGAAGTAGAACTATTGGACCGCCGATTCGAAGAAATGACCGGTTCCCTTCGCGAGTATATTGCTCATCTTACCCGTGTAACCGCTGAAAAAGAACGGCTCAGCGCTGAATTAAGCATTGCCGCAAAAATACAGACGAGCGCATTGCCCCGCGTTTTTCCCGTCCATACCGTATATAGTTTATATGCTATGATGCTTCCAGCCAAAGAGGTGGGCGGGGATTTTTACGATTTCTTTGCCGTTGATGATGATCATATAATGCTGGTAATCGCAGATGTATCCGGCAAAGGTATCCCCGCCGCATTGTTTATGATGACAACAAAGACCCTGCTGCAAACCTTCGCGAAAACAGGTATTCCACCTGCCGCGGTATTGGATGAGGTCAACAGACAGCTTTGCGAAAACAATGAAGCCGGTATGTTTGTAACTGCGTGGATCGGTTTATATCAGTTATCTACAGGGCAGCTGGTTTATGCCAACGCAGGGCATAATCCACCGTATTTACGGCGCGCTTGCGAAGAATTTTCGCCGATTACCGCCCGCCCGGGGTTTGTTCTTGCAGGTATAGAAAGCATACATTATACCCAGATTGAAATCACACTCAAACCCGGAGATTTATTATTTCTGTATACCGACGGTGTTACCGAAGCCACGAATGCCAGCGGGCAACTGTATGGTGAAAAACGGTTACAGACTACGCTAAATCAACTTGCCACCAGCGAATTGCCATCGCTTTTAGCTGGTGTCAAGGCGGATATTGACCTTTTCACGGCTGGCGAACCGCAGTTTGACGATATCACCATGCTGGCACTACGCATTACCGGAGGAGATGATTGCGAATGAGGCAAATCGTTGTATCAGCCGAAACCTCGCAATTGCCAACAGTCATCCGCTTTATGGAGGCAACGCTTGCCACATCCAGCTGTACGGAAAAGAAACGCAAACAGCTTATTCTTGCAGCCGAGGAAGCCTTCGTAAACATTGCGCACTATGCCTACGGCGGCGAAGGCGGCACAGTTGGTATTACATTGACGATCGCAAAAAACCCTCCGCTGGCTACACTAACCTTTACAGACACAGGGGTTGCACACAATCCTCTGGAGACCCCCCCGCCTGACCTAACACTACCGGCAGAGCAACGGAAAATCGGAGGGCTGGGTATCTACCTGATATCCCAAAGCGTAGACACCGTAAGCTACCGCTACGAAAACGGACAGAATATCCTCACGTTGGTCAAGGCTCTTTAATCGTTTCTTTTCATCCATCAGAAAAACTGAACCAACAGCCCGTTCACAAGCCCGACGCCGATTTATACACTGATAACAAATTTTCTTTAGTAGCCTGCAATAGCGCCGTCCGGGATTTTACTGCCACAATTGCGACCTATTCGCTTGTCGTTTTTAACTCCACTGGCTTTGCCCTGTGGAGTTCTCTTTGCAAACATAAAGGATGCCTGTGCAGGTTCCTGCACAGACACCCTTTATGTTTTTTCCATTGCAGATACGCCAAGCGGTTATCGATACTGCCACAGGTTATGCAACATGGCGAAGTTTTCTTGCTTCACGCTCTCCATCGCATCAATCCATATCAAAACCACTCGTACGCATCCCAAACCATAACGCAATCGCTGGGGATAGCGGGATGAGTTCAGGATTTTGCTTTTTTTCTGGCGATTGCTTTCACCGCTTCATACCAGAGGGTGGAAATAAGTGCCATGCCAATAACGGCTACAAGCTGCGCCACGTTTAGCGGGGATAGTTTAAGAACCGCATGAAACGGAGAATACACAATCACAGCAAATCCAACCAGTGTTAGTATGTTTACGGCCCACATCACCTTATCTTTTGCCAACAGGCGAACCGAACGCAAAACGGAATCAACCGCGGAGGCATTCACCTGTACCAGTAAAAGATTCGCAATCATAACAATACCCAGCCCCATGGTGCGCGCTACCGCAGCGCTTGTAAATCCGCCTTTGAGCATTAATAAATAGGTGCCAAACGCCGCAGCAAAAATAACCAATCCCTGCACGATGCTTTTTACCAGTATATGCCGCGTGAGTATCGGTTCTTTCGCGTTGCGGGGCGGGAGCTGCATAATATCCTTTTCAGCAGGTTGCCGTTCCAGCACAACAGAACAGGTCGGGTCAATAATCAACTCCAACAGCACCACATGCAGCGGCAGCAGGAACAGCGCTGTGGGCTGAATGCCCAAAAGCGGCGCCAGCAAAGATGAAAGCGCAATGGGGATATGGATTGTGAATACATACCCGATGGCTTTTCGGATATTATCAAAAATCCGGCGGCCATCACGAACTGTATCCACAATAGTAGAAAAGTTATCATCCATCAAAATCAAATCAGCCGCTTCTCGGCTTACTTCGCTGCCGCGTTTCCCCATGGCAATGCCAATATCGGCACATTTCAGCGCAGGCGCGTCGTTTACGCCATCGCCTGTCATGGCTACGATTTCTCCGTTGTCACGGAACGCTTTCACAATCCGCATCTTATGCTCGGGTATCACCCGGCTGAAGATGCTAACGGTTTTTACTTTCTCACGTAGCTCTGCATCCGTCATACTGTTCAGCGCTTCCGCAGTAATGATATTGTCGGCGCCCGGTATGCCTATTTTTCGCGCAATCGCTGATGCGGTAATTCCGTTATCTCCGGTAATCATCACCACGCGGATACCAGCTTGATTGCACATAGCAATATCCTGCGCAACGCCTTCCCGCGGCGGATCCGCAAGGCCAATCAACCCAAGGAATTCCAGGCGGCAATCCGTCAGTTTTTCCGGAATCAGACTCTCATCGGAGAGCAGCATTCGTCCAACGGCGATCACGCGCATGCCTTCCTTGCCCATTTTAACCATTCTATGGCCTGCCCGTTCGCGTTGCTCCTCCGTCATATTGCAAAGCGGCAACAATCGTTCGGGAGAACCTTTAGCCGCGACGAGCCGTTTACCGCCGCGTTTCCACACATGCCCCATCATTTTTTGCTCATTGGTAAACGGGTATTCATATACCAATTCGCCGGAGAACAGATGCTCCCGCGAAATCCCCATGCCGTCGCAATAAGCGAGCATGGCTTTTTCCATCGGGTCATATGCGTCCGTCTCACAGCCCAGCCCCATCGTTTCACACAGGGCATGGTCGTCGCCTTGGCAAGCCCACGTTTCCTGAACAGTCATTTGGTTCAGGGTAATGGTGCCGGTTTTATCCACACAGAGCACGCTAACGGCGCCCAGCGTTTCCACCGAGGGCAGTTTACGAACCAGCGAGTGCTTTTTGGCCAATCGCCATGCTCCCATAGATAGAAACACGGTAAGGATTACCGGAAATTCCTCTGGAATCATCGCCATTGCAAGCGTAATACCCGATAAAACGCTTTCAATCAGCCGTTCGCCAAGGGCATGATCCGGAATGTTTATATACGTTACCGCCCCAACCAGCGCGAAAAGCACAGCGGCAATCCCGGCGCAGGTTTTTACCAGCCTGCCGGTTTGCTTTTGCAGCGGAGTGCTCTCGTCCGGAGCGGCTGCTACATTCACGCCAATTTTACCGTACTCCGTGGTAGCGCCCGTCTTAGTTACCTTTATCACAGCAGTGCCCTGCGTTACCAGTGTACCCGCGTAGCAATAATCCTTGCGCCAATAATCGCTTGACTTCTCGGTCGTGCCGGTTGGTTCTTTCCAAACGCCTTCCGCTTCCCCCGTGAGCGAGCTTTCATCCACACACAGATCGTTGCATTTTTGCACCAACCCGTCCGCGGGGATTTTAACGCCCTCATGGAGCAGCAAAATATCGCCCGGCACCAAATCTACACTGGCGATCTCCTGTTCTTCCCCATTGCGAATCACCCGCGCATGGGGCGCGGATAAAACCTTGAGCGCGTTAAGTGTGCGATCTGTTTTCCACTCCTGTATTACGTCAATTGAGATTACGCCGATGACGAACACCAGCATAATCGCGCCATCGCGAGGCTCGCCTAAAATGAAATAGATGAGCGCTGCGATCAGCAGCAGCAGGAACATCGGTTCTGCCAGAATGTGCAGCACCTTACGCGCAAAGCTCATTTTCTTTTGCGGAATCAGTTCGTTACGACCGTACTTGGTTTGAAGCTGTTTCACCTGCACGCTGGTTAGCCCTGTTGTCGGTAATCCTGTGTTTGTCATAGAAATCCTCCTGTCGCCGTATGGCATGAGTTGTTCTATGTGCTGCAAACAGTTTGCCGAAATGTGAATAAAAATAAACACATCTACGGAACAGCTACTGTCCCGCAGATGTGCGTTTGCTTACATCCGCTGCCGCTGTGGCGGCCCAGCCCCACGAACCCCGAAACATCGGCGGTTCATCGCCTGCTCAGTTTGTACTGTTGATCGCTCATTCTCTCTAGCCACGAGGGAATGGTTTGCAGTGCAAAGAGATATAAAAACTATAACAGTGATCCGCTATTTTGTCAACATTCCATGCCATAAGTCCGGTTTATTCGTTTTTATCGACATGCCCATCTCTTTTCTATGAACAATGATAATACAGAAAAAACGTCATATACCCTTTTCTCTTCTTCGTTTTATAAGGCAAAAGCGCGATTTTATAAACCGCCCTATCAGTTCACCGATCACAAGACCCAGCGCTATCGATGCAGCCAGCAGTAGTGTATGAATCCCTTGCTGCCCAAAGTGCTGCCACTTGCCTATAGCTGCTTGCTGCATCGTTGTATACAATGCACCGCCTGGAATCAATGGGATGATCGCCGATAAACGAAACAACGTCGCAGGTGCTTTACACATACGTGCAAGCCCTTGTGCATATAACGCGGCGAACACAGAAGCCAGCGCATAGCTAACCAAATCCTGTGCGATGAAATGGCATATCATCAGATAACAAATCCACGTAAGCATCCCGCCTAGCGCGGACAAAAAAAGCCGCCTGCCGCCGATATGAAACAGCATTGAAAACCCAAGCGTACCAAGCCCCGCAGCAGCCACAAGCACAAGATAATGCAGAAGATCGCTCATACAAACAGTCTTTGCGCAAAGGCAAACCCGACAGCAATAACCGCAGAAGAAAGCAATGCTTCGCAAAACCGCTGCATGCCGGAGATGAGATCGCCGCCTATCATATCGCAAAACGAATGCGTTAAGGCAATTCCCGGTATCAGCAGCATAATATCGCCAATAACAATTTTATCGTAGTGTTCCCCTATATTCAGATGGAGCAGAAACAGCGCAATCAAGCCCCCAATAAATGCAAGGGCCCCATTTGTTACCACTGTATTCAGGCGTATCTTCCTTGTTGCCGTCATCAGCCTCTTCAGCAAAAGTCCGATCACACCTGAAACCAGCGCGTCCACTGCGCTCCCGCCGAAGAAAACACAAAAAGAGCTTGCGATAAGCATAAAAGCAAGAGATTTCATCCATTCAGACGTTGGCGGTTCAGCGATGGACGTGAAAAACCCGTTTTGAACCTCTGCAAAATCCAGCTGTGTAGAACAAATTTCCCGCGAAAGCGCATTGAGCCGCAAAAGACGTTCAAAATCCATAGCGTGCTCACGTATGCGCCGTGTTTGCGTTACCGCTTCGCCATTGCGCCAAAGTGTGGCAACCATGCTGGATGTAATCGTAAATACATCCACCCGCTGCGCGCCATAGGCCAACCCTATCCGTTCCACTGTATCCTCGACGCGGCTGACCTCCGCCCCGCAGCGTAGCATTTCTTCACCGATGTCCATAGCGCAATGCAGCAATTGCTGGTTATTCATCCGGTTCACCCCATTATTCTCGCCTTACACCTGTGATCGGCAAAAATCCACTGCACGCTTGAGCCAGCCATCCGCTTGCGTATCCCACCCTACCGCAAACCCATGCCCGCAATAATTAACCGATTCCAGCACATGCGGAATGCCTGCTTCTTGCAAACTTTGTGCCAGCAAGACAGACGTTTGGTAATGCACATCAGGATCATCCTTGCTATGGATCATATATGTCGGCGGGTAATCCGCATCCACATGAAGCTCCACGCTGTATTCTGCCAGCGCCTCACGCTCCAGCTCGCCGACAGCGAAGTGCGATAGATACTCCAGTCCGTCACGTGCATACTTTTTTCCGCCGATCCCGGCTGCAATATCGTCGTAATAATTCATGGTGGATAATGCCGCGTACCCTAAAAATAGCGCGTCTGGCTTGGGTAAACCATGGGCTCGCCAGCCATGGTGATTACAACCCCACGACGCAGCCAAATGGCCGCCGGCCGAATACCCAACCACCGAATAACGCTCTTTGTTCAGGCTAAAATCTTCCGCATGCGCACGAACAAACCGGATCGCTGCAGCCAAGTCTTCCATTGGCTTGGGCATCAGCTTCTCCCGGCTCACCCGGTAAACCAGTGAGAATACGTGATACCCCATTTGGGAGAGCTCCGCCAGCGAGTTTACCCCTTCTGCAATCGTCCACACATCTTGATATCCACCGCCGGGGCACACCATCACAAACGGCGCGTTCGGTTTCCCCGGTGCGTACAGCAATTTTGTACATGCTTTATCCGGTTGCGCGCGTTTCTCATCGTCCGTATAAAAATCGTACAGGGTTTGTACCCCGTTATGATCCAATTCGGTCATTACAGCAAGTCCATCCAGCGCAGCGCGCACCGCACCCGGTGACAGTATCTCTTTGAGCGGCAGTTTCCGGCTCGCCGGATCATGTGTAACCAAAAGCCATTCTGAGAGCCTGCCAAAATAGGCTGATGTTGCAATGATCTCATCGAGTGTCATTGTATCATTTATTGTCATAGTGTCCCTTTCACGTTGCAAATGAAGATGATGCCTTCCGTCGCGGGCAGCGTTTTAACCCTGCTGCCCGAAACGGAAGGCGAACGAATCCCTTTAATTTTTCGTGTTTATTATTCAGCCGCTAGCCAAGCGTCGTATTGGGCTTGCATTTCAGCAATCACAACATCCACACCAGCTTCACTCAATGCGGATAAATATTGCGGTATCCCTTCCTCCGGCTCGATAAAGCCGGTCTCCAGCAGATACGCATATTGTTCCACTACGTTGTTTACAGCGGCATATTCCGCGGAAACAGGTGTGCTGTCGAAATGGAAACCCATGCATGGAACCGCCGTGCCCTTTTCGTTAAACGCTTCCAGTGCAGCAATATAATCATCCGCCTGATCCACTGTGAGGGACACTGTTTTAAGCGAAGCAGATTCCCACGCCCAGTGATGGTAGGTGTTATCCTCGGCGATCAGCACTTTACCGCTGTCGTCACGGGTATAATTCACGCCTTCAACACCATAGGTGTAAAGATCGGCCAAGGTTTTATCCGTCATCAGCAGTTGAAGAAACTTCAGGCTCGCGTCAACTTTTTCCGATTTCACGTTGATACCATAGCAAGCGCCTAGGGTTGCGCCGGTCGTAACCCAGCCTTTGGTCAGCTGCGCGGTTACCGGTTCCCAGCCGAGAATCGCCGCATAGCTGCCATCCACGCTGCTGGTAATCCAGGTAAAGCCAAACTCGTCACCAACATATGCATCGGCAGGTACGCTCTTGGTTGCTTCCGCTTCATTGATGTATCCGGCGTCGGCCCATTCATTCATCAGCTTGCAATAATCCATGTACGCATCGGTCGCGACCATATTCAGGATTTTGTTTGTATCTCCGGTCGTCGGTACGCCTGCAAAAGGCTCGATGGAGTAATACTGGTCGATGCTGAAATAGTCAAACAATTTCTCGTTTTGCCACAGGAAGGGGAAACGCAGCCCCAACTCATCCGCCTTTGCCAGATACGGGGTCAAATCGGAAAGCTGCCGAATCGCCGCCATATCGCAGCCAATCGCTTCGGCTGTTTCCGGGTGAGCAAAAACGGAGTAACCGGATACGATATCCTTATAAATCGGTATAAAATAGTCACGTCCATTATAGCGGGAACCCTGCCAGAACACCTCGCTCATGGAGTTGTACAACTCGGGGTAATTCTGGATCAGTTCGCTTAAATCGTATGCGGCGTTGTTCTTTACAATCTGATCGGTTCCGATAATATCAAACCACTTGGCCGTGAAGAACACATCCACGTCACCGCCGGCAGCCAGCTCAAGATTGAGCTTTTCGGGATAATCAAGGTCGGCCAATTCGTGTATTTCTACCTGTACGCCGATCTTATCGCCAATGTAGGCGTTGATCTCGTTTTGCACGGCCGCAACGGCGTTTTCATCAACGCCTAAGAAATTGGGGCGGTACAGCGAGATGGTAACCATCTCTTCCGCCAGGGCGATGGGGGTGAAACAACCCAGCGCAAGCAGCACACAGAGCATCAGGGATATGTGTTTTTTCCAGCGTTTCATTGGTTTTCCCTCCTGGTGTTTTTATATGTATGGGCATTCCCGCCCACAGGTCATCCCTTTACTGAACCAACTGTAAGACCCTTGACAAGATATTTTTGAAAGAAAGGATACGCGAGGATGATCGGCCCGATGACCGTCACCACAACCGCCATGGTTGCGGATGTTTGCGGCATGTTCTTCTGCGCAGCGTTCAACAGCCCGCCGGATAACTTTGCTGATTGCAAGATAAAGTCCATATTATTCTGAATCCGAACCAACAGCAGTTGAAGCGGTGTTTTGGAAGCGCTTGTAATGTACAACAGCCCGTTATACCAATCGTTCCAATAAGCGGTCGCCATCATAAATCCCACTGCAGCTAAAGCAGGCTTCATCAGCGGAAGCACAATCTGAAATAGGATGCGAAACTCACCCGCACCGTCGATTTTAGCCGCTTCGCAAAGACTTTCGGAGATGCTGGATTGCACATAGGTGCGCAGGATGACAATGTTCATTGTTGAAACCGCCAAAGGCATAATCAACGCCCATATACTATCTTTCAGATTATATACCGAGGTATAAATCATATACGTTGCCAGCTGCCCGCCGGTAAAAAGCATGGGGATGACCACAAACAGCGATAGGAACCTGCGCAGCCGGAAATCCCGCTTGCTCAGGGCGAATGCGTACATGCTCATCACCAACAACCCCAGCACTGTACCAGCCACCGTTACAAGAATCGTAACGCCGTAAGAGTTGAGCAACTGGGAGCCATAGGACAGCACATATTGATACCCTTCCAGCGACAGCGATTGCGGAAAGAAACTGCACCCGACGGCGTCCACGCTTGCTTTGCTGGAAAAGGAAACAATCACCACCAGCAGCAAGGGCAGCAAACAAAACAATGTATAGATCGCCAGCAAACCAACAAGCGTAAACTGTCCCGCGCTGATGCGGCGGCGGGTCTGCCTTTTTTGAACCGTGACCATAACCGTCATTCCTCCTTACAGCAGCGCGTTATCAGGCTCTATTTTCCGTACAAGTCCGTTGGCAAACAACAGCATCACCAACCCAACGATGGATTGATAGAAGGTTGCCGCAGCCACCGTACCAAAATCGGACGATCTTGTAATGGCGTTGAGCACAAAACTATCCAGCACTTGCGTCGTTTCATACAGCGAACCAGCGTTTTTTGTGACCTGATAAAACAAGCCTGTATCGGAATGCATAATATTGCCCACGTTTAAAAGCAGCATAATGGTAATGGTGGGAACCAGCATGGGGATAGAGATTTTACGAATCTGCTGCCATTTGGTCGCGCCGTCGATGGAAGCCGCTTCATACAGCGCTCCGTCTACGCCCGTAAGCACGGAGTAGTACAATATCGACCCGTAACCAACGCTGTTCCATATCTTCACAATGGTTAAAATCACCCACCAATGATCCGGCTCCAGATACCAGCGCACCGGTTTGCCGCTAAAAAAGGTAATCACGCGGTTGGCAACACCCATATCCGTGCTGAGAAACGCGTAGACAATGTACGTAACTGCCACAAAGGATACGAAGATCGGCACAACCATAATACTTTGAAATGTCTTTGCCATGCGGTTGCCAGCCAGCTGGTCGATCATAATTGCCAATGCTACGCTGCCGCCGATGCCTACAATGGTAAACACCGCAAAATAAATCAGCGTATTACGTGTGATGCGCCAGAAAGTAGTACCGGAAAGAAACAGGTAGCGAAAGTTATTCAACCCGCACCAATCGCTTTCAAAGATGGATTTGGCATAATCCAGTTTTTTAAACGCCAGCACTAATCCGCTCATCGGAATATAGTTGAAAATAAGGATGATAAAAAAAGCGGGCAGGCACATCAACACATGCGCCCGATGCTGCCATAAATTTCTTGCAAAACTGTTTTTTATCATAACAGGCCTTTGCATCGCGGCTCCCTCCTTGCGGTTATTACGCATCCATCTTGCCCACAGAACCGCCGATGATCAGGCGCGTCGGTACAATAATCTGCTCCGGGAATTCCGTTTTAGGGTTTTCGATCGCCTCAACCAGTTTACGAACAGCCAGTGTGCCCAATTGTTCGGTATCCTGCAATACGGTCGTTAGTCTCGGGCGCAGAAGCTGCGACAGTGAAATACCATCATACCCCGCCGCGCTGATGTCCTGCGGAACCTTCATGCCCGCTTCCGCAATCGCATCCCCGCCGCCGACGTAGGAATAGTCATCCGGATAAAGAATGCAGGTAGGCGGCTCGTCAAGTGCTAGCAGTTCCTTGGTAATGGCATAGCTCGCTTCGGTGTTGTGGTGCAAGCCGGAGCGGACGTATGCATCGGGAACCGTTATCCCGAAGCTTTCACAGGTGCGGTAAAAAGTGGCGATTCGCTTTTGCGTTACAGGGGAAGGCTCACCGTGAATATACGCAATGCGCCGGTGTCCCTGCGAATACACATACTCCACCAGACTACTCATGCCCTGAAGATTATCGGAGATGACCGCCGTACAATCGTCCAGCGTATAATCGATTGCTACTTTAGGGATATCGTAGCGGAGCAGTTCTAAAATTTCCGGGTCATACAAATCCACACAGGCGATTACATAACCATCCAAACTTTTATAGCGGCAGTAATTCAGGTAGCTCATTTGTTCTTTACCAACATTACGGCTGATAAAGGAAATATCATAACCCAAACGTTCAGCCTCGTCCTTCATACTATTTAAAATCTTCGAATAATATTCGTGCCCAATACCGCCCACAACTACCTTGGACAGCAGTATGCCAATACTGTAAGATTTTTTAGTACGAAGCTGCCGGGCTGCCGCGTTGGGCTGGTAGCCCAGCCGCTTTGCCGTCTCGATTACCCTTTGAGCCGTTTCTTTACTTACATCTTCGTAATGATTCAATGCTTTGCTAACAGTGGATTGCGTAACGCCGCACGCGATGGAGATGTCTTTTACTGTAACCATTTCACTACTCCCATCTATGCTCTGTTTTGAAATCGAAAGCGAATACGTTTTCGCTATGATTATATCGCATGCCTGTTTCCGTGTCAACACCTTGAAGATAAAAATTTAGCGCATCTGTCCGTATCAGTCACAGATTATCCATTTGCCAATCCAAGGATTATCATTGATTTGCTTATGATTTTATGGTTTTCGCTTTTCCGTTTCCGCAACAGGATCATCCCTTTACTTTTATCTTAAGCTATGCTATAATCCGATCAAACAAGCGAAATCGTATTCGCATTGCAGGAGGTAAAAACATGACTCCCGAAGCTAATTTGGAGATACTGCTGGAGGACTTTCTGCGATTGGGAATACCCGGCTGTGCCCTGACCGTATGCCATAAAGGCAGGGAGATTTTCTCCTGCGAAAAGGGCTATGCAGACGTATCAACAAAACGTCCGTTCCGGCGCAGCGATGTAATACGGCTCTTTTCCAACACGAAGGTTTTCACCGTTGTTACACTGATGACGCTGTTTGAGCGCGGAACGTTCTTGCTAAACGATCCGCTCGCCAAATACCTGCCCGAATTTGAAGATATACGGGTAGGGTGTTTGTCCGGCAACAATAGCTGGACGCTCCGCAAACCGGAGACGCCTTTACGCATCCGGGATTGTCTTACCATGTCCAGCGGCATCCCTTACAATACCTGCATTGACGGCAGATTCGCCAATATTATCCACGCGGCACTTGATACCGCGTTGCAGAATTTATACCAATCTGGAAGTTTTACCTGCCGGGAGTTCACCAAGGCCATTGCACAGGTTCCGCTGCTGTTTGATCCGGGCACCTCGTTTGCGTACGGGTACAGTCTGGACATAATCGGCGCTTTAATTGAAGTCCTTACAGATATGAATTTGGAAGCATATTTACAAAGAGCAGTGCTTGATCCTCTGGGACTAAAGGATACGGGGTTTTGGATGCATCCTGAACGTGCAGAAAAACTGATTCCGTTATACGAACCCAGTGGTTTACCGAATCCAGTGTTGGAAGGGCCATTGCAAAACCTTTCCATGTTCATGAGCGGCGGCGGTGGATTGCTATCCACGCTGGATGATTTAACGCGTTTTGGCTCTATGCTATCAACAGGCGGCACGCTGGACGGCATACGCATCCTTGGGCGGAAAACGATCGATCTTATGCGCATGAGTCATTTGAACACAGCACAGATGCACGCTTTCGATTTGACGAAGCAAACAGGTTGGTCATTTCTGGAAGGGTATGGCTACGGCCTTGGCGTGTGGACTCTTCTCGATCCTTGCGCGGCTGGGTCCAGCGCTACGCCGGGCCAATTCGGCTGGAACGGTGCGGCGGGCACATGCCTTTTTATCGACCCGGCAGAACAGCTGTCCATTGCCTATGCACAGCAGGTTTTACCAAACAACTATGTCTGCGCGTGTCAGCCGCGAATCGTCAACGCTGCTTACTCGCTGCTATAATCAGGAGGGGTACATAATGGAGATTACTGTGAATGGTGTCCGTATATTCTACGAAGTCATGGGAAAAGGCGAGCCAATGCTGCTATGCCACGGCAACGGAGCTGATCATACTGTGTTTGATCAGTTCGCCGAAGCTTTAGCATCCCGGTATACACTATACATGCCAGAATCGCGCGGTCATGGCAAGAGCGAGCCCATAAACGATCTGCACTATGCCGATATGGCAGACGATATGGCAGCGTTCATTTCAGCACTAGGGTTGAATAAGCCCATTTTCTACGGCGTATCAGACGGCGGTATCATTGGACTGCTGCTGGCCATCAAACACCCGGATATGCTATCTAAATTGATCGTAAGCGGTGCTAACACTATGCCTTCCGGCTTGAAAACCAGCGCGCATTTTGCAATTTGGCGCATGTATATGCGCAGTCAAACAGGCATGCTCCGGATGATACTGAAAGAGCCGCATATTTCGCAGCAAGAGCTGCACACCATTCGCATCCCAACGCTGGTATTGGCCGGAGAGAAGGATATTGTACGAAAACGCCACTCTCAGGCATTTACCCGCGCCATTCCATCGGCCATCCTCCGCATTTTGCCCGGCGAAGGGCATGTGAGCTATATTGAACACAGCGATAAAGCCTATGCACATATGAAAGATTTTCTGGATGCATAAGAACCATCCCGGCATTGTTAAAACAGGACGCCTTCTTGCAGCATCCCCTTATTTATTCTATTTTTAATATAAACAGAATATTGCAAACAGCGAAGAATAACGGCAGCGTACGCAAGTAAAATAGGTTAGCGTGCGCTGCTGTTAAATTGCTTTATAGCGGGTCCATTTCCCGCTGAAATAACGAAGCATAAACATAAGGGAACGGAAAGCCCAGTCAATCATCATCGCCAGCCAAACACCCAGCACGCCCATATGAAAACCCAGCGCCAACAGATAGCCAGACCCGATTCTAAATACGATCATTGATAAAATGGAGATCAGCATAGGTACTTTCACATCGCCAGCCGCCCGGAACGCAGATGGGATTACGAAGGAAAGAGGCCAAATCAATACCGCACCAATCGTATAACTCAAAACCAATTGGTAGGTAACCGACGTTGTCGCTTCGGATAGGTGGTAGATACCCAGTATATTCGACAGCGTTAGTAAAATGGTAGAATCGAGCACAAATAAAGAAGCATAGGTAATCAACACCAGTTTTTTAATGTAATACCGAGCTTGCTCATAGTTGCCCGCGCCGACGCACCGGGAAACAATCGTCGTTGCAGCGAGCATCATCGCCAGTCCCGGAATCACCTGTATCCGGGTAAGCGTTTGGGTAATGGAATTAGCAGCAATCGCCGTCGTGCCAAAAGTAGCCACCAAGCTAAGCAGAACAATTTTACCCAACTGGAAGATGCTGTTTTCCAATCCATTCGGAATACCAATATGCAAAATACGAAGCACCATCGCGCCATTATAATGGTGTTTCCACGAGCGTGTAATGGGCAGTTCCTTGCCTGCGTGTAGCAACGGCAGCAGCATTGCGATTCCACCAAAGGCGCGGGCGATCAGCGTTGGTACTGCAACGCCAGCTATCCCCGCATGCAACCCATATATACCAATCGCATTACCCGCAATGTTGATCAACCCCATTTTCATGGAAACCCGAAAAACCGTCTTCGCATCCCCCTGCGTCCGCAGTATCGCCGCAGCTCCATTATACAAACCCATAAATGGAATCGATAGGCTGACAATCATCAGGTATGTTTTTGCATCTTGGTACACATCCGGTGCGATGGGGCCGAACACCACATTCAGAATGAAGAAGCGCAGACCATACATGACAACAGTAAGCAGCGTAGAAAGCGCCATCATGGTCCAAACCAACTCCGTAGCCGCATGCTTTGCTTCGCGAAGTTGCTTATTGCCCAGGTACTGCCCGGCAATCACCGCTCCCCCGGTAGAGAGTGCGGAAAACACATTCAATATCAATGCGTTGATCGTATCCACAAGGGAGACGCCGGACACCGCCGCTTCGCCTACGGACGCTGCCATGATGGAATCCGCCAGTCCTACCGTCATGTTGACCGTGGTTTCCAGTACCATCGGCAGAATGAGGGCAACGAGCATACGGTTGGTAAAAATGGCATCTTTTCTTTCCCGTATGATGGTTTTCAATCCTTCACCGTTTTCGGCTGCCGCCGCGTATACGAAGACGCCGGTATCCTTTCTACTCGGATAAGTACGTTAGTCGCAAGGCCATAAAACAAAATCGAGTTGCAGCACTTTATGTCTGTCTCGATTTTCTTTTTACTCTATTTATTATAGCAGTCAGCGCAATAGAAAATCACCAAATTTGCTGTTTCAATCTGGAAATCAGCTAATTTTCAGCGATATTTCTCTGTGTTATTGCATTTTTTATGATGGAAAAGCATAAAACACTTTACAGCTTTAAAATATGCAAGATTACGCGCAATACCAAATGCGCAACTGAAAACAAACATATTAAGCTTTGTCCGAATTTTTGGTTTTGTTCTACCGATGCGTTAAGGGGGGAAAATTAAGCAAACTGGTTTTTACCTTGTATGCATTAATACAATGATATTCCTTATCTTCGTCCATAAAATAAGCTCTCGAATGGTTACTAGTAAAAAACAACACAGGCTCCGCATGAGTGCCTGCGCTGTTCTATGGAAATATAAATGATTGGGAATTCCGAAAATGGGAACAAACAGAAACAACCGTTTACATGTCCTTGTTCATAACCGTTTCAAGCGTTACCCGGGTCATACCAGTTCTTCAGCAGAGGGTACAAATCTTGATACCTTTGAAAAAGTGGAGTATACAAGCTGACAAGCTCCTCCTGCGGTTCGTAGCGGATAACCGCATTTTTCGCATTCATCGTCTGCATAAAAGCTTCATACCCATCCACCCTGTTCTGTCCAATCAGCGCAGCTGCCGCAATCGCTTTCGCCGGAAGCGTATCCGCATTCTTGTATACGTGAACCGGCTTACCAAGAACATTCGCAAGTATCTCACACCACACAGGCACTCGTCCTCCGCCCCCGATGACGGATATACTTTTCACAGGAGTTCCTATTCCTTCGAGGCCCTGCCGGATAGAATACGCCACGCCTTCCAGCATTGCACGCGCCATATCCGCACGATTCGTTTCCGGTGTAATGCCCAGATACGCGCCCTTCACATGAGGATCCGGCACAGGAAATCGTTCCCCTGCCAAATACGGCAGAGCCATCACACCATGGCTCCCCGCTTCGCTGCCGGACAGTAAAACGTTCATCCCATCATAATCTATTTGGTTCGCAGACGGTGAAAATAGCGCGCTCACCCAATGGTGCACATTGCCCGCGTTTAGGAATGGAATCACGTTAATGACCCTTCCAGTAGGCATGGCAGCCAGATTAAATACCCCTTCGCCCGGCCGGAGTGCCGCATCCGAAATGGTGGCTACCCATCCCGACGTACCCAGATTGATATTGTACTCTCCCGGGCTCACGATTCCACTGGCAAGCGTAGTCGCGCCCGCATCGCCCACGCCTGCAAAGACCGGCGTACCTTCCGCATACCCGGTTTGCAATGCCGCCTCGGCGGTTACCGCCCCGATGGCTTCATGCGATGCAAAAAGCTTGGGAAGCTTTGCTATATCTAGCCCGCATGCCTGCAAAATTTCCCCGCTCCATATACAATGCCGCAGGTCCATAGCCCCCGCCGTGGAGCAAGCCGTCACATCGCTTGCGCAAATACCGGTCAGGCGCGCGTTAACATAATCCTTAGAACTGATGAAAAAACATTTTGCTTGTGCGTATATATCCGCTTCATGCTCGCGAAGCCATAATATTTTCGGCAGCGAAAGCGTACCATCCATTGCGTTTCCGGTAATCGAAGCGATTTTCTCCCGCCCCAACAGGGTATTTAGCTTCTCTGCTTGCTCGGCTCCACGCCCGTCGGAATATAAAATTGCATTGCCCAGCGGCGCAAGCGAACCGTCCACAGGAATGACATCCTGCATCTGTCCGCTCATGACAATGCCGCCGATATCGCGCGTATCGCAATGGGTAAACAGCACACGGGACAGGGTTTGGAAAGCTTCCCACCACACAAGGGGATTTTGCTCCTTGCGTTCGTCCTGAAACAAAGTGGGAATATCCTGCGATGCGCTTGCCAGCACAGCGCCTGTTTCCCCTACCAGAACGGCCTTAACCGCCGTGGTGCCGATATCAAAAGTTGCGATAGCCCGCATGGTTATACACTCCTTACCGCATCATGCATGCGCTTGATCAGGTCGTGCGTTGAATCCACCGAGTGCGTCAGCTGTTTCATAATTGCAGAACCGACAATGACACCATCAAATCCGCTTTGCAGCAATTCCTGCGCGCGTTCGGGCGTTGTAATGCCAAACCCTGCAAATACTTTTGCTTTGCCGGCCATACGGGCAGCATGCAACAGCGGCAAATAATCCTGACTGTCGTTGGTTTCGCCTGTCGGTCCACAATATAGCTGCTGGTAAATCAACGGCAGGTACTCAAAGCAGGTGGATAGCTCTTCTGCGTCACTCTTGGGATGGATAAACCCCATCACGTCAACCCCAAGCGGCGCCAGCTTTGTTGTCAGTTCCACACGTTCGCTATTACGCATATCGGGGATCACCAACACGTCGTACAATCCTTCATGTGCCAGCTTCAGGTAAATATCGTCTGCAAACAGATCGTTATGATAGCCCATAATCCAGATAGGCGCATCCACTGCAGCGCGCAGTTCGCGCCAATAGGTGATGTCGCTGCCCAGCTTATGGTCCACCTTTTCCTGCGCAATACGAATGACTTCGCCATCAAAACTCGGGTTCCTTGCAGGAAAGCCGATTTCTAAAATATCCAGTCCCTTTTCGCAGCAGGAGCGTGCCAATGCCAGACTTTCCTCCCGGTTGGGATAGCCCGCCACCAGATACCCGACAAAGCTGCGCCCACGGGCCGAGAACAAGTCCTGCATTCTTTGGTTGTTCATGGTATTCGCCCCTTCTATTTTGCGTCGCCTTTACCGAGCTTTTGCATAATCACCGCAAAGATGATGATCGCGCCTGTGATCATGTCCTGCATATAAGAGGGCATTTGCAGCATCGTAAGCCCGTTGGCCAGTATACCCAAAATCGCCGTACCAATGAGTGTGCCCACCACATTCGGCACGCCCTTGCGGCTGACCGTACAGCCGATAAACACAGCTGCATATGCGTTAAGGAAGTAGCCTTCACCTGCCGTAGTGTTGGCGGAACCGACGCGGGAAGCAATCAACATACCCGTGATACAAGCCATCACCGCGCAAAGCGCAAAGGCAATATTTTTAAACAGTTTTACGTCAATACCTGCAATTTTGGATGTCTCCTCGTTGCCGCCGATTGCATACATCTTGCGGCCCAGCACCGTATGCCGCATTACAAACCAGAAAATTACCACCGCAACAATCATAATCACAGAGAGAAGCGGGAAAGTGCCAATTTTAAAAGTTCCCAGCCATGAATACCCTTTCGGTATATTCTGGAACACCGTCGCGCCGCCAGTAAGCCAGTAGATCACACCGGAAAGCACAGTGCTCATACCCAGCGTGGTGATAAAGCTTAACACGCGGAACCGCGCCACAATCCAGCCGTTGATCCATCCGATTACCAGGCTGATGAGAATTGGCAGAAAAAAGCACAGCGGCAGCGGAACCCCCGCGACAGCCAGCAATGCGGACATAACACCGCCAAGGCTTGCCATGGAACCGATGGAAAGATCAAACTCGTTTATGCTCATTACAAGGGTTGCACCAATGGAGATCATCACCAGCAGAGAAATCTGCCGCGTTATATTGATAAAATTCCTGACCGTGAAAAAAGATTTGGGGCTGAGCAGACTGAAAACCAGAATAATCAGCGCGAGCGCCAGCAGCGTGCCATAGGCTTGCAGCGTCTTTTTTATGCTACCCGTTTTCATGCGTACATCATCCTTTCCTAATGGTCATAACAACTGGCTAACACCTGCGGGGAAGACAGGTTTACGTTGGGCATCAGTTCTTTGGAGCGTCCCCTTGAAATAATCAGGATGTTATCAGCCACGTCCAGTACCTCTTTCAAGTCGGAGGATACATACACCACCGCGCTGCCTTCGTTTGCTTTTTGGCGCAGCAGCCTGTGAATCTCGCTGCGCGTTTTTACATCCACAGCCTGCGTAGGCTCGTCGCACAGCAGCACTTTGGGATTTGTCATCAGGGTTTTGGCGAACACCACTTTTTGTTGATTCCCGCCGGATAGTTCTATGGCGCGCTGCTCGGTGCTCGCCAGCCTGATACTAAGCGCATCCACCATGTCGTTTACCGACTGTGTTTCCCGTTTTTCATCCAGCACGCCGTATTTCGCAAAATCATTGATACAGCTAAGCAGAATATTATCCTTAATGCTCAGGCTGCCGATCATCGCCTTCCCGCGGCGGTCCTCGCTGATGAGTGTCATTCCCCGTTTAAGCGACCGCTTGGGGCTTGGGTTGTGATAGGGTTCACCGCAAAGAGTTACACTGCCGCCGCTTAAAGCACGGTAGCCATACACACATTCCAGCGTTTCAGTGCGTCCGCTGCCACCAAGGCCGAACACGCCCAAAATTTCGCCCGCATGCGCTTCAAAGCTCACATCTTTCACAACACCGTCTCGGCTTGCAACGTGCTCAATCTTCAGCAGGCATTCACCGATCGTCTCCGCACGGTCAACCGCAGTTCCCACCCATTGATCAGTCATTTTCCCAATCAACTGTTCCTTATTCGTATCGGCAGTCTGCAGGGTTTCCACCATCGTTCCGTTCTTAAACACGGTAATGCGGTCGGTCAGGCGGAAAATCTCGTCCATACGGTGGGTTACATATAATATCGCCGTTCCTTTTTCCTTCAGCCTGCCGATAATGGAAAACAACAATTCGCTCTCTTTATCAGTCAGCGAGGCGGTCGGCTCATCCAGAATCAGCAGCTTGCAATCGTGCATCATTGAGCGCACAATTTCCAGACATGTACGCTGGGGCGGGGACATTTCTGCAGCTGTCTGCTTCGGGTTGATCTCTATGTTAAGCTCCGCGGCTGTTTCCAGCACCCGTTTTTCCATGGTAGCCCAGTCGATGCGTCCCGCTTTGGTGGGGTACGTAAGCCCCAGGTACGCATTTTCAACCGCGGTAAAGGTAGGCACCAAAACACGATCCTGATGAATAACATTGATGCCCACGGCGCGGCTTTCCACCGGTGTGTGGATGTGCACTTCCTGCCCATTCCACAAAACGCGCCCTTCATCCAGAGAATATACGCCGGTGAGCAGCTTGATCAGCGTTGATTTTCCCGCGCCGTTTTCGCCCACCAACCCGTGTATTTCACCCGCTTCCAACTGGAAGTTGATGTCTCTGAGCGCATAGAAGCCGCTGAACTGCTTGCTGATGTTTTTGGTTTCCAGCAACATGATGATTCTCTCCTTTGCACCGCCGGATAGAAAGAGGACGCGCTACCGCGTCCTCTTACCGGCAGATAGTCGGGTTACTTGTCGGAGATGAAATCCTGCACATTCTCAGCGGTAATCAACGTCGCAGGAGCGTACATATCACCTTTTTCAATCGTCTCACCCGCAAAAAGTTTGGTCATCTGCTCGACCACGATCTGTGCCATGCCTTCAAAGTTCTGTGCCACAGTCGCTTTCAGGTTGGTGCCCTGCGCAATCAGCTCCAGCGCCTGCTGGTTGCCGTCCACACCGGTCACGATCACTTCGTCGCGGCCTGCTTCCATCAGCGCCTGCGTCGCACCGATTGCAGGTTCGTCCCACGCCGCCCAAACAGCAGTTACGCTATCTTTGTCGGGGTTTGCCAGCAGCAGGTTTTCCACCGTGGTTTGCGAATCATTGATCGGCTGCTCCGCGGGAATATGCTGCTCGGTGATGAGCTGAATATCGGGGTATTCGGTCAGCAATTGGTCAAAAGCCTCGCAGCGTTTTACCACGCCGGGGTGCGGGCGGTGCGTCAGCGCGATTACCGTGCCTTTGCCGCCCATCAGGGTATCAAACAAATAGCTCACAATCAATTCGCCCATCTGGTAGTTATCGCTGGTAGCGTTGACCTGCATGCCCTCGATAAAACCGCTGTCGCAGCCAAAAACGGGGATGTCCGCGTCAAACGCATTCTGAAGCTGGTTAGCAATCTGGGAAGGATCGGCGCTCACCAGCACAATCGCATCCGTCGACGCAGAAACAACGTCTTCAATACGGCTTGCCAGTTCTGCAAAGTCATTATTGGTGTTGATAACGGTTACTGTCGCACCCTGCTCTTCCAGACCCGCCTTCAGGTACTCCACCATTTGGTTGGTGGTAACGGAAGCCAGATACGGAGTCATAACGGAGATTTGTTTTCCCTGGATGCTCTCCGCACCTGCCGTTGCGGTCAGCGCGAGGGTGAGAATCAACGCCAACGCCAGGATTTTGCATAGTTTCTTCATAGGTCTTCCTCCTTGTTATAATTGTATTACCAATAGCGTTTCCGCTAAAGTTTCAGTTTTCAGCTGCCGGTGCGTCTGTTAATACCCGCGCCGTTTCCAAATCGGTCAGCAGAACATCCAGCTTGCCGGATCGCAATGCCGACAGTATAGCAGGCACTTTGCTGAGTCCAATCGCACAGGCAATCACTTTACTATGGCGCAGATCGCTGAGCCGCTGCCCAATCGAGCGCTCTGCCAACACATCGATCTCTTTCCCCTGCGTATCGAAGTAGGAATTACAAACAGACGAGATAGCCCCGCTCTTTTGCAGCGTGTTCAAATCTGCCGCCGTAAGACCACCCGCCTGCGCGGTGGTCGATGTTGCCTCCACATTACCGATACCTACCAAGGACACATCGCACATTCTGCCTCTTTCCAGTACGGTACGTATGCTCGCTTCCTCCCGCAGTACATGTGCCGTTTCTGCACTGGAAACAATCAGGGGCGCATTCAGCACCATCGCGGTTCCGCCGTATTCTCTAACCAGTTGCATGGCAATGGCATTTGCGTGAAGATCGGCGTTTTCACTGCCGATACCGCCAACAAGCGGCACGGCTGTGGCGATACGCTTTCCGTTTTTACGCATTCTTTCCACAATCGCAGCCACGGTATTGCCGCTCATCACCCCAACCGTCTGCCCTGTGCCAATGTATGTATCAAAATAGGCTGCTGCGTCTTTAGCAAATTGCTCAATCCGCTCTGTATTCGTTGCTCCCACGGTACGAACGACCAACGCATCTTTCAGGTTATAATCCGCCAATAATTTTTGTTCCAAAGCGGTTTCGTCACTATAAGGGTTATGTATTTTAATATCCACATAGCGGTTCTCGCGCGCCTGTGCGATGATGCGGCTGATCTGCGGCCGGGAGATACCCAGTCTGGCTGATATTTCCTTCTGGCTCATATCCAAAAGGTAATACATCTCGCACACTTTCACCAACAGCCGGTCGTTATGGATAGCTCCCATGTATTTCACCCCGGTCGAATTTAATTTCAATCATTGCAATTTCGTTCTTTTCGTGTTCAGTGTAACACCCAATGTCCCTTATGTCAATATTTCAACCATTGAAACTAATTTCAAGGTCGTTTGTAACCATCATCACAATCGGTCAATCCGAGCAGTTCGCAAAACGAAAATGCAAATCAATAAATAATGCGTTCTTATGCAGGCAAGGGTTTATTGCCCGTTCACGAACCGTGATTATTCCAAATAGTGGATTGTGACTCACAAAAACGACAGCTTCCCAAACCGCTATTCACCTGCTGAACACTGTCGCGGCAGTTGTATAAAAAAGGCCGTTGTAGAGTAACAACTCCACAACAGCCAAGAATGTCTATTCACTTTTACCCTACTTTGCCAAACCAAAGATATAGCATTCTTCCTTCGTTAGAAGTGCGTATTATGCGATGATTGGGGCTTTCTTCTCCAACCCAAAAACAGATTGCATCAATCACCGTAAACGAAAGATGCCCACACAAGCCAGCAAGCATTTTGATGTGTACATCTTCTATCACAGCTACGAACGCACCTAAATATAAACACGCCTTACCCCGTTATAAAAACGAAGTAAGGACGTGTAATCTTCAGTGATTCGATGCCAGTCGTCTTTCTGCCCATCTGTTTTAATAACGATGCGAAATTATCTCAACAAGCGGTTGTTTTATGCTCTATTCCAATTCAAACGCCCCGGTATAGAGTTGATAGTACTTACCGCCCTGCGCAATCAACTCCGCATGCGTACCGCGTTCAATAATACGCCCATGCTCCAGCACCATAATGACATCGGCGTTTCGCACGGTGGAAAGCCGGTGCGCAATCACAAATACAGTACGCCCTTGCATCAGCGCATCCATCCCTTTTTGCACAATCGCTTCGGTACGAGTATCAATCGAACTGGTCGCTTCATCCAGTATCATGACCGGCGGGTCTGCGACTGCCGCACGGGCAATGGAAATCAACTGCCGCTGCCCCTGGCTTAAGCCCGACCCGTCTCCGGACAGCACCGTATCATACCCCTGCGGCAGCAACCGGATAAACGTATCGGCATTTGCGCGCCTAGCAGCCTCAATACATTCATCATCAGACGCGTCCAGCTTTCCATAGCGGATGTTTTCCATTACGGTGCCGGTAAACAAGTTTACATCCTGCAATACCATCCCCAGACTGCGGCGTAAGTCCTCCTTGCGTATCTTCTGAACGTTAATGCCATCATAGCGAATTTTACCTTCCGGAATATCGTAAAAGCGGTTAATCAGATTGGTGATCGTCGTTTTTCCCGCACCCGTGGAACCAACGAACGCCACTTTTTGGCCGGGTTTTGCATACAGGCTGATGTCGTGCAGCACCGTTTTGTTCGGCTCATAACCGAAGTCCACATGTTCCAATACTACGTCGCCTTCCAGCCGCTGGTAGGTTGTAGTGCCATCGCCATGCGGATGTTTCCATGCCCACATGCCTGTATGTATATCCGACTCGGTCAGCTCGCCCTTTTCGTTAAATTCAGCATTGACCAGCGATACGTACCCATCATCCTTCTCAACAGGCTCGTCAATAAAGTTGAAAATCCGTCCGGCGCCGGCCAGCGCCATTACAATTGCGTTCAGCTGTTGGCTTACCTGCGTAATCGGCATGGTAAAGCTGCGACTTAACTGTAAGAACGCCGCGATCCCGCCAAGGGTAAGCCCGCCAACTCCGCCGATAGCCAGCCCTCCGCCGATAATGGCAATCAACACATATTGCAGGTTGCCCAGGTTACCCATAATCGGCATCAGGATATTCGCGAAAGTATTGGCCTTTGCAGCGCATTCAAACAGCTCATCGTTCCGCTCGTTAAAGCCTTGCAGCGATTTGTCCTCATGGTTGAACACCTTCACTACTTTTTGGCCGTTAATCATCTCTTCGGTATAGCCATTCAGCACAGCCAGTGTTTTTTGCTGTTTCATGAAGTAGGTAGCGCTGTTGCCGCCGATTTTTCGAGCGACCCAAAGCATCAGTATAATGAATACAATAACGAACGCCGTTAAAATAAGGTTGGTTGCCAGCATTGCCGCAAATACGGTAACTACCGTTACGACCGACGACAGGGTTTGCGGTATACTTTGGCTGATCATCTGGCGCAGCGTATCGGTATCATTGGTATAGTAGCTCATCACATCGCCGTACGCGTTCGTATCAAAATACTTGACCGGCAAACGCTGCATGTGCAGGAACATTTCATCGCGAATGTTCTTGAGCGTTTTTTGGGCTACGGCAACCATTAAATAGTTGAATACAAAGGTCGCCCCTACGCCGCAAAGGTAAATAGCCGCCATTGTCCACACCGTTTGCAGCAACCCGTCAAAAGAAGGGTTCGCGCTTACTAGAAGCGGTGTAATATAATCGTCGATCACATTCCGCAAAAACATCGCGCTGAGTACACCGGTAAATGCGCTGATGAGAATACACACAAATACGACTACAAGCCGGAGTTTGAATGGCTTCAGGTAACCCAACAGGCGTTTTATCACCTTTTTATCCGTCTTTTGGGTTGGTTTCCCCATGCTGCGGCCACGCATTGGTCCATGCATCATTGCGCATCATCTCCCCTCGTCTGGGATTCATATACTTCACGATAAATCTCGCTGGTCTCCAGCAGCTGCTCATGCGTGCCGCAGGCAGCCAGGCGCCCGCCGTCCATAACGGCGATAATATCCGCGTCCTGTACCGATGCTACGCGCTGGGCGATAATCAACTTTGTTGTATGAGGGATTTCCTCCCGAAAAGCCCTGCGGATAGACGCGTCCGTTGCGGTATCAACCGCGCTGGTTGAATCGTCTAAAATCAATATCTTCGGCTTTTTCAGCAATGCGCGCGCAATGCAAAGGCGTTGCTTCTGCCCGCCCGATACATTGGTTCCGCCTTGATCGATCACCGTATCATAGCCATCTAGGAATTGAGTGATAAAATCATCCGCTTGCGCCAGTTTGCATGCGTGCACCAATTCTTCATCCGTTGCATCCGGATTGCCCCACCTGAGGTTTTCCTTGATGGTGCCGCTAAATAGTTCATTCTTCTGCAACACCATTGCCACCGCGTCCCGCAGCGCATACAGATCATACTGCCGTACGTCCACACCGCCGACCTCTACGGTTCCTACAGTCGCATCATACAAACGCGGCACCAGCTGCACCAGCGATGATTTACCGCTACCGGTTTCACCCAGTATGCCAACGACCGAACCGGAAGGAATGGACAGGTCAATACTGGACAGGCACAATCGATCCGGGTCCTTTTTATAGCTAAATCCTACATTGTGAAAGCGCAGCGAGCCATCCGCCACAGTCATGACAGGGTTTTCCGTATCGGTGATGTCCGTTTGCTCGTTCAGCACTTCCACAATTCGCTCGGCAGACGCACGGGAAATGGTGATCATCACAAAAACCATGGAGAGCATCATCAGGCTCATGAGAATCTGCATCGCATAGGATGTAAGGCTGATCAATTCACCAGTCGTCATCGATCCGCCCACGATCATCTTAGCGCCAAACCAAGCCACTAAAAGAATGCTGGCATACATGGTAGCTTGCATCAGCGGGCTGTTAAAAGCCAATATCCGCTCGGCACGGCTGAAATCATGGTAAATGCTTGAAGAGATTTCCCCGAATTTTTCTTCCTCGTGTTCTTCGCGTACAAAGCTCTTCACCACGCGAATACCGCGCAGATTTTCCTGTACGATTTTGTTAAGTTTATCATACGTTTTAAACACACGCACAAATACGGGGTGCGCGTTTTGGATGATAAAAAACAACCCCAGTCCCAGTACTGGAATCGCGCCCAGAAACACAAGAGAAAGCTGTGGATTGACGCGAAACGCCATCAGCAGTGAAAAAACCAGCATTACCGGCGAACGCACCGCGATACGGATTATCATTTGATATGCGTTTTGTACGTTTGTTACATCCGTCGTCATTCGCGTAATCAAGCTGGCAGTGGAGAACTTATCAATGTTAAAAAATGAGAAGCGCTGCACATTTTCGTACATATCCTTACGTACATTGTGCGCAAATCCGGCGGACGCATCTGCCGCGTTTTTTCCAGCCAAAGCACCTGCCGCAAGCGAAATTACACAGCTAACAACCAGTGCAATGCCGAATTGCCAAATCATTCGCATATTACCAGCCGTAATGCCAAGGTCGATAAGCTTTGCCATTAACAACGGTATAATCACTTCTACCAACACTTCAAAAATTACAAAAACAGGCGTAAGAATCGTCGTTTTTTTATATTCACGTATACAGGCGGCAAACCTTTTGATCATTCTTTTTCCTCCCCAAGCCGTTCACAATGCGCCGTCTTGCCCGTGACGGCTGCATTCTTTTGCAAATTCTCTTCAAATTTATTCATCACCGTAAAGAAAGCATCCATTTCTTCTTTGCTGATCCCATGCGTAATAATCGCTTCAGCACGGTCCAGTGCACTGCGGAACAAATCATCGTGCGCCTCCGCCTTGGCCGTAAGCACAAGCGCTTTCAGGCGCGCGTCATGCGCAACCGGCTTACGGCTCAACAAGCCGTTGCGTTCCATGGTTTGTAATATCGCACTGGCTGTTGAACGTCGAATGCGAAACTCTCGTTCCAAATCCCGCTGATAAGTTTCCCGTTCCTGATGATGCTTGATATATCCGATTACGCGGCCTTGCATAGGCGTAATCCGTTCGGTTTCCGCCATACTCATATGCGCTTCGGTCAAGCGCCTTATCTGGTTAAACACAGTATGCACCACAAAGGTGACTTCCCGTTTTTGTAGCATATCGGCTCCTTTATTTTGTTAGTGCCCTAACATTATATCGGGCATTCCTATACCTGTCAATCCGGCATAGGAGGTTTTTATTTTATTACAATTCATCATAAATAGCCGCGGCAGTATGCCGCGGCGTAATGTTTCATTATTATTTATTTAGGCTTCTATCAAGCCTGCACACCCATCATCAGCTCATCCACCAGCTCAATGGCTTGTGCCAACCGTTGGGAATAGTCACCCCCGATGACAACCAGCTTATCCCCAAAGCCATGATATTTATACATGTTCAGCAGCCTTTCGCTGAGCATCATGCGCTTTTCTTGTTCTCCGTTCAGCCGCTGTCCGTCGGATACCCACTTTACATCCGGAGTCAAAAACAGCATCAGGTCGTAGCGCGTATGGTCGATATATGCTTCCACCAGCGCATTGCGCCTGCCTAAATATAACTCGCTGAAATAGTCGGTATAAGTCGCATCAGTATCGAAAAAGCAAACTTTATTGGCTGTACGCAGCGCGTGGTAATCCTGCTCATACTGCAAATGCGCGATTCGGCCAAAATCTGTGTCTGTAAAAATCGTCTCATCGTTGCCCAGATAATCCCGGGCATAATAACGCCCCACTTCTTCAGACCAGGAGGTATTATACAGCTTGGCCAGGCATTTGGTAAGCGTTGTTTTTCCGCAGCTTTCCGTGCCGGCAATCAGCACTTTTTTGGCAAAAAACGGGCGTGCGGAGCCCAAAATGTAGTGCCAGTTGCCCAGTATATTGTTACGGATGTCCGTTGCGGAAATTGGATATCGCGTACGCGCCGGGTCAAACATCTCAACAATCGCGTCTGGAAAAAAGGTTTCCAACGTTGTTTGATACTCACTATCGCCCACGAAAAACGCGTCGATCCTTTCCGGTACCACTTCTTTCATCCGATCGCTCCATAATTGCCAGCCATCTGGATAAGTGGGAATATCCGTCTCATCCAGTACGCGAACAACAATGTGTTCTACATCCTGCACCTGTTGGGAAATCCACTGTTTACGCAATTGGTAGGTGATCGTCGGCAGCCCGGCGCTTTGGCATATTTCCTTTGTTTGCTCTGCATTATCGGAAATTACCACGACTAGTTTTTCACACTTGGTGGATGCTTCTATAATTTGATAAAGATGGCCTCTGTGCGGCGGGCAAAAACGCCCAAAATAAACGCCTGTTTTATACATGCGGCCCTTCCTCCTCATTTCGGGTTGATACACCAAAGTATAGCGTTTTTTACGCTTGCACACAAGAGCGGCAGCTTGAAAAAGAAAAGTTTAGGTTAAGATACCCTGGAGCCCGTTCTTCTGACCGCGTAAAAACAGTATAGGATAAGCGCCTATCCCCTGCATGGTTTCCTCATGTCTTTCCATAATCACATTATCCTTTACATTGATTTCAGAAAAAGATAGAATGGATAGGATTCGAAATAAGAAGGTGCTCAGTATGATTACCGTAATTGTTAACCCAGTCGCCGGTTCCGGCTATGCGCTTACCGTAGGGGAAAAAATAGACGCGCTTCTTGAGCAGCGCGGTTTGGCGCATACGCTTTTTTATACCGAGGGCGTCGGCCATGCTACAACGCTTGCCAGCAACGCCGCTCAGCAGAATAGCGATACCGTTCTATCCGTTGGCGGAGATGGAACGCTAAGCGAGGTTGCTGCCGGGCTGGTTGGCACCCAAACCGCGTTAGGCGTTATCCCCGCAGGTACAGGCAACGATTTTATCAAAACAATCGGCACGCCTCAAAAATGGGAAGATGCGCTGGAGTATGTGCTTACCCACCCGGCGAAACCGCTGGACACAGGCATCATTAACGATGCGTTTTTCATTAATGTATGCGGCGCCGGGTTTGATGTAATGGTACTGGATTATGCACTGACCGCAAAAAAGCATATGCGCGGCATTTGGCCCTATCTATATGGGGTGATAGCCGCCATCAAAGCATTCAAGCCCTTTGAAATGCTTGTGGAAATTGGTGACGAAATCAAACTGCAGGGGCAATACATGATTTGCACCATCGCCAATGGCCGCTATATCGGCGGCGGTATCCCCATTATGCCAGCCGCCAGTGTGGACGATGGTTTTCTGGATATTATGGTGGTAGATACCCTGCCCAATTGGCGCATTCCCTTTTATTTGCCCGCTATTCTAGGCGGCACGTTAATGAAAAAGAAAATCGCCCATCATTACCGTGCCAAAAAATGTGCGCTCTCTTCTCCGGGGATGCGGTTGAATCTGGATGGAGAGATCATTCCCATGGACAGTGCATCTTTTCAATGTAAGCCTTCTTCCTTATTGGCACATTGGCCGGGGAATACCGCTGCTGCGGAAGCATAATTCGCCCATACACAATTGTAAATCTCAAAAGCCGCTGAAATCATGCGGCTTTTATTGAGCCATAATGCTGTGATTGCAAAGGCTTTAGTCTTTTTATGCCTGTACAAGCCAACAACACGCAGCGGTTTAACAAGAAGGAAAATAGCAACAAGGCGCGGAATTAATTACATAGCATCACGAAGCATATCCGGTCGGACGCACAGACCCCGCAGGCGTTCCAGCTGAAAACAATAGTGAAATGGAGTGAAAACCATGGCGGAAGGTTCCTTTTACAATAAAGTCCGTTTGGTATTCCTGAAAGGAATGGAGGCGCTGGGGGCAGCCGCGTCCAACCTTGCCAGCAACGCCAAGCTGAAGGCAATGGAGATTAATCTGGAAAATCGCAGGCGCGAAATCCTGACCAACTTTAGCTTGCGTGCTTTTGAGCTGTGGCAAAAGGGAGAACAGCTGCCGGGCTCACTCTCTGAAATGCTTACCGAGTTAAGCGATATTGAGGATCGGCTCAGCCTGTTACGCGCACAGAAATACGCCAAGGTTGCCGGCAACGAAACACCCACGGCATCTGTCGAGGATGAAGCGGAAGATGACGAGCCCGGTATTCCCGTGGAATGCTCTGTGAATGGCAATGGCGATGAGAGTGCCGAATGTGAAATCAGTGATGAAGAAACCGCGCCGGCGGGCAACGCTGCGGAAGATCATTCTGCTGAAAGCGATGAAGCAGACGAAACCGTTGGGGAAACCGTTGCACAAGAGCCTGCCGATGATGCAGAATATACCGATAGGTCAGCGGAGACCGGAGAAACAGCCGGGGATGACACCCATAAGGAAGAACCTTATTCGTAATATAAAGGGCGGTTAAACCGCCCTTTATTACTATGGAGGCACCATGTACGAACTGATACCCGTAGGCAAAGCAACTTATTATATCGATAGTCCTGTTAAAGTCGGCGTATATGCGCCGGACCCCGCAAACGTTATCCTTATCGACAGCGGCAGCGATAAGGATGCGGGCCGTAAAATACGGCAGATACTGGAGCAACAGGGGTGGAGCCTGAAAGCAATCATCAATACCCACTCCCATGCCGACCATATCGGAGGCAACCGATATTTGCAGTCCCAAACCGGATGCGATATTTTCGCCAACGCTATGGAAGCGGATTTTACCCGTCACCCTGTACTGGAGCCTTCTTTTTTATACGGAGGCTACCCCATGCAGGCTTTGCGGTATAAATTCCTGATGGCGCAAAGCAGCGATGTAAAAGATTTTACCCACCCAGATTTTCCCGAAGAATTATCAGCGATTCCATTGCCCGGCCATTCCTTTGATATGGTTGGTATCCGTACGCCGGATGATGCCATCTTTCTGGCAGATTGCGTCAGCAGCGAAGCAACCCTGGAAAAGTACGGTATTCCCTTTTTATACGATGTGCAGGCGCAGCTTGACACTTTAACCGCCATCCAAGCCATGAAAGGCAGTATGTTTATCCCCGCGCATGCTCCTGCCACAGCCGATATAGCTCCGCTTGCAAAACTGAATTATGAAAAAATGCTGGCTATTGGAGAAACGCTGCTCTCTTTTTGTATGGAGCCTATAACGTTAGACGCTCTCTTGCAGCAGGTGTTTACCCACTACAATCTATCCATGTCCATGATACAGCACGTTTTGGTTGGCAGTACGGTACGTTCTTTTCTTGCATGGCTTGCCGATACCGGAAAGCTGCGTTATACCTTTACCGACAATCAGCTTCACTGGGTGCGATTATAACCAAAGTGCCATACCATTAATCACGGATTACAACCCAAAGGCTCGCCTGTTGGCGAGCCTTCGGGTTGTACTGCCCTGATCCTTTGGATAGTTTATACCGCCGGTGTCGGTTGAAACTATCCCTTGCTGCGCTCTTTCCATTTGGCGAACGCCGCCTGTAACACGATAAAGAAGCAAAGCAATATGGCAGAAACCACATTGGACCAGGAGGAAATAAGCTTACCGTTGGTTTTAACCAGGCTGGATATCGTACCATTGATCAACACACCGAAGAAAGAACCGATAACGTTGCCAACGCCGCCTGTCAACAGTGTGCCGCCGATAACCGCTGAGGATATGGCATCCATTTCCAGCCCCGTCGCCTGCGTCGTCGTGCCTGCCATGGTGTTTAAGCAATAGCAGATGCCGCCGATGGAGCAAAGCACGCTGGAAAGGATGTACGCCTTCATGCGGGTCAATTTCACATTCAGGCCCATTAGCGATGCAGACTGCGGGTTTCCGCCCACCGCATACAGGCTGCGGCCAAATTTGGTGTACCTGAGCAGCAGGTATACCAGCACCAGCACTACCAGCGCTATCAACACCGGCAGGCGGAAATACGGCACCATCAATTTTCCCTTATTGTTGATATACGCGCCAATCTGAAAAGGCATATAGAATTTTAGATTTGCCAGTTTAACAAACAACTCGCTGGATTTAATCGTTACTTGCTGTGTGCTGATTACCGCCGTCATGCCCCGCGCAAAGAACATGCCTGCGATGGTAACGATAAATGGCTGAATATCCAGATAGCCAACACAAAAACCCTGTATCAAGCCAAAGCCAATGCCGATGATAATCACCAGTAGCATCAGTACAGGAGCAGGTATACCCCAGTATTCGATGCCAACGGCCAGAAACATGCAGTCCATAGCAATCAAAGAACCAACGGAAATATCGATGCCGCCGGTCAGCATAACGCAGGTCATACCGCTGGCAACGCAAATCAGACCGGAGTTGTTGATGAGAATATTCAGGAATGTTTGCAGATGGTCAAATCCCTTGTAGGAATATACGATACAGCCTGCCGCATACATAACCACAAACAGGGTGATGGTAATCATCAACAAAACGGTATTATTATTCATCCGCCGCCGGGTTTTCCGGTCGCGTAAGGTTCCATTCATGCTCCCACCGCCTCCTTTTCCATCAGCGCTTCTTTCGCGGCCGCGCGCTTAGCCAAGTATGCTTTCACCGCAGGCGCCTGAATGGTTACGATCAGGATGACGATAATCGCCTTAAACACCGGTGCCTGTGCGGAGCTTACACCCAATGCGTAGAGCGTCGTCGTGATCGCTTGTATGGTATACGCGCCGATGATGGAGCCGGCAAGGCGGAATTTTCCGCCGCCAAGGCTGTTGCCGCCCAACGCCACAGCCAGTATCGCGTCCAGCTCATAATTTAACCCAATATTGTTGGTATCTGCCGAATAAATACGGCTGGTAGCCACCAACCCCGCAATGCCGGCGCATAAACCGCTGATCACGAATGTGGTAAAAATAATCCGGCGGGACTGATACCCGGAGATCCGCGCCGCGCTGGGGTTGATGCCAACGCTTTGTACATACATGCCCAGCGCTGTCGACCGCAGTATAAGCCCCATCACCACAATGCACAGCAGCGCAACCAGAATGGGTGTTGGCAAAATCCAGCAATAACCGCCAAGGAACTGGAAGGATGGTACACGGATGTACACGATCGTGCTGTTACATAACAGTAAGCCGATCGCGCGCCCGGCGGAAAACAGTATCAGTGTTGCTACCATCGGTTGTATATTCAAGTATGATACCAAGAACCCGTTAAACGCACCGCAGGCGCTGGCAACAAGCAAGCCCGCAAGCAGCCCGATCCACATTGGCAGCGCATATTCCGATACGTTCGCGTTGCCGAAACCGGCCAGCAGCATACAACACATACCGCCCGCAAGGCTCATAACGGAACCAACGGAAATATCCACGCCTGCGGAAGAAGAAACTACCAGCGTCATGCCGATTGCCAGTATTGCCGCTTCACTGCCGCGATTGAGAACATCGATCAGGCGGCCATAAAGAACACCATTTTTTATTGTAATAGTGAAGAAGTTAAAAACCGCGTTGCCGTTTGCCACATCATAGATAATATTGACCGCCATTACCAGCAGCATGCTGAAAATCGGCAGGAACAGTCTCATCCTGGTAACTTTTTGAATTGCCTGTTTTATCTTCATTGGTTTTCACCTCCGGCAATTGCGTGCATCACGCTTTCCTGCGTCATCTCTCCGGAGATTTCGCCTACCTTTTCCCCATCGCGCAGCACAGCCAGCCGGTTGCAGGTTCGCAGCATCTCTTCAATTTCTGAAGAAATAAACAAGATGCCCTTACCTTCCTCGGCCAGTTTAATAATCAACTTCTGTATTTCTGTTTTTGTGCCGATATCAATGCCGCGCGTAGGCTCGTCCAAAATCAGAAAATCCGGATTGGTCGCTAACCACCGCGCAATAATCACCTTTTGTTGGTTGCCGCCGGACAGTTGTTTTACCTGTGTTTCGCGGCTGGCTGTTTTAATATCCAACAGGCTGATAAACTTATCGGCAATATCGCATTGTTCTTTCATCGGCAGCAGGTTCATCATACCGCGATGCGCCTGTATTGCGAGCACAATATTCTCCCGGACGCTCAAATCCCCTACAATTCCTTCTGCCTTGCGATCGTCCGGCAGCATTCCCATGCCCAGTTTCATCGCATCAATCGGCTGGCCGATATGTACTGCCTTGCTTTTCACCTTCAGTGTACCGGTTTGGGCACGATCGGCGCCGTAGATGGCGCGTGCCAGTTCGCTGCGGCCTGATCCCAGCAGCCCGGTAAGCCCCACAACTTCACCACTTTTAATCTGCAAATCAAAGGGTTTTATTTTCCCTTTATGGCTGATCCCCTTGGCATCAATCAGCATTTCACCGCACCGGTCGGTGCAGTTTTCCGGCTTGATTTTCGCCAGATCATCAATATCCTTGCCCATCATCGCCGCAATCAACTTTACACGCGGTAAATCACCAATGGGGTATTCGCCTACCAATTCGCCGTTGCGTAAAACGGTGATCCGGTCACAAACCGCATATACCTGCTCTAAAAAGTGCGTAACAAAAATGATGCCCACATCATGATCCCGCAGCCTGCGCATTAACGCAAACAGTTTTTCCACCTCGTTATCATCCAGCGAGGAAGTGGGTTCATCCAAAATTAAAATTTTGCATTCCATATCCACCGCACGCGCAATCGCGATCATCTGCTGCAGTGCAAGGGAATAGTTTTCCAGGTTTTGCTGTACATCGATTTTCAAATCGAAGCTATCCATCAGCCGCTGGGCACGTTTTACTGTTTCCTTACGGTCAATCGTTCCCATTTTAGTACGCGGTTCGCGGCCAATAAACAAATTCTCGGCTACGCTCAGGTTAGGACAAAGGTTGACTTCCTGATATACGGTGGAAATTCCATTACGTTGGGCTTCAAAAGGCGAATGATACCGTACAGCCGTATTTTTACCATCCACATGGATTTCGCCGTGTCCAAAATCATGTACACCGGTCAGGCATTTAATCAACGTCGATTTTCCAGCGCCATTTTCTCCCATCAGGGCATGGATTTCGCCTTTGCGTAAGGTAAAATCCACCTGATCCAGCGCCTTAACACCCGGAAACATCATACTGATTCCGCGCATGGTCAGGACGACTTGATTTTCCATCGTCATCCATTCCTTTCATAATTAGTGAGCTCTCAGGGGTCATGCCCCCCGCAGTACTCATGCGGAAAAGTGGGAGGAGCTGTTTGGGCTCTCCCACTTCTCCTGATCCCATCGTTTGGGATTCATTCTATCCGCAGTTCTTAGTAAGGACGGGCGGCCAGAATTTCATCGGTCAGCGTGGTAGCAAATTCGGAGGTGATGCCCGGAGCCACAAACGCCTGGTCAACAACCAGCGTGAAGGCTTCTACAGCTTCGCCAGCCTGCAGCTTTTCGATAACGGTCTTAACGAAATCAGCCTGAATGGGGTTGCATTCTACGTTAGCGTTGATTTTGCCTTCCAGCGTGTAGGTGAGGCCTGCTTTGGTCGCATCGTAGGAAACAAGGATCACATCGCCGCCAACACCATAGGTGATACCGGCTGCGTCCATCGCATCCATCGCGCCGTAAGCTTCGTTATCATTCTGACAAACCACTACGTTGAACTGGCCTTCATAGGATTTGATGAAGCTTTCCATAACTTCCTGGCCGCCAGCCTGCGTGAAATCGCCGCTCTGGCTATCCAGAATCTTCCATTCGGGATGATTTGCCGCAACCCTGTTGAAGCCTTCGGTACGGCCGAGGGTAGCAGAAGCGCCAACGGAGCCTTCGATGACCAGAATATTGGCATCCGCGCCCGCCATGTATTCTGCAAGCCAGTTACCGGCGGTTTCGCCTTCTTTAACCATGTCGGTTCCTACACGGGTTGTGTATTCGGAAGGATCGGCGTCTACATTACGATCGGCGATGATAACGGGAATCCCTGCGTCCATCGCTTCGGCCAAAACGGTGTTCCAGCCAGCGGTCTCGATGGGGGCGATGATGATGTAATCCATGCCCTGCTCGATAAAGCTGCGAACCGCTTCCAGCTGTACAGCGTTGTCGTTGTCACAGTCTACAAAGCTCAGGTCAAAGCCGTTTTCAGCAGAGAAAACTGCCTTATAGTTCTCGGTATTCGCATTACGCCAGTCAGACTCATGGCCCACCTGTGCAAAGCCAACTTTAATCATGTCTTCCGCAGCCGCAAAGGAGAACAGTGTAAACACCATGGCCAGCGCCATCATAACAGCAACCAGTTTCTTCATGAATGGAAACCTCCTCAATTCTATTTTCGGGAAGATGTCCGTACTTCCCTAACATGTTTCCATTCTATCGAAAAGGTTTTATTAATAAAAGTGAGAGGTTTCCCTTTTATGTTCAATATCTTTTGAAATTGTCAAATGCTACTTTGAGCGCAAACAAAGAAGAGGTAAATATTTTCCGATTTGTGGGAATATTTTCCGATTATCATTTTACCCCGTTAAGCGATATTGCTGAAAAGGATTGCAATTATTCGCTTTTTCGGTAATCGCGCGGGGTGATTCCTATATTTTTCTTGAATAAGTAACTAAAATAATGAGGGTCGTTATACCCGACGCTGAAGGCTACATCGGATGTGCGCATCTGTTGATCGCGCAATAATTTTTTTGCTTCAGCCATCCGCACAGAGGTAAGATACTCGGTAAACGTAACGCCGGTTTCCTGCGAAAAGACCGTACAAAAGTGGTTGTTGCTTAGCGCCACATGCCCCGCAACCTCCCTGAGGGTCAAATCCGGATTGGAAAACTGGCTGTTGATGAACGCTTTTGCTTTCCGAATAACCAGCCCATACCGCGCGGAGCCTTGCTCGTCACGGTATGTCAGCGCAGCGTGCAAAAGCTCGCGCGCCATCGCCATCGCTTCCTCAAGCGTCGATGCTACGGCGCTCTGCCCATCCGGCTGGAACGCGGAAGGGATTATTTCCTGCGGGTCGCCGCCGCTATCGCGGATAATACGGGAAGCCGATAGAACAATATCCACAAAAATATAATTGATCATCAGCTTGCTTTGCGCCGCCGTTTGCCCGATCGAATGGATATACTCCGTTAAAATCCGGTTCGCGTCTCCCCGTCCCGCATTCCGTAGCTTTTCATACAGCTGCGGCACTTTCACGTTCACCAGCGACAGGCTGTCCTGCGGGGCAATATCCAAAACCCCTACGATCCGGCGGTCGCGGTTGGCATTTTCCGCTTCGTTCAGCGTTCGGAGCAGTGCGCAGGCATCCGCGTAGGAGCTTGATACATCCCTGAGCGTGGATACTGTCGTACCAATAGCCATAAGCGGCTTTAAATCAGTATTGCGCTCCACGTCAAACTTTACCGATTGCGCCAGTCCATAGGTACGTTCTTCAATATCACTGTCATCGTCTCCCATAACCAGCATCACAAACCGCCCCTGCATTTGACACAGGCATACGGTGCCACCGCTGCTTTCCGCCAGCCGCCGCAGCAAGCTTTCGGCGGCGCGCGTCTCCTCCGCGCTCACCGGGCCGCGCCCTAAATCGACAACCATGGTCAGGTAGCGGCCCGCAACCAGACTCATCTGCAATGTGCGGGCGCGCTCGCGGATTTCCGTTTCCGGCGCGCCTGCAATCAAATCGCTTAAAATGCGTTCTTTCAGCAGTTGCCCGGACGATGCCAGTTGGTCCCGGTAGGTACGCAGATTGGCCTGTCTGCGTTTATCATCGCGGATGGAATCCGCCAGATGGTTCAGTACCTGTAAAAGTTCCTGCCCGCTAACAGGTTTGAGCAGGTATTCCTTCACCCCCAGCGAAATGGCTTCCCGCGCATAAGCAAAATCGTCATATCCGCTTAAAATGACAATATACATCCACGGCATTGCAGCACTCACCGCACGGCAAAGCTCCAGCCCATCCATAAACGGCATGCGAATATCCGTTATTAAAATATCCGGTTTTATATCCTGCAGCATGGACAGGGCAATTTCACCGTCAGGTGCTTCCCCCGCCAGCACAAAGTCCGTATCTTCCCAGGGAAAATTGCTGCGTATACCTTCCCGCACCACAATTTCATCGTCCGCCAGAAACACCTTGTACATCGTCTGTCCTCCCCAACGGCACGCACAGCGAGACCGTCGTTCCATTTTCATCGCTTTGGATCTGCACACCCTCCGGCTGATTGTAATAAAGCTGAATACGTTTATTCACATTAAACAGCCCGTAACAGCCGTGCTCCTCATCCTCCCCGGCGCTGCGAGCCAGGCTATCCCGCACTTGCTCCAGTCTTTCCGCAGTCATGCCCGCGCCGTTATCCGTTACCGTAAGCCATATTTTACCCTCCTGCTCACGTCCGGTGACACGCACCATGCCACGCCCGCGCCGGTGCTTAATGCCATGGTAGATCGCGTTTTCTACCAGCGGCTGTAAAAGCAGCTTTAAAATTTGTTGATTGTATAACTCCTGAGGAATATCAATTTCATAATCCAGAATGTCACGATAGCGAATCTTCTGAATGGTTAAATATCCCTGTAAATGTTTAATTTCATCCGAAAGCGGAATCCAATCGCGGCCTTCCGAAAGCGAGATGCGGAAAAAATCGCTCAAAGCGCGCGTAATGTGGATAACCTCATCTGTCCGCTGGGCTTCCGCCATCCACACGATTGCGTCCAATGTGTTATACAGAAAATGCGGGGCTACCTGCGCCTGCAAGGTGCGCAGCTCACTGCGTTTTAAATTTTCCTGCTCGCGCCGGTTTTCATCCATCAATTGCTGCAATTTCCCAGCCATCACGTTCAAGCTCTCGGTCAGCCCGCGTAGTTCCAATACCTCCGGCTTATCCACGCGCGCCCGTAGGTCGCCCTCGGCAATCGCCCCGGCGAAGCACTCCAAACGTGATATAGGGGTGCGGATCGACCGTGACAACGAGCGCTGCGCCAGCATGGCAAAGGTAAAGGTACACGCCAATAGCAGCACCATGATCCACAGGATGAACATCAATTGGTTTTGCAGCTGTTTACTGGTTTCGGTTGTTGCGGAGATTTCCACGGTAATATACTGCTCCAAAATATCCCCTACCAGCGAGGATACGCTGCGCACCTCTTCCAGCAGCGCTTCATTATCCGCTACCAGTGCGCCCGCAGCCATCTGCTCCCCCATGCGGTCGATATAGCTTTTCAACGTATCCATCGTACGGCGGGCAACCGTAAGCTCGGTGGATGTACCGCCCGCAGCGGTAGCCATCAACGTCTCGAGCGTATCGTTGACTTCATCCATCAACACGTACTGCTGCCCATCGCTAAAGGTAATGCGGCCGGCGACAATGCTCCACATTTCATCGGGAATATTCTCATTGACCAGCGGTTTTAACGATGACACCCGCTCCACCTGCATAATGGCTTTATGGTAGCTGTCGGCATACGTGCGCATAGTCCATATGCTTACCAGTGCCGGAATCATCATCAGCGCCAGAATAACCATGAAACTGAACCGCAGCCGATGGGCCAGGCTGTCATCCGTACCGAAACGGCGGAAAACACGGTCGAAGAATGCCCGCATCGTCAATACTCCCTTGGGGGAAGACTATCCAAATCCGCATCGAATTCAGAAAACACTTCCTCGGTAGAATAGGTTGTGCGGGGTATGGCTTCTCCTGCCGCAAGCTTTTTGGCCAGTTCCATAATCATATCGCCAATCAGCGGTGTACATTCCACCACACAGTTTATTTTGCCCTGCTTAAGTAAATCAATAGCCGCCTGTTCGCCGTCCACCGTTACGATCACAATGTCTTTTCCCGGTGTCAGCCCCGCATCCTCAATAGCTTCGATGGCTCCCAGCGTCATCGAATCGTTGTGGGAGTACAATACATCGATATCGCTATGCCGCGTCAGCAACCCCTGCATGCACTCCTTGCCCTTGGAACGTAAAAAGTCACCGGATACGGATTCCACAATCGTAAAGCGGTCATCGCCCGCCAACGCCTCGCGAAATCCGGCGCCACGCTGCCGCATCGGCGTTGAATCTACCGTGCCGGAAATTTCCACAATCTTAACCTGCTGGGCATCCGCCATCTTTTGCAGTACAAACTGCCCGGCCTTTCGCCCTTCTTCGGTAAAATTGGAACCTACAAAACCCGCATACAGGCTTTCATCCGAAACGTTGATTTGCCGGTCGGTAATCAACACAGGGATATTGGCCTGTTTGGCTTCCTGCAACACATTATCCCACCCGTCCTCCACGATGGGCGAAAACGCAATCACATCCACCTGATAGGCGATAAAAGAGCGGATTGCTTTAATTTGCTTTTCTTGTTTCTGCTCGGCATTATCAAACATCAGTTGTACGCCAGCGCGTTTCGCGGCATTTTGCACCGAGATAGTGTTGCCGATACGCCAGGAGCTTTCCGACCCCAGCTGCGAAAAACCGAGTAAAATCTGCGATTCATCTGCGCTGCCCGCTGTTGTTTGCGCCGCCGTGGTACAACTGCTAAGCAGCAGCGCACACGCAACGCACAGTGGAATCAGTTTGCGAACCGTCGGAATGTGTGCTTTCACGGTTTCCTCCTCCCTGAAGCCCACAATACGGACTCCGGTTAAGCAGAGCCCGACTGCCGCCCTGCATCATACGGTTGTTCTTTAGGGATGATTTTATCATCATTCGGAACGTTGTACAAGGTTAATCCATTTTTACCCATTCCTGATGACATAGAAAAACCCTGTACTAAAACAAGCCGCTGATAAGGCGGCTTGTTTGTGGCTTCTATTCCCGAACCATTTTACAATAGCGGTTTATTCTTCTTTTTCCAAATACCGTTCGGAACCACGCAGTGAAAGACGCGGCACAATAATCAATCGCTGCGGGCTGCGAGCCGGTTCGTCAAAGCGGCGTATCAACAACTGCGCGGCTTTCGCGCCCAAGAGGGTCACTTCACGGTCTAACGAGCTGTACGGAAGCCCAAATACCAACTGCCCCGGCAATTCATCAAACCCGACAAAAGCCGCATCCTGTGGAATGGACAGTCCCAAATCGCGCATGGCGTTTAAAAAGCCTATTTCGCTGCGGTTGTTAGCAATAAAAAATGCGGTCGGCCGGGTCGGGCTGCTGAGCAGCGCCTTTACGCGTCGGTAAGCCTCCTGCTGCCCAAAAATGCCGGCAAGCATAAACTCGTCGCGCGCCGTAAGCCCATTTTGCTCCATCGCCTTGCGATAGCCCTCCAAGCGTTCCCGACCAATGAGCAGCTGCATATTGCCGGCGATCACGCCAATCTCCCGGTGCCCTGCTTGTATTAACGCTTCGGTTGCGGAATAGGCGCCGCTGAAATTATCGCTGAGCACACAATCACATTCCAGCTTGGTAACCGGCCGGTCCAGCACCACATACGGCCCGCCCAAATCCGCCAGCCGGGAGGCCATTTGCGCAAATTCCCGTTCGTCTTCGTAATTGCAGGCGGGTACGTAAATCAAGCCTCTTACGCGCTGGTAGCGCATGGCCTCCAACGCTTTAAAATCACGTTGAATATCGTTGCCGGATGTACGTAAAATCAACGTATATCCGCATTTATCCATCACTTCGCTTACCCCGGTTAACAGCCCTGAAAAGAAAGGATTGTTCGCCTCGGGAATAATCAGCCCGATCGCGTCGCTTTCCTGCCGGGAAAGGCTTCGCGCCAGCGCAGAAGGCTGATAGTGGTAGCGTTCCATAACCGCCTTTACTTTTGCGGCAGTTTCACGGCTTACGTACCCTTTTCCGTTAATTACGCGCGACACGGTGGCTTTCCCAACGCCGGCTTCGCGCGCAATGTCCTGAATGTTGACGCTTTTCATCGGTTCCTCCCATGTGAAAACGGTTCTAGAATATCGAAATTATAACGTTTTGGCTTTTCCCTGTCAACTGAATCGCACCGCTTACATACAATCCAAATAGGATGTTTCCCTAAAACGCTTTTCCTTTGTTCGGTTTTACGGTATAATCATCCTATGGAAGGAGGCGCGGATGTGGCAAAAGAACGCATCGGCCTCATGGGAGGGAGTTTTAACCCCATTCATGAGCGCCATTTAAATATCGCCGCCTGCGCGCTGGAGGAAGCAAGGCTGAACCGTGTTATTTTTATCCCAACCGGTCATCCACCCCACAAGCACGACTCGCTCGCGGATGCGGAGGACCGCTTTGAAATGACCTGTCTGGCAACATTACGGGAGCCGAAATTCAGCGCATCCCGCATAGAGATAGATCGCGAGGGTGTTACGTATACAGCCGATACGCTTACCCAGTTACACCGGCAAATGCCCGCTGCGGAGTTTTTTTTCGTTATTGGCGAAGATACCATGTTGGATCTGCCCCACTGGCACACGCCGGAAAAGGTATTTTCCCTATGTACGTTTCTGGTATGCCGCCGCAGCACGCAAAACGCTTATGACCACCCCGTCGTACACGATTTGGAGGCTATGGGTGCACGGTTTTGGTACTTGTCCCTGCCGCCCGAACCCGTCAGCGCTACAGAGATCCGCGCCCAGCTCGCACAGGGAGAAACCCCGCAGGCTCTTCCGCTACCGGTGCAGGAGTATATACGGTATCGCGGTCTGTATGGCGTAACGCCTACCCCAAAAGGCGCCGCCGAAATTTACCCGAAGCTGAAAACCGTACTCAGTGAAAAACGGTTTATTCACTCCCTGAACGTAGCTGCTACGGCGCGGGAGTTGGCCCGGTTGCATGGGCTGAACGAAACGCAGTGCGAAATGGCAGGGCTCATCCACGACTGTGCCAAGTGCATGCCACTGCAAACATTGCAGCGCATTGCGCGGGAACACCGCCTGCTGCTGGATAAAGAAACCCTGTCCAACGCCAACCTGCTACACGGCCCAGTTGGGGCGGTATTGGCGGAAACCGAGTACGGCATACACGACCCAAACATCCTGTCCGCTGTACGCTGCCACACCACAGGCCGCATCGGCATGATGCCGGCCGATATGGTTTTATTTTTAGCCGATAAAATCGAACCCGGCCGCCGCTCGTACCCGGCATTGGAATCCGTACGGGAACTGGCCAAAACCAACCTGGTACGTGCCACCATTTGCTCGCTGCGCTCAACGCAAATCCATGTGATCCAGCAAAAAAACACGCCGCACCCGTCAAGCCAGCGTGTAATCGATTGGCTGGAACGTTTACCTACCGAGACAATAAAGGAGAGATTGCCCTGATGGAAGGAAAAGAAATCGTTCTCAAAGCCGCCGCCGCCCTCTACGACAAGAAAGCACAGGACATAGTAGCATTGGATGTATCGGGTTTAACCGTTATTACCGACGCCATGGTCATCGCCAGTGGCCGCAACGTGCTGCAGGTGAAGGCGCTGGCCGATGAAGTTGAAGATCAGTTGTCGCAGGCAGGCGTAGAACCGCTGCGTAAGGATGGTCAGCAGGACGCGCGCTGGATTGTGCTGGATTATGGCACAGTGCTGGTGCATGTGTTCCATATTCAGGAGCGGGAGTTCTACCATTTGGATAAACTTTGGGAACACGAAAACAACCGCATTCCGCTGCCGTTTGACGACGCAGACGAATAACACCTGTTGTTATTTTATATAAAACAGCCGGCAGATATGTCGTTTTACAACTGCGGAAGTATCGTCTCTGTTTAGCAGGCGAAGAAGCAAATTTACCCGTTTTTATAGGCAATCTCTGCTTTGTACGGTAAATGAACCGCTGGCATCATGCCCTGATTGTTTTTCAACAATAGAATAACTGACTTCAATAATAAACAAGAGCCGATGATTCGATCGGTTTTTGTTTATTATGTTTTATTCATTTAGGTCTTGACAGATACGTTTTGCATGCCTATAATTTGAAAATGAAATTCATTTTTATTTTGAATTGAAATGGCTTTATCAAGCCATTAATAAAGATCTTCCATTAACAGGCCTTACACCTTTAATCCACCTTATGGAGGTAACGGAAAATGAAAAAGTGGTTTGCTCTTCTGCTTGTGTGTCTACTGCTGGTACCGTTTGTCCCCGCAGCTGCGGAGGGCGGCGAGTCCCTTTCCATAGTAACTACCATCTATCCGCAATATGACTTTGCGCGTGCCGTTGCAGGCGATATAGGCGGCGTCAAAATTAGCATGTTGCTCAAACCCGGCGCAGAGATGCACTCCTACGAACCTACGCCACAAGATATTATATCCATCCGAAACGCCGATCTATTCATCTATGTCGGCGGTGAATCGGATGCATGGGTAGAAGGCATTCTCGCTTCCATGCCGGATAGCGGCGTAAAAGCCATTAACCTAACCAGTATGGTGCCTACCTTGACCGAAGAACTGGTTGAAGGTATGGAAACGCAAGAAGAAGGCGGTGAAGAAGAGGAAGAAATGGACGAACACGTTTGGACCTCTCCCATCAACGCGATTGCAATGATCAATACCATCTGCGAGGATATGTCTGTACTGGATGCAGCACATGCCGATGCGTACCGTGCCAATGCGGACAGCTATATTGCCAAGCTACAAACGCTTGATACCGCGTTTCGCGAGGTTGTGCGTACCGCCAAACGAACCGAGATTATCTTTGGAGACCGTTTTGCTCTCCGGTATTTTGTACATGAATACGGGCTGAGCTACTATGCCGCGTTCCCCGGTTGCTCCAGCCAAACCGAGCCCAGCGCGCAAACTGTCGCTTTTCTAATTGACAAGGTAAAAGAAGACCAGGTACCGCTGGTTCTCTACCCCGAGCTTTCCACTCATACCATCGCCGACGCCATCAGTGAAGAAACCGGCGTACCCACCCACATTTTTTATGCCTGCCATAACCTGACGGCAGATGAATTTACTGCCGGGAAAACCTATGTGGATTTTATGACCGAGAATTTGGAAACGTTGAAAATTGCCCTGAACTAATGTCCATGTTCACCGTATAGTAAAAAGAGAAATAAAAAACACCCCGCAGCGTGGCGCCCCGTCGCGCCTGCGGGATTTTCCATTTCTCCATTCACAAGATCAAGCCCGTAATCTTTTAACAGCGCTTCATTGCGCCTTTATGCTCCCAGTTGGCGTGCTAATGATTCCAATGCGGCCAACCCATTGTGAAATCCGTTTCCGTTATCCAGCACCACATCTGCCACATCACGGTAAACCGGCATACGTTCATCATATATCCGCTCAATTTCACTACGCCCCTTCTGCGCCAGCAGCGGGCGTTTTTCCGCGCGGATATCCAATAGAATATCGTCGATCGGCCGATCAATCAGCACCACATACCCCTGCGCGCGCATGATTCTGCGGTTCTCGTCCCGTAAAGCCGTACCGCCGCCTGTGGAAATAATACCGGGCGTAGCATCAATCAAATCCATCAGCAGCCGGGTTTCGCCGTCCCGGAAAGCAGTCTCGCCATAAGTGGTGTAAATCTGCGCCGTGTTCATGCCGGTAATCTCCGTTAAATACGCATCGGTATCCAGATAAGGCATTTGCAATTTTTGCGCTACGCGCCGGCCAAGCGCACTTTTTCCGCTGCCCGGCATACCGATGAGAAAGATATGACGTTCCATGGTATTTACTCCCTTTCCGTCGCATCTTCTTTTCGCTGATCGCCGCCCTGCCCAATGGATAGCGGCTTGTTACCCGCCTCCAGGGTAAAGGCAAACGCTGCGCCAACAGCCGAGGGCAACAGCTCTATGGTCTGCCCGTGCTGCTGTATAATCCGCTGGCTGATACTCAACCCAAGTCCCGTGCCGGAGCCTTTTCCAACCGTGTGCGCCTTATCCGCTTTGTAGAACCGGTCGAAAATGTGCGGACGATCTTCCGGCAAAATCGGGGGTCCATCGTTGGCAACGACCACCGATACTTTATCATGCACTATCGCGGTACTAATTGTCAAGTTTCCATTGTCACCTATAAATTTTAGCGCATTATCAACCAGATTATACACGACTTGCGCGATGCGATCCTGATCTGCACGCACCATGCAGGGTTCCGACTCAAAATGGAGGTGCAGGTCGATACCGTGCTGCTCCATATCGTTCATTCTGCCGATAATCACGCGTCGTATCGTCTCGTTTATATCATAATTGGTTGGGTTCAGCACCACAACGCCCTTTTCCATACGGCTTAGCTCCAGCAGGTCGGCGATCAGCTTTTTCAGCCGGTTCGTTTCATCGCTGACGACTTGCAGGTATTGATCCCTTGCTTCCGGGGGAATCGTTCCGTCCAGCATTCCCTCCACAAAGCCGTGGATGCTCGTAACCGGCGAACGCAGTTCATGGCTCACATTGGCGACAAAATCGCGGCGGTTTTCTTCCACTTGCGCCAGTTTATCCGCCATCACGTTAAAGGTGCCTGCCAGCTGCCGGATTTCATTCACACCCGTTACCGCAGCCCGCGTGTTGAAACGGCCGCGGCTCATATCCTCCGCCGCACGGGTAATGGTGGTCAGCGGCTTCACAATGCTGCGCGTATATAAAAGCGCGCAGGCAGCCGCAACCAGTGCAGCGATGGAAAATCCGAATACGATTTGCCACACAACGCCGAGGTATTCCGCCTCGATAATCTGCGCGCTGGTATGGATAAACACAGCACCCAGCACCTTACTATCCTTTGTCCACGGAACGGCAACGGTAAAGATAGTACCGTTATCCGCATTGGTGATTCTGGTTTCGATTTCTTTACCCGTAATCACTTCCCGCAGGGCATCCTCAATATCCGACGAGGTCAGGCTTTCCACTGTGCCGGGGTTATTTTGTATAGTGGTTAGTAAATTATCCATCCGATTGCCGTACGAGTCCACTATCAGGATGTATGCGCCAAACTCATCATACACCTTACCCGCTTTCCATTGCAGGTAGGAGATGGTAGGTGTATCCAATCCCAGATAATCGCTCAGTGTAGCATCCTGCATACGGCTGGCTAAAAAAGCGATTTCGCGCGCCTGTACCAGCAAACTTTCCATACGGCTGGCAATCATGTTATTACGGATGGTGATAATGGAAAAACCAGCGCCCACAAAAACCACTACCAGAATAATCAGCAACAATATGGAAAAAAGCCTTGAAAACATGCTGTGAAACATGCCGCTACCTCATCGAATCCTTGATTTCAAATTTATAGCCGACGCGCCAGACGGTGTGGATTTCCCAACCGTAGTTTTCGCAGCCCACCAGTTTTTCACGCAGACGTTTAATGTGTACATCCACCGTACGGCTATCCCCGTAAAAATCGTACCCCCATACACGCTCCAGCAATTGTTCGCGCGTAAATACCATATTGGGGTGGGATGCCAGAAAATATAGCACTTCCAGCTCTTTGGGCGGCATTTCCACCGGTTTGCCCTTGTACGTTACCTCGTAACGTACAAGGCTGACCGTGAGGTTTGGAAAGGTGAGCAGATCATCCGTTTCCTGCGTATCCGCCTCCATCATACTGCGGCGTAAAACCGCCTTGACCCGCGCGACCAGTTCTTTATTTTCAAACGGCTTGGTAATATAGTCGTCTGCGCCCAATTCCAGCCCCAGCACCTTATCAAACGTTTCATCTTTTGCTGTAAGCATAATCACAGGCACTTTGCTGGTTTTCCGAATTTCCCGCAATACCTCCAGCCCATCTACGCCGGGGAGCATTACATCCAGCAGTACGAGGGAAGGATTTTGCCGTTTAAAGGCTGACAACCCATCATCCCCGCGGGCTGCTTCAAAAACCTCGTATCCCTCTTTTTCCATATACAACCGAATCAGGTGGCTGATATTCCGGTCATCGTCCACTAGTAAAATCCGTTGCTTATCCGGCATGTTCATACCCTCCCGTTCCTGTACATCTGTATTACTTCAACGTAACGACGGTAACGCCGTCCTCGCCTTCGCCATAGCGGCCCAAACGATAGCTTTGCACATCCATATGCCCTTTCAGGTGGCGTTGTATACCGCTGCGCAGAACGCCAGTTCCTTTGCCGTGAATAATGCTAACCTCGTTGAGCCCAGCCAGCGTTGCTTCATCCAAATAGCGGTCAACTTCCGGAATTGCCTCGTCTTGCGCCATGCCGCGAATATCCAGTTCCAGCGGTACGCTTCTGACAGCTGTACTGGTTTTCGCGCGGACGCCGGTGGCTTTCTTCTTGGGCGGTTCTACCACCCGCAGCTGGCTTAAATGTGCTTTCAGTTTCATAATGCCTGCCTGCAACTGCACTTCGCCCTTGCTGTCGGGCGGCGTCAGCACGGTTCCCTGTGTTTTCAGGTTCACAATTTCCACCTGTTCGCCTACACGCAGTGTTTTCGGTGGTGTAAAGTGTGTCTGGCTGGGTTGTGCCAAGCCTTCGCTCAACTCGTCAATTCCCTTTTCCATGCGTTTACGTAGTGCTTGTACTTCATGCTCCGGTGTTTGCGCCTGCTTTTTCAACTTCTTTAAATCGGAGATGATAACGTCAGCTTCCCGGCGCGCGTTTTCCATAACGCGTTTAGCATCCTCGCGCGCCTTACGCATGTTCTTTTCGCGGCTCTGCTCCATTTCGCGGCGCAATTTCTCCGCCTCGTTACGCAGGGCGACGGTTTCCTGCCGCGTTTCTTCCGCCATCTTTCGTTCTTTTTCAGCAATCTGGCGGTGGTACTCGGCATTGGCAATCACATCTTCAAACCGTACGTCGTTTTGCGACAGCAGTTGCCTTGCCCCGTCAATTATCTCTTCGGAAAGACCCAGCCTGCGGCTGATCTCAAACGCGTTGCTCTTGCCGGGAATGCCGATGGATAGCCGGTACGTGGGCCGCAGGGTTGCTACGTCAAACTCCACGCTCGCGTTTTCCACACCGGGCGTAGACAGGGCAAACGCTTTCAGCTCGCTGTAATGCGTCGTCGCCATTGTGCGTACTTTTCGGCTGAGCAGGCTGGTAAGAATGGTTTGTGCCAGCGCAGCGCCCTCGGTGGGGTCCGTACCCGCGCCAAGCTCGTCAAAAAGCGCCAAATCCCGGTCGGTTACATGCTGCATAATCGCAACAATGTTGGTCATATGGCTGGAGAAGGTGGAAAGCGATTGTTCGATGGATTGTTCATCGCCAATATCGGCATAAACACGCTCAAATACAGCCAGTTCCGTACCCAGCTCCGCGGGCACCTGCAACCCGGCTTGCGCCATCAGTGTAAGAAGCCCGACGGTTTTAAGCGTAACCGTTTTACCGCCCGTATTGGGGCCGGTAATAATCAGTGTGGTAAAATCATCTCCCAGCCACAGCGACGTCGGCACGACCTTATCCCGGTCGATCAACGGATGCCGCCCCCGGATGATTCGGATATAACCGCGGGTATTCAGTTTCGGCAGCACGGCGCTCATTTCCCGCGATAGCTGCCCTTTGGCAAAAGCAAAATCCAAATGGTTTAGAATATCAATATCCGTGCGCAGTTCATCCGCATGGGGCGCAAGGCGATCGGTCAATGCTTGCAAGATACGCGCAATCTCCTGCTGTTCTTTTGCGTGCAGCTGCTTTAAATCGTTACCAAGCTCCACCACAACCATTGGCTCCACAAACAGCGTAGCGCCCGAGGCACTCTGGTCGTGCACCAGCCCCGGCACGCTTGCCCGGTGCTCCGCTTTTACAGGGATGCAATAGCGATCACCGCGCATGGTGATAATCGCATCCTGCAAGTATTTCGCAAAACTGGAACTGCGAATCATCTGGTTTAGTTTTTCGCGCATCCGTTCGTTGGCGGATCGTATCTGCCGCCGGATTTGCGCCAGTTCCACCGAAGCCCGGTCGGCAATCTCATCTTCACTGAGAATCGCGTCGCTGATATCCTGCTCCACGGCGGGCAGCGTGGTAAGCCTGCTGGCCAGTCCCGTCAGGATCGGTGTATCCTGACGATCCTTCACCAGCGCCGCACGAGCAGCACGTGCCGCCCGCAGGCAACCTGCTACATCCAGCAGGGCACGCGGGTTAAGCGATGCGCCCTTTTCCGCCATCACAAGCGCTTCCCGCACATCACCAAACCACACCAGCGGATTACCGCCCGTGTAGGTAAGCAGCACAACAGCTTCCTCGGTTTCATCCAGCGCGCGCTGCACCTCACCGATGTCCGTATAAGGCTTCAGCGCAAGGCACAGTTCTTTCCCCATGGGGGTAATACTGTGCGAGGCGAGCATCTCCCGTATTTTATAAAATTCCAACACGCGCAGTTCACGCTGTGGCTCCATACGCAGTTGTGTTTCCGGTTCCATATTCCAGCCAAACCCCTTCCGGTCCGTCGGTCTGTTTATTCCACACCACGGTGAAAATGTCCCGCGGTAGTCGCCTCTCCATTAGCCGTAGGTTTTCCGCCTGCTATAATTTGCGCAAAGCGACTGGTAATCGCAAGTTGCTCTTTCAGCGGTTCCACCGTAAAATGCAATAACATGCCCGCGCCCAGTGCACGCCGGTGCTCTTCCATTTTCCCCAGATCGGTCGGCAGCGCGTTATCCATCTCCAGTACGCAGCCTTCGCTAAAGCGGATGCGCCGAAGTGGAAAGCGATACCCTTTTCGGTCTGTCACCGCCGCATCCGGACTGGCGCAGGCTCTGTCACCCGGTTTGCAAAGCGCACAGTTTTTTCGCCCCTTTGTAAGCCCGCGTGCCACCCGTTCCGGGCAATGGTTAAGCAGCATCACCCGTTCGCGGCCATATACTTTCAACAGCGGCGGCGCAGGCAACGGGTTTTGCATAAGCGCGCCTATTTCCTGCACATTCAACTCCGCCCAGAACGTAAAAAATGCAATATCTTCATTCAGCAATTCTTCTGCCGCTTTTCGGTTCGTTAAAGGGATACCATCGCCAAAGGCAATCGGTAGCGGCAACAGCAGCCCCAAATGGCCTACACTGCCCAGTACGACGCCGCCAAGTCTTTGCTGCACAGCGTTTATCGCAGGCCATGCTTCCTCAAACGCTTCATCCCCAAACTGAGGAGGCAGCACCAGCCAGGTACCCTGCGGCAGTAGTGGCAGTTCGGCCTGCAACGACATACTACGCCAATCCAACGGCGCATACAGAAGAAAATTCGCTCCCGCCTGTAAGAATTCCTGCCCTGCCGACGCATCGCTAAAGCATACCGCAAGCGTTTCCATGGTTGGGCGCAGCGCCTTTCTGCTATCGTGATTTCGCGTATCCAAGCGGATCACTTTATCCTTTGCGGGTCTGTTTGCCTCAAACATCTCACGCCGTGTTTTTACAAGTTGGGAAAGCGCTTCACGACGCAACGCATTGAGTGCAGAAACCGGTGCAAATGCGGAATCCGTTTCCACTTCAGGTTCTTCTTGAAGCACAAAGGGCGTATCCGCAAGTTTACTAAGGGACCGCGTAATCTCATCACAGATCAGGGCGCGGGTGCGCGGGTACTGCGCTGTTTCACCGGTTACTTCCACCATGCTTTTACCGTCGCTCACCACAAGGCGCATGGGCTGATCCGCGCAGACGGTAGCACGCATCGTAATGGGAATAGCCGGTTCTTTCAGTTGCTGCGCCCATTCCACCTGATTTGCATCCGTCAGACGTACTACCCTATCACCGGGATGTACTTGGTCGCCGGGGTGCAGCCGGAGTGTTGCAGCATGCTGCTGCTGCAACCCCGAATAGCGAAGTTCCACATCACGAACGCTTTCTATGCGAAGTCCATCTCCGTCATGAAGTGTTGCCGACAAATCTACCTGTGCCAATCCATTCTTTTGCACCGTTACCCGGCCTACCGCTACGCCGCCATGCCCTACGCGGTCGGTAACGCAAAGAGCTGCGTCTTCCTCGCCCATCAGGTGTCCGCGGGTAAAGCCTCCCCGATGGTAAATCTGCCGAAGTGAGCGGCTTTCCGCTTCATCCATCGGTACAAAACGGCCTTGTGCCAGCGCATCCAGTGCTTTACGGTAACTATCGGTCACAACGGCAACGTATTCCGGCCGTTTCAATCTGCCTTCAATTTTTAATGACGTCACACCCGCTGCTTGCAGCGCAGGCAAATCATTCCGCAGGCATAAATCGCGCATCGATAGCAGTGCCGCGGTTTGCCCGCCCAGCGTAACCTGCTGCCTGCAGGGCTGTGCACACCGGCCGCGGTTGCCGCTTCGCCCGCCCGCCATGCTGGAAAGCAGGCATTGCCCGCTCATGGCTGTGCATAGCGCGCCATGAACAAACACTTCGGTATCTATGCCTGTTTGAACAACACGCTTCACCGTATCCAGTGTGCATTCACGCGCCAGCACTACACGCTGAAAGCCATGCGCCGTTGCAAATCGCGCTCCGGCCGTGCTATGCAGCGCCATTTGCGTACTTGCATGCAAATCCAGCGCCGGAAAGGATTCCCGCGCCATTTTTGCCACGCCCAAATCCTGCACAATTACCGCATCCGCATGGCACGCCTCAATAACTTTCAGCGCCTTATATACCGCTTCCTCTTCCTCAGGTTTCATCAACGTATTCATGGTCACATGGATGCGAACATGGTACAAGTGTGCATACGCAACCGCTTTTTCCAGCGCTTCCGCGTCAAAGTTTGCAGCGGACACACGCGCGCCAAAATGAGAATAGCCTAAATATACGGCGTCCGCTCCGGCGCATACCGCCGCACGCAGCGCTGTTTCGTCGCCCGCTGGCGCAAGCAGCTCCATGCTTTTCCCATCCATGCTTTTCCACTTCCGTGTCATAATATTTCCGGATAAAACGAAACCGGCGCGGAGCAATGCCCCGCGCCGCGTAAGCCCCATTTTTACAGCTGGTCGAAAGGATACACCTGTCCGTTCGTTTCCACACGGATGGACTGGATCACTTGCGGCGTATCCGGTTTATCGCTGCGATCCGTCGGGGTGTTCACAATTTTCTCTGCCGCGTCCATGCCTTCCAACACTTTACCAAACGCAGCATAGGAGCCGTCCAAATGGGGGCTGTCGCTGGTCATTACAAAAAACTGAGAACCGGCGCTATCCTTCATCATGCTGCGCGCCATACTAAGTACGCCATAGGTATGCTTGAGCGGGTTCGATACGCCGTTTTGCGCAAATTCACCCTTGATGCAGTACCCCGGGCCGCCGGTGCCGGTGCCTTTAGGGCAGCCGCCCTGAATCATAAATCCCGGAATGCAGCGGTGGAAGGTAAGTCCATCATAAAAACCACTGTTTGCAAGTGCAATAAAGTTGCCTACCGATTGGGGCGCAATATCGGGGTACAGTTCCCCTTTCATCGTATCTCCGTTTGCCATTTTAATTTCAAAAGTCGGGTTAGCCAATTGAATCATCCTTTCCGTTTCTGCCCTTGATTACCTATATGTATAGGGGTTAGCCCTTGCATGCTCCTCTAACCCTTGTATTATAGCAGAATTCAATAAACATGCAAGTATTCGGATGGGTCGTTTTTGTATCAATTTTCATTTCGCTTGCTTTTGCGGTTATTCTTTCCCGTTTCCCGAATCATAAAAATATACCCGCAAACTCTTGTGTATCATGGAATTTGTTTTCGGTAAAAAAGCATGGAAAATTCATGGGTTCTTGCTTGAAAGGCATTTGCATATCTGTTACAATATTTTGTGTATTTATCAAAGAAAACAATTCTTTTGGAAAATGTATACCTGTCGCACATTACTCCGGGAAAGGAGTAGCCATGTACGAAATAACGCACGTATTGATTGTCGACGACGCAAAGCGTTTCGAAGGATTCGCCCTTTTCAAGACAGAGTATCAGGCACATCACGTCCAAAATCAGCGAGCCGCGATGGCTTTTTTACGTTCCCATTCGGATGTCGCTATTTTGATAATTAATTTAGAAAAATCAATCGTCAACAGCCTTGCATTATTAACTGCCGTTCGCCAGAACGAGCAATTTCAATCCATGATCATCTGGATTTGCGTTGATTCACAAGACGAACAAACGGTTGAGCAGTATTACGCTGCCGGGGCGGATGCCATTATCCACAGGTATCAATCCAAAACGATTCAACACGAACAATTGCACAGGCTGCTCAATGCCCCAGCCCGTTATTACGGTAAGGCTGGTAAAGCCACGCCCTCCGCTCAATGCACGCTGCCGGGGAATATGCTTACCGACAAGATTTTGCAGGAGGATTATCAGCGTCTGCAAGCCATCATCAACGCTGTTCCGGGCGGCGTTGCCTTATATGATCTGTCTGGCGAACCCAGGCTTTTATATTATAACGACGTTCTTACGAAACTTTGTAATTTCAGCCCGGAAGAGTACGAACAGATTATGGCGATCGATTACCGCCAGTTGATCGACCCGCGTGACCGCAAGCTGGTGGAAAACCTGATTGCTTCTTTCCGCAGCCAACCGCAAAAAACAGAATCCTTTTTCCGAATTCAAACCAAGGATCATCTGATCCGCTGGGTGCATGCCTCCGCTATCCCTATGGGAAACGCGACGCAATGCGGCGTCGTTTTTATCGATATTACGCAAGATAAAGAAACCGAGTTTAAAAATAAACGGATACGCAACGAGCTGTATTACCGGATTGACCACGACGCGTTAACCGGCATTAGCAACCGGGAAAGTTTTTACCGGAAAACGGAAGAGCTGATGCACGCAAGCCCCGAAACACCTTTCGTTGTCATTATGATTGATATTGACCGCTTCAAGGTCATCAACGATATGTTCGGCAAGGAAGTCGGCGACCAAATTCTCATTTCCATCGCCGAAGGCTTGGAGACGATGCTGGGCAGCCGCGGCACCTGCGCCCGCATGGAAGCGGATCACTTTGCCGCCTGTATGCCGCAGGATATGCTGGAAATGGAGCATATCATCGAGGTATTCAACCGGGGGCTACGATGCCAGAACCTTGACTTTAACATACAATTGTCTTACGGCATTTACACCGTCCGCAACATCAATACTCCGGTTAACCACATGTGTGACCGCGCCATGATGGCGCTGCGTACCATAAAAGGCAATGCATTGCGCCGGTACGCATATTACGACGATCATCTTCGCCAAACGCTGCTGGCGGAAAATGCAATATTGGATGAAATGAATTATGCGCTGCAACAGGGGCAGTTTGCCCTGTATCTCCAGCCTGTATTTACAGTGGATACGCAGCAGCCGGTCTTTGTGGAAGCTCTGGTTAGATGGCAGCATCCCGAAAAAGGAGTCATCCAACCCAACCAGTTTATACCGCTTTTTGAACGCAACGGTTTTATTACCAAGCTTGATTATTATGTTTGGGAGCACGCCTGCGCCCTGCTTAGCAAATGGAAAGTATACCAATACAATCTGCCTATTTCCGTCAACATCAGCCGGATCGATTTATATTCCACCCATTTGTGCGACGATTTGCAGATGCTTGTGCATAAATACAATATCGAACCCTCGTCCCTGCGGCTGGAGATTACCGAGAGCGCTTATAATAAAGACCCGGACGAACTTTTACTTACCATCAACCGTTTACGTTCCATGGGCTTTGTCGTGCTGATGGACGACTTTGGCAGCGGATACAGCAGCCTGAACGTACTGATGGATATGCCGGTGGATATCATCAAGCTGGATATGCGGTTTATCGCCAAGTTAAATACCAACCCGCGTGCCGCCAGTGTACTGACCAGCATCGTCCGCATGACAAAATGGCTGAATATGCCCGTTATAGCTGAAGGCGTGGAAAATCTGGATCAACTGGCTTTTTTACGCTCCATCGGCTGCGATATGGCACAGGGGTTCCTGCTGGCCAAACCACTGGATGTTGCCAGCTATACGCAGTTGTTTGTCGACAGCCATTTACAAAATGATCCCATTCGTATTTCCGCGCCGCAACCGTCCGTTGACCTTTCCAGCCTGTGGGGCAGCAGCGCCGGCTCCGATATGCTATTTAACGGTATGGTTGGGGGCATGGGCATTTATGAGCTGAGCAGCAACGCACTGGAAGTGCGCCGCGTGAACGACGGTTATTATGAACTGTTCGGCTGTACGCCCAAGCAAGTCTTTGACGGTGCGCGGGAGGTACTGAATGCAGTTCACGCAGATGACCGCAAAGGGCTGCTTGACACCTGCCGGAAGGCTGCCCAAAGCGGGCAAGTGGAACGTGTTGAACTGCGCCACATCCATTACCGGGAGAACCGTGAGATATGGGTGGAAACCCGTTTACGCCACATGGGAAAAACAGGCTTAAACGATGTGTTTTTCTTCACCTTCAATGATATTACCCAGCTTAAGGAGTTTGAGCAGGCACGCGCATTGCATAATTACGCAGCGGTTCTGCGCAGTGTGTATGCCGATGTTATAGAACTGAATCTTACCAGCCAAAGCATACGCATCGTTCATTCTTCCACGCAAAAGGATCCGAACCCCGATACCACTAAACCGGCGGGTTGGTTGAAAGAACGGTTTCATAAATCACTGCTCAATCAGGATGATGAATTAGAAAATCATCTATTTATGCCGGGCTATCTGCGGCAGAAAATAGCCGAAAGCCAAAGTGATTATTATTTAGTAGAGCGGCGCATCCATTCCGGCAACAAGCATTCGCGCTGGGCGTCCTTCACCTTTATTCCGCTCCCAACAGATACAAACGAAGAGATTTACCTGCTGTGCATTGCGGACGTAGACAGCCGAAAACGTGCCGAGGCGCTATTGATCGAGAACCAATGGCTGCAAGTGAAGCAGCAGGAGCAGTCACGCTACCAGGAGTTGCTGGAGCATCTGGGTACTTCCCTTTTCGATTGGGATACTGCAAACGGCAATGTTATCAGTTCCCAATCCTTCAACCATTACAGCGCCAGTGATTACGATTTTTCTACGCTTAGCTCCCATAAGGATTTGGAGCCCTACATTTATCCGCAGGATCATAAAATGTACTGGACACTGGTAAACGATCTGCTGGCTCACGGCAGTGGTTCCTGCACGATTCGTTTGCTAAAAAAAGACGGAACGCCTGTATGGTGCCGCGTGCTTTGCTCTCATGTTACCGACGAGCGTACACACCATACGCGTTTTATCGCCGCCATTAATCAAGTAGATGAACAGGTAAAAACAGAGGAAAACTATCTGCGCGAGCAAAACCAGTTCCGGGCGTTTGCCGATAATTTCATGGTCGGCCTTGCCATCTTTGAAATGCACGGAAAACAACAGCGTATTTTGTACGTGAGCAACGGTTACCGCAGAATGATCGGGTACGAACCATCCGAAGTGTTTTACGATGCGGATCATTCGTACTCCACCATTCACCCCGATGATGTAGAGCGTTTCGAGAAGGCCACCAGCGATCTGGTTGATACCGGCATCCCGTTTAAAATCGATTATCGTGTTTTTCATAAGGATAAGCACATTATGTGGATGCGGTCCTTCAATTCCATTTATCCCACTGCGGAACCGGGCGTATACCGCATCTACGCCGTCATCGAAGAAATTACAGAGCTTAAAGCTCTCCAGACACATTTTGAACATTTACTGACGCGCATGCCCATGGGTATAGGCATCTACCATGCGCTCCCCACACCCAGCGCACGGGTGGAAAACGAAAAGATGAAGACATTCTGGTCACAGTCTGCAAACAAGGAATTAATTGCATCCTCTGATCCGGGAGAAAAAGAACCCAGCCGCGAAATCCGCACCAGGGCTGATATGCTTCGGTTTGTCCGGTGGTTAAAACAGCAAAACAAGCTCAGCGGCGACGCACGATTGACGCTGATTGATCCGGGGCAGCTACCGCAACCGGTACGCCTGTTCTACGCTGTGCACTTGCTGGCCGATCAGGAAATTTACTATTGTATTATTACTTTTGAACAACCCTCCACTTGACGGAGTTGTTGAAACAACGTATCATCCAATTGAGGCCCGTTTTGCCGGGACACAGCCGTTGTGTCCCTGCGTTTTTATATAGGCACTCAAATCGGCATGTATTACACCCGCGCAAAGGAGTTCTTCATGCTTAATCCAAGACTCTTTATCATTCTCACCGCACTGGCTGATGGCGAAACAGCTGTTACTATGGTTTTAGATGCCTTATCCCAGGCCGCAAAGCCCTATGGGATTCATTTTGCCATCCCCGCACAGTATGCGGATCACTTTATGCAGGCGTCTCTCCCAGCCAACACAATCGGACCTAATGATATTAAGTATTATGAAGAATCTGCGGGTCTTAGCGCCATCGCCCTGCTGGTTACCGATGAAACCCATTTCTTATCCCTGACGGGTGAATATGTGTTTACCCCGCACTGGGATCGTGCTCTGTTTTCGCGCTTTGCCAAATGCAAAGCCAAACGGAAACTGCTTACCGCAACCATCACGCCGGAAGACGGCCAGCCGTGTCTGCCTGCATTACGTGGCGTAGCGGGTGAAGAACGCTTTCAACTGGGCGCGGGACAGGCATTGGTGAACAGCCGCGCACCTGTCCCGACTTTGCTGCTCTATCCCCCTTTTTTTATGGGGCTTATTCAAGCGCTTCATGAGTTGACTTTACAACCGGAAACACTTTCGCTGGCAGCCTATGCAGCGGGTTATACCGTATATGCACTGGATCAGGCCGTGCTGCATCCGGTCGGAGCCGGCGCTGCAAACGCTGTGTTAGCCAAACCATCCGTAGATGCCATGCCTCCTTCCAGTCTTACGCGCTTTGAGCAGCTTGCCGGGTTTTCCTTTTCGCACGGCACAGCTTCAATACGCGCAATGCTGGGAATTTTCGGTGTTTCTGATGCGTATGCCCAGAGTATGCCGCCGCTAACGGCACTGGACCAGCAAATGCGCCGTGTTTTGCATCCGACGCAAACGGAACAGCCGCTGTTTGTGACAGCTTTTATCGATCTGCCGCATCCGCCGCATCCGGTGCCCTCTTATATGCTGCGGTTCTCCTATCTGCGCGCCATACACAGTGTACCGTTGATGCTATATACCGGCGGCGAAAAAGAGCGTGCTTTGCGGGCTTGTTTCCCCAATACATTGGCTTATCCCGATAATTCGTTATTACCGCGTTCGCTGCTTGCGCAGGGCATGTCCCCGGTACAGTTGTTCAAACGCAACAAACTGCCGTTGCTCCTGCATGCAATCAAAGCATTTCCCAGTTATGATTATCTGGCCTGGATCGATATAGATACTTTCCCTCACCCCATTTGCCCCGATGCGCGGCTGGATTGCACCGCCTTGATGGACGAACGCATTCACATTGGTTGGGTCGAAGGCCGTCCGGATACATCCTTCATGGTAGCACCCCGATGGCTGCTTTCTCCGCTGGTGAAAGCCGTGCGTTCCATTACCCAATTGGATGCCGATATGCAACGCGGCTTCTCTGAGAGGCAATTATTCCGCCGTTTGATCAAGCGCCACCCGGAGTTGTTTACACTTCATCCGCTGCCCCGCAAAGGGCTGCTGGCATTCACTTGTCTGGACGACCGACTGCTGAGTCTGCCGTTGCAACAAGAATTGGCCGATCTGCCAAACCCTATTCGCATCCCGCAACCCGCACAGGGGCAGAAAGCGAGGAATCCCCATGTCTGAACACTGCGAAAACCAGAAAACACAAAGCCGTACCGTTTCCTACAGCCGCACAGAGCAGGTGCATATCGTTCTGCCGCAAGATTGCAACCAAACGTTTCGCCTGTTTGGCGGCAGGCTGATGGAATGGGTAGATGTTGTCGCCGCCGTTGTCGCCCGCAGGCATAGCGCCAGTGATGTAATCACCGCATCTATTGACCGGCTGGATTTTTTAGCCTCCGCAAAGCTGAGCGATATAATCGTTATGCTTGGGCGGTTGGTGTACGTTGGCAATACCAGTATGCTGGTATGCGTAGATACTTATGTAGAGGACCCCGAATGCGAAACCATTTCGCGTACGCTGGTTAACCGTGCGTATGTAACCATGGTAGCGCTGAATAAGGAAAAACAGCCCATGTCCGTCCCCCGCCTCATACTGGAAACCGATCAGGAAAGAGCGGAGTATACGATCGGCCGTGCACGGCGGGAAGCAAGCAGGAGCGCGCCAAGATAACAATATCTACAGATTGGCGGTGAAACGCAATGGATTCCATTTTGTTCCGGCCGGCTGTTGCGGCCGACGCCGACGCCGTATGGGCGCTTTGGCATGCGTGCATACAGGATGAAGCAAGCTGCTGGACACGCGCCTACCCAACCCGTGAGATTTTACAAAATGATATAAACCATGGATGGTTATACCTGTATCTGGAGCATGGAAAACTGATTGGTACCGTAACGTTGCTGTCTACGGATGGTTTATCCTCTTTTGCATTACCATTCCGGCAGACAGTACTGCCCCGTTCGTTTACACGGTTATGCGTATCACCTCCACTGCAGGGCCGCTGCCTCGGGCGGGAGATACTGCGCCGCTGCGAAGCAGAAGCCGCACGCGCAGGCACTACTGCGCTCCATTTGCTCTGCGATATTCACAACCAAAAAGCAGGCGCGCTGTTTCGCCATGCCGGTTATCAGACCGCAGTGGAATTTGCGTTGGACGGCGAACAGTTTTGGGCTATGGAAAAGTTGCTGTAATCGACTTTACGCTTTTGACAGCCCAGTTTTCACATGGTATAATTCAGCCTGTACTTAGGGAGATAAAATTGAAGGAGGAACACAAGTGGACGCAGCGGCACTCCTAAAGGAGCTTTTTTCCGGCGTCGTCTATATGGGCACGGCGGACGGGCTGAAAACACTCGTCATGTTCGTTATTTCCGGCACCTTAATCTATCTGGCGATTAAGAAGGATTATGAACCCGCCTTACTGTTGCCCATCGGTTTTGGCGCAATTTTGGCTAATCTTCCCCCCGTTATCGACGCGGTTACCGGCAACCCGGCTGCCAGTGTACTGGGCAGCGAGGGCTTTTTAACGGTTCTTTTTAACTCCGGCATAAAAAATGAATTATTTCCGATTCTCATCTTTATTGCCGTCGGAGCAATGATCGATTTTTCTCCGCTGCTGAAAGATCCTTCCATGATCTTTTTCGGCGCGGCTGCACAGTTTGGTATCTTTGCGACGTTCCTGCTGGCGATGTTCCTGATTCCTGTTGTCGTCCCGGATATTGCGGCCATGGCGGCAGGTCCGGAAAAAGACAGTATCGTACTTCGCCTTGCTTCCGCAATCGGTATTATCGGTGCGGCAGACGGGCCAACAACATTATATGTTGCCAATCATTTTGATTTGGCCGATTATATGGCCCCCATTTCCGTTGCGGCGTACAGCTATATGTCGCTGGTGCCGGTCATTCAGCCGCCAGTCATCCGCGCGCTGACAACGCAAAAAGAGCGCACCATTCATATGACATATGTGGAGCATCGTGCACCCCGTATTGTGCTGATACTGTTCCCCCTTCTGGTTACGGTTTTGGCCGGCATTATCGTGCCGATGAGCGCGCCGCTGGTCGGCAGCTTGATGTTCGGCAACCTGCTGCGCGAATGCGGTGTGCTGGAACGCCTCAGTAAAACAGCGCAAAATGAGCTGGCAAATCTGGTAACCATGCTTTTGGGTATTACGATTGGCTCAACCATGGTCGCCGCCAACTTCCTGCGCTGGGATACGCTGCTGATTCTCGGACTCGGCCTTGTAGCTTTCGTGTTCGATACGGCAGGCGGCGTGTTATTTGCCAAATTCCTCAACTTGTTCCGTAAAAACAAAATCAATCCGATGATCGGTGCAGCAGGTATTTCTGCCTTCCCTATGAGTGCACGCGTTATCCAGAAGATGGCCAAATCTGAAGACCCCTACAACTTCGTTTTAATGCAAGCCATCAGCGCCAACGTGGCCGGGCAGCTCGGATCGATTGTAGCCGGTGGTTTGGTTATCACACTTGTTGGAATGATGATCGGCTGGTAACACAGCCGGATTGATAGAAAGAAGGGTTTTTATGCTAAGTGCATGGCTGTTTGGAGCCACGCAGACCGCAGCAGATACAGCGCAGGCCGCGGTAGACACGGTGCAAGCCACTGCCAGTACTGCCCTTACGTCGCTGCCGCTGGTCAGCAAAGGGCTGCTGACTACTCTGTTTGGTTTGCTGGGCGTTTTTTTGGTGTTGCTGCTGTTTTTCCTATCCATTAAGGCAATGCAGAAAATCGGTGAAAAAAGTAAGGATCAGCCCCAATAAGTTCAGTTGCTTAATCGGGGTTTTACGGGCGGCAAGCATGCCGCCACTAAGGAGTACGACCTATGCTGTATTTACAAACCGACCGTGAACAAGCTACCGCAGAACGTTCCAAGCGAATGTTCGTGGTTCTCATCCCCACGATACTGATCGCCCTGTTGGCAATTGCCTCCTACATCTGGTTTCGTATGCACCGGGATGAATCCGGTTGGATATGGACGGCGCTAATCACGATTGCAGCAGGCGCTTACTTCTTGTTTTTCCACGGGGTGTATCTGCACCCGGCATCGCTATATAAACGCCATGTAGATTATATGCTGGATGGTAATAAGCGCGAAACCACCGGGATACTGAAAAGTGTCAATCCGACCGTAGTGTATAATGACGGTTTGGATTGTTATGTGGTTACAGTAAACGTGGGCGATAAGAACGACCCGGAAGACGACCGTTCTTTTTACCTGGATGCACTCAAGCCCCTGCCTTCACTTCCGATTGGCGCGAAGGTACGGATTTTAAGCAATAATCGCATGATTGCGGGTCTGGACCCCGCCGAGGAAGAGAAGTAACATGGACATACAACCGCCTATTCTGGTATTGGTAACAATGCAGCGCGCATGTGCCCGGCTGATTCGCTGTGGTGTGGATTTGTCTTTGCAACAGCATTGTCCGCTGCATGTACTGCACATTGTGAGCGTTGATGCTGCGGAAAAGCCGGAACAGACGATTGATTCACGGGTGTTGGATTACTTATATGCACTTTCCTGCGAAGCCGGCGCGGATATGACCGTGCTGCGCGCGGAAGTTGCCCTAACCGCTATCGCAAAATTTGCGGAGCAGCAAGGCAGTAAACAGATTGTGATGGGCGGCGGTGAGCACGCACAGGGAATCGCGGAAACGCTGTCTTCCCTGTTGCCGAATGTTGAAATCATGATCGTACCGGAAACCGTGGAAAGTGTATAAAAAGACATCGCATAAACGGAGAGCATTTCGATGCTCTCTGTTTTTTTATATCCTTGTAAGTCACATTTCTCATTTCAAGGGCACGTACTGTAAAGTGATAGCGGCCAGGCAAAATATTTTTACTTTACCTTTCCATTTCTATCTCAACCCTATTCTTTATACATAAAACTAAACCGTTTCAAAAGGGAAAGCTCTTTAGCTTTCCCTTTTGAGTTGATATAGCAATTTTCCCTTTAGCATAAAATGCTATGTTTTACTTTTCCACTTTCACCGCAAGCGGGGCGCGCCCCAGTAATTCTACGCTTCGCGCATCCGGCTGGCTGCCACCGATATACAGGGTAAATGTATGCCCCAGCATACTTACCTTGCCATCGTCGTCAATGGCGGAAAACGCGTCTTCCCGAACCGGCACAGTAACCGTTTTCGTTTCACCGGCTGCCAACGTAATACGCATAAACCCGCAAAGGCTGTAATTCGGTACGGCATAGGGTGACTCGTGATCTTTCATGTATACCTGCACCACTTCGTCCGCTTCAACATCACCCGTGTTGGTAACCATTGCAGTAACCGCGCCGTCTTTATATTGCGCGTTGGCGTATACAAAGCTCGTATAGCTCAGCCCAAACCCGAACGGGTAAAGCGGCGTGCCTGTGAAATAGCGATAGGTACGGTTAGCCATCGCATAATCCTCAAACGGCGGCAGTTCTTCTACCCCATGGTAGAAGGTTACCGGCAAGCGTCCGCTGGGCGACACCTCGCCGAAAAGGATACGCGCCAGTGCATCACCGCCCGCTTCGCCGGGATACCATGCTTGGAGCACTGCATTTCCTTGTGATACCGCCAAAGCGCTCCCCGAAGCCACTACGACGATTGTCGGTTTCCCGGCCGCGAGTACGGTGCTCAACAATTTTTGCTGGCAGAGCGGCAGGTTCAAATCCTTCTTATCCCCGGAGGAATACTCGTTGCCGGTATCCCCTTCTTCGCCTTCCAGCGTCGCATCCAAACCCAGACAAAGGATATTAACGTCACACTGCTCAGCAACACCCGCTGCTTCCGCAAGCCGGTCATCCGCCAACGCTAAATTGCTGGTACGATCCATATACAAATGGCTGCCTTGCGAATAAAATACGCGAGCCTTTCCATCACAAGCTTTACGTATCCCTTCCAGAAAGGTTACATTGCGTGAGGAAGTGCCGTTGTAATTGCCTTCCAGGCAGGCAACACTATCTGCATTAGGACCGATCACACCAATATTGCTGATTTTCGATATATTAAGCGGCAGTACGCCGTCGTTCTTCAGCAATACCATGCTTTTTTCTGCTACCGTCTGCGCAAAAGCAGCATTTTCGGCGGTATCGTTTTGGGCGTAATCAATCCGATCATACTCAGAACCTTCATCACCCAAAATCCCCAGCAAGTAGCGGGTCGTCATCAACCGTTCACACGCAGTCGTAATCTGCTCTTCTGTCACCAGCCCTTCCTGATGGGCCGCCAGTACTTGCAGGTACACAACGCCGCAGTTGAGATCGCAGCCGTACTTCATCGCAAGCGCAGCGCTTTCCGGCGCTGTGTCGGTCACATGATGGTGCTCGTGGAAATCCCGTATAGCCCAGCAATCGCTAACAATATGCCCTTCAAAACCCCACTCGTTCCGCAGAATATCCTGCAGCAGCACCTTGCTGCCACAGGCAGGCTCGCCGTTAACACGATTATACGCGCCCATGACGCTTTCCACTTTCGCTTCTTTTACCAGTGCTTCAAATGCGGGTAGATACGTCTCCCGCATATCTTTTGGGCTGGCAATAGCGTCAAACTCATGGCGAATCGCTTCAGGGCCGGAATGGACAGCAAAGTGCTTCGCGCATGCCGCCACTTTCAGCGTATCTCCCTTACCCTGCAAGCCTTTCACAAACGCTACGCCCAATCGGGATGTTAAAAACGGGTCTTCTCCGTAGGTTTCCTGTCCGCGCCCCCAACGCGGATCCCGGAAAATATTCACATTCGGCGACCACATGGTAAGTCCTTTATAAATATCACGGTCGCTATGCGCCGCCTGCATGTTATATTTCGCGCGCGCCTCGGTGGATATTGTCTGCGCAACTTTTTCCTGCTGCTTCTCATCAAACACTGCCGCAAGGCCTATCGCCTGTGGAAATACCGTTGCCGTACCGGCGCGGGCAACCCCATGCAGCGCCTCATTCCACCAATTGTAAGCCGGTATACCGAGGCGGGGAATTGCAGGCGCATCATACCGCAGTTGACCGGCCTTCTCATCCAGCGTCATCTGCGCAACCAAAGCCCTTGCCTTTTGCCTTGCCAGTTCTCTATTCATAACATTCACCTTTCCAATGAATACAGCACGGGAAACCATGCTACTATTATCCTTTTTTGTAGTATACGAGAGCTGACAGCAGAACTCCTTTTTGATTCTATAACGTTTTCGTAATTTCTTTTATTCTACCGGCATGCTTTTTTATTTGCCATTTCCATCAGCAACAAGCTTATTCGCCCGGATTGTCCGGTATATACTCCAGCAGATCGCCCGGTTGACAATCCAATACCTGGCACAGTTTTTCCAAAGTTGAAAACCGCACGCCTTTCGCTTTGCCTGTTTTTAGAATACTTAAATTGGCAGGTGTGACCCCAACGCGCTGGCTTAACTCATTCAACGACATCTTCCGTTTCGCAAGCATAATATCCACTGTTACATTCATCGGCATGTTATTCACCTCAAATCGTCAATTCGTTTTCCTGCTTTATCTGTGCAGCGTTGCGTACCAGCGCACCCAACACATGAAAAACAATTACTGCCACGACGCCGATATAGATAGCCGCCAGCAGGCACAACAGGATAAACGCCGGAATAACACCCGATAAAATGAGAAACGCTGCCAGAATCAACACCAGCAGCAAATCGCCCGCTGCGAGCCATTTGATTCTTTCAAACCGGATAGCATTCAGCATGGAGAATGCTTCCCCCGTGGCAACGGTAGTAAACACACGCCATAGCAACGTGATAGCCAATAATACCGGTACTGTCAACAGCCCCGCATATAGCTGCATCGGCCATATCCAAACCGATAAACTGGGGCGTACATAAACGACGTGCTGCATATATTGCGGAACACCCCAAAAGACAATGGATAAAATCGCAATTGTACTGATGATCAACACTGCTTTTAACAAAACAGAAGCTGTATTAGGTTTCATTGTTTTCTCCTCCTTTTGTTTTGAATAATATCAGCATATATTCAATTTTATTGTATGTCAAGTAATATTTATTGTTTTATTTAAATATTTATTTTTATTCGATATCAAAACAGCAGTGTTGCCTTTCGGCAACACTGCTGTTTTCAACACTATCTTCTTCTGCCAAATCTGTGGATCAGCCCATATAAAGCAGCTTCCATCTTCTTTTGCTCTTTTTTGGGTCTGCTTTTCATTTCTTCCACCAACTCGTTTATATGCTTTGCAGCAGTGAGCAACTCCCCATACGGGGTTCCCTCCGTCCGTATCCGCTGCGGTTGGCGCTTCGGTTTGGGCGCTTCCACATGCTCTTCTTCCAAAGGTTCTCTTTTTGTAATTCTCTCTTTGTTGCCTTCCGTAACCAACCGGCATTCGGTTAAATCCCAACTTTCGCCATTATATGGCGCTGTGGCAGAACGGCCCAATTCATCATGCAGGCGTTTCGCAAAGCCTTCGGCTACACTGTCCTCGCCATGGGTAACGAACACATGGCGAATATCGCCCTGGTAACTGCCGATCCATTTAAGCAGACCATTCTCATCCGCATGACCACTGATACCAGCCAGCTTATGAATGCGTGCCTGAACAGAAATCGTCTCTCCAAAGAGTTTGACTTTCTTTACACCATCCGTGAGCAGCCGGCCCAACGTGCCTTCACTTTGATAACCAACAAACAGTATCGTACTTTCCGGCCGCCACAGGTTATGCTTGAGATGATGGCGAATACGGCCCGCATCACACATTCCGCTGGCGGAAAGAATTACTTTAGGTGTTGGCTCGTCATTAATCATCTTGCTTTCATCCGCCGTTACGGATACGCGTAAGCCCTCAAACTTAATGGGGTTTATCCCCTGTTTCAAAAGCGCGATGGTTTCCTCATCCATGCAGTCGAACATGTGCTCTTTAAAAATTTCGGTTGCTTCAATTGCCAGCGGGCTATCAACATAAACGGGAAACTCGGGATGACTTGTAACCAATCCGTTCTGCTTAATCTGCCGTAAAAAGTACAATAGCTCCTGCGTACGGCCTACCGCAAAACAAGGCACCACAACATTGCCGCCTTTTTGAAAGGTCTCATTCAAAACACGAACCAGCTCGCCCACATAATCGGGGGTTTTTCCGTGGCTGCGATTGCCGTACGTGGATTCCATCACCACATAATCCGCACTGGTTATGTATTCCGGATCACGCAACAACGGTTGATTGGCGTTGCCAATATCGCCGGAAAATACAATCGTCTGTGTTTTTCCATCCTCAGTCACAATAATCTTGATGGACGCCGACCCCAGCAAATGCCCCACGTCTACCATCTCAATGGCAATACCATCGCAAACCTGCACGGTTTGGTCGTATTTACAGGCCACAAACAGTTTATTGGTTTCCGCCGCATGCTCCGTCGTGTACAGGGGCTCAGCTGGAGCTTCACCGCTACGCTGTGCTTTGCGGTTTTTCCACGTAACTTCCATCTCCTGTATGTGCGCAGAATCCATCAGCATAATGGCGCATAGTTCCGCTGTCGCCCGGGTTGCAAATATCTTACCACGGAATCCCTGCTTGTATAGCAGCGGCAGCCAGCCGCTGTGGTCAATATGCGCATGGGTCAAAAATACATAATCGACTGCGGATGCGTTCACGGGCAGCATGGCGTTTTCGTACAGGTTTGCACCCTGCTCCATGCCATAATCCACCAGAATTCTTTTTCCGCATGCTTCTAAAAAATAGCGGCTGCCGGTAACTTCGCGCGCAGCACCTAAGAAAGTCAGTTTCATCTGTCTGCCTCCTGCCAATCGTACGGATTCTTCCGCTATATACAGTGAAGCCGCCCGCACTTATTATCCACATTATAACAAAGTGCGGGCGGCATATCAAACAAAAGCTTTATTCGGTTTTCCGTTCCTTATCCCGTTTCAACACCTCTGCAAGATATTGCCCGGTATAGCTTTTTTTGCGCTTGGCAACCGTTTCCGGCGTACCTGCGCACACCAGCTTGCCGCCGCCGTCTCCGCCTTCCGGTCCCAGATCGATCACATAATCAGCGTATTTAATGACATCCAGATTGTGCTCAATCACTAAAACAGAGTTGCCGCCTTCCACAAGCCTTTCCAATACACCGAGTAGCTTGCCCACATCGTCCATATGCAAGCCGGTTGTCGGTTCATCCAGCAGGTAGATCGTCCGCCCCGTTGCCCGCCGGCTCAACTCGGTTGCCAGTTTGATACGCTGCGCCTCGCCGCCGGACAGCTGGGTGCTTGGCTGCCCGATTTTCAGGTAATCAAGGCCGACATCATAAAGGGTTTGCAGCTTATTCACGATCGGCTGGTGCGCCTCAAAGAAGGTAAGCGCTTCCTCCACCGTCATCTCCAGCACTTCGTAAATATTCTTGCCCTTGTAGCGAACTTCCAGTGTCTCCCGGTTATAACGCATACCCTTGCACACATCGCAGGGTACGTAAATATCCGGCAGGAAATGCATTTCAATTTTGAGAAGCCCATCACCTGAGCAAGCTTCACACCGGCCGCCTTTTACATTAAAACTAAACCGGCTTTCGCGGTAACCGCGCGCCTTTGCATCCGGCGTCATGGCAAACAGTTTGCGAATCAAATCAAACAAACCGGTATAAGTCGCCGGGTTACTGCGCGGTGTTCGCCCGATGGGGCTTTGATCGATCGCGATAATTTTATCCAGCTGCTCTACGCCTTCCATGCTACTAAATTTACCCGCATGCGTTTTCGCGCGGTTGAGCACCTTGGCCAGATGGTTATATAAAATCCCGTTTACGAGGCTGCTTTTCCCGGAACCGCTTACGCCGGTCACCACACAGAAAACGCCCAATGGAAATGCTACGTCGATATTGCGCAGGTTATGCTCCGCCGCCTTGTGAACCGTTAGCCATCCTTTAGCCTCCCGCCGTGTCTGCGGTACCGGAATGAACTTTTTACCGCTCAGGTATTGCCCTGTCAGCGAATCGGGATTAGCCGCGATCTCATCAAAGGTGCCTTGCGCCGTAACCATGCCGCCATGTACCCCCGCGCCCGGGCCGACATCCACTATATAATCGGCTTCGCGCATCGTGTCTTCGTCATGCTCTACGACAATCAAGGTGTTGCCCAGATCCCGCAGATGCTTGAGCGTTTCAATCAGTTTATGGTTATCCCGCTGATGCAGTCCGATTGAAGGCTCATCCAGAATATATAAAACCCCCATTAAACTGGACCCGATCTGTGTCGCCAGTCGTATACGCTGTGCCTCTCCGCCGGACAGCGTGCCTGCCGCGCGTGCAAGCGTAAGGTAGCTCAGGCCGACACTGTCCAAAAACGTCAAACGGCTGTCGATTTCCCGCAGGATTTGGGAAGCAATCATCCGCTCTTTCTCGCCCAGCTTCAAACCGCGGAAGAACTCCCGCGCTTTGGTAACGGACAATTCCGTAACCTCGCTGATGTTGATGCCGCCCACCGTAACCGCCAACACTTCGGGCCGCAAACGGTGTCCGCCGCAAGCGCTGCACGATTCGGCGCTCATGTATTCCTCATAAGCAGCTTTCATGCCCTCGCTGCTGGTTTCATGGTAACGGCGCATCAGCGTATTAATAACGCCCTCAAACGTAGTGTTGTAGTGGCCTTGTCCGTTTGCGCCCTCATAGTATACGGTGATTTTTTCATCTCCGGTACCGTACATCAGCAAGTCCACAATTTTCTGCGGAAGCTCACTGAACGGAACATCCAAGCTGAATTGATATTTCTTGGCCAACGCGCGGAAATAGGTGCTGGCAACGCTGCCGGGATCGCCGACATTCCAGCCCATGGCTTGCAGCGCGCCTTCGTTCAGGCTTTTACTGGGATCCGGCACCAGATTATCCACGCTGATGCGCAGGATAGTCCCCAACCCGTCGCACTCCGGGCAGGCGCCAAACGGACTGTTGAAGCTGAACATACGGGGAGCCAGTTCCTCAATGGAGATTCCGCAATCCGGGCAGGCATAATTTTGCGAAAACAACAATTCTCCCTGATCAAACAGGTCCACCAGCACAAGGCCCTCCGCCGCGCCCGCAGCTGTCTCAAGACTGTCGGAAAGGCGGCGGCGAAAATCATCGCTGTCGTGCACTACCAAACGGTCGATGACAATGCTTACGTCATGTTTTACCTTCTTGTTCAGTGTTGGCAGATCATCCAGTTCGTACATTTCTCCGTCGATTTTAACGCGCACATAACCCTGGCGGCGTGCGTCCTCCATCAGTTTTTGGTGCTCGCCTTTCCGCTGGCGAACCACAGGAGCCAGAACCTGCATTTTGGTTCCATCCGCCAGCAGCATTACCTGATCCACCATCTGGTCGATGGTTTGCTGCTTGATCTCCTTACCGCATTTGGGGCAGTGCGGTATACCGACTCGTGCATAAAGCAACCGCAGATAATCGTATACCTCAGTTACGGTGCCGACAGTCGAACGCGGGTTGCGGCTTGTTGTTTTCTGGTCGATGGAGATCGCCGGAGAAAGCCCGTCGATACTATCGATATCCGGCTTTTTCATTTGCCCCAGAAACATACGCGCATAAGATGAAAGGCTTTCTACATAGCGCCTTTGTCCCTCGGCATAAATGGTATCAAACGCCAGGCTGGTTTTCCCCGAGCCGCTGAGACCCGTAAAAACCACCAGCTTGTCCCTTGGTATCTCAATGGATACATTTTTTAAATTATGTTCGCGTGCGCCGCGAACGATCAATTTATCTTGCAAGTGTTATCCCCACCTTCTGTACCGGAACGGGCATATGCCCGGATTGTTGTGAATATCAACGCGAACATACGTCGCGGGAACGTCAGTTCTTTTTTAGGCATATAGAAACCCCTTATTCCGCTTCGCCCACGGGATTATATACCCGGCGATGTGCACCGCACGGGAGCGGCAGCCGCTCCTGTGCGGTGCAATCGTTTATTCCTTCATGGTTAAATCTCAATCAGTTCATACGTGGTCGAACCCAGCCCAATCTTTTCGCCATGCTCCACGCCCATGCGCCAGTTGGTAACCGGATGCATATCGTGGAAATGGTCACCCGTGCGGTTTTCCACCTCCGCCAGCGCACTGCCAGGCAGCGGATCCGCCTTGAGCGCAGCTTCGGCACAGGCGGTGTCCAGCGCCACCGGGTCAAAGCTGGCAAACATGCCGATATCCGGCAATACGGGTGCGTCGTTTTCCGCATGGCAGTCGCAGAACGGCGAAATATCCATTACAAGCGAAATGTGGAAGTGCGGTTTCCCCTGTACCACCGCCAGCGCATATTCGCTGATCTTGCAGTTGAGCATATCATTGTTGCCGTCCGCCCCGCCAATTGCGCCCTGTTTATAGCACGCACCGACACAGCGGCCGCAGCCGGAGCATTTGTCGTGGTCGATTACCGCTTTACGGCCCGACGGTTTCTGAACCAGCGTAATAGCATCCGATCCGCACTGCTTGATGCACATACCGCAGCCGATGCAAGCCTCTTCATTAACGGTCGGTTTCCCGTCACAGTGCATTTCGCGCTTACCTGCGGTAGATCCGCACCCCATACCGAGATTTTTCAACGCACCGCCAATGCCGGTGCCTTCGTGGCATTTAAAGTGTGTCAGGCTGATAACAGCCTCCGCGTCCACCACGGAACGGCCAATCAATGCATGGTCGCAGTATTCGCCTTTGATAGGTACGCTAACAAAATCCGTACCCAAAAGGCCATCGGCGATAATGACGTGGCAGCCCGTTTGCAGGGGCGAAAAGCCATTCAAATACGCCGCGTCGATATGATCCAGCGCATTACGCCGCATCCCGGGGTAAAGGGTATTGCTATCCGTTAAAAACGGACGCGCACCCATCTCCTTTAGTGTATCGACTACTGCCTTTGCATAATTGGGCCGTAAAAAAGCAAGATTTCCCGGTTCGCCAAAATGAATCTTGATTGCTGTGAATTTACCATCCAACGGCATGCCCGTCATACCGGCTTTCTTTATCAACCGGATTAACTTATCCGTCAAACTCTGGTTCGCACTTGTGCGAAAACTGGTAAAATAAACTTTCGCCTTTTCCATATGGTCACCCCTCCCAGCCATTGATGGCACTAGTATATCACAGATATTTTAAACTTCCTAGCATTTTATGCGAAAATTTGTTCTCGTATAAAAATTTCACTTATCTCTTACTTTCCCGGTTCTTATAGAGCCTCATCCACACAAAAACCCCGTATGCCGCATGGCGTACGGGGCTACAAAACGCAACTCTATTCTATTGATTATCGAGCTTGCAGGCGCCCAGTTCATCCCGCACATACCCAGCTAGAATATCCACAATGCGCGCGTTACGGCCGCCGTGTGCTACAATGACATCCGCAAGGTTGATGTAGTTGCGTATGTGTTTGTCATACATTGGTTTTACGGTCGAAAGGTACTGCACACTGATATTGTCGATATCACGTCCACGCTCGTTAATATCGCGGGTGATACGCCGCAACAGGCAAATATCCGGTTCAACGCTCATGTACAGCTTTAAAAACATCAATTCACACAACCGCTCGTCATAGAAAACGTGAATTCCTTCAATAATCAGCACATCCGTCGGGTAGATCATCTCGTTCTTGCGGTCGGCTCTTCGGTGCGTGGTATAATCATACGCTTTACAGGTGATCGGCTTGCCTGTGAGCAGCGTTTTCATGTCCTCCAGAAACAATTCATGGTCAAAAATGCCAGGCTCGTCGTAATTCAACAATGACCGCTCCTGAAACGTCAGATGCGGATGGTCCCGGTAATAGTTATCGTGATTGATAACCATGCAGCCGTCCCCAATGGCGGCACAAAGCTCCGAAGCGAGGGTGCTTTTTCCGCTGCCGCTCGCACCGCAAATCCCGATAATCAGCATTTTCCCAACCTCTTTACGCTATTTTTACATACGATACCCGATTGAGCTGTCATTGTCAATGTCCATTTCGAACTGTTACTGACCAACTGCCTCCGTGCTCTCGGCCGTCAGAAATTTCTCCATCACATAGCCTTCGATCGCGTCAGTCTTTACGTGTACCCAGCCTTCCTGATCGCACGCTTCCAGTACGATCAGCCGCTGGTTTTTATACAGCCGCATCAGTATATCGCCGGAGAGCGTAGGCTCAGCCCGCAGGTTCAGTGAAGAATCATCGTCTATTTCCGTTACCGCGGCATACCATGCGCCGTCTGGCAAAGTTTGGGATACCGGCATCAGCGTTGGCCGCGGAGTGGCTGTCGGGATGGGGCCCGCCGTTTCCGCCAGATGCACTTCCACCGTCGGCAGCGCTGTTTGGGCTTCGGTATAGCGTGCCAACGTCATGCCGGGATAGTAAAACGCCAGTATTTCGGTATAGGTTTTCGCGTACGCGCCCGCCATCCATTCAGCGCCGCGCTGGCTAAGCCCAACGCCATGGCCGAACCGCCTCGAAGCAATGGTATAGGCGGCATCATCCTGCGTAACGGTGATCATTTCATTATCATAGCTGTTAATGTCCAGTGCCATCCATTTTACCGCATCGGGAAAAAGCGGAATATCCAGCGTTACCGCCTGCGTGTTTTGCACAAACGGCCCGTAACTCGGCGCAGGCGTGGGCGTTGCCGTCGGCGTTTGCGTCGGCATCCCGGCCGGTGTATCCGTTACCATTGCAACCGGAGAAGGGGTCGGCGTCGGGGTAGGGGTAAGCGCCGGATCGGGGGTAAACAGGCTGACCTCTCCATCCTCATCCGCCCAAATGACCACCGGTTGCGGTGTTTGATTGGGGTTCAAAGTTACCGCATTCGGGTCCGGAGTCGGGTCTGTACGTGTACGTGCCGCATATGTAAACGTGATATGCAGCATAGTGTACAATCTGGATGGCTCCGCATACATCGGCGTGTCTACAGTAAGCGCGGTAACACTTTTAATCAGCAGGCTTTCCGGTGCGGCATCATATCCAGCTGCCGTAAGCGTCTCCGCCATTGTTTTGCTCAATAAAAGGCGTAGTGCATAGGGCATGTCTTTAACTGTTTCAGCTGTTTTCGGCACGATAACAGTGTATACGCGGCTTTGCGGGTTTTCCAAATCATAAGGGTCATCCCGCATATCCAAATACCCTGTATCAGCCCCGTTGCCACCCCAAACATGCTCCGCCAGTTCGGTTTGGCCGCCGTTGCTTGCGCTGTAATAGCACATGGCAAGACGACTGTTGTAAAAACCGCATACGCCCTGCGTATCGTCCACCGCCTGTGCCGCATTCACATAGGTATCCCGGCGGCCCCGGTATACCTGATCGTTGGTATTATCTACAACATCATATTCATTATTCTGGTTCAGCAGCGCTTTGCTGATCGCATAGGTACGCGCTGCGACCGCTTGCGCCTTTAGGGCTTCTACGGGATAACTGTCGCTCATTTCGTAAGGCACAACACCCTTTACATAGTCCTCTACCCCAATGGTTAACAGCAGCCGCAGTTTTCCTTCCTCCGAAATGCCAAGCTTCAAATCGCCTTCGTAAAAAGAAGGGTTGTTGGCAAAGCTCATGCCGTTCAGGCTACCGTTTTCCACCGTATGCCGCTGTAAGGTAAAACTTTTCCCGCCGTCCACGCGGATATCCATATAATACAGGTACAGTCTGCCGTCTTTTAGCATAACGGTAATATCGGCTCCCCGTCCAAACATCAGCGTCGTTTCGCCGATTTGTGCGCTATACGAGCCGTTAAGCGTAATATCCAGCCGTTCCAGACCGCTAAAGCGCGTTAATAAAACGCGAATCGCCGCTGGGGCGCTTCCATCCGCCACTGGGATCTCGCTCCCGGTTGATTGTGCAAGCACCGGATTTTGTAAAAGAAGCAGCAATACCGCTGCTATGAGTGCAATTACCTGCCGAAATATCGCTTTTTTCATCCTACTGGCCTCCATTTCGAGGGCGCTCCCGAACTGATTTCGGACTTTTTCCTATCGTATCATGCCCAGTTTGAAGTTGCAACCATACATTATATGTGCTTCTCTCATCAGGTTGTTCTTCCTAATCATAACGCAGGTTACCAGCCAATTGTTGCAACGCCTGCCGATTTGTGATGCGGTATCCTCCACCCAGCCGCTGGATATAACCCTGATCGGCAAAGGATTTGAGCGTACGCAGCAGATGGCGGTAGCTTGCGCCCATCAGTTCACTGAGCCTTGTCAGGTGCAGGGGTGTATACTTTTTTTGTGCCGAAACGCACTGGCAATATAGCAGATACGCAGCCAGCCGCGCCGCGAGCGGATACACCCGGTCCTGTGCGTTCAGGCGCGACGCATGCTCCAGTTTTTGTGCCACCTGTCGGCCCAGAAAGCGCAGCATCGCCGCATCTTCATCAATTTGTCCACGTGCCTTGGTAAGCGGAATGCAAAGCATAACCCCGTCGCTGTGCGCCCGTATGCTTCCGGTCAGCACGGGGTAATTCATTAACAGTTCCACTTCTCCGATGGTTTGTACGCCCCGGTACTCCGTTAATAATGCCGTTCGTCCATTCTCCATAGCATTAAACACAGTGGCATAACCCTCAACCAGAAAACACAGGTGTGTCAGAGGCTCTCCGCAAACTGCCAGCGGATCGCCAGCGTGAAAAGTTTTTACAAACAGCGGATATGCATCCAGACACGGCAATTCTGCAGCATGCTTTAGCAGCAGTGTCTTGATGCGGACATCTGCTCCATCGTTATCTTTTTGTTTGGAATAGGACATATGTCATCACCCTATCGGTTTCAAAACTGTTATGCTCGCTATAGGATTTGACCTGCCAATGCTTATCGCAGCGGCCGTATCAATCAGGAGGGATCATCATGCCGGCATTTCTTGCGGTTCTCAGCGGCATTATCGTTGCCATTACCATCGCGCAAAACGGGGATCTTGCTTTATACTTCGGCAGCATTCGCGGCACCGTTATTGTTCATTTGGTTGGATTAGTGACCATTTTATTATGGATGCTGCTCCGGCGGGATAAGTTTCATTGGGATACAGCCACCCCCTGGTACGGCTATCTCGGTGGTGTGATGGGTGTGCTGACCGTGTACGGCTGCAACCTTGGCTTTGCAACGCTTGGCGTTTCGGTATCCGTTGCGTTGATGCTGCTGGGGCAAACCCTGCTGGGTGCAGCCATCGACCAGTTTGGGCTGCTTGGCGCTCAGAAAAGGCCGTTTCAGCCGCAACACCTGTTCAGCTTTTTACTGGTCATCGGCGGCATCGTCACCATGATTATCGTATAAAAAAGAGGAGGAAATACCGTGCTAATCATCGTCATTCTCATTATGCTGGTCGGTGCGAATACCGTGCTGTGCCGCTACCTGAACGCATATAGTGACCGTTACAACGGGCTGAGCATGAGTACGCTGGCCAATTATGTGACTGGTCTGGCTACCGCGTTCGCCGTACTGTTGATTTTTGGCGACAGCACCGCGGTTCTTTCCGTCGGCGCTTTATCGTTTCGTAAAGTCATGATGTTCCTTGGCGGCTTTTTCGGCGTTGCACTCGTTGAACTCTGCATTTACATCACACCGCGTCTGCCTGCATTTTTAGGCACGGTATTGATTTTCGTCAGCCAGTTGGCCGCAGGCCTTGCCATTGACTACATTCTCTCCGGCTCCATCAGCGTTGGCAAAATGCTGGGCGGCGCGCTGGTGCTGCTGGGGCTTGCCCATTACACATGGGTTGGCAGGCGCACGGCTGCCTCTTGCCGCTGCGAACCCGTTAAGTAGCGGAAGGCTCCTACGCTTCACAGTGTAGCACAGCCCCGCTAAAAAGCAACTGTTTGCCCTTCTGTAAAAACAATACTTCCTTAATATATATCATCCGTCGGCAGAGCCCATTATTCAGCAGTGACCTGCCGTCCATAAAAATGGAAAATCATTGACAATATGCCCGCCCGCATGATATTATGTTATGGTTGCCCGTTGTATGCGTATGCCTGTGGCAGGAAGCAGCAAAAACTGCCGCATGTGGCGTATTTACGGGCAAAGAGGACATCCTCAGGGAGGGCAATCCATGGAAGAACAGCTTCGTGAACCTAACAAACGAGTAGTGGGCACCAAGCAGGTGCTGCGCACCGTGAGGGACGGTCGGGCAGCGCACGTTTTTCTATGCAAAGACGCGGATGAGTTCATCTACCGTCAAGTGCAGTCCGCCTGTGAGGAAAACGGCGTACCCGTAACCGTGGTCGCCACCATGGAGAAGCTTGGCAAACTCTGCCTTGTCGGGGTGAAAACAGCCTCGGCCGCGCTTCTCAAATAACAGGCCGTAATGCTCCCGGGGTTGAGGAGCGTTTATGGAACATTAACTCGGAGGTGTTATCTTTGCCCACGATCAATCAGTTAGTTCGCAAGGGTCGGCTTCGGATTGAGGAGCACTCCAAGGCTCCCATTCTGCAGGGTTGCCCGCAAAAACGCGGTGTATGCCTGAGCGTGAAAACCGCTACTCCCAAAAAGCCGAACTCTGCGCTTCGTAAGATCGCGCGTATCCGCCTGACCAATCAGATTGAAGGTACGTGCTATATTCCCGGCATTGGCCACAACCTGCAGGAGCACAGCGTAGTGCTGATCCGCGGCGGCCGTGTACGCGATCTTCCTGGCGTTCGGTACCACATCATCCGCGGTGCGTTGGATACCGCCGGCGTAGCCAAACGGATGCAGGCCCGTTCTCTGTACGGTGCCAAGCGGCCTAAGAAATAAGCCGTCTTTGCGCTGCTCATGCAGGAGACCTTTCGAAGCGGGCGCAGGCGCGTACGCGTATAAAGCATGTAAACCCCACATGCCGGTACGCACGCACACCGCGTGGCTTTCCGTATGTAACCGGAGCGGTTGATGCTGACAACCGTCAGGAAGCCCGTGTACAGCGCGCAACCAACCACAGACAACGGACCTAATTGTACGCAGTGGTTTTTATACCTCTGCCAACCCCAATGAAGGAGGGAATCTCATGCCCCGTCGTGGATTTATTCCCAAGCGTGAGGTACTGCCGGATCCCGTACACGGGACGACGGTCGTAACCAAGCTGATTAACCAGATTATGCTCGATGGCAAGCGCGGAACCGCGCAGCGTATCTGCTACAGCGCTTTTGACACCATTGCCGAGAAAACCGGTAAGGATGCCAATGAAGTGTTCACCGCGGCTCTTGCCAACGTATCCCCGCAGCTGGAAGTAAAGGCTCGCCGTGTTGGCGGCGCCACCTACCAGGTGCCTATCGAAATCCGTCCTGAGCGCCGGCAAACGCTGGCGCTGCGCTGGCTCGTGGAATTCAGCCGTAAACGCGGTGAAAAAACCATGGCCGAGCGTTTGGCCGGTGAACTGCTGGACGCCGCCAATAATACCGGCAATGCCGTGAAGCGCAAAGAAGAAATGCACCGCATGGCCGAAGCCAACAAGGCGTTCGCACACTACCGCTGGTAAACAACCTACTAAACCTCTCTATGAAAAGAAGCGTTTTCGAAAGGAGACCCATCGTTTATGCCTAGAAGTCACCCCCTGGATAAGGTGCGGAATATCGGCATCATGGCTCATATCGACGCCGGTAAGACGACAACCACCGAGCGTATCCTATTTTACACGGGGCGTACCCATCGCCTGGGCGAGGTGCATGAAGGCGCAGCCACCATGGACTGGATGGCACAGGAGCAGGAGCGCGGTATCACCATTACTTCCGCCGCTACCACCTGTCTTTGGAACGGCCACCGCATCAACATCATCGACACCCCGGGCCACGTGGATTTCACCGTGGAAGTGGAGCGCAGTCTGCGCGTATTGGATGGTTCCGTCGCCGTTTTTTGCGCCAAGGGTGGCGTTGAACCGCAGAGCGAAACTGTTTGGCGTCAGGCCAACAAATACAAAGTCCCGCGTATTGCCTTCATTAACAAAATGGATATTACCGGCGCGGACTTCTTCCGCGTTGTAAACATGATGAAGGACCGCCTGAACGCCAATGCCGTACCCATTCAACTGCCTATCGGCGCTGAAGGCAATTTCAAGGGCATTATTGACCTTGTTCGCATGAAGGCCGAAGTATACTATGATGATATGGGTAAGGACGTGCGCGATGAGGAAATTCCCGAATCGCTTCGCGAACAGGCGGATGAGTACCGCCAGGTCTTGATTGAAGCCGTCGCCGAGCAGGATGAAGCTCTGCTTGAGAAGTTCTTCGAAGGGGAAGAACTGTCGGAGGAAGAAATCAAAAACGCGATCCGCAAAGCCACGCTGGCCAACGATATGACGCCTGTTCTCTGTGGTACCGCGTACCGCAATAAGGGCGTACAACCGTTGTTGGATGCCGTAATTGATTACATGCCTTCCCCTCTGGACATCCCCTCTATCCGTGGCTCCAAGCCCGGCGATCCCGATGTGGAGATCGACCGTCACGCCTCGGATGAAGAGCCTTTCTCCGCCCTGGCTTTCAAAATCATGACCGACCCGTTTGTCGGCAAACTGGCGTTTGTGCGCGTTTACAGCGGCTCACTCACCTCCGGTAGTTACGTTTTCAACTCTACCAAACAAAAGCGTGAACGCGTTGGCCGTCTGATGATGATGCACGCCAACCGCCGTGAAGAAGTCGAAACCGTGTACAGCGGTGAGATTTGCGGTATCGTGGGTTTGAAAGACACGACCACTGCCGACACGCTATGTGATGAAGACAATCAGGTTATTCTCGAATCGATGGAGTTCCCGGATCCCGTTATCCAGGTTGCCATCGAGCCCAAAACCAAAGCCGGTCAGGACAAAATGACCATGGCGCTGGTGAAGCTGGCTGAGGAAGACCCGACCTTCAAAACGTATACCGATCAGCAGACCGGGCAGACCATTATCGCCGGCATGGGCGAACTCCACTTGGAAATCATTGTGGATCGTCTGCTGCGCGAGTTCAAAGTGGAAGCCACGGTCGGCAAACCGCAGGTTGCGTATCGCGAGACCATCCGTAAAACGGCGGAAGCCGAAGGTCGCTATGTCCGCCAGACCGGCGGTCACGGCCAGTTTGGTCATTGTAAAATCCGTCTGGAGCCTCAGGAACCCGGTACCGGGTACATCTTCGAGAGTGCTATCGTCGGCGGCGCTATTCCCAAGGAATTCATTGCGCCTATCGACAATGGTATCCGCGAAGCTTCCCAGAGCGGTATCCTCGGCGGATTCGAAGTTGTGGACTTCAAAGCAACTGTCTTTGACGGCAGCTACCACGAAGTTGACTCCTCCGAAGTGGCTTTCAAAATCGCCGGTTCAATGGCGTTTAAGGAAGCACTTGCTAAAGCGAGCCCCTGCTTGATGGAGCCTATGATGAAAGTCGAGGTTATCATCCCCGAGCAGTACATGGGCGACGTAATCGGCGATATTTCCAGCCGCCGCGGCCGTATCGAAGGTATGGAAGCGCGTCTGGGCGAGCAAAGCGTGCACGCGTTTGTGCCGCTGTCCGAAATGTTTGGCTACGCGACCGATCTTCGCAGCCGCACCCAAGGGCGCGGACTGTTTACCATGCAGTTTGATCACTACGAGCAAGTGCCCAACAGCATTGCCGAAAAAGTGACCGGCCGCAAAAAAGACGGCGAAGCCTAATCGATCCAAATGTGAAGCGTTTCTGTGAGAACGCTATAATATCTGTTATCAAGGAGGAATTTCCATGGCTAAGGCACATTTTGAACGCACCAAGCCTCACGTGAACATTGGCACGATTGGCCACGTTGACCACGGCAAGACGACGCTGACCGCGGCGATCACCATGACGCTGGCGCAGCTGGGCGAAGCGAAACCGATGAAGTATGAGGATATCGATAAGGCGCCGGAAGAGAAGGCGCGTGGTATCACCATCAACACCGCGCACGTGGAATATGAGACCCCGAACCGCCACTACGCGCATGTAGACTGCCCGGGCCACGCCGACTATGTTAAGAACATGATCACCGGCGCCGCGCAGATGGACGGTGCGATTCTGGTCGTATCGGCTCCGGACGGCCCCATGCCCCAGACCCGCGAGCACATCGTGCTGGCCCGTCAGGTAGGCGTGCCATACATCGTCGTGTTCATGAACAAGACCGACATGATGGACGACCCGGAACTGCTCGAGCTGGTGGAAATGGAAATCCGCGAGCTGCTGGCGCAGTACGAGTTCCCGGCGGACGACATCCCGTTTGTGAAGGGCTCCGCGCTCAAAGCGCTGGAATACCTGCAAAACGGCGGCACGGACGTAAAGAACGCGCCGGAGTGCAAATGCATTTTCGAGCTGATGGACGCTGTAGACAGCTACATCCCCGCGCCTGAGCGTGCGACGGATCTGCCGTTCCTGATGCCGGTAGAAGACGTAATGACCATCACCGGCCGCGGCACCGTAGCCACGGGCCGTGTTGAGCGCGGTATTGCCAAGGTTGGCGAGACTGTGGAAATCGTAGGCCTGATGGAGAAACCGCGTTCCACGGTTATCACGGGTCTGGAAATGTTCCGCAAGACGCTGGATTCCGCGGAAGCCGGCGACAACGTAGGCGCATTGCTTCGCGGCGTACAGCGCAGCGATATCGAGCGCGGCCAGGTATTGGCCAAGCCCGGTTCCATCCACCCGCACACCCACTTCATGGGTCAGGTATACGTACTGACCAAGGAAGAAGGCGGCCGTCATACTCCGTTCTTCAACGGCTATCGTCCGCAGTTCTACTTCCGTACCACCGACGTTACCGGCAACATCAAGCTGCCGGACGGCGTGGAAATGGTTATGCCGGGTGACCACATCGACATGGAAATCACCCTGATTACGCCGATCGCCATTGAGCAGGGCCTCCGCTTCGCTATCCGCGAAGGCGGCCGTACCGTTGGTTCCGGCGTTGTCTCCAAGATTATGGAATAAGCGGAGCGCTTCGCTCCCCTCCCCGGTCAATCGCTGGTAAAACTCGATTGGATACGGATGGAACGTGCCGGTTCGCCGCCTACGTTTCCATCCGGCCGGGTTGGCAAGCACTACCAGCCATCGGTCCCAACCAGGCCTATGGTTCAAATACCCACTTTAGGAGGTGGCGGACGTGGCGAGCGTTGCCCGCAACAAGGTTATGCTGGCTTGCACCGAGTGCAAACAGCGCAATTATAATTCTATGAAGAACAAGAAGAACACCCCCGATCGCATTGAGCTGAACAAATACTGCCGTTTCTGCAAAAAGCACACGCTTCATCGTGAAACGAAGTAATGCGCCTAGGCGAGAAGGAGTGAATAACATGGCTGATGAAAAGAAGGCAACAGCCAAGAACAAAAAACCTAACTTTTTTGTTCGTTTTGGGCGTGGCTTTGTAGGCTTCTTCAAGAAGATCGGCGCCGCGTTTAAAAACATGTGGCATGAGCTGAAGAAGGTTACTTGGCCGACCAAAGATAAGCTGGTCAACTACACGATCATCGTCGTGCTGATGATGGTCTTCCTGATGGTCATCATCGGCTTGCTGGACATGGGCGCCTCTGCGCTTGTGAACCTGATCATGTCCTGATGCCCAATTAGGTAAGGAGAAAACAATGGCCGAGAAGAGCAAGGAGCCCTGCTGGTATGTCGTGCATACCTATTCGGGCTACGAGAACAAAGTTAAGGACAACATCGAGAAGTCGGTTGAAAACAACGGCATGCAGGATTTAATTTTAGAAGTCCGCGTCCCAGTTGAGGACGTGGTTGAAATTAAAAACAACCGCCGTGTAAAAAGCCAGCGTAAGGTATACCCCGGTTATGTGCTTGTGCATATGATCGAGACCAGCGAAAGCTGGTATCTGGTACGCAATACGCGCGGTGTAACCGGCTTTGTAGGCCCGGATAGCAAACCTGTCGCCTTAACGCCCGAAGAGGTAGATATGATGTTATCCACGCAGCAAAACAGCGTGGAATTCGGCATCGCCATTGGCGAGGAGGTTCGCATTCTTTCCGGCCCGCTGGAGAACTTCACCGGTATTGTGGAGGACGTGGACACCGTACGGCAGAAACTGACCGTAAAGGTAAAAATGTTCCTTGGCCGCGAAATGCCTGTGGAAGTCGACCTGCAAGACGTTGTCAAAGTCTGAGGTTGTCGCGGCGAGCTCTGCCCGTCGCGGTTACCGGCGCTTACTGCGCCTCCGGCGATGTATCGCCGGTGCCCTTCCCCTAGCGGATGGGCGTGGGAGGAACGTAAAGCGTTCCGTGTCACCACAATTTGAGGAGGTCCATAACCATGGCTAAGAAAGTTCAATCGCTTATCAAACTCCAGGTTCCCGCCGCGAAAGCGACTCCCGCACCGCCGATCGGCCCTGCGCTGGGTCAGCACGGCGTGAACATTCCGGGTTTCTGCAAAGAGTTCAACGAGCGTACGGCCAAGGAAGCCGGTATGATTATTCCCGTAGTCATCACCGTATACACCGACCGCACGTTTACCTTCATTACCAAAACGCCGCCCGTGCCGAACCTGATTAAAAAAGAACTCGGTTTGCAGCACGGCAGTGGTCGCCCCAATCGTGATAAGGTCGGCAAGCTGACCAAGGAGCAGGTCACGAAGATCGCCGAGATCAAGCGTCCTGACGTAAACGCCACCGATATCGAGAGCATCGAGCGCATGGTTCGCGGCACCGCCCGCTCCATGGGCATCACGGTTGAGGAATAACATATGTATGTGGGAGGACATTGTGCCGCTATTACCACAGGGAGGAAATGAACGATGAAACACGGTAAGAAATATTCTGACAGCGTAAAGCTGCTTGATAACCTCAAATCCTATGATCCCGAAGAAGCCTGCACGCTTGTCTGCGAGACCAGCAAAGCCAAATTCGATGAGACCATTGAATTAAGCTGCCGCCTGGGTGTTGATCCCCGCCACGCCGACCAACAGGTTCGCGGCGCTGTGGTTCTGCCCAACGGTACCGGCCGCGTTGTGCGCGTATTGGTTGTAACCAAGGGTGACAAAATCAAAGAGGCCGAAGCTGCCGGTGCGGATTTCGTCGGCGGCGAAGAGATGGTACAGAAGATTCAAGCTGAAAACTGGTTTGGCTACGATGTTATCGTCGCTACCCCGGACATGATGGGCGTTATCGGCCGTATCGGCCGTATCCTCGGTCCTAAAGGCTTGATGCCTAACCCCAAGTCCGGCACGGTTACAATGGATCTTACCAAGGCCATCAATGATATCAAAGCCGGTAAAGTGGAGTACCGCGTCGACAAGACCGCGATTATCCACTGCCCGATTGGCAAAGCCTCCTTTGGCGCCGCGAAGCTGCAGGAGAACCTGCAAGTGCTGATGGATGCCATTAATAAGGCTAAGCCGTCGACCGCTAAAGGCACCTATGTGCGTTCGCTCTACCTGAGCTCCACCATGGGCCCCGGCGTAAAGGTAAACCCGCTGAAGTTCTGAGCGCTTCAAACGCCCCGCATTGTGATAACACAGTGCGGGGCGTTTTTTATTCCCTTTTACAGCCAATCAGGTAACCGTTACCTTGCTGGTTCTGAATACTTGATCGTTAAAGAACAGCGAGAAGGTATAGGTACCGGTATCAAACGAACCGCCGTTTTCATCCAAATAGCGTTCAAGACATCTGGTAACGTCAAAGAACCAGGAATACATGGTGCGGCGTTTCTGATCGTAGATATCCCAAGAACCATAGGTTGCATAATATGTACCATCCGGCGTTGTCATAACCAGCATGGCGTCAATTGTGCATTCATCAATGCTCTTATCGCACTGCCACTTTGCGTAGCAGTAGAAATCGCAGCTGTCCATATATTTTTTCAACTGTGTCGCTTTAATCTTCTTGATGGTTGTCGTTTTCACATCGTAGAACGATTCACCGGGGCACAAGCTTGACGCGCGGCCGAAATTCAACATGCTTGTTGCCGCGCCATAATCGGCGTATGGCTCCGTGTAGTTAACCCCTGCCTGGAAAGGGTAATCCGACCCCAGGGCGGCTGCAACAGGGGTCATCAACAGAAGTACCAACAGGATTGATAACCATTTTCTCATGAAAGTACAACTCCCTTTGTTTTCTTCATTTAGATAACATTTACCATTGTTATATTTCTATTTCCTTTTTATGTCTACTTAATAATTGTTACAGAACCCTAACAAATTATTATTTTCTTTACTACACTATCGCAGGCTGTTCCTCTTGTTACCGGAATCTTGGTCTGGATACTAACCTGTCTTTATCTTCCGTAACTACAATTCCGTTGTTATGAATATTATCGTGACAAGATAAAAAAACACCGTCCGTTGATACCTTTTGGCATCAGCGGACGATGTTTTTCTATGTTATTTTTTATGATCTGGCGGCACAAGCGTTACACTTGCCAGCCAATGCTTTACTCCCCTATCGTCACCCACAGAGCAGGCCGCAGCGCACCGCTGGGCCGATTCACATCCCGGCTGCCATAGCCGCTCACGTTGCCGTAAGCGCTTACGCCGCAAACATCAATCGGGCGCACACCGGGGGTACGAAGCCACCACCATGTATTCCCATTGGTACCATTTACATAAGCACCCTGCGCTTTCGCGTATGCCGTCGGTGTTGCTCTGCGGCTTTCCGAATCGGGGAAGTACTGGTCAATCTCATCTGTGCTTAAAAAGAAAATTTTATCCGTGGTATCCGCTCCGCCTTTTGTACCATAGTGCGGATTGTTTTTATTGATATTGGTCACCGTTACGACCCTCGTCTGCTCCTCAGCCGAAAAAATCTCGCTTAAAAAAGTATCATTTAACCATACCCGCAAGTCGCATTCCGCCCATGTCATGGGAATATAATCCTTGTTGTAGGCCCGTGCGTCCAGACAATACTTGCTGATTAAAAGAGCTTGCTTGCCCTGCACATCCAGTACGATCCACTCGACCGGTTCCGTTCCGTTATCCAGATTATTGTCCTGCTCATAGCTGCCGAGGGTAACGACGCTGCCTACGGTATAGTCATTCGTTTGTTCGGCTAATCCCGCAGCCGAAAAGGTCAGACAAGTCGCCAAGGTTATTAGAATAGCAACCCATTTTCTCATTGTATATTACTCCTATAACAGTATATTTTGATTGTTCCCCTGCAAGTTTAGAAAGGCATCTCCTCTATTTTCCGTTTCGCGTAATCCTTCATATCATACCAATATGTATACATCATTCCTGAAAGGTTTTAGTGCTATATACAATGTATGTGCAGGCATGATTTCGCCTTTTGCATATTTGTTAATATGCTTTGGAACGACTTGTAGAATGTAGATCCTCGTTCTATTATATAGCAATCCACGGTAAACCGTAAAGTACTTAGCGTGTTCATAGGCTTTGCGTTTTCCGTCGCGTATTTCCTTCTACTCCATGGATTGAGATTCATCCGTTTGTGATGTCGCTTCAATAAAAGGATATATGCGGCACGATTCCGTTTCCTGATACGGCCAATTCTCCATGGCGCTATCCCCGTCGATACGCTCATATACAGCTTGCGCCGCGTCACCGGTAACCAATCGCGGTTGATAATCATTTTCTTCGTCATCGCCGGAAATATTACCCGGATATACGCTGGCTTGTTGCCCTAGGTATTCGCCCTCGTCGCTGAAAGTTAAAGTAACGCGCGGAATCAGGCATCCATTTACACGAACCGTTGCGTTCCCGCCAAACAGGAAATTCCCGACACTATAAAAAATCATACGGTTTTGATATATTTCGATACCTTGCACCACATGGGGGTGATGCCCCACAACCAAGTCCGCGCCTGCATCAATCACCATTTGTGCAACGATAGTTTGTACATTATTATGGTTTGTCGCATATTCTTCGCCAAAGTGAAGCGTGCATACAACAGCGTCCGCCCCATCCGCTTTTAATTGGCGTATCGTATCGGCAATATTGCGGCGCTTGTTAAAGCCAACGCCCCAAAAGCCGCAAAATGCAATTGTAATGCCGTCTTTTTCATATAGATATGTATCGTCAAAACCGAATGCTTTTAACCCTTCTGTATCCAACGCTTTTCGGGTGGATATCCGGCCGATGGAGCCATAATCGCCTGTATGATTATTAGCCAGATTTACAACTTCGACGCTGCCCAGTGTTAAAATCTGCGCATATTCCGGCAGCCCCCTGAAGCAATAGGTTTTATTCACCGCGCTAAATGCGTTGTCTTTCAGTACCCCTTCAAAATTGGCAATGGTCAAGTCATCTTCGGATAAAAAATCCTTAACCTCTGAAAGGAAATACTCATATCCCTTTTGGCTTACGTATGAGGCGAACGAATAATCCTTGGATAATAAACGATCCTCACAGCCTACTGTACAATCTCCCACGAATGTTAGCACAATTTGTTTTTCCGCCTGCGCGTTGCCGGCCAGCAACAGCAATACCAGCAATACAGCAGCCGCCTTTCTACCCATTCGCACGTGCTAGGCCTCCTTTCCACTCCGGTTGCGAAGGGTAACCCCGATCGTGCCTAAAACCGCAAGATCCACAACCATTACGATATACAAAAGAATATTGGAAAGACTGGATTTGTCCAGACCAAACTCCACCAGTACCAATATTGCCGTGCAGAATACTGCCCCGGCATAAATACGCACACGAAGTATGCGCGTCGGTTTGAGCCTTATCAACCACATTACAATCGCAAATAGCGCTAGTACAATACCTAAGAGTTGGTTTACCCTTACAAAACCGAAGCGCAGGTAATTATCCTGCCGAAGGCTCTCCAAAACAATCTGCGTTAGTCCAAATAGCAGCATGCCTGTTAACGCAACGTCTCCACGGGTACGTACCGCTTTCTTTCTCCATAGCAGCAACCCGCCGCACAGCAACAACGCAACTAGCGCCTCCCAAATAAAGACCGCTATGACGGCATCGCCATAGGTATCCCATACCGCAAGCGGAAACCATTGCAAGGTGTCCGTTTCAATGTAGCCGCCAATGCCTTCCAGCGTAAAAAACTCTGCGAGTCTCGCAATGGACAGGGTTAGCAGCGCGGCTGGGACTATGGCATCCATGGTTTCAGCTAAAAAGGTTCCTGTTTTCAGCCGGAACAACCCGGCAGCCAGTAAAAGCCCCACGCAAGCACCCGCCAGCGAGTAACCGCCCAGCTGAAATTTATAGATAAATCCAGGTATATAGTCCACCGCGATAAACCGCGCCCTTATAGCACAAAAGCCGATTCTGGCAAATAATACGCAGCTGATCACAGCAAGGATCGCAAAGTTGATCCCCTGCTTTGTATCGTGTTGTTTCTGGTTCCATAAGCGAAGCCAAAGCAGACACCCAAGCGCAGCCGCAACGGCGATGCACGCTCCATACGGATATATGTCCAAGCCCAATATTGTGGCGAATTTCGCAGGTTCATTCATATCGCTGTCTCCCGTCGTGACGCTATATCATGATAAGATACTTCAAACGGATAAGGCTACTCCGCCTCCACCAGCGTCGCAAAGTATAGAATGTCCCAAATAGCCCGTACTTTATGCGTACTGAGCGCATTGATTTTATCATTATTCAGTACCATGGTGGAAGAACTGCCTCCATCCATGTTATAGGCTGTTTCGCATCCCAGTTTTTCCATCAGCGCAGCCATTTCCGCAAGCGTAAGCCCGATTGAATTTGCATTTTCCGGGCCTTCAGTCGCAACGCAAAGGTACGATAAGGGGCCGGTTTGTGCCACAACCATGCGCTGCGTGGGGATATCGGAAGCAATATGTTTATTGCTGGCAATATCCTGTGCTTTGCCATCCACCACTAAAGCGGGGCCGAAGCTGAACGAATTTACAATCGTGCCTTCAAACGCCGCAATTTTCTCGGAGGTTGCATCCTGCACGATATGAAAATCGCCCTGACCATCAATCAGCAGTACATCTGAGCCTTCCTGCGGATTGTCACGGTACAATACACCCTGCCGTACGATATACCCGGTGCTGTCGAAATTAAAATAATCGCCGTTTACGGCAAATACAGCGTTATACCGCTTCGCCAGCTTCGCACCGGGAATATCCCGTGTGGAGCCAAACTTGCCCGCCATCGCCGTACGCAGCTGGGATGGATCGGTAATGGTAATGCGCGCAACAAGAATGTATGTCTCATATTCCCGTATTTGCTCTATTTGCACGGAAATACTATCATCCTGGTAGCCGGTATCATCCGCAAGGTACAAACTTTCATCCGGTACAGGCCCGGCGGAATCGTCGATCGGCAGTGATTGCAGCAGATTACTTTCGGCAAAGGCTCCCGATATGGGTGCCGGCGAGGGAAGCAGCACCATCAGGAGCATTAATATAATCACCAGAAGTAACCCTCTCCAGAGAACCTTCATATAAACCCTCCTATGCACCTTTTGCGTTATGCGCAAAAAAGCACTGATTTTATCATATTCTATACGTACCTCTTTTCTTCCTTCGTTTTTTGAGATTGTCATACAGGCTTAACAATTGACAGTTAAAATAGATAACACTATACTATAACCAGATTTATCCATTCCTTTTCGCCGACTGAAAGGATGTGCCCTTATGAAAAAAACTTGGATCGCGATATTACTGCTGCTCGTGCTGCTCCCCTCCTTCGCACTTGCCGGCAGGCAGTATATTATTACGGACAGCGATACCCGTAAGCTAACTAAGTCCGAACTTTGGGAATGGGATTACGAATCCCTCGGCTATATTTTAAATGAAATTTTTGCCCGTCACGGATATAATTTTATTGCCGGAGGCAAGTACGATAATTACTTCTCCTCCATGCCCTGGTATACCCCCAACGACAACCCGGACAATTCCTCCGCCTGCTACAGCCAGTTAAGCTCGGTAGAGTGGTACAACGAGCATTTGGTGAAAGAAGTGCGTGAAGAGATGCGTGCGCAGCATACCAATAACACAGGCGGTAAAAATTATCTCAGCTACATTAGCTTTGATTATTTTGATATTCTCTCCGGCTTCACCTATGCTCCGCTGAAGACCAATCAAAAGTTGAAAGTATACTCCGCACCAAGCACATCATCGTATCGCGGGGCAAACGGTAAAGCGCTTGTCAGCACCAACGGCAGCGTATATGTTGCCGGTTGGGAGAATGGGTGGCTGCTGGTGATGTACGAAACAAATAGCGGCGCCGTACGCGTAGGGTATGTGCAGGGTTCGACGATCAAAGGTACGGTAAACGCCGCCGATTTAGATTTTTCCTATACTGCCGTTTCGTGCCTGCAAAACACCAGCCTTACGGATGACCCTGCCACATTCAGCGCTTGCATCCGGACCATCCAAAAGGGCGAGAGTGTAACCTATCTTTCCACGTATTACAATTCCCGCGCGTGGGCTTATATCGAAACAACGGTAAACGGCAAAACAGTACGGGGGTTTGTTGCAGAGGATGCGCTGGATTTGGCTAATCAGTTTGAGGATGCATCCAAGTAGTATAATATGCAAACTTGATATTTAACAGGCGGCAAACACAAGAATGTGTTTGCCGCTTTGCTTTTCCATGCTAAATATGGTATGATATTCTTCCGTGCTTTACGGGCAGCGCAGCGCTGCCGGGCACGTATATGGAAAGGATGTTGACATGGATTTTAACGAACTGCCGCTGATCGCGCCGATTTTGAAAGCGACGCGGGACGCGGGTTATACGGAACCTACCCCTATCCAGCAGGAGACCATTCCGCTGGTGCTCTCCGGCCAGGATGTACTAGGCTGTGCGCAAACCGGTACCGGTAAAACCGCCGCCTTTGCCCTGCCGATTTTACAACAACTGCAAAGCCGCTCCGGGCACCCAAGCCGCCGCCCCCGCGCGCTGGTCTTAACGCCCACGCGTGAGCTGGCTATACAGATACAGGAGAACTTTCAGCTTTACGGCAAGCATCTGCCGCTTGCCTCCTGCGTTATCTTTGGCGGCGTGAATCAAGCGCAGCAGGTAGCGCAGCTCAAGCGCAATCCGCCCATCCTTGTGGCTACCCCCGGCCGCTTGAACGACTTGATCGGTCAGGGATATATCCACCTGGATCAGATTGAAATTTTCGTATTGGATGAAGCGGACCGCATGTTGGATATGGGCTTTATTCACGACGTAAAACGCGTCATTGCCCAGCTGCCGCAGAACCGGCAAACGCTGTTTTTCTCCGCCACGATGCCTGCCGAGGTAGAAAAGCTCGCCATGAGCATACTGCGCGATCCGCAGACCGTAAAGGTGGATCCCGTTAGCAGCACAGTGGATAGTATTCAGCAGACGCTTTACATGGTGGATAAAGTCAATAAGAAGTATCTGCTGGCTGATTTGCTTGCCAAGCCGGAAGTTGAAAATGCACTTGTTTTTACCCGCACCAAGCATGGCGCAGACCGGGTAGTACGAGAACTGAATAGAGCGGGCATTACAGCTATGGCGATTCACGGTGATAAAAGCCAGAGCGCCCGGCAAAACGCGTTGGGACAGTTTAAAAGCGGCGCACTGAAAGTGTTGATTGCAACCGACATTGCCGCCCGCGGCATCGACGTAGCAGGATTATCCCACGTGTTTAATTACGATCTGCCAAACGAGCCGGAGGCTTATGTACACCGCATCGGCCGTACGGGCCGCGCCGGTTTGGACGGTGACGCCATTAGTTTTTGCTGCATTGACGAGATGAAAAATCTCTATGCCATTGAAAAATTGATTGGGCGGAAAATCCCCCGCAAAGAAAGCAAATGGCCGATGGAGGTTTTCACTGAGACCGTTAAACAACCCCGTCCTCCGCGTCCGGCACGCGTAAAAGATGTGAACATTCGCGGTGAAGCCAAAGCGCCTCGTACGCAGAGTGGTAACATGAGAAACCGCAATGCACAACCTTTGCACAGCCGTGGGGCATCAACCGGTGCAAGCCGTTCCCCTGCCCGCCCTGTTGCCCAGTCTAGCCGCACTGCCGATGTTTCCCGCTCGCCTGCGGCTCCGCATGCCCGTCCGCAGCGCCCACAGCAGGCAGCCAAGCCTGCGCACACAGGTTCATACGCAAGATCAGCAGCCAGACCGGCCGCACGTCCTGTAAAGAAGCGGAAGTTTGAGTCCCGGTAAACATCTACCTTTGATACAGTCAAGGAGCAAAGCGTTGCGGCGCTTTGCTCCTTTTTGTTTGTCGACCAACCGTTGCGTATAGAACAAGCATCCTGCTGTTATGCAAACGTAGTAAATGTTCCGGCTCATATTACTCTGCCCTACTGCTAGGTTTCCAGCGTTTCAACAGTGCCTTTGTCCTATTAAGACGAAGCGTTATCCGTAATCCATGGTTAAGCAAGTAAAAATAGCTGGTATATTGTTCATGTGGAATGTGTAAAACCATGCTCAATGCTGACAGTGCATACGGGAACGCGCACAAACTTCGATTGCTAATACTGCACGCTACCGGGCATAACCCTTGTATCAACCGTATCCCTTAAAACCCGGTAAGTGCAAATACGATAAGAGGAGCCGCAGCAATGCCGCGGCTCCTGAATCATGCCTGAATTTGATTTTGTTTACTTCCCCGTGGGCGGTAGTTGTATACCCAGTTCCTGCGCAAGCTCCACCAGCTTATCCAGCGCCTCCACAATTTGCTCCGGTTTATGCTCGCTGATAACGCAGAAGCGCAAGCGTGCCTTATTTTTCGGCACAGCGGGATATACCGCCGGGGGTACGAACACGCCGCGCTCACGCAGCTTGTTGGAAAGCAGGAAAGCGTCCTCATCGCTGCCGACCAATACAGGAATGATCGCCGTATGTTCAGCCAAACAGATATTGAGGTTGCGCTTCTTCGCTTCCTGCACAAAGCAGTCGATATTGCGCCGCATATCCGCCATAATCTGCGGATTATGCCGCACCTGCCGCACACTTTCCAGCGTAGCGGCTGCCAGCGGCGGCGAGATGCCCACGCTGAACACGAAGCCGGGCAGATTGTAGCGCAAATACTGAATCAATGTCCGCGATCCGGCCAGATATCCGCCGCAAGTGCCCAAGCCCTTGGACAGCGTGCCCATTTTAATATCAATATCGGTCGGTTCCAAATTGAAGTACTCGTCCACACCGCCGCCGGTTTCCCCGATAACGCATGCGCTGTGCGCTTCATCCACCATCAGGAAGCAGCCGTACTTCTTCTTCAGCGCCACAAAGGCGGGTACATCAGCAATATCGCCATCCATGCTGTATGCGCCCTCAATGACGATAAGCACCTTCGCGTACTTGCTGCGCTGCATGCGTAAAATACTTTCCAGCGCTTCCGGGTCGTTATGCGGAAACGGTTTGGCTGTAGCGCGGCTCAAGCGGCAGCCTTCTTCAATCGAGTTATGCGCCAGCGCATCATATACGATCAAATCATTCTTACCGCAGAAGTTACCCACCAGCGTAACATTGGTGGAATGGCCGCCCACCAGCACCAGGCAATCCTCGGCGTGCTTCCATTCAGCCAGTTCCCGTTCCAGCTCTTCATGGATTTTCTTTTCGCCCGCGAGCAGGCGGCTGCCGCTGGCGCTGGTGCCGTACTTGTCTATCGCTTCCTTCGCGGCCTCCATAACCTCCGGGCGGCCGCTCATGCCGGCATAGTTATAGGAGCCGAAGTTGAGCACTTCGTGTCCCGCCATCAGGCTTTTATCCCGCAGGGGCGATTCGTGGCAGACGAAGTAGGGGTTATCCTCCCCCGTTGCCATCAGCGCCTGCATGCGTTTCTGGAATGCGATGCATTCCGGCGCATCCTCAAAGCGCGTTACAGGTACAATTTCTTCATCCGGCTCGGACTGGCTTTCGTATGCGCCTACTCCATTGAGCTTGGCATATACCAGCGCGCTCATATCGTTTACCGTCGTGCAGCGGCCGTATTCCTCCACCGGTATGGTAATGCTGAACTGCTCTTCCGCTTTCAGCGACGCAGCCAGCACTTGCAGGCTATCGCCACCCAAATCATCAATGAAGTGTGCATCGTCGGAGAATGCTCCGCTGCCAAGGCTTAGCGCGTCGGCATACAAAGTGCGTACCTTTTGCTTAATTTCCTCCATTTGCAAATCGGAGGGCTGCACCTCCCGCGCGACCACATCGGGCGCAGTCGGCTCCACCGGTGCGGCTTTGGCACCGGACATACGCAAATCACGATATGCCAGTTTGTTTTGCTCAATCAATGCTTTTAAGGTAAGGCGCTTAACTTTAATGCCGTTTACCAGCGGCAGCTGCTCCGGCGTTACCAGTACGCGCGTTACCCGCTTGAGTGTGGGAAGTTTACTGTTAATAGTGATGACCTGTTGCAGTATGCCCTCTAAAAACGCATCTTCCCGGTAATGCTCGCCAACGTTCATTACCAGCGCGATGTCTTCGTACTTTTGATTCTTACCGGGTTTTAGAATGCCCAGCACAGTAAACTGTTCCGCGCCGACCAACGTAGAAAACGCATCTTCCAGCTCATCGGGATATACATTTTCTCCCGACTCATTGATGATCACATCTTTGCAGCGGCCTTCCACAAACATACGGTCGCCTTTTTCCAGCCGAACCACATCGCCGGTGGGATACCAGCCGCCTTCCAGCGTATCCGGCGGGAGCAGCTTCCCATCCGCCAGCCTGCCGGTGTGGATGCTGTTGCCGCGAATCAACATTTCGCCGCGGCGTCCGCGGGCTTCGCTCGGGGTAACGCGGTACTCCACATTATTCAGCGGTTTACCAACTGAACCGCTCACGCGTTTGTGCAAACTCATGGACGTTTCCACGCTGGTCACAGCCGTCTCGGTCATACCGAAACCGCAAATAGTGTAGTATCCCAGTGCGTTCAGCGTGCGCAAATGCTCGCTTGGGGTGTGGCTGCCGCCCAGTATAATCACCCGCAGATTGGAGCCAAGCAAATTGGAGGTAACGCTGCCAAACAGCACCTTCTCGGCCAGTTTCAGGCCAAAATCCGGCGCAATAGTCTGCACGCCGAGGCTGATGCCCTTGAGCATGGCAAACATACCGCGTTTGAACGCGCTTTGCTTGCTCAGTTTCTTTTGCAGCCCAATGCAAAAATTGTTCGCCAGCAGCGGCACTGCCATTAACATGTCCGGCTTGCATTGCTGGGACGTTTCCAGTATCGCCTGCGGGGAGCGGTTGGGCAGATAAATATTGCTAAAGCCAATGAATGCAACCCACATCACGTTCGCCATAAAGCCGAACACGTGGTGGAACGGCAGGAAGGCCAAAGCCCGGCGGTGCTGATTGTCCACAATGCGTTTTTGCGCATGGTACAAAAGCTCCGAGGAGAGCACCTGCTCCGCAATAGCGTGCCCATGATACACGAATATACGGCTCGTACCTGTTGTACCGCTGGTGCATAACGCTACCTGATCGCCATATTCCGCCTTAAAATCAGCGGGCGCATCCGGGGCGGCAAACAGCTTTTCTGTATCAATCCATGTTACGCCATCGGGCAGCGGGCGCGTTTTCGGCGTGATGATCGCTTTTGCGCCTGCCTGGGTCAGCAAATAGGTCGTCATCTCGTCGGACAGGGATGCATCAATCAACAATGCGTTGAATCCCGCCCGGATTACGCCCCAGAAAATCGCAGGCCATTCCTTGCAGGTGTCTACCGCGATGCCGACATAAGCGCCCTTCGGCACATTCGTAGTATTACGGATAAACGCAGCAAACCGGTCTGTCATGCGGGCATAATCGGAAAAGCTCAGGGTATGTTCCTTACCATCCTCCAGCCAAACGGCTGCCTCTTCCTGATCGTAAGAAGTGATAATATCGTATATAGTCTGCAAGCGCATATCGCCGCGCAGGGTTTGGCTGATATTTTCAATACTGTATTGAGCCATTTACGCAATTCCTCCCTTACCATAATAGCCACGCAGAATACGGGCGTTCAGGGAAGGCGGCAGCACATCGTGCAGCACTACCGCCAGCAGCTGATCGGGCTTCGCGACGCGCAAACGAAAACGCATTTTCCGGCGCTTTACATTGCGCAATACGCGCTGCCCCAGTTTTTCCGGTAACAAGCCGTTGCTTTCATCGTGGTGAATAATCGCGCAGGCTTTTTGGTACGCCTGCGCATAGGGCGAACTTTGCTCCGCAGCCGCAGCATGCAGCCGTGTATGCTGGCTGCCACCGCGGTGATCGCCCGGTTCTACCACGCTTACCTGAATACCGAAAGGCGATGTTTCCATCGCCAGACACTCAGCATACCCCTCCACCGCATGTTTGGAGGCCGTGTACGCGCTTTGAAACGGTATGCCCAGCAAGCCGTTGATGGATGAAAACAAAACGATCTTCCCCTGTTTGGCGGTTCTCATGGCGGGCAGCGCAAGGGAAACCATGCCCGTCATCCCCAGAAAGTTGGTTTGCATAACACGCTCATACTCACTGTGCGATGTGGGTTCACATGCGCCCAGTACCAGTACGGCAGCACAATAGATAAGCACATCCACAACCGGGCTGATGGCAAATGCGTTTTTCACAAAAGCCTCGCGGCTCTGCGCATCCGTCACATCCAGTGGCAGGGTATGTGTTCGTCCATCGGCCGGGTCAACTGCCGAATTTGCGCTGAAAGAGCGTGCCCCGGATATCACCTGCCAGCCGTCATTAGCGAATGCTTGCGCCGTCGCCAATCCCAGCCCGCTGGATGCTCCGATGACCCAAACGGTTCCTTTTTTCACAGAATCCCTCCGAATAAGTGCGATATAAAACGGACTATAACAGTCGAATTATACCGCAAAAGGCAAGGGGTTGCAACCAAATTCATTAGACAATCTAACCATTGTTTCGCGCCAAAAATCAGCAGAAAACACTGTATCGTATGCCATTGCAGTGTAAAAATCACGCATTGTCGCATTTTATGAATTTATGGCAAAGGGAAAGCATCGAACGTTTAGGGAGAAAAACTGTCCTGAAACGCTAACACATCCGGCTTCTCCGCCCTTGAGCCATTTAGCATGAAGTATTTATCGCTGTACCATTATTCAATCGTCACAGCCGTTTCCTTCGCAGGCTTTAGCCATGACAACTACGATTTCTTGAGCTTTTGTTTTACCTTGTGTGCAGCCTTCCCGTAATGGATATGCCATAAAATAAAAAGCGCCGGCTAAACCGGCGTTCAGGGTTTCAATCTCATTTCAGATTTTTCGCCAATACGTCGGCGATATATTCGCTGGCGTGTCCATCTCCGTACGGATTAGCCGCATGTTCCATCTGTTTGTATTTTTCCGGTTTAGTCAACAGTTCCATCACCGCTTGATAAATCGGCTCTTCCCCGGTGCCGACCAACCGCAGCGTACCGGCTTCCATCCCTTCGGGGCGCTCGGTAGTATCCCGCATGACTAAAACAGGCTTGCCCAGCGACGGCGCTTCTTCCTGTATGCCTCCGCTATCGGTCATAATCAAAAACGCACGTGCCATAATATTATGGAAATCCAGTACATCCAACGGCTCTATCATATGGATGCGGTCACAACCGGAAAAACAGTGGCTTGCCATTTCACGTACCGTCGGGTTCATATGCATGGGATAAATCAGCTTCACATCAGGGGTGTCGTTTACCACGCGGCGAATGGCACTAAACATATGCAGCATCGGTGTGCCCAGGTTTTCCCGCCTGTGCGCGGTAAGCAAAATCAGCCTGCTGCCGTTTGCCCATTCGATCTCCGGGTGTTTATATTGCTCCCGTACAGTAGTGGAAAGTGCATCGATAACCGTATTGCCCGTAACAAAAATATTCTTGTCCGGCTTCCCTTCCCGCAGTAAATTTTGCCGGCTCATATCGGTTGGGGCAAAGTAGAACCTGGCAATCAAATCCACCGCTTGCCGGTTGAACTCCTCCGGGAACGGCGAATGCAGGTTGTAAGTACGTAGCCCCGCCTCGACATGCCCTACCGGAATCTGCAAATAAAAACAGGCCAGCGACGTTACAAACGCCGTGGATGTATCGCCATGCACCAGTACGACATCCGGTTTTTCGGCCTCAAGTATATCGCGAATACGCTGCAATATATTGATGGTTACATCAAATAATGTCTGTTGTTTTTGCATGATGCACAGATCATATTTCGGTTCAATGTGAAAGCAATCCAATATCTGATCCAGCATTTGCCGATGTTGTCCGGTAACGCAGACCACAGCTTCAAATGCTGGGTGCTCCTCCAGCACGTGCACCAGCGGACACATTTTAATGGCTTCCGGGCGGGTGCCAAAGATGAGCATCACTTTTTTCATGTGTAAATCAACCCAATCCGCTGCAAGCAGCGTTAGTCGTAACGAGATTATTTTACCGCTTCACCGGATGAATTGCAAATTTCTTCAATTGCCAAGTCGTACCATTTCTGCATTCTATCAACAATCGCTGCATCCCGCGCAGTAGATAAAAATGAAATGCTTCCCTTTGGCTTTAATGGTTTACGTTCATCAGCCTCGTAGGGCGGTTCCGCCTTTAGCAGGTGCTCTTGCGTAAGGCGCTTTGCCAGTTGACGTGCCGTGCCTTCATTACCGTCAACCAGTGGAATACCGGCAGGTAAGAACGTGCGCAGGGCGGGAATTAGGAAAACATAGTGCGTGCAGCCCAACACAACTGCTTTTACCGGCTGGCGTAAATATGGCGACAGCAGCTTTTCCAGTTCAGCCTGAATCAGCGGGCCTTCCAATTCACCCGCCTCAATCAGCTCAACCAGCCCGGGGCAGGGCACAGGTAGCGCGTCTTGCCCGTAGCGGGCCATAAGTGCGCGGAATTTTTCCAGTTTCAGCGTCATAGCGGTTGCCATGACCAGTATTTTCCCTTCTCCGGGCAGTTTGGAGGCGGGTTTTAACGCCGGTTCCATCCCGATCACCGGCATGGAAAGCTCGCTTCGCAATGCAGCCGCGGCAACGCTCGTCGCCGTATTACACGCAATCATAATCGCCTTACAATTACATTGAATCAATTGGTCAACTGCCATGCGGGTAAAGCGCATGACCTCCTCAGGCTCACGGTCGCCATAGGGGGCGTGTAAATTATCCCCTAAAAAAATAAAGTCCTCCTGCGGCAATGTTTTCGCCGCGCAGGCTAAAACGCTGATACCGCCAAAGCCGCTGTCCAGCACGCCGATGGGTCGATCATCCACCGCCAAGCCACCTCCGATATTGGGCTTATTATACCCGCTTGTCCGGCCTTTTACAAGCAGGCGCGTCCTCTTTATCATATGAGGACGCGCCTGCTTGTATTCCTTTTGATTCTATCGCTTCTATTCTTGCTTATTCTTCTGTTGTGGCTGTCGCCGCGCCGATGATCGCCGTAGTTTGCGTTTCCAAATTGGCAACCGCACTGGTGAGTTCCGCTAATGTATCACTTATTTTTTGACCGCTGGATAGCTTTGCGTCGTATTCGTCGATAATGGTATAGATATCATCAAATACGCTCGCACTGTACAAGCGGCCGACCTCGCCGTACATACTTACATTTAAATCATTAATAACCTCAATGCCATGTACATATTGCCGTACTTTGCCCAGAACATTGCTTGTAGTGGTAGCGCCCAGCCGCGACAGCGTATTGGTCTGGCTGACGGCATGCTGAATTTCCGAGCGAAGCTTCGCATTACGCTGGCTCTCAAAATTCGCTTCGTTCAAGCCGCCCACGCCTACCAGTTTAAGCAGCAGATACGCCGCTACAACAATAATCACGATCACGATAATCGGGCGGTAGCGGTTAGAGCGCATAATGGAGTTAAACCGGCTTTGGTTGGAATATCGGTACAAGCAGTTCCCTCCTTTATTCAATCGTCTTGTTTCGCATCCGGGATATAAAAAATCAAGCGATTACAGTACTTCATTATACCATAGCTTTTACGGAGGGTAAAGCAAGCCGGTTCAGCTGTAACACACGTTGCCGGGTTTATGCCGCTATGGTATAATGGTGCTGTTGTTTGGTTCTTTTGATAAAGGAGGTCGTTATCTCCATGGACGTACGTCCGCTGGTTTCGCCCACAGCTTCGCAGCGTAACAATCTCACCTCGCTGCTTACTCATGCTTTTTGGCAAACGCCTTTGTTTTCAACCTTTCTGTTCCCCGGCCGTCCAAAGCTTGCCCGGCTTTTTTTACGTACCATGCTGGATTATGCGCTAAAGGCGGGGCGTGTATTTGTTGCCACGCAGGCAGACGGCGGCATTGCCGCCTGCGCGCTGTGGAGCACGCCGGAATCTCCAGAGCTTACTTTAGGCGCTATGCTCCGCTTAGGTCTTCTCCCCCGCATGGCTTGGCTTGCTCTGCGCAGCCCTGCGGCTGCACACAGGGTTAACGAACTGTTTACCATGCTCAACCGGTATGGTCCTGATTTTCCCTGTGCCACGCTGGAATTTCTTGCATCCAGCCAAAAAGGAGCCGGTGCGGCAGTGCTGACCCAAAGCATGACAGCTTTTGACGGTCTGCCGCTGTACGTGGAAAGCATTGTTTCCAAAAACGATCACGCCTTTTACCGCCGTTTTGGTTTTACGCCCTTTGCTTATACGGATTTTCACGGCACAAATTATGCCTTTCTGCTACTGAACGCACCGGAAGACGCGCCGCAAAAATAGTTATTTTTAGTAAAAGGGTTGACAAGCCGTTTACGCTCCGCTATAATCAATCCAATTTCAACGCGATGAACGGGCATGGACAGCATACCTTTTTTACAGAGAAACGCCGGTAGGTGCAAGGCGTAAGAAGGACGCTTATCCTCTCCCCCAAGAGCGGCCAATGGGAAAACGCAGTACTATTGGACGGGAATGGCCCGATAAAGCCAGAACAAGCGGGAGCGCAGGCTCCAAGCGAAGTGGTACCGCGGAGTATAATGCCTCCGTCTTCGATGTTTCGAGGACGGAGGATTTTTTTACATTCGCACCCTATACAGATCATTAAAGGAGGGCACAGCATGGCTTTTGTACCGACAACCGAGCTTCACGCAAACACGATTCCCGGTCTGCTGAGGAGGAACGCGGAGCGACTGCCGGACAGTGATTGCATCGTTGCGCCTGAGTTTGGCGTACGTTGGAGTTGGAAGGAGTTTGACCGCCGGACCAGCATCGTCGCCCGCGGCTTATATGCTATGGGAATTCGCAAGGGCGACCACGTTGCCATCTGGGCTACCAACGTGCCGGAATGGGTATTGATTATGTTCGCCTCGTCAAAACTGGGGGCGATTTTGGTAACGGTAAACACCAACTACAAACAGTTTGAGTTGAACTATCTGCTAACCCAGAGCGACGCCAAAATGCTGGTGATGATACCCGGCGTGAAGGGCAACCGCTATATCGACCATATTACAGGCTTGATGCCCAGCCTGCTCACCAGCGACCCGGATGAAATTGGCGAGCCGAAACTGCCCTGCCTGAAAAGAGTTGTGCTGATCGGACAGGATGAGGATAAGCCCAAGGGCATGCACTCATTTGACGAGTTATATCAGCTGGCTGAAACCGTACCGGACAGTATCGTGGAAGAGAGCATCGCGTCGCTGGATACGCACGAAGTAATCAACATGCAATATACCAGCGGTACCACCGGTTTCCCCAAGGGTGTTATGCTGACCCATTACAACATCACCAATAACGGTCAGTTCCTGGGCGATTGCATGAAGTTTACCAGCGATGACCGGCTACTGATCGTCGTACCGCTTTTCCATTGTTTCGGTTGCGTGTTGGGCATTATGAGCTGCCTTACGCACTGCACCGCCGCCGTGCTGATGACCCGTTACCACCCAAGAGATGAAATGGAGATAATCCAAAACGAACGTTGCACGGCAGTGCACGGCGTGCCGACTATGTTTATCGGCATGCTGGAACACCCGGATTTTGATCAATTTGATTTTTCCCACCTGCGTACCGGCATTATGGCGGGCAGTCCCTGCCCCATTAAAACCATGCGCGATGTAACCGGCAAGATGCACCTGCCCGAACTAACCATCACCTACGGGCAAACCGAATGCTCGCCGGGCATGACCATGAGCCGTACAGACGATCCGCTGGAACTGCGCGTATCCACCGTAGGGAAATTACTGCCGCAAACCGAAGGAAAAATCATCAGCCCCGAAACCGGGGAGGAAGTGCCGCGCGGCACGCCGGGCGAGATTGTTACACGCGGCTACCACGTGATGAAGGGCTATTATAAAATGCCGGAGGCAACGCATCAGGCCATTGATGAAAACGGCTGGCTGCATACCGGCGACATCGGCACGATGGATGAGGATGGAAATTTCCGCATTACCGGCCGCTTAAAGGATATGATCATTCGCGGCGGCGAGAATATCTACCCCCGTGAAATCGAAGAGTTTATGTACACGCATCCGGCTATCAGCGATGTACAGGTGGTGGGCGTACCGGACGAGAAATATGGCGAAGAAGTCTGCGCCTGCGTTGTTTTCAAAGAAGGCGCAAGCGCCACACAGGAAGAGCTGGTTGATTTTGTGCGCGCAGGGCTTAGCCGCTTTAAATCGCCGCGGTATATTATCCCCATGGATGCGTTCCCTATGACGGCCAGTGGCAAGATACAGAAGTTCAAATTACGCGAAAGCAGCGTGGAGGCATTGGGATTGCAAGCTGCCTCACGGATTGAGACTGCGTAATTGCCTTGTGTGGCTCGCAATACGGATGAGAACAGCCATCACATACCTCATATAACCAAAACGCCTCGGCATATTTATAAATATGTGCGGGGCGTTTTCAATTTATAAATAAGAAGCGAAATTTTTCGCGAAGCAAATAACACCCGCCATTATCCGCTCCCCAGTTTGATTTGCCGTTCCCCCTTCGATGCCCGCAAACCCTTTTGTTACTTGACGAACAGCCAAAAGCGTGATACATTGAAATGTGAAAAAGCGCCTTGAGAATCATGAGGTTTTTGAATGAATAAAGATAGATCATATGAACAATATGAGCCTAATGAACCTGCCGGGGATCGGGACAAAGGTCAAAAAGGCGGGTTATATCCTGCTGCACGCCCTTCACGCTCTGCGGTGCAGCCCGGCTGGTCTGCAGATTCGTGGGAGCAGCCGCTGGAGGAGGAACGATCCTATACCCAGCGCACCTGGGATGAAGAGGATTATTTGCCTAACGATCCTGCTCCCGAGGGGTTAGCCGGGTCCTCCTACACGGCGGTTACAAGTGAAGAGGGCGCACAGCCCAATCCATACACGCGGCCCACCTGGGACGAAGCGGATTATTTGCCAAACGAACCGGAACCTGCCCCCGCGCCGGCCCCGGCATACAACGGATATCGCGGCCGCCACCGTTCCTCCGCGCCGCGTGCATACACCCCTGACAACGTACCCATATACGATACATCCAGTAAATACACCGCTGTGCCTCCCGCTGAAAGTGCGTTTGAACCCGTCTCCCCGGCCGAGGAACCGCAACCCAAGAAATTGCAAGTCGTGGAGCCGCCGTCAACGGATCAATCGGAGCCGCAGGCGGAAACGCCGCCACGCAATCCCTACGCGCGCCCGACAAGCGACGCTACAAACTCCGCTGCCTGGAGCGAGCGTTTTGCGCCGCCTTTAAAATTTGAAACGCCAGACTCGTTGTTTGAGGATATCCCCCCCGAACCGGAGTACTCCCGGCCATCCCCCAATGTATACCGCACCCGCAAACCAGCTGTGAGCGATTCCGCACTGCCTCCGGCAAGCGCTGCTTATCGCGTAGAAGCGGAAAAGCATACCGTTGCCAACAAACGCCGTAAACGCAGGGCGCTGAAACGCTGGTTAATTGTGTTGCTGATCCTTGCCGTGCTCGCAGCCGGCGTATACATCTTCCGGGATCAGGTACTTACGCAGCTTAGTATTTTGCTGGGTGAAGAAACAGTACAAAGCGTGATTCAAACGGCGGTTCCTTCCCAAAATAATCCAACCGTTACAATGCCCGCGTTTGATGCAGCCACTGCGCTGGAGGTTACCAGCAAAGCACAAAAAGGCATCGACGCCGTTGCGGGCGATTTACCGCTTGAGCCTTATGCTGTAACCAACAGCAACGTGATACAGCGGCAGTTTTTAGCTGCCGACGATTACGATTATTATCTGTTCTCCGCATTAGATGGCAAGCTGCTGGGCTATTACGATCATCTTCCGGCAGATGGTTTTTTGGTCTGCCCGGACGATATTTACTATATTGCCATGTCGCCCTGGCTGATTGATGCAGAGGGTAAACCGTTGATTGATACCTCCCGCTATGCGCAAGCCGTAGGGAAAGACCCGGTTTTAAGCCCCATGGTTAACGGCTGGGCGCTCATCAGCGATACTTCACAAACTACCTTTAACTATGTGGATGAAAGCAGCACCGTCCTCAGCACGCTCTGGTTTGCCAAAGCCTATCCATTCACGGCCGAAAATACCATCGCTTATGTGGATACCGGCAATGTAACCGATACGGATGAGCGCTATACGCTTTATGAGCTGTCTCAGGACGGCACGATGAAATTATGGCGGCACACCGCTGATATGAGTGATGTGCTGGGCTGCGCCGCAGGCATTGCCTGCATGCGTAATGGCGAGTTAATCGCGCTGGACGGCGAACAAACTGTTTTATATACAAGCGACGATGTGACTGTCTATGCCGATTGCGGAGCCGTTGTGGTGCGCGATGCACAGACAGGGCTGTATGGATTATATGTCAACGGTGAGTTAAATTACGATTTTGCCTACGACAGCATCGCTCCCATCCAAAGCACAAGAGCCGTATGGCGGCAGGAAACCAACGGTATTTACAAGCAGTATACAGTAAGCGGGATGGCTTATCCGCAGCCGCTGTCCCACTATTTCCAGCTGACAAAAGGCGACGAAACGGAAACCGTGGCGCTGGCTACCGATTCCGTATACCCGCTTGTGTTAAGCTTGCAAAAGTAGGAGGTTACGGATATGAAGCGCACTTTATCCTTTCTGCTGGCACTATGCCTGCTCACCGCTGCACCGGCTGTTGCCGAAGATAATGGCCAAACAGTAGATTTACAGCAGGATGGAATTACCATTACCCATTGGATCGACGAAGGGCAAACCGATACCGTGAATTACCGGGTAGAATATCCTGTTTTTTCCTGCGAGGATGATACGCTGACCGATTACCTAACGGAGACAGTGGCCGATCCACTGCTGGCATTGCGCAAAACAGACGCTTTCAGCAACGATGCAACCGTCTATGAAGATGGGACTTTGGATACGGTACGTATGTCCTACTGTGTCGGAATGGACTTTAACGGCATCCTGTCTTTGGAAGCGACGGTATCCAACCGCGCAGCCGATGGCAGCTTGAACGAACTGTTGTTTTTCTACCGCATTGTGGATGTGCAAAACCGCAAGCTGGTAACAGTTTATGACTTATTTGCCGAAGAACCGGATACGGTGGACGCCGCTATCCGTAACGCTGTTTATACCATGGAAAGCGAGCAGGGCCTTTCTGTTGTTACCGATGCTTCGCAGGTGCCCGCGCCCGATTCGTATTACATTTCCACCGCCGCTTTCCGCTGCCTGTATGCCGCTGGTAGCGTGCAGGCGGACGCCGCCGTTGTAGATATTCCCTGGGAACAGTTGAACCTGACCCAGTCTGCTTTGCTAACCGGCATTGCTCCGGTTACCGAAGCTCCCGCAACACAAACGCCTACACAGCCTGTGGCTACCCTGCCCCCGCTGGATACCGTCGCTACGCCGACCCCCATGCCCGTAGCGGAGGACGATGAAGAACTGGTCGCTTTCCTTACACAGGGTTTATGGAAAGAAATGGGCTCCGACGGCAATACCTACTACCAGTTTACCGCCGATGGTAAACTGCTGACCATTCAGGTTTCATCTTATACAGTCGAAGACGGAAAGGTTGACAGCGACTTATTTACCGGCACCGTATCACTGGGAAGCACAGCGTTTACCGCTATTAGTAATAATGGTTCCCAAACCGGCTTTGTGCTCAACAGAAGCGCAGTTGCCATTGCACCGCAGGAGTTCGTAACGCCTTCACCGACGCCGGAGCCGACTCCATCGCCGACCCCGTCTCCCGCACCCACGAATACACCCACGCCGTCTCCTTCGCCTTCCCCAACGCCCACTGCCGCACCTACACCGACACTTTCTCCGTATGAACGGGCTGTGGATAGTGCACCCATGCTGGCCGCATTGGGCGACGCGAGTTTTGAAAAGCGGCAGACGCTGAAGGTATATAGCGCCCCCAGCACCGATAGTTACCGCGAAAGCAAAGCTCAGGTTACCACGGATGACACCGTTGATATTTTCGGCGTTACAGGCGATTGGGTGCTCGTCAGCTACTCCATCGGGTACGGCTCCCGTGGCCGGATCGGCTATATTGACAACGCAACCCTCGCAAACGCAGACAGCGTTGCGCAGTTGAGCTTTGCAGATATTGCCATTACCCTTACCAAGGACGCATCCGCCACAGACGATCCCCTGATCGGTAAGGGAGAAGTATTTAAAATCGGCGCCGGTACGCAAGTAACGCTGCTGGCCTTCATGGGAACGGATTGGGCCTATGTCGAAACCCAGAACAACAGTAAACCGTGCCGAGTATTCATCCCACGGTCATCGTTGATTGAAGAATAAGAAGAACAAACTGTATAACAAGAAAAGAGAAGTGGTGTTTACCGCTTCTCTTTTCACTGCTGTAAGGAAATCAATAAACATTATTTTCAGCCGTGTAGATACCGCTCCTGTTCCGGCGTAAGGGTATCAATTGCAACCCCCAGCGACGATAATTTGCGCAGCGCCACGCTCTGGTCTATATCCTCCGGCACCGCATGCAGCCGATTTGGCAGGGCGTCCGCTGCTTCCGCAATCCGCCGTGCGCAAAGTGCCTGCAGCGCAAAGCTCATATCCATAATTTCCGCCGGATGCCCGTCTCCCGCGGCCAGATTCACCAGCCGCCCTTCCGCCAGTAAATAAACGGTACGGCCGTTTGGCAGGGTATAACCTTCGATGTTTTTACGCATTTCCCGGTGATTGACTGCCATGTCCTTCAGCCCAGCCACATCTACTTCCACGTCAAAATGCCCCGCATTGCACAGTATAGCGCCGTCTTTCATGCGCAGCATATGTTCCGTAGTTACCACGCCTTTGCAGCCGGTAACGGTGATGAAATAGTCGCCAAGCTCCGCCGCTTGCTCCATCGGCATGACGCGGAAGCCGTCCATGACCGCTTCGATGGCCTTCACAGGTTCCACCTCAGCCACAATCACGCTTGCACCAAGCCCCTTGGCACGCATTGCAACGCCTTTGCCGCACCAGCCATAACCGCCTACGACCACCGTGCTGCCCGCGACCACCAAATTCGTCGTGCGCATAATGCCATCCCACACGCTCTGGCCGGTGCCATACCGGTTGTCAAAAAGGTGCTTGCAATCCGCATCGTTAATATTGAACATAGGAAACCGCAGCGTTCCGGCTTTCTCCCGCGCCATCAGCCGCAAAATGCCCGTCGTCGTTTCTTCGCAGCCACCCCGCAGGTTTACCGCCCACTCGGGGTGATCCTCATGCAGTATCTGCACCAGATCGCCGCCATCGTCAATCACCACATCCGGGCAAGTGGAAAGCGCCGCGCACTCGAACTGGTGGTACTCATCAGCAGTGCAGTCATGCGTTGCCAATACCGTTACCCCGCTTTGCATCAGCGCGGCACATACATCGTCCTGCGTGCTCAAGGGATTGCTGCCCGTTGCGTATACGGTAGCGCCGCCCTGATGCAGCACCTGTGCCAAATACGCCGTTTTCGCTTCCAAATGGATAGACAGCACCACAGTCAATCCCTTAAACGGCTGATCCCGCTCAAACTCAGCGGCAATACTGCGCAGCACCGGCATATGCCGGCGCACCCAGTCAATTTTCTGTTCACCAAGCGGCGCAAGTGCCGCATCCCGAATGATCGATTCCATGTTTCTCTATTCCCCCTATAAAACGGCGTGCTACGCCTTTGCAGTTACAAACGCTATACACAGGTTTTCCGTGAGTAACACTGTCCAATGTTACAGCCGCCTACATCAGCCAATCATACTCCGAATCGCGTTGGTGAGGAACATCACGCCGAAGTACACCAGCGCGGCGCCCAGAATGCCAATCAGTATGCGGTAGAAGCTTTGTTTCATAAACTTACGTGTTTTCCCAACCACGGTGCTTACACCGCCGTACCATAGGTAGTCGGTCGTCGCATGCCCCACATAAAACGCCGCCACACCCCAAATGCCGAAACCTTTATAGGCTTCCAGCAGAAAACCCAGCCCGATTATCGCCCACCAAAGCAGAAAGTACGGGTTCATCGCGCTAATGACCGCACCGGAGGTAAGCATGTTCTTTTGGTTGGCATCCCCATCCATGGATATTTTCGCTTTGTTGCGTATCGCGCTCAGCAGCATATCCGCGCCCATCCACGCTAGCAGTGCGCCGCCGACGAGCCCGATAGCGATTTGCGCAATCTCCGACTGTAAAATAATATCAAAGCCCAGAAAGATCAGCATAATTAAAAGCAGCTCCAGCAGTACATGCCCGGTAATGATAAAAAAGCCCGCTTTCGGCCCGATACCAAGCGCTTGCCGGATCGTGTAAGTAAGCAGCGGGCCGGGCATAACCGCGCCGGAAAAACTGACCACCACAGCGGAGAGAAAAGTCGCGATCATCCTGCCCACTTCCTTAATGTTGTATTGGGTATACCATATCATGTTCAGCGCTAGAATTCAATCATCAACTTCCCAACGGCTCCTATCCGGTTTTTGATTGCAAACACCGGCAGCGCTGTAATACTAAGGGCGCTGCCGGTGGTAACTTTGCTATTTCATCTGTGTTTCTACATGCTGCCAAATGCAGCCTTACGTATGGCCGCCAGTGTAGCGGGCATATCGCCCACAGCAATCAAGCCGTCTATCTTTTCAAGCCCCAGCTTATGCACAATGCGGATATAATCCATCATGCTGCGAATGCTCTCTTCCACAGCATCCATCGCGTCTTCACGGTAGGGAAAAATATCCACCGAAATCGCCCCGTGGTAATCGTACTTTTCCAGCAGATAGAAGGTCTCCAGCGCCTCGTTCAGCCGTACGGAGCCAACCATCATATCATCGTCCCACGAACCATAATTATCGTTGGTATGCAGGTTGAAAAGCGCGTTATGGCGCATTGCCAGCGCCAGCGACGGTCCGATGCCCTGCCCTCCGGCAATTACATGCCCCGTATCGACCGTAACGCCTAGATTATCGCGTCCGCATTCCAGCCGTAGCAGCAGTGCAGTCTGCACATTATCGATCAGCAGCCGGTTCCTAGGCTCTCGCGGCTTCGGCTCCAGCGCAACCGGCATTCCATCCGCAGCATCGCAGATTTCTTTGAGACTGTCGACGAGGTGTTGCCACTGCGCACGGTAATCCGTTTGAAACGCATAGTCAAACCCATCCTGCCCCAGCCACAGGCTGATCCCCTGTGCGCCTATTTCCCGTGCGAAGCGAAGGGTCTCTTTACAACGCTGCACCGCTTCCAGCCGTATAACGGTATCCGCTGCCGAAAGGGAACCGAAACGCCATTTGCGCTCCCCATATGTCCATGTGTCTACATAGGTTACGTGCATCTCATTTTCCGCAACCGCCAACCTGAGAGCTTCCGTATCTTCAGCGCTTTCGTTGCCGCGATAATGAATCTCCACACCCTTGGCAACGCCCTTTTGCGCCATTGCCCGTACCACCTCCGGTACGGTACGGGTTTGCTCCTTATACCCGGCGCGCAAGTACCGGTCTCCGCTTTGGCACAACGCGCCCGCAATAAAGGCAAATCGATCAGCCGTCAAAGCTATCCACCATCCTTTCACGCAGGAAACGTGCCGCCTGTGCAAGCTCCGCATCCACATTCAGGGCAAGCCGCCGCCAGATGTTCAACCGGCTCGCAACACTGCCATAGGGGCCGGGCAGAGCTTCCATGACAATCGGGCCTTGATAATCAACAGCCTTCAGCGCTGCGCATACCTCGAGCCAGTCAATATGCCCCGCACCCGGCAACGCCCGGTTGTTTGCGCAGGCATGAAAGTGAATCAACCGTTTTCCGGCAAGGCGGATTGCCCTACCGATATCCGCCTCCTCAATATTCATATGGAAAGTATCAAGATGTACACCCAGCCATGGACTGTCAACGGCTTCCACTACTGCCAGCCCCTCTTCACAGGTGTTTACCAGCGCCGATTCAAAGCGGTTTACCACTTCTACGCCGATGTTTATGCCCTGTGCTTCCGCAGCTTTCGCCACTTCCCGCAGCGAAACGGCAGCACGTTCCATTGCGGCATCCCGGGTATGCTCGTTATCCGGTGGAAAGTGCTTCCCGGCATTGGTCACCACACCGCCCAACGTAATGCCGCCCATCTCCCGCGCCATTTGCAGATCGTTCATCAACAGGCGGATTCCCGCCGCCCGTATCGCAGGTGAGGGTGAGCTTACATCCGTTTCGGGCGTCAGCGCTGTCGCAAAGGTTAGCGCAACGCCCGCGTCCTTCGCCGTTTGGGCTATGACACGTCTTGTTTCCACACTTGCCAACCGCAGCTTCGGGGCGCTTACTTCCAATACAGTAAGCCCCGCCGCCTTCGTGCGCGCGATGCATTGCAGCCAATCCACATCATCCGAGGTTGCTAAAAACGCATAGTAAACGCCCAGCTGGTTTTTCACACCTTGTCACCCCGCTTTAACAACCTATTGCTTTTTAAGCAAATTTTCCACTGCGCCGACCCAGGCGTGATCGGGATCGTTGCTGCGGTAGAATCCCTGATGCTCGCCCGCCATCAGCCACAGGAAGTACGTGTTGTAGCCCGGCGCGCCGACGGTCGTGTGGTAACCGCGGGGAAACTCCACCAGTTCGTCGTTTTTCACGCGGTACGCTTCGTCGATCTCCCCGTCCTTGGTGTACAGGCACTGCACGCCAAACCCCTGCGCCGGGTCGAACAGGAAGTAGTAAATCTCCTCCAGCACACCTTCGGCCGGCATCGCGTCCACATCATGCTTATGCGGCGGGAACCCCGCCCAGTTGCCGGGCGTAATGTATGCTTCGCCGATGGTCAGCCTGCGGGCATTGGTTGTGCCGTCGATGATGAAGCTGGTATCACGTTCCCATGGTTTTACGCCCAGCCGCATCACACGTACGGCGTCCTGCTTGATCACCTGCGGTTCGCTGTCCTGCGTTACGGGCGTGGCGCATACGGCGATCTTCACATTCCACATCCCGGTGATGGTGAGGCAGCAATTGCGGGGCGCGTAGAACGCCTCGGCTTTCGGGCTTTCAAACACGGTGCGGCGCACGCCCACCGGGCCGTATGCCTTGCCGTTGGCGGTAAAATTCGCCTTGCCGCCCAGCAGGATGAACGCCACTTCCCGGTCTTTGGTTTCGTAGGTCAGGCTTTCCCCCGGCCCCAGTTCAATGATGCCGAATTCCAAATCCTTCAACGAGCACTTGCCGATTTCACAAACCGGCGTATATCCCTTTTGCGGTACATAGGTCTTCTTATAATTCATGGAGCGCCGTCCTTTCTTTTTGGGTCGTTTCAGGTGTTATTCCAGCGGCGATGCTGCCGCAAGGCAAAGCCTGTTATCCACGTTTAAGCAAAATAGGCGCGGCCTGCCTTTCAGCCTGCCGCGCCGGTCGTTTACACCCGCTCATTCAGCAGGACAAACAAATCCTGATAGGTATATCCCTCCGGCACCGCCCCAAGCAGCGCCTCGCTGCTTTGCGGGCAGGCCGCCACCAGTACGCTGGCGCCTGTACGTTTTGCGTCCTCCCAGCGCCCCGCGGCAATCCGCCGGGATAGTTCCGGCAGATACCGCCCCATCAGCGCGCTGCCGCAGTCCCGCGACAGCCGCCTGTTCTGGAACATCTCGCGCACCTCGCAGCCCATCGCCGCCAGTATATCCCGCGCAGGCCGGTGCTCATCCAAATCCCGCGCCAACCGGCTGCCATCGTGGTAGGTCACCGTAAGCGGCTCCTGCCTTGGCGTCAGCTTCCCGGTTTGAATCAGCTCGTCCACAAAGGCCGTAGCGGTGACGGTTTCCGGCAGATCGATGCCCCAATCCTTGTATTCGTGCAGGAAGAAGGTTGCATCGTAGCTATCCAGCACGACCAGCTTTTTGGCGCCGCTGGCGGCGATTGCCGCCGCGGCTTTTTTCGCCTGCTGCCGCACATCCTCCACATAGCCTGTCAAATCCCCCAGCGCGCAGCCGGAAGCCGGTTCGTCCTTCAGTACGGCAAAAGAAACGCCCGCCTTTTTCAGGATGCTCAGCAGCGCATCCGCAATCTCCGGCCTGGCATAGCGCGCCGTATCGCCCAGCCATACCAGGATATCCCCGGTTTCGGGAATCCCACTCAGGCCGGCTTGCACCTGCGCGGCGCCATAAATATTCCCGGTCTCCAGCAGCGTATCCAGCAGCTTTACCGCGTACGCGGGCGCAATGCCTTCCGCCATTGCCTGCGACCGTGCCTCCCGGATAAAAACGGGAGGCTCAAACCCGGTCGCGCAGTCGTTGGTGCACGCGCCGCACAGCAGACATTCGTACATAATTTCCGCGGCGCTTTCATCCATCTGCAAGCCGCGGTTGAACATGGACACCAGCAGTCCCTTCGCGCGCGGCGTATTGCTCTCCTTGCCCGTTGCCAGCTGCACGGGGCACAGGTGGCGGCACATCCAGCAAAAGCGGCATGCGTCCGCGTTCTTTTTGGCTTTCTCGCTAAACATGTTTTCTTCCATCCTTTCAGGGGGCTGCCGCCTGTTACAGGCCCAGTTTATAGGGGTTCATAATGCCGTTGGGGTCCAGCGACTTCTTCAGCCCTTCCATTACCTGCATGGCCGGACCGTATTGTTCCTTCATCAGCCGTCCCAGTTTCAGCCCGATGCCGTGATGATCGTTAATCACGCCGCCGTGCTCCATGGCCGCGCGCACGCCCGCATTCCAGATCTGGTTATGCAGGCGGATTGCTTCCTCCGGGTCCTCCGGCGGATGGTCCATAATAAACCGGTCGTAGATCATCGTGCCCCACTCGTACCAGTGGCTGCAATGGGCGATAAAGCGCACATTGGGGAAGTTATCTTCCACCGCGTGCTTCATGGCCCAGTAGATTTCCTCAATGTTCTTGAAATTGGCGACCGTATCCATGGTGCCGAACATCTGGGGAATATCCATAATATGCCCGGGATAGAAGAAGGTAATGCGGTTCTGGTACCACTTCTCGCCGTACTCGCTGCCCAGGTCCTGCCCGCCCCACTTTTTGCAGATATCCAGCGCGATCTTCATTTCGATATCGACGATTTCCTTGACGCCTTCGACGGCGAGGTTCATAAAGTTACCCGCTTGCGCAAACCCGATAACGTCCTTGACGATGCTGGTGGTTTCCGCCTCGTCAAAAAAGCGCAGGATGGAGGGTTTGATTTTCTGCATAATGTCGCGCCCGGCCATGAACCCGCTGTGCATATCCGGAAACAAAATCGCGCGGAACTGCCGGTCTTCCGGCTGTTCAAACAGCTTGAAGGTCGCCTTGGTAATCACGCCCAGCGTGCCTTCCGAGCCGATGAAAATCTGGTTCAAATCCGGCCCGGCCGCGTGCTTGGGCACGGGCAGGGTGTTGATGATATCGCCATTGGGCAGCACGATCTCCATATTGATGCACTGGTCGTCGATCTTGCCGTACTTCGTGCTCATTATGCCGATGCCGCGGTGACCGAGCGCGCCGCCCACGGTGCCGCAGGTCAGGCAGCTGGGAATGTGCTGGCAGGAAAAGCCCTTCTCATTCACCAGCCACTCCAGCCGCTGGAAAATCATGCCGCTTTCCGCGGTCACGGTACGGCTGACCTCGTCGATCTCTATTAAACGGTCCATGCGTTTCATATCCAGCATGATGCCGCCCGCCATGGGCAGCGCGCCGCCCTGCGAGCCGCTGCCTCCGCCCCAGATGTTGACGGGAATCTTATAGTAATTGGCGATCTTCAGCACCTTGCTGACTTCTTCCGTGCTCCCCGGACGAACGATCCAGTCCGGCATCGGCGGCGTGCGCCCATGGTCCGCCCACATGCGGCCAATCCAAAAATAGTCCACGCCGTAGGTCAGGCGTTCGCTGTCGCTTACCGATACGTTCTCCACGCCGACCGCGTCTTCCAGTTCCGTACGGATCATGTCGGCCATGAATGCTTTGCGTTCCATGTGATCTCTCCTCAATACTTGATTTCGTAATTCTTCCCGTGCAGCCCCGCGTATCCCCCGCGCTCAATTACGCCTTTATTCTCCGGGTGGGCCAGCAGCCACTTGTCCCTCGCCCACAACAGCCGGCCGTCGCCAGTATCCGGACGCGGTGATTCCAGCGGCAGGTTGGTTCCACGCGGCAGTATCACGATACTGCGAAAGCCGCTCTCCTCCGTTTGGCAGGGGCAAAAGTGCAGGGTGGTAGCATATACCTCAATTGTCGTACCCTTGGGTACATAAAAGCCGGTTACCTTTCCCCTGGGCAGCTCCAGCCCCACCATGTTCTGTTGCAGCGCAAGCAGTAACACCATATCGCTGACGGCAATGTTATGCTCGCTGGCGCGGTGATACTCCAGACAATTCAGCTTCGTGTTGTAGCCCCAACAGCACCCAATCTGGCAGCTGCCTTCGCCGCGCAGCGTTTGCTGCGCATCACGAAGAGCAGGCAGCGCCTCCAGTTCCGGCATAGCGGCAACATAGCGGCTGCCCGCTTCGGGCATTATAGCTGCCTGCTCGCATACGGCGATCAACGAAGCCGCGTCAAATTCCATCACGCGCCCATAGCGGCGGAAAGCCGGGTCAAATACTGAGTACAGGGGCAGCCCCGGATTTTTCAGCCGGAGCGAATGCAGTACATCCATCCCCCGTTCGTCCTCCTCTCTGCATGGAACGCAAAGCACCAAACCTTTATAAAATCGTGATCGTATGCCTGCGTGTCGCGGTTTCGCCCGGCGCTAGCCGGATAAAACCGGGTTTATGATCGATACGGAAATCCGCGTCTACAAAATCCGGCGCATTGCACCAGGGTTCAATACAGATATAGCCCGCACCCGGTTTGGTCCAGAACATCAGAGTATCGTGCTCCGGAAAATCCACGCGGATTTTACGGTCGTGAAGTTTGCTCTTCAGCATAACCCCGCGGCTCTTTAAGGTGCGGAACACCAAAGCATCCACCGCGAAATACTCCGTTTTCAGCGGCAGCGTTTTTGCGTTTTCCGCCATTTTCACAGGCTGATGAAGCAGCAGGTTCCCATCCAACACGTAATTATCCAGCTGTTCTGGATCATCAAACACAATTTCGTACTGTTCAATGCCCTCGGGCGTAGCGTATGCTTCATGTGCGCCGACGCTGTAATAGAATGCCGAAGCATCCCGGTTGGTTACAGAATACCCCACCATCAGCGAACAGCCGGATAGCGTGTAGCTGGCTTTAAACTCATAAATAAAAGGGAACCCTTCCGTTTGATGGTTCATGGTAAACACTGCGCTGTTTTCACTGTGCTCCGCCAGCTGCCATCCTACTTTACGGGCAAAGCCATGTTTGGGCATAGGGTATCGCTTGCCCTCCAGCTCGTAGCAATCCTCCCGGAACCCTCCGGCAACCGGAAACAGGATGGGTGCGCGGCCCGACCAAAACGCAGCGTCACCTTGCCACAGGCGTTCCACCCCGTTTTGATCCACCATGGATTGCAGTTCCGCCCCCAGCGTGGAAATGGTTACTGTGATCGAATCGTTGTGAATACTTACCAAGCTCATAGTTCGACCCCTCTTCCTTTCAGAAACGCGCGGCATTCCGCGTCGCTTGGCATCCCGTAGCGAGCGCCTAAACGGGTGCACTTTACGGCGGCGGCAGCGCTGGCGTATCTGCAAGCGGCATCGGCGTCCATTCCTTTGATTCGTGCGGCGATAAACGCCCCGTGGAACGTATCGCCGGAACCGTTGGAATCCTTCACCTCTACCGGATAGCTGGCGTAGCGCCGAAGCCCCCGTTCATCCAGCAGGATACCGCCGCGAACGCCTTGCGTCAACACAACAATTTCAGGCCGATAGGTTTGCATGAGCTTTTTTGCCGCTTCTTCAGCGGTTTTAGCGCCAGTCATCTTCAAGGCAAATTCTTCAGAGGGAATCAAATAATCCACATGTGGAAGCAGTGTTTCCACGCCCGGGTAGGTGCCGCCTGCGTCGTAGCTTACTTTTACACCCAGCTTGCGGCATAGTTTTGCGGCATGGACAGCCGCATCCAGCATATGGCCATCTAAATGCAGGGTTTTTGCGTTTTGCAATGCCTGCTCGTTAATATCGTCTGCCTGTGGCGGGGGCACCGTGCCTTTGTTCCAAACGCAGGTACGGCTTCCGTTTTGACGGTTGAGAAGCACAACGGCATGGAAAGAAACCGTATCCGGCACACTGCGCACCCAATGGGTATCAACGCCCCACTTTTCCAGATCATCTAGCATAAAGCGCCCGAAAGGATCGTCCCCGATGGTTCCCATATAACCCGCGCTAACGCCCAGTTTAGCCGCAGCTACAAGCGCAGTCGCGCATGGCCCGCCCCCCTGCACCTTAGTTTCCACGCCTTGCATCTTCGTATCTTCGGCTGGAAAGCCATCGGTTACCATCAAGGTATCGTACACGGTCGAGCCGATGCCGATAATCTGCGGATACGATCCGGTTTCGGTTTGGTTACGCATTGCTGCCCTCCGCCTTTAATAGCTTGATCTTGCTAAGTGCAAACCGTTTTACAGCCTGCACAGGTTCTTTCATAAACAAGTCTACGGCAAACACTTCCCGGCTGGTGGCAAATACCTGATCCAGGAACGAGTAGCAAATATCAGTACCAAAATTGATTTTCCGAATACCCGCCTCGATCGACGCGACGATCTGCTCATCCGGTATGCCGCTGCCGCCGTGCAGCACAGGCGGTATGCCGGTGGCTTCTTTAATCTCGCGAATACGGTCTATGGCAATCACAGGCGCCTGCTTGTAATGTCCGTGCGCGGTGCCTACAAGTATCGCCAGCGCGTCCACCCCGGTCTGCTTTACATACTCTACCGCTTCGTCCACACGGGTGTACTCGGTACTTACGCCATCCTTGGCAACGCCAATATGGCCCAGCTCGCCCTCCACAGATACGCCTACGGCATGGCACTGCTCAACAACACGTTTGGTAGCGGCAACATTCTCCGTAAAAGGCAGTGCGCTTGCATCCCGCATTACCCCGGTGCAGCCGTAGCGCAGCGCCCTGATCACCGCATCGTCGCTCGCGCCGTGATCCAGATGAAATACCACGCGGGTTTTGGCACGCTGTGCCGCCGCCAGAATGGACGGCGCTAAAAATTCCGCCTCACAGCTGGAAAACAGACGGCTATACATTTGCACAATCACGCAAGCGTCTGCCTCCTGCGCCGCCTCCAGCACGCCCATTGCCGTTTCGGCGTTGTATACGTTAAAAGCGGGAATTGCGCACTGCTTCTCCTCAGCAATCGCAAGAACTGTTTTTAAATCAGTCAGCATCCGTATCGTCTTCCTTTCCTTGTTGGGGTTTATTCTTCTACCGTATCCAACCGCAAAGCAGGCACAAACTTACAAAACTCTCGCAGCTCCTCGGTATAATCGCCTTCAATTTCGGCCATATGGTGTATGTAGGGGCCTTCTACCAACTTGCGTTCCCACGCGGGTAAGTTTTTAAACTTTGCCCACAGGTAAGTGCCAAAAGTATAGGGGCCCTCCATGGATTTACAGGTACCGGCCAACAAACTGTACTTGCCGTCGTCCTGGTCCATCCGCGCCACGGTAAACTGGCCGTCCTTCACGCGGAACCACTGGCGCATGTTGACTTCCTTAGCCGGGCAGCCTTCCTTTTTCAAGCTGTACGCAAAGGGGCCGCAGTGCCAAAGCAGCTCGCCGTTTGTATCCTGCGGGTGCCGCGTGGTAAATTCGCCGAAGAACGGCACCTTTTTCCCGCGGCTGGCACAAGCAAGCAGCGCCATGGTGACTGCGCCGTGCATATCGCTTTCGCAGGAAACGATATAGCCCATATCCGCAAGAATACTATATGCGGTGCAGGGCATTGCGCCAACCGCCAGCTGCATGGCTGTCCAGCATTCCGCCGATACCGCCTGTACGTTGTAAGTTTCAAACACCCACTGGTACAAAAGCACAAACGCATACACTTTTTTCAGCACCGGGAGCGTCAAATCATCCATTTCATAACGGGCCAACAGCAGTTCTTTTCCTTTTTCCAGCTCTGCATCGTTCTCCGCCAGTATTTTGTTGTACTTGTCGATGATAACAGCAAGGTTTACCGGCACGATCTGTAAACCAAAGCGCTGCATCAGTTCGCCTTCGTTAAAAATGACCGAGCAAAACGCTTTGGGGCGCATGCCAACCTGCGCAATGCGCATGCCGGTAAAGTTTTTTAGCATGCAGCTAACCGACAGAAATTTTTCAAAATTCTTTTGGAACGTATCGCTGTCCACCGTACAGCTTTCAATAAAACTGAACGGAATGTTGAAACGCTGCAGCTGGCGGCTCACGCCGAAGATACCGCATTGACTGTCGGTAAAGCGCATACCGTCCGGCATAAAATCCTCGTCCTGCGGCGCCCAGATACAAACCGGTTTGCCTACGCCGCGTGCCACCTGCGTCGCAATTTCTTCATTGCCGAAGTTACTGTTGATAATCAAGACAGAATCGACTTTCTCCGCCGTAAAGCGCTCGATCACCTTTTCCGCATCCGCTTCGTTAACCATCACATCCACGGCATTGATGCCTTTCAGGTCAACAAACCTCACGGATTCTGAGGCAAAGTGTTCCTGAATATAATCCACAATGTGATGGGCGCGTTCCTCCGCTTTTTCCCAATTGAAAATACCGGGGCGTGGCGTTACGTCCCTGCGCATAGGTGCCAGACCGATTGTCAGTTTATAATCCAGCATAGGCTGCCTTCCCTTCTCAGTTCTGCGGTTCATTTGTCCTTATTGTAGAACCGGCCGGGAAACCCGTCTATATTCCAGATTCATGATTTTATAAGCAAAATCCACAAATATGTATATTGTTTTCCGGCTTGCAGCCGTTATAATAAAAGCACAAGATGAACCGTTCTCAATCGATACGACCAAAGGAGGTACAAGTATGCAAAAGCTTCGCGCCGGTATTATCGGGCTCGGGTTTATCGGACCGCAGCACATAGACGCTCTGCATCGCGTAACTGCGGCAGAAGTAACGGCGGTATGTTCGAGAAATGTGGAAACCCTGCATGGTTTACAAGCCTACTACGACGTACCCAAAGCCTATGCCGACTGGCAGGAATTGATTTCCGATCCAGAGATTGACGTTATTCACAACTGCACTCCAAACGCCATGCATGACGTGATCAACCGCGCCGCGCTGGAAGCCGGCAAACATGTGTATTGCGAAAAGCCGCTTTCCGGCAGTGCCGCCGAAGCACGCGCGGTTTGGCAATTGGCTGTGCAAAAGGGATTGGCGCATGGGCTGAACCATCAGTACCGCCTGAACGCCCCGGTACAGGAAATGAAAGCAAGGTTGCAAAACGGCCTGGCCGGGCGGCCGTTAATGGTTTTCGGACACTATTTACAAGAATCCGGCTCGCTGCTGACCGATTGGGCCAGCCGGATGGATAATACGGGGATTGCCCGCGCAATCAACGACATTGGCATCCACTGGCACGATACAGCCCGCTGCGTTCTCGGGCAGCCTGTAGTTTCCGTAATGGCGGATCTAACCACCCATTACCCCGTACGCACAGACGCACAAGGAGTATCGCACCCCATGGCAACCGAAGATACCGCCGGAATCCTCATGCGCTTTGCAGATGGCACACCAGGAATGCTGCTGATTTCCAAGGCTGCCAACGGGCATAAAAACGACTTGCAGTTGGAAGTATCCTGCACACAGTACGGTATGCAATGGCGGCAGGAAGAGCCAGACCGCCTGATTTTAGGGGAAAAAGGTATCGGGTTCCAAACCGTATACATGAACCCCAAAGCCTGCCAGCCGGAAACGCGCCCATTCATTACCACGCCCATGGGGCACGTAATGGGTTGGCCGGACGCGCTGCGTAATGCCGTTGATAGTTTTTATACCTCTATATTGGATGGAAGTTACCTAAACGGCGCACAGCCCTATGCCACGTTCGAAGATGGTTTTCAGGGGATGGCGTTTGTGGAAGCATGCGTAAAATCCAGCCAGACGAAACAGTGGACGGAGGTGGAACAACCTTGACGCATGTGCTGGTGTGGTATGAAAACAGGCCTTTGCCAGAAGCCGCCAAAGCAGAACGTACCGTATACCCCCACGGTATCCACGGTGCGCTTGGTACATTGTTTGCCTCACAACCGGATATGGAAGTACGCACTGCCGTAATGCAGGATGCACAGCAGGGGCTCTCCGAAGAGAACCTGAGCTGGGCAGATGTGTTGGTGTATTTCGGCCATAAATACTGGCGGGAAATTGCAGAGGATCGCGTGGACGCGGCGCAAAAGCGCGTGCTGGACGGAATGGGGCTGATACTACTACATTCCGCCCATGCCAGTAAACTGTTTTCCCGTATGATGGGTACGCGAACACAGTGTTTGCGCTGGCGCGAAGGCCGTACCACATCCGCTCAGCGTGCAGCGGGTACAACCGCACCGCCAAACGACGGCGAATGGCAGCGTGTTTGGCTGGTATCGCCTTCTCACCCCATCGCCGAAGGACTGCGTGGCGAATTCTTCACGATTCCAAAGGACGAAAGTTACGGCGAATATTTTGAAATTCCCCAGCCGGAGGAGCAGGTTTTTCTCACTACATCGGAGGGTGGCGAGGTACTGCGCAGCGGTTGCTGCTGGCGGCGCGGCGCGGGGAAAATATTCTATTTTTCCTCCGGTCACGAGACTTTCCCCGTCTATTACCAGCCGGAGGTGCAACGAATTTTGGTAAATGCCGTTCGGTGGGCAACCCCCGTATCCGCACGTCCCAACTGGCCGGATTGGGCACGGGAGGCTCCCCGCGAAAGCTCGCCGGAAGACCGATAGGCATATCAACAAACTTCATGGAACGGTAATCAATCCCCTTTGGCTAGCTACCATAAGTAGCATGCCAAAGGGGATTGATTTGTTATTCATCCGCAGAAAAGCAATGGGCGTTTCCAAAGGCAATAATGAATACTTTTATATTCCTTATGCAGCGCCAGCGAAATCCCAGAGACGGTACGTCCATTACAGTTAATAATCCGGATTTGAGCCCAGCTCATCTTCGTCATACACCAGCGGGATCGTGATGGATACCAGTGTTCCGCTGCCTTCATCGCTTTGGATGGTCAATTTTGCCCGTTCCCCGTAAATCAGCCGCAGCCGGTCACGTACGTTCCGCATGCCGATGCCGGTGGAATACCGGTTTCCACCCATCGGTTCATCCGCTGCACTATATAAAATCTGCTCCATAATTTCCACAGGCATGCCGCTGCCGTTATCCTGCACTTTCACCACCAGCTGCCCTTGTTCATCCGCCTCGGCGGATACGGTCACCAACGCTTCATCCTCAGCCGGACGCACTCCGTGTACCAGCGCATTTTCCAGCACAGGTTGTAAAATCATGGTCGGGATCAGCGCATCCGCCACCTCCGGCGTGCAGGTAAAAGGTGTAGACAGGGTATTGCCATGGATATGGTGGTAAATGTAGGCATATTGTTTCAGGCTGTCAAATTCCCGGCGTACTGTAATAAACTTTTTCTGCATGTTTCCGGTATTCTGCCGGAAGAAGGCGGAAATGTGCCGGACTACATCGCAAATTTCATCATTTCCGTCAATCTTAGCCAACGCATTGACTGTTTCCATCGCATTATAAATGAAATGCGGGTTGATCTGCGATTGCAGCGAGCGGTATTTATACTCCAGCATCTCGTATTCCGCTTTGCTTTTCCGGTTTTCCTCCCGCACAATGCGGGCCAGCAATTCCCGCGTGTCCGCAATCATCCGGTTGAAGTGTGCGGACATCTGGCCGATTTCATCCCCCGCTTCAATCGGCACCGTCAGGTTCATGTTTCCCCCCGCTACCTCATCCATGGATTTAACCAGCAAACGCATTTGCCGCGTCATGCGCTGGGTAACCGCCATAATCGCCAGTGTACCAAACAGCACGCCCAGCAGCGCCACCACAAGCCCCGTACGGATAATCGCCTGCCGTACGCTGTTCAGTGTCTCCATCGGTAAAAAGCCAACCGCCGACCAACGATCGTCCTGATGAATGGAAATGGCATATGGGTCTTCCACTTCAATTTGCGTAAGCGCTTCGGCTGCTGCTTTTTCAGCCGCATCCGCCATGGCTTCGCTCGTATCGCCAACCATAGCAATGGTTTTTCCGTTTTCATCCAAAAATACGATTGTCGAATTCAGGCTTCCGTTAATCGAGCCAAGATCCGCCAGCATCTCTTTGCGGATGCGGGCAACCGTCTTGCCCACATGGCGGATGGGCGAAAGGTTGTAAATATCCCGGATCAGATATACATCGCCGTCTTTGCCACGCGCCCAAAGCGTCCGCCCATAGGTATTCTGGCCGTATTCGGGCTGATCCAGCAGCCCGGAAGCCTCCTCCACAAAGCTTTCCTCCGCAAAAGAATTGCTGAACGATAAACCATTGTCCATACGGAAGTAGAGCGAATCGTGATAGGACTGCGTGGTAATCATCTGGTTGATTTCGTAAATCAGGTTCTGCGCACTCTGGTAATATCCTTTATCATTCTCCCGCAGATTACGCATGGCATACATCTGTACGGATACGCCTTTGCTGGATGCCTGGCTTAGCAGTTGCTGTGCTGCGGCATCGGAAGCGTCGGAGAAATTCATCAGCACCTGTTCGGTCAGCAGGCTCAAGTGCGCCCTTTTATCTTCCACTACCTGCCGGGAAGCCGTCAGCGTCAGGGTGAGTGTAATAATCGACGCGACGGCGACAATTGCGATACAATCCACCAGAATCAGTTTGACACGGTAGGATAAGCTGCTTGGTTTTCTCATACTTCTGCCCTTTGGTTACGAAACTCGGTCGGCGTCATATGCTCAATGCGTTTAAATGCATTATAAAACGAAATATAGTTGCCATACCCTACCGCGCGCGCTACCTCATCCACCAAAATACGGGGGTCTGCCAGCATCGTACGCGCTACGTTCATTTTGGATTCCAACACATGTTCGTGGAAGGTTACGCCGGTTTCCTTACGGATCAACGCCGAAAGATAGTTGGCGCTTACGCACAGTTTCTCGGCAACATCGTTCAGGCTCAAGCCCTCCACGGCATGCAGGCGGATGTACTGCAAGGCATTCCGGGTGAGCAGCGATTGCTGTGCGTTGTCCCGCGCAGCGATCGCTTCCCGTATAACGGTGGAGATTTTCACAAGGCAGTCTCGCGCGTCCTGCGCGTTGCTGACAAACCAGGTTTCAAAAAGTGCTTCGTGTATTTTCTCGTCAAACGGACAAGGAAATTTTTTACGCAGCATCATCGCATACAGTGATACCATCGCCCGCAGATTGCTGTACTGCTTACCGCTTTGTTCGGCAATCACGTCCGCTGCTTCTATCGCGGATTCATCACTTAAATTGGCTTTTTCCAGCAGTTCGTCTATTTTACGGTACATCTCCACCAGCCGCTCGTTCGGCCTGCGTTCTCCCTCGTCCAGATAAAAGTTATCGATACATGGGTGTTTGCACAGTGCAATTTCCCAAAGTGCCTGCCGTGCCTGATGATACGCCGTGCGAATTGCATGCTGGGACGAGCCCAGTTTGCTGATGCCAATGCGTACCGGCGTGATTAACTCCGTGTTAATTACTTCGGCAATCCTGTCAGCTTCACTGCGCCAATCAGCTGTTTCCGCTTCCAAATATACAAAAATCACCACCGCATCGTACAGGAAAAGAGAGACGGCGTTTACCCCCAGCCTTATCAGTACGGCGTCGATACGGTTAAATACAGCCTGGGAAAAAACCCGTTCGCCTTGCAGCTGCACCACCATAATATAATATGCGTTAAAAGAAAGCCCTACATCCGCAAGCATCCCGCGTACGCCTTGTCCACGCTGGCTATCGTTGGTCAGAAGGCTCAACAGTTGAGCGCGCTGTTTTAAAGCTGTTGCCTGCTCCAGCGCCACATCCGTTTCATGCTTTCGCCGGGTCATGGTAACCGCACGGCGAATCGTACGCTCAATTTCCTCATTATCAATCGGTTTTAAAATATAGTCAAAAACAGCCAACTTAATAGCACGGCTGGCATACTGAAACTGATCATATCCCGTAATGATAATTACCTTGCAATCCGGTAATTCCTTACGGATTTCAGAAATCATGTCCAGACCGTCTTTTTCCGGCATGCGAATATCGGTAAGCACGATATCCGGTTCCTCCCGGAGGATCAGCTTACGGCCACTTTCGCCGTCGCTGGCTGTTCCCGCCACTTCGCATTCCAGTGCCGGCCAATCGATCGTTTTCAGCAGAGACCGTACCGTTGCAGGGTTATCCTCAACGATAACAACTTTCAGGGCCATAGGGGCTCCTTTCCGTAATGATATTCCATTTCAGCGTTCTGCCTTTTCAGGCATTGTTTATGTTATTATAGCAAAGAAGCGGATCTTTCTCAATCCGCTTCTCTGCGGCTTTATAATCCGCAGATATATCCGGCCGAATCTTTTCTTCAGCCTATCGTGTTAGTCCGTCCGGTTATCCCTTCACCGCGCCGGACATAATGCCCGATACGATGTATTTTTGCGTACTCAGGTAGAGTATCAATATCGGTATCATGGCGAGCATGAAAAACGCAAACGCAAGGTTGAGTTCCGTCATATTCTCGCCAAAGTACACAATCTGCGCCAGTGGCAGCGTGCGGCTTTCATCGCTGCGCAGCAATACGACCGCGACGCTGTAATCATTCCACACAAACAAAGTGTTCAGTACAATTTGTGTCATATTCACGGGTGTCATCAGCGGAAAAACGATTCGCCAGAAGATTCCGAATTTTCCGCAGCCGTCAATGGAGGCGGCCTGCTCCATATCCCTTGGCACCGTTTTTACAAAGCCCGTCACTGTCAGGATGCTGATGCTGACCTGAAATCCCGATCTTGCAAGTATAAACCCAATATTGGTACTGGCCAGCCCCGCATTGTAAATGTTCATGTACAGCGAAAGCATGATGCACTGGAAAGGCACCAGAATGCCGCTGATAAAGAGGGCGTACATGATTTTGTAGAACTTGCCGTTGTTGCGCGCGAGCACAAAGGAGGCCATAGACGTTGTAAACAGCAGTATCAGCACGGTTGGGATCGTAGTAATAATGCTGTTTTTAAAACCGATGCCTACATACTTGTTTTCCTGTATCACGCGCAGGTAGTTATTCAATGTCGGCATCGCCGGCCATGCCAGACGGTTGAGGCTGATGTCCGAATGGCTCTTAATGGAGTACAAAAAACTGATGTAGAACGGCACCAGAATCATCGCCGTAATAGCAGCGATGAACAGTATCCGCAGCGCCGCATTCAGGATAACTTTGATGCGGTTGCGTCCCGCCTGTTGACCGAAGCTCAGGGAGGCGGATGCGGTATTTTGCGACATTACATTTCCACCTCTCTTTTACGGAGAACCGTGGTTACTACGTTGGTCAGCAGTACCAACACCAGCGTCAGGATGATAGCGCCTGCCTGCCCCAGCCCGGCCCGGGAGTTGCCAAAGATATATTCGTATACGAATACGGCGGTCGTTTTGGCTGTTTTCATGTTAATAACCATCTGGGAATAGTCAAAGCAGCGCAATCCCCAAGAGAGCAGTAACGCGATGTTGGCAGTAAAAGCGGGTACGATCATCGGCACGGTAATGTGGCAAAATTCATGCCACGGGGATGCGCCTTCCACACGTGCTGCTTCGTAATATTCCAGCGGTACGGATTGCAGCGCGGCAATGAAAATGAGCATACAATAGCCCATATCGCGCCAGATTGCGATGAGCGCAAGGCCATAGATAACCTGCGAGGAGATACCCAGCGGGCTTGGCGCACCGGTCAGCTGCGAAAGTACATCGGTATACACGTAGCTCCATACTTTTGTGGAGGCAACCAGCGATACCGTAAAGGGCATGAACAACAGTGTTCGCATAATGTTATTAAAACGGGTGGAGCGCCATAGCGTAAGCGCGAGCACCAGCCCTAATAAATTGGCTCCGACAATATAGACGCCGGTAAATTGCAGTGTATGGATGAAGCTTGCCTGAAAGGACGAGCTTTTCAGCAGTTTAGCATAGTTTTCCAATCCGATAAAATTCCAGCTGCCGGCAAAGATCGCCTTTTTATCTGTAAAGGATACGGGGATGCTTTGGATAAAGGGAATCAACACCACGTATGCGAACAGAACAAAGGCGGGCAGCATGAACAGAATATTGCCGCCATGCTCGCGAATAGCATAGGTGGAAAGTTTACGCTTGCGATCCAAACGAGCCGGGTTGACGGTAGTCATAGTGATCAGCTCCTGCCTGGGTTTATCAAAAGTGCCGCTCGCGCGCGCAACGCGCGAGCGGCTTGTGTTGTACCTGTATATCCTGGCTTAGGGTTGTTAGTTCAGCTCGATAACCTCGTCAAACGCACTCTGGAGGTTCTCAAGGCACTGGTCAATGGTCATTCCGCCGCCCGTGAGCGTGCTTTCCGCATAAGCGGTCAACTCGGCGCGCCAGGCTGTGGTGAAAGCGGAACTGAAAGGCATGGTGAAATCGCCGTAATGGGCAATGTTACCGGAAGCTTTCGTTTCGGCAAGGGTAATTACCATCGGCAGGAGCTTATCGGACGTTTTGCCCGTCAGCAGCGGCATCTGGCTCATTTCGGACCAGGCAACGCCTTCGGTAATCCAATATTCCATGAAGTTCAAAGCGACATCGCTGTTTTCCGCCTGCGGGTTTACCATAAATGCCTGGTCAACCTGCACGTTCAGCTTGGCAGAACCGTTATCATCGATCGGCGCTACGAAGAAGCCGACTTCAAAGGACGGGTTTTTCGCCATCATATCGCCGATGGCCCAAGTACCGTCATAGCGCATCGCGGCGCCGCCGGCAGCAAATACTTCCAGACCCATGTCCTGCGTATTGCTCATGTCGTCAGTACGCGGAGCAACCATGCGGTCGGTCCAGTTTTGCAGAGCTTCCGCAAAGAACGGATAATCCGTAAACTTCGCATCGCCGCTCATGAGTTTTTCAAACACATCGTTGGCGCCGGTTTCCAGAGCGCGCGTCCAAACGGTGTTGCGCATTTCGATATCGCCGTATACGGCATCGCCGAAGCTGCGCACATAAGGATCAATCCCCGCGTCGATCAGCGCCTGCTGCAGTGCATTCAGTTCCGACAAGGTTGTGGGAACTTCCAGCCCCAAATCGGCAAAGATCGTCTTGTTATAGAAAATGCCCCAGGATTTGAAGTCGATCGGGAAGCCGTAAATTTTACCATCGGCCGATACGTCGCCCAAATCGCCGCTGGGAAGATTGAGGCTCTTGATGACTTCGTTATCGCTCAAATCCATTACAAATCCTTCGGTTACCAGATCGGGGTACAAACCCGGGTTGCCCATCATAATATTGGGCTGGTCACCGGAAGACAGCGCCGTGGAAAGCTGCGGGAAGTAATCGGTGCCCTGATTGTAGTAGATGTTGGTGAAGGTAACATTGGGGTGCAGCGCGCTGTACGCGTCCTCAATCGCCACCAGACCGGCCTGTTTGGTTGCCTGTGCCATGTAGTGGAATACGGTAACGTTTACCGTGTCTTCAGCCGCGGCAAAGCCAACCGTAGACAGCACCAGTACGAGCACCAGCATCATTGCAAAGATCCGTTTCATTTCTGGGTTCCTCCTTTTCCAATTTCCCTTTACGCGGGACGCCTGCAGGCATCCCCGCTGATTTGTTTACAGTATACAAGGCTAACGGGAGGGTGGGTATATATCCAATTTGTTAATTCATAACAGAATTTATCTTTCTGGCTATCTTTTGACCATATTTTCCATACCCATGCGTATACGTATGCCTGTGCCGTCAAGTGAATAAACCTATGCAGCAGGCAGATATAAACGTATCCAGCCAAAGACCGCCGAAAGCCTATGCTCTCCGCTCTTGAGGGCGGAAAGTTACAATCCTTCGGCGGTCCTGCTCTTTGCAATGCTTTGCTACAGGGAATCTCCCAGTGTCAAGCGCTTATTGCAGCGTTATCTCTTCGCCGGGCTGAAGTACCAGCTTCGTATCCACTACGAATTTATCGGCGATCTTCTGGTTAAACAATTCGCCCACTTTGGTATGATAGGGTATGCTGTGTTTAGCGCCCACGAGCTTTGCGCACTCGCTGGCTTCGGCCGCATCCATGTTATACTTGCCATCGCAGCAAAAAAATGCGTAGTCCAGCTGCCGCTCGGAAAGCGAAGCCATTTGCTCGGTAGTGGAGGTATCCCCGCTGATGTAAACGGTAATGCCGTCATTAAACGTGAGAATATATCCCACGCACACCTTAATATTGTGGTTTTTATTGTTTCCCGCCTGCACGGCTTCCACCGTCACATAGCCCAAATCGAAGGTGTTATATACTCCGTCTGTCAGCGCTTCTGCATTGGTAATGATGGTGCAACCTTCATTTCTATTCTTAATCAGCTTCACTTTATTATGGTCGCTGTGGTCGTGGGTAATTAGAATTAAGTCGGCAGGCATGTCGTACCCATCGCCCGCATAGGGATCTATGTAGATAGTTTTCCCACCGCCCGTTGTAATGCGGATGCTTGCATGGCCCTGATACAGCAGCGTTGCAGGCACAACGGCAGTATTATCCGCATCCTCCCCCGCTGCTGCTTCGGCTAAGGCGGGCAGTGCAGAGCAAAGTAAAAACAGTATCATCACAACTGCTAAAAACTGTTTCACGAAACAAGACCTCCTCTTAATCAGCCGTGTCACATAGAGTATATACCGTTTATCCTGTCGCTTTATTATAGCATATTTTCCCTTGGCGCAGATGCTTGTTTTGAAATAAGATACTCCTCTATTGCTGGATTTTACTATGCCCTCCGCTTTATCAAAGGTTGATATGGCAGAAGCGCAACATCAGGTTGCGCAATGGCTGTAAATCTGAACGTGCAAATTGATGTTATTTCCCGATCCGAATCCGGTATACTTATCCCATCCACCCGAAAGGAGAATATAACCATGAGCTTTGCGCAGAATATACAATTTCTTCGGAAAATGCATCAGGGAATGACACAGGAGGAACTGGCGGAAAAATTAGCCGTGTCCAGACAAACCGTATCCAAATGGGAAACCGGGTCCGCCTATCCGGAAATGGAAAAAGCGCTGGCGCTGTGCAAGCTGTTTGCCTGCACGCTGGATGAGCTGCTGGTTGGTAGCATCAGTTCGGATAACGATGCCTATTCCAACATCCGTATCGAAACCATGCCGCCCACCCGCTATGTGCGTTATACAATTATCAGCGCGGAGCCGGAAGACGATGCGAAAAACCATATAACCGGCTGGGCTGATGCTCACGGTATCGCAAAGCCGGAGATTATCGGCTGGGATTTCCCGTATCTTTCGCAAGAGCAGATTAACGTATATCATTTGCACGGTTATACCACCGCCTGCCTGCTGCCGGAAGGGTTTTCCGCAGAGGGTTGCGAAGTATTTACACAGCCTGCACAACGGTATGCCGCCATTACCATCCAAAACCCCTTTGCCAACCCGTTTACCCTCATCCCGAATGCCTATAAAACCCTGATGCGGTACATGGATGTGAACCAGCTTATACACAAAGAAGCCAAGGATGTTATCGCCTGCTTTGAGAAGGAATACACCGCAGATGGGCAAACCCATATGGATGTGTTCATCGCAATGCAATCGTAAACGGAGCGTTTCCCCGGTACCAAAAGCATCGCGGCAGCGGGTGGACAGCAATCAACGCAAATAATAAGGAGACACGCATATGTCTTATTTGAAAGCCAGAAATTTCATCTACCGCAACGCCCGCCCGCTGGATATCGCACGATGGAAATACCTGTTTGAAGGCGGCAGCCGCGAAGATGTGCTGACTGCGCTATCCGCTTATCAAAATGCAGACGGCGGTTTCGGGCACGCGCTGGAAGCCGATTGCTGGAACCCGGATTCTTCGCCGATTCAGACGTGGGCAGCTACGGAAATTTTACAGGAAGTTAGGCTGGCGGACCGCAGCCACCCAATAATAGCGGGCATCCTTCGTTACCTTGCTTCCGGGCAGAATTTTGACGGGCATATATGGTACAATGCAGTACCGACAAACAACAACCATCCGCATGCCCCATGGTGGCAATGGGAACCGGAGCCGGAGATTACCTACAACCCCACGGCAAGTTTGCTGGGTTTTATTCTATTGTACGCTGATCGGGATAGTTCGCTCTACACACTGGCACAGCGGCTCACCAAGGAAGCCTATGGTTATTTACAGGCAAACGCACCGCTAAACACCATGCACACCGTGGCTTGCTTCGCCCAGCTGCATCACGCCCTGCAAGCATCCGGGCAAACTCATCTGTTGGATATGGATGCATTCCGAGCCCTGCTAAACCAGCAGATACAAAACGTACTCACGGTAGACACTACAATATGGTCTACCGAATACGTCTGCAAACCCTCTCTGTTCATACACAGCAAGGAGGATGAATTCTACCCGGACTATCAGGAGATTTGTAAGTCCGAGTGTGATTTTATCCTGCAAACGCAGCAGCCCGAAGGGTACTGGGGCATTACCTGGGCGTGGCCTGGTTATCCCGAGCAGTGGGCGATCAGCAAAAACTGGTGGCTATCGGATGTGACGATCAAGAATTTGAAGTTCCTGCAAGCCATTCGAGGGATTGATAAGGGGTGAGCTGGGTAGGGATGGGATTTGTCTTTACCGAGTTTTCAAGCACTACTAAATCCGCGATATAGATGAAGAGACTTTCGAATCATCGAAAGTCTCTTTTATTCTTATTTCTTCTGCTATTTCTACTTATTTTTATATCAGTAATAAGAAGTAGCATTATATCTTCTCTGAACGATTCAACCAACAGAAAAGAGACCCCCGAACGCTCGGGGGTCTCTTAAACCATTTAAATTATTTGCTGGAAACGTTGCACTGCTTGGTCTGTTCGCATTCAATCGCCACAGCCAGCGCAACGGTCGCGCCAACCATGGGGTTGTTGCCCATGCCGATGAGGCCCATCATTTCCACGTGGGCAGGCACGGAGGAGGAGCCTGCAAACTGCGCATCGCTGTGCATGCGGCCCATGGTATCGGTCATGCCGTAGCTGGCAGGGCCGGCAGCCATGTTGTCCGGGTGCAGGGTACGGCCGGTGCCGCCGCCGCTGGCCACGGAGAAGTATTTAACACCGTTTTCCACACACCACTTCTTGTAGGTGCCCGCAACGGGGTGCTGGAAGCGGGTGGGGTTGGTGCTGTTGCCGGTAATGGACACGTCCACCTTTTCAAGGCGCATAATGTCCACACCCTCGGTTACGTCGTCCGCGCCATAGCAGCACACCTTGGCGCGCTCGCCATCGCTGTACGGCGTTTCCTTCACAATGCCCACCTTGCCGGTGGCATAATCCATCTGCGTCTGCACATAGGTAAAGCCGTTAATGCGGCTGATGATGAACGCAGCATCCTTGCCAAGACCGTTCAAAATAACATGCAGCGGCTCTTTACGCACTTTGTTGGCCGTGCGGGCAATGCCGATGGCGCCTTCCGCCGCAGCAAAGCTCTCGTGGCCCGCCAGGAAGCAGAAGCACTTGGTTTCTTCACGCAGGAGCATCGCGCCCAGATTGCCGTGGCCAAGACCCACCTGGCGCTGGTCGGCTACCGAGCCGGGAATGCAGAAGCTCTGCAGGCCGACGCCAATGGCTTCGGCGGCTTCGGCAGCGGTTTTTACGCCCTTTTTCAACGCGATGGCTGCGCCCAGCGTATACGCCCAAACGGCGTTTTCAAAAGCGATGGGCTGCACACCCTGTACGATGCCGCGCACGTCAATGCCGGCATCTTTGACGCTCTGCGCCATCGAATCCAAATCGGCGAAGCCGTATTCGGCAAGCGTCTTTTCGATCTTCTCGATTCTTCTTTCGTATCCTTCAAAAGTTGCCATAGCTTTCTCACCTCTTATCAAATATCTGGATTACTGATGGCGCGGATCGATGGTTTCCACCGCATCCGCAAAACGGCCATAGGAGCCAATGTTCTTTTCGTAGGCTTCCTTGGGGTCCATGCCGCCCTTGATGGCTTCCATCATTTTGCCCAGATGCACAAACTGATAGCCGATCACTTCTTTATCTTTATCCAAGCCGATCTTGAGCACATAGCCTTCTGCCATTTCCAGGTAACGGACACCCTTTTTCATGGTGCCGTACATGGTGCCGATCTGGCTGCGCAGACCCTTGCCTAAATCCTCCAAGCCAGCGCCGATTGCCAGGCCGCCTTCGGAGAAAGCACTCTGTGTACGGCCGTAAGCGATCTGTAAAAACAACTCCCGCATAGCGGTGTTGATAGCGTCGCAAACCAGGTCGGTATTCAGGGCTTCCAGCACGGTTTTGCCGGGCAAAATTTCAGCAGCCATAGCGGCGGAGTGGGTCATACCGGAACAGCCCAGCGTTTCCACCAGCGCCTCCTGAATGATGCCTTCCTTCACGTTCAGGCTCAGCTTGCAGGCACCCTGCTGCGGCGCGCACCAGCCTACACCGTGGGTAAATCCGCTGATATCTTTAATCTCGCGGCTCTGCACCCATTTCCCTTCCTCGGGGATGGGGGCGGGACCATGATTCGGTCCCTTCTTCACGCATACCATTTCTTCCACTTCTCTGGAATACTGCATGGATCATATCCTCCTGTTCGGCATAAAAAATCTGTGATGTGGACACACCTTGGTAGTATAGCATATTTTTACTCCCGTAGAAAGCAAAACAAATCGATTTGACAGAAATTTATCATTTTCGGTAAACCCCTTGCCTGATTCGCCTGTTTGCCGCAAATTCATAATCAGAAATGCGTTGCTTTAGGCTGCCTCATAGCGCTTTTGGGCAATATAGGATGAACGTTCAGGTTTTCATCATAGGGTGTTCACAGTCGGCCGGTATGGTAAGTACGAAACCAGTCTGCGGCAAGCGTTTTATGGACGCAATGTTTTTTCTTTGTTTTCCATCGTTTCCGCCGGTACGGTTATCCACCTGCGCATCCGGGTAACAGGGCAGGATGCGGTAAAATGCAAAGGGGTATCTGCAATGCGGAAACGGCTATCGTTGGCGCTCTTGTTTCTTTTATCCATTTTTACCTCCTCCGCCCAAGCGGGAACCGAAGCAATACTGGATGTAACGCCGCTGTATCAGGCCGATTATACAACCGTATTGTTTACATACCACGGCGAAGACAAGACCGTGGCCGACATCGGTTGCAGTGTCGCCTGCCTTGCCATGGCAATGAATTATCTGGAAGAAACAGATACCTACGACCCGGAAGCGCTGCTGTTGGAAGCCTATGAAAATGAGCTGTATAACGGCGCAGGCATTAATTACAATAACATGGTCACAATGCTGGAAAATCACGGTTTTGCAGGCCAATGGTTTTGCGGCAGCGTCAAGCTTTTTCGCCGCGCGCTTCGCCACGGCTGCCCCATCGTCGCCTTTATGGGAAGCGGGTATTTTACCAACAACGGCCATTACATATTAATTATAGGAATCGATCAATACGACCGCTTAATTGTTGTAGACCCCAACAGCGAGCGCAATTCGCAGGGGCTATATAAAACCAGCATCATCCTGCGGGAGGCCAACAGCGAAGGTTCCTTTATGGTTTGCTACCGCATCGGGGATACACCGCTGGCAAAGGTTCAGGAATAAACCGAAGCATCCAACCCACTGCATATTCTCTTTTTGGCAGCGCTTCAACCGTTGCGCCGCTGCGTTTTTCATTTGCGCACCGTTATCCGCCATGATATAATATGCTTTGCTGATTCTACCGCCAAAGCGGCTAAAGGAGCGTACATATGGATCGCAAAGAAGAGATCATCAAGCTGCAAATGGACGTTATCAATCAGATGACACAAACCAATCTAAAGCGTATCGCGGAGGATCTATGGGGCATGCCTACGCTTCAGTCCGGCGGTACCCCTGTGGTGAAAGAGCCTGCGCTATCCGGGGAGGGCATCACACCCGAACCAACGCCGGAAACGCCCGCGCAAAGCGCGCCCGCTGCTGAAAGCGCAGCGAAATCCGAAGCAAAAACCGAAGAAGCGCCCCCAGAAGATATTGAAGACCTGAAAAAGGAACTGGAAGGCTACATCGGACTGGATGTGATCAAGCACGAAGTACAGAGCCTGATCAATCTGGTGACGGTGCAGAAGCTGCGTATAAAAAATGATCTCCCGGTGGAAGAGTTATCGCTGCATATGGTGTTTTCCGGCAATCCCGGCACCGGCAAAACCATGATTGCGCGGCTGATGAGCCGTATCTATAAAACGCTTGGCATCCTCTCCAAGGGCCAATTGGTGGAGGTAGACCGCGGCGGGTTGGTAGCCGGATATGTCGGCCAAACCGCCCTGAAAACCGGAGAAGCCATCAATAAAGCACTGGGTGGCGTATTGTTTGTAGATGAAGCCTACGCCCTAACCAACCATGGCGAGAACGATTACGGGCAGGAAGCGGTGGATACGCTGCTGAAAGCCATGGAGGATCACCGCGATGATCTGGTGGTCATCGTTGCAGGTTACACCGGGCCTATGAAAACCTTTATCCATTCCAATCCGGGACTGGAAAGCCGTTTCAACCGCTTCATGCACTTCCCGGATTATACCGTGGAAGAGATGCTGGCGATTTTTGATATGCGCTGCGAGAAAAGCGGTTACTCGCTGGCGGATGATGCCCGTTCGCTGCTCAAAGGCCTGTTAGCACTGCTAAGCTTGGATACCAAAGGCTTTGGCAACGCCCGCGGCGTGCGCAACCTGTTTGAACGCGCCGTAAGTGCGCAGGCTAACCGGCTGGCGGCTCTGGCCGATATTACCCGCGAGCAGCTGATGCAGCTGACCAGTTCGGATATCCGCATTGCCGCCGGAGAAGAGCAGGCTGCCGTTCAAAAAGCGAAATCGGGCGAGGATAAACCCGCCTCACCGCTTGAAACCACTTCGGCGGAAACTATGCCGCCGGAAGAGGGCATTACCGGAAGCGAAAGCAGTCCAAAAACAGACGAAGAACCAAGCACCGTGGAACAGCTTTTCCATTCCACGAAACCAAAAGAAGACTAACACACGCAGTTCGCTGCGCATACCGCAGGAGGCATTCTGTTCATGCTCTGTACCCTTTGCCCGCGCCAATGCGGCGCTGAGCGCACTGCTACCGACGGCTCAGGCTTTTGCCACATGGGTACGCTGCCTGTTGTAGCGCGCGCCGCACACCATGACTGGGAAGAACCCTGCATCAGCGGTACGCGTGGCAGCGGCACCATCTTTTTCAGCGGTTGCTCGCTGGGCTGTATCTTTTGCCAAAACGCAGCCATCAGCCACGAGGCGCGCATTGGTAAAACCCTGACCCCCAAAGAATTGGCTACGCTTTTTACCCGTGTAGAAGCCTTGGGCGTGCATAACATTAACCTTGTCAGCGCTTCGCACTTCGCGCCCGCCGTGTTGGAGGCGATTTCTATTTATAAACCAAGCATTCCCGTGGTGTGGAATTCCAGCGGATACGAAAGCCTGTCCATGCTGCAGCAAGCGCAGGGACTGGTGGATGTATACCTTCCGGATTTTAAGTATGCTAAGACTTCTACCGCGGCAGCGCTTGCAGCCGCTCCAGATTATTATGCTGTAACGCTGAACGCCATTCGCGCTATGTGCGAGCAGACAGGCAGCCCGGTGTACGATCAGGAGGGTATGCTGCTGCGCGGCACGCTGGTACGCCATCTGGTATTACCCCTGCGCGTGGACGAAACCTTTACCATACTGGAAACCATCGCGCGGGAGTTGCCTGCCGGTACCCCCGTCAGCCTGATGCGTCAATATACCCCCATGAACGTGGTGACCATCAAGGGGCTCGATCGCCGCCTAACCGCACGGGAATACAGCCGTGCACGCGATAAGCTGTTTGCCTTGGGGCTGGATGGATACCTGCAAGCCAAAGAGGCCGCCCAAAACAGCTATACGCCTGCCTTTACCGATGCGGAAAGCACGATATTGTTTGACGATTTGGGAACCATATAAATCCTGTATAGTTAAGAGGCGCGCACCCCTTTCGGAGCGCGTGCCTCTTTTTTATTTCCCGACGCAGAATGAGGAGAAAATCTCATCCAGCAGTTTATCATCCACACTTTCACCTGTAATCCGGCCCAGCATCCAAAGCGCCTCCCGCAAATCCACTTCCGCTACATCCAACGGTAAACCGTTGTCCAGCGCGTCCAGCGCCTGACGAAGTCTCGCAACGGTCTGCCGCGCTGCCGCCATATGCCGCTGATGCGTTAGCATCCCTTCCTGCGGTAAGCGCGCCTGCTGCGCCAGATAGGCTTTTACGTTCTCCAGTCCCTGCCCGGTTTTTGCCGAAAGGGTTAAAATCGGCGTATGACTGGTACTTTCCGCTACCTGCGCCGGAGTAATAACCGCGGGCGAGTCCTCTTTATTCAGCAGTACCGCACAGGGGCAATCCATCGGCTGTGCAAGCAGCGCCCGTTCCTCCGCATCCAGCGGATGGGTCGCGTCGATCAGCAGCAGCGCTGCATCTGCGCGGGCAATAGCCTCACGGGCGCGCTCAACGCCGATTTTCTCCACCGCGTCCGCACTTTCCCGCAATCCCGCCGTATCCAGCAGCTGCACATTCAGCCCATCCAGCGAAAAACTGCCTTCCAACACATCCCGGGTCGTACCGGGTATTTCCGTTACAATAGCGCGCTCTTCACCCAGCAGCGCGTTAAACAGCGTGCTCTTCCCGGCGTTGGGCCGTCCATACAGTGCCACACGCAAGCCTTCCCGCAGGATTCGCGCCCCGCGTTCGTCCACAGCGCTCTCCAGTTCAGCAATCAGCGCTTTCAATCCATCCCGCAGGCCGCCGGTCGCTTCCTGCTCGTCTATCTCATCGGGATAATCCAAATGCGCTTCCACTCCGGCAATCAGTCCGGTCAGCGTCTCCTGTGCCTGCCGGATAAAGCGGCTGGCTCCGCCACGCAGCAAAGCCTCCTCGCTTTTCAGCGCCGCAGCGCTGCGCGCGCCGATGACCCCCATCACCGCTTCGGCCTGGGAAAGATCGATACGACCGTTTAAAAACGCGCGGCGGGTGAACTCCCCGGCTTCAGCAGGCCGCGCGCCCTGTGCAACACACAGGCGCATCACCATCGAGGCGGCAGCATACCCGCCATGGGTGTGGATTTCGCAAACATCCTCACGGGTATAGGTACGGGGGGACAGCATGGCAACCCCCATGGCTTCATCCAGCTGTTGTCCGGCTTCATCCACTACGTGGCCATACAGCAAGCGGTGGTCCTCATAGGGCGGTTTATACCCCGCAGCGCAAAAAACACGCGAAAACAGCGCCACTGCGTTTTCACCGCTGATGCGTACAATGGCAACGCCGCCTTCGCCCATCGCCGTGGCGATGCCTACGATGGTATCCCGCATATCGAAGCCTCCCCAAACATTTCTTTCTGTGGTATCATAGCATAGATGGAAACCCGGAAGCAATTGTGAAAACAAGGAGGCGACCGCCATGCCGGATATCCGTGTTTGGTGCGGCCAGGCGCACCGGCTGCTGACGCCCGTCATCACCGCAATCGGTGATCTGCACCGGCAAGAAAAGCCTTGTATTTTGCTGGTTCCGGAGCAGTTTACCCTGCAAGCCGAACGGGAATTGCTGGATCGGCTGCAAATACAGGGTTTCTTCACAATTGACGTTCTGTCTCCCTCCCGTCTGTCCAGCCGGGTATTGGCCGCCGCAGGCGCTGATGCGCTTGCACCGCTTTCCTCCGCCGGGCGGCGTATGGCGGTAAGCTATGCGCTGGAGCGCTGCGAAAAAGAACTTACCTATTATCAATCCGCCGCGCACCGTCGCGGTTTTACAGAAAAACTAACTTCTTTACTAGCTGATATGAAGCGCGGCGGGCTCACTCCCGAAATGCTGACCGAGTATGCGCAATCCGCCCCCGAAGGCTTGCACCGTGCCAAACTGCACGACCTCGCAGTCATCTTTACCGCATACGAATCTACGCTTTCCGGACGTTTTGGCGACAGCGAAGACCAGCTCCGCTTTGTAGCCTCCCAGCTGCCGCAGAGTGGGTTAATGCAGGGGCAGCATATCTTTGTATATGGGTTTGACGCTCTACCGGAGCAGATGATCACGCTGCTATGCGAAATCGGCGCTCTGTGCGAGCAATTGACCGTCGCATTGCTGTGCCGCCCGCAAACATCGCCGGATGCAGAATTGTACCGCCCCGTACGCGGCAGCATCGCCCGCTTTGCTGTGGCGCTGCAAGCACGTGATTTATCCTTGACACAAACTTATCTGCCCGCTTCTGCCCTTCCGCACGCACCGGCGATACGCCATTTGGATGATACGCTGTTTGCCTATCCTGATTATCCCTTTTCCGGAGAACAGGATAGCGTGTTTTTATCCCAGCACATGAGCCCCTTTGAGGAAGCGACCTATGCCGCACGCCAGATTATGCGCCTTTGCGCGGAGGGAACGGACATTGAACGGATTACCGTGTTGTATCCAGACCGTAACGGGTACGCTTTTGCCGTAGCCGCCGCACTGAGGGACAGCGGATTGCCCTTTTATACCGATGAAAAATTACCCGCCTCGTCCCATGCCCTCTCGCGGTTTTTGCTCAGCGCCCTGCGCGCCATGGCCAGCGGTTACCAGCGGGAGGATGTCATCGCCGTGATGAAATCCGGTTATAGCCCGCTTTCTTTTTCCGGGGCATGCACCTTGGAAAACTACGCACGGGAAAACGGCATCAACCGTAAACGCTGGGCTGAACCGTTCCACCGCGGAAAACCGGAAACCGTAGTCGCTTGCGAAACACTACGCCTAAAACTGATGGAACCGCTGATGCGCGCCCGTGCAGCCATTGTCGCAGCGCGAAGCACCGACGCTTCGCTTCAAGCGGTTATAGGGCTATTAACGGATGTGAACGCATACGCTACTTTACAACAGGAGGAGGAAGCTCTTCTCCGGGAGAATATGCTGGTTCGCGCCGGACAAAACAGCCAGGTATGGCAAGCAATTTTAGCACTGACCGATCAGCTGCACGCGCTGTCCGGCGGTGCGCGTATCCCCCTTGCGCATATTGCGGAGCGGTTTGACTGCGGCTTTTCTGCAATCTCGCTGGCGGCACTTCCCCCTGCCAGCGGTATGCTGCATGCGGGTACGCTTGGGCATTCCCTGTCCGGCGATATGGATGCGGTATTTTTACTGGGGCTGAACGATGGAATTCTCAGCAAACAAGCGGATAGCCTGCTTACCGAGGAAGAACGAGCGCAAACGCAGGAAGCAACGGGCACTTATTTAGGCATGACGGATGAAAGCCGCGCTTTGTTTGCGCGTATGGACGTAAAACACGCCATGACTTTGCCTGCCAAATGGCTGTTCCTCAGCCACGCAAAAACCGACCCAACTGGCAAAGCGATGCGTCCATTGGATCTGCTTTCCACCTTGCAAACGAGGCTTTTGCCTTCTCTGCAAGAAAAGCCCGTAACGCCGGAAGTGCTGCCCGTTTCCGCAACACAGGCGTTAAACGCACTTAGTACGCTCCTGCGGAATTATGCCGACGGTATGTCGGCGGAGCTTTCACCGCTCTGGCAGGAGCGGCTGGCTAGTTTGCTGGCCTGTCCCGATACCGCATACCCCGCAGCGCGGCTGCTGCGTGCAGCGGATTACCGCGTGCAAAGCGTTCCGCTGGCCGGGGCGGACGCGCGGGCGCTATTTAACGACCGTACGCTTTCCGTAAGCCGGCTGGAGGAGTTTGCCGCCTGCCCATTCAAGCATTTCGTCCAATATGGGCTTCGCCCGGAAATAGTCCGGGATTGGGGCGTTGAGCCGGTTGATCTGGGGCAGATGTACCATAGCTGTCTGCAAAATTTCGCCGCATTGACACAGCAAAAGCCTGCCTATCCCCACATATCCGAGCAGGAAGTATTGGCGATGGCGGATGAGGCGGTTACGCCTATGTTGTCGGATCTTCTGCAAGGCCCCATGGGCGATACACAGCGCAGTCTGGCAGGCTTTGCACAGGCAAGGCGCGTGATCCGCCGCGCCTGCGAAACCGTTACCCGCCATTTAGCTGCCGGTACTTTTCAGCTGTATCAGGCAGAAGCCCGTTTCGGCTATCCCGATGCACAAAGCATACCGCCAGTACTGCTGCATCTTCAGGATGGCACTACTGTTACCCTGCATGGCAAGATTGACCGGATTGACCGTTACGACAGCGAAGACGGAGCTTATTTGCGCATCGTGGATTATAAGAGCAGCCAAACCACATTGGAGCCTGCAAAAACATGGTGGGGTCTGCAATTGCAGTTGATCGTTTATTTGGATGCAGCTACCGGCGGCACACCCGGTTCCAAACCCGCGGGGGCCTTCTATTTTCACGTAGACGATCCGCTGGTAAAACTGGCAAGTGATGACGCTGTACAAGCCGAACAGGAAATTATAAAACAATTACAAATGAAAGGCGTCGCGCTAGCAGACGAAGCAGTACTCAGCGCCATGGACAGCGGTGATACCCCGGTTGCCATGCCGTCTGCTCTGCTGAAAAGCGGCGGTATGCGCAAAGGCGCCAAAGTGCTGGATATGCCCCAAATGCAAGCGCTTATTAAACACGCACGGCAGCAAGCGGAAGCGCTGGCCGAATCGCTTTACGGCGGCGATACAGCCATCTTGCCTGTGCAATACGGCGATACCCAGAGCTGTGAGCATTGTAATTTCCAACGCATTTGCGGGTTTGATGCTAACGCGCGCGGCGCACTGGCAAACGAAATCCCTCCGATGGAAATGGAAGAACTAACACAGAAGCTAGCTGTCCCGCCCACCGCGCAAAGCAACGAAAATAATACTTAACACCATCTTTACAACCCATATTGCCCCTTATCTTTTTACATGCGGAATAACCTGCCGTACTGTATCACAGCAAAGCCTTGCTACCTCACAGTTTTACGTTTATGCCTTGCGTATCCCAGCATGTTCATGTATAATAAATTTGGAAAACGAACGCGATCATTCTCGCGATCGTCAATGAGAAATTTACACTTAGCTTAAGGAGGCGTTACCGTTGATTAAGGTGATTGCCGGTAGAAAAGGTTCCGGAAAAACCAAGCGGATTATTGACATGGCCAATAAGGCTTCTCAGGAGAGTAAACACGATATTGTCTTTATCGATGACGATAATCGCTACATGTTCGATCTTCGCCACGAGGTTCGATTCATCAACGCGGGAGAGTATAACCTGATCAGTGATCAGATGTTTATGGGGTTTCTGGCTGGCGCGGTGGCGCAGAATTTTGATGTGGGGTTGATCCTCGTAGACGGCTTTAAAAAGCTGATCAAGTGCGAGCTGGACACCACGGACTGGCTGTTTGAGCGGTTGGAGGCTTTGAGCGAAAAGCACAGTGTGGATTTTGTGCTGGCCGTCAGCGAAGCACCCGATCTGCTCCCGGATTTCATTAAAAAATACGTCATCTAAAGCATAGTAACACCCAGCGGAAGCCGCAAGGCTTCCGCTTTGCCCCATCACCGCCATTCGCAGCGGCGCGCCTTCCAGCGCCCATTGCGGGGCGGTTGTTGCAAAAAACGGAACAAGTAACAATTCATCACCAAGGGAGTTGAGCGTATGTCTTTCTTTTCCACGCGCGGCGGCGCATGTGTTACCGCGTCGCAAGCGGTGCTGTGGGGGCTGGCCAAAGACGGCGGTTTATATGTGCCCTCCATGTTCCCGCAGATTTCTCAGGAAAAGCTTGCCTCGTTTTGCCAAATGAGCTACCAGCAGATTGCCGAGCGCATTTTGCGCAGCTTTCTGGAGGATTACACCATAGAGGAAATCGAGCAGGCAGTTAACGCCGCTTATACAGCCCCGGCTTTTGACGATCCCGCCATTGCGCCGGTAAAGTATTTGGACGATAACATCCATGTGCTGGAGCTGTTTCACGGCCCTACGCTGGCCTTTAAAGACATTGCGCTGAAACTGCTTCCCTATCTGGTACGTTTAGCCGCCAAGAAAAACGAGGAAGAGCGTGAAATCAGTATTTTAGTCGCCACAAGCGGCGATACCGGGAAAGCCGCGCTGGAGGGCTTTCGCGATGTGCCCGGTACCAGCTGTACCGTGTTTTATCCCGCTCACGGTGTTAGCGCCATGCAACAGCTGCAAATGGTTACCACCACGGGCAGCAACACCCATGTGATCGGAGTAAACGGTAATTTTGACGATGCCCAGACAGGCGTAAAGAAGCTTTTCTCCTCGCCTGAATTTCACGAGAAGATGAACGCGGCGGGCCGTCTGCCTTCTTCCGCCAATTCCATAAACTTCGGCCGTTTGGTGCCACAGGTAACCTACTACTTCAGCACCTATGTAACACTGGTAAACCGCGGGGCGCTGCGCATGGGCCAGCCGGTCAATTTTGTCGTACCTACCGGCAACTTTGGCGATATTCTGGCCGGGTATTACGCTAAGCGTATGGGTTTGCCTATTGATAAGCTGATTTGCGCCAGCAACCGCAACAATGTGCTGAGCGATTTCTTCGCCGAGGGCGTGTATTACACGCACCGCACCTTCTTCCAAACCATGTCGCCCAGTATGGATATTCTTATTTCGTCCAATCTGGAACGGCTGCTGTACGAAAGTGCAGACCGCGATGGACGGGTTGTCAAGTCATGGATGGATTTACTCAAAGACTGCGGCAGTTTCTCAATCGGCGCGCAACGGCTGGCTGAGCTAAAGAAGACCTTCGCCGCCGGTTTTGCAGATGATGTAATGACCGCCGAAGAAATAAAAACCGTATTCAAACGCACCGGTTACCTGATGGACCCGCATACCGCGGTCGCCAGCCGTGTGCTGAAAGATTACCGGGAAGCTACGGGCGATCATACCCCGGCCGTCATCATCTCTACTGCAAGCCCCTACAAATTTGCAGAAGATGTGCTGGGCTCACTGCTTGGCAAGGAAGCTGTTCGGGAGCTGGATGCTTTCACCTGCGCCCAGAAACTGCAGGAGCATACCGGCGCAGCAATTCCCCCGCAGATCGCGCAGCTCAAAACGCTACCGACGCTGCATAATGCCGTTTGCGAACGGGATGAAATGGAAGCTGCCTTATTAGAAGAACTGGCGAAGTAGCTCTATCATCCCGCAATATATTCATGATCCTTATCCACTCGTTTTCGTTGTTTTACAAAATAGTCGTTTCACATCCGTCTCAGCAAGGGTAGCATAGAAACGAAGCCAAACGCTCCAATTACGAGAGAATACGAGGAGGAAAAGAGTATGAAATGGGTTTGTTCTGTTTGCGGATATGTATATGAAGGTTCCGAGCCCCCCGAAAAGTGCCCCGTCTGCGGCGCGCCGAAAGAGAAGTTCGTCAAAATGGCCGAGGACAGGGTTTATGCCGATGAGCACCACGTTGGCACAGCAAAAGGGCTGGATGAGCGTGTAGTAGAAGGCTTGCGCATGAACTTCACTGGTGAATGCAGCGAAGTCGGTATGTACCTTGCGATGGCCCGTCAGGCCGACCGCGAGGGCTATCCCGAAGTTGCCGAAGCCTTCAAGCGTTATGCTTACGAAGAGGCCGACCATGCTTCCCGCTTTGCCGAGTTGCTGGGCGAAGTGTTAACCGATAGCACCAAGAAGAATCTTGAGATGCGTGTGGAAGCCGAGTGGGGCGCTAACAACGGTAAGAAAGAGCTTGCCACTCTCGCCAAAGAGTTGGGCTACGATGCCGTGCATGATACCGTGCATGAAATGTGCAAGGATGAAGCCCGCCACGGGAAAGGCTTTGCCGGACTGCTCAAAAGGCACTTTGGCAAGTAAACAAAATCGTATTTCCTTATATAATAAGGGTTTGGAGGATGCTTCGGCATCCTCCAATTTTTGCGATTTTTTATAATATCAAAAACAGTCTACCCCGTTTTCAATCGTGGCAGGAGGATAAAAATCATATTTTTTCCAAGCAAACATCCCCATTGTAAAGCTGTATTATCAATAAGTGATAACAAGGATTTCCCTAACATTTGCCATCTGTTGAAAAGCAAGATTTATCGGTATAAGGTTTTGGGTATGGAGATGAAATCCTTTATTAGTTAGGGTTACAGGCAATAATGGTTGTATGGGATTGTGGCTTTTTCAGGGCTGGCATGTACAAAAACGGTAAAGATTTCTTGTGGATCTCAAATTCCGTACCCAATCGTTGAACAGACATCGTTGGATTTGATCCTGCTTGGGCATAAATTCAACGGTTTAAAGCAAAAAGCGCTGGATAAATTGTATTTGTAAAGTAAAATACTAGTGCTAAAAGAGGACAAAGAATATTACAGTATCGGCACAGGAATGATAACCGCGCCGTTTAGCATATTTCTTTTTATGTGAAAAAACAGAAAAATAGATACTAAATGATGTCTTGTAACCACAATGTGACCGCTAAATTCTTTTGCAGCGGGAAATTTTTGAGTTTTCTCCCGATACATCCCCTTTTAATAGCAGAAAGCTAGATTACAGAGATGTTTTCTCAAGAAATGAGCATTACCCTTTTTTATGCCAGCTTCAGCGAGCCACGCGCGATGGCTTCCCTGCTTTCCGCTTCAAACAATAGGGCTTGTCCGGGCGCAAAGTGAAAGGAGACCTGACTGTCCAGCGCATAGTCCACACCGCCAAAGACCACGCTGGTCAGCATCACCTCGCCCAGACTCAAACGAATAGTGGTTTCCAGCCCCGAAGGCAGAGAACTGTACACACGGGCTAAGCCGGGGGTGGCATCGGTTATCAGCACATGCTCCGGGCGGATACCAATAACAGCGTCCCGGGGAACCGATGATACTGTGCTCTCAGGCATAAAGGCGAAGGTTCTCCCCTGGGCAGTCAATAGGATGTCATCCCCCTCGATCCGAGCCTGACCGGCGATAAAGTTCATAGGCGGGTTACCCATAAAATCGGCCACAAAGAGGTTGGCAGGCGCGTTGTACATGGCAAGCGGCGGGGCGCACTGCATAAGCTTGCCATGTTCCATGATGCATATGCGGTTGGACAGCGTCATGGCCTCCAGCTGGTCATGGGTGACATAGACGAAGGTAGAGTCGGTGTCCTTGTGCAAGCGTTTCAATTCTGTGCGCATTTCAGTGCGTAGCTTGGCATCCAGGTTGCTCAGCGGTTCATCCATGAAAAGTACCTTAGGCCGGGGTGCCAGCGTACGGGCGATGGCTACGCGCTGCTGTTGTCCGCCAGACAGCTCGCTAGGGTAGCGGTCAAGGAGCTCCTCAATTTTTAGCATCCTCGTCAGCGTGTTCACACGGTCTATAATATCCTTTTTAGACCATCTAAGGTTTTCCAGCCCAAAAGAGATGTTCTGGCTGACAGTCATGTGCGGCCAGAGGGCGTAGTTCTGGAACAGGAAGCCCACATCGCGTTTGTTTGGCGGCACGTTGATACCCAGTTCCGAATCAAACACCACCTCGTCATCAATGGTGATGCTGCCTTCGGAGGGCGTTTCCAAGCCCGCAATCATGCGAAGCGTGGTGGTCTTCCCACAACCGGAAGGCCCCAGGAGCGTAACGAACTCATTGGACTGAATGTCCAGGTTCAGATTATCCACTGCGATAGACTTACCAAAGCGCTTTGTGAGGTTGGTCAGTTTGATGCCTGGCATTGATGATCCCCCTATCTATGATTAGATCTAGCCGCCGATTCCCTTATCGATAGAGGCGCCTGTCAGCTTATTGACCAAAAAACTGATCAGCAGGACGACTATGATAATCAGCAAGTTAATAGCGCTGCCAAACTGCGCCCAGCCTTTTTCGGAGTACTGCATGAGCATGGTGGTCAGCAGGGTATTGCTAGTTGGTACCAACAGTACAAAAAGGCTTAATTCGCGCATACACGACACCAGCGGCAGCAAGTATCCCGACAGCAAACTACTTTTTTGGATAGGAAAAATGATGCGTGTCATGCGTTTCCACCAGTGTATACCCAAAATCTGCCCTGCTTCCTCAATCTCCCCTGACAATTGCAACATGGCGTTAAGTCCCGAGCGTGAAGCGAAGGGCAGATATTTGACAGAACCGATCAACGCCAGCAGTACAAAACCGTTGAGCCAGGAAATTCGTACGCTCATGGCCAGGTAGATGGCTCCAAAGGCAAGTGCGGGCATCAAATAGGGGAAAAATGCCAGGCTGTTGACAGTGTTGGCCAGACGGGTGCCGCGCTTTTTAGCCACAGCATAGCCCAGCAGCATACCGCTGGTACCGGCTACAACGGCGCAGGTAGCTGCCAAAGCCAGAGAATAGCCCAGTGCCTTCCACACTTTGGCGGATAACAGAATGCCGCTGGAATCTCCCTGATCCAGATAATCAAGGTTTCGTCCTATCCAGAAATCCAGTGTCATATTTCCCAGCGAGTAATTGCCGGCCTTGATGATAACCGATTCCATCGCAAAGGTAAGCAACGGCAGCACGGCGACAAGTAGCATAATAATGACCAGAAGCACGGCAACCGGGCGGTTCCATTTCTTGAGGTTGACCATAGATACCTGGGAGGATTTGCCGGTAACGGTGATGTAGGACTTGCGCGTACCAGTCATCTTCTGGTTAATGCCCATGATAACCACACCAAAGAGAACCATCACGGCAGCGATGATGTAAGCCTGTCCACTATAAGTATCCATGAGTGATTTCATTTTAGTGGATAACAAGTAGTAACGCACTGGCGAGCCCAGAAAGACGGGCACTGCATAAGCGCTGATGCTGGAAGCAAAGACCAGCAGGAAGGTGGATAGCGCCGCCGGCTTGATAATGGGAAAGGTAATCCGTCGCAGCAGACGCCAGCGAGTGGTTTTAAGCACCGTTGCGGCTTCCTCAAGGTTTGCGTCCATATTACGAAGGATACCACCGATGAGGATGTAGGCAAAGGGCGCGTAATGCAGCCCAAGCACAATACTGATTGGGAAGTAGCCGTAAACAAACCATTCGGGCATAAAGACACCAAACACCGATGCCAGAATGCCGTTGGATGTGCCTGTGCCGATGTATTCGTTTTTAAAGAAGGATTGCCAAAACAACGCCAGTGTCCAGGAAGGCATGATATAGGGGAAGACGAAGACCCCAGAGATGAATTTCTTATACTTCAAGTTGCTGCGGGCGATAAACCAGGCGACCACACCGCCAAAGAGGATGGCGACCGCAGAGGATGTAAAAGCCACTGCCAGGGTGTTGAGCAAGGGCTCATAAAACTGAATCCAACTGTTGGAAAAGAAGATGCCCTTGGCACCGCCATCGTCCAGCGTCATCAGCAGACGGTTGAAATTATAGAGCGTATATGCGCCTTTGGGCAAGCCCACAGCACGTGCTTCGCGCCCAGAGTGGACGGTGATCGTTTCCAGCAGCAGCACAAGCAGGGGGTAAAGGGTTAAAAAGCATAACAAAAGGAAAAAGATGACTAGGATGACATTGGCTGGTTTAGACAGAAATGTCTGCGTTTCACGGCCCATTCGCCTGATTTGCCGTTTCTGTATCGTATGCATAATACCCCTTTTTCGAAAAAAGGCGGAACGGCAGTATGCCGCCCCGCCCCCTATCAGGTTTATTTCACGTACTTGGTGACAAAGGTGGAAACATCCTCATAGTTTTCCAATATCCAAGCCGGGTCCTCAGACACCAGACAGTTTTTCCAAACACCGATCCCCAGATCGCCTTCCAACGGCGGCAAGGCGGGGTTGGTAGAATAGGCGCCGATGCTCTTGCCCCAGGGCTCAAATCCTTCCGAACTCATAAGGTAGTTGATGAACAACATAGCGGTGTAGGGTCGGGTGGCACCAGAGGATACCAGTGCGTACATGGGGTACATAAAGCCTGCGAAAGGCTCAATCGTGTAACCCTTTTCCTGGGCATCGTACTGTCCCACGGTGAGGTTCTCCGTCAGCACCGAGGAGGAGCGAAGTTTGCTTAGTACAAACAGGCCGATCTTACCAGCCGCGGTTGTTTGACTAATTTCCTCAGCAAGGGTGGTATCAGAGGAACCAAACACGCAGTTATCCAGGAACTGGGCAACCCACATGTAGCCTGCGTTCTCATACTCGCCCAGCTCAATGGGCTTTCCGAAGTACGTCTCATAGGCCTGTGCCAGCATGCCAGACCAATATTCATTGGTGAGCATGACCAGGAAGTTCATGTTAACCTGCTCGCTCTCAGGATTCTTAAAGAGCACGCGCCCCTTCATGTTTGCTTCAGTCAACTGCCAAACGTTGTGGATTGCGGGCACGTTTTCTCCCAAGTTGTTGTAGATGAAGAGCTTATTGATGTACTGGTGAACCAGCGGGTAGCGGTCTTCCTCAGGCAGGTTCTCCGCAATATCCGGGGGTGCGTAGTTGACCAAATAGCCGCTGTTAAGCATGTAGTCCAGAGAAGCGCCGTCCTGAATCAGTACCATGTCTGCTCCCTTGGTTTTTCCATCGATCTCGATTTCCAGTTTGGTGTAGATTTCGGCATCCTTGAGGTTGTTGCCTTCCCCCGGGATGTCGTACAAGGCTGAGAACTGTTCCAGTGCAGTGATGATGCGGCTCGTGTTGCCATAGACAATGAACGTACCTTTCTCGGCCAGGGCCTTTTCTACCAACTGCTCATTGGTCAGGCTTTGAGCCTCCCCAATCGCTTCCTCAACTGCTTCCTGAGTAGCCAACGCCGGGAGTGTGCAGAGGATGAGAAGCATACTCAATACCAGGGATAACAGTTTTTTCATGGTAGCCTCCTTTTAATCCACTTTTTTGTCAGGTTTGTATCAATTCACATGCTGCACAATGCCAGCATATGATGCATCCGGATATTCCTTCTCTCCCGGTTCCGCCAAAGGTGTTTACAGGACTGTAGATGCGCTCCAGCCACAGGGCATCGGTGAGGGCGAATAGGTAATAGTCAGTACGCACCTTCAAATCCTGACGCAGCGCTGTCTACCATTGATGCCGAAGCCGACATAAGTCATACTGCATTCATCGTCTCCCTTGAGCATGACCTCATCAAAACCCGCAATCTTCAGGGCGTGCATACGCTGGTCTTCTCTGAACAGGCAGAAAATTATGTAGAAATATGTCCAATCCCACTTATGTCATTTGTATAATCGCTTTTTATATAAATATAATACCACCTAAAATGGGAAACCGTCAATTTAAAGAGTAATTTCAGATTAAATGTTATAAGAAATGCTATCAAAAATAGAAATTGCGTATCCTCGACGTAATATTGCTGTCTTTATATTGTTATCTCTATCTCATTCTTGAAGTAAAAACCACTCCGCTCGCTTCGGATACAATAACGCTATCAACAATCGCAGACCAAAGTACCACATCTAACTTTGTCAATAAAGCCGCCTTGCCACGAATACTCACGACAAAACGACTCATAATTTTCAGCTTTGCCGTTCGTTCGGGTTTTTCCTGTTCTAGTGTTTCCATCCGCTCTTCATATCGCCCATATCAGCTCGGAAATCGTCAATCTTGGGATGCAAAAGCGCGTGTTGAAAATACCAATCCGGCTTCCAAAAGGAACACAAAAATGAAATGAATAGAAACCGGTATAAATGACACTTACTTCTTTATCTCCTTGAATAACCGCTTTCCTCCACTTGCCACAGATTAAAATGAACGTGTATCACGTCACTGGCTTGCACGTATTCAGAAAGTAAAGAATCGCTTTCATGATGCTCTCTTGATTCATCAGGGCAAGCTCAACTCAGCAAGCAACGCCTGCATTCGTTTCTTAACAGGTATGACTTTATCAATCCTATATACGTTGCTTCCAGCAAGGACCAATCCTTCATTTCAAATCAGCACAACATAAAGTTTTATCTCTTTTGGTTATAGCATGATTTCCATTTTTCTACAGTAGGCAGTAATCTCTTGACAATGCAATCACGGGACAAAACGGCTGCGCCGCTTCATTGGTATTCGTTAAATGGACGCTTGCGTACCTTCCATTTTCCCGCCGTATTTCATATCACAAACGTGCTTTCATAATACACGCAATCCATTGATTTTGCTCAATTTGAATCCAATAAAATATATAAGGTCGAAGCCCGCCCCCACATAGGCTTCGGCGGATTGCTCAAGCTGATGATTCCCTAGGTTCAATCTTGTTTCTGGCGTCCTCTGATTGAAAATTTACTAGGAAAAGAGTATAGTATTAGCAGCAAAAGAAACAAGCAGTACAGACATTTATTGTTTGGATATCCCATTAGAGAACGAGTCAAAACCGAAAAGGGACATGCCGGAAAAAAGTTAATATACGTCTTGTTCTTCTTAATCCATGTATTCTACAGAAGCAATTTGCGACAGACCATTCCTTTCGTAATAATGATCTAAAGATTTAGCCCGTCGGATGAGAATACCAAAAATGATAAAGATGCGCCTATTCTAATATGTTAGTGGGAATAATCTAATTGTTATTAATATGATAACCCATTGCTGACTGAAAAAGGAGGTATCCTTATGCCAACTATTGTTCATTTTGATATTGCAACAGAAAATCCCCAAAGAGCAAAGGAGTTCTATGAATCATTGTTCCATTGGAAGATCGAAGCACCGCCGGGAATGTCAGATTATTTCCTCATTGAAACAGAAAATTTAAATGGAAAAAAGAGCGTTGGCGGGGGTTTGGGAATGCGCAGAGATTCATCTCAAAGAATCTCTGTATACATCGGTGTTGAGGATATTGACAGTTACAGCGTTCGTGTTGAAGAATTAGGCGGTAAAATCGTACAACCCAAAATGAACGTTCCCGGATGGGGATATTTGGCTGTTTGTGTTGATACAGAAGGTAATATGTTTGGTCTGTGGGAAGATGAAAAGAACCCGCCAAACCAATAATTGAAGGGGTTTAGACAATATTATTCCATAATCGGAATCCTAATGGCTTAGGTAAAGATTTAGAAATTCTTATGATCTTATCAATTGTATTTGAGATCGGATTGTCAATAGCTCGTCATGTAGAATTATTAAGGTATATGTATCCCTGAACGCAACCGGAGAGCAATAACAGAGAATACTATGCAACCGTATACAATTGAACCAGTAAACGTCGCCCGCTATTCCCAACCTCAATTGTTCAAACATGCCTATAACACGGTACTTCCTCACAATACGCTGGTTCCCACCCGCCTGCTCCACGGGTTGTTTGATCATGCTTACTTTCTGGCTCTATTGTTACGAAAATTTTTTGAGATTGGCCGATACTACTTATAAGCAGTTACCACTGGTTTGAAAATTTTTCCCATCCGATTCATCCAGTCCTGATAACCGGCTTCAAGATAGAAAAAAGTGATCATTTCATAATCCTCGCCAAGCATCTCAGCAACATCGGGCAAACAATCGAAAATTTCTTTAGGGTTGAAAAAAGCATTGGCAGCCTGCCCTTCGGCGATGCCATTTTCTACGTAATAAGACAATAATCTATCAGGATCATTACCTACATCCGCAACGATTTCCGGATAATGGGTAATATAGTAATCTGCGTTAAAAGTAAGACCATAATCCACGTTATTATACTCTGCTCTTCGATAGGAGGGGTCTTCAAATTTAACGCACGCCGTAATAGAATCATCAAGATTCTTTCGATAGGGAATTTGTGTGCTGTTAATAAACAGAGATGCATTATCAGCCAAATGATAACCGCCATTTATCTTAACATTGACATCAGAACACCATAAGGCATAGTCAGATTTTGTAGCTGCTTTTATAAGAACACTATTTAGAGATACATCAAATAGAGCGTCATTTATACCATCCGCCATAGCATCGAGCGATTCCGCGGCATTTCCGTAATTTGCTGTAAGCGTTATTTTTATCGCATCAATTGTCGTTTCATTGATCCAACAATCTGTTTCTTGCTTAAGCCACGCAGTACGATCGGTTATATAGGATCGAAGGTTACAATAATTCTCTTCATACGTCGGAGCCGCAATACGCCCGAAAACAGAAAACGGGTTCCAAAGCACATCATTCATATCGCGAGAAGCAGCTTCTTCTTGCCAATACCAAGCGAGCGAGTGCAGATAAGTGCCTTGTGTATTCACATCCCCTAATAATATTTGGGTAATGACGGGCTCAAAAACGTCATTATAATAACGCTTGGCGAGCGTTTGAAACGATGGAATCTGTAGTAGCGCAGCATCAATACTTCCTTCTGTTTTTATGAGTCCAGTTGCATCGGAGATGCTCCCATCGTAGAGTGTCATAGGATAAAAAGCGAAGTCGAAATCCCATACTGGTCCCATTCTAAGTGTACTGCAGTTTTCGGGTAGCACAAAGTAGGTTGAGGAGTACCTCCAGATATCTGAATTTTTAGCCCATTCGTTTATCCAATAATACGGAAGAAGGCTTTCGGAATCAATATAGCAAAACCAGTACACACCGTTATCTGGGTTTACACCTCCGTTTGTGATGGTTGTATAGAAATCCTCAAACAATTCACTGATATACTTAACCATAGCCACAGAAGCGTTTTCCGGACTTTTAACAGCAAATAACATACCACTTTGCAATGTAAAATACGCTTTTTCTTGTGAAGCATAGCCATTGTCCAATTCGATTAAATATCCGCCAAGATTCGTTGCATTTAAATCTTCCACTCCCTCTACCGCATATATCGTATCATCGTACTTATTGTTATTTTTTATCTGTTGATATTTTTGTGAATTTACTCCATCAAAAACATTCCATTCCTCTAGTATCTTTTCGTAATCGATCACTTCTATTCTGCCGGTCCCAATCTCCACCTTTTCGGTTAGAAGGTACATACCGCGATATTCTCCATCATAGTACAAATCAACCGGTTGGCAATGTGATGTCTCATACAATCCCAGTTCTAAAGCCAGATCCAATGCAATTCGATTCCGAAGGAGTGTTGAATCATAATAGTCAGCTAAAAGAAGCCAGCGTTTGTTAGCTTCGTTTTCGTCACCAGTATCTAGTAAATCTACTTTGGTTTCCAACTTGATCTGATAGGGTCTTTTATAATCATCTTCCCTTGCTGATCCGCCGGGAGGCTCGCCTAACCACGTAGAATTACCTCGGCCCCTTATTGCCGACAAATTACCGTCGAAAACTACGCTTCCATCAGCGCGTAACAAAACAACATGCCCGGTTGCGCTTCGCTCGTGATTATCACAATCTTCAATCCACGCGCGTCCTTCTTTTGTGGGATTATCACTATGCAGAAACATAGTACGAATATTTGCTGAAATCATTATCGCAATATTCTCATCTTTACCATTTTCATTTTGGACGACGAGAGAATACTTATTTTCAACCGATGTCGAGTTAAACAATGCAGAAAAACAAAAGGCTTTGCCAGACTCAATACATATACAATCTCCGGAGGTGTTGTAGATACAAAGCTTACTTGACTTATCATCATTAATAATCAATTGCTCAGTTCGTGCACAGGATGGAAGAAAAAGATATTTTAAGCCATTAACATCAACAATGTTAATATTCGTGCCTGATTTTCCTTTGATTTGGAATGTAATACTTAGCTCATCTGCACAGGAACTGCCGATGAAAAGAAAGATTATAATCACAAGACAGGAACCAATTATTTTTTTCATTTATTGAACCTTCTTATTTTACCATTCGCTACCCATATCAAACTTATTCTCTGATTGTAGTATATGGTCCAAATACCAGACTTGTATCAAAAAGCGTAATTAACATAACTGATATGTTACATGTTGAATGCGCTTGTTTCACAGCTCGTACCAGTCCCTCGCGGAAATTTGCAACAGCTATCTCGATTATGCTAATCTACGGGATATCAATGCTTGGAAAACCAAAATAAGCCTGATTCTGTTGCACTGTCCGCATGCTGTAACCTATCACTATTCAGGTTCTATACTTGTTGAGGCAATCATTAAAATAAAATTATTATTAAAGACTAGGTTTATTTCATTACAGTATGGCATCCGCCTATTGTAATGCAAAGGGAATTCGGACGAATCGGTATTCTTCATCCGCTAAATCTATGCCATCGATTCAGTTCATGGGGGCAAATTCCCTATTTGCAAGCATTGTTTCGCGCACGTCAAGCAAGGGGATTTATTTTATATGCTATATTGCGCATGACAATTGCACAGCGCTCTTGCCAATGATAAATGCTCTCCACTACGCCATTTGCTTTTCAATGGCTTCGCTATTCAGGACTTGCAATACCCATTTGAAGAATTTCCCGTATGTAAAGGCAATGGCGTCACGAGCACGAGATTCATGTTTTTCATTCAATACGCATGTTGAGCTCCACCAGCTTCTTAGAAAACACAGAAGGCTCCACAGTGGCGCGCGCAGTCTTCCGGATGATGGGTGGCTTGTGCTCAATCCGTATTGTTATCGTTGCTGCCATACTCTATAACACATAATGCGCTATCTTGAGATTTCGTGACAGCAAAACGTTCGAGTCCATCCGGCGCAGTTGCCCCCCCCGCATGGCGTTGATGACCATCCTATTAAATTATAACCATCCCCCACTTTCCACAGATTAAAATGAACGTGTATCACGTCAGCGGCTTGGGCGTATTCAGAAAGTAAAGAATCGCTTTCATGATACTTTCATGATTCGTTCAGGCCAAGCTCAATTCAGCAAGCAACTCCTGCATTAGTTTCTTAACAGGTATGATTTTATCAATCCTGTATACGTTGCTTCCAACAAAGACCAATCCCTCATCTATGTTACCGGTAACCGCATTGATCAGCGCTGTTGAAATACAATAAGGTGCAATCTTGGGGTTACAGCCTTTCAAGCACCGAAAGCAGTTCTTGATCTCGCTGCCATGCTCCTGTAATTTCTGAATAAACTTGTTATTCAGCGCTCTTCCCGGCATACCAACCGGGCTTTGAATAATGACAATATCCTCCTTCTTAGCGGCTACATATGCCTCTTTGAATTTTATATCCGCATCGCATTCATCTGTCGCAACAAAACGGGTTGCCATTTGCACCCCATCTGCCCCTGCTTTCAGGCAGTTCGCAATATCCGTACCGGTATATATACCGCCGGCAGCGATAACGGGTATCTTTTTCTTGAATTTATCCTGAAACGGTTTGATGGCTATCATGACTTCTTTCACAATATCCATAACAGAAGGCTTGTTTTCAACGTCGAGCAGCTCTTTTGAAAAGCCAAGATGGCCGCCCGCCTCCGGGCCTTCAACAATCACCATGTCCGCTGTTGTTCCAAAATGCGTGTCCCAATACTGTAAAATCACTTTAGCGGCTTTCCCGGAGGATACAATAGGCGCGATACGAGTATGCATATCTTTCACAAATCCAGGGAGTTTGAGCGGCAATCCAGCCCCCGAAATGATTAAATCGATACCGCTATCAACGGCTACACGAACCATTTCTCCATAATGATTCATCGCAACCATCAAATTGACCCCGATTATCCCTTTGGGTGCCAGCTGCCTTGCTTTTTCTATTTGACTCCTTAACGCGCGTAAGTTCGCTTCCAATGGGTTGCTGGAAAAATCAGGCTCTTGGTATCCTATGTTAACACCGGATATGACGCCAACTCCGCCTTCGTTCGCTACAGCCGCCGCCAGCCTAGCGCCAGAAACTCCGATCCCCATACCCCCTTGTACAATTGGAATTGCGGCAATTAATCCGTTGATATTTAATTGGGGAATCTTCATTGTAAATCCCTCTTTTCAGATCAGCACGGCATTAAGCTTTGTCTCTTTTCATTATATCATAATTTCCGTTTTTCTACAGCAAACAGTAAAATCTTGACAATGCAACCACAGCTCAAAACGGATGCGCAACTTCGTCGATATTCATCAACTAGACGCCTGCGTACTTTTCATTTCCCTGCCTTATTTCATATCGCATACGTGTTTTCGCAACACACGCAATCCATTGCATTGCTCGATTTGAATCCCACGAAATATTCAAGGCCGAAGCCCGCGCGGCAAAGGCTCCGGCAGATTGCTCAAAGGACGCTTTGGCAGCAATAAAGCGATTGTCGCATTGCACTTGCTGTGTATCAATATAATCTTTTATGGCAGTGTAGATATTCGTGGGTTCAAATGCTCATTATCCTGTTTTCATAGGTAGAAGCTCAAGTTACTGAATCCTTACAGCCACAAGGCGGCAACGGAAATGTGGCTTTCCATCTGTGCTACCGTGACGTGTGCTTGCTGGCTTTGGTTCAAGCTCGGACACTTTTGAGGTTCGTTGATGTTATCATTTAAATTTGTAGCGATATATTTATATGACAAATTTTTTAAATATATCTTGAAAGTCATAACTTGTTATGCTACAATGTACTACGTTAGTATAGCTGTTGATACTGTATACCAGTTTCTATGATAGCAAGTCTACAATGATGTAGCCAAGTCTGCATGTGTGTAGCCTGTTGTATAGAATTGTTTTCCTGTATCCATGAAATGAATCTGTGAATCAAGTAAGGAGATAGATTATGTTAGATTTTAACGAGAAGAAGGTTCGGCAAGATAATGAAAACGGTGTTGCCCTGATTCCAAAAACGGAAGCAATCGTTGATCGTATTTGTGAAAAGGGGTATTCTAATATTTTCTATATCGGAATCGGCGGCACAGTTCTTTACGCTGGGCAGATGATGCACATTGTAAAGCAATTGGGCGGCACGGTTCCCTTTTTTTTGGAAAACGCTGCGGATTTCTGCCTGGAAGGAAATCCGTTCATGGATAAGGATTCGGTCGTAGTAATCGAATCCATATCCGGAGATACGAAAGAAATCGTTTCGGCATTGGAAAAAGCGCACGAAATCGGCGCAACGATTATCGGATATGTGGAGAAACCTGATTCTATTTTATCCAAAATGTGTGATGATGTTATCAACACCATCGGCGGCGCGTATTATTTCTGGTATACCGTCACACTGCGTTTTTTGAAAAATGCCGGGCAATTTGACGCATATGATCAATTATTTGCAGAAATGGTAAATATGCCGGATAACATCGTACAAATTTTTAAAGATGCGGACGCGGATGCAAAGGCATACGCCGAAAAGTATTGTGACGAGCCCATCACCTATCTGGTTGGTTCCGGTAATTTGGAGGACTGGGCGACCTGCTATGGAATGTGCATCATGGAAGAAATGCAATGGATGCGCACAAGGCCGATATCCGCTGCAAACTTCTTCCACGGAACATTGGAGGTAATCGAACGGGATATTCCCCTCATTCTGATAAAAGGGGAAGATAAAACCCGTCCGGAGATGGATCGTGTGGAGAATTTTGTAAACAGGATCAGCGCAAAAGTTACCGTGTTTGATACGAAAAACTTCAAGCTTGCTGGAATCAGTGATTCCTATCGTTGGATTTTATCTCCGATGGTCATGCGTGCCGCCTTCCAGCGGGTGAGCGCACATCTGCAAAATTGCAGGAAACATCCACTTGAAATTAGAAGATATTACCGACGACTAGATTATTGATGACAAGGTTGGATGATTCATGAGCGAACTGATCAGAGAAAACGGGACACCTCTCTATTTACAACTAGCCAATCAACTACGCAAGCAAATCGAAGATGGCGAATTGAAAGAAAATGAGTGTATCCTTACCGAGAAAGAGCTAAGCGCCAAATACAACGTCAGCAGAATTACCGTACGAAAGGCAATTGAGATTCTTTCCGATGAGGATTTGCTGACACGAAAACAAGGGATGGGTACGTTTGTGACAAGTAAGCGATTGGTGCGAAGCCTGAATACTTTAATGAGCTTTTCCCAGAACTGCCTACAGAACGGCCAGAAACCGGAAGCAAAATTCATATCCGCCGATATCATCGACGCAATGCCGAATGATATTAAATACCTTAACCTTCAGGAAGGCGATAAGGTTATCCGGATTTATCGTCTGCGTTACTGTGACAGCGTGCCCGTAATGCTGGAAGAGAATCATTTTTCCAGAGAATTCGCATTTCTTCTCTCGGGGGATTTGAACCAGCCCTTGTTTAGTACCCTTGCAGACCATAATATCATTTTAAAATCCGGCACAAAGAAAATCGGCATTTGCTATGCGACGCAAGCGGAGGCAGAACTGCTGGATGTAAAGGAAAATGAAGCCCTTCTGTTTATGCGGGATATTACGCTGGATGTGGATGGCAACCCCGTGTTCTATGGTAAAAACATCATCAATGCAGACCGTTACACCTATATGCTGCAGCTAAACATGGACGAGGGTATATGAGCATGCATAAGATCAACTGCGGCCAAATCGCAGCGATGAACATTCACTATAAGTACTATCCGCTGACTCGCTTTCTGGATGATACAGTTCGTTCTCACCTGTCATGTGTTGAGCTATGGGGAGCGGCTCCCCACTTCTACCCGGAGGATATGGATTATCACGGCATCAAAAAGACCCGCAAAGAAATAGAAGGCCGTGGATTAAAGCTGGTTTGTTATACACCGGAGCAGTGCGTATATCCTATTAATCTGGCGGCCGAAAATCCGGAAACACGCCGGAGAAGCCAAAAATATTTTGAGGATGCCATACGGATTGCCTCCGATTTGGGCACCGACAAGGTGCTCGTCACCTCCGGAACAGGGTATTTCGATAACAGCAATCAAGAGGACGCATGGCAGCATGCAATCAAACACCTTTCCATGCTTGGTGAAATGGCAGAGGAACATGGCGTTAAGCTGGTTCTAGAGGTCTTGCGGCGCGACGAAAGTAATTTGGTATATGATCTGGAATCTCTTGCGAAAATGCTGCAGGCAATCAACCTGAACAGTGTATGTGCCATGGTAGATACAATACCAATGGCACTTGCAAACGAGACCCCCGCGATGTACCTGAAAGAGTTCGGGAAAAAGCTGCGCCATGTCCATTTTATAGACGGCGCACCCAGAGGACACTTGGCTTGGGGAGACGGGGTATTAAATATGAAGCAATACTTGAAGGAGCTGGAAGAAGGCGGTTATAGCGGTTCTCTTTCCTTGGAAATTACCGACGGGCGGTATTTTATGGAGCCGTGGAAAGCTTTGGAGCAAAGCGCGCAGCAACTTTTTGCATCGCTGCACGACGGCGAAACTGCATAACTGCCAAAGGCCCCAGGCTTGAAATCAACATATTTTTTTGCCCACAGATATGACATTATATAATCATTATACATTACATTATATTATAACATAAGGATGATGCAGCTTATGATAAAAGTACTGGGACTTGGTGATAATGTTTGCGATAAATACCTTCATATTGCGACGATTTATCCGGGGGGAAATGCGCTGAACATCGCCGTATTCAGCAGCCTGTTCGGCGTAAAAGCCTCCTATCTGGGTACATTTGGAGACGATGTGGTGGGTAAACACGTTTATCAGGTAGCAACGGAAATCGGTCTCGATCTATCCCATTGCCGGTACGAAAAAGGGGCAAACGGCTGTGCCAGGGTACAGCTGGTCGACGGGGACCGGGTGTTCCTTACAGGCAATAAGGGCGGCGTATCCCGAGAGAAACCACCTGTTTTAACGGCGGTTGACGAAGAATACATCCATCAGTTCGATCTGGTTCATACGAGCGTTTACAGCTATCTGGAACCTCAATTACCCATCATCCGCAGAGCAGCCAAGTTCGTTTCCATGGACTTTTCCAATCGAATGGATGACGATTATTTTCAGGAATGCTGCCCTCATATCGACTGCGCAGAAATATCCTGCGGCGATATGGACGAAACCGAAATCCGAAGCATCATGGCAAAGATCATGGCATTTGGATGCAAACATACCGTTATTGCCACACGTGGCTCAAAAGGAGCGTTCGTGCAGGTCGACGGTCAATTCTATGAACAATCCCCCTATCTGGTCAAGGCTAAGGATACGATGGGAGCAGGAGATGCGTTTATCGCATGCTTCCTGACCAATTATATCGACGGGCTTCCGGATGCCGTGGACTTTGGTTGCGATAGTGCAGGCAAAGGACTCACGACCGCCGCAGCCTATAAGGATTGTCTGATACGCTTGAGTCTTTACAAGGCGGCTTTGTTTTCTTCTGCACAATGCAAGAGGGAGGGTTCTTTTGGATACGGCAAATACGTAGACTTAACAGAAGAAGACAAAGAAGTAATGGTGAGAGAGAGCGTTTTAGAGAAATAACATCTCGGAATGGAGGCATAAGCATGAAAAAAGGTATGCTAAAGAAACTATTTGTATTGGTAACAGCTTGTATCGTGGCGCTGACTTTTATTGCATTCAGCAGCGGTGCCACAGCCGAATCAACGGGAGAAGTCAAGGTGATCAAATTCTTCCATCGCTTCCCGGACGAACCGTACAACAGCTTTATTGAGAGCAAACTGCACGAATACGAAGCATCCCATCCCGAAATTAAGTTTGAAATCTCTAGCGCTCAAAACCAGGAATACAAAGAGAAGATCAAGGTTGTTGTCGGCGGCGAAGACACGCCCGATATCTTCTTCAGTTGGGCAGGCGACTTTACGGAACGCTTTATCCGTGAGAATTTGATTTTGGATCTGGCCCCGTATTTCGAGGCGGACCCGGAATGGATGGATTCTCTGCTGGCTAACCAGATGAGCATTTATACGAACAATGACGGTATGATCTACGGTGTTCCTTTCCGTCTGGACTGCAAACTCTTCTTCTACAATACCGACATTTTTGCACAGTATGGGTTGGAAGCCCCTGCAACGTTTGACGAACTGCTGGCTTGCTGCCAGACGCTGAGTGACGCGGGTGTTGTTCCTATCTCCTATGGCAACAGCCAGCCTTGGGCCGGCTCGCACTACATCGGCACGCTGAACCAGATTTGCGTACCGGACGATGTTCGTGCTGTCGATTACGAGCCTACGACCGGCACCTTTACAGACCCCGGTTACTTGGAAGCGCTGAAATACTATCAGCAGTTGCTGCCTTACATGACGCCCAATGCTGCCGGTGTTGAGCCGGGCATGGCAAGAGCTATGTTTGCAATGGGACAGGCTGCTATCTATTATGCCGAGTTGATCGAGATCCCGTACATCAAAACCGACGGACCCGACTTGAACTTCGGTATGTTCAACTTCCCCGAAATCGTCGGTGCGGCCGGAAACCAGGATATTCTGACCGGTGCTCCCGAAGGCTTCGTTATTTCCTCTCTGACGGACTACCCGGATGAATGCGTTGAGTTCCTCAAATGGTTCCTCGGCAAAGAAGTCGGCACCGAGCAGTGCCAGGCTATCGGCTGGTTCAACGCAGCGAAAGACACCGCCAGCGGTGTAACGGATCAGTCCTTGATCGATGGCTATGCTGTTGTCAGCCAGGCTACGGAAATGAGCGAGTGGCTTGATAACGCGCTGTACTCCACCGTATCGGAAGAATACCTGCAGCAGGTATCCAGCCTTACGGAAGGCACGGTAACGCCGGAAGAAGCAATGGCTAAGATTCAGGAGAAAGCGCTGGAAGCGCAGACGCTGGTATCCGCAGGCGAATAAACCCCCAAACCGGAGAGTTGGCACAACGGAAGGCTTACCCGGTAAGCATTCGTCAGGTGTCAGGTAACTTTGAACTGTTATAGACTCCCGGGGAAAAAACAACATAGTACGGGCAGGTTTTCGTGCCTGCCCGTACTTAACCAAAAGAAGGGGAGTTATATGAAAGCGAAAAGATATGTACCCTATACGTATATGTTTCCCGGGCTAATCTTGGTATTATGCTTTGTCTATATCCCTGTTTTCATGAACATTGGCTACAGTTTTTTCCGTTTATCTTCCTATTCTCAAAACTCCATTTTTGTTGGATTGGATAATTATCGGAGATTTTTCACCGACGATACCTTCCTTATCATGATTAAAAATAATGGGCTGTACTGTATCATTTCCCTCATTGTACAAGTGGGCTTTGGTACGCTTTTAGCCTTAATCATCGAAGGCGACGCCATCAGCAACCACATGAAAAGCTTCTATCGAAATGTGTACTTCATGCCTGCGCTGATCTCGCTGGTCGCAGTTGGTTTAATGTTTACCTACGTTTATGAACCGAATGTCGGTATGTTAAACTCGCTGCTGAAAATTTTCCATGTCCCCGGCAAGGCATGGCTGGGCGATTCCCGAATTGCCATTTACGGCATTATCGCAATGAGCCAATGGCAGTTTACCGGCTATATCGCCCTGTTGATGTGCGTAGCCTTTCAAAATGTTCCGGAAGAATTCATCGAAGCGGCCGCCATTGATGGAGCCGGTCCCATAAAAAGAGCACTGAAAATTATGCTTCCCTATGCGAAAGAACAATTGTTGGTGTGTTCGATCATCACGGTTATTGGCGCCTTTAAACTATATACGGAAGTATACACCACCACAAGCGGCGGACCTGGAAGCAGTACGCAGGTTCTCGGCTTATTCTTATATCAGCAGGCATTTTTACATGACGATCTCGGCATGGCTGCCGTAACAGGTGTCTTTATCTTTGCAATCACCGTTGGCCTTTCCATCATCCAAATCAAAGTGACCCGCTCGGGAAAACAATAAAGGAGGCGAAGTAGCGTGAAAACGAGGAAGCACCATACAACATCGAAAATTCTGTTAAACCTGCTTTGCATCTTTTTATGTCTGGTCATCTTTGCACCGCTGGTCTGGATTATATTAAACTCTTTGAAAACCAATCAGGAACTGTTTATGAATTCTCTTGCACTTCCCAAAGTGTGGAAATTCTCCAATTATGCTAAGGCGTGGAATTTGGGCTTGTACCGGTATTTTGGTAATTCACTTTTGGTGAGCACTGCCTCGTTGAGCATGATTATTGCCCTGTCTTCGCTGCTGGCGTATGGCATCACCCGGTTCAGAGCCAAGTATGCAGGGGTTATATTTATTATTGTTTTGGGCGGCATGGCACTTTCCGAACAGATTGCTCTGGTGCCACTGTATAAAATACTGAAAGTATTTCATATCTTTGATACCTATTTCGCCGTAATTTTACCGTACATCGCATTTCGTATCCCCTTCACCGTATTTCTAATGCGGGCCTATTTCCTATCGATCCCCAGAGAACTGGAAGAAGCGGCGATTGTAGATGGTTATAACAGCTTTCAGATTTTCCTGAGAATTATCGTCCCCATCAGTAAACCGATTCTGGCATCCTGTGCGATTGTAAACCTGAACTTCGTTTGGAATGAATTTCTGTTTGCCAATGTATTCTTAAACAACAAAAAAATTCAAACGATTCCGATTGGCCTGATGACTTTTAAAGGGGATTTGAAGATCGATTACACCACAACGCTGGCCGGGTTAATTATTGCTTCTCTCCCGTTGATACTGCTGTTTATTTTCATGTCCAAGCAGTTTGTACGAGGCCTTACCGCCGGCGCTGTAAAGGGGTAACAATTTGATTAAAGCGATTATTTTTGATATGGACGGCGTGATTGTTGATACCGAGCCGGCTCACCAGATGCGTATGTACCGGTTCCTGAAACAGTTCAATCCATCCATACGGGAAGAAGAGCTAAACGTACTTGTCGGCAGAGGCTCGAAGGAATGTTGGGAAATCGCCTCCAAATTGGCTGGTAACGGTTATCATGCCGATGCTTTGAAAGATCATTTTCATCAATGCTGGGTGCCTGCATACAGTGAGAAAATCGACTATCAAACACTTTTCCGTACAGATATGAGGGATGTGCTTGCGTATGCGCATGAAAACAATATCAAAACTGCCGTCGCTTCTTCAACTGCCTATGCGAAAGTGAAAAACACTTTGGAAGCGGTAGGTATTTTCACCGATATGGATGTTGTCATGAGCGGCGAAAGCTGCCAAAGGCCAAAGCCCAGCCCTGATATTTATCTTGAGGTCGCACAAAGATTAGGCGTATCACCGCAGGAATGCCTTGTTATAGAGGATTCTACCGTGGGTATTGAAGCGGCGCATCAAGCTGGGGCTACCGTTGCAGCCTTGGTAGATCTTCGTTTCCCGTTTGACCGAAGCCATGCTGATCTGGAAATAGAATCCATAGCAGAGATCATACGAATGTTATAAAAGTACCTAATGTTATATACATTTGTATTGACTATTATGTAATTTGTATTATATAATGGCGTGACATCATATTACCTTTAGTATGTTGCCTACTATCCTATCCGACAGAAAAACACGAGGAGGGCTAATATGGATCCCAAAAAGGTAATCGAGGAGATTAAAAAGGAATTACCGAAAATTAAATCGGTGTACTACGTTGGTTGCGGCGCCTCATTTGCCGAACTATATCCCGGTAAATATTTTTTAGAGGAAAATGCGAAGGAACTTCGTATTGGACATCATACGGCAAATGAGTTTGTACATGCCACCCCTGTTGCGGTGGATCAAACCGCTATCGTTATCACGTGTTCTCTTGGCGGCAATACCCCGGAAACTGTTGCCGCTGCCAAACTGGCAATGGAAAAAGGCGCAAAAGTAATCGCCATCACGCACAAGGAGAATTCTCCGCTCGCGCAGAATGCCGATTATGTGATCGTCCATGGTTTTGAGAAAAGCTACGCTGCCAAGCTTGAAAAAATGACGAACGTACTCTCGCTTTCCGTAGAAATTTTAAACCAGTATGAAGGCTACGAGCATTACGACGACATGCAAACGGCGTTCGGGAAAATCTATGATATGATCGAGAAAGCCGTTTCGTTTGTTGTTCCTGCCGCAAAACAATTTGCCCAGGACTATAAGGATGCTCCCGTTATCTATGTAATGAGCTCCGGGGCAACACAATGTGTGGCCTATACGTTCTCTATGTGCCTGCTGCTGGAAATGCAATGGATTAACTCTGCCAACTTCCACGACGGAGAGTTCTTCCATGGACCTTTTGAAATCATCGAGAAGGATGTTCCTTTTATTCTGCTCATGAACGAAGGCCGTACCCGCCCGCTGGATGCACGCGCCATGGATTTCCTGCTGCGCTTCCAGGCCAAGGCGACGATCGTCGATGGCAAGGATTATGGCGTTGGCACGCTGCCTCCTGCGGTTGCCGAATACTTCAACCCCATGGTAATTACCGCCGTTATGAGAGTATATGCGGAGCAGCTTTCGATTGTCCGCAGCCATCCCCTCACAATGAGAAGATACATGTGGAAACTGAAGTACTAATGTAATCAGCACCATTACTGCAAACACGCTTGTTTAACACATCAAGTACAGAAAAATAGTGTCAACATGATTTGTTGACACTATTTTTTTGTGTAGCGGCAAGAATCCTGTTCATTCCAGCTTCCTTCCATACTAATAATCATCTACCTTTTTTTCTTTGCCATCTGACTTTTCACGTGCTTAAAACAGCTAAAAGACCGCCCTTCGGCAGTCTTTTAGCGCCTGCCGATATATCATTCGACCGGCGTTGTTTTATTATACAATCAGTATGATCCTGATGTGGTTTGTGCAGCGTTATCCGCCGTGTTACTCAATTACTTCCAGCACCGGATCAATAATCTTTTGCTGCAGCACATCAATAAAACCTTTATCGGTGATCGCGTACAGCGGAATCGCCGCCAAGCAGATGAAGGACAGGAACATACAGGTATAGTTGATCTCGCAGCCGTTCTCATGCAGCTTAGCGTTAAAGCTCTGCTTCTCCGCAGCCAGCTCCGCTGCCGACAAGTCGGTCAGTAAACCACAGACTGGGAAAGGAATTTCGCTTACGACCTGACCGTCCACAACAAACACCTGACCGCCCTGCAAACGCGCAACCTCGTTGACCGCGGCGGCCATATCCTCGTGGTTTGTGCCCATCACGATAATGTTATGGTTATCATGCCCCATCGAGGAAGCAATCGCACCTTTTTTCAGCTTGAAACCACCCATAAACGCTTTGCCGATGCCGCCCGTTTTTCCATGACGCTCCACTTGCGCAATGTAAAGCACATCCTGCTCCAAATCGCACTGGATAACGCCATCCTTTACCTTCAGCTCCACATCGCGCGGCTGGGTGATCGGGATCCACGGCAGGGTATCCATCACCTTCACCTTAACGGCTTTCGCACTTTCGCTGACACGAATCTGGAAATCCTCCGCCACTATCGTCTTTGCCAGATGGACGGTGTTCAGCAAAATCGGATCGTGTTCCGCTACGGGGTAATGCACAACCGTTTCGCCGTCTTTGGCAACCAGTTTGCCGCCGGCAACAACCGTATCCACGCGGAAATCCTCCGCGCCGGTCGTCAGGTTAATATCCGCGCGGCGGCCCGGCGCAAGGCAGCCCACGAAACGATCGAGCTGGAACGCGCGCGCAGCATTGATGGTCACCAACTGAATCGCGGTCATAAAGTCCACACCCGCCTTGAGCGCCGTGCGCACCGACTCATCCAGATGCCCGGTCGTCGCAAGGTCGATGGTATGTAAGTCGTCTGTTACGATAGACACATTGGCGGTATCAAGCTTGTTTTCCAATACAGGTTTGAGCAACTCGGTCAAGCTACGTGCGGACGAACCTTCGCGCATCATTACGGAGCAGCCCGCGCGCAAACGTTCCACTACATCTTTGCCGGAGAGAGATTCGTGATCCGTGGATACGCCTGCAGCAATGCACGTGTTCAGCATCGCGCTGTCCGCTTCCGGCAAATGACCCTGTAAGGACTTGCCTTTTGCCAGCGCCGCATCGCAGGAAGCCAGCAGCTCCGGGAAACCAAACGCCAAATACATGCCCACACACTCGGAAAGGCCGACTGCATCCGGACGCTCCAGCGCTTTCTTGATAATCTCGGTATCAAAACGTCCACCCGAGGTTTCCAGGTTGGGCGAGAACGGGATATGCGAAGGCACGACGAAATATAGCTTCAAATCGGTTGTTTCCGCTTCTTTCAGCACCGCTTCAATGGCTTCCAGCCCGCCAACCACGCCGATTTCGTGCAGATCGGTCATAATCACCGTTGTGCCGTGCTTCAGCACTGCTTCCGCAAACGAGCGGATCGAGAGGTTGGAGCTTTCCGGGTGAATATGCCCATCAATGAAGCCGGGGGTGATATACATCCCTTTTGCATCAATCACTTTTGTTTTCTCGCCGATGGTGTATTCCACATCGCCGACAGCCGCAATGGTATCGCCGCAAACAGCAACGCCGCCATCATAAATTTCGCCTGAAAATACATTAACAATTTTTCCGTTTTTTACAACCAGATCGGCAGGCTCTTTACCGCCTGCAACAGCCATGAGTTTTTGATTCATTTCTTGTTTTCCGCCTTTCTAGAACAATTTGGTTTCCTTTGCAATTTTCACCACAGGGAAGCGGTCAGGCAGTTCAATGCCCGCACGCTTATAAATCGCAGCGGCGCGGCGTGCGCCTTCCTCCAGAATCGCGTCTTCATCCAACGTAAGGATGACGCGGTCCTTCATCAGCCATTTACCGTCGCACATCGTGCAGGTAATGTTGGAGGAGTGCATAGCCGTTACCAACGCCGCAATTTTATCATTCACAGGCATCATGGACGGGCCATGCGGGTCGATCACAATCAGGTCCGCTTTTTTCCCTGCCTCCAGCGAGCCGTACAGGTGATCATCCAATAATGCACGCGCGCCCCAGCGGGTCGCCATGCGCAGAATATCCTGACTGGGCACGACGGTCGGGTCCAAGCGCCAGCCTTTATGAATGAGCGAGGTCAGCCACATTTCGTCCACCATATCCATATGGTTGGAAGAGGATGCGCCGTCCGTGCCGATAGAAAGGCAAATGCCTTCCCGCAGCATTTTCGGAACCCGTGCAAAACCCAATACACGCATGGCGGATGCGGGGTTATGTGATACCTTCACATCCCGCTTTTTAAACAGCGCTATCTCCTCATCCGTCAGCCATACGGTATGTACCGCCAGCAGGTTAGGGCCAAGCACACCGAGTTTTTCCAAATGCGCAACCGTGCCTTCGCCAAAACGGGCATAAGTGTACTCTTTTTCTTCCTTCGCCTCGGCCACATGCATATGGATTCCCACGCCATAGTGGTCGGCCAGCTCCTTGGTTTTCACACACAGTTCGTCCGTATTGTTGAAGATGGTACGCAGCCCGAACCATACCTGCACCCGGCCGTCGGCGGTGTTATGGTACTTTTCAAGGTCGGTTACCTGCTGCTCCAACTCCTGCTCCATGGTGCGCTGCCAGATGGGCGGCAAGCCTTCGCCGCAGTCCATCACGGATTTAGCCAGTTTCCCACGCAAGCCCGCTTTGGCGGTCGCACGGCACATGCCGGATACGAACTGCCCGCCCGGCTCCGCAAAGGAGGTGACGCCGCTCTTGATCATTTCGAGGCAGGTTGCCAAGGTCGAAACGTAGCTGTCTTCCTCGGTCATGTTGCTTTCAAACGGCCACATCCGCTTGTGCAGCCATGTTACAAAGTCCACATCGTCGCCAACGCCGCGGCTGATCTGCTGAGAGGTATGCACATGCGTGTTCACAAAACCCGGCAGCACATACTTGCCCTGTAAATCCATAATTTCCGCATCGGGCGCAACCATCTCCGGCGCAATATCGCCGACTGCCTTGATCTTGTCGTCCTCAATGAGCACAGAACCACCATCATACACGGTTTCGCTGCCTTCCGACATGGTGACGATATATCCATTTTTTAAAAGTATCTGTTTCATTTTCCGCGTCTCCTTTGTTTAGCCTAATGAAATGACCGGGTCGATCAGCTTGAACTGCAATACGTCAAACAAACCCTGATCAGTAATGGCAAGGAACGGAATGAAAATCAACGTAATAAACGAAAGTGTGATGTTGGGCGAAGGTACATCGCAGCCAAGTGTTTGTAAAATTTCAATCATATCCGCCAGCTTGCCAGCTACCGTCTCACCATCCAGATCGGAGAGTAAACCGCAGATAGGCAGCGGAATTTCCGCAAGTACCTCGCCATGCTTCACCAGTACCAGCCCGCCCTGCAACTGGGCAATCCGGTTGACGGCAAACGCCATATCATCCGCATCGCTGCCGACGACGCTGATATTATGATGATCGTGCCCTACGCTAATGGCAATCGCGCCGGATTTGAGGCCAAAGTTTTTAATAAACGAGCGGCCAATGCTGCCGTTTTTACCGTACCGTTCCACACAGGCGATCCGCAAAATATCGTTTTCCACATCAGGCTGCACGATTCCGCCCGCCACCGGTAATTCCGCCTCCAGCGCTTCGGTCAGCAGCGACACGGGAGACGCGCCGATTACATGCACCTTTGCCGTCTTCGCTCCTGCGTCCACCTTCAGTACCATATCCTCAGCCGTCATGGAATGGCTTAACTTCACGGTGTCCCGCAGCAGATTGCTGTATTGCTGCGGCGGAATGTTTTTAATCAGTTTGCGCTCATCAACGACCAGCTCGCCGTTTGCGATGACCGCTTCCACCTGACATGCCTCCAACGAAGACAGCAGCACAATATCCGCAATCTTCCCCGGCGTAATGCTGCCTACCTGGTTTTGAATGTGGAAGTTTTCCGCAGGGTTAATCGTCACCATCTGGATCGCGGTAACAGGGTCAACCCCTTCTTCCACGGCGATACGAACCTTGTTGTCCATATGGCCTTTCCGGCTGATGTGCAGCGCATCGATATCGTCGCTGACCATGGAGCAGTAGCGGGTATCCACATGCTCTTCCGTAATCGCCTTTAGGCACGGGCGCAAATCGGTAGATGCAGAACCTTCGCGCATCAGCACATGCAGGCCCATGCGTAGTTTGGCGAGCGCTTCTTCTTTGTAGGTGCTTTCGTGGTCGCTGGTCACCCCGGCGCCCACATACGCGTTCAGACTTTCTCCAAGCAGCGCGGGGGCATGCCCTTCGGCGGATTTATGGTACTTCTCCGCAAGCTCCAGCATATGCGCCGAAGCGGGGCTGCCCGCCAGTATCGGGGGTGCCAACACCTCCGCCAGACCAACCGCTTCGGGGAGCTGAATCAGCTCATCAATCATGCCGGTATACAGCGTACTGCCTGTAGTTTGCAGCCCGTTTTCTTCCATAAACGCTGGAATCGGGTAGTACAGTTTTACCGGGGTATGTTTGGACTCCGCCAGTACTTCCTTCATGCCCTCGATGCCCGAAACGATGGTCACTTCCATCAAGTCTGTCGCGACGGCAGTCGTGCCATGCTTCACCACCATCTTGGCAAATTCGGTATACGAAAGCATGCTGCTCTCAATATGGATATGCGCATCCAAAAAGCCCGGCGCCATATACATGCCTTTAGCGTCGATCACCTGCGTATCCGACCCGATAGCGCCTTGCGGCACAGGCCCAATGGAGGCGATTTTCCCTTTTGCAACCGCGACCTCAGTTTCGTAGATTTCGTGTGTGATTACGTTGACCAGCTTGCCGTTGCGAATCACAATATCCGCCGGCTTCTTTCCCAGTGCTACCTGTACCAAATCGTTATCCAACACAGTCTTTCTCCCCTTTCTTCCCCAGCAGGCTGTGCCTGCCACGGACTGAGCAGGGCTCTGCCCATGACCCATTTTCTCTATTGATTTGCGTTTTCCTTCTTAATGTAAGCGCCAAGCGTCTTGATGGATGCTGATACGGTTTGCCAAAGCCCCCATAACCGCAGCGCCGTTACCCTGTTTATATTGCCATGCTTTGTTGTACGGCGCAATCCCTTGCTTACCGGTCCTCACGGAAATAAGATTTCCCTATCCCGGCCGGACCCGCCCGCCTGTTTTGGGAGGCAATCGCCGTAATCAGCAACACCACGATGGTAAGCACATAAGGCATCATATCCATCACCTGCGAAGCGAACGTAACCTTCAGCCCGAATATGGAAATGGCAATGCCCTGAAATTTCAACGCCAGCCCTTTTAATACACCGAATAGATAACATCCCAATACCGCCCGTATGGGATTCCAGCCCGAAAACACAACCAACGCAACGGCAATCCAGCCCATGCCCGCTGTGATGTTATCCTGCCAATACGGCACATACACCAGCGACAGGTACGCGCCGCCCAGCCCGCACAATGCGCCGCCCAACAGGATGTGCACATACTTGTACAAATCCACATTGATGCCCGAAGCATCTGCCGTGGCAGGGTTTTCGCCCACCATCTTCGCCGCCAGGCCAAACCGTGTCTTTTGATAATAAAACCATAGCAGAACCGCCGCGATAATGGAAAAGTACATAAACAGGCTTTGTGAAAATAACGCAGGTCCCAGTACGGGGATTTTGGAAAGTCCGGGGATTGTATGCGTGCCCAGCGCAGCAGTCACATCGCCGTTCATGATCGTACCGGAAAACTTGTACCGTTTACCTAAAAAGTTTGCAAGCCCCGTGCCGAAAATACTCATTGCAAAGCCCGTAACAATCTGGTTGCCTTTCAGGGTAACGGTGATCACTGCGTAAATCAGCGCGCCCAGCATGCCGCCCATCGCACCCAGCAGCACCGCCAGTACAGGGCTATGGCTGAGCGCTCCCGCCATGAAGCCGAAATAGGCGCCCATCATCATCATGCCCTCAATGCCGAGGTTCAGGTTCCCAACCTTTTCGCACATCATGCCGCCAAGCGTAGCCAGCAGAAACGGAGTGCCCAGCTGCACAGACAATTGGAGAAACAAAGCCACATCGTTCATTACGCTTTCTCCTTTCGCGTCCGGCTCCAAATGACCTGATACCGGGAGAAAAATTCGCTTCCCAAGATGAACAGTAAAATAATGCCTTGGATCACATCGCCTGCCGCCGATGGAATTTGCATGGAAATTTGCATATATGCGCTGCCCTGCAATAAAATCGAGAACAGGAAAGATACGACCAGAATCGCAATCGGCTCCATGTTTGCCATATACGCAATGGCAATCGCCGTATAGCCCATTCCGTTTGCCATTTGGTCATTCAGGGTGCGTTCCACGCCCGAAGCCTGTATCAACCCCGCGATACCGCAAATACCGCCGCCAATCAGGCTGGAGATTAGCAGTATCTTTGTAGTATTCATCCCCGCGTAGCGCGCCGTTCTTTCGTTTGCGCCCATAACAGAGATTTCATACCCCATCTTCATGCGGTGTAGGAAGAACCAGACAAAGGCGATTAGCAATAGCGCGATGATCCACCCGGCGTGAACCCCAAACACATTTGGCAGCTGGAGTTCCTTGGGGTAGTTGGCGATTTTCGGAAACCCAAACGATTTCGGGTCTTTCCAGAGGATGTATTGCAGGTAGGATACCAGCTTGATCGCAACGTAGTTGAGCATCAGCGTTACCAGCGTTTCGCTGACACCCCATTTGGATTTCATGACACCCGCAACCAGACACCACAATCCGCCCGCTGCAAACGCCGCCGCAAACATCAGCAGCATCGTCAGCCATGCGGGCAGCCCTGTTACGTTGAGCGCAATGTACGTTGCCGCCACTGCGCCCATATAAAACTGGCCTTCCGAGCCGATATTGATGAAATTCATCTTAAAACACACCGAAACGCCCAAACCCATAATGAGCAGCGGTATGATTTTCTGAATGGTTTGATGAATATAATAGGATGACCCAAAAGAACCGATCAGCATTTCGCGGTACACAACCAACGGATTATAGCCGCTGATCAGGATGACGATACCCGCCACAGCCAGCGCCGCCAGTACCGATACGATTCTTTGCCTGCGGAAATTGCCGTTTGTTTTTCTTTCAATTCTCAGCATCGGCAACATCCTCCTGCTTCCGTCCCATCATCATCAGCCCCAGCTGACTTTTTGTAGTTGTTTTCGCATCCACCACGCCCATCAGCTCGCCGCTGTGCAGTACCGCGATTCGGTCGCAAATGCCCAGCAGCGCATCCAGGTCTTCGCCAATAAACAGGATCGCCACACCCTTTTGCTTTTCCTCATTTAATTTTTCAAAAATGAAGTCGGATGCGCCAATATCCAAACCGCGCACAGGATAGGCCGCAATAAAAAAATCCACGTTCCGGTCGATTTCGCGCCCGAGAAGCACCTTTTGTATATTGCCACCCGACAGGCTTTGAATCGCCTGTGCAGCGCCTGCGGTACTGACATGATACTCCTGTATCAACGTTTCCGCGCGGCGGAGTTCGGATTTTTTATTCAGCAGCAATCCCTTGTCCGTGTGGTATGACCGAAGCGAAACATTGTCACTGATGCTCATACCTTCCGCCAGCCCCATGCCCAGCCGGTCCTCCGGCACAAAACCAATCTGCACCCCATGCGTACGCATCATGCGCGGGGTCATGCCGATTAGCTCCTGCTCTTTCAGGCGAATACTTCCACTCGCCTTTTGGATGCCCGTAATCGCCTCGCACAGTTCCTTTTGGCCGCTGTCAGCAACACCCGCGATACCGAGAATTTCATATGCATAAGCGTCCAGCGCTTTAATGTTCAGTTTCTCCCCAACGCCCTTTTCGGTCATACACAGGTCGCGAATGGCAAGCACTGTTTCCTTTTCTTCCCGCGGTACTTTTACATACGGTACAGAAATGTCGATCTCGCGGCCTACCATCAGCTCCGCAAGCTGTTTGGGCGATGTATCTACGGTTTTTATGCCAGCAACGCTTACACCTTTGCGCAGAACCGTTACCCTGTCGCTCACGTCCATCACTTCGTTCAGCTTGTGGGTAATAATGATCACCGCGCACCCGTTGGCTTTCATTTCACGAAGGATTTCAAACAGCTTTTCAGCTTCCTGTGTCGTCAAAACAGCTGTGGGCTCATCCAGTATCATCAGCTCCGCGCCGCGATACAACGCCTTGACAATTTCCAGCGTCTGTTTCTCGCCGATTGTCATGCGGTGAACCCTTTTATCCGGGTTAAGTTGGAGTTTGAACTTTTTACAAAGCGCATTAACTTCGGCGACGATCTTCTTTTTCGGCAGAAACAAGCTGCTTCGCATCCCGCCGACGATATTTTCCCACGCAGTAAGCTCTTCGACCAGCTTAAAATGCTGGTGAATCATCCCGATGCCACGCTCCATCGCATCCTTGGGCGAACGGATGGTCACCGGCTGGCCGTCCACCAGAATTTCTCCATCGTCGGGAAGATATAACCCCGACAGTATATTCATCAGCGTGCTCTTTCCGGAACCGTTTTCGCCGAGGATCGCGTGAATTTCTCCGGTGCGGATCAACAAATCTACTCCGTCGTTCGCTTTTACCGTGCCAAAATGCTTTTTAATCTGTCGCAGTTCAACCACAGTCGCTTTTGCCATGCCATTCTCCCATCCTGTGAAAAGTCACACAAGTAAAAATCGCTTTTCACATCGTTGCAGGTGCGAAAAGCAATTTTTACTTGTATGAAAGAAATTAAAACTTACTGAATGCTGCCGTTTACGCCATCCACAAACCAGTACAGGGACAGCAGCGAAGCATCGTCCAGCGTTTCGCCAGCAGGAACGGCTACATTGCCTTCGTTGTCAAGGATTTCGCCCGCCCAAATATCCAGCGTGCCATCCATGAAACCGGCGATCGCCGCATCTACAGCTTCTTGCGTGCCTTCGGCAACATTGTACATTTCAGTCAGGCTTACCAAGCCATCCTGAATACCAAGCCACTGGCTGGTACCGGTCCAAGTGCCGTCAATCACGCGCTGTACATCGTTTACGAAGAAGGATTCCCAGTCGCAAGCGGGGCTGGCCAGGAAGGATTCCGGAATCGTCTCGTAGCCGGAAGTAGCATAACCGAACGAGTACGCGCCCAGTCCGGCTGCCGCGATCGCCGCGTTAAGGCTGTCCAGATAGGCAATGATGATATCACTGCCGCTGTTGACCAGTTCGGTCGCCGTCGCAGTTTCGATGGCGGGATCAAACCAGGAGCCCGTCCACTTCACATTCACGATTGCATCGGGATTGACGGATTTTGCACCCAGCGTGAAAGCATCCACCATGCGGACGCATTCGGGAATCGCATAGGAGCACAGGTAACCGATTTGGTTGGTTTCGGTACGCAGACCTGCGATAATTCCGCAAAGGTACTCGCTTTGGAAGTTTTTCGGGAAGAACGTAGCGAGGTTTTCGGCGTTGATGCTGCCGGAATAGTGGTTAAAGTAAATATCGGGGTGACGCGCCGCGACGTTGGCGGTAAATTCGCCGTAGCCATAGCTGGTGGCGTAGATTACGTTGCAGCCCTGAGCAATCAAGTTCTCAATGGCCGTCTCGCACTCCGCAGACTCAGGAACGCTGAACGCGTAATCCACTTGGTAGCCTGCTGCTTCCAGTGCCGCAAAGCCCTGGCCAAGCGCATAGCTGAAACCCTCTGTACCAAGTTCGGTGTTAAACACAGCGCCGATGTGAATTTCATCCGCCGTAAGAGCCGGAAGCCCCGAAGCTGTTTCTGCCACAGCAGGCACAGCCACCAGTGAAAGGACCAATACGCAAGTCAGTAACAGGCTTACAATTTTCCTCATTGATGTGAACCCTCCTTCAAAATAACGCATCCCTACTGAAAAACGCAATGGCAAACAGATGAAATTTTCACCCGCGCGCCATTGCGTTTCTGCCGCATAATTATACCAAACGTTAATCGTACTTGTCAAATACAGCTATCTTCGTTTATTCCGCAACAGACAGGCTCAATCGAAATAATATTTTCAGAAATTATGTAAATATAAGGTAATTCCCATCGTCCTTTGTATACGCTTTCCCGTTACTTCTCGATTAAACACGTACCATTGTTTGTATGATTATACTTCATATTGATGAATATTTTATCATAACATTCACAACAATTTGCACAGAGAAGGCTTTATGGAGGCACTTCCAAGCCTGAACTTCTATTCGGTTGCCCAAGGGAACCGGAGGCGTTTCTCTCGGATATTCCTATAAAATCAACAAATTAAACTTACCGGTAACCACATCTGCTATAACGGGGGAATTCCCCTGCTGCGCATCGAAAGAAGAATAGAACAATTCATGATGCCGCCATCTCGTTTTTCCGGCGAATGCTTTTCAGGGCATCCGTGGAAAAGCATTACGGCATTGCATATCGTAAGCAACGGGAAGGATAAGTTAGATATTTTATGAAGATTTCAAAAAAGAACGCGCTGCAATGGTTCACCTTTTTTGCCGAATTGCCGGAAGAGGAGGAACTGCTCACCTATCAGCAGGAGATTGTGTATGCTGTTTTTGCTCAAATCGAAACGGCAGTAAACCACCGTAACGCAGCGCTTATGGCGCAAATTAGCGGCTTACATACGCTGGAGAACAGGACTTATTTTGTTGGTCCGGAAAGCCGGTTTCCCGCAGGCTGCCGCTCCTGCCTGCTTGGGACGGGGTTGAGCGCGATACGTAAAACAAACCGCTGCAATCTTGCCTGTAAATTTTGTTACGACTATGGCGAATTGCATTGCCAACCGCCAATCGGCGAAGGGATGTGGGAGATCGGCGGTACAAAATTTTACGAAAAGGACATCGATCTTCTTTTATCCATTCACCGCAAACCCACAGGAATTTCCTATGTTTATTTAGAGCCTTTTATGGAAATTGAGAAGTACTATCCCATCATCAGCACCTTTCATAAGGCAGGAGTCCACCAACACATGTACACCAACGGCACGCTGGCCACAGCGGAAAACCTGAAAGCGCTGGCACAAGCCGGGCTGAATGAACTGCGTTTCAACCTGGGGGCAACCAATTGCGCGGATACTGTAATAGAAAATATTCGGTTGGCAAAGCAATACATCCCCTATGTTGGCATAGAAACACCTATGACCCCGGAATTCTATCAGTCCTTCTTCCAAAAGAAGGAAGTCATTCTGGCTACGGGTCTGGATTTTATCAACTGTGCGGAATTGCACCTGAATGTAAACAACATAGATAATTACGAAGGCGAAAGCATGTACATTTCCCGTCACGGCTATATTTCACCCATCTGGAGCCGGGAATTAACTCTGCGGATGATGAAGATCGCCAATGAGGAAAGCTGGCCCCTGGTGGTACATGACTGTTCCAATGATACGAAGTTTGCCCGGGATTTAAACCTGCGTGCCAAAGAGGGCGGATGGTTTGGTTCCAGCAGTTATGCCTGCGAGTTTGACCGGATACCGTATTACGCGTTCTTGCCGGTTCTGCAGGATGATACTCTACCTTTTGTAGAAGAAGAGGATTTGCCCGAGGGGTACAGGCCGGGTGAACTGCTGTTATAGTGTCTGGTTGCCTCATATGTGCACTACTCATTTTATACAAACAACAGCATAGGTAACTGTTCTATGTGAAAAAGCCTGCCATGCTCTGTTTATTCTTTCACATGTCCATGTTCATAAAATAATGAAAAATGAAGCAATGCTGCGGGGCACGCAGAAGCCTGCGGAGAAAACACGCCTGTTCTGGAGACAGGCGTGTCATTTTACAACGTAGTTTATTCCCGTGTTCCAGTTGCAAACGAAATCTCAACGTATATGAGCACCGCCCATTCGCCGTTTGCTTCATGACGGTTGATACTATTTAAATTGCACTTCCCATGTTTGCGTTTTTGGGAAATATTCTTTATACTAAGGATACAGATAAGCAGCGACGATACTATCCTTTGCATGCCGTTTGCCTACAAAAACCGGAATATGAACACCGAAATTCCCACTGTACAATGGCTAAAAGACATTCCAGTAATACGATAACTGTAAGCACGTCTTTTGACTAACATTATTTTCCGGTACCGCTTCTATTTCACACAAGTAAACAAGCACCAATACTCCATAAGCTAATGGGAGGCGTAAGTATGTTGAAAAAAACATTCTTTCACAACATCGCGATGGCTTTGGTTTTATGTTTGCTGTTTTCTATTCTAGCCGTACCAACCGCCGTTGCAGGAGAAGAACCAATACTCTTTATAGATGAAAATGTTGAATTTGCATTGCGAAACGCACTTGGAAAGGACTCGGAACCAATTTATCCTTCTGACGTAGATCAAATGATGCTGTTGGATTTTTCAGAAATGGAAGTAACGGATCTATCTTTCCTGAAACACTTCACAGGATTGCAGCGGCTCAATATGAAAACCAATACTATCAGCGATCTGAGCCCGCTGCAAGACCTGTCCGGCTTAGCGCTGCTGGAACTAGCCGGCAATCAAATTTCTGATATCATGCCATTACAAAACTTGACCAATCTGCAAATGCTCAGTCTCAGTAAAAACCAGATTACCGACGTCACCCCATTGCAAAACCTGACTGCGCTAACGCACTTGCTACTCAGGCAAAACCAAATCGCGGATATTGCTCCGCTGCAAAATCTGGCAAATCTGCAGCAGCTGGATTTGCTGAACAATCAGGTAACAGACATCTCTGTCGTAAGTAATTTCAGCAGCTTATTAAAACTCTATCTCAACAATAACCAAATCACCGATATTGATGCAGTCAAGGGTTTACCGCAGTTGACCGAATTAACACTTACCGGTAACCAAATTGCCGATATAACACCTGTACAGGAATTGACCACATTAGAAGTACTGTGCCTCGGCAGTTGCCTGATTACCAATATCAGCCCCGTACAACAATTAACAAGCCTGAAGTACCTTTCTCTCTATGATAACCAGATTACCGATGTGACCCCCATTCAAAGCCTGATCAATCTGAAGCAGCTGGATTTGGACCGTAACCAAATCAGCGATGTTACACCCCTGCAAACGCTGACCGGTTTGGTTTATCTGAATCTAAGCGATAATCAGATCGCCGATATCACACCGTTAAAAAATCTGACCAGTCTTAAAAAGCTATGGTTAACCGACAACCCCATTGACGCTTCGCAGCTTGCCGCTTTGCAACAATCGCTTCCTTCGACGGAAATAATCAATTAACAGGTTGATAAACGAATAACTTTTCTGAATGGAGCATACTACAGATCATCGCATTCCAAAGGCGATTTACATAATTACAAAAACCCATCCATGCACACGCATAGCTCCCGCCAAACAGCCGTTTATCTCCTGCTGTTTGTTGGCGGGAGCTTTTAGGGTTAATTCATTGATCCATTTATATAATCTGTTATGGCGTACCCGTTTGGCCGCAAAAGATGACTTATTACCGCATATGGGCGCATCAATCCCACCGGACGCTTGTCAGCCACTCCTGTTTTCGCTATAATAAACATTAGTGCGCGTACTTCCCAACCGTACCGCCGCAGAGCCATCCCTTCACCAAGGGAAGCTTTTTTAAAGGAGAGCCTATGCAGAGGGTACAACCCAGACGAAAGCGCTGGCAATCGATATTGATTCTTCTTGGGATTCTCGCCGCCATAGCCGCGGTGATTATCCTGATTATATCGTTGGTTCAATCCCGCCCGGTCACCAATGTCACGGCGTATCGCCTTCCCTGTGAGTATAACGACAGCATCAAACCATTTGGTTCCAACGTATTGTATTATGACGGAGAAAGCATCCACTGCATGAGCAATACGGGCGCTGTGCGTTGGTCGTTCCAGCTGGGCGAAAGCGCCGGTTTTGATTGCACCGACGATGTTGTTGTCGCATGGGCCGGAAACACCATCTACATTATTGATCAAAACGGACGTTCCAGTTATAACGATAATCTTGGCGAACCCATCCAGTTTGCCCGCGCCGGGAAACAATATATAGCCGCCGTCATTGGCGACAGTACTACTCCGCGTCTGGTGGTAAAGGATCATCAGGGTTCCCATATGGATGAAGAAGCCGACGCTTACGAGCACCTGATTCTGCTGGATGTGGGATTTTACGGTAAAAACGGCGAATATATGTGGACGCTGGCGTTGGATGTTTTCGGCACAGCCGCCAACACCATCTTAAACACCTTTGAAGTCGGTAAAATGAATACCGGCGAGGTATCACTGGGAGATTCCATCACCTACGCGGTGTTGTATGAAAGCAGCGTCCTGCGGGTCATCAACACCCGCAAGATGCTTAGCTTCAACTACCGGGGCACCGAGGATACCGCATCCAGCATACTGGTATACGGGTGGCGGCTCATCAGCAAAGAGATACCGGACAGGGGCAATGCGCTGATGCTGTTCGCCCCCACCGCGCAAACCGACAGCGATTACGACATTCGAGAGCTGCGCCTTATCTCCGGCGATACAGATAAACGGTATAGCCTGCCGGATACCTGCATTGGCGCCGCTGTGTGGGATAAGAATATCTACGCCGTGGGAGCCGACCGGCTATACCGCGCTTCCATGAACGATAACCGTTTCTCTGCGTACGATTTACCGCTGGACGCTTCTGCCGACCGTTTCATCGGCGTTCTAAACGACGGCCATATGCTGGTCGCCTGCGGGGATGAAGTATACGTATGTACCCTACCGGAAGCTACCGCCCGGTAAACCCGTTTGTATTTAGAAAGCCCGGGTGCTTACTTAGGTTCTTTTGTCTGAAAGGAGCGATTCCGCGTGAATGTGGTCGATTACGGCATTATCATTCTCATCGCGTTATGTATATTGTTTGGATGCTACCGGGGGTTCATTCAAACATTGCTGAATCTGGGCGGCAGCCTGCTTTCCTTTGCGGGTTCCTTCTGGCTTTTCCCCAAACTGGCGGACGCGCTTAGCTCCAATACCGAAATTGTCCGTCTCATCAGCAGCTATACCGATTCAGGCAGTCTGCTGGGTGATTTGGATCTCAGCAGCCGCGCAGTGGATACCCTCAGCGCCAGCAATATTACGGCGATTGTCGATAAGGCCAATCTACCGGACCCTATCGGTCGTCTTTTGCAGGCGAACCTGACTGAGAAAGTATTCAGCCCCATGGGGACGCTGGCGACCACCGTTGGCGACTATGTAAACCAAACCATTCTTTCGGTCAGCATCAACGTGATCTGCTTTATCATTTGTTTTCTGGTCTGCTACATAGTACTGACCATCCTCATCAACATGCTGCGCAGCGTTTTCCGTTTTCCGGTGCTCAAACAGCTGGATTGGCTGGCCGGAGGCGTTTTTGGTTTTGTTATAGGTTGCATCTTATGCTTCATTTTCTTTACCTCAATGCCTCTTATGCAAAGCGTGATCCCGCTGGAGCAGTTCCAGACGCTTGTGGATGAAAGCGCGCTGGCAAACATTTTCCAAAACGGGAACCTGATCATCTCCATTATGAACCGAAAACTGTAAACAGGAGGCAACACCATGCTCATTTGCGATGCTCACGCCGATACCCTCTATACCCTGCAATTGCCAGACCGCGATCCGTCCAAACTGCCGGATATTACGGCAGAACGATTGACCGCCGGCGGTGAAAATGATACCCGCATACAAGCCCTTGCGCTTTGGACCGGTCCGGAAGGTTTGCAAGGCAAGGACGTCGGCTTGATCGACCGCGAAATGCTGGCGTTTGACGATTTACTGAAAAATCAGGGGTTTGTACAGGTACGTAAAGTGGAAGAAGCACAACCCGGCAAACCCAATGTAATGCTGACCATCGAAGGCGGCGAGGCTTTTGCGTGCGGTCCGCAGGCGGTAGATGGTTTTGCCGCGATGGGCGTACGAATTGCCGCGATTGTATGGAATAATGAAAACTGCTTTGCCTTTCCCGCCATCAGCGGCAGTGACCACGGGCTCACATCTCTTGGGCAAAAGCTGATTCAGCAGATGAACAAGCAGCATATGGCGGTAGACATCAGCCATCTGAATGAAGCCGGTGTGCAGGACGTGCTGAAATACAGCAAAAAGCCCATCATCGCTTCGCATTCCTGCTGCCGGGCGCTATGCGACCATCCCCGTAACTTGACGGATGAGCAGCTAAAAGCGCTTTTTGACATGGGTGGGTATTTTGGCATCAACTTCTATCCCGCTTTTCTCAGCCCCAAACAGGAAGCAGATTTGGATACGGTGATCGATCATATCGATCATTTGACGGAGCTGGGCGGCGCCAAACACATTGGTATGGGGTCCGATTTTGACGGAATTGAAACCCATCCCACAGGGCTGGAACATGCCGGTTGCGTTTACGCCCTGTTTGCCCGTATGAAGGAGCGCGGCTATACCGAGACTGCCATTAAGGACTTTGCAGGCGCAAACTTCAAGCGCTATTTGGCAAAGCTGTAATTCATCGGTCCAAGCATATGAAAGCGCCTGTGTAATGTACACAGGCGCTTTGTACATTAGCGGACGATTTAAAATTATCATGTTTGCATAAAATATGCTGGCGCAGACAGCGCTGCATAATAGGAACAGTGCATTCAGATGCAGTCTTTATCCGTTGGGAAATGGCAGAAAGCAAATAAGCCTTTTTAACAAACGAGAGCCTGTGCGTATCGCACAGGCTCTCGAGCTCTTTTTACGTTCGTGGGTATGCGGCATCCAATTCCTGTTGCAGCTGCTGCAAAGCATCTGCAATCGGCAGATTCTGCGGGCACTTCTCCTCGCACTGATGGCACTGCACACATTGATCAGCGCGGTTTTCATCCTTAATTTGCATTTTCCAGGCAAATTCCACGCTGTGGCTTTTACCGTACATGCCCAGATTGTTCCATACAGAGAAGTTACCGGGTATATCCACGCCCGCCGGGCAAGGCATGCAGTAGCGGCAGGCTGTACAGCCGATTCTCACCAGCTTATCCAATCTGCGGGATACCTCGGCAATCGCTTCCTGCTCCTTCTCGCTTAACGGTTTTTCGTTCTCAAAGGTCTTTAAGTTATCTTCCATCTGCTCATAGGTGGACATACCGCTGAGAATAACATTCACACCGTCGTGGCCTGCCGCCCAGCGCAGAGCAAAAGATGCGTCCGAAGCCCCCGGCGTTGCCTCGCGCATAGGTGCGCTTATATCCTCTGCAAGGTTCGCCAGCTGCCCGCCTCTTACCGGCTCCATTACAATCACCGGTATGTTCAGTGATTTTGCCAGCTCATACCCTTTGGTTCCCGCTTGAAAGGCTTCATCACGGTAGTTGTATTGGATTTGGCAAAAATCCCAATCCCGATAAGTCAAAATACGCTCGAACTGCTCGTACTCGTCATGGAAGGAGAAACCCAGAAAGCGGATTTTCCCCTCCTTTTTCAGCTGCTCACAGTAATCGATAATTCCTTCCCGTACCGCCAGATCAAAGGAATTCTTATTCAACGTATGCAGCAGATAGAAATCGATGCATTCCATTTGCAATTTCTTACGCTGCTCTTCAAAAATCTCCTTGGCTTGCTCCAGCGATGTAATCATATACATCGGCAGCTTGGTAGCGATATAATAGCTGTCGCGCGGATACCGTTTCAGCATTTTTCCCACGACCAGCTCGCTCTCCCCATTATGGTAGGGATATGCGGTGTCATAGTATGTAACGCCGGCGTTATACGCCAAGTCAAACATGCGCATTGTTTCCGCTTCGTCTATGGTTTTTTCCGGCGTCAGCGGCAGACGCATACAACCAAAACCCAGCAGCGACGGGGTAACGCCCAATCGTTCCATTTTGCGATAAATCATCTTATTCTCCTTTCACCGGGCATAAGCATTTCCGCTTTGCCCAAACCTGTTCCTTTTCAGTATATCGTTGCCGTCAAGACCCGTCAACATCATAACCGGATAAAATATGTCATTATTACAACATCCATTTCAGAAGCCGCAGCAACGTATGCGCCATAGCAATTTTAACCGTAACACATGGCCTAATCCAGTAAACAGCAGGTATAGAACAATGTGAATTCGTGTGCAAAGCGATAGGTCTAGCGTTCACCCCGCTATGCGCGATTACCCGCGATGGAGACAGCCGCAAGGCCTACTTCTCTTTTGCAATAAGCGGAGCCGCTATGGTGATATCACCATAGCGGCTTTTATATACAGTTGCTTTGCCCGTTTAGTTGTTACCAAACGTACGCACGCGGATTACGCCGGGCAGTGCGCTGATTTCGGCAATCAGGCTCTCATCGGGATGGTCGTCCAACCCGAGCACCGTAATGGCGACGGTCTTGCGGCTTTTATTTTGCATATGGTCGATATTGATCTGCTTACCGCTGATTGCAGAGGATATGGAGCTAACCATGTTGGGAATATTTTCGTGGATGACCAGCACGCGGTTGTTGCTGCTGCCCTCCAGCGTAATATCCGGGAAGTTGACGCTGTTCTTGATCTGTCCGATCTCCAGATAATCGCGCAGTTCACTGGCTGCCATGCTGGCGCAGTTCTGCTCGCTTTCCGGGGTGCTGGCGCCCAGATGCGGAATGAGCACCGCATTTTTTACGCCGATCAACTCGTCCACCGCAAAATCCGTAACATAGCTGCCGACTTTGCCGCTTTCCAGCGCTTTCTTTATCGCTGTGCTGTCTACCAGTTCTCCACGGCTGAAATTGAGAATGTGTACGCCGTCCTTCATCTTGGCAAAGCTATTGTCACCGATGAGGTGCTTCGTCTGATCGGTCAGGGGCACATGTACGGTGATGTAGTCCGCCTGCGCAAAAATCTCGTCCAGATTATTGCTGCGCTTTACCGCACGGCTGAGCGACCATGCGCTGTCAACGCTGATAAAGGGATCGTAGCCGATTACTTCCATGCCCAGACCTTGTGCGGCAGTGTTGGCCACAATCGCACCGATCGCACCCAACCCAACGACGCCCAGTGTTTTCCCGCGCACTTCCGGGCCCACAAAGTTAGACTTGCCTTTTTCCACCAGTTTGGGCACTTCGGCGCCTTTCCCCTTGAGTGTTTGCACCCACTCCACGCCGCCGGTGATGTTGCGGCTGCCCAGCATCAACCCACAGGCAACCAATTCAGCTACGGCGTTTGCATTAGCGCCCGGCGTGTTGAACACGACGATGCCGCGCTTGTTGCACTCTTCTACCGGAATGTTGTTGGTTCCCGCCCCGGCACGGGCAATAGCCAAAAGGCTCTGGGGCAGTTCCATGTTGTGCATATCTGCGGAGCGTACAAGGATACCGTCCGGCACGGGTTCTTCCTTGGCAACCAGATATTTTTCAGCGCTCAGGTGTTGGTGAATAATATCGGAAATCTGGTTCAGCGTACGGATTTTAAACATGTTTTTCTCTCCTTGCTATGTTATTCAGCGTTTTCTTTCGTAGTAAAAGGGGTGCGAACCCAGCATACGGGGCATCGGGATAAACCCGGCGGCCTCCATCGCTGTTATGCGTTCTCGAGCCTGCGGCGGAGCCTTGGTGAGGATGCGCTCCACTTCAAATCCCTCATAAAAGTGCCGCAGGCACAAGCTAAGCAGCGCATGGATAAATGCGCGCGTTTCAAACCGGCTTTGCAGATCCACTCGCAGTAACCCAACGTGGTTATCCGCATCATCCGCTATTCGGTGGAACATTTCCACCGTACCTACAACCTCGGTCAGCGATTGATCTACCACCGCCCACCGGATAAATGCGCGGTCTATATAGCTTTGCCGCCAAAAGGCTACCGCCTTTTTCATTCGCTCCGGCGTAGTATAATGAAAATCGTCCCCATTGCAGTTGTCGCTGTTAAACAGCGGCACGGCGTGCACATCACTATAACAGCGGAGCAGCGAGGGAATATCCTCATCGGCAATCGGGCGGAGCAGGACAAGCTCATTTTCAAACGTCGGCTGCAAGGTGTATAAATCGTTTTGCGTCACAAGTCCTTTTCCTTTCCCTTATTGCGATTGAGTATAGCCGTAAATGTGTCAACTGTTTTCTTTTTCAAACTGAGCCATCAGGCTAACCAGCTTCTGCACGCCTTCAATCGGCATAGCGTTGTAAATGCTGGCGCGCATGCCGCCCACGTTACGGTGGCCCTTAATGTTGACCAAACCGTTCTGTGTGCACAGCTTAATGAAAGCAGCATCTTTATCCGCATCGTCCGTTTTGAAGGTCACGTTCATTAACGAGCGGTATTCGCGCTGCACCGGATTCACGAACAGTTTGCTTTCGTCCAGATAATCGTACAGGATTTTCGCTTTCTTCTGGTTATATTCGTAGAAAGCAGGCACACCGCCGCGGTTCTTCATCCATTCGCAAACAAGTTTGATCATATAAATAGCAAAGGTATTAGGGGTATTAACCATGCTGCCGTTCTTGGCTTGTACTGTCCAATCGACCACTTTGGGGCAAAGCGGGCTGGCTTTCCCCAGCAGATCGTTTTTCACAATCACAATACCCATACCGGCAGGGCCCATGTTCTTTTGCGTTCCCGCGAAAATAACGCCAAATTTGTTCACATCCATCGGCTCGGACAGGATGTTGCTGCTCATATCCGCGACTAACGGCACGTTGCCGGTGTTCGGCAGCTGAATGTAGCGCGTGCCGTAAATAGTGTTGTTCGTTGTAATGTAAACGTAGTCGGCATCGGGCGAAAACGCGATACTGTCCAAATCCGGAATGCGAATATAATTCTCATCACGGGTAGAGGCAACGATGTTTACCGTACCGTATTTTTTCGCTTCTTCCGCCGCCAAATGGGCAAAGTTACCAGTGTCGATGTAATCCGCCACATGGCTGCCGACCATCAGGTTCAGCGGCACCGCACTGAACTCCAGCGTCGCGCCGCCCTGTAAAAACAGTACCTCATACCCTTCCGGTACGCCCATAACCTCACGGAATAAGGCCATTGCCTCGTTATAAATATCCATAAACATTGCGCTGCGGTGGCTCATTTCCAGCACGCTCATCCCTTTACCGGGATAGCCTGCCAGTTCGGCAGCCGCTTTTGCCAGCACGCTTTCGTCTATCACCGCGGGGCCTGCAGAAAAATTAAATACTCTTTCCATGAATTGGACCTCCTTCACATTGGTTACAAGCATTCGTCATTATTGCAAATGAAACGGAAAGGGAACCCTATTTTGCTGGGACGTTTTTCGCCCTATGGGCATTTCCCGTACCGCATGTGCCTATCATAACGCAAGACGATTCGAATTGCAAGAGCATTTTTGTCCCACCGGGCATTTATCGTCCCACTAAAGTAAATGGAGTTGTACTCCTTTACCTGTCTCTTTCATTTTCATCCTTGCGTATTATGAATTTCTCCATGCTTGTTTATTCATTATTCGGTCTATATGACGCGATATTTTTCGTTATTTGCAATTCTCCCATTATTGTGTTGCATTTTTTCCGCCCATCAGAAAAGCCCTTTTCTATTTGATGCACGGCAGACCGGTTTTATAGGCACGCCACAGAAATATTAAATTTTTCTTACAATCATTTTTTCTAGAGAATTATTGAGTCGGTATTCCAACTGCATGAAACACCAAAGGCCGCTTCCAATGGAAGCGGCCCATAGTTTATAATTGATCAGCCAAGGATACTGTTGGGCTTACTTATTTGCTTTTCTGGTTTTTTACCGCTGCTGTCAGTTTATCTCCCAGCAGCTTTTCTGCCAACTTAATTATCTTTTCCTGTGAAAAATACGCTTCATTGGGCACGGGAGGTTCGCTCATCACCTTTGCCCATTGATCGGATGGAATATCCAGCTTTTTTAGGATGTATTCCTCATCCTCGCGCATTTGCTCTTCCGGGTAAGGTGGCTGCGCCAGTTCCGCCAAGGCTTCCTCCCGCGTCATCTCCCCGTTGTTCACAAGGCAGGACAGGTGATAGCGGCGCTTGTCATACCCAAACTTACGCGGCAAGTAGACCGACTGGAACCATTTGGTGAAGCGGCTTTCAAAGTGCTTGCCGCCGTAATACTCCCAGCCGAATTCACGCGAGAGTGTCTCAATCGCATCCTTCTTGGCATAGGGTACATAATTCAGCAAATTCACCTGCTGGATCGCTGTAAACTTCCAGCGAGCCTGCACCAGCGAAAGATGATCATACTTGCGCAGGCTTTTGCCGCGCCCCCACTTGCGGTACACACTGCGGATATGCCAGAAATCCATACAGCTGATCTGCCGGGAAAAAGGCGAGGACGCACCTTCGGTTGCGATATTAGTACCGTTGAGCACATACCGTACCCCGTACTGACGCGCAAAGCGGTACACAGCCGCCACTAGCAGATGATCCTGCGGAACATCCAAATTCGCAAGCCCGGACAGCAGATAGGCGCGCTGCAGTTCCTTCATGGTCGGCCAATCGACCACAATTGTGTGCAATTGCAAGGAAAGCTTATCGCACAGGCGCTCTATGTTGCGTACGGCAATTTCGCTGTTCCAACCCGTATCCACATGCACAGCGAGCATTCTAAGCCCCAGTTTATGGGCGGTATACGCAAGGTACGCGCTGTCCACCCCGCCGGAGATGCCAATGATGCAATCAAACTCTTTTCCCTTGCCGTCGGCTTTGATTTGTGCTACCAGCGGTTCCAGCTCTTTTTCGCTTTCACCCGCACGGTAACCGCGCAGCGCTTTTTGTTCATCATAGCGCCGGCAGCAGCTGCAAACGCCTTCTTCATCAAAGATAATCGCGGGATCGCTGGTATCCATCACACAGCGTGTGCAGATTTCAGGCATCGTGATAAACCCCCAACTCATATAGTTCTTCCTCGCGCGGCACGTGAATCAGCACGGCCTTGCGCGGCCCATAGAATACATACATACTTCCGGCTGCCGCTGCGTGCGCGCCGCCCTGTTGTAAAACGGTTGCCATATCCTGCGGCCCGCCCGCGCCGCCGCAGGCGATCAGCGGAATGCCTACCGCCTGTGCTACACTCTGCACCAGCTTTATATCGTACCCCTGCATAGCGCCGTCCCGGTCTACGCTGTTAAGCAGTATTTCGCCCGCACCCAGCAGTTCGGCATGTTTGGCTACCTCTACGGGGGAGCCTTCAACCGGCTGGGTACCGCCGCATGTTACACAGTGGTATCGCCTGAGCAAATCCTGCTTCACATCAATCGAAGCAATTACGCTTTGGCTGCCGAACTGCGCGGCTGCCTCCCGCAGTAAATCCGGGTTGCTGTACCATGCAGTGTTTAAAATAACTTTTTCAAACCCAATGCGGAATAACCTGCGAATCTGCTCGATGGTGGTTATCCCTCCACCATAGCTCAAAGGCATAAACGCCTCGGTCGCAATCTCCGCAAGTAAATCAAAATCCGGCTCGCGCCCCGTTTTGCTGGCTTCAATATCCTGTATGCACAGCTCGTCCACACATTTTTCGCTGAATATTTTCACCGCATTGATGGGATCGCCCAGATAGGTTGGGTCTTTAAACTTGCGTGTTTTTACCAAATTGCCGTCGGAGATGAGCAAACAGGGAATCAGCCGCGGGCGATGGTACATACTCAGCACACCTCCGCAAAGTTCTTGAGCAGCGCCATGCCGAAACGGTGGCTCTTTTCCGGGTGAAACTGTGTGCCGCGAACATTTCCGCAGCGTACCGCCGCCGCAAACGGATAGCCGTAATCGCACGTCATCAACGCGTCCTCCGGCTGTTCACACTGCGCGTGGTAGCTATGGACAAAGTAATACCGCTGCTGCTCTGTAATGCCGGCCACCAGCGCGTCCTGCGCATCGGTGATTGTAACCACATCCCAGCCCATATGGGGCACTTTCAGTTCCGGCTGATCCTTCAGTTGAAAACGCACATTCCGAAAGCGAATGTATCCCAGTCCTTCGCGTTTGCCTTCCTCGCTGCTCAGGCCCAGCATTTGCATACCAAGGCAGATACCCAGTACCGGCTTTCCCTGCGCAACGGCGCTATCCAGCGCGCCGCGCATGCCGCTGGCATCCAACCGATCCATTCCCTCGTCAAAAGCACCGACGCCCGGCAGAATGAGCTTATCGCATGTTTGCAATTCCTGCGCTGTATGGACAATGCCACTCTGTGCCCCAGCTTTTTTCAGCATGTTGCGTATTGAGCCTACGTTGCCGATGCCATAATCTAGAATGCCGATCACCTGATCGCGCTCCCCTCCGCAGGCCATACGCCTGAAAATGCTGAAAATGCAAAAAACCGGCTATGCGCCGCGCGCCTTTACCGCAGCGGAAGCATAGCATTGAGTGCCCAGAATGTCAATGCGTAGGCGCCACATCCGCCACAGATTACTTCGCAAGAAAGTATCCGTTGCCTGTCATTTCGGCAATCAACCGTTGCTCGTCGTCAAAGACCGATACACGGTACAGGCACATGCTGCCGCCGCGCGACAGCTCCGCCGCTACCGCATACAGGCGTGTCCCCCGCCCAGGCTTAAGGTAGGTAATATCCGCACTGCGGCTAACCGTTAAACGGTCGCCCGCATTCGCCGCTACCGAAAAAGCGGTGTCACACAGGGTAAAAATCGCGCCGCCCTGCACATCGCCGTTGGAGTTCAAATGCATGGGCGTTACCGGCATACTGCACCGCGCACCATGAGCAGTTACCTCGTCGATGGTGATACCACAAACGTCGGTCGCAAAAGCGTCTTTCCCAAATAGTTCGCGCAGTTGTTCCAGATTCATGCACGGGCCTCCGCGGTAGAGTAGCGCATCAATTCGCTGCCGTCAAAGGCTTTGATGATAAACAGCCCATTTTCCCAATCCAATGTCATATAGCTCTTTGGCTGCCCTTCCTTAGGTAATGCCGCAGAGCCGGGGTTGATGTAGGTAAGCCCATTGCTTGTCACCACGGTATGCACATGGGTATGTCCGTGGATCAGTATATCCCCTTTTTGATAGGGCGGACGCTGCGCCATGTTAAACAAGTGTCCATGCGTTATAAAGGCAGTATTGCCGCCCGCCAGCGGCAGCAGCGTATAATCCGCCATTATTGGGAATTCCAGCACCATCTGATCCACTTCGGAATCACAGTTACCCCGTACTGCCAACGGCTTGACCGCCAGGTTATTTAGTAGCTCCAGCACGCTTTTCGGGTCGTAGGCTTCTGGAAAATCGTTACGGGGGCCGTGATAAAGCAAGTCGCCCAGTAATATTAGCCGGTCGGCTTTTTCCGCTTCCATTCGGGCAAGCACTGCTTCAGCCGCGCTGCGGGAGCCATGTAAATCCGTTGCAAAAAGAAATTTCATAGCTTTCACCTCATTGTCCATTCAGGTAACTGTTAAACATCCAGTTCCAGCAGTACGGGGCAGTGATCGCTGCCCAGAATGTCCGCGTCAATCTCCGCTATTTTTACCTTGGGTGCAAGACGCTGGCTAACTAAAAAGTAATCAATACGCCAGCCAATGTTCCTGTCCCGGCTTTTCATCATATAGCTCCACCATGTATAGCGGTCCTTTTCGTCCGGGTGCAGCAAGCGAAAGGTATCCACAAACCCACGGTCCAGCAACGCGGTCATTTTTTCGCGCTCCTGCGGGGTGAAGCCCGCGTTATTCTGGTTGGTCTTGGGATTTTTCAAATCAATTTCCTTGTGCGCCACATTCATATCCCCGCAGACGATTACCGGCTTTTGCTGGTCGAGCTTTAGTAAATACTCTGCAAAAGCGTCTTCCCATGTCATGCGGTATTCCAGACGGGTTAATTCGCGTTGGCTGTTTGGAGTATATACGGTTACCAAATGAAAGTTTTCATATTCCGCATCGATCACACGGCCTTCATGGTCATGCTCATCAATCCCCATATCATAGTGCAGCGCAAGAGGTTCTTTTTTTAAGAACATAGCCGTACCGGAATACCCCTTCTTCTCTGCGCTGTTCCAATAGGTATGGTAGCCTTCCGGTGAAAAATTGATTTGTTCCGGCTGTAATTTGGTTTCCTGTATACAAAAAGCGTCCGCGCTCTGCGCGGCAAAGTACTCCGCAAAGCCTTTGCCCATGCACGCGCGCAGGCCATTGACATTCCATGAGATCAATTTCATTTAACCGTCTCCTTTCGCGGGTTTCAGCGGTACTATCATACCATACTACCGCTTTTGCGGCAATGCGAAACCCCTGTACCAGAAACGAAAAACCGCCGCGGCACAAAGGCGCACGACGGTATTCATTATCATTCAGCAGGAATTTCTGCTTCGGTTTCACAAACCCAGGTAAAACGGGATGTGGCTTTTCCATCCCTTGTTATCGTCTCGTCCCACATGGCAAGGGGTCTGGCCCAATAGCCGCGTTCGCCGTACAGCGCCTGGTAGATCACCAGAGGTTCCCGCGTTTCGCTGTGCTCCGCCACAAGCAGCACCTGATAATAATTGCCTTTAAAGTGACGGTATATCCCCGGTTTAGGCTGCTGCATGCGTCAAACTCCTATGCGTCGCGTTCGCGCTTCCATGCCAGAAATTCTTCAAACGTACCTGTGCGGTCCAAGCAGCCAGCTTCGTTTTGCGGAATCTCAATGATGCGGTTGGCGACCTCGTCAATAAACTGATGATCGTGTGAGGCAAAGAACAGATTGCCGGGATAGGCGACCAAACCGTTGGACAGTGCGGTGATGCTTTCCAAGTCCAGGTGATCGGTCGGTTGATCCAAAATCAAAGCGTTCGCCTTGCTCATCATCAGGCGGCTGAGCATGCAGCGCACTTTCTCACCGCCGGACAGCACTTTAGCGGGCTTGTACACATCATCGCCGGAAAACAGCATCCGGCCCAGGAAGCCGCGCAAATAGGTTTCCGTCTGGTCGATGGAATACTGGCGCAGCCACTCGATCAGCGAGCCTTCAAAATTCTCAAAAAACGCAGTATTATCTTTAGGGAAATAGCTTTGTGTAATGGTTACGCCCCAGCGGAACGAGCCCGCGTCCGGTTCCACTTCACCCGTCAGGATACGGAACAGCGCCGTCGCGCCCGCCTCATTATCCCCGACAAAAGCAATCTTATCGCCTTTAGCGACCGTAAAGGTAATGTTATCCAACACCTTCACGCCGTCCACCGTCTTGGTAAGGCCTTCTACAAATAGAATGTCCTTACCGGCTTCGCGTTCCGGCTCAAAACCTACGTATGGGTATTTACGGCTGGAGGCGGGCATTTGCTCCACTTGCAGGTTATCCAGTATTTTTTTACGACTGGTAGCCTGCTTGCTCTTGGATTTATTCGCAGAGAACCGGCGGATAAACTCCTGCAAATCGCGGATTTTTTCTTCGCGCTTTTTATTCTGGTTACGCATCAGCTGTTGGAAGAGCTGGCTGGAATCATACCAGAAATCGTAGTTGCCGGCATACATTTTACAAGTTGCATGATCCACATCCACAATGTTGGTGCACACCGCATTGAGGAAATGGCGGTCATGGCTGACGACGATGACAATGGCGGGCGAATCGATTAAAAACTCTTCCAGCCATTCGGTGCTTTCCACATCCAGACCATTGGTCGGTTCATCCAGCAGGATAATAGAGGGCTGGCCAAACAGCGCCTGCGCCAGCAGCACCTTTACTTTCAAGCGTCCGTCCAACGTTTCCATCTGCGCTGTGTGCAGATTACTGGGTACGCCCAAACCGTTGAGCAGCTGCGCCGCTTCCGTTTCGGCATCCCAGCCGTTCATCTCGGCAAATTCGCCTTCCAGTTCGGCAGCACGCTCGCCATCGGCATCGCTGAAATCCGGTTTGGCATACAGGGCTTCTTTTTCTTTCATAATGGCGTAGAGCTTTTGATTTCCCATGATGACGGTATCGATCACCGGAAACTCATCATACTTAAAATGATCCTGCTCCAACACGCTCATGCGGTCTTCTTTGGTAATGGTCACCGTACCGCTCGTTGGCGCCAGCTCGCCCGAGATGATTCTGAGCAGCGTACTTTTCCCGGCGCCGTTTGCGCCGATAATACCGTAGCAGTGCTCCCGCTGGAAAATTAAATCCACATGCTTATAAAGCAAATCGCCGGCAAATTGCAGGCTGACATCCGTAACCGATAACATGGTCTACCTCCTGGACGTAATCCGTAATAGACTACCACGGATATGAGCGTTTGTCAAAATTTAACCGTGAAAACACTTGATTTCTTTCCAATATATAATCATCTTGTAGCCCCATGTTAAATATGGTATGATGAGAGCATCCGAATGGGAGGCTTATTCATGAGCGATTCAACCCCAAACTCACAAAGTAAACTACAAAAATGGCTGCTTACGCCTATATCCCGTCGTGCACTATCGGTAGGCAGTTTTATTGGGATCGCCGTTTTGTTAACGCCGCTGATCCTTTTGTGTTTTTACGTTTACCCTGTTCATGATGATTTTGCACATACGCTTACCACAGCCGAAGCTTGGGCGCAAACCGGGTCGCTATGGGCAACGGTTAAAGCCGCGTGGCAGCACATGCTGCTGATGTATCAAACCTGGCAGGGCACATGGGCAGCCATGTTCCTTTCCGCTTTTGCACCAATGGCTTTCTCTGCCAGACTCCATTTTCTGTCTCCACTGATTACATTATGCTTGCTGACCGCATCCTCCGCCTACTTCACCGCTACCATCAGTCGGAAAATGCTGCATACCGCCACACCACCTTTGCTGGCTCTGTTTCTTACGCTATGGCTAGGTTATTTACCCGGTGCGGAAGAAGCTATTTATTGGCTCGCCGGTACGCCTTATGCGCTCAGCGCCATCCTAATCGTTTTTATCCTTGCGTTGCTGCTGAATCAGCATTTCGACACGCCTCGGCTTTGGCGGACTTTGGTGCTCGTTTGTGCCGGGTTGCTGCTGGGCGGCTGTACCTATCCGCTTGCGCTGGGCGGCAGCGTTGCATTGCTGTTAATCACACTTTGGTCTTTTTTCAGGCGATTCAGCGCAAAGTATAGCGCACTTTTCACGTTGGTTTCCACCACCGCATCACTTCTCATCGTGGTGCTGGCTCCCGGCAATGCCATACGGCAAGCCCACAGCGGCGCTGCCATGGCGCCGCTGGCCGCTATTGTACATAGCATTGCCGAATGTCTGCAAACCATTGGCACGTGGTTCAGCCCGCAGCTGATCGCCTGCGGTATCCTGCTGACCGCCCTGTTGTGGAAACCCCTGCGGGAAAGCCGGCTGCGCTTCCGTTATCCCATTTTGGTTACGCTGTTCAGCTTTGGCGCGCTGGCGTCTGCCTTTGTACCCGCCATTTATGCTACCGGTATGGAGGGCTTACAGGTGGATCGCATACAAGCCGTGCTTTATCTGTTTTTTGTCCCACTTGCTTTGGGGAATATTGTTTATTGGCTAGGCTGGCTTTCACAACGCGGCTTTCGATTCCAGCCTGCGTTGACACGCTGGAAACTATGGCTTTGCATGGTACTTGCTGTGTGGGGGCTTTTTGCATCAGCCATTATGACAACCCCATTTGTCGCATCATCGGCAGCATTACTTACCGGCAATGCTGCCACTTACAGTGCCGAAATGAGCGCTCGAGTAGAAGCGATCACATCTGCATCCACGCTGGAAGAAGCAGTAGCGAGCGTGGATACGTTGTCTGTAGACCCGGTGTTGTTCCCTAACGATGGCATGATTCTATATAAAGAAGCCGTCGTTCCCAAAATGCACCGGTACTATGCGCTACAAGCACTGCTTGTGGAGTACCCGGCAGGGGAAATACCAGAAACCGAGTGGAATCTGCTGGATGCATGGGAATAGCTCCGATTTCACTTTTATGGTTTTTAAATAGAATGGAGGCAGCGCATGAAACGCATATCCAAAGCAGCTGTTGGGATCTTTTGTGTGCTTTTAGCGCCTATCTTTATTTACCTTGCGGTTTTTTCCCTTCGCTACACCAGCATCATTGATCCTGCTCACTACTGGCCGGAGCATATTCTAAGGGTAACGGACGCATTTTTGCTAAATTTTTTGATTTTGCTGGTACTTGCCGCCGGGCTTTTCCTATTTACCCGGCTGGAAAGGCTGCTGTCTTTGCCGCTGGTAACCGCATTAACCATACTCATTCCTTTTGCCGCAGGGCTCCTCTGGGTCTATTCTGCCAAAACACTGCCGCGTGCCGATTCGGCGCAACTTTTTAATACAGCAGCTGATTTTATCAACGGTAAACTGGACACTAGCATCGGCTCCTACTTACAGCGGCTGCCTTACCAAATCGGTCAATTCTATGCATTCGTAGGGATACAACAGTTGTTTGGCGTAGAAAACATCCGGGCATTTCAAGTCCTGAATGTGCTGGCGCTTACCGCCGTCTATTCGGCCATATTGGTAATTTTATGGCAAACCCTGCACAACAAAAGAGTGCAGCTTTGTGCCTGTGCCTTGCTTATTCTGTTTGTTCCGGGTGTTTTATACACGACATTTATCTATATGATTCTTCCCGGTTTGGCGTTAGCACTTTGGGGAGCGTATTTTTTAATGCGATGGGTACATAAGCACGGCTTCCTCCGGTTGATTGCTGCCCTAGCTTTCTTCTCCCTCGCTTGTATCGTCAAAGCCAATTACCTTATCCTCGCATTGGCTGCGATGATCTCTCTTTTGCTGTTAGCACTACATGACCGGAAGTGGAAACTGATTCCGATAGCATTGTGTTTGTTTGTGCTCCCCTTTGGTTTTTCCAAGTTGCCGTCATTTGTGTTGGAAGCTCAAACCGGTACAGCTTTCCGGTCAGGGTCCCCGCAGAGTGCGTGGCTGGCTATGGGCTTGCAGGAAGGGTCCCGCGCCGCAGGCTGGTATAATCAATATGCATGGGACGTTATCGACGCCGCAGAGTTTGATACGCAAACAGCCAGACATTTGGTACAACAATCCATCGCCGAACGGGTTGCTGTCTTTCAAGCCGACCCCGCTTATGCGATCAGCTTTTTCCACAGCAAGCTCACCACCCAGTGGGGTGAACCCACGTACGAATCCATTTGGGTAAATCGTGTCAGCAAACACGAATCCCCGCGTCCGGCATTTGTTGATGCAGTTCTTGACAGTTTAGCCCTCCCGCACTATCTGGATGGCTATTCTATTCTACTCTATCTTGGTTTTGCAGCCGGGTTGTTGCTTTTATTGCGCAATCTATTGCACGGTTTGTCTTTTGCGCAAGGATTCGGCTTTATCTTCCTTGTTATCAGCGTATTCGGCGGCGTGCTGTACCACCTGTTGTTTGAGGCAAAATCCCAATATGCGTTAGCCTATCTGCCAATGATGATTCCGCTGGCTGCCTGGGGCTTATCGTTTCCAGCCATTAGGGCAAAGCATAGCGCGAAGGATCAAGCAACGCCGAAACCCGGCAAGCAGGCTCATTGAGTATTCTGAAACCGCGTACCACAAAGGCTGCAATATTCATCCCGTTTGCTTAAGTTCTTGTTTCCGCATGTCTGGCACTCATATCGCCCGTTTCCAAGCGGCACCTTCCGGTTCCGGTGCTGCTGATCATACCGGTCGATCCGCTTATCCTGATGCAATTCTATCATTAAGAAAACAACAAACAGCGCAAGGAAAGTCAATCCAATTCTGATGGAAATAACAGCGACACGGTCTAATGCAGGCAAGGCAAAGATCCCTGCCGCAAGGTGTAAAAGCAGCGGCAAGGGCAGCAGGAAAAGAACAATCACCCCGCATACTCTGCCGCCATACCGGTTGGAATTGATTTTCTTCAACGAAACGCGCCTTCTTCATGAATAATTCATCAGGAATGCACCGAGTATAGCAGATCCTTACACCTCGTTCAACGGCTGTGCGCTTTTCATACAACCTGTTCCTGTGCTATAATTGGTGCGAATCCAATCAATACGCGGCAACGCCGCACAAGCAAAGGAAGATCAAACATGGCCAAGCTTTGGGCGGGACGCTTCGAAAAACCCACCAGCGCGTTGCTGGACGATTTTCAATCCTCTATCCCCTTTGACCAGCGGCTGATCCGCTGCGACATCATGGGTTCCATCGCCCACGCCACCATGCTTGGCGAACAGGGCATTTTACCCAAGGAAGATACTGACAGCATTATTGCCGGGCTTACCGCTATTCTTAACGATATTGCAGCAGGTAAACTGCCGATTGATATGAGCGCGGAAGACGTGCATATGTTTGTGGAAGCGGAGTTGACCCAGCGTATCGGGGAAGCAGGCAAACGCCTGCATACCGGACGCAGCCGCAACGATCAGGTTGCGTTGGATGTGCGTATGTACGCCAAGGATGCTTGCCTTACGGTGGATGGTATGCTGCGTAAATTACTGCAAACGCTGCTTACGCTGGCAAAAGAACATACTCATACCGTTATGGCGGGCTATACCCATTTGCAAAAGGCGCAGCCGGTAACACTTGGCTTTCATTTAATGGCGTATTTTCAGATGTTTAAACGCGATGTGAAACGCTTCCGGCTAGCCTATGACGAGGCGGATGTAATGCCGCTGGGCAGCGGCGCGCTGGCAGGCACTACCTTCCCGCTTAACCGCGAGCGGGTAGCGGAATTGCTGGGCTTTAGCGATGTAACGGATAACGCGATGGACGGCGTAAGCGACCGCGACTTTCTGCTGTCGTTCCTGTCCGCCGCATCGGTATGTATGATGCATTTAAGCCGTTTTAACGAAGAATTGATTCTGTGGTCCAGCAATGAGTTTGGCACCGTTACAATGGACGATGCCTTCGCCACAGGCTCCAGTATTATGCCGCAAAAGAAAAATCCCGACGCATGCGAACTGGCGCGCGGTAAAACCGGACGCGTGTACGGCGATTTGATGGCGCTTCTGACTGTGATGAAAGGCCTGCCGCTGGCCTATAATAAAGACATGCAGGAGGATAAAGAATCCTTCTTTGACGCTTATGATACACTCTGCAAGGTGTTGCCTACTTTTACCGCCATGCTGGCTGCCGCTGCCTTTAACACCGATGTCATGGAAAAAAGCGCGTCGCTGGGCTTTACCAACGCTACCGATTTGGCCGATTATCTGGTGGGCAAGGGCGTTGCTTTCCGCGATGCGCACCACGTAAGCGGCGCATTGGTAGGCAAGTGTGTAAAAGAGGGCCGTGATTTGGCCGATTTGAGCCTTGCGGAAATGCGGGTGGAATCCCCGGTCTTTGATGAAGATGTATACGAAGCCATCGCCCTGAAAACCTGCGTACAGCGCCGCAACCTGCGCGGCGGTCCCGCGCCCGAAGCGGTAGAGGATTCCATCCAGCGCGGCGAAGCATGGCTGGAAACCATGAAAGATGAATCCAAGCGATAAGTAAATCCTCGCGTTATACCATTCAATACCGATTTGTGAGAATAAAAAATCGGGCGTCAAAACCACAATGATCCGGGGAGGACTACGCCATGATGCAATGGGAACAACGCTTCCGGCGCCATATACAAACGCGTGTGCTCTGGTATGCCGCAGCGGCGGTGTTTCTGCTGGGTGTGTTTATCCGGTTTTCCAGCCTGCCGCAGTTGGTAGCAGATTTAAAATATATGAACATGAGCTGGTACGCAGCCATTCAGGAAGGCGGCATGGCCGCTGTGCTGGCGCCCGAGCTGCAATGGACATACAGCCCATTGCACCTGTACCTGTGGTCGTTTGCGGCGTTTCTGTTCCCAGCCACGGATCATATGCTGATTCTAAAGTTGGTTTCACTGGGGATGGAGTGTGCTTTGGTCGCAACTGCCTGCCTGCTGTTGTGGCTCGTCCTGCCGGAAAAGCGGCGCGCCTTTGGGCTGTTTACAGGGTTTGCACTCTTGTGGCTTCACCCGGTGCTGATCCTCAACGCTTCCGCCTGGGGGCAGACCGACGCAAGCTATGCGGCGCTTTCTGTGCTATCACTTTGGCTGCTGCTCAAGGATAAACCCGCTTGGTCTATGGTAAGTTTTGGCTTGGCGCTGGCATTTAAGCTGCAAGCCATTTTTCTGCTTCCCGTGCTTTTTATCGCCTATTTCTGCCGGGAACAAAAATTCAGCTTGCTTTGGTTTTTACTCATCCCTGCCGTTTGGGTCGCAACAGGCGTACCCATGGCGCTGCTGGGCGAAAGCCCCTTGTACGCGGTTACCGTTTATTTGGGACAAACCAGTCTGTACAACAAGCCCACCTATAATTACCCCAACTTTTATGCATTGCTTGGCGATGCGCTGACGAACAAGCAGCTTGTGCAGGGGCTATGGCAGCGGCTGGGGCTGGTTTTGGCTGTTGGTTCTCTCGGCGGTATGGCAACATGGTTGCTGGCGAAGCGCAAAGCGCTTACCAACCGCACCATGCTGCTGCTGGGCGCGTGGTGCGTGCTGGCTTGTACGTTTTTTCTGCCCCGCATGCACGAACGGTACGGTATGGTAAGTGAAGTACTTTTGGTGCTTTGGGCCGTTACCCTGTGGAAGCCGCGCGCCTTCGTATGGGTGTTGGCCGGGCTTTTGCCGACAGTAAGCGCCTATTGCAAGTATATGTATGCACAAACTATTTTCAGCCTCCAGTTTGGCGGCGTGTTGAATTTAATTTTACTGCTTGCGCTCACGTGGGAAATGATCGGCGAGGTGAATGCCTCCCCTATGATTGCGGAGTCGTCTCCTGTGAATCCTCTGTCATCCGGGCATTGATACATTCAGAAAGCGGGTTGCATATGCCACAGCCGTCATGGGCAAAACGGTATTCCACAGCGTTCACAGCGCTGTTCTTTGCGTTGCTGCTGATGGTTGGCTTGTTGACCGCCGCTGATTACGGTCAACCGTGGGACGAACCATGGGAGCAGGATATCCTCCGCATGAACCTGAACCAGTATGCCTCCGCGCTGGGATTACAGGAGCGGATAACGCTCACCTCCAGCATGGATGCACCGGACACCGGTTTGATTGCTGACAGCGAGGAAAAAGACCACGGCGAATGTGCCTATTATCCATTTTTCTGGTTGGTTACCCAGCCGTCGCTTTCTGCCGCAACACGGATGACGCTTTGGCACATGGCGACATGGCTGTGGTTTGTCGCCGGAGCCGGCGCCCTATGGTTAATCGCCCGGCGAATGGGGCTGTCGCGCCTCCTAAGCAGTATCGCGGCATTATTGCTCGTTCTTACGCCCCGGATGTTTGCCGAAGGACATTACAACAATAAAGACATGGTGCTGCTGTCGCTGGTGCTTATCCTGATTTGGCTGATGCTTCGGCTGATGGAAAAACCTTCTCTATGGCGTGGGCTTTGGTTTTCACTGGCAGGCGCAGTCGCTGCGAACACGAAAATTATCGGCTTATTTGTTTGGGGCTTGTGCGCTCTTTTTGCATTGGTACATGTCTGTGTTACCAGCCGAATGAAAAAAAGCACATGGCTGACCGCACTTGGCACGTTTGTTTCCTTTATTGCTCTTTACGCGCTGCTCACCCCTGCGCTATGGGCGGACCCGGCTGCATACCTTAAGTATGTCATCGCAAATGCTGCGAATTTTTCCCGCTGGCAGAATAACGTACTGTTCCGCGGCGTTATTTTTCGGCTGCGTTATACCCGGCTGCCCTGGTATTACCTACCCTATATGATATTGGTCACCACGCCACTATGGCTGTTGGGTTTGCTCGCCATCGGTCAAATCTTTGCAGCTGTGCATCTGCTTCGTTCCGGTGCAAAAACCTTCCGCAACCCCGCCAACGTATTGTTGGGTTTATGCACGGTACTATGGCTGGCACCACTGTTGTTTGCCATGGTCGGGCATCCCACTTTGTATAATGGCTGGAGGCATTTTTATTTCCTGTACGGCCCGATGCTGGTGCTGGCGGTTTATGGCATACAGCGTCTTGGCCAAATGCTCTCCTCAACCCGGCACAGTAAAATGCTACGGCGCGTTGGCGCTGGGTTGCTGGCGGTTTGTCTAGCTGTATCGGGCAGCCAAATCGCGTTGGCACACCCCAACCAATACACCTATTATAACGCGCTGGTACGCGGGAAAGACCTACCCGAATATTTAGAGTTGGATTACTGGAATGTATCTGTTTTGCCTACGCTGGAATCCCTGCTAGCAGCATCGCAATCTACGCAGCCGGTCACCATCGCAGGCGCGGAATACTGGTCCCAGACCGGGCTGGAATCAGCCTATGCGCTGTTGCCTATCGAGAAACAGGCACGAATACTGCTTTTGCCCATGGAGGATGTAACTGCTGATTATATTCTTTCCAACCGAACCTATGCGGTGCTAGGCAACTGGCGGACAGGTGGAACGCTTCCAATTGCAGTGAAAACCGAGAGCTTCGGGCAGACCCTATGCACCATCTACGCGCAAAGCCGTGCTGCTCGCGAGCAGCTTACCGGGGAGGTGAATGTGCAATGACGGTATTTCAGCGTCATGCCCGGCTATGGACGGTGCTCTTCTTCTTAGCGCTTACCCTCATTGGCCTTATCACTGCCGGGGATTACGGCATGTATTGCGACGAGTTCAGCGAGCAGGAGATTTTACGGCAAAACCTGTACGAATACGCTGTTCAACTGCTGGGCAGCGATAGCGCACCTGCGCAGTACTACAAGGCACAAGGCGTGGAGCTTATTTCCCAAAGCATTGAACGGGATCACGGCGAAGCTGCCTACTATCCGGCGGCGCCGCTGCTGCTGCTTGCCGGGCAATCTGCCGATGTATTATCTGCGCTTTGGCATGCCTATACTTGGCTGTGGTTCATGGCTGCCGTACTGGCGCTGTATCTGCTGGCCGAATCACTTGGCCTCAGCCGCATACTGCGCATCGCTACAGCCCTGCTGCTCTATCTGTCGCCCCGTTTCTTCGCACAGGGGCACTATAACAACAAGGATATTGTGCTTTTAGCGCTGGTTCTTTGCACGCTCGCATCCGGCGCACGTTTTTTAAAAGCGCCCACATTACGGCGTGCTCTGTTGTTTTCACTCTTCGGCGCACTGGCAACCAACACGAAGATCATCGGCATTTTACCATGGGGGCTTATCGGCATCGCTACGTTTGCTACCCTGTTTCACAAGCGGGAGCTTACCACCGGGCGCGTTTTGGCTGGTATCACTGCCATTATCGCCTTCGTATGCTTTTACTGGCTGCTCACGCCGGCGGCATGGAATGATCCTGCAGGTTACATCACCTATCTGCTTGGAAACGCCTCCGGCTTCTCCCGCTGGCACGGCGTTGTGCTGTTTAACGATGTGCATTATAACCCAACGCGCGGTCTGCCGCTGCCCCGGTTATACCTGCCAACGATGATTACAGTAACGACCCCGCTATGGATAGTAGGACTGGCCGCCCTTGGGCAGCTGGCCGCCATCCTGCTGTGCATCAAGCGTGACAGCCGCTGTCCTTTGCTTGTTGTGCTCACATTGTTATGGCTGTTGCCAGTTGGATATGTCGTGATCGCACGGCCCTTGTTGTATAACGGCTGGCGGCATTTTTACTTTATATATGCCTCAATTGCTGCTATGGGTGGGCTTGCCTTGCAAATGCTGGCTACGGCAATGGCGAAGCAGAAAATACGCCGCGCCATCGGCGTAGGCGCGCTTATCGCCGCGATGGGTTGGCAAGCCATAGGGCTTATTCAAAACCATCCCTATCAGTATGCATATTATAATATGCTGGTTTCAAGCGCACAGGATCAATATGAGCTGGACTATTGGGATGTAAGTACCGTAAATGCCATGAAAAAGCTGTGTGCTTCTACGGAGCGTAATACGGCATTGCCTCTGGAACTGGGCGCACGGGACGATATGAGTGCATTCGGCATCGAAAACGGGTATTTGATCTTGCCCGATAAAGAACGCGCGTTGCTTACCGTTACCAAAAATCCCGACGCTCCTTACCTGTTTTACAATGAAACCTATGCCAGTATCTACGGCATTGAACCGCCGCAGGGCTATACGGCGCTGTTTACATTGCAAAGCTACGGTAATGTGATTTGCACAATGTACGAGCGGACAGCTGCGGAAAGCTGATTTCAGGACAGCTCTTTATGTGTCTATTGCAATTTGTCTACGCCAGTCCGCATTGTTGAAAGCGCTCATTTCCATTCATCGGCCGATTGATACGTCAGAACTCTTTCGCATGAGACTTATGTCCGATGTTTCAATTCCTCAATACAAGTCATCTTCCACATCGTCATGATGCTATCATATATAAAGCGATAGCCTATTTCCCTAAGCTCACATATCATTGTAAGCAGAAGTTCAGCTATATCTATCGCCGCTATATGCGGCTTTTATTTATAAATAGTTCCAACGCTGTTACTTAATTCACCAACGAAACAAGATTGATTGCAACTAAATCGAAGGCATTAAATACGATGGCATTTTCATCACGTTTGTCGTATACTATATACAGAAGTCGTGTTCTTTCTCCAATTACAGACATCCAAGTACTGCCCATTTCCATGCACAACGAAAAGCTTCCTTGCTTGCGTTTAACCACATCGCCCGACCTTTAGCTATGTATAAAGAAAGGTGGTATTCTCATGAAGAAGTGGCTTGTAATTCTGACGGTATTTTTACTGCTTTTCCCCTTTGCCGCAATGGCGGAAATCGACCTTTCCGGTATGAGTTTTGACGAGCTGGTTGCCTTGCAGGAGCAGGTGGAACTGGCGATTTGGAACAGCGAGGAATGGCAGGCGGTTACCGTACCCGCGGGCGTATACGGGGTCGGCACGGATATTCCCGCCGGGAAGTGGACCATCCAAGCATCGGACGGCGTGTACGCCACCATCATGTGGGGCGACGTACTGGATGCCAGCGGCGTAAACCTGGACTACTCCGGCGACATTTACGAATACGAATGGATCAGCAGCCCCACGTACAGTGGCTATACCGAGGGCAGCGATAAAACCGAAGTCACATACGACCTTGCGGATGGACAGTTCTTTATAGTGGATAGTGGCTCGGTTGTCTTTTCGCCCTATTCCGGGAAAGCGAACCTTGGCTTTAAATAAGGGCTTTCTTCCAACACCAAAGCGCCGCTGAAAAATCAGCGGCGCTTTTATACTGCTTGCTATTGCTCTGGCCGGATCAACCGCAGCTTGCTTCATTCTTGCTACGGTACCGTAAATTTTGTTTGTCTGCAATCTGCATGAGAGTTTCATCCATCAACCATTATTCTCTGCACGTTTCAGCAGTCCGGCGACCAGCTTTTCCGCCTTTGCGGCTGTACTTCTTTCGTCAATGGTTGTCAATTCACCGTCTTTTACGACGATCTTTCCATTCACAACCACATACTTCGCCGGATGGGCATAGCCAACCGTACCCGGCAAATTAGCAGGGTCCAGCTTAGCGCCTGTCATCTCCAAACAATTTACATCCAGTAAAAAGAAATCCGCCGCTTTGCCTGTTTCCAAGCTGCCGATATCGCTTCGCCCCAGCACCTGCGCACTGCCGCGTGTAGCAATTTTTAACAGTTCGTACCCGGTAGGCGCATCGGCACTATACGTAAGGCGATGCAATAAATACGCCGTACGCAGTTCCGCCAGCAGGTTAGAACCATCGTTGCTGGCGCTGCCATCCACCGCCAGCCCTACCGGTACGCACAGCGAAAGCATATCCGGAATACGGCATACGCCGGAGGATAGTTTCATATTGGATACAGGGCAATGCGCGACCCCGGTTTTTGTATCGGCCAGCACCTTCAATTCCGCATCGGTAAAGTGGATGCCGTGGGCAAACCATACGTCGCTGCCCAGCCAGCCGCAGTCTTCCATATACCGCAGGGGGCGTTTCCCCAGCACTTGCAGGCAAAAGTCTGTTTCATCCTTCGTTTCCGCAAGGTGGGTGTGCAGCCGCACCTTCAGGCTGCGTGCCAATTTGGCGGATTCCTTGAGTAAATCAGTCGTTACACTGAAAGGCGAGCAGGGCGCAAGCGCGACATTATGCATCGCATAGGGAGCCGCATCGTGATACTTCTCCACCAGCCGCTGGCTATCGCGCAGTATTTCATCCACGCTTTGCACCAGCTCATCCGGCGGTAAGCCGCCTTCGCTCTTCCCGCGGGACATACTCCCGCGCGTCGCCACGAAGCGCATCCCCAGCAGATCGGCTGCCGCAAACTGCCTGTCCAGATAGTGCTGCGATCCTTGTTTGGGAAATACATAGTGGTGATCCATACAGGTGGTACAGCCGTATTTCAGCAGTTCTCCCATGCCGGTCAGCGCGCTGAAATACACGCAATCCTCATCCAGCCCGCGCCAAATTTCATACAGGGTGCGCAGCCAGTCAAACAGTTCCATCCGCTGCACCTGCGGCAAATTGCGCGTAAACGTCTGGTACAGGTGGTGGTGTGTATTTACAAGCCCCGGATACACAAAGCAGCCCGTGGCATCAATCACCGTATCCGCTTCGTACGGTTCCTGCCCAATAGCTTGAATCACGTTATCCTTCACCAGCAGGCTCGCGCCTTTCAACACACGGTCCTGCGCATCCACCGTAACAATGGCGTCCGCATTGCGAATACACAACGTGCCCATATTGCCGCCTCCCAGCTGTTTACCTCTTCTTACGCATCTTCAAGCGGCTTGCCGCCCAGATACACTTGTTTCAGCGTCAGTTCAGTCCCGCACAGCAGGCAGTCCGCCTGTTTGCCAACCGCAATTACGCCAATATCATCTACGCCCATCACACGCGCCGGGTTTACCGCCGCGCAGCGCACCGCATCCGCAAGCGGAATACCCATGGATACGGCTGTTTTTACGCAATCAAACAAAATCGCCGCAGACCCCGCGATGGTACCGTCCGCAAGCGTTGCGCGTCCGTCGCGCACCGTAACTTCCTGTCCGCCCAGCAAGCAATGCCCATCTTGCAGCCCCGTAGCCGCAATCGCATCGCTGATCAGGCAAATGCGGCCCGCGCCAAACAGCTTAAAAGCGGCGCGTACCACGCTGGGATGGATGTGGATGCCGTCGCAGATCAGCTCCGCAGTCACCTGTTCCCGTTCTGCTGCCGCGCCGATTACGCCCGGCTCGCGGTGGTGCAGCGGCGGCATCGCGTTAAACAAGTGTGTTACATGGGTAATACCCGCATCAAAGCCCATAGACGCAGCTTGATAATCCGCATTGGTATGCGCGACAGAGACAATAACCCCTTCTTTTGCCACAGCGCGGATATAGCTTTCCGCCCCTTCCAGTTCCGGAGCCACGCACGCGATGCGTATCATCCCGCCGGCTGCCTCCTGCATACGGTGGTACGCTGCATAGTCTGGCAGACGCAGGTTTTCCGCCGCCTGTGCGCCTTTCTTTTTAACGTTGAAAAACGGCCCCTCCATCGTAATCCCGCGGATGACAGCAGCGTTATCCGGCGCTTCCTCCCGCAGGCGAACCGCGGTGCCAAACGCCTTGCATAGCGTCTCCTCCGGCATCGTCATCGATGTGGGGCTGAAACTGGTAACTCCGTTCTTCGCCAAAAAGCGCGCCATTCTGACCAGTCCGTCATAATCCCCATCCGAAAAATCCGCGCCGCTGTTGCCATGCAGGTGAATATCCACCAAACCCGGCAACAGAAAATCACAATCCGCAGGCGGTTCCTCCGTCCGCGGAGAAACACGCGTAAACCGCCCGTTCTCGAACGCTACATCACCGTAATGGAACGCAAAATCGTCCCCAAAATACAATACACCCTTTATTTCCATACCTATTCCTCTTTTCGCGCCGCAATGCGCAGTGAAGCGGGTACCCTTAGTATATAAGATGCAAGGCAAATGTGCAAACTGCTTTTACAGCAGCGAAGCCGCTGCTTTATCCAGCAGGAAGATCACGTTAGGATGCGTACGCAGAATGCTGGCTTGCGTTTCCGGGTCGATATCCTCATGGATGGCTTTCCGTACCGCTGTGGCTTTATCCGCGCCAGTTGCAATGAGCAATACGCTCTTCGCGTTCATAATACTGCCGATACCCAAGCTTACCGCTTCCCGGGGCACATCATCTTCCCGGTCAAAGAAACGGCGGTTTGCTTCGATGGTGCTTTGCGTCAGTTTTACCACGTGGCAGCCGTATACAAATTGGTCCGAGGGTTCGTTAAAGCCGATGTGCCCATTGCGGCCAATGCCCAGCAGCTGCAAATCGATCCCGCCCGCGCTGACGATCGCCCGGTCGTACCGTGTGGATTCATCCGCCATATCCGCCGCGTTTCCGTTGGGAATATGCGTATTTTGCGCCGCAACATTGATGTGGTCAAACAACTCCTTGCGCATAAAATAATGATAGCTGCAAGGGTGCTCTTCCGGCAGGCGGCAATATTCATCCAGATTGAACGTCGTTACGCCGGAGAAATCCAGCACGCCCGACTTGTACAATCGAATCAATTCCTGATACGTTGGTATCGGGGAGGACCCGGTAGCCAATCCCAGTACAGAATTCGGCTTACGCAGCACCTGCGCGCCAATTATAATAGCCGCTGCTTGCCCCACCTGCTGCTCGTTCTCATATTGGTGAATCCGCATTCGCTCATCTCCATCGCTCGTTACCGGCGCGGGCACCAAAGCCCATACCGGCTGTTTTGTCCAGTATAACAAGTGCCTGTTTTATCGTCAATACGTATTGGCTTTTATCTATTATTTCTCCATCTTTATACAATAATACATCTTGATTTTGTCATATTAGTACATAGCCCGTAAAAAGGCAGCAGCCACACTTGCGTAGCTGCTGCCTGCCTAGCTCTATTGTTGTTCTTTCTTAAAAACCGTCTCTATTATCCTTTCACACCGCCGGAGGTAAGCCCAGCTACCAGATGCTTCTCAATCAGCATAAACAGGATAACGACCGGAATGGTTGCCAGCAGCGCCGAGGCAAACAGATACTGCCATTCAATCATGTTAAAGGAGCTGAATTGAGTAATGCCGACCGTTATTGGTTTCTTAATCGGCGTGGAGATGAGAACGGTGGAAATGGTATACTCGTTCCATGCATTGATGAATACAAAGATCAGCGTCGTAACAATGCCCGGAGCCGCCATCGGCAAGAGTACATGCCACAGCGACCCGCCCACGCTGCACCCATCGATGCTGGCTGCCTGCTCCATTTCCGGCGAAATTGCTACAAACGTACCGTGTAAAAGCCAAATGGCAAATGCCTGGTTGAAAGCGGCATTAATCAGCATCAGGCCTACGATGGTATCATTCAGCTTCAGGAAGGTCATCAGCTGGGAAATACCTACCAACAGCACGATAGGCGCAAACATCTGGCTCATAATAACAAAGCCAAGGAATATCTTCTTCCCTTTAAAACGCATACGCGCCATGGCATAGGCAGCGGGAATACCGCACACCAGCGCCAACAGCGTCGCCCCGCTGGACAGCATCAGGGAGTTGAGCAGGAAGCGCGGCACATTCCGGTTGACAATATCCGTAATGTTGGACCACACCCACTGTGTGGGAAAAATATGCTTAAAATACATATCTGTCGTCTCGGCATTATCCCGGAACGCGGTAATCAGCATTACATAATACGGATACAGCACCATCGCGCACATGCCGATGACAAACGCATACAGTGCGCCACGTGCCAGTGTATGCGAAAGGGATTCCTTGGTCAACTTAATAGCTTCCACCATCATCAGGAACAGCAGCGGTAGCAGCAGCCACAGCGAAATCAGCGAGTGGTAGGTTAATTCCTCCAGCAACGCTCCGGCTTGCTCCCCGCCCTGACCGCTATATAAAAACGTGTCTGCTGCGGCAATCAGCGCGGTAAGCCGCTGCGTAGGTTCCTGCGACAGCTGCGCGATAATCTGCCGCTGGAACATACTGACCGTATAGAAATGGAATATTGGTATCAACAGCATAGCAACCAGCGTAAACCCGCAGGCAATTTGCCGGATCATCACTGTTTTCTTGGATAATCCCACCGGCTCTTGATCCACCGTGCCGGGCAGCGTTACCAGTAAAAGTGCTGCCGCCAGCACCACCAGTGCAATCGCAGCCAGCAACAACCGGCCGGCCGGCAAACCGGACGAGATAAAATTCCATCCGTTGCGCGTTACCGTAGCCGTAACCCGGAATGTAATCAGCGACGTGGTTTCTCCTTTGGAGTTTACGCGTTCGGTGATGGTTTCATTCACGCTCACATCGCCAAAACCGCCCTGCGCGGCATACGCCGCCGCAGCCTCGTCCACTTCCGTGCGGGCAGCCACGTAACGTTCGTCCCCTACGAACGTATTGCTGGATTTTTTCGTATATACGTCTGTATTAAACTGATAAATCGGCAAAGAAAACAGCACAACAATCAGCACCAGCGACGCCAGTATCAGGTACAGCGCGCGCAAGTTATTCTTTTTCACCAATTCGGATGATCGTCTTTTCATCTTTACTGCTCATCCTTCCGCATCGAAATCAGCATATACACGCCGGCGACAACGCACAAAATCATAAACCCGATGACGGACAGCGCTGTCGCAGGCCCTTTTTCCTGATCGTAAAAAGCCAGCATATACAGATAGGTGATCATCGTATCGGTTTTATTGGCCGGTGCGCCTTTGGTGATGGTATAAATAATCGGGAAAGAGTTAAAAACGTAGATGATGTTGAGCACTGTGCTAACCGTCAGCGCGGGGCGAACAAGCGGAATAGTAACCCGCGTCAGCTTTTTCCATACGCCCGCACCATCCACCGTAGCCGCCTCATAATAAGCGCTGTCGATAGACTGCAAACCAGCCAGCACACAGAAAGCGACAAACGGAATGGTAACGAATATACCTACGCCGCACTCCCACATAAACTCAATCTGGTAGGAAGCGCGCCAATTGATCGCATCTTTAATAATGCCAAGATTCAACAGGATGTTATTCAGGTTGCCGTATTCAAAGTTGATAATATAGTGCCAAATGGACGCCTGAATAACCAACGAAGTCGCCCACGGAAAAACCACGATTGAACGTGCAATTTTCCGGCCATGGAACTGAGAGTTCATTACCATTGCGACAATAAAACCAAAAAAAGTGGAAATGACTACAACCGAAACTACCCACATCAGCGTGTTGAGCATGACCGTGCCGAAAACTTTATCGTTTACGGCAGCCTCAAAATTTCCAAGTCCGATGAGCGACCCCACGACACCCGCTTTGGAAATCTCGCTGAAGGAAAGTTTGAATACGATGAAAATCGGGAAGACGACAAATATCGTCATGAGTAAAAGGCTGGGAAGCAACCAGAGATATGGCTCCCATTTACGGCGTACAAGAATCGTATTCAATATCCGTTCCCCCCATCGTTATGAAAGGGAGGGCCCGGTTTTACCGAGCCCTCCGCGCGCGTTTACCGTTTTACTTAGCAACCGACGCCTGAAGCTCATCCAAGAGGGTCTGCACGTCGCCGCCCAGCAGCGCGTTCTGCTCCACTTCGATGACGCCCTGCTTCACATCTACCCAGTTGCTCATCGCGGTCGGGTAGAACTGGCAGCTGTCCAGAACGTTCAGCCACGCTTCAAAGCTGGGATCCGCTTCTACAAGGTAAGAAACCGCGGAAGACACGGCGGGCAGGAAGCCTTCCATGCTTACCCAACCGGTGTACATTTCGGGGCTGTAGAAGAAATCCAGGAACTTGCCGATCGCGGCATTACGGGCATCCTGATCGGGATACGCGTCGTCTTTAAAGGCCATTACACGGTCCATAACGCCGGTGGCGCCAGCTTCCGCACCTTCGTTATGCGGCAGCGCAGCGGTACCGAAGTTTACACTGTAGCCTTTTTCGTCCAGATAGGTCGGCAGCTGGTTGGTGGTGATGACCATCGCCATCTTGCCCGCGCCGAACATATCCTGCAGGTCGTAACGGGTCTGCGTAGCGGGGCTGGGGTTGGTGAAGCCGTTGTTATACAAGCCGATCGCAAAGTCGATGGCTTCGACATTGGCAGCAGAGTTGAGCGCCCAGTTGCCGTCCGCATCCACAAAACCACCGTTGTTGTTCCATACATAGTAGGAGAAAGCAGCCTGGCCTTCATCGGTGGTCATATCCATACCCCAGGGGTACACGGCGCCATCGTAGTAGTCCACGATCTGCTGGCAGGCATCTTCCAGTTCCGCCCAGGTAGTGGGAACGTCGATGCCGACTTCGTCGAAGATGTCCTGATTGTAGTACATCGCGCGGGCGGAAGCCAGATCCGGCACAGCCCATACGGTATCGTCAATCACAGACTGAGCGATAAAGGACGGGAAGAAATCGTTATACAGCTCTTCGGAGCAATAATCCGACACCGGCAGCAGCAAACCCTCGGTAGCGTAATCGGCGAAGGTGTCGATGTTGAGGATGTCCGGTGCATTGCCGTTGCTGATACGAGTGCTGACAACCGTGTACACATCGTTCCAGGAAACGACTTCCAGGTTCAGCTTGATGCCGGGGTTGGCTGCTTCAAACAGATCCACGAAGTTGGAGCCGTCAATACCGGTACCCAAGAACCAGTTGTTGGTATTGTTACCATACTGGCAGATGATGACATCCAGGGTAATGTCATCCTCGGCAGCGGCAAAGCCGATGCAGGAGACGGTAAGTAAGACGGTCAAAACCAGGGCAACGATTTTTTTCATGGTTTTCCCCTCCCATTTATATTGAAACGTTAATACGTTTCATCTCAACTATTATAACTGCTTTAGAAAGAATTTACAATCAACTTCTTTTCTCCGCTCAAAAACAGATTCTACGAAAACGGTTTTTCCAGAGGTGCCGGAAAACCTTGTATTTATTACAAGTTGACGCTGTATCCTGTATACAATTTCTTTCGTCCCGTCAGCAGCCGCGTGAATTTAGAACAGAGTAGGAACAACCTGATACCAACAAATATACCACAATTTCACAGTTTGTCCAGCCCGTAATCATGGATGCAGCGGCGAATGCCCGATACCGAGTCTTCAAAACGAATGCCTTCCGCCTTGCTTTTTCCGCAATCCATACATAAACTTCGCTGCTTGCCCGCAACCGGCAGAATTTCCAAATCGTTCAAGTTGAGCTCGCTGCGCCATGCCTGTGCAATTTCCCATGTATTCGCCATGCTCTCGCTGCCGTAGTTATACACGCCGCCCGGCATTGCAAACACGCGGGGAAGGTTCTCGATTATCTGCCATACGTAGGTCACGCCGCGATAATCAGATGTAGACAGCTTCAACGGCTCCCGCTTCATGGCTGCGGTCAAAAGCTTGATCAACAGGTTGGCCCGCGTCGGATATTGGTATCCGGGCAAATCATACATCCAGGTCAGCCGCAGGGATACGGCTTCCGACGAGGAGTCCGTAACCAGTGTTTCCGCTTCCAGCTTATGCTGTCCGTAAACGTTGGCAGGCGCAAGAGGGTCTATCTCCATAAAGGGTCCCAGCCCCTCGCAGCCTCCATATACCTGGTCGGAGGAGCAAAACACAAATTTTCCGCCAATGCTAGCGGTAATCTGCGCCAGCGTTTGCGGCAGCAGCACATTGGTGAGGTAGGATTCTTCCGGGTGTTGCTGAGCATAATTCGTATCGGATATTGCTGCCGTATGCAGCACAATGTCCGGTGCGTTTGCCGCAAAAATCGTCTCCAGCTGCCGTACCCGTTCCGCCGTCAATACACCGCGCAGCAAAGAGGACGGCAGCGCCGTAACTTCGTACTTTTGCCGAAGGTAGTTCAGCGCCCGCGCACCCAGGAATCCGGTTGCACCCGTTATCAGTATCTTCATGGTTCCCCCTTGGCGTTTGCCTGTCCATGCCCCGTCTCATAGGGCAGCATCTGCCCGGATTGCAAGCGCGAATCCTCCGCCAGATACACCAGCCGGTGGCCAACCATCGAATCTTCTAAGGTCGTGCAGCATAGCGATGTGGGTTCCCCACGCAACAGGGATACAAAATCCATCACCAGCGCCTGATCTCCGCCGCCGTGTTCACGCCCAAGTGCAGTGCCCGGTTGTTGTGTATCCGTCGCAGGGGTGTGTACCGTATATTCCACTACGCCTCCCGCTTTTTCAGGCGCAATCAGCGATACGGTAAATTGTTCGTCCTCAAACCGGCCGGCAGCTTCGCCTTTCGTTCCGGTAATGTGAATGCGCCGCGACGACTTTGCAGCGCCTCCATTCATCGAAAACGTAGCCGTAGCGCCGTTTTGCATCGGAATCAACACGGACTGATGATCTACAATCTGAATATTGCACCGGTAGACGCAACGGCTGTAAGGGTTATCTGCTTGCAGCAACAGCCGTAGTTTTTCTTGCTTTGTTGCATCGTCACAGCCCAAATCATGCCATATGTTTGCCGCCCAGCGCTGCGGGCGCTCCAGATATAACCTCCGCGCAGAATAGGGGCATTCGCGCTCAACAGGACAATTAAGCAAGCAATGCGTCCCTGCGCCCTGCGGAGCCTGCTCCGGACGGAACTGGAAAAGCGAACCCACGCTGGCAACGCCAGCAGGCCGGGTTTCCCCCATCAACCACGCCAGCAAGTCCAGATCGTGGCTGCATTTGGAAAGCAGCATCCCGGAACCGCAAATTTCCGGTGAAGCATATTTCCCGCGCACATAGGAAACCGATTCGTGGAAATAACTCACCTGCTCGGTCATACGCAGATTGATGATTTTCCCCAGTTCTCCCGCAACAATCATCTCTTTAAGTTTACGGTAGAAGGGGGCGTAGCGTAGCACGTGGCAAACCATTACGCGCCGTCCCGTTTCCCGGGCGCAGGCCAATAAACGGTCAGCTTCCTGTTGGTTTAAGGCAAAGGGCTTTTCCAACAGCACATCATACCCGCTTTTTAAAAGTGGTATTGTGGTATCCACATGCTGCGGGTCCATCGTTCCGTTTATGGCGGCATCGGCAAAGCGGGGTACGCTTACCAGTTCCTCCACAGAGGTGAAGCAGTGCTCCGGCGGTATACCAAAGGTATCCCGCGCCATTCGTACATGGCTTGGATCTACATCCGCAACGCCAACAATTTGCAGCCGGTCGGGATGCCGCAACGCCTCGCGCGCATAGATCGTCGCACGAGCGCCCATGCCGACAACTACCGCCTTTACCGGCGCTTGCTTGTTCAAACATCACCCCTCCTTTACGCTGCTATTCTGTTAACCCGTTACGGGTCAATACTTCGCAATGATCTGGTTCATCTGCTCCCATTTGCGCTCCATATCCTCTACCAGCGCAAACTGTGTGCGCGCCCTGTCCAGATTATGTTCCGGCCGGGAGATGGCATAGTAGGGATCGCCCTGTAAATAATCCGTTAAAAAGCGCACCCCGTTTTCCAGCGTCATCATTTTAGCGCCCATGGGCAGGGTTTCTTTTTCCCGTTTGGTCAGTCGGGAGCCGCAAACCGCTAAAAACCCTTTCACATAGGTTTCGTACAGGGAAAGGGACAGGCTCACTTTGCGCAGGTCCTTCTCGTCTTCGGCCGCCGTGCTGGCACCAAAGCGGATAGAATCGCCAAAGTCATTGGCGACCAGCCCGGGCATAACCGTATCCAGGTCGATCACACACAGCGCCGTGCGGTCTTTCTCATCCAGAATAACGTTATTCAGCTTCGTATCGTTATGGGTTACGCGCAGGGGCAGCTTCCCATCGGCCAGCAGATGCATCATAAAGCCTGCTTCCTGTTCATGCTGCAAAGCAAAGGCAATCTCTTTTTCCACTTCCTGCCGCCGCCCCACGGCATCGGCATCTATCGCGGCATGAATCGCACGGTAGCGCACAGGCGTATCATGAAAATGTGCAATGGTCTCGTGCAGCGTTTCCGCCGGAAAATCCGCCAGCAGGTTTTGAAATGTCCCAAACGCTATCGCGCTCTGGTAAAAATCCTCAGCGTTTTCCGGGCTGTTCAGGCTGATACCGCCGTTGACAAACTCGTACATACGCCAGTATTCGCCTTCACCGTTTTGATAATACGGTTTCCCGTTCTTCACAGGTACAAGGGTCAGCACATGGCGGGGGTCCGCATCCTGTTTGGCCAGGTATTTCGTAACGGAATCAATATTCTCCATCAACGCCGGTACATTGGTAAACACGCGGCGGTTGATTTGTTGTAGTATGTACCGGTGCGGCGCATCGGTCGTTACCAGAAACGTTTGGTTTATATGCCCGCTGCCGTAGCGCTCGCAGGAGACGACCGCGCCATCCAGCTTAAATTGATCCAGAATCCCGCGCATAGCATTTACCTCCAAAGCGTAGCGGGATACATCCCGTCCGCCTTCATTTTTGCAATTGCCGCTTTTACTTTTCCCATATCTTCATGGTAGGTAACCCCATACCATTTTTCATGGGTCGGCAATACAGCAACCGTCGCCTTGCCTTCGTGAATCAGTTGGTTGGGAATCAGCGGCAAAAAATACTCGCACTTCAGGGGATTTTCCGGCAGCGCATACCGCAGGTACGCGGCAAACCGCGCTTCGATCTCGTGCAGAATCGAAGGCTGGAACCCCCAGAAATTCATGCTGACAATCGTACCGTCCGGCAAAAAGGTAAAATGCTCTCCATCCTCGGTAAACGCCGCCCCGCCCTCACGCGGTTCGATATGCGTTCGCTCCACAATTTCTGTTAAGCAGCCGTTTTCCACCCGGCAAATGCCACGCGCTACATGCCCGTTTTCCGTAAGCGTGTTCTTAATATCATAGCCAACCATAACGTGTTCACCGGCTTCATGCGGCTTGGATAGGTATGCAGCCAGCTGCTCATACGCTGTGCGCCCGTAAAAATCATCTGCGTTGATCACAGCGAAAGGCGCGTCGATTTTTTCTTTGGCGCATAGCACAGCATGTGCTGTCCCCCACGGTTTTGTACGTCCCTGCGGTATGCTGAAGCCCTCCGGCAATACATCCAGCCGCTGATAGGCGTAAACCAGCTCCACAAACGGTGCGATACGGTTGCCGATCACCTCGCGAAAATCAGCTTCCATTTCCGGTTTGATAATGCAAACCACTTTGCCAAAGCCCGCGCGAATCGCATCAAAAATCGAATAATCGATGATGATTTGTCCCTGTTCATCCACAGGGTCAATTTGCTTGAGACCGCCATACCGGCTGCCCATTCCCGCTGCCATAATGACCAAAATCGGCTTTTGCTCCACGAAAGAACGCCTCCCCTTATTCCTCCCTTATTGTAGCAAAGCACACCAAGAATTGCATTATCAATTCAGACGGAATATTTATCATTTCGGTCGCATTCTTTCTTGACGTGCCCGCGTTGCTGTGGCAAACTGGCACTAGGAGGAGATGCACATGTCGGAATACCAAATGCTCAAGCCCCAAAATGTAATCTCCATCAGCGGGTTATTTAGCCTGCATTATTTCCAATTCGCGTCAGGGTACGTATTCAGCGGAGAAAAGCACGATTTCTGGGAGATTGCTTATATCGACCATGGTGAAGCAGAAATTGGCGCAGGCAATAAAGTATGCCAGTTGTATCCGGGACAGTTGATTTTTCATAAGCCCAACGAATTTCACACCATTTGGGCAAACTACGCAAAGGGAACCAGCATCTTTGTGATTTCTTTCGCCTGTAACAGTTCTGCCATGCGGGCGTTTCGCGGCAAACAATACACGCTGCTCTCGCCCCAGCGCCGCCTGCTTTCCCACATGATCGCAGAAGGCCAGCGGGTGTTTGGCCCCGTACTGGACGTATCCGACCAGAAAAGCCTGCATCCGCTGCCGACGGCTCCGCGGGGCGGCGTACAGATGATCGTTTTATATCTTACCCAGCTATTGCTGGATCTGCTGCGTACTCAACAAGCCGTACCCCAGCATCCGCCCCGCCCACGCGTGACGGAAGAGGAGGACTTTACCGTGTATTTCGAGCGTGCCCGCGAGCTGATGATCTCGCAGCTTGACGGTTCACTGCGGTTTGCACAGGTTTGCCAGCAGGTTGGTCTGTCCGCAACGGTATTTAAGGAGCGCTTCCGGCGGTACACCGGCATCCCTGTGATGGATTATTACCGTCGCTTACGCATCGATGAAGCCAGACGGCAGCTACGCAACGGTAAAAGCAACATCACACAGATTGCAGATAGTTTAGGTTATTCCAGCACAGCCGCCTTTTCCCGCCAGTTTAAGCAGGTAATGAATCTATCTCCGACGGAATACTTGTATTCCATCCATCAATAGAAAACTCGTAAAGAGCGAGAATCCGGCTATTTGTCGCAGTAATATCACCAGTATCCTTTCTCCATACATATGAGTCAAAAAGCAAGTTCGCTGCTTGATACGGCAATAGCGAATGTTGATGAGCCTTACGAAGAGATACCAATACCCATCTGCCTATTCTAGTAAAGCAGATGGGTATACCCATGCCATTTGCAGCCAAACGGCTCTACGGATGTTTATCACCACGCACTTAAGCAATGACAGCCACGTAATGAACCACTATCAAACATCAAAGCCTGCCGAATTAAAACGGCAGGCTTTGATGTTCTAAAAATCGTGCTTTTTATCCCTTTCAGGCTGCGTTGAGCAACGCATTTTGAATGGCCAGCAGAATTACTTTGCTGCTGTATGTCGCACCTGTAACCGCATCCACAGAAAGCGTTTGCTGGTTTACCACCGTTGCGGGGATCGACTCCGCAGCTTGCCCTTGCCCGTTTTGGTGTTTCACCAGCTCAATGGCTGTTATCGTGTGATTGGCAACAGTTACGTTCACTTCCACCGCAACAGGAAAAACGCTGTAACTACCGGCATAGGTACCGTCCGGAATTGCAGATAAATTGACATCCTTAATATCGTATTCCACCAGCGCATCCAGCTTTTGCTGCACCTGTCCAAGGAAAATCGCGCCGCTTATCACCAGTACGGCAAGCACTGCCAATACGATCAGCAGTACCTTCCACTTTTTATTCATTGTTGTCCCTCCGCCGGCATTTGAGCACACAGCTTATTGGCTACCGCTTCAATTTGCGCTTCGCGCGAATCGCTGGACCAATGAACCACACCGGCATCTTCCGCCTGCGCGCCTGCAGTTTTACATGCGGCTTTGATCTGCCGCAACGCATGGTTGCCACCCAGCCATGGCTTTTTCAGCTGCTGGGTAACATAACAATACATCTGCTTGCCCGCCAGCCCCGACACCTGCGCCAGATATTTTTTCATCGCCTGCGCCAGCGAGAAAGCCTGCACCGGCGAAGCGAATACCACCGCATCGTAGGGTGATACATCCGGCAGAGACGTTAATTTTACTTGCGAAGGTTGTCCGGAAGGGTTTGGTTCCGCTTCCACACGGGCAATCTCCACCGCATGCCCGTTACCACGAAGAGCTTCTTCAACCCGTTGTGCAACGGAAAGCGTATTGCCGGTTTGAGAATAAACGATTACGCCAACTTTCATCCTTTTACCCCCTGATGATATAATGGATAGCTTGTTCCAGCTCGGTAAACAGGGTTTCCGCATTCAATCCATTTCCGGAAAGGTACAGTGCCAGCAATCCATGCACTGTGTACACCAGTGTCTTAGCGCAGGTTTCCAGTTCTGCTTCCGTTATGGTTCCGTTCTGCACCAGAAAACGAAGTGTCTCCTGCCATATTACGCTGAAATCCAAGGTTTCGGCTGTATGATCCGGAAGTCTGTAGAAGTAGAAAAACCGGAATATCTGCGGATGTTCCATATGGTAGCGCGCATAGGTGGCAAACAGCATCTGCAACTCCGCTTCGTTCTTAGGCGGTGCGCTCACCGCAGCCTGCATATAGCCGGCTGTGTCTTCCACCATAACGCGTTTGGTTTGCACCAGCAATTCTTCCACATCTTTAAAATAATGGTATATCGTTGCGTATGAATACCCGGCTTTCTGTGCCACTTTACGTACGGAGAGGTTTTCCACCCCTTCCGCCATAATCATCTCCCGTGCCGCATCCAGAAAAAAGCCTCGTATCCTTTGGGTTTTCACATCATTTTTATCCTGCATAAGCGTTTGTGCATCATTCCTCTAACATATATATATAAATTTAACAATGTTAATATATCAGATCGCCTATTTTTTGTCAATCAAAAACCAGCGGTTTTTAGCTGCCGCTGGTAAAATCGCCGTAAAATGATTGAATAGTATTTACGATAACGCCACCCGTGTATACCACAGATATTAACCACCACTTTTGCCCCTGCGAACAGCAAAGCTTAACTCCAGTTGCTGTTGATGGGGAAGGTAAACTCCATTCCATTTACTTTCTGTATAGCCAATGCCAAATCCGCGTAATGATTTCATACCGTTTGGTGTTCGGCTTGACGAAGTATTTTACTGCATACTTTACAGCACTGAGCATGTGCTTTTCCATATGTTGATACCGGTATAAGAAAGCCGATAAAGCCACGGATGCGTATTCACTCGTATATAGCACGCCTGAAAAATACCCTTGGCCTTGAGCCACATAGCAAACAGCCCTCTCCAACGCATGAGAAAAAGCGCCGTCCGTTGCCAGTGGTTCCATATCAAAATCCTCATAGCGCAGTTGCAAGGAGTACAACGGCCTAAGCGCTTGCGGCCTGAACCAGAAGCAATTACCATACGTTACAGGCGGCTTATCTTTGGAAACTGGTACGGTTACTTGACACGTCTTCAGCAACTTCACCGTATTAGGATAATTCTGAGAATGTGCCCACAGGTCACGTAAAATATGCCAGTACTCTCCGCCAAACATCGGCGGAAAACCCAGACAACCCAGACGAGGTTCGTGTTCAAAGGTTGCGATGATATTTTCCACATATTCCTTACTAGCCAGCAGATTTTCAAAAGCCATGTCCCGAAAATTCATACCTACCAGTTGGTCAACCTGCGGCGATTTTTTATCGTGCGCCACACAAATATAATCGTAGTTCCCTTTTTCCAGCACATCGGCGCAAGCCACATACAGTGCCGCCATATCGCGCCCCCGGTTTTCGCAGCCGCGCACCTCCAAATGTCCACAAGCTATAGCGGAAAAAGCGGCCCGTACCGCATCTTCATTTCCATAGGGCGTGGTCACATATATATCGGCGTTATCCGGCATATTCCGGGCAAACCGCAGGCAATACGCAAGTTGATCCATATAGAAAATATGCAATAGCAAAGCTGTCCTATAAACATTTTCCGGCTTATGGGGTACGCAGTCCGTAGGCAGCACATAATTCAGGTGCAGCCTGCTATGCAGGTCTGCCAGATTACACCGCTGCAGCAAATCTTCCCAAATCAGCGCCGTATCATATCTGGTTTCTTCGCGTATATACTGCAAAGCTCGGGCTGCTTCCTTCTCCGGGCCGCTGTTTGAATTAGGCAGCACCTGCACAAGACTTTTCCGCTTCACAAAGGGTATGCGGCAATCTTTCAGCAAGGTGTATGGCATCTCATGAATGATTGAGAAATTATAGGGTTTACTACTTTTATATCGCCTTAAATCAGTATATGTATCCCATGAAAATCCACGCTGCTCAAAATATTGTGTGAAGTTGGTTTCAAACAGCCCGACAGCTTCCATAAAGCTTTTTGGAATTGGCAATTGCGTCCAAAAGTCCCGGAAAGCCTGAGAACACAGCATTTGTTTTCGCACAGTAAAAAAGTAGGATTGGATATGCGCCGGCATCATCCCATCCGCATGGCAGTTGGTTGTGTCCAAGGTCTGATAATGGCAGGTAATCCCCCAAAAATCAAGCGTTTCTCGCTGCTGCATTTCTGTAAATACTTCGCTAAACGGATAGATAGGTCCATAACAGGTGTCGTTCAGGAATACGACTTCGTCATATTGGCAAACCGTATCCCAACCAACCAAATCGGTTAGCGCTGCTTTCCATGCAGCCGCGTCAAACCCCTCATTTTCGCGCATAAAAACCAACGGGGTCAGCGTTTTAAAATACGCACGCCCTTCCGCAGTCACTTCGCCATTGCAGATAATAGCGATGCCGTCTATTTCCTTTTGCAGTTCCGTCAGCAAATAACGCACATAATCGTTCACTTTACCTTCTGGATGATAAAACACAAAAAGCGCCAGTCGTCTGCACGGTCTATTCATACACTTTCTGTTCCTCTCCCGCCGTGGTATCCCGACGCGTTTTATAATTGCTCCGCTGCAATATTGCTGCTTAGCCCTCCGGCTGATTGGTAAAGAGACAGTATTTGCGGCTCTATCTGTTCCCAGTCCCTGCCCTGCGCGGTTTTTAAACCATTGTCAATGAGACGTTCTCGCAATGCGCCGTCCTCCAGTATACGGTAAATTTGCCGAACCGCTTCTTCCAGATCGCCTTGGGGATACAGCAGGCAGTTCTTTTCATGCTCCATGTATTCCGCATTTCCCTCATTTTGCACGGCTACCACGACTCCACCGGTAGCCATCATTTCCAGCGGCGGCAGGCTGAAACCTTCCAATGTGGATGTTTTCAGCAATATATCCGCCCCGGCATAAACCGCGCCCACTTGCTCATGCGGCACCTTTTGAAAAAGCTCATCATACCGGTATCCTTTTTTTACATAGCCTGTGCCGGTAAGATACTGTATATGGAAACGGCTTTTGTCCAGCTGGCTGGCAATCTGAAAGCTTTCATCCACATTCTTATACTCATTTTCACAACAGCCTTCAACAAGCAGTGTAATCTTTGCCTTGTCAAATTGCCGGGGTTTTTCAGAAAAACGGTCAAGGTCAATACCGTTAGGTACATAAGCCGCATTCTGATGATACGTGTCCCGAAGCCAGCTTTGAATCCAGCGTGAAATAGCGATATAGCGCATATGGTAAGGGATGCAATAGGTCGCGTTTGCCAGCAGCCGGGTTTGCTCTCCAAAGGCATAAAACCCCGTTTCCCAGCATTGTACCAGATAAAAACGTTCACGCACAAACGGATAACACCGGACAAATTCAACCGTATCCCAAAGCGTTGCCACCATACGGTCCAGCGATATTTCCAATTGTCCTTTGCCGGGAACAACGCAGGGTATACGATGACCGTACGCTTCCAGCCAGGCAGGCGTTTGCGTATCGTTAGTGATCATCAGCACATCATTTCCGTGATCCTGTAACAGGGTCATATGCCGCAGCGCAATCTGCACACCCCCGCTGATCTTGGCTGACGGCAGTACGAATGCGATATTGGGTTTCATACAGCGCCTAATATGCTCGCCCAGCACAGAAGCCTGCGAAAGCGTCGTACAGTGTTCATGCACATACGCATATGCGTTTTGGGCAATCCGCGTTCGCAACGCTCCATCTTCGATCAGTTGGGAAAGAACAGTTACCCACTCTGCCGTATCCGTGCATAAAAAGCCGGTTACCCCATGACGAATGCACTGTTGCATCGCGCCAACATTGCTGGCAACCGTAGGCACCTTGACCAGTGCGGCTTCCACCCATTTATTTTCGGATTTTGCTTCGTTGAATATCGTATCCAGCATCGGCGCAATGTTAATATCCACACCGGCCACCAAAGCCGGTAATTTCCGCCAGTCAACAAACGGCAGCGTCTTGATGCGGTCTCCGTAAGCTTTTAGCTGCGGCGGTATATCCAGTTCGCCTACGAAACAAAAATCCACATTCGTATAGGTATCCAGCACAGATGCCAGCGCGGGCAACAGCATTTGAATATCGTCATTATGCGTGATGCTTCCGCTGAAATATCCGATCCGGATTCTGTTTTCATGCTGCTTATCTTGCTCCCGGCCGCGCTTTTGCACCGCCGCTTCGGATAACGCCAGCATTTCATTGGATGCCGTGTTCCTGTTGATATAAACGTCTGGAACATACTTGCGCAGTTCCGTTGCCAGCCGCGTTGTCGTCGTAATCGCGCCCTCGCACATTCTCAGCGTGCGCTGCATACGATTGACCCCGTCATTGTACAGCGAGCGCTCTTGCGCCGACATGGTATCCAAAAATGGAATCAAATCGGTGTAGGCCGTATCAATCACCAGATCGTCAATATCATATAAAACCGTTTTGTGCAGAGCTTTTGCCTGTAAAATAAACTGCTCAACCGTATCCGTTATGCAACAACGGAAGAACACATATACCCGAAAATGCCCCGCCATGTCCAACGTAAGATCCTCAAACCAAATTTGCCGGTTGCGAATACCCGCCGCCGTTAACTGCTCGCACTGATGATCCACCCGGTAGCGAGCCGGATGCGTTAGCCCGCAGCCGTTGATAAACAACACATCGGCAGCGGACTGCTGTAAACTGTCCATTTTTTTGTTATTAACGGATCGAAGAGCCCTACGAACCAGCTTTTTTGCTAGCAGGATCGTTCTCTTCCCAAACACAATCGGGCCTTCCTTACGCCATACCATAATGGCTTTGCTGATTTTACGAATGATCTTCTGACGCATTTTTCCCTTTCCATATTCCGCTTTTCATTCACCGTCTGCCGGGTACAGCTGCCAGCATACTTGTTATGGTTAAGAATCGAATTTGTCGTATAATTTACGCGTTCATGCTGTTTTCATAGGCTTCGCATACTTCCACAGCATCCCCGATCATTCTTATTTTTCCGCCGTCCAGCCATGCAACGCGATCGCACATCGAGCGTATCTGCTCGATGCTGTGGGAAACGAAGATTACAGTGGTACCGCCGTGCATCAAATCCAACATACGTTTCCGGCTTTTATGTTGAAACCGTTCATCTCCCACGGATAAAATTTCATCAACAATCAGTATATCCGGCACGACCATTGAGGCAACGGAAAACGCGAGCCGCATTACCATGCCCGAGGAATAGTTACGCATCGGCACATCAATAAACTCCTCCAGCTCTGAGAATGCAACAATTTCATCAAATTTATCCTGTAAGAAGCGTTTGCTGAAGCCCAGTATTGCGCCGTTTAAAAAGATATTCTCCCGCCCGGTCAAATCCATGTCCATGCCACTGCTCAACTCCAGCATCGGCGCAACGCTGCCGCGTGTAATCACCTCTCCGGCCGTTGGTTTCAAAATACCGGAGATGATTTTCAGCGTTGTTGATTTTCCCGCGCCGTTGCACCCAATCAAGCCCAGCACCTCTCCGCGGTTCACTTCAAAGTTGATGTCGTTGAGCACATGGAGTATTTCCTTTTGGTTGCCATGTTTAAAACAATTGATTAGAAATTCTTTCAGGCTTTTGGTACGGTCTTTCATCATTACATAATCCATGCTAACATGGCGTACCTCTATCATACCCTGCATTGCTGTTCTCCTTTACTACAGGTTCAGTACAAAGCGATCCTGATTTTTTTTGAACACCCACATGCCCAGCGCCAGCGCTGCGCCGCAGATGATACCGCAAATCACAACCGCCCTGGGCGCAGGCGCAGCGCAATCCATCAGCACCGTTCGAAACAGGCGCGTTACATGGTACAGCGGATTAATTTTATAAATCAACTTGAATTGATCCGGGATGATTGATTCTGGATAAAACAGCGGTGTGGCATACATCAGCAGTGTGGTGAACACCGACCAGAGAAATTGCACATCCCGGAAGAATACCATAATGGTTGCCAACAGCATCGCCAGGCCGATGCACAGCATCCCCAGACACAGGAAAATGTAAGGCAGGAACAGGTATGCGCGGGTAATCGGCAATCCGCTGAGCAGTATCGTCGCCAGCAGCGGAATCAGGGAAAACGAGAAGTTGATACCGCTGGACAGCACCCGCGATATAGGAAAGATATATTTTGGTAAATAAACCTTGGTAATCAAGCTGGCATTGCCTGATATAGATAACAACCCCGTTGAAGTAGCTTCGCTAAAAAAGGAAAAGCAAATCGTACCGGAAAGCAGGTACACCGGGAAATTTACAATGCTGGATTTGAAAATCGTCGAAAACACAATATATTGAATCACCATGGTCAGCAGCGGGTTAAGGAAACTCCACAAAACGCCCAGCACCGAGCGCTTGTATTTTGCTTTAAAGTCGCGGCTGATCAACTGCTGCAGCACAAAACTATAATTCTTCATAGCCAAAGCTACACGCATCAGCAAAGAGATACGCCCTTTGCGGTACTGCCTGATTACGCTTATATACTCCAGTCCCCATAGTATCAGTACACCTGCCAGCAGTATCCAGATAATACCGGATACGTTGGTTACCGACTTGTAGTTCGCCATCAGGTTCAGCTTGCCGTTTAGCGTTTTACCGTCAATGGTCAAACTGTTTGCTTCTGTCAATCCGGAAATTTCCACCATCCCGCGTGCCAGCGCAATCATATTGCCATAAAAAAAGCCGGTGTTGTTGCCATCAAGCATAATCATTTGCAACAACAGTGTTGGAACACCGTTGAGCGGTATCGCCTCCGGCAGAAGTTCGATAGAGCCGCCCTGCGTTGTCTGCGCTACGGTGCCCGAAAACAGCACCTGATCATTTGCCGATATAGCATAGGAGAAGTGCGCATAATCGCCGCTGGCTACACGAACCGCCAGGGTTGTGAGTTCTTCGCCGGAAACCGCAAACTGCTGACGCACCGTCGCTCCCTCAAACAGCGTTTCCGTCGCCAGCTGGTCCGAAGCCAGCGCAACCTGCGTAAACTGCTGCATATCGTCCCGATAGCCGCCAAAGTAAAACAACCCGAAAAAAGCAACGATCATTGCCAGTAAAATAGCAAATAAATTACGGATCTGCTTTCTGTCCATTCCTTCGCTTCAACCTCTCCTGTATGTTCGCCAAAGCGGCGGTATTATTGCCTGTGGCTGTTACACTCTACAAGGTACCGGCCCAGCGCATCCTGCCATGGCGGCAGGAGCGTAAAGCCCGCTTCTATCAGGGATTGTTTGCTTAACCGTGAATTAAGCGGTCTTTTCGCATCCACAGGATATTCCGCGGTGGATACCGGCCGTATTTCACAGGTCAGCCCTGCCTGCTGCATGACGGTTTGGGCAAAAGTGAACCAAGAGCAATAGCCTTCGTTTGTCGCGTGGTAAACGCCGTAGCGTTCCGTTTGCAGCATATTGCACAGCAGCACAGCCAAATCGACTGCATACGTTGGCGAACCAATTTGGTCATCTACCACGCACAACTGCTTTCGCTCCCGTCCCAAACGCAGCATGGTTTGAACAAAATTTTGCCCATGCCGGCCAAATACCCAGCTGGTACGGACAATAAAGTAGCGATCGAGCAGTTCTGCCACAGCCTGCTCACCCATCAGCTTTGTTTGTCCATATACATTCAACGGGCCTTTAGGCGTATTTGTTTCAAAAGGGTTGTTACCTTCTCCTGTAAAAATATAATCCGTGCTGATATAAACAAGGCTCGCATCCACATTCGCGCAGGCTGCGGCAATATTTCGGGTTCCTTCCACATTGACGGCACGGCAGGCATCCGGATGGCTTTCCGCTTGATCTACCGCCGTATACGCCGCACAGTGCACAACGCAATCCGGTTTATATGCCTGCACATATGCTGCTGTTTGAGCCCGGTTTGTTAAATCGCAATCCGCCAGATCGATGGTTTTATATTTCATCCCCAACGCATCCAACCGTTTGCCGACTTCAAAGCCAAGTTGCCCGTCGCCACCTGTCACCAGTACTTTCATGCCTTTTCCTCACAACATTTATCGTTTGCGCCCGTCTTTTGCGGTTGCACCCGCAGGCAACGGTACCCGCCCGCCTGCGCAAGGCATCCCCAAAACCGCTCAACGCCGTGAGCCAATGTGCCGTCCGTTTGTTTCTTTTCGGGCGGAAAATCCTCAACACTCCATGAATACCGTAAAAGAGGAGCGATAGCATCGGTTCTGGCCCAAAACATATTTCCCGCCGGAAACTGCGGCCTTCTCGGCAGACGAACCGATAGCGCAAGTTTTTTCATTATTGTCTCAACGGTTCGTTTATTACCCATCCATCCAAGGTTTGGTTTCACGCGCCAGTACGTAGGAGGAAAGATCATCCCAATTGTTCGGTCTGCTTCCATCACCGCTAAAAGCGACGCCACATGACCGGGTGAATTCAACAGGCTATTTAAAATTTCATGCCGCCAAGCTTCACCAAAGGAATTGTGACTGGAGTATTTGGTATGCAGGTGACAAATATAATCGTACCCTTCCCAATGGGTAGCCATTTGCCAAAGAAAAGGACCCACATCCCTGCCGCGGTTGGGATAAACCGCAACTTTAAATCGCGCAGCGCGGCTCTTGGCAGCAAAAGTCTCTCGAATCATGGAAGCTTTCTCCTCCGTATCTGTAGAGATGTAGCCGTCAAACCCATAAGGAATCCGGTTGGTTACCTCAATCATCTCATCCAATAAAGACAGGTAGAACAGATGAATCTGTACAGCGATACGGGCATGCCTGTCCTCCGGTTCAAAAGCATCCACAGGTGAAACTGGCGCAAGCCCGGTTATCATCTCTGTAGACAACAGCCGATGACGGGTAAACAGCCAGCGAACCGTCTTTTTCCCCAGTGCAGCGATACCTTCCTCTTTGCCAACCGCTATCACTTTTTCCATCAGTCCGTTCAGCACATGTGTTCTCCGTTTCTATCGGTATTCTGTCATTTACGCCTGATAAATAAAATTACAATCGCTGTCTTTCAGCAGCGGCGCCATTAAATCCTTTTCGGAAATGGTTGGATTGGAAACGTCCCAGTCTATGCCGATCTGTGGATCATCAAAACGAATCGAGCGGTCATGCTGCTTACTATAGAGGTTATCCACTTTATACAAAAACTCTACATCCTCCGTCAGCGTTATGAACGCATGCCCAAAACCGCGGGGCAAATAGAGCATTCTCTTATTTTCCGCACTGATTTCCACTTTTTCCCACTGCAAATAACGCGGACTGCCTTTGCGCAGGTCGACCGCAACATCCAGCACCGCGCCTTTCGTCACGCGAACCAGCTTAGCCTGTGCCATCGGCGCCATTTGAAAATGGATGCCGCGTATAGATCCCTTTTTTTGGGTAGCGCTTTGATTATCCTGTACGAATACAGCGTTAATCCCCATTTCCGCAAATACTTTTTGTGAATAGGTTTCCATGAAATACCCACGGTGATCCCCAAAAACCTTCGGCTCGATAATGCATACGCCATCCAGTCTGGTAGCAATCTTCTTCACGCTGCATCCCTCATATCATCATTAATCAGTCTATTTTCGCTTCCCTAATTCTATCCCATTTGTTGTATCCCTATTCCGATGATTCTGCCTCTTGCTGTAACCCTTTTTATCGGTTGCGGCAGTGTTTGCTAACCCAATCGAAAGTATCATTCGCCGTAACCCAAACCACAATCCATTCTTTCTCTTACCCTTCTCTGCCGGGCATCTGCCTTTTTCAGGTCTATCTCGCAGTCCGCAGCTCCCCGTTTAGCTTTTTCCGCCAAAAGTTAGGGTTTCCGGTCATTTGCATAATAACACGGTCAGGTAAATGACGCCAACGTTTCCCCAACGCGTTTCCACAGGCACGCAGCCCGCAATACAGCAAAAAACGGCACAACTGCAGTAGCCTTCCATCTGCAAATAAACGCAGTCCAACCGTACGCGCATAACGCATTCCTTCGCCACCGACACGAACGCCCGCAAACCGCTCGCAAAACATCTCCATAACGGCACCAATATCAAAGTCATGCTTGAATACTTTTTGAAGTGGAAACGTATGGCTATGAACAACGCAAGTTTGCGCGCAGTAGCCAATGCGGTATCCGCCCGTAAGCAGTTTCCAGGCGATCAGCATATCCTCATTGGTTGGCAAGGGTTCGTCGAACCCGCCCACCTTGTAAAAAGCCTCTCTGCGATATGCACTCGCGACATCTGAAAAGAAAAAAGCCTTGATGCCAAGCCTGTCAATATCCGCTTTGCTTCTTTGCCCGCTTATCATAGGGTAATTGAACATACGAGTGTATTTCTCCGCGGCAGCGGCATCCGCGCGCGGTTGCTGGCGTGCGTAAACGCCGGCAATGGTTTCGTCCGCAAACACATCCAGCATCGTTTGCAGATAATGCTCATCTTCGGGAACCGCATCCTGCGAGAAGAAAAAGACAATCTCCCCCGTACTCTGCCCAAAGGCCACGTTGCGTGTGCCCCCATGATCAAACGCTTCCCGTGTAATCGGAATCACCCGTACGCCGGGGTCTGATTTGGCAAGCCGCACCGTATCATCAGCAGAGGCGCTGTCGATAATCAAAATCTCATCCGGCTGTATCGTTTGCCTGCGAATTGCGTCAAGCAGCGTTTGTATTTCGCAAGCTGCATTCAGCGTCGGGATGATGATCGACGTTTTAAGCATTCCTATGCTCCTTTACTCCTGTGTAGGGTGCGGGATACTCTGTGAAAGTATCTGTTTCCCCGGTTATTTTCATTTCGACAGCTTCTCGTGGTTGTACCACGCGCCAAAAAAAGTCCGAATTAAAATAGCCAGCTCCAGGCCCACACTCCAGTTTTCAATATACCAAATATCATACTCAATCCGTTTGGCGATGCTGGTATCACCGCGATACCCATTCACCTGTGCCCATCCAGTCATGCCCGGACGAACCTGATGTTTCACCATGTACAATGGAATATCCTTAGCAAATCGTTCCACGTAATAAGGGATTTCCGGCCGTGGCCCGATCAGGCTCATATCCCCTTTGAGTACATTGTATAGTTGTGGAAGCTCGTCAATGCTGAATTTCCGTAAAAAGCTGCCAAAACGGGTCTTACGCGGATCCTTCTGTGTGGTCCAACCCGTTGCCTCCGCAGCATTCACACGCATGCTGCGGATTTTATAAAGCATAAACCGTTTTTTATTACGTCCCACCCGCTCCTGTTTAAAAAAGACAGGGCCGGGGCTGGAAAGCTTGGTTCCTGTAATCGCTATCAGCAACAGCGGCGATAGAAGGATAAGCAGCACAACACTAAACACAATATCAAACGCCCGTTTTAAAAAAGCGTACCCCATATTATCCAGCGCCTTGCTGCGCAGGGAAATCAACTTTGTATCGCCGATCACTTCAAAAGAAGAACAAGTAGGAATTACATCGTTGTAAAACGGGATGACCGATACTTTGGTGCCGCACCGTTCGCATACTCCAATCAGCGGCTTGATCCAGTCAATTTCGTCCGGTTCCAATGCCAGCACCATAGCATCCGCTTCAGTATCTTTCAAATACGTTTCTATTTCCGTATATCCGCCTAAATACGGCACATCAGGGTTCGTATCCGGTTTTCCAAAATAACCCGCTGCTGTAAACCCTAAATTACGATATGTTTTAATATTGGTTACATATTGCCGGGCCAGCCGGCCGGAGCCTACAACCAGAACCCTTTTTTGGTTGTAACCATTACGGCGCATCCAAAACAAAACATAACGAAGCCCCAGCCGTTTTACGCATAGTAAGCCGGTACTTAAAAAGAAAAAAACAGCAAGCACGCCACGGGAAAAGTCTTGCAAACGCAACGTATATAAAAATGCGCCGACCAGTAAAACGCCAATAGCGTTTGCCTCCAGCACAATCAAAAACTCTTTGCGTATCCTGCGGATTCGTAAAGAGTTATAAGACCCCAATAACGCCAATAAAAGCAGCATCGCCAGCGCATATGCACAGGCAGCAAGGCCGACGCCCTGATAAAACGAGCTGATAATCGCCAGATTATTAGGATTCCTTTTATAGACGCCCAGCCACAGCCAGGTCGCCAACAAGTAGGATACTAACACGATAAACCCATCGCTTAGCACATTTATTATATTTAAAAACCGTTGGTTTTTCCGTATCATTTTTATACCCCTGCCCATCGGTTTCTTCAGCTGCGGCAATACCATGCAACCGGTTCGTTATCTATTCTATAATATAACGGTACCATCTGCTTTGCAAGCATTGTTTCGCTTGCCATGTATACAAAACAGCCGTCTGTAACAATACTGGTTTTCTTTATCCAGCTGGCAATTCCCTTCTTGCACTCCTGTTTTTTCCCAGCTCTTCTTACCATTACACAGTTTCCATTCCCCACGGTTTTATACAACAGATGCATAAAAAGGCACGCCCGGCAAACAGGCGTGCCTTTCGATAATTGTTTCGCTTGCAGCGTCACACCATTTTCTTAACGGCGTCCATCTGTTCAGCCGTCAGAGGTAAAACATCGCTGTTCGCTGCTCCGGTTGCAGAATCTTCAATCAAAACCAGTTTGGTATCCTTTTGCGTAATGGTATTATGCCATAACGTAGCAGGGATGTTATATACCTTGCCGGGTTTCATTTCCACCGTGCTAAAGGCGAGCGCACCTTCCTGCTCGTTGGCAAACAGCAGCGTGCAGCGGCCGGCCAGCAGAACAAAAAGCTCGTCCGTCTCATTATGGCGCTCCACACAATCCAAACCGCTGATGTCGTTCTCCGGCTTCCAGTTTTTAATGCCAACCATCCATTTTGCGTTTTCAAACACACGGGTCAGGCCGTTGCCTTCATAAGCGTATTCCAGAATTTCCATCTTCAGCATCCCTCTCTGGGCGATGTTTTCGCCAATTACGCGTTTTTCTGTTTAAGTACCGTATGGCACGCTTTCTCAATGGCTTCCGCCGTCAGGCCGTACTCGGCAAACAAATCCTGCGGTTTGCCGCTTTGACCAAAACGGTCCTGTATGCCGACACGCTCAAACGGTGCGCACACCTTACCCATCAGCGATTCAGCAATAGCCGAGCCCAGCCCGCCTATAATGGAATGCTCTTCCGCCGTTACCACCGCGCCGCACTGCTTGGCATACTTTTGTACGCACTCCGCATCCAGCGGCTTTATGGTATGCACATTCACCACAGCTGCGGATATACCCTGTACGCTCAATGCCTGTGCCGCTTCCAGCGCCTGTGCCACCATAATACCGCAGGCGAAAATTGCTACATCCGTCCCCTCGCGGAGTACTACCGCTTTGCCAATTTCAAAGGGGGTGTTTTCTTCGGTGCAAATATCGGTTGGCAGACGGCCGGTACGGATAAACAGGGGAGTGTCCGTTTCCGATGCCGCAAACACAGCTTTGCGCATCTCAATCGCGTCGCAGGGCACCAGCACCGTCATGTTGGGCAAAACACGCATCAGCGCGATATCTTCCACAGCCTGATGGCTGCCGCCATCCTCGCCCGCGCTGGGGCCTGCGTGGGAAAGGCCCAGCTTGACGTTGGCTTTGGTATAGCAAATGGAGTTGCGAATTTGCTCATAAGCACGCCCAGCGCCAAAGAGCGCAAAGGTGCTGGCAAACACCTGATAGCCGCTGTTAGCCAAACCCGAAGCCGCCGCCATCATATTTGCTTCGGCAATGCCGAAATTATAAAACCGGTCCGGAAACTGGTTCGCAAATTCCACCGTCATCGTCGCATGAGCAAGATCGGCGTCTACTACCAATACATTTTTGTTTTTTTCACCCAATTCGGCAAGGGCTTTGCCATAGGCCACACGGGTGGATTGTTTTTCAGCCATTGTCAAACCCCCATTTCGCGCATCGCGGCTTCATATTGTTCCTGGTTCATGGGCTTTCCGTGCCAGCCAACCTGATTTTCCATAAAGGTGACGCCTTTCCCCTTCACCGTATGGCAAAGCAGGAAACGGGGTTTTTCACCAGCAGGCTTGTTCAGCGCTTCGGTAATCGCCGCCACATCATGGCCGTCCACCTGATCGCAGTCCCAGCCAAAGGCGCGGAATTTATCCATAATATCGCCAATGGAAAGCACTTGATCGTTTGTGCCGTCAATTTGCAGCTGGTTATAATCCATCAGCACCGTCAGGTTGTTCAGGTGGTAATGCGCAGCCGCCATAGCAGCTTCCCAAACCAAACCTTCCTGCGCTTCGCCATCGCCGACAACGCAGAATACGCGGAAAGGTTTTTCCTGTCGTTTGCCAGCCAGTGCATACCCTACCGAGACAGACATACCCTGTCCCAGCGAACCTGTGCTGGCATCCACGCCGGGCGTTTTGTGCATGTCCGGATGGCCCTGTAAAATGCTGCCCAATTGGCGCAGGGACCATAGTGATTCACGCGGGAAAAAGCCTTTTTCAGCAAGCGTCGCATACAATGCGGGGCAGCCATGCCCCTTGCTGAGCACCAGCCGGTCGCGCTCCGGCCAGGACGGGTTTTGAGGATCATAGCGCAGGACGTTGTTATAAAGCGCCAGCAAAATTTCCACCAGAGACAAGGAACCACCTGGATGCCCCGACTGGCAGGCATAGAGCATTTTCAGAATATCGGTTCTGATTTGGCGTGCCTGCGATTGCAATTGTTCTGTCATGGTCAGTATCCTCTCCATTGAATGTATGCAAAGGGAATTACCCCTTTACAGCTCCAGAAGTGAGGCCGGCAACCAGCCTCTTTTGTGCAAAGAAGAACATGAAACACACGGGAATGACGGTAATAATGCCTCCGGCCGTCAGCAGTTCCCACTGTACGCCGAACTGGCCAATCAAGCTTTTCAGCGCCACAGGAACCGTGCGGTTACGGTCGTTGGTGAACAAAACAGCAAATGTGTATTCATTCCAGGACTGCATGAAAATGTACACGCCTGTCGCCAGCAGGCAGGGAATCAGCACCGGCATGATAATGCGCATAAATGCCTGCGCACGGTTGGCGCCGTCCACCATGGCCGCTTCTTCCAGTGACATGGGCAAATCGTTCAGGTAGCCGTTGAGCAGCCATACCGAGAAGGGAATGGTAAACGTCGTATAGGATAGCACAAGTGCAGATGGCGTGTACAGCAAATTAATGGAACGCATAATGGTAAACAGCGGAATCAATAACAATACTGTCGGGAACATGTTGTTGGTTAAAAACAGCACCATCAGCACTTTCCGGCCTTTATACCGGAAACGGGAAAACGAGTAGGCCGCCAGCATCGATACGGTCAGCGATAAAATCGTTGTTATGATCGCAACAATGAAGCTGTTCCACATGGGCTTGAGGAAGTTGAATTTACCAAACAGCTGCGAATACGCATCCAACGTCGGGTTTGCCGGCCAGTAAACAACTTTTGTACTGTACAATTCTGCATTGGGTTTCAGGCTGGTAACCAGCGTCCAGTAATAAGGAAACAACAGGAAAATCAGGATAACAGCAAGCGGAATTCCCAGCAGTAGAAACCTCTTTACGGGGTGACGGCCACGGCTTACAATTGACTGCATCCATTACACCCCCTGTTCCTTAAACATACTACGCAGGTACGGTATTGAGAAGGCCAGCAGCAAAATGGTCATAACGATGGCCATGGCGGATGCGTAGCCCATATTTAACGTATTTGCTTTCAAGTAGATATAAATACTCAGCGTCTGTGTGGCATAAGCCGGGCCGCCTTCCGTCATGTTGAAAATAACGTCAACCGAGTTGGCAACCCAAATCACACGAAGCATGGTCGTTACGAAAATCGTGTTCTTAAGCGATGGGATTGTAATGTAGAAAAGTTTTTGCAGGCTGTGCGCGCCGTCAATATCCGAAGCTTCGTACAGGTCGTGGGAAATGCCCTGCAAACCTGCCAGCAGCATCAGTGCAAAAAACGGAATGCCCTGCCAGACAATGGTCAGGATTACCGAGGGCAGCGCCATATTGCGTGTGGCTAAAAAAGCAATGTTACTACTAATTAATCCGGCTTTATGCAGCAAATCGTTCACAACGCCATAGTTACCATCCAGCAGCCAACGCCACATTAAGGCAATCAGTACGCCGGGCGTAACCCACGGAATCAGGCTTACGGAACGTACCAAGCCCCTGCCGCGAAACTCCTGGTTGAGCAGCAGCGCCAGCATAAAACCAAACACAAACTGGAAACCAACGCCGAAGATAACCCATAGCGCCGTGCGGTACAGGCTGGCGATAAATTGTTTGTCCGCAAAGAGCTGAACATAATTTTGCAGCCCGATATATCCAATCTGCTTGGGTCTGCGTAAATCGTAGTTTTGCAGACTCATGGAAATGGCGTTGAGGATGGGAATAAACACTACGGCGATCACAACCAGCAAAGCCGGCAGCACCAGCAAGTAGGGCCACAGGTTTGTCCTGCGCATTTGCTTACGGATAATCTCCATCGGGATACGCCCCTTTTTTGTCGTTGTTGCTCCGGGTTAATACCGCCATTCAGCCCTAGAGGAGAAGTAACTTACCCTGCCGCAGCCGAAAACCGGTATAGAAGGGGGGAGGAAACCAAGGTTCCCTCCCCCGGTTAATCGTCTTATTTGTAAAGTTCTGTCTGCAGAATATCCATGCATTCCTGTGCGGTGATTTCGCCCAGCAATGCCTGCTGCACGGTGGACGGCCATACGGAGCTGATCCACTCAGTGGTGGTATCCAGAATCGGCAGGATGCCCGCATAGGGAGCGCCCTCGATGGATACTTTCATAAAGGGATTGCTCTGGAACTCGTCCATCGCCTTCACACTGGCGGCGACCGGCACGTTGCCCGTTACCTTACACCAGGTTTCCTGGCCCTTGCCAGCAGCAAGGTAGGTGAGCCACGCGAAAGCCGCGTCTTTGTTCTGGCAGGAGGCAAACATTACGTTTTCGGTATCGCCCATGGAGGTCCACTGGCCAACGCCCGCCGGGAATACGAAAGCGGCTACGTCATCGCCGAAGGTCTCTACCATGCCAGCAGAAGAACCGATGTGGTGAATGGTCATCGCGGTCAGGCCGCTCTTGAAGTTATCAATGATCTGGCTGAAGCCGTCGGACGGAGCCGTCGGCGGCGTATAGCCGTTCTGGTACAGATCCATAAAGTCCTGCATGCCCTGTACCGCCTCGGGGGTGGTCAGGTCTGCAAAGCTGCCGCCGCGGGCGTAGACAAAGCTGCCCCACGGTTCCTGGCCGCCCTTGGCGCCGCGCATGCCAAAGCCGTACACGCCGTCTTTGGTGAGGGTGGCACAAGCGCTGAGGAACTCGTCATACGTTGTGGGTACGCTTACTCCGGCCGCCTCGAACAGAGAGGGACGGTAGTATACATACAGCACCTGCGTGTTCCACGGCATTACGAAAACCTGATCGCTTCCGCCCGCTTCACGCATAACATCCCACAGGCTGGCTTCAATCTCGTCGTAGTTTTCCCACGCGGCGAGGTAATCATCCAGCGGGGCCAACAGATCGTTTGCGACGAAGGAAGGCGTAGCCGTCAGCTTCCAGCTGGCTACATCGGGGCCGCCGCCGCCCATAGCGGCAGTAAATACAGTGTTGCTGTATCCGCCGCCATCCCACGGGATCTGCTCGCCGACAACGGTAATTCCTTGGCCGTTGGTAGCGTTGAAGTCCTCAATCATTCCCTGCATGGTGGCGGCATAATCATCATTATCCGCCCAGAACCAATAGGTAACGGTCGTATCCTCCGCAACGGCGAAGGAAGCCAGAGACAGGAGCATCATCAAAGTTACCAGGATACTAACGAGTTTTTTCATCTTGCTTCTCCTTCCAATTTCTGTTGTGCGTCGATCAATGTTTGGGTCAAGTGTTGGTAAACGGCCTGGGAGGCTTCCTGTGGTTGCCGGGACAAAATCGCATCATAAATTTCCGTATGCCATTGAATTGCACGCTCATAACTGCCCTTTACACGCGACGTCAGCTCGTAACCGGCATTAATACACTCGCAGATGAGCGGCAATACGCGGTTGAGCACCTCATTCTGGGTACATTCCGCCATAATGCAGTGAAAGTGGTAGTCGTAAGGTGTATAATCCTCGCCCTTTTCATGCGCTTTTTCCATCTCGCGGATAGACGAAAGCAATTCCCGCAAATTCTCTTTTGTGCGCCGCTGCGCGGCTAACGCGGCGATGTTCGGCTCTATCAACCTGCGGGCCTCCAAAAGGTTAGGCAGTAACATCTTACGATCTGCAAAGCTCAGTCCCAGCGGGTCCTTGGTGATTCCGGTCTTTTTGGCGATAAACGTACCGCGGCCGTGGCGGATTTCCACCACATTTTCCGCAATCAGAATCTTAATCGCCTCACGGATGGTCGAGCGGCTCACATTGAAGTTCATCGTCAGTTCGCTTTCCGTAGGTAATTTTTCTCCCTCGTTGAGCGAACGTTCGATAATCATCCCTTTGATGTTTTGCGCTACGATCTCAGGAAGCCGCTGATGATCGTTCATATCACTCCTTCCCTCCAGTTCCAATCGTCGTCATCGGCTTAACGTCGGACGTCAGATGTATTTATTGGTTTCATTATATCCATACGGAAACAACATGTCAAGAGCGTTTCGAAAATTTCCTGCCCGCCTTAGCGAAAACCAAGTATTCATCTCAGTTTCGAAAGGGAATAAGCCCATCAAATATTGGTCGGGATATTTGGATTAACCCAAATTCCATATCCTGTTTTTAATCGAACTATTGATTGAATGAATCCCGCTGACAACACGATGTAAGCTGCCCTAATATTCTGCTTTGGGATTGTTCGCATATCGGATATAACACAAAAAGAGCCGCATAGCAGCGGCTCGTAAGTATTATAATACTATTTCCTGATTACATTATTCTTTCTTCCCATCCACGCTTGTTTCGCTACATTTAATATCGCGGTGTTTTTCCAAACTAAAAATCTGCGGCCTTCTCCGTTACAACAGCACCGCACATAGACAGATCCTGCAAAGCGATGTCCGGTACAGTTTGCCATCACGTTTATAGCGGATCTGATTATAGACCGCATCCCCCAAGCATTTACCAGCTTTCGCAGCGGAGCTAACCGCGTTTGCTTACGCTTCCGCGCAGCATCAATGCCGGGGCATACATATGCTGCTTACGTTCTTTCCGCTGCGGATGTTCAATACAGTCAATCAGGGCTTCCGCCATCTTGGAACCCATCTCAACGGTCGGCACATGTACGGTCGACAGCGGCACCTCCAGAATACTGCAAAACGGGACATTATCACAGCCAATCACGCTGATATCCTGCGGTATGCGCAGCCCATACTGGTGAGCGCTGCGGTAAAGGGCAAACGCCATTTCATCATTGAAGGAGAAAATACCGGTTGCTTTTTGCCCCAGTAAATAGCTTAACGCCGGTTCCGCGCCAGCCGTGGTGTAGTCGGCGTAATACACCAGCTTGGGGTTATAGGTAATACCCGCTTCCTGCAACGCCTCCCGGTAGCCCTGCAAGCGCTGCTCGCTGACGCGGTAGTTTTTAACGCCACTGACACACCCAATCACCCGATGTCCGCTTTCCAACAGATGCCGGGTCGCCAGATAACCGGCGCGGGTATAATCAAAAATCACATCCGCTCCGGGGCAGGTTAAGCCCGCGTCGTCATTGCAGATAATCGGCACTCCCGCATTGTTTAAAAATCCGCGCATATGGAAAAACGTCTCATCCGGTTTGATCTCGATGGGCTGTGCATACAAAATGCCTTCCACCCCAAGCCCAATCAATTCGCCCGCCGCTTTGCCCACATTCAGCCGCTTCTCATCCGGAATATGGCACACAATCGTATAGCCGTTTACCTGCAGCACCCGCTCGATTGCCATAAACAACTCGGCTATATGGGTATTGCGAACATCGTTCATAATAATGCCGACCAGCTTTGTCCTTCTTGTTGCCAGGCTGACAGCAGCGCGGTTGGGTGTATACTGCAATTGCTCCGCCGCTGCGAGAATACGCGCCGTGGTTTCAGCGGAAACCCGTCCCTTTTTACCCGAAAGCGCGAGCGACACCGTTGCGGTGGATACGCCGCATAATTGTGCAATATCTTTAATCGTTGCGTTCATACGGTAAATCCTTCCATTTCTATTATCAAAGTATAAAGCTTCTCCTATCAATCGTCAATTCAATTGCTTACAAAGTTAATCGCTTAACTTCTTAGATTACTATTCTCATTTCATCTCGTAGATTCCTGCTTGCTAAAAATAAAATTTAACGCATTTTTGACTTGTTTTTTGCGTTTCATGGTGATATAATCACCACATATTCAATCTTTATAGGAGGCACAGTTTTTACAAGCAAGCTTTGTCCGCTAAGTTAATCGCATAACTTATCCATATATTCAATAGTCACAAACAATACAGGAGGGAGGGATGATCATGGCGACAAACGATGTAATCGTGGAGCTGAAAAACATCCGCAAAGAATTCCCGGGTGTGGTAGCGCTCAACCAAGTAAACCTGACGCTTCGCGCAGGGCGTGTGCATGCGCTGGTCGGTGAAAACGGCGCCGGAAAATCCACACTGATGAAAATACTGTCCGGCACATACGCCAGCTATGAAGGCGAAGTTTTTATCGGCGGGCAGAGTGTACATTTTCAGCATGAACGCAACGCACTGGACAGCGGCATCGCTATTGTACCGCAGGAATTGAATCCAATTCCGGAAATGACCATCGCCGAGAATATCTTTTTAGGGCGCGAGCCCATGAAACACAAAGGGATCATCGACCGGAAAAAACGTTCTCAGCTGACCAAGGAATGCCTGGCAACATTGGAGCTGGATTACGACCCCGAAACAAAAGTGCGTGCGCTCAGCGTTGCACAGCGGCAGATGGTGGAAATTATTAAAGCCATTTCCCGCAATAGCCGTGTGATTATATTGGACGAACCCACTTCTGCCCTGACCGATGTGGAAGCCCGTTACTTATTTACGCAAATCGAGCAGCTAAAGCAGAAAGGCATCGCAATCGTCTTTATCTCCCACAAGCTGGACGAAGTATATGCGATTGGTGATGATGTAACGGTATTGCGCGACGGTGAAATGGTTTTTACCGGGCTATTGGCTGATGTTACAACCGACCATCTCATCGCCATGATGGTTGGCCGGGAAGTGAAAGATATTTATCCCCCGCTGCCCAGCCACGGAGAAGAGCCGCTGCTCAAAGTAGAGGGGCTGCAAAGCCGGGATGTTTTTAAGGATGTGGATTTTGAAATTCACAAAGGGGAAATCGTCGGTTTCGCCGGGATGATGGGTGCAGGCCGCAGTGAAATTGCTCGCGCTATTTTCGGGCTGGACAGGCACGATGGCGGTACCATCAGCATGGAGGGCCGTCCCCTGCGCATTAGAACACCAAAGGATGCCATTCGCAGCGGCATCGCCATGGTTACGGAAGACCGCGCCGCCTACGGGTTTGTCGGCGTCCGCAGCATTAAAGACAACATTGTGCTGCCTAATACGGATTTGTTTTCCCGCCGCGGGCTGCTCCACTTTGCCACCATCAAAGAAAAGGTTACCCAGATTTGCCGCCAGCTTTCCGTAAAAGCTGCTTCCATTGATACGCTGGTGGGCACCCTGTCGGGCGGCAACCAGCAAAAGGTCGTGCTCAGCAAGTGGCTGGTACGCAATGTAAAGCTGCTCATTTTAGACGAACCTACACGCGGTATTGACGTTGGCGCGAAGCAGGAGATTTATAAATTGATCGCCCGGCTGGCCGAAAGCGGCATCGGCGTTTTGCTGATCGCTTCCGAAATGCCGGAAGTATTATCCATGAGCCACCGGGTAGAGGTTGTAGCGCAGGGGCGGATCATCGGCGAACTGTCGCACGAGGACGCTACGCAGGACAAAGTAATGAAAATGATTGTGGAGGGCCGGAAACAAAATGAAAAGTGAGAAAAAGCAGATCAGCATCGCTTCCATCTACCGTAAATACGGCATCTTTTTAATTCTGGTGCTGTTGTTCGTCGCTTCGGCCATCATCAATAAAAACTTTTTAAAGCCGCAAAACCTCATTAACATACTCAAGCAAATCAGCGTCGTTACCATCATCGCCTGCGGCGAAACTATGCTGATCGTATCCGGCATGATCGACCTTTCCGCCGGGCTGGTGTGTACCATGTCGGCCTGTTTTTCAGCGGGCGTGCTCGCATCCACCGGAAGTATAACGCTTACATTCGCCACCGGCATCGGCATGGGCATGGCAGCCGGCTGGATCAACGGTTTTCTGGTAACGCGCTACAAGCTACAGCCGTTCATTGCCACGCTGGCGATGACCAATATTGCCGAGGGGATTACGCAAATCTATACCAACGGCCAGGCTGTCAGCGGTGTGGAAAAAATCCGTTTTCTGGGGCAGGGCAAGCTCATCGGCATTCCCATGCCCGTTATCGTCATGCTGCTGGCCGTTGGCGTCATCGCCTATTTGATGAAGTACACCACACTGGGCGTACACATATACTCCATTGGCGGCAACGAAAAAGCCACCATCGCGTCCGGCATCAACACCAACAAATCCAAACGCATCATTTTCACCATCAGCGGCGCGCTGGTTGGCTTGGCAGGTGTTGTGCTGATGGCAAGGCTGATGAGCGGCCAGCCCAGCGTTGGCGCAGGGTATGAGTTTGACGCGATTACCGCGGTCATCGTCGGCGGTACCAGCTTTATGGGCGGCATCGGCACCGTAACCGGCGCGCTGATCGGCTCCATCATTGTTGGTCTTATTAACAACGTTCTCAACCTGCTGCATGTTTCCACGCAGTACCAGCTGATCGTCAAAGGCCTGCTTATCGCAGGCGCGGTGATCATCGACATGAAAACCAAGGAAGACAAGCGCTCCGCATAATTACCCTCTCCGGCACAGCCGGAGGCATCCAAACGAGCTAAGCAGCGCAAGAGACGCTGTAGCTAAAATATATGGAGGTGCACCACCATGAAAAAGGCAACGAAACTTTGTTCCATTTTACTGGCTCTGTGTTTGGCGCTGAGCGTAACTTCCGCTTTTGCGGAGGATGCGTTCCTGGTTGGCTTTGCCAACAACAACGACGTTTATGACTATTGCGCCAAGTTCCGCGATTATCTGAAAGCGGAATGCGAAGCGCTGGGCATGGAGGTCATCGTTACCGATGCCGGCGGCGATACCAACGTGCAAAACGGCCAAATCGACGATATGATCGTGCAGGATTGCAAGGTCATTTCCGCCATCAGCAACGATCTGGATGGCTCCGTACCCGCGCTGGAAGCCGCCCGCGCTGCCGACCTGCCCTATGTAAGTTTCCTTACCACCGTTCGCAACGCCGACGATTATGACAAGTTCATCTATATCGGTTCGCAGAACTATGACGCGGGCGTGATGCAGGGCACCTATCTGGCGGAAGCGCTGCCCGAAAACGCAAAAATCATCTACTTCACCGGCGCGCCGAATGACCAGCAATACATCGACCGGAAAGCCGGTTTGATGGATACCCTTGCCGCCCGCACCGATGTAACCATTTTGGCTGAATATAACGTGGAAAACAAGAAAGACCTTGGCATGAGCACCACCGAAGATTGCCTGCAAGCCTTTGAAAGCTTCGACGCGATTGTTTGCCAGAATGACGATTCCGCCCTGGGCGTTGTAGAAGCACTGAAAGCCGCCGGCCGCATGGACGGCATTATCACCGTTGGTTTGGACGGTTCCGCCGCCGCGCTGGAAAGCATCGCCGCCGGGGAATTGACCATGAGCGTTCTGCAGGACGCGCACGCGCAGGCAAAGGCCGGTGCGGAAGTGTTCGCGCAGATTCGTGACGGCGTCGATCCCGCCACCATCGAGGATGTTTATGTTCCCTTTGCTGTAATCACCATGGACAACGTAAGCGAGTACGTTAGCCAGTAACCCTCACGCACGTCTGCGGAGCATGCCCTTCGTGCTCCGCAGACGATAGCAGGTATCAAAAACGCCTGCTTTTTAAAGGTTTTATTTGTCTTTTTAAACAACTAACCAATAGCCAAAGCAGTTACGCTTTTTCTTTTTACGCATTTTACACCAATAAGCCGACGCATTGGAAGCCTATGTACGCAGCACCACTTCCCTGTGTGGCAGCATTCACATCGCAAACCCCAGTGATATTTTACTGATCATATACAATCCCCACGGGTGTAACAAACCCGTTTTATCCCTTCCCGCTAAACCAGATAGAAAAGAGGAAACGTTCGTGATGATCTATAAGGATTCATCCGCAAGCGTATCGGCGCGTGTGGATGATTTAATGAAGCGATTATCCTTTGAGCAGAAAATCGATCAGATTACCTGTTTGGTCACCATCACGCCTGAGATACCCGATTTTAAGCAATACGTTCCCAATGGCATCGGCAACGTCGGCGCTTTTACAGTCGCCAGCGACGCACAGGAAATTGCCGAATATTCTTACCGGCTGCAAAAATTTCTGGTTAAGGAGACGGAGCTTGGCATCCCTGCTTTAATCCATTGTGAAGCAGCCGCGGGCGCGCAGTTTACCGAAGCCAGCGTCTTTCCCAGTGCCGTCGCACAGGGGTCTACCTTCGATACCGAAAAAATCGGAAAAATGGCGGATATCATCCGCGGGCAAATGTACGCCGTCGGTTTCCGGCAGGCACTTTCTCCGGTGATGGATGTTGCAAGGGACGCGCGTTGGGGGCGCATTACCGAAACGTATGGCGAGGATCCAACGCTGATTGCCGCCATGACCACCGCCTTTGTAAGCGGACTGCAGCATAACGACGATCTCACGCAAGGCATCGCCGCGACCGCCAAGCATTATGTAGCACATGGCATTACTGAGGGCGGCTTAAACATGGGCCGCAATCTGGTAACCGCGCGGGAACTGCTGGAAGTACACTGTAAGCCTTTTCAAGCAGCCATAGCGCAAAGTGGACTGATGAGCGTAATGAACAGTTACTGCTCCCTTAACGGCGAACCGGTGACCGGTTCCCATAAGCTGCTGACGGATATTTTACGCGGGCAACTCGGCTTTACGGGTTTTGTTGTTTCCGATTACATCAGCATCGACCGGATGGTTGATCCGTTCTGCGTCGCCGCCGATTATCAGCAAGCGGGCATCCGAGCGTTGAAAGCCGGTTTGGATGTCGAGCTGCCGCGTCCGAAGGGCTACACCTACGCCCTGCGTGAAGCCGTCCAAAGCGGCGAGCTGGATATGGCGGTTATCGATCAAGCGGTACGCCGGGTACTAACCGCAAAGTTTACGCTTGGACTATTTGAAAACCCTTATCCCGATAAAGAAATGCTCCGGCGTGTTTTGCACACTAACGAGGCGGATCAGTTGAATCTGTCCCTTGCCAAAGAAGCGGTTACGCTGCTGAAAAACGAGCATGAAACCCTTCCCCTGGCAAAGGATATCCGCAAGATAGCCGTTATCGGCCCGCACGCAGACAGTGTGCGCAGCTATTTTGCGCCTTTCAGCTACCCCGCCGTACTGGATATGACTATGGCGCGCGAAGAAGACGGTCAGGGTTGGGAAGAGCCCGGCTTGATCGTATACGATATTGATCAGGAGCACATTGGACAAATACGGGAAACCAGCCCGCGCATCGAAAAACGAATACGCCGCGATTTTGCAAACGTAAAACCCCTATGGAAAGCCGTTGCAGAGCTTGCACCCAGTGCAGCAGTAACCCACGCCAAAGGCATCGATTACGCGGGCGGCTCGCTCACCGGGATGGAGGAAGCATTAGCTGTCGCCGCGGAAGCGGACGTAATTCTCCTCACGCTTGGCGGCAAAAACGGGTGGGGTGCCAACTCGACCGTCGGAGAAGGTGTGGACGCTACCAGCATCGACCTGCCCGGGCAGCAGGAAGCCTTTGCGCGTGCAGTGTTTGGTTTACATAAAAAAACCATTGTGGTTCATTTTGACGGCAGACCGCTTTCCAACGTTTATGTCGCCTCGCATTTTGACGCAATTCTGGAAGCATGGCAACTGGGCGAATTTGGCGGGCAGGCTCTGGCCAGCATCCTCTTTGGCGATACCAACCCCAGTGGAAAATTGCCTATTACCGCCGCGCGCAACGTAGGGCAATTGCCTGTATATTATGCACTTCCACGCGGGAGCGGGTACGTTTCCGCCGGGCATACCGGCATGATCCGCAACCCAAACGGGTACATCAACGATACAGCTAAACCCCTGTACTGCTTTGGCCACGGGCTGAGTTACACCACTTTTGCCTACCGCTCGCTTACCGTTTCCCAGCCGGAAATAACTGCCGATGGGCAGGTTATCGCCACGGTACAGGTGCAAAACACCGGAGAATATGATGGTGAAGAAGTCGTACAACTTTATATCACCGACGATGTTGCCTCCATGGTTCGTCCGACAATGGAACTGATCGGTTTTGCCCGCATCAGCCTGAAAGCAGGTGAAACCAAGCAAGTTCGCTTCTTAATCAAAGCCGATTGTCTGGCGTTTCTGGACGAGCAAATGCAATGGCGTGTTGAGCAAGGCTCTTTTACCCTTAAAACCGGAGGAGCATCGGACCAGATTGCGCAGACCGCTCCGTTCACCATCACAAACTCCTGGATACTGGATGGAAAAACCAGATCGTTCTATGCCGAAGTTCTGGCAGAATAGCATTCCATAAGCAAGCACCGTTTGGATAACGGTGCTTGCTTTATTATAACGGCTCGCGTATAAGTTCAAGGATTAAAATTAGAGCACTATCCCCCATCCTGCATAATGGCTAGACTGAACGAGCCTAAACTGTCATGAGATCGTGGTATATACCGCACTTTGAAGCGTTCTTTATTGTTGAATACGCTTAAGTGTTATTGCAATCATATGGTTTAACCGTCTGCGGCATCATCAAACCTGTTATAGAAGTATCGTTGAATAAAAAGGTATCCTATGGACAAAGAAACACAGCCCATCATCATATGATGCCGACAACGCAATGAAAATATTCAAAATTATATTCTCAGCAGTCAAACATAATCATCCACATAATTTCTTCCAATACAAGTAATCAACAATAGCAGCTTAACCAACGGTTTGCATTCGCAGCGCAAAAAATGTTACAAACACGCTAATAAGCGTGTGGAACTTCCCATCGTAGCGAGGGGATTATTTTGCTTTTTCGCTTTTCTATCTACGCAGTACGAATGGGAAACCTAATCTGCTCGTGATATTCACTCGTAACAGGTTTTAATGTACGCTACTCATCAATAGAATAGAGAGGTTTGTTCCCATGCATAAATCTTATATGACACCTTGTACTGACGCATCCGGCTAACCAGACCGGCTCATTTTGCTTTATAAAGGATAAAAACTTTCTGCAATTGTTTCAACACGTTTATTTCAACAAGCGCAATAAACCTGTCCAATTTTATAGAATTGATCTTTTTTCTGCCTTGCTCAAGCATTCTTATATACATTCTCAGGCTCTGGCTTCCCTCTTGCGATTCCGATACACCCCATGATAACGATACAAGCCAGCGTCATAAGCCCATAACACGCAGGAACAGATAACCCTTGCAGGAAAGCAATTCGCTGCTCCAGCGCAAACTCAAGGAGTATGCACATGGCAACCATTCCTGTATATAGAAGCAAACAAAATATATTTCTCCATACCCGTTGCTTGTGCCGCGATACGATATAATAAATTAACACCAACCCCGCCAATACAGCGCTAATCACCTGTGAAATGCGCACAAATCCCCACCGGAGATAATCATCCCGCCGCAGGCTTTCCAGTACGATCTGCATGGCTGCATACATACCCAACATCCATAATGTTCGGTCGCCGTCAAACCGGCTTTTGCGCGTAGAAAGCCATAAGGATAACAGCATGGCAAGCAATGCCGCAAGGAAGAACAATGCCCATGCCCATGCATCATAAAACGTGTCATAAACAGCGAAAGGGAAACGGGCAAAGGCGGAATCCTCTTCCAGATAATCTCCGTATCCTCCGCCATTGAGCCCCTGTGCCAAACGGACGAATGCGATCATCAACACCCCCGCCGGTGCAATGGCATCCAGCAGTTTCCAAGTAGTGTGCTTATAAAGCAGGGAAACAAGCAGCGCTGCCAGAGCACAACCAAGCATACCGCCATAAAGCATATAATGCCCTTCCCAAAAGAATAAAAGAGAAGCGGTACGGTCGTCCTTTCCCACGAACCCCCAGCGAGCCAAGCCATAGAACAGATGTGATAGTGCAAAGCCCAGTAAAACAGCCAGCGTGCTGAAAGACCAAAAGCTTCCCTTTGCGTATCCCAGCTTTGCCATTGTATTGTGTACAATCCCTAAGCATATCAGCATTCCACCCCATAGCACCACAAGGTGTGCATATACCGGAAACATACCCACCTTGAAAAGCACGACAGACGCCACAATTATTCCTCCCGGTCACCCAACGCATCCGATGCGCTGGCAAAATAGATCATATCGCATATATTGCGGCCGCTATGGTTTACATGCATTTGCCTTTGCAGGAGAAACACATGTGTCGAACCGCCCCCATCCAAATTGTAAGCAATTTTTACTTCAGGGGTTGCCTCGGCGATCATTTTAGCAAAATTCTCTATCGATAAGCCTTTCTTCGCGTCACTGGTCCCGTAGCAAAAATATACCGCGTATTCCAAGGGGCCTAGTTGTCCAATCCCAACACGCATCATTTTATACGGAGCCTGATACAATGATCTGTTAATGGTTTGCACCTGCCCATTTACAACCAGGGTTGGACCAAAATTAAAGGAATTGATTACTTTATGTCCTTCCGCCTCCAAATTTGCCACAGCGGTTTGTATCGTTTCTTCTGTCGCCACCGGCACGCTGTAAAAATCCGCATTCTCGTCAATCAGCAACACATCCAGAATACCATCCGGTTGACTGCGGTACAGTTCCCCCTGCCGTACTAAATAACCTCCGTCCTTATATTTGAAAAAATCACCGTTGAGTGCCAGAACCGCATTTTTCTTCTTAGACAACAGCAATGCCGAGACATATTCGCAGGTATCATAGTCATCACGGGTCATCGCCGTACGCAGCTGAGAAGCATTGTTGATTTTAATGCGAACAATCATACAACTGGCGCCTTGAAAATGGATATGCGTTGTGGTTACGTGGATTGACTCATCCTGATATTCCTCATCGTTGATCAGGTTTTCCTTGCTTACGGGAAACCCCCCGCTTTGGTCAATGGGTAAGGTATGGATTTCGGCCAAAGCGGCTCCCGCAGAAAAGATGCAAACGAACAGGAAAACGAATATAAGCCGCCTCATTATCTTCATCATCATAAACCCTCCCGAAAAACAGCAAAGAATCCGTTTGCTAACGATGCCATCTTCTGTTTACAAGCGCAGGACTTGGTATCATTCATATCTGGATGGAACATCTGCCGACCAGTCTACATAATTACCGGTATGAAAAATGTAATATATCGTATTGTAGTGGGAATGATGCCGCCAACTGGTCCCTTGCAGCTGGGTGCCGTCTTCTAGCATAACGTTCCCTGTCGAGCCATAGGAGCGGGTGACGATTTCGCAATCCGGTTGATGTTCTTGCAGGCGCGCTATCTCTTCCTCTGTCAGATTTTTATTCATCATCAGCCATACGCGTTCTAAATGGGGCAGTTCATACAGGGGTGAAAGATCTGAAATGTCGTTAAACGCCAGATTAACATCCCGCAGGTTCACCAGGTTCTCCAGCGGGGCAATATCCGTAATATCATTTAGGAAAAGTTCGACATATTCCAAATCCGTCTGATATGCAATGGGCGAAATATCAGAAATCTTCGCATCAACTGCAATTAGAATTTTAAGTTTGTTGCAAGCCGCAAGAAAATCCAGATTCTTAATAGTATTATGTCCCACATCCAACGCCAGCAGATACGGACAGTAAACGAAATTCCACATGTTAAAAGCATGAAGCCCCGGCGATTTAGATAGCGTTGAGAAGGCTGTGGCGTCGGTACGGATGCAGTGGGTTGAGTTCATATGGATTTCCCACCCGAAAAACACATCCGGATAGCCGAAATAGAGCTTGTCCCTTTCCTCCCGGGAGAGGCGGATATTCCACATGTAAACACTTTTTATGTTTGGCAAGCAATCAAGCGTGTCACACAGTTCTGTTAGGCTGCCCGCCCTCTTTCCCTCAAAGGTAATCTCCGTGTCTTCGCTTGAAACGTCGGCATCCCAAACACGCATAGACCAGATAAAATGAATATCGGGAAACTTCTCTATCAATGTTTTTCGATCACTGCTATCAATCTCAACCCCTGATAGGTCGACCGTTGCAATTTCTCCTGCCGACAGGATCAGCGAAGCTATGTCGTCTGCATTCTTTAAATATCGATTGGACAAATCAAGGTTCGTGCCGTCTGCAAACGAGATGAACGGTTGCAAAAGCACAAATATAAACAGCATGAACAAACTGATGGTTCTGGTTGCAAGCCATTGTTTTTTTACTCGTTTCCCCATCGTTCCCATTCCTTTCACGCTGTAGCCGGAAATCGTGTTTTTATTGTGATAATGTGATATTGATGCGCGAAAAGAAATCCTCGTCGCCAATCATGTTATGCAAGCATCAAGAAGAATAATGACATGAAGCGTTGCGTCGATACTAATATCAAGATTTGTGCGTCTGTGGAAGTACTTATACTGTCAAAAGAAACAGGGTTCATTGCAACCTGCAAGCTTTTGTTCTATAGTAAGTCCCGTCGAAGGAAGATGAACTTATACGTAGTTTATTTTGTACCTTATATGATTATTTTACCACTTTCAAACAAATTTTACGAGGGTAAGGGAATGCAGCGGTCATTCTTTGGCTGTTCTACTGCAAGCTTCTTCAACCTGCCAGTATGATTTTGAATTAAAACTCCTTTCATTTCATTAACAACCATACTCATATTATCCGTAATCATTGAAGTTCCATTTAAAGAAGCGGTAGCAGCGAGTTTCTCTTTCGTTTTCTGTTCAATAGCTATAAACACATTTGAAGCCCGGTAATCTTGGTGTACAGGGTATGCAGTCGCGCTTCTCACTTGCTGACGCCCGTTTTCTATTTCCGTCTGTTCATACGGTTACGAGCCAGTCTGGAAAAGTATGAAAAAGTCATTCTTGCTGCCAGAAAGCATTCTTCCTGCTCGAATCCTTACATTTTCGTTATTCATAGTATCGAAAGCGACGATAGTGGAACCTACAGCAACTTCTTTCTGATTGATAACTCTATAATGATTATAGATTTATCTATTTTATACTACCAACCATTAGTTTATGTCAATAGTTACATTATTTGTTACATTGGTATATTCTATTATGGTTATTTCCTAAAATAGCTGAAGGGAAAAAGGAGATACGTGATAGGCAATACAGGGGCACGGCTCCCGGCCATCGCTATCGGATTTATTCCGTTGTTGAAGATAAACAGTGAAAATAACTCGCTTGCATACAGCCCGGTTTACCGAAACAGTGTTGAAGTTTACAGAAACGCCAATAAAAACACCACCGCAAATCCATACGCGGTGGTGTTATATCGTAGCACCAAGGTTAGGCAAAAAAACACCATGAGTGTGTGTTTTTCGCCGGATGAAACCAAGGCGTTTTTCCGGTTAGTTCCTTTGCCGAACGCGAAACTCCTTATACAACCATCATAACCTGTGTTTCCAAAGCAAGATCACCGCCTATTTTGTACTCTTTTTCGTTGTACATTACCTGCTTAGCTGGGAGAGCATCGTTTTATGCTCTCTTGGAGCCGTCACGTTAGGCTTACCAATGCACTTTGCCCCGATGTATCGTTGACAAGCACAGAAACCATAGCTTGCAGAAAAGAATACCTTGTCCCAAACAATTCCTTTTCCTATTGAATTTCCAGCATATCATAGACAAGATTCCGAATTTTCGGGTGGATCACTTTATACACATAATCGCAATTGACAACATGCTGCGCATAAAAAATAGCCAGTTTATGCTGAACGTCTATCAATGCATAAGCACCGGCTGCCCCATCCCAGCCGAATTCACCCAAAGGACTCCTGATGCCGAACGGCTCTCTTTCAATCAAAGTGCGTACTCCCAGCCCGTAAGAGTATCCAGTTTTACCATATAACGCAAAATCTTCTTTTGATTGTCCGTGAAGCTCATCTTCCCTCATCCTATCAATTGATTCACGAGTGAGAAGCTGATATCCGCTGACACTGGTCCCTCCGTTGCACATTGTGTCCAGAAATAGGATAAAATCGTTTACCGTGGAGATTAAGCCTGCCCCACCGCTCTCATAGTTCTTTGACAGAACAAAAGCATTCTCCGAAGATATTGGCGAGGAGGTTTTTGAATCATCCAGATAGGTAAACTGTTCCGACAAGCAGTGCCGCCTGTCCGCAGTCAATTCAAAACCTGTATTTTTCATCCCCAGCGGTAAAAAAATCTGTTCTTCAAAATATACCCCTAGCGACTGCCCTGCAACCTCCTGGATTACAGCACCAAGCACATCATGGCTTAAGCTGTATTGATAGCGTGTTCCGGGTTCAAAATCCAAAGGTTCTTGTGCAAGAGCCCTGATGATTTGCCGTGTTGAAGCTTCGCCATTGGTCTCCCGTAAAATCTCTACAATAGACGGTGCTTTCAAATTATAATTCAAACCACTTTGCATGGTCAGAAGATGCCTGATTGACATTGGTCTTGTTGCGTCAACTGCAATCGCACCTTTTTTAACCTTCATTGCTCCATATTCAGGTAAAAATCTCGATACGGGATCATCCAGCCCAATTTTCCCTTTTTCCACAAGCTGCATAACCGCTGTGCAGGTAATAAGTTTTGATGCCGAATAAAGCCAATAGGCTGTCGTGTCTGTCAATGGCTTTTTGCTGCCGGTGTCTGCGAATCCGGTGATGTGCCGGAAAACCGGGATATGATTTTGGTACACAACACAATCACATCCCGGTATTCCAACCGCTTCAAGTGAATTCAAATATTGAATCAAGTTCGATTGCTCCATGGTTTCTCCCTCGTCAGCCAATTATTTGAACGCCGCACATACTCACATCATAATTTGACCGTTATGAATGAGTTCCAGATTGTTTTTGATCATAGCACATCTTTGCTCGACGCAAGCATGTGTATAAAGAGGGTCTTCCGGGGTATTGATAACATAGTCCAGTAACTGGTCAACCGTCGTTGTTGCAACATGGCATCTTGTATCCGACGATGCATAGTAAATCAACACCTCGCCATTTTCCCTTGCGACCATTCCATTGCTGAACAGAACGTTAGACACATCGCCAATTCTCTCCTCCCCCTCGGGAGTCATGAAGGAACCGCCCGGTCTGTGAGTGATCTTCCAAGGTTCATCCAAATCCGTAAGAAATGCATACAGTACATAACGCAGCCCGGCTGCCGTATTGCGTACCCCATGAGCGATGTGCAGCCAGCCTTTTTCCGTTTTAATCGGCGTCGGCCCCTGCCCGTTTTTTACTTCTTTGATTGTATGATATTGTCTGTCATCCACGATGATCTCTTTATCGATACAGGCATTCTCCATGCTGTCCGTCAAGCCCCATCCGATGCCTCCGCCTGATCCCGCATCGATAAAGCCATCCTGCGGTCTTGTGTAGAGAGCATATTTACCGCCAATAAACTCCGGATGCAGCACAACATTCCTTTGCTGGGGAGAAGGCGTAACCAGATCTTTCAACCGCTCCCATGAAATGAGGTCTTTTGTTCTTGCGATTCCACAAGCTGCTACAGCACTGGACATATCGCCTCTGGCGGCTGCCGGGTCTTTACGCTCGGTGCAAAACAACCCATAGATCCAACCATCCTCATGCTTGGTCAGACGCATATCATAGATATTCGTATCAGGGTTTTCTGTCTCCGGCATCAGGATAGGGTAATCCCGGAATGTAAATCCTTCTATCCCGTTTTCGCTTTCAGCTACGGCAAAAAATGATTTCCTGTCATACCCTTCCACCCTGGCTACAAGATAGATCTTCCGGTTCAGTTCGATTGCGCCGGGATTAAAAACACAATTAACGCCAAGCCTTTCCATCAAAAACGGGTTTGCACTTTTGTTCAAGTCATATTTCCAGAAAACCGGTATATGTTCAGCGGTAAGCACGGGGTACCGGTAACGCTTATAGATACCATTATCCTTCTCAGCCGCTTCATTTTTTCTGGTAATAGTCGTCCGATAGTTCCCCATAAGTCCTTTTAGTCTTTCATCATAGCTTATTCTATCCATATCGATCCGCTCCTCCGAGTCTGCTATTTCCAATTAGAAACCACGCCGAATGCAGCTTGCACAGGTTATCATACTATTCCCTTCTTCAGGGTTTGGCTTTCATATTTAGCCTTTGATTGCGCCCGCCGTAATCCCATCGATAATATTCCGCTGCAAGAAGCAGTAGAGAATGATGATTGGAACAATTACAAAAACTATACAGGTGCAAATCAAGGTCCAATCACTGGTATACTGTCCAAAAAAGTCATAGATTTTAAGCGGAAGCGTCTTCAGCGCTGTTTTTGTAAGCATGATTTGAGGAAGATAAAAATCATTCCAAGCTGTCAGCCCGCATATAACGATCAATGTCGATGTTACTGGTTTCATCAAAGGAAGGATTAACTTAGAATAAATCACATAATGCGATGCTCCGTCAATCATTGCGGATTCGGATATTTGAAAGGGTATCGTCTTCATAAAACTGGTCATCATAAATACAACGATCGGTATACCGATGGCTGCATACAGAATCATCATTCCGGCATAGGTGTTCAGCAAACCAAGGTTTTTGTAAATGATATATACGGGAATCGTGATTGTCTGAACCGGAAAGATCATCGGGATCAGGAAAAATGCCGAGAATAAGCCGGCTTTTTTAAAAAGCATCTTTGTGATTGCGTAGGAAGCGAGGGTGCCGACAAACAGCTGGATAACCAACGACCCTGCGGTTATGATAAAACTGTTCAGAAAAGACCGCACAATAGAGGATCGGTTATACACCGTTATATAATTTTGAAAGTTCGGTATCTGGGGCAGGCGAAGCGGATATTTCATAAAATCGCTGCGTGTTTTTAAGGATACCATTAACAGTGTAAACAATGGAATAAGCGCAATCAGCGATAGTAAACCTAGTATGAGATAGCGAGGCACAGAATGATAATCCCACTTTTTGTGGCTGCTTGGCTTTAGCTCCAAAGCTTTCATAGTCATAATACTGCATCCTCCCTTTTACGCATAATTTTCATCTGTATCAATGACACGACCAGAACAAACAGGAACAGTACAAGGGAAATCGCAGTACCATAGCCCATGCGGCTATAAACAAATGCGCTGGAATAAACATTGATGGCAAGCGATTCCGTTGAATGTCCGGGGCCGCCGCCTGTCATAATAAAGGGAAGGTCGTAAATTTTAAGAGTTCCGATCGTCGTTAAAATAACATTGATGGTAAGGGCTGGCGCCATAAGCGGTAAAGTGATCTTCCAAAATTTCTGGCTTTTCTTTACGCCATCAATAGCAGCAGCCTCATACAGGGATTGATCTATGGACATGATTCCGGCCAGATAAATAACCATACTCTGCCCCACCCATTGCCATACATTGACCATGGAAATCGTATGAATGGCAACGTCCGAATCAGCCAGCCATAATACCGAAGCCAATTTATCAAGGCCAATCGCAGATAGAAACCCGGGGACTAGTCCGCTTACAGGGTCCAGCATCAAATTCCAGATAAAGCCGATTGCGACAGTACAAATGACGGTAGGGAGGAAAAGCACCGCACGAAAAAAATTCCTGCCGCGAAACTTATCCTGCAAAAGCACTGCAAGAAAGATACCAAGTACATTTTGCACGATAACAATTTCAATAAAATAGATCAGGTTGTTCTGTAAAACTTCCTGCAATTCTTTCGTTTGAAATATTTCAAAATAATTGCGGAAGCCTACAAAATCAAAGCTCCGCGAAATGCCATTCCAGTTTGTAAGGGAGATAACGATACTGAATATAAAAGGAACCAGATAAATAAACAGCACAAGTAAAACAGCCGGAAGAAGGAAGAGATAAGGTTCTATTTTTTTTTGTTTCATAACACACCTCTTGACCCATGAGAACCGCATTTCGGTTTTTCAGGATAATAAGTAACGGTAAAAATGCTCATGAAAGACGGCATTAGCCTCATTTTTGCAAAAAATAAGTGTGGGTCGTGGTCGAAATGCCCGCGACCCACGCTGTGTGGAAGTGAACTATTCTTTCTTGTCTTGCGCTGCCTGCAATGCTGCAGCCATTTCCTCTGCGGTCGTATCCCCGCTGTACAGAAGCTGCATCAGCTTTAAGAATTCCGACTGCGCTCCGGAATACATCTGGTCATAGTAGAACGGAAGAGAATCCTCCGACAAAAGCGCTGCCCACATATCCAGCCCTGCATTAGAAATGCCCTCAACCGGCGTCATGTTTGACATCGTATCTGCAAAATACTGTGCGCCCTCTGCACTGGAGATATAATCCAGGAAGAGCTTTGCCGCTTCTTTATGCTGGCTGGAAGCGACGATCGCCTGATACTGACCCACTTCAACCGCGCCGTAATGAGCTTCGCCTTCTTTGTTAGTAGGCAGCGAGAATACACCCACTTCAAATTCCGGCTCTGCAAGGTTGATGGGTCCCATAATCCATTCGCCGTGGGTCATCATCGCTGCTTTTTCGGTTACGAAGTAAGATGCAGCCTGGTCATAGGTCAATCCGGCAGCCGCTTTGGATACGGCATCACTGGCGAAGAAATCCTGCATTTCCTGTAAGGCTGCAACAACAGCATCGTCCGTGTAGCTTGCGGTCCCGTTATTGATATTCACGAAAAGATCGGGATTGCGGGCATAGAGAGCCTGCATGAAGATCATGCCTTCCTGCCCCGTCGTCCATGTATCTTTGATACCCTGAACGGTCGGCGTAACGCCGGTAGCGGCTATCTCGTCGCACAGCGCGAGGTATTCTTCCCTGTTGGTCGGAATTGCCCAGCCGTTTTTCTCAAACATTGTCTTGTTATAAACTACGCCAACAACATCTTCAGCATAAGGAATCGCGTAGATTTTTCCATCGGACGTAACCGCATCCAGCGCAGCCGCGTTGTAAGCCGAGAGGAAGTCCTCTCCGGTGATATCCTCCAGATATCCAGCGTCAATATACTGCTGATAGTCGCTGGGCTTCAGCGTGGTTACATCAATTCCGTCACCGGCCAGAAGCTTAATTGCCTGCGTCTCGGAATATTCGCCGCCCGTGTTTGAACCCATTTGAAAATCAACGGTAATCCACGGGTATTGCGCTTCAAATCCATCAATCATGTTTTGAGGATACATGCCATCTGCGGATTGTACCCACGTGTAATATGTAATGGTAACCGGCGTCTGATCCACTTCATCGGAAGCCGTTGCCAGCGCACTGCCACAGCCTGCCAGCATACTGATTGTTAATGCACACGCAAGCAGCTTAGTAATGAATCCCTTTTTCATCATTTGCTCCCCTTTCTGATTCCTGAACGAACTACGATCATTGAATTAAGAAACGGCCGCTTCTTATAACTCAATTTGATTATACAATGAAAGATATGCAAGCAAGTGACGAATAATTTGTCTTGAAATTAGCATTTCTTTGCTTATTTCCGGTTTCTGCTGCTAGGTAGTGTGCCGGTATATTTCTTATAAACACGGGTAAAGTAGTTGGGATCGGTATAGCCTACTTTCGCTGCAATATCCGCAATTTTCAGGTCTGAATTATCCAGCAGATACCGGGCCTGTTCCATGCGGATTTGCAGGGTATACTGTCCAATCGTCTGCCCTTTCAATTGTCTGAAAGTCCGGCTCAAATAAGAGGGTGAGATGTAAAAAAGCCCTGCGATTTCCTCAAGGGAAATGTCCTGATCAATTTTATTTCTAAGGAAGCTTGCCACCTGTTCGCAAAGAGCATTCCGTCCGCTGTCGGCACGCATGCTTTCTTGATAATAATCTGCCAGAGCGGAGGCCACCTTTGCCAGAACCTCTTCCACCGAGAAAAAAACCAAATCCGTCATATGCGTATTGATTTCATGCTCGAGCTTCCGCAATGCAGAATAGTCCATATATTCATCTGACTGCACAACCAAAAGTATATGCGTAATAACAGCAGATAGAGCTTGAAAGCTGATGTCCCCCGCAAGCGCATCCGCAGCACGGCGGTGCAGTGCCTGAATGATTTTATCGATCTGGCCTGCCAACGCAAGCACGCTTATTTTTTTATCATCAAGATCGTCATACTTACAATCTGCTGTCCGGTGATAATACGTTAAATCGTCGGCTGCTGCATGTAAGGCGCGCTGATACATGCTAATGATGCTATCGTCCGGTCTTTTATAGGCAAATCCCCATAATTTTTCGCCTGCGATTAAGGTTTTTATTGCCGGTAAAGACGCAGAATCCACATGATTGTTGAATAGAAAACTGAACAGCAAAGGGTGGATTTCTTCAATAAAAAGCCGGGGGATATGCTGGTAAATTCTCTGCATATCCTCAACAGCGTAAGCTTCTTTGGTTTTCAATACAGCTAATACAGCGGGGGCGTCCGCCCCCGTATTCTCATGGAACCCCAAAGAATTTATAGCTTCAGACGCCTTCATTACGGCAGCGTTCAATTCATCTGGATCAATCGGTTTCAGCAGGTAATTGACGCTGCCTGCTTTAATGGCCTCCTTGGCATAGCTAAACTCATTATAGGCGCTGACAACGATCGTCTGCATTTCGGAATAGTTTTTTTGAATGTACTGCAGCAGGTAGATGCCGTCTTTCCCCGGCATACGGATGTCTGTAATCACGAGATCCGGCGTCTTCTCGGTGATGAGCTGCAGCGCTTCATCCCCATCTTTCGCCTTCCCAATCAAAACCCCGTTACAACTTTCCCAATCGATCATTTTGCAGATACCTTCCATGATCAATGGATTATCTTCCACAACAAGTATTTTCAACATTTGGATTCCCCTCTGAAAAATCTCTATTGGTTCTCCGGAATGTGAACTGTAAACGTTGTTCCACGCCCTTCCATTGACGCAACGCTGATACCAGCCGCATCGCCGAAGAGCAATTTAAGCCGTAAATTGACATTCAGAATACCAATTTTCTTAGACTTTTTTTGCTGCTGTAAAAGCTCGTCACTTGAAGAGGAAAGCATTTTAGATAATTCATCCAAATCATCCGGCTTCAGTCCGCTGCCATTATCCTGTATGCTTACAATAAGCACGTTATCACTTATCATAGCCTTTATCATAATCAAACCGCCTGCTTTTTTCTGGTTGATTCCATGATGGATTGCATTTTCAACCAGCGGCTGCAGCATAAACTTAACCACAGACTGATGCATGCAGTTTTGCGGGATTTCATATTCGATACGAAACCTGTCCTGATAATGGATTGCCTGCAATGTAAAGTAATTGCGCACATGCCTGAGTTCATCTTCGAGCGTAACAATATTGGACGCATACTGCATATTGTACTGCAATATCTTTCCAAGGCTCAGAATCATTTTTGAAATATCCTGTTCGCCATGGATTTGCGCCATGCAGTTGATGGAATCAAGAGAATTATAAAGAAAATGAGGTTCAATTTGCGTTTGAAGGGCTTTAAATTCAGCATCCTTCTGCGCCAGAACCAGCTCTCGTTCCTTTTCCACATGGCTTTGGATTTCCACCTGCATAGCATTATAATACATAGACAGCTGATTGACTTCCCTGAAAGAGTCTGTCGTCGGAACAATTTCATTATACTGCCGGTCTCTTGCACTGCTCATCGCCTCTTCAAGACGTTCCAAGGGCTTGGAAATTAAGCGGGCGATGGCAACAGCCAATATAATCAGAACGATAGAAGCAATGATTCCAATGGTTGTGTATAGTTTTGACATAGCAGACATACGGTCGTTGATCAGGGTATCATCCGGTATGACCATATAATTCCAATCAAAATAGGAGCTTTCAATCGATAGTAGATTGCCGCTCTCCTTAGAAGACCGGCTGTCCTGATAAGCATCCGTCTGGGTATAGTGCATAAGAATATTATTATGGTCACCGCTGTTATATAGGACCGTGCCATCCGATTGGGTGAGCAAAATCGTTCCGTGTTCCGAAGACCGGCTTTGCCCTATTATGGCGGTAAAATTTCTGTATTTCAAATCAACAATCAAATACCCGATTATTGAGCCATCCTTCAGGTTTTTTAGTACTCTTCCGACTGCAAATGCCTTTAAATTATTCGCAATTGCATTGGAGGAAATTCTCACTCCGAGAATTTGAAAGCGCCCATTGCCATTATGAAGCTCTTGAATAATCTCATCATCGGATGGCGTTTCATTTGCGATATTCTCAACGATGGTTGAAATATAATTCTTACTGTTTACCCCATATATCTTTATGGAGCTGATGTCTGTCCGATACTTATAAATATTCTCGGCTTCCTCACGGAAACGGATAGAGTCAAGCGTAAGATTCTCCAAAGACGGATCTTCCAGCAGAATATCCTGAAGCGTAGAAGAGGCAAACAGCTGCAAGGACTCATTTCGCAACTGTGTAAAATAAATATCCAGGTTTCGGTCGATTCCTTGTACAACGACAGTATACGTTTCATTAAAATCATCACGGATTTCTTTGGAAATGGAACGATAGGAATATATGAGCAAAAAGAAGATCGGAATCAACGTTAAAATGACGAAAAATAGTATGATCGTTCCGGAAATACTTTTGCCGACATTATGATTGTAATGCTTGTTTCTTTGCATGAAAATATCCTCACTGTCAAGTATGAACATTAAATCGTAGTGGTAAGCTGTCCCTGTACGTTTACACCGTTCATCGCCTTTATTGGTGTATTCCGCATCGAGCGCTGATCGCATTTTCTACAAAATATCGCCAGATGCATACCATAAAGGTCTGTGGTCGTGGCACGAAAGCCTTACTTTATAAACGGTCAAGCATGCCTAATAATCGTGGAAAGCAGGATGCATGTGACCTGGCACTGAAATCCCGGCAGTCAACACAGCCCTGAGGATCATCCACGATCGACAAAGAGTATCTATATTACATGGAAAGGATTTCAATTGAACTTATTATATCATTTATCCTTTGTGTTGTCTTTATCTATGCAGGCAACCCCCGTTTGACTGCTGTTCAAACTGTTTTATTCTGTGCCGCCGTTACGTGCTTAAACCAGAATTGAAGCATGGTATTCTTAATTGCTTAAGCTGGTAAAAGTTTTAAGGGATGCTTTAACAACAGGTGCGGCAATCTTTTTTAACCTTCTCATTTTTAAGAGTATTCTTTTTCATGTGTCCATTTGGCGCAGTTTCAGGGCAGCAACGCAGCCTTGTTTTTCCGCGGTTTCAGCCCGCTTGAGACCTCACGGAATAAAAAACACCACCGCAGCTCCATATACGGTAGTGTTTTGATAAAGAACTCGCATTTGACATAAAAGCACCTATTTGCAGAGTAAATACCCTCGGGGTTTAACGCTGTTCCATATGCAGGTGTGAACCGTCTTATACATGCAGTTGACGTGTTGTTTCTTTCGTAAGATTGTTAAGTGCTTTATTTTCTTTTTCCAACCTTCTGCAACATGTAACTGAGCACATTTATTATGCTCTTCGGCTTCCCCGTTGTTTTATTTATCGCGTCATTCTATTCTATTTTTCATTAATGAATAGAGCTGGCAGCCCGAATTATATAATAAGATTAATAACCATCCCGGTTAGCATCGCAAACAGCAAGCAATAGACGATGTATAAGGTGAATCGTTTTGCTCCCAGTACAATTTTCATCGCACCCAAATTGGTAAATTTCGTTGCAGGGCCTGAAATCATAAAGGCGGTTGCCGATCCAAGGCTCATCCCGCTAAGCAGCCAATCATACAATAGCGGCACCGTTCCGCCGCCGCATGCGTATAACGGTACCCCAAGTGCCGCAGCCATCAGAACCCCGTATGCACTGTCCTGCCCAAATACATTCACCATGAAGCTTTCCGGTACATAGCGCTGAAATGCCGCAGTGAGCACAATCCCCAGCAGAAAATATGGCGCTGTAGCTTTCATATCCCGCCACACATTCAGCAGGTAACGAATAAGCAAGTTGGCATGTGTATCCCGGTTGCAGCTTTCTTGCAGATGCGTAAAACGAAAGAACGTCTTGCCTCTTTCGACATAGAACATCCGAATCAGCAGCCCCGCAGTGACGCCGCACAAAAAGCTGGCTCCAATACGGATGGCGAGTACCGTCGGCCCCAGAACGGCACTGTATACGATCAATTGCGGATTCAGCAGGATAGAACTCACCATAAACGCAGCGAGCCAATCATCCCGCATACCTTTCTGTGAAAAGGACGCGGCAATAGGGATGGTGCCATACATGCATAGCGGGGAGGCGATCCCCAGCATGCTTGCTGGTACTACCCCTAATATGCCGAGCTTTTTTCGCTGTAATGACGTAAAAAGCTTGTAAATCCTATTTTTCCCGAATACTGATAGCGCAGAGCCAAGCAGAATGCCTATTGCCCAGTAACTGAAAATTTGTTGAAATAGAACAGTGAAGTAATACCATAGGTAAATACCTTCCCGCTTGAGTATGTCTATCATTAATCGATACTGACCAGCCTGTAGGTGCGGCTACCAACGCCAATCGCTTCAGCATGTTCCAGAATATGCGTTCCATTACGCGATTCAATTCTCTGGATAACCGATCCGCCATCCGGGGCAGCGTAGACAAAATCAACACAAACCTGATCTAGCGCAACAGGGTCCAGCGAAGCAAATATCGCAACATCGTGCATGTCCGGTTTTGCGGGGTTTGCAACACAATCGCAATCAACAGAGATATTATTCATGACATTGATATAAATGATACTGTCGCCATTATCCATGTACGCAATCACGGATTGTACGGCTTCGGCCATAGATTCCGTAAAGATATCCACTGGCGTATTAAAGCCTATCCCCGTGCGGGCTGTGCCGCCGGTGTGGATGAGGGATTTCCCTTCGGAGGAGGCAATGCCAATGGATGTATTCTTCATCGCGCCGCCGAAACCGCCCATCATGTGTCCCTTGAAGTGCGAGAGAACAACAAGAAAATCATAATTAGCCAAATGCGCGCCAACCAGATTGCTTTCCAAATGGGTGCCACCGGTTACAGGGATTTCCAGCGAACCATCTGCATCCATAATATCAACAGGGGCAATTGCAGTGTACCCGCGGTCTTCCGCAAGTTGAAGGTGCATGGCGGTACTGGCACGGTTTCCGCCATATGCCGTGTTGCATTCCACGATAGTACCGTTTAACAAATCTACAAGCTCTTTGATAAAATCAGGCCGCAGATGATTACTGTCTTCTCCTTCGCCGGTATGCAGCTTGATCGCGACTGAGCCTGCCGGGGTTACGCCTAATGCCTGGTATATAGCAACCAAACCTTCCGAACTGATGTCTGTTGTCATATATACGATTGGGGCAGTCTCATCCTCCGTCAGGTACGCAAGTTCAGTTTTTGGAATTTCGATACCGCCTGCGGTCGTTATATTTTCCATGCCGCTGGCCAGGCCAGCCGTAAGAAGCGCGAGCGTAAGAAGGGTGCAGAGCAATGCAGACAGAAGTTTATTTTTCATCGGTTACATCCTTTCGATATATTAATCGTTGTTTTCTCAATCTGTTAAGCAGTATTGGGAAGCGCCAGATATGGATCAGTTGATTTTTCCCCCTTTCTTATTCTCTCTCTTGAAAAACAGCACAAGTTTTTATAATGGTCTGCGCGTAAGTTTACTATTTGGATTAGGCCGGAAATGCTAACTATATAAAATTCCAACTTCGTAACGATTAAATTCACTACCATTACACATTAACATTAAACTTGAGTTTAAAGTCAATATACTATTTTGAATTGTTTACAAGTTCCTTTTTCGTAACATCTTTGGTTCGATTAGGGTTGGCAAAAACAAAGCAAGCGGCAAAGACCCCGGTGGTGATATGGATTCTCTTCTTTGTATTATCAACGCCGGGTGCGGGTGTAAGGTGGGTAATATAAATGGAACTGGCTTTATCGTTGCTGGATAAGCTGGGATTTCATATTCATGATAAAACCGTGGCGGCCGCGCTGAAGGCCAAGTGGCAGGAGCTGGACTTGGCACAGGTAGCTGGCATTAAGGATACGCTGGATGAAAATGAAATAACCTGATCATGTGATTAGGTTGGTATGGTTTGAATGCAAAAACCTCGCACGTAGCGAGGCGTTTTATTTCTAATGCTTTTTTGATGATATGATACAGTACTGCTTGAAATATAAAGGCAGGGGAAACATTAAATCAGGAGCAGAAACGAAAGTACAAATGTAGGCAACCGTTAATGTCTTCATTATAGGCAACTGTGTAAGCAATGGCACCAGTTAACCATAAAGAAGCGACAAGAAAGGCATAAAGAAAACCCCACCGCAAATTCATATGCGGTGGGGTTTTGGCGGAGAAGGAGGGAGTTGAACCCTCGCGCCGGTTAACCCAGCCTACTCCCTTAGCAGGGGAGCCCCTTCGGCCACTTGGGTACTTCTCCATGCGGCAGAACCTTTGCTATAAAAGCTGTATTGGCGGAGAGAGAGGGATTCGAACCCCCGGTGCCTTTCGGCATCACTGGTTTTCAAGACCAGCGCCATCAACCGCTCGGCCATCTCTCCATCAAAAGAACCAGCGAAAAGGATTATACCAGAGTTTCCGTACAAAGTCAACGGAAAAATCGCGGTATAACACCATTTTCACGCTTGATTTTACAACTCTTCCCCGCTAAAAGCAACGAAAAAAACGGCAGGCAAACGGAGGTCTTTCCATTGCCTGCCGCAGGGCATTACGCCGTCAGGCACTCATCTGGTCATGTTCGCGCACAATGCGGATAAACTCTTCCCCCGTAATGGTTTCGCGTTCCAGCAGATATCCGGCCAGCTGATCCATCAGAGCACGGTTGTTTTGCAGTATCTCCTTAGCGGTTGCGTGCGCCTTACGAATAATATCGCCCACCTCGGCGTCGATACGCGCGGCGGTTTCCGAACTGCATACCGAATTGGCTTCCATGCTCAGGTAGGGGTTAGCTACCTGCTCCAGCGCCACCATGTCAAATTGCTCGCTCATGCCAAAACGCGTTACCATTGCGCGGGCAATAGAGGTTGCCTTTTCAATATCGTTGCTCGCACCGGATGTGATGGAGTTGAACACCACTTCCTCGGCTGCACGGCCGCCTGTAAGCGTCGTCAGCTGATTAATGGCGTCTTCCTTACTCATCAGTACGCGTTCCTCTTCCTCCACCTGCATGGTGTAACCCAGTGCGCCGGAGGTACGGGGAATAATGGTAATCTTATGCACCGGCGCTGCATTCTTCAGCCGTGCGGCTACCAATGCATGCCCGGTTTCGTGATACGCAATAATCTTTTTATCTTTTTCACTGATAACAGCACCTTTGCGCTGGTACCCGGCGATAACCACCTCAACGCTTTCCTCCAGGTCGATTTGCGTTACCTTTTCACGGCCACAGCGTACCGCGTGCAGCGCTGCCTCGTTGATAATATTGGCCAGTTCCGCGCCGCTTGCACCGCTGGTGGCATGCCCGATGGCGGTAAAGTCGATATCCGGCTCCATTTTCACATCCTTGGCATGCACCCGAAGAATAGCGACCCGGCCTGCCAAATCCGGCAATTCCACCGGAATCCGGCGGTCAAAGCGTCCCGGACGCAGCAACGCCTTGTCCAGACTATCCGGGCGGTTGGTTGCCGCCAGAATCACAACGCCTTTGGTCGCGTCAAAACCATCCATCTCCGTCAGCAGCTGGTTCAGCGTCTGTTCGCGCTCGTCATTCCCGCCAAAACCACCCGCACCGTCGCGCTTTTTACCGATGGTATCAATCTCGTCGATAAACACAATACAAGGTGCTTTCTCTGCCGCTTGTTTAAACAAATCACGCACTTTTGCCGCGCCCATGCCGACAAACATCTCCACAAACTCGCTGCCCGCAATGGAGAAAAACGGCACTTTCGCTTCACCGGCTACCGCTTTAGCCAGCAGGGTTTTGCCGGTACCCGGAGGGCCCACCAGCAGCGCGCCTTTGGGGAGTTTCGCGCCTATATCCTTGTAGCGTTCCGGTTGGTGCAGAAAATCGACAATTTCCCGCAGTGCATCCTTTGCTTCATCCTCCCCGGCTACATCCGCAAAGGTTTTCCCGGTTTGAGACTCAATATAAATTTTCGCGTTGCTCTTCCCGAACGAAAGCGCGTTGCCGCCACCCATCCGTTTGGTCATATAGCGCATCAGCAGCTGCCCAACGCCGATAAAGAATACCAGCGGCAAGACCCAGCTCATTAAGAATTCCATCACAGGGGATGCCTGCGTGGGTATTTCCGCCTTGAACGTCGCTCCGCTTTCATACAGGCGGTTCACCAAATTATCATCGGGCCATAAGCCTGTTTTATAATATGTTACGGTTCCACTTGCGTCTTTGGTCGTAAATACAATTTCCGTATCGTCCATCGAAACCTGATCAATCTGTTTATTATCGATCATCCGCAGAAACTCGTCGTACCCTACCTCATTGACCTGTACGCTGTACAGGGATGGAAACACCAGGGCGTTGAGGAGCATCAGCACCACCATGGCGATCAGGTAGTAGAATATCAGGGGTTTGTGGGGAGTTTTTGATACCTTCATCCGAACCCTTCTTTCGCTTTTAAGCTGCAAGCAGCGCCGCATCCGCCATCAGGAGTTACAAACGTGCGCCTATGCAGCCGCAGCTGGAAACGCCGCATTGCGGCATGTTCCAAACTTGATAGGTTAATTCGCGCCTAAAATACCGTTTCCCTGCGCATTTCATCGCTTAAACCATATACGAACACATAATACCCATGAAAAAGGAAGATGAAACCAATGGTATCATTAAGCCAAAAAAGATGCAAAACAGGCCCCGTTTTCAGGAGCCTGTTTCAAGGATGCTGTGATCCGTTACCCTTTCACTGCGCCAGCCATTACGCCGCTGACAATATACTTCTGGCTGAACAGGTAAAACAGAATAATAGGGATAATAGCCAGCACCAGCGTCGCCATCATCGCGCCCATATCCACCGAGCCATACCCGCCCTTCAAGTACTGTACAGCTATGGGGATGGTTTTATAGCGCTTTAAATCCAGCACCAGATACGGCAGCAGATAATCGTTCCAAATCCACATGGTTTCCAGTATCCCGGTAGAAATGTAGGTGGGCCGCAAAATGGGCAGCACGATGCTAAAGAACGTACGCACCGGTTCGCAGCCGTCGATCATCGCGCTTTCCTCAATGGAGATGGGACTGGATCGCATAAATCCACTGAACATAAACACCGCCAGCCCCGCGCCAAAGCCCAGATAAATCACGACGATACCGATCGGGGTATTTAGCCGCAGTACGTTGGCCGTTTTGGACAGCGTGAACATCACCATCTGGAAAGGAACAACCATGGAGAAAATGCACAGGAAGTAAATCAGCTTGGTCCATTTGCTATGTACCCGGCTGATAAACCACGCGCACATGGATGTGCACAGCAATATCACCAAAACGGATAGCACTGTAATGACTAAGCTCCATTTAAACGCGCTGAAGAAGTTGGTTTTTGCAATGCCGTTAATGTAGTTCACATTGCCCGCAAACATTTTTTCCAATGGCAGAGCAAACGGCACACGGCTGATGTACGCTTTTACCTTAAAGCTATTCATCAGAATGACAAAGAGCGGATAAACGTAAAACAGCGAAACACAGGAGAAAAAGACCGTCAAGATCGTGCTGATAATCTGGTGCCGCCGGGATCGCCCATGCGTTGCGGCTTTATGCGCGATGGTCGTCATTGCTGCACCTCCCTGCTATGTGTAAGTTTCAACTGTAACATGGCAATCGCCACAACCAACAGGCAAAACACAACCGCTTTGGCTTGTCCGGCTCCGGCCCACCCGGTGCGGCCATAGAACGTATCATAAATATTTAGGGCCAGCATCTGCGACCGGTTGGACGGCATGCCGTTGGTCAGCGCCAGGTTCTGGTCGAAAAGCTTAAACCCGTTGGTCAGCGTTAAAAAGGTGCAAATGGTGACCGATGGCATCAGCATTGGCAGCTTGACGCGCGTGAGCGTCTGCCACGCGCTTGCCCCGTCAATCGAGGCCGCCTCGGTCAATTCGCCCGGAATCGCCTGCAAGCCGGAAATATAGATGATCATCATATAACCAGCCTGCTGCCAGCACATTACGATCATCAAACCCCAAAAGCCGTACCACTCGCTGGTTACCAGCGTTACGCCGTAGTTTGCTAGTACGCCGTTTAAAATAACCTGCCATAACCAGCCCAGCACAATGCCGCCGATCAGGTTCGGCATAAAAAATACCGTACGGAAGAGGTTGGTGCCTTTAAAGCCGCGTACCAGCAACAGCGCCACCAATAGCCCAAAGAAATTGATGAGAATAGTCGAAATGCCGGAAAACAACGCCGTATACCACAGCGAATGCACAAAATTGCTGGATGTATCCGTAAAAGCCTTTACGTAATTCGTTAGCCCTGTAAACGTCGCATTGGATACCGTGGTAAAATCACAAAACGACAAATACAATCCCGTAACAAACGGAATCAGAAACCCGATGGTAAACGCGATCATCGTCGGAAGTACAAAGATCGGCCAGTATTTCCGAATGGCTTTTTCCATCCGCTCATCCCCTTTGCGATGATATTGTCCTGAAAGAAACGCTCATAAGCCCGCGAGATATGCGATATGGTAATCTTCTCGCTCTGCCCGTCCGCTTCCTGCCTGCGGTAAGATGCACACGGAAAGCTTCTCGCGGTCTTATCAGTGTCTCCTTTAAATCGATGGATAAACACAACTGCGGCGAGGCAGGGTAAGCCCCTGCCTCGCTTGATTGCCTATCCCATTGCGTGCCGCTGTTGCGGCAGCGTGTTTTTTATTGTGCGTTAGCGGCTGCGTATTCGGTAGCCCAGCCATCCACGAAAGCGGTCACAACGCCATCCCAGTCAGCCGTTCCCTGAGCGTACTCAAGCAGCGCGCTGCCCACACCATTCTTCCAAGTTTCAGAAGGCATGGTGGTAAAGGTCCACGCAACGGCGGTCTTGCCAGCGGCAATATACTCGTTGGCAGCGCGGATCAGCGCGTTGTCGGCGGTATAGCCATCGTCAAACGTCGTGAACGGAGTGACAAAGCCCATCTGGTTAGCCAGCGCATCGCGGCCTTCATCGCTGGTGATCACCCAAGCCAGGAAGTCCTCGGTCGCTTGCACGTTTTCGGCGGAAGCGTTCTTATTAATGCACCAGTAGTTCTCAGAACCGGTGCACAGGCCCTGATTCTCTTCGCCTTCCGCACCAATGTAGATGGGCAGCATGCCTAAATCATCATCGGTCATGCCAGCGTTGATGCAATCACCATACGCCCAGGTGCCATTCTGGTAGAACACCGCATCGCCCAGCGTGAAGTCCGCCAGCGCGTCTTCACCGGTTTTTGCACCGATCATAGCGGGTTCGCAGGTCGCGTCAGTGATGTACAGATCCCAGATTTTCTTATAGTTGTCCAGGTAAGTGCCCTTGATGGCCTCAGTCTCGGTAATGCCGTCCGCTTTGTATTCGTAGTAGATCGGCAGGTTGGCCAAGTGGGTCTTGAAGCGCCAGTCGGAGCTGCTGTCCATACCGGCGGAAGTGAAGGCGCCCATTACGCCCAGCTCGTCTTTGCGAGCCTGAATGTCATCCGCAACTGCTTTAAGCGTGTCGAAGTTGACGATTTCGGAAGCATCGCTGATCACAGCGTTATCCAAAGCGCAGTACTTCGCCAGCAGCGTTTTGTTGTAGATTATGCCATAGGTTTCGATAACGTAGGCGATGCCAAGCACCTGATCATCCTGCATCAGGGCGAAATCATCGCTCTTCAGGTTGGTGTACAGGGCGGTGTCTTTCAGATCCGCGCAGTAATCTTTCCAAGTTTTCAGGCCAACGGGGCCGTTCACCTGGAACAGGGTGGGCGCATCCGCTTTTTCAATTTCGGAGCGGAGCGTATCCTCATAGGTGCCGGAAGCAGCGGTAACCACCGTTACCGGTACGCCGGTCTGCTCGGTGTATACCTTTGCCAGGTCCTGCCATTGCTGATCCTGCTCAGGTTTGAAATTCAAGTAGTACACAGAGCCGGTAGCCTCGGCACCCGCCGAAACGGTTACCAGCGTTAACATGAGCGCCAATGCCATAGCCAGAGCCAAGATTTTTTTCATGGTATAACTCTCCTTTTTCATTCGTTGTTCTATGTAAAGCGGTTCTCCGCTTCGCACCGTTTGCAAATCCGACAGGCTTAAAAAAGAGCTTCCTTCTTGAAAACGTTTGCACAAACAGCCAAAAAGTAATCTCTTTCTCCATTATCCTCTCGCTTTTTGTATTGCCATCATAGCACGCTGTGCAAACGTTGTCAATACATAACGCATGAAAAATTGCTCTATAAATAGTGAACATTCCATAAGATAATTTGTATTTTATAGGGGAACTGACCCATACGTTGGGTAAAACCAGTGCGAAAACCTCCCCCTTTTTACTGAGAATTAACAATAGCCAAACCCGGATAAACATGCTATGATGGCTTGTCAGGCAAGGGGGTTACACAAAATGCGGATCAAGCGCGCCCTGCGCAAGGGCAAACCCGAACTGAATATGGTACAGGGCCCCATTGTTACAAAAATTATTCTTTTCTCACTGCCGTTAATGCTTACAGGCATTTTGCAGCTGCTTTATAACGCTGCGGATATCATCGTTGTCGGTCAATATTCCGGCAAAGAGGCGCTGGCAGCTGTCGGTTCCACAGGCGCACTGATCAATCTGATCGTCAACATGTTTTTAGGCCTGTCCGTCGGCACAAGCGTTGCTGTTGCAAGGCAATACGGCGCGGGCGACCGCGCAGCAGTGCGGGACACGGTGCATACCTCCATGGCGCTTGCGCTGCTGGGCGGGCTTGCCACCGGGCTGTTTGGTCTGCTGGCTGCAAGGACTTTACTGATATGGATGGGCTCACCGGAGGACGTACTGGACGCGGCATCCCTATACATGCGCATTTACTTTGCGGGGATGCCCGCCAATATGGTGTACACCTTTGGCAGCGCCATTTTGCGTGCCGTAGGCGATACGAAGCGCCCGCTATACTTCTTAACAATCTCCGGATTGCTCAACGTACTGCTTAATCTGCTTTTTGTCATCCGGTTTCGTATGGGCGTTGCAGGGGTTGCGCTGGCCACGGTGCTTTCGCAAGTGCTTTCAGCCGTACTGGTAGTACGATATTTAATGCAATATGACAGCGCCATACGCTATATTCCGCGCCTTACACGGCTGCACCGCGCATCGCTTACCCCGATCTTCCGCATTGGTTTGCCTGCCGGACTGCAAGGTTCGCTGTTTTCCATCAGCAATGTGATTATCCAATCGTCCATCAACTCCTTCGGGTCGGTCATCATGGCCGGAAACGCCGCCTCTGCCAATCTGGAAGGGTTCATCTACATGGCGATGAACAGCATCTATCAGGCTTGCCTTACCTTTACCAGCCAAAACGTCGGCGCAAAGCAGCATAAGCGAGTACGGCGCATCCTGTGGATCTGCCTTGGCGCCGTCGGGGTGATCGGCGTTTCTTTGGATGGTTTGTTTTCACTACTAGCTCCTCAGCTGATCAGCATTTATAACACCGACCCCGCAGTTATCGAAATGGGCGTGATTCGCCTGCGCATCATCTGCACATCATACTTTTTCTGCGGTATGATGGAGGTTGCGGCCGGGCAATTGCGCGGGCTGGGATACAGCATTCTGCCGATGATTACCACGTTGGCCGTGGTATGCGGTTTGCGTATCGTGTGGGTGTACACCGTATTTGCCCATAGCCATACGCTGCAAACGCTGGTATGGAGCTATCCCCTTTCCTGGGCGCTGGCTATGGCCATCCATTTGATCAGCTACGGCTTTATCCAAAGAAAATTCCCAAGAGACAATGAGCCTCTCGGGAATCGCGTATTCGGTTCATCCGGCAGCTACTCCAGCGTGTAGCGGATCAACTGCGTGTTTTCCATTTGCCACTGGTAGAACGACGTATTGTCAATATCCTCAAAATAGGTATTCAGCACGCGGCACGTTCCGCCATGGCTGACCAGCAGCACCGTTTGCAAATCGGTGCGCTTTTTTAATTCTTCCAATAACCCGTACACACGGTAGGCTACCTGCATCATGCTTTCTCCGCCGGGATAGCGGATGGCAAAATTCTGCTTGGTGTGCTGAAAACCGGGGTGCAGGGCATTCTGCCCTTCATAAAGACCGTAGTTCTGCTCAATCAGGCGCTCATCGGTTTCGATGGGCGCTTGTACCCATTTGTTTGCGTATTGCGCCGTTTGCTGCGCACGCAGCAGCGGGGAGACAAGGATTAAGTCAATCGACGGTTCTTCTATCTTAAGCTTCTCTCCCAAGCGCTTTGCTTGTTCAATCCCCTGCCCGCTCAGAGGCAGATCAGTACGGCCGCAAATGCGGTCGATCGCGTTCCATTCAGTCTGTCCATGTCTTGCTACCAATAGCCGCATCCCTTACGCATCCCCCTGTGTCTGTAACGCCTTGAGGTATAATATGGCCTCCTCGTATCCCCGGAGTCCAAGCCCGATGAACGATTTGCAGCAAGCCATACCGGCATAGCTGATCTGCCGGAAGGCTTCGCGCGCGCTCACATCGCTGATGTGCACTTCCACCGCGGGCAATGCTACCGCCTTGAGCGCATCCAGTATTGCCACGCTGGTATGCGTATAGGCGGCGGGGTTGATAACAATTCCGTCCGCTTTTTGATACGCGCTTTGGATAATATCCACCAGTTCTCCTTCATGGTTGCTTTGGAAGCATTCCACGTCGATTCCTTCCCGTTTGCATACCTCGTGAATATACTTCAGCAGCTGTTCATAGGTCTGTGCGCCGTAAATGGACTTCTCCCGAATCCCCAGCATATTGATATTCGGTCCGTTAATGACGAAGAGCTTCATCATATCCCTCCAATACCTTATGTACGCAATCCGGCAGCGCATGGTCGTTGATGACGGTAAAATCCGCCGCAGCCCGGTAAAACGGTGCGCGTTCCTTTTCCATATGTTTGAGCGCCGTAAGCCCGGTAGAGAGCGGGCGGCCCTCGGTTTTCAGTTTTTCCAGCGGTCGCATCAGCCGCACGACAATGCCGTTCATACGCATATTCCTGCGGTTTTCCTGCCGCAATACCGCACCGCCGCCGGTAGAAAGCACCTGTCCGCTTTTAGCGCAACAGGCAGCCAGCACCTCTGCCTCCAGCGCGCGAAATGCCGCTTCGCCATCCTCCGCAAATATTTGCGGAATCGGCTTGCCCGCCCGCTCTACAATTTGGCTGTCCACATCCACAAAGGGCATATGCAGCGCCTTGGCACAGCGCCTGCCGACGACGGTTTTACCGCTGCCGGGCATGCCTACGATGACCAGATTGCTTACCTCCCGCCGTAAAGCCAGCTCTGCGGCCAGCACGGTCTGCACAGGCTGTTCCTGCCCGTCGAACAGGGCGCGCGCCCGGGCCGCCTGCCACACCAGCATGCTAAGTCCTCCGGCGTGCGGAATGCCCAGCTCCTCCGCCTGCTGCAACAGCCGCGTACGCAGCGGGTTATACACCACATCCAGCACACCCACAAGCATGGGAAAACGCGCAAGGTCTACCGGGGTTGCCGCAACCGCGGGGTACATGCCTACAGGCGTTGCGTTAATCAGGATAGCCGCATCGGCATGACGATCCAGATGTTCGTAGTCATCCTCCCCGTGACGGGAAATGACAACCGCCTCGCCCCCTGCCGCACGCACCACATGGCAAGCCGTCAGGCTCGTGCCGCCGCTGCCCAGTACCAGCGTCTTTTTACCGGCAAAGTCAATGCCCGCGCTTTCTGCCATCTTGGCAAAGCCATACGCATCGGTGTTATCGCCCAGCAGCATACCGTCCGCACGCTTCACCAGCGTATTTACACTGCCGATGGCTTGCGCCGTTTCGCCCAGCACATCGCAATACGGAATCACCGCGCGCTTATAGGGGATGGTTACGTTCAGCCCCAGAAAATCCCGCCCGGTCAGGAAAGCATCCAGCTTCTCCGGGGGCAGAGGACACAGCGTATAGCCCTCGTCCCCCAGCAGCGCGTGCAGGCGCGGGGAATAGCTGTGCCCCAGAGGATTCCCGATCAATCCGTATCGCATAGGCTAAATCTCACTATAACTGCCAAGGTAGGTGAAGGTTTCCGGCCCCGCATCCAGCTCGCACAGCAATTGCAGCGCTTCGGGCGCATATACGGAAGCATCCAAATCAAAGTAGAACATAAATTCAAAATCGGTTCCCGCAATGGGACGGCTCTCAATCTTAGTCAGGTTGAGGCCAAGGGCGGCAAACCTGGCGATCATCGCATACAGCGCACCGGGCGTATGGCGTACATTGAGCATCAGGCTCATGCGGTTTGCACCGGGATAGATTTGCAATTCCTTAGCGATGCAAATGAAGCGGGTATAATTGCTGTCGCTGTCGCTTACGTTCTCTGCAACAACATTCAGGCCGTATAGCGCCGCGCAGGCAGGGGAGGAAATCGCCGCTAGATCGTTACGTTCATTATTGCTGACATACTGGGCTGCTTCGGCAGTATTACCGAACACCGTAATTTTAACCCCCTGTAACCCCTTGAGGAATCTGCCGCACTGGCCGATCGCCTGCTCGTGGGAAACCACTTCCTTAATATCCGAAAGCTTTACACCGGGTTTAGCCAGCAGCCGGTGATCGATTTTCAGGCGGACGCTGCGCACGATGGAAAACCGGTACTTGCGCATCAGGTCGTATACTTCGGCTACGGAGCCATAGGAGCTGTTTTCAATCGGCAGTACGCCATAGGCGCACAACCCGCCTTGAATCGCCTGAAAAACGCCTTCAAACCGCTTGAAGAACATCAGGCTCGGAAGCGCAAACAGCTTATCCACCGCCTGCTGGCTGTACGCGCCCTCCACGCCCTGGCAGGCGACCACCGCACGCTTGGGAAACACCTTAGGCGTAGCTTCTATCGCGTGCTGAATATGGTTGGTCAGCTCTGTTTCCCCCGCCATATAGCGCTGCTGCCAGGTACGGCTCAGATCGAAGATCGTATTGTACAACAGTTTTACATTCACCGCCATCGCTTCATCGCAATCCTTGGTGACGCGGCTGATTACCTCACGCTCGCGCGCAGGGTCCAAAACCGGCATGCCGTTTTGCTGTTTATACTTGGCGATTTCAAGCGCTGTTTCCATCCGGGTGGCAAACGCTTTAACCATCACGTTGTCGCATTCGTTAATTTGATCCCGCAGGGCATCCAAATCCATTGTCATCGCTTCCTTTTCGTATCAAAATCTTGATCAGGCTTCCATCGCCGCCATCGCAAGCTCCGGCAGGCGGTCAACAGGCAGCTTGTACAGTTCGCATTCCCCTATTTTCCTTGGCAGCACAAAGGTAATGGTATCCCCGGCGCGCTTCTTATCCACCAACGCTACGGCTGCCAGCTGCTCCGGCGTAAAGGCCGCGCTAATCGGCAGTTTATTATTTTGCAGCGCCTCAATGATCCTCGCAACTACGACCGGTTCGCACCGCCCCAGCCGGACGGCGATACGCGCCGCATACACCATACCAATGGCAACGGCATACCCGTGCGGAATCGTATACCGGCTGCACTGCTCGATGGCATGACCGAGTGTATGCCCCAAATTCAATGTTTTTCTGCGGCCCGCCTCGCATTCGTCCTCCGCGCACACATCCGCCTTGATGGCAACGCAGCGCTCGATGACCGCTTCAATCCCGCTTTGGTAATCGCCCTGTGCCAACGTGGCAAATAAGTCCTCGTCGCACAGTACGCCGTACTTCACCGCCTCTGCCGCACCATCCGCAAAAACAGCTTCGGGCAGGGTAGCGAGCACGTCAGGATCACACAGCACCCCAATCGGTTGATGGAACGCTCCCGCCAGATTTTTCCCCATCGGCAGATCAATCCCCGTTTTCCCGCCGACAGAGCTATCCACCATCGCCAGAAACGTTGTGGGTATTTGCGCAACGGCAATACCACGCAAGTACGTAGCCGCCGCAAAACCGGCCATATCGCCGGTGACTCCTCCGCCCAGCGCAACGACGACATCGCTGCGGGTCAGGTGGTTTTCCGCCAGAAAGTTCAGCATTTTACCGTAGGTATCCAGCGTTTTGGAGGCTTCACCATGGGGAAAGCACATCCGCACCACGCGAAAGCCCGCCTTGGTCAGCGATACTTCCACCGTTTCTCCATACAGCGCATCCACCGTATCATCGGCAATCAACGCTGCGGTATGCGCCCTTGTAAGCCCGGCCAGCCATGCGCCCGCAGTACAAAGCATACCGCGTCCAATGGAAACCTGATAGGGTTTACCCGTTTGAACCGCTACGGTTTTCATGCGTGGTAATCCTTTCTGTCCGCTTCCAGCTTCTGCTCCCGTCCGGCTTGCAGCAGCGTATGCAGCGCCGCTTCATCCATGGCTGACAGTGCTTCCCGGTAGGCAACAAGCCGCTCGATCAGCCCGTCCAGCTCTGCAAGCAGCGGTGGTTGATTTTCCAGAAACAGCTCCGTCCACATACCCGCGTCCAGCCGCGCCACACGCGTCATATCCTTATAACTGCCTGCGGAAAAACCGATATGATCCAGTGCTGTCGGGCTTTTGATATAGGCACTGCTGGCAATGTGCGCCAGCTGCGATGTGTACGCGATCACCCGATCATGGTTTTCAGGTGTGGTAACGGTTACGCTGCCAAACCCGATCGCGCACCAGAATTTTTTAATCCGCTCCAGCAGCGCCATATCCGCGCCTTTGGGCGGAGTAAGGATCATCGACGCGTCACGGAACAGATCAGCGCCCGCGTTTTCAAACCCGCTTACCTCGCGGCCGGCCATAGGATGACCGCCGATGAAGGTGAACCCTTTTTCTTCCGCCAGCTTCCAAAGCGGCTGGCATACATAGCCTTTTACGCCGCATACGTCCATGACGGTCGTTTCTTTTTTCAGCAAGTCCGCATGGTTCTGCACATATTCCACAGCCGCCTGCGGGCGTGTAGCGACGATAAGCCAATCGCAAATTGCCAGCCGTTCGTCCGTCAATTCCCCGTCAATCGCATCCAACAGACGCGCTTTATACATCACCTGCTCGTCGCTGTCGTATCCAAGCACCGTATGGGGCGTATACTTTTTAATCGCTTTGGCGATGGAGCCGCCGATCAGCCCCAGGCCGACAATGGCAATCTCCATGGCTTACACCGCCTTTCCGTGATCGTAGCGGCAGGCGTATGGCAGCACGGCCCGGATTGCGGCGGTAACGTCCGAAAAGGCTTCCGGCGTGAGGGATTGTGCGCCGTCGCTCAGCGCATGGGAAGGATCGTTGTGTACTTCAATCATCAGTCCGTCCGCACCTGCGGCGGCAGCTGCCAGCGCCATGGGCTTTACCAGCGCGGCGATGCCCGTAGCATGGCTGGGATCGACGATGACCGGCAGATGGCTCATTTTTTTGAGCAGCGGCACAGCGGACAAGTCGAGCGTGTTGCGGGAGGCTGTTTCAAACGTGCGGATACCGCGTTCGCACAACACGACTTTTGCGTTTCCGCCCGCCATTACGTATTCGGCGCTCATTAGCAGCTCTTGCAGGGTGTTCGCCAAGCCGCGCTTGATGAGGATGGGTTTGCCGGTATGCCCCAGCTCCTTGAGCAATTCAAAGTTCTGCATGTTACGCGCGCCGACCTGAATCACGTCCACATCGCCAAACAGTTCCAACTGGTTTAAATCCATAATCTCTGTTACAATCGGCAATCCCGTTTGCTTTTTGGCTTCCAGCAGCAGCTCCAGCCCCTGCGCACGCAGCCCCTGAAACGCATAGGGAGAAGTACGGGGTTTAAAAGCGCCGCCGCGGAGCATCGTAGCGCCCGCACGCTTCACATCCGCCGCAACGGAGCAGATTTGTGCTTCGCTCTCCACGCTGCACGGCCCTGCAATCAGGGTGAAAACATCGCCGCCGATCTGGGTTTCTTCCACGGGAATCACAGTGTCCTCCTCGTGGAATTTGCGGTTCGCGTTTTTGTAGGGTTCCTGAATGCGCTTTACATCTTCCACAATATCCAACGCGCGCAGCAAATCAATATCCACGGTGCTGGTATCGCCAACCAAACCCAGTATGGTATGGTTTTCCCCGTGGGATTCATGAATCGTCAAATTCCGGCTGATGAGCCATGCTTTGAGATTTTCCAATTGCTTTTGTTCGGGGTCCTTTTTCAAAATGATAATCATAGGTAATCGCTCCTTTTTTGTTCTACCGTACTACCGTTCTACAAGAGTGCTTTTATATGAAAAAGCCCCCCGCAGCATTGACTGCGAGGGGCTGACGCTTTTACCTGCGAACTTCCTCAACCAGTACAACGCAAATTAGCCTTACGGTAAGCATACTCCGTAAAGCTGTAGCTAAAGTAAAAGGAAGCGCCAAACAAGGTTTTCTCCATGGTGGCTCCTCCTTTTCTGTACTGGTATTGATGCGATTATACCCGCTTTTACAGGGCTTGTCAACCTTTTGTATACAATTGAGCGGAAATCCCTGTAAAACGCGGGTAAATTACCATGCGTCTTATTCGGGCTCACCGGGTTTGCGCACCCAGCATACACCCAGATACGTAAGTCCCAGATGGATCGCCAGCACAGGCCCAAGGCTGCAGATGCGAAGTTCCAAATCGTTACCCAGCTTGCGGCGGAGCATCTCCTGTAATTGCGGCAGCTGCGGATTATTCTCCCGGCTGTGCAGCACAACAAAACTCGTGCCCTCCGGTACGCTGTCCACCAGCATACGCAGCTGCTCGTGGCTGCCGCGTGCAACGCCCTTGGAAAATACCGATCCGTTTTTAAGGTACAAAATCGGGCGCAAATTAAGTATCGTACTCACGCTGAGGCGCACTACGCCCAACCGTCCACTTTTACGCAGGTTGGTCATATCGTTTACGGTGAACACGTTGGCGATGTTGTTGCGCTCCTGCACCAGCACCTCCATGATCTCGGCAAGGGTTTTGCCCTGCGCAATCAGCTGCTGTGCCCGAAGAATGAGGAAATATATGCCACCCGCCGCATTACGGCTGTCCAGCACCTGTATATCCTGCTCGTTCACTTCTTTGGCCGCCATCACAGCATTGGCATAGGTGCCGGAAAGCCGCGATGAAATGGTGATGCACAGCACCTGCCGCCCTTTGGCAAGCTGATGCTCAAAGGCCGCAATAAACGCGGTAGCCGTCGCCTGACTGGTACGGCGCTCAACATCCTCACGCTCGATATAAGGCTCAAACTGTCCGTTTTCGCCAATATAATGCTCGACAAACTGCCTTTTCCCCACCGTATACGTCATGGGTACATAATGTGCGCCAAGCTGCTCGGCTTCCTGCCGGGAAATGCCCGCGGCACTATCCACCATAATTGCAATCACGTCTGGTCACCTCCGATATCGCGGAATTTTCGGTATCGATTATCGGTCAATTCTGCCACCGGCAGTTGCGACAGTACCGATAGTTCTTCCTGCAGTGCGTCTTTCAATGCTGCGCAAACTTTATCATGATCCCCGTCTTCTTCAGGGAAAATGCGTTCCACCATGCCAAAGCCCAGCAAATCCTGCGCTGTCAAATGCAGTGCCTCGCTGGCTTGCGGCGCTTTGCCCGCATCCTTCCATACGATGCTGGCTGCGCCCTCCGGCGAAATGACCGAATAAACGGAGTTTTCCAGCATCCACACCCGGTCAGCCACGCCCAGCGCCAATGCGCCGCCGCTGCCGCCTTCGCCGATTAAAATGGAGATAATCGGCACGGTAAGCCCCATCATGGTCATCAGGTTTTCGGCAATTGCCTGCCCCTGCCCGCGTTCTTCCGCACCTACACCGCAGTACGCACCTGCCGTATCGATAAAGCAAATTACAGGCCTGCGGAACTTTTCCGCCAGCTTCATCTGCCGAAGCGCCTTGCGGTAGCCTTCCGGATGGGCAGCGCCGAAATTGCGGCGGATCTTCTCCTGCGTGTCTACACCCTTTTCGATGCCGATGACCGTTACGGGCATGCCGTTCAAGGCAGCTACGCCCGCCACTATCGCCGGGTCATCAGCAAAACGGCGGTCACCGTGCATTTCTAAAAAATCCGTAAACATCGTGCGGATAAACGCCATCGCGGTCGGTCTCCCTTTACCGCGCGCCGCCTGCACCCGTTTGTATGCCGTCGTCATTGCTTCGCCTCCCCGCCATGCAGCTTCAGTAAAATCGTAAGCTCTTTTTCCTGTTCGCTGCGGGGTACGATACGGTCAATAAACCCTTTTTCCATTAAAAACTCCGCCCGTTGAAATCCCGGCGGCAGCTTCTGGCGCATCGTTTGCTCAATTACGCGCGGACCTGCAAAGCCGATCAGCGCGCGCGGCTCAGCTAGAATCACATCCGCCTCCATGGCAAACGAGGCAACCACACCGCCTGTAGTCGGGTTGGTGAGCACCGCCACATACAAAAGCCCCGCATCGCTGTGCCGCAGCACCGCGCCGCTGGTTTTAGCCATCTGCATCAGCGAAAACATGCCTTCCTGAATACGCGCGCCGCCGGAAACAGTATAGCCGATCACCGGCAGGCGATGCTTCGTGGCATAGGTAAACAGGCGTGTGATTTTTTCCCCTACCACAGCGCCCATAGAACCCATGATAAAGCCCGGTTCCATGCAGAACAGCGCGCAGGGCTGCCCGCTGATGAGCGCTGTTCCGGTAATAACCCCTTCGGTTTCCCCGCTGGTTTTACGGGCTGCCTCCAGCTTATCCGCATATCCGGGAAATTGCAGGCGGTCTACCGTTTGCAAATCGGCATCCAACTCCGAAAAGCTGTCTTCATCTACCAGCCAGCGGATACGCTCGCGTGCGGCAATCGGCAGCAGCGCGCCGCAGCGCGGGCAGGTATAGTGGGCTTTGGGCAGCGATGCTTTATCCAGAGTAGTTTTACACTCCGGGCAGGCAAAGGCGGGTTTTTTCATCGTGGGTGCTTCGTGCTCGCCTTCCAGCCGGTTGTTCGGTTTTTTAAACAGGTCTTTTCGGATCAATCGCTTCTTCCTCCCTGTATGCAGGTGATAACAGCCGTACAAACCGGTCTTCGGCGTTACCGTTTCGTCAGATAATCCGTGGTGTACGTGCCGTCCAGAAACGGGGATTCGCAAAGCAGATCAATATGCGTCTGCGCGTTATGCTCCACGCCCTCCACCACCATTTCGCACAGTGCCGCCTGCATCTTGCGGATGGCTTCGGCCCGCGTGCGGGCGGAAACGATGAGCTTGGCAATCATACTATCATAAAACGGGGGGATCACATAGCCCTGATACAGCGCCGTATCAAACCGAACCCATGGGCCGCCCGGCACATGCAACAGGCTGATCTGCCCGCAGCTGGGTCGGAAATCGTGCGCCGGGTCCTCGGCATTGATGCGGCATTCTATCGCGTGGCGCTGAATGCGTACATCCTTTTGCTTGAGCGTCAGCTTCTGCCCGCTGGCAATGCGGATTTGCCATTTTACCAAATCCACGCCGGTTACCATTTCGGTTACGGGATGTTCCACCTGCAAGCGGGTGTTCATCTCCATAAAGTAGAAATGCCCGTCCTGCGTCAGCAAAAACTCGATTGTGCCCGCGCCGACATATCCTACGGTTTTCGCCGCGGCGACAGACGCTTCAATCAGCGCCTTGCGCATCTGCGGCGTTACGCATACAGCCGGGCTTTCCTCCAGAATCTTCTGGTTCTTGCGCTGCATGGAGCAGTCGCGCTCGCCCAAGCATAACACATTGCCGTACTGATCGCAAAGTAACTGCGTTTCAATATGCTTTACATGGGTCAGCAATTTTTCCATGTACAGCGCACCATCGCCAAAAGCGCTTTGCGCTTCGGCCGCCGCGCTGGCAAATGCAGCGGCGATTTCGCTTTCGTCATTCACGCGGCGAATCCCACGCCCGCCTCCGCCCGCACGTGCCTTCAGCAGCAGCGGAAACCCGATGGCTTTGGCTTCACGTTTAGCGTCTTCGACCGTAGCTACCAGATCGCAGCCGGGGATGACGGGTACGTCCGCTTCCCGCATAGTGCGGCGCGCGGCGTCCTTATCGCCCATTTGCAGCATTACTTCATAAGGCGCACCGATAAAGCGGATGCCCTGCTCTTCGCATAGTTTAGCGAAAGTGGGGTTTTCGCTCAGCAGCCCATATCCGGGATGAATCGCCTCCACACCGCAGGCACGCGCCACGGTGAGAATCGCATCCATATTCAAATAACTTTTTTGCGTTGGCGCCGGACCGATGCAATAGCTTTCGTCAGCCAGCGATACATGCAGCGCGTCACGATCGGCCTGTGAAAATACGGCCACCGTGGCAACACCCATTTCCTTACACGCGCGGATAACGCGAATGGCAATCTCCCCGCGGTTGGCAATCAGGATTTTGGAGAACATAGAGCCTCCCTCCGGTTGATAAGCGATTCCCGCAGCCTTAATCAGGCGCGGTTTTTATCGCTCCCTGCTTCTTCATTATCGATCAGCGCAAAGGAGAATTCCCCCTGCGCGGCAACTTTTCCATTCAGCAGGGCTTTCCCCTGCGTTATGTAAAACGGACCGTTTTGCCGGATGATGCCAGCCTCCAGCGTCAGCGTATCGCCGGGCCGGGCCGGCTGGCGGAAACGCACATTGTTCATGCCGGTAAAAAACGGTGTTTTGCCCAGCAGCTTATCCCCCAGCAGCACCGCGCAGGTCTGTCCGATCATTTCGCACAGCACAACGCCGGGCACTACGGGATTACCGGGAAAATGGCCCTGAACAAACCACTCGTCGCCGCGCACGGTATAATGGCCGATCGCTTCGTTTTCTTTCAGGGTTGCGTCGTCTACCAGCAGCATCGGTTCACGATGCGGTAAAAAATGCTTGATCTCTTCTTTATTCATGACTCTATCCTTTTATTCCGTTGTCAGACAATTTTCATGATGGTCTGGCCAAATTCCAGCACAGCGCCATCGAGCGCTAAAATGTCCACAATACGCCCGGTTACGGGGGCGGTGATGTCATTCATCAGCTTCATCGCTTCGATGATGCAGACCACCTGCCCTTTTTCCACCGTATCGCCTACCTTCACAAATGGTTTGGCGTCGGGCGACGGGGCGGCGTAAAACACACCGACCATCGGCGCTTTCAACTCGCACAGGTTGTTAAAGTCGTTCTGTTCTTCCTCCGTAACGCTGTGGGGCGCGACCGCAGGGTCGATGGCGGGTTGGGGAGCAGCGACGGTTACAACCTGCTTTGTGCCCCGCTCCAACCGGATATGGGCTTCCCCTTCGCTATATTCAAGCACGGATAAATCCGCGTGATTCATAACATCCGCTAGTGTTTTAATATCGCTGATCTTCATTCTTTCACCCTCCTGAGCGCCAAGCAGCCGTTGTGCCCGCCAAAGCCAAGCGAAATACTCAGCGCAATATCGCACTGCGCTTCCCGTTTGGTCAGCGGTATATAGTCCAAGTCGCACGCCGGGTCAGGCTCCGTTAAGCCGATGGTGGGCGGAAGTATGCCGGTTTCCAGTGCCAATACCGATGCGATGCATTCCACCGCGCCCGCCGCACCAAGCATATGGCCCGTCATGCTCTTGGTGGAGGAGATCATAGCGCTCCGCGCGGCTGTTTCTCCCAGCGCTTTCTTAATCGCCAACGTCTCGCTGGTATCGTTAAGCGGCGTACCCGTGCCATGGGCGTTAATGTACACGCGATCATTTTCCGTATACGATGCTTCTTCCATCGCCAGCCGGATCGCACGCGCGCCTGCCACGGCTTCAGGATGAGGTGCGGTAACGTGATAGGCGTCGCATGTGTTGCCATAACCGCAAATTTCCGCCAGGATCGTCGCACCGCGGTTCACGGCGTGGGTATAGCTTTCCAGCACCAGTACGCCCGCGCCTTCACCCATCACAAACCCTGCGCGCCGCTTATCAAACGGCAGGCTGGCCAGCAGCGGGTCGGGCTGGGTAGACAGCGCCATGCAGTTGGTAAAACCACCGACAGCAAGCGGGCAAATTGCCGCTTCCGCGCCGCCAGCAACAATCGCATCCGCATAACCTGCTTTAATGGCATGGAACGCTTCACCCACCGCATGGGTGGAAGTTGCGCACGCCGTCATTACCGGCAGACTGGGGCCTTGCGCATTGTACGCAATCGCCACCTGCCCGGAGGCAATGTTTGCAATCATCATCGGGATAAAGTGGGGGGACACCCGCTCCGGCCCGCGTGTTAAACACTTGCCCGCCTCGGTCACGAACGTCTGCATACCGCCGATGCCCGAACCGATATAAACGCCCAGCCGCTCCGACGGAATGTTTTCGTTGCTGACAAGACCGCTTTGCTCCATCGCCTGCTTCGCAGCAGCAATCGCGTATTGAGCATACGGATCCAGTTTGCGCGCGGCGTTTTTATCCATGCCGTGCTGCGTGGGATCAAACCCTTTGAGCTCCGCGGCCAACGTTACTTTCATACCGGTGGTATCAAAACTTTGAATTTGGCTGATACCACATACGCCGTCCGTAAGCGCCTGCCAGAAATCCGGGATATTCAAACCCACAGGCGTCACCGCGCCCATTCCAGTAATCACCACACGCTCCATGCGTAATCCCTCCTGCCGGTTGTGGAAAATGGTGTTTCGTCCTAACAGTTTACATTAACATGCCGCCATCGACCTGCAGTACCTGCCCGGTAATGTAGCTTGCGCCATCCGAACAGAGAAACGCCACAGCCTTGGCAACATCCTGCGCCTGTCCAATCCGCTTCAGCGGAATGCTCTGGCAGGCGGCTTCCAGTGTCTGCTCGCCAAGTACAGCGGTCATATCCGTTTGGATAAAGCCGGGTGCGACGGCGTTGCAGGTAATCCCACGGGCGCCCAGCTCTCGTGCGATAGTCTTGGTCAGGCCGATCATACCAGCTTTGGCCGAAGCATAGTTTGCCTGCCCCGGATTGCCCATCAGCCCTGCGACAGATGTAATGTTGACAATACGACCCGCGCGTTTGCGCAGGAATCCCGCCGACGTATGGCGGATCAGGTTGAACGCGCCTTTCAGGTTTACGGCGATCACGCTGTCAAAGTCTTCTTCGCTCATACGCATACTAAGCTTATCTTTCGTAATGCCCGCGTTGTTGACCAGCAAATCAATGCCGCCAAAATCAGCATTCACCGCATCCACCAGTTCTTTGGTGGCCGTAAAATCCGCCACATTGCAGCGGTACGCTTTGGCTTTAACGCCCAGCGCCGTCAGCTGCGCGAGCGTCTCGCCCGCCATTTGTTCGTTGCCCGCATAGGCAAACGCAACAGCCGCGCCGTTTGCAGCCAATTCCAGACAGATTGCGCGCCCAATGCCGCGGCTGCCGCCGGTGACCAGCGCTGTTTTTCCCGTTAGCATCGGCTGTCCTCCTTATACTGGGACAGGGTTTGCGTAAGCGAATCCGCATCCTCCACATTGGCGATGCGCTCCGCGCCTCCAATTTTTGAGATCAAGCCGCTGAGCGTATGCCCTGCGCCAACCTCGATAAAGTCCGTAAATCCATCGGCAATCATCCCCCGGATTAGCGCGGTCCACCTTACAGGATGATCCACCTGCTGCCCAAGCAGCGTTGCCGCATCCTGCGCGGTGTAAAGCCCGCAAGTCGCATCGGCATACAGTGGCAACTCCGGCTGTGCAAAAGACAAGCCTTTCGCATATTCAGCCAAGCCCTGCGCCGCATCCCGCATGAAGGGGCTGTGGAAGCCTCCGCTTACCGCCAGCGGCAGCGCACGGCCACCCGCCGCCTTGACCGCTTGGGAAAAGGCCGGGATCGCATCGCTTTGCAGCGCGCATACTACCTGCCCCGGGCAATTGTAGTTCACCGGATACGCACCATGTGCTTCGCAAAGCGTTTCCACAGCGTCATCCGCCAGTTTCAGCACGGCCACCATGCCGCCGGGATGGTCAGCCGCGCAGCGTTCCATCAGTGCAGCGCGCTCCATCACCAACGCAAAGGCTTGGGCAAAAGTAAGCATACCGCTCGCAGGCAGTGCGGCAATTTCGCCAAGTGAAAAACCCGCCAACCCGTCCGGCTGCACACCGGCTTCCATCAACGCAGCCGCACAGGCGTAATCCACCGCCATTAAGGCAGGCTGGGTGTTGATCGTCCGGCTCAGGTCTTCCTTCGTACCGGAGAAGCACAGTTCCAGCGTGCCGGGACGCAGCGCTTCCGCCTCGTCCAGCACGCGCTTTGCAGCGGGAGACGATTCGTACAGGCTTTTTCCCATTCCGGCATACTGCGCGCCCTGACCGGCGAAAACGAATGCTATTTTACCCATTTAGCAGCCCCCGTAAGCAAGCCTTCCGCCTGCACAAACATTGGTTCAATAATATCTTTCGCAGGCTTAATTTCATGCACCATGGCAGCAGCCTGCCCGGCGAGAAAACAGCCTTCATCCATATTGCCATCCATCGCTGCTTTACGCAGGGCGCCTACGCCCAGCGCCTCCAGCTCCTCATCGGAGGTGGAAGGGTTGTACTCTTTTTCCTGATACCCGCGCGTAAACGGGTTTTTAATACTGCGCACCGCATGGCCAAGACGTTTGCCGGTTACAACGGTATCAATATCCTTGGCAGCCAGCACCTTCTGCTTATAGTTATCGTGGATGGTGCATTCCTCGGCACACAGGAATACGGTGCCGCACTGTACACCCACCGCGCCCAGCATAAACGCCGCCGCAATACCGCGGCCATCGGCAATACCGCCTGCCGCGATGACGGGAATTTTCACCGCGTCCACCACCTGCGGAACCAGCGCCATGGTGCTCAGGTCGCCGACATGGCCGCCGCTTTCGCCGCCTTCGGCGATAACGGCAAACGCGCCTGCGCGTTCTACCAGTTTCGCCACAGCGATGGAAGGCACAACCGGAATCACTTTAATCCCGGCGGCAATCCAGCTTTTCATGTAAGCCGTCGGCAAGCCCGCGCCGGTGGTAACTACGGCGGGTTTTTCCTCCGCACACACCTGCGCAACTTCCTTCACGTGCGGGGACATCAACATAATGTTAACGCCGAAGGGTTTATCCGTCATAGTGCGGCACAGCGCGATCTGCTTACGCAGATATTCCGCGTCCGCATTCATTGCGGAAATAATGCCGAGACCGCCTGCATTGGAAACCGCCGCCGCCAGATACGCATCGGACACCCAGGCCATGCCGCCCTGAAAGATGGGATAGCGCAGGCCGAGTTCTTCCACAAGCACTGAGTTCATCATTTCTTCTGCTCGTCCACCAGCGTTACTACGTCCTGCACGGTCTTCAGCGCCGGGCTGATCTCAATCACAACGCCCAGTTCGTCTTCCATGTTCATTACCAGTTCAGCCACGTCCAGGCTGTCCAGACCCAGATCGGCAAAAGTCATTTCGGGCTTTACTTCGTTTACGTCCAAGTCTTTGCTTTCCGCCAGCATTTTGGCAATGGTTTCAAATGTAGTCATTATGTTTTCCTCCTATAAAATCCGGTTGCCGTAGAATCGCGGCAAACATTTTAGTACCGCAGTACCGCTGCCCCGGTGGTTAACCCAGCCCCGAAAGCGCTCAGCACCAGCGTTTGCCCCTTTTGGAGGCGTCCGTCTTCCGTCATTTCGGACAGGAGTACGGGTATACACGCGGAGGATGTGTTTCCGTGCGTCGTAATATTTACGGGAAACTTCTCCACGGGTTGCTTCAGGCGGGCACAAACCGAATCCAGTATGCGGCGGTTCGCCTGATGAAGCACATAGTAGTCCACTGCCTCACCCGCCAGATCACATTGGGAGGTGACCGCCTGAATGTCCCTGAGCGAACGGGTTACGGCAAAGCGGAAGATTTCCTGACCATTCATTTTCAGGGGTTCTTCCTTAGGAATATGGTCATCAAAGGGGCAATTGCCACCCGATGGCCAAGCGTGCAGTGGTTCGGCGTCGCCTTCCGTCGTCAGGCGGATCGCCCGCAGGTCATCGCCCGCCTCGCACAGCGCCGCTCCAGCCGCATCGCCAAACAGCACGCAGGTGCTGCGGTCCTTCCAGTCGGTAAAGCGGGATACCTGCTCCGCACAGACGATTAATATCCGTTTGGCGTGGCCTGCAACGAGCAGCGCATCGGCAACCTCCAGCGCGTATATAAAGCCTGAGCAACCTGCGTTAATATCCAGGCCCGGGCACGTTGCGCCCATTTTTTGCTGTATCAGGCAAGCGGTGGCGGGAAAACTCATTTCGCCTCGTGTGGTGGAACAAAGGATAAAATCCACATCTTCCGGCGTTAGGCCTGCGCGGTCCAGCGCCATTTGCGCCGCTTCCGCCCCCATGCCGCTGAGCGTTTCATCGCCCGTCATAATATGACGGCTCTTAATTCCAGTATGGGTTTGAATCCATTCATCCGATGTGTTCAGAAAACCGGCCAATTCTTCATTGGTAACCGTTCTTTTCGGCAATGCATGCCCGAAGGAACGTATTTTCATTCGTTCACACTCATTTCTTCCGCCTGCCCGTCAGGCTCCTCTGCTTCGTCCTTTTTTGCCTGCTCCTCCAGCGCGCTCTTAAAAAAAGCATTCAGGGATTGCATTCCATGGATCATCCCTTCTCTTTCCGCCGGTGAAAGGAGCTTTACAATGTTGCGTACCATCTGCTCGTGAAAGTAGCGGTGCGCGGCATTGACCTTCTTGCCCAAACGGGTCAGCGTAACGATAACGCTGCGCCGGTCCCGCGTAGACCGTGTTTTTTGTACAAATCCTTTGTGCGCCAGTTTATTGATGGCTACCGTCACCGTCGGCGGGGTAAGCTCCATCCGCTGCGCCAGCTCGCATACCACCATACCCTTATCCTTGTTCTCGCCAACGGCTTCCAACAAGTGCAGTTCTCCGATGGTCAGATCCATACCACTAAAGGAATGGAGCATATCTTCCTCCAGCTTGCCGATGTCTCGATATGTACTTACCAGCAAGCGGTTCAGCTCCCGGCTGAATTCATCCATGCGCCACTCCTCCATGCGTAATCTTATTCGTTAGACAAACTAATTATATTGACCGGAGCGTAATTGTCAAGCCCCTGATGTTTCCCATCCACCACTGTATATAGTAGAAACCCAAGTATTTATTGGCTTTTTCTACTTTATAGCAGAAAAAAATTCTGTTTCTCCACCCCGCGCCCAGATGCTATTTCCGCTTGATCCGTTACCGCGCACTATAAAAAATGTCCTTGCAAGCCTCTTCGGCTGGTGTTATGATGCACTCGCAAACCAATACGGAGGAGAGGGATTCGTATGTTTGATCCGTTTTTACCGATAGAGTTGCTGGGCGTCGTCGCTTTTGCGCTTTCCGGTGCGATGATCGCCATCCGCAAAGGGATGGATTTATTCGGCGTGATCATCCTCGGGCTGACCACGGCGGTCGGCGGCGGCAGCCTGCGCGATATAGTGCTGGGCATTACTCCGCCCCAAATGCTGACGGATCCGACATTTGCCTTAGTTGCCGTAGCCACCAGTATGCTCCTGTTTGTATTTCTCTATTTCTACCGCCGCGAGCCTATGCCGAAAACCAAAAATCTGTATAAAAAGATACTCATCTATACAGATGCCGTTGGCTTAGGGGTGTTCACCGTAAGCGGCGTTGATACCGCATCGCACGCCTGCCCGGAAGGATCGGTATTTATGCTGCTGTTTGTTGCACTGCTTACCGGTACGGGCGGCGGCATTATGCGCGATGTCATGGCTGGCGAAATGCCCAGCGTTCTAGTGCGTCACATCTATGCGGTCGCGTCTTTGGTAGGCGCCGGGGTATACCTGCTCTTGCGCGGCGTTTTGCCCACTATTACCGCAACTGTCATTTCCGCCGGAGTCACCGTACTGATACGGGGATTGGCTTTTCACTACAAATGGAATTTCCCGCGCATTCACCCGTTGGTAAAGCCTCCTCAGCCCTAAGTATACCATAAGCAAAATACAGTGCCATTTACAAACAAATTCATTATCCTTAAAAGCCTCGTTTTGCACACACGCTGCCAAAATGTTTAAGCAGTCCGAAACACTGAAAAGCGAGGGTGGCAATGAAATGCACCTATTCATTCGTAAATGATTCCCAAAGCTTCCCGCAGCTGAAAATGCAGCTTGGGCTTTGGGATAACAAAAGCCCGAAGCTTTCCGCTTCGGGTTTTTGTTACAGGTATAGGCTTTACATGCCGGGTTAGCGGCGATTATTCCTGATCGTCGTTGTCGTTGGGCTCAACGCTGTCTTTCACATGCTCTACAACATTTTTTACATTGTCGGCCGCATCTTTTACAACGTGCTCAAAGTCCTTGGCGAACCCTTCCGCGTTGCGTTGAATCGAGAACCGGTACCCCAGCGCCAGCGCAACAATCGCACCGATAATCACCAGCCATGGTGCACAGAGCAGCGCAATGATGCTGAAGAGAACCGACAGGTTTACGATAGTGCTTTCGCCCTTTTTAATCATAATGCGTGTACGGTACAGTAAGCTGAACAAACCCGTTTTCCCATTGTTCGTATTCGTGTTGTTATCCATAGTGGTATTCCTCCCGCTTTTATTGTTCGTAATGCAGCCACCTTGCTTATTCGTCTCTCGTGATGGTTCCAACGGCGTGCTTTACATTGCCGGCCGCATTGCGGATGACATCGTCAAAGTTCTGTTCAAACCCCAGCCCCTTGGTATCGATGGTGAAATGAGCGCCCGTTACCAATGCGGCCACCAGGCCAAGCACCACCAGCCATGGCGCGAGCACCACCGCCATAATACTGAACAATATCGACAGGTTTACGATGGTTTGCCCATTTCTGCTTACTTTGAAGCGCGTACGGTATAGTATGCTCAGCAAGCGCTTATCACGGTTTCCTGTGCCCTCCATGGTTTGGTTCCTCCTTGCGTTATCCGTTGTTCCCGGGTACGGATAAATCGTACCATAAAAGCACATTCACTGCTTGAGAAATCCTTGATGGTTTCATGAGAATTCCATGAGAATTTGCCATATTTTTGCTTGCACAGCCATGGGAAAACGACAATAAAAGTTGGTTCAGCCGTTAACAGGCTTCGCCTTTCTAAGCCAGAGCCGTATGCCGAAAAAGATGAGCGCCGCCCCGACCCCAACATTGAGTATTTGAATAACAACCGGGGGCACGCGGCCCGCAAACACACCGCCAAACGCCGCTATTCCCGTGAGAAAAAGTGCGGTGGAAAGCACGCAGCCTGTGGCAAACAGCCATAGTTGTGGACGTTCCCAACGATTCTCCATGCTCTTTGCCGTGAACATACCACCCCAGAAAAGAAGCGTAAGCGGGTTAGAAAGCGTAATCACTAAACCCTGCACAAAACGGTTGGTTTCCTCTGCAACGGAAAAAAGCGAGAATGATGGGATCAGCGGTTTCCCCAGCGCGCTCATCACTATATCAACACCGAAAAGCACCAGCACCAACCCGCCGACGATCGCCAGCAAACGCTGCGCTCCCGGCTTGGATACTAACGCCGTAGCACCCAGCATTGCCAGCGATACATAGAAGGCATCTACCAGTGTTACTGCCGCCACCAGCGGCATGGCGGGCCAAAAACCCAGCGTTCCCGCAGTACTCAATACCAACAGGCATACCGGTCCAACTGCCAGCTGCAGCAGCATTCCAAAACGGACGCCCTGCCCAACCAGCGTAAGTACACCCATCGCCATTCCCCAGCTTCTTACTGTTTCATTACGATTATTTTCCTTTAGTGTTTTCGCGCTTACCGGCATGTATTCCTTGCTTGTTTTCCTATTATAATATCAAAACATACAATAGAAAAAGCCGCCCGGCGATGCAACCGGGCGGCAGAGGGGGAAAGTGGTTACGGTAATCAGGCTTTAGGACCAGCTTCCACAACCTTCTGGTCCATATTGGTATACTTGGTAAAGTTCTTCTGGAACATACCGGCCAGCTTTTTGGCGGTTACTTCATAAGCAGCTTTATCTGCCCAGAATTCACGCGGGGAAAGCACTTCGGAAGGTACGCCCGGGCAGGTCTTGGGAACCAGCACGTTGAAGATGGGATCCAGTTCGAATTCACCTTTTTCAAGTTCGCCGTTAAGAGCTGCGGTTACCATCGCGCGCGTCAGGGGGAGCTTCATGCGGTTGCCGCCCTTGCCGTAGCTGCCGCCGGCCCAGCCGGTGTTAACCAGATACACGTTCGCACCGGTCTTGTCGATGCGCTCGCCCAGCAATTCCGCATAGCGGCTGGCGGGCAGCGGGAAGAAGGGCTCGCCAAAGCAGGTGGAGAAGGTGGCTTCCGGCTCGGTAATACCGCGCTCGGTGCCAGCCAGCTTTGCGGTGTAGCCGCTTACAAACTGGTACATGGCGGCTTCACGGTTGAGCTTGCTGATGGGGGGCAGTACGCCGAAAGCATCGGCCGTCAGGAAGATGATGGTGTTTGGCGTGCCGGCTTCGCCGGAAAGCTCAACGTTATCAATATGGGTTACAGGGTAACCTACACGGGTATTTTCGGTGAGGCTGTCATCATCAAAGTCAAACTCACGGGTTTCATCGTCCATCACAACGTTTTCAACCAGCGCGCCGAAGCGGATGGCGTTGTAAATGTCCGGCTCATGCTCTTTGGACAGCTTAATGCACTTGGCATAGCAGCCGCCTTCAAAGTTGAAGATACCGTCATCGCACCAGCCGTGCTCGTCATCGCCGATGAGCTTACGGTTGGGGTCAGCGGACAGGGTGGTCTTGCCGGTACCGGAAAGGCCGAAGAAAATGGCGCTGTCACCGGCTTTGCCAACGTTGGCGGAGCAGTGCATGGGCAGTACGTTCTGCTTAGGCAGAATGTAATTCATTACGCTGAAGATACCCTTTTTGATTTCGCCGGCATAACGGCTGCAGGCAACCAGGATCATCTTCTTCTCAAAGCTGATCATGATCGCAGCTTCGCTGTTCACGCCGTCAATTTCGGGAATCAGCTTCAAGCCCACCGCAGCAATAACGGTGAAACCGGGAGCAAAGTTTTCCAGATCGCCCGCTTCGGGACGGCGCAGCAGCTGATGAATGAAAAGATTCTCGCTGGCCAGGTCGGTCACAACGCGGATCGGCACACGGTATTTATCGTTCGCACCGGCAAAACCGTCGAACACGAACGCATCGCGGTTCTGAAAATAGCCGCGCATTTTATTGTAGAGGCTGTCGAATTTTTCGGGGCTGGTCGGCACATTGATGTTGCCCCAAGCGATCTCGTCGTGGATGGAAGGCTCGTCAACCACAAAGCGGTCTTTGGGGGAGCGGCCGGTGTATTTGCCGGTCTTAACAACCAACGCACCGGTTTTGCTCAGTTTGCCTTCTCCGCGTTCCAAAGCACATTCTACCAGCGCGCTGGGAGAAAGGTTACGATACACGTTCTTGGTTCCGTTGAGGCCCAGATAAGACAAGTCCAGACTCATAATGGTATCCTCCTTGGAGTTCTTAATACAGAAGCCGCGTGGCTTCCAAGCGGTAAATACCGCTGTTGAGGTTGATATTCGGACGAAATGGCACAAACTCGCCCTAATTCCAATAATTCTCGAAATGCTTCATAACTCCTGCTGCAATTTTTAAATTGTTTTTCATTTCACAAACATTTTTCCTTCCAAGGCATTGATCTTTCCCCCGAGCAACGCAAAAAAAACGGCTTATTCAAGCCGTTTTTTCCGTTTTTCTATTTTACGCTGCCATATAAAAAAGATATTTTCACCGCAAAAAATTTTTATTCAGCTAAAAATATTTTGCGGACATAATGCAAGTTTGCGATTTCCATCCTGCGATTTTCCACTTTATTCTGTGTTGTCTCCTACCGAGTAGTTTTTACAGCCTTCACACCGCATGCTGCTATTAAACTTGCTTCTGCTGTGCCAAGTGGTTCGCCAGCGCAATCCATTCCATCAGGGTAAGCGCTTCACCGCGTACCGTGGGCGATAGCCCCAGCGCTTTCAGTGCGCTGCGTACGGTGTCCACAGTCAGTGGCTGTACGCCCTTCAGTGTGTTTTGCAGTGTCTTTCGCCGCTGGTTGAAGGAAGCGCGGATCATACGCCACAACAGCGCTTCATCTTCCACGGGCGCGGGCGAAGCTTTACGGAATGTCAGTTTTACAAATGCGCTATCCACTTTAGGCGGCGGGGTAAACGCAGCCGCGGGAACGACCGCTATCATTTCCGGCTCACAGTAATACCGGCAGCGCAGGCTCATCAACCCATAGGCCGGGTCACCGGGCAGTGCCATCAGCTTATCGGCTACTTCCTTTTGCACCATTACCGCCATGCAGGTTACAGGCAGCCCGCTGCCCCAAAACAGATCAAAAATTGGTGTGGTGATATTATAAGGAATATTGGCAATCACCATCCAGCTTTCGCCCAACATTTGCGACAGGTTAGCAAGATTCATTTTTCGGATATCGCTCTGCAAAATTTCTACATTCCCGAAACTTTCCGTTGCCACACGTAAAAAAGGCAGTACAGTTTCGTCCACCTCCACCGCCAATACCTTACCGGCGGCTTCTCCCAAACAGGCTGTCAGCGTCCCGGCGCCGGGGCCGATTTCCAGCACATTGTCTGTTTTTTGCACACCCACCTGCTTTACCAGCGAGCGCAGTAATTCCGTATCATATAGGAAGTGTTGTCCCAAATCATGCTTATAGTGGAAAGCGCCGTTTCGTTTCGGCGCTTTGGTAACATACGACTTTTTCACAGCTGTTCCTCCATGCGTTTTGTAGACGACCCATCATCTATCTGCACCAGGTCGTGCCCCAGCGTATGGATCAGCGTCTGCGCGTTTTCATCCCGAATGTCGTTTTCCCGCTTAACCTCCGCGCTGCCCTCCAGCACCGCTTCAAAGGTAACAGTTCTGCCTGCCGCCTCAGTCAGCGCCTGGCTTACCTTGTCGCGCCGCTTTGGTTCATTCAGCCTTCCCAGCGTAAACTCTTTGCGGGCAAAAGCCACCTGTACGCGAAATACATTGCCCTCCGAACCGATGAACCGTTCTTTTTTCAGCAAGCCGTACAAAGGCGGTTCGGTCTTGGCAATCAGCTTTAGAGCCTGTTCCCAAACCGCATTGTCATCTCCGTTGGATACGGCGGTTTTAGGTGCGGTTTTTGCGTTTTCCGATGGTTTTCCCGGCTGCTTTGCGCCTTCGGCAGGCACTTTTGCCGTTTTGGAACGTGCCGGGGCCGCTGCCGTAAGCGTACCGCTTTCCAACGCCGCGTTTAGCGTTTGCAAGCGGTTTTCCAGCGTAGCGATTCGCTCCAGCAGCGCTTGCGCATCTTCACCCTGATTGTCCATGCAGGCATGCAGCGCCGCAATCTCCAGCCCAATACGGGGAGAGGAAGCATAGCGCAATTCAGTTTCCGCGCGCATCAGATCTCCGGTGATACGCAGCAGTCTCTCCTGTGAAAACTTACCGCTCTGCGCGCGATAACGCTTTTCATCCTCATCGGTCACTTCCAGCAGTTCCGCTGCGTTTTCGCTTACGGCTTTTACCGTCAGCAGCGCGCGCATGTGCCGCGCCGTCTCCCGTAAAAACACCTGCGGTTCCCGCCCGGAGCGCATCAGTGTGTCGATATGCGCCATTACGCCCGCGGCGTCGCCTGCCGCAATGCTGTCGCTGAAGGAAAACAGAAAATCCTTATCGCTTGCACCCAGCACGGTACGCACGATTTCTGCGGTCAATTTGCCTTCCGTCGCTGCGGAAACGCACATATCCAAAATGCTGAACGCATCGCGCATCGCTCCTTCTGCAGCGCGCGCAACCATCTGCATCGCTTCCGGTTCCGCTTGCACATTGAGCCTATCCAGCGCTTCCTGCATCCGTCCCATCAACAGCGGTGCGGAAATTCGGCCAAAATCAAAGCGCTGTACACGGCTTAAAATCGTCGCCGGTATACGCTGCGGCTCGGTCGTCGCGAGGATGAAAACCACATGTTCGGGCGGCTCTTCCAGTGTTTTCAGCAGCGCGTTGAATGCTGCGGTAGACAACATATGCACTTCGTCAATAATGTAAACTTTATATTTCCCTACCTGCGCAGGGTAGCGCACCTGCTCCAGCAGATCGCGCACGTTATCCACACTGTTATTGCTGGCCGCGTCCAGCTCCAGCACATCCAGTGTACTTTCTTCCAAGATCGCTTTGCAGGGCGGGCAAACACCGCAGGGGTCCCCGTGATCCGGGTTTTGGCAGTTCACCGCCCGGCTCATAATTTTCGCCAGCGAGGTCTTGCCGGTTCCGCGGCAGCCGCAAAACAAATAGGCGTGTGCGATACGCCCGGTTTCCACCTGTCTGCGCAGGGTTTTAACCACGGCTTCCTGCCCCACAACATGTTCAAATTTCAACGGCCTCCACTGCCGGTAAAGCGCCTGATAAGCCATCTTTTCCTCCATTTGCGCCAGCCGTATACAGCCGGCGCGATTTGCAATTATTGTACACCAGAATTCAGCATTGCGCCATAGCCACCCCAAAACGCCGCTTAAAAGCAAACGGGCATGTACGGCTGTGGAAACAGGGAGAAAATCCTCCGGCTATCCGCCTGCTATTGGACATTTAGGTGCGCGGGCGTTATAATACAATGTCGGTTGGAAAGACAGTAAAGGGGGTGACGGTTTGCGCAAAGCGCTTGTGCGGTTTTTGGCTGTATTATCGGCATTGACATTGGCTTGGCTTGGTATCTTTGCCTGGCAAAACGTCACCGGTTCATCTCCTTTGCGCTCCACACAAGCGGCGCTGGCCGAGGATACCACAACCGACATCCGTTATATCGCCCCTACACTTTCCTCCAACGCCCCCGCATATGACGAAGAGCATCCCGAAAACCTGACGGCCGATCAGCTGTACGCCAAATCCGCCATTTTAATTGAAGCGGAATCCGGCGAAGTGATCTTTGAGAAAAATGCAGACGAGCAAATGTTTCCCGCATCCACGACCAAAATACTCACAACGTTACTGGGTATCGAATTTGGGGATATGAACGCGACCGCTACCATGGACACGGTGGCCGCCAATCTGGAAGAAGGCAGTTCTACCATTCCCCTGTCCGTTGGGGAAACCATCAATTTTCAGGATTTGCTGTACGCCACCATGGTACGCTCCGGCAACGACGGCGCCAACCTGATTGCGGAAACCATATCCGGTTCCATTACCGGCTTTATAGATTTAATGAATCAGGCCGTTGCCAGCTACGGCTGCACCAATACGCATTTTTCCAACCCTAACGGTTTGCACGACGATACCCATTACACCACCGCACGGGATATGGCGATTATCGCTCGAATCGCCATGCAAAACGATACCTTCGCATCCATTGCTAAAACCTTTACCTATAGCCTGCCCAAAAGTAATCTGCAACGCTCGCGCGTGCTGATGGGCACCAGCTCCAACTGGTTGAATTCCAGCGAGGATAACGAGTACTATTATCCCTACGCAACAGGCATTAAAACCGGTTATACCTCGCGCGCAGGGTATTGCTATGTCGGTTCCGCCGAAAGAGACGGTGTCAAGCTGATTTCCGTCGTACTGTACACCAGCAGCTCCGGCCGTTGGACGGATAGTAAAAAGCTGATGGAATATGGTTTTTCCCAGTTTGTCAGCGTTACGCCGGTGGATTTATACGAAATGAACCCCACCGTAATCGAAACGACCGGTTATTCCATGGAGGATAGCAATATCGGCCAGTTACAGCTCAACATTGAATCGACAGCCGATACGCGCACGGTGCACATTGTCGCAACCAAAGCGGAAGTGGACAGTCTGGCCCGCAACCTGAAAGAGCAGGTCGTCATCAACTATACGCGCGATAACTTCTCCACGCCCGTCATCCAGGGCGAGGTGTTCGGCACCCTTACATATTACCCGTCCGATGGCGGCAGTGCGATTACATACCAGCTGGTCGCTTCCCGTTCCATCGCCCGCCGGGAAAACGCGCCCAAATCCATTGAAGAAATCGTAGCCGAAACGTACGCCGACCCCAACCCCTTCCCGCCTTTTTCGCTGGAGATGGCGTTTTACGTCGCCGTTCCGCTTGTTGCGCTGTTCTTCCTGCTTCGGCTTCCGTTCCGCCTGCTGCGGAAAACCGGTCGTCATGGCCGCCGCAGCCGTATTCCCAAACCGAAGAACCGTTATTTCCGGTAACCGCGCCTTTGAGAACATAGAGAGGAGGGAGGCACGTGATTGCGCAAGTCGTTGTGGACGTGGTGCACGAAAACGTCGCCAAGCCCTTCTCCTACACTATCCCCGGAGAAATGGCCTTACAAGTCGGTATGCGTGTGCGTGTGCCGCTGGGCCGGCGGCAAGTAGACGGTATTGTGGTAGGGCTGGCAGATGAATGCGATATCCCGTCTGAGCGGATGCGCCCTGTCGCCCGTGTAATGGATACATACCCTGCGGTGTTGCCGCAGCTGATGGCGCTGGCACAGGAATTGGCAGAACAGAACCACTGTCCACTTTCCGAAACGCTTCGGCTGATGCTGCCCGCCGATATGCGCACCGGCCGGGTGCAAACCAAAACCGAAGCGTACGTACAGCTGGCAGACGGCGTAGACGCGCGGGAAGCAGCGCAGGCGCAGGGACGTTCCCAAAAACGGGCAACACTGCTGCGCATGCTGGCGGATGCCCAACCCCACGCGGTAAAAGAACTCGCGTCTTTGGTTTCCGCACCGCAGTCTGCGTTAAAGCAGCTTGCGGAAAGCGGTTTAATCCGCCAGTTTTCACAGGAAGTGATGCGCTCTCCCTATGCCCAGCTGGCGGACAGGCAAAGCGCGCCTCCGCCGATGACCGACGAGCAGCAAAGCGCACTTGCGATTATGACGCCGGAACTATCCAAAGGACGCGGTGCGTTTTTACTGCATGGCGTTACCGGCAGTGGCAAGACCGAGGTTTACCTCGCCATGGTCAAGCGCACGCTGGAGATGGATAAGACCGCTATTATTCTGGTGCCGGAGATTGCGCTGACTCCGCAAATGGTCGGTTGGTTTCGCGCCCGCTTCGGGCCAAAAACCGCTGTGCTGCACAGCCGCCTCACCGGCGGCGAACGGTGCGATGAATGGCGGCGCATCCGGCTTGGAGACGCGCAAGTGGTGATCGGCGCCCGTTCAGCTATTTTTGCTCCGGTGGAAAACCTTGGGCTGATTGTGGTGGACGAAGAGCACGAACAGACCTACCTAAGCGATAAGCATCCCCGTTATGATGCGCGGCAGGTCTCCATGAGCCGTTGCCGCCGGGAAGGCGCGACACTGCTGCTGAGCAGCGCCACCCCCAGCATATTGAGTTTCGCCATGGCCAAACGTGGGGATTATACTCTTGTGGAAATGCCCAGCCGGGTATTTGGCCGCCCGCTGCCCACGGTTACTGTCGTCGATATGCGCAAGGAACTGTCAGCGGGTAACCGCTCCATTTTCAGCCAGCTGCTGCAGCAAAAGCTGAAAGCCTGTTTTGACAGCGGCCGGCAGGCTATGTTGTTTTTAAACCGGCGCGGCTATAACACCTTTGTCAGCTGCCGCAATTGCGGCTATGTTGTCAAATGCCCGCAGTGCGACGTCAGCATGACGCTGCATCAGCTGGAAGGAAGCAGCGAAAGCGAGCTGCGCTGCCACTTTTGCGGCGCTACCCGCCGCACCGCCCACAGTGTGTCCGGAATGCGGCAGCCATTATATCCGCTATTTCGGCAGCGGTACCCAGAAGGTACAGGAGGAAATTCAACGCCTTTTCCCGAATGTGAAAACCATCCGCATGGATATTGACACTACCCAAAAACGCGATGCGCATTATAAGCTGCTGACTGCGTTTGGGCAGGGCGAGGCGCAGGCACTGATCGGCACGCAAATGATCGCCAAGGGACTGGACTTCCCCAATGTTACATTGGTTGGCGTGGTCGCGGCGGATTTGACCTTGAACCTGCCGGATTACCGCGCGCAGGAGCGCACTTTTCAGCTGATTACGCAGGTTGCGGGGCGCGCAGGCCGTGCGGACTCCCCCGGCGAGGTTGTGGTGCAAAGCTACAAGCCGGATCATCCCTGCATTGTCGCCGCTGCCGCGCAGGATTACCGCGCGTTTTTTACGCAGGAGTTTCAGCGCCGCCGCACTGGTTTGTACCCGCCCTTTACCCTCATCGCCCGGCTGCTTACTGAAAGCATTCAGGACGATGCGGCCAAGGCAATGAATGATCGCCTTTACGATACGGTAGACGCATTTTTAAACGCCCATCCCGCGCAAAAACGGCGCGTGCTGATGCTGCGGCAGGATGTAGCCCCCGTATCTAAAATCCGCGGGAAATACCGCTACCATGTGCTGCTAAAGGTGTTCGACCACCCCGATGCACAGCCGATTCTGCGACTGCTGAGCGAGCTAAGCAATGTTAGCGATCCGCATTGCCAGATCTACGCGGAGATTAACCCCGCCACCCTGATATAACCTGACAAACAAGGAGAGAGAACGAATGGCCACCAGAAAGATTGTTACCATCGGGGATGAAAAGCTCCGCAAAACCAGTAAACCTGTAGATAAATTCAACCTCCGGTTGAAGATACTGCTCAAGGATATGGCCGAAACCATGTACCAAAACGACGGTGCAGGGCTGGCCGCCCCGCAGGTGGGCATTCTCAAGCGCGTAATCGTTGTGGATGTCGGCGAAAAGCTGTACGAGCTAATCAATCCGGAAATTGTTAATATGGACGGCGAACAGGTCGGCCCCGAGGGCTGCCTGAGCGTGCCCGGCCGTGCGGGTGCGGTGAAGCGCCCCATGAAGGTGCTTGTGAAAGCGCAGAACGCCAAGGGCGAGCCTGTACAGGTAGAAGCCGAAGGCTTTTTAGCCCGGGCGCTGTGCCACGAAATCGACCATTTAAACGGCGTTCTGTATGTGGATATTATGGAACACGAAATTTTCCAGGATGATGAGCCGGAGGACGCTCCCGAAAACGAGCCGGAAACCGAAACCACCGCGACCGACCATGCAGCGGCCGAGGAAGCAACGCTTCAGCTGGATGCTGCCAAGCAGGATGGGGAGGCGCACCTTTGAGAATTGTTTTTATGGGAACCCCTGCTTTTGCCGTTCCTTCGCTATCGGCTTTACTGAAAGCCGGGCATGAGGTTGTCGGCGTCTTCACCCAGCCGGACCGCCCCAAGGGGCGCGGCGGAAAAGTGCAGATGAGCCCGGTGAAAGAGCTTGCGCTGGCGCATAGTATTACCGTTTTTCAGCCGCTGAGAATTCGTACGGACGGCCTTGACGATCTTACAGCGTTAGCGCCCGACCTGTGCGTAACCGCTGCCTTTGGGCAAATTTTAAGCGAGGCGGTGCTTGCCGTACCTAAGCTAGGCACGGTAAACGTACACGCATCACTGCTGCCCCGCCATCGCGGCCCCGCGCCTGTCAACTGGGCAATTTTACAGGGCGATGCAGAAACTGGCGTTACCACCATGCTGACTGATAAGGGTATTGATACCGGCGATATGCTGCTGCGCGCCACAACCCCCATCACCGAGGACGATACCGCCGAAACCCTGCTGACACGCCTTGCGCAGATTGGCGCAGATTTGTTGATTGAGACCATCGGGCGGCTTTCCCTAGGGGATTGTCCGCGCGAAAAGCAGGATGAAGCGCTGATGACGTATGAACCCAAACTATCCCGCGAGCTGGGCGCGCTGGATTTTTCTCAGCCCACCCGCGATAGTTTACTACGTGTACGCGCGGTCATTCCCTGGCCGGGCGCATATGCACCTGTTGCCAACGGAATGTTGAAAGTGTGGCGTGCCGTAAAAACGGAAAGCAGCTCCACCGCCGCCCCCGGTACCGTACTGCTGGCGAACCCCAAGCAAGGGTTAGTGATAGCAACGGGCGACGGCGCCATGGAACTGGTGGAAATACAGGCTCCCAACGCCAAACGCATGGATGCGCGTGCCTATTTGCGCGGCCATGCCATTGATGCGGGTAAACCGCTGAGTGAGGTAACAATATGAGTGATCGGGATCAGCCCAAGTCACCCGGCTCCCCAAATGGAAAACGCAACGCAACCGGAACAGGCCGCAAGCCCGCCGCAGGACGCACTGCGCAAACCACAGGCGGCAAGCCCCGCGGTTCGTTTGGCAAGCTCTCCGGCAGACCCTACCCCGCAAAAAGCGGTGCTCCGCGGCGCGATAGCAGCGAACAAGGCGAGCGCCCGGCAGGTAATCGCACAACTTACGGAAAACCTGCAACACCCGGCGCAGGCGGCCGCAGTTTTGGCAAGCCCTCTGGCAGACCCTACCCCGCAAAAAGCGGTGCTCCCCGACGCGATAGCAGCGAACAGGGCGAACGCCCGGCAGGCAGTCACGCACCGTCCGGCAAGCCCGCAACACCCGGCGCAGGCGGCCGCAGTTTTAGCAAGCCATCCGGCAGACCCTTCCCCGCAAAAAGCGGTGCTCCCCGACGCGACAGCAGCGAACAGGGCGCCCGCCCGGCAGGCAGTCACGCACCGTCCGGCAGACCGGCAACGCCCGGCGCAGGCGGCCGCAGTTTTGGCAAGCCTTCCGGTAGACCTTCCTTTGCGAAAGGGCGCAGCACAACCGGCGTGCCAAGAGGCAACCGGTCTTTTCGCCCAGCCAAACCAGCTGAACCGCAAGAGCATACCGATCTATCGCAGGGCGCGCGCCGCGTAGCCCTCCAAGTACTGGGCGATGTGCATGAAAACGGCGCTTATGCCGCCCTTGCGCTGCAAAAGCGGCTGGGAGCTGCGCGCCTTTCCCCCGCCGACCGCCGTTTAGCAACCAGCATAGTTTATGCGACGCTGGAGCAGCAATTGCAAATCGACTTTGCGCTGGATCGCCTGATGGATCATCCCACGCATGAACCGGTACAGCGCGATATCCTTCGGCTTAGCGCCTGCCAGATTCTTTTCCACGACCGCGTGCCCGACAGCGCCGCCGTCAACGAAGGCGTAACGCTCGCGCGCGCCATGGGTATGGAAGGTGCAACCGGGTTCTTAAACGCCGTGCTTCGCAACCTGGTGCGCTCCAAAGGCGAAATTCCCTGGCCGAAAAAGGAAGAGGATCTACGCACCTATTTGCATATTATGGGCAGCATGCCTATGTGGCTTGTGGATAAGCTGCTTGATACTTACGGTGAAGAAACCGCCGAGGCCATCATCATGCACCGCTCGCAGGAGCATGAAATGGTCGCCCGGCTCGGACGATACTCTAAAACAAAAAAACGTATTGAAAGAATGGCTTTCTCAGATGTCAGTGCCTGGGGAGTCAGAGCTAGAAATGATGAGCAGGAGTATGCTATGGACCTTCTCATGGATGAAAATATAAAGGTAATAACCCTGGTAGGGAGAGCAGGTACGGGGAAAACTCTTCTTGCTGTGGCAACAGGTCTTGAACAGGTGGTGGAAAGAAAGAAATATAAAAAGCTTTTTATAGCTCGTCCTATTATACCTATGGGTAAGGATATAGGTTATCTCCCGGGAAGTGAGAAAGAGAAACTTAAACCTTGGATGCAGCCGATATATGACAATATTGATTTTCTATCTGAAAATAAGGAAGACAAGGCTGGTGAAAAGGTGGTAATGGGTCTGGAGTCCATGGGACTTTTAAAAATAGAGGCTCTGACATATATCAGAGGTAGGTCCATACCGGCTGGCTTCATAATAATAGATGAGGCACAGAATCTCACTCCCCTTGAGATAAAAACCATAGTTACAAGAGCCGGAGAGGATACAAAAATCGTATTCACAGGTGACCCGGAACAGATAGACAGTCCTTATCTAGATGCAAATACAAACGGACTGACTTATCTGGCTGAAAAATTTAGAACAGTGGATATATCAGGACATATAACTCTCAAAAAAGGTGAGAGATCCAAGCTGGCAGAGCTGGCAGCGAAGCTTTTATAAAAAGAAATAAAATTATAATTTTATATTATTTTAAGAGAGCCCTTTTAGATTTTCTGGGCTTTCTTAAATTTAAATTAATTTTTTTAAAAATCAATTGACAGAAGAGAGAAGTTGATGTAACATATATACTATAAATTCGATTTCGAAACAGAATATAAGAAGTGAATGGTTTTTCTTTGAAATAAAATAGAGTATCCCTTTATTTTAACTACGAAGAAGCAGAACACCAATTTACTTTCATTATTATGATACATAATATGGGAGTAGTTCGGTGTTTTTTTTATAAATTTTTTTTTAAAAAATATATATTAGGAGAGTGAGAGGTATGAAAAAAATCATTAAGATGCTTGGTATGCTAGGGATGATAGTGGCTCTGGCAGCATGTGGAGGGAAAAAAGAAGAGGAGGCTTCAGTAATTAAAATCGGTTCAATTCTTCCGTTGACCGGTGACATTGCAACTTTTGGGGAATCTTCTAAAAACGGACTTCTGATTTTACAGGACGAGGTAAATGAAGCTGGAGGGATTAATGGTAAAAAAATAGAATTTTTATTTGAAGATGATGAAAATAAACCTGCAAGTTCTGCAAGTGTGGCTCAGAAACTTATAAATAATGATAAAGTAGTGGCTATAGTAGGATCGATAGCAAGTAAATGTAGTATAGCAGTGGGTCCTATTGCAACACAAAGCAAAATACCGATGATAACACCTACATCTACAAACCCTAAGGTAACTACACAAGGTGGAGAATATGTATTCAGAGCTTGTTTTATAGATCCATTCCAAGGAAAAATCCTTGCTAAATTTTCCACAGAAGACTTAAAAGCAAAAAAAGCAGCGATACTTTATGATGTGGCAAATGATTACAGTAAAGGTCTAGCTGAGTTCTTTCAAAAAGGATTTGAAGAAGCTGGAGGAGAAATTGTAGCGGTAGAAACTTACAATACCGGAGATTCTGACTTTAATGCACAACTTACAAAAATAGCTTCCCTTAAACCAGAAGTATTATTGCTTCCTGACTACTATAATACTGTAGGATTAATAGCAAAACAGGCTAGATCTACAGGAATAGACGCAGTATTTTTAGGAGGAGACGGTTGGGATTCACCAGACCTATTTACTGTAGGTGGAGAGGCAATAAACGGAGGATACTTTACAAACCACTATTCTCCAGAGGACACATCTCCTGAAGTTGTTGCATTTAAAGAAGCTTACGAAAAAAGATTTAATGCTATACCAAGTGCTTTCTCGGCTCTTTCTTATGATGCAGGAAAAATATTAATCGCTGCAATTGAAAAAGCAGGTTCTACAGATGGAGAAAAAATAAAAGAAGCACTTAAGGCTACTGATATAACTGCTGTATCTGGAAATATAAAATATGACGAAGACAGAAATCCTATAAAGGGAGCTGTAATCTTAAAGACTAAAGACGGTGCTCAGGAATTTGTTAAGAAAATTAACTTTTAATTTAATGAAATTCAAAAAAGATACGGAATTTTAATTTGAAAAAGGCAACCTTTCTCTTTTAAGATGCAGAGAAAGGTTGCTTAATATTAAAAGTGTTAAATCCATAAGATTTTATGGAAGAAAAATCACAGCTTATCTTTAGTACTTGATTCATGTAATTTTATATATGATTGTACAAGTTGGAATATAAAAAAAGTTCTTACTGTGATTTATTTAGAGAAACACCATAAATTAGATATAGTAGAATTACATGATTCAAGTAAAGATAAAATTTAAAAATGAGGTGAAATTATGGAAATTATACAACAAATTCTAAATGGTTTGGCTCTGGGAAGTGTATATGCTTTGATAGCCATAGGATACACAATGGTTTACGGAATAATTAAGCTTATAAATTTTGCTCACGGGGACATCTATATGGCTGGGGCTTACTTTGGATATGTGGCAGTGTCTAGGCTGAATCTTGGATTTATACCTGCCCTCATAATGGCAATGGCACTGAGTGCACTGCTGGGAATAATAATAGAAAAGGTGGCTTATAAGCGTCTCAGAAATTCACCTAGAATAACACTGCTTATAACTGCAATAGGTATGTCTTTACTCCTTGAGAACGGGTTCAGACTCATATTCGGGCCAAATCCGAAACCGTTTCCAGAACTGTTGGCCACAAAGATATTTCATATAGGTTCTCTTCGTGTAAATAACATACAGCTTATAATCTTCGGAGTATCAATAGTGCTTGTTGTTATTCTTGAGTACATAGTATTCAAGACAAAGACCGGTAAGGCT
>CAXXNI010000001.1:0-58920 GCA_963663285.2 Candidatus Limiplasma sp. | reverse complement strand
GTAAAACGCCGGGATGTCGGTACGCCGGCTGGCGCTGATGATCAAGCTTCTCGCCTCCTGCTTGGCGGTTTGCCCCGGTAGAAAGTTTACGGGTGCCGGTAAAGAGAAACGGTAATCTCCGGCACGCAATGCGGCGGAGAATTACCGTTATTATACCAGAACCATGGGATGGGCGCGAGCGGGGAAAAGTGAACCCCACACGTGTTTTTCCGTACCCGGGGCTTGCCGTTTTCGCGCTTAATGAACATCCCTGACCAGACGCACATAGTTATAAACCCTGCGCACATCCCCCTGCGGGCCGTTCCCGTAGGAAGCGCTTCCGGTTTTGGGATCGGTTCGCTGGCAGCCCGCGCCATGCACATCCATAAACGCCGTGTTATTCCCTTGCGGGCTGAAATACCCGAGCGCCCGGCCGAAACAAAGGATCACCGCATCGGTTCCCGGGTTGAAGCTCGTACTGGTCCAGAAGAACGGATAGTCCTTCTGGGACGCTTCGTTGATGATTGGTGTGCATGCAAATAACGGATCAATCGCCGCGCTGCCGGTGGTATCGGGGCTTCTGGTATAATCCAGAATGCTTTGCATTTCCTTGGCATTGGGAAGCCGCCAGTCGTCATACCCCGCATATTGCGCGCTTTCGGCAAAGGCAAGCGCTTCCTGCCAGTTCAGGCTTCCGTCGTGATTGGTATACGCGCTTACATCAAACGCCGCGCCGCCGCTATCCACCTGCGACCACATCAGACCGGTCGCCGTATCCGTTATGGTGCCGTCCCCGTTATCCACAAAGGCGTTGACGCCGTAATCCGCAGGGCCGCGAACCAGCCGGATATAATACTGCCCCGGAAGAACCTCTGTTGCGGGGCGTTTGCGGATACCCTTTGATTCTGCCGTCCGCAAAGTTGACGCCAAAGAACGTGGGCGTTCCATTCATCGTCGTGCTTACATATTTGGTTGACGATATGTATTGCGCGTCGATATACCGTTTCACGCCGTCATTGGGATATTCAAAAGCAAAGTAATCTGTATCGATAAACGCCACCGCGTCTTTTGGCGCTTTTTGCGATGATGGATCGCCCGAGCCCTGGTTGCCGGAGAAGTCGATTAAGGAATACAGTTCCTTGATGGTGGGAACTCTCCAGTCGGCATAGCCGCCGGTTACACAGGCTTTTGCATAGCTTTCCGCTTCGCTGAAGTCGCACAGCGCAAAGCCCTGCTCCCACATCAGCCCTGTAACGGTATCGGTGATGGTACCATCGCCGTTATCGGTATAGCCGGGCTGGTTGCCTGCGTAATTCGCATCCTGACCATAGAAATCGGATCCGGTGCTCTGCGTTTTCGTTGCCATTGCATTGCTGTAAAATGTGGTTTTGCCCCGTATCCACGATCGGGTAAGTGACTGCTCTGCTTTGGTTACTCTGCCCTGCGGATGCAGCGCCGGCCGCCCCTGTAAGCATAAGCACAAGCACCGTAAGCAAACAGGTAGCCAGCATTGTCGTTCTCTTCATTTTTTACCTCCTCAGTAATCATAGAGGCCGTATGGAACCATCAGCTGTTTTATCGTTTGGATATAGTATACCTCTTGCTGCCGCTTTTGTGTGTAAAAAAGAAGAAGAAGGGCATGAAGGCCTTCGGGAGCGAATGCAATCGGATTTTCTTGCTAACCGCTGATAAACGAAGAAAGCGGGGAGGGTGACACAGTGTACTGGAAGGATAAAAACGGTGTGATTTTCTTTGGGGCATGTTACAAAGAATGGAGAACAGGCGGAAACGCATGGTATAGGGCATTTCAGGGAGGCGGGTGGCGGAGGCGCAAAAACCCCGCCTATACTGTAAGCACCGTCGAAAAGGCGATTACAGCATCCCCGATGATGCGCACCTCATCCGGTTTTTGATCCCGAACTGTTACCTGCACTTCCATCGTGCCTGCCCGGCTGATGGCTTCGCCCTGCATGACCTGAAATGTAAACAGGCCGCCCGCGCGGTTCGGCAAGGCCATAGTGAATCAGGTATGCGCCGAGGGGGGCCGTTGGCATTGCCTGTAACGGGGTCTTCGTTGATGCCGATGGCAGGGGCGAACATGCGGCCGTGCACCATGGGCGTTTCCTGCGGGGAGCAGGTGAAAACGTAATAGCCGTTGCAGCCGATTTCATCGCTCAGGCGGGCGAGCCGGGTCATATCGGGCGTTAAGCGGTGCAGGGTTTCGGTACTCTGGATGCCGATCATCACCTTGGCGTGTCCGGTGGGACGCAATGGCGATGGGAAAATCCGCAAGCCTGTCCGCCTGTGCAAGGCCGAGGGCGGCAAGGATACTTTGCTCCGCGGGCGCCGGAAAGCGCGGCGGAAACTTCGGGCTTTCCCTGCGTCATGATGATTTGATAGTCCCCGTCCGTTTTAACAATATCCACCGGCAGCACGCCTGCGCCCGTTTTGTGCAGTACCCGCGTGCTGGGCAGGCACAGCTCCTTTGCGCGTGCGTAATGCGCGGCAATGGTAGCGTGGCCGCAGATAGGCACTTCTTTGGTGGGGGTGAAAAAGCGAACCCATACATCGTGCGTGGCATCCTGCGGGGGTAAAATAAAGGCGGTTTCCGAGTTATTCAGCTCGCGGGCGATCTGCTGCATTTGCTTTTCGGTAAGCCCGTCCGCGTTGGTGACTACTCCGGCGGGGTTGCCTGTAAGTTTTTCCTTCGTAAACGAATCGACCTGATAAAGGCGGTATTGCTTTTGCATGTGGGCGCCTCCCGGATAATAGTTTGGTTTTTGTACAGTGTTGGGAACCTAAGCATTTTTATTCTCGAATGAAACAAAAGAAGAAAGAAACAGTATAGAAAATGATGTGTAACAAAAGACAACTAGGGCACAGTAGACTTGTTTTATGAATGGTTATCTATTTGCTATACATAGTGTTGACAAGTCTTTTGCGTGAAGGTAATGCACTTGAAGAAAAGCTAATGAATAATCTTTACTGCATAAAAGGTTAATTGGCGCAGCCGCGCCTTTGATAGATTTCGACTTCATTAGTTATGTATACAGGGCCTATGTTTTAATAACCGTTCTTGGTATTCACTCAATTCTATCATGTTTTTGTAAATTACATCGAGCACATAAAAGCTGAATGTTTGCGGATGTCGTAGAAGACCCACCTTTTGAGAAGGGAATTATATGATCGTAATGCAAATTTACTGTAGAGCCGCATTTAAACACATTTTCCTTTGTCTCGCTGCCAAACTGCTACTTTAACACTTGTTGGTATTAATCGATTATGTTCAAGTTCAAGATCAGTAGGGTGATTTACTTCATTTGCTGTTATTTCGTCTTCTAACATTTCAAGTTTGAACTTGAACACATTACGATTTCCAGATGGCTCAATCCAAGCGTCTGTTAAAATAAAATAGCCATTATATACCCATATACCTGATTTGATTTTCTCATATACTTTAACGATTTTTGCCGGCTTGCCTTGTGTATACTGTTTTGCCATATGATAGAATTTGCCATTTTCCGTCAAAGCTCCAGATGGTGTAGTCATTGGTTGATCGATATTCTTTGGATCTTGTCCATCTGAGATATAGTTCGATTGGACATCATGGCCTTCATAAATGATGGTTGTTCCATTATCCTCAAAACGATCTGCATAAGGAGCATTTTTTCGTACACTCATTAATATAATGCTATAATCCCGCCCGTTAGCATTAAAGTTCATGCCCCGTTGAATAGAAAATCCCTCAGAGATAGTCATATCAACGTAGCGAATAACATCGCCTGGGTTCATAATTTGATCACTCACAATATCCTTCTTCCTAAACATATACCAATGTTATACCATTTTGTATTACGCTCACTGATAGTGAAAACTAAAAACTAGTTCAAACTAGTATTCATAATAAGATTATAGCATCGAATTCAATCATTGTCTTTAGTACTCTATTTATAAATATATACTACTGCAACAAGCATGTTTTTCATTATGAACGATATATTTAAACGCAGCATCTCACTATGAGTAACAATTTTATCAAAAACACATCCCGCGTCATCAATTCGATGAAGCGAAATGTGTTTTCTTTGCCGTGCCAGCGGGAGTCGAACCCGCATGCCGAAGCAAAGAATTTTATAACCCTTTGTGCCGGCCATTCCACATGACCGGCTTGCGGATAATGCTTATTCGGAAAAGCTGTTTTTAACAACAGGTATCTGGAGCTCAGTCAGCCAGTCTTCCTGCTTTTCCTTGTTCCAGATGCCATCAATATAGCTTTCTCTTGGATTGCCGGAAACAGCATACCCGTTTTCTTCAATCCATCTAAAAGCGTACGCATACGCCTGGGAAAGCCCGGCATAAGCACCTTTGTGCATTACGGAAACCGCGGTCGTTTTCTCGATTTTTTGAAACGTGACATCATCAAAATCTTTCCCGAAACGGTCCACGGCTTCGCAGAATTCCACATGGAAGTCTTTTTCCTTATACTCGCCGTCAAGATAAATAATAAAGCAGTATTCGGGGATGGCGCATTTCACGTCGGGATTTACTTTTTGCATCTTTTCGCCAATGGCGGGGATGAGCGTAAAATAGGCGTCATAGTTTGGAACAGTCATACGCTTTGCGTATACAATACACTCAGGCAACTCCTTGATAATGGCTTGATAGTTCATCAAATACTCCTCCTCTTTTCCAGATAGAATGAATTCAATGCGGGAGAGCTGTTCCTGTCCGCAGGCAAGCGCATCCAGCAGTTCTGCTTTGCGTTTCTTGAGGATTTCTTTGGCATTGCGGCCTGCCAATATCATTTTGATTTCATCAATCGATAACCCGATTTGCCGAAACGCCTTGATTTGGTGCAGCTTGATAAGCTGCTTGCTCGTATAGAAACGGTAATTTGTAAACGGATCCGTTTGCTGGGGTTTCAACAGTCCTGTTTCATCATAATACCGCAGGGTTTTGACCGTTGTTTTGCTCATTTTTGAAAACTCGCCAATACGGAACAAAAAGCATCTCTCCTTTCCTTGCAGTTCCATCCTACAATCTCCTCTAACAGGAGAGTCAAGGAATGTATGGAATATTGCATGCCATATATCTTGGGTATCGTATTGAAGCAAAAAGGCTTGAACTACGAAAGTTCAAGCCTTTTTGCTTCAATCATGAATGGTGCGGGCAGCGGGAGTCGAACCCGCATGCCGAAGCGAAGGATTTTAAGTCCTTTGTGTCTGCCATTCCACCATGCCCGCAACGCAACTCATCATACCACGGAACGGGCAGGCCGTCAATTGCTGAATGCGCATGGCTTTGCGTAGTTTTTACGCAGCCGGAGAGCGGCGGTTTATTCCCGGCCCGGCTCCTTGGGCGGCTGTTCCGGCGGCACAGGCGTAAAGCGGCCGGTAGCGCCGGGCTGCGATTGCGCGCCCGGGGCGGGATAGGCGTTGCCGCGTACGGGGGCGTAGCGCTGGGTCATGCCGTAATCGGTGGGCTGCCTGCGGGGCTGCTGCTGGCCGTAGCCGCCGTAGCCCTGCCCCTGCTGCGGGGGACGGTTGCCCGGCTGCGCGCCATAGCGCGGATCGGGCAGTGTGCCGGGGCGCTGGCCCTGTGGAACCGGCGGGCGCATGGGTGGGGTTCCGCCGGGCTGGGGGCCGCCGTAGGGCGCGCCGCCGCGGGGCGGCAAACCTTGCATACGGCGCAGCAGTTCGTTGGTTTCGGCGGCTTCCTGCCGGATGGAAAGCAGCAAGAGAATCTGCTCAAACAGCACACGCAGGGCGATGGGCGCGAGCACAGCGGTAACCAGCCCGAAGATTACCTGCCCGGTGAATAGCAGGATGATGCCGTACACCACGCTGTAAAGCACGCAGAACACATACAGAAACTTGAGGATGCCCGACAGCAGAAAATGATCGAAGTTCACATGGGCAAGAAGCTTCTGCTTCCAACCGGTAAACTTGTCCTTGTTTTTCGGTTTTAAAAAGACGATTGCAATGAGGATCGCGCCTGCCAGCGCTATGATCGGCGCGACGGCTGCCGCGGTGGCTGCGCCTGTAAGCGACGCTGTGGAAAAGCCCACGGAAGACAGATCCATCCTGTGCACATCCCTTCCCGTTATGGATTATTTTGGGTTTTTTCATGCTTATCTTATCATCGGGCAGAAGCGCTGTCAAACATCCGTACTGCCGTGGACAAAGGTTTTACAACATGGTATGATGCCCCAAAAGAGGCGTTTACACCGCGCAAAGGGGGACGGCTTTGTGAAAATTGGCGAAGTTTGCCTGCTGACGCAGGATGTGAAGCGGCTTTCCGCGTTTTACCGTTGGCTGCTGGGGCTGCCGCAGGAGGATGGCGACGCGGTGCACCAGACCCTGCTGGCGGAGGAAACCATGCTTACCGTGCTCCATACGGATGCGCCTGAAGGGCAGAACATTTGCCTTGCCTTTACCGTTGCGGATGTGGACGCGCAATACCGCCGCCTGCTGGCAGCCGGGGTAACCGTACCCCAGCCGCCTGCGACGCAGCCTTGGGGCGCGCGTAACCTGTGCCTGCTTGACCCGGACGGTAACCGCGTTTACCTGCGTATGCTGCCGCAGCTCGCTGAAAAAGACTCATCGTCAACAGCGGGCTGACAAGGGGAATCACTTACGCGCAAAAAAGCGCTCCCACCGGGGGAAGCGCTTTTTTTTGTAATTTACTCGTTAAAGGGCAGCGTATCCAGCAGGGTGCGCACGGCCTCCGCAGGGAAGCCTTCCGGTTGGGGCGCGGCCAGCAGATTTTGCAGCACAGCGCGGACGTTGCCGCTTTGGGGCAGCATGTACCCGGCTTCGCGCAGTAAATCCTCGGCCATGATGCGGTTGGAGGCTGCCAGTGCGGCGGCCAGCTTGCCCGGCATGGCGGCGGCAGCGGCTTCTTGCCCGGCTTTGCTGCGGGTCAGCACCCGCAGGGCAGCCGTTACCTCCGTGGTTTTGGGCTGCTGGGGCGGCATCTCGTCCGGCACCATGGAAATGGCTTTGGAGGGGCAGGCGTTTGCGCACGCGCCGCATCCGGTGCATTTGTCACGGTCGATCACGCTGTTCTCGGTATCGGTGGCTCCGGTGGGGCATACGTACAGACACAGGCAATCCTTGGTGCACAGGCGTATGGTTCTTACGGCATACATGGCGCTACCTCCCTTCCGCTTTTTCAAATTTCCAGTCCGGCGCTTTGCAAACGGGGCAAAGCGGGGGCGGCGCATCCCCAAGGGCGATGAAGCCGCATATGGAACAAACGTATACGTTTTTATTTTCCAGCATTTCGTCGCCCTGCTTGCTGTAACGGGTCAGGAGCGATCTGTGAATGCGCGTCACCTTCTCGCTCCATACCAGCGCGCGCTGCGCGCCCCGGTCGCCCTGCTCGCGGGCGACGTCGCCTGCGGCGGGGAAAAGGGCGTCCACATCGTTTTGCACGCTGGCCAGCAGGGTTTCCGGCGGAGCGGGGGGCGGCAGAGGCGCGGCGGCGGCGTAAAAATCGGCCAGTTGGGTAAACAGCGCCGCCTGTACAGGCATATATTGCTTCTCGCATCCGCGCGCAAGGTTGGAAAACAGGGCGCTGGTTTCCCGCAGGGTCAGGGGTCTGGGCTGCGGGGAGGTGGTTTGCTGATTTTGCACAGTCTTCTCCTTTCTGCTGCCGCGTAAAGCGGCTGTGGCGTTACGGCAGGGGCAAACGGGCATACATGAAAAAACGCCCGCGGCTCAGCCGCAGGCGTAAGGATTACTGCTCTTCAAACTCGTCTTTAGCAGCGCCGCACAGCGGGCATACCCAATCCTCGGGTAAATCGTCCCATTTGGTGCCGGGGGCGATACCATCGTCGGGGATGCCTTCCGCTTCGTCATAGATATAACCGCAAACCGTGCATACATACTTCTTCATATACTGTTTCCTCCTGTTATCTGATCCCGCGGACGTTTGCCGCCCGCCGGCCAGTTTTTATTGTTCTTCGAACGCGTCTTTGACGGCGCCGCACTGCGGGCACACCCAATCTTCGGGCAGATCGTCCCACTTGGTGCCGGGGGCAATACCGTCGCCGGGGATGCCTTCCGCTTCATCATAGATGTAGCCGCATACGGTGCAAACATACTTCTTCATTGGATCCAACCTCCTTATATTGATGGATAAACCTTTTGGGGCGCGGCTGAAACCGCTTTTTGCTGTTGTTCTACGCAAAGTAATGATAATTGGATAACTGTTATCATTATACCTTCCCTGCACCGCTTGTCAATCGGTTGTGGGTTGGAGGGCTGTAAAAAGTTTCCGCAGGGCGGAGCGGAGCCGTTTACGCCCGTTGTGTTAAACGTTTGTAAAGGACGTTATTTGACCATATCTGATAAAATTTCCTTTCATTTTCGGGATGCGCATGGTATAATAATAAAACCTGAATATCGCATAGATGGAGGAGATTAATATGTCTGAAAGTAAGCCCGGCGCAAAGCCAAACAAGAACCTGCTGGTTATTCTGCTGTGTATCGTACTGGCCGTAGCGATCGTGTTGGCCGTAGTTGCCTATATCGGCAAAAACAACGCCACCAATGCAAACGATGAATTGACCGCTACCCTGACCGAGTGCCAGACCCAGCTGACCGAAGCCAACGACCAGTTGGCCGCCAAGCAGAGCGATCTGGATGCCGCAAGCGCCGAGCTGGAAACCGCGAAAGCGGATTTGGATACGGCCAAGGCGGATCTGGAAGCCGCTTCGAGCGACGCCTCCACCCAGTTGGCCGCGCTGCAGGATGAGTATGCCGCTTATCAGGAATCCGCCGCTGCCGAGTTGACAGCCGCCAAGGCGGACAGCGATACCGCAGCTGCAGCAATGCAGACCGAGTTTGACGCTTACAAAGAAAGCGCCGCCGCGGAACTGGCGGACGCGCAAGCGAAAGCCGCTGAGGATCTGGCCGCACTGCAAAGCGAGTACGACGCCTACAAAGCCGAAGCCGAAGCCGCGCTGGCTACCGCCACCGCCGCCGAGACCAAGGATGGCAGCGTAGACGCGCTCAAAGCACTGCAAACCGAATATAACGCGTTTAAAGAAAGCGCACAGGCGGCCATGGCCAAGCTGCAGGGCGAGTATGACCGCACCCGCACAATGGCGGACACCGCTAAAACCAAGGCATCCACTGCACTGAACAACCTGACGATGATGAACGCGGGTCTTGGCGACAAGGTGAAGGAACTGCAGGCGCAGGTGGCCGACCTGATGGCGCAGTTGGAAGCGCTGACCGCCGTCACCCCGGAACCCGCTACGCCGGAACCCACCCCGGCTATGTAACCCTTTTTATCTTAAAAAGCGGGCTTTTCCGCCGGATTCGGCGCGTATAACGCCCGCGAATACCGTAAAAAAGCAAAGCATACCAAAGGCCGCCTGCACAGGCGGCCTTTGCCGCATCCGTACGGAAAAAGAACACATGAAGAGGGCAGCCCTGTGATTGGAACGGGTGCCATATACTGTACAAATGACCGGATTTGTGCTATGCTCATCCTATAGTCGTTCGCTATTGGAGGTCGGTTACATGATGCCGGGAGCCAGGCGTATTACGATGAAACTTATCGCCGATAAAGCTGGTACTTCCATCAGCACGGTGGAAAGAGCGTTAAAGAATCGACTGGGGATTTCGCAGACAACCAAGGAAAATGTATTACGGGTTGCCAGAGAACTGGGCTATCTTCCCGGTTCTTCTACGCATGCCCTGCGCCCGCTTGGCAAAATCCGGCTTGGGCTGGTGTACCCGACCGAGCCGGACGCGTTTTACCGCCAGATTACTGCGGGCATCAACGCCGCGCAAAAGGATTTGCAGGCGCTGGGCGTAGAGGTGGAACATATCCGCTATGCGTCTCAGTGCCAGGAGCTGGAAGCGGAGGCGCTGGAGCACATTAACCCCGCTGAGTTCAACGCGCTGGCTATCAACTCCGCCGGGCCGGGCATTGGCCGCTACATCAGCCGGTTTATCGAGCAGGGCTTGCCGGTGATTACCTTTAACACGGATGTCTCCAACAGTATGCGCCGCTTTTTTGTCGGGTGCGATTCGCTGCAGGCCGGGCACATCGCGGCGATGCTGGCGGGCGGGGGCATCTTCGGCGAGGGTAACGTACTGGCGATCGGCAACCGGCCGCTGACCCAGCCGTACGCTGACCGGCTGACAGGGTTCAAAGACATGCTGGGCCGTAAGTTTCCGCATTTGAAGGTGCATTCATGGATGGAGTGCTGCGCCAAGCCCGAAGAAACCGACAAACGGCTGGCGGCGCAGCTGAACGCACTGCCGCTGCTGCGCGGCATCTTTTGCACCGGGTATTACTGCACGGCACGGATGATTAACGTACTCAAGTCGCTCAACCGCAAGGATATGCTGCTGATCGGGTTTGACACCAGCAATGAACTGCTGGATGCCTTGGAGGACGGCTGGTGCGATGTGCTGCTGTACCAGAATCCCTACCGGCAGGGGTATGTGGCGGTAGAGGCGCTGGCACAGTACGTGCAGGATGCGCGGCTGCCGGAGATCAGTAAAATCAACATGGCAACGCAAATTGTGATTGAGGCCAACGCCTGCAATTTCCGCTGACGTTGCGGAAGTGTAAACGGTGCAGGAGCGGCGGTGGCGCTGCTGCGCGCAGGAAAATACAAATGAAAACGGTATGGCAAGAGCGCCCGCAGTGCGGGCGCTCAGCTTATCCCCAAAGACCGGTCTATATTATCGGCGGATTGCCAAGGGGAGTTACTTATCTATGCGTAAGGGGAGTCCCATGCCACCCTTGCTTTAAGGCAGCCCGCTTCTGAAACGTGTCGGTAGTGTGGCTGTTAAATAAGGTATTACCCCCCTGAACGGCGTTATGGTTAGGCACCCGCAAGCCTACATCGCCTGCAACAGCGTGAGGCAGGCGTGGCAATGGGTGGGATGGCCGTGGGTAAGGAAATGCCCGGCGGGATTCCGCTGCCTAAAGTTGCAAGCCGGACTTTCAGCAAAACAGAGCGCCCGCAGTGCGGGCGCTCTGGAAAGGTTATGGTTGCTGAAAGGCCGTTGTTCCCGGTGCCTTGAGCTAATCAGTCATGGCCTGTATGTATTCTTCCAAACACCAGTCGTGATCGCGCATTGCCTTGGAATGCTGCACGCCCACATAGCGGATGTGCCAGCACTCGGCGATGTAGCCGGTAATATCCTCTTTCCCCTCGGGGTAGCGGATGATAAAGCCGTAATCCCAGCAGTTGTCGTGCAGCCAGATTTGCTGCTTGGTTCCCTTGAAGATGGTGCCGGACACGGTAATATCAAACGCAAGGCCGGTGTGGTGCTCGCTGGTGCCGGGGTCCGCCACGGTCAGGCGCGTTGCGCTGATGGCGTCCGCGCGGGTTTTGCCATCCTTGATGTAGGCATCCACCTGATTATTAAACAGCTGCTGCTGGTATGCGTAGCTGCGGTACCCGGCGCTGATCTGCCAGCCGGTAATGCCGTCGTCCTTGGCGGCTTCAAACATGGTTTGCAGCGCATCGGCGGCTTCGCGGTTGCCCTCGATTTCGCTGCCCTTCACATACACAAGGCTGGAGGGCAGCACGTTCCGAAGCACGACCAAATCCTGCGGCTGGTAATCCGCCGCGATGGGATTGTCCTTGTTGACCAGAATCGGCAGGGTTGCCGGGTTGGGCGTGGGGGTGATGGTAACGGGCGGCGCATCGGAGGCGAAAACCGCCGCCATGGTCGCCGCGCCGCATACGCCGTCCACTTCCAGATCGTTCTGGCTTTGGAACAGGCGTACCGCTTCCTCGGTCGCGCCGCCAAAATCGCCGTCCACCTCGCCATTGTAATAGCCCAGATCCTTCAGCCGCTGCTGCAATTGCGATACGGAGCCGCCCTGATCGCCCTTGCTCAGCAGCGACGGGGTAGGCGAAGGCGTAGGCGTGGGGATGTAGGTTTCAGCCGTGGTATTGTACAGGGCGCTGAGTGTGGCGGTGCCGGCCAGACCATCGGCTGTCAGCCCGGCCTGCGCCTGAAACAGCTTTACCGAAAGCGCCGTACCCTGCCCAAACTGGCCGTCCACCTCGCCGGTGTAATAGCCCAGCTCTTTCAGGCGGTTTTGCAGCTGGGTTACCGCATCGCCGGTGGAGCCGGTTTTTAAAATCAGTGCCGTTGGCGTCGGCGTGTTTTGCGGGTCCACCGTTACCAGCAGCATGCTCCGGGTCAGCGCTGTGGGCGTGGGGGTGGCGTCCCGCTCGCGGGCATAATCGTTATACGCATCCAATGTGCGGGGCATCAGCAGCGCTACGCCTACCAGGCAGCCCGCCAGGGCGACCCACAGCACATAGGTGAAAATACTGCGTTTTTGTTGCATGGTTCCCTCCTTGCGGACCGGGTTACCGCTGCCAGAGCGGGTTGGGGTACAGCCCCTTAGCAATCATATCCGCAATCGCCTGCGTTACCAGCGCGCGGTCCTGCCTGTAGGTAACGCCGTACCAGCGGTCGGGGGTGGGGTCCACGGTGACCCGCGCGCGCCCGGCGCGCAGCAGTGCATCCACCACGTAGGGCAGGAAGAACTCCGCCTTTTGCGGTTTGTCACGCACCGCGCCCGCAAGGAATGCGGGGAACGCTTCGGCCAGACGGTCGATCATGGAGGCCGGGAAGCTCCACATATTCATGCTGACGATGGTGTTTTCCGACAGGCTGGTATAGCAGCCCGGCTCGCCCATCATCAGGGGACCATCCACACTAGGGATGATGTGGGGGCATTCGGTAATATCCTGCAGGGTTCCGTCTTGGTTGAGGGTGCACACCCCGCGGGAGACGAAGCCCGTTTCACTCAGCGTATTGCACAGCCGGTAACCGACCATGGCGTAATCGGCGTCGTCCTTGATATGGGTAAGGTGGTCGTAAGCCAGCTGAAAGGCTTTTGCGCCGTAATAATCGTCCGCGTTGATCACGCAAAACGGTGCATCGATCAGCTTGCGGGCGGCCAGCACCGCGTGGCCGGTGCCCCATGGCTTGGTGCGGCCGTCGGGTACGGTATGCCCTTCCGGCAGGTCGGTAAGCTCCTGCCACGCATAGGACAGGGGCAGCTGTACCCGGCTGCCGAGCAGGCGGCGGAAATCCGGCTCGTTTTCCGGCTTGATCACCAGCACCGCGCGTTCAAAGCCCGCAAGGCGCGCATCGAACAGGGAATAATCCAGGATGAACTCTCCGGACGGTCCGATGGGGTCCATTTGTTTCAGCCCGCCGTAGCGGCTTCCCATACCGGCGGCCATAATGAGCAGGATTGGTTTCAAGCCATTCACTCCAAGTCTGTTTTTCATTCCATACGGCGGCGTGCCGCCATGAAAGTGGCGAAATTACATGGTTTTACATACGCTTGGCTATTATAGCACGGTTGGAAATGGGCTGGCAACCGCGCAACCGCCCATACCGGCGGGAAGATTGCGGCGCGGCGGGAGCGGGGGTGGAGCGATGGTACAAAATATACATAGTTTATGACAGAATTGTGGAGATAAGATGACAAGAAATGACCATAATATTGACAACTCAACATACATATGCTATACTTCTCAAGACGCGATGAAAGCCGTTTGCTTTTAAATAGCGGCTTGCGCAGTGATAAACCGCTTGATTCATGAGCAATCATTTGTAATATTTTGCAATCCACAGAGCCGAAGGAAGGCAGAATGTTACGACTTCTTTCATGATGACGGAGGTTTTTTTTTCATGCAAAAGACGCTGAAGGTTACTTACCATTATAACAGCGGTTTCTCGGTTCGCGTGGGTGGTACGCTGCTGGTTTTCGATTATTGGGAGGGGGAACGGCGGCACCTGACCCCGGTGGGAAAGCTCAACCCGGGTATCCTGTCCGCGTTTGAAAAGGTGATCGTCTTTGTCAGCCATGCCCACCCCGACCATTTGGATTCCATCATTTACGACTGGCGCGAGCAGCTGCCCGATATAACCTATGTGGTCAGCTCGGATTTGCCCATCGGCAAGCGCGGCCGCCGTATCGCCCCGCTGGATACGCTGGAGCTGACCAAGGATATCAGCGTCCGGGCGTTTGACAGCACCGATCTGGGCGTAAGCTTTCTGGTATCGGCCTACGGCATGAACATTTTCCACGCGGGCGATTTGAACCTGTGGCACTGGCGGCAGGAAAGCTCGCTGCGCGAGATCGAGGCGGCGGAAGAAGCGTTTTACGCCGCGTGCGACCCGATCCCCGAAGGGGAGATCGACCTGTGCATGTTCCCGGTGGACCCGCGGCAGGGGTACATGTACGACGCGGGCGCCAACCACTTTATCCTCACCAAAAAGCCCCGCCTGTTCATCCCCATGCACTGGCAGGACCGGCAGGAGGTAGCGGTGGATTTTGCCCGCCGCGCCCGTACGCAGCAAACCGAGATACTGGCGATGACCCACCCGGGCGAATCGGCCACGGTGACCTACGGGGAGAACCTTTTGGACATCCACATTGTGGAGCCGCCCAAGGATATTACCGATTTACCGCCCGTGCCCGCCAAACGCCCCGATTACCACGGCGATCCCGGCGACGGTGACGACCCGTTTGCGGATACCGATTTACCGGTGGACATCAACTGACATTGCGGTACGAACCCGCATCCATATAGTGCACTGATTTTACAGGCTTCGCCCGGCAGGGCGGCACGTACCGGAGGGTACGGCATCCCTGCCGGGAGAAGCTTTTTAATTGCCGGGAGGGGAAAGGGCTGTTTTCACCTGCGCCGGGCTGGGAACATACGCCAAGGCCGATCTGCTTTACAGTTCGGCCTTGCATTTGAAATGATAAAACAACAAAAGGCACCGCCTGCTCATTCGTAAGCGGCGCCATAGCGGTTCTTGTTTTCGGAGCGCTTCCGTTTTTATAGACTGCCCACATGCCCTTACACAGCATGGGTTGATACGCTGCTGCTTCCCGGCTGGAAGCTGTGAACATTGATTGAAAGAGTAACGCGGTGGTGTTGGCGACTCTTTTACCGGCTGTATTTGCCGGTTTCCACTTCGTTGATAAACGCGTCGATGCGCGGTACGCGCGGCGCGGAAAGCGCATCCCGCACGGCCTGCCTGCGGTCATACGGCAGGGTGATGAGCTGAATATCCAGCGTTTGCGACAGGTTCCGCTCGTCGCCCTCCAGCAGGGCATAGCAGCACAGCGGCATGCCGATCGCATTGCCGACGCTGCCGCAGTTGAAAAACAGGCCGAAATTCATGGTGCGCTGCGCCTGCCGGTGCGCATCGGCATAGCCGACTACATCGCAGTCAAACCCGTTGCAATCCGTAAAGAATGGCTGTATTTCGGAGGCTTCGTGTTTGGTGGTAATCAGCCGCTGCATAATGGGGCGGCCGTGAAACAGGCGGATGCGCCGCCCGCTGAGGGTAAGCGTTTTTTCCAGTGGGAGGTTGCGCAGGTAGGTCAGGCGCTCCTCGCCCAGCTGCTGCCAGTAAAAATCGTCCGGGCAGAACTGCCGGTAGCCGATGCCAAAATCCCAGTTGCCGCCCAGCACCAAATCGCAGTTGGCGACCACCCAGTCAAACGTGCGGTCGCTGGAGGGGCCTTTGCCCACCAGATCGCCCAGGCAGTAGATACGGTCGGCTTTGCGGCGTACCAAATCTTTCTCCAAAGCCTGCGTGGCCGGCCAGTTGCCGTGCAGGTCTGCAACGAGTGCAATGCGCATGGTGTGTAAACTCCTTTATGGTAAGCCGGAAGCCGCAAAGCCTCCGGCTGTTTTTACGCTTCGCCTTTGGCGGCGTACGCCGCGTTGTGGATGAGCCGCCTCAAGCGGTAAATAGCGGGGTTGACGCGCGTGGGGCAAATGCGGTTGGTCAGCAACACGAGGTAAAAGCCGTCGGCGGGGTCCAGCGAGAAGCTGCATCCGGTAAAGCCCGTGTGCCCGACCGTCGCTTTGGGGAACAAATCGCCGGTGTACCCATCGTCATACCCCGGCAGGTAAAAGCTAAGCCCGCGCCCGGAGGACATGTTTTCGGTGTGGTTTTGAAACGCCAGTTTGATGGTCGCGCCGGACAGGTAATGCCGTCCGTCCGGCAGCTGCCCTCCCGCGGCCAGCATCTGCAAAAACCGCGCCAGATCGTCCGCGGTGGAAAAAACGCCCGCGTTGCCCGCTACGCCGCCTAAAAAGCGCGCGTTCTCATCATGCACCTGTCCGCGCAGCAGGGTGCCGTCCGGCTGCTTTTCTGTCGGGGCGATGTTTTCCCCGGTGGGTTTGTAGCCCGTGCGCGTCATACCCAGCGGCCAAAACACCTCCTGCATGGCCAGCTCGTCCAGCGGCAGGCCGTACAGGCATTCCAAAAGCTGCCCCAGCAGCAGGTAGCCCGCGCAGGAGTACTGCACCTTCGTGTCCGGGCGGTGCGGCTAGCCTGGCGTTTAGCAGCAGCTCTGTGGAGCGTGCCGGGTCGTCGGTCATGCGCCAAAGGTGCAAACCGCCCGGGTAGCCCGACGTATGCGTCAGCAGCTGCCGGATGGTAATATCCTCTTTATCCTCCGGGGCGTTGATGTAGGTGCTCAGCGTATCCCACAGGCACAGCTTGCCGCTTTCGATGGCGCGCAGCGTAAGCATGCCCACGACCAGCGGCTTGGTGAGGGAGGCAATATCAAAAAGCGTTTGCTCGTTGGTTTTGGGGTCTTTGGGCGAAAGCCCGATATGGCCGTAGGCGCGGCGGAACAATATTTTTTCGCCGCGGCCTGCCAGCAGAACCGCGGAGGGAAAAACCTGCCGGTCTACCGATTGGCGCATCAGCTCGTCGGTATGGGCAAAATTCACGCTGCATTCCTCCCAGCAAAGGTATTACGGGGGTGGCGCGCGGCGGATTACGCCGGTTCGCGCCAGTGGATACGGGTTGCGCCGTCCAGCGGGCGCAGGGCGCGCCACAGGCGGCGGCGGGGATTCACGGCATATTTATGCGCGCACAGGCGCAGCATGGGCAGATCGCCGTAGGTATCGCCGTACGCGCACGAGGTGCGGTAGTCCAGCCGGTCGCCTTTGGCTGCCAGATACTCGGCCAGCCGTAGCGGCTTTTGCACGCCGCGGCAGTTATCCCCGCTGACGCGGCCGCGGAACACGCCGGTTTCGTCCACGTCCATCCGGGTGGCGATTAAATCGGTATAGCCCAGCGCGTTCTGCAGGTGTTTCAGGTAAAAGGTGGAGGAGGCGGACACCAGTAAAATTTCGTGGCCCGCGTCCCGGTGGCGTTTCAGCTCCGCCATGGCTTCCGGCCGCAAACGCGGCAGCAGTACGGTTTGCACAAAATCGGTTGCAATGGCGGTTACCTCGGAATCGGTTTTACCGGTAAGAAAAGCGAGCGTTTGCTCCTTGGCGTGTACCGGAGTGCAAAGCTTCAGCCCGTATAAAACCGTTGCCCACGCAATGCGAAGGGCGCCGCGCAGGCCCAGCAGCTTTTTTTGCCACGCGTACCGTACCAATAAAATTATGGAATCACCCTTGATGATGGTGCCGTCAAAATCGAACAGCGCATAAGTTTTTTGCATAGCAAACGGTCCCTTCGGAGGCAAGCCCGGCGCGGGGTAGCCTGGAGTGTTGCAATCCAGTATAGCACGCCAGCGGGAGGCTTGCCAAGTACGGCGGCGGAAAGGCGTGGCCGGTGTAACGCGGGTGCAGGGTTATGCTGTTTGGGTGTGGAAGCATATGCAGTAGCAGATGGCGGGCAAAGCGGTGTTTTTTATGCGGGGAAAGCGGCTTTAACCCGCCTGCAAACAGGAGGCTTTCTATGAGAAAACAGGCAAATCCGGCGGTATTGGCTGCTGGGCGCGGCGGTTACGACGGCGCTGTTTGCCTTGTTGACCGCCCTAAGCAATTTCCGTTTTGAAAATTCAGACGATGCGATTTTACTGCACGCGTTTATGGGCTTTGAAGGCACGCCCGCCAATTTTACGCTGTACACCCATACGCTGCTGGCATATATGCTTTCGGCGCTTGGCAAACTGTGGCCGGGTATGGCGTGGTATTCGCTGTTCCAAATGGGGCTTTTGTGGGTGAGCGGCGTGGTGCTGGTAAAGTGCATGGCACAGCTGGCCGGCAGGCGGCTGGGCGCCGGGCTGTGGGGCGCGGCGGCGGGAACGCTTTTGCTGGTTGTTTTTGTGGCTTTTTCGTTTTGCCGCATTAGCTATACCACCACGGCTGCTGCTGCGGGTGCGGCGGCGGTAGCGCAGGCGCTGACAGCCGATATGGCTTTGCCCCGGCGAGGCTCGTTTGTGCGGGCTTGGCTGGGCAGCCTGCTGCTGTTGCTGGGTGCGTACAGCTTGCGTATGGTCAGTATATTACCGCCGCTGGCGTTTTTACTGCTGGTGTTTGTATGGCAGTTGATCCGCGCCGGAGCCAGACGGGAAACGGGCACTGGAAACGAGCGTGTTTCCAGCAGCGGCAGGGATGGCGAAGCGGAACAAGCCGCAACAGGGCACGAAAGAAAGCGCCTGCCCCTGCGGTCATTTTTGTTTGTATTAACCGCATTTGTGCTTGTATTTGGCGGGTTTGCCGTCATCCGGCAGGCGGAAATTACGGCACGGGGATTGCAGCCATATCTGGATTGGCAGAATGCGCGCATCCAACTGATGGATTATACGAATTTTCAAACCGACCCCGCGCCTGCGTTGGCGACGGATAGCGGCTTGACCGGCGCCGAAGTGGAAATGGTGCGGCAATGGTACTTTTTGGACGGGAGCATCACGGCCGAGGCGTTGCAAACCCTCGCTGCCGCATACCCGGCGCAGGGTGCGAGTGGCGCGTTCGTTAACGGATTTACCTTTCTCCGGGAAAATCCCCGCTATCTTTATGCATTGGGGATAGTTGTGCTGCTGTGCGGGTTTTGCTGGCTGGGCAAACGGGAAAAGCCCGTTTCCGTCAGGCTGGCAGTAACGGCAGCGCTGCTGGGAACGGTGATACTGCTGTTATATTTAGGCTGGCGGGGGCGGTTGATCGCCCGCGCGGCGGATAGCGTGCTGATGCCTGCCGCAGCGCTGCTGTTTGGCCTTGCGCTGCGAAAGGAGCCGGGAGAACGCCGTGGAAAGCGGATTGCCGCGCTGATTATGGCGCTGTTGCTGCTGGTGGCTACGGGATTGCACATGCGGCTGACGTACCAAGCCGTTACCCGTACTGCGGACAACACCTCGCTGCAGCGGGAGCAGGAAATAGAAACCTATGCCCTGCAAAATCCCGGGTTGCTGATCGTGCGCAGCCCTGCGCTGCTGCGGGATACGCGGCTGTTTCCCGATGTAAGCGCGGGCATCCCGGACAACATCATCCTGTGGGGGGATTGGGGCTGCCGTACGCCAAGCTGGAACGCGCAGCTTGCCCGTTTCGGCTTTGACGCGGATGCGTTTACCGCGGCGGACTGGCTGCGGGATACTATTGTGTTTGCCGCCGCGCAGGAAACGGATACGGGACGATTTACGCGCCTACCTTACGGATGCGCTGAAACAGCCGGTAACCGCCGAAACGGCTGGTAGCTATGGAGCACTTACGTTTTACCGGTTCACTGTTACGCAGGAAGCTGCATCTGCTGAACCGGGTTGAGCCTTATGATCGTGCAGGATAAGAACGGGAAACCCTGCCGCGAAACCGCGGTGCCGCAGGATAACTGGAATCGGCTTTGGTTTAATCGCAGGCAGGAGGCTTAAGGAAGCGCAATGGCAAAGGGATGCGTAATGAACATTTGTTTTGCATGTCAAAACGGGCGGAGCGCCGTATTCGTTTACCGCGTGTGAACGTACAATATTCCGGCGTTTGCACAGCAAACGGAAAAGGATATATCATTTGCTTTCCCTGCGGCTGAAAGAGAGCGCAAGATATTCACATCCTCCAATCTGGCGGATTCATTACGCAAAAACCTGCATACAAAAAAACGCGCCGCCGCGGATTTTTATCCGCGACGGCACGCCAGCCGGTCGAAAAACCCCATTGGATGGCATCGGAGGGGCGCAGCCCTCCGATTATTTTCCGAAATCGGCGGCATTTGCGGCGATTTCGGAAGCCTTACTTTAGCAGGGCTTCCTTGCACGCTTCGCTGATCGTAAGCAGAGCGAACAAGGGAAGCGTGTAAACTCAAAAAAGTGACGACGTTCATTTTTTGACAAGCAGACGCGCCGCCGCGGATTTTCATCCACGGCGGCGCGCTTTACGGTGTCGGTACTAGGTGTTACCGCACCCCGCAAGCCAAGCCTGCGGGAAAAAGAAATCGGTACGGAGGAATACGCTACCGGGGAGCCCTTACGTTTTCAGGCTCCCCGCCGCCGCCCAGGGCGGTTTGTCGTCTGTCCGGGCAGTATCCTCAGGCTTCCTCCCCGGAACCGATAGCAATCTTCTTGGCTTCTTTCTTAGGAGCCGGCTGTTCTTTGGGCAGGGTAACCATCAGCACACCATTCTGGTACTCGGCTTTGATGTTCTCGGCATCGATGCCTTCCAGATTGAAGCAACGCTCCACGTGGCCGGTCCTGCGCTCGCTGTACAGGTAATTGTCGTGCTCCTCTTTCTTCTCCTCGTTCAGGTCCGCGCTGATGGTAAGCGTACCGTCATCCACGGTGATGTTGAGCTTATCCTTCGTTACGCCGGGAAGCTCCGCTTCCAGCTGGTAAGCCTTGTCGTTTTCCTTCACATCCACACGGAAACCTGCTGAGCCGACCCAATCGCTCATGTCAAAGAACGAACGGAAAAAGTTATCATCCGCAAAGGGATTGATAATCTCACGGGAAAAGTTACGACGGAAAGGAATCAGTGAATACATACGACATCCTCCTTTTGATGTTGGTGGCTTCTAAGCCATTGATCTTTCTTCTTAGCGGTGGAAGCGCCCCTGAGGAGTACCCCCAATCCGTACTCCTATGATACCAACAAGGTCAGGAATAGTCAAAGTAGAATAAAACCCCTTTTGGTCAAATAAAGTCAAACCAATGTCGATAGGACGGTATTATAGTATATATTCTAACGGATACTCTTTTTTATCTTCATTTATCTTCATATTTCAAAATTGGATTTTGATACAATATCATTCGGTATACAAATCTGACCTTTGTCAAACGCGAAGACCGCGCGGGCATCCGTTGCTCCTGCGGCCTTTGCGTTTCTGTGAAAATACGGATGTCCTACGGCAGGCTTCGGGCAGCGGTTTACCGTGCAGGGAGTTCTCTTTCTTGCTTTCCCAAAATTGGATATTGTATGCGGTATAAGGCAGTGAAAACCGTTTATGGCCCCGGCTGCATTCGCGGCTCTTTGGCGCATGCGGAACAACACACAAATCCGGCGGCAAGCGAGGCTTCCCGTTTCCCCTTACAAAATTGAAACAGATGTAAAAAACAGGAAGCCGGCTGGCAACCTGCAAGCTCTTGTTTGGCGGCGTTTGCAAAAAAAGAACGGCGGAGCCATTCGTTCTATAAGTACTAAGTGTATTGCAACACATAGTACGATGTGCTATACTGTGCCGCGGTTCCTAACCAAGGGGTAAGGGAAAATGGATGGATTGATATATGGAAGGACTTGAAGAAATTGAAAAAAATAATTGCAATGCTATGTGCAAGCATCATACTCTTTAGCGCCACGGGTGCGTCGGCGGCCCCCGGGGATGTGTATCTGTTCTCGGGCGATCAAAAAGAAACGCTGGGTCTGGAGGGCACGTATTCTCCTACGGCGGCGATGGCAAACGATACGCTGTACAGCCTGTGGGACGATGAGATTTATGCGTGGCAGCCGGGGGAGGAACAGCCCGCATGTGTTGCCGGGCAATTGCCCACCGGTTACTATTCCTCCATGGAGGATGCGGCCGGTATATTGGGCGATAAAGCCGATCAGCTCATCGGCGAGTTGGTTAGCGACGGTACAACGCTGTACGGGTTTAATACCCTCAATGGCATGCTGTTTCCCCCTGACCTTTGCGGATGGCAGCGCGGTGTTTGGCCAACCGGTTCAGCTTGCGTGGGATGATATGGCCGAACAACTGCAAAACGACGGATACCTGGATATCACTTCCATGGAGCTGGTTGATGGGAAGCTGTATACGCTGATTCGCTCCAACGACGATTATAATGATTTGATCCTGACGCAGTACGATCTGGGCACGGGCGCCCAAAAAACATGCAATACGCAGCATATTCAGCTGATTACGCCGTACCGCGACGGCAAATTGCTGGTGGAAATCTATGATTACGAAACGGCCTATAACGAGGATACACAGGAAATGGCCAATGCTACGCTGGGCGTTTACGACCCTGCCTTGGACAGCGTTTCCGAAATCGGCGTATTTGGGGATTCTTATGTGGGCGGGTTAGCCTATGATGCGCAGACGGATACGCTGTATTACGATGCCAACGGCAGGCTGATGGCAATGCCGGCGCTGGGCGAGGCAACCCAGGTTGCGTACCTGCCTACGGATGGAACGGTGGATGGCAAGGCATGGCTGCTGCCGGGTGGTTTATACGCCTTGCATGACCACTCCGGTATCGTCGTGCGCAACACCGACGCGCAATACCTGCCCCACGCAGACCCTTTCTATTTACGGTAATTACATGGACGAAGCGGGGCGTTTCGTTTTCCAATAAATATCCGGGCATACCGCTGACGTTTAACCAAAGCGTGTACTTCAATTCCGCGCAGGAGATGGCGCAAGCCATGTCCTCCGGCGACGACGCGTTTGACGTTTACACCCTTACCCTGTCCTATAACGATTTTGCCAGTTTAATGGAAAAAGGCTTCTGCCTTGGGCTTTCCGGCGACGAGACAGTCTCCGCGGAGCTATCGCAGATGTATCCCTTCCTGCAAGACGCGGTTCAATACAACGGTACATATTACGCCGTGCCCCTGTACCTGCAATCCTACGGACTCAGCATAAACAAGAACTGCTGGGAAGAAAATGACCTGACGGACAGAATCCCGGATTCGTTTATGGGGATGCTTGATTTTATCAACTGGTGGACGGAGGAAGGCATGCAGGAATATCCGGACCTCATTCTCTTTGAGGATGTGTACGAATATCAACAGATGCTTTCCCGGCAGGCTATGAACCTGTACATGTACCAGTATCAGGCAAAGGGAGAGGCGCTTGCGCTGAACACGCCGCAGCTGCAGCGCGTATTGCAGGCGGTAGAAACGTTGGATTTTGACACGCTTAACGATTCGATACCGCAGGAGGATGCGTCCGGGATGATCACATCAACCAGCGAGGCGCTTTTTGCAACATGGGGCAATGCCATGGATGTATCCTCCTATTCGTATTATCAGCCGCTGCTGATCCCGCTGGAAGAGGGTGGGGAGATCAACATACCGGTAGATATTGAGGTGATGTTTATCAACCCGAATACGAAGAACGCCGATATGGCCATGCTTTATTTGCAGACAGAGCTTGCAAAAATGAACCCTCAACAGCACATTATGATGTATCCCGATGATAATGAGCCGATTGTGGATACCTACTATCTGAAAATTGGTAGAGGATACGGAAAAAGAGGTAGCCGACGCACAGGAGAAGCTGAAAACAGCCACGCCGGAAGAAGCGGCCGCGCTGCAAAACGTGATCGATTCGGATGAGATGATCCTTGCCAATAAGGATAAGTACTATTGGCTGGTCTCGCAGGAGGGTATTTCGGCGTACCGCCAGATTGTGGAACACTGTTTTGCGGCTATGCCATCCGTGTTTAACAATTATACGGATTCCAATGCGGCCAACGCGATGGATACGCTTTTCCAGCGCTACCCTGCAAAAGCAGATTCCCCTTGCGCAGTTTCTGTCTCAAATGGATGATAAAGTGCGGATGATGCAAATGGAAAGGCAATAAACATTCGCTTGCACGGAAAGCCGCAGGATGGAACCATTTGCATCCTGCGGTTTCCGCGCGTCTGCAAAGGAGACGATTTGCTTTGTTTCACAATAAAAAAAGCGTATGGTTGTTTTTACTGCCGGGTTTAGCCGGGCTTGTTATTTTTTACCTTGCCCCCGTTTATCGGCGGCATTTATTACAGCCTTACGGATGGTACGCTGCAAAACCGGTTTGTGTGGTTTAGCAACTATCAAAGAATCTGGCAAAATGAAATGTTCCTGCTGGGCCTTAAAAACACGATGGTTCTTTCGCTCATTTGTACGCCGTGCATATGGCTGTTTTCTTTTTTGCTTTCGGTACTGCTCAAAGCGCTGGGGCAGTCGAGTACGTTTTTCAGAAACGCGCTGCTGCTGCCGTATTTAATGCCGTCCTCGGCTATGCTGCTCATTTGGCTATTGCTGTTTGACTATGGCGGCGTCATTAACCACCTGCTGGCCTCGCTCAACCTGAGCCGCGTGCTCTGGCTGGAAGGCGGCGCGCTGCGGGTGCCGGTGGTATGGCTGTATGTGTGGAAAAACCTTGGGTTTTCGGTGGTTATTTTCTCCTCGGCGCTGCAAACGGTTCCGCAAGCCTATTATGAATATGCCAGTCTGGAGGGCGCGGGGTTTTTTCAAACGGGAATTTAAAATTACCCTGCCGCTTTTAATGCCGACCGCGTTTCTGGTGTTTGTGCTGGCGTGGATCAACGCGTTCAAGATTTTTAAGGAAGTGTATTTTATCGGCGGCGCGTATCCCGATGAAACGGTATATACGCTGCAGCATTTTATGAACAACAAATTCGCGCAGCTGAACTATCAGGATGTGACAACGGCGGCGTACAGCTTCGCCGTGATCGTGCTGGTGTTTTTTTGGACTTTTGTTCTTTCTCCCGCGCGGTTCGCTCGCCGGATGGCGTGTAAAGGAGAAGGAGGGCTGATGAAAATGCAGGGGACGCCTGTTGCTGCCCGGAAACACGGAAACAGAAGGGGCAAGCTATCCAGAGGGCTGATTACGGCACTGCTCAGCGTGATCGTCGCGCTGATTTTACTGCCCATTGTGCTCACGTTTTTATACTCCTTTTTTCCCAAGAGCGAAATGGAAGCCTATTTAAAACTGCGCGGCAATTACGATGAAAGCCATTGGCTGGACTTGCTTTTATCGCCGAAGCTGGTTTCCATACGGCAGTATTACACCATTTTAATCGAACAGCCCCAATATCTGCAGCTGTTTGTGAATTCTGTGTTGTACACCGCCGCGATTCTTGCAGGGCAGGCGGTGGTGGTGCCGATGATGGCGTTTGGCCTGAGCCGGTTTCGCTTTAAGGGCAGGGACGCGCTCTTTTTTATTGTGCTGATGCTGATGGTGCTTCCGTTTCAGGTTACGATGGTGCCAAGTGTGATTACACTGCGCTTTATGGGGCTGATGGATTCGCCGTGGGCTGTGATTTTGCCGATGCTGTTTTCACCCTTCTATGTGTTTTTACTGCGCCAGTTTATGGTTGGCCTGCCCAATGAGCTGCTGGAAGCGGGCATGATGGACGGCGCGGGTACGCTGCGCTGCTACCTGCATTTGGTGCTGCCGGTGTGTAAGCCTGTGCTGGGCGCCGCGGTGGCGCTGTCCTTCGCGGATTGCTGGAATATGGTGGAGCAGCCGCTGGTGTATCTGGCTAATGCGCCGGATAAACAGCCGCTGTCCATTGTGTTTAACCAAATCAGCACGGAGGGGGCAAGTGTTGGCGTTTGCCGGGGCCGCGCTGTATATTCTGCCGGCGCTATTGGTGTACTTCTATTTTCAGGAAGATATTTTGCTGGGCGTAACGCTGAGCGAACTGAAATAACCGGAAAGGAAAAACGTTATGAAGTTGAAAAAATTTGCGCTGAAGGCTTGATTGCACTGGCGGTTATCGTGGCGCTGTGCATGTTTTTTGCCAATACCGTGGTGACGATTACAACGCCGAAAATTCGGATGGTGGAGGCGGAACGCGGGCGGCTGGAGCAAAAAATGAACCTGAATACGACGGTCTATTTTCCGGACACGACGGATTATATTCTCACGCAGGCAGCGGACAACAATATTGTGGTGGATAAGGTGTATGTACGTACCGGGCAGTATGTACATGCCGGGGATACGCTTTTTACCGCAGCCATGCCGGGGTATGACAAGGAGCTGGAAGACCTGCAAACCAAATATGATGAGCAGGCCGTAGCGCTTTATGATAAGGATATGGAGAATGTCCGCAGAGAGCAGGAAACCCCGGCCACCCGGTTATACGCGCAGCTGCTGGAGGCGCAGCAAAACAATGTGGAAAAGCAGTATACGGTGCATGTAGCCGCGTTTGCGGCGGGCATTACGCTGAATCGGGATAATACAAAGTGGGCTTCGCAGGCCGCGGGCAACAGCGCTCTGCTCGGGATGGTACGGGAAGCAATCGACGCGCAAACCCTTTATGATGAAGCACATGAAAATTTCTTTTTCTCCTTCCGGCATACCGGCACCGAATTTCAAACAACGACCTTCAAGTATGTGAAGGAACGCAGCGACATCATCCAAAAGATGGATGGATATATGCAGGACATGCTGGAACTGGGCGAGCAGAAATGCCTGCTGACCAAGGCTACGGCGGCGCAGGATGGGTATGTTGTGAGCATTGATGTGAAAAGCGGTGATACCTATGACGGGAAAAAGAGCGCCTACACGCTAAGCAATTCCGGCTGCGAACCCATGCTGCGCGGCGATATTACCAGCCTGGGCAAAACGGTTGCCGACGACACCAAAGTGGAGGTTGCCGGCACTTACGGCAACGAGCAAACCACGGTAGAATCCAGTGGGCTGGAGCTGGACGGCAAGAAGTATGCATACATTACCCTGAATGACAGCGTCATAACGGCGATGGGCGGCATCAGCGCGATGCTCGCCGATGGGGACGTGCCCGTCACCCTCCGCTATAAGGCAAAGCAGCCTGCCGTTCTCCTTCCGGCGAGCGCGGTACGCAGCGAGGGAAGCGACAGCTATTACGTATATCTGGTACAGTCGGACTACGGCGGGTTTTTAAGCGGTTCTTCCTATAAAATTGTGAAAACGCCCGTTACGGTTATCGAGCGCGGCGATACGCAGATTGCCATTCAGGAGGATCTGCGCTACCAGCAGATTGCCGATGGAGAGGACCGTGCCCTGACAGATGGCTGCAAGGTCATGGAGTATGTGGATTAACGGCAGGAGGAGAAAAGGTTGAAAAAGCATATGAAAGCCGTTGTCCTGCTGTGCCTGTGCTGCGCTTTGCTTGGCTGGGCGTACCTTAGCATGGTAAGCCAGGGGGATGCGCTGCAATACCTTATCCCCGCGCCTGCGGTGCAAAAGGAAACCCCAACACAGGGGGAGCCGCAACAGCCGGAAGAGCAGCAACAGCCAGCCCGGCCGAATCAGGATATTGCGGCTCTTTGGGACAGCCTGCAAACCAAGGCGGAGGGTTGGACGGGCGCGATCAGTGCCTATTCCCTGACCGGTATTTTGGAAAAGGCAGCCTTTGCCGGCGATACCGGCATAACGGCGGTCGCGCGGCTGAACGCGGTAAGCCCCGGCAGATGGACGACCGAGCCGGAATACCTGCGTTTTGGGCGGCTGTTTTATCCGGAGGAACTGCAAAAGGGCTGCAAAGGGATTTTACTGGATGAGCAGCTGGCGCTGGCGCTGTTCCGCATTTCCGAACCGCTGGGGCGTACCGTTACGCTGGCGGGGGAGCAATTTACGGTGCTGGGGATCCTCCGGCACAGCAGGCGTGTGGGCGACAGCGAGGATTATGCGGCTTATATTACGCTCGCGGATACGTTTGCTATGCCTCTGCAATTACAGGCGCTTGCGGTTGTAGCATTGCCGGTTCACGGCGGCGGCGCGCACGCGATGTTCCAAAAGGATATGGAAAGCTGGCTGGGCAGCGGAACGCTGATTGATTTGGCGAAAGAGCGCATGGGCGCGATGCTTCCGCTGCGGGTGCTGGTGGTTTATCTGGGCTGCGGCGCGCTTTTCACGCTGCTGCGGGTGCTGAACCGGAAAAGCAAGGCGTTCATGGCGGATTACCGTGCGCGGCTGGAATGGGAATATGCCCAAAAGCTGATGCCACGTCTGATTGCGGGCATTGTACTCATTATAATAGGGTATGTATGCCTTGTTGCCGCCGCGTCGGTGCTGGTGAAAATGCTGATTGAGCCGGTATATACCTTTACGGAGTGGGTTCCGGCCATTCTGGTGGAGTGGAAGGAGATACAAACAGCGTTCTGGCGCGTGTGGCAGGGGCGCTGCCAGCCTGCAGGAGCTGCGCAGCCCCCAGCTTTGCCGGATTCGGTATTTTGCCATGCTTACGGCTTGGTGCAGCGCGGTTTTGGCGGTGCTGTGTACATCGCTGTGGGTTCGTGTTTGCATGCGGCTTAAAATGCAGAAGGATAATAAGTAGGGCGAGTGGAGCAAACCGAAGCATAAAAAAACGGAAGGCCGCGGGAGCATCCTTTGCTCCCGCGGCCTTGCCGTCCCTGTAAAAAACCCTGTTTCCTGGCGGGCCTCCGGTCAGCGGTCTATCCGCTCGCCGTCAATCCTAAATCGCTGCTTGCCCTCCGGTATGCCCGCAGGGGAAACAGGCGTCAGCCGTTGTTGCGGATCATGTTGATGAGCCCGCCCGCGAGGATCATACCGCGCTGGCGCTCGCTCAGCTCCAGCTTCGTCTCGCAGGTGAAGCCCTTGGTTACGTTGCGCACGGGGATAATGGCCTGCTTTTGCGTAACCAGCGTACGCACGCCCTCCAGCGCGATTTCATCGTCCTGATCGAAGCGGTCGTAATCCGCCTCGTTTACGAAGGTCAAAGGCAGAATGCCGTTGTTGATTAAATTCGCCTGATGGATACGCGCAAAGCTCTTGGCGATCACGCCGCGCACCTTCAGGTACAGCGGTACCAGCGCCGCATGCTCGCGGCTGGAACCCTGCCCGTAGTTTTGCCCCGCAAGTAGGAAGCCGCCGCCCGCCGCCTTGGCGCGCGCGGGGAAGGTGGGGTCTACCGGGGTGAGGCAGTAATCGCCCAGCTTGGGAATGTTGGAACGGAAGGGGAGAAGCTTGCTGTCGCTGGGGGCGATATGGTCGGTGGTAATGTTATCTTCCATCTTCAGCAGCGCCTTGCCGGAAAGGTTTTCCTCCAGCGCATCGGCCTGCGGGAAGGGCTGAATGTTGGGGCCGCGTACCACCTCCACGCTGCCGGCATCTGCGGGAGCGGCAGGCGGGATAATGAGGTTATCGTTATAATCGAACATGTTGGGCATGGGGATGTCCAAATCCGTATCCAGCGTGCGCGGGTCGGTCAGCACGCCGGTCAGGGCGCTGGCGGCGGCGGTTTCGGCCGAAACCAGATAGATGCCCGCGCTCTTGGTGCCGCTGCGGCCGAAGAAGTTGCGGTTGTTGGTGCGCAGGCTCACCGCGTTGGTGCGGGGGCTTTGCCCCATGCCGATGCAGAAGCCGCAGGCCGTTTCGGTAATACGTGCGCCTGCCTGAATCATATCGTTCAGGGCGCCGTTTGCGGCCAGCATGCCCAGCACCTGCCGGGAACCCGGGGCGATGACGAGGCTTACGTCCGGGTTTACGGTTTTGCCCTTTAAAATACGCGCCACGCGCATCATATCCAGATAGCTGGAGTTGGTGCACGAGCCGATGCAGACCTGATCAACCTTGATGGCGCCCGCGTCCGCAAGCGTCTTTACGTTATCGGGCATGTGGGGCAGCGCGACCAGCGGCACAAGAGCGGAAAGGTCGATTTCCACGGTTTCGTCGTACGTTGCGTCCGCATCGGGGAGCATTTCCACATAGTCCTGCTCGCGTCCCTGTGCCCGCATAAAATCGCGCGCCGCCGCATCCGCGGGGGAAAATGCTGGTGGTTGCGCCCAGCTCCGCGCCCATGTTGGTAATGGTGGCCCGCTCGGGGATGGACAGCGATGCCACGCCCTCGCCGGTGTATTCCATTACCTTGCCTACGCCGCCCTTAACGGTCAGGCGGCGAAGCACTTCCAAAATCACATCTTTGGCCGCAACGCCGCGCTGCAGCTTGCCGGTGAGGTGCACGTTGACCACCTTGGGGCAGGGCACATAGTACGCGCCGCCGCCCATGGCGACTGCTACGTCCAGCCCGCCCGCGCCGATGGCCAGCATGCCCAGCCCGCCCGCCGTGGGGGTGTGGCTATCGGAGCCCAGCAACGTTTTGCCGGGGATGGCGAAGCGCTCCAGCTCTACCTGATGGCAAACACCGTTGCCCGGCTTGGACAGGTACACGCCGTGCTTTTTGGTGACCGATGCCAGATAGGCGTGATCATCGGCATTCTCAAAGCCGGTTTGCAGGGTGTTGTGGTCGATATAGGCAACGGATTTTTCCGTTTTCACGCGCGGGATGCCCATAGCCTCGAATTGCAGGTACGCCATCGTGCCGGTGCTGTCCTGCGTGAGGGTATAATCGATATGGATGCCGATTTCCGTACCGGGCTTCAGCTCGCCTTCCACCAGGTGTTTGGCAAGTATTTTATACGTTAGATTCATGTGCGACCTCCTGTGAACGTTGTTGGGGAAACGGTACGCGCAACAATAAAAGCGCGCCGCGGCGGGTACCGGCGGCGCGCTGATATAGCTTCGCACGCTTGCCCCGTTGCAAGCAAAGCGGCGAAACCGGAGTTTCACCGTAATGGTGACATTGTATACAATCTGCTCCGATTTCGTCAATCGGCAATGGCGAAAAGTACAGGAGAAACACAAAGCGGCTGCTGCCTGAATGGACACAAGTGAATGGGAATTGGCCGGAAAACCGAGTAAAATAAGGCATAAGGGGCACGGCAACGCGGCGCGCATGGCGGAGGCACGCGGGAGGGAATAAGATTTATGGATACAAAACAGGCAGCGCAAAAATGGGGTGTTAGCAGGCCAACGGTACAGAAATACTGCCGTTGGAACTATGTGCCCGGCGCGGTGAAAAACAAGGCGGGTCAGTATACCCTGCCGGAGAAGGCCAAACGGCCGTATATTCCCAAAAAACGGGTCAACCGTACCGCGAGCGACGATAAGTGGGATTTGCTCAATGTGCTGTACCGCGATTGGGCGTTTCCCGTGAAAGTGCTGGGGCTGAACCGGCGGCGGCTTGCGGACGCGCTTTGCGCCCTGCGGGATGCGGAGCTGATTGTGCGGCGCGACCCGGACAAGGCTGCCCGCCGCCTGCGCCACTACCGCCTGACGGACAAGGGTATTACCATTATGGAAAACAAAGACCCGCGCAAGGCGCTGCTGCATTACCTGAAACAGCTGGGCGAGCTGGCTGCCGTGGTAAAAGGCTTGGTGTAAACCGGAGAATTGCCGCAGCCGGCAGAGCGGAGTTGGCAGCCAAGGGGATTCGCATTTGGCCGGAAACAGCAGGAAGATTGTTACAACCACAGGGGCTTTGGAACTGTATGATTCATTGACTACTCACGCCCGTGCATGGTATAGTATGGGGAATTGTTCCGGGAATATAAACTGCCTTACGGCAGGGAGGATAGCGCATGAAGTTAATCAATCAACTGCTGCGCGGCATGGTGATCGGCGTTGCGAACATCATACCGGGCGTGAGTGGCGGAACCATGATGGTTTCTATGGGGATTTACGATACGCTGATCGATTGCATCACCCACCTGTTCAGCGATTTCAAACGGAGCGTCAAAACGCTGCTACCGTATGTGGCGGGTATGGTAATCGGCATCTTTGCGCTGGCAAGCCTGCTGACGTATTGCTTTGCGCATTTCCCGCTGCCCACCAGCACCACCTTTATCGGGTTGATACTGGGCGGGCTTTCGCCGCTGCTGCACAAGATTGATAAAAAGCGCCTCAACTGGCTCGCCAGCCTGATCTTTGTGGTGTTTTTCGTATTGATTATCGTCATGGCGCTGTCCAACCCCGTAGGCAGCGAAGGCCGCATCACGGCGACGCCGGGCGAAATGCTGATACTGCTGGTGATGGGCGTTATCGCCAGTGCCACCATGCTGATTCCGGGCGTGAGCGGTTCCATGGTGCTGATGCTGCTGGGCTATTACCAGCCGGTGCTGGCCTCCGTAAACGATTTTAAGGATGGCTTGCTGGGCGGCAATATGGCGCTTGCGATGCAGCAGCTGCTGATTTTGATTCCCTTCGGCATCGGGGTACTGCTGGGCATCTACTTTGTTGCCAAAGCGATCGGGTGGCTGCTTCGCCGCTGGCCCACGCATACCTACTGCGCGGTGCTGGGGCTGGTCGTGGCTTCACCCATCGCCATTTTACTGCGTACCGACCTTTCCGGCTTCTCGGTCGGCGTTTTGCTGGTGAGCATCGTCACCTTTGCGGCCGGGTTCGTGCTCGCGGCATGGCTGGCGCGCAACGCGCCCGCGGAGGATGCGAAAGCGGAGAGCGAAACGCCGCAGGCGGAATAACGGCAGGCAAAACAGCGCGGACAGCGTGCCTTTAAAACGAAATATGAAACACACAAGAGAGCGCCCCGCGGGGCGCTCTCAGCTTGCCCCCAAAGCCCCATCTGCGTTGCCAGCTTCGGAGCGTCAAGGAGAATCACTTACGAATCAGTAAGCTCATCCCCTTGCCACCCTTGCTTCCTAGCATCTCAGGCTTTTTGAACAAGCTGACTGCATTCTTGAAATAAAGAGTTTTCACGCCAAAGAGAGCGCCCCATGGGGCGCTCTCTTTGGTATAGGCATCCGACTCGCTCGATTTAACCGCTTGCTGTTTACCCTTGCAGCAGCTTCTCCGATTCCACCGTCAAGTGCGAAAGCAGCTTTTCGGCTTCGGCTTTTTCTTTATGATTCACGTTTACGTACAGTTTAATTTTCGGTTCTGTGCCGCTGGGGCGCACGCACACGAAGTGCCCGCCCTCCATGGCGAAGTAGAGCACGTCGCTTTCGGGGTAACTTAGCGTTTCTACCTTGCCGGTGGCGACGTCGGTGCTGGTGCCCTGCAAAATATCCAGCACCTTGGCGACCTTTACACCGCCGATTTCCTTGGGCGGGGCTTTGCGGATGCGCGCCATAGCCTCGGCCATTTTTTTCAGGCCGTCCGCGCCGGGCATGGTGGTGCTTTGCACATGCTCCAGGTAGTAGCCGTAGGTTTCAAAAATCTCGTTCATCACATCGTACAGGTTTTTGCCCTGCGCCTTGTAGTAGGCGGCGGCTTCGGCAATGAGCAGGCTGGCGTTTACGCCGTCCTTGTCGCGCACGAAGGTGGAGCTTAGGAAGCCGTAGCTTTCCTCAAACCCGAACAGGAAGGTGTGGCTGCCCTCGTCCTCAAACTGCTGTATCATTTCGCCGATGAACTTAAAGCCCGTGAGGGTATCAAACAGCGCCACGCCGTGCGCATCGCAGATGGGCTTTGCCAGCTGTGTGGACACGATGGATTTTACCACCGCGCCGTTTTTGGGCAGGGTGCCGTTTGCCTTTTTGGTGGAAAGGATGTAGTGCATCATTAAACAGCCGATCTGGTTGCCGGTAAGCAGGCGGAACTGCCCGCTGTGGTCGCGTACGGCTACGCCCAGCCGGTCGCAGTCCGGATCGGTCGCAAAGCACACCTCCGCGCCCACCTCATCCGCCAGTTTGATGGCGAGGGTGAAGGCGTTGGGATCCTCGGGGTTTGGCACTTTGATGGTGCTGAAGTTCGGATCGGGCATTTCCTGCTCTTTTACCACGCTGACGCTGGTGATGCCGATCTCTTTCAGGATGCGACGCACGGGCACGTTGCCGCTGCCGTGCAGGGGCGTATATACGATTTTAAGGGTCTTGCCCTCTTCCTTTACAATGTCCGGGTTGATGGACAGCGTTTTCACCCGGCGGATGTACTCGTCGTCCACCTCTTTTTCGCCGATGAGGGTGAGCAGCCCCGCGGCTTTGGCGGCGGCTTCGTCCATGCGCTTTTCATCGCCGTAGGGGTGCGCCTGTATGGCGGCGGTTACCTCGTCGGCGGTTTCGGGGCCGATCTGCGCGCCGTCGGCGCCGTAGACCTTGTAGCCGTTGTATTGCGGCGGGTTGTGGCTTGCGGTGATCACCACGCCCGCGTCTGCTTTCAGGTAGCGCACCGCAAAGGACAGGATGGGCACCGGACGCAGCGCATCAAACAATTTGGCGTGTACGCCGTTGGCGGCCAGCACCAGCGCGGTTTCCAGCGCAAATTCGGCGCTCTTGCGGCGGCTGTCGTAGGCGATGACTACGGTGGGAGCGGTAAAGTGCTTATTCAGGTAATCCGCCAGGCCCTGTGTGGCGCGGCGCACGGTGTAGCCGTTCATGCGGTTGGTTCCCGCGCCCAGCACGCCGCGCATGCCCGCGGTACCAAAGCTTAAATCACGGTAAAACCGATCCTCCATTTCGGCCGGATCATCGGCGATTGCCTTCAGCTCCGCTGCGGTTTCCGCATCGGCGGCAAAATCGGCAAGCCACGCATGATAAGTTTCCTGATAGCTCATATACATGCTCCTTTCCATTGTGCAAACGGTTTGGATGGTGAAAAGAAGCCGGCTGATAGAACCGGCCAAATTTTGTAAGCCCATTATATCGTTTTTCACAGGGGTTTGCAATGGGAGGTTGTTATGAAATGTACTACCGCGGCATGCGGTACGCCGGGTGGAATGTGCCGGGCAGGGTATCGCCGCTGCGGCAATGGAAAGGCTGCGCGCCTGCGAAAGCCTGCGCAAGCGGTTCAGAACAATCCATTTCACCTTGCGCGGAATGGAAAAACATGGTATGGTGATAGACCGTTAAAAAGGCGGTGCGCCGCCATGAATACAGTGGATGGGAAAGGGGAAACACCATGCTGACCACACCCAGATTGACCCTGCGGGAACTGACGCTTGCGGATGCGCCGGCTTTGCACGCGGTACTGTCCGACCCCGAAGCCATGCGGTTTTATCCGCATCCGTTTTCCATGGAAGAAACGGAAAACTGGATTCGCTGGAATCTGCGCAACTATACCGAGTACGGCTTCGGCCTTTGGGCGGTGGTGCGCAAGGAGGACGGGCAGATGATCGGCGACTGCGGCCTTACGATGCAAAAAATCGACGGCGAAAGCCTGCCGGAGATTGGCTACCACATCCGCCGCGACCTGACCCGGCAGGGCTACGCTACCGAGGCGGCTCGTGCGTGCCGCGTTCATGCCTTGGATACGCTGGGCTTTCCGGCAGTGTACTCCTATATGAAAGCAAAAAATATCCCCTCCCGCCGTGTGGCGGAGAAAAACGGCATGCGGCTGCTGAAGGTCTATGTGGACGCAAACGGCGAGGAAGTTGCGGTGTACAGCTGCACACGGAAGGAACAGGCGCAGGGATGAACGGGGGAAAACGGTGGCTTTTCATTGCTTTTCCGGCTAATGGAAACGTTGAGAAGGGCTGCTTTCTTGCAATATTAAAGGGCATGGCGTACAATAGCCGTGCGCCTCATTGGCGCTTGCTACACCACGTATAGTTAGGAAAGAAGATACATGGACGTAATCATCATCGGCGGAGGGCACGCGGGCTGCGAAGCCGCGCTCGCCTGCGCCCGTATGGGGCTGGAAACGCTTTTACTGACGCTGGATGTAAACAGCATCGCCCTGATGCCCTGCAACCCCGCCATCGGCGGCACGGGCAAGGGCCATTTGGTGCGCGAGCTGGATGCGCTGGGCGGGCAGATGGGCATTGCCATCGACCGTACCTTTTTGCAAAGCCGTATGCTCAACCGCGGCAAAGGCCCCGCCGTACACAGCCTGCGCGCACAGGCGGATAAAGTGCGCTACCATGAGGAGATGCTGGGCATCCTGTTTACGACCGACCACCTGACCGTGCGGCAGGGCGAGGCGATGGATATCCTCACCCAAAACGGACAGGTCACGGGCGTAAAAACCATGACCGGCGATGTCATCGACTGCCGCGCGTGCATCGTGTGCGGCGGCGTGTATTTGAAAAGCCGCATCATCATCGGCGAATATTCCAAAAACAGCGGGCCGCAGGGGCTTTTGCGCGCCGAGGGGCTGAGCGAGAGCCTTGAAAACCTCGGCTTTGCGCTGCGCCGCTTTAAAACCGGCACGCCTGCCCGGCTGGATGTGCGCAGTATTGATTTTGACGAGATGGAGCCACAGGAGGGCGACGAACCCATTGTGCCGTTTTCGTTCCTCACCGTGGCAAAGCTCCCGGAGAGCGGCGTCACCTTCCCCATGGTCAACCGCCGCAAGTGCTACCTGACCTACACCAACGAGGAGACGCACCGCATCATCCGCGAAAATCTGCATTTAAGCCCCATGGTGCGCGGGGACATCAAGGGCACAGGCGCGCGCTACTGCCCCAGTATTGAGGATAAAATACGCAAATTTCCGGATAAAGACCGCCACCAGATTTTTCTGGAGCCGGAAGGGCTGCACTCGCCGGAGTGGTACCCGCAGGGGCTTAGCTCCAGCTTGCCGGAGCGCGTGCAATGGCCGATGTACCGCACGCTGCCGGGGCTGCACCGCGTGATGCTGACGCGCCTTGCCTACGCCATCGAGTACGACTGCATCGACCCGACCGAACTGCGCCTGACGCTGGAAAGCCGCCGTGTGGGCGGGCTGTACTTCGCCGGGCAGGTCAACGGCACCAGCGGTTACGAAGAAGCCGCCGCGCAGGGGCTTTTAGCGGGCATCAACGCCGCGTGCAAGCTGCTGGGGCGCGACCCGCTGATCCTCACCCGCGACATGGCCTACATCGGTGTGATGGTGGACGATCTGGTGGTGAAGGGCGTGGACGAGCCCTACCGCATGATGACCGGGCGCGCCGAGCATCGACTGCTGCTGCGGCAGGATAATGCCGACCTGCGGCTGACAGAGCTGGGCTACCAATGCGGGCTGGCAAGTGAAACGCGCCTGCGCCTGACGGAGAATAAGCAGCAGGCAACCAAAGCATTGGAACAGCAGCTGCAAACGCTGCGTGTGAAAGCCACGGAGGAGCGCAACGCGTGGCTGGCAAAGCATGGCGAAACACCGAGCGACATCAGTTATAGCGCGGCGGAGCTGCTGCGCCGCCCCAGAATTGACTTGGATTCGCTGACCGAGATTTTACCGCAGCTGGGCGGTGCGCCGCAGGATGCGAAGGTGCAGGCGGAGCTGGATGTGAAATACGAAGGCTATCTGGAAAAGGAGCGCCAGCAAATTGCCCGTGCACGGGAGATGGAAACATGGCTGATTCCCGAGGATACGGACTATGCGGAGATTTCCAGCCTGCGCATTGAGGCCAAGCAAAAGCTGATGGCGCGCAACCCCCGCAGCTTGAGCCAGGCGGGGCGCATCCCCGGGGTGAACCCGGCGGACGTGGCCGTACTGATGGTGTGGTTGAAAAAGCGCCGCGAGGAAGAAAAACGCGCGGCAGCCGCCCCGGCGGATCAGGCCTGATGGAGTCAATAAAATAAAGAACACCCCCGGAACGGGCAGTATAATGCCGCCTGTTCCGGGGGTTTGTTTGATGTTACGCTATTTTATAGAAAGGGTAAACCGAGGGAGGGAATGTGCGTTGCGGCACGGGGAGAAAAAGGGTCAATTTTCGATGGTTTCCTCCACGACGAGCACGGTTTCGGCCGTATCGCGCAGGCGATCCAGCTTTACATTGCGGAAATACAGCCCCATATCGATGCTGATCTCCACCAGGTTGAGCATATAGAAAAACCAGCCCATATAAAACAGAAAGTTCAGGCTGCCGTCCGCTGCGCTGAAGTATTGCAGAAACTTGCGCGCAATGCCGAAGATGTAACCGATCCACAGGAATACTTCAAAAAAGAGGCTCTTCCCCTTGGCGGTACGGGAGGTATACGAGCGGTAGATGGATATGGGCCAGGAAAGACCAAAGCAGATAATCATCAGGGCTTCTAAAAGATCGAGCATATTGCCACCTTCCTAAGGTAAGCGCTGAATCAACGCTCTTTGCGTCCGCTTTTGCGGAGCACCGCATCCTTGGCTTAAAAACCTTGCAATAGCGCCACTATTCCTGCGGCTTTTTTCACCTGAATCCGCAGCACTCCACTTAAGCAGCTTTATAGCCGTTTCATCATCGCTTACCATGCACTGTATTTTACAGCCTACCTGTTCATTATATACCCTGTGCAAAAGGGGCTACATGGCGCAAACGTGAAAAAATGCGCACAATTCGGGCGGAAAGCGGTATATTCCGCTGTTTTACCGCCGCAGGCGGGTACATTACCGTAAGTTTACGAATATTTTATACGCCGCCCCTGCGCGGCGGTTGACAATTTCCCCCGCCTATATTATGATACAAGTGTTTCGTGTCGCTTTGGCGGCAAGAACTTACTGACCCGTTTCCCACCGGGAAACTACGGCCTTACGGACAGCCGGGTCAACTGCCGAGTGTGGCGTTTGGCCGCACGTTTGATTGCGCTTTGGCGCAACTTTTATGAGTTGGCTACTGAATAGCCAGTTGGTTACTTCATAACCAAGTGTACTTGGGTACACGCTTGTAAAACGGTCAAAAAGAGTAGTAAAAGTAAGTTCTTACTGTATAGACTCTGGATGGTCCATGGGTGCGGGCAGCGGGTTGCGTAAAACCGTAAGCCTGCCGGTGGCTGCCGCGCAGGAGCAAGCCGAAAAGCCTTTTACAAGATGTGCCTTTGCTACAAGGCACATCTTTTTATTTTTTGCGGTTTCGCCGCGCCCGCCTCGGGCGCCGGAGCGCAGCATTGGGACGCGGAGGGTTGACCCATGGGAGAAAAATTGACGCTGTACGGATTCAACAATTTAACAAAATCCCTGAGTTTTAATATCTACGATATTTGCTATGCCAAAACGGCCCGGGCGCAGCAGGATTATATCCATTACATCAACGAGCAGTATAATTCCGAGCGCCTTACTGCCATTTTGGAAAAGCTTACCGGCATGATCGGCGCTACGGTGCTGAACATTTCCCGGCAGGATTACGAGCCGCAGGGCGCCAGCGTGACCTGCCTGATTGCCGAAGAAAGCATGATTGGCAAACGCGCGGGCGAAACGGTGATCGGCCATTTGGACAAGAGCCATGTGACCGTGCATACCTACCCGGAGTATCACCCGGAAACCTCCATCGCCACCTTCCGTGTGGATATCGACGTGGCAACTTGCGGGGAGATTACCCCGCTTTCCACGTTGGATTTTCTGCTGGGCAGCTTTGATTCGGACATTATCACGCTGGATTACCGCGTGCGCGGCTTCACCCGCGACGTAAGCGGGAAAAAGCTGTTTATGGACCACCGCATTACCTCCATACAGGATTATATCGACCAGAAAACCCTGCAGCGTTATGATGCGGTGGATATTAACGTGTATCAGGCCAACCTGTTCCACACCAAAATGCTCATTAAGGATATCGACCTGCAAAATTACTTGTTCAACACCGATGTGTACGAGTTAAAGCCGCAGGTGCGGCTTAACATTACAAACGCCCTGCGCCGCGAAATGCTGGAAATTTTCAGCGGCTCGAATATCTTTCAGGAGGATATGCATTGATGGATCAAACGCGGGCGCCGCTGTTTGACGCGCTGGAGGCCATGCGCGATGAGCGCATCGTACCCTTTGACGTGCCCGGCCATAAGCATGGCAAGGGCAACAAGCCGCTTACAGATTTTCTGGGCGAACGGTGTTTAAGCGTGGACGTCAACTCCATGAAGCCGCTGGATAACCTGTGCCACCCCGTAAGCGTCATCAAAGAGGCGGAGGCGCTGGCGGCGGATGCTTTCGGTGCGGCGCACGCGTTTTTTATGGTCGGGGGCACCACCTCGGCTGTGCAGGCCATGATGCTTTCCACCCTGAAAAGCGGCGATAAAATTATCCTGCCCCGCAACGTACACCAGAGCGTGATTAACGCCATGGTGCTGTGCGGCGCGATTCCCGTATATGTAAACCCCGAAACCGATAAGCGGCTGGGCATTGCCCTGGGCATGAGCTATGCCTCGGTGGAGCGCGCCATTACCGGCACGCCGGACGCGAAGGCCATACTGGTCAACAACCCCACGTACTACGGCATCTGTTCGGATATCAAGCGCATTGCGGCGCTGGCACACAGCCACGGCATGCGTGTGCTGGCGGATGAGGCGCACGGCACGCACTTTTACTTTGGCGAAAACATGCCGGTAGCCGCCATGGCGGCGGGCGCGGACATGGCTGCGGTCAGCCTGCACAAGTCCGGCGGGTCGCTGACGCAAAGCTCCATCCTTTTGTGCGGCGCAAACGTAAACGCCGATTATGTGCGCCAGATCATCAACCTGACGCAAACCACCAGCGCCAGCTACCTGCTGCTGTCCAGTCTGGATATTTCCCGCCGAAACCTTGCGCTGCACGGGCCGGAGATTTTTGCCAAGGTTACGCGCTTTGCCCGCTACGCCCGCGAGGAGATTAACGAGCTGGGCGATTATTACGCCTTTGCGGGCGAGCTGGTCAACGGCGACAGCATTTTCGCCTTCGACGAAACCAAGCTGTCCGTAAACACGCTGGATGTGGGGCTTGCGGGCATTGAGGTGTACGATTTGCTGCGCGATAAATACGACATTCAGGTGGAATTCGGCGATTTGGGCAATATTCTGGCCTACATCTCCGTAGGGGATAAAACCAAGCATATCGAGCGGCTCATCAGCGCGCTTTCGGATATTCGCAGGCTGTATAAAAAGGAACGCAAGGGCTTGTGGGAAAGCGAGTACATCAGCCCCGAGGTGGTGTACTCCCCGCAGACCGCTTTTTACGCCGCCAAGGAGAGTACCCCGCTGGAAAAGTGCGCGGGCGGCGTGTGCGGCGAGTTTGTGATGAGCTACCCGCCGGGCATCCCCATTCTCGCGCCGGGCGAGCGGGTAACGGAGCAGATTGTGCAGTACATCCGCTATGCGCGGGAAAAGGGCTGCACGCTGACCGGCCCGGAAAGCATGGATGTAAGCCGACTCAATCTGGTTACGGAGGTGCAGCCGCATGGATGATTTGTGGTTTAGCGAGTACCATACCCCGGACGTACGTTTTTCCATCCGCGTCAGCAGCCAGCTGCATCAGGAGGAGAGCGATTACCAGCGCATCGCCGTGTACGATTCGCCGGAGTTCGGGCGCATCCTCACGCTGGACGGCGTTTTGATGCTGACCGAGCGGGACGAATTTATTTACCATGAGATGATCACGCACGTGCCCATGGCGGTGAACCCCGCTATCCGCAAGGTGCTGGTGATCGGCGCGGGCGATGGCGGCGCGGCGCGGGAGCTTTGCAAATACAAGCACATTGAAAGTATTGAAATTGCGGAGATCGACCGGCGCGTGGTGGAGGTGTGCAAGGAGTACCTGCCCCAAACCGCCTGTGGGTTTAGCGATCCCCGCGTGCATTTGAACTTTGTGGACGGGCTGAAATACATCCGCCACACCAAAGAAAAGTACGATTTGATTATTGTGGATTCCACCGACCCTTCCGGCCCGGGCGAAGTGCTGTTTACCAAGGAGTTTTACGGCGGCTGCCAAAGTGCGCTTACGGAAAACGGCATACTGGTCAACCAGCATGAAAGCCCCTTTTACGCGGAGGACGCCAAGGCCATGCGCGCTTCGCACAAGCGTATTTTAAGCGTGTTCCCCGTCAGTAAGCTCTATCAGGCGCACATCCCCACGTATCCGTCGGGGCACTGGCTGTTCGGGTTTTCCTCGCTGGGGCTGCACCCGGTGAAGGACATTCAGGCGGAGTGGTGGAACGCGCAGGGCATACAAACCCGTTACTACAATACTAACCTGCACATGGGCTCGTTTTACCTGCCCAACTACGTACAGGAGGATTTGATGAAGGATGAATAGCAACGTACTCACCTTTCTGGGCTGCGACGCGGATTTTGACGATGCGGACATCGTGCTCTTCGGCGTGCCGTTTGACGGCACCACGTCGTTTCGGCCCGGCACACGCTTCGGCCCATCCGCCATCCGCGGCGAATCCTTCGGTATCGAGACCTACTCGCCCTATTGCGACCGCGACCTCACGGAAATGAGCGTATGCGATGTGGGTGATCTGGAAGTGCCTTTCGGCAGTGCTGGGAAGATGCTGGCGATGGTAGAGGCGCAGACCGAAGCCATCTACGCGGCGGGCAAGCGCCCCTTTATGCTGGGCGGCGAGCATCTGGTTACCCTCGGCGCGCTGCGGGCGGCGGTAAAGCGTTACCCCGACTTGCATATTCTGCATTTGGATGCGCATACCGACCTGAGGGAGGACTATCTGGGCGAACCGCTTTCCCACGCGTGTGTCATCCGCAGGGCGTGGGAGCTAACGGGCGACCAGCGTATTCACCAGTTCGGCATCCGCAGCGGCGAGCGTACGGAGTTTGCCTTTGGCGACAATCATACCGATTTGCACCGTTTCTCGCTTGCCTGCTGGGGCGAAACCCTGCGCAGCCTTGGCGATACGCCCGTGTACCTGACACTGGATTTGGATGTGCTGGACCCCTCGGTGTTTCCCGGCACGGGCACGCCGGAGCCGGGCGGCGCAACCTTTGCGGAGCTGCTGGCCGCGATGCTCAAACTGCATCAGGTCAATGTGATCGGCTGCGACGCAGTGGAACTTTCCCCCCACTACGACCCAAGCGGCGCTTCGACCGCCGTTGCCTGTAAAATCGTCCGTGAAATCCTCTTGCAACTGAAAGGAGCGTAACCATGATGGGAAAATGTTTAATTATCGGCTGCGGCGGCGTAGCCTCGGTCGCCATCCACAAATGCTGCCAGAACAGCGATGTTTTTGAAGAGATTATGATTGCCAGCCGCACCAAGAGCAAGTGCGACGCGCTGAAGGAGAAGCTCTCCGGCGGCAAGACCATCATCCACACCGCGCAAGTGAATGCCGATAACGTGGACGAGCTGGTCGCGCTGATCAACGATTTTAAGCCCGATGTGGTGCTGAACCTCGCGCTGCCGTATCAGGATTTGACCATTATGGACGCGTGCCTTGCCACCAAAACCCACTATGTGGATACCGCCAACTACGAGCCGCCCGAAACCGCCAAGTTTGAATACAGCTGGCAGTGGGCGTACCGCGAAAAGTTCAAGGAAGCGGGCATTTGCGCGCTGCTGGGCAGCGGGTTTGACCCAGGTGTAACAGGCGTGTTTTCCGCCTATGCGCAAAAGCACCAGTTTGACGAGATTCATTACCTGGACATTCTGGATGCCAACGGCGGCGACCATGGCTATCCGTTTGCCACCAACTTCAACCCCGAAATCAACATCCGCGAAGTGACCGCCAAGGGCAGCTACTGGGAGGATGGGCACTGGGTGGAAACCGAGCCTATGGAAATCAAGCGCGAGTATAATTTCAAGGGCATCGGACAGAAGGATATGTACCTTTTGCACCACGAGGAGCTGGAAAGCCTCGGCCAAAACCTGAAGGGCATTAAGCGTATCCGCTTCTTTATGACATTCGGGCAGAGCTACCTTACGCACCTGAAGTGTCTGGAGAATGTGGGCATGACCTCCATTGAGCCGATCGATTTTGAAGGCAAGAAGATCATCCCCCTGCAATTTCTCAAGGCGGTTTTGCCTGACCCGGCATCCCTTGGCCCCCGCACCAAGGGCAAAACCAACATCGGCTGCATTTTTCAGGGTGTGAAGGACGGCAAGCCCAAGACCTACTACCTCTACAATATTTGCGACCATCAGGAGTGCTACCGCGAGGTGGGCAGCCAGGCCATCAGCTACACGACGGGCGTGCCCGCGATGATCGGCGCGATGCTGGTGATGAACGGCACGTGGAACAAACCCGGCGTGTGGAACATGGAGGAGTTTGATCCCGATCCGTTCATGGATGCGCTGAACAAGTGGGGCCTGCCGTGGCAGGAGGATTTTGCCCCCACACTGGTAGACTGATGGACACTGCCCTGCTCAACAGCTTGGTCAGCGCGCCCACACCCAGCTATGTAGTGGACGAGGGATTACTGCGCGCGAATCTGCGCATCCTGCGGGATGTGGCGCAGAGAAGCGGCTGCAAAATCCTGCTGGCGCAAAAGGCGTTTTCCATGTACGCGGTGTATCCGCTGATTGGGCAGTACCTTGCCGGTTCGGCAGCCAGTGGGCTGTACGAGGCAAAACTTGGCCGAACGGAGATGGGCGGGGAAACGCATGTGTTTTCCCCCGCCTATACCGATGCGGATTTTGACGAGCTGGTTTCGCTTTGCGACCACCTTGTGTTTAACTCCTTTACCCAGTGGGAGCTGTTTCAACAGCGGGCTATCGCCAGCGGCAAGCACTTTGGTATGCGCATCAACCCCGAATGCTCCACGCAGGAACACGGCATGTACGACCCGTGCGCGCCGTTCTCCCGCTTGGGTGTAACGCGCGCAAACTTCCGGCCGGAGCTGCTTGACGGTATCGACGGGCTGCATTTTCACACCCTGTGCGAACAGGGGAGCGATGCGCTGCTGAAGACCGTTGCGGCGGTGGAAGAGAAGTTCGGCGCATTTTTACCGCGCATGCAGTGGGTCAACTTCGGCGGCGGGCACCACATTACCAAGCCGGGATACGATGTGGACGCGCTGGTGGATTGCATTGTGCGCTTCCGCGAAAAATACGGTGTGCAAGTATACTTGGAACCGGGGGAAGCCGTGGCGCTGAATGCCGGATTCTTAACCGCCAAAGTAATCGACATTGTGGATAACGGCATGAAAATTGCGGTGTTGGACGCTTCCGCCGCCTGCCACATGCCCGATGTATTGGAAATGCCTTACCGCCCGCCCCTGCATGGCAGTGCCCAGCCCGGCGAAAAGCCGTATACGTACCGCCTGACCGGCCCTACGTGCCTTGCGGGCGACGTGATCGGCGATTATGCGTTTGATGCGGAGCTTACGCCCGGTGATGTGCTGGTGTTTGAGGACATGGCGATTTACACCATGGTGAAGAACAACACCTTTAATGGGATGCCGCTTCCCGCCATTGTACTGCGGGAGGAAAACGGACACATGCAAACGGTGAAAACCTTCGGATATGAGGATTTTAAAACCCGGTTATCCTGACCGTATCCCCTCGCAGCGAACCGCCCGGCTGCCGCGCCTGCTTGCGCGAAGCCGCCGGCGGTTTTTTTGGTGCCGGAGAAACCACGGTAAAGCATGCACATGATGAATGAAAATATATTCATTTTCTGTATATTATTCGTGCTTTTCAAAATAGGATCACCCAAATACAACGTCTGTCTTGCTTTTCGCATGCGTTGGCATGTATAATAATGCTGGGCTCCGCAGGAGCCTTGGGATAAAGAAAAATATTCCATTTCAAAGCGCGTTGGCAGCGTTAAACGCATTTTCGGCATCAGCGCCGGACAAGGTATTGCCGCCGCGGCGAAGTGGATTGCAGGATACAGCAAACGTATAAAACATACATCGCATCAATTGTGGTTTCGAAGCGCAGTTTACGCCGGGAGTATACCACGGCTTCACCGCACGATTCCACACAGTCTTAGCATACGCCACAGGGAAAAGAGAACCACCGGCCATAGAGGGGAATAAAGGGGAAAGGGGCGATTACGTGACCGCTGCCATGAGAAAAACCATCGCGATCACTGTATCGGTGTTTGCCCTTTATTTGGTGTCTGTGATGATGCAGGCACAGCTGTGGTCTGATATATTGGCGACAGCCGGGGATCTGCTGGCTATCGGCATCGTGTTCCATACGGTCTTTACGACCGATAACCGGATGTACCGGACAAACTATATCCTGATCGGGATGGGAATGCTATGTTGGGGCGTTGCGGACTTGACGTGGTTTATCTACGATAATCTGCTGCAAAAAGTACCCGGGGAGAGCACGCTGATCGCTTTGCTCTATACGGGCACCAATGTGTTTTTATGCGCTGCTGTGGTGCTGTACGCCATTTTCCGGCTGCGTAAGTGGGACGTGGTGCAGTTTTTACTGGATGCCGTGTGTTTTTCGGCGGCGCTGCTGTGGCTGCTTTGGGTGGTCATGTTCGATATGAACGGGGAAGCGGTGCGGGTGCTGCTGAGCGACGATATCACCAGTACAATCTGCATTTGGATGGACGTTTTTGTACTCATCCTTATCGGGATATGGTACCTTTCCGTCCGCAAGGGGAAAATACCGACTTTCTTTGGGCTGCTGACCGGGATGATCTACCTGTTTTCGCTGACCGATCTGGTGTATTACTACCAGTTTGCGCTGCGGCAGTATATACCCAACTCATATCTGGACGCGACGTACCTGCTTTCGCTGCTGGGGATGGCGGTTGCGACTCAACTGTACTACAAGCAGCATCCGCATTCGTTTCAGGATGACCAGAACAGCAACTCCAACATCGGCAACCGGCATAAAGGGGTAATTCTGCTGGCCGGGCCGGTGCTCATTTTCTTGTTCCGGGGGGCGTATATCGCCTTGCAGGACATCGCGTTTTATGTGGGGCTGGCGGTGCTGCATGTGTTTGCCAGCAACTACATTCTGAAATCGGTAACCAACCGCGAGCTGCTCGGCCGGGAAGTGGAAATGAACCAGACGCTGGAAAAACAGGTGTTTGACCGCACCCATGACCTGGGAATTGAAAAATGAAGAGCTGCTGCGGAAAAACGAAGAGCTGAAATACATTAACAATCACGATGCGCTTACCGGACTGTATAACCGCAAGTATTTTCTGGAAAAACTGAATGAGCAGATCATGGACGTTTCAGGCGAGGAAGAAGTGCTGCTGATTCTGTGGAATGTGGATAACTTAAACGGGCTGAACAACACCTACGGCCATGACATCGGCGACCAGATTTTGGTGCTGCTGGCTGACCGCGTAAAAACCGCGATGGGAAGCGTGGGGGTGCTTTCGCGGCTGGGCGGAGACGAGTTCGCCTTTGCCATGAAAGGCATGTTCCATAACCACGAGTTTATGGCGGTGGCGCAGCGGATACTCGACGTGTGCGAAATGCCGCTGATCATCGGGGATTATACTTTCCACATTACGGTAGGCATGGGGGTAGCCCGGTACCCGCTGTGTTCCGCCGACCCGGTTATCCTGATGAAACACGCGGACGTCGCCATGCGCTTTACCAAGGATACGGGGCGTGAAACGCATATTTCCCTGTATATAGATATTGATACGACGGTGAAGCGAAAGTACCGCATCGGCAGCTATCTGAAAAACTGCAATCTGGATGACGAACTGGAGCTGTACTTCCAACCGCAGTTCCGTATGGCGGACCGTAAGCTGATCGGCATGGAGGCGCTGCTGCGGTGGAACAGCCCGGAGATGGGGCTGGTCGGGCCGGACGAGTTTATCCCGGTGGCGGAGGATGAAAACCTGATCATCCCCATTGGCAACTGGGTGATCGATAACGCGGTGCGCCAGATTGCCGCGTGGAACCATGCTTACGGCAAGGACCTGCGCATGGGCATTAACATTTCGCCCAAACAGCTGGATCAGGTGAGTTTGCTCAGCCATCTGGCGGAAACCGTGCTGCGCTGCGACGCGCAGTTCAGCTGGCTGGATATTGAAATTACCGAAAGCATCACGCTGGATAATGAGGACAGCGCAGCCAAGCTGAACCAGTACTTCAAGGGCGAAGGCATGGCCATTTCCATTGACGATTTCGGCACGGGGTACTCGTCGCTGGGGTATTTGAACATCCTCTCGTTTGACCGTTTGAAAATTGCCAAGCCGCTGATTGATAAAATCACCGTGGACGAATCCAACCGTAAAATCGTAGGGTCCATTATTCTGCTGGCGCAGTCGCTGGGGCTGCAGACCATCGCCGAGGGGCGTGGAAACCAAAGAACAGTTCGACCTGCTGCTTTCGCTGGGCTGCGACCAGATACAAGGGTTCTATCTGGGCAAGCCCGTGCCGGCCAAACTGTTCGCGGATACATTTTTAGAGGCATTTGGCAAGCAGACGCTTTAGCGCCCGCAAAAGCACATTCGTTTCAGCCCCATCAGCTCTGCGGCGCCTGCCAGCGTCGTACCGAAAAAAAGGACGTCTTTAGCGAGACCGATAAAATTCACAATGGTGCCGTTGCACAGCGTACTGCCGGTGCACAGCACAACATCCGCCCACGCAATGGCGCTATCCAAATCGCGCACGCCGTGCCCGATGGGTACGCCGTGTTTTTGTGTCCCTACGGTGTCCGGATTCAAATCCAGCACGCGCAGGGGAAAGCGGTTGTCAGCCAGGTGGGAAAGCAGCGCGGGCTGGTAACCGATCAGCGTGATCTTGGGTGTGCCGTACTGTGCGCGCAGGGCTGCAACAAACTGCTGCGCGCATGGCTCCATATCGTCGTTTTTGCAGTGTACGGTACCCGTGGCAAGCCCGAGGGAACGCATAACGGCGTTAAGCGTGGCAATGAAAAGCCCGCGGGCGTGCGCATCGCCGGTAATATCCATTTGCAGCACTTCGTTTAGCGTGCCGGTAAAATCGGCGGGGGCGTCGGTAAACGCCTGCCCCAGCGCGCCGCGGTATTCGGCCTGTAAAAGCACTTCTTTGCCGGTCAGAATGGGATAATCCTTGCGTTTGGTTTCGCCAATGGCTTCCTGCGGGGTCAGGGACCGGGCATGCAGGGCAACCGGCTCGCCGGACAGGCCGCGATCGGCCACCAGCCGGGCAAACCGGCGGTGCAGCTCGGTATAAAACGCTTCGGGGGTCGGCTGTGTATTGCGCATGGCGGTATCTCCTTTCCCCGCTGCTGCGGCGGGCGGCAAATCCGGCGAAAGCCGGAGTAATTATGCTATATCGTCTGGGGCGGCATCGGGGGCAGGCTCGCCGTATACCAGCGCTTCGTACAGCCCGGCATACTGCGCAAACTGCGCGCGCTGCTCGTATTCCATGGCGCGGGCGCGGCAGGCTTCGGGCGCTTTGGGTGTATCGCACAGACGGGCGCAGGCGTCGGCGACGGCCTGCAAATCTCCCTCCGGCACCACCTCGCCTACGGCAGGGGTGACGGTTTCGGGCAGGGCGGTAGCGCCGTAGCACAGCACCTGTGTGCCGCAGGCGAGCGCCTCCAGCAGCGTCATGCCCTGCGTTTCCTCGTGGCTCAGGCTCAGGCACAAATCGGCGGCGGTATACAGCGCGCGCAGATGCCGCAGGCTCTGGGTGCGGGGAATACCCAGCATGGAGTCTGGCAGCTGTGCAATTTGGCTGTCGCTCAGACCGAGAACGACGAGCATCATATCCTTTCGCAGGATGTAGGAGAGGGCGATTAAATCATCCAGCCCTTTGCGCGGCTCCCAGGTGCTGGCGACGCTCAGCAGCATACGGCGGTCGCCCAGATCCGCCAGATCGTAGCGGGTGATCACGTCGCGCAGTAAATCCGGCTCGTCGCAGGGGCGGAACTGCGTAAGATCGATCCCGCTGGGGATGACGTGAATGGGGTACTTGCCTAAAAAGGAGCGCGCCGCTTCCTCCCCCAGCCAGAGGGACGGGGTGACCAGCGTTAAATCCGCAACAGAGCAAAATGCCGCGCGCTTTTCCAGCCAGTTGCGGCGGGTTTGATCGGCATGCAGGCTTTTGGGATAAGCGCTAAGCTGCGGGCATTTGCCGCAGCCGCTGCGCCATTTGCGGCAGTCCGCCATGGTGTAATAGGCGCAGTGGCCGGTGTACGCCCAGCAATCGTGCAGGGTCCACACCACGGGCACGCCGGCCTTGGCCAGATAGGCAAACAGGGTGCGGATATCCAGATAATAGCCGTGCAGGTTGTGCAGGTGAATCACGTCTGGCTTATACAGCGTAAGCTGCTTCACCAGCTTACGTGTGGCGCGGCGGCTGAAAAAACCCGCCCGGTCCGTAAGGCGGGCAGCGCCTACGTGCAGCCATACATCCGCCATATTGCCGATGTGGTAATAGGGCGTTTTTTCCGGGGGATTGCCGCGCGAGTAACAAAGCAGCGCCTTATGCCCCAATTCCTCTGTGACCCGGCAAATGCCCGCAGCGATACGGCCGGTGCTTAACCCGGCGGTGACGTTAATATGGGCTACGCGCATAAAAGCGCCTCCTTTGGCAAAATACCGGCAACATGCAGGGCAGCCGGACATAAAAATGGATAATAAAAAAGGGGATGCTCCACAGCATGTGGGCGATCCCCTTCATTGTGCGGCAGTAACCGCGGATTTGTCAATAGTTGTCGGCTTTGATCTCAAAGAACGCCTTGGGATGCTTGCAAACGGGGCAAAGCTCCGGCGCGTTCTTGCCGATGACGAGGTGGCCGCAGTTGGAGCAAATCCATACCTTGTCGCCATCGCGGCTGAACACCAGACCATCCTTAATATTGCTGAGCAGCTTGCGGTAGCGCTCCTCGTGCGTCTTTTCGATAGCGGCTACGCGGGAGAACAGCGCGGAAATCTGGTCAAAGCCTTCGGCTTTGGCTTCCTGCGCCATGCGGACGTACATATCGGTCCACTCGTAGTTCTCGCCCTCGGCAGCGTCCACCAGGTTTTCTTCGGTGCCGGCGACTTCGCCGCCATGCAGCAGCTTAAACCAGATTTTGGCGTGCTCTTTTTCGTTATTGGCGGTTTCCTCAAACAGGTTGGCAATTTGCACATAGCCGTCCTTGCGGGCTTTGGAGGCATAATAGCTGTACTTGTTGCGCGCCATGCTTTCGCCCGCGAATGCGGCCTGCAGGTTCGCCTCGGTCTTGGTGCCTTTGAGCTCTTTCATGCTGAGTTCCTCCTTCACAATCGTTACAGTAAACAATGTGTATCACCCTTTTGCTTTCTGAAAAGCAGCAGGCGTATCACTTGGGTGTTGGGTTTCCATCCTTCATAGTATACCACGGAAAGGCGGCTTTCAAACGGCAGATTTGCCCCGAAAAGGCAATTTATTGCCAGCTTGCGCCAAAGCCGAATACACACCAGTGATCGGTATGCAGGGTATACTGTAAAAGCGGATCGGTCTGCTCATCCGCGGGCAGGGTGCTCATATTGCTTTGCAGCTTGCGGCCTTTTTCCACGCCGACGGTGTTATTATAACTGTTGCTGTCGTACAGATAGCAATAGCTTTTTACGGAATTGCTCATGTTGCCTTCCACCGTGGTAACGGCGTAGATGCCATCGCCCCGGTCTGTTACATCCACTACGATGCCGATGTGGGTGGTGCGGTAGCTGTTGCTTAAATCGCCGTAGATGACCAGATAACCGGGCTTCGGCACGCCGGTAAAGCGATCCAGCTTAAAAAACCCGTCGTACTGGTTGCCTACCTGCCCTTCGCGGAAAAACACGGTTGCGCCGTCTTCTACGGTCTCCACGTCCTCTTCGTTCACGAGCACGTTGCCGCTGGCGTTGGCGCACCAGATGGTGAAAACCGAGCACCAGCCGACTTCTTTCTTTTTGCCGTAGTACCATTTGGCGTATTTGTTATATTTGGGCAGGCGTGCACGCTTGGTGGTGTAAAATTCATTTTTGGCTACATACACCAGTGCCTTGATGCTCTCTGGCAGCACGCTTTCATCCACCGTAAGCGCAAAGGTAACGTCGCCCTGCGCGCTGTGGTAGGTAACGGTGCATTCGCCTGCGGCTGCGGCGGTCATCAGCCCCGTACTGTCTACGGTGACGACGCCGGGGTCGGAGGTTTCGAACGTACCGTTTACGGCGGGCATTTCCAGCGCGTCCAGCTCGTCATAGGGGGTAATCTCCGGGGCGACGCTGGGCACGTAGGCGGTTTCGCCGGGGCGCATGGCATAGGTGCCGGTGGACAGGGCTTCCGCCTTGGGACTTAGCAGCGCGGCAGCCGCCTGATCAAAAAGGGCGGAGGTTTCCTCATCCGCCAGTGCGGCAGCGCCCGGCAGTACGAATAACAGGGCCAAAAGCAGGCAAAGAATCGATCGGGTTTGCTTTCTCATCCGTTGCATCTCCTTACTATACAGGCATAGTATAGCACAGCCGCCTGTGCTTGGGAACCGCCAAACGCTATACCGGGACGTGCGAATGTGTTACAATATCCACGGAGGCGAAACGCCATGAAACTACTGTTGCACATTTGCTGTGCACCCTGCTCGGTGGCCTGCGTGCAAAGCCTGCGCGCCGAGGGAATCGAGCCGACGGGTTACTGGTACAACCCGAATATCCACCCGTTTACCGAGTACCGGCAGCGCCGCAATACGCTTGTGGAGTATGCCGAATCCATCGGGATGGCGCTGGAAATGGACGATGAATACGGCCTTAGACCGTTTACCCGCGCGGTAGGGGAGCATGTGGGTGCGCGGTGTTTGGTTTGCTATGCCGCGCGGATGCGGCAGACTGCGCGCTATGCCGCGGAGCATGGCTTTACCCATTTTACCAGTACGCTGTTCATCAGCCCTTATCAAAAGCACACGCTGATGCGCGCCGCCGCCGAGGATGCTGCGGCGGAATACGGCGTAACCTTTTTATACCGCGATTTTCGCCCGTTGTACCGGCAAGGGCAGCAGGAGGCACGCGAACTGGGGCTCTATATACAGAAATACTGCGGCTGTGTATACAGCGAGGAAGAACGCTATGTGAAGCGCCTGAGCAAGATGGCGATGAAAACCGCGCACCGCGAAAAAGCCGCGCAGGATGAACCCGGTGCTGCGCCGCCTGCCGTGCCGCAGCAAACCCACGCCGCCCTGCAACTGGCCGGGCAGCGGTTTGAGGCGGCAAAGGCGGCGGAAGAACAGCGGCTTTGCGGCGTGGAAGCGGAGCTGAAGAGCAGCGGGGGAGAATAGCCCTTGCAGCATACGCGGCGGTGAACCGCTTGGAAAACCGGAATAGAATAGGAAAACCGCCTGCCGCAGAAGTGCGGCAGGCGGTTCAGCTTACTGGGAAAAAATCGATGCAAATGGAAAGGCGTACTCGCTTACAGGTTAAACCCGAACGCGGAGCTGAAGAGCTTGATGAACAACACCGCCACCCACGAGTACAGGCACAGGCTTTTCAGCGCTGTCATGATGCCCGCGGTCGAGGCCATCGCCTGCTTTTGCGCGGGGTAGGCCTTCAGCAGCGTAAGGAACAGCAAATCTTCGGCAATATCGAATACGGCGCGTGCGGTGGTGAGGATAACCATCATCGTAAACGAGGTGTTACCTTGCCCCGCGATGTTCAGGCTGATGGCGATCATCACGCACCAGAAGCTGGCGATCAGCCCGAAATCGAGCAGCCAGTAGCGGCGCATCAGCGGGCGGCCGACTTCTCCGGCGTTTTTCAGCACATCGTAGAAGGCTTCCGGCGAGTTGTAAAAGTGCGTATCCGGCATACGGAATTCCTTGCGGGGAGTAGAAAGCAGCTTTTTCGGGCTTTTGGGGCCAAGCTCCATCATATAATAGATCAAAGCCAACAGTCCTAATAATAGCAGGAAAGCAACCGCCACAATCCATGTCGTCATTTACATACGCCTCCTTAGCTTGTTGGGTAAAGGGGGGTCAGGCCTGCCGCACGCCGATGTGTGTGCAGGGAACGCTGCCGTCCAGCAGCGCGGATACGTGGTGGCGCGCATGGCCGATGATGACGTGGCTGCCATGCTCGGCGGCGCGCAGCGCATAGGCCAGCTTGGCTTTCGCACCGCCCGCGCCGGTACGGCTGGCGCCATTGCAATGGGTCATCAACTCGGCAACGCGCTCGCGCAGGGTATCCATATCGTCGCAAATCACGTCCCGTACCAAGGTGGAGGGATCGTCGCGCTTGAGGTAAATGCCTTCGGTGCCGGTAAGCAGCACCAGCGTTTTAGCTCCCACCAGCGAGCTAATGACCGCGGCGGTCTCGTCGTTATCCACGCATTCCACCACATGCACGCCGTTTTTGCGGCGGCTGGCCAGCTCCATTTTGCGGGTTTCTTCGTCGCTGACGGGATCATTGTAGTTGATAATGGGGATCGCGTCCTGCTGGGCGGCGCGCAGCAGAATCCGGCGGATGTGCTCGCGCTTGATGGGGTCGTTGAAGTGCATATGTTCCACCAGCAGTTGACGCACGCCGTATTCGGGGTGGATAAACTTGCGGTAGTTATCCATCAGTACCACCTGCCCCTGCGCGGCGTAATCGGTTTTAATCAGCTCGGGGTCGCCCTCCAGCTCGCGCCCCGCGCGGTGCAGGTAATCCAGCCGCCCGATTTCGGTAGCGCCGCTGGTGACCAGCGCCATGCCGGGGCGCAGATCGTCCCCCAGACGCTGAAAAATATTGTAGTCGATGGCGCCGTCCTCGCGCTGGATCAGCGCCATGCTCCCAATCTTGATGACCAGATCAATTGTATTCAAGAACGGGTTCTCCCTTCTTTTCGGTAATGTTATTAAGCCATTTGCGCCCGATAAAATGCGGTACGCCGATCACCATTTTGGCGACCTCTTCCACAAAGGTGCACAGGTACACATACTCCACCGGCAGGTGCAGTACGAAGGTTGCCACCGCGCACAGCGGCACGCCGATCAACCACATGCTGCCCACGTCCAAACACAGGCTGAACACCGTATCCCCGCCGCTGCGCAGTACGCCCACAACGTTGATGGCGTTAAAGGCCCGAAACCACATCGTAAGCGAACCCAGCAGCAGGATGATGCTCGCCTTCTCGATCACCGGGGCGGAAAGCCCGCTGAAGAAGGAGAGGATGGGCATACGGATGGCAATCATAATGCCGCCCAGTATAAGCCCGGCGACCATTGCGCCCGCGATGAGCCGCTTGGCGTACAGGTACGCATCCTCCTTGCGGCCCGCCCCCAGCGTTTTGCCGATGATAATGGCGGTCGCGTGCATCATGCCGAAGATGAATACCCATACCAGACTGTCGATGGTGGAGCATACGCCGGTGGCCGCAACAGCCACGTCGCCCATGCGGCCGTAGTATACGCCGTACATGGTGGTGCCCAGCGCCCATAGCCCCTCGTTGAAGATCACGGGCAGCACAACCTTGGTAAACCGGCGGATGAAGCCGCGGTCTCCGCTGATCATCTGCCGTATCGTCGCCCCTGCCGGAAGGCGCTTGCCGTAGGCAAAGGCGAGATTCACGATTAATTGTACTCCAGCGGCAATGTTTGTGGCAATAGCTGCGCCGAAAACACCCAGCCTAGGCATTCCGAAATGGCCAAAAATGAGCACGTAGTTTAAAAATGTGTTGATGGCGATGCTCACCACGCCCGCAATGAGCGGCACATAGGTTTTCTCGCCCGCCTTGATGCACATGGAATACACCGTGCTCAGCCCGATCAGGACGTAGCTGGGCGCAACCGTGCGCAGGTAGACCACGGCAATATCGTAGCTTTCGCCCGCCGGCAGAAACCCGGCGATGATAACTTGCGGAAAGAAGAGCGCCCCGAGTACAAAGGGCACGGAAAGCAGCAGCACCGCCACCAGCGAAATCCCCATGGAATGGCGCATGCGCGGTATATCCTGCGCGCCCCAATACTGGCTCATAAAGATTGCGCCGCCGGACGCGGTGCCAAAGCAGAACAGCTGGTACACAAAGGTGAAGCGGTTGGCCTGCGTAACCGCGGAGTAGGCTGCGTCGCCCAGACTGGATACCATTAACCCGTCGATAATATGCAGCGACGCGCCCACTAAATCCTGCAGAATCAGCGGCAGCGCCACAATAACAACCCACCTAGTAAAAGCCCGGTCCCAGACCAGGCAGGAGCGCAGAAACGCGCCAAGGCGCGTGAAAACAGAACGTTGCATGGTAAGATAATCCTCCTATACATACCTGCGCGGGGCAGGCGCGAAAAGGCGGTGTTGGCCGGGGGAAAGCCGCAAAGCCGGTTTGCGGCGGGCTGCCAATGCGCCTTAGAAAGTAAACAGTTGGAAGAAGAACAGATACCCGTATTCGTCGTAGAACATCCAGTCTACATTCTCGTCCGTCGATTCATCCACATAGCCCATCATGCACTGCCATGGTTCGGCGTCGGTGCTGACCAGCACGACGTTATCGCGCAGGAATATGGATGCATCCATCTCCGTAATGCCGTAGCTTTCCAGCATACGGTACCAGTTGGGCGAGCGGGCGGGGTAACCGCCCCAGAACATCACGTTGCCCGGTACGCCGCCGGAGGTATCGGGGAACAGGCGGCTATCGGAGGCCAGAGAAAGATCATAGATAAACAGCATATCCGGATTGTCCAGCGCATAGGTATCCAGATCGGTCAAATTCATAACGCTGTAATTTGTCTCTTCCTCGGTCTGCGGGCGGATTGCCGGCGCATTGGCCGACGCGGCGCTTACCGTGAACCATAAGCTCACTGCCAGCGCCGCCGCGGCAAGCATGGCCAGTACCACAGGGCCCGGGCCGGAGTTTTTCGTGCTTTTCTGGGCAGAGAGCGGAGCGGATGGCGCAGTAGCCGGGTCCGGCTCCGCGCTGGTTCGGCCCTCCGGATAAGGCACAGGCGCAAGGGCGAGGGCATAGATGGCTGCCGCCATGGGCAGCAATACGCTCAGCGCGGCACGCATGGGCAGTCGCCCGGTCCAAGCCAGATAGGCCAGCAGCAAACCGCCGCCCAGCACCGCCAGCGCCATGCCTGCATAGCCCCAGGGGCTACGGTCTCCGCTGCGCAAACGCCACAGCAGCGCGGCGGCGGCTAACGCCAGCATCGCCCACAGCCCGTAGCGTACCGCCGTATGGACGGTAAAGCAATCGGTCAGGGTGGCAAGCGCCGCGTTTGCCCGATCTGTCAGAGTCAGGCCTGCGTCGTCCGCCATTTGCTGCGCGTACAGCGTATCAAAAGCATCGGCTGTGATGTTGTCGTCCATGAAATACCAATAGGTAACCAGTGCGAATTCGTTATCGCTCCAGCCTATATCCGTGAGCGTTTCCGGCGTGGTGGTGGTGTCATAGTCCGTATAATCAAAAAGCCGTATACGTGCCTGCTGCCATGAGAGGAAATCCCCGGCGTGGTTCAGGCGGATATCCACCGCGCGCACGCCTATAAACAAGCCAAACAGCAGCAGTACCGCCAGCGCAGCCGCAAATACGGGGCGGGCCAGCCGCCACGGGGCCTTGCCCCGGCCAAATGCCGACAGCAGTTTGACCGCAAGCACCAAAAGCCAGAAGCATAAGGGCGGCAGCACCGAAAACTGGCGCAGGCAGTAAGCACAAAGCAGCAGCGCGGCGCTGCCGAGGATCGGTCCGATAACCGTGCGTTTTCGCTGCGCGGTAAAATCGACCGAGGCCAGCTGCAATACGGCAGCCGCGCCGCATAGCGCGGAGGTGGTAGTGTAGGTGATGCGCGCAGTGACAAACAGGGTAAAGCCTATAAGGAACACCGCGCCGCCCAGCGCCCCCGCCCACAGCGGGTAGCCGCGTCTGCGCGCCAGCTGCGCAAGGCTTTTTACGATGACGACCTGCGAAAACCACAGCAGGAATAATTGCAGTATGGAAAACCACGCCACGCCCGGGAACAGCTTGGCCAGTCCCCACAGCAGCCACGCAAACGCGGTATGGATGTACAGGTGGAACGAAACGGGCTGTCCCCCCTCGTATCCCATAAAAGCGTGCAAAATAGGCGTGTCGTCGTTGCCGGTATATTGGAAGGAAGCCAAAAGCAGGATGGCGCCAAAAAAGGCGGTTGCAACCCCGATACCCAATAGCCAGGGGGTGATATTCCGGTTCCGGCGCATATCTTAATCTTCCTTTCCAATGGGGGATGGGTCGTGTATTCCGGCGGCGATCAACACGTGTTCTGATGGGAGAATGGCACAACGATCGGTGTTTACACCTGCGGTATTCGAGCTTTGCACGTTTATGTCCGCCTGAAGGGTGAAACGGAAAGCGTGTAGTTCGCCCTTACTTCCGGTTTGAACCGCGTAAACCGTCGTACCGGCTTTTTCAGCCAGGTAGGCGAGCAGGATTTCATCGGGCGTATCCAGCAGGGTCAGCAGGCGCACGTTATCCGCAAGCAGGATTGTAATGGAAAGATGATCGGGGTCGAAGCCGAAAGCAGAATATACGGCGCGCTTTTCTGGCGAGCGGGAATTCCAGTCCGTCAGTGGCAGCAGGTTCGTGGTTATAGCCGGATCGGGCCATAACATACTAGAAACGGAGACGGAAGCATCCTGTAAAAACAGGATACCCGGCTGCTGGTTTACATAGGCCGCTGTTTGATTGACATCGATACTTTGGAGGCGATTCTGCGCGGGTGCATAATAGCGGGTGAAGGACGCCGCCGCTGCGGAAACGGCAACCGCCAGCGTGAGTATAGCGATAGCTGCCGGCAGCAGTACGCCTTTGGTGAGCCTTACGGGCGCAGCGGTGACCGCCAAACACAGCAATGCCACAAGTGCGGGGACAAGGATGGAAGCCAGTGCCCGCTCTGGGATGCGGCCCTGCAAAGCCAGAAAGGCAAACAGAAAACCCGTAAGGAGGCAGCAGCTAATGGGTACGAAATACCGCCACCATTGCCGGTTGCCGGAAACAAGTAAGGATAGCAGCGTAAAGGCTGTCAGCAGCGTCAGAAGTTTCCACCAAACCGAAAAGCTACTGTACTTTGTATTGACATTGAGAAAAGCGCGCCATACGGTGTGCAGAGGATCGAGTGAATCGTCCGAGGCGGAGGCGTACCGCGCGTGCAGGGCTACCATTGCGCCGGTGGTGATGTTATCCTCCAGAAAGTACCAGTTCTGAAACATCGCCCGTTCGTTCTCTGTCCAGCCCACGGCATCAAGATCTTCGGCGGTGAGCGTAACTACTGCATCATAATCGGTTAGCTGCATACGGGCTTTTTGCCAACGGAGATAATCGGTTTGTCCCTGTAGGGCGGTATCGGCTATGCGGATGCCAACGATAACACCAAATACCAGCACTCCCAACAGGCAGGCTTTGCCAATGCCGCGTATCGCCTTTGCACGCACTGGTGTATCCAAAAGCAGGTAGCGCACTGCCAGCAGGACAGCCCAAAAGGCTATAGCTGGATACGCGGAAGGCTGCCGCAGCAGATAGCCCGCCAGAATAGGCAGCAAAGAAAGCAGCAGGCGGCGCATCAGCCCTTTTGTTTTTCGCAGGTCGATGGTGAAAAGCTGAAAAATCGACGCGGAGGCAATCAGGGCAGCGGTAACCGTATACGTAATGCCGGCTGCATAAGGCAGAATCAATACAAAGGAAAAGAGCAGATACAGGCAAACGCCCAGCCAAACCGGCCTTTTCAGGTTGATGAAAAGCTGGAGAATCGTCTTGCACCACAGTACAGCCGTACACCACAGCAGGCTGATTTGCAGCCACGCAAACCAGAAGATCCCCGGAAAGAGCGTCG